>NZ_CM145746.1:0-2880172 GCF_055632455.1 Haloarcula sp. MBLA0138 | reverse complement strand
TTCCGCGTGCCGGTGGCGACGAACTCCACGTCCGAGCGGGTCAGCCCGGCCTCGTCCAGCGCCCGCTCCCACGCGGCGTGGAACTGCTCCGCGTCGGCCCCGGCGACGCTCCCGGTCCCGAGGACGACACCGTCGTCGCCGTTGCGCTTGAGGACCGTCACGTCGTCGTCGACGAGGACGGCGCTGGGGCCGTCGAGTCGCTCGACCGGACCGAGTTCGTCGTCCAGCACGGCGAGGTTGGTGGCGACCGTCGAGTCGCCGTTGACGACGTGGGCGTCCAAGGCCTTGGCCTGCTTCTCGACGCCCTCCTTGCCGGCGGCCTCGCTGGCGGTCGTCATCGCCGGCACCGCGCCCATCGAAGCGAGATCGTCGGCCACTTGGTTCGCGCCGTGGTGGCCCCCGGTGATGGGGATAGCCCACGTCAGTTCCTCGTCGACGACGCAGATTGCGGGGTCGTCCCACTTGTCGTCGAGCAGGCCCGCCGTCTTGCGCATGGCGATGCCACTGGCCATCAGGCCGACGAAGCAGTCGTACTCGCCCCAGTGGTCGGCGAACACGTCGCCGTGGTACTCCAGCACGTCGATGGAGTCGTAGCGGTCGCCGATGCCGTCGACGATGTCCGCGGCGGTGTCCATCTTCCGCTCGAAGGCGACGATGGCGATGTCCTCGGCCACCTCGCCGTCCGAGTCGGGCGCTTTGCAACTGTTCGAACTCGAATCGCTGTCGCTGTCAGTGCTCATTGGAATCTCCCGGCCGATGTGTCGTCCGCGCGGCCGCCGGCCGGTCGGCCACGCGAGGGGGACGCTGGCTGCGTGCGGGGGCGGGCCATCTCAGTCGTCCGCCTCCCCCGAATCGCTGCCGCGGGTGGCCCAGTCGCCGTAGAGGAACGACCGCTCGTAGTCGTCGCCGCCGACGGCGTCGCCGACGACCACCATCGCGGAGGCGCGGTACCCCGCGTCCGCCACCTTCTCGCCGATGGTGCCGATAGTGCCCTCGATGACGTCCTCGTCGGGCCACGAGGCGTGGTAGACGACGGCGACGGGCGTGTCGGGGTCGTGACCGTCGGACAGCAGGCGGTCCATCGTCTCGCCGACGGCGTGGGTCCCCAGATAGATGCAGGTCGTCACGTCGCCCATGCCGACGAACTCGGAGATGTGGTCCTCCTCGGCGTCGAGGGTCTTGCCCTGCGGGCGCGTGAAGGCGACGTGGTTAGCGACCTCGTTGAGGGTGAGCTGGGTCCGCATGGTGGCGCTGGCGGCGAACGCGGAGGTGACGCCGGGAACGATGTAGGTCGGCACGCCCTCGTGTTCCAACGCGTCCATCTGTTCCAGCGCCGCGCCGTAGACCGCGGGGTCGCCGCTGTGGAGGCGGACGACGGTCTCGCCGTCCTCGTAGGCGTCCCGCATCAGCGGAATCAGCTCCTCCAAGTCCTTGCCGATGGAGGAGACGGTCTCGGCGTCGGCACAGTACTCGTCCAGAAGCTCGCTGTTGACCAGCGAGCCGGCGTGGACCACGAGGTCGGCGTCGGCGAGCAGGTCCCGGCCGGCGACGGTCAGCAGTCTGGGGTTCCCCGGCCCGGCCCCGACGAAGGGGATGCCCTCCTGCTCGTCGCCGGCGCTGTGCTCGTAGACGCGGGGGTCGCGGTCGCCCGCGACGGCGTCGATGGCGTCCTGCGGGTCCGTCTCGCCGGCGTCGTCCGCAGGGCGGTCAGTCATGGCGCACCTCGTCGCCACAGAGGGCGCTCTCGGAGCGTTCCTGCCGGGCGATGTCGCGGCCGTGTTCGCCGCCGTCGGTTACCACGCCCCGCTCGTCGGCCCCTTCGAGGAAGGCGTCGGTGGCCTGCTCGACCCGGGCATCGGGCTTCTCGGCGTACGCGAGCGTGTAGTAGTCCCGCTCGGCTATCGCGTGGGGGTCGTCGGTGACCAGCGTCTCGCCTTGCTCCATGAACAGGCGGCGACCGTAGGTCACGTCGTAGCCCGCGTCCGCCAGCCCCTCGTGGGTCGCCGGCGCGTCGGTCACCTTGAACAGAATCATGCGGTCGGGACCGGTCGGGGCCGCGCCGGCGGCGGCCTCCCGAAGGGCGAGGCTGGACCCGGCCGTGACCTCGACGCCCAGCGCCGTGGCGAAGGCCGTGACGGCGCTGACGCCGGGGACGACTTCGAGGTCGACCTCGGGGTGGAACGCCGCGAGCGTCCGCCGGAGGTGGCCGAATGTCGAGTAGACGTTGGGGTCCCCCAGCGTGACGAAGGCGGCGTCGCCGTCGCGGGCCGTCGGGGCGATTTCGGCGGCCGCCGCCTTCCACGCGGCCCGCAGTTGCTCCTCGTCGCGGGTCATCGGGAAGTCGAGGTCGCCGATGCGCTCCTCGGGGACGTGTTCGGTGGCGACCGACCGGGAGAGCCGGCCGGGCGAGTAGACCACGTCGGCCGACTCCAGCGCGCGCTTGCCCCGCACCGTCACGAGGTCGGCCTGTCCGGGGCCGAGGCCGACGCCGTACAGCGTCATCGCTCGCCCCCCGCGCCGGCGCGCTTGCCGCCGTCGGCGGCCGCCTCGGGCGCGCTCCCGACCAGCATGTAGACCGGGTTCTGGGAGTCGAAACTGGTCGCACCGGCGAGTTCGTAGCCGTGGCTGACCTGAAACTGGACGACCTCGTCTAGGAGACCGCGCTCGCGGAACGCCTCGGTGGCCGCGCCGGCGACCTCCAGCCGCGAGACGTTCATCACGACCCGGTCGACGCCCGCCGCGGCGGCGTGGTCCAGCACGGCCTCGTAGTTGCGCGACCCGCCCAGAAACAGGGCGTCGGCGTCGTCAGGCAACCCCTCCGGGGCCTCGGCGGCCCGCAGTTCCACGTCGGCGCTGGTGTCGTTGGCCGCGAGGTTCTTCCGCGTCACGTCGAGGCGGTCGGCCTTCCGTTCGAGTGCGGTGACCCGTCCGGCGCGGCGGGCCGCCTCGACGGTGACGGCACCCGTACAGGAGCCGACCTCGACGAAGTGGTCGTCGGCGTCGAGCGCGAGTTTGCTGGCGAGGACGGCCCTGACCTCCGCTTTGGTCGGACCGGCCTTCGCGTCGTGTGGCAGCGAGACGCGGGACATAAACTATACAACTGCAGTAGCTCGTAAAACAATTGTGGTTGTATTAGTGGGTTGGCAGACGCGGCCAGCGACGGTGCCGTCGCTCCCGGTCCGAGCGGTCTCGCGAGACGGCTCAGAGAGCGTCTCAGAACTCCCCGTCCGGGGTCGGGACGCCCGCATCGCCCCCCTCGCCCCCGTCGAGGTCGAACTCCTCGCGCAGTTCCCGGACCCGGTCGCGGATGTCCGCGGCGAGTTCGAACTCCAGATTGTCGGCGGCCTCGGCCATCCGCTCCTCGAGGCGGGCGACCTGCCGGGCGGCCTCGTCCGCGTCGCTCGGCCCGTCGCCGGCCACGTCGCTGGTGTCGGTCTCGCTGCCCGGGAGGTTCGTCTCGCCGACTTCCTTCTCGATTGTCGTCGGCTCGAAACTGTGTTCCTCGTTGTACGCCCGCTGGATGCGCCGGCGGCGCTGGGTCTCCTCGATGGCCGACTCCATCGCCGCGCTGGTGTCGTCGGCGTACAGCACCACCTCGCCGTTGACGTTGCGCGCGGCCCGGCCCATCGTCTGGACCAGCGTCGTCTCCGAGCGGAGAAAGCCCTCCTGGTCGGCGTCGAGGATGGCAACGAGCGAGACCTCGGGGATGTCGAGTCCCTCCCGGAGGAGGTTGATGCCCACCAGCACGTCGATGTCACCCAACCGGAGCGAGCGGATGAGTTCGTGCCGTTCCAAGGTGTCGGTCTCGTCGTGCATGTAGGCCACGTCGACGCCGGCCTCTTCCAGATACTCCGTGAGGTCCTCGGCCATCCGCTTCGTCAGCGTCGTCACCAGCACGCGCTCGTCGCGGTCGACGCGCCCGTCGATGCGGTCCAGCAGGTCCTCGACCTGTCCGGTGGCGTCGGCGACCTCGACGGCGGGGTCGACCAGATGGGTCGGGCGGACGATCTGCTCGACGACCTGCGCGCTCTCCTCGCGCTCGTAGTCGCCCGGCGTCGCGCTCACGTACAGCGTCCGGTCGGTCTTCTCCTCGAACTCGTCGAAGGTCAGCGGCCGGTTGTCGAAGGCCGTCGGCAGGCGGAAACCGTTCTCGACGAGGCTCTCTTTCCTGCTCTTGTCGCCCTCGAACTGGCCCCGAATCTGGGGGAGCGTCTGGTGGGACTCGTCGACGACGGTGAGGAAGTCGTCGGGGAAGTAATCCAGCAGGGTGTAGGGGGCCTCGCCGCTCTCGCGGTCCGAGAGGTGGACGGAGTAGTTCTCGATGCCCGAGCAGTAGCCCGTCTCCTCCATCATCTCGATGTCGAAGGTGGTCCGCTCCTCGATGCGCTGGGCGGCGACGTGGTTCCCCTGCCGTTCGAAGTAGCGGATGCGCTGGTCCAGTAGCTCCTCTATCTCGTCGATGGCTCGTTCGAGGCGCTGCTCGGGGATGGAGTAGTGTTCCGCCGGGTGAATCAGCGCCGCCGGCTCCTCGCTTACCACCTCGCCCTCCAGCGGGTCGACCTTCAGCATCCGGTCGATTTCGTCGCCCCAGAACTCCACGCGGAGGGCGTAGCGGCCGTACATCGGGTAGATTTCGAGCGTGTCCCCGCGCACACGGAAGGTGCCCTGCGTGAAGTCCACGTCGTTGCGCTCGTAGTTCAGGTCCACCAGCCGCGCCAGCAGGTCGTCCCGCGCTATCTCCTGTCCGACTTCCAGCGAGAGGGACATGTCCACGTAGTTCCGCGGGTCACCCAGCCCGTAGATGGCCGAGACGGAGGCGACCACGACGACGTCGTCGCGGGTCAGCAACGACCGGGTCGCCGAGTGTCGCAGCCTGTCGATTTCGTCGTTGATGGACGCGTCCTTGTCGATGAATGTGTCCGTCTGCTCGACGTAGGCCTCGGGCTGGTAGTAGTCGTAGTAGGAGACGAAGTACTCGACGGCGTTGTCCGGGAAGAGATTCCGGAACTCCTCGTAGAGTTGGGCCGCCAGTGTCTTGTTGTGGGCGATGACCAGCGTCGGCTGCTGTATCTCCTCGACGACCCACGAGACGGTGTTGGTCTTGCCCGAACCCGTCACCCCCAGCAGCGTCTGCTCGTCCATCCCCTGCCGGAAGCCGTCGGCCAACTGCGCGATGGCGTCGGGCTGGTCGCCGGCCGGGTCGAAGGGGGCGTCCACCCGGAACTCGCTGTCGGCGTCCGGACGGTCGACCGAGAGGGGGCCTCCGGTGTCGCTCATTGTGGGAGGATGGGGTTGGAGAGACTTGAGGCTAGCGAGGGGCACGAGCACAGCGAGTGCCCCTCGCACCGCGAGCGGGGAACTGAGTGACCCGCGAGCGCGGAAGTGAGAACGAAGTGAGCGTCCCTCGCACCCGGCGACCAGCGGGAGCCGTCTCAGCAGACTGGCTTGGGGTTGACCCCGAGGTCTTCGAGCGTCTCGAAGAACTCGTCGTAGGCGGCCGTCACCGCGTCCAGCGCGGCCCGCTCGGCGGCGTCCCAGTCGTCGCCCTCGCAGGTCTCGTCGAGCAGTTCGGCGGCCGACTCGCGCAGGTCCGCCACGTCGTTGCCGGCGCTGCGGAACGTGCCGGCGGTCCCCGGGTCGGCCTGCCCCGTGAAGAAGCCGGTGAGTTGGCTCTTGACGCGCTCGTCGACCAGCGTCCAGCCGACGAGGCCGCCCAGCCGCGCGGCCGCGGTGTCGAGGTCGGCGAGCGCCGCGCGGGTCGCGGGCGTCCACTCGGCGGGGTCGGCGTCGAGGGCGTCGAGCCGGTCGGCGGCGGCCGCGGCGGCGTCGGCGAACAGGTCGGCGGCCGCGCCGTCGGCGTCGGCGGCCCACGCCTCGAAGGTGTCGCGGGCGGCGGCCTCGCGGGCCGCGGCGGCGGCCAGCACGGCGTCGGGTTCCATCTCGCCGCGGGTGTCGGCGTACAGCACCTTCGAGGAGCCGAGCCGGGAGAGTTCGGTCTGTTTCGCGTCCGTGACGGCGTCGACGAGGTCGTCGGCGTTCATGCCCGCCCGTCCGCGCGGCGCGGGCTTGAAACCGTCGAAGGGGGCGGGCTACCCGTGCCAGTCCCCGCGTCGCTCGGCGTAGGTGGCGTTCCGGAGCGGCGCGGGCATCTCGTCGCCGGTCAGGCCGACCGCGCGGGCGAACTGCGAGGCGACGTGCCAGCCGGTCGCCTCGGTGTCGAGCGCGACGAGCGGTATCTCGACGCGGGTGTAGCTCTCGACGGCCCCGTCGGCGTCGGGGTCCGGGCCCTCGACGAGGAGACAGGAACCGGGGTCGGGCCGGCAGTCGGCGGCCTCGACCGGGCGGACGACCACGTCGGCCGCCGCGGCGTCGTCGACGCGTCGGACCGTCAGGTTCGCGGGGACGGCCCCGCCGGCACCCGCTCGGAAGTAGTCCAGCGCGTACGCCACCTCGCGGTCGACGGCCGCCCGCTCGGACTCGGGGACGGCGCTGTCGTCGACGGCGACGGTCACCGTGGGGTCAGTCCACGGGAGCGGGCGCTCGGTGGCGTTGGGCCGCGGGAGCGTCGCCAGTTCCCGCTGGTGGCGCATCACGTCCTGCGGGCGGTCGTCGTGTGCCAACCCGAGCAGGTGGCCGAACTCGTGGCGGACCACCAGCCGCGTCGATTCGTCGGCGAAGCCGGACTCGACGCGGACCCGTGCCGGCGGGTCGAACGCGGTGTCGGCGGTGAGACGCGGCGCGCACCCGGCGGGGTAGCGCTCCGAGCCGCAGTCGCCGATGCGGTCGACGAACGCGACGCGGACGGTGGGACCGCCGTCGGGCGTCGCGTCGGCGGCGACCACGCGGAAGGAAACGTCGAAGCCGGCGTGCTCGGCGGCCGCCCGCTCCCAGTAGGCCGCGCCGTCGGCGACGAGGCGGCGCTCGCGGTCGGTGCCGTCGACGGCGACGACGACGCGCTCGCCGGCGAAGGGGTGCGTGTCGGCGCGGGCGGCGTCGGCCCCGTCGGTGGCGGCGGGGTCCGAGAGCGCGCCACAGCCGGCGAGGACACCCAGCGCGACCAGCGCGACCGCGGCAGCGGTCCGTCGGTCCATCACCGGGAGGTGGCCGCGTGGCTATTTGTCGGTTGTGTCACGGGACGGCTGCGGGGAGTAAGCCCCCTTCTGTTCGAGCCGGCATTCAGCTCAGCGGCCGCGTCCAGCGCTCGCGCGCAGCGTCGGACTACCTGTCGACGCGGCCTTGCACCGGTGAGGATTCGCCGTTCCATCGGTCCGTCGCCGGCGCGGGCGTGGTGACCCGCGTGGGTCCTCGGTGGGTTAACTCCCCCTCGCTTGGGGTGGGACGGGCGCGCCAGCGCCCGCGGTCACCGTCGTTCGGGGTTCGCACACCTCATCGGTCCGGCGACGACGTGTCGTTGCTGTTCCATCGCCGACGGTCTCCCGCCCCGGGCTTGCGCCCGGTCACCCGTCCGACGGGTGGGGGGACTTTCCTCATGCCTCGCGGCACGGGAGCCGGCCTCCCGCTGCCGAGCGGTGGTAGACGAGTCGCGGTGATAACGCTTGCTTCTGTGGGCCGTCCCGGTGGACGGGTCCCGCCGGGCGACGACCGAAGAGAACGGAGCCGATGCCGAGCGCCGGACGCTCGCTGTGACAGCCGTCAGTCGTCGGACGGCAGCGGCTCGCCGGCACCGTCGGTCGGGGCGGGCGAGGCGCTCATGTCGTCGTCGTCGACGTAGGGGTACCACGTCATCTTCGTGTTGTGCATGTACGGGTCGTCGTAGTCGGTCTCCTCGGGTTCGACGAGGTCGGCGAGGGTGTCCTCGTCGCGGGACTCGACGAACTCGCGGAACGTCTCGCCGTCCTCGCGCAGGTCCGTGAAGTTGTGCACGAGGTTGCGGATGGCACCGGGCACCTCGTCGGCGGGGACGCGCATCTCGACCCAGTCGGCGAAGCGCGGGTCCTCGCCGAGGCCGCCGCCGAGCCCGATGTCCAGCGCCTCGACCGGTTCGCCGTCCTTGCGGGTCTTCATCCCCCGCAGGGACACGTCGGCTATCTGGGGCTGGGCGCAGGAGGCCGTACAGCCCGAGAGGTGGATGTGGAAGTCCTCGTGGTCCGCGGGGAGGTCGACATTGTCCTTGAGCCAGCGGGCGTACCGCACCTGCCGGTTCTTCGTCTCGACGATGGAGAGCGAGCAGTACTCCGTGCCCGTACAGGCGATAGAGCCCCGCATGAACGGCGAGGGCTCGGGCGAGTAGTCCTCCAGCAGCGGCTCGCTAGTGAACGCGTCGAGGTTCTCCTCGGGCACGTCGGTGACGATGATGTTCTGGCGCTGGGTCAGGCGGACCTCGCCGGAGCCGTACTCGTCGGCGAGGTCGGCCAGTTCCAGCACGTCGTCAGCACCCATCCGGCCGACCAGCACGTTCAGGCCGACGTAGTAGTTGCCGTCGTTTTGCTCGTGGACGCCGACGTGGTCGTCGTGGCCCTCGTTGCCGCCGGCGTTGTACGTGTACTGGTCGCGCATGTCCTCGCCCGCCGTCTCCAGTTCGAAGTCGACGAACTCCTCTTGCAGGACAGAGCGCATCTTCTCGGGCCCCCACTCGTCCATGAGGAACTTGATGCGGGCGTTGAAACGGTCCTCGCGGTCGCCGTACTCGCGGAAGAGCGCGGACATGCCGTGGCCGATGTCGGCCGCTTTCTCCGGGGGGACCCACACGTCGATGTCGCGGGCGAGGCGGGGCTCCTTCCGGGAGAGACCGCCGCCGATGCGGACGTTGAAGCCGAGTTCCCCGTCCTTCTCCGCGGGCTCGTAGGCGAGGTCGTTGATGTCGCCCTGCCCGCAGCCCTCGTCACACCCCGTGACCGAGACCTTCCACTTGCGCGGGAGGTTGGCGTAGTCGTCGTCGCCCTTGAACGTCTCGTGGAGGTCCTCGGCGACGGGCCACGCGTCGACGTGCTCGTGTTTGTCCTTGCCGGCGACCGGACAGCCGACGATGTTGCGCCACGAGTCGCCACAGGCCTGCTGGGTCGAGAGCCCGACGGATTCGAGCTTCTCGAATATCTCGGGGATGTCCTCTATCTTTATCCAGTGGAGCTGGATGGACTGGCGGGTCGTCCAGTCACAGTAGGCGTCGCCGAACTCGGGGTTGTCGGCGGGGCCGGTGGCGTACTCCTTCGCCACCTCGCCGATGACCTCCAGTTGCCCCGGTTCGATGACGCCGTTCGGCGTCCCGATGCGCATCATGAAGTACGACTCCTGCCCGGAGCGCTGGTGGTACAGGCCCCACCACTTGAACCGCTCGAACCACGCGTCGTGTTCGTCCTCCGGGATGGCGTCCCACCCCTCCTCCGCGAACTCCATCAGGTGCTCGCGTATCTCGTTACCGTAGATCTCGCTTTTCCAGTTCTCTACTTTGCTCGGCATGGCTGGCTGTGTCCCACCACTAGCCACCCATCCTTATACAACACGCCTTGCCGTCAACCGTCTCCCCCGCTCACTAAAACAGGATTTTATTGCTTGTTCTCGGGCGACGCCAGACGGGTGCGTTTCGACGGTATATGGACGCTCTGAGTGTCGACTCCGTAGAAATCGCCAGTCTCGGGCTCCACGACACGCCCGACAGTCAGCCAGTCCGTGACGCCCTCCTCGCCGCAGGCGATACACCGGCCGGCGATGCGCGTCTGGATGTCCGGGTGGTCGACGCTGACTTCGGCGAACCCCTCCGCGAGGAAATCCGTCGTCTCACACCCGCAGAAGTCGCTTCGAGCCAACAACCACAGGTCGGAGACGTTCACTTCCCGGGAGTCGTTGACCGAAATCCACGCCCCGTCGTCGAGTTGGTGAACGTCCGTCGTCATTACATCTCATTAGGTCACCGACACGGGTCAGGCCGTCGGCGCTCGCAATTTTCGCCGGCAGTCAGCGGAGACCGGTCCCGTCGGGCGGTGACTGTGCCCCGGTGCCACGACACGTCGTCGGTTCCCGGCCGTCCGAGATGGCAGCAACATGTTCCGGTAAGCCGCAGTGCTGGTAGGGTTTACAGGGGAGTGCGCGTTTAAGGAGGAGTGGGTCATACAGTGGTGTACCGACACGCTGTGACGGCGCGGTGTCGTCACACGAACGCAACGATGACGAACGCACAACAGACTCACGACGACGCGGAGGCAGAAGAGCCGAGTACCGACCACCTCGACGACGTCGAGGACGGGTGCGGGTGTACCGAGATCTGGGAACACATGAGCGAAGAGCGCGGGAGCGAGTCCGACGACTGAGGCGCTTCGGGCGACGCGGTCGGCACGACCGGGTGCTTTTGTACGGTGGCGCCGTACCGGTGGACGATGTCAGAGGGGCCCGACGAGCAGACGCCGACCGACCGAGAGTCACCGGTCGGGAAGCCGGTCATCCGCGGCGACCCGAGACTTACCGGTCAGCACGCCGACGAGGCGGTCGAGTTCGACCCGGACGACCCGGAGAGTCTCGAACTCGCCGCCGACACCGTCCGCCGGTTCTCCGAGAACACCGCCGGTGCCGACGACAACGTCTACATGCTCCGCGGGGCCGCCGCCTGTGCGGCGCTCGTCCGGGGCGAGGGGTCGTACAAGGCCGCCGCGGAGCGCGCCGGCGGCGAGGCGACCGTCTCGTTCATCCGGAAGTGGTCGCGAGTCCACGACCTCCCACGCTCCATCCGTATCCACGTCGCCCGCGGCGAGATCGCCCCGACGGCCGCCAAACACATCGCCCGCGTCGGCGGTCAAGCGCGCCTGCTGTTGGCGTGGGCGGTCCTCGACCACGACCTCACCGTCCGGGAGATACGCGCGGTCGCCAGCCGAGTCAACGACGGCGAGAGCGTCGAGGCGGCTCTCGGGGCGTCGGGCTACGACCTCGGCCGGGTGACCGTCTCGCTCGACCGCGACGCCTACTGCAAACTCCGGCGACAGGCCGCGCTCGACGATACGACCCCGAGCGCGCTCGTCAGCGAGTCGCTGGAGACGACGCTCGACGACGGACCGTAAGGCCTTAGCGTACCCTCCCCCCACCCGTTATCGAGGGCCGGTAGCTCAGTTAGGCAGAGCGTCTGGCTTTTAACCAGATGGTCGGGGGTTCAACTCCCTCCCGGCCCGCTCCTGCGACGAACGTGAGGAGCGTAGCCGCTACGGAGACGGGTTACGGCACGAGCGAACCGGGGACCGCGGCGAAGCCACCGGAGCGAGACCGGTCCCTTTACCACCGCACCGGTCCAGCGGTCGGGTATGAACGCGCTGACAGACCGCATCGACGACCCCGCGAAACCCCTCGGCGTCGCCGCAGGGGCGTTTCTCGTACTGGCCGCGCTCGGAACTATCGCCGGCACACCGTGGGCGACGCTCCCGAGCGTCGTTACCGCGGGCGTGCAGGTCGGCGGCGCGGTGCTGATGGCCGCCATCGGTGCCGGGCTGGTGTACCTCGCGGTCTCGAACGGCGAGTAGCGGCGAAACACGACGAAAAACGTCGAGCGGTTCTATCCGCGGGTCGGCATGTACGCCATCCCGAGAAGGAGGACGGCCGCGATACCCGAGAGGATAGAGATACCCCACAGCCCGTTCTTGCGCTCGTGGAAGTAGTCCTGTGCGGCGAGTTGGGACTGGTAGGCCCCGTACTGGTCGACGCTCACGACGGAGACCGAGTGGTGGTCCGGGAAGTGTGCGAAGTACTGCTGGCCCGAAAGAGTGACGTTCCCACCTTCGGCGAGTTCGACCGAGCGCTCCTCGGGAGCGAACCACTCCAGCGTGGCGCTGCTGTTCGAGACGGCGACGATGGTCGTCTCCTGACTCCCGCCGTCGGTCTGGTAGGCGTAGGAACCGCCCCGCTGGTACGTCTGGGTCTCACGCGCGGGGAGCCACTCCGAGAGCAACTGCGTCGAGCCGTTCCGGTAGCGGACGTACTGGGTCCCGTTGTCGTCCGAGACGATACCCGTCACGGCGTCGTCGGTCGCGACCAACTGGGAGACGTTGAACTGCTCGGTCAGCGTCACCGACTCGCTGACGTTGCTCGTCTCGACGAGGTAGGTCGTGTTCGACCGGGAGACCGTCGATCCGTTGTCCAGCGTCGCGGTGTAGCGAGCCGACTCGTTGGTCCACGTCAGGTCAGCCGCCATCGACCCGCCACCGCCGCCGCCGTGGCCGCCGCCACCGCCCGAGAGGACGATGTTCGACGCGGTGTAGGTCGTCGAACCGAGTTCGAACGTGCTACCGTTTTCCAGTTCCGCGCTCGGGTCGAGCGGCTCCGAAACCACCGGCCGCTGGCTCTCCGCGACGCCAATGTACGCGTAGGCTGCGACACTGACGACGAGGAAGAACACGAAGTATGCCGCCGCGGCTCGTCGTTGCATGTTCGGACGGTCAGTCTGCCCGCGGTTTAACGATTACTTTTCGGCGTCCTACCGCCCGGGGCCGCCGTCTCCGGCGACAGAAGGCATAAGTTCGCCTTGCCTGTTGTAGCGTCCATGACGACGTTGGACGGCGTCCACCGGGACGAACGCTGGCTCGGACAGCACGTCCGGGGCCTCCTGAACTTCTACTACCCGGACTGCATCGACCACCGCTACGGCGGCTACATCTCGCAGCTGAGCGACCGCGACGGCCACGTCTACGACGGACAGCACAAACTGCTCGTCTCGACGGCGCGGTTCGTCTACAACTTCAGCGTCGGCAAGCTACTGGGCGGGCCGGACTGGTGTCACTCGGCGGCCCACCACGGCGTCGACTTCCTGCTCGAAGCCCACCGGCAGGACGACGGCGGCTACCCGTGGCTGTTGCAAGGGCGTTCGGTTGCCGACCCCCAGCGGACCGCGTACGGGCACGCGTTCGTCCTCTTCGCGCTGTCGACGGCCGCGAAAGCCGACATCCCGCGGGCGGCGGCCCACATCGACGAGACGGTCGCGCTCGTCAACGACCATTTCTGGGAGCCCGACCACGGCCTCTGCCGGGGGAAACTCGACGCGGACTGGGAGCCCGTCGAGTCCTACCGGGGCCAGAACGCGAACATGCACATGTGCGAGGCGTTCATTGCGGCCTACGAGGCCACCGGCGACGAGGCCCACCTCGACCGCGCCTACACCATCGCCGAGAACCTCGCCCTGACGCTCGCCGACGCCGGCGACGGCCTCCTCTGGGAACACTACACCGAGGACTGGGACCACGACTGGACGTACAACGAGGACCAGCCCACCCACCTGTTCCGTCCGTGGGGGTACCAGCCCGGACACCTGCTAGAGTGGGCGAAACTGCTCTGTCACCTCGCCGAGTACCGCGACGAGGACTGGCTGGTCGACCGGGCCGAGCGCTTCTTCGACGCCGCCGTCGAGAACGGCTGGGACGACGAACACGGCGGCCTCGTCTACAACTTCGACCGCGACGGCGAAGTCATCGCCGCCGACAAGTACTACTGGAAACACGCCGAGGGGTTCGCGGCCGCCGCCCGACTGGCCGAACTGACCGGCGACGAGCGGTACTGGGAGTGGTACGACCGCATCTGGACGTACGCGTGGGACAACCTCGTCAACCGGAAGTACGGCAACTGGTTCTTCAAACTCACCCGCGAGGGCGCGGTCCACGACGACATCGACTCGACGCCGGAGGTCAAGACCGGATACCACCCGCTCGGGGCCTGCTACGACGTGTTGCAGGTGACCGGCGGGACGTAGTGCTACGGGCGAGAGGAAGAAGCCAAGGGCCGGATTTGAACCGGCGATGGGCGGCTCTGCAGGCCGCTGCGTTAGGCCGGACTCTGCCACCTTGGCGCAGTTACTCGTAGCGAAGTCGGTCGCTTAAGGCTAGCGACTTCGGCCGGCCCTACCCTTCGCCTTCCGACTGACCCGGTTCTCCCACCCCTTCGACCGGGACGACGTTGAGAATCGAGGTCTGGGCGTCCGACGGCGAGTCGAACTGGACCGTCTCGACGCGGTCCAGCACCGCGGTCAGCGACTCCGAGCCGTCCGCGTAGACCAGTTTCACGTCGTCGAACTCCGCTCGCGCGGCAGCGACGGCGAGCGGGTAGCTCGCGCCGTCGAACAGTTCCGCGAGTTCGTTGAGCCTGACCGCGCGTGACATACGCGCGGCTACGGCCGGTGCACGCATAGTTACCCGCGGCTTACACGGGACGGGTGAAGCGTCTGTTCGGGCGTGAAGTGTGATGCCCGTGCGAGACGCGTGGATGCGTCTCGCGGGCGTGTAAGTGGAATGAGAGTATGAGTGGTGGCGGCGAACCGCGTTTCCCAGAGGCTCGCGCACTCCAGTACTCCCCGGAACGCTGGCGGGCTTATCTTCCGTGTTCGGGATGGGTACGGGAGGCAACCCCGCCGCTATGGCCGCCTAACGCCGAGTCGCGGAGTCGAACCGCGAGGATACCGGTCTCGGTTGTGTCTCGTACGTGCGATCCAGATTGCGCCTGGACTCGTTCAGTCCGACGAGCGAATCGTCGGTGAATCGAGTCACAGTGCGTATGATTGATGGCTTCAGGTTGTTAGTGCTCGCGGGCTCAACGTCTCGTTACCTCGACGCGTACACCCCGAGTCTATCGACCGCGTCTTCTACGCGGACCTTCGGCGGTGTCTCTTTTCCGGGTGGGTTTCGAGCTTAGATGCGTTCAGCTCTTACCCCGTGTCGCGTGGCTGCCCGGCGTTGCCCTCTCGGACAACCGGTACACCAGTGGCGACCAACCGTAGTTCCTCTCGTACTATACGGTCGTTCCCGTCAGACACCAGACACACCCAGTAGATAGCAGCCGACCTGTCTCACGACGGTCTAAACCCAGCTCACGACCTCCTTTAATAGGCGAACAACCTCACCCTTGCCCGCTTCTGCACGGGCAGGATGGAGGGAACCGACATCGAGGTAGCAAGCCACTCGGTCGATATGTGCTCTTGCGAGTGACGACTCTGTTATCCCTAGGGTAGCTTTTCTGTCATCAATTGCCCGCATCAAGCAGGCTAATTGGTTCGCTAGACCACGCTTTCGCGTCAGCGTCCCTCGTTGGGAAGGACACTGTCAAGCCATCTTTTGCTCTTGCACTCTTCGCCGGGTCTCTGTCCCGGCTGAGATGGCCGTAGGGCGCGCTCGATATCTTTTCGAGCGCGTACCGCCCCAGTCAAACTGCCCGGCTACCGGTGTCCTCCTCCCGGAGTGAGAGTCGCAGTCACCGACGGGTAGTATTTCACTGTTGACTCGGTGGCCCGCTAGCGCGGGTACCTGTGTAACGTCTCCTACCTATGCTGCACATCGGCGACCACGTCTCAGCGACAGCCTGCAGTAAAGCTCCATAGGGTCTTCGCTTCCCCCTGGGTGTCTCCAGACTCCGCACTGGAATGTACAGTTCACCGGGCCCAACGTTGGGACAGTGATGCTCTGGTTAATCCATTCATGCAAGCCGCTACTGATGCGGCAAGGTACTACGCTACCTTAAGAGGGTCATAGTTACCCCCGCCGTTGACAGGTCCTTCGTCCTCTTGTACGAGGTGTTCAGATACCTGCACTGGGCAGGATTCAGTGACCGTACGAGTCCTTGCGGATTTGCGGTCACCTATGTTGTTACTAGACAGTCCGAGCATCCGAGTCACTGCGACCTGCTCCGTTCCGGAGCAGGCATCCCTTATTGCGAACGTACGGGACTAACTTGCCGAATTCCCTAACGTCGGTTGCTCCCGACAGGCCGTGGCTTTCGCCGCCATGGACACCTGTGTCGGATCTCGGTACGGACACCACACTCCCTTTTCACGGGCCCCAGGTTGAACCACGTTGCCCTATCCCGCCGTTTGTCCGCTTCGTGCCGTTACGGCTTCCACGGAGGTTGACGGTTCGACTGGGCGAGTGCCCAGCGTGGTCGACCCCAGGGCGTCGGTTTCACTGTGTGGTGGCACGGGAATATTAACCCGTTTCCCATTTTGTCATAGTCGAGTTACGGTATGACTTAGGACCGGCTAACCCTCAGCTGATCAGCAGTGCTGAGGAACCCTTGTCCATTCGGCCGTCGGGGTTCTCACCCGACTATCGCTGCTACTATGGCCAGGATTTTCGTCACTGATCGGTCCACGCGAGCTCTCGCCCGAGCTTCCATCCAATCAGAGCGCCAATCTACTCGGTCACCTTCTGACAGGTGCGGGTAGGTCTCGGTGGTGGATTTGAGTCCCGATCATTTTGGGTGCCTCAAACCTCGGCCGGTAAGCTGTTACGCTTTTCTTAGAGGGTAGCTGCTTCTAAGCTCACCTCCCGGCTGTCTAGGGCTCGAGACCACCTTCAGAGGATTACACTTAATCCACACTTGGGGACCTTAACCTACCGCTGGGTTGTTCCCCTCCTGGTGCACAGGCTTACCCCGCACACCGGAATCCCTCCGTCGACAGCGTTCGTGCGTTTGGAGTTCGACAGGTGCGCCGACTCCTCTCGGAGGCGGACACACCAATCGGTCGCTCTACCACACGAACTACCTCGGGAGAGGTCATGCTTCGACATGTTTCGATTGGAACCAGCTGTTGCCGGACTCGATGGGCCTTTCACCCCTACACGAAGGTCACGAGAGGGTATTGTAGGACACCAACTCTAACAGGCCTCCACGTGCCTTTCGGCACGCTTCACCTTGCCCACGTGTAGATCGTCCGGATTCGGGTCGTGTCCGAATGACTCCCCGCGCTTGAACACGGCGGCCCTCGTCGTAAGACTGCGGCCATGTCGGTTTCCCTGTGCCTTCCCCGATGCTCGGGTTAGACTTGCCATTCAGACACACTCCCTGGCTCGTTTTTCAAAACGTACGACGGAACACCGGCTTCCCGCGAGTCTTACTGGAGGCTCGCGCCTCGGTCATTCGTCGCGGGACCTTTCGTGCCCCGTCGCTCGATCGCCAACTGAGTTCATGCTCTATTTCGCCTCCCGTCTGAGGGTACTTTGCAGCGTTCGCTCACGCTACTTGTTCACTATCGGTCTCAGGTTGTGTTTAGCCTTCGCAGTCGATGCCTGCGAGATTCGCGAGGGATATCCAACCCCCGCTACTCTGGAACTACCGCACGTCGTAGTGGTCTCGATTACGGGGTTGTCACCCTGTGTCACGCCCTGTTCCAAGGGACTTCGTCGAGACGGTCGGACGCTGAGGGGTAGCCCTGACACCACATTGCCCGTGAGGGCTTCGGTTTGGGCTGTGTCGCGGTCACTCGCGGTTACTGACGACATCACGTTGCGTTTTCTCTTCCGCCCGATACTGAGATGTTTCAGTTCTCGGGGTTCCTCATTGCGCGAAGCAATTGCGATGGAGATTCTCATTCGGAAATCCATGGTTCTTGGCCTCCGTGCGGCTCCCCATGGCTTATCGCAGCTTGGCACGTCCTTCATCAGCGCCTGAGCCGAGCAATCCACCAGCTGGCATAGTAGCCAACGTCGTTGTGACTCGTTGAACTGAACGAGTCCAGTGGACGCCTGGATCGCACGTACATACGGTTTCATCTTCGCCCCCAAGGTGGGAGAGGTGGGCGAATCGACCCTTCCTATCCTCGCTTTCACGCGGGATAGTGCACCGGTCTTCGTACCATATCCCATCGCCGTCCCACACTTAAGGGGCACGGTTCGGGGCTGGCACGTGACATGGACCCACTGGGATTTGAACCCAGGGCCTCCGCCTTGCAAAGGCGGCGCTCTGCCGCTGAGCTATGGGCCCGGCAGATCCGCAAGTGTTAGCCCTGATAGTTCATAGGTGCCCGGTCGACGGGTGTTCTCGAACGCCATAGGTGGGCTGAGGCAGAGCCTCAGTCCCGTTCTGTAGGAGGTGATCCAGCCGCAGATTCCCCTACGGCTACCTTGTTACGACTTAAGCCCCCTTGCGAAGCCCAGATTCGACCACCGCATGGTGGCCTCATCCGGACCTCACTCGGGTGCTTTGACGGGCGGTGTGTGCAAGGAGCAGGGACGTATTCACCGCGCGCTTCTGACACGCGATTACTACCGAATCCAGCTTCATGCGGGCGGGTTTCAGCCCGCAATCCGAACTACGACCGAGTTTAGGGGATTAGCTCTACCTCTCGGCATCGCATCCCACTGTCTCGGCCATTGTAGCCCGCGTGTTGCCCGGCACATTCGGGGCATACTGACCTACCGTTGCCCGTTCCTTCCTCCGCTTTAGCAGCGGCAGTCCTCCTAGTGTACCCAACTACCACAGGGGTATTGCTGGCAACTAGAAGTGCGGGTCTCGCTCGTTGCCTGACTTAACAGGACGCCTCACGGTACGAGCTGACGGCGGCCATGCACCTCCTCTCAGTAGCTCGGGTAAGGTCGTCAACCTGACCGTCGTTACTACTGTCGGTGCCGGTGAGATGTCCGGCGTTGAGTCCAATTAAACCGCAGGCTCCTCCGGTTGTAGTGCTCCCCCGCCAATTCCTTTAAGTTTCATCCTTGCAGACGTACTTCCCAGGCGGCTCGCTTCTCGGCTTCCCTAGGGCACAGCGCAGGCTCGTAGCCTGCGTCACACCTAGCGAGCATTGTTTACAGCTAGGACTACCCGGGTATCTAATCCGGTTCGAGACCCTAGCTTTCGTCCCTCACCGTCGGGTCCGTCTTCCTGAGGCGCTTTCGCCACCGGTGGTCCGTCCAGGATTACAGGATTTCACTCCTACCCCGGACGTACCCCTCAGGTCTTCCGGCCCCAAGCCGAACAGTTTCCGCCGGACGCCGACGCGTTGAGCGCGTCGATTTCCCAACGGACTTGTTCGGCCGGCTACGGACGCTTTAGGCCCAATAAGATCGGCCATCACTCGGACTGCCGGTATTACCGCGGCGGCTGGCACCGGTCTTGCCCAGTCCTTGTTCCTGTACCACCTTACGGTACAGAAAAGCGAGGGCTATATGCCCTCGCACTCGGAGTCCCCCTATCGCACTGTCGTGCAGTGTAAAGGTTTCGCGCCTGCTGCGCCCCGTAGGGCCCGGTATCTTGTCTCAGATACCGTCTCCGGGCTCTTGCTCTCACAACCCGTACCGATTATGGGCACGGTGGGCCGTTACCCCACCGTCTACCTAATCGGCCGCAGCCACATCCTACAGCGCCGGAACGTTTCCAGCTCTCGGCACTCCAGCCTGAGAGCTGTATCCGCTATTGGCCTCAGTTTCCCGAGGTTATCGCGGTCTGTAGGGTAGTTTGGCCACGTGTTACTGAGCTATATGCCGCGGGTCTGAACCCGCGCGACTAGCATGGCTAAATCGGACTCCGATAGCAATGGCCTCCGGCAGGATCAACCGGAATGTTCCCTGCGAGAGTGCAGGGAGGTTAGGCGGGAACACACCCACGAGGGGTGTGGTCGCTATCGAAGGGCGTTCGAGGACACCCATCGACCGGGTGTCACCGAACTATCAGGGCTAACATCAGATCCCATCTGTACGGCGGACCGCAGGGGTGGAATCCTCATTTACTCCGGACCTGCATGTTGTCTCGAAGCCACCATAAAGGCTTCGAGACGCGTCGGCGTGTGGTGTCGCCTCGGTCCGTTCGGTCGGGGTTCGTCGGCCCTCGACCGGGCGTCGTTCGCGTTCTTTCCGAGTGCCCTGTTACACTTAAGGGCACCGGACCAGAGTTTCGTCGAACCGCACGACATGGCTCTTGTTCGCGTCACGTTCCGAACACCCTGTTACACTTAAGGGCATCGGAGCGCGTTCGGCCCGGTCGGGGTCGTCGCCCCCGAACCGCGATTGCATTCCATCCGATGGCAGTGCCACACTTAACCCCGTCGGACCGGACCCGCCCCGTCAGGTGATTACACGGGAGTGAGAGTCCCACACGGCGTCGCTGGTGGGGACGGGACGTCTCGGCCGACGCGTCGCTCGCGGGGACGGCGCAGGCGCTGGGACGAAGTGTCACAGAAGTTCGTATGTGAGAGCGACCGCCGGTGTATACGGGTCAGATCTCGTCGAGGTGGTCGACTCCCTCCTTCGAGACGTTCCCCTTGGTAATGTCGTCGGGCATCCAGTCGGGTTTGTCGTCGGGGGCCGACTCGACCCACGCCCACGCCTCGTAGATGTGGACTTTCTTCGTCCCCTTCTCGCGGAGCCGAATCTCCTGTGGGGTGGCATCGTCTTCGCTGTCGGCCGGGTCGAGCCGTCGGGCCGCTTTCAGTGCGGCCTGTCGGGGAGTCCCGCCTGAGAAGACGCTCTCTTCGTCACCGTCGTCGCGGAGCGCAAAGTTGCGCTTGTCACTGTCACGTGCCATGGTTTCACCGCTCCATGTCAACTCAGCACATGACCAACCATAAATATACCCCCCGAGGACGCTGCCGTCCCGGGGTATCCTTATATACTGTCGGCTGTTCCCCCCCGGTATCGACCGCAGAATCCGCCGAAACGGGGGCGTTTCCGGCGGTCCGCTGGCTCGCGCGCGCCAAGCGGGTGCCGCCGTGTCGGGGCCGCGCACGGTAGACTTAAGTGTATCCTACGGCGATGCACGGAATAGGATAGCGCGATGGTGCGAAAGAAGAAGCTCAGCCCGAGTGGCGCCAAAGACGAGGACGGCGAGTACCACAACGTTCACATCAACATCCACGAGGACGAGCTGGCAGTCGCCGGGATGGAGATAGGTGACGAGGTGTTCGTTCGGGTCCGCGACAACAAGATAATCATCCAGAAGGCCGACCCCGAAGAGGTCGAACACGACTTCTGAGCGCCGTCGCCGCGAAGTGCGGGACACACCCCATGAGACCGTACGACATCGCCAAGCCGCTGTTGTTCTCACTCCCGGCCGAGACCGCCCACGGCCTCGTCCACGCCCTGCTGGGCACAGTCGACGGGACGCCGGCGACCGACCTGCTCGCGCGCAGGTACACGGTCGACGACGACCGGTTGGCCGTTGAGGCGTTCGGCCGGCGGTTCGCCAACCCGGTCGGCGTCGCCGCTGGCTTCGACAAGAACGCCGAACTCCCGACCGCGCTGGCGTCGCTGGGCTTTGGCTTCGTCGAGGTCGGTGGCGTCACGGCCGTCCCACAGTCGGGCAACGCCCGCCCGCGGATGTTCCGCCTGCGCGAGGACGAAGCGATAATCAACCGGATGGGGCTGAACAACGAGGGGGCGGCCGCGGTCGGGCCGCGGCTCGCGGCCACCGACGCACCGGTCCCCGTCGGTGTCAACATCGCCAAGAGCGAACACGTCGACACCGCGGGCGCGCCCGCGGACTACCGCGAGACGTACGAGCGGGTCGCCGAGGGCGGCGACTTCTTCGTCGTCAACGTCTCCTGTCCGAACTCGCAGGGGTTCGAGGAGCTACAGAACCGCGACGCGATGGCGGCCATCCTGACCGAGTTGCAGGACGCCGGTGCCGCGCCGCTGCTCGTGAAGCTCTCGCCTGACCTCCCCGAGCCGGCCGTCGCGGACACGCTCGACCTCGTGACCGAACTCGGCCTCGACGGCGTCGTCGCCACGAACACCTCGACCGAGCGGCCCGCGAGCCTGCGCTCGCCCGCCGCCGCCGAGGGGGGCGGCCTCTCGGGCAAGCCCATCGAGGACAGCGCGACGGAGACGGTCCGGTTCGTCGCCGAGCGCGTCGACGTGCCCGTCGTCGGCGTCGGCGGCGTCTCGACGGCCGAGGGAGCCTACCGGAAGATCCGCGCCGGCGCGTCGCTGGTGCAGTTGTACACCGGCCTCGTCTACCGCGGTCCGTCCATCGCCCGGGAGATAAACGAGGGGCTGTTGGACCTGCTCGACGAGGACGGGTTCGACAGCGTCGCCGATGCCGTCGGCGCGAACCTGTGACCGGTCAACCCTGAAGTGACCGGCCGGCGAAGCCCGGGTATGACCGCCGAGCGCCGGACGCTGCGTATCGCTTCGTGGGACGACCGCTTCCTCGCGTGGCTGGTCGACGTGTTGCTCGTCGGCGCGATACTCGCCGGCCTCGGCGAGGTGGTCGGCGTGTTCTCGCTCGTGACCGGCAGCCTCTCGCTGTCGTCGCCGTTCGCCGGTGTGAACGGCCTCGCGCTGTTTTGCTACTGGACGGCACTGGAGGGGGCGCGCGGCCAGTCGGCGGGCAAGATGGTGATGGAGATCGCTGTCACCGACGAGCGGGGCGACCCCATCGGCTACGGGACGGCCGCAATCGAGAGTTTCGGGAAGGCCTTCCTCCTGCCGCTCGACGTACTCGTCGGGTGGCTCGCCTACGAGGAGGAAGGGCTGCGGCTGTTCAACAAGCTCTCGGGGACGGTCGTCGTCGAGCGCGAGGACGAGCCCCCGGAGGACGTGGAGTACGTCTACCCCGAGGAGTGACCGGTCCACACTCCGGTTGGTCGTTCGCGGTCCTCACTCCAGCGCGTCCAGCCGGAACTCGAAGGCCGCCACCGGCACCTCTAAGTCGTGCTCGACCACCTTTTTCAGCGTCGGGTCGTCTCCGACGACCGCGCCTCGAAAAACGTGGGCGAAAAAGCCGCTCACTCCCGACGGTCGTTCGCGGTCCTCACTCCAGCGCGTCCAGCCGGAACTCGAAGGCCGCCACCGGCACCTCTAAGTCGTGCTCGACGAGCACCCGCGGATGAACCTCGCCGACGATGCCGGCGGACTCGCCGTCGAGTACCACCTCGGCGGCCCGGCCGTCGATGAACGACGGGTGGGTCGTCGGCGGCGTCGCCAGCGACTTGTCGAAGGCCTCGGCCAGCGCCTGCAGGCGGGCCTTGGCGTCCTCGTACGAGGCGTCCGTGCGCGCGAGCGCGGCCGCGAGCGTCCGGCGCTCGGCCGCGCCGGTGTTGACCTCGTCGTCGACGTGGGCCGCCAGCCCGATCTCCGAGAGGTCCTGTGGGTACTGCCGGTGCGTGTTGTTCTCGAGGACCATCATGAGCGAGGGCAGCGCCCACGTCCGGAGGACGGTGTAGTCCTCGCTGTAGGGCTCTTGGATGGTGACCGGCGGGGCCGCGCCGAGGGGGCCCGCGCCCGCCGCGTCGGCGGCGTCGGGGGCGGACAGCCCCATCCGCTCGAAGTTCTCGGCCTCGTTGGTCATGTGGAAGTTCAGCAGGTCCTCGAAGCCTAGCCCCACGAGGGCGTTCCGGGCGGCGTCCTCCAGCCGGGAGCGGTCGTGGCGGCCCCCGACGGTCGACACGTCGGGGTAGGTCGGTTCGAGTTCGTTGAACCCCAGCGCGCGCCCGATGTCGTCGACGATGTCGAGCGGGTGGAGTACGTCGACGCGGTAGGGAGGCACTCCGACCTCGTAGGTCCGGTGGTCGCCCTCACCCTCGGGTGTGGCGTCGAGTCCGGCGCGCTCGGCGTAGTCGACGACGTCCTCGGGGTCGAGCGAGACGCCGAGGACGGACTCGACGCGGTCGTGGGTCACGGTCTTCTCCCGGACGGCGAGGTCCGGGCGCTCCAGCGTGCGGCCGGCGTGCTCGCCGGGGGCGTCGTCGGCGTACTCGACTGCCACGCGCTCGACGCGTCCGCCGCGGGCTTCGAGCGCGTAGCAGACGATGGTACACATGTGGTCGATGGTCCACTGGTCGGTCCCGGTCATCTCGATGAGCAGGTCCCGGGAGCCCTCGCTGACCTCCGTCCGGCGGCCGTTGACCACCGGCGGGAACGAGAACAGCCCGATGCTGTCGTAGATGGCGGGCACGCGGTCGAGGTCGGCCACGAGGTCGGCGTAGTCCTGTCCGATGTGGTGTTCCTCGACGACTTCCCGGGGGGTGAGTTCGCGGTCGGACTCCAGCGGGACGAACGTCTCCCCGTCGGGGTCGACGCTGGTGTAGGTGACCGACTTGCGCGGACCGTCGGCCGGGGCGTCTTCGTCCGGTTCGCCCGCGGGACGGGCCTCGCCGCCTTTCAGCATCGTCAGGTCGTGGACGCCGATAGCGCCCTTGGCGCGCTTGCGGCCCATCGTCGCGTGCAGTTTCTCCTGTATCTGAATGAGCGACGCCAAGGCGTCGTCGCTCATGTCCAGTCCGCGGACGACGGCCCCGGTGACGTAGGGGCGCTCGGGCGGTTGGTCCTCGACGCGGACGGTCCACTCGGGGTCGTTCGTGGTCGGGACGTAGACGCCGCGGTCGTCGCCGTAGTGGTACCGCAGCGACCGGGCGACGCCCTCGACCGAGAGGCGGTCGAGCCGGTCCGGTGCGAACTCCAGTTGGAACTCGTCGTCCTCGGTCCACCCTTCGAACTCCAGACCGAGGTCGAACAGGTCCGACTTGAGTTCGTCGTCGCCCTTCTCGTCGTGGCCGGTCAAGCGCCGGAGTTCGTCGGGGTCGACGTCGACGACGGGCATCAGTGCATCACCTCCGTCTCCCGCAGCAGTTCGAGGTCACACAGCGTCCCGTGCACGTCCCGGATGTCCTCGAAGCCGTAGATGAGCATGAGCAGGCGTTCCAAGGAGAGGCCCCACGCCATCACGTCGCAGTCGACGCCGAGCGGTTCCAACACCTCGTCCCGGAAGATGCCGGAGTTGCCCACCTCGACGATGTCGCCGGTCTCGGGGTGGGTGCCGAACAGTTCGAAGCTCGGCTCGGTGTAGGGGTTGTAGTGCGGTTTGAAGTCGAGGTCGGTGATGCCGAACTGCTCGTAGAACTCGGTGAACGTCCCCATCAGGTCACGCACCGAGAGGTCCTCGGCCATCACCCACCCCTCTATCTGGAAGAACTCCAGCAGGTGCGTCGGGTCCAGCGTGTCGTTGCGGTACACCTTCTCGACGCTGAAGTACCGCTCGGGCGGGTCGAGGTCGCCGACCTGTTCGCCCGAGAGGTACCGCATCGACAGCGAGGTGGTGTGACCGCGCAGGTCAAGCCCGCGGGCCACGTCCTCCGCCCACGGCGAGTGGTACCCCTCGCCGTCGGGGCCGACACCCTCCTTGTGGGCCGACCGGACTCGTTCGACGAGGTCCGCGGGGAGGTGCTGAATCTCGTCGGGCGAGGACAGCGCGAACTGGTCCCAGTGGGTCCGCGCCGGGTGGTCCTGTGGCATGAACAGGCAGTCGTTTATCCAGAACTGCGCGTCGACGTGCGGGCCGTCCATCTCCTGAAAGCCCATGCCGACGAGGGTGTCTTTGACGCGGTTGGCCGTCTGCCGGAGGATGTGCTCCTTGCCGTGGGTCACGTCCTCGGCGTCGGCGGCGACGTTGTACTCGGTGAACTCGACGGTCTCCCACTCGCCGCTGGTGAGCAGTTCGGGCGTGACGCGGTCGACCGTCTCGGCGGCCTCGACACCCTCCATCAGCGCGGTGACGCCGTCGTCGGTCAGGACGACCGAGCGGACCGTCTCCTCGCTCGTCTCGAGGAGTCCGCGGCGCACCAACTGGTCGACGGCGTCGTCGTCGGCGTCCGCGGGGCGGCCGTCGGCGACGGCTTCGAGCGCGTGCATCTCGCTGTCGGCCCCGGCGTCGGCGTCGGGGTCGGCGGTTATCTCGCCGCTGTCGATGTCGCCGTACCCCTTGCGGGCGTAGTTCGACAGCGCGATGTCGACGGCCCCGCCCGCCAGTCCGGAGGCCCCGATGACCTGCCCCATCTCGACCGGGGCCTCGTCGGCCCCGGCGTCGACGGCGGCCTCGTAGAGGTCCTGCTCGGGCAGGCTCTCGCGGACGTAGCGGCTCCCCTCCTCGGTGAGGGCGTAGTGTTCGACGGTCTCCTCGCTGACGGCGAGGAGGCCGTCGGCTTCGAGTTCGAAGGCCGCCCGCGTCGCAGCCTCGGGTTTCAGGTCCGCCTCCTCGGCGACGGACTCGATGCGTCTGTCCTCCCGTGCGTCGGCGGCCTGCAACACGGCCACCTGTGCCTGTGGTCGCTTCATGTCGTTCGTTGTCGGGATAACGGCGGGTCGCTCAGTTAACGGTTCTCACTTCACGCGCGGCCAAGTGCGGGGCCGCGCCGGCCCGTCCGGGGCGTTTCGTCGGTGGCGATCTCCCGACCGCCCCCGAGTCCGCGCCCCGTCAGGGCGCGACGAAGAAGCCAAATCCCGGACGGCGGTGCGGCTGGCGAGCGACGCCGGCGCGACGGGATTCGGATGCCATACCGGGACGGTCGGGAGCGCCGACGAAAAGCGTTGTGTCGCTGTGATGGAGCGAAACCGACAGGACCGGCCGGCCCGCAGAGCCGGCATGGAACGCGCCCGCGTCGAGTTCGACCGCTACTTCGAGGTCGTCATGGAGACCGCGGAGGCACAGGTCGCGGAGATGACCGTCGAGCCCGGTCGCGCGGTCGGCGGCCCGGACAACTCCCACGCCGAGAGCGACCAGTGGCTGTTCGTCGTCTCGGGGACGGCCGTCGTCACCGTCGACGGCACGGACGAGCGCGTCGAGGCGGGCGACCTTCTTCGTATCGAGGCCGGCGAGCGCCACGGCATCGAGAACGACGGGGCCGAGCCGCTGGAGACGCTGAACGTCTACACGCCGCCGCGGTAGTCACGCCGTGGCGTCGAAATCGAAGTCGACGCCGGTGGCCTCGACGGAGCGCTCCCAGAGCCGACGGGCGTCGTCGCGGTCGTAGGAGGCCGCGTTCGAGCGCTGGACCTCGGGGCTGCCCCGCATGTTCATGAGGCCGCCGGGGCCGACGTACGCGCCGCCGTCGACGTCGGCGGTGGCGGCGTACAGCATCGGGAGCGCCCCCTGTGCGGACGACTGGGCGAGGACGGCGTTGGCGAGTTTCATCCCCAGTTCGGCGAATGGGATGGCGCTCTCGCGGCCGGTCCGGGCCTGAAGGTCCGTGTCGGCGTAGCCGGGGTGGCAGGCGACGCTTTTCACGTCCGCGACGCCGTTGTCGTCGAGGCGGCGCTGGAGTTCGTAGGCGAAAAGCAGGTTCGCGAGCTTGCTCCGGCCGTAAGCCGCCCACTTGCTGTAGGAGCGCTCCCAGTTGAGGTCCGCGAAGTCCATCTCGCCTTGCTCGTGGGCACCGGAAGACTGCGTGACGACGCGGGCCTCGTCGTCTGTGGCCCGCAGCAGGGGGAACAGCCGGCCCGTCAGCGCGAAGTGGCCGAAGTGGTTCACGCCGAGTTGCGTCTCGAAGCCGTCGGCGGTCTCCGTCCGCGGAATCGCCATCACGCCGGCATTGTTACAGAGGACGTCGACGGCGTCGTAGGCCGCGGCCATGTCCTCAGCGAAGGCGGCGACCGAGGCCAGCGCGCCGAGGTCGCACTCGCGCACGTCCAGCGTCGCGTCCGGGACCGCTCGGCGTATCTCGTCGGCCGCGCGCTCGCCCCGGTCCGTACTCCGGCAGGCCATCACCACCGTCGCCCCCGCGTCGGCGAAGGCCCGCGTCCCCTCGTAGCCCAGCCCGCTGTTAGCGCCGGTGACGACGACGGTATGGTCGTCCAGCGCGGGCATATCGGCTGTCGTCCAGTCTGTCATCGGTCACGGTACGGCGCGGACACTGAAAAGGGATGAGTCCGGACGTATTTCAGTGGACGGCCGCTAGCACCGACGATGAGCGCCGTTCCGGTGACCGTCTACACGCGCGAGGACTGCCACCTCTGTGCGGAAGCCGTCGAGACCATCGAGCGCGTCGCCGACGAGACGGGCGTGGCCGTCGACATCGACCTCGTGGACGTTGACGACGACCCCGACCTGCGCGCGGAGTACGGCGAGCGGGTGCCCTACGTCCTGCTCGACGGGACGCCCGCGTTCAAGTACCGCGTCGACGAGCGCCGCCTGCGCGAGAAGCTGACCGACTAGGCCGAGCGGTCAGTCCCGGCCCCGGGCGACCGCCTCGCCGATGGCCGCCGTCGCCGCCTGCGGGTCGTCGGCGGCCGTGATGGCCGTGATGACCGCCGCGCCGTCGGCCCCCGCGGCCGCCACCGCGTCGGCGTTGTCGGCGGTGACGCCGCCGATAGCCACGACCGGGATGTCCACCGCGTCGGCGATGTCGGCGACCCGTTCCGGGCCGATGCCGTACTCGTCGTCGGGGATGTCGTCTTTCGACCCGGTGGCGTACACCGCGCCCACGCCGAGGTAGTCCGCGCCCGCCCGCTCGGCCGCGCGGGCGTCGTCGACGAACGAGACGGAGCGACCGACGACGGCGTCCTCGCCGAGTACGTCCCGGGCCGCGGGGACCGGCAGGTCGTCGTCGCCCAGATGGACGCCGTCGGCGTCGAGGGCCTGTGCCAGCCCAACGCGGTCGTTGACGACGAACGTGACGCCGGCCTCGCGGGTCACGGTCCGGAGTTCCCGCCCTATCTCGTAGCGCTCGCGGACCGGCAGGTCCTTTTCGCGCAACTGGACAACACCGACCCCGCCGTCGACGGCTTGCTCGACCACGTCCGGCGTCGAGCGCCCCTCGGAGAGCGACTGCTGGGTCACGAGGTACACGTCCCAATCGACCATGCCGGGGGTTCGGGCGGCCCCCTTCTGACGCTTTCGCCGGCGGCGAAGTTTTACGGCCGGGCGCGAAACGAATCAGCCGTGCGAAACTTCCACATTACGACGGTCTGGGGCATCCCCATCAGGGTCAACGTCTCGCTGGTGGTCTTCCTGCCGGTGTTGGCGTGGCTGCTGGGCAGCGGCGAGCAGATTGCGGTGTACGCAAGCATCATCGGCGGGTTAGCGGGCGTGACGTTCGACCTCGCCCGGTTGCAGGCGAACTCGTGGGCCGTCGGCGTCGCGGCCGCGGTGGGCCTGTTCGTCAGCGTCGCCGTCCACGAACTGGGTCACGCGTGGGCCGCGATGCGCTACGACCTCGAAGTGGAATCCATCACGCTGTGGATTCTGGGCGGACTGGCGAACCTGAAGGCGATGCCCCGCGAGTGGAACCGCGAACTGTGGATAGCCGTCGCCGGGCCGGTGACGAGCGTCCTCGTGGGGGTCGTCTGCTACGTGGCGCTGCTGTCGCTGCCGGCGAGCGCGCAGGTGACGCTGTTCGTCGTCGGGTGGCTGGCCGTGACGAACCTCATGCTGGCCGTCTTCAACATGCTCCCGGCGTTCCCGATGGACGGCGGGCGGGTGTTGCGGGCGCTGCTGGCGCGGTCGCGGCCCTACGCCGCCGCGACCCGCACCGCGGCCCGGGTCGGCACCGGCTTCGCGGTGCTGTTCGCCGTCGTCGGCGTCCTCGCGTTCAGCCCGATGTTGCTCCTGCTGGCGCTGTTCGTCTACGGGGCCGCGACCGGCGAGTCCCGGACGGTCGCGCTGGCGGACCTGCTGGAGGGGCTGACCGTCGCCGACGTGGCGAACCCCCGGAGCGCGAGCGTCGAGGCCGACGCCACCGTCGAGGAGTTGGTCGACCGGATGTTCGCCGACCGGACGACCGAGTACGTCGTCACGCGGGACAGCGCGGTGGCGGGCGTGGTCACCGTCGCCGACTTCACGGCGCTGTCGCGGGCCGAGCGGGCGGCCGACACCGTCGCGGACCTGATGGAGACGGACCTCCCCCGGCTGGCGGCGACGACCAGCGCCTTCGACGCGCTGGTGGCGCTTGGCGGGTCGGGAGCGGGCGCGGCCATCGTCGAGGGGCCCGACGGCGAACGGGTGGTCACACAGCAGGACTTCGCCGCGGCCATGGAGATGCGGCGGCTCGTCGGGACGGACGAACCGTTCTGAGCGGGGCTAGCGGCGGCGTCGCAGCGCCCAGTCTATCCCGCCGCCGGCGACGAGGCCGAGACCGGCGAGCGAGGCGAGCAGGTGGGGACCGCCGAACCAGAAGGGGGTCCACGGGGCGACCGACCGGAGCGCGACGAGCAACAGCGAGAGCCCGGGGACGCCGCCGCCGGGCGTCTCGGTGCCGGTGGCGGTCCCGCCGGTCGCGGGGTCGGCGGCGGCGTAGGACGCCGCGCCGACGCGCTCGCCCTCGGGGAGCCGTTCGGCCTCGTAGGGGATGGGCGAGTCCAGCGACGAGCCACGCGGTGGCGTGGCCGTCGACCAGACGACGGTGCCGTTGGGCGTCACCTCGAAGACCCGCTTGTTCAGCGTGTCCGTGACGAGCGTGTTGCCGTTGTCCAGTCGGTCGGCGTCGCGGGGCCACGCGAGGGCGTCGCCGCGCGCGGTCGTCAGCGTCCACGCCGGCACCCAGCGGTCGCCCTCGCGGTGGAGTTCGACCACGCGGTCGTTGTCCGAGTCCGCCACCAGCACCGCGCCGTCGCCGAGCCACTGGGGGTTGTGCTGGTGGTCCAGTACCTCGGGGCTGCCACACCGGATGTCGCCGTCGCCGTCGAAGTCCGAGAGCTGTTCGCCCCGGACGCGACAGCTCCCGTCGTCGTCGTCCGAGCGGTCGGCGTTGACCACCTCGACGACGCCCGCGCCCCGCTCGACGAGCAGAATCTGGTTGGCGTTGCGCACCGACACCAGATAGTGGGTCCCATTGACCGCGTCCACGTCGTTGACGTGGAGCCAGTCGCGCCGGGTCGGATCAGGGGGCGCGTCGTAGAAGGCCGAGGCGTTCCACTGCCACGTCACCGTCCCGTTGCGGACGGTGAAGATGCGCTCGTGTTCCATGTCCGAGAGCAGGTACTCCCCGGAGGGCAGGCGCTCTACGTCGTGGGTCTCGCTGTTCTTGGCCGTCCGGACGGGGAAGGCGTACTCGGAGACGACGGCCGGCCCGCCCGCGGCGTCGGGGTCGATGACGCGGTAGCCGGTCTTGGTGCAGGGCGGGTCGTAAGGGGCACAGCCCGAGTCGTACCCCGAGTGCATGAACCCGGCCATGACACTGCCGTTTGCCAGCCGCGTCACGTCGAAGTAGGAGTCGGCGCTGTCCTCGTGCCACGCGACCGCCCCGTCGGCGACGAGGTAGACGCTGCCTTTCTCGTGCCAGCCCGACCCGCCGCCCTGCGAGCCGACGAGCGTGGGGGCCGCATCGCCGGAGACGGTGCGGTCCGGGGCCGTCACCGCGCCGACAGCGAGCGTCCCGACCAACAGGAGGGCACCGGCGGCGACAAGCAGGGCGGGCCGTCGCGCGTCTGTCATCACTCCGAAGTCCGGCGACGGCGGCCAAAAGCCTTCCGAGGGCAGTAGCTACAAGCACCGCGGCAGTCTACACACGAGCGATGCAGGCCGGACTCGTGGACGTGTTCGCGGACACCGTCGGGACGGACCCGCTGGTCGCCGGACTGGTCGGCGGAACCGTCATCGCCGCCCTGAACCTCGTCGGCGCGTCGCTGGTGTTGGTCTGGCGGGACCCCTCGGAGCGGGCGCTGGACGCCGCGCTCGGGTTCGCCGCCGGGGTGATGCTGGCGGCGGCGTTCACGAGCCTCATCATCCCCGGCATCGAGCAGTACTCCGGCGGAAACCCCCTGCCGACGCTGCTGGGCGTCGCCGCGGGCGCGCTGGTGTTGGACCAAGGCGACCGGCTGGTGCCCCACGCCCACTACCTGCTGACCGGGCGCAAGCGGGCCGACGCCGCGACCCCCGGGGAATCGCTCCCGGTCGACGACGACCGCCTCGCCGGCGTCGTCCTGTTCGTCCTCGCCATCACGCTACACAACGTGCCCGAGGGGCTGGCCGTCGGCGTCGGGTTCGGCGCGGCGGCGGGCGACCCCGCGCAACTGGGCGGCGCGCTGGCGCTGATGGCCGCCATCGGCATCCAGAACGTCCCCGAGGGGCTGGCGGTGTCGGTGGCGGCGGTCAACGCCGGGCTGGACCGGCGGCTCTACGCCGCCGTCGCCGGGGTTCGGGCGGGCGTCGTCGAGATACCGCTGGCGGTGCTGGGGGCCGTCGCGGTCACCGTCGTCGAACCCCTGTTGCCCTACGCGATGGGCTTTGCCGCGGGCGCGATGCTGTTCGTCATCTCCGACGAGATAATCCCGGAGACCCACACGCGGGGCCACGAGCGGGTCGCCACGCTGGGGCTGATGGCCGGCGTCGTCGTGATGCTGTACCTCGACATCGCGCTGGCCGGCTAGTCGCTGTCGTCGTAGGGCCAGTTCGGGTCCCGCGTGAACGCCTCGGGCGAGCGGGCCTCGTCGGCTACCTCGGGCGTACACGCCCCGTGTTCGCGGAAGTTCTCGCGGGCGCGCGCGAGCGAGACGTGGTTCGTGTCGCTGACGTACTCGTCGTCGCCGAACTGCATGGGGTCGTCGAGCCAGCGACAGACCGGACAGACCTCGTAGGACCCCGGCCGCCCCTCCGGGAGGGTCTGATACCCGCAACAGGGGCAGTAGCCCAGTTCCCGCGCGGCGGGGTTGCCGGGTGTGTCGGTCGACATGTCGCGTGGTATGTTGCCACACGCCATAGACCTGTCGACTCGGTCACGGGTCGGGAGCCGGCCGCCTCACTCCTCCGTCGCGGCCTCGACTTTCGCGGCGTACTCCTCGAGTTCGTCGGCCAGTTCGCGGGCCTGCGCCGCCGAGAGCGTGACCGTGTCGGCGTGGGGTTCGACGGCGTCGACCTGCGTGTTGTCCATCTCCAGTTGCACCTCGACGTGGTCCGGGTTCTTCCGGGGCGCGGTGACGTTGAGGACGGCGTAGGCCTCCTCCTCGAAGCCGTGGCCCTCGACCGCGCCGTCGAGGAGGTCGAACGTGGTGAAGGCGTTGACCTTCAGAATGCGGTCTACCATACCGGTCGTTGGCCGGCCCGGGACTTAACGGCGGTCTTCCGCGATGCAGACGGCCGGCGTCGGCGAGGCGTGTATCGCCGTCCGGCGAGCACCGGCCCGCCGACGCCGGCCCGTCAGTTCACCGCGAGCAGTTCGTCGACGACCCGGACCCCGGCCCGGTCGAACACGTCGCGCATCTCGTCGCTCAGCGCCACGTCGGTGACGATGACGTCGACGTCCTCGACGGTGCCGAACTCCCGGAAGCTCTGGCGCTCCAGTTTGCTCCCGTCGGCGACGAGGATGACGTGTCGGCCGCCGTCACAGAGCAGGGACTTGATGCGAGCCTCGTCCTCGTTCGAGACCGAGAGCCCCCCGTCGGGCTGGACGGCGTCGGTTTCGAGAAAGACCACGTCGAAGTTCGTCTTCCGGAGGTACGACTCCGCGCTGGGGCCGACGAGCGCGTCGGAGGTCGGCCGGAGCGAGTCGCCGACGACCTTGACCTCCCCGCAGGCCTCCCGGAGTTCGAAGGCCGTCTCCGGGGAGTTCGTCGCGACGAGCAGCGAGAGGGTGTCGGGGATGACGGTGGCGACCTCTCTGGTCGTCGGCCCGGTGTCGAAAAACACCGCGTCGCCGTCGCTCAGTTCCTCGACCGCGCGCTGGGCGATGGCGCGCTTGCCGCTGGGGTTTTTCACGTCGTCTCGGAGCTGTGACCCGCCGGCTCCGTTCTCCGAGGCGGGGAGGGCACCGCCGTGGAACCGCTCGATGAGTCCGTCCTCGGCGAGCGACGAGAGGTCCCGCCGGACGGTGGCCTCGGAGACGCCGAACGCCTCCGTGAGCTCCTCGACGGTGACCCTGTCGGCCTTGTTCACCTTCCGGACTATCTTTTTTCGTCGTTCGTCAGGCAACATAGTCAGTAACTATCGCAGTCTGGGCCGGTGGGCGACACACGGTAGCGTATGTCTGCGACCGGTATATTGTTGTTTGTGATATACGCTGCCGCCATACCGGTTCGTCCGGACGAGAGCGGGGCATGGACGCCGGTATTCGGGCCTCTCGGGGCCGCGGCGTCCGCACGTCGTGGGGTCGTATACATGCACGTAGGAACACTCGTAGAAACATCCACGCCCGGTATCAGTCGGTGAGAGTGCCAAACAGCGCCGCGACCACGGCCCCGACGCTGCTCACTATCGCGCCGCCGGTGACGCCGGTAGCGTAGTTGTAGACGGCGACGGCGGCCAGTGCGGCGGCGATGCCGAAGGAGACGAGCGCCGCGGGCGGGACGCCGGTGGTTGTCTCGGTCCGCATCTTCAGGCGGTGACTCTCCGTTCGGCGGTGTCGTAGGTCAGCGATTCGCCGGTCTCGGGGTCGAAGTACTGCAGCGAGTCCCGGTCGAATCGGAGGTTCACCTCGTCGCCCCGCTCGACGGTCGTATCCGGGTCGACGGCGGCCTTGATGGTCTGGCCGGTGTCGAGCGTGAGTTCGAGCACCGTCTTCTCGCCTTGGGGCTCGACGACCTCGACGGTGGCGGGGTGGACGTTCGCCGGGACGCCGTCCTGATTGAGCGCGATGTTCTCGGGTCGGATGCCGAGGACGACGCGGTCGTCGAGGTACGGGTCGAGTTCGTCGGTGAACTCGTCGGGAACGTCGTGGGTCTCCCCGCCGAGGTCGAGTTCGAACTTGCCGCCGGCGGCCGCTTCGAGGGTTCCTTCGAGGAAGTTCATGCTCGGCGACCCGAGGAAGCCGGCGACGAACATGTTCCGCGGGTTCGTGTAGACGTGGGTCGGCGCGCCGACCTGCTGAATCTGGCCGGCGTCCATCACCGCTATCTGGTCGGCCAGCGTCATCGCCTCGACTTGGTCGTGGGTGACGTACACCGTCGTCGTCGACAGTTCCTCGTGGAGCTTGTTGAGTTCGGCGCGCATCTGAACCCGCAGCTTCGCGTCCAGATTCGACAGCGGCTCGTCCATCAGGAACACCGAAGGGTCCCGGACGATGGCCCGCCCCAAGGCGACGCGCTGTTGTTGCCCGCCCGAGAGTTCGGCCGGCCGGCGGTCCAGCAGTTCCCCGATCTGGAGGAGTTCCGCGGCCTCGCTGACCCGCTGAGTGATGGTGTCCTCGTCCGCGCCGTGCTGTTCGAGCCCGAAGCGCATGTTCTCGCGGACGGTCTTGTGCGGGTACAGCGCGTAGTTCTGGAACACCATCGCGATGTCGCGCTCGTATGCCCGCTGGTCGTTGACGACCTCGTCGCCGATGCGAATCTCGCCGTCGGTGGCCCGTTCGAGGCCGGCGATGAGCCGCAGCGTCGTCGTCTTGCCACAGCCCGAGGGGCCGACCAGAACGGTGAAGCTCTCGTCGGGGATGTCGAGCGAGATGCCGTCGACCGCGGTGACGTCGTCGAATCGCTTTACCAAGTCGTTGAGTTCTACGTGTGCCATAGTGATTACTCCTTGACAGCTCCTTGCGTGAGTCCGCTCACGATGTACCGCTGGAAGAACAGCCCGAACAGGATGCCGGGCAGGGCGGCTATCATGCCGCCGGCCGCGAGGTGCGCCCAGTCGACGAAGTCGTCGGCCACGAACAGCGAAACGGCGATGGGCAGCGTCTGTGCCTGCTCCGAAGAAGTGAGAACGAGCGCGAAGACGAACTCGTTCCACGAGAAGATGAAGGCGAGAATCGCCGTCGCGGCGATACCCGGTTTCGCCATCGGGAGGATTATCTTGACGAACCCCTCCCAGCGCGAGCAGCCGTCGATGCGGGCCTGCTCGTCGAGCGACTCGGGGACGCCGTCGAAGTAGTTCTTCATTATCCAGACCGCGAAGGGAAGGTTGAAGAACGTGTACGTCAGGATGAGCGCGACGCGCGTGTCGTAGAGGCTCCCCGTGAACGCGCCGATGAGCGGCGGGTTCGACATGATGCTGAAGAAGGGGACGATGAGCGCGATGGGTGGAATCATCCGCGCACCGACGATAGACAACAGCAGCGTCTTGTTGCCCACGAAGTCGTACCGGGAGAACGAGTACCCCGTGACGGTCCCCAGCGTGACACAGACGACGGTGGTCGTCGTGGCGACGACGAGGCTGTTCAGCGTGTACAGTTCGAACGGCCGGTTCTGGAATATCTCGACGTAGTTGCTGACCGTCGGCTGTGACGGGACGAAGGAGATGGGGACGTTCAGCACCGCCCCGCTGGGCTTGATGCTCGTGATGAAGATGAAGTATATCGGGAACCAGATGACGAAGACGTACAGCCCCAACAGCGCGTACGCGACGAGTCGCTCGCGGACGACGTGGGACCACTCGTTGTCGGTATCCAGCCCGAGTGTGCGAGTCAGTCGGTCGATGGGTGATTGTTTCGTGCTCATCGTCAGTAGGGGGATTCACCGAAGACCCGGTACAGCGCCGCCACGATGACGAACGTCACCGCGAGCAGGACGACGCCCAGCGCTGCACCCTCTCCGGGGCGGTTGAACACCTGTGCCGTGCGGTAGAGCCACGACGCCCAGACCTCGGTGGACTTGCCCGGGCCACCCTGTGTCATCACCCACACGAGGTCGAGCGCGCGGATGTCGAAGATGATGCGGATGGTCAGCGCAACGAGGATGGACGGCTTCAGGAACGGGTAGGTGACGTTCCGGAACCGCGAGATTCGGCCCGCGCCGTCGACCTCGGCGGCGTCGTAGAGCTGTTCGGGGACGTTCTGGAGCCCCGCCAGCAGGATGATGATGATGAAGGGGGTGAACACCCAGATGTCCGCGATGACGAGCGCCATCATCGCCAGCGTCCCGTCCGAGAAGAACGCTATCTTGCTCGAGAGGAGCCCGGACTGGGTGAGCAGGCCGTTGATGGCCCCGTACTCGGAGTTGAACATCCACCGCCACATCAGCCCGCTCATGACGTACGGGAGAATCCACGGGACGATGACGGCGGTCCGGAACCACCCGCGGCCCTTCAGGTCCTTGTCCAGCAACAGCGCGATACCCAGCCCCAGCACGAACGAGATGCTCACGCTCAGGCCGACGTAGACGACGGTGTGCCACGTTATCGAGACGAAATCCGGCGCGAGTCCGAGGACCGTCCCGCTCCCGCCCTCGGCGAAGACGAGGCGTCTGAAGTTCCGGAGGCCGACGAACTCCCGCTGCCCGTCTATCGGGTTCGTCCAGAAGACGCTGCTCCAGAGGAGCTTGAGCGTCGGGTAGACGATGATGGCGGCTATCCAGAGCATCGTCGGCCCGACCGTCAGCGGAACGAACAGCCGGTCGAGTTTGCGTCGCAGTGAGTGTTTCTCTGTCGACATTTGAATTGGCGTCTAATGTAGATAGCTGGCGGTGCGACGTTACAGCAGGCCGATGTCCTCGTAGAGGCTCTGGATGTTGCTCTGAGCGGCTTCGAGGGCGGCCTGCGGGTCCTTATCGCCCAGCAGCGCGGGCGTGAGCTGCTCGGAGAGGTAGTCGTCGACCTGTGGCTGTGCGAGGTAGGTCTCGCTTTGCGCGTTTTCGAGGTTGTACTGCATATCCTCGAGCAGGAAGGACGGGTACTTCTCCTGAATCGCGTCGGCCTCGTACACCGACGGGATGACCGCCGGGTTCCCCTCGACCACCATGTTGGTCCGGGACGACGCCGGCGTGGTCATGAAGCGGGCGAACTCCTTGGCCGCGCGCTTGCGCTCGGAGAACGCCGAGACGCTGATACCGTTCGTGTCCTGGAACGTCGCGCGCGACTCCGGACCGGCCGGCGGGCGGGCGCTGCCGACGCGCTCCTCGCCCCAGTCGTCGGCGTTGAGCGCGCGCGAGCCAAGCGGAGTCCACGACTCGACGGTGGCGAGTTGGCCGGCGATGAACGTGTCGCCGACGCCGCCCTCGCCCATGCTGGAGATGCCGTCCGGGATGAGGTCGTTCTCGCGCAGTCGGGTGAAAAAGTCCATGACCTCCATCCCCGCGTCGACGAAGACCGGCTCGTTGCTGTCGTTGAACAGCTGTCCGCCGGCCTGATAGAGGAACTGCTTGAACGTGAACACGTCCTTGTTCGACCACGTGAAGGCGAACGCCGACGTGTCGTCGGTGGTGAGCTGCTGGCCCGTCGAGACGACCTCGTCCCACGTCTGGGGTGGCTCGCTGACGCCCTGTGCCTCGAAGTGTTGCTTGTCGTAGAGGTAGGTCCCCCACTTGCCGAACTCCGGGGCCATGTACGTCTTGCCGTCGAGCGTGACGAGGTCACGAAGGTTCGACGGGTAGTTCGACATGTGGCCGTCACCGAGTTCGAGCGGTTCGAGCCAGTCGGAGGCGACGAAGTCCGCCAGCCACCACGTCGGCCCGTTGAACGCGTCGACCGTCGCGTCCTGATTGCGCCAGATGGTCGTGAGGCTGGTCTTGAGGTTGTTCCACGGCACTTCGTTGACCTCGACGGAGATACCGGTCTCCTCCTCGAACCGGTTGATGTTCTCTCGGGTCCCGGGGTCGTACTGCAGGCTCCCCGCGTTGTAGAAGACGAGGGAGTCCGCCATCGACTCGGAGCCGGTCCCGGTCGACGTTCCGGAGCCGCCGTCGCCACCGTCGCCGGAACCGCCGTCGGAGGAGCCACCACAGCCCGCGAGGGCGACCGTCCCGACGGCACCGGCACTCTTGATGAACGTTCTTCGGGTACGAGTTCGGGTTTCCTGCATACAACCATTCACAATATAGCCATGGTTAATAAATCATGTGGTTATTTGATTGTATTCGCTCACGTCCCAATCACACACCATTATTGAACTACGTTTAGATGCCGTCTGAGAGCATCACTATCGGCTGATATATGACATCCGCGAGGTATCGAGGCGAAAAACCGCTCACACCCACCGAGCGTTTGAGTGATTTCGCTCACTCCGTTCACACGTGGACGGCGCGGACATTCGGGCCACGCGGCGCGGACCGTCGGGCCGCCCACCGAGCGCGCCGAGTCGTCAGTCGGCGTGGGGCGTCACTCGCCGCCGAACCCGACCAGTTCGGCGTCGGCCCGCGCGTGCTCGGCGGCCGCGTCGAGGTCGAACTCGCGGACCACCTCGCCGTCCCGGACCAGCGGCTCCATGAGCGAGTCGGCGTCGCCCGGCGGGTCGGCGTCGGCCAAGGCGACGTGGTGGCCGCCGTCGGCGGTCCGGTAGACCGCCTTCTTGCCGGTGAGCTTCCCCCGCTTGGCCGCCGGCTCGCCGCCGACCTCGACGATGTCCAGCGAGAAGTCCAGCGGGTCGGCGTTCGAGACGTAGCTCCCGACGCCGAAGCCGTCGGCCACGTCCCGGAGACCGCGGAGCTGTTCGGGGCCGAGACCGCCCGAGACGAACACGTCGAGGTCGTCGCGGCCGTGGGCGTCGAGCGTCCACCGGACCTCGCGGACGATGTGTCTGAAATCGCCCCGCCGGGAGCCGGTGGTGTCCAGCCGCACGCCGTCGAGGTCGTCGACCGCCGCCGCCGCCCGCAGCGCCTCGTCGACCTCGTCGGTGTAGGTGTCGGTCAGCGCGATGCGGGGCGTGTCGGCGGGCACCGCCTCGTCGAAGGCCTGCCACGCCGCCTCCTGCTCGCCCCGGCCGAAGCAGATGACCAGCGCGTGTGGCATCGTCCCGCCGGCCTCCCGGCCCAACACGTCGCCGGCGGCGACGTTCGAGAAGCCGTCCAGCCCGCCCAGCAGCGCCGACCGCTCGACCATCGCGCCCAGCGACGGGTGGACGTGCCGGGAGCCAAACGACAGCACCGTCGATTCGGGTGCGGCGCGGCGGGCCGAAAGCGCGTGGGTCGCAACGCCGGTGGGGTGAGAGAGCAGACCCAGCAGCGCGGTTTCCAGCCGGCAGAACTCCAGATACGGCCCCTCGATTCGCATCACCGGCCCGCCGTCGAACAGCGTCCCCTCGGGCAGCGCGTCAACGTCGACGCCGCGGCCCTCGAAGAGGCGGGCGGCGTCTTTCAGCCCCGCAAGCAGGTCCCACGCCCCGGTGGCGAACTGGTCAGCGGTCACTTCCGCGACCACGTCCGGGTTCCTGCCGGCGTGTTCGAGCGCCTCCACCGTCCGGTCGAAGTACGCGTCCGTCGCCCGCCCCGACCGGATGGCGTCGGGCGAGACGATGTCGAAGTCGTCGCTCATGGGTGTGCTTGTGCGGGGAGCCTGAAAAAGCGGTCCGGTCGGCCCCGACCGGCACCGGACGCCGGCGACGGGCCACGGCCCCCTCAGGGGGCCGTCGTCTCGCCGCCCGGGACGGTCGCCTCCTCGTCGGCCCGCGGGAGCCGCATGGTCACGACGGTTCCCCGTGGCGCGTTCGGTTCGAAGTCGAGGGCACCACCGATGTCACGTAGTATCCAACTGACCTCCCAGAGACCGAGGCCGCTCGTGTGCTCTAGCTGTGAACGGTCGCGCTCGTCGTTGAGGAGTTCGGACTCGGACTCGGGGATGCCGGGGCCGTCGTCGGCGACCCGGAGTTCGACGTACTCGCCGTCGGCGCTCTCGCCAGCGGTGAGCGTCACCGTCGGCGCGTCGGTGTCGTTGTGGACGGCCGCGTTCTCGACGACGTTGCCGACGGCGACCGACAGGGCGTCGGTAGCCGCGACCGGCGGTGCGTCGTCGACATCGACGGTGACCGTCACCGCGGGGAACTGGTCGCGGACCGACGCGACCGGGTCGGCGACTACGTCGGCGAGGGGGGCGGCGTAGGTCTCGAACTCGCCGGAGACGACTGATTCCACGGCCCGGGTCTGCTCGCTGATACGTTTGAGGTCGTCGACGGCCTCCTGAATCTGGCGGGCGAGCGACTCGCGGTCCCCGTCGAGGTCCTCCTCTAACACCTCGGCGGTGCCGTAGGCCACGTCCATCCGGTTGCGGATGTCGTGGCGCAGCGTCCGAGAGAGTACCTGCAGGCGCTCGCGACGCTGCTTCCGGTCGGTCACGTCGACGTAGTAGGCGTACTGCTCGCCGTCGAGGTGGTCGTCGACCGGGGCGGTCACGCGGACGAACTCTCGTTGCCCGTGGTCGGTCTCTAAGGTCACCTCCACCTCGGTCCAGTCGGTCCCCTCGGTGTCTGGCTGGGGCGCGACCGAGCGCTCGGCGCTCTCGATAGGGTCTGGCTCCTCGTCGGGCGGGCGCAACACCGTCCGGAGGTCCCGGCCCGCGAGGTCCGCCTCGTCGTACCCGAAGACCTCCTCGAAGGCCGGGTTGACCATCTCGACGTGCACCTCGTCGCCCTCGAACCGGACCGCGATGACCGGGTTGGGGACGTTCTCGAACAGCGCGGCGAACTGGTCGCGCTCGCGGGCCAGCGCCCGCTGTGTCGACACGCGCTCGGCGTCGTACAGCCCCACGCCGAGTCCGGCGGCGACGGTCATCCCGCCGAGGGACACGGCGACGGCGAGGGGCTTGAACTGCGACTGGAGCGACTGGCTGGCCACCATCAGCGCCGCGACAGCGAGGACGGCGAGGACCGCACGGCTCCCCCAGTAGCTCGTCCGGTCGACCTGTAGCTCGTCGGCGTCGGCGAGGACCCAGTAGCCGGCCCCGACCAGTCCGAGTCCGACAGCGAAGGTCACGACGTTCTCTACGACGGTCGTCCACAGGGGATCGGACTGCTGGACCGAGTCGACGTAGACGTCGACGGCCCCCAACGCGACCGCCGCCACGCCGACAGCCCCGACTAGCGCGGCGGTCGAGAGTCGGCGAGCGCCCCCGTTCACGCGGTGTCTCCCACCAGTGCAGTAACGACTGAGTTCCCGAATCGCATTCGTATCGTTGACGTGTTACGGACCCCCAAGAGATAACTCACACGGTCGGCTGGGGGCCTACTCAGTCGTCGTCGGACTCCAGCAGCGCCGTCGAGAGCCGGCTCTTGCGGTGTGCGACTTGGAGGTGGACGTAGACGTCGTCGGTGGTGCCACGGCCGCCACAGATCGGACACTGCGTCAGGTCCGCGGCGTCCGCCGACCCGTCCCCGACCTCGCCGTCGAGGCCGAGCGTCACCGGTCTGCGGTCGTCTCCCGCGCGGTCCCCGCGTTCGGTCTCGGGGTCGCTCGCCCTGAGCATACGAGACTAGTAGATTCGATTACACATAAACGCGTATATGAGGGGTCGGGACCGCTACTGTGGCGGCCGTAGCAATATAGAGCGGCACGCAGACCGGGCGTCGCCCGACGAGCGTGGTCCGTGTAGGACCGGAAGGCGGCCGGTCCCTCAGTCGGGCGGCCGGTGGACGCCGTCAAGCGCGCCGACGGTCGGCGCGTTGACGACGCGGACGGTCCGATTGTGCCGGACCACACGGAAGGCGTCGGCGAACCGGCTGGTCCCGGGGACGACGTATACCCCCGCCCGCGACCGGTCTGCGTCGTGGTGTTCGACGAGCGCGCCCCGGTAGGCCGCGGCGAACTCGCGGGCGTCGGCCGCGCTGTCCCACCGCGTCGTCCAGACGTAACCGTAGCCGCCCGAGCCGTTCCGGTACGGGACGAGACTGTCGCCGGCCCACCCCTCGGAGGGCGCGCTCTCGTAGCTGTAGCGGTCCGCGTCGGTCCGGTTGTTGTGGTACATCGTGGCGAAGATAGAGGCCTCGCCGACGGTGTCGGCCACCGGGTCGTGGTCGAAGCGCGACCACTCGCTGTTCGAGCGGTCCGGGACGGTGACGGCGACCGGGCGCTCGTCGGGGTAGCGCTCGGGGTGGATGACCTGCTCGCTGCTGTCGGGAACGTCGCCGTAGAGGTCGTCGACCGCCGTCCAGCCGCCGTCCTGCCGGACGCTGTGGACGAACCGCGGGCCGGAGACGTAGGGGTGGTAGATGACGGTGAACAGGCCCTCGTTGTAGCCGCCCGCGCCGCCGCTGTCGCCACCGTCGCCCGACCCGCCGGCGTCCGGGCGGGCGATACAGCCCCACTCGCTCCCACAGCGCTGTTCGTAGAGGACGCGGACGTAGTTGGCGTCGCCCTCGGTGACGCCCTGCCGGGCGAGTTGCGTGTCCTGAGTCTCCGGCGACCCGTCCAGCCCGAAGTGCTGGTCCTGCAGCGCGTGGACCAGTTCGTGGGCCAGCGTCGTCCGGTCGACGTGTGGCGTCTCGGTTGGGCTGACGACGACGATGCGGTCCCGGCTCGGCGAGTAGTACCCCTGCACCGCCGTCGAGAGGGTGTCGTCGATGGTCTCGCTGCTGCCCGAGGACTCGCCGATGAGCAACAGCGCCTCCCACACTTGGTCGTTCCACGGGTCCGCCGGCGGGCCGGCACTGTCGCCCCCGCCCGACGAGCGGTTGCGGTACTCGCTCCGGGAGATGACCTCGACGGGCACCGAGGACTCGAACTCGAGGCCCCGAATCCGCTCGACGCGGGCCATCGTCCGGTTGACGACGGCGTCGCGCTCGCTGGCGTTGAGGCCGTCGTCGGTCGTCACCGGGACGGGGTCGTCGTACCAGTAGCCACCTTCCCACCCCAGCGTGTCGTTGCCGGCGGGTTCGGCGGGATGACTGTCCCCGCCGAGGCCGGCGATAGGGACCGAACAGCCCGCCAGCAGGACGACGACCGCGACCAACAGGAGCCTACGCACCGTGGACCGCCTCCAGTTGGCCCGCGGTCGGCGCGTTCACGACGGTCACCCGCTGCCCGTCGACGCGTATCTCGACGGCGTCGGCGAAGGGGCTGTCGTCGGCGAGGGTCCAGACACCGTCGGTCCGGGTCCCGCCCCAGTGGGAGAGGACGGTCCGCCACGCGGCGGCGAACTCGCGGGCGTCGGCCGCGCTGTCCCACCGCGTCGCCCAGACGTAGCCCGTCTCCGGCCCGTTCTCGTAGACGACCATCCGGCCGCCGGCCCACCCGGTCGTCGCCGGCAGCGCGTAGTTGTACGGGTCGGCCCCGTCGAGGCCGCCGTCGGCGGCGTAGTTCAACACGTCGCGGCGCTGGGCGACCGCCGAGTCGTTGTAGTCGTCGGCCAGCGTGTACGCCATCGTCGCCGCGATGGCCGAGGGACCGACGACGGCGTAGTCGGGCCGGTCGCGGTCGGCGGAGGGGCGGACCCGCTCCCAGTCGGCGGTCGAGCGGTCGGGCACCGACACCGTCGCCGGCTCCCAGTCGGGGTAGCGCTCGGGGGCCATCACCTCGGTCGCGCCGTCGGGGGGGTCGCCGTAGGCGTCGTCGACCGCCGCCCACCCGCCGCGGTCCCGCAGCGCCCGGACGAACGTCGTCCCGTCGCTGTAGGGGAAGTAGGTCATGAACGTGATGCCGAAGTGGCGCTGGCCGCCGCCACCGCCGCCCGTCGAGCTATCCAGACACGACCACCGCTCGCCACAGCGGGCGGTGTACAGGCCAGTCACCGCCGAGGCGTCGCCCTCGACGAGGCCGTTGCGCCCTTGGACGGCGTCGCGGGTACGGGCGTCGCTGTCCAGTCCGAAGTGTTGGTCCTGCAGCGCGTGGACCAGTTCGTGGGCCAGCGTCGCCTCGTTGAGCGTCGGCGTCTCGGCGTCGGAGACGACGACTATCTCGTCGCTGCCGGGGCTGTAGTAGCCCAGCACGCCGGAGCCGAGCGTGCTATCTTGGACCGCCAGCGAGTCGCGGTCCTCGCCGACCAGAAACAGCGCCTCGAACTTCGCGTTGTCGAAGCGGCGCAACGCCTCGCCGTAGGTGCGGTTCCCCGAGCGCTCGCGGTACTCGCTCCGGGAGACGACCGAGACGGGGACCGACGACTCGAACTCCAGTCCTCGAACCCGCTCGACGCGGGCCATCGTGCGGGCGACCACGGCGCTTCGCTCGCTGGCGTTGAGGCCGTCGCCGGTCGTCACCGGGAGCGACTCGTCGTACCAGACGCCGCGCTCCCACCCCAGCCTGTCGCGCTCGGGGTCGGGCCGCGCGTCGTCGTTCGTCGCGGGCGTGGCCGGCGTCGCCGTGTCGGCAGGCGAGGCCGCTCCGGCACCGGACGGCCCGGTATCCCCGTCGGCCGCCGACGGGACCGCCCCGGGCGCTTGGCACCCGGCGAGGACGAGAAGCGCACAGCAACAGAGGAGGAGGGGCTGACGCATTACCCGACTCAGGGGGCAGACGGGCAAAAGTCACACGCTACCGCAAAGGTTGGTAGGCGCGCCGACACAACACACGCGCATGGAGTTCGACCCAGCCGACACCGCCGTGGTCGTCGTCGACATGCAGAACGGCTTCTGTCACCCGGAGGGGAGCCTCTACGCGCCCGACAGCGAGGCGGCCGTCGAACCGGTCGCGGCGCTGGTCGAGCGCGCGCGAACCGCGGGCGCGCCGGTCGTGTTCACCCGCGACGTTCACCCGCCCGACCAGTTCGAGGACGCCCACTACTACGACGAGTTCGAGCGGTGGGGCGAACACGTCGTCGAGGGGTCGTGGGAGACCGAACTGGTCGACGAACTCGCCCCGACCGAGGACGACCTCGTCGTCGTCAAGCACACCTACGACGCCTTCTACCGGACGCAACTGGAGGGGTGGCTCGACGCCCACGGCATCGACGACTTGGTCGTCTGCGGGACGCTGGCGAACGTCTGCGTCCTGCATACGGCCTCCAGCGCCGCCCTGCGGGACTACCGGCCCGTCCTCGTCGAGGACGCCATCGGCTTCATCGAGGCCGACCACCGCGAGTACGCGCTCGACCACGCCGACTGGCTGTTCGGCGAGGTGACCGACCGCGCGGACGTGACCTTCGCCTGAGCGAACCCGGCGTCCCGGGCGGCGCGGGACCTACGCGGACTCGACGGTCACCCGAACGTCGTCGCCGACGGCGAGGTCGACGGCCTCACCGACGAGTTTGACGCCGGCGGCGTCCCGCGAGGCGAACAGCGCCAGCCCCGTCACCGGGTCGCCGTTGGCAAGCACCCGAACGTCGTCCCACGCGACGGTGCGGCCGTCGGCGGTGCCGACCCGCCGGCCGGCGACGCTGACCGGGCCGCCGGCGTCGGCTCCCAACAGCCCGCCCCGGTCGTAGTGCGGGAGACCGCCGTCGAGCACGCCGCCGGCGTCCGCACCGCCCGCGAGGCCGACGAACCGCTCGCCGGGCGCGGGGTGGACCGGGCTATCCAGTCGCGCCCACGTCTCGCCGGCCTCGACGACCCGACCGGTGCCGTCCCACGCTACCGGCTCGGGGTCGACGGCCGTCTCGACCCGAAGCGACCCCGCCGCCCGGTAGGGGTCCGCGTCGCGGGACCGAAAGCCGAGATGGACGTGGTTCGGGACCCACGGCGCGAAAAAGCCCGCCCGCACCAGTTCGCCGAGGTCGTCGCCGACCGCGACGGCGTCGCCGGCCTCGACGGCTGGGTCGACGTGCAGGACTCTGGCGATGTGCTCGCCGATGTCGACCAGAATCAGGTGGTCGTGGTCGGCGGCGTAGGGCCGGGGCGGTGCCCGGACTTGCCGCGTCGCCAGTACCTCGCCGGCGACCGGCGACGGCGCGCGGTTCCCCGCCGGATAGAGGTCGATTGCACACCCCTCGTCGTGGGCGGCAAAGGGGGAGTTGTACAGCGAGAAGCGGTAGTACCGGAACAGGACCTCCCGCGGGACGGTGACCGCCATCGGCGGGCGTTGGCGGTCGGCGGGTATGTGCCTGTCGGGCGAGGGTTCAAGACCGAAGGCGGGGCCAGCCTGCGGCGTGCGCTGACTCGCGCCGCGACGGGCCGGCGGTCGCGCGACACGACCCGTCGCGGGCTGTTCGTGTCGCCTGCTCGCCACGGCGGGCGGGTCGCTCGCGCCGCCCGTGTTTTCAGCGTCGACGCCGTAGGGTCGCCCATGCGCCTCCTCCGCGGGCGGGCCGACGACCACGAAGCCGACTACGCGCGGACCCGAGCGGCGGTCGACCGCGTCGCCGACGGCGGCGGTCCCGCGCTCCGGGTCTGGACGCCCCACCGGCAGGTCGCGTTCGGCCGCCGGGACCGCCGGGCGGAGGGGTACGACCGCGCCCGCGCGGCCGCCACCGAGCGGGGGTACGCCGTCCTCGAACGCGCCGTCGGCGGCCGCGCGGTCGCCTACACCGGGACCACGGTCGCGTTCGCGCTCGCCGAACCGACCGCCGATGGCCGCGGCGACATCGGGACCCGGTACGACCGCGTGAGCGACGCGGTCGCGCGGGCGCTGGCCGACTGCGGCGTCGACGCCCGGGCGGGGGAACCGCCCGACGCGTTCTGTCCGGGCGCGCACTCGCTGCGGGCCGACGGGAAGGTCGCGGGCCTCGCACAGCGCGTGCGTCGAACGGTCGCCGTGACCGCCGGCGTGGTCGTCGTCCGCGACCACGATGCCGTCGCAGGCGTCCTCGCGCCGGTCTACGAGGCACTCGGCGTCCCCTTCGACCCCGACAGCGTCGGGAGCGTCGCGCGCGCCGGCGGGGACGGGACCCCCGAGCGGGTCGTCGCCGCGCTCGAAGCCCGCCTCGTCGGGGACCGCTCGGTCCGGTCGGTCGAGCGCGTCGGCGCGGTCCGGGAGACTTAGGGGCGGGCCCGACCCACTGCGGGTATGCTCATCCGCAACGCGACGCTCGCGGACGGCCGGCAACGGGACGTGCGCGTCCGCGGCGAGACGATCGCCGAGGTCGGGCGCGACCTCGCGGCCGACGGCGAGGTCGTCGACGCCGCCGGGAAGCGCCTCTTCCCCGGCATGATGGACGTCCACGTCCACTTCCGGCAACCGGGCTACGACCACAAGGAGACGTGGGCCAGCGGGTCCCGGGCGGCCGCGGCCGGCGGCGTGACGACCGTCGTCGACCAGCCGAACACCGACCCGCCGACCGTAGACGGCGAGGCTTTCGATCAAAAGGCAGCGTTCGCCGCCGACTCGGTGGTGGACTGGGGCGTCAACGGCGGCGTCACCGCCGACTGGGTTCCCGACGGGCTCTTGGGCCGCCGCCTGTTCGCGCTCGGCGAGGTGTTCCTCGCCGACTCGACGGGCGATATGGGCATCGAGGCGGACCTCTTCGAGGACGCCCTCGAACGGGCCAGCGAAGCGGGCGTCACCGTCACGGTCCACGCCGAGGACGCCGACTACTTCAACGACGACGCCCGCGCCCGCGAGGACGCTGACGCGTGGAGCGCCTACCGGACCGCCGAGGCCGAAGCGGAAGCCGTCGAGCGGGCCTGCGAGGTGGCCCGCGAGCGCGACGCGACGATTCACATCGCCCACACCTCCACGCCGGAGGGCATCGACATCGCCGCCGAGGCGGGGATGACGACTGAAGTCACCCCCCACCACCTCCTGCTGTCGCGGCGCGACCTCGACGACCTCGGCACGTTCGGGCGGATGAACCCGCCGCTACGCCGGGAGAAGCGCCGTCGGAAGGTGTACGACCGGGTCGCCGACGGCACCGTCGACATGATAGCCACCGACCACGCGCCCCACACCCGCACCGAGAAGGACGCGAGCATCTGGGAGGCCCCGTCCGGCGTCCCCGGCGTCGAGACGGCGCTCCCGCTCCTGCTCGCGGAGGCCGCCGACCCCGACACGCCGCTGTCCTACGAGCGGGTGCGGGACCTCACCGCCGCGAACCCCGCCGCGGTGTTCGACGTGCCACAGAAGGGCCGCATCGAAGCGGGGCGAGACGCCGACCTCGTACTCGTCGACACGACGGAGACGACCGAGCTACGGGCCGCGGAGCTACACACCGACTGCGGTTGGACGCCCTTCGAGGGGTTCGAGGGTGTCTTCCCCGAGTGGACGATGGTGCGGGGGACCGTCGTCTACGAGCGCGACGCCGACGGCGACCCCTTCGGCGACCAGCAGGGCCGGAACGTCCGGGACGCCGACGGCGAACTGGTGGAGTGAGCTTGCCGCGGGCGTCAGCGCGCCAGCCGGCCCGCCGGAACCGGCCGGAACAGGCCGAACACCGCCCGGTACGCGACGATACCGACGCCGCCGCCGAGGACGGCCGCGGTCACGACCGTCTCGGTCGGGCGCGGGAGCAGGGCCACGAGCGCGGCGGCGACGCCGACGAGGACGACCAGCGCCGCGGCGGCCGTGACCTCGGGGTAGACGCCCGGGACCGCGCCGTGTTCGGCGACACCGAGGAGGCCGCCCATCAGCAGTGCGAACCCGACGGCCACCGCGGGCACGGCGACGACGGCCGCCGGCCCGTCGCTGACCAGTCCGGCCGCGACGGCCAGTAATCCCGAGAGGAAATCGGTCTTCAGGACCGCCCGCGTCCCGTCGCGCATCCTACGCACCCGCCACGCGACGACGCACCCTACTCACCCGCCTCGAACTCGTGCCCGCACTCCGGACAACTGACCTCGTCGTGGCGCAACGCCGCGGAGTGTTCCCGGACCTCGCGCATCACCGAGGAGATGCGGTCCTCGGCGGCCATCTCGTCCTCGACGGCGAGGTCGACGCCCTCGACTTCCAGCAGGAACTTGGCGACCTCCGTGGCCTCGTACATCACGTCGTCGAGTTCCTCGGCGGTGAAGAAGTCACACATCGCGCCGTAGAGGAAGGTCGCGCCGGCCTTGCGGACCTTCTCCTCGAAGGCGGCGCGGGCCTGATTCACCGCCTGCGGGGAGTAGGTGTCGGTCATGAAGGGGACGAGTTCGGGGAGGTTCTCGCCGATTTTCGTCATCTCGACGCCCGTCTCGGTGCGGAAGTCCGCACACAGGCGGGCGATGGCCCACTCGCGGGCGGTGACGTACGTCCGGTCCCGGAGGAAGTCGTTGGCCCGGTCGTACGTGCCCCCCTCTATCTTCTTGAAGCGGTCGTACTTCCGGACGTCGGGCGGGAGGTCGGCGGCGTCGCCGGAATCGGCGGGCGCGTCGGCGGCGGCACCCGCGTCCGCCCCCGACGCCGCTGCCGGCTCGTCGCTCGCGGCGTCGTGGGCCCGGACGACCCGGGTCGGCTCGTCGTCGCTCGTCTCGTCGGCGTCCGGCGGTGTCATGCCCGTCCCTGCGTGCCCGCGGCGAAAAAGCGTGTCGCCGCGGCGGGAGGGAGGCTTTTTCAGCGATGACCGCGATTGGCCCTCCATGAACGTCCTGCTCGGCGTCGGGGGCAGCGAACTGTCCTACCGCGCGCTCGACGAGACGATACCGCGAGCCAAGGAGGTCGGCGACGGCCTGACGATAGCCATTTTCGACAACGAGGAGGTCGACTCGACCGCCGACGAGATACGGACCCGCGTCGAGAGCGCGCTGGCCGAACACGAGTTCGAAGCGGCGGTGCGTCGCATCGAGGGCGACGCCCCCGGGAGCGAGCTGATAGACGTCGCCGAGAGCGAGGGGTTCGACCGCATCGTCCTCGGCGGCGGCCAGCGCTCGCCGCTGGGGAAGATTCAGCTGGGCTCCATCGTCGAGTTCGTCCTCCTGAACGCACAGACCCCCGTCACGCTCGTCCGATGACGCGTAGCTATCCCGACGAGGCCGCGGGGGCGTTCCCCGAACCACCCCGGACGGTCACCGACCGCGAGGACCGCGAGATGGAGTACGTCGCCGCGGACGCGGCCGAGCGCGAGGGACTGGTCGCCATGTACGAGGCGTTCGACCCCGCCGACCGCGCGCAGGGCATCCCGCCGGTCAAGGAAGACGCCATCCGCGAGTGGCTGGAGAACATCCTCGACGAGGACTGTGTCAACGTCGTCGCCCGGCACGGGGAGTCCATCGTCGGCCACGCGACGCTGGTCCCGGACCACCACGGGGAACACGAACTCGCCATCTTCGTCCTCCAAGCGTATCAGGGCGCTGGCATCGGGACGGCGCTAGTCGAGACGCTGCTCGGCCGGGGGCAGGCCACGGGCATCGAGAAGGTGTGGCTCACCGTCGAGCGCTGGAACGAGCCCGCCATCGCGCTGTACCAGTCAGTCGGGTTCGAGACCAGCAACGCCGAGAGCTTCGAACTGGAGATGGGGATTCGCCTCTAGACCGAGAGGACGGGCTGGCTGGCGTATTCGAGGACGTACAGCGCCGCCCGGCCGACCGCGTTCGCGCCGTCGTCCTCTCGCGGGACGACGATGAACTCCGCGCCCGCGTCCTCGGCAACGTCGAGAACGACGCTGCCGGGCATCTGCATGAGCCGCCCCTCCGAGAAGGCCGTCGCCGTCGAGGTGTCGAGCGCGCCGTCGTGGCCCGCCTCCCGGAGCTGGTCGCGGACGCTCGCGGTGAACGCGCGGTGTTCCTCGGCGATGGCCTCGGGGTCGACGGTCCCGTCGTCGATGTCGCGTCGCAGGCGCTCGTCGAGGACGAAAAGCAGGTGCAGGTCCGCGTCGTAGCGGTCCGCGACGGCGACGGCGTACTCGGCTGCCCGCTCGGAACGGTCGCTGCCGTCGACCGGCGCGAGCACGAGGTCGATGTCCATCACCTCCACGTCCGGCCGGCCACGGCAAAAAGCCACCGAGCGACGCCGCCGGAACGGGCGGCTTTTTGTCGGCGCGCAGTGTAGAACGGGTATGTTCGAGACGGTGGTCATCGCGACCGACGGCTCCGAGAGCGCGAAGCGGACCGTCGAGGCAGCGCTTGACCTCGCCGCCCGGTTCGACGCGACCGTCCACGCGCTGTACGTCGTCGACACCGGCGAGGTCGAAGCGACCCCCGAGGAGGTCCGGGAGACGCTGGAGCGGGCGCTGGCGACCACCGGCGGCCGGGCGCTGGCGTTCGTCCGCGAGGCCGCAAGCGAGGACGCCGACGAGGAACTCGTCACGGCGGTCCGGGAGGGGGACCCGGCCGACGAGATATGCCGGTACGCCGAGGAACACGACGCCGACGTGGTGGCGACCGGGACGCGGGGCCGCCACGGCGACCACGGGTTCCTGCTGGGTAGCGTCGCCGAGGAGGTCGTGCGACAGGCCCCGATGCCCGTCCTGACGGTCCGACAGCTAGAGGGCGAAGTGAACCCCGAGCGCGAGCAGGTGTAGACCCGCGGGCTTCTTGACGGCGGGCGCGTTTGCACGGCTATGGACGACTGGCTCATCGACGACGACCGCCTCTCCATCGGCCGCAAATCCGTCCTCCCCGGGGAGGGGTTTTTCGTCCCCGACTCCTTCGAGGAAGAACAGGCCGAAGCCGAGGCCGCCGAGACGCTTGCCGACGCCGGCGTCGTAGTCATCGCCGACCCCGACGCCGACGGGCTGGCCTGTACCGCGTTGGTGCGCGAGGCCCACGGCGAGGGCGCATTGCTCCCGGCCGGCCCCCACGAACTTCAGGAGGCGCTCGCGTGGACCGCCGAGTACGCCGAACCGGACGCGACCCTCTACGTCTGTGACCTCTGTCCCGACGGCGAGGACGACATCGGCGCGCTCGCGGACCTCGTCGCCCGCGTCGAGCGAGTGGCGTGGTACGACCACCACGAGTGGACCGACGACCTGGCGGCGGCGGTCGACGACGCCGGCGTCGAGCGGACCGTCGGCGACTCCGACGAGGTCTGTACGGCGGACGTGGCGCTCGCGGAACTGGACTACGAGTTCGGCCAGCGGTGGGCCGACCTCGCCGCGGTCACCCGCGACCACGACCTCTGGATACGGGACGACGAACGCAGCGACGACCTCGCGGACTTCTCGTACTGGGCCGACCCCGAGGAGTACATCGAGGCCGTCGCCGAACACGGCCCCGACCTCGCCCCCGAGATTCACGAGTTCCTCCGGGAGAAGCGCGTCGAGAAGGAAGCCCTCATCGAGAAGGCCGTCGAGCGCGCGGAACTGCGGGCGGTCGGCGAGTGGACCGTCGGCGTCACCTACGGCCGCTGCTCGCAAAACGAGGTCGCCGAGGCGCTGCGCGAACGGGGGGCCGACGCCGCGGTCATCGTCAAGCCCGCCGGCTCGGCCTCCATCCGCGGGACCGAGAGCTTCGAGCGCGCCCACGAGGTCGCCCAGCAGGTCAACGGCGGCGGCCACCCCAAGGCGGCGGGCTGTAAGCCCGACATCTACGACGACATGCTCGACTACGCCCACCACTGGACGACGCATGGCGCGGTGGCGAAACAGGCCATCGTCGATGCGTTCAAGCGCCTCCCCGAGGACGAATCTGACGACGCGGACGACTAACGCCGCGCCGGATACCGGGTGCGAAATTTTCAACCGTGCGCTACTCTTCGGTCCGCGTATGCGCGCTGCCCTCCGTGCGCTCCGCGACGGCGTCTCGCTCCGACGGACGGTCGGCACGGCCGTCGTCGTCGGCGCGACGCTGGCCGTCGTCGGCGAGACCCTCCCGTTTGCCGCCGCCGCGGCCGCGCTCTTTCTCCTGTTGCAGTTCGTGACCGACGCCGCCGAGGCGCTGGTCGGGGACTACGCCGACAACGCGGCGTTCGGGCTGTTGGTACTGGGCGCGGCCGGCTACACGGCGGCGCTCACGGCTCCCGTCTGGATACCGCTGGCCGGCGGGGTCGTCGGCGGGTGGCTGTTGCTCGACGGCGTCCAGCATCTCAGACACGGCGTCGGCCGGGACGAGCGCGGACCGACGACGAGCCACGACGGCGGCCCCGTCACCGGACTGGCGGCGGCGCTGTCGGCGCGGCTCCTCGAACCGCTACGGCTCTAATCGTCGACGACCCACTTATCCGAGTACCGTTCCCCGCAAGCACAGACCGCGTAGGCGTGGATGACATCGCCCTCGGCGTAGAGTCCGCCGACCTCCTCGTTTTGGTCCTCGGCGAAGGCGAAGACGAACCGGGTCGTGTGGTCGCCCTCGGCGTCGTCCTCGCCGGCGGGGCAGTTTGCATCGGTCAGGTCGTCGTGGACGTGTCCCTCAGTGCCCATCGCCTGCTGGGCCAGCCCCATCGGGTCGATGCCGGTCGCGGACTGGAAGGCGTCGCGGCCGTCGTCGCCCGGAAGGACGAGGACGTAGCCGTCCGAGACGGATTCGGCGTAGTCGGCGAAGGCGTCGGGGTTGGAGACGGCGTCGGCCCGGAGGAAGAAGAGGACGTCCTCGGGGCGCTCGCCGGCGAGGAACTCGGAGTGTTTGCTCATGCCCGGGCGGAGTCGCCGACGGGCCAAAAGTGACGCGCTCTCGCCCCCACTGTTTTGGGCCGCGCGGTCGACGAGGGGGTATGGTAGCCCCAGCCGACTGCGTCACCGACCTCGTCCACGAACCGACACAGACCGAGGGGCGGGGCGTCGACCTCACCGTCGACGCGGTGTACGAGGTGGTCGAACCGGGCCGAATCGACTTCGGCGGCGGCGAACTGGAGCCGGCCGGCCTCGCGCCACACGACAGCGACGAGCGCGACCCGGGCGACGACTACGAGTGGTGGACCCTCCGGGAGGGGCAGTACCTCGTCGCGTACAACGAGTCCCTGACCGGAGAGGGGACGGTGACGCTCCAGCCGCGGACCGAACTGCTGGAGCGGGGCGGTTCGCACCCGACGCTGCACGTCGACTCGCTCCCGCGGGTCCCCCTGTCTGTGGGCGGGGCGGGCCTGAAACTCAAGGAGAACGCCCGTATCAGCACCGTCGTCGCCGCCGAGCCCTGACACGCGGGCTTCGATGAACTTTTGACGCGCGCTCGATTTGACACGGGTATGGCAGAGTTCACGGTCGCCGTCTCCGACCCGGAGAGCGGCCACACCTACCAGATCGACGTGGACGGACAGGACGCAAACCGCTTCATCGGCCGCGAACTGGGCGACGAGGTCGACGGCGGTGCCGTCGGTCTCGAGGGCTACGCGCTCGAACTCACCGGCGGCTCGGACACGGCCGGCCGACCGATGCGCTCGGACGTCCGCGGCGTGGCGACCAAGGAGATAATGTCCGACGGCGGCGTCGGCTTCCAGCCGACCACCGACGGCGAGCGCAAGCGCATCACCGTCCGCGGCCGCGAGGTCAGCGACGAAACGCGCCAGATCAACGCCGCGATAACCGAGCGCGGCAGCGACGAGGTCGCGGACCTCCTCGGCGACGACGAGTAACGAGTGACAGACCGCGTCCCCAGCGACCACGACGCCGTCGAGACCCATCGCGTCACCGTCGAATCGGTCGGACGCACCGACCGGCCCCGCGTGCTCCTCCCCGACGGGGTCGCCCTCGACGACGGCGACGTGGTCCGGCTTTTCCTCGACGGCGACGCCGCCCACGCGCTCGTCGAGACGACCCTCGACGGCGACCTCGCCGTCGCACACGCGGCCGACAACCGCCGCCTCGCCCGCGAACGGGACGGCGAGAACCGCCTCGCGGAGTGGGTCACGGACGCCGCCGTCTCGCTCGGCGGGTCGGCCCACCTCGACGTGGTCACGGCCGGCAGCGAGTACGGCCTGCGGACGCCCGGCACGCGCGTCGTGTACGCGGCCACCGACGGCCCGGACGCGTCGCTGTCGAGCATCGCGGAGGACCTCGACGGGTGAGACCGCCGGGCGTTCTCAGCGGACGAATCGGTTCTCTCGATTGATACTCGTACGTAACGCTCAATATCGGGGCCGGCGTACATCCGACAACACCTGACGATGTCGGAATCCGTTATCGCGGACTTCGTCGGCCAGTTCAACTCGGAGGTCGCCAACCGCGGCGACCCCATCAAAGGCCGCGTCGTCCTCTCGCAGAAGCGCTTGGTGCTGGCCGCCAGCGAGGACGACAAGCTGACGATTCCACTGGATTCCATCTTCGACATCGCCATCGGGCAGGTCCCGCCGGACTTGGGCGAGTTCTTCGACTCGACGGTGACCGTCGCCTTCGAGAAGAACGGGAAGCGGCTGGTGGCGGCCATCGAGGCCGGTGACGAGAAGATAGAGAAGTTCGGCACCGTCCTGTTCAAGGCAGTCATCAACGGGACGGACACGACCGTCAAGGAGCGCGCCCGCGTCGGCGGGCGGGTCACCGACGAGGAGTTCCGCACGGCCAAACTCTTTCTCAGCCCGGGCACCGTCGAGTTCCGCCGCGACGGCGAGAACTTCGCCATCGACTTGGAGACCGTCTCCGACTTCGATCGGACGAGCCGCGATATCGGCGGCCGGTCCCGGCCGGTGCTAGTCGTCCGGCACATGCAAGACGGGACGGCGATGACGACGCTCGCCGCGCTCCCCTCGTCCCGGAAGATGTCCATCCTCGGGCGGTACCTCCGCCGGGAGTACTCCGGGCTCATGGAGGAACTGCGGAACGTCGACCTCACCAAGGACAAGAAGGAGGTGCTGGTCGCCATCTACTCCACGGGCGACATGGAGGGAATGCCGCTTGCGAGCATCCTCGGCAAGGACTCCTCGCAGGTGTCGATGCTGCTGCAGGACCTCGAAGCGGACAGCCTCGTCCACGACGGCGCGGACGGGCCGACGCTGACCCCGAAGGGGAAAGTCGTCGCCAGCCGCCACCTCGAAGACGTGAACGCCTGATTACTGCTCGCCCATCGCCTCGCCGGCGATGGAGCGCCCGCGCGCCTCGAGTTGGACCTCGCGGCGGGTGCGGACCGGTTCGAGGATGTCGGCTTCGAGGAGTCGGTCGTACACCGCCTCGACGTCGTCGATGTCCATGCCGACGAAGTCGGGTATCTCGAACGGGGAGATACCCGAGTACAGCGCCATCAGCACCTGCGTCTCCTCGGGCGAGAGGTCCACGTCGTCGGTGGCGTTGCGCTGTTCGCCCTGCCGGACCAGCCCCTCCAGCAGGGAGACCTGTCGGGGGACCCCCGAGACGTGAGTCTCGACGCTGGTGCCGTCGACGGTGTGTTCGATCTCAAGCATCGGCCGCTCCGAGCCCCGAATCTCCTTGTCCTTGGTCTCGACGGAGCCCACGTCGTCGATGTCGAGTTCGACGAACGTGCCGCTAGCGATGGCGAGGTTGACGGTGTCGTCCTGCTCGTCGTCGAGTTTGAGCCGGGCTTTCTCCCAGCCGGCCTCCCGAACGACGCCGCCCTCGACGGCAGGGTGTTTTACGAGGACGACTATCTGGTCGAGCAGGGAGCGGTACAGTTCCTCCTCGAAGCCGTCGGCCTGCGGGGAGACGAGGAACACGTCCCCGCCCGACTGGAGTTTGACGTAGCTGTCGACCTGCGCCAGCGGCTGGTTCATCTGGCTGGTGGTGACGCTCGTGAGCTTCGACAGCGGGAGGGTCCGCTTGCCCTCGTTGGTGGCGAGGACGAGGCGCTTGTTCGACAGGAGGACGCGGCCGGGCGTCCACTCGATGTTGTTGCGCTTGCGGCCGTCGTTGATGACCTGTACGAACTTCCCTTTCGTGTCGACCAGCGGCCGTTCTCCGTCGCTCATCGGTCTACCGGGTTCGCCCCGAAGCTACGGCGCGAGGGGTCTTAATCGGCCCGGCCGCGTCGGCGCGCCCGCCGTCGGCCGCGGGAGTCATCCGCGACCACCGAGCTTCGAGATGGCCGAGAAGGCCTTCTGGCGGACCGTCTCGTGGTCGGTCTCGTCGATGAGCGTGTCGAGTACTTTCCGGGAGCGCTCGCCGCCGACCTTTCCGAGCGTGAAGATGGCCTGCCCGCGGACCTCCGGGTCGACGGAGTCGTCCTCGGCGACGGCGAGCAGGCGGCGCTCGACCATGTTGTCCTCGCCGCCAAGTTCGGCGAGGCTGGTGGCGGCGAACTGGCGTATCATCTGGCCCTCGTCGCGCAGCGCCTCGACGAGGGCGTCGATGACGCGGTCGCGCTCGGCCTCGTCGGTGACGCGGCCGAGCAGCCACGCGGTGTTGCGCCGCTGGGCGGCCTGCGTGCTCTCTTCGAGAATCTCGACCAGCGGGACGACGACGCTCCGGTCGTCGGTGTTCGAGAGCGTCTCGACGACGGTGTCGCGGATGTCGTGGCTCTGCTCGGTCGGGACGTTCGCCAGCAGTTCGATGAGCGAGTAGACCGCCGTCCGGCGGACGCCCGCGGAGTCGTCCGCCAGCGCCTCGACGAGATAGTCGACCGGCCGGTCGTTCTCGAAGTTCCCGAACGCGCCGACGGCGATGGCCCGGACCCGCTCGTCGTCGTCCTCGTACAGCGGGAGCAGGGCCTGCAGCGCCTGTCGGTTGCCGATGTTGCCGAGCGCCTCGGCGGCCTCCCGGCGGACGGCGGCCTTCGAGTCGGTCAGCAGCGAGGAGAGGGGCGTCACCGCCCGCGAGTCGGCTATCTTCCCGGCCGACCGCGCCGCCCGGGCGCGCACCCGGGGGTCGGGGTCCTCGAAGCGCTCGGTGAGCTTCGGGACCACGTCGGCTTGGTCGAGTTGGCCCAGCCCGTTGGCGGCGGCCATGCGCAGTTCCGGGACCTCGGCGTCGAGCGCCTTCGTGAACGCCTTGGCCTGCACCCAGTCGGCGGCGTCGTCGTCGAGGTCGACGCCGGCCATGCTGCCGATGAGTTGCTGGATAGCGTCGCCGCCGAGTTCGTCCAGCGAGTCGATGGCGGCGGCGGTGACGGCGGGGTTCTCACTCTCGGCGGCCCGGACGAGCGCGCTGACCACGTCGCGGCGGTCGTCGTGGTCGGGGAAGTTTCCCAGTAGCTCGGCGGCCCGCTTTTTTACCCGGGCGTTGTCGCTCTCGCGCAACACCCGGATGAGCTCCTGTACCTCCCCGTCGCGTTCGAGTTCGTAGAGGCTCATACGCGGCGGTAGATACGGTGTTGCTTGTCGACGGGCTCGAAGTCGTCCCGGCACTCGGCGGGCAGCGTCTCGGTCATGCCTATCATCAGGTAGCCGCCTTCCCGCAGCGAGCCGCGGATAGTCTCGAAGATGGGGACCTTGTACTCGGCGTCGATGTAGATGAGCAGGTTCCGACAGAAGACGAGGTCGAAGTCCCGTTTGGGGTCCCCGCGGATGAGGTCGTGTTGCTCGAACGAGACCATCTCCGTGACGGCGTCGCGAACCTCGAATCGGTTCCCGTCGCGCTCGATGTACGCCGAGTAGTCGTCCAGCGGTTCGAGTTCGTCGGCGATGTCGGTCGTCTGGGAGGTCTCGTAGGTGCCCCGGCGGGCCTCCCGGAGGATGTCGCGGTTGATGTCGGTCCCGAGGATGTCGATGCGGCCGGCGTCGACCTCCGAGTCGTCGAGGGCGAGCATCGCCGCCGAGTACGGCTCGCGGCCGTCGGCCGCGGGGGCCGACCAGAGCTTTACCCGGCGGTTGTTCGCGGTGAGGTCCCGCAGGACCGGCCGGAGGTGTTCCCACGCGTCGGGGTTGCGAAAGAAGCCGGTGACGTTGATCGAAAGCGAGTCCAGCAGTGCCTCGCGCTCCTCCTCGTCGCGTTCGAGCAGGCGCTGGTAGGCCCGGTAGCCGTCGGCGTCGGTACGGCGCATCCGGGCGGTGATGCGCCGGTCGAGATACGAATCGTTGTAAAAGCCCGACTCGAAGTCCATCTCCGAGCCGATGAACTCCAGTAGCTGGTGGAACTGGCGCTCGCTCCCTTTGTTCATAGAGTCACCACGTCGAGGATGTGGACGATGTTGCCGTCGCCGAGCACCGCCGTCCCGGAGAGGCCGGGGGTGCCAGAGAGAATACCTTCGAGGGGCTTGACGACGACCTCCTCCTGACTGTTGACCGAGTCACAGTGGAGCGCGACCTGTCGTTCGGACTCGCGGATGCGAACGAGCATCCCGTCGCCGTTGGCCGTCTCGCCGGGCACATCGAAGGTGTCGTCGAGGTGGATGACGGGGTAGATGTCGTCGTTGTGCTTGATGACTTCCTTGCCGTTGACCTGCTTGACAGCGTCGGTGGCGGTTATCTCGTCGACGTTCTTGATGGGGACGCCGTACTCCTCGTCGCCGACCTCCACGAACAGCACCTTCACGATAGCCATCGTCACCGGCAGGCGCAGGGCGACGGTGGTCCCCTCGCCGGGGGTCGAGTCGACGTTGACCGAACCGTCCAGTTGCGTGACGGTATCGTGGACCACGTCCATCCCGACGCCACGGCCGCTGGTGTCGGTCACCTCGTCGGCCGTCGAGAAGCCGGGGTGGAAGACGAGGTCGTAGATGGAGGAGTCGTCCATCGCCTCCAGTTCCTCGGGCGAGCGCACGCCCTTCTCGATGGCCTTCTGCTTGATGCCCTCCACGTCGAGACCGGCCCCGTCGTCCTCGACCTCGATGATGACGTGGTCGCGCTCGCGGGAGGCCCGCAGCGTGATGTTGCCGGTGCGGGGCTTGCCCTTCTGTTCGCGCTCGGCGGGGGGTTCGACGCCGTGGTCGACCGCGTTGCGCAGGATGTGCATGAGCGGGTCCGAGATTTCGGTGAGGATGGTCCGGTCGAGTTCGATGTCCTCGCCCTCTATCTCGAAGTCGACCTCCTTGTCGAGTTCGCGGGCGAGGTCCCGCACGAGCCGGGGGAACTTCCCGACGACCTTCTTCAGCGGGATGAGCCGCATGTCCATCACCGTGTTCTGGAGGTTCGCCGTTATCTTGTCCAATTCGTTGAGCGTCTCGCCGGCCGAGTCGAGGTCCTCCTGCTCGACGGACCGACGGAGCTTGATGCGGCTCGTGACCAGTTGCTCGACGAGCCCGTGGAGGTCGTCTAGCTGTTCCACGTCGACGCGGACGGACTTTATCTCGTCGACGCCGTGGTCGTCGCCGCCCTCGTCAGCGGCGGAGCCGTCGTCGTCAGCCCCGGTGGCCGTCTCGACGGTCAGGTCCTCGGTCACGTCCGTCGCCTCGAAGGCGTCGACCTTGCCCAGTGAGCCCAGTTCGGCGTCGACGGTGGCGGCGTCGCCGGCGTCGAGATAGAGGACGAACGTCTCCGCGAACTCCCCGTCCTCGATGGCCGCGCGGCCGGGGCTGGTGTCGAGGATGTCGAACACCTCCTCGATGGCCTCGACGGCGAGCATCGCGTCGACGCCGAGCATGTCGGAGTCGCCGACGCTGACCTCGGTCTGGACGACGCGGTCCTCGGCGTCGCCGGCGGTCACGTCGGTCTCGACCGGCGTCCCGTCGGCCGTCGGGCCGTCGTCGGCCCCACCTGTCCCCGCCGCGCCGGCGTCGCCCGCGCTCTCGCCGCCGGCGGCCTCGGCCCCCTCTTCGAGGACCGTCCGGAGTTCCGCGACCATCTCGTCGGTCTCCGTCCGGGACTCGCCGTGTTCCTCTATCTCGCCGACGATGGCCTCTATCCGGTCGACCCCGGCGAAGACGAGGTCCATCACGTCCGGCGTGACCTCCATCTCGCCCTGCCGCATGGCGTCGAGCAGGTCCTCCATCGCGTGAGCGAGGTTGGCGGCGTCGTCGAAACCCATCGCGCCGAAGTTGCCCTTCAGCGTGTGGGCGGTCCGGAAGATAGAGTCCATCGCCTCCGTGTCGGAGGGGTCCGATTCGAGGTCCAGCAAGGAGTTGTTCAGCTCGGTTATCGCCTCCTCGCTTTCGCGGATGAACGCGTCGAGATACTGGTCGTCCATTGTCAGGTCACCTCAGTAGTTATCGTATCGAGAATCCCGGTCGCCACGTCGTCGATGGGGAGCACGTCGTCGACACAGCCCGTCTCGACGGCCCGTTTCGGCATCCCGTAGACGGCCGAGGTCGCTTCGTCCTGCGCGATTGTCCGGCCGCCCGCGCCCTTGATAGCGCGGATGCCGTCGGCCCCGTCCTCGCCCATCCCGGTGAGGATGACCCCCACCAGCGGGTCGTCGACGGTCGCGGCGGCCGTCTCCATGGTCACGTCGACGGCGGGTCGCACGCTGTTGACCGGCGGGTCCTGCGTGAGTTGCACGCGCAGGCGACCGCTCCGGTAGTTTTTCACTTCCATGTGGTAGTCGCCGGCCGCGACCATCACCTCGCCGCCGCCCAGCCGCGCGCCGTCGGTCGCCTCGCGCACCTCGTAGTCGCTGCGGGCGTCGATGCGCTCGGCGAAGCGCCCGGTGAACCCCTCGGGCATGTGCTGGACGACGAGCACCCGGAAATCCGCCGCCAGTGGCAGGTCCGAGAGCACCCGCTCGACCATCTTCGGGCCGCCAGTCGAGGAGCCGACGACCAGCGTGGGGTTGTCGGCGTACGTGCGGTCGGACTGCGGGGTGGTGCTTGCGGACCCGGCCGTTTCGGCCCCAGCGGCTGCCGACCGGCCGCCGGTCGACTGGCCCACGTCGACCTCCGCGACGGAGGTCACCATCTCGACTATCTGGTCTTTCAGCCGGGACATCTCCATCGAGACCTCCCCGCCGGGCTTGGTGAAGAAGTCGACAGCGCCCTTATCGAGCGCCTCGAAGGTCACGTCGGCGTTCTCGTCGGTGTGGGCCGACAGCATCAACACCGGCGTCGGATGGTCGGCCATGATGCGCTCGGTCGCCTCGATGCCGTTCATCTCCGGCATCTCGACGTCCATCGTCACCACGTCGGGGTCGTGCTGTGCGACTGTCTCGACCGCCTCGCGCCCGTTGCGTGCCTGTGCGACCACCTCGATGCCACCCTCTTCGAGGATGTCCGAGATGACACTCCGCATGAAGTGAGAGTCGTCGGCGACGACGGCGCGTGCCACGCTACCGGCCATCGTCACTGCCGCTCCCGTGACGCAGGCGTCGTTCGCGTACAGCCCAACCACATATCCTACTCCGTAGTGGGGTTCGGCCGGGAAATAAATACTCCGCCCACGGAATCAATCTTGATAGTCCAGCAGGCAGTTTTATACTGGGCTGTGGTCCTATCGTCTGGTACGCGCCCCCATCATGTCTGCCCAGTCAGCAACAACCGGTCAAGTACTCGAGTTCGAACTCGGCGAGGAGACGTACTGCGTGAGCATCGACTACGTGACCGAAATCGTCGACGTCGGTGAGCTAACGAAGGTCCCCAACGCCCCGCCCCACGTCGAAGGCGTGATGGACCTGCGCGGGCGGACGACCTCCATCGTCAACCCGAAGGTCGTCTTCGACATCGACGCCGACAGCGACGAGAAGCGCATCATCGTCTTCGACCCGGAGATAATCCAGACACAGGGGGCAGCCGGCTGGCTGGTCGACGAGGTCCACCAAGTGGTCCAACTCTCGCCCGAACAGGTCGACCGCTCGCCGGCCAACGACAGCGGCTCTATCCGGGGCGTCGTCAAGCGCGACGACGACTTCGTCATCTGGGTCGACCCCGCAGTCGTCCACGCCGACGGCTGACACGGGTGAACGCCGGGGTTTATGAACAAGACTTTTTAACGCCGGCGACCCACGCTCATGTAACTGGCCGCTGGGAGCGGGCACCGAGAACCATGATTGAGCTAACGAAGACGGGCATCGACGGCCTCGACGAAATCCTGAACGGCGGCATCGTGACGAACTCGACGACACTCGTGAGCGGGAACCCCGGTGCCGGGAAGTCGATACTCTGTCTCCAGTACATCTACAACGGCGTCGAGATGTTCGACGAGAAGGGCATCTACCTCTCCTTCGAGGAAAACGAGGACGACCTCCGGCAGGCCGCCGAGTCCATCGGCTTCGACAAGTGGCCCGACTACGTCGATAGCGGCGACATCAAGGTGTACGACAAGCAGGTACTCCTGCGGGAGAACGACTTCTCCTCGTCGCTCGACATCCTGCTCGACGACCTCGAGGACGGCGACTACGACCGACTGGTGCTCGACTCGCTGGCGATGTTCGAACTGTTCTTCGAGGACGAGCGCGAGAAGCGCACCTACCTCCTGAAGTTCACCGACATCCTCAAGAACAACGGGCTGACGACGCTGATGACCAACGAGCAGGGGGCCGTCTTCCCCGACACGGAGATAGGGCTGGAGAACTACCTCACCGACGGTAACATCTATCTCATCCAGACCCCGACCGACTCCGGCGTCAGCCGCTACGTCTGGGTAGCGAAGATGCGCAAGCAGAACATCGAGACGGACATTTATCCGATGGAGATAGACTGGGGCGGACTCAAGGTCCATCAGAACGCCAGCGCCTTCTCGATGATGAGCGAGGAGGAATCGCCCATCTGAAAGCCGACCTTACCCGATTATTGACGGCTGAAACGTTCGGTAACGGCCCCAGAAACCGACATATCCCGATTTCCGCTATCTCTCGGGCGGAGGGTTATCGTACTCGGTATCACAGGCGATAGCTTTATTATTGACAGAATTTATGAATTGATAACGATGGCATCAGCGGATATTCTACAGACACTGGGAAACAAATACAGCGCCGAGATCCTCGACGCCACCGACGAGCCGGCCTCGGCACAGGAACTGAGCGACGAGCTCGAAATCCCCATCGCCACCTGCTACCGCCGCATCGACGAGCTGACAGAACACGACCTGCTCGAACTCCACGACAACATCCTCTCGGACGACCGCCGACGCATCAAGGTCTACCGGCGCAACGTCGACGAGGTTCGCGTGGACTTCGACGAGGAGCTGACGGTCCACATCGAGGAACGGACCGAGGTCACGAACAAGCTCGACGAGGCGTGGCGGACGCTCTCCGAGCGGTAGGGAAACGGCGCGAGCGGTTCTCAGTGGTTGTATCCGGTTATCACGAGAGATACTCCGGAAGGTGGATTTAATAGCCGGTTGCCGTTAGGTTCCGACAGTGCCGATGATAGAACTCCTCTACGCCATCTCGACGCTGGTGTTCGTCGTGGCCGGACTCACCATGGTCGGGATGGCGATGCGAGCGTACGTCCAGACGTCCCGACAGGCCATGCTACACCTCTCGTTGGGGTTCTCGCTCGCGGTCGCGGGGGCCGCGGCGACGATGATAAGCGCGTTCATCAACGACTTCGAGGGCGTCAAGTCGCTCCTGCTGGTCAACAGCGGGCTGACGACGTTCGGCTACCTGTTCGTGATGTACAGCCTCGTCACCTACGAGTGACCGAGCCGACCGCAACCGACGACCACGTCTCGTCGAGGGCCTGCTCTCTCCGTTCTCGCCCGTGAATTCTATCCGTTGGGCCCTCGAACCGTTGCCGGCCCCGAGCGGCCGCCGCGGTCTCGGTCGGGGCCGACGCTTGACGGCCGCTGCGTCCCAAACCCGGCCCGATATGCCCTCACAACCCCGTTATCAGGAGAGATATTTCGGGGAGAGGTATTATTATCGTCCGTTGGTTCGTTCGGGTAGGGTCAGACAGACCTACGATTCACCATGTTCGACAATCACGACGACGACCGCGGGCAGGTCGGTATCGGTACCCTCATCGTGTTCATCGCGATGGTGCTGGTCGCCGCTATCGCCGCGGGCGTCCTCATCAACACCGCCGGCTTCCTCCAGTCCAGCGCCGAGGAAACCGGCCAGCAGAGCTCCGACCAAGTCACCAACCGCGTCGAAGTCGTCAACACCGTCGGCGTCGACATCGATTCGAGCGCGAACACCGTCGACACCGCCGAGATGACGGTGAAGAAAGCGCCCGGGGCCGGCAACATCGACCTCGGCGCGACCATCGTCCAGTACGTCGACTCCTCCGGCTCGTACGACCTCACGCACGCGACGGACCTGAGTTCGTCGGGCGACCCGACCGCGAACTTCGCCGTCTCGCCGATTCAGGACACGGACAGCAGCACCCCGGTCCTGAACGACGCGTCCGACCGCGTCAAGATTGTCCTCAACGTCAGCCAGATAAAGACTGACGGGACCGAGGCCGGCGGTGGCCTGAGCGAGGGCGAGACCGCGACGGTCCAGATAAACACCCAGTCCGGCGGTACCACCGAGGTCCGCCTCGTTGTCCCCGAGACCCTGTCTGGCAGTTCCGCCGTCACCCTGTAATCGGCGCTCTCTTCTCTCCGATTTCCCGACCGGCCAGCGGCGCGGCTCCACATCCCCTCCGCGGACGTTGTTTTCACCGATGAATTCGGTTCTCAACAGCGACAGGCGTTCGATGGCAGCCGGCGTATGTCAGGAGTGATTCATTAGCGAGTGTTCCCGTTTTCGGCCCTAACAGGGCACCTCGCCGGCAGCCACGTCGTTATCAGGAGAGATATTTCGGGGAGAGGTATTATTATCATGCGTCAGTTCGTTCGGGTAGGGTCAGACAGACCTACGATTCATCATGTTCGACCAAACCAACGACGACGACCGCGGGCAGGTCGGTATCGGCACCCTCATCGTGTTCATCGCGATGGTGCTGGTCGCCGCTATCGCCGCGGGCGTCCTCATCAACACCGCCGGCTTCCTCCAGTCCAGCGCCGAGGAAACCGGCCAGCAGAGCTCCGACCAAGTCACCAACCGCGTCGAAGTCGTCAACACCGTCGGGACCGAGATCGACACGAGTGCTTCCCCCAGCACCGTCGACACCGCCCAACTGACGGTGAAGAAGGCACCGGGCGCGGGGAACATCGACCTCGGCGCGACCATCGTCCAGTACGTCGACTCCTCCGGTTCCTACGACCTCACGCAGAACAGCGGGGCGAGCGCATCGGAGTTCGGCGTCTCGACGATTCAGGACACGGACAGTAGTTCGCCGGTCCTCAACGACGCGTCCGACCGGTTCAAGATAATCCTCGACCTGAGCCAGATCAAGGGCGGCACCGACACGGGGAACGGTCTGAACGAAGGTGAGACCGCGACGGTCCAGATAAACACCCAGTCCGGCGGGACTACTGAGGTCCGCCTCGTGGTCCCCGAGACCCTGTCTGGCAGTTCCGCCGTCACCCTGTAACCGGCGCTCTTTCTCTCTGTTCTCCGACCCAGTCAGCGACAGCCAACCGATGTCGACGGCGTCGGTTCCGAGCCGTAGCCACGCCGTGGGCACTGTCGGTCCCCGTGCGGACCCGGCGTTCGGAGTCGCTCCCCCCGCGTTTCAACTCCAGATAGCCGTTATCAGGAGAGATATTTCGGGGAGAGGTATTATTATCGTCCGTGGGTTCGTTCGGGTAGGGTCAGACAGACCTACGATTCACCATGTTCGACAATCACGACGACGACCGCGGGCAGGTCGGTATCGGCACCCTCATCGTGTTCATCGCGATGGTGCTGGTTGCCGCCATCGCCGCGGGCGTCCTCATCAACACCGCCGGCTTCCTCCAGTCCAGCGCCGAGGAAACCGGCCAGCAGAGCTCCGACCAAGTCACCAACCGCGTCGAAGTCGTCAACACCGTCGGTACGTCCATCGATTCGGGCGCGAACACCGTCGACCGCGCGGAACTGACGGTGAAGAAGGCACCCGGGGCCGGCAACATCGACCTCGGTGCCACCATCGTCCAGTACGTCGACTCCACTGGCTCCTACGACCTCACGCAGGGGGGCACGTCGGTCAGTGCGGCGACACAGAGCGACTTCGCGGTGACGGCGATTCAGGACACGGACGGGAGTAACCCGGTCCTGAACGACGCGTCCGACCGTGTCAAAATCATCCTCGACCTCGGTGAGATAAAGAGCCAATCCGCGACGAACGCCGGAAACGGCCTGAGCGAGGGCGAGACCGCGACGGTCCAGATAAACACCCAGTCCGGCGGTACCACCGAGGTCCGCCTCGTGGTCCCCGAGACTCTGTCTGGCAGTTCCGCCGTCACCCTGTAACCGGCGCTCTTTCTCTCCGCTTTCCCGACTGCTCAGTGGCGACATCGCCGACGGAGTTAAACCGCTACCCTACGCACTAGCCGGTATGGTGCCGGGGCCCGACGAGCCGAACCCCGAGGACGGGAAGATTCTCTCGCCCGAAGAGCTGGATATCGCCGACGACGAACACGTGACCAAGATAGACGACGACCGGTACGTCGTCTCCTCGGAGGCCCGCACCGACGAGAGCTACGGGAACGCGGTGACCGACCCCGAACCGGAGCCGGAACCGGAGCCGGCGACCCCGGAGTTCACCGACGGGAACGTCCACGAGTGGCTGGCCGAGCAGATGGCGGAGTCGAACTCCCGGTACGGCTTCGACGTGACGGCGAAGTTCGACGGCGACGTCGACCAACAGCAGATGGTCTCTAACGACATCGTCACCGTCTTCGAGAGCCTGATGCTGTGGTACGCCCGGCAGATAGACGGGTCGACGCCGGTCGAGGAGGTGCTGGGCATCCTGCTCTCGGAGTCGAACGTCCCGGTTCGCTACCCCCCGGAGAGCATCAAGACGCTCGTGCAGTCGACGCGGCTGTCACCCGACGACTCCATCGCCGACCTCATCGAGGCCGTCAGCGACGACGACGGCGTCGAACTCTGACCGGCGAGGGGTTTAACCCACGGCACGACGGTTGGTAGGACAGAGTATGACCGGCCGGTATCTGCCCCACGCCGTCGGGGCGTTCGTCCTCGCCACGCTGGTGTTTGCCGGTCCCGTGACCGGCCTCGACGTGACCGAACAGCGAGAGACGTCGTTCGACGATGGGACGGCGGCGGTCGCGGACGTACACATCGATGAGTCCGCCCTCCGGTTCACCGCCGGCCGGTTCGGGACCGACGTTGGCTACCTGCGCGTCCCGCCGGCGACGGTCACGGTGTCAGGCGTCGACGGCCGGCCGCGGCTGGTCTACGTCGTCTCGGTGCCGGCACTCGACGTTTCGACGGTGGCGACCGAAGTGGTCGGTTCGGCCCCGGCGACCTACCGGCTGGCCCCCGGCGACGACGGCCGTGGGGGGCTCCCGCCCGACGAGTCGTACCGCGGGAGGCTGACGGTCCGGGTCCAGAGTTTCAGCGACGACACGACGGTCTACCGGGAGAACGTCACCGTCGAGGTGGCGCGATGAGCGGTCGGTGGGAGCGGCGACTTTCGGCGGCCGGCCGGGCGGCGTTCGGCGACCGGTACGGGCTCGTCCTCTGGCTCGGCGTGCTGTGCTGGCTCGGGTTGACATGGCGGGTCGGTATCTTCGTTCAAGACACGTACGCGACGGCGAACACGCTGGTCGCGCTCGCCGACGGTCAGCTACACGTGACCGAACTGCGCTACTCGCTGACCTTCGGCTTCCAGCCCGGGTTACACGAGTACGGCGGCCGGCTCTACGGGCGGAACTACGGGCAGTTGGCGCTGGCGGTGCCGCTGGTGTGGGCGCTGGAAGCGCTCTCGGCCGCGGTCGACCCGCGGCTCCTGCTGGCGGGCGTGTGGGCGGCGCTCGGGCTGGCGCTGGTGACGCAACTCGGGGCGCTACCGGCGTTGGAGCGCGGGCGGACGCGGGCCGCGGGCAGCGCCGTCGTCGGCGTCGCGTTCCTCGCGACGGTCGCGGCCGCGACGGACCTGCCCCGGGACCGGCTGGCGCTGGCCGCGCTCCAACTGTCGACGATGGTCGCGGCGGCGACCGTCGGGCTGGTCGCGTACCGGCTGGTCCGGCAGTGGCACGGCCGGCGGGTCGGGCTGGCGGCCGGGGTCGGCGTCGTCCTCGCCACGCCGGTGGGGTTCTGGGCGACCGTCCCGAAGCGGCACACGCTGGTCGCGCTGTGCGTGTTGCTGGGGGTCGCGCTGTTCGCGGTGAGCCGGCGAACCGAGGGGCGGCGGGCGCTGGCGGCGAGGGCGGGCGCGTACGCCGCCGTCGGGTTCGTCACGTGGGTCCACGCGTTCGAGGCGTTCTTCGCCGTGGGGACGCTGGGCGTCGTCGACCTCCTGACGGCCCGCTCGAACGGGCCGCGGCAACTGCTGGTCGTCGGCGTCGCGCTCTTGCTCGCGTCGACGCCGATGCTGGCGACCAACTACGCCATCACCGGGAACCCGGCGGAGCCGCCGCGCCTGCTCACGGACAACTCGGAGCCGGGGTTCACGCCGAGCGACGCCGCGGGCGGAGCGGCCGAAAACGGAACGAACGCGGCCGGAGCGGGCGGGGATGGCTCCGGGACGAACGGAACCGGCGGGGGCGCGAACGCCGGCGACGGCGGCGGTGGAGCGACACCGGGGAGTGGGGCGACGCCCGGGACCGACCCCCCGTACACCGACGACGCCGGGGCGTCCGGGCCGCCGGTCGTCGCGCCGCTGCTCGACGCGGTCCGGCCCGCCGTCGCGTCCGCGGGGCCGATACTCGATTTCGCCGTCGGCACCGCGGCCGAGGGCGTCGGCGTGCTGGGCAAGCCCGAGCGGCTCTACCACACGTTCGTCCGGAGCGGCCGGATTCCGAGCATCGAGTACGGGCTCAACGACTACGAGGCCATCGAACTGAGCGTACTGGAGGCGACACCGGTGCTGGGCGCGCTGCTCGCGCTGCCGGTGCTTGGCGCTCGTCGCGTCCGGGAGTGGGCGAGTGCGCGTCGGCTCCCGCCGTCGCCGGCGGCGCTGTCGCCGGCGAGACAGACGGACCTGCTCGTCGCCGCGCTGGCGGTCGTCCTCACCGTCGCCTACCTCCCGCTGTTGCCCTTCTTCAGCCAACTCACGGTGCGGTATCTCCACCCGGTCTTCCCGCTTGCGGCCTACGGCGTCGTGCGCGTGCCGGCGATCGCCGAGGCGATTTCGGACCGGTGGCGCGCGCTCGCGGCGGCGTTCGCGGCCAGCGCCGTCGTCGGGTTCGGGCTGGAAGTCGTCGTCATCGACACGTTCGGGCTGGCGCTTGGCGAGGCCGTCCAGTTCCACGCGCTGGTGGCGCTCTCGGCGGCGGCGGTCTGTGTGGCGACGGTCGTCGGGCGGACAGTCCGGCCGGCGCGCGTCCCGGCGACGGCGGTGGCGGTCGGCGTGGCGCTACCGGCGGGGGTGACGACGGCGTATCTGCTCTCGGCCGCGCTGGTCCTGTTTGGCTACGGGACCTACGCGTTCGACGCCGTCCGCCTCCTCGCAGGCGGACTCCCGTCGCTGTGACCGGCCGCCGCGACCCGCGCCAACCGCACGCCGTCGTTCGGTATCACACGCGATAATTTACGGGACACCTTTATTTAGCTAATCGCGGTACCTACGGCCGATAGAACATGCCGGACGTACTGATAGCGGACGACTCGGAGTTCATGCGCAATCTCCTTCGGGAGATACTGGAGGAGGACCACAACATCGTCGGCGAGGTCGAGAACGGCGTCGAAGCCGTCGAAGTGTACAAAGAGGAGACGCCGGACCTCGTGATGATGGACATCGTGATGCCCATCCGCGACGGCATCGAGGCCACCGACGAGATAAAGTCGAGCAACCCCGAGGCGAACGTCATCATGTGTACGAGCGTCGGGCAGGAAGAGAAGATGAAAGAGGCCGTCAAGGCCGGCGCTGACGGGTACATAACCAAGCCGTTCCAGAAGCCGAGCGTGATGGAAGCCATCGAGGACGTCGTCCCCTCATAGATGCACGTCGACATCCAGTCGCTTGGCACGTTCAACCAACTCGCACACGAGGGGGCCGAGCAGGCCACCCGGTCGTTGGCCCAGATGACGGGTATCGACGCGGTCGTCGACGTGACCAAGATCACGCTCGTCAACCGCGAGGACGTGGGCGAGGAACTCGTCGGCCGGGAGTTCGTCGGCGTCCAGTTCGACTTCGAGGGCGTCCTCGAAGGGGAGACGGTGCTGGTGTTCGACGCCGAGTCGGTCGACACCATCGCCGACTCGCTGATGCCGGGGGCCAGCGACGACCCCGAGATGACCCGCAGCGGCGTCGAGGAGATCGGCAACATCATGATGAGCGGCTTCATCGACGGGTGGGCCGACTACCTCGACTCGACCATCGACCACTCGCCGCCGGAGTACATCGAGAAGACCGGGGCGAACGTGGTGCCGGAGGCCCCGGACGGCGACGACACCCAGCAGGTGTTCGTCTTCAAGTCCGAAATCGAGTGGGTCGGGGAGTCGGTGAACTTCTACATCTACATGCTCCCCGAGTACGACCCGCTCGCGGACGCGATGATGGCACAAGGCGACACCGAGGGCGACGCCATCCCCATCGACAAGTTGGAGACGTTCAACGAGATGACGACCAGCGGGACCCAGCAGGCCGCCGACAACGTCGAGATGATGACGGGCATCCCGACGGAGGCGGAGGTCACCCAGATAAGCTTCGCGCCCATCGAGGACGTGCCAAAGCAGATCGGGACCGACACCTACGTCGGGACCGTCGTGGAGTTCACCGGCGTCCCGAGTGGCTACCTCATGGTGTTGTTCGACGAGGTCTCGGCGGTCAACGTCGCCGAAGCGATGATGCCAGTCGAGATGGACGGCGACGAACTGACCGACCAGCACAAGGCCGCCATCGAGGAACTGGGCAACATCATGACCAGCGGGTTTGTCGACGGCTGGGCGAACGTCCTCCAGACCTCGGTCGACCACACGCCCCCGCGCGTGGTCCACGACATGGGGCGGGCCATCGTCGACCCGCTGGCGGCGCAGGTCGGCCAGCATCAGGAACACGCCTTCATCATCGAGTCGGAGATGAAGACCGACGACGTGGAGTTCAGCGCGGAGATTCACGCTCTCCCCAACGAGAAGGAACTGCGCGAGGCACTCGACGACTTGGACGTCGAGCGCGCCGAGGAGACCGACGCGAGCGTCGAACAGATATTCGAGGGATGAAAGTCTACGACGGCAGCCAGACGGAGACGGCACAGGACGGGACGCCCGAGCGCATCAAGGTCGGCATCGCCGAGTATAAGGTGGCAACAGACGGAAGCGTGCTGACCACGAGCGGGCTGGGGTCCTGTATCGGCATCGGTATCTACGACGAACTCTCGGGCGCTGCCGGGCTCGTTCACATCATGCTGCCGACGGCCGACGGCGCGGAGAACGGCAACCACGCCAAGTACGCTGACACCGGGGTCGCGGCGCTGGTCGAGGCCCTCGAAGCCGAGGGGGCCGAGCGCGACACCATGCGCGCGAAGATAGCCGGGGGGAGCGACATGCTCGACTTCTCGGAGAACGGTTCCTCTATCGGCTCCCGAAACGTCGAGCAGGTCCGGGAAACACTCTCGGAGTTCGACATCCCGCTCGACGGCGAGGACATCGGCGGCGACCACGGTCGGTCGCTCCGGCTCGAATCGGCCACCGGCGACCTCGTCGTCAAGAGCGCCAACACCGAGTCGACCACCTTGTAGGGGCGAACGAACGACACCCCGGCGGGAGCAGTCGTCGACCGCCGTCAGACGGCCGGCATCCGCCCGTCTGCCGGGTACGCGGCTGTCAGACACTTTCCTCCGCGTATCAGGTCCGAAATTTTCCGTCAGACCATTAATTCTGCTTTTCGGAGTTAATACAACCCATAAATAGAAGTAACAATCTGTTAGTTATCAACGCTGATAGGCTAGACGGAATATTGAAGGGTGTCTGAGACGACCATACACAGACGATGAGTAGTCTCGCTCTCGTTCCGACGCTCGCAGCCCTCTCGCCCGACGCGCTGGTCGCGCCGGCGCTCGTCGTCTTGCTTTCGGGTGGGCTGGTCGGGATGAGCATCAAGAACATGTTCGACTCGATACTGTCGGACGACGAGAGCGAGGGAGACGGAAGCGACGACGGCGGCAGCGACGAGATGGCCGACGGCGGCGGACTGATGGCCGAGAGCGGCGGCGGCGACGACCTCGGCGGGTTGGGCGGACTCGACGACGACGACGACGAGATGGGCGGGTTCGGCGACGACGAGTTCGGCGACATGGAGGACGCCACCGGGCCGGACACCGACGAACTCGAACACCGCCTCGACGAACTGGAAAACGAGGTCGGAAGCCTCTCCTCGACGGTCAACACCGTGCGGACGGAAAACGAGAGTATCTCCGAATCCGTCGAGGAGGTCGAGGAGAACGTCCGGAAACTGCTCGACATCTACGAGATGGTCACCCGCGGCGTCAACCCCTTCGCGGACGACGTGGACGCCGGCATGGGCGGTGGCGGGATGGGCGACGGCTCCTTCGGCCTGTTCGACGACGACGGCGGCGGCGACGAGGAGGAGAACATCGACGACGACGTCGCCAACGCCGACGCCGAGGGCTTCTTCGACGAGGACCTCGTAGACGACGGCATGGGCGGCGAGATGGAGATGGACGACGACGGCGAGGACATCTTCGGCGACGACGACTTCGGCGACGACGGGTTCGAGGACGACGGCGGCAGCTTCGACGAGGAGTTCGAGGAGGACACGGAGGACGATATGAGCATGGACGACGGAATGAGCATGGACGAAGAGGACACGGACGACGGTGACGGCGAGGGCGGGAAGTCGTTCGCGGAACTGAAAGACGAGTACGAGTCCGGCGACGCCGAGTGGGCCGAGGGCGAGGAGGGCGAGGGGGAGGAACTGCTGGAGGACGACGGCGAGGAGATGTTGGAAGGTGACGGCGAGGAGCTGCTCGAAGACGACGGCGACGAACTGCTGGACGACGACGGGGGCGGCCTCGAAGACGACGACCTCTTCGACGAGGTCATCGAGGACGACGGCCTCGAAGACGAGGCCGAGGCGGCCGACGCGACCGAGGCGGCCGCGGCCGTCGAGGACGACGAGCCCGCGGCGGACCCAGAGCCCGACCCGGAGCCCGAACCCGAACCGGCAGCCGACCCGGAACCCGAACCGACGGCCGATACGGGGGCCGGGAGCGAGGCGAGCGACGACGCCGACGGCGAGGGGAAGCCGTACCTCTCGACGCTGCCCGAGGGGTTCGCGTCGGACCTCGTCGTCATCGAGTGGCTGGAGTACATGGTCCAGCACTCGGGCTACCGCGAGACGTCCCGGGCCATCGACTACTACGAGACCATCGACTGGATAGCCGAGCCGGTCGCCGACGACCTCAAGCGGTACCTGCGCGGGTTCGACGACGTGGACGACACCGGCGACGGCCTCACCATCGACCACCACACCGAGAGCCTCCACTACATCTCGCAACTCGACGGGGACAGCGGTCCCGAGGCCGTCGCGCTCTCGAAGCTGGTGCGTGGAGGTGGTTCCGATGGGCTTCAGCGTTAGCGGCTCGGCGGCCATCCTCTTCGTCGCCGCGTTCATCGGCTTCGGGATGTTCTACTCGGCGGCGGCAAACAGCGCCGAGCGGATCAACGACGCCCGCGAGAGCCAGTCCGACCGGTCGCTGAAGCAGGCCAACACAGCGATACAGATAACGGACGTGACCTACAACGCCACCGGAACGCCCGACTACGTGAACGTCACCGTCGAGAACACCGGCGCGAGCGAACTCGACGTGAGCGCCGTCGACGTGCTCATCGACAACGACTACCAGACCGGCTACCGGACCGCCGTCGAGGGCAACGCGGCGACGGACATCTGGGCTCCCCACGAGACCCTGACCGCGAACGTGACCGTCAGCGGGACGCCCTCGCAGGTCAAGGTCGTGACCGGTCCGGGCGTGGCGGCGACGGAGGTGGTCTGAGATGGCGAGCGTCTCCGCCTCGCATCTCATCCTCTTCATCGCCTCGATGATGGTCGCCGCCAGCGTCGCCGGCGTGTTCACCGACGTGGTCGGCCAGCTCAGCGGGGCCGTCTCCGAGCAGGGCGTCGACGTCAGCAGCGAGGTCCGGACCGACGTGGAGATAATCTCCGACAGCGGCGCGCCGGTGTACGAGGGCGGCGACATCACGCTCCACGTGAAAAACACCGGGACACAGCGGTTGGCGGCCGACCCCGACCAGTTGGACGTGTTCGTCAACGGCACCTACCAGACCGACACGTCGGTGTCGCTCGTCGGCGACGCCGCCGTCTGGGGGCCGGGCGAGGTCATCCGGCTGACCATCCCGGTCGGGTTGGACACGGGTGACCAGCGCGTGCTGGTCATCGTCAACGGCGACGAGGAGGTGTTCGAGTTCCGAACATGAGCCTCGCAAGTACCGACCTCTACTCGCTGGGACTGGACGACCACGACCGGCTGAACAAGGAACTCGGCGGCGGTATCCCGCCCGGCAGTATCATCCTCGTCGAGGGTGACTACGGGGCCGGGAAGTCCGCCATGAGCCAGCGGTTCAGCTACGGGCTCTGCGAGGAGGGCCACGAGGTGACCTTCCTCTCGACGGAACTGACCGTCGGGAGCTTCCTCGACCAGATGCACTCGCTGTCCTACGACATGGTCAACCACCTGCTGGACGAGAACCTCCTCTTTCTCCACGCGGACATCGGGGAGTCCAACGCCCTGACCGGCGGCGGGGACGACTCCGAGGACCGCAAGGAGCTGCTGAAGCGCCTGATGGAGGCCGAGGTGATGTGGGACGGCGACGTCATCATCATCGACACCTTCGACGCCATCCTCCGGAACGACCCCAAGTTCGAGGCGTTGGTCCGCCAGAACGACGAGCGGCAGGCGGCCCTCGAAATCATCTCCTTCTTCCGGGAGGTCATCTCGCAGGGCAAGTGCATCATGCTGACCGTCGACCCCTCGACGCTGGACGAGGAGGCCATCGGCCCGTTCCGGGCCATCGCCGACGTGTTCCTCGAACTGGACATGGTCGAGGTCGGCAACGACGTGCGCCGGCAGGTGAACGTGATGCGCTTTGCCGGGATGGGCGAGCAGGTGGGTGACACCATCGGCTACTCCGTCCGCTCGGGAACCGGCATCGTCATCGAGTCGCGGAGCGTCGCATAAGAGGTGACCTAAGATATGACCGACCACGGACGAGCGAAACCGTCAGACGAACTCCGACAGATGGCCGCCCGGCGGCCCCACCTGCGGGACCATCTGAAGAAGTTCAAGCAGATTACCGGGGAGTTCCCCATGCTCATCGACGAGGCCGACGATGACTACGAGTCCGACCGGCCCAACGTCCTCTACCCCGTCGGCGGCCCCATCTTCTGTCACATCTACGGCGACGTGGGGCAGGACATGAAGTACTACGCCATCGAGCCGGAGCTCGACGAGGACGAGCAGACCGTCTTCGACACGGTCCGCAACCGGCTGCTGCAAAAGAGCGTCACCAAGCCCGCCCCCGAGAGCGAGGCCGAGTACGACGACCGCATCGAGGAACTCCTCCAAGAGACGACGAAGGTCCGCGACGAGGACACCGACGAGGGCGTCCTCTCGCGGCTGTCGAACATCACCAGCGTCGGCAACGTCGAGGTCACCCAGTCCACCTACGAGAACATCCTCTACCGGCTGAACCGCGACATCGTCGGGCTCGGCCCGCTCGAACCAGTGATGCGCGACCCGGCCAACGAGGACATCCACGTCATCGGCAAGAGCGAGTGCCACGTCGACCACGGCGTCTACGGCATGCTGGAGACGACCGTCGAGTGGGAGAGCGAGGAGGACTTCGACCAGTGGCTGCGCAACATGGGCGAGCGGATGGGCGACCCCGTCTCCGACTCGGACCCCATCGTCGACTCGACGCTGCCCGACGGGTCGCGTCTCAACCTCATCTACTCCGACGACGTGAGCGTCAAGGGGCCCTCGCTCACCATCCGGCAGGGCGACGAGATTCCCCTCTCGGTGTTCCAGATCACCAAGTGGATGACCCTCTCGCCGGAACTGGCGGCGTACCTCTGGCTCTGTCTGGAGAACGAACAGACCGTCTTCGTCGTCGGGGAGACCGCCTCGGGGAAGACGACGACGCTGAACGCCATCACCTCCTTCATCCCGGACGACTCGAAGATATACACCGCCGAGGACACCGCCGAGGTGCTGCCCCCGCACAACACGTGGCAGCAGCTACTGACCCGCGAGGGCGAAGACGAGGGGACCAGCATCGACATGTTCGACCTCGTCGCCGCCGCGCTGCGCTCGCGGCCCGACTACATCATCGTGGGCGAGGTCCGTGGCGAGGAGGGTCGGATGGCCTTCCAAGCCGCCCAGACCGGCCACCCCGTCATGCTGACGTTCCACGCCAGCGACATCGTCTCGATGATTCAGCGCTTCACCGGCGAACCCATCAACGTTCCCGAGACGTTCATGGACGTGGCCGACGTGGCGCTGTTCCAGAACCGCGTCAAGCAGGGCGACCAAGTCCTGCGCCGGGTCACGAGCGTTCAGGAGATAGAGGGGTACTCCAAGGAGATGGACGGGGTCGTCACCCGGCAGGCGTTCAACTGGGACCCCGTCGAGGACGAGATAAACTTCCAAGCGATGAACAACTCCTACGTCCTCGAAGAGCAGATAGCGACCCTGCTGGGCTACGAGGACACCCGCGACATCTACGACGACCTCCGGTTCCGTGCCGACCTCATCGAGCGGGCCATTCAGGAGGGCATTCTGGGCTACCACGAGGTCAACGACTTCATCAGCGACTTCCAGCGCGACGGCATCGAAGGCATCCCCTTCAACATCTCGAGGCCCGAATAATGGCACAGAGCGAGGCCGAGGGGCTCGACCTGACTATCACGGAGACCATCCAAGGACTGGTGGACTCCTACCGCCAGATGACCATCCCGCTGGAGCGGTACCTCACCTTCATCCTCGGCCCGTCGGTGTTTTTCTTCCTGCTGTCGGCGGTGGCGGCGCTCCTGTTGGACCTCCCGCTCGCCATCCGCGCGCCAATCCCGCTGCTTGGCTTTCTGGCGATGGCGTCGGCGCTGTTCTACCCGAAAATCCTCCTCTCACAGCGCAAGCGCGAACTCAACAACCGCTTTCACCTCATGATAACCCACATGACGGTGCTGGCGACGACGAAGATAGACCGGATGGAGGTGTTTCGCACGCTCGCCAAAGAGGACGAGTACGGCGAACTCGCCATGGAGATGCACCGCATCGTCCAACTGGTCGACACGTGGAACCAGAGCCTCGACGACGCCTGTCGGCGGCGGGCCAAGGAGGTGCCGAGCGACGCCGTCTCGGACTTCCTCGACCGACTGGCGTACACCCTCGGTGCCGGCCAGTCGCTGGAGGACTACCTCCTCTCGGAGCAAGAGCAGATAATCCAGCACTACACCACCGTCTACCGGAGTTCGCTGGACAGCCTCGAAGTGATGAAGGACCTCTACCTGTCGATGATTCTGTCGATGACGTTCGCGCTGGTGTTCGCCGTCGTCCTCCCGGTGCTGACCGGTACGGACCCGACGATGACCGTCAGCGCCGTCATCGTGATGTTCATCTTCGTCCAGAGCGGCTTCTTCCTCGCCATCCGCTCGATGGCCCCCTACGACCCCGTGTGGTACCACCCCGAGGAGTACCCCTCGCCCGTCGAGGACAAACTCGACAAGTCGATGTACGTCGGCGTCGGCCTCTCGGTCCTGCTGGCGTTCGTCGTGCTGGGCGGGATGCTGGGCGTCTCGCCGGTGACGCTCAACGACATCCTCTTCATGGTCGACGAGGTACCCCTCCCGCTGTACGCCGTCGTCCCCATCACGCCGATGATACTCCCCGGCATCGTCTTCCGGCAGGAGGAACAGGCCGTCAAGGCCCGCGACGACGAGTTCCCCAGTTTCATCCGCGCGCTGGGAGCCACCGAGGGTGCCAAGCAGTCCACGACCGGCCAAGTCCTGCGGACGCTCCGGAAGAAGGACTTCGGCCCGCTGACCGCCAACATCAACGACCTGTACAAGCGGCTCAACATGCGCATCGAGCCCACCTCCGCGTGGCGCTTTTTCACCGCGGAGTGTCGCTCCTACCTCATCCAGACGTTCTCGGAGATGTACCTGTTGGGCCGGGAGATGGGTGGCTCGCCCAAGCAACTGGGCGAACTCATCGCCGAGAACATGAACGAGGTGCTCCAACTGCGCCAGAAGCGCAAGCAGGCCGCGACGACGCTCGTCGGCCTCCTCTACGGGATTACCGCGGCGTCGACGTTCGCCTTCTTCATCGGCCTACAGGTGGTGAACATCCTCGCCGAGATGTCGCTGAGCCTCAACGCCGGCAGCCGGCTGGACGTCAACAGCCTCATCAACACCGGCGTCTACGACATCCCGCTCATCGAGTTCCTGCTCATCATCATCATCATGTTCTCGGCGATGCTGTCCAGCCTGATGATTCGGACCGTCGACGGCGGCCACAAGGCCAACACCTACATGCACTTCGTTATCCTCTCGTGGATCGGCGCGCTCACCGGCGTGTTCACCAAGTGGCTGGTGACGCAGTTCCTCTCCATCTGAGGTCGGGGGCGGCCACGGCCGCTCGCGGCTCGGCCACGGACCCACCGGTCACGAGCCGCCGAGCGATTCGCCCCGCGTGTACCGGCCGTGGAAGGCGAGCAGGTCGACGCCCATCGCCGCCAGCGAGAGCCCGCCGGCGGCGACGACCGCGGCGAACAGCGGGTCGCCGCCGGGGCCGAGGAACCCCAGCGGCAACGACAGGCCCAACAGGACGTTGCCCGCGCCGCTCCACCGGTACCACGCGAACCGAGCGGTAAGCGGCGTCGGGACCGCCGCGACGAGGTCACACACGCCCGCGAAACCGAGCAACGCGAGCTGTACGGCCGTCGTCGGCGTCGTGAGGAGGTCCCCGCCCCCCAGCGCCAGCGCGCCGAGCGCGACGAGCAACAGGAACGCGCCGATACCGCCGCTGAGCCGGCGCTCGCGGCGCTCGTTCACCGGTCCCACCTCGCCGAACGTCGGGGGAGCGTCGTGGAGGGCATCGACGCCTCTTCGACCAGTGGGCACAAAACGCTTGCCGCGGGCCCGGCCGCAAGCCATCGCCGGTCGCCCCGTCGGCGGGACCCCTACCCGTCGAAGCCGTCCTCCCACCGGAAGCGGCCGTCGCGCTGGACGACTTCCCCGTCGACCTCCAGCCGGGACCCCTCACCCATCGTCGTGACGAGGTCCTCGTGGACGGCGCTGTCGTTGCCGGCCTCGCCGTCGGGGAGGCACGCGTCGTAGGCCCGTCCGAGCGCGAGGTGGACGGTGCCGCCCATCTTCTCGTCGAAGAGGATGTTGTCGGTGACCCGGTCGACGCCGCGGTTCATCCCGACGCCGAGTTCGCCCAGTCGGCGCGCGCCGGCGTCGGTGTCGAGTACCTCCCGGAGCACGTCCGCGCCCTGCGCGGCGTCGGAGTCGACGACGACGCCGTCCTTGAAGGTCAGTTCGGCGTCGCGGACCCGGCGGCCCTGCACGGTCATCGGCACGTCGAAGGTGACGACGCCGGCGGTGTCCTCGGGCGCGGTGAACACCTCGCCCGACGGGAGGTTGTGGGAGTCGTAGGCGACGCTGGCGGCGGAGTTGACCGCGGTGCGGTCGGCGATGGACATCGTGAGGTCGGTGCCGTCGGCGACGAGGCGGACCTCGCTGCCGTCGTCGAGGACGTCCTTGAGGCGGGCCTGCTCGCCGGCCAGCGCCTCCCAGTCCCGCAGGGTGGCGTCGTAGACGAACTCGCGGTAGGCCTCGTAGGCCATCCCGGCCTGCTGGGCCATCGCCCGCGTGGGGTGTTGGGTCGAGACCCAGTCCGTGTCGAGGCGGGCCTCGCGGACCTCCCGGCGGGCCGTCGCGCGGGCCTGCCGGCGCTCGCTGGGTACGTCCGCCGTCCCGGCCGTGTTGTGCGTCCCCTTCAGGACGAGGACGCTGTCGGCCCGCTCGTACAGCGCCAGTTCGTGGTCGGGGCCGGCGTCGAACTCGCCGTCGTGGGCTCGGAGATACGCGCGGGTCACCTCGTCGGAGCGGTAGGTCGCCAACAGGTTCGCGCCGACGCGACCCAGTTGCTCGGCGACGGCCACCGCGAGGTCGTGGGCCCCCTCCTCGACGCTGACGACGACGTCGTCGCCGGCCTCGATGCGGGCGCTCCAGTCGACGAGCGTGCGCGCGTGGTCGTGAACGCGGTCGTCCATGCCCGCCCGGAGGGCGGCCCGCGCCGAAAGCGTACCGCCCCGCCGGTCGTCGCCGACCGCGCCCGGCCCCGCCGGAACCGCAACCCCTACCTGCCCCCTGACTGCATTGCGGGTATGGAACTGGGCGTCATCGGACTCGGCCGCATGGGCCGCATCGTCGTCGACAGGGTACTGGAGGCCGGACACGACGTCGTCGTCTTCGACATCGACGACGACGCGGTGGCCGACGCGGCCGACGCCGGCGCGCGGCCGGCCGAGTCGATACCGGACCTCGCCGACGCGCTCGGCCCGCAGAAGCGCGTCTGGCTGATGGTCCCCGCGGGCGAGGCCGTCGACGCCGCGCTGGACGAACTCGACGGGCTGGTCGACGGCGACGACGTGGTCGTCGACGGCGGCAACTCCTACTTCGAGGACTCCGTGCGCCGGGCCGAGCGGACCGACGCGGCCTACCTCGACTGCGGGACCTCCGGCGGTCCCGCGGGCGCGGAACTGGGCTTCTCGCTGATGGTCGGCGGCCCCGCGTGGGCCTACGAGGAGCTGACGCCGGTCTTCGACGCCGTCGCCACCGGGCCGGACGGCCACGACCGCATGGGGCCGGCCGGGTCGGGTCACTACGTCAAGATGGTCCACAACGGCGTCGAGTACGCGCTGATGCAGACCTACGGCGAGGGGTTCGAACTGCTGGCGAACGGTCGCTACGACCTCGATTTGGAGGCCGTCGCCCGCACGTGGAACAACGGGGCGGTCATCCGCTCGTGGCTGCTGGAACTCTGTGAGGAGGCGTTCCGCGAGGAAGGGGTCGACCTCGGAGACGTGGCCGACCGCGTCGAGGGCGGGTCGACGGGCACGTGGACGGTCCAAGAGGCGCTCGAACAGGAGGTGCCGGTGCCGCTCATCTATCAGGCGCTGGCCGAGCGCTTCGGCTCCCGGGCCGACGACGGCCGGTTCGCCCGGCGGCTGGCAAGTCGCCTCCGGTACGGCTTCGGCCGCCACGAGGTCCCCCGCCGCGAGGAGTGAAGCCGGGCCCCCGATTCTGCGGGTGGGGCCGTCGAGACGGGCGAATCCAAAGCTTAGTTAAACCAGTACTCCATAGCCGCGCACATGGTTGAACTCGTCGGAATCGCCGCCGGTGCGGTGCTGACCCTCATCGTGGTGTCGCTGCACTACGCCAAAGGGACCGGCTGGGACGCGCCGGAGGACATCTCCCAAGAGGTCCTAGAGCAGCGGGCCGCGACGGTGCCCGAGACAGACTTCCCCGAGCCGTACAACCGCTCTATCGGCGGCGGCGGGGCGGCGGCCATCCCGGCCGGCGAGGCCGAGGGCGAACTCGGCGAGGAGGCCGAGGATGAAGACGAGGGGTTCGACCCCGACTCCATCGCCGACGACGAGGTCGAGTACTACGAGATCGAGTTCTCGAAGGAGGGCGAGACGATAGAGGTCGCCAACAACGAGACCATCCTCGACGCCGGCGAGGAGGAAGGGTGGGACCTCCCCTACGCCTGCCGGCAGGGCCAGTGTATCTCCTGTGCCGGCCACATCGAGGACGGCAACGCCGAGGACTACATCCGCCACAGCCAGAACGACTCGCTGATGGACGACGACATGGAGGAAGGGTACTGCCTGACCTGCGTGGCCTACCCCGTCGACGACTTCACCATCGAGACCGGCGAATCCCCCTGACGCGACTCACAACTGTTTTACGCGGCTGTCGAATACGCTTGCACGAGGGCGGCTAGTTCAGCGGACAGAACGCCTGGTTCCGGACCAGATGGTCGGGGGTTCAAATCCCTCGCCGCCCGTTTTCCGGCGAACGACGGTGAGCCGTGAAAACGGCCCGATGGTTTGAACCCGGGGAGTCGCAGCGGCCGAGCGAAGCGAGGTCGACCGTCTCCACTCGGTTCAAATCCCTCGCCGGCCGCTTCCTGCGACGAGTCCCGAGTACGGACCAACAATACCCCCACGTACCGATATAGACGGGACGTAGCCGAAAGAGTCAGCAGTACCGCTATATGTTCAACATATTATGATTAATCAGTCAGTGGTACCGCTGATTAGTCGATGACACGCGATTCGCGGATAGGAAGCGATGTGTCGAGACGACAGTTCGTCGCCGGAGCGGGGGCCGCAGGGGTCGTCGCGCTCGCCGGGTGCGGGGGAAGCAGCGGCAGCAGCGACGGCGGTTCGGGCGACGGCGGCAGTCAGAGCGGGAGTACCGGGGGCTCCGGCGGGAGTCAGTCGGCGACACTGGAGTTCTGGCACATCTTCGGCGGCGAGTTGGGGACGACGCTGGAGGAGATGGCGAGCGAGTTCTCTCAGCAGACCGACGGCGTGACCGTACAGGCGGTCAACAACGGCGGCTACCGGCAGAACCTCAACCAAGCGCTACAGGCCTCGCGGGCGGGCGACCCGCCCGGCGTCGTCCAGATATTCGAGATCGGGACGCGGCTGGCGCTGGACAGCGGCGCGTTCACGCCCATCGGCGAGGTTCTGCCCGAGGACGGGCTGAACATCGACGACTTCCTGCCGTCGGTACTGAACTACTACCGGGTCGGTGGGAGCCTCAACTCGATGCCGTTCAACTCCTCGAACACCATCATGCTGTACAACAAGACGGCGTTCGAGAACGCGGGGCTCGACCCGGAGGACCCACCGCGCAGTCTCTCGGGGGTCCGGACGGCGGCCGAGACCATCGTCGACCAGACGGAGATGGAGCAGGGCATCACGTGGCCCAACCACACGTGGATGCAGGTCGAACAGCAGTTCGCCAAGCAGGACCAAGTGCTCGTGAACAACGAGAACGGCCGCGCGGGCCGCCCCTCGGCGACGAACTTCGACAGCGAGGCCGGGCGGCAGGTCTACGAGTGGTGGAAGGGGATGGCCGACGCCGGCCTCTATCTCAACCCCGGTATCGAGGCGTGGGGCGAGGCGCGGCAGGCGTTTCTCACCGGGCAGGTCCCGATGTTGTGGGACTCCACGTCCAACATGGTCTCGATGCGCAACGGGGCCGCCGAGAACGGCTTCGAACTCGGCTCGGCGTACCTGCCGACGCCGGACGGCGACAACACCGGCGTCGTCATCGGCGGCGGGTCGCTGTGGGTGCCCGACGCCCTCTCGGACGCGAAAAAGCGGGCTGCCGGCGAGTTCGTCGCGTACCTGACACAGACCGAGCAACAGACGCGCTGGCACCGCAACAGCGGCTACTTCCCCGTCCGGCAGAGCGCCATCGACCGGCTCACCGAGGACGGCTGGTTCGAGGAGAACCCCAATTTCCGGACCGCGTTCGACCAGCTACAGGACACCGAGGACACGCCCGCGACCCGCGGGGCGGTCATGGGCGTGTTCCCCGAGGCCCGGACCATCAACGAGGAGCTGTCGGTCAGTATCGTCAACGGCGACGTGAGCGTCGCCGAGGGACTCTCGCGGATGGACACGCAGGTCGAGGAGGCCCTCAGCGGGTACAGCGGCAACTACGACGGGAGCCAGTAACGCCGCGGCCATGTCCACGCAAACGAAGCCGTACGACTCGACGCCACAGGCCGCCTTGCTCCTGTTGCCGACGGCCGTCGTGTTGGTGGCGTTCCTGTACTACCCCGGGCTGGAGACGTTCCGGCTGAGCCTGTACGAGACGCTGTTTCTCGGCCAGCAGACCTCGTGGGTCGGCGTCGGGAACTTCGTCGACCTGGCGACCTCGGCGGCGTACCGCCACAGCTTCCTGATAACGGTCCTGTTCGCGGCGGTCGTCGTCGTCGGGACGCTGGCGCTGGCGCTCGCCATCAGCTACATGCTGTTTCACGTGGAGGTGGGCGCGTCGACGTACCTCGTCGCGGCCATCTGGCCGTACGCGCTGCCGCCGGCGGTGGCGGCCATCCTGCTCAACTTCATCCTCCACCCGAACCTCGGGATATTCACCCACTACCTCGAACAGGTCACCCCCTTCACGCTCGACTGGTTCAGTAGCGGCCCGCAAGCGTTCGCGGTCGTCTCGGTGGTGGCGATATGGAAGCAGTTGGGCTACAACGTCATCTTCCTCGTGGCGGCGCTGAACAACGTCCCGGAGACGCTGACCGAGAGCGCGCGCATCGACGGCGTGGGCCACCTCCGGCTGTTGCGGAAGGTGTACGTCCCGCTCATCGCGCCGACGTTGGTGTTTCTGGTCGTGATGAACACCATCTACGCCTTCTTCTCGACGTTCCCGCTCGTGGACCTGCTGACCAGCGGCGGCCCGAGCGACGCGACGAACTTCCTCATCTTCAAGCTCTACCGGGACGCCTTCGAGTTCAGCAGCCTCGGGCTGGCGTCGGCGGAGTCGGTGGTGTTGTTCGTCCTCGTGGCCGTGCTGATGTACGTTCAACTGCGCCTCTCGGAAGGGTACGCGCAGTACGGAGCCTGATACCATGGCAACCGAGACAGAGCACACCACGACCTCGACGGACCGCGTCGCCCGCCGACTGCCCGACCACCTCCCGATGCACCTCGGGCTGGTGGCGTCTATCGCCCTGATGTCGACGCCGCTCGTGCTCGCCGTACTCATGAGCACCCAGACCACGTCGGAGGTGTATCAGGTGACCAACGTCGGCATCGGGAGTCGGGGCCTCAGCAACTACGGGCGAGCGCTGACTGAGTACGGCTTCAGCACGTACATGCTCAACTCGTTCGTGATGAGCGTCGTCGTCGTCGTCGGCAAGGTGTCGCTGTCGCTGCTGGCGGCGCTGGCGCTGGTCTACTACGAACTCCCCTACGAGCGGGCCGTCTTCATGTTCATCCTGCTGACGCTGCTGTTGCCCGTCCCGGTCCGCATCGTCCCGCTGTTCCAGTTGATGGCGGACCTCGGGTGGACGAACACGCTGTTGGCGCTGACCGGCCCCTACGTCGCCAGCGCGACGGCCGTGTTCCTGTTTCGCCAGCACTTCATGTCGATTCCGGCGTCGCTGGTCGAGACGGCGCGTATCGACGGCGTCGGCCCGCTGACGTTCCTGTTCAAGGTACTGATTCCGATGTCGCGCGGGATGATAGCCGGCGTCTGCGTCATCACCTTCATCTACGCGTGGAACCAGTTCCTCTGGCCGCTGGTCGCCGTGACCGACAAGAGCAGTCAGGTGGTACAGGTCGGGATTCGCTACATCCAAGGGTCGGCACAGGCCGGGCTCACCCAGTGGGGGCTCATCATGGCGGGCGCGGTGCTCGCGCTCCTGCCCCCGCTGGCCGTGTTGCTCGCCCTGCACCGACCGCTCCTCGAAACCTTCGCAATCCAACAGAAATGAGCGCGATAACGCTACAGAACCTACAGAAGCGGTACGGCGACGTGCGGGCGGTCAAAGGCATCGACCTCGAAGTCGCGGACGGCGAGTTCCTCGTCGTCGTCGGCCCCTCGGGCTGTGGGAAGTCGACCACGCTGCGGATGATAGCGGGGCTCGAGGACGTGAGCGACGGCACCGTCGAAATCGGCGACGAGGTCGTCACCCACCGGCCGCCCAAAGAGCGGAGCGTGGCGATGGTGTTCCAGAACTACGCGCTGTACCCCCACATGTCCGCGGCGGAGAACATGAAGTTCGGCATGAAGTCGGTCAGCGACTACTCCGGGGCGGAGATAGACCGCCGCGTGACCGAGGCCGCCGAGACGCTCGATATCGCGGACCTGCTGGACCGCAAGCCCGAGGCGCTCTCGGGCGGGGAGCGCCAGCGCGTCGCCATCGGCCGCGCGCTCGTCCGGGAGCCGGCGGTGTTCCTGCTCGACGAGCCGCTGTCGAATCTGGACGCGAAGCTCCGGGTCCAGATGCGCGCCGAGTTGCTGAAGCTCCACCGCGAACTCGACGCGACGACGGTGTACGTCACCCACGACCAGACGGAGGCGATGACGCTCGGCGACCGCGTCGCGGTGCTGAACGAGGGGCGACTCCAGCAGGTCGCACCTCCACAGGAGTTGTACGACTTCCCGGCCAACCGGTTCGTCGCCGGCTTCGTCGGCGAGCCGGCGATGAACGTCCTCCCTGTCGAACTGCGCCGGCGGGGCGGCGACGTGGTCGCGGACCACGCCGGCTTCACGCAGACACTGCCCGACGGCGACGGGCTGGCGGACCTCGCTGGCCGGCAGGTCCAGTTCGGCGTGCGCCCCGAGGACGTCTCGCTGGCCGAGAACTGCGACGGGACCGAGACGTTCCGGGCGACGGTGACGGTTCGGGAGCCACTCGGGGAGTTGCTCCTGTTGCACTGCGAGGTCGGCGACGCGGAGCTACAGGTGAAAGTCGAGGCCCGGAGCGAGATTCACGCCGGCGACACCGTCGAGTTGGGATTCGACGACGAGCGGCTCCACCTGTTCGGCCCCGAGAGCGGCGAGGCGCTCTACCACTCCGCGTCACAGCGGACGGCCGCGACGGTCGCCGCCCCGGAGTGAACGGGGTGGCGGCTCGCACGACGGGGCGGACGCGGACCGAAACGCGGCGGGGCGCGCTGGCGGCGCTGGCCGCCGGCACCACCGCGACACTGACGGGCTGTCGGACCGACGGAACCACCATGACTGCGACCACCACCGACGAGGCGGACGTACGGATTATCGGACACCGAGGCTGTGCGGCCCAGTACCCGGAGAACACGGTCGCGGCGGTCGAGCGGGCGGCACCGCACGTCGACGCGGTCGAAGTCGACGTACAGCGGTGTGGCTCGGGCGAACTGGTCGTGTTCCACGACGAGACCCTCGGCCGGCTGACCGACGCGAGCGGGGCGGTCGCCGAGACGGAGTGGGCGACGCTCCGAGACCTCGGCGTCCTCGACTCGACGACGACGATACCGCGTCTGGAGACGCTGCTCGACGCGGTTCCCGAGGACACCGGCGTCAACGTCGAACTCAAGCAGCGCGGGCTGGCCGCGGACGCGCTCGCGGCGGCCGAGGGCGTCGCCAACGACCTGCTGTACTCGTCGTTCGACGCCGGCGCGCTGCGCGAACTCCGGCGGGTCGACCCGTCCGCCGACCGGGCCTATCTCGTCGCCGACGCGGCGGCCGACCCCGTCGAGACGGCGACGGAACTGGGCTGTGTCGCGGTCCACCCCGACTACGGGACCGCGCTCGACACGACGCTGGTCGACGACGCGCACGAGGCCCGCCTCGCGGTCAACGCGTGGACGGTCGCCGACGCGGCCACCGCCGCCGAACTCGTCGACGCCGGCGTCGACGGCCTCATCGCCGACCGCTGGGACCTCCTCGACGGATGAATGGCGGTCGCGGTGGGCAGGCGGCCGCTCAGTCGGCCCGCCCGCGGACACTCCAGAACCGTCGCCACAGTCGGACCCCGGCGGCGGCACAGCGCCATCCGAGCGCCAGCGGGTCCAGCGGCTCCGTCGCCGCGCTCGGTCCGGTCGAGGGCCGCGTCGTCAGCGACCGCCAGCAGGCCGGACACCGGTACCGCTCTCCGCCCGCGACCGGCTCGCGAACCAAGTCGCCGTCGGGCAGGCCCCGGTGTCCGCAGTCGGGACAGAACAGCGTCGACTTCGCGGGGACGCCGTCGGCGTTAGCGGTGGGCATTGCAGGTAGTACCCGGGGAAGGGGGCCTAAAAGAACTGTCTAGGAGGAGTACATATGTGACAGGATACCTTAGTCACACGCTCCACCGAGACCTGTTAGCAAACCAGTACGCTAATGTATCACTAGGACGGCGTACGTGTATGTCCCGGCAGCAGGGGGAGACACGTCCGGTGGAGAGCATCGAGGACCACTTAGAGCGGGCGCTGGAGCACGCCGAAGACGAGGACGCGCTGTTCCATATTCGGGAGAGCCTCCAGTTGGTGTACGGGACCGAAGCCGGGCAGCAATAATCACCGAAGCACAATATACGCCAGTCTAACAGGTCTACCATCGGGGCGTGCGGCCGGCGGGGCCCCAGTCGCTGCCGGCGTCGGGTGGGTCGGGGACGGGCGGGACGGGAGCGGGTACGGTTTTTCGTCCCGTCGATGCGGAGAACATCCCCGATAGTGTCGTCGTATGTCCCGGAAAGTAAAGAGGTGCGTGCCAAATAGAGCTCTGTTTCCGCATCTCTCAGATACGTTCCAGAATCCGACCCTCTATAGAGAGTTTTTGCTTCTATATTCTGCTATTCACCAACAACTTCGTTCGTCAGCGTCCCGATTCCCTCGATTTCTACGTCGACCGTGTCACCGGGTTCGAGGAGTTCGGGCGGGTCGCGGAAGACGCCGACGCCGCCGGGCGTACCGGTGGAGATGACGTCGCCGGGACGGAGCGTGGTGATGCCGCTGATGTACTCGACGAGTTCCGGAACGTCGAAGATGAACTCGTCGGTGTTCGAGGACTGCTTGGTCTCGCCATTGACGCGACAGGCCACGTCGAGGGCCGAGGGGTCGAGCCGGTCGTCGGGGACGAGCGTCGGCCCCATCGGCGCGAACGTGTCGTAGCTCTTCCCGCGGAAGAACTGCTCGTCCTCGAACTGCGCGTCCCGGCCGCTCACGTCGTTGACGGCCGTGTAGCCGGCGACGTAGTCGCGGGCGTCCGCGGCGGATACGTCCTTGGCCGTCCGGCCGATAACGACGCCGAGTTCCACCTCGTAGTCGACCTCGTCGAGTTCCGCCGGGTGGACGACGGGGTCGCCGGGGTTCGTGACGGCGGTGCCGGCCTTCCCGAACAGGAGCGGGCGCTCGGGGACGGGTTCGTCCTGTTCCTCGGCGTGGTCGTGGTAGTTCAGGCCGACGCAGACGATTTTGCCGGGCCGGGGGACGGGCGCGAGCAGCGTCGCCTCCTCGGCCGGGACGGCCCTGTCGGCGGCCGCCGCGACGGCGTCCTCGACGACCCGCAGGAAGCCGGGGTCGGTCAGTTGCTGGTACGTGACCTCCTCGCGGAGGCCGGTCAACGGGACGACGGCGTCGTCGCGGCGGACGCCCCACTGGGGAGTGCCGCCGGTGGTGTAACGGACGAACTGCATCACCGGACAGTCCCGGGGCCGGATACCTAACTGTTACGTTCGGTCCCGCGGACGGGACCGGAGCGACCCGTCTCAGGAGTAGGTGAGGTTCACTTCGATGACGTTCGCGCTGCGGAGTATCTGTTCGGGAATCTCGTCGGTGAACCGCCCTTCGCGCATCCGGCTCTTGGGGCCGGAGACGCTCACCGCCGCGATGGCGCGGTCGTTCTGGTCGGTTATCGGGGCGGCGATACACCGCATCCCCTTGACCCGCTCCTCGTCGTCGTAGGCGTAGCCCCGGTCCCGGACTTGGTCGAGGGCGTCGAACAATTCGGCCCGGTCGGTGATGGTCCGTCCCGTCACCTCGGGGAGGCCGTGTCTGTCCAGTACGGCCTCGACCGCCTCGCGGGACCGGAACGCCATGATGGCCTTCCCGAGCGCCGTCGTCTGGAGCGGGACCCGCATCCCGGCGTGGGTGTCCAGTTGGACGGCGTCGGGGCCGCGGGCCTTGTAGAGAAAGACCCCCAGCCCGTGTTCCTCTATCATCAGGTTAGAGTGTTCGCCAGTCTTCTCCGCGAGGTCGTCTATCTCCGGTCGGGCGATGGTGAACACCTTCTTGCGCGACCGGGCTTGGTCGCCCAGTTGGAGAAAGCGGGTGCTGACGTGGTACTGGTCGTCCTCCTTGACGAGGTACTGCTCCCGTTCGAGCGTCCGCAGGTGGTCGTGGACGGTGCTGGTCGGCTTGTCCAGCCGCTGTGCGACCTCGGAGACGCCGCCGCCGTCGAGCTCGCGGAGCAGTTCGACTATCTCCAGCGAGACCTTCGCCGCCTTGACCGGGACCGTGTCACCCATACCCGTACAACGGCGGACCACGGCAAAAGCGTTTCCGTCATTGCCGGACAGGTGATAGCCGCGCGGCGGCCTGCAAGACCCCCGGCTACGAACGTGGCAATCTTTAATATCGCGTGCTTTAGATACGCAAGCGTACCGGCGAGCGACCACACCGGCGACAGGCGGCGGTAGCCGCGCCAGTCTCCACCGTACCAAGCGACAATGTCTGACCGAACACCGCGAACGGGGACCGAATCGACAGTCGACATCCTGCATCACTTCGTGGGACAGGACCAGCAGGCGATGGACGAACTGCTCGCGGTCGTCCGGCGGGAGGTGCCCGACGTGACCGTCACCCAGCGGACGAACGCGAACGTCCGCCTGCGGGGGAAAGTCGACATCCTCCGGGGGGAACCCCCGAGCGTGCTGGAGACGTGGCCGGGGCGCAACCTCGTGCCCTACATCGACGCCGGCGTCGTCGCCGACATCACCGACGTGTGGGAGGACGCGGGGTTCGTCGACGCGTACTTCGACCACGCCAAGGCGGCCGTCGAGTTCGACGGGCGCTACCGGGCCGTGCCGACGAACCTCCAGCGCCAGAACAACCTGTTTTTCAACGCGGCCGTCGTCGAGCGGGCCGGCGTCGACCCGGCGGCGCTGGGTGACACGGCGGCGCTCGTCGACGCCCTCGAAACCGTCGAGCGCGAGACCGACGCGGCGGGACTGCTCCTGCCACAGAAGCGGCCGTGGCCGTCGCTGGACGCGCTGGACATGCTAGTCCTCGCACACGGCGGCGTCGACGCCTACGAGGCGGTGTTCCGGGGCGAGCGGCCGCGCCGGCACCGCGACGCCGTCCGGGAGGCGTTCGCGTCGCTGGCGACGCTGGACTCGTACGTCCCGGACGACGCGCTCTACGACGACTGGCAGGCCGGACTGGAGCGGGTCGTCGACGGCGAGGCGGCGTTTTTCGTCATGGGCGACTGGGCCGGCGGCGTCCTGAAGAACAGGGAGGGCTTCGACTACGGGACCGACTGGGGCTGTGTGGCCTTCCCCGGGACGGAGGACGCCTATCAGGTCGTCATGGACGCCGTCCTGATGCCCGCGACGGCGAACGGGGCCACGGCGACCAGAGACGTGCTCCGAGCGGTCGGCTCCGCGCCGGCCATCGAGCGGTTCACCCGGACGCGGGGCGCGTTGCCGCCCCGGGAGGACGTCTCGCTCGACGCGTTCGATTCGTTCTTCCGGGACCAGATGCGGGCCTACCGGTCGACGCGACACCGGGTCGACGCCACGCGCGGGCTGGGCATCCCGCCCCACCAGCGCGTCGAGGCGCTGACCGCCGTCGCCTCGTTTCTCGCCGACTGGGACGCCGAGGCGGCGACCGAGCGCCTGCTCGACGCCGTGGAACTGGAGAAGTAGGGCTACCGGAACTGGGGCATCACTTCGTCGGCGAACAACTCCATCCCCGAGGTGTCCGGGAAGTCGACGAACCAACACTGGAACTTCGTCACGCCGGCCTCGACCCGGCGCTCGATGGCCTCGGCGCACTCTTCGGGCGTCCCCATGACGAAGTACTCGCGGGCGTCGGCCTCGGTCTCGATGGGCGCTTGGTCCTGATACTCCTCCTCGAACTGGATGGGCGTCATCAGGTCGACGAAGCGGTCGAGTTTGGCCTCGTCGCGCGTGCAGACGACGTGGCCGTCCCACGAGTACTCGACCTCGTCGGGGTCCCGGCCGACCGTGTCGCAGTGGTCCTCGATGACGCCTATCTTGTGTTCCAGCGTCTCCACGTCGCCGTTGAACACGTCGGTGTTCCACACGTCGGCGTGCTTGGCGACGAGCTTGAGCGTCACCTGCTCGCCCTGCCCGCCGACGAGGATGTCGGGGTGGGGGTCCTGTACCGGCGTCGGCGCGCAGGGGGCGTCCTCTATCTGATAGTGGTCGCCGTCGAAGCTCGCGCCCTCGCCGCCGGCGTCCCACATCCGCTTCATCAGGCGGATGGACTCGTCGAGCCGCATCAGCCGCTCGAAGCCGTCGCGGTACTCCCAGTCGTAGGCCGCGTACTCGGGTTCGTGCCAGCCCGCGCCGAGCCCCAGTTCCAGCCGGCCGTCGGAGACGACGTCGAGCGTCGCGGCCATCTTGGCGACGAGTGCGGGGTTGCGGTAGTCGTTACAGAGCACGAGCGAGCCGATGTCGATGTCGTCGGTGAAACCGGCTATCGCCGACAGCAGCGTCCAACACTCGTACTCGGCGCGGTCCCGGCCCAGCATGAGGTGGTCCGGGGCCCACGCGGCGTCGAACCCCAACTCCTCGGCCAGCAGGACGCCCTCCTTGGTCGTCTCCCAGTCCAGCGCCTCGTAGGCCGGCGTGTCCCGGTGGACCGGGTCGTCGCTGCCGGCGTCGGGTGCGCCGGCGAAGACGGGGACGTTGTACTCGAATGTGATGTCCGCCATCGTCACTCCACGGCGAAGTGTTCGAGCGCGTCGCGGTTCAGTTGCGTGCTGACGCCGGGGTCGTCGGGCAGGGGGAGCGAGCCACCCTCGGGCGAGGGCGGGTTCTCGAAGATGGCGTCGGCGTAGGTCGACTCCTGTTCGGCCTGCTGTTCTTGGAACCACTCCGGCGTCGGGAAGTACTCCGCCATCGGCATGTTGGTGTGCCCGGCGATGGCGTGCAGCGTCGGGTTCGTCCCCGCGTGGGGGATGACCGGCACGTCGTGGACCTCCGCCATGTCCGCGACCTTCTTCATCTCCGTGATGCCGCCGACCCGGCCCACGTCGGGCTGGAGGATGTCGACGGCCCCGCGTTCGAGCAGTTCCTCGTGGCCCCAGCGCGTGAACTCGTGTTCGCCCCCGGAGATGGGCATCGGCGCGGCCTCCCGGACCTCGGCGTAGCCGTCGATGTCGTCGGCGATGACCGGCTCCTCGACCCACGCCATGTCGTACTTCCCGAGGCGCTGGGTCATCTCCTTGGCGTACTTCACGGACCAGCCCATGTACGCGTCGCCGGCGATGTCTATCTCGTCGCCGACGGCGTCCCGGACGGTCCTGACTATCTCCTCGTTTTTCTCCATCCCGGCGCGGCCCTCTTCCGGGCCGTGGAGGAAGCGAAGCTTCACCGCGTCGAAGCCCGCGTCGGCGTACTCGATGGCCTCGCGCTCCAGTTTGTCCATGTCGACGGGGTGGAGGTTCGAGGCGTAGGCGGGAATCTCGTCTTTGGTGGGACCGCCGAGCAGTTCGTAGACCGGCTTCCCGGCCTCCTTCCCGGCGATGTCCCACAGCGCTTGGTCGACGGCGCTTATCGCCATGACGGCGACGCCCTTCCGGCCGAACGGCAGCGTCGCGCGGTACATCTGCTCCCAGAGGTGTTCGCGCCGCATCGGGTCCGCGCCGACCACGAGCTTCGAGAGCGTCTCCTCGACGACGGTGGCGATGGCCCCGGTGCCCCAGTTGCCGACGCCGACGCCGGTGATGCCCGCGTCGGTCTCGACCTCGACGACGACGTCGCCGACCGGCCCCATCCACTTCCGGCGGGCCTGCGGGTTCTCGCCGTCGACGTTGCGGTACTCGTCGTACTTCGACATTATCGTGACGAGAGGGAACTCGATGAACTCTCCCCACGACTCGTTGCTGACTTTGGTCGCGGATACGTCTGTGATTTCCATCGGTCGCTACCCGAGGGTTCGGACGACGGGGCTAAAATCTTTCTGTCACCGCTCGGACGTGTCTCGCCGGCGCTGCCGCTACCGGCCCGCGGCCGCGCCGACGGGCCGGACTCAGTCGAACTGGAAGACTGGTTTGCAGGTCTCGGAGGCGAGGAACGCCTCGAAGGCGCTCCCGGGGTCGGCGGCGTCGTAGGACGTATCGAGGATGTCGTCGACCGCGATTTCGCCCCGCTCCATCAGGCGCAGGGCCTGCTCGAAGTTCGTCCACGTCGAGCCGTAGGAGGTGTTGATGTCCACCTCGCCGCGGACGACGGGAGTGAGCGTGACCTCGCTCGTGTCGTTGGGGATACCCACGACGACGACCTGCCCGCCCTTGCGGGCGTAGTCGACGGCCGTCCCGATACCCGAGTGGTGGCCGGTCGTGTCGAAGACCACGTCGAAGCCGATGCCGTCGGTGAACGCCTCGGCCCGGGCGTCGAGGTCCTCTGACTGGGCGTTGATGGTCTCGATGCCGAGGTCGTCGAGCAGCGGCAGGCGATAGGCGGCGTCCCGGTCGAGGCCGGAGACGACGACGTTGGCCCCCAGCGAGTCGGCGACGGCGGCGACGAGGACGCCGATGGGGCCGGGCCCCTCGACGAGCACGTTGTCGCCGGGGGTCGTCACGGACTGGTCGAACACCGCCCGGGTGGCGATGCTCGTCGGCTCGGTGACCGCGGCGTGGCGAAGCGGCACGCCCTCGGGGACGGCGTGGAGGTGTTCGGGCGCGACCGCGACGTAGTCGGCGTAGGCCCCGTCGCGGTGCATCCCCGTAATCGAGAAGTTCTGACAGACGTTGGGTTGGCCGTTCTTGCACTGGAAACAGTGCCCGCAGTCGTGTATCGGCTCCTCGATGACCTTCTCGCCGACGGCGAACTCCGAGACGGCGTCGCCGACCTCGACGACCTCGCCGGAGTACTCGTGGCCCATTATCCGCGGGATGGGTATCCACTCGTAGCCGCCGTCGTACTTGTACGCGTGCGCGTCGCTCCCACACAGCCCGGCCGTGTGGACCTCGACGAGCACCTCCGTTTCGTCTATCGTCGGTCGCTCGCGTTCCTGTGTCTCGACGGAACTGGGTCCCGTCTGAACGATTGCTTTCATGATTGCTCGTAGTGGTTTCGGTTGGTGCGGTGACTCACGCTTCGACGCCGTCGGCCGACGCCTCGTCTTCGGCCCGTTCGGTGACGAGCCGCCCCTTCAGCAGTTCCTCCGTGTTCGCGTCGAAGAGGTAGACGTGTTCGGGCGCGATAGTGAGCGATAGCTGGTCGTCGGCCGCGATGTCGTGGAAGTTGCCGACCTTCGCCGTCATGTCGCCGAGGAACGACGACCCGTGGACGACGGCCTCCGTCCCGACCGGCTCGACGACCCGGACCTCCGTGTCGAACGACGGCCCGTCCGTCGAGCGGTTGCGGGCCTGATAGAGGTCCTGCGGGCGGAAACCGACGAGCACCTCGTCGGTCCCGATGTCGGTGTCGACGAGGCGCTTCGGGATGTCGAACGACGCGGCGTCGAGGTCGACGCGGTAGCCGTCGGCGCGCTCTTCGAGGGTGGCCTCGAAGAGGTTCATGTCGGGGCTGCCGACGAACTGCGCGACGAAGAGATTCGACGGCTCGTTGAACACCTCGTCGGGCGTCCCCAACTGCTGGAGTTCCCCGTGGTCGAGAATGGCGATGCGGTCGGCGATGGTCATGGCCTCCTCCTGATTGTGGGTGACGTAGGCCGAGGTGATGCCGACCTCGGACTGGAGTTCGTCTATCTCCGTCCGCATCGTCTTGCGGAGCTTGGCGTCCAAGTTCGCCAGCGGCTCGTCGAACAGGAACAGCCGCGGCTCCCGGATGATGGCCCGCCCGAGCGCGACCCGCTGTTTCTGCCCGCCCGAGAGCTGTGCCGGCTTGTTGTTCAGCAGCTCCTCGATTTCGAGCATCTCGCCCACCTCGGTCACCCGGGCGTCGATTTCCTCGTCGGCCATGCCGTTGTCCTCGCGCCGGAGCCCGAACCCGAGGTTCTCCCGGACGGTCATGTGGGGGTACAGCGCGAAGTCCTGAAACACCATCGCCACGTCGCGGTTGCGCGCCTTCACGTCGTTGACGACGGTCCCGTCGAACCGGACCTCGCCCTCGGTGGGGTCTTCCAGCCCGCCGATCATCCGCAGCGTCGTGGTCTTCCCACAGCCGCTGGGGCCGAGCAGGACCAGAAAGTCGCCGTCCGGTACGTCGATGTCGAGGTCGTTGACGGCGACCACGCCGTCTTTCTCGGGGTCACCGAACACTTTCGTGACACTATCTAGTTCGAGGTGTGTCATTGCAAATTGCTACCGTCCACCGCATCTTAAAGGTAGCGTCCTGTCGGAGCTACCCCTTTATCGCGCCGCCGGTGAGCCCTTGGACGAAGTACCGCTGGATGTAGGCCAGCCCGGCCAGCACCGGAATCGAGACGATTATCGAGGCCGCGGCCACGACGTTCCACTGCGTGTTGAACCCCTGCACGAAAGTGAGCAGCCCCGGGGGCACCGTGAACTTCGAGTTGTCCAGCAGCGTCAGCGCGAACACCAGTTCGTTCCACGCCAGCAGGAACGCGAAGATGAACGACGCGATGAGCGAGTTGCGCGCCATCGGGACGAGGACGTACCAGAACGTCTCGAAGGCCGAACACTGGTCGATGCGCGAGGCCTCGATGATGGAGTCCGGGAAGTCGTCGAAGAAGCCCTTCATCAGCCAGACGACGAACGGAGCGGTCATCGCGCCGTAGATGAGGATGAGCGCCAGATGCGTGTTGAACAGCCCCAGCGTCGAGATGAGTTCCCACTCGGGGACCATGATGGCGGTCCCGGGGAACATCAGCGACGCCAGCAGGAGGCTCATCAGCAGGTTCTTGCCGCGGAAGTCCCGCCGGGAGAGGACGTAGGAGGCCCCGGTGCCGAGGACGACGGCGATGAGACCCGCGCCGACGGCGACTTTCAGGCTACTGACGACCAGCCCGAGCAGGTTGATGTCGATGGCCGAGGAGACCGTCACCCCGAAGAGGTTCTGGACCAGCCCGGCGTAGCCACCGGCCTGAATCGACGACTCGATGACGAGCCGGAATCCCTGCAGCGACGGGTCCGCGGGGAAGACCGTCGGGGGAATCTGCTGTATCTCGGACGTGGTCTTGAACGCCGTCGCGACCATCCAGTACAGCGGGAACAGGACGAACGCGCCGACGACGGCCGTCAGCAGTCCTATCGCGGTCTTTCTGACGTAGCCCCCCGCGGTCGAGTCGTAGAGCCACGACTGGTTCTTCCGGAACTCTTCGGTCGGGTCTGAATCTGTCGTCGCCATCACATCTCACCTTGGACTTTGTCGTAGAACTGGATGTAGTAGTACGAGAACACGAGCAACACCACGAACAGCATCACCGACAGGGCCGACGCGAAGCCGACCTCGAAGTCGACGAACGCCGCGCGGTATATCATCACCGGGAGCGTGCTGCTGGAGACGCCCGGTCCGCCCTTGGTCATCACCCAGACCATCGAGAAGTTCCGGACGTTGTAGATGAGCATCAGCAGGAACCCGATGGCGAGGTTGTACTTCATCATCGGGATGGTGATGTAGCGAAAGCGCTCCCACGGGGTCGCGCCGTCCATGCGTGCGGCCTCGTAGAGGTGTTCGTCGATGCCCTGTAACGACGTGAGCGTCAGCAGGGCGAACAGCGGCGCGAGCCGCCATATCATCCCGATGATGGGCGGCCACAGCGACAGCTCCGTCGAGCCGAGCATGACGATGTAGTCGTTGGTCACCCCCAGTTGGACGAGCAGTTCGTTGATGATGCCCTGCGAGCCCCCGAACATGAACTGCCAGATGGACGCGCCGACGACCCGGGGGAGGACCCACGGGACGAGGACGATGGCGCTGGCGACGCTCGTGTAGGGGAGCTTCTCGTCGAGCAACCACCCCATCAGGAACCCCAGCACGATGGCCGCGAGGCTGCCGACGGTCACCCAGACGAACGTGTTCCAGAGGACCTGATGGATGTCGGGGTCGGTCCATATCTCGACGTAGTTCGCCAGCCCGACGAACTCGGCCTCGCTCGGTGCCAGCAGGCTCTTTGCGAAGAAGCTGGAGTAGATGGCCTGTGCGATGGGATAGAGGATGAACACGCCCACCAGTGCCATCACCGGCAAGACCGGCAGGTACACCCGAACTGTCTCCGGGATGTACCGGGTTGCGCTCCGGTACGACGACTGTGCTTGGTCTACGTAACTCATGGTCGTTCGTGTATGTGTCTCCGATTCAGTAGCTGCCGATAAAAGTGTTGCTCCGCCGGCTCAGGCGATCTGTTCGTCGACGACTTCCTGTACGGCGGAGTTGGCGTTGCTGCAGGCCTCCTCGGCGGTAGCGTTGCCCAGCACGACCGGCTGGATGACCTCCGTGTTGATGATACTCTGGATGGAGGCGATGCCCGAGAACGACGGGAACCGCGAGGTCCGGGTGAACAGGTCGTCGTTCTCGTACAGCGTCACGAGGTCGCCGAACTGGCTCCGGAACAGGTCGCTTGGCTCCTCGAAGGCGCTCTGGAGCGTGGGGACCCGGCCGCGGATGCCCACGTCGGAGTCGGCGGCGTAGGTCCACGGCGCGAGCTGTTCGGGTTGGTTCCACCAGCTCGTGTAGTCGAAGGCGGCCTGTCGCTCCGCGTCGCTCTCGGTGCCGTTGCCCAGCATGAACCCCTGTGCGTTCTGCAACAGGAGGTCCTGTGGCTGGAAGTCGCCGGAGGGCTGGTCGGGCAGCGGCGCGCGCGTGACGGTGTGGCCCTCGCCGTCGAGCCACGCCTGCGGCGCGCCCGTGGTCTGGTAGATAGCGTTGGCGTGGGAGTACGTGATGAGGATGCCCGACTCGCCCTCCCGCAGGAGGCGGCCGGCCGCGATGTGGTTGTTCTCGGCCATCGAGTCCGGGAACAGGCCGGCCTCGGCGATGTCCTGATAGAGCCGCACCGCGTCGACGAAGCCCGGCTGGTCGACGGTGGCCTCCATCGTCTCGGGGTCGAAGTAGCGGCCGCCGTTGGCGTAGACGAACCCGATGAAGTAGCCCGTCGTCAGTCCGAAGTCCGTCCCGGGCGCGGTGATGGCCGCCGACACCTCGTCTATCTCCTGCATCTCCTCGCCCAGTTGGATGAGTTCGGGCCAGTTCCGGGGCGGCTCGTCGAAGCTCGTCTGTTCGAGGTAGTCCGTCCGGATGTCGACGAACGGGCCGAGGTCGGCGTAGCCACCGGGCAGGCCCCACTGGCGCTCGCCGCTGGTGTCGCCCAGCCCCTCGTAGACCATGCTGTCGATGTTGGCTTGGATGAAGTGGCTGTTTACCTCCTCGAGTTGGTCCTGAAACTCGTCTTGGTCGAGTGGCTGGATGGCCTGTGCGCCGACGTAGTCGGGTATCTGCTGGCACTGCCCGGCCATCACGTCCGGGAGGTTGCTGTTCGCCGCGGCGGAGGCGATTATCTGGTACTTCTGGCCCCACTCCTGGTGTTGGTAGCTTACGTTGTGTTCGCCGTAGCTGTCGTAGTTGCCGCTGATGTACTCCCGTTCGGCGGGAATCCCGCCGAACAGCCAGAAGTCGAGGTTCTGGGCCCCGGAGCCGCCACCGCCGCCGGAGCCGCCCGACCCGCCGCTCCCGCCGCCGGAGCCACCGGACCCGCCGTCGCCGCCGTCGCCACCGCCGCCACAGCCCGCGAGGCCCGCGGCCAGTGCGGTACCGAGCCCGGTCAGATAGCGCCGCCTGTCGAGTCCGCTCGCTGAGGTATCTTCTGTCATGGTCCGCTGTTACCGACTGGGGTGTTGTATATCATAAATGTACCGGAACTCCAAACGGTCGTTTCACAGACCCGCCGCGCGGAAGCCGCCCCGGAGGGTGGCGGTCGCGTCGTCGAGGTGACAGGTTTGGGGAACAAACCGCGGTCCACGCTGAGGCCGCGCAACCAAAACTAAATGAGCGTGTGGGCCGTCGGCCCGCACACAGATGTCAGAGAGCAACCCCGCGTTCGAGGGTGCCCTCGGCGAGTTGGGTGTGACAATAACTCGCACGGACGAATCGGGAGTGGCGGCGGCCGTCGGCGAGGCGGTGACCGAACCCGCCGTCGGCGTCGCGCTGTCCGAGACCTTCGAGAGCCCGGCGTTCTCGCTGGCCGACGCCCCCGTCACGGTCGACCCGACGCCGGCGGCCCTGCGCGAGGCGACGACGGGCGTCACCGGGGCCGACCTCGGCGTCGGCGACTACGGCTCGCTCGTGCTGTCGCTGACCGAGCGCGCGAGCGAACTGGTGAGCCTGTTCGTCGAGCACCACGTCGCCGTCGTCCGGGCCCGCGACGTGGTGCCCGACATGGACGCCGCGATAGACGACCTCGACGAACGGTTCGGGGAGTCCCGAGGGAGCGCGATAATCGCCACGGGCCCCAGCGCGACGGCCGACATGGGCGCGCTGGTACAGGGCGCACACGGTCCCGAGTCCGTCCACGTCGTCGTGGTCGAGGAGGAGATCTGAATGTCGAAGGCCGACGAACTCCGCGAACTGATGCGCACCGAGGGGGCGGCCGTCGCACGGAACACGCAGGGGTTCAACGACGGCCGCTACGACTCCGTCGCCGAACTGGAGGACTACGAGGAACTCAAGCGGGAGGCCCGCGCCATCAAGGAGGACGCCATCGAGCGCCTACCGGAACTCATCGACGACCTGCGCGACGCGGTCGAGGAGAACGGCGGCACCCTCTATCTCGCCGACGACGCCGCCGACGCCAACGACTACGTCCGCGAGGTCGCCGCCGACCGCGAGGCCGACCGCGTCGTCAAGAGCAAGTCGATGACCAGCGAGGAGATCGAGCTCAACGAGGCCCTCGCCGGCGACGGCGTCGACGTGGTGGAGACGGACCTCGGCGAGTGGGTCCTGCAGGTCGCCGACGAAGCGCCCTCCCACATCGTCGCGCCGGCCATCCACAAGTCCCGCGAGTCCATCGCCGACCTGTTCAACGAGCGCTTCGACCCCGACCAGCCCCTCGAAACGGCCGCAGAGCTGACCCGCTTCGCCCGCGAGAAGCTCGGCGAGCAGATACGCGACGCCGAGGTCGGCGTCACCGGCGCGAACTTCGTCACCGCCGACACGGGGACGATGGCGTTGGTCACGAGCGAGGGCAACGCCCGCAAAACGGTCGCGGCGACGGACACCCACGTCGCCGTCGCCGGCGTCGAGAAGGTGATTCCGTCCGTCGCCGACCTCCACCCGTTCGTCGAACTCATCGGCCGCTCGGGCACCGGACAGGACATCACCTCCTACGTCTCCCTGCTCACCCCGCCGGTCGAGACGCCGGTGGTCGACTTCGACGACGACGAGACGCCCCTCTCGGAGTTCGAGGCCGACAGGGAGTTCCACCTCGTGCTCATCGACAACGGCCGGCTGGCGATGCGCGAGGACGACCAACTCCGGGAGACGCTGTACTGCATCCGGTGTTCGGCCTGCTCGAACTCCTGTGCCAACTTCCAGAGCGTCGGCGGCCACGCCTTCGGCGGCGAGACCTACTCCGGGGGCATCGCTACCGGCTGGGAGGCCGGTATCGAGGGGCTGGACGTGGCCGAGGAGTTCAACGACCTCTGTACCGGCTGTACGCGCTGTGTCAACGCCTGCCCGGTCGGCATCGACATCCCGTGGATAAACACGGTCGTCCGGGACCGGGTCAACCGCGAGGGCGACTCGCCGGCCGAGTGGCTCGTCGACGGGCTGACCCCCGACGCGGAGGACGAGGGCGCGCCCCTCGGGAAACGCTTCTTCGGCAACTTCGAGACCATCGCCAAACTCGGCAGCGCCACCGCCCCGCTCTCGAACTGGCTGGCCGACACCGGGCTCTCCCGCAGGGCGATGGCGTGGGCGCTCGGCATCGACCCGCGCCGGGACCTCCCGACCTTCGAGCGCGAGACGTTCACCGAGTGGGCGCGGGGCCACGAATCGACTGTCGCCGACCCCGTCCGGCGGGCGGTCGTCTACCCCGACCTCTACACGAACCACGTGCAGGTCGACCGCGGGAAGGCGGCGGTTCGGGTCCTCGAAGCGCTGGGCGTCGACGTGGTCGTCCCCGAGGCCCCGTCGAGCGGCCGCGCGCCCCTCTCGCAGGGGATGGTCGCCACGGCCACCGACCACGCCGAGCGGGTGACCGAGGCGCTCGCGCCTCACGTCGCCGACGGCCGTGACGTGGTCGTCGTCGAACCGAGCGACCACGCGATGTTCCAGCGCGAGTACGAGCGCCTCGTCGACGAGGCCGCCTTCGCCGACCTCGCGGAGCACAGCTACGAGGTCTGCGAGTACGTCTACGGCCTGCTGGACAACGGGGCCGACGCCGGCGCGCTCGCGACGACCGACGGCGGAGAAGTCGCCTACCACAGCCACTGCCAGCAGCGGACCCTCGGGCTCGAAGCCCACACGGTCTCCGTCCTCGAAGACTGCGGGTACGACGTGGTCACCTCCGAGACGGAGTGTTGCGGGATGGCCGGCAGTTTCGGCTACAAGTCCGACTACTACGAACTGAGCATGGACGTGGGCGACCGCCTCCGCGAGCAGTTCCGCGCCGACGGCGTCGCCGACCGCGAGGTCGTCGCCAGCGGCACCTCCTGTCTCGAACAGATAGACGCGCTCCTAGAGCGCCAGCCGCGCCACCCGGTCGAGTTGCTGGCCCCGTAGTCAGTCGAGACCGACGTGGCGGCGGAACGACCGTCCCGTGAGCCACTCCCGGTCGGCCGCCGACAGCCCGTCGACCTGCCGGAGCCAGTTACACGCCTCGGCGTAGGTGGCGGTGTCGCTGACGTTCGGGAAGTCAGAGCCCCAGACGACCCGCTCGCGGCCGAACGTCTCGACGAGCCAACGGACGTGGTCGTGCATGTCGGCGTAGGGAAACGCCGACTCGGACATGTGCGCTATCTCGGAGACCTTCACCGCGACCGTCTCGTAGTCGGCGAGGTCGGCGAAGCGGGCGAAGGTCCCCTCGCCGGTCGGCGTCGCCGGGCCGGCGTGGGCGAAGTGGTCGAACAGGTACGTGAGGTCCGGGTAGGCCTCGACGAGTTCGAGCGCTTGGTCGAGTTGGCCGTGGTCACAGAGTATCTGGACGGTCGCGTCGAGTTCGACGGCCGTCTCCCAGAACTCGGTCTCGGCGACGGCGTCCCGGAGCCACGTCACGCTCGGGTCGAACGTCTCCCACATCCGGTCGGAGGGGCAGGCCGCGCCGAGGCGAAAGCCGAGGACGCCGTCGGTCGAGAGACACCGGCGGAGTTGCCGGGCCGCGTCGTCGGCGAAGGGGTCGAGCATCACGATACCGTAGAGGCGGTCGTGTTCCGCGGCCGCCCGCAGCGTGTACCAGTTGTCCGTCCAGTCACAGATAGGGTAGCCGACGACGACGGCCTCGTCGACGCCGTTGCGGTCCATGTCCGAGAGCAGCCGGTCGGCGGTGTACACCGTGTGTACGTCGAACGTGTCCACGAGGTCCAGTAGCGGCCCGTTGACCCACGGGTGGGCCTCGCTGGCCGCGCCCCACGCGTGCGTATGGCTGTCGAGCATACCCGGACCGTCGGCGGTGACGGTAGTAAAGCTTGCCCGGGGAAGAACTAAGCCCGGCGGGTGCGAAGGTCGCTCCCGCATGGCACGGATAGCGTTTCACCTCCGCATCGCGGAGGGTCAGCGCGAGGCGTATCGCGAGGAACACGAGGCCGTCCCCGAGGCGCTGGAGCGGGCGTACCTCGACTCCGGAGCCGGACTGGAGACCTACAGCGTCTTCGAGAAGGACGGCCACGTCTTCGGTTTCATGGAGGTCGAGGACCCCGAGCGGATACAGGCGGTCATGGCCGAGAGCGAAGCCCAAGCCGAGTGGGGCGAGGTGATGGACCCCATCCTGCTGGAGGAAGACGACCAGTGGATGGACGAAGTGTACCGGATGGTCTAACCCTTCAGGTAGCCGCCGTCGACGGCGACGGACTCGCCGGTCATCCACGCGCCCTCGTCGGAGAGCAGGAGGACGGCGACGTGGCCGATCTCTTCGGGCTGGGCGGGCCGGTCGAGGATGTGGGAGTCCAGCGAGTCGGCGAGCACCTCGTCGGGCGACCGGTCGCCCTGTGCAGCGGTCTCTTCGAGCCACGTCTCCACCATCGGCGTCTCGACGGTCCCGGGCTTGATGGCGTTGGCCGTGATGCCGTGGTCGGCGAGTTCCTTGGCGAGCACCGTCGTCAGCGTCAGCACCGCGGCCTTCGACGCCCCGTATGCCCCCTGCCCGCGGAACGGCCGCTCGGCCCCGACCGACGAGATGTTGACGATGCTCCCCGCCACGTCGTCGGCTATCATCCGCTCGGCGACACGCTTCGAGACCAGAAAGGTCCCCTTGGCGTTGACCGCGAAGTGGCGGTCCCACTCGGCCTCGCTGGTCTCCAACAGCGGGACCGACCGCTGGATGCCGGCGTTGTTGACGACGCCGTGAATCGGCCCCTGCTCGGCGACGGCGGTCTCGACGCCGCTGTCGACCGACGCCGCGTCGGCCACGTCGACCTCGGCGACCGCGGCGTCGCCGCCCGCCTCGCGGACGAGCGCGGCCGTCTCGGCGGCGGTCTCCGCGTCGAGGTCGAAGACGGTCACGTCGGCCCCGGCCTCCGCGCAGCGGACGGCGATACCGCGCCCGATACCCTGTGCGCCGCCGGTGACGACGACGTGACGGTCGGCTAGTCGCGTGTCGGTACGGGTCGCTCGGTCGTCCGACTCTGGTGCGGACATACGCGTACTCTGGGGCCGAGATACCTAAACGTGCGTGGTGCGGACCCGGCGCCGTCCGCGACACCGAAACATCCATGTTACATAGTGCCACACACTAATCCGGCAATACCGGACAACGTACTCGAGAGAGTCACGCGAAACCGAACACGGGGCGCGCTCGCGGCTCCGTGTGACCCGACACAGTGCAGGCGACCGTTCTATCGCCGCCTCTGAGACATGATTTATCACGCTACTGGCCCAGAACTATCCGCTATCGGAGTGATTCGAGACCAGTGTCCGGTGATGCCGGACGGTTTCGAGCGCCGCCGTCGGCGAACGCCGTCACCGGGCCGCGGCGAGGCGTGCCTGCCGCTCCGACGGCGCTCGACGCCTCCGCCGCGGCCGTGACCCCTGCCAGACGGGCGGGTCGGCGACGCAGTCGGGTGATTCGCACATATATCTCTCCGGTATTATCGGAAACCCCGAGCCGGTCAGTGCGACGGTCGTCACGCGGCGACGCGATAACAAACGTACGGCAGTGATTCGCCGACCGCCAAAATATAACACACGTACGTTCGTTATTTCTAGACGGCCTGTTCGGCTCGATATCCGACCTCACGCCAGTATCTACATATCCGATAGTATCCAGAAATGCACTAACACGCGCACTTCATTCCTTATTCCGCATATACACACCCATATATCCAATTTTGACTCCATATTTTACCAATAGACCCCCAACTCCCATACTTTCTCGCCATATATAACTGTTTTTCTATTTATAAATGTACCTTTCAGCATCTATACGCGCTATTTTCTCGGTATACCCATATTGGCCCGATACAAACCCGAATCGACCGCAGCGCCTCAAGGAGAGTCGTGGGCAGTCAACACCGGCACCTCGGCCTGTCGGACCAGTCGCTCGGTGACGCTGCCGACGACGACGCGGTCGAACCCGGTGCGACCGCGGGTTCCCATCGCCACGAGGTCGACGCCGTTGTCGTCGGCGTAGTCGAGCAGTTCCGGAGCGGGGACGCCGGTACGTATCTCGGTGACGGCGTCGAGACCGCGCTCGCGGGCGCGCTCGGCGACGGCGTCCGTGGCCGTCTCGCCGTCCTCGTGGAGGCGGTCGAGCAGGTCCCGTGGCACCGCGCTCTCGCCGCTGGCGGCAGCGACGCCGAGGTTGACCACGTTGACGGCGTGGACGGTGGCGTCCGACAGGGCGGCGACGGCGAGGGCGTGGTCGACGGCCGCGCCCGCGGCGTCGCTGCCGTCGGTCGGGACCAACACGTCGTCGTAGCCGTCGCCGACCGCGCTTCGCTCGGTCACCCGCGCGGTCAGGACGGGCACTGGCGCGTGACGGACGACTCGCTCGGCGACGCTGCCGGTGAGATAGCGGTTCAGCCCGGTGCGGCCGTGGGTCCCCATCGCCACGAGGTCGACGGCGTGTTCCTCGACGTAGGTCAGTATCGCGTCGGCCGGCCGGCCGAACAGTACCGCCGAGCGGCCGACGGGAGCGTCGTCGAGCGCCGACCGGAGGCTATCGAGGACCTGCTCGCCCTCGGCTTCGAGGCGCGAGACGAACGTGTCGTCGACGCCACCGGCCGAGAAGGGGCCGGCGGCCCCCGCGAGGTCGACGACGTGGACCACGTGCAGCGTCGCGTCGAACCCCCGCGCGAGGGCGGCGGCGTGGGTCGCGGCCCGCCGGGCGTGGTCGCTGCCGTCGGTCGGAACGAGGATGTCGTCGTACATCGTAAGCGGGCGTTCGCCCGCCGCCCACATAGTCCTGTCCCGGCCGGTGGTACCATTACCCCGCGACGCGAACGGCCGGCATGTACTCGTGGATACTGGTACCGACCGACGGCAGCGACGGAGCGGGTCGGGCCGCCGAGGTGGCGTTCGACCTCGCCGAGCGGTTCGACGCGGCCGTCGACGTGCTGTACGTCATCGACGAGCGACAGACGCTCGACCACTACGACATGGTCGTCGAGGACGCCGAGGCGGTCGGCGAGCGGGCCCTCGACGATACGGTCGCGCGCGGCGGGGCCGCCGGCGTCGCCGCCGAGCCACACCTCCGGCGGGGCAGTCCCCACGAGGAGATACTGGCGGCCATCGGCGACTACGGCACGGACCTCGTCGTGATGGGGACGAACGGTCGCACCGGGCTGGACCGCCTGCTCCATCTGGGCAGTGTCACCGAGCGGGTGGTCCGAGCGTCCCCGGTCGAGGTGCTGACCGTCCCCATCGGGGACGGGGCGGCGGCCGCCGAGTGACGGCTCACAGCGACAGCGTATCGCCGAGTTCGGGCGCGGTGGCGTCGTAGCCGTCGGCCCGCAGTTCCGCGGCAAAGTCGGCGGTGCGGTCGCCGTGGTTGACGACGACCGGCGCGTCGCGGTAGTCGTCGAGAAAGGACAGGAGCCCCTCGCGGTCGGCGTGTGCGGAGAAGTCGTGGCGTTCGACCTGCGCGCTGACTGGCAGCAGGCGGCCGTCGAACTCGGCGCTGCCGGTCTCCAGTAGCTCCCGGCCCGGCGTCCCTTCGACCTGATAGCCCGTCAGCGCCACCTTGTTCGTCGGGTGGCCCCGGACGGCCGGGACGTAGGTCATCGCCGGGCCGCCCGAGAGCATCCCCGAGGTCGTGATTATCACGGTGTTTTGCTCGGCGATGCGCTCGCGTTGTCCGTTGCGGCCGTCGACGAAGCGGGCGCTCGACGTTGCGCCCCGGAGCGCGTCGGCGTCCCGGAGGAACTCGGGACGGCCCTTGAACTGCTCGGTGACGCGCTGGCCCATCCCGTCGACGTAGCAGTCGATGTCGTGGGCGGCACAGACGAGCATCACCTCCTGCGTTCGGCCGATGGCGAACGCGGGGACGACGACGGTCCCGCCCTCCCAGACCGTGGTCCGGAGGCTCTCGACGAACCGGTCTTCGACCGCGTCGCGGGCCTCGTGGGTCACGTCCGAGTAGGTACTCTCACAGACGACGGCGTCGGCGTCGGGCCGGGCGGTCGACGGGGCGACGAGGCGCTGGTCGCCGGTGTGGAAGTCGCCGGTGTAGAGGAGACGGGTGTCGCCGTCGTCGACGAGGACGTGGGCGCTCCCGGGGATGTGGCCCGCGTTGTAGAACGTGACCTCGTAGCCGGCGGCCTCGAAAGACTCGCCGTAGCCGTGGGTCGCGGAGGCCTGCGTGAGCCGGCGCACGTCCGTCTCGGTGAACGGACATCGCGGGGTGGAGCCGTGGAGCTTCAGCGTGTCCTCGGCGAGGGTGACCGCGAGGTCCCGGGTCGGCGGCGTCCAGTGAACCGGGGGGAGGTCCCCGCCGGCCATCAGCGCCGGGACGGCCCCGGCGTGGTCCAGATGGCCGTGAGAGACGACGACGGCCTCGGGGTCGGGGTCGCCGACCGGGTACTGGGGCGGGGACTCGGTCGCCATGCCGTAGTCCAACAGGAGCGTGTCGTCGACGAGAACGGCGCTGCGACCGACCTCGTCGGCACCGCCGAGGAACTGTACCTCCATCACGGCGTGGTAGTCCCGCGAGGCGTTAGTGTCCGTCGGTCCGAACGCCAGCGACCCGTCGCCGTGTGACACGCTACCGAGAGGATTGTGGGTCGTGAACAATACCACACAAACGATTATTAGGGATCGGAGCGTACAGTTGACTGCAATGGCAACACGCCAGCAGACCCCGACCACGTATCACACGTGCAGCTGCGGTGCGGAGTTCGATACGACGGAGGCCCTCCTCGAACACGCGCGGGACTCCCACGGCATCAGCGTACTCTGAGGGGCACTGGCGTCACGTTTTTCCGGCCGCGAGCGACCAGCTACTGCTCGTCGACATCGCGGCGGACGCTGAAACGCGCGTAGCCGCCGTGTGAGAGGTCCAGCGCGCCGAGCCACCAGTTCCAGCGCTCGACGAGCCGGTGGTCCTCGGGCGCGTCGCGGAGGTTGTCGACGACGGCGTCGACGGTCAGTTCGGCGTCGAAGTCGACCGCGAACGCGCCAGCGTCGGCGAGGTCCCGGGCCTGCCGGGCGACGACCGTGACTGCGTCCGGGTCAGCGTCGAACTCGGCTTCGAGCCGCCGTTCGAGTTCCTGTCGGTCCACACGGGCTCCACGGGAGCCCCGGCCTTGAATCCACGGCCGACGGGCGACCGGGACCGTCGCGTTTGTCACCCCCGGCGTCCTACGGCGCGTATGGACCGGATGGACGGGCTGGCGGTCGTCGACTGCGAGCGCTGTGAGGAGCTGTGTGCCTCGCGCTCGCGCATCGTCAACGGCGTCGGGCCGGCCGACGCGGACCTGCTGTTCGTCGGCGAGGCCCCCGGCGCGAACGAGGACGAGCGGGGCGAGCCGTTCGTCGGCCGCAGCGGCGACGTGTTGGACGAGACGCTACGGGACGTGGGGCTGGACCGCGCGGACGTGCGCATCACCAACTGCGTGCGCTGTCGACCGCCGGAGAACCGCGACCCCACCGTCGCCGAGCGGGAGAACTGCCGCGAGTACCTCGACCGGGAAATCGACCGAGTGGACCCCGAGGTCGTCGTCACGCTCGGGAAGGTCCCCGGCGAGCACCTGCTGGAGCGGGAACTCGCGGTCACCGGCGCGGCGGGCGACGTGTTCGACGTGACCGTCGCCGGCCAGCCGCGGCGCGTCCTCGTCTGTGTCCACCCCGCGGCGACGCTGTACGACCCGAGCCAGCGCGAGACCTTCGAGGCGGCGCTGGCGACGGCCGCGGAGTTCACCGACGACGAGAGCGGGCAGTCGCGCCTCGGGGACTTCTGACGCCGTCGGAAGCGCGGAGCGAAACACGGGGACGGTTGCCGGCGACCGACAGCCCTCAGGGCAGGTGGAACTCGATGGCCGCGCCCTGCCCGAAGCCGACGCACTCGGTAGCCAGTCCGAGGTCGGCGTCCCGGCGGTTCATCTCGTGGACCAGCGTCACCGGGAGGCGCGCGCCGGAGGCCCCGAGCGGGTGGCCGATGGCGATGGCCCCGCCGTTGACGTTGTAGACCTCGTCGTCGAAGCCCAGTTCCCGCTGGCAGTACAGACACTGCGAGGCGAAGGCCTCGTTGAGTTCCACGAGGTCGTAGGCGTCGGTGTCGCGGCCGACGCGGTCAGTGAGCCGGCGGACGGCGGGGACCGGGCCGATACCCATCACCGTCGGGTCGACACCGGCGACCTCGTGCGCGCCGATTTCGGCCAGCACGTCGAGGCCGCGCTCGTCGGCGAACGCCCGGGAGGTGACCACGAGGCCGGCCGCACCGTCGGAGACCTGCGAGGCGTTGCCCGGGGTGACCGTCCCGTCCGATTTGAACACCGTCGGGAGGCCCGCGAGCGTCTCCAGCGAGGTGTCCCGACGGATGCCCTCGTCGGTTTCGACGCGCCCCTCCTCGGTCTCGATAGGGACTAGCTCGTCGTCGAACCGGCCCGAGTCGGTGGCGTCGGCGGCCCGCCGGTGGCTCCGGAGGGCGTACTCGTCTTGAGCCTCGCGGGCGACGCCGTACTCCTCGGCGACCGCCTCGGCGGTCATCCCCATCTGGAGTTCGCCGACGTTGTAGTGTTCGGCCAGCCGCGGGTGGACGTTGTGGGTGTTCTCGCCCATCGGCACGCGGCTCATCGACTCGACGCCGCCGGCGACGAGCACCTCGCGCTGGCCGGCGGCGACGGCGTCGGCGGCCCGCATCAGCGCCTCGGCCGAGGAGGCACACCAACGGTTGACCGTCGCCGCGGGGACGGACTCGCCGAGGTCCGACAGCAGGGCGACGACCCGCGCGACGTTGTTGCCCTGCTCGCCGCGCTGCTGGGCACAGCCCCACAGCAGGTCGTCGACCTCGTCGGATTCGATACCGGTGCTCGCGAGCAGTTGGTTGACCAGCGGTACCGAGAGGTCCTCGCTGCGGACGCCCGCGAGCGCGCCGTCCTCTTTCCCCTGTGGCGTGCGGACGGCGTCGACGATGACTGGAGTCGGCATGGCTGGGCGGACGCGGCGGGATGTGTTAAAAGCTCACAAACTCTCGGGGCCGGGCGGGGAGTTGTGTCGCCGCCCCGCTTCGAGTGACTTATCCCGGTCGCGTGATAACTGGCGTGGGAATGACCGACCCGGAACTGGACGTCGTCGAGTTTCTGCTGACGACCGTCGTCTACACCGAGCGCCGGGACCTAGAGCCCGACGACCTGCCGCCGTCGTACCGAACCGTCTTCTGGAGCGACGGCGAGATAGAGCGGCCGCTGTCGGCGACCAACGCGACCGCGAGCGAGGCGACGGGCGTCGAGCGCCCGTGGAGTGCCGTCTCCGGCCTGATGTTCACCGACCGTGACGACTTCTCGGGCACTATCTCCTTCACCGACCGCGACCTCGCCGAGGAGTGGTTCCTCGAACGCGTCGACGCCGCGGACCTGCGTGAGAACCCCGTCCTCGCGGCGGCCTACGACCACGAGTTCGACGACCTCGACTACGAGACCGCGCGGGAGCGGAACCGACCGTCCCGCGCCGACCGGGCGTTCATCGACGCGCGGCTAGAGGCGGCGTTCGACACCGGCGACGACGAGGACGAGGAGGAGATGCTGGACCTCGTCGACGTCCGCGCGCCCGAGGAGGTCGAGATGACCCTCGACGACCTCGTGTTGACCGCCGACCAAGAGGGCGAGATACAGAAGCTTGTCAAGGCCATCGAACACCGCGACTACCTCGCGCGCATCGGCCTGCGCGAGATCGGGAAGCTGCTGCTCGTCGGCCCGCCCGGCACCGGCAAGACCAGCGTCGCCCGCGCGCTGGCTCACGACCTCGACCTCCCGTTCGTCGAGGTGAAGCTGTCGATGATAACGAGCCAGTACCTCGGCGAGACGGCCAAGAACGTCGAGAAGGTCTTCGAGGTGGCCAAGCGGCTCTCGCCGTGTATCCTCTTCATGGACGAGTTCGACTTCGTCGCCAAGACCCGCTCGTCGGACGAACACGCCGCCATCAAGCGCGCGGTCAACACGCTGCTCAAGAGCATCGACGAGATATCGCTGATTCAAGACGAGGTGTTGCTCATCGGCGCGACCAACCACCCCGACCAACTCGACGCCGCGGCGTGGCGGCGCTTCGACGAGATCGTCAACTTCCCCAAGCCCGACCACGGCATGCGGGCCGACATCCTCCGCATCGTCACCCGGGAGATGGACATCGTCGACTTCGACCCGGAGACGCTGGCGGAACTGACCGAGGGACTGACCGGCAGCGACCTCCGGTTGGTCCTCCGGGAGGCCGTACTGGAGGCGCTGACCGAGGAACGGACCACGCTCACGCAGGGGGACCTCGAAGACGCCATTCAGGACTTCGAGGAGCGGGACAACCTCAAGAACATGGACATGATAGACGGCGACCACGACGCCTTGGTCGCCGGCGGCGAGTTCTCCGGCGACGGCCACGACCACGACCACTGAGGGCGCGCTGGCGGTCCGACGCCGCGGCGGCCACGACCCCCTACGACGTGTCGCCGTCGCCGGGCAGTCCGCGGACGAACACCACGTCGTAGGCCCCGTCGCTCCCGATTCGACCCGCGATACTGTGCAGCGTCGTCGTCAGGCGGCCGCCCTCGACGGTGCCGACGAACACCATCGACGCCCCCTCTCGCTTGGCGAGTTTCCGGAGCGGCTTGGCGATGGCATTGCCCGAGGGAGTCCGCTGGGTCGTCTCGTAGCGAAACGTCGTCCCCGGGGCGACGCGGTCGACCTGCTCGCGCAGCGACGCGACGACGGCGTCGAGGTCGAACGGCTCCGCAGGACCGAGCCAGCCGGCCGCTCGCGCGTACCGCAGGTCGCCGTCGGGGACGACGGCCGCGGCGACCACGTCTTCGTCGACACCCTGCCCGAGCCAGTGTGCGCGTTCGAGGGCCGCGACGGCGCGGTCGGAGCCGTCGAAGGCGACGAGAAACGTCATACCCACTCTAGGCGCGAGCGGGTCTTAGCGGCGTCGACTGCGGCCGTCCTTACCCGCTTGGCTCCGCGGACGACCCGTCGAACAGGGTCGCCAGTTCGGCCTCGTAGCACGCCTCACAGACGTAGTAGTCAGCCACGCCCGCCTCGCGCGTGTGGACGAGCACGTGGACGGTGGCTTCGAACGGCACCGTCTCCCCGCAGACGCCACACTCCTCTGGCATGCGTTGTCCTACGTCACCACACCACATAGAGGTGCGCCACAAGCGAGGGGCTTAGGCGCGTCCGGCCGCGAACGGTGTCCATGGAGGTCACGCTGCTCGGGACGGGCGACACGACGGGGACGCCGACGGTCGACTGCGACTGTGACACCTGCGAACGCGCCCGCGACCCCGACGCGGACCTGCGGGAACGCGCGCGCCGGCGGGGCGTCGACCCCGAGGGGGGCGTCGAACGGTCCCGCTTCTCGCTGTACGTCCGCAACGAGCGCACCGGCGAGGCGCTGCTGGTCGACGCCAGCCCGGACTTCCGCCACCAGTTCCTCCGGGAAGGGGTCCCGCTGCCCGACGCCGCCGTCGTCACGCACGTCCACTTCGACCACCTCGACGGACTGGGCAACGCCTACCGCCTGTTCGACGACCTGCCGGTGTACGCGGCCGACGAGACCGACCCCGCGACCGACGAGAGCGTGGCCGAGACGGTCCGGAGCCGCTACGACTACCTCGACACGGTCTCGGTCCGGCCGCGGACGCCCTACGAGCCGTTTTCGGCCGCCGGCTTCGAGGTGACGCTGGTCCCCGTCGAACACCCGCCGCTGGTCTGTTACGGCCTCCGCGTCGAGGACCCCGAGACCGGCGCGGTACTCGCGGTGTCTGGCGACACGTGCTACGACGTGTCCGAGCGCTCGCGCGAACACCTCTCCGGGGCGGACCTCGCCGTCGTCGAGGGCATCGTCCACCCGGAGGCCTGCGAGTTCCACCCGAAGGGCGGGGCGGACTTCGACGACGACGGCGTCCCCCGGACGTTCGGCACGAAACACATGACGCTGCCGGGCGCGCGGGCCTTCGCCGCCGACATCAACGCCGCCGACTACCGCGTCGTCCACACCGCCCACTACGTGCCGGCCGACCGGGCGTTCGCCGACGACATCGGGCTGGACGGAGAGCGGTTCTCGTTGTGAGGGGCCTCGACTGACCGAAACCCCCCTCACTTCTTTGTGGGTCGGTCTCAGTGTATCGGTATGAACAGGCGCGGACTCGCGGAGGCCGGCGGCGCGGCACTGGTCAGCGCCGGCCTCGCGGTCGCCGGCCTCCGACTGTTCGTCGGTCGCGTCGACTGGGTGCCGGTGGTCGGCCTGACCGTCGCCGCCGCGCTGGCCGCCGCGGCCAACTACCGGGCCCGGACCGGCCACGCGGCGAAGGTGGCGGCCGAAGCGCCCGAGGTGACCGCCGACAACTACGAGGAACACGGGCGGGCGACCGCCGGCGACGGCGGCCGCCCGGGCGAAGACCGGAGCGGCGACGACGGGCCCCGATAGCGTGGACCCGCGGACGACCTACCCGCTGGCGGGCGGGCTTGCGGCCTTCGCCATCGCCGTCAGCGGCGACCTGCTCGCGACCGGTGCGGTGTCGTGGGCGCTCGACGCCGTCATCGCGTTCGCGCTCGCGCTGGCGATTCACCACCAACTCCGCCGCCAGCGCGGCCGCCGCTGAGTCAGCCAAAGCGGTCGAGTCCCGATTGTCGCCGCTCTCTGCCGTCGGGGTCGGGGTCCCACGGCGTCCGGGCGGCCCGGAGCGCGTCGCCGTCGACGGGCGGCGCGTCCGCCGGGTCGTGCCCGGCACAGTCCGGGCCGCAGTCCTCGCTCGCTCTGACCGCCCGCCCCTTCCACGGGCAGTGGGGCAGGCCGTCGGCGTCGGGGCGACACCGGGCGCAGGCGGGCAGGTCGTAGCTGCGCCAGCCCTTTGCGTAGGCGCGCTCGGCGAGGCGGCGGCGCGCCCGCGCCTTCTCCGCGGCGTCGACGACGCGCACGTCGGCCCGGCCGGGGCGTCGCTCCAGCAGTTCGACGCCGGGGCCGTCGGTCGGTAGCGGCGTCGGCTCGCGGACCACCTCGCGCTCGCCCGTCTCCGGGTCGAACCGCCAGACGCCGACCTCGTCGGGGATGCGGTTCAGGTGTGCGCCGGTGACGTAGGAGGCCGTCGCCAACACCACCCGGTCGGCGAGCGCGAGCGACACGTCCGTCCGGAGTTGGGTTTCGAGAGCGCCGGGCCGGCCGAGGTCGGGCTTGTTCTCGACGGCGGTGACGCCGTCGACCCAGTCGGGGTAGCGGGCGGTCTGGCGGACGTAGGTCCGGCCGCCGCGGCGCTCGCGCTCGAAGAAGCCCCGCTCGACGGCGAGTTCGACGGCGCGCTCGGCCCGGTCGGGGTGGCAGTCGAAGGCGTCTTTCCAGTACCGGGCCCGGCCCGGCCCCACGTCGCTCTCGATGGCCGCCGGCGGGATGCGCCGGGCCGTGATGGCTGCCCGCTCGGCGACGGCGTCGGTGGTGTCGACGACGACCGTGTCGAGGACCCGCCGCCCGTGGACGCCCCCGCCGAGTTGGCGGCTGACCAGCCGACCCTCGCGTTCGAGATGGGCACACAGCGCCAGTTCGAAGCCGAACTCCCGCACGGCCGGACGGACGGTCCCGAGAGCAATAGGCCCATCGTCGGGAGCGCTTTCACGCCGCGAAACTGCGCGCGACGGTTTATGACCCGGTGGCGAATACCGGGTCGACATGGGGATGGTGACTGCAGACGGGGACGGAACGCCGGCGTGCGACCGGGACCGGGTGCTGGTCGTCGACGACGAGCCGGCCATGGCGGAACTGGTGGCCGAGTACCTCGAACGCGTCGACGACGGGCTGAACGTGACACACGCGACGACGCCGACGGCGGCGCTCGAACGCATCGAACGGACCCCGTTCGACTGCGTCGTGACCGACTACCAGATGCCCGTCCTCGACGGGCTGGCGCTCATCGAGCGCGCCGACACCGACGCCGGGTTCGTCCTGTTCACGCAGGTCCGTGACTCGGCGGTCGCCGCGGCCGCCGAGCGGGCCGGCGCGGCGTACATGCCGAAGGGCACCGACGGCGAACAGTACGAGGAACTGGCGGCGCTCGTGCGCGAGCAGGGCCGGGAGTGAGCCACGACAAGACCTATTACCCAGCCGACGGGTCGGGAGCGTATGCCCTCCGAACCGCGGTACTGCGAGGCCTGCGGCGCTCAACTGCCGCCGACCGGCTACCCGTGTATCGAGTGTGACCACGCCGGGTCGAGCGACAAGAGCGCCGGGCTCGCGGCGCTGCTCTCCCTGCTGATTACCGGGGCGGGGCACGTCTATCTCGGGCAGATCGCCCGGGGCGTCGGCTGGTTCGTCGGTGCCATCGGCCTCGCCGTCGCCATCGCGGTGACGGTGCCGACGGCGTCGGCGCTGGTCGTCTTCGCCCCGATAGCCGCGGCCGCCGACGCGTTCCTGCAGGCCGAGACGCGGACGAAAGCCGACGACTGACCGCGGGCGTCGGGTTCCGGGCGCAAACAGTAGGTTTATCAGTCGCACGTGGCGAATCTCCACCAAGATTACTCTCGAAATGACATCGAACAAACAACCGGAGGTGAACATCGGACTCGTCGGCCACGTCGACCACGGGAAGACGACGCTGGTACAGGCTCTGTCCGGCGAGTGGACCGACCAACACTCCGAGGAGATGAAACGCGGCATCTCTATCCGGCTCGGCTACGCCGACGCCACGTTCCGCCGCTGTCCCGAGGCCGAGGAGCCCGAGGCGTTCACCGTCGACGAGCACTGCGAGGACCACGACGTCGACACCGAACATCTCAGGACGGTGTCGTTCGTCGACGCGCCCGGCCACGAGACGCTGATGGCGACGATGCTGTCGGGCGCGGCCATCATGGACGGCGCGGTGCTGGTCGTCTCGGCCACCGAGCCCGTCCCGCAGGCCCAGACCGAAGAACACCTGATGGCGCTCGACATCATCGGCATCGACAACATCGTCGTCGCCCAGAACAAGGTCGACCTCGTCGACGAGGAGCGGGCGCGACAGAACTACGAGCAGATTCAGGAGTTCGTCGAGGGCACCGTCGCCGAGGACGCCCCCATCGTCCCCATCAGCGCCCAACAGGAGGTCAACGTCGACCTGCTCATCGACGCCGTCGAGCGCGAGATTCCGACCCCCGAGCGCGACCCCGCGGCTGACGCCCGGATGATGGTCGCCCGCTCGTTCGACATCAACCGCCCCGGTACCACGTGGGAGGACCTGATGGGCGGCGTGCTGGGCGGCTCGCTCGTGCAGGGCGAACTGGCGGCCGACGACGAGATAGAGCTCCGCCCCGGCCGCGAGGTCGAGGAGGGCGGCCAGACCGAGTGGCGACCCGTCACGACGACGATACGGTCGCTACAGGCCGGCGGGGAGTTCGTCGACACCGTGACGCCGGGCGGCCTGCTCGGCGTCGGCACCGGACTCGACCCCTCCATCACGAAAGGGGACGCGCTGGCCGGGCAGGTCGCGGGACCGCCCGGGAGCCTCCCGCCGACCCACGAGCAGTTCACGATGGACGTGGACCTGCTCGACCGCATCGTCGGCGACGAGGGCGGCGAGGTCGAGGACATCTCGACCGGCGAGCCGCTGATGCTCACCATCGGCACCGCCACCACCGTCGGGTCGGTCACGAGCGCCCGCGACGGCGAGTGCGAGGTCGCGCTCAAGCGGCCCGTCTGCGCCGAGGCCGGCGCGAAGATAGCCATCAACCGCCGTGTCGGTGCTCGGTGGCGGCTCATCGGCGTCGGCACGTTGCGGGAATGATAGTGCTGGACACGAACGCGCTGATGATGCCAGTCGAATGCGACGTGCGGGTGTTCGAGGAACTCGACCGCGTCGTCGGCGGCGGCGACTACGTCGTCCCCGAGTCGGTCCGGGACGAACTCTCGAAGCTCGCCGACGGTGCCGGGGCGGAAGCGACCGCGGCGTCGGTCGGTCGGGACCTGCTCGACCGGTGTTCGGTCGCCCCGACCGACGCCGACTACGCCGACGACGCGGTGCTGGAACTGGCCGTCGAGGCCGACTACGCGGTCACGAACGACGCCCCCCTCAAACGCCGCCTGCTCGACGCGGGCGTTCCAGTAATAAGTTTAAGGGGCCGCGACAAACTGGGAATCACTCAACCATAACACATGTACAAACGGGTACGCCTACGCGATACGGTCGAAGTCCCGCCGGAGCATCTGGCGGAGGTCACACCGGAGCTGGTCAAGAAGCTCCTGCAGGACAAGCTCGAAGGTCGGATGGACGAGGACGTCGGCAGCGTCGTCTCCGTCATAGAGGTCCGCGACATCGGCGACGGGGCCGTCCTCCCGAACGAGCCCGGCGTCTACTACGAGGCCGAGTTCGACGCGCTCACGTTCGACCCCCAGATGCAGGAGGTCGTCGACGGCGAGATCGTCGAGGTCGTCAACTTCGGCGCGTTCGTCGGCATCGGGCCGGTCGACGGCCTGCTCCACGTCTCCCAGATATCCGACGAGTATCTGGCCTACGACGAGGAAAACGAGCAACTCGCCTCCCGGGAGTCCAACCGCATCCTCGGGCGCGGCGACGCCGTCCGGGCCCGCATCGTCACCAAGAGCATCGACGAGCGCAACCCCCGGGACTCGAAGATCGGCCTGACCGCCAAACAGGTCGGGCTGGGCAAGCACGGCTGGCTCCAAGAGGAGCGCGAGAAGCGCGAGGGCGCGGCCGAGGCCGGTGATAGCTGATGGCAGACCGACTCGTCTGCCGTGACTGTCACCGCGTCCAGTCAGCCGAGATAGAGAGCCAGTGTGAGGCCTGTGGCGGCACTTCCCTGACCGAGGACTGGGCGGGCTACGTCGTCATCGCCCACCCGGAGGAGTCCCAGATAGCCGAGGAGATGGAAGTGACCGAGCCGGGCCAGTACGCGCTGAAGGTCCGCTGACGTGGCGCGCGTCGCGCTCGAACTCCCGGCCGCGCTCCGGTCGGCGCTCAAGGAGCCGCTCGGCCCCGTCTACGCGGACGCCGACGCCCTGCTCGCCGACGCCGGCGACCCGCTGGTCGCCGTCGGCGACATGGTCACCTACCACCTGCTGTCGGCCGGCCGCGTCCCCGACGTGGCGCTGGTCGACGAGCGGACCGAGCGCTCGGCGGTCGAGGCGGACGTGGCGGCCACCATCGCGGCCGAGGAGTTCGACCGCCGCGTCGCGGTGACGAACCCGGCCGGGACGGTGACCCACGAGCTACTGGACGCGCTCGTCGCGGCCGTCGAGGGCGACGGGCCGACGCTGCTTGACGTGGACGGCGAGGAGGACCTCGCGGCGCTGCCGGCGCTGCTCGCGGTCCCCGAGGGCGCGAGCGTCGTCTACGGTCAGCCCGGCGAGGGGATGGTACTGGCGGTGGCCGACGACGCGGCCCGCGAGCGGGCGCGGTCGCTGCTGGAGCGAATGGACGGGGAGACCGAAGCGGTGCTGCGGTCGCTGTCGTAGCTACTCCGGGCGCGGGACGCTGAGGTTCTGCATGTCCGTGCCGCACTTCTCGCAGGTCACCGTCGAGCGCTCGCTACAGACGCGGGTCCCACAGCCCGGGCACTCGAAGAGCTGTTCGTCGTCGTCACAGGGGGCGGGGTCTGACCAGCGTGGCATCCTTGTTCGTGTGTCAACGGTACACAATATCAAGGTTTCGCAGGTCGCCGAAACGGTGGACGAACGTCCACGGAAACTCGGTCGTCAATCGAGGACGTGAACGTGGCGGACGAGCGACCGGTGGACGCGGCGCTCGAAGCGGTCGGTGACGGTCCATCCCGCCGCCGTCGCCGCGTCGGCCCAATCCCGGTCGGCGACGAGGACACAGCGGGGCGCGAGGCGGCGGGCCTCCGCGAGCGCACCGGAAACGAGGGGACGGAGTTCGCCGGCGACCCGCGACTGGCGGCCGTAGGGCGCGTCGAAGACGACGGCGTCGACGGCCCCGTCGACCAGCGGTAACTGCGCCGCGTTCGACCGGAACAGGCCCCAGCGACCGGGTTCGGGGTAGGCCTCGGCGTCGGGGTGGCCGTCGCTGTCCCGGTCGGCCGCGGGGCCGCGGCCGTCGCCGAGGACGCTCCGGAGGTTCCGGCGCGTCCCGCGGACCATCTTTTCCTGTGCGTCGCCGCCGACCACGTCAGCGCCGACCAGCCCCGCCTCCAGCAGGAGGCCGCCGGTGCCACACATCGGGTCCAGCACCGTCCGCCCGGGGCGCGCGCCGGCGACGTTGACCAGCGCGCGGGCCTCCATCGGGTCCATGCTGCCGGGCTGGAAGAACGGCCGGTCGGTGGGACGGCGCTGGCCGAAGTCCCGGCGGCTCTCGACGGTCAGCCACCCCAGCGCGCAGCAGGCCTCGCCAGCGCCGCGCTCCTCGTCGCCCGCGGGGTCGGCGAAATACGCGTAGAGGACGGCGTCGGGGTCGTCGAGGTCGACGGCGAAGCCGCGGTCGGTGAGGACGCCGCCGAGTTCCCGCTCGGCGCGCTGGGTGTCGACGCCGGCCGAGGCCCGCACGTCGACGGCCCGCACCGCGACAGTCCCCTCGCGGTCGACGCTCGCGGCCTCGAGCAGCGCCCGCGCGCTCGTCACGTCGGGGTCGGCGGTCCCGACCAGTTCGCAGGCCCGGTGGGTGAACGCGAGCGTCCGCACGCGGTCGGTGACCCCGCGCGCGACGGCGAGGCCGGGCGCGAGGAGTTCGACCCCGTCGGCGGCGCTCTCGGCCTCGCGGGCCGCGAACGCGTCGTGCTGGCCGCCGAGTTCGAGGACGTACACGCGCTGTCGGTGTGTCCGGCCGGCAATCAGCGTGCCGGTCTGGCCCCCGGTAGCGGGCTTTTTTACCGGATTCGTCTCGGTCGCGTGACCTCTCCCCCGCGAGACCTGTCAGTAGATGCCATGAAGCTTTATAAGCCTTAAATACGTGATTTAAGTCGAGACATGGTTGACCCCAAGGAGACCATCAACATCGAAAACGTCGTCGCCTCGACCGGAATCGGGCAGGAACTCGACCTCCAGAGTGTGGCGATGGACCTCGAGGGTGCCGACTACGACCCCGAGCAGTTCCCGGGACTCGTCTACCGCACGCAGGACCCCAAGTCCGCGGCGCTCATCTTCCGTTCGGGGAAGATAGTCTGTACCGGCGCGAAGTCGACGGACGACGTTCACCAGAGCCTGCGCATCGTCTTCGACAAGCTGCGTGACCTCAACATTCAGGTCGACGACGACCCCGAAATCGTCGTCCAGAACATCGTCACGTCGGCGGACCTCGGTCGGAACCTGAACCTCAACGCCATCGCCATCGGGCTGGGGCTGGAGAACATCGAGTACGAGCCCGAGCAGTTCCCCGGGCTGGTCTACCGGCTCGATGAGCCCGACGTGGTGGCGCTGCTGTTTGGCTCCGGGAAGCTGGTCATCACCGGCGGCAAGAAGCCCGAGGACGCCGAGGAGGCCGTCGACAAGATCGTCTCCCGGCTCGAAGAGCTGGGCCTGCTGGACTGAGATAGTAGCGGTTCGCCGCTACGACGGCCCGCGTAGCGCCGTCCCGCTCCAGCGGTGCGCCGCGGCGGGCGGCGACGTGAACGCAATACACAAACGCGCCCGGCCACAACTACGGGTATGCTTCAGGCCGGGACACCGAGTCTGACGGGCGGCGGCCCGCTGGCGCTCCTGACGACGCTGCTCGTCACGTGGCTGTTCTACGCGCTGACGCTGCATCTGGCCGCGACCTTCTTCGTCGGCGACGTGCCGAGTCAACTCGCCGCGAAGGCCGCTGCCGCGCCCGCAGTCGTCTCGCTGTTGCTCCAACAGTGGGGGACGACCGGTGTCGGCCCGGTCTCGCCGAGCCTCGGCGTCGCCGTCCTGCTCGGATTGACGCTCGTGGCCGACGGCATCGCCATCAGCTACACCTACCGGCTCTCGACGCGCTCGACCGCGCCGCTCGTGGTCCTCCACCTCGCGTTCGCCACAGTGCTTGGCGTCGCGCTGACCAACATCCTCGGCGTCGTGTGACTACTCCACCAGCCGCTCGATTTCGGTGACGAGCACGTCGCTCGCGCCGACCGCCTTCAGGTCGTTGATGGTCTCGAAGACGGCCTGTTCCTCGACGACGGCGTGGACGGCGACGGAATCGGTACCGGCGATGTCCATCACCGTCGGGCCGCCCATCCCCGGGAGGACCGCCTCCACATCGTCGAGGGCGTCCTCGGGGGCGTTCATCATCAGGTAGCGCTTGTCCTCGGCCGACAGCACCGAGCCGAGTGCCATGTCGACCTGCCGGACCTTCTCGGCGTCGGCCGTGTCCTCGCGGGCGAACAGACGGACGGAGCTTTCCAGCACCTCGTCGACGACTTCGAGGCGGTTCATCCGCAGGGTCGTCCCCGTCGAGGTGATGTCGACGATGCCGTCGGCGATGTCGACGTGGGGGGTCAGTTCGGTCGCGCCCGACACCTCCGTGACGGTCACGTCGACGCCCGCGTCCGCGAAGTACTGCCGGGTGACGTTGGGGAACTCCGTGGCGACGCGGCCGCCCTCGAAGGCCGCGACCGACTCGACGGCGTCGTCCTCGGGCGCGGCGAGGACGAGCCGACAGCGGCCGAACTCCAGGTCGCGCAGTTCGACGAGGTCGACCGCGGCCTCGCGGACTTGGTCGAGGCCGGTGATGCCCACGTCGGCGGCCCCGTCGGCGACGTACTCCGGGATGTCCGCCGCGCGGGCGTAGAGGACCGTCACGTCGGGGTCGACGGTCTGGGCGTACAGCTGCCGGTCGGCCCCGTCGACCAGATGCAGGCCCGCCCGTTCCAGTAGCTCCTCGCTCGGCTCGTGCAAGCGGCCCTTGTTGGGGACGGCGATGCGCATACCCACTCTGTGGTGGGGCGGGCAAACTGTCTTTCCCTACCGTCTGGGCAGGGCGAGAAAGACGCCGCCCGCGACGAGGGTGAGCGCGGCCATGAGATAGAACGCGCCCGCGAACAGCCCGCGGTCGGCCAGCAGGCCGACGACCGTCGAGCCCAGCGAGCCGACCGCGAAGAAGGCCGTCCGGAGCAGGCCCCATCCGGTCCCCTCCGCGGCATCGGGGAGTACGTCGACGATATAGGCGTTCGAGAGCGGGCCGGCGCTCATCCGGATGCCGACGCCGGCCGCCACGAGCGCCAGCGGGACGACGCCCTCGACGCGGGGGACCAGCACCAGCGGGACGGCGCTGACCAGCGCCACGGCGACTAAGACCCGGGGCGTGCCGTAGCGGTCAGAGAGCCGCCCCGTCGCGGTCTGTGCGACCGCGCCGCCGACGAACAGCGCCGACAGGACGGCCCCCGCGGTCCCCTGCGAGACGGGGCGGGTCGTGACGAGGTACGTCGTCAGGAACGCCGTGACGGCCTGAAAGACGAACAGCATCAGCGTCTCGCCGGTGACCGCGAGGACGAGCCGGCGCTGGCGAAAGCCCGCGAGGACCGCCCGTAAATCGCGCCGGAGCGCCCGGTCGGCGTCGGCGGTCGGCCGGTCGGGGACGGTGAGCCACAGGCCGACGGCGACCACGCCGAACAGCGGCGCGGCGCTGACCAGCGCCAGCCGCCAGCCGTACCGGGCCGTCACGAGCGCCGCCAGCGCGGGCAGAGCGGCGGCACCGACCGAGCCGGCGGCCAGCACGACGCCGAAGGCAGCCCCCTCGCGGGCGTCGAAGGTCCGCGAGAGGAGCGTCCCCCGGGTCGGCCCGTAGAGCCCGGTCCCGAAGCCGAAGGCGGCGGTAGCCAGCAGGAACAGCGAGAATACCGGAGAGACGAAGTAGCCGAGCAGGCCCGCCCCCGACAGCAGCGCCGCGGCGACGAGCAGCGTGCGCTCGCCGACGCGGTCGATGAGCAGGCCCGTGGGGAACTGCATCGCCGCGTAGGTGAGCCAGAGGACCGTCACCGCGAGCCCCGCCACGGCGTTCGAGACGGCGAACTCGTCGCGGATAGTCGGCAGGACCGCCGGGACGACGAAGCGCATGCCGAGGACGAGGAACCACCCGACGGCGACCGTCGTTAGCAGGCGACCGGGGCTGTCCCGCCTGAGCGAACCGACCCGCCGACGGACGCGCTCGACGGGGACCATAGAACCTATCGGAGGGAACACTTCGAGGGGTATGACGCTGACGGAAGCCACGTCGGACCCGGCCCAACTAAGAGCCGGGACGGCGAACTCCGAGGCATGACCGACCTCCTCGTGACCGGCGGCCGGGTGCTGCGCCCGGACGATACGGTCGAGCGGGCGGACGTACTGCTGGACCGCGACGCCGGCGACATCGCGGCCGTCGACGAACCGGGCGAGCTCGCCGGCGACGACGAACTCGACGCCGAGGGGGGCCTCGTCGTCCCGGGGCTGGTCAACGCACACACTCACGTGGCGATGACGCTGCTGCGGGGGTACGCCGACGACAAGCCGCTGGACGCGTGGCTCCGGGAGGACATCTGGCCCGTCGAGGCCGAACTGACCGCCGAGGACGTGCGCGTCGGTGCGGAACTCGGCCTCGTCGAGATGATACGCTCCGGAACGACGGCGCTGTCGGACATGTACTTCCACGTCGACGAGATAGCCGCCGCGGTGGAGCAGGCCGGCCTGCGGGCGGTGCTGGGCCACACCGCGGTCACCGTCGGCAAGGACGACGAGGCCGCCCGCGCGGACCTCCGGCAGAGCATCGAGACCGCCCGCGAACTCGACGGCGCGGCCGGCGGCCGGATTCGGACGACGTTCCAGCCCCACAGCCTGACCACCGTCGGCGAGGAGTCCCTCCGGGAGTTCGTCCCCGAGGCCGTCGAGGCGGGCATCCCCATCCACCTCCACGCCAACGAGACCGAGGCCGAGGTCGACCCCATCGTCGACGAACACGGCGTCCGGCCGCTGGCGTACGCCGCCGACGTGGGACTGCTCGGCCCGGAGACGTTCCTCGCCCACGGCGTCCACGTCGACGAGTCGGAGGTCGACTTGCTCGCGGAGACGGGGACCGGCGTCGTCCACTGCCCGGCCTCGAACATGAAGCTCGCCAGCGGGATGGCCCCCGTACAGGACCTGCTCGACGCCGGCGTCACCGTCGGGTTGGGCACCGACGGCGCGGCCTCGAACAACGACCTCGACATGTTCGACGAGATGCGCGACGCGGCCATGCTCGGGAAACTGGCGGCCGACGATGCCAGCGCCGTCGACGCCGCGACGGTCGTCGAGATGGCGACCGAGAACGGTGCCGCCCTGCTGGGCTTCGACGGCGGCCGCATCGAACCGGGCGCGAACGCCGACCTCGCGGTGCTCGACCTCGACGCCGCCCACCTCACGCCCGCCCACGACCTCGTCTCGCATCTGGCCTACGCCGCCCGCGGCAGCGACGTGCGCCACACGGTCTGTGACGGGCGGGTGCTCATGCGGGACCGCGAGGTGACCGTCTTCGACGCCCCGTCGGTGCGCGAACGCGCCGGCGAACACGCCGCGGCGCTGGTCGAGCGCGCGAGCGGAGAATAAACGTCTAGAGGCGACAGTAAACTCTCTAACTGACTCTAAGCCACTCTCTCTGTCGGGCGAACCGTGGTGAACGGAGGTGAACGGCGGGCGGGGTTTAATCCGACGCTCCCGGATGGACAGGACGGAATGACCTCGAAACGACTCGCACTCGCCGCCGCGGTCGGTATGGCCCTGTTCGCCGTCGGCCCGGGGGCGGCGACGGTCGCCGCACAGACATCCGACGACCTCTCGGTCTCGGTCAGTCAGGCCGCGGACCACGGCGCGACGGTGACGGTCACCGAGAACGGGAGCGCCGCCGAGAACGCCTCGGTCGGCGTCGAGGCGGTCAACGGCTCGTACGTCGGCGCGGGCAACTACACGACCGGGGCCAACGGGACGGCTGCTCTCCCCGCCCCGACCCAGACGGTCACCGTCGAGGTGACCGCCGGTACGGGCAACGAGACCGCGACGACGACGGCTGAACTCGACGCCGACGAGAACGCCACGTTCGGTCAGCGGGTCGCCGGCTTCGTGCAGTACCTGCTCGAACAGAACGAGACCGGCATCGGCCCGCAGGTGGCCGACTTCGTGACGGAGAACAACCCCGGGAACGCGCCGGACCACGCCGGTCCGCCGGCCCACGCCAGCGACGACGCCAACGAGAGCGACGACAACGAGACGGAGCGCGGACCGCCCGAAGACCGCGGCCCCGACGGCGAACGCGGGCCGCCCGCCCATGCCGGTCCCGACGACGGGGTGGACAGCGACGACGACGATGGCGACGACGAGGATGAAAGCGAGGAACGAGACGACGACACCGACGAGGAGACGGACGAAAGCGAGGGTGAAGAAGCGGACGACGAAGACGAGGAAGACGACAGCGACGAGAACGAAGAGGACGGAGACGATAACGAGCGCGGCCCGCCCGAAGACGCCGGGCCGCCCGCGGACCGATAGACGACAGCGACCGGGAGACGCCGCTTCGGTAGCGTTTTAGGCGGCCTCCCCGTTTCCTCGGGCATGACAGCGCCCATCTCTGAGCGACTCGACGACCCCGCTGCGGCCCGCGAGTCGGGCCGGCGGAAGATGGACTGGGCAGCCCAGCACATGCCCATCTGCACCGCGCTCCGGGAGCGGTTCGAGGCCGACGAGCCCTTCGCCGGCGAGCGCATCGGCATGGCGATGCACGTCGAGGCCAAGACGGCCGTGCTGGCTGAGATTCTGGCCGCTGGCGGCGCGGAGGTCGCCATCACCGGCTGTAACCCGCTCTCGACCCACGACGACGTGAGCGCCGCGCTCGACGCCGTCGAGAGGGTCATCTCCTACGCCGAACGCGGCGTCGACGACGACGCCTACTACGCCGCCATCGAGGCGGTCATCGACCACGAGCCCACGATTACGGTCGACGACGGGATGGACCTCGTCGCGGCCGTCCACGAGGACTACCCCGAACTCATCGACACCATCGTCGGCGGGGCCGAGGAGACCACGACCGGCGTCCACCGCCTGCGGGCGATGGACGCGGACGGCGAACTCGACTACCCCGTCTTCGCGGTCAACGACACGCCGATGAAGCGCCTGTTCGACAACGTCCACGGCACCGGCGAGTCCGCGCTGGCCTCCATCGCCATGACGACGAACCTCTCGTGGGCCGGCAAGACCGTCGTCGTCGCCGGCTACGGCCACTGCGGGAAGGGCGTCGCCAAGAAGGCCAGCGGCCAGAACGCCGACGTGGTCGTCACGGAGGTCGAGCCCCGCCGCGCGCTGGAGGCCCACATGGAGGGGTACGACGTGAAGCCGATGGCCGAGGCCGCCGCCGAGGGGGACGTGTTCATCACGACGACGGGCAACCGCGACGTCGTCGTCGCGGAGCACTTCGAGAAGATGCAGGACGGCGTCCTGCTCGCCAACGCCGGCCACTTCGACGTGGAGATAGACCTCGACGCCCTCTCCGAGATGGCCGCCGACACCTACGAGGCCCGAGACGGCGTGCGGGCCTACGAGATGCCCGACGGCCGCCGGCTGAACGTGCTCGCGGAGGGTCGGCTGGTCAACCTCGCCACGCCCGTCGCGCTGGGACACCCCGTCGAGGTGATGGACCAGAGCTTCGGGATTCAGGCGGTCTGTGTGCGCGAACTCGTCGAGAACGGCGCGGACTACGACGCGGGCGTCCACGACGTGCCCGACCGGCTGGACGAGGAGGTCGCCGAGATAAAACTCGACGCCGAGGGCGTCGCCTTCGACTCGCTGACGGACACGCAGGCCGAGTACATGGATTCGTGGCAGCACGGGACATAGCGAGGCCGACCGAAGGGAGGCCTCGGATACCCGAGCGGGGAACGAAGTGACCCGCGAGGCGGCGGGCGCGCGCCGCTGAGACTGCCGTTGGCGGCCCGGAGGCGGAGTGAACCGTGAGCGGGGCGGTCGGCGAGGCCGCACCGAGAGCGCAGCGGTGCCCGTTCCGGGACGGTGATTTTATTCGGCCCCGCGAGGAAGGAGGAGGCGATGCAGCCCCACCACGCCCGGTACCCGTTCCTCGAAGGGGCCCGCGAGGCCGTCGAGGCCGCCGCGGTCGACCTCGGGGAGGTGGTCGCCACGGACGAGGCGGTCACCGCCCGCGCGCTGGAGCGGGTGGAGTCCGCCATCACCGACGGGAGCGTCGGCGAGCCGCGTCGGACCCGCGTCGAGTTGCTCTCCTACCCCGTCGCGCGGGTGCTGGTCTCGCTGGTGGACGAACACGTCTGTACCCGGAAGTACGCTCGCGCGGAGGCCGAGACGGCCCGCGAGCGGTTCACCGAGGCGTTCGAGACGACGACGGAGTTCAAGGCGACGGCGACCGAGACCGTCGACCTCCGGACGTTCCTCGCCGAGTTCGACCTCGCCGGCGCGGTCCGGGAGACGAGCGAGGGGTACGCGGTCGAGGTGGGGACGTACCTCGATCTGGCCGCCGACCAGCGGGGCGACGAGTGGCGGCTGGTCAACCGCGTCCTCGCCGACGGCGAGGTCCGGGTCGCCCCCGCCGAACTCCACGTGCTGTTGAAACAGGCCGTCCGCCACCGCGTTGCCGAGGGCCTCCCGTTCGACGTGCCCGACGCCATCGCGGACGAACTCGACGCGGAGGTCGAGCGGCTCCGGGAGGTGCTGTCGGAACTAGACCTGACCCGCGAGATAGACACCGTCGTCCCGGACCTGTTCCCGCCCTGCATGAAGGCCCTGCTCGACGCGGTCCAGAAGGGCGACCACCTCGAACACCACTCCCGCTTCGCCATCGCCGCATTCCTGACCGGCATCGGGATGACCACCGACGAGATCGTCGACCTCTTTCAAGTCAACCCCGGGTTCGGCGAGGAGGCCACCCGCTATCAGGTCGACCATATCCGCGGGGACACCAGTCCGACGGAGTACTCGACGCCGGCGTGTTCGACGATGCAGTCCTACGGCGACTGCGTCAACAAGGACGACCTCTGTGAGCGCATCTCGCATCCGATGGCCTACTACGAGCAGAAGCTAGACGACGAGGACGAGGAGGAACTGGTCGACTGGCGCGAACAGGGCGAGAGCGACGACGCCGGCGAAGAGGCCGACTAGAACTGCTGTCGTTCGAGCCAGACCCCGGCTCCGGTCATCACGGCGACGAAGAGGCCGATGACGGCGACGACCCCGACGCCGCCCTGTGCGGTGAGGTGTCCGTTCGTCGAGTACGACGAGGCCACGAACACCGCTCCGGCGACGAAGACGACCATCCCGACCGCGGAGATGGCGATTTGTACGACGGTCTCGCGCTCGATAGCCATGTAGCGCGGTTTCGCCGGCCCACGCAAAAGCGTGTCGAAGCGCCCGGACGGCCGAGAGGCTTAGGGCCGTCGGGCACCTACGTTTCGTGTGGACGCACCGAGACACACAGCCGCGTCCGCCCGTCTATGACCCTCATCGACCGACCAGCCGACCCGGACCGCACTGCACTCGCACCGGACCTCCGCGCCCTCGACGACCGGGCCGCTCGCGCGTGGACCGAGCGGATGGCCGTCCGCGAGCGCGGCGACGGCACCTACCGCGTCACGACCGGGAGCGGCCACGAGTACGTCGTCGACCTCCGTGCGGGGACCTGCTCGTGTCCCGACCACCAAATCCGCGGCGAGCGCTGCAAACACCTGCGCCGGGTCGCCATCGAGATCACCGCCCGCAACGTCGCCCCGCCGGGCTTCGACCGGGCCAGTTGCGACGCCTGCGGGACCGTCACGTTCGTCCCGGCGGGCGCGCCCGCGCCGCATCTCTGTGAGGCCTGCCGGGTCGGTCCCGGCGACGTGGTGCTGGACCGCGAGACCGGCACGCGCCTCGTCGTCGCCCGCGTCACCGCCGAGCGGGCCGACGAGTACGTCGTCGCGGCGACCGGCGAGTCCGTGGCCGACTACGACACCAACGACGGCTACCCGCGCGACGACCTCGTCGTCGAGGCGACGTACCTCGCCGCCGCGGGCCGAGCGAACCCCAAGCGGTACGCGTTCCCGCGGTCCAGACTCGCGCGGACCGACGCGGAACTGCTCGACTAGCCGAGCATCGCCGCGGCCTCCTCCTTCGAGAGGTCGCCGCGCTCGAACGCCGAAAGCACGTCCAACACCGACTGGTCCGGGCCGTCGTCGCCCACCTCGTCCAGTCGCACCTTCTCGGAGTGGCCGACGAACTCCTCGAAGTCGGTCCCCTCGCCGACGGCCGTCTCCTTCTTGACGCGGTAGTTGCCGCCGTCGGTCGTGTAGAGGTCGCCGGGGTGGAAGAAGTACCAGTCCTCGCGGTCGAAGCGGACGCCGACGCGGGGTTTCGCGCCGAAGTTCCGCGCGAAAAAGAGCAGCGCCTCTATCTCCTCGCCGTCCAGATAGATCGGGTCGCCCGCGCTCGATTTGGCCTCGATGGCGTAGAACGTCTCGCCGTCGCCGGTCAGCACGTCCGGGAGTTCCCGCTCGGTCGCGCTCCCGCTGGCGGGGGCGCGCATCACCGCGAAGCCCGACTCGTCCAAGGCGTTGACGAGTTCCCGCTCGCGGCGGTCCCCCTTCGCGTTCGAGTCTGCCATTGGCTGGGGGTCGGGCCTCGCGGGTAAAACCGTTTCAGGTCCGCGCTCATTTCGTTTACGCCGATGCGGAGACGTAGACGGTCGGCCGGGTGCAGCGGGGACAGCGCGACAAACGAGAACGGCGACGGTACTGCCGCCGACGCGACCGACGCGGGCACGGCGAGCGAGAGCGACGCCGGGACCTTCCGGTTGCGGGTCAGCGACCGGCCGGCGGACACGGCGAACCGGACCGCAGACGGGGCGGCCGAGTGACCGACCGGCCGACTCAGTCGTCCAGCTTCGACTCCAGTTCCTGAATTATCTGTTCGGTCTCGCCGCCGTCGCTCCGCACCGCGCGGGCGTAGCGCTCGTACTCCTCGGGCGTGACCTGTACCGTCTCGGTGCCGCCCTCGTGGGTCAGTTCGAGCCGGACAGTGCCCTGTGGGTTGTTGCGCAGCCGGAAGCCCGCCAGCGCGGTGAAGACGAACCACAGCGCCACACAGCCCCCGACGAAGTACGCCATCGTCGTCTCGAAGGCCAGCGTCCGCGCGCCGCTGGTCCAGTCGTAGGGGTAGGCCAGCCGGAACAGCCACACGCCGGCGAGACAGGCGAGCGTCCCGGCGACGACGCCGACCTGCTCGCGGCGGTCGGAGGGCAGGACGGCGACGACGCCGAGGAACATCGCCGGGACCCCGAGCCCGCCCAGCGTCCCGGCGAGTTTCTCGGCGGCGTAGGGGGCCGTCGCCCCGAGGGCCGCCGACAGCGGCGTCGTCACGAGGAGGATGGCGGCGACGACGGCGAGCGCGCCGACGCCGGCCAGCGCCGCGCCGGCACAGACCCGCCGCGGGTCGCGGTGTTCCCATCGGCTGCCGGCGTAGGCGTCCCCGAGACTCTCCATGGGCGGGCCTTCGGTCCCACCCCACAAAACGGTACGTCAGACGTGCGCACGACGGCTCGCGGCCCGCAGGGCGTCGTCAGCGGCCGTCACCAGCGTACCGAGGTGGTCGGCGTCGACGGTCCGCAGCGACGCGTCGGGCAGGCGGGCCGCCAGTTCGCGGCCGGTCGCCGGCGCGACGTTGTCGTCGCGGGTCCCCTGAAACACGGTCGTCGGGGCGGCGACGTCACCGAGGGCGAAGGGGAACGGGCGCGCCAGCAGGCGCGACTCCCGGACGAACCCGCTGGGGCCGCGTGCCGTCGCCGCGAGGACATCCGCACGGACGAGCGCGGCCACCTCGTCGGCCGACAGCGTCGAGGTCGAGGGGACGCTGTCGGCGACGAACGAGACGGCGGCCGCGGGGTCGCGGCGCTCGACGACCCACCGCTGGAGGCGGACCAGTCGCCCCAGCACCCACGGGGCCTGCCGGGCCACGACGGCGAGGAGCCGCTGGGTAGTCCCGGTCCGTGCGACCGCCGGGGGGCCGGTGCTGCCGACCAGCGCCAGCTGGACCACTCGGTCGAGGCGGTGACACGCCATCGCGTACGGTCCCCCGCCGGAGAAGCCGACGACGCCGACCGCCCCGATGTCGAGGTGGTCCAGCAGCGTCGCCACGTCGTCGGGCCAGTCGGCGATGGTCACCGAGTCGTCCGTCGACTGGCCTATCCCCGGACGGTCGGGCGCGACCAGTCGGACGCCGGCCGTCGCGGCCGGTGCGTCGAGCAGGCGACCCAACAGGCGCGAGCCGGGGGTCCCGTGACAGAAAAGCACGGGGTCGCCGTCGGGGTCGCCGTAGGTCGCATACGAGAGCCGGCGGTCGTCGGGCAGCGGACAGGTCCGCGGGTCGGCGTCGGCGGGCGTCCAGTCGGGCCCGGGGACATCGTCAGCCGACGGCATCGGGCGTTACTCGCTCTGGATGCGCGGCGCGAGCATGTAGGTGACCCGGCCGTTGCCCTCGGCGAAGTTGAAGTGCATCTTGACGGGGAACTCCTCGCCCAGTTCCATCTCGACCTCGGCGTCTTTCGGGATGGCCTTGTTCATGTTCTTGAGGTAGTCGAGCGAGAACAGCGAGCGGGCGTCGCCGGCCGTGAGGTCGATGAGGTCGTCGCGGGTGAGTTCGAGGTGGACGTCGTCGGTGTCGCCCTCCGCGTCGACGTAGAACAGTTCGTCGGCCGCGTCGACGCCCAGCGCGATGTGGTCCGAGACCATGTCCGCGGCCGTGACGGCGCGGTCGATGTCCCGACCCTCGATGACGATGTTGGCCGGCAGGTCGAGGTCCGGCAGGTCCGGCTCCTGCCGGATGGAGTCGGGGTCGATAAGCGCCAGCGTGTACTCCAGTCCATCGATGGCGATGTGGAGCTTACGCGTCTCCTCGTCCAGATCGAGGTGGACCAACTGGCCGGAGTCGGCCATCCCGGCGATGTCCTCCAGCCGGGAGAGGTTCACACCGATGAGGCCGCCGTCCGTCTCGTAGGACTCGAAGGCCGCCGCGTCGAGCCGGAGGTCGACCATGCCCACGTTGGCGGGGTCGACCGCCCGAATCTCCAGCCCGTCGTCTTCGAGGTGGATCTTACACTCGTCCACCAGCACGCTCACTGAGTCGAGAGCCGCCTGGAGCGTGTCCGCGCTCACGATGGCGTTGAACATCTTGGACCGGGCTACGCCCCCATACATTAAAAAGTCCCTCATTGAATCCGCGTGCGCGCGGGTGGTCGCGGCCGCGTCGGCGGTCGAAAAAGCCGGGGTAATCGGGGTCCGCGCCGGCGAGGCGACACCCATAACCGACTCGGCGGGCTATCCGTGGCAAATGAGCCGGAAAGACGAGTACTACAACCGGGCCAAACAGGAGGGGTACCGCGCCCGCTCGGCCTACAAGCTCCAGCAACTGGACGAGGCCGCCGGCCTGTTGGGCGAGGGACGAACCGTCGTCGACCTCGGGGCCGCACCGGGCGGATGGCTGCAGGTCGCCGCCGAGCGGGTCGGCGAACGGGGCACCGTCGTCGGCGTCGACCGTCAGCGCATCGACGAACTCGACAACCCCGAGCCGGCGGTCCGCTACGTCCGCGGCGATATGACCGACGAGGGGACGAAAGCCGACATCCGCGAGGTCGTCGGTGGCGACGGCGACCGGCGGGGCGGCCCAGTCGACGTGGTCATCTCCGACATGGCACCGAACATGACCGGCGACTACGACCTCGACCACGCCCGCTCGGTCCACCTCGTCCGGCAGGCCTTCGAGGTGGCGATGGACCTGCTCGATACCGGTGGGGACTTCGCCGCGAAAGTGTTCGACGGGCAGGACCTCGCCGCCCTGAAGGCCGACATCGAACCGGAGTTCGAGTACGTCCGCGAGGTCCGCCCCGACGCCTCGCGGGACTCCTCCTCGGAGCTGTATCTGGTCGCCAAACACCGCCTGACGGCACCGGTCCGCGAGGGCGACGTGGTCGAGGTGACAATCGAGGACATCGGCGAGGAGGGTGACGGCGTCGCCACGGTCGAAGGGTTCACCGTCTTCGTCGGCGGCGTCGAGGAGGGCGAGACGCTTGCGGTTCGCGTCGACGACGTGAAGCAGCGCTACGCCTTCGCACAGCCGGCGGAGTGAGCTACTGGACGGCCGGTGCGGGCTCGTCGTCGCCGCCGGTAGCCAGCGAGACGACGAGGTAGACGAACGGGGTGTCCACCAGCGCGATGAGGAGCTTCAGGATGTACTGGCCGACGACGAGCGACAGCGCCGTCGCCAGCGAGGCACCCTGAAACAGGACGAAGCCGACGCCGACGAAGATGACCGTGTCGACGAGCTGGCTGGTCGCCGTCGACCCGACGTTCCGGAGCCAGAGGTGGTCGCCGTCGGTCCGGTCCCGCAGCGCGTGGAAGACGACGACGTCGAGGTTCTGGCTCACGAGGTAGGCCGCGAGGCTGGCGACGACGATGCCGGTACTGGCGGCCAGTACCGACCGGAACGCCGCCGGGTCGACCGGTTGGGCCGCGGCCGGCAGGCCCGGCGCGAGGATGGTGCTCCATATCAGCGCCAGCAGGACGAAGTTGAGCAGGAAGCCGACGTTGACGACCACGGTCGCCGCCCGGCGGCCGAACAGTTCGGCGTAGCAGTCGGAGGCGAAGAAGGTCAGGGCGTACGCCAGCGCCGCCCCCGGCAGGACGAGCGTATCGCCGGCGACCGGGAGAGAGACGGGTAGCGAGAACGCGAGCAGTTTCGAGGCGGTGACTTGCGCGGTCACGAGGGCCGTGACGAACAGGCCGACGAGGCCGACTCGGACGGCCTCGGAGCGCTCACTGCTCGTCATCGAGTCGCCCCTGTCGCTGGTCGATGTCGTCGAGCAGATCCAGCGTCTTCCTGACGGAGGCGCGGATGGCCTCGCTGCGGTTGACGAACTTCCCGTCCTCGCCGACGTGGTCGTCCAGATCGGCCAGCAGTTCGGCCGGGACTTCGACGCTTATCTTGGGCATATTCCTCGGGTGCTCCCGAGAGAATATAAGTGGGTCGACAGGGAGCCGTCGCGTCGCCCCGGTCGGCGACCCCGGGTCAGTCCGCCGGGTCGCCCCGGCCTTTCGGCGTCCGCCGACCGCCGAGCGTGTACACCCAGAGGACGCCAAGCCCCAGCAGGTACGCCCCGGCGGTGGGAACGCCGACGATGAACATCGAGAAGATGCCGCTGGGCGACAGCACCGCCGCGAGCGCGAAGATGGCGAGGACGACGACGCGCCAGCGCTCGTACATGGCCTCGAAGGGGACGATGCCGGCCCGGTGGAACAGGAACATCGTCACCGGAATCTCGGCGAGCAGCCCGATGCCGACGGTGAGGAAGAACACGAGCCACCCGAAGTTGCTGATGCGGTAGGCGACTATCATGTTGGCCTGTAGCTGGTCGTAGACGATCCACGAGATGGTCGTCGGGGCGACGTAGAGGAAGCCGACCAGACTGCCGGCGACCAGCGCGGCGACGAGGGTCCCGCCCCACACCAGCAGGACGTTCCGGTTCCCGGTTGCGAGGTCCCGGTCGCGCAGCGCCGGCCACGCGAAGTACAGCACGAGCGGTAGCACCGCGACCGCGCCGAGGATGGTCGAGAACTTGACGATGAACACGAGGTGCTCGACCGGGTGCAGCGTGACGATGTTCACGTCGGCGGCCATCTCCGGCGGGAGGCGGCTGACGAACGTCCGCTGAATCCGGCCGATGCCGCCTTGGTAGAGGAAGAGGAACGTCGCGGCCAGCACGGCCCCGAAGACGCCGAGTATCCAGAACGCCTTCGAGAGGACGGCGCTCAGGATGAACTGGATGTCGTAGTAGTAGCCGCCGATGTCGTCCTCGGTGGTCTCGTCGTCGGTGAAGGCGTCGACCACCCCGGCGGTCGTCGACGTGACCACGTCGCCGTCGTCGGCCTCGGCTTCCGCGTCGGCGTCGTCGGCCCCCTCGTCGGCCGCGCCGTCCTCGTGGGCCATGTCCCACCGTTCGAGAATCATCCCGGCCTTGGCGTCGTCGTCCTCGCTCATCGCCCGGTCGGCGTGGGCGAGCGCCTCCTGTTCGGTCATCTCCTCGAAGAGTTCGGGCGGGGCGACCTCGACGGCGGCGGCGTTGAGTTCGTCGAGGTCCAGCGCCGTCGGGTCGCCGTACTGAGCGGGGTCGACCCGTTCGGCGAGCGCGCCGAGGACGTGGTAGTAGAGGACGGCCGTGGCGGCCAGCGCGCCGAGGGCGGCCGCGAGCGCGACCGCCGTGGTCTCCATGGTGAGGCCGAACAGCGCCGGGCGCGCGAGGTCGCCGGTGAGCCGGCCCGAGTACTGCGCCGCGGCGGCCTCGACGGCCTGCACGTACGCGAAGGCGCTGGTCGTCAGGACGTAGTAGACCGCGCCGCCGGCGACGACGAACGCGCCGAGGACGGTGTTCCAGTTGTCCAGCGCGACCCGCCGGGTCGAGACGAGGTCGCTGGACCGGCGCACCAGCACGGCCAGCCGAGCCAGCGCGAGGCTCAGGCCGTAGAGGCCACACAGCGGCGCGGCCCAGAGAATCTGGGTGAACGGGTCCGGCGGCGAGAACAGCGCGCCGAACGCGAAGATAGCGAGGACGGCGTAGCGCCACTTGTCGCGGAACGTCTCGTAGGGGACGATTTCGGTGTAGGCGAGCACCGTCATCAGCAGCGGCAGTTGGGCGGCCAGTCCGAACGACACGGCCAGCAGGAAGACGAACTGGAACCACTTGACGATGGAGTACTGCGGGAGGAAGCCGGCGGCGTCGGCGTTGCCGGCGAGGAAGTTGAACATCAGGGGGAAGAACAGTTCGTAGGCGTAGGCGACGCCGGCGGCGAACAGCCCGAGGCTGACGAGGACGAACAGGACGCCCTTCCAGACGGGGACGTGTTCGGTCGGCCACCAGCCCCGCCGGCGCAGGGCGTCCCGGCTGTAGAATAGCAGGACCGGCACCGCGAGCAGGACGCCCACGACGAGCCCGATTTTCACCTGCAGCAGGATGACGTCGAACGGCGTGACGGCGACGACGCTGGTCGCCTCCCGCAGTTCGAGGTTCATCTGCGAGTACAGCAGGTCCCGCCGGAGCATGTCCCAGACCCCGTACTGCAGGGCCATGATGGTCCCAATCATCCCGACGACGAAGACGATGAACACCTTCTGGAGGTGTTTCTGGGCGGCCCCGAGCATCGCCCCCGCTGTCTCGCGGCCGCTCTGGACCGTCCGGACGGTGTCCTCGTCGAACGAACTCGCCATCTCTCGTGGGCCTAGCCAACTGGGCGTTATCAATTTATTCATCGACCGCACCCGCGCTGGGGTCTCGAAAAGAAAGTTTACAACCACCAACTGCCAAGGCGCGTGCAGATGCCGGACGGCGACCCCGACGACGAGCGCCGCGGGCCGGAACAGCCCGTGCTATCGTCGGACGACGAGTCGCCGTCGGACGCGGTCGACGACGACGTGGACCGAGCGCCGGACGACGGCCCCGAGCGGGACGGCGGGGACGAACCGGCCGACGCCGACGAGTCGAATGTCGCCGATACAGACGGCGACGGGCCGGACGACGCCGGCGCGGACGACGGAGTGCCGGACGATACCGAGTCCCCGGCCGCTGGCGACGCGGTGGCGAGTCCCGCGGGAGCGCCGGCGGGCGGCCACGAGGCCACCGGCGGGTCACACGCCCGGCCGTCCGAGACGCCGCCCGGGCTCTTCGAACGCGAGACCGACGCGGTCGGGGCGGTCGTGCCCGCCGACGTGCCCGAGACGTGGGACCAGCCGGCACACGGCGGCCCGGACATCGGGGACCCGCCGGGCGAGCCGGCCGCGCCCGTCGACGACGGCTACGGCGGCCACGAGGGCGCGCCGGACGACGAGGAGATGCCGCTGGCCGACCACGTCGAGGAGATGGCGATGCGGCTGTTCGTCGTCATCGGCGTGCTGGCCGTCGTCGGGACGCTCGCGTTGCCCTACGCCGACGAACTCATCAACTTCCTGTGGTACTCCTTCCTCGACGGGCCAGCCACGGCCTGTGGCGGGTTCGCGACGGGCGCACAGCCCGGCGGGGCCGCGACGGGGCCGGCCGGCGCGGACTGCCCGCACGTCTACAGCCCGCTGGCGCTCCTGTTGGCGCGGCTGAAAGTCGCGTCGCTGGTGGGCTTCATCGTCGCCTTGCCGGTGTTCGTCTACGAGACGTACCTGTTCATGCGGCCGGGGCTGTACCCCCGCGAGCGGCGCTACTACCTCGCGGCCGTGCCGACGAGTCTGGTGCTCGCGGCACTGGGCGTCGCCTTCGCGTACTTCGCCGTCCTCCGGGCGATGTTCGACTACTTCATCACCTACTCCGACCGGGCGGCGGACCTCGCGTTCGGCCTCAGCCAGACGTTCGACCTCATCATCCTGATGCTCGGGCTGTTCGCGCTCATCTTCCAGATTCCGCTGTTCGTGATGCTCGCCATCATGATGGGCGTGACGACCCGCCAGTGGCTCGAAGACCGGCGGCTGTACTTCTGGGGCGGGTTCTCCGCCATCGCCTTCGTCTTCAGCCCCGACCCCACCGGGATGGCCCCGCTGCTGGTCGCCGTGACGATGATCGGGCTGTTCGAGGGGACGCTGCTGTTGCTTCGCTGGACGCAGGAGAGCTCCCCGGTGCCGACGGCCGACGAACTCGCCGCCCGGCGGCCCGTCGCGTGGCTGACCGCCGGGCTGGTCGGCTACGTGCTCAGCCCCGCACCGGTGCCGACGGGCTACTACGAGCAGTTCCCGGCGGTCGTGACCGACGCGCTCGCGGCCGTCGGGCTGGGGTCGGCGACGCCGATGCTGGTCGGGGGCGGCATCATCGTCGCCTTCGAGGCGGTGGCGTACCTGAACAAGAACCGGCTCGGGAACGTCACCGTCTGGAAGGCGCTGCGGCGGGCGCGCCTGCCGGTGTGGGCCGTCGCCATCGTCGTCGGGTACCTCGGGAGCCCCGACCCGACGCTGTTCCGGCTGGTCGACCAGTTCGGGCTGACGCCGACCGCCGCCGCCGGCGTCGCCGCCGGGCTGGTGGTACTGTTCGAGGGAAGCCTGCTGGTTGCGCGGTACCGCAGCGAATGAGGGTCCTGCTCGCGCGCCACGGCGAGACGCGCTGGAACCGCGAGGGCCGGGTACAGGGGTGGGCACCGACGGGGCTGACCGAGCGGGGCCGCGAGCAGGCGGCGGCGCTGGGCGAGTGGCTGGCCGGCGAGGGCGTCGACCGCGTGGTCGTCTCCGACCTGCGGCGCACCCGCGAGACGGCCCGGCTGGCCCGCGAGGCCGGCGACCTGCCCGAGCCGACCCCCGACCGGGCGTTCCGCGAGCGGGGGTTCGGCGTCTATCAGGGCTTTCTCGCCGAGGAACTGTTCGCCCGTCACTCCGACCACGACCCGGCGGCCAGCGTCTCCGCGCTCGACGCCGACCCGGAGGGCGGGGAGTCGGTGGCGGCGTTCCGCGAGCGCGTCGCACGAGCGTGGAGCGGGCTGTGTGACGCCGGCGGGGAGACGGTGCTGGCCGTGACCCACGGCGGCGTCGTCAAGAGCGTCCTCGGACGGGTGACCGACCGGGACCGCGACGCGGCGCTGGCGGCGAGTTCGCCGCCCAACTGCTCGGTGACGGTCGTCGGCGTCGACGAGTCGGGGCCGGAACTGCTTCGGGAGGGGGCCCGGCCGTGGCGGGCGTGAGCTACTCCGCCGTCGGGTAGTCGGCGTCGAACACGTCGGCGACGGCGTCGTCGGCGTCCTCCTCCTCGTCCTCGGGACTGACGCTGCCGGTCCGGTAGCCGTGGAGGTCCAGCGTCACGTGGTCGAAACCACAGTCCTCGATGTGGTCCCGCGCGGCCCGCACGAAGTCCGGGTCCAGTGCCGTCTCCAGTTCGGCCTCGCCGACCTCGATGCGGGCCAGCCCGTCGTGGTCGCGGACGCGGAACTGCTCGAAGCCCCACGTCCGGAGCAGGCGCTCGGCCTTCTCGACGCGGGAGAGGCGGTCCTCGGTGACTTCGAGACCGGTCGGGATGCGCGAGGAGAGGCAGGCCATCGAGGGCTTGTCCGCGACCGAGAGGTCGTACTCGCGGGCGATTTCCCGGACCTCTTCCTTGTCGATGTCGTGTTCCAGCAGCGGCGAGTAAGCGTCGAGTTCCTCGACGGCGCGCAGGCCGGGGCGGTGGCCCTCGCCCACGTCCGAGGCGTTGGTGCCGTCACAGACCACGTCGATGCCCAGTTCCCGGGCGCGGTCGTACATCGCGCCCAGTCGCATCGAGCGGCAGTGGTAACAGCGCATCTCGTCGTTCTGGACGAACTGCTCGCTGTCGAGCTCCGAGAACTCGACGGTCTCGTGGCGGACGCCGATCTCCTCGGCGACGCGGTTGGCGTCGGTCAGTTCCGCCTCCGGCAGCGTCTCCGACTTCGCGGTGCAGGCGACGGCGTCGTCGCCGAGGGCGTCGTGAGCGAGCGCCGCGACGACGCTGGAGTCGACGCCGCCCGAGAAGGCGACGACCACGCCCTCGCGGGACGCGAGGTCCGCGCGAACGGCGTCGAGCTTCTCCGCGACAGTGGACATGACACCTCCTTCTCGGCGGACGCCCAAAACGCCTTCGCGTTCCCCGTTCGGCCGTGCCCACGCCGACGAGCGGTCGAGAGCGGCGCGGGGTTTTTTCTCCCCGGCCGCGAACGGGCGGGCAGATGGAACTCGAATCGGTGCCGGGCGTCGGTGCGAAGACGGCCGACGCGCTACGGGAACTGGACGACCCCGAGCGAGCGCTGCGCGAGGGCGACGTGGCGACGCTGGCCCGGGCGTCGGGGGTCAGCGAGGGGCGGGCGGCCCGCATCGCCCGCGGCGCGATTCGGGCGGAACACGACGACGACGGCGGCTTCGCGGCGACAGAGCGGGCGCGGGAACTGCACCGCGAGGCGCTGTCGCTGCTGGCCGAGCGCACCGTCACCGACTACGCCGAGAAGCGATTGGAGACGCTGTACCCCAGCGGGGCCCGGAGCCGCATCGAGGAGGTCCGCGAGTTCGCCCGGGAGGCGTTGGCCCGCGAGCCGGACCCCGCGGTCGCCGAGGCACTGGCCGGCGTCGCGCCGCTCTCGGAGCCCCGGCGCGTGCGGGTCCGGGACCGCTGTCTGGCGACCAGCGACGCCGAGCGCTACGCGGCGGCACAGGAGGCGGTGCCGGAGGTCAGCGTCGAGGTGGTCGACGACACGCGGCAGTTGGCCGAACTCGCCCGGTCGTACTCGACGGTGGTCGCGCTGGACGAGGCCTTCGCCGGCGTCGACGTTGACGGCGACGTGCGGGTCGAGCCCGAGGCGCTGGAGAACCCCACGTCGGTCGTCCCCGAGCGGGTGCTGACTTTCTTCGCCCGGAACCGCGACCGGCTCCGGGCCGCCGTCGCCGTCCACCGCGCGGCCGACCTCGACCCGCCGTGTGACCTCGACGCGCTGGCAGCCGCGCTCGACGCGCTCGACGACGACGGCGGGGTCCGGGGCGACGACGAACTCGACCGGCTGTCGACGGCGGTCGACGATCTCGACGCCGCCGTCTCGGCCGCCGAGAGCGCCGCCAACGACCACCTCCGGGAGGCCATCGAGGAGCGAGACGTGACCATCGAGGGGACCGACCTGCTGTCGCTGGTCGAGCGTGGCGCGGGCGTCGACTCGCTGCTCCAGCGGGAACTGGCCGACGAGTACGCCGCGGCCGTCGAGAAGGCCCGCGACCGCCTCGTCGACGCACTCGAACTGCGCGACACGGAGGCGATGGCCCGCCGGGCGTTCGCCGACGAGCCGGCCTACCCCGTCGAACACAAGGAGGACGCCGTGAGCCGCCTGCGCGAGGAGCTGACGGCGGCCCGGGACCGGCGGGCGACCCGGCGCAAGCGCGAACTGGCCGACGACCTCGCGGACCTGCGGGCCGACGCCGAGGCGCTGGTCGACGCCGCCTTGGAACTGGACGTCGAGCGCGCGGTCGCGCGGTTCGCCGACGACTTCGACTGTACGATGCCGACGGTGACCGAGGAGGGTGGCTTCGACATCGAGGGCGGGCGCTCGCCGCTGCTGGACGTGCCCTTCGAGGACGTGGAGCCGGTCGACTACGCCGTCGACGGCGTGACGCTGCTCTCGGGGGTCAACAGCGGCGGGAAGACCTCGACGCTGGACCTAGTCGCGCTCGTGACGACGCTCGCGCACATGGGCCTGCCCGTCCCCGCCGAGTCCGCCCGCGTCGGCCGGGTGACGGAACTCCACTACCACGCCAAGACGCAGGGGACACTCGACGCCGGAGCCTTCGAGGCCACGCTCCGGGAGTTCGGCGAGTTGGTGACCGACGTGAGCGACGACCGGCCCGTGCTGGTGTTGGTCGACGAACTGGAGTCCATCACGGAACCGGGCGCGGCGGCGACCATCGTCGCCGGCATCGTCGAGTCGCTGGCCGACCGGGAGGCGACGGGCGTGTTCGTCTCGCATCTGGCCGAGGACATCCGCGACGCCGCCGCGGCGGACCTCGCCGTCGACGGCATCGAGGCCGAGGGGCTGGTCGACGGCGAACTGCGCGTGAACCGCTCGCCGGTGAAAGGCCAACTCGCCCGCTCGACGCCGGAACTCATCGTCGAGAAGCTCGCCGACGACGACGGGGACTTCTACGCTGACTTACTGGAGAAGTTCGACTGAGCCGGCTCGGCGAACCGGTGCGCGTGTCCGGGTGACGCGGCCGAAAACGCCGCCGTCGCCGCCGTCGGGGGAACGGTTAAGTGGACCGCGAAGCTCGGTGAAAGTGATGAGCGACGACCCCGAGGAGGGGATGCTCGGCTGGGACGAGTCGGTGTTCCGGGACGAGCACGTCTTCGAAATCGACTGGCTCCCGGAGACGTTCAAACACCGCGAGAGCCAGATGGAGAGTCTGAAGTACGCGCTCAGGCCGGCCGTGCGGGGGTCGCGCCCGCTGAACGTCATCGCGCGCGGGCCGCCCGGGACCGGAAAGACGACCGCGACGCAGATACTGTTCGACGAACTGACCGCCCAGACGGACGTACAGGCGGTGCGGGTCAACTGTCAGGTCGACTCGACGCGCTACGCCGTCTTCTCCCGGCTGTTCGCCGAGATATTCGAGTACGAACCCCCCTCCTCGGGCATCTCGTTCAAGAAGCTGTTCTCCCAGATAACGGACGAACTCGTCGAGCAAGACGAGGTGCTGGTCGTGGCGCTGGACGACGTGAACTACCTCTTCTACGAGTCGGAGGCCTCGGACACGCTGTACTCGCTGTTGCGCGCCCACGAAGCCCACTCGGGCGCGAAAATCGGCGTCATCTGCGTCTCCTCGGACCTCGATTTGGACGTCATCGAGGAACTGGACACGCGGGTCCAGTCGGTGTTTCGCCCCGAGGAAGTGTACTTCAACAAGTACGACCAGCCGGCCATCGTCGACATCCTCGACGAGCGGGTCGAGCGAGGGTTCAACGAGGGCGTCGTCGGCCCGGACGTGTTGGACCGCGTCGCCGAACTCACCGAGCGACAGACGGGCGACCTCCGGGTCGGCATCGACCTCCTGCGGCGGGCCGGGATGAACGCCGAGATGCGCGCCTCCCGCAGCGTCGAACTGGAGGACGTGGAGGCGGCCTACGACAAGTCGAAGTACGTCCACCTCTCCCGGCGGCTACAGGAACTCTCCGAGTCCGAGGCCGCGCTGGTGGAGGTCATCGCCGAACACGACGGCAAGCGCGCGGGCGACATCTACGATGCGTTCAACGACGCGACGGAACTGGGGTACACCCGCTACTCGGAGATAATCAACAAGCTCGACCAGCTCGGCATCATCGAGGCCGACTACACGAACGTCGAGGGACGGGGCCGCTCGCGGGAACTGACGCTCAACTACGACGCTGACGCGGTTCTCGACCGTCTGTAAACGCTGTACTCGTTCGCATACGGCTAGTCGAGCGTCGCGGCGGTCTTCTCGACCCACCGGAGGGCGTACGCGGCACCGTGTTCCCGGTAGGCGTCGGTGTCGAGCGCGGCGAAGGGCGCGGGCACCTCGACGCCGTGTTTGACCGCGCTACAGGCCAGTTCCGCGGCCGCGGCGAAGGTGGTCGCCCCGCTAGCGATTTCGGCGTGGAGGTCGCCCAAGCGCGGTTCGAGGCGCTCGCCGGCGTCCTGCCACGTGGCGAAGAGCGCCGGGTGGTCGTCGGCCCACCCGGCGAACGTCTCGCGGGTGTGCAGTCCCAGATAGGCGTCGTACAGCGCCGCGGCCAGTTGGTAGGTCCCGGCGGGGGCCAGCCGGTCGTCGGTCGCGTCGGCGAGGGCCGGGTAGGCGTCCCCGAAGAAGCCGAGGAAGTGTTCGGGCTCGTCCAGTCCGACCTGTACCAGCGCCTCGGCGACGAGGAAGTCGACGAAATCGTCCGGCGAGGTCTCCAGTCGCGGCTTGACGAACAGGCAGGGCGGGTCGGTCTGGTGGGTCCACGCGACGCCGCCGTCGCCGGGCATCCCGATGGTCAGGTCGCCGCCGGCGAAGCGACGGAGCGCCTTGGGGGCCCCGTCGGGCACCCACGCCGCCGCGTAGGAGAGCGGGTCGACCGAGTCGGTCACCACGAGCAGTTCCTCCGCGACCGCCGGGTCGAGCGTCTCGAAATCCCGCTCGCAGTTCAGGACGAGCGCGTCTGGTGCGTACTCGTCCCGGACGGTCGCGAGGTCGTCGTCCAGCGTCCGCTCGGCGAACATCTACGCGGAGAACAGGATGAGGTTCACGACGATGCCCAGCGAGAGCAGCCCCGACACGGCGATGGTACCCAGCACTATCTTGGTTGCCTTGCTCATGGGAACCGGTTCCGCGGGCCGGACATTAAACCTTGAGAAACGGCGACGCGCTTGCCGGGCCCGGAAGCGGCCCCCAGCCGCGGCCCGCTCAGTCGTCCGCGGTACCGACGCCAGCCCCGCGGGCCACGTCGCGCCACTTCCCGCTCCGGAAGCGGCCGGTGTTGACCGCGGCCTTGACGTAGAAGTCGCCGACGATGGCCGCGAAGACGGCAGCGTTGCCCAGTCCGAGCCCCGGCGCGAACGAGAGACCGAACACCGGGACCGTGACGGCGAAGCCGACGGGAAGCGCCAGCGCGGCGACCGGGAGGCGAACGCAGTAGCTCCCGAGGAAGGTGCCGTACAGCGGCCAACGAGTGTCCCCGGCACCCCGGAGACTGCCCCGCATCGTCCGGGAGACCGAGAAGCCGGCGACCGCGAGGCCGAAGACGCGGACGAACTGGGCGGCCAGCCCGGGGTAGGCGGTCCCGAACAGCGAGACGACGGGACGGGCGAAGACGACCAGCGCCGCGGCCAGCGCCAACTGGACCGCGAGCGCCACGCGGACCGTCTGCCAGCCGTAGTCGGTCGCGGCCGCCTCGTCGCCGGCACCGAGGCGCTGGCCGACCAGCGTCGAGGCCGCCGTCGCGTACCCCCACGCCGGCATCAGCGCGAGCAACATCACGCGCCGGCCGATGGCGTAGGCCGCGAGCGTCGGCGTGCCGATGACGCCCAGCACGAACAGGAACGGGAACCGGCCGAACGTCTGGAGCAGGCGCATCCCCGACAGCGGGGCCGCGACGCGGACTATTTCCGCGAGTAGTGCGAGGTCGACCTGCCGGCCGCCCGGCCGCAGGCGGACGGCGTAGCGCCCCGAGACCAGCAGGCCGAGGAAGATGGCCGCCGCGAGCGTGTTCGCCGCCGCGGTCCCCCACGCCGCCCCGGCGATGCCCATCGGCTCGACCGGGCCCAGCCCGAAGACGAGGACGGCGTTGAGGGCGATGTTCGTCGGCAGCGACAGCAGGCGGACGTACATCGGCGTCCGCGTGTCGGCGCTGCCGGCCAGCGCCCGCGCGGCGACCATGCTGAAAAACCGCGGGGCCATCGACAGCATCACGATGGCCAGATACGTCGCGCCGTAGCGGACCGTCTCGGGGTCGTTCGAGAGTACCCGGAGCAGCGCCTCGGGGTACAGCCACGAGACGGCCGTCAGGGGCAGCGAGACGAGCAACGCCAGCCACAGCGACTGCTTGACCGCGAGGTCCGCCCGGGCGGGCCGGTCGCTTCCCTGAAGCCGGGAGACGACGCTTATCGTCCCCGAGGAGACGGCCAAGGAGAGGCCGAAGCCCACGAAGTAGTACTGAAAGCCCAGTTCGAGCCCCGCGATGGCGGCGTCGCCGAGGGCGAGGCCGACCATCAGGAAGTCCGCGATGCGAAGGAGGATGCGGAGGCCACCGGTGACCATCACCGGCGCGGCGAGGTCCGTCGCCTCGGTGGCCTTCTGGCGGTCGACGAGCCCGAAGCGAGCCAGCAACGCGGGGACGGCCCGTATCAGGCGGCGGGCGAGGCGTTTGACCACGGTGTTCGCTTGGCCGGCAGACGCACGTAGCTTTCGGGACGGGTCAGGGAATCAGGCGCTCGCCGTCGTCGTCGTAGACCTCGATGGCGTCGACCGGGCAGGCCCGCGCCGCGAACTTCGCGTCGAGTTCGGCGTCGGCGGGCACCTCGCGGACGAAGACGCCGTCCTCGCGCTCCTCGCTGTCGCGCAGGTCGGCCTTGCCGGCGTCCTCGTCGCGCTCGAAGGCGTCCCACTCGGCGACACACTGGAACATCCCGATACAGGTGTCGTAGTCGTACACGACCTCCATACGGGCCGTTGCGGTGTGGCGGGCAAAACGGTTCCCCTCCGGGCGCGGGCGGCGCTCCGGGGCCGGGACGACAACTTAAACCCGGAGACGCGCCAACGGGGGCGTAATGGACGTTGCGGACCTGCCGGACGTGCCCGACTGGCTTCCGGAGCACCTCCGCGCCGACGGCATCGAACAGCTGTACCCGCCACAGGCCGAGGCGGTCGAGGCGGGCGTCACCGACGGCCGGAACCTCGTGGCCGCCATCCCGACGGCCAGCGGCAAGACCCTCGTTGCGGAACTGGCGATGCTGTCGGCCGTCGCCCGCGGCGGCACGGCGCTGTACATCGTCCCGCTGCGGGCGCTGGCGAGCGAGAAGCAAGCGGAGTTCGAGCAGTTCGAGCAGTACGGACTGGACGTGGGCGTCTCGACGGGCAACTACGAGTCCGACGGCGGCTGGCTCGCCGACAAGGACGTCGTCGTCGCCACCAGCGAGAAGGTCGATTCCCTCGTGCGAAACGACGCCCCGTGGCTCGAAGACCTGACCTGCGTCGTCACCGACGAGGTCCACCTCGTCAACGACGGCGAGCGCGGGCCGACGCTCGAAGTGACGCTGGCGAAGCTCCGGCGGCTGAACCCCGACCTCCAGACGGTCGCGCTGTCGGCGACCATCGGCAACGCCGGCGCGCTCGCGGAGTGGCTCGACGCCGAACTCGTCGACTCGGACTGGCGGCCCATCGACCTCCAGAAGGGGGTCCACTACGGGCAGGCGCTCCACCTCGAAGACGGGAGCCAACAGCGGCTGGCGGTCCGGAGCAACGAGAAGCCCACCGCCGCCGTCGTCCGGGACACGCTGACCGACGAGACCGACGAGGACGGGCAGGTCGTCGAGGAAGGCGGGTCGACGCTCGTGTTCGTCAACTCCCGGCGCAACGCCGAGGCCGCGGCGGGGCGGCTGGGGAGCACGGTCAGACCCCACCTCACCGACGACGAGCGGGACCGGCTGGCCGACGTGGCCGAGGAGATACGCGCGGTGAGCGACACCGAGACCAGCGACGACCTCGCCGACGCCGTCGCCGACGGGGCCGCCTTCCACCACGCCGGGCTGGCCCGCGACCACCGGGAACTCGTCGAGGACGCCTTCCGCGACCGCCTCGTGAAGGTGGTCTGTGCGACGCCGACGCTCGCCGCCGGCGTCAACACCCCCTCGCGGCGCGTCGTCGTCCGGGACTGGCGGCGTTACGACGGCTCCGCGGGCGGGATGGCCCCCCTCTCCGTGCTGGAGGTCCACCAGATGATGGGGCGGGCCGGGCGGCCGGGGCTGGACCCCTACGGCGAGGCCGTCCTCGTCGCCAACAGCCACGACGAACTCGACGAACTGTTCGAGCGGTACGTCTGGGCCGACCCCGAGCCCGTCCGGTCGAAGTTGGCCGCCGAACCCGCCCTACGGACCCACATCCTCGCCACCGTCGCCTCGGGGTTCGCCCGCTCGCGCGAGGGGCTGTTGGAGTTCCTCGAACAGACGCTGTACGCCAGCCAGACCGACGAGAGCGGGCGGCTGGAGCGGGTCGTCGACGACGTGTTGACCTACCTCCAGCGCAACGGCTTCCTCGAACGGGCGGGCGGCGAGTTGGACGCCACGTCGCTCGGACACACCGTCTCGCGGCTCTATCTGGACCCGATGAGCGCCGCCGAGATAATCGACGGGCTGGACCACTGGCAGCGCCACGCCGGCGAGGCGAGGGCCGACGAGGGGCCGACCGACCCCGAGGAGGGGTTCACGACCGCCGACGAACTGGCGGACGCGGAGCCGACCGGCGGCGAGGCCGACCCGGACGACATCTCGGCGCTCGGCCTCTATCACCTCGTCTCGCGGACGCCGGACATGTACGAGCTGTATCTCCGGTCTGGCGACCGCGAGGAGTACGAGATGGAACTGTACGAGCGCGAATCGGAGCTGCTCGGCCCGACGCCCTCGGAGTACGAGGACGACCGCTTCGAGGACTGGCTGGCGGCGCTGAAGACCGGCCGCCTGCTGGAGGACTGGGCCACCGAGGTCGACGAGGAGACCATCACCGAGCGCTACGGCGTCGGCCCGGGCGACATCCGCGGGAAGGTCGAGGCGGCCCAGTGGCTGCTGGGCGCGGCCGAGTCGCTGGCGAGCGAACTCGACATGGACGCGGCCCGGGCCGTCAGCGAGGCCCGCGTCCGCGTCGAACACGGCGTCCGGGAGGAGTTGGTCGACCTCGCCGGCGTCCGGGGCGTGGGCCGCAAGCGCGCCCGCCGGCTGTTCGCGGCCGGCATCGCCGACCGGGCCGACCTCCGTGACGCCGACAAGTCGGTGGTGCTGGCGGCGCTGCGGGGCCGCCGGAAGACCGCCGAGAACGTGCTGGAAAACGCCGGCCACCGCGACCCCTCGATGGAGGGCGTCGAGCCGGCGTCGGAGGTGTCGGTGCCCGACGACGACGCGGAGGACACGTCGGCACCGGCGGAGACCGGTGAGGACCAAGCCAGTCTGGGTGATTTCTGATGCGGGTCGTCGAGGGCCGGGCCGACATCGACGACGTGGGGGCGTTCGTGGCGACGCTAGAAGAGATCGGGGAGCGCCACGGCGTCACTGCGCAGGCATTCGACGCCCGCTACGTGGTCGACCGCGTGCACCTCGAACGCGCCGTCGCGCTCGCCCGGCGCGCCCGCGAGCGTGGCGAACGCGTCGCCGACGACTTCGGCGTCGAGATACTGCTGTACGCGGCCGGTCGCCGGCAGATAGACCGGGCGCTGGAGATGGGCGTCGGGGAGGGCGGGTGCCCCGTCGTCGCCGTCGTGGTCGGCGACGGGGACGCCGACGCGGCCGCCGAGGAGATAGGGCGGCTCCTGACCGGGCACCGGACGCTGGGGGAGTACGACCCCGAGCGCGTCCGGGCGTTCTTCGAGGTGAGCGGGGCCGAACTCGACGCGACCGACGGGACGCTGGCGGACGTGGTCCGCGAGCGCGTCGCCCTGCTGACCGTCGAGAAGTAGCGCCAGCGTTTTGCTCGCCGGCGTGCTACGCCGCCCCATGGGACCGCGACGAACCACCGCGCCGACCCGCGGGCCGTGACCGACCTCACGGACGCGGTCGATATCGGCGGCGTGACAGTCCCGAACCGCCTGTATCGCGCCCCGGTGTTGGAGTGTGCCGGCAACGGCCCCGACGCCGTCGACAGGCTGGTCGAGGAACTCGAACCGAGCGCCGCCTCCGGCGTCGGCCTCGTCTTCCAAGGCGCGAGCGTCGTCACCGAGGCCGGCGGCTGTGCCGCCCCGAACATGACCCGGGTCCACGACCCCGCGTTCGTCGCCCGCCTCGAACGGCTGACGGACGCGATTCATGCACACGAAGGCAAGATATTCCTCCAGCTCGCACACGGCGGCCTGCGGAGCATGGCGACGTGGCACGCGGGCTACCGGGAACGCAACCCCGACGAGCAGCAACTAGCCGTCTCACGGCCGTCGTGGCAGTTGCGGGCACTCAACCGCGCGGGGCTGATAGGGCTCCGACCGCGGGTCCTCTCGACCGACGAGGTGTGGGACCTCGCCGAGCGGTTCGGCCGCTGTGCCGGCCACGCGGTCGACGCCGGCTACGACGGGGTCCACCTCTCGGCGGCCAACATGAGCTTGGTCCAGCAGTTCCTCTCGCCGTTCTACAACCGCCGCGACGACGAGTTCGGGGACGGCGTCCGCTTCCTCGAAGCCGTCCACGACGCCGTCCGAGACCACGCCGGCGACGTGGCGCTGGTGACGAAGGTCCCCGTGGAGACCGCATCTCCGAGTTTCGTTCGAAGGAATATCGGCCGCGATGGGGGTCTCCGCATCGCCGAACGGCTCGTCGGCATCGGGTACGACGCGCTGGTCCCGGTCGAGGTCAGCACGTTCTGGGACATGAGCATCGTCCGCGGGGCCGTCCCCGAGCGCGCGTGGGCCGCCGCCGACCTGCAGACCGACTACGCCGCCGCCTTCGGTGGGCGGTGGCGAGCGAAGGCGGTCGAACTGCTGAACCGGCTCCAAGGCCGGCGGTTCGGACGGGAGCCCGGGTGGAACGCCGACCTCTGCCGGGCGGTGCGCGAGCGCGTCGACACCCCGGTGTTGCTGGAGGGGGGTCTGCGGACGCGGGCCGACTGCGACCGCTATCTCGGTGCCGGCGAGGCGGCCCCGGCGGCCGACATGGTCGGGATGGCGCGCCCGTTCTACGCGGAGCCGCGGCTCGGGGCGCGCCTGCTCGCGGGCCGGGACGCGCTGTGTGACAGCTGTAACAACTGCACCGTCCCACAGGTCGCCGGCGAGCCCGGCCGCTGTCGGACGCCGGCCGTCGTCCGCGAGCGCGCACGCCTCGAACGGGACGGTGCCTACGAGCGAAACAATCGGCGGTGAGGGGCGTGGCGGCCCGGCCGCGTCGCCCGCGACAGCGCCAGCGTGCTCGAACTGGAAAGGCTCATCCGGCTCGAAGCCCGAGAGCGGGCGATGACAGTAGACATCGCGTCGGAACGGGTCGACCTCTCGGTCGACGGCGACGAGGTGGGAATCCACTACCGGACCGGCGGCGAGGGGCCGCCGCTGGTGTTTCTGCACGGTATCGGGCTCGACGCGGCGACGGTGTCGTGGCGACACGCGCTCCCGGCGCTGGGGGCCGACCGGACCGTCTACGCGCCCGACCTACCGGGCCACGGCGAGAGCGACAAGCCCGACCGGGAGTACACGACGGCGTACTATCTGGAGACGCTCGCGGCGTTTCTCGACGAACTCGACATCGACGAGCCGGCGCTGGCCGGGCTCTCGATGGGCGGCGCGGTCGCGCTGGGATACGCTCTCGACGGCGGCACGGTCGAGCGCCTCGCGCTGGTCGACAGCTACGGGCTCGGCTCCGACGCCTACTGGCGCACCGCGGCCAGCGGCGTCCTCCAGACGCCGGTACTCGGGCACATGCTCTGGCGGGGCTTCGGCGCGTCGAAGGCGGCGATTCGGGCGAGTTTCCGCAACATGGGACCGGGGGAGCCGCCCGCGGAGTTGATAGAGCAGGTGGCCTCGGTCGTCGACCGCGACACGGTGCGGGCGATGCGGCGCTGGCAGCGCAGCGAATTCCTGCCGGGTGGGTTCCGGACGAACTACGCCGACAGGCTCGACGAACTCGACGTGCCGACGCTGTTCGTCCACGGCGCTGCGGACCCGCTGTTGCCAAAGCGGTGGTCCGAGCGGGCGGCGACGGCGACGGGCGGGACGCTGGCCGTCTTCGAGAACTGCGGGCACTGTCCGCCAAGAGAACAACGCGAGCGATTCAACCGGACGCTGCGGGCCTTCTGTTAGTTGGGCAGGTCGTCGATGAGAACGACGGCCTCGCCGTCGATGACGACGTCGTCGCCGTCGCTGACCCGTGTGGTCAGCCGGTACTGGTCGTCGCCGAGGTCCTCGACGATTTCGCAGTCGGCGGTCAGCCGGTCGCCGATGCGGACCGGGTTGTGGAACTCGAGGTCCTGCGATAGATAGATGGTCAGACCGGGGAGACGTGCGAGTCCGGCGCTGATGAGGCTGCCGACGAGCGTCCCGTGGGCGATGCGGCCCCGGAAGCGGGTCTGCTCGGCGAACTCGTCGTCGAGGTGTAGCGGGTTCGTGTCGCCGCTGGCGGCCGCGAACTGGCGGACGTCCTCCTCGGAGACAGTCTTGGTGAACTCGACGCTGTCGCCGACGCCGAGTTGGTCGGGATGGTCCTCGGAGATGGAGACGTGCCACTCCGGCAGGTCCTCGTCGGGTTCGATTCGCTCGGCGGGCGCGACCGCGTCCCCGTCACCGCCCTGTTGGACGCCGAAGGCGGCGAACGCCGCCCGGTTGGCGGCGACGACGCTGTTGAACATATGCGAGGACGTCTCCGTCCATGTATCTAGTAGCGGGTTCCGAGACGATTCAGAACTCATTGCTACACACCACTGGGTCCGAACTATTAAACCTTGGCGTTGTTTTCCGCCCACGGAACGCCGCGAGAAGGCTTCTACCGTCCGAAAACCGGATTGTATCGTTCGGTGAATCGACAGAATCTACGGGAGGGCGGGGGAGTTACGTGCATCTCTATTCCACTCTATGGTATTGAATGGTATCAGATGGTATCGAGCGGAAGGCTTATGTCGCTGAACGGTCTACACGGTAGTACGATGGCCAAGGAGGACGACGACACGATGTGGCCCCCGATGTTCAAGGGGATGCAGCAGGCCAGCGAGTCGGCGATGGAGCAACAGCAGGAACTGATGCGACAGCTGTTCGCGGGCGGCGGTATGCCGAGCTTCGATATGAATCAGCTCGGCGCGATGAGTCAGATGGCGACGTTCAAGACCCGCGTGCAGAGCGGCGGTCGCATCAGTATCCCCGACGCCGAGCGCGAGGCGCTCGACATCGAGGAAGGCGACATCGTGCAGACCGTCGTCCTCCCGGTCAAAAACAACACCGAGTGATTCCAATGGTAGACTACACCACCCCCGTCACGACCGCGTTCGAGATGCAGCGTGCGACTATCGAGCAGAGCCAGAAGGCGCTCGAACAGAGCGTCTCCTTCCAGCAGAACGTCAACGAGGCCGTCATCGACAGCCTCGACACGCAGGAGTCCGCCCAGCGCCGGGGCGTCGAGCTGTCGAAGACCGCACTCCACAGCTACCTCGACGCCGTCGAGGCGACTGTGCCCGGCGTCGCCGGCACCGTCGACGAGGTCCGTGCCGCCGTCGACGAGCAGTACGACTTCCTGCTGGAGAACCACGCCGAGGCCTTCGACAACGTCGAGTCCGAACTCGTCGAGAGCGCCGACGCCTACGACGAGATGACCGAGGAGTACGTCGCTGCCGTCAGCGACCAAGTCGAACTGCTCGTCGAGGCCCACGAGGAACTCGAGAGCCAGTCCGTCGAGGCCGCCGAGCAGTTCGGCGACCAGCTGGAGGAGGTCCAAGAGCAGGTCGAGGAGATCCAAGAGCAGGTCGAGGAAGTGCAGGCGCAGGCCGCCGACGCCGTCGAGGCGTAACTACCCAGCCGTTTTTTGTGCGCGAGCGCGGAGCTACACACCATGAGTGATTCAAACCAGATGCAGGAGGAATGGACGGAGATGGTCGAGCAGATGAACGAAGCCGTCGCGGACTCGATGGAGCAGAACATGAAGGCCCAAGCGGCCTTCGTGGAGTCGTGGGCCGACGCCGTCGAGGACACCATCCCCGAGGAGGACGAACTCGGGGAGGGCATCGAGGGGTACAACCGGGCCTACGAGGAGTGGCTCGACGCCGCCGAGCAGATGGTCGAGCGCTCGACCGAGGCCGCACAGGGCGAGGACGTCGACCCCGCGGAGTTCCGGGACATCTGGCTCCAGTCGGCCAACGAGGCGTTCAAACACGTGATGGGGACCTCCGCGTTCGCCGCCGCCAACGGCCAACTCGTCGAGTCCGTCATGGAGATGCAACAGGAGGCCGACGAACTCAGTCAGGACGCCCTCGCCCAGATGGGCTTTCCCACCCGCGACGACATCGACGAGGTCGCCAAGCGCCTCCTCGAAGTAGAGCGCCGTCAACACGCCGTCGAACAGAAGCTCGACGAGGTCCTCGAGCACCTCGAGGAGTAACACGATGTCCAGCAACCCGTTCAACCCGTTCGCGGCCGCGCTCGACATGCAGACCAAGACGCTGGAGTCGATGAGCGACGCCGCCGAGACGAGTCAAGTCGCCGACGAGCGCCTCGAACTGATGGAGTCCGTCGAGGTCGGCCAGACGCCCTCGGAGGTCGTCTACGAGGAGAACAAGCTCGAACTCCTCCATTACGACGCCGAGGCCGCCGGCATCGAGGTCCCCGAGGCGGAGCAAGCCGACGTGCCCATCCTCATCGTCTACGCGCTCATCAACCGGCCGTACATCCTCGACTTACAGGAGGAGCGGTCGGTCGTGCGCCGCCTGCTCGAGGCCGGTCACGACGTCTACCTCGTCGACTGGAACGAGCCCTCGCGGCTCGACCAGCATCTCACCCTCGACGACTACGTCAACCGCTACATGGACAACTGCGTCGACGTGGTCCGGGACCGCTCCGGGCAGGACGCCATCAACGTGTTAGGCTACTGCATGGGCGGTACCATGTCGGTGATGTACAGCGCGCTCCACCCCGAGAAGGTCAACGCTTTGGGCCTGATGGCCGCGGGGCTGTGTTTCGACCACACCGGGGGCGTCCTCGAGGAGTGGGGCTCCGAGGAGTACTACTCCCCGTCGGACGTGACCGACACCTTCGGCAACGTCCCCGCGGACATGCTCGACATCGGCTTCGCGCTGATGGACCCCGTCGAGAACTACGTCTCGAAGTACATCCGGCTGGCCGAAAACCTCGACAACGAGGCGTTCGTCGAGAACTTCGGCCGGATGGAGAAGTGGCTCGGCGACGGCATCGACGTGGCCGGCGCGGCCTACGTCCAGTTCCTCGAAGACGTCTATCAGGACAACAAGCTCTACCGGAACGAGCTCGAACTGGACGGCAAGCACGTCGACCTCGACGAGATCGACATGCCCGTCCTCCAGCTGATGGGCGAGTACGACCACCTCATCCCGCCGGAGGCCTCCAAGCCGTTCAACGAGGTCATCGCCAGCGAGGACACCCGGACCATCGAGTTCTCGACGGGCCACATCGGCCTGTCGGTCTCCTCGTCGACCCACGCCGACCTCTGGCCCGAGGTCGCTCAGTGGTACACGGACCGGAACCCCAGCGACGGGGTCGACATCGAGGTCGAGTCCCCGGGCGACGAGGCGGCGGCGGCCGTCGAGGAGGTCGCCGACGAGGTGGACGCGACCGACGAGGCCGCGGCCGTCGAGGAGAGCGCCACCGAAGCCGGCGCGGACGTAGAGACCGTCTCGGGCATCGGCCCGACCTACGCCGACCGGCTGCGCGAGGCCGGCGTCGAGACGACCGCCGACCTCGCAGACCGCGACGCCGCCGAACTGGCCGAAATCGCACAGACCACTGAGTCCCGCGCGCAGGACTGGCTCGACCAGCTGTAGCGCGGGCGGCTTTTTCACGGCCGACCGCGAACGGCGAGCCGTGCGCGTCTCGGTCATCGGCGGTTCGACGGTCGGGGACGAACAGTACCGGCAGGCACGCGAGGTGGGACGGCTGCTGGGCGAGCGCGGCCACGCGGTCGTCTGTGGCGGCCTCGGGGGCGTCATGGAAGCAGTCTGCCGAGGAGCGAGCGAACGGGGCGGCCACACCGTCGGTGTCCTGCCCGGCGAGCGGCCGGCGGCGGCGAACGACTACGTCGATACCGCCGTGGCGACGGGGCTTGGCAGCGCCCGAAACGTCCTCGTCGTGATGAACGGAACGGCCGTCGTCGCCGTGGACGGCGCGACCGGGACGCTCTCGGAGTTGGGCCACGCGCTCGATATGGGGCGGCCGGTCGCGGGACTCGACACCCACCGGATAGCCGGGCTGGACGGTATCGAACACGTCGAGACGCCCGCGGCGGCCGTCGACTACGTCGAGTCAGCGGTGCAGTGACGGCGGCACCGGGCGCACGCCAGCGGCGGGCGGCCCGGAACGGCAGCCGACGCGGGCCGCTCACTCGAACCAGTCGACGAAGCTCCCGTCCAGCAGCGTCTCGGACTGGTTGCGGATGTAGGTGGCCTGCATCCCCCAGATGGCCTCGGCCAGCGGGACGTTCTCCTCGACGCGTCGGCGGACGTAGTCGTGTTTCCAGCGGGCGGGGGTGAGCCGGCGGTCGACCCGCTCGCGCAGCGGCCGGATGTACTCGTGGGCCGCCTCCGTCGAGAGGCCCCGCAGTTCCAGCCCCTCGCGGGCGAGTTCGAACAGCTCGCCGTATATCTCGTCCGTGGCGGTCGTCGCCTCGCCGTCGACGGTGACCCACTCGAGGTCGGCCCGCAGGCCGTCCTCTACGGCGGCGTAGAAGTTCGACTCGGCGGTGGCCCAGTCCTGCGACCGGACGGGGTGTTCGAGCTGTGGCAGGCTCTCCATCAGTCCCGCGAACAACGCCGAGAAGGCGATGGCGTCGTCGACGGTCGGCTGGGCCGGCAGCGGGCGGAACTCGATGCGGGCGTTGGCCGCCGAGCGGGTCGGCCCCTCGAAGACCGGCCGGACCCACCGCCAGTACGAGCCGTGCTTGTGCCGCAGGTGGACGAAGGCGTCGTCGAACCGCGTGCCGGACTGGAGGTCCATCGGGACGATGGTGTCGTCGGCCACGATGTCGTCGATGGCGTCCTCGACAGTCTCGAAGTCCGGCGGAAAGCACACCTTCGGCGGCGTCGGGTCGTCGGCCGGCGGATTCAGGACGGACTCGAAGACGCCGACGCGGTTCTCCATGTGGGCGTCGGCGACGATTTCGGAGTCGGGCGCGTCGTCGTAGAGGTCCGGCGGGAAGAAGGGGGCGTTGACCCCAAGCGCGAGCACCGGCCCGGCCACGCGCAGCGCGTAGCTGAAGTACTCCGGGAGGTCCGGGGCGTGGGGTATCTGGTAGTGGGGCTGGATGGAGGTGATGAGCGACTCCGGCATCACGGTCTCGGCCTGCAGGGAGACGTGTGGCGCGTCGAGTTCGAAGGCGGCGGGGTAGTCGGTGTTGGCCATCGTGTGGTACCGCACCGCGTCGGACATGTTCGTCCCGATGCGGACCCCGCCCTCCTCGACCGCGTCACAGAGGTAGTCCCGCGCCGTCTCGCCGTTGGGCGGGACCGTCCACATCCCGTCGGCGACCAGCCGGATACCCTCGGACTGGAGCCGGCGCTCGGCCGGCATCAGCGACGCCTTCAGCTCCTTGCGCTGGGCGGCCAGCCCGTGGGAGTTCAGCGGCTGTGGGCTGGTTTGCATCTCCGCGTTGTGCAGTCCCAACTCCTTCTCGAAGCCGACGAGTTCGAGCAGCTGCCGGGGGACCCGCCGGAGCGCGTCGGTCTGTTCGTCGACGGCGTACAGCTCCAGCTCCATCCCGATGATGGCCTCCGTGTTGTCGAAGGTGCCGTCGCGGACCTCCGTCTTCAACTGCTCGGCTTCCTCGCGGGCCTGTGCGTGGAACTCCTCGGCGTCCACGGCCAGCGCCTCGGCGACCAGCGTAGCCAGTTCAGAGGCCGACATGCCCACGGGTTCGCCGTCGGAGGTGTTAAAGCGTGTGCCACAGTCACCGCAGGTCGCCCACGTCGCTCCGGGCGTCGTCGAGCGGATCGGCGGGCTCGACGGCGAGGACGCCCGCGACGGCCTCGCGGGCCTCGGGAATCGGGTCGTGGGTCTCGACGTACGCCGAGAGGGCGAACGTCTCCCCGTCGCAGTCGGTGAGCGTCATCGCCTCGCTGCGGGCGAGGTCACCGGCCAGCCAGTCGTTGACGACCTCGCGGCCGCGGGGCGAGAGCGGCGACACCTGCTCGCCCAGCCGGTGGAGCGCCTTGGCGGCGGTGACGGGTGCCACGTCGGCGGCCCGCGCGCTCGCACCGATAGAGCCCCCGGCGGCGTAGGCCTCGACGACGGCCGCCGTGGCGTCGGGCGAACACGGGAGCGCGTCGGCGACCGGAGCGAGGCGCTCGGCCAGCGCGGCGTCGGTCTCGTCGACGGCAGCGACGCCGGTCGCCCGCTGTGACTCCGTGACCTCGATGCCTGCGGCGATGTCGGCCAACCCCATTAGTATCTCGTTCTCGCCGCCGTAATTTAACGGTGTCGGACGGCCCAGCCAACGCCCGCCGAGCGGCCCGGCTGTTACCGACCGGTTACCGGTCGGTAGTGCGTCGTATATTCCGCCGTACAACCGCCCGAGCGTCGGTCTTTTAACCAGCCTGTCGCTCATAGGTCGAAGTACGATGAGTGCGACAACGTCGTGCTGTCCGGAGTGTGACGGCACGCTGAAGCGGGACGGCTGTGAGACTGTCTGTGACCACTGCGGGCTGGTGGTCGGCGAGGACGCCATCGACCGCGGCCCGGAGTGGCGCTCGTTTGCCGACGACACCGAGGAGAAGGCCCGGACCGGCGCGCCCCTGACCCGGTCGCGCCACGACCGTGGCCTCTCGACCGAAATCGGGCGCTCGACCCGGGTGAAAGGGCGCAAGCGCCGCCGGCTCTCCCGGATGCGCCGCGAGCACAGCCGGGCGCAGGTGAGTTCGAAGCGCGAGCGAAACCAGATATACGCCTTCACCGAGATTCGGCGCATCGTCAGCGCGATGGGGCTCTCGGAGGCGCTGCGCGACCGGGCGTGCGTGCTGTTCGAGTCCGCACAGGACGCCGACCTGTTACAGGGCCGCTCGCTCGAGGGGTTCGCCGCGGCGACGCTGTACGCCACCTGTCGGACCGACGGCGTGTCCCGGACCGTCGAAGAAGTCTGTGCGGTCGCCAAGGCCGACCCGGACGAGCTACGGGCGGCCTACGACGCGCTCAATCGGGAGTTGGGGCTGCCGACCGGTCCCATCGACCCCCGGGAGTACGTCCCCCGGTTCGCGACGGAACTCGACCTGCCGGCGGCCGTCCGACAGCGGGCCGAAGAACTAGTCGGCGAGGCCCGCGACCGGGACCTCGTCAGCGGGCGCAACCCGGCGGGCGTCGCCGCGGCCTGTCTCTACACGGCCGCCGCCGAGCGCGACGCGAGCCTGACACAGGCGCGGGCGGCTGACGCGGCCGGCGTCACGCCGGTCACGCTCAGAGGGACCTACACCGAGCTACAGGACTGAACGGCCGCCGCGAGCGCGGCGAACGCCTCGCGGGCGCGGCTGTCGGGTGCTGTCGACCGGACCGGGTAGCCGGCGCGTTGGGCCGCCGCCAGCGCCTCGCTCTCGGGGACGGCGACCGCCGGCGCGCCGAACCGGTCGGCGAGCGCCTCGGTCCCCGTCGCCGGCCCGGCGCGGTTACAGACCACTCGAGAGAGCCCGGTCCCGAGTTCGCGAGCCAGTTCGCGGACCCGGACCGCGTCCGCCAGCGCCGCCTGCTCCGGCGTCGTCACGAGGACGGCCGCGTCGGCGACGGCCAGCGGGAGCCCCACGTCGGCGTGGAGCCCCGCGGGCGTATCGACGACGACCCACCGGTGGTGCCGGTCGAGCGCGGCCAGCGCCTCGGCCAGCGCGGCCGTGTCGGCGGCGCGGGCACCGGCGAGCGTCCGCCCGCAGGGGACCAGCGGGACGGGCGTGTCGGCGTGGACGGCCTCGCGCGCGTTCGCTCGCCCCGCCAGCACGTCGTGGAGGTCAGGCCCGCGGCCCGCGGGGAGGTCGGCCATTCCGAGGTCCCCGTCGACGACGACGCTCCCCGGCGTCGTCCCCGCGTCGAGTTCGGCCGCGAGGTTGTACGCCACCGTCGACTTGCCGACGCCGCCCTTCCCGCCGACGACGGCCAGAATCATGCCAGTCGGGCGAGCGTCTCGGTCGGGACCGTCGCCGCCGACCGCCGGTCCGCCAGCCGGGCGGCGCGACGGGCGACCGCTCGCAACTGCGCCACGTCCCCGTCCCCGGCCGCGTCGATGTCCCGGACGCCGTCCAGTCCGCCGGCTGTACGGACCGCGTCGGTCGCCTCGGTCAGCGAGTCGGCGGCCGAGAGCGCCTCGGCGCGGTCGACGCGGCGCTCGGTCGCGGCCAGCCAACGGGCGACTTCGACGGGCGGTTCGACCGTGGACGGTTCCGTGACAGGCGGCTCGGTCGCCGGCGATCGGACGCGATCGCTCTCACCGTCGCCCGCCGAGACGCTCGGGACCGGTACGGCGTCGGCGGCCGGCGACGGGTCTTCGAGGTCCCGGAGCGCGTCGGCCGCGCTCTCGCTTCGCTCGGCCGTCGGCGTCGCGTCGGGCGCGGGCGCGGCCGAGACGAGTTCCGCCGGCGGGTCGGCCGGCGCGGCCGGCGACGCGTAGCCGAGGGCGTGGTCGCCGGGTGCGAGGACGGCTTCGAACCCCGTGTCGTCCCACCCGGCGACCGGGACCCCGCGGCGTCGCGGCGGCCACACCGGCCCGTCGAGCCCGTTTGCGACGGTCACTCGGGTCGGTTCGTCGATGTCCGCGACGTGCGCTTCGACGAGGGTCACTCCGTCGTGGGCCGTGCAACTGGCGGTGAAGGCGACCATACGCCGAGTGGTCCCGGGCCCGGACTTAAACCTCAGCACCGGAGGACGGGCGCGTCCAGCCAGTCGGCTGCCGCCCGCGGGCCGGGGAAACAGTCGACCGACAGCACGACCGGCGCGTCGGTCCGGGCGACCCGGAGGACGGCGAGGGCAGCCGTCACCGGCGGTGCGTCGAAGGGGTCGGCCGGCGTCGGCCCGGGTGCGGCCGCGACAGCCCGGCCGAAGGTGTCGGTCACGCCGTCGACGAGCGCGCGGCGGGCGTCCCGGAGCCGGTTCGCCAGCCGGTCTTCGAGGCTGCGGCGCTCGGCCAGCCGGTCGCGGTACGCGCGGGCCTGTTCGCGCCGCCGTCGGCGGGTCTGCTCGGCGGCCGTCGCCGCCGTCTCCCGCTCGGAGAGGTCCCGGGCTGTCGTCCTGAGCGCGGCCACCGCGTCGTCGGTGTCGGCGTCCAGTTCCCGGCGGGCCTGTACCCGTCCGCGGTGTGTCGCCACCGTCTCCCGGAGGGCCGCCACCTCGCTCGGGTCGACCGGCTCGGCGGCGTCGACCCGCTCGGGCGGCGCAGTGTCACGCGCCCGCAGATCCGCACGGAGCGAGTCGATTTCGGCGTCGTAGTCGGTGGTGTGGCCACGGGTCCGAGCCGCCGCGGCCAGCGCCGTGCGCGTCCGCAGTCCCATCCTAGCGTGGACGTGCCCCGCGTAACCGTAGACGGGCAACGGCGGCGCGCAGTCGACGGCGGGGTGACAGCGCCGGCCCGCGACGGCCGCGGCGACGACCGACCCCTCGACCGACCGGGCGCGCAGGTCGAGGACGCGGCCGCGGTAGGTCGTGCCGCCGAACCACAGCCTCACAGCTCCGTCCCGGCCATCTCGTCGGGCGCTGGCAGGTCCCGGCCCGCGGCGAACCGGGCGTAAGGCGTCGCCGGCTCGTCGCGCCCCTCGTAGGCTCGTGCAGCCGTCCGCACCCGCTCGGGAGCGTCGCTCGACTCGAACGGGACCGCCCGTTCGACCTGCACGTCGAGTCCGTGTTTCTGCCGGAGCCGGAGCGCCTGAAACGCGCCGAACTCCGTCGGCGCGAGCAGTGCGGCGCGGCCGAACCGCCGGCGGACACAGGACTCGTGGGCTCGACAGACGTTCCGCAGGTCCCGCCGGGCGGCCCGCGTGTGTGTGACGACCAGCAGCATCGGTCCGGTCGGACGGTCCCGCGGGTTAAAAATTCCACGCTATTTCCTATGCAACAATTTCCGCGAGCGGACCGACGGCTCGGTGTCGGTCACGTCGACGACGGCGTCGAACAGCGACATGAGCGCGTCCACGGTCGCGCGGTCGTGCGCGGACGGGTCGAGGTGGAAGTGGGCGCGCGCGCCGACGGCGTACAACTGTGCCGAGAGCGCGTGGAGGAACTCGTAGGCGGTCTCGACGTCGACGTACTGCAACAGCGCCGTCAGCGAGTCGAAACAGAGGGCGACCGCGTCGGTCTCCGTCAGCGCCTGACTCAGCGTGATACCCAACCCGGTGAGGTCGCTGGGTGTCGAGATGTGGGTCAGTTCCGCGTTCAGGGACCGGTCGTCGACGCCGGGCGCGTCGCCGACGGCGACGACGTGACGCTGGCGGTCGCCGGACGGGCAGGCGTCGAGACAGGCCGCCGGAGAGCGGGTGTAGGTGACCCAGAGGACGGTCGACGGGTCGTCGTCCCGGAGCAGTTGGGTACACACCGTCCCACCCCCGGCGTTCCCGCTCATCGACGGCGCACAGACGAGCGTCGTCGCGGCGTCACCGACCGCCTCGGGCAGGCCAGACATGCTCGTTTCACCTATTGTTGCGCGAATGTAAAACCTCTTCCACTTCCCGCTGAGCCGGTCAGTCGACGCGGCGGACCTCGAACCGGCCGTCGTAGTCGGCCACGGCCCGCACCCGGTCCCGGGCCGCCGACTCGGAGGCCGCGAGGACGACGAGGCCGTCGACCGCGGCGTCGCCCTCGGCACGGTAGGCCGCGAGGTCGCCCTCGAACTCCGTGGCGTAGGTCCGGAGGACGCCACGGACCTCCCGTTCGAGTTCCGACAGCGAACACTCGCCGTCCTCGAAGCGGGTCAGCGCGTCCTCGACGTTGCGGAGGGCGGAGATGCGGTCCATCTACGTCGTCCGGAGGTGGTCGGTGCGGGGCTCGTACACCTCGCCTTTCTGCTTGAGCTTCTCTATCTCGTGTTCGGCCTTCGACTCGTCGATGCCGACCTCCTCGGCGCGTTCGAGGACCACGTCGATGGGCGCGCCCTCGTCGTACTCGTCCTCGATGTCGGCGATGATGCCCCTGATGTTCTGGATGCGGTCGCGCTGGCTCTTGGAGGTCCCGGTCTCGACCACGTCGGCGTCGAACTCGCCGGTCTCGGGGTCGACGCCGATCTCCTCCATGCAGTAGCGGGCGATGTCGACCGCCCGCTCGGCGTCTTCCTCGCTGACCGTGTCGGCCAAGCGGATGCGCGCCGACGCCTCGGCCAACCGAACCAGCGCCTCCAGCTTCCGGGCGGTGACCGGGACCGGGGCGTCCTCGTCCTGCCCCTTGATCCGCAGGTCGACGTAGAAGTCCTCTATCTCGTCTTTCGCGGCCTCGGTCATCGTCGGGAAACAGTTGCGCTTCGCGTAAGCGACGTACTTCCGGAGGAGGTCCGGTTCGATTGTGGGCGCGACCTCGTCGGTGACGGTATCGACCTCCTCTGCGCTGTAGTTCGAGGTAGCCGTCTCCACCCGGTGAGTGTTGAGTTCGCCGGCGTAGTTGGTCTGGATGATGTGCTGGGCGAGGTTGCGGTCGGTCTCCTCGTCGGGCTGGTCCGTGACGGTGAAGATGAGGTCGAACCGCGAGATGAGCGCCGGTTCGAGGTCGATCTGCTCGCCGATGGGTTCGTACTGGTCGAAGCGCCCGTACTTGGGGTTGGCCGCCCCCAGCAGCGAACAGCGGCTCTTGAGCGTGGCGTTGATGCCGGCCTTCGAGACGCTGATGCGCTGTTGTTCCAGCGCCTCGTGCATCGCCGAGCGGTCCTCGGAGTTGTGGACGACCATTCCGTTGGCGACGAAGTTGTGCGTCCCCGCGACAGTGAGGTCGTAGACACTCGGGGTTCGCCGCTCGTCGATTTCGTCGAGCGTCCGCTCGATTCGGTCTCTCGTCGCCTCGATCCGCGAGCGAGCGGCTTGCCGGACCTCGGGGAACCGGTTCGTCGCCACGACATCGCGCGTCCAGCGAGAGACGGTAGACGGTGCGACGCCGATGTCGTCCGCGAGCGTCGCGAGCGAGATACCGTACCGCTCGGTCGCTGTCAGGAGGGCGTCCCAATCGTCGAGTTTCGGCTCGCCGTCGAGTCGGTCGCGGCCGCGGTCGATAGCGTCGCTCGGGGAACAGCCCAGCAGTTCCGCCAGTTCGTTCCGGAGGAGTCGTATCCGGTCGTCGCCGGCCGTCGCCGGTATCGTCTCGACGGTGTCGACGCGTCGCCACGTTACGTCACCGTGAACGAGCGCGCGAACCGTCGAGAGGTCCGTCGACGCTACGTCGGCGATTATCGTCGTGAGTCGGCGCTCGACAGTCTCTCGGAGTGTGTCGTCGGCTCCCCAGCGACCGGAGACCTGCTGTTGCGTGAAGTCGGTGCCGTCGGCGAGTTCGGACTGCGAGACGTGGTAGGTCTCCCGGAGCGAGGCGAGCGTCTCCCAGTCGGCGTCCGCGACGACGTCACGGTCACGTGTCGCCTCGCGTTTTCGCGTCTCGAACCGTTCGAGAATTTCGCGGGCGGCCCGGAGCGAGACGTCCGCGTCCTCGTTCTCGAAGTTGCAGTACGTCGTGTCGTCGAGTCCGCACTCGGACTGATAGAGTCGAAGCGACTCGCGGCAGGTCGCCAGTTCCGACCCGCAGGACGGAATCACGTCGAGTATCGTCCGGTCGCCCGAGACGCGCTCGACCGCTGCGGCGAGACGCCGCTGTTTCCGGTCGAGCGTGAAGCCGACGTGTCGGTCGAACGCTTCGAGAGAGTCCGCATCGGTGACGGTAAGTGCGTGTACGTCCCGCCCTTCGGCTCGCTCGCGAGTCCGTATCTGTGCGGAGACGCCGAACTCCAAGAGGAGCTGTTTCGACCCCAGCAAGAGCTCGTAACTGGAAGAGTGGATTCGAACGTTCCGGTCGTCGACCGAGCCTTCGCTGTCGGCGAGGGCGCGGAGGAACGCCGCTTTGGCGGTTCGAGACGACTGCGTGACGGCGTCGGGCAACCGCTTCCCGTCGTACGTCTCTAAGTTCATCCCCGCATCGAGAACTGCGTCGGCATACTCCTTTCCCGGCACGCGGACGGTCTCGACGCCGTCCGCTCGCTGCTCGCTCGGCGGTCGAACCGGCTCGGCGTCGAAGACCGTTCGCGCTCGGTCCTCGAAGTCGGTCAAGAGCTGTTCCTCGGCGTTCGTGAACCGAATCCCGTAGACGCCAGCCTCGCGGTCGTAGTAGACGTTCCCGTCGCCAGCGAGATAGCCCAGTATCGACGCGAGTGCGGGCGAGACGCTCTCGTCGTCGACGGTGACAGGGTCGGTAGGGACCGAAATGGCACTCGTCCCGCCGTCGGCAGCCGGTTCGCTCACCTCTCGCGGAACGTACACCCAGTCGCCGCTATCGAGGTTCGCCGCGTGACGCTCGATTCGCTCGCCGCCCTCGCGGACGAAGAACGGGTGGTCCGCCGTCGCGGTGAGTCGCTCGCCGGTGTCGAGCGTGACCCGGGTGAGGTCGTCAGGCGCGTCGTACTCGTGAATAGCCGTGACCGGGCGCGTGACCAGCCGTCCGTCGTCGGTCATCGTCCACACCCGCAGGTCGCCGAACTCGCGGATGGTCCGGCCGTTCGACAGGGACTCGACGTTCCCGTCGGCGGCCGCGTCGTGTGCGAGGTCACGGATGCGTTCGATACCGTTTTCGCCGTGAACGAGCGTGTCCCCAGTGACACAGCTCATCTTGTCGAGTTCGTCGACAGCGGCGATACCTTGGTCAGCCAACACGAGCGCACCCGCTTCGAGGGTCCACTGCTGGCCGTCGCCGAAGTCGTCCCGGACCGCGGCGGCGGTCAGCCCCGCCGAACTCGACCCCTTGCCGGAGGTGTAGACGGAGCGCGGCGCGATGTTTTGGATGTACGACAACAGCTGCGATTTGCCGGTTCCGGGGTCCCCTATCAGCAACATATGGAGGTCGCCACGGATGCGCGAGCCGTCGGGGAGTTCCTTCGTCACGCCGGAGAACAGTTGGAGCATCATCGCCAGCTTCTCGCGCTCGTAGCCGTAGATGGAGGGCGCGATGGCACCGACCATCGTGTCGTAGATGTCGGGCTCGTTCGAGAGTTCGACGATCTCTTTCTTGTCGGCGTCGGTTATCTCCATGTCCTCGAACTGCTCGTCCTCTATCTCGACGCTGACCCCGTCCATGTAGATGTCGAACATCGGGGACTTGTCCTGGTCGGAGCCCTGCTGGTCGAGTTTGAGCACACCGGTCACGCGCACGTGGTCGCCGGCGGTGACGATGCCGGTGATGTCGTCCTCGACGTTGATGTCGATGGATTGGGGCGTCTCGCCGCCGCGAAGCCCCTCGGGAGACTCCTGTACCCGAATCTTCTGGGCGTCGATGAACTGGGACTGCTCGGTGTTCAGCCGGAACGGTCCCTGTCGCTCACAGCCCTGACACTCGTGAGGTTCCTGAAAGTCGCCGGAGGCCTGCGGGATGCGGGTCAGCGTCCCGCAACGCTGGCACTCGAAGGCCGCCTCCACGACCTTCGGGCGCACGTCGGTCGCCTTCCGGACGATGCCTTGGACGGCGATGAGGTTGCCGTGGTGCTCGTGGCGAATCTCGCGGATGTCCTCGGCGTCGGGGAGGTTCTGGACCCGGACGTGGGCCTGCCCGAGCGAGACGTCGACGGGGAGGTCGTAGAGCCGCAGGGCCTCCTCGGCGTACTCCTGTAGCTGTTCGGGCTTGGTCCGGTAGTCATCGGCGAGGTCCGGGTCGAACCGGTAGAGGTCCTGCCAGTCGACGTACAGCGACTTCTGGTCGTTGGGGTACTTCTGGGCGAGTTCGCCGATCTCGTTGCGGCAGTAGTCGCGGTAGAACTCCTCGAAACGGTCGATGAGCTCGGTGTTGTCGGCGGTCGCCATCTGAGTGGGGAAAGGTTACGCGGGGTCGCCCAAGAAGGTTCGCAAACCGGGGTGGAAGTGAGCCGGCGGACGGCGGCGGGCGTCGGCGTGGGCCCGAGAGAGTGGGATCGCCCGGATTTGAACCGGGGGTACGGGCACCCAAGGCCCGAAGGTTACCAAGCTACCCCACGATCCCGTATAGGACATCCCGCGGTCAGCGAGTAAAGGGTTTCGTTGCTCAGGCCGGGGCGAGCCCCCAGAAGTAGGCGATACCGAGCGTCGTGACGACGGCGAAGACGGCCTGCAGAGGCGCGCCGACCCGCAGGTAGTCGGTGAAGCGGTAGCCGCCGGGACCGTAGACCAGCAGGTTCGTCTGGTAGCCCACGGGCGTCATGAACGCCGTCGAGGCGGCGAAGGTCACGGCCAGCACGAACGCGAAGGCGTTGGCCTCCAGTTGCCGGGCGGCCTCGACGGCGACGGGAATCATCAACACGACGGAGGCGTTGTTCGAGATGACGTTGGTGAGGACGGCGGTGAGAACGTACATCCCGCCCAGCGCGACCACGGCCGGCAGGCCGGGCGCGGCCAACACGAACAGGTCCGCGAGCAGGTCCGCGCCGCCGGTGGCCTGCAGGGCGATACCCAGCGGGATGACGCCGGCCAGCAGGAAGACGACGTCCCACTGGACGGCGTCGTACAGCTCTTGGGGCCGGAGACAGCCGGTGGCGACCATCGCCAGCGCGCCGGCCAACGCCGAGACGACGATGTGGACCGGCGTCAGCGCGGCGATGCCGACGACAGCGGCGACGATGCCGACGGCGACGGGTATCTTCGAGCGCCGGAACTCCGGCTGGTGGACCTCCTGTGCGACGATGAAGTCGTTGTTGTCGTTGAGCCGGTCGATGCTGTCTGCCGTGGCCTGTACGAGCAGCGTGTCCCCGACCCGCAGGCTGACGCGGTCCATCCGCTGGCGGAACAGTTCCGGGCCGCGCCGGAGCGCGAGGACGGTGGCGTCGTAGCGCCGCCGGAAGTTCGACGACGAAAGCGTCTCGCTGACCAGCGACGAGCCCGGAGCGACGACCACCTCGACGAGGTTCTGGTCGCTGCTGGCCCGCTCCAGTTCCGCGTCGTCGACCTCGACCTCGGGCAGCACGTCCAGCCCGTCGGCGTCGAGTAAGTCGACGAGCGTGTCCCGGTCGGTCCGGACCGCGAACACGTCGCCGGCGCGTATCGTCTTCGGGTCCAGCGGTTCGAGGAACGTCCGGCCGTCCCGGACGAGCTGGACGAAATCGACGTCGAGGTCGGTCTCGGCGAGCGCCTCCCGGACCGTCTTCCCGACGACGGGGGAGTCCTCGCGGACGACGACCTCGGTGAGGTACTCACCCATCTCGAACTCGTCGGTGAGGTCCTCGCGGGCAGCGATGCGGCCGGGGACGAGCCATCGCCCCACGGTCAGGAGGTAGACAGTGCCGACGGCGGTGACGACGATACCCAGCTGCGTGAACTCGAACATCCCGAACGGGCGACCAAGCAGCTCCGCCGACAGCTGGGAGGCGAGGATGTTCGTCGAGGTGCCGATGAGCGTCAGCATCCCGCCGAACATCGAGGCATACGAGAGCGGGAGGAGGAGCTTCGACGGCGAGAGCCGCCCCTCGTGGGCGATGTCGGTCACCATCGGCAGGAGGATGGCGACGGCGGCGGTGTTGTTGATGAACCCGGAGATGGGCGCGACGAGGCCGACGGTCGCCCCCAACTGGCGGGACTCACTGTCGCCGGTCAGGGCCGACAGCTTCGCACCCAGCAGTTGGACGATGCCGGTCCGCTGGACGCCGTCCGAGAGGATGAACATCGCCAGCACGGTGATGGTCGCCGTCGAGGCAAATCCCGACAGCCCCTGTGTCAGCGGCGAGACGCCGTCGCCCGGCCGGTGGAGGACGTAGACCGGCCCGGCCAGCAACCCCGCGTCGGCGACGGCGGTGGTCACCGGCTCGACGAGCATCAGCGCGACCATGACGCCGATGGCGGTCACGTCGACGGGGACGACCTCCGTGGCGAACATCACCAGCGCGACGAGGATAAGCACGAAGACGAACGCCATCGCCGGCGTGACGGGTGGCAGCGACACACCACCGTCTCCACGGGGGCACAGTAAAAAGGGTTGAGTCTCAGTCCGGCGGCGACTCGCCGAGGTCCGACAGTAGCGCCTCGTAGCTCCGGGCGAACACCGGGGCGGTGCGCAGCGAGTTCGACGCGACCCGGAAGACCGGCACCGCGAGCGCGTCCGTGGACTGTCCCACCACGACCGCCGCGGGGTGGTCGGTGTCGGTGGTCCACTCGCCGTCCAACTCGCGGACCAACACCTCGCCGAAGTAGCCGCCCAGTTCCGTCACGACGCTGGTGAAGACCTCGTCGTCGAAGGTGTCCTCGGAGCCGAAGGTGGCGTCGGTAAAGCGGTCGTCGGCCCACTGGGTCGCCACGAGGTCGTCCAACCGCGACAGCGACGGCGGCGCGAAGTCGAGGTCGTACTCGTCCCAGAACGACGCGAACTCCACCGCCGGCTCGGCGTACTGCGACCGGACCGGGTCAGACAGGGGTTGGGCCGGCGCTGTGCCGTCGTCGGCCGTCGGTTCGGAGTCGTCCGCTATCGGTTCGGGTTCGTCGGCTGCCGGCTCGGAGCCGTCCCCCATCGGCGCTGTCGTGGCCCCGCCGACTTCCGACGGGGCCGGTGCTACGGCGTCGGCGGGCGCGGCGTCCGCGGTCGGTGCGTCTCCGCTGCCGTCGTCACCGTCGGCCTCGTCCCGTTCCGCGGGTTCCACTTCCTCGTCGCCACCCGGTTCGGTCGGTACGTCCGGGTCGTCGTCGTCCCGGAGCGAGTCGGCTGTGCCGTCGGCCGTCGCGTCGGCCTCGGGGTCGTCGCCCGCCGTCAACGCGGCTTCGCGCTCGGCCTCGTCGGCCGCAGCTTCCACCGGCGTGTCCGTCGCCGCCTGTCCGTCCTGTGTCCCGTCGGCCGAGTCACCGTCCCCGAGCGAGTCGCCCGCCGTCGGCTCGTCGCTCGTCTCACCCGGTGGCCGCTCGACGCGCCGCACGACGCGTTCGGGTTCCCTCGCCGGCTCCGCCGGGTCGGCGTCCAGCCCGTCGCCGTCGGTCACGCGGCTGACGACCCGGGTCGGTTCGGTCCCGGTCGGCGGCCCGTCGTCGGGCGACCCGACCCGCCGGACGACTCGAACCGGCTCCGGCGGTTCGGGGTCCGCGGGTGTCTCCAGCCGCCGCACCGCGCGGGTCGGCTCCCGGTCGTCGACCCCGGACGCCTCGTCGGGAGTGTCGGAAACCGTCTCGTCGGGAGTGTCGGCGACCGTTCCGTCGGGCGTCTCGACGCGTCGAACCACGCGCGTCGGGTCGGCGTCCAGCCCGTCGCCCGCTCGCTCCGGCGCGGCGGTTGCCTCGGAGCGGGGTTCGGGTCGGTCGGTCGCATCCGTCTCGTCGTCCGTATCGTCACCGTCGCTCGCCTCGCGCCCGCCGTCCGGCGAATCGAGTGCCAACTTCGATTCGAGCCGGTCGGCGACGGCGGCAAACAGCGGCCGGTCGGCGAACGACTGGGCCGCCACGTCGAAGGCGGCGACGGTAATCTCGCCGCGGTCGCCCGAGACCGTGACCCCCCAGCCGTCGTCGAACGTCCACTCGCCGTCGTACTCGCGGACCAGCACCTCCCCGAGGTAGCTCCCGAACCGGATTGTCTGTCGAGTGTAGGCCGTGTCGCCGCCGGCGTCGGGCGCGGCCGCGCCGTCGCCGCGGCGCTCGATGGCGGTGTCGAGGCGGGCCAGCGAGTCCGTCGAAAACGAGAGCGGGTCGGCCGCCGCGACGACCCGTTCGGCGCGGTCCCGGAAGTCCGCGGGGCCGAGCGCGGAACTGTCGGTCAGTGACGGGGCGTCGCTCCGCTGGGCGGCGGTGTCCCCTTCGGCGCGCCCGTCGTCCGAGCGGGGTGCGGGCTCCGGGTCCGGCGCGTCCGCGGCGTCCTCGTCCCGGCCGACGGCGCGGCGGATGGTGTCGAACAGCCCCATGGGAACCGGATGTACGTCCCCCCACATGAATGTACGCCTGAGTTGGCAGGTGTGAGCCTACTCCTCCTCGCGCAGTTCCATCTCGGCGACTATCTCGTAGGGGTCCAGCCCCTTGCGGACGCCGTCGAGCAGTTGGAAGGCCTCGTCGGGGGCGAGGAAGTGCCGCGTGACCGCCCGGCCAAGCGGCGTCGGTTCGAGGCCGTCGATGAAGTCGTACTCCAGTAGCTTCCCCAGCGCGTGTTTCGTCGGCACCTCGCCGACCATCCGGTCGTTGAGCGCCTTCGCGCGGGTACCGGCGACGGTGACGTTCGCCAGCGTCTCCTCGACGGCCGCACCCTCGTCGTAGCGGGTGATGACCGGTTCCATCTCCCCTTTCAGCAGCGTGAACGCCACCTCGTCCTCGGTCATTTCCATGCTGTTGTGGTACGAGCAGTCCGGTTCGACCAGCAGGTACACCGTCCCCTTGTCGTGGTAGTCCGGACGGCCAGCGCGGCCCAGCATCTGCTCGAACTCCTGTACGGAGAGCCACTCGATACCCATCGCCAGCGAGTCGAAGACGACCTGCGAGGCCGGGAAGTCGACGCCGGCGGCCAGCGCGGCGGTGGTCACGACCGCCGCGAGGTCCTGGTCGGCGAACTGCTGTTCGACCCGCTTGCGGCGCTTGTTGTCCAGCCCGGCGTGGTACGGCGCGGCGTCGTACTCCAGCTTCCGAGATATCTCGTGACACCGCCGCCGGGAGTTGGTGAAGACGATGGTCTGGCCACGGTACCCCTTGCTCGATTTCGCGTCGAACGCCCGCCGGACGAGCCGGTTCTCGATGTCGACTTTCTCCTGTCCGTCGGCGAAGGTGACGTGGCGCTCGATGGGGACCGGCCGCTCCTCGAACTCGACGAGCTGTGCGCCGAGCTTCCGGGCCAGTTGCCCGGGGTTACCGACCGTCGCCGAGAGGTATATCCACTGGGTGTCGCCGCCCCCGTCGCCGTCGTGGCGCGAGGCCGCGGTCGTCCCGCGCTCGCAGTAGTGTTTCAGCCGCGAGACGAGGCCGTCGAGCCGGTGGCCCCGCTCGTCCTCGCCGAGCGTGTGGACCTCGTCGATGACGACGGTCCCGATGTCCCCGAGGTCCTTCCCGGTCCGAAGGGCGTGGTCGATACCCTCGTACGTCCCGACGATGATGTCGGCATCGGGGTCGAAGCGGCCCCCCTCGTCGGCGATTCGGCTGGCCCCCACCCGAAGCGACACGTCGGCCACGTCGCCGTAGCGCTCCTCGAAGGAGTCGTACTTCTGGTTCGCCAGCGCCACCAGCGGGACCAGAAAGAGCATCTTCCCCTGTCCGTTGAGCACGCGGTCCAGCCCGGCCATCTCGCCGACCAGCGTCTTCCCGGTCGCCGTCGCCGAGACGATGAGCTGGTCGCGCCCGTCGGTCGCGCCGTGGTCGACGGCGAGGCTCTGGACGGGCAACAGCGTGTCGAACCGGGCTTCGAGGCGCTCTTGGATGCCGGGGTGGAGGCTCAGCGACGCCGTCGGGACGAGGTCGATGTCGTCGACGGTGGCCGATATCTCGTCGAACTTCGTCAGGTCGGGGTCGAGTTCGCCCGACAGGAGGTTCGTGATGCGTTCGAGGTCCTGCACGTCGAGGAGGAGCTCCTCGAGGCGGTCCCGGGCGTCGCCGGTGATTCCCCCCTCGAAGGCGAGCTGACGGTCCAGTTCCTCGCGGGCGCAGTCCGGGCAGATGGACTCGCCGTCGGCCTCGATTGCCGTCTCGCTCGTGACCGGCGAGTACCGGCCGCTATCGGCACAGAACCGACAGGTCCGGACCACCTTCGCGTCCAGTTGGTAGGCGTCGAGCAGCTCCCGGGCCCGGTCGCGGGCGCGTGAACCGGTCTGTTCGGAGATGCGGATGCGGGCCGCGCGTCTGGCGAGCTCCACGAACTGGTCGGGCGAGCGCAGGTCCTCGCTCGTGCCGTCCTTGATACGGAGCCGGCGGGGACGAGGCCCGGCGTCGGTCTCCTTCAGTTCGAGGACGGCGTGGAACAGCCGGTCGCCGTCGCGCTGGGCGACGACGCGGAACTCCTCGCCGTGTTCGTGGAGGAAGAGCGTCTCCACCTGTGCGGCCTGCTGAGACACGCCTGTACGTACGCCGGGGCGGCTACTTCAGTTGCTCGGAGTCGGCTACGGGGGCGGGAACGACAGCCGACCCGCGGCGGGCTTAAGACCGTGCCGCGAGTAGGGCGGGTATGCGCCGGTTCCGCATCGGGAGCGCCTTCGGCATCCCCATCAAGCTGGACCTGACCTTCCTGCTGGTGTTGCCGCTGTTCGCGTGGATAATCGGCTCACAGGTCGGCCAGACGGCGACGCTGCTCAACGACACCCTCGGGGCCGGGCTCGACCCGGCGACGCTACCCGGCGGGAGTGGCGTCTGGGCGCTGGGCGTCGTCGCCGCGCTTGGCCTGTTCGCCGGCGTCGTCCTCCACGAACTCGGCCACTCGCTGGTCGCCATCCGCTATGGCTACCCCATCGACTCCATCACGCTCTGGCTGTTCGGCGGCATCGCACAGCTCACCGACACCCCGGAGGACTGGAAACAGGAACTGGCTATCGCCATCGCCGGCCCGGTCGTCAGCGTCGCGCTCGGCGCGCTCTCGTTCGCCGCCTTCGCCGTCCTCCCACCGACCGAGACCGTCGTCGTGGAGGGGGTGCGGTTCGTCCTCGCCTATCTCGCCCTGATGAACGTCGCGCTGGCGGTGTTCAACATGCTCCCGGGGTTCCCCATGGACGGCGGGCGGGTCCTCCGAGCGCTGCTCGCCCGCACCCGCCCGTTCGCGCAGGCGACCAAGATAGCCGCCGAGGTCGGCAAGGTCTTCGCCGTCTTCCTCGGCCTCTTCGGGCTGTTCGTCCTCGGGAACCTCTTTCTGGCCGGACTGGCCTTCTTCATCTACATCGGGGCTGAGGGCGAGTCCCGGCAGACGACGATGCGGGCCGCCTTCGAGGGCGTCAGCGTCCGGGACGTGATGACGCCGGCCGACCGCGTCACGACCGTCTCGCCGGGCCTCTCCGTCCGGGAACTCGTCCAGACGATGTTCGCCGAGCGCCACACCGGCTACCCGGTCGAGCGCGACGGCGAAGTCGTCGGCCTCGTCACGCTCGAAGACGCCCGCGCGGTCCGGGACGTGGAGCGGGACGCCTACACCGTCGGCGACGTGATGACCACCGAGATCGTCACCGTCGCCCCAGAGACGCCCGTGATGGACGCCCTCGACGGCCTCCAGAGCAACTCCGTCGGCCGCCTGCTGGTCACCGGCGTCGACGGGGAGTTCCTCGGGCTGTTGACCCGCACCGACATCATGACCGCCCTCTCCATCATCAAATCGAGCGGCGGGTACGGACCCCGAGAGAACGCCGACGGGCAGACCCTCCGCCCGGAGTCCTAGCGGGTCGCTACGCCCCGGAATCGCTTTGACGGGAGTGCCTGTGAATCCAGCACCCGTCCGAACACCCGAATCGTTCGATTTCGGACGGTAGAAAGTATGAGGTCCGGGCGCGGGAATTGAACCCGCCTCTTAGCCACCACAAGGCTAAAGGATGCCACTACCCCAGCCCGGACACGCCTGCTGAGGCGTTTTGACGTATCCCGCTGGAACTCATATACGTTACGACTCCACGCGCGCTTCGAGACGCTTTTACACGCCACGGGCCTACGAGCGGGCACGCGTGGCTATCACGGACAAGATATACGTCAAGAACCACCGGCAGCTCGCCTCCCAGTTGGAGACGAGCTTCCCGAAGGGGGCGTTCAAGGGGGCGACGCTCGACCTCCTCTTTCAGGGGGAGGGGCTGGCGAAACTCGACGACGCCTCCCGCGAGCGGGTGCTCGACTTCGCGGAGGACTTCATGGACTGTGACTGCGAGGCCGCACCCCACTGTGGCTGTCCCGAGCGGAAGTTCGTCGCGTACCTGCTGGAACTGCGCGAGCAGGGGCTGGGACCGGACGCCATCGTGGACGTGATGAGCGACGACTACATGCTGTACGCCTACCCCGGCGACGTACTCTCCTTCCTCGACGACTCCGTGCGGACGCTGGAGGCCGTCGAGACGCTCGCCGACGTAGACGGGCGCGACGACGTGGCCGACGAGGTGCGCGAGCGCCGTCGCCGTCTGGTCTGAGCCGGGCCGGCAACCGGCAACGGGCCAGCGTGATAGCGACTGTCACCGAACTTCGAGACAGATTTAGATGGTTTTGTAAAGAGTCTCGAACCCTCTCGTAGCGTTACGACGGTGGCACGAACCGGCGTAAAACGTCGGGAAACGGGGCCGGTTCGGGTGAACGGACGTGAATCGGTGCTAGCCGTCGGGGGTTTATATGCAGGTACGGGTCCATCCGTCGAACACGCGAACCACCATGTCCACCGCAGACCGTTCCCTCCCACGACCCTCCGCCGCCGCGACCGCGCGAGGGGTGCTGACCGGTGCCCTCGCCCGCTGCGCGGCGCTCGTTCGGGGTATCGCGTTCTGGCTGACCATCCCGCTGCCGGCGGTCATCGTCGGGGCGCTCCTGACCGGCGTCGTCGTCTCGGCACCGCTGGCGGTCGCCGGGCTCGTCGTCCTGAACGTCCTGTGTGCGACGGCCGGCCGGAACCACTCCCCACGCGTATGACCGGAGCGGTGCTTCGGCCCGGAGCACCCGGACAGCGCCACGGCAAGTCGGCGCTGTTCTGCCCGGGCTGTGACCACGCTAGCCCCGTCGACGGCGACTGGGTCGTCGAACGCGGTGCCGACGACCGTCGGCTGCGCTGTCCCCGGTGTACCGAACTCGTCACAACGCGACCCCGAAACCGCCGGTCGGAGCGGCGATAGCGGCCTACAAGTCGTCGAAGCTGCCGATGCGGTAGGACGCGTCTTCCTCCTCTCCCTCGTCTAAGTCTTCGAGGTGGATGACCTCGTCTTGGTCCATCTCGTCGAGTTGCTGGCGGAGTTTCGTGACGTAGCGCTTGTGCTCTTCGAGCTGTTCGCGGAGGTGTTCGGCTTCGAGTTCCAGCCGCTCGTGTTCGCGGATGAAGCTCTTTGGCACCTCGACTTTCGGCGGGAAGCTCTCGGCGCTGCTCTCCTCGGCGGCGTCTTCGAGTTCGTGCTCCGGGGCGACCTGCACCTGTCCGTCGTGGGCGACGAGCGTGTCGACGTAGTCGCGGAAGACCGCCGACAGCGAGATGTCGCGTTCCTCCGCTATCTCCCGGAGCGTCTCGAACTTGTCCTCGCTGACGCGAAAGGAGATAGTCTTGTTTTTGTTGCCCATATTATGCCATAGTGGTCGCTCCTCGTATTTAATCGTTTGTCAGACGCTCGCACGCCGCCGCGGACGGTGAAAGAAACGACCGACTTTACTCCCCGGGGGTCGGGGACGCGGACATGGAGGCACACCACTACGGCCTGACGGTCGCGGACCTCGACCGCGCCGTCGCGTTCTACCGCGACGCGCTCGGACTCGACGTACTGACGCGTTTCTCCGTCGGCGGTGACGCGTTCGAAACCGCCGTCGGCGTCGACGGTGCGAGCGCCGACTTCGTCCACTTGGACGCCGACGGCGCGCGGGTCGAACTCGTCAGCTACGCCCCCGAAGGCGACGCGCGCTCGGACCCGGCGCTGAACGAACCGGGCGCGACGCATCTGGGGCTCTCCGTCGACGATGTCGACGCCGTCTACGAGGGGCTCCCCGACGACGTACCGACGGTCAGCGAACCGCGAACGACCGAGAGTGGGACGCGAATCCTGTTCGTCGAGGACCCCGAGGGGAACCTCGTCGAACTACTGGAGGCGTAGCGAGGGCGTCAGTCGGCGCTGGCGGCCTGTTCGTCCTGCAGACTCTCCAGTGCGCCGACGACGGACTGCCGGTAGTTCTCGACGGGGCGGTCGTACTCCTCGTGGGCCATCGCGACGTACTCGTCGGTCGCGGGGTCGTCGGCCTCGCTGTCGGCGAACCGCTGGATGCGTTCGAGCGTGCGCTCGGCGGTCTCGGCGACCCAGCGGTCCCGCGTGGCCTCGTCGACCTCGGAGATGGACTCCGGGCGGACGGAGACGTTCACGTCGCCCTCGTCGGTCTCGTAGGTTCGCGGTTTGCCGACGACGGCGACGTAGGCTGGGGGTTCCAGTTCGCGCAGCATCGACGCCGCGTCGGGCTGGTACTGGCCGGCGTACATGAAGAACGTGTCACCGTTGGGGTCGACCACGCGACCCTGCCAGTACTCGCTGTCCTCGCCGACGTCTTCGGTCTCGGTCAGCGTCCCGACGAGGAACACGCGGTTGGCGCGCTGGCCGGTCGGCAACAGCACGTAGACCGGGGCGCGGTCGTCGTCGGACTCCTTGAACGTGTAGCTCGCGTCGTTGAACTCGCTGGCGAAGACGCGCCGGGCGACTTCGCGGGTGGGTGTACTCACCATTATATCGACCTCGCTTTGATGAGAACCTCGTCGGTGTCTACGGCCCCGGTGAGCCGTTCCTGTTCGTCGGCGAGCACGTAGCGCCCGAAGGTCGGGCCGCGGACGCGGTAGTAGCGCCCGAGGATGCCCTCGGCCATCTCGTCGGCCACGACGGTCGTGTCCAGCGCGTCCATCGCCATCTCCTTGGCCTCGGCCAGCGAGATGCCGGTGAGTTGCTCGGTCGCCTCCTCGTCGAAGATGACCTCCGTCACCTCTTCGCCGTCGTCGAGAACGCCCTTGATGCGGAGGTCGAACTCGCCCTCGACCTCGCCGTGTTCGCTACAGCGGCCGTTCTGGAGGACGCGCGTGCAGTCGTCTTCCGGGCAGCGCTTGATGAGGCCCGAGCCCGACTGGATGTCGACCAGCGCGCCCTCGACTACGATGTCGTCGTCGCCGACCTCTATCTCCTCGTCGAGTTCCTCGATAGTCGTCGTGCGGTTGAGCTTCACGGAGAAGCGGCCCTGATACTCGTCGGTGACGACGTTTCGCAGGGCGTAGGAGTTGCCTTCGGCGAGTTCGGGGAGGTCGGACTTGGACCACTTGGTGAACTTCACCGTCCCCGTCTCGTCGCCCAGTAGACCGACCTGTGCGACGGCGTCGGCGCGTGGCTCCCAGAGTTCGACCACTGTGACGCGGAGGTCGATCCACTCCTCGGGCGCGTCGATGTCGGCCACGTCGACCAGTTCGTTGCCGCCGCCGCCGGCGAGGTCGTCGCGGTCCATCCCGGCCTCGTCGAGGTAAGTGTTGACGACGCTACGGCGGGCTTCGCTCGCGGGAACTTTGTACTCGTTGACCAGCGTGTCGAGTCGCTCGACGATGTCGTCGACGTCGACCTCTAGCTGGTCGGCAAACTGCTCGTGTATCTCTTCGGCGTGGGTACGCAAATCGTCTGTCATTGGCGTTCACTGTCTCCGCCTTGTTTTCGATGGGAGACAGTCGACGGTTGGCCCCCATCGGACATAAACCCTCGCGTGGCGGGGTGGAAGTGAAACCCCGGGCGAGCGGCCGACAACCGCCGACGAGCGGGCCACGGCGACGGCCGTGTCGCGGGGAGCGCGGGAAGATTGATTTGTCGCGGGCCGATAGGTGAGGTATGACCGACGGCGACCGGCTCTCGCGGTTCCTACGCTCCGCCGGGCGACAGCTCTCGGACGCCAAGCGGGCCTACTCCGACGGCAAGCGGGCCGCGGCCGCGGGGCTCCCACGGGACGATGACGGCCGCGCGCGGGTCGTCTGTCGCCGTTACGCCGAGCGACGGGCCGTCTCGCTGGACGCGGCGGGGCGGCCGGGCTGTTTCGAGGCGGCACATCCCGACTGCGAGGGCTGTGTCGAGGATATCCGGGACGGCAGTATCGAGGTCTGGGGCGAGACGTGACTCGGCCGGGTGGCACAAACGTAATAACCGCACCCGCCGACAGTGTCGCGCATGGAGGGTGTCGCGCGGCGGTTCTGGTTGACCGTAGTCCCGCTGTTGGTGGGGTTGACGGCGGTCGGACTGCTGGTCCTCGCCGCCTACTTCCCCACGCAACTCTACGAGGTGGGGAGCCGGGGCTACATCGCCACGGCCGGCGTCGCGCTCGTCTCGCTCGGCGTCCTCGTCTGGCAGCTCGCAACCGGCGGGAACGCGTCGGCTGAACGGCCGGAGCGGCTCTGAGTCGGTGGTTTCGTTCAGCTGCCCCAGAAGTTGTCGCGGCTGCCGAGTCGCTGGCTGTCGTCGTCTTCGTCGGCAGCGGTGGCGTCCGGGTCGTCGGTTTCGTCGGCGTCGTCGTTGTCGTCGCGTTCGAGACGTTCGAGTTCGTCGGCGCGGGCGTGGTTCGAGCGGACTTTCGTGATTTCGACGCGGGCGCGAGCGGGCGGGAGGACGCCGTCGACCATGACGATGAAGCCGTCGTCGGTGCGGCCGACGCCGGCCCCGCTCTCGTGGATGTCGTCGACCTCGACGACGACCTCTTGGCCGGGTTGGACGGGTTGGCTCTTGAGTTCCGAAATCGGCTGGTTGTAGTGATTACACCACTCCGCGCCCCCGCGGTCCCCGTAGTGCGTACACCCCATCCCCTCGATTCGCTCCGTGAAACTCGGGCATTCCTCCGCTAACGGGCACTCCGGCATACCTCCTCCTACACCGGCACACCGCAAAACGCTTGTGTCAGCCACACAGTCCCGTTCTCGGCCCCGATACTCACGGAACCGCTGTTTATTCGTTCTAGAGTGATTTATTCCGACCTCGTAGAGTTGATATCAGCTTCGATAATCAAGCCAGCAACCCTTTTGTGTTACACCACCTATATGTATACGGCCGATTCCGTGAGGAACCATTATATATGTTCCCGGAAAAACTCGGCGCGCTACTGTGTCTCGTTGTCGTCGCCAGCGTCCCGGCGGTCGGGGCGGTACAGACTGGGCCAGAGACACAGACAGACTCCGCGGAGTCGACGACGAGCGTGAGTTACACGGTCGAGCGGGTGCCCGAGCGGACCGGCGTCGTCCGGGTCACCGCCGTCGTCGACGCGCCTGAGCGCGTGACCGGGCTGGCTCTTCGCCCGCCAGCGAACGCGACGGTCACCGACCCCGGGCCGTTCAGGCCCGCCGGCGACCGCTGGCGCTGGGACGCCGGCGGTGACACCGCCCGGCTGACATACCTCGCGCCGGTCGGGCTGACGACGACGTTCGGCCAGCGGACGGCCGACACGGCGAACTGGACGCTCCTGACGCGGCGCGAGATAAGCGTCCACGCCCGCTGGCGCTGGCGCGGCGGGGCCGACCCGGGGTGGAACGAGACGCTGGCGCTCGCCGACGGCCAGCGGGGCGTCGCCGGAACGACCGTGGCCTACCTCGGTCCCGCGGAGACGGTGACCCGCGACACCGGGGCGGGACACGTCACGCTCGTCGTCCCCGCGGCGGCGGAACTCAGACCGGACCGAGCCGCGGTACTCGACACCGTCGCCCGGGCGCAACGCGAGACCGCCGTCGGGCCGCGACACGACCGCGTGACCGTCTTCGTCGCGCCGCAGACGCTCGCACCGGGCGGGTACACACCCGAGAACGGCGAGCCGGATGTCGTCGTCAGCGCGCGCGAACCCGTCGCCACGCCGCGGAACGTCTGGGTCCACGAGTACCGCCACACCCGACAGACCTACGCGACGACCGCGGCGATGGAGTGGCTCGACGAGGGCAGCGCGGAGTACTTCACCGCGGTCACGACGCTGCGTAGCGGCGACATCGAGGAGCGGACCTTCCGGCGGCGGCTGACGACCGACCGGTACCGGGACGCGGACCTCACCCGCCCCGACGCGTGGCAGGACCCCGCCGTCGAGTACGCGAAGGGTGCGCGGGTCGTCGGCGCGCTCGACGCGCGAATCCGCCGCGCGACTCGCGGGAACAAGTCGTTCCGTGACGTGCTGGTCCGGCTCTCCGAGCGGGACCGACCGGTCACGCTGGCGGCGTTCGTCAGCGCCGTCTCGGCGGTGGCCGGCGAGGACGTGGACGGATACGTCCGGGCCGCCGTGACCAGCCGTGCGCCCGCAGTTCCCGAGACGGCACCAGCAGTCGGTGACGACCCGACGGCGACGCCGACCGGGACGGACTACTGGCACTCGCCCGCGAGCGCCACCGACGCGGCGGCCGACAGCGCCGTCGCGCGAGCAGCGACAGACGCCGACGGGGGCGGCGGCGAGGCGCTGAGCGGGACGGACGAGGGAGCGGCTGCCCCCGTGTTCCCGCTCGCTGTCGGCGCGGCGGCCACGGTGGTCGGAGCGGCGGCGTTGCGCCGCCGGCGTAGGTGAAACAATCGCTTGTGTCAGGAGTACGCTGAAATACTGGAAGGACATAGACGACGGCGTACAACATGACTGACGACGATACGCAGACAGGGCTGACACGTCGGAACGCGCTTCGAATCGCCGGTGCGGCGGGGGCCGCATCGCTGGCCGGCTGTGGCGGCGGTGGCGACGGCGGTTCGGACGGCGGTAGCGGCGGTTCCGACGGCGGGAGCGACGGCGGGAGCGACGGTGACAGCGGAACCCAGACGACGACGAACGCGCTGGAAGTCGCCCACTGGTGGGGCGAGGGCGACGGGCTCGAAGCCATCCAGTCGGTGATGGACGCGTTCACCGAGCAGTACCCGTTCGTCGACTTCGACGACAACCTCATCGCCGGCGGTGCCGGACAGAACCTCCAGTCCAACATCCGCACCCGCATCCAGAACGGCAACCACCCCTCCACGTGGCAGAACTGGCCGGGGAAGGCGCTGCTCCCGTACACGGACGCCAACCTGCTCGAGGACATCGAGGAGTCCGTCTGGAACCAGAACGGCATGAAAGACGCCTATCTTGCCGGCCCCCAGCAGGCCGCACAGCCGTCCGGGAGCTACGTGACGGTGCCGCTGAACATCCACCGACTGAACAACGTGTTCTACAACGTCAGCGTCGTCGAGGACGCGGGCGTCGACCCGTCGAGCCTCTCCTCGCCCGGCGACCTCGTCGACGCCCTGCAGGCCGTCAGCGACGCCGGCTACACCGGGATGGCCCACCAGACCAACTCCCCGTGGTCGACGACGCAGCTGGTCGAGACCGTCTTCCTCGGGCTGACCGACCCAGACACCTTCTCGGCGACGTTCGTCGACGGGAACATCGACGCGAACTCCGACACCATCGCGGAGGCGCTGGACATCGTCCGGGAGTACAGCGAGTTCTACCCCAGCGACGCCGGCTCCATCTCCTGGACCGAGGCCAACACCGGCATCATCAACGGCGAGACCGGCTTCATCCATCAGGGTGACTGGGCCGCCAGCACGTACTACGTCAACGACTTCGCGTATCAGGACGGCTGGGACTACATCCCGTTCCCGGGCACTGAGGGGAGTTACTCGCTCGTCATGGACTCGTTCCCCTACCCCATCGACAACCCGTCGCCGGAAGCGACGACGCTGTGGTGTCGCTTCGTCGGGACCGCCGAGGCCCAAGAGATATTCAATCCCGGCAAGGGCTCGATTCCGCCCCGGTCGGACGTCTCCACCGAGCCGTTCAACCAGTTCTCGGCCAACCAGATCGAGGACTTCCAGAACAGCGACGCACAGCCGCCGTCGGTCGCCCACGGGCTGGCCGCGGCCCCCGAAATCCACTCCGGGGTCACCTCGGCGATGTCGTCGTTCATCTCCGGGGCCTCCAACAGCGACGTCATCAGCCAGATAACGAACGCCTACAGCCAGTAAGCGACTCGTCGTCTTTCTCGGAGTGTCCGGGACGGCCTGTAACGGCCGATTCGGACGGTTTTCGAAGCCGGAGCCGCGAGCCGGTCAGCGTTCCGTCGCCGCCAGACTCAGCAGTGATAACGCAAGAGAAGGTTCATTATTATCCGACGGCCTCTGTCGGACCATGACGGAGTACGGACAGATGTTCGGGAACGGCGGTTTGAACGACCGCGTCGACGCCGACGCGCTCCTCGACGATATCGGGCTCGACGCCGACGAGATAGCGTGGCGAAAGGAGTTCGTCGGGTTCACCGACGCCGACGCACAGCGGTTGGCGTCGCTCAGGGATCTGTTCGAGGACCACGCGGAGGCCATCGGCGAGCGCTTCTACGACAACCTCAGGCAGTACGAGGAGACCACCGAAGTGATGGGTCGGTCGCCGAAGGGGCTGGACGCGCTCAAGCAGACACAGGCGGCCTACTTCGTCACACTTGCCGACGGCGAGTACGGGGAGGAGTACTTCCGGAACCGCGCCCGAATCGGGAAGCTCCACGACGTGCTCGACATGCCGATGAAGCAGTACATCGGTCAGTACGGCGTCTACTACGACCTGTTGTTGCCGCTGTTGACCGAGCGGCTGGAGGCGCGGCTGGTCGACCGCCTCGCGGAGCCGGCGGCCGACGGCGGGGCGGTCGTCGAGAGCGAGGACGCCGGGACCGACATCGAACGCGTCGTCGCCGCCGAAGTCGAGTCGTTCCGCGAGACGGTCATGTCCGTCCTGCGGATTATCAACCTCGACATGCAGGTCGTCGCGGACACGTACATCCACTCCTACAGCGAGCAACTCAACGCGGCCATCGAGGAACAGGAGCGGTTGGCACGCGAGGTCGAGCAGGACCTCGAAGCGCCCCTCGACGAACTCCGCCGGTCCGCCGACGACGTCGCCGACTCCTCACAGCAGATAGCCGAACTGACCGACGAACAGGCCGAGCGGGTCGAGACTATCGCCGGCGAAGTCGCAGACATGAGCGCGACGGTCGAGGAGGTCGCGGCGAGTGCGACGGAGGTCGAAGCCACGAGCGAGCAGGCCGAGACGCTGGCCGAGGACGGGCAAGAGGCCGCCGACGAGGCGATGACGGTGATGGACGACGTGGGGTCGGCCGTCGACGAGGTGGCGACCGACGTCGACGCCCTGCAAGAGCGGGTCGGCGAGATAGACGCGGTGGTCGAGGTCATCAACGACATCGCCAGCGAGACGAACATCCTCGCGCTGAACGCCTCCATCGAGGCCGCCCGCGCGGGCGAGGCCGGCTCCGGGTTCGCCGTCGTCGCCGACGAGGTGAAGTCCCTCGCGGGCGACGCACAGGAGCGAGCCAGCGAGATAGAGGCGCTCGTGGCCGCTATCGAGGACGACACCGCCGACACCGTCGACAGCCTGTCGACGACGACAGAACAGATAGAGCGTGGCATCGAGCGCGTCGAAGAGGCGATGCGGTTGCTCGACAGCATCGCCGAGGCGGTCCGGGAGACGGCCGAGGGTATCCGCGAAGTGTCCGAAGCGACCGACGACCAGGCGGCGAGTACCGAAGAGGTGTCGAGTATGCTCGACGAACTCGTCCGACAGGCCGACACGGTGGCCGACGAGGTCGAACACATCGCGGCGGCGAACCAGCAGCAGGCGGCGACACTGGACGACGTGAGCCGGACGGTCAGCCGGCTGACCGACTGACGCTCAGAAGACGCCCTGAATCAGTTCGAGCGCGCGCTCGCGGTCGTCCCACGGGACGAACACCGAGGCGGAGGTCGCGGAGGTGACGACGTCGTAGAGGTGGATGTGGGCCTCCGAGAGCGGGTCGACCAGCCGCTTGACCATGTCCGACTGTGCCGGGTCGCCCCCGGTCACGCGGAGGACGGCGATACCGTCCTCGACGGTCACCGAGGAGAGCGTCTCGTCGTCGACGATACGGTCGTGGAGGAGGGCTTCGACCTCGTCGGCGTCGGACGCCTCGACGTAGAACGTCAGGGAGTCCATGCCGGAGGAGTTGGCCTCGATGTTGATGTCGGCCTCGCCGATCGCCGAGGCGAGTTCGCCGAGGATGCCCGGACTGTTGCGGATGGCCCGACCGGCGACGGTGACGCAGGCGACCGGCTTTTCCTGCATGTCGATGAGGTTCTGGAACTCCCCCTCGATGGAGGTGCCGCCGGCCAACAGGTCGCCGTGTTGGTAGTGGACGACGCGGACGCCGAGCGTGGCGTCCTTGTACGACAGCGCCGACGGCGCGACGACCTCGGCCCCGCGGAACGACAGCGAGCGGAGTTCGTCGACCGAGATCTCGCCGACGTTGCGCGCGCCCTCGACGACGCGGGGGTCGCCGGTCATGACGCCTTCCACGTCGGTGACGATGACGACCTCGTCGGCGTCCATGTAGCTGCCCAGCATGACGGCCGTGGTATCGGAGCCGCCACGGCCGAGCGTCGTCACGTTCCCCTGACGGTCCTCGGCGAGGAAGCCGGTGATGACCGGGACGACGTGGGGGAGTTGCCCCGCCAAGGCGTTGGCCCGGCGCTGGGTCTCCTCGACGTCGACCTCGCCGTACTCGTCGGTGATGATGGGCCAGTCCTCGCTGCCGGGTTCGAGGAATATCGCCTCGATGCCCCGGGCGGCCAGCGCACCCTTGAGCATCCGCACGGAGGTCCGTTCGCCCATCGAGACGATCTCGGCGCGGTCGGATTCGTCGGCGTCGTAGTCGATGTCGTCGAGCAGTTCGTCGGTCGTGTTGCCCATCGCGGAGGCGACGACGGCGACCTCGTGGCCCTGGTGGACCGCCGCGGCGATGGAGTCGGCCGCCCGGTTGATGCGGTCACCGCTGCCGAGACTTGTCCCGCCGAACTTGGCGACTACGCGCATGCTACCACCCGTACTGTGTGTGCGTGAGTCATTGCCAGCGGGTTATCCGTCACCCGGGATAACTGTGTTCATCTCGCCCGCCCCGGCGCGGTCGGCGACCCGTCGCTGCGTCGCTCGAATGGGTGTCGTCGTTCGGTCGCCACCGGCCGCTCGCGGTGCGGTAGCCGACGCCTCCAAACCCGACGCCGTGCGGGAAGTTGACGCACGTCGGTAGAACTACTATCTGAGTTAATTTCTTTAATAAATAAACACAAGAAATATACTGTTGCTCGGAAAACGCGTAGGTATGCTCCACGTGGGCATCAACGGCTTCGGGACCATCGGGAAGCGCGTCGCCGACGCGGTACGCGCACAGCCGGACATGACCGTCGCGGGCGTCGCCAAGCGCTCGCCGAACTTCGAGGCGACCATCGCGCACGACCGCGGCTACGACCTGTACGCCGCTGACAGCCGCGAACCCTTCGACTCGGCGAGCCTGCCGACCGAGGGGACCGTCCACGACCTCGTCGAGGTCAGCGACGTGGTCGTCGACACGACCCCCGGCGGCGTCGGCGCGGAGAACGCCCCGATGTACGCCGACCACGACACGCCGGCCATCTTCCAAGGGGGCGAAGACCCCGACGTGGCCGAGGTGAGCTTCAACGCCCGCGCCAACTACGAGGCCGCCGTCGGAGCCGACACCGCCCGCGTGGTCTCGTGTAACACGACCGGGCTGTCGCGCCTGCTCTCGCCCCTGCGGGAGACCTACGGCGTCGAGAAGGCCCGCGTGACGCTCGTCCGCCGCGGCGGCGACCCCGGTCAGACCTCCCGTGGCCCCATCAACGACACGCTGCCCGACCCCGTCGAAATCCCCTCCCACCACGGCCCGGACGTGCAGACGGTGTTCCCCGACCTCGACATCGACACGATGGGGATGAAGGTCCCGACGACGCAGATGCACACACACAGCGTCAACGTCACGCTCGAATCCGCGCCCACCGCGGCCGAGGTGCGGGACCTGCTGGCCGACGAGCGCCGGCTGTTTCTCATCCCCGAGCGGCTGGGCATCGACGGCGCGGGCAAACTCAAGGAGTACACCCGCGACGCCGGCCGGCCCCGGGGCGACGTCTGGGAGAACTGCATCTGGGCGGAGTCGGTCACCGTCGAGGGGCGGGACCTCTACCTCTTTCAGGCGATTCACCAAGAGGCCGACGTGGTGCCCGAGAACATCGACGCGGTCCGGGCGCTCTCCGAGCGGACCGCGGACGCCGCCAAGAGCATCCATCGGACCGACGAGGCGCTGGGCGTCGGCCGCGGGCTGGTCCAACACGAGACCGACGCCCGCCGCATCGACGGCGCGGCCGACGACTGAGACGGCTACCGCTGTCGCTAGTTCTCGTCGAGGACGACCGGGACGCCAGCGGCGGCCACGTCCGCGGCGAAGGTCCGCGAATCGGCCGCGAGCGTCGAGAACGTGTTGTAGTGGACCGGCATCACGAGGTCCGGGTCGATGGTGCGGGCGAGCGCGGCAGCCTCCAGCCGGTCCATCGTGAACCGCTGGCCGATGGGCGGACAGAACAGCGACACCTCCAGCGTCCGGTGGCCCGGGAGCACGTCCGTGTCGCCGGGCCAGTAACAGCGGGTCCCCTCGACGGCCGCGAGGAAGCCACAGCCGAACCCCTCGGGATGGTACGGCGTCCCGTCGGGGCGGGTGTGGGGGCCGTCGGGCTCGTTGTACGCCGGCGTCGTCCAGACGGGCGTGTCGCCGACGGTCACTTGGTCCTTCATCCCGACGGTCACCACCTCGTAGGGGAGGTCGGCGAGGGGTCGGAGGTCGCGCTCGCGGTCGCGTCCCTCGATGCCTTCGAAGGCCACGACCGTCGCGTCCGGGGCCGCGACGCGCTCTATCGCCGCCGGGTCGTAGTGGTGGACGTGAGTCACACAGACCACGTCGCCGTCCCGGGCGTCGTACTCCCGCGACGGCGGGTGGCCGGCGTCCTCGTCGTAGGGCTCCCACTCGCCGGTCAGGACGCCGTAACGGCCGGGGTCCATGTAGACGACGGTGTCCGCGCCGGCGAGGCGGATGGTGGCGTAGCCGAGCCACTCGACGGTGAGCCCGTCGTGTCGGACGGTCATTGTCGGCCGGTACGCGAGCGAGGGTATAAATCGTCCGTGCTTGGGTCAGTCGCTCGGGTCGGCCGTCGCCGCGTCGGTCCCGTCGGCCAGCCCGCCGTCCCGGACCGCGGTCCGGAGACCGAACTCCGCGACGTTGCCGCCGTGTTCGGCGGTTCGGGCGAGGCTGTCGACGACGCGGGTGAGCCGGTAGGGGGCGTCGTCGGCCTCGAACAACCGCCTGTCGACGGCGGTCGCGGCGTCGCGGACCTCGTCGCGGGCGTGGAGCGCGGTCCGGGCCGGCCCCGGGCCGGCGTCGTCGAGCACCGACCGGACGCCGTCCTCGACGACGGCGCGGGCCTGCTCGCCGAGGTCCGACAGCGGGGTCGCCACGGCGTCGTCGACCGGCGTCTCCAGTTCGGCGGCGACGCGGGCGACCCGCTCGGCGTGGTCTGCGACCCGTTCGAGTTCGCGCGCGGTCGTCCACAGCGCGAACAGTCGCGGGCGGGTGAGCCCGAGCGCGTCGACCTCGTCGAGGCGCGCGATGGCGCGCTGGAAGTAGCGGTCGACCATGGCGTACAGGCGGTCGGCCTGTGCGTCGCGGTCGCCGGGGTTCTCGACGGTCGCGGGGCCGGTCAGTGCCGCAATCGCGTCGCGGTGAGCCGACAGCGCGACGAAGCGGAGCTGGCGGACCGACTGAGTCACCGACACCTCGCCGGGGTCGAGCAGGACCCGGACGACGAGTTCCCGCTCGCCGGTCTCGGTGACGGTCAGCCCCGAGAGGTTCCGGGCGACCCGCTCGACGGCCCGCTCCTGCTGGGCGGTGACCGGGGCCGTCGTCGAGAGCCGTATCTCCGTCGCGCCGGCGGCGTAGCCCGCCCGCAGCGCCCGTTCGATACACGCCGGGTCGTCGTGGGGGACCGAGACGGCGACCCGGCCCAGCGCCGAAGCGGCGTCGGCTTGGGCTTGGACGACGAGGACGCCGTCGATGTGCGTGTGGAGCTCCACCGTCGAGCCGGGGTCGATGTCGGCGGCCTCGGCCCACTCCTTGGGGAGCGAGACCGTGTACGTGCCGCCGCCGACCTGCTGGACTTTGCGTGTCTCCATCAGTAGATGAGTTCGGGGTCGTTCTCGACCATGTACAGCGTCCGTGCGGCGACGTTCACCGCGTGGTCGGCGATGCGTTCGAGGTCCCGGACCGTCAGCAGCACCTGCGAGACGTCGTCGAGCAACTGCTCGACGGCCCAGAGGTCCGCCCCGGCCTCGCGCTCGACGAGGTCGCGGACGACCCGCTGGCTGGCGCGCTGGCACAGTGCGTCGATGTCGTCGTCGGCCGCGGCGATGGTCCGGCAGGCGTCGGCGTCGCCGCTCTCGTAGGCCGCGAGGCTCCGTTCGAGCAGCGCTACGGCGTCGCGGCCGATGTCGTCGATGGCGACGTCGGGCGTGCGCTCGGGGTCGGCCGCGAGCGCGTACCCCCCGAGGTTCGTGGCGAGGTCGCCGACCCGCTCGATGTCGGTGAGTATCTTGAACGAGGCCGCGAGGAAGCGCAGGTCGCTGGCGACGGGCTGCTGGAGGGCGAAGAGGTCGATACACTGGCTCTCCAGTTCGAGGTACGTCTCGTTTATCGGGGCGTCGCCGTCCACGACCTCCCGAGCCAGCGCCTCGTCGCCGGTTTCGAGCGCGTCGAGTCCGGTCTCGACGCGGCCGACGACGGTCGCACCCATCTCGACCACGTCGGCCCGGAGGTCCGAGAGCGACTGCTGGTAGGTCTCGCGGGTCATCCTCAGCCGAACTTGCCGGTGATGTAGTCCTCGACGCGCTGGCTCTCGGGGTTCTCGAATATCTTGTCCGTGTCGTCGTACTCGACGAGTTCGCCGCCGGTGAGGAAGACGGCGGTCTGGTCCGAGATGCGGGCGGCCTGTTGCATGTTGTGGGTGACGATGACCACCGTGTACTCCTCGGCCAGTTCCTCGACGAGGTCCTCTATCTTCGAGGTGGCGATGGGGTCCAGCGCCGAAGCCGGTTCGTCCATCAGGATGACGTCGGGGCCGACGGCGAGACAGCGGGCGATACACAGCCGCTGTTGCTGGCCCCCCGAGAGGCCGAGAGCGTTGTCGTCGAGGCGGTCTTTCACCTCGTCCCAGAGGGCGGCCTTCCGCAGCGACTCCTCGACGAGCTCGGCTTCGGCCTCGGTGTCGTCGCGGCCGAACAGGCGGGCGAGCAGCCCCTTCTCGATGTCGCCGTGCTTGCGCGGGCCGTAGGAGATGTTCTCCCGGATGGACTTGGGGAAGGGGTTGGGCGACTGGAACACCATGCCGACCCGCTTGCGGAGTTCGACGAGGTTGGCGTTGGGGTCGTACACCTCGGTCCCGTCGAGTTCGACGGAGCCGTCGATGCGGGCGGCCTTGATGCGGTCGTTCATCCGGTTGAGACACCGGAGGAAGGTCGACTTCCCACAGCCCGAGGGGCCGACGAGCGCCGTCACCGACTCCTCGGGGATGTCCATCGAGACGTCTTTCAGCGCGTGGTCGTCGCCGTACCAGACGTCGAGGCCCTCGACGGCGAGTTTCGGCTCGCCGCGGAACTGGTAGTCGGTCCACTCCTCGCGGACGCGTTCGTCGCTCTCGCCGGCGGTCGTGACGCCGGCGGCGGTACCGCTGTCGGTCTGTGTGGTCTCACTCATAGTTCAGCTTCCTCCGGAAGTAGGTCCGCGCGGTGATGCCGACGGCGTAGAACGTCAGCACCACCATCAGCAGGACGAAGGCGGTCGCCCACCCCATCGACGGGGACCCGGAGACCCCCGCCGCGATGACCGCCCACACCTGCGTCGGCAGCGACGCGGAGGCGGTCAGCAACTGGTCGTTGACGACGAACGGCGGGCGAGCGACGAACCGGAACCCCTGCAGGACGTTCACCGATTCGGTCGCGTTCAGCGTCGAGCCCAACACGAGGATGAGCGGGGCCGTCTCGCCGGCGATGCGGCCGACGCCGAGGATGACGCCGGTGATGACGCCGGGCATCGACGCCGGGAGGACGACGCTCTTGACGGTCTCCCACTGGGAGACGCCCAGCGCCGCGCTCGCGTCGCGGTACTCGTCGGGGACGGCCTTGACCGACTCCCGGGAGGTGATGAGCACCAGCGGGAGCAACATGAACCCGAGGACGAGCATCCCCGCGAGCAGCGACTCGTCGCCGCCGAGCCGCGGGATGAGGAACGCGGCCCCGAACAGCCCGAAGACGATGCTGGGCGTGCTCCAGAGCGCGTTCGTGGCTATCTCGACGACCGCGGTGAACGGCCCCTGCTCGGCGTACTCGGTGAGGAAGACCGCCGCGCCGACGCCCAGTGGCACCGCGAACAAGGTCGCGCCGACGACCAGCCAGACGGTGCCGACGATGGCCGGGAAGATGCCCCCGGGCTCCTGTCCCAGCGGGATGTACGCCTGCATCGCCACGGGGAACGAGAGCGACCCCTCGTTGGCGACCGAGACGCCAAGCACCGTGTACGGGACGCCGGTGGCCGCGACGTGGAGGCCGACCAGCGCGGCGTAGCCCGTCGCGGCGACCGCTGCGAGGCGGCGCTCCTCGGCGACCAGCCGCTCGGTCAGCGTCTCCGCGGTCGTCCGGCCGGCCTGCACCGCCAGCAGGGCCAGCGCCAGCGAGGCGAGCGCGCCCAGCGTCCCGACCGCGGGGACGACGTTGACCGGGCCGACACTCGGCGCGACCCCCGCGACCGGCTGGAGGACGAGGACGGCGGCGAGCAGCGCCAGCCCGCCGAAGACACCGACGGTGACGACCGTCGCGCTGTCCTGTGCCCGCTCGGCGAGCGTGCCGTCGGCGGCCGCGACGGCGGCGAGGGGCGCGACCGCGAGCGCGCCGGCGGCGAGCGCGCCGACGGCGACGACCGCCGTCCCGACGAGCGCACCAGCCGGGAGTCCCAGCGGCGACGGGCCGAGGACAGCGAACAGCCCCGTGAGGACGAGCATCGCGAGGACGCCGAGGGGGACCGCCTCGCGGACCCGCTCGACGCGCTCGAACCGCGTCCCGACGTTCCGGAGCGACCCGTACCGCCGGAAGGCGGTGACGGCCAACAGGAGCATCGGCGCGGCGAGCAGGAGCGAGCCGACGGTCGGGTCGGGCGTCACGGACAGCGCCGTATCGAGGGGCCGGAGCTCGCGGTTTATCTGGACGCTGTACTGGAACGGGTACCGGAGCGCCTCGCCCGTCACCAACACGAAGCCCAGCAGGGCGACGACGCCGCCGGCGGCCGCCAGCGGGAGGACCCGGAACAGGAGCCGCGCCCCCGAGTGCCACTCCGCCGTGCCGGCCGGTCGCCGAGCGACGGCGACCGCGAGCGCGACCAGCGGCGAGACGAGGACGAGCGCCGACAGCGCGCCGATAGAGAGCCCGTGGAGCGCGTATGCGACGCCTTTCACGGTGACGAAGACGACGATAGTCGCCATCACCGCGACCATCAGGAGGGCGTTGAGGTTGATGACGAGGAAAGCGCCGTACTCGCGGCCGCGAGCGCCGAAACCGGCGCGGCACTTCGCCGCCGACCACGCCGACAGCAGCGTGCCGACGAGGACGAACAGCGGGATGACCGCGCCGCCGGTGAATCCGCCCGACAGCGACTGGGGGTTCCACTGCCAGCCGACGCCGACGACCGCCGTGGCGATGGTCGCGCCGAGGACGCCGACGGCCAGCGCCGCCGGCACCGTCGACCCCACGTCCTCGCGCGGGAGGACGGTCACGGCCAGCATCCCGAGGCCGGCGGCCAGCGCCACGGCCAGCCACAGCAGCGAGTCGAACCCGACCAGCGAGCCGCCAACGGCCCCGCCGATGGCGAGACCGACGGTGGCGAAGGCCGCGCCGGCCAGCAGCCCGGCGCTCGCGTCCGGTTCCGTATCCACGAGGCCGAGGCGCGAAACGACGCCGGCGGCGGCGACGGCGGCGGCGTCGAACAGCAACAGGAGCCCGAGTAGCGTCGCCAGCCGGACCGGCAGTACGTAGGCGGCGACGGTCAGCCCGAGCGCCCCGACGACGAGGCCGAGCGCGATGCCCCGGACCCGCTGGGACCGGACGGGGACGACGTTGGCCCACGAGGCGACACCGACGAGGCCGACGCCGCCGACGACCACGGCCAGCAACGCGACGAGAAAGCCCCCGAGCGCGTCACCGCTGGCCGCGAGCGGGACGAAGTCGACGAGGGCCAGCAGTCCGAGGGCGAACCCGAGGACGCTCAGGGCGATGGCGGTGTCGAGGCCGCGGTCGTACGGACCCGACTCCGCGCTGACGAGCGCGCCGTCGGTCTCGCCGGCGTAGGCCTCGCTCATGCGTGCCCCCGTAGCTTCGCTTTCATGCGGCGCTCGATGAACTGCGAGACGACGCTCATGCCGGCGACGATGGTGAACAGCAGGACGCCGGCGACAAACAGCACGTCGATGGTGCTCTCGGACGCGCTCCCGTAGTTGACCGCGATGAGGCTGGTCAGGGTCGCGCTGGCGTCGAAGACGTCGAACAGCGGGTCGGCGAAGCCGACGCCGGCAGCCATGATTGCGGCGACGGCCATCGTCTCGCCGATGGCCCGACCCAGCCCGAGGATGACCGCGGCGGAGATGCCCGAGAAGGCGGCGGGGATGGAGATGCTCTTCATCGTCTGCCACTTCGTCGCCCCCATGGCGACGGAGCCGTCACCCATCGAGTCGGGGACGCTGGAGAGGGCATCCTCGCCGACGGAGACGACCGTCGGCAGCGCCATCACGCCGACGACGACGCCGGCGATGAGGAAGCTGGCCCCGTCGTCGAGGAAGGAGGTCTGGACGAACCCGTTGAGCACCTGAAAGCCGATGAAGCCGTAGACGATAGAGGGGATGCCCGCGAGCACCTCGATGCCGGGCTTGATGACCTCCCGCAGGCCGTCGCTGGCGACCTCGGCGACGAACAGCGCACCGAACAGGCCCAGCGGACCGGCGATAGCGCCCGCGATGAGGGTGACGACGACCGTCGCCCAGATGGAGGGAATCAGCGAGTACGCCCCGCTGAGGGGGTTCCAGAACGTTTCCCCGGCGGGCAGGACCGATTCGAGGAAGAAGAACCACCGCGGCTCCCCGTTCTGAGTGGGAAGCAACAGCAGACCGGCACCGTGTTCGAAGACGGCCGGTAGTGCGCTCACGAACAGGAAGAACGTGATAAACGTCACCGTGAGGACGGTCAGTACCGTGGCGACGAGCGTGAGGAACCGCGCGACTTCGGCCTGATAGGTCGTCCAGCCGAGCCCCGTCGCGAGCAGGAACGCGACCAGCATCGGCAGCGTGAACGCTGGCGCGAACAGGAACACGAGCACCGTCGCGACGAGCGTGCCCGCGGTCGCGGCGACGGCGAGCACCGAGCCGTCGGCCGGGTTCCCCCCGAGTATCGTCTTTCGTGCAGTTACTGTGACTTCGTCGAGCATTGGGTGTCTGAAAACTCCGTTGTGATGCGAGGGCGACGGGTCAGCCGGGACCGGCTACCTCAGGCCTGGTCGGGGAGCTTGTTGCGCTCCTCTTCGAGGCGGCGCTCGCCCAGCGTGAAGTAGTTGTTCGGGGCGACGAAGGTGTCCTGCCCGAACTCCGAGAGGACCATGTTGATGAAGGCCGCTTCCTTCATCGAGGTGCCCTCCCACGTGTACATGTGGAGGTCGCGCGAGAGCGGGTAGTCTCGGGAGTCGAGCCCGTTCTGGTCGTCCTGATACGCGTAGGTCGTCCCTTCCCACTCCAGCGCGATGGGGGCGAGACCGCCCGTGTTGATGAACGCCAGCGCGAGGTAACTGATGGCGTTGTCGGCCTGCGCGATGGCCTGTGCGAGGCGCTGGTTCTGACCGTAGCGGTTGGCGACGCTGGTGTCCTCCTCGGGGTTGCCGAAGACGTTGGAGACGAAAGAGGTCCGGGTCCCGGAGCCTTTCACACGGCCCAGCACCTGAATCTCGCGGTCCGGGCCGCCGAGTTCGGTCCAGTTGGTGATGCGACCCTTGTAGAGGTCTTTCAGCTGCTGGCCGGTTATCTGCTCGACGCCGGCGTCGGCGATCTCCTGCGAGACGACCAGCGGCTGGCCGTCGACGGCGACGACGTGGTCGACGAAGCTCTCGTAGGAGTCCCGGTCGGGGAGTTCGTTCTCGACGTTCCCCGAGGAGTTCCCGAGGTCGAGTTGGCCGTCCCGGACCTTCTCGACGCCGGTCCCGGAGTGGGACAGCGCGACGGAGACGGTGAACGGCGGTTCGCCGTCCGAGCCGGCCTCGAAGCCGTAGAGGCCCGCCCAGTAGTTGGCGAGAGCCATGTCCGTGTCGATGCCGTACTCGCCGTGGGGCCAGTACTCGGTGTCGCTGGCCGGGCGGTTGGCGTTCCAGTAGGACGCGGCCGTGTTCGCGACGGGGTAGACCGTCGAGGACCCGCCGGCTTCCAGCGGGCCGGTACCGCCGGAGCTGCTGCCCGAGTCCGTGCTCTCCTCGGTCTCGACGGACTCGGTGTCCGCGGAGCCGTCGGAACCGCTGTCGCCCTCGGTGCCGCTGCCGCCGTCGCCGCTGGAACAGCCGGCGATGGCCGCGATGCTGGTGGCACCCGTCGTCGCGATGAACTTCCGGCGCGATACCCGGTCTGACAGCCGCGCTTCGTCGCGTGTCATCACCAGAGACGGGTTGTCGAACTATTAAACTCGTTTATAATAGGGGTATAGGCGGCTATGACGGGTCGGTACGCCGATAGACCGTGGGTAGAACTATATACCACTACAGTACCGTCGGGAGAACGGGCCACGACGGGGTCCTCGTGTGCGCGCCGCGGCCGCCCGATGGCCGGTGGTCCGAGACTCGTTTAGGTCGCTCGAAAGTGTCTCTAGGCATCCCTAATCGATTAATTATATTACATGTTGGGACGTAGGCGTACCTGTATGAGCGCCGAAGGACTCGAACGGCAGACGCGTAGCTACCTCAGCAACAACGTCCCCCAGATTCAGGACCACGGCGGCAACTTCGAGGTGCGGGACGTGGACGAAGCGGCCGGCACCGTCACCGTCGCTATCGGCGGGGCCTGCTCGGGCTGTGGCATCGCGCCGATGACCATGAACGCCATCGAACACCAGCTTCCGGATGACATCGACGGGGTCGACGAGGTCGAAGTCGTCCGCACCGGCGGCCCGCGCGCGGCCGTCATGCCCTCGAAGACCGAGGACATGGAGGAGATGAACGAGTACGAAGACTACGAACCCCCGTTCTGAGCCGCGGTGGGGCCGTTCGGTCCCACCGGCGTCGCGCAATCCCGCGGAGCGACCGCGAAACCGTACACCACGCTGACCCGGCGGGCGGCGCGGGCCGGCGGTTTCCCGTACACTATTAAACGGGCGAGCGAACGCCTTCGCCACCGCTTTCAGCCGCCGAGAACGCTTCTCACGGCCTGAACAGCCGCATTCCGGTATATGTGTTCCCAACGCAGAGTTGCACCTGTAGGAGGCCACCGCGATGTCATCCATCCCGACGGCGACCAGACGGCGCGTGTTACAGGCTCTCGGTGTCGGCTCGGCGGCGCTGGCCGGCTGCGCCGAGGCTCCGGGCACGCCGACTGAACAGGCATCCGAACGGACCACCCCACAGGAACCAGCGATGAACGCCGCACAACAGCTCGACACCGACCGTATCGCCGCCGACCCGACCGACGTTCCCGACCCCATCTCCCGCTCGTCCCCGACGACGGTCAGCCGGGAGCTGACGACCAAAGAGCAGGTCGCGGAGGTCGAACCCGGCGTCACCTACACGTACATGACCTTCGACGGGCAGGTCCCCGGCCCGATGATTCGGGTGCGGCAGGGCGACACCGTCGAGTTGACCGTCACCAGCGATTCCAGCAACTCGATGCCTCACAACGTCGACCTCCACGCCGTGCGGGGCACCGGCGGCGGCGCGGAGGCGTCGATGGTCGCGCCCGGTGAGACCGAGACCTTCCGGTTCAAGGCCACGTACCCCGGCGCGTTCATCTACCACTGTGCGGTCCCGAACATGGACATGCACATCTCCTCGGGGATGTTCGGGATGATAGTGGTGGAGCCGAAGGAGGGGCTGCCCGAAGTCGACCACGAGTTCTACTTCGGCCAGCACGAACTGTACACGACCGGCGAGGCCGGCGAGGAGGGCCACCACGACTTCGACATGGAGTCGATGGCGGCCGAGGACCCGACCTACGTGCTGATGAACGGCGAGAAGTACGCCATCACGCCCGACCGGTACGGCTCGCCCAGCATACAGGTCGGCGACACCGCGAGGGTGTTCTTCGTGACCGGCGGCCCCAACCTCGACTCCAGCTTCCACCCCATCGGAAGCGTCTGGGACGAGGTGTACCAGCAGGGGGCGCTGGCCGGCCCGGCCAACAAGTACGTCCAGACGACGCCGGTCAAACCCGGCTCCTGTGCGGTGGCGACCCTGCACGCCGAGGTGCCCGGTCCCATCAAGCTGGTCGACCACGCGCTCTCGCGGGTCACCCGCAAGGGGATGCTGGCGATCATCAACCGCGAGGGGCAGGCCAACCCCGAAGTGTTCGACCCCGACCCCTGACCGACGGGGAGCGCGCGCCGCGGCGGCACACACCGGCGACGTGACGGCGTCGCCCGGGCCGGCCGCCGTCGGTTAGCGGCCGCGAGTTGGCCGAGGTAAAGTAGAGCTGTTTTTCGAGCGTTCCCTTCCCCAATCCCCCGCATTCAAGAGGTATCTCAGAGGGTATAGACGCGTATTTGGGGAGAGTTCGAAGAGTGAATCGCTTTCCATCAGAGTTCGAAGATATGGACACAGAATCAGAGTTTTGTATAGGTGCGCTACCATTACAAGACCATATTCACTACTTCTAAAAACAGTTGCCGCAATCTCGCCACAGAAAGACGACTGACGCTGCGAGCCGCTGTCAGTCGAGCTCGACCGGCCGCCCGGCCTCGGCGCTCTCGTAGATGGCGTCGATGGTTTGCATGACCGCGACGCTCTCCTCGCGGTCGACGCGGGGCGTCTCGCCGGCGGCGACGCAGTCCGCGAAGTGTTCGATTTCGCGGCGGTAGTGGTCGGCGGGTTCGAAGCGCTCGGTCACCTCGCGCTCGCCGACGCCGTAGGTCAGTTCCGTCGCGTTGTCGACGCCCACGTCGAAAGTCGGCTCCGCGCGGAGCCAGCCGTCGGTCGTCTCGACGCGGTAGTACTGGGTCAGCGGCGTCTCGAAGCCCGACTGGAGGCGGGCGCTCGCGCCGTCACCGTACTCCATGACACACGCCATCTCCGTCTCGACGCCGCAGTCGCGGCGGTCCGTCGTCGTCGCGTACACCCGCTCGGGGTCGCCGAGGAACAGGCGCGCGGCGCTGACGGCGTAACAGCCCACGTCCATCACGCTGCCGCCGTCGAGGGCCGGGTCGAGGCGGATGTCGGTCGCGCCGTCGGGCATCCGGAAGGTGAACGTCGACGTGACGTTCCGGACCTCGCCCAGTTCCTCCTCGACGACCTCGACGGCGCGCTCTGTCAGCGGGTGGTAGCGGTACATGAACCCCTCCATGAGGGTGACGCCGCGCTCCTCGCAGTAGTCGAAGACCGCCGCGGTCTCGGCCGCACTCGCGGTCAGGGGCTTCTCGCAGACGACGTGGAGGCCGGCGTCGGCGGCCGCCCGGACCCACTCGGCGTGGTGGCCGTTGGGCAGCGGGATGTAGACGGCGTCGAGCGAGTCGTCGGCCAGCAGCGCGTCGTATCCCTCGTAGCTCTCGGGGATGCCCAACTGCTCGGCGACCGCCGCCGCTCGGTCCCCGTCCCGGGAGGCGATGGCCGCCACCTCGTGGTCGCTGTGCTGGATGCCGGGGATGACCGAGTCAATACCGATGTCAGCCGTACTGAGGACGCCAAAGCGCATACCCCAAGGCCGGCCGAGACGGCCATAAGTGTTGCCGTCCGCTAGGAGTAGGTGACGTTGAGTTCGATGACGTTGGCGACCTCCAGCACCTTCCCGGCGAGTTCCTCGCGGAAGCGCTCGCCGCGGAGCCGGTTGGTCGGCCCGGAGGCGCTGATGGCACCGATGACCTCGTCGCCGTCGTCCCTGACCGGCGCGGCGACACAGCGCAGGCCGTCGATGCGCTCCTCGTCGTCGAAGGCGACGCCGCGCTCGCGGATGTCGGCGAGCGCGTCGTCGAGTTCGCTCCGGGTGCCGATAGAGCGGTCGGTCGGCGCGTCCAGCCCGTGGCGGTCGACTATCTCGTCGACCTCCTCGGGCGGGAGAAAGGCGAGAATGGCCTTCCCCAGCGCCGTCGTGTGCAGCGGGACCCGGGTCCCGACGTGGGCCTTCACGCGGACCGCTTGGTCGCCGTGGGCGCGGTAGAGATACGTCCCGCGGCCGTGTTCCTCGACGAGCAGGTTGGCGAGTTCGCCCGTCTCGTCGGCGAGGCGGTCGACCTCGGGCTTGGCTATCTCGAACAGCTGTTGGACGTGGCGCGCGTACGCGCCGAGTTCGAGAAAGCGGAGTCCGACGCGGTACTCGGTGTCGTCCCTGACCACGTACTCCTCCTGTTCGAGCGTGCTGAGGTAGTTGTGGACGGTGCTCTTGGGGACGTCGAGGTGTTGTGCCAGCTCCGTCACGCCGGCCCCGTCCAGCGCCTTCAAGGCGTTGAGTATCTCGAAGGTCGTTGCAACCGACTGGAGTGGGTTCCGGGCTGGCGTGGGCATACCCACATCATCGTGACACGCCTACAAAACGGTTGCCGTCAGTCGAGCATGACCACGTCGCCGGTCTCGGCGGCCTCGTGGACCGCGCGGATGAGCCGCATGTCCTGCAGGCCGTGGCGGCCGTCGGCGACGATGTCCCCGCCGGTGAGCACGCGGTCGGCGAAGTAGTCGAACTCCTCGCGCATCTCCCGCTGGGCGTCGACCGCCGCGTCCTCGACGGTCACCGAGCGCTCGCCCCGCGAGAGGTGGAGCCGACACGTGCCGTGAAACGCCGGGCGCAGGTCTATCTGGCCCTCGGTCCCGGTTATCTTGAGTTGGGTGTCGGTCTGGGCGTTCTGGCTGGTCGTCGTGACCATCTTCACGCCGCCTTCCAGCGCCAGCAGCGACCCCGAGCGCTCGTCGGGCACGTCCGCGAACGCCTCGTGGTGGCTGCTCATCCGCGACTGCACCGCGACCGGGTCCCGGTCCAGCAGGAACCGGGCGGTGTTCAGCGAGTAGATACCCAAGTCCATCACGGAGGTGCCGTAGCCCGAGACATCGGGGTCTAACCGCCACTGGTCGTCGTCGGGAATCATCGACAGGAGCGACTGGCTGTTGTTGCCGTAGACCGACACTGGCTCGCCGATGAACCCCTCGTCGAGCAGGTCCCGCGCCCGCCGGACGGTCGGGTCGGTGTGCATCCGGTAGGCTATCATCAGGGGCACGTCCGCCCGCTCGCAGGCCTCGACCATCCCCTCGGCGCGCTCGACGGTCGCCTCCATGGGCTTCTCACAGAGGACCGCCTTGCCGAGGTCGGCCGCGGTCTCGACGTACTCCAGATGGTAGGCGTTGGGCGTCCCGATGTACACCGCGTCGTAGTCGTCGGCGGCGGCCCCGTCGTGGAACTCCTCGTAGCTGATGCCGTTCTCGACGCCGTTCTCGTCGGCCAATCGCTCGGCTTTCTCCGTCGAGGAGCTGACGAGCGTGGTCGCCGTACAGCGGTCGGCCTCGGCTATCGCCGGCAGCGCCTCGTCTATCGTCCACCAGCCCAGCCCCAGCAGGGCGAGGCGGACGGTCCCCTCCGTGGTGGTCTGCCAGTCCCGCTCGTCGTAGCTGTCGAGCCAATCTCGCATCGACCGTCGATACCGGCGGGTCGGGCTAAAAGCTTCGGAAAGGGCCGCTCCGGGCGGTCGCGGAAAGGGCGGACCCTACGCGTAGAGTTCCGAGACGTCGAAGACGGGCTTGCAGGTCTCGCCGTCGACGAACGCCTCGAAGGCCTCGTCGGCCTCCAGCAGCGAGAAGCGGTCGTCGACGAACGTCTCGCAGTCGACCGCGCCGCGGTCTATCAGGCGCAGCGAGCGCTCGAAGTCCTCGTACATCGACGCGTAGGAACACTGGAGGTCTATCTCCGAGCGGACCAGCGGCGAGTAGGGCATGGTCGTCTCGCCGGTCTGGCCGACGAGGACTATCTGGCCGCCCTTCCGGACCTCGTCAACGGCGGAGGGGAGCCCCGAGGGGTGGCCGGTCGTGTCGAAGACCACGTCGTAGCCGATGCCGTCGGTGAGCGACTCGCGGCGGGCGGCCGCGTCGTCCTCGGCGATGTTGAGCGTCTCGAAGCCCAGTTCCTCGGCCAGCGGCAGGCGGTAGGTGGCGTCCTGCCCGACGCCGGAGACGACGACGGTGGCACCCTGCGAGCGGGCGATTTGGGCAGTCAGGAGGCCGATGGGGCCCGGCCCTTCGACGAGGACGCGGTCGCCCGCGGTCACCCGGGAGTTCTCGATGACCGCCCGGGCACCGATGCTCGTCGGCTCGACCACGGCGGCGTGCTGCTGGGGCACCGAGTCGGGCACCGGGTGCAGCGCGCGCTCGGGGACGGCGACGAACTGCTCGTAGGCCCCGTCGTGGTCGACGCCGGTGATGACGGCGTCCTGACAGACGTTCGATTCGCCGACCTCGCACTGGTAGCAGTCGCCACAGCCCCGGATGGGACGCTCGACGACGCGGTCGCCGACATCGAACTTCGACACTGCGTCGCCGACCTCGACGACCCGGCCGGCGTACTCGTGTCCGATTACCGTCGGGAGTTCCATCCGCTCGAAGGCGGATTCGAACTCGTAGATGCCGGCGTCGCTGCCACAGAGCCCCGCGTAGTCGACTTCGACGAGTGCCTCGTCGGGCGCTGGCTCCGGGCGACTCCGGTCGACGAACTCCATTGCGCCGTGGCTACGGCGCACTTTTGCTAGGCCTCGCATACTCTCATCAAATCGACCGAGGCTAATAGTTCTGTGGTTCCGGGGCCGCCGTCCGCAAAGGTGAAATACGGCCGCGTCGACACCACGGCTATGGATTCCTACGACCACACGCCAGTCTCGCTCGACGGCAAGCGCGCGGTCGTCGTCGGCGGGACCAGCGGCATCGGACAGGCCATCGCGTTGGGGTTCGCGGCCGAGGGGGCCGACGTGATAGCGACCAGTCGCAGCGAGGACGCCGTCGCCGAGACGGCCGACGCCATCGAGAGCTACGGCGTCGACACCGCCCGGGTGACCTGCGACGTGACCGAACGCGAGACGCTCGACGACCTCCGGGAGACCGCCGAGGCCGAGCTGGGCGGTATCGACACCGTCGTCGCCTCGCAGGGCGCTATCTCCCGGGAGTCGGTGCTGGACATCGGCGACGAGGACTGGGATTTCGTCACCGACGTGGCGCTGGACGGCGTCCGCCGGGTGACGCAGGCGCTGGTCCCCGGGATGGACGGCGAGGGCGCGGTCGTCAACATCTCGTCGCTGGCGGCGCGGTTGGCGATGGCCGACCTGCCGGCCTACGCGGCGGCGAAAGGCGGCGTCGAGTCGTTCACGCGCGCGTCGGCCAAGGAGTTGGCCCCCGGGGTGCGCGTCAACGCGATAGCGCCGGGGTTCGTCATCACGCCACAGAACGCCGACACGTACGCCGAGGGCACCGAGAAACGAGCGAGCATCGACGAGCGGACGCCGCTGGGGCGAGTGGCCGACCGCGAGGAGATCGTCGGCGCGGCCGTCTTCCTCGCCAGCGACGCCGCGTCGTTCGTCACGGGCGAAGTGCTCACCGTCGACGGCGGGTTCGCCGACAGCGCGTTCTGAGCGCCGCGCGTTCGGAGCGCGTCGACCGCGGCGCTCTCTTCGTGACGTTTTCGACGTGTGACGGCTCGAAAAGCGGTACGTGAGGTAGTTTCGGGTGAGGTCGTAGCGGGTGGGTCGTGGCGGCTACAGCCGGAGTTCCTGCTCGACGAACTCCAGTTGGCGGTTGTGGAGCGCCTGACCGGTCCCCGCGTCGAAGACGTGGACCGTCTCGGGCGGGATGTGGACCGTCACGGTCTCGCCGGCGTCGACCTGCTCCATCCCCTCGGTCGTCGCCACGAGGTCTTCGGTCCCCTCGGTCTCGCCGGGGAACTCCAAGTGGACGACGTTCTGGTTGCCCATCGGCTCGACGACGGTGGCGGTCATCTCGAACTCGTGGGCGGCGTCGTCGCCGGACTCGCCGACTTCGATGTCCTCCGGGCGGACGCCGAGGACGAGGTCCGTCGCGTCGCCGACGGCGTCTGCGATGTCCCGCGGGAAGGGGTACTCGATGCGGTCGGTGACGAACGACGACCCCTCGCGCTCGCCGGTAAGGAAGTTCATCGACGGCTCGCCGATGAACTGGGCGACGAAGAGGTTCGTCGGCTCGTGGTACAGTTCGAGGGGGCGGCCGACCTGCTGGAGCTGGCCGTCGTTCATGACGGCGATGCGGTCGGACATCGTCATCGCCTCCGTCTGGTCGTGCGTGACGTAGACGGTCGTGACGCCGAGTTGCTCCTGTAGCTGTTGGAGTTCCGTGCGCATCTCCGCCCGGAGTTTCGCGTCCAGATTCGACAGCGGCTCGTCCATCAGGAACACTTCCGGGTCCCGGACGATGGCCCGTCCCAGCGCCACCCGCTGTTGCTGGCCGCCCGAGAGTTCGCCAGGGAGCCGGTCGAGCAGGTCCTCGATGCCCATCATCGACGCGGCTTCGGTGACCCGCTCGTCGATTTCGGCGTCCGAGAGGTCGGTGGCCTCCTCCAGCCCGAAGGACATGTTCCCGCGGGCGGTCTTGTGCGGGTACAGCGCGTAGGACTGGAACACCATGGCGATGTCGCGGTCCTGCGTGCGCACGTCGTTCTGGACCGCGCTGTCGAGCTTTATCTCGCCGTCGGTGATGGTTTCCAACCCCGCTATCATCCGCAGCGTAGTGGACTTCCCACAGCCAGAGGGACCGACCAACACGAGGAACTCGCCGTCGGGAATCTCGACGGAGATGTCGTCGACCGCGACTATCTCGTCGTCGCCGTCCTCGAACACCTTCGTCACGTCGTCGAGTATCAGGCGGGACATTAGACGTTCGTCACCTCCGTGGCCGCGGCCAGTCGGCGCGTGTGCAGCGCCTCGCCGCTCTCGGCGTCGAAGACGTGGATGTCGTCGGGGTCGAGAGTGACGACGACAGACTGCCCGGACTGGAAGATGTCGGTGCCGCTGGTCAGGGCGTGCAGCAGTTCCGTCCCGGCCGTGTCCTCGGGATGATTCAGGTGGACGACGTTCTGGTCACCGTGTGGCTCGACGACGGTCACCTCCATCGGGAACTCGTGGTCCCGGACAGGGCCGTCGTGCTCGTCGGCCAGTTCGATGGCGATGTCCTCCGGCCGGATGCCCAGCACCACCTCGTCGACGCCGTCGACGGCCTCGCTGATGTCGGCGTCGAAGGGGTACTCGATGAACTGGCCGTCGAACGTCCCGCGGTCGACGGTGCCGGTGAAGAAGTTCATCATCGGCTCGCCGATGAAGCCCGCGACGAAGCGGTTCGCGGGCGCGTGGTACAGTTCGAGGGGCTGGCCCACCTGCTGGAGTTCGCCGTCGTTCATGACGGCGATGCGGTCGGACATCGTCATCGCCTCCGTCTGGTTGTGGGTGACGTAGACGGTCGTGACGCCGAACTGCTCCTGTAGCTGTTGGAGTTCCGTGCGCATCTCCGCCCGGAGCTTCGCGTCCAAGTTGCTGAGGGGCTCGTCCATCAGGAACACCTCGGGGTCCCGGACGATGGCGCGGCCCAAGGCGACCCGCTGTTGCTGGCCGCCCGAGAGCTCCTCGGGCTTGCGGTCCAGCAGGTCGTCGATGCCCAGCATCGCGGCTATCTCCTCGACGCGCTCCTCGCGCTCGGCGTCGGTGTAGCCCGACTCCTCTTCGAGCCCGAACCGGACGTTCTCCCGGATAGTCATGTGCGGGTAGAGCGCGTAGTCCTGGAACACCATGGCGATGTCCCGGTTCTGGGGCACGCGGTAGTTCATGTGGTCGTCGGCGATGTAGATGTCACCGGAGGTGGGCGTCTCCAGCCCCGCCAGACAGCGCAGGGTGGTGGACTTCCCACAGCCCGAGGGGCCGACCAGCACGAGGAACTCGCCGTCGGCTATCTCCACCGAGAGGTCGTCGACGGCGGTGGTGTCGCCGAACCGCTTGGTCAGTTTGTTGATAGTTATCTCGCCCATCTCAGGCACCTCCCTCCGTCTGCAGACCCTTGGCGAACTGCTCGGCGAAGGCGACGTAGATGAGCAGGGTCGGAATGGCCGCGAGGAACGACGCGGACATCCGAATCCCGAAGTCGACGCCGGAGGTCGACGCCCCGACGGCGGGGAGGATGAGCGTCACGACGGCCTCGGGCGTGTCCGAGCCAGTGATGAGCGTGAACGCGAACAGGAACTCGTTGTATATCTGGGTGAACTGGTAGATGAAGACGACGCCGAACATCGGCTTCGAGATGGGAAGCAGCACGCGACGGTATATCTTCGAGATGGACGCGCCGTCTATCTTCGCCGCCTCGACCAGCGAGTTGGGGAGACTCTGGTAGTACGACCGGAACAGAATCGTACAGATGGGAATCCCGTAGGCGATGTGGGTTATCATCAGCGGGACGAGGTTGGCGTGGTAGGACTGCAGGAACGGCAGCGACCCGAACGTCGGTGCCAGCATGGACGCGAGCGGGAAGATGTTGTTCCAGAACCGCGCCAGCGGGACCAGCACGGCCTGATACGGCAGGAAGATGCCGATGAGGAACAGTATCAACATCGCCATCTGACCGCGCCAGCGGACCATCGTCAGCCCGTAGGCGGCCATGCTCCCGAACAGGACGCTCCCGATGGTGGCCGGAATCGCCATGAACAGGGAGTTGAAGAACGCGCCCGAGAGCTCGTTGAGCGCGAACCGGATGTTCCCGAGCGTGAAGCCGCTCGCGGACGGTGGGACGAGCGGAATCGACCGTGCGACGGCCTCGTTTGTCTTGAACGCGGTCATGAGGCCGGTCTGTAGCGGCGAGAGGAAGAACCCGATGAAGACGATGACCAGTACGTACTGGCCGATGCGTTTCAGGCTCACGTCCTCGACGAGCGATGCGACGTCGAAGGTCGAATCAGGTGTTGACTGTGACATGTTAGAGGCTCCCCTGTCTGTACTGGTAGTAGAGGTACGGCGCGATGACGCCGAGCGCGAGCAACAGGAGGTACGAGGCGATGGTTGCGGAGTAGGCCCACCGCCCGAACTTGAACGCTTCCCGGACCATCAGCGTCGCCAGGATGTCGGTCCCGGTCGGCGGCCGGTAGCGACCGGTCAGCGAGTACAGGAAGGTGAACGCCTTCAGCGCGAACACCATCAACACGACGGCCGCACTGACCGACGCCTCTTTCATCTGCGGGACGATGATGCGGAGGTAGGTCTTCATCGTACTCGCGCCGTCGACGCGGGCGGCCTCGAACTGGTCGTCGGGCAGGGAACGCAGACCGGCGAGATAGACGACCATCGTGTAGCCGCTGAACTGCCAGATGAGCGCGAAGATGACCGACCCCAACGCGATGGAGGGGTTCCCTATCCACTGTATCGGCTGGAACCCGAGCGTCGTCACGATGATGTTCAACAGCCCGTTGTTGGTGTTGAACATCCAGAGCCACATCTGTGCCGTGATGACGAACGAGAGGCTCATCGGTAGCAGATAGATTGTCTGTACCGTATTGTCGTAGCGGATGCCCTGGTCCAGCAGGATGGCGAGGAACAGTCCGAGGAACAGACAGATGGTGGTAAAGACCACGAGCAAGACGAGGTTGTTCTGTGCCGCGGTGAGGAACGCCTCGTTGCCCAGTACCTGTCCGTACATCTCGAGGTCGAGGTTGGTGTAGTCCGGCGGCGTCAGCCCCCGGGCGTCAGTCAGCGAGATGGCGAGGTTGAACCCCATCCCGCCGTAGACGGCGATGCCCATGATGACGAATGGGATGCCCCAGAACGGCGAGGACCGGACGAAGTCGCTGTTGAGGAAGTATCTGAGCTTCGTCTCCCAGTCGACTTCCTCGGACGACTGCGTCGTCGCCTCTGTGGTTTCGTGCGTACCCATAGCTATAGTGATTTCGCTCCTGCGTAATAAAAAGTGTAGTTATCGGCCCGACTATCCGGAGACGGCGTTCAACAGCGCGTCTGCAGCGGCTTCGACGTCGTAGGGACCCATCATGTCGTTGCTTATCGCCGTCTTACACGCGCCGAGTTGCTCGGGCGTCACGGCGAGTCCGTGCGCGATGGTCGGCGGGTAGCGCTCCGAGGTCGTCAGGTCCTCGTAGGTCATCGCGATGAACGGCCCCAGTTCGTCCGGGTCGACGTCGGTCCGCAGCGGGACGGAGCCTTTGAGGTTGTTGTAGGCGATCTGGGCCTCCTTCGTCCCGACGAACTTCTGCCACGCGATGGTCTCCTCGCGGGTCGGGTTGTTCGCGGGCGCGACGATGGAGTCGATGTGGTAGGTGTAGGTACCCTCGGTGCCGGGGAAGGGGACCCAGTCCCAGTGCTCCTCGAAGTTGAACGAGTCGTCGACGCGGAACTGGCCCGCGAGCCAGTTGCCTTGGTGCATGCAGGCGACCTCGCCGTTTATCATCTTCCCGCCCATGTCGGTGAAACTGGACGTGGAGGCGTCGTCGGTGATGTAGTTCTGCTGGATGTCGCGGGTGGTTTCGAGGGCGTCGATCATCGCGGCGCGGTCGCCGTTGCCCTCGATGAAGTCCATGTAGGCGTCGATGCCGGCCTGCCCCATCAGCACCTGCGCCCACAGTTGCAGGACGGTCCACGGCGCGACCATCGCCTGTCCCATCGGCACCACGTCGGTCTCTGACTGGATGGTGTCGAGGGCACCCATCAGCGCCTCGACGCTGTCGAGGCTCTCGGGGTCGACGCCGGCATCTTCGAACACCGAGATATTGTAGAACAGGTTGTTCATCCGGTGGGAACCGAGCGGGACGGCGGGCATCTTCCCGTTGAACGTGTTGAGTTCGATGGCACGCTCTTGCATCACGTCCTTGTAGCCCTCGGCCTCCCAGACGTCCTGTTCGAGGTCCATGAGGTTGCCGCGGTACCGTTCGAGGTTCTGGCCCGGCCAGTTGGCGAAGGAACTCATCGGGTTGCCGTTGACCAGCCGCCGGAGGATTGTCGCGTTCAGGTTGACGTTCGCGCTCGCCCCGACCGCTTGGAAGTTCGTCGACATCTCGGGGTACTCCTCCTGAAACACCTCGATGAGGGCGTTGACCGCCGCCTCGCCGTCACCGCCGGCCCAGCCGTGGAGCACTTCGAGCGTCTGGTCCCACTGCTGGCCACCCGAGCCACCCGAGCTGTCGGTGCCGCCCGAACCGCCCGAGCCGTCGGTGCCACCCGAACCGCCCGAACCGCCCGAGCCGCCGTCACCCGAACAGCCGGCCACACTGGCTGCGGCACCGATACCGAGCGCCGCGAGGTACTTCCGCCGGTGCATCGCCGCGTCTGAACTGTCACGTTCTACCATACACTATGCAGGTATTGCCAGTGATATATAAATGTACCGCAGATGGGTCGAGACGGTCGGTCGCGCGGGTCAGCCGGCGAACCGGACGGCGGGGAATCGAGGGCACAGAACTTTACCGACAGTGAACAGCAGGGGGTGTGGCGGCGACTACGGGGGCACTTCTCACTCCGTGTGAGTCGAGTTCACAGCCGACGTGACTGTCGTTGTCGACCGACGTAACGGCCCCAGTCGGCAGGTGTGCGGGCCGGGCGCGACACGACGGACGGATGCGTCGTTCACTATCGGAGAACGCTGGCGCGGCAGTGCGTCGAAGGGGGCGTCAGGCCTCGTCGAACAGTTCCTGCCCGTCGGCGAGGTGGTCCTCGACGGCGTCGAGGTCGAGGGTCAGACCCAGTCCGGGCTCCTCGGGGATGGGCATGTAGCCGTCCTGAATCAGGTCGTCCTCCTCGACGAGGTCCTCCCACCAGCCCAGTTCGTAGGAGTGGTACTCGACGGCCAGCGCGTTCGGGATGGCCGCGCCGACGTGGGCCGAGGCCATCGTCCCGATGGGCGAGGAGACGTTGTGCATGGCGACGGGGACGTAGAAAATGTCGGCGAGCGTGGCTATCTTCGCCGTCTCGCGCATCCCGCCGACCTTCGGGCAGTCGGGCGCGACGATGTCGACGGCCTGTTCGGTAAGCAGGCGGCGCTGGCCGTGGGTCCGGTAGACGTTCTCCCCGACTGCGATGGGCGTCCCCGTCGACTGTGTCACCTCGCGCTGGACGTCGTGGTTCTCCGGGGGCACCGGGTCCTCCAGCCACCACACGTCGTACTGTTCGAGTTCGCGCGCGAGGCGCTTGGCGCTCCCGCTGGCGAAGGCCCAGTGGCAGTCGAAGGCGGCGTCGGCCTTGTCGCCGACGCGCTCGGTGACCCGGCGGACGATTTCGGCCTTGTGCTCTATCTCGGGCTGGCGGAGGTGGCGGTTCGCGCGGTCCTTCTCGTGGCCCGAGGGCACGTCGAGGTCGAACTTCAGGGCGTCGTAGCCCAGTTCGTCGACCACGCGCTCGGCCTCGTCGGCGCAGGCCTCCGGGTCGGCCTCGTCCTCGGTGTGACAGTCACAGTAGGTCCGGACCTCGTCGCGGTACTTCCCACCGAGCAGTTGGTAGGCGGGGACCTCCAGTATCTTGCCGGCCGCGTCGTGCAGGGCCAGTTCGACGCCGGAGATGGCCGCGATGTCCTTCCCGCCGATGGAGCCCTCGCCGGACATCTTCTGGACCATGTGCTCGTAGAGGCGGTCGATGTCCAGCGGGTTCTCGCCGACGACGAAGGGTTTGAGCCGGTCGATTATCTCCGGGAGCGCGCCGCCCCAGTAGGCCTCGCCGTTCCCGACGACGCCCGCGTCGGTGTAGACTCGGACCAGCGTCCACGGGTAGTTCCCGTCGACGATGACCGTCTGTACGTCGGTTATCTCCACGTCGCGCCGCTCGTCCCGGGACCGGGTGAGGCCCATCGTCTCGGCCGAGAGGTCGCGCATGGTGTACTCCGCGTTGGGGTCTCGCAGGTCTGCGTAGTTCATGCGACACCGAGGAATGCGCGCCGACACTCAAAACGTTTTCGAGAGCGAGGGGGCGAAACCGGCCTAGACGGTACGCTAACGCACGCTCGCGCCGCTCTCCCTGCGGCTTGCGACCACCCCGAACCCCGCTCACACCGTCGTAACGACGTTGTGGAGCCGCCCGATGTCCTCTATCTCTATCTCGACGCGGTCGCCCTCCCGGAGCGTGAACCCGTCGTCCGGGACCAGCGACGTGCCGGTGAGCAACACCGCCACCTCCGGGACGGTGTTGTGGTTCCGGAAGTACGAGACCAGTTCCTCACAGCTCCGGATCATCTCTCCGGTGTTCGTCTCGCCCGTATAGATCGCCTCGTCGTCCCGGTGGATCGACATCGACAGCGCCAGCGAGTGGGGGTCCTCGATGTCGGTCACCACGGTCGGACCGAGCGAGCAACACCGGTCGTAGACCTTCGCCTGTGGCAGATACAGCGGGTTCTTCCCCTCGATAGAGCGACTGCTCATGTCGTTGCCGACGGTATAACCGACCGTCTCGCCCTCGTAGAGTACCACGCCGAGTTCCGGTTCGGGAACGTCCCACTCCGAGTCGGACCTGATGCCGACCCGCTCGCCCGGACCCACGGTCCGGTTGGGCGTCGACTTGAAGAATATCTCCGGCCGCTCGGCGTCGTAGACGTCGAGATACATCTCCGGCATCGTACTCTCCTCTCGGCGGGCCTGCTCGCTTATCTCGTATGTCACGCCAGCCGCCCACACCTCGTCGGCGTCGACCGGCACCCGTCGCTGTTCCTCCAAGCGCTCGGGCGACAGCTCCGCTGCGTCGTCGAGGTGTCGAGACGCGATGTCGTCGGGAGACTCCTCGGCGATACTCGCCGCCCGGAAGAGGTCGCGGAGCGACGACAATCGCGGTTTCGCCGCGGTCAGGTCGTAGATACCCTGCTCGCCAGAGACGGCCAACCGGCTGTCGGCACCGTCGCTTAACTGGTGATACCTCATACCGTCAGAGTGACCGTCATTATTAAAAAAGTGTTGTGGTTGTGGCAGCGCCCTCACGGCGCGGACTGTTCTGTGGAACTTCACTTCGGCTTCGGCGGACGTACTTGCGAAATAGCGACACGCTGTTCCAAATAGTCGAACACTGGGTATAACATACGTACTACTGTTACCGTTGCGAGCCATGCACATTGTTCACACGCATTTCGCGCCCCCTACCGCCCCGTTTCGGTGTCTCCAGTGATGGGGCGGACTGTCCCCCGACACGTCGCGGGTCGTGTCGCAATGGCGAACGACGTTCACTATCGTGGAACAAAGGTTCGAGATTCGAGCGACAGTTACCGCTCTGATTGAACGAATGCGCGACAATACCGGCCGCCAGCGGCGCGATACGGGTCGACGTAGCCGCGAAAACGTGGAAAGACAGTCGGACGGCGGGCCGGCTCAGTAGTTCAGGTAGACGGTCTTGGTGATGGTGTAGAAGCCGAGTCCGGCGTCGCCCTGCTCGCGGTAGGTCTCGCTCGACGACGCCTTCATGCCGCCGAAGGGGACGTGGAGTTCGAGCCCCGTCGTCTTCTCGTTGGTCTTGACGACGCCGGCCTCCGCCTCGTCGACGAAGCGGTGGGCCTTCCGCAGGTTCTCGGTCACGACGCTGGCCGAGAGCCCCTGTTCGACGCCGTTGGCGACCTCCAGTGCCTCCTCGAAGTCGCTGACGGGGATGACCGACAGCACCGGCCCGAAGACCTCCTCCTGAGCGATGCGCATCTCGGGGTCCACGTCGGCGAAGACCGTCGGCTCGACGAAGTACCCGTCGTCGAAGTCACCGCCGGTCAGCCGCGAGCCGCCGGTGGCGAGGCGCGCGCCCTCCTCGCGCGCGATGTCGATGTACTCGAGCGTCCCGTCGAGTTCGGCCTCGGTGACCTGTGGCCCCATGTCTGGGTCGGTCAGCCCCGGCCCCACGTCGAGGGACTCGGCGTAGTCGACGATGCCGGAGACGAACTCGTCGTAGACCGACTCGTGGACGATGGCCCGCGAGCAGGCGGTACAAGCCTGCCCGGTGACGCCGAACGCGCCGGAGCCGACGATGTCGATGGCCTCGTCGATGTCGGCGTCCTCGGCCACCACGGTCGGATTCTTCCCGCCCATCTCCAACTGGACGCGCTTCTGGTCGTCGGCGGCGTCCTGATAGACGATGTCGCCGACCGACTCGGAGCCGGTAAAGGAGACGGCATCGACGCGCTCGTCGGTGGAGAGTTCGCTACCGACGACGCTGCCCGACCCCGTGACGAAGTTGAGGACACCGTCGGGTAGCCCCGCGTCGTCGAGGGCCTCGACCAGCTTCGAACCGGTGATGCCCGCTACCGTCGCAGGCTTGAGAACGACGGTGTTGCCCGCCGCCAGTGCCGGTGCGACCTTCCAGGCCGGAATCGCGATGGGGTAGTTCCACGGCGTGATGGCCGCGACGACGCCGACGGGCTCCTCGCGGACCGACAGCGTGGTGTCGCGCGCACTGCTCTCCTTGATCTCGCCGCCGAGGTCGGCGGCCTTGCCCGCGTAGTAGTGGAAGATGTCGATAGCGCGCTGTACCTCGCCGGCGGCCTCCGCGCGGGTCTTCCCCTCCTCGCTGACGAGGGTCTCGACCAGCGACGACTTCCGCTCGGCCAGCAGGTCGCCCGTCTCGCGCAGCACCGCGCCGCGTTCCGGCCCCGGCGTGGCCGCCCACTCGCTCGCCGCCTCGTCCGCGGCGGCGATGGCGCGCCGAGCGTCGGCGGCCGTCGACGACTGCACCTCCCCGACGACCTCCGACGTGTTCGCCGGGTTGTGGCTCGGGACGGTCTCCCCGCTCTCGGATTCGGTCCACTCTCCGCTAATGTAGTTCTGCGTTGTCGCCATCCCGAGAAAGACGGTCTGCCACCTTTACATCTCTTTCGGTCGGGCCGGTCCGAACCGCGCCGCGTCCGGAGCAAGTGCCGGCAGTCGACGGCCTGATTTCGACGTCTGTCTTACAAAGATATATGTATTGTCGAAATATACTCCGTCGTGATGCGATGCCCGGACTGCGACACCACCATGACAGTCGTGACAGTGTACAACAACGCCGAACTCGTCTGTGAGAAGTGCGGCCAGTACTACCCGAAAGGGGCGGATTGAAACCACGCGTCGAACGGGGCCGTTCCGCCGGAGATAGCGACAGGTTTCGCCCGAAATCCCAGTACGTCTTAGCGTTGTTCATTTTTATCTCGTCTCGGCGGATAGTGAGTGTGAAGTTCTCTCGCTGTTCCCATATATCGCGCTGGTGCAGTTATACATACTTATTTCTCCCCATTTCGTCAAATGTATCGTTTATTTATCCCGTTCTGTAGAGATAGCTCCGTAGGCGAATCCTTCTCGTCTGGGCGAGAGTGTGGAGCCCGTTCGAGGGCAGCCGGCGCGACAGAGCGCGCAACGGGGCGCTCGCCTTCCGGAGTTAGAGCAGCGCGGCATCGGAAACGTCCAATCCGGGTTCGATGTCGGTCGGACGACGGTCGAAGGCGGCCTGTGCGTCGCCGAGGCTACGGCATGATTGAACTTGATCCAGCTACACATGAAATCCATCATGCGTACGATGAGACTGTCGACGGAACGAATCTCACTGTCGATGAGGAACACGATCTTGATCCCGAGAAACTAGGATATCACCAAGTGCGCATCTCAGAAATCACTCACTGAAATACTTCCCCTGTATCGGGTTTTGCACGGGAACTGGAGGGAGTTAAAACGGTTCGCATATGATGGTTTCTCCCCTATCAGTATAGACTTCCGGAGTTAGAGAACGCCGCGGTGGACACATTGAGCCCTAGTTTCGATTAATAGATGCTGTCGTCCACGGTGAATCCCCCATACATCACGTATGAATATACTACGAACAAGCAAAGGACTACAGTAACAGGAGAGAAGTTATCGCTCAGGTAGCTTCCACGCCTGCTCGACATCGACAAGTTCGTCGGACTCGGGCAGTTGGTTCACAGGCCGTTCGACGATATCCATGATTTCGGCGGCTCTGAAGACGCGGTTCTGGTCGTTGCCGGTTATCTCCTCCACAACACCGTCTGTTTCGAGTGCTCCGATAGCGTTGTTTGCCGTCTGATACACAACGTCAATTCGTTCACTAGCTTCTCGGACGGTAAAATACGGATCTTCGAACAGTGCGAGAGAGAGACGTCGGACAGATTTCGCTGCATCCGAGTATCGTGACTCGTACTCTTTTCGCTTGTCGACGAGCAGCTTTGCTCGGACGAACGCCTCTTCTGCCTGCTCCCGGATTCCCCGGAGAAAGAACTGGAGCCATTCGTCCCAGGCACCCTCTTCACTCACAGCAAGCAATCGGTCGGCATACTCAGTTCGGTGTCGTTCGATATACGAACTGAGATAGAGCATCGGGTAGTGGAGTAATCCACTTGAGACGAGCATGAGAACCACGAGTAGTCGTCCCACCCGTCCGTTACCGTCTTTGAACGGATGGATCGTTTCGAACTGATAGTGAACGATTGCGACATCGACGAGATCCGGCCAATCAGAGCCCTGCTGAACGAAACGCTCTATATCGTCTATCAGCCCCGGAACCATATCTGGTTTCGGCGGGACGAACCGAATCTGTGTCCCGACGCCGTGTGGCCCCTCCTCTTCGATTGCAGTGTACCCCGGTCGAAATTCGCCAGGCAATGGATCTTCCCCGTCCGACCGGCCCTTAATCAGTAACTGCTCATGAAGCGATTTGATGAGTTCCGTCGTGATGCTCTGCCGGTCGATACCGGCGGTCTGGAGAAACGAAATCGCATCGTCGAGAGCGGTGATATAGTTTCGAGCCTCTCTCACATCGGCTTCGTGGTCACTCTCAACTGTCTCTCGAATCTGGAGTTGGTCGACATCGTATCGGTAGAGATCAGACACAGTCACGGCTGTCCCTTCCACCTGGGACGACTGCTCAGCCTCCTTGTAGACAAACAAACTGAACACAGCACCAGGATTGTCGATTTCACTGCCGAGCCCCTCTAGCCGACCGAGGGACCACATCGCTCTCGAGACTTCCGAAACAACAGCATCTGATAGTTCCAGTGTCGGAGGAAGTTTATCCGGGAAGTACGCCTTCGAGAGATGCTCATCGGTCCGGAGTGGCATGTACTTCCCGGGCGCAGTTGAAGGGAGATCGTATCCATCTCTCATTGCGCCTGCTTGAACCCGACCTGATTAAAAATTTTTGCGTATTATTAGAACTGCAGTCGCATTTGAGAGGGAGTATGACAATATATTTCTGAAAATTGGGATTGTCGCAGTGCTAAATCTCGACCATTGCGGTCCAAACCCAATAGTATCAGTTCAGTCGTGTAGGAGGGACCACGTCGGTCCCCCACCGACGCCAGTGGGGGCCTATTTCGTTAGTCCGGGCACTGTCCGAGGCTATGCAACGAAGTATAAACCACCCAGTGAACATCACTCCGGGAACGGACTGCTTTTCAGCCCCGGCCTGCTACGCTCCGACGGTGGCGATGACGAGATGTTACCCCCGCTGAGCCCCTTGTGACGACGCGTTTTCGGCCGAGCCACCACGTTCGACCCGCGAGCGCCGCGGCCGCCCCGGGGACGACCCGACGGCGGGGCGGCGACGGGCAACCCGGCCGCTTCGGCTGGAGAACCGCCGGAGAGCGCCGAGCGTCGGCGACGCCGCGTCGCTAGTGAACCCGACCCCAATAGACTCCCCTCGTCTCCGGAGGGGTGCGTACCTCTCGGCTAGCGGAGACGGGGACAGCCACGCGGCGGGTCGGGGCCGGTGTGGCCGCCGAGCGCGGCGAAAGGTATTACTCGCCCCACAGTCATGTTCCGTCCAGTACATGACAGAGGGCTGTGGATACCGGCTCGAATCCGCGGAGGCAGCCGAGACCGAGCCGGAGCTGGCCGGTTGGGAGTGCGAGCGCGAGACGCACGGTGACAGCGAGTTCTGCCTGTTTCACCGCCCGGAGAGCGAGCGGAGCGAGAGCGGCGTCGGGCCGGCGGTGGTCGCCGACGCGCTCCGGACGGTCGCCGAGACGGCGGGCGAGGGGGCGAAACAGCTGGTCGGCGCGCGACTGGGCGACGTGGTGTTGTCGTCGGCGGTGCTGGGCGCGCCCGACAGGCACCCGCTGGACCTCAGATACGCGCAGGTGGCCGGAACCGTCGACCTGCGGGACGCCGAGGTCGGCCAGCCGGTCGACCTCAGACACGCCGAACTCGGGGACATCGAGTGGGCGGAGGCGACGTTCACCGAGCGGGTCGACCTCTCGGGCGCGACCGTCGACGGCCGGTTGGACCTCGGGGCGGCGACCTTCGAGGCGGACGTGGACCTCGTCGGGGCGACCGTCGCGGGCGAGGCGGTCGTCGAGGAGACGCGCTTTCACGGGGACACCTGTCTGCGGGACACCGCCTTCGAGGGGGCGGCGTCGTTCGACGGCGTGGAGTTCCGCGGGGACGCCAACCTGCTGGACGACGACGCCTGCTTCGAGCGGGCGGTCTTCGCCGAGGCGGCGACCTTCCGGATGGCGGAGTTTCGCTACGCCGACTTCGTCGACTGCACCTTCCGCGGCGACGCCGTCTTCGACGAGGTGGTGTTCACCGGCGACGCGGAGTTCGCCGACGCCGCCTTCGAGGGGACCGCGAGCTTCCGCGGGGCGGAGTTCCGGGGTGGGGCCAACGTCGTCCTCGACGACGCCGACTTCGAGGGTGTCACCTTCGAGGGGCCGGCGCGGTTCCACGCGGCGGAGTTCGCCCACGCGGACTTCGGCGACGCCGCCTTCGAGGACGAGGCGACGTTCACCGACGCCGTCTTCGCGGAGGACGCCGACTTCGGGGGCGTGACCGTCGCGGGCGTGGCCGACTTCGGCGAGGCCCGGTTCCGGTCGGACGCCTCCTTCGCGGGCGCGACGGTCCGAGACGACGCCGTCTTCGGCGGCGTCGAGTTCCACGGCGGCGACAACGCCGACGACGACGACGTGACCTTCGCCGGCGCGACGGTCGAGGGGGACGCCGTCTTCGCCCACGCCGTCGTGGGGCTGGCGACGCTGACGGACCTGACCGTCGCGGGCGCGGCCACGCTCGACGACGCGACGGTCACCGAGGAGGCGACCTTCGACGGGAGCGAGTTCGGGTCGCTGTCGGCCGACGAGGCACGCTTCGAGGACGACGTGAGCCTCGCGGGCGTCGTCGTCGAGGGACGGCTCAGCGCCCGGGGTGCGGAGTTCGACGGCGGCGACAACGTCGACGACGACGACCTGACGCTGGCCGACGCGACCCTCGGGGGACCGGTGGACTTCGAGCGGGCGCGCTTTCGCTACGCCGACTTCGAGGGCGTCACGTTCGCCGACACCGCGCGGTTCGTCGGCGCGGTCTTCGACGGCGACGCCGTCTTCAGCGGGGCGACCTTCGCCGGCGAGGCCGCCTTCGAGGAGGGGCGGTTCGGCGACGACGCCCTCTTCGACGACGCGACCTTCGAGACGGCCGTCGCCTTCCGGGGCGCGGAGTTCGACGGCGGCGCGAACGTCCACACCGACGACCTCACCTTCGCCGGCGCGACCGTCGGCGGGGAGTTCGACTTCCGGCAGGTCGACTGCCAGTTCGGCACCTTCGAGGGCGTCACCTTCGCGGGCCGCTGTGCGTTCGACGAGACCGGCTTCGAGGAGGAGGCGGTGTTCGCCGACACCACCTTCGAGGCCGAGGCGGCCTTCGAGGAGTGTCGCTTCTTCGACGACGCCGACTTCGACGACGCGACCTTCGAGGGGCCGGCGGGGTTCCGGGGGGTCGAGTTCCACGGCGGCGACAACGTCCGGGACGACGACGTGACCTTCGCCGGGGCCGAGTTCGCAGCGACGGCGACGTTCCACCGCGCGGAGTTCACCCACGCCAACTACGCCGACGCGACCTTCGACGGCGAGGCGACCTTCACGTCGGCGCTGTTCAACCGCGAGGGCCACTTCGCGGGCGCGACCTTCGCCGCCGACGCCGACTTCGGCGAGGCCCGCTTCGAGAGCGACGCCGGCTTCGAGGGCGTGACCTTCGGCGGTGACGCCGTCTTCAGCGGCGTCGAGTTCGAGGGGGGAACCCACGAGGACGACGACGCGGCGTTCAACGACGCCAGTTTCGCCGGCCGCGCGGCCTTCGACGAGGTGGAGAGCCGACAGACCGGCTTCGACGACGCGGTCTTCGAGGGGGCGGTGACGCTCTCGGAATCGGTGTTCGGTGTCCTCCACGTCGAGGGGGCGACGTTCGCCGACGACGTGGACTTCTCGTACGCCCGCTTCGACGAGAACGCCTCCTTCGCCGACGCCACCTTCGAGGGGGCGGCCAACGGGAACGAGGCCCGCTTCGAGAGCGACGCCTGCTTCGCCGGCGTCGAGTTCGCCGAGGATGCGACGTTCAAGGGCGTGGAGTTCACCGGCGGCGCACACACCGTCGACGACGCCGACTTCGAGGGGGCGACGTTCGGTGCCACGGCCGACTTCGAACTCGGGGAGTTCCGCTACGCGAACTTCATGAGCGTGACCTTCGAGGGCAACGCACTGTTCAAGGAGACGGTTTTCACCGACAAGGCCCGCTTCGACAACAGCCGTTTCGGGGCCGGCGCGGTGTTCTCCCGGTCGGTGTTCGAGGACCGCGCGAACTTCTCCAGTTGCCGCTTCGGCGGCGGAGCCCACTTCGACGAACTCCAGTTCCGCAAGGACACGACGTTCGCCGACACCGTCTTCGGGGCCGACGCCACCTTCCGGGCCAGCGAGTTCGAGGGCAGCGCGAACATGCACAACGACGACGCCAGTTTCGAGTCGGCGACCTTCGACGGCGCGGCGAACTTCGACAAATCGTCGTTCCTCTACGCCAACTTCGAGGGAACCGTCTTCGCCGAGACGGCGACGCTCTCGAACGTCGAGTTCGAGCGCTCGGTGATGCTACGACCGAAACCCGCCGACGGGGCGGTCCTCGTGGACCTGACCGGCGCGGCTGTCCACGGCGGGACCGTCGGCCAACCGGAGGACGGTAGCGTCTACTACGACTGCACCGGCGGGGAGATTCACGACGTGTCCCTCGACGACCGCCACTGCGACCACGGCCTGTTCGACCACTTCCTGTTCTGTAACACCGACTTCCACGGCTTCGATTTCACTGCCCACAAGACCTACCTCGCGCGAAACAACTGGACCATCCACCAGTTCGCCGCCGACGAGTCGCTGTTCGACGGGGCCGACGAGGACACCTTCGCCCCGGCGACGCTGGAAAACACCTACCTGAAGGCCAAGAACTGCGCCAGCGACTTCGGCGACCGGAAGGCCGCCGCCGAGTTCTTCATCAAGGAGATGTACCACCGCCGCCGGAAGAACTTCCGGGCGGCCGTCACCCGCGAGGAGCGCGTCGGTCCGGCCAACCGCCTGAAGTCGCTTGGCAAGTGGTTCGGGAACAACGTCCTCCACCAGACCTGTGGCTACGGTGAGCGCCTCTGGCGGGTCGTCTACGTCTCGGCCGTCGCCGTCTTCGTCTGGGGCGTCCTCTACACGACGGTCACGCAGGGGACCACCGGCAGCAGCGGCCTGACGACCAGCGGCATCGACGGCCTCGCCGAACTCGCCAGCCCCGAGGGCCTCATCATCTTCGGGAAGAACATGTATTTCAGCATGGTGACGTTCACGACGCTGGGCTACGGCGACATCCAGCCGGTCGGCCCGACCGCGCGGACGCTGGCCGGGCTGGAGGCGTTCTTCGGCGCGCTGTTGGTCGCGCTGGTCGTGTTCGTGCTGGGCCGGCGTGTCGCGTGGTGACGCGTCCAAAACTGTTTTTCATCCGGCCGATATGTAGCCGGTATGGGAGAAGCGGACGCCGCGGTCGCCCCGGACGACGAGAGCCACGAGGGACCGTACGAGAGCGTGATGCAACGCATCGCGGGACGCTCCGAGTACGTGATGGAGATACTGGAGATGCTGACGGCCCTGCTGATGGTCGTGCTCTTCGCCGTCGGTGTCTTCGACCTCGGCCTCCGACTGTACGAACTAGGCGTCAGCGGCTCCTACACCGACCCCAACGAGGTGGTCAAGCTCATCGACACCGCCCTCCTGTTGCTCATCATCGTCGAGATATACCGGACCATCGTCGCCTACATCGAGGACCTGAAGATACTCCCGCTGGTCATCAACGTCGCCATCATCGCCATGGCCCGGAAGATAATCAGCTTCCGGACCGGGAAGTTCCCCACCTACGGCGACGCGCTGACCGCCGCGGCGGCCTACGGCATGCTGATGATAATCCTCGTCGGCGCGTTCTACTTCGTCCACAAGGGCCAAGAGATGACCGACTTCGACATCTACTCCGAGCCGTTCTCGACCACGCGCGAGCGCGAGGAGACCGCGGACGTGGACGACTAGAAGGGGGCGTCCGGTCCCTCGGCGGGCGTGTCGCCGGACTCGCCGCCGGCCACGTCGTCGGTCGCCAGCGGGCCGTCCCAGCCGGTCAGTCCGGGCTCGAAGCTCTCGACGCGCCCGTCGAACCCCTCGTATGAGGCGACGAGGCGGGCGGCCTGCCGGCTCGATTTCCCCTTCGGGCAGACCGTCACGACCCGGTCGGCCCCCTCGAAGCGCTCGACCTCGTCGACCAACACGCCCAGCGGGACGTTCTCGCTGCCGGGGATGTGGCCGCGCTCGAAGGCCCCCGGCGAACGGATGTCGACCACGCGGGCGTCGCCGTCGTCCAACAGGTCCCGTAGCTCCTCGGTACCGATTTCGCCGTCCATATCCGTCCGGTCGTCGCCGACGCCTAAACCTCCACCGGACTACACCAGCCCGTCCTCGCGGGCCAGCAACAGGGGCGTCAGCGCCCCTTCGAGGAACGGGCCGTCGCCGGCCCGGACCGCGGCGACAGCGTCGTCGACCGGCACCCGCCGGGTCCGTATCGTCTCCCCCTCGTCGGTGTCGGGCGCGCCGGGTTCCAACCCCGCCGCGACGAAGACGTGCCGGCGGGAGCGACACCAGCCGCTGGGGAGGTACGTCTCGACGTGGGTGACCCCGTCGGCGCGGTAGCCAGTCTCCTCTCGGAGTTCCCGGACCGCGGCGTCGGCCGGGTCCTCGCCGTCGTCGACGGCCCCCGTCGGTAGCTCCAGCGTCCGGCGGCGCAGGCGAGGGCGGTACTGCTCGACGAACACCACCTCGCCGTCCGCGACCACGACGGTCGTCGCGGCGTCGGGCGGGGCTATCCAGTAGTAGTCGGCGGCCGCCCCGTCGGGCCGGGCGACCGTGTCGACACCGGCGTCGAAGTAGGGGTTCGACCACGCGACCCGCGAGTCGGTCACCGGCCACGCGCCCGTCTCGGGGAGCCACGGCGGGTCGTCGGTCACGGCCGCCACCCGGTCACAGCAGCCCCTCGGCCTGCGCCAGCAGGACGCCCTCGATGGTCGCGTCGTTGGCCGGCTCCCGGCGGGCGACCGCCAAGGCGTCCTCGACCGGGACGGTCGTCACCGAGAGGAACTCGTTGTCGTCGAGGTCGCGGTCGACCGGTTCCAGCCCCTCCGCGAAGACGATGCCCCGGCGGTGGCGCAACACGCCCGTCGAACACCAGAACTCCTCCAGCAGCGAGACGCCGGCGGGGTCGAACCCCGTCTCTTCACGGAGTTCGCGCGCCCCCGCGGCGGTGTAGGACTCGTCGTCCTCGACGATGCCGGCGGGCAGTTCCAGACACTGCTCGCGGATGGTCGGGCGGTACTGGTCGACGAGGACGAGGTCGTCGCCGCTGCGGGCGACCACGACGACGGCGTCGGGCAGGTCCGCCCAGTAGTAGGCCTTCTCGGAGCCGTCGGGCTGGCGCACGCGGTCGTAACCGCCGGTGTACCACCCGGTCTCGTACTCCGCCTCGCGGTCGACGACGGGCCACTCGTGGGCCGGTTCGCGGGTCATACGTCCTGTCGGACCGCGACGCTGTAAAGCGTGCCGCCGTGGCGGACGACCACGCTGTCGCCGTCGGTCGCCCCGGGGTGTTGCTGGCGCAACGCCGCGAGTTCGTCGAACGGCGAGTGGGTGAACGCCCCCTTCAGCCCGACCGGCCCGCGCCAGTAGGGGTCCGACCGGCCGGCGCTGGCGTTCGTGGCGTTCGCCAGCGCGCCAGTCGTGTAGGGGTACCGCCGTGCCGACAGCCGCGTGCTGTTTACCGTCGTGTCGTCGGCGGGGCCGGCGCTCGCGACGGTCGGCGTCGCCACGACGTAGTGGGGGTCACCGGCCTTCAGGAAGCCCGGGAGCGCCCCCAGCGCCAGCAAGACGAGGACGACCGCACCCACCCCGAGCAGGAAGTTCCGTGTGACCGAGCGCATCAGACGACCTCGCGGTAGATGTCGCCGAAGGCCTGCCGGCGGAGCATCCCGACGGCGGCCCGGCGCTCGTCCTGAAACGTCGCCGCGACGGCGGTGTCGGCAAACGCCGGCGCGTGCCAGACGACGTTCTCGACGGTGTCCGCGCCGACGACCGAGACCTCGCAGTCGGCGTCGGCGCGCCACGCCTCGAACTCGTCGGCGGTGCCGACGGTCACTTCGAGCGACTCGGCGAACAGCACGTCCCGGGCGGTCTCGACGACTTCGCCGGTGACCCGGCGCTCGTACTCTTCGGCGTCGAGTCCCATCGCCTTGGCGACTTCCTTGACGACGACCTGTGCCGTCGGCCCGACCGCCTCGTAGCGCTCGCGCGCCGCCTCGGCCGTGGCCGGCGAGAACTGCCCCTCAGTCTCCATACGCCCCGTAGCGCCGGCCGCGACTACTCGGTTTCGGCTTCCGATTCCGCGTCGGAGTCGTCGCCCGCGCTCTCGTCGCCCGCGTCCTCGCTGCCAGCCCGCATCTCGCGGGTCAGTTCCCGGGCCTCCGCGAGGATGGCCTCGTCGTCGTCGCCGAGCGCGCGCCGGCCGCGGTGGGCGTCGGCCCCGCCGGGGAGGTCGGTGTTCGAGCGGCCGTGGTCGGCGTGGTCGTGGTCGGCGTGGTCGTCCGTCGTGTCCTCGAACACCTGCGGGAACTCCGTCTCCGCGGCGTGGTCGACGACGATGTCGGCGAGGTCGTCCTCGCCCAGTTGGCCCCAGTCGGGGACCTGTTCGTCGAGCCACTCTTCGTGGTCGCCGCCGCTGGTCAGCGCGGTGAACGCGAGGTGGTTGGCGAGGTGTACGGCGTCGGCCTGCGGGTCCGAACACACCGGACAGGCGTATCCCATCGTTGTCGAACCGAGGGCCGGGAGCCACATAGACCCGTCGCTACAGCAGGCGGACCATCACGTGGGCGTCGGCCCCGTTGCTGTAGTAGTTCGGGACGGTCTTGCGGTGCTCGAAGCCGAACTGCCGGTAGAGCCGCCGCGCGCCGTCGTTGTCCGCCCGGACCTCCAGTTTGACCGACCCCGCCCCCGTCGCCGCGACGACGCCGACGGCCCGCGACAGCAGGGCGGAGCCGACGCCCCGCCGGCGGTAGTCGGGCCGCACCGCGAGGTCCTTGACGTGGCCCAGCGGCGTCCCGTGGTTCGGGACGGTGTCGGCGACGACGTAGCCCGCGACGGCCGGCGGTTCGTCGTTGCCCGTCTCGGCGACGAGAAACCCCGGCTCGCCGAGGTAGCTCTCCAGCGCCGAGAACGGCCACGGCTGGGGGAACGCCGCCTTCTCGATGCGATGTATCTCCAGTAGGTCGGCCCGCTCGGCCTGTCGGACCACCGGTGCGTCGTCGGCGTCGCTCCCCCGGGTGCGGCCGTCGTCACGGCCACGGGTACGGGCGGCCGCCACATAGGTGTTGTCGCCGACGTACCTGTCGGCTGTGAATGATATTTTCAATTGTGAATTCGAGAATTCACGACGATAAATCGGGGACAGACAGGCCACAAGGTTCTTAGTTATCACCGACGAAATCACGGTTGCACCCATTTTCGGGTGCCACCACCCCCACCCCCCACCCCCTCTTTCCACTTTCCGACAGCCCCAGCGATGCCGCTGGAGTGCGCGGAGACTGTCACGCTCGGCCGGGAGCGACGACGCCGTGTGCGCCGGCCGGCGCTGTCGCTGGGCGGACGAAAGACACGTCACGGACCGCAAAAGTGAGCGTGGGCCGCGGCCCGCGCTCGGCCGGTCGAAACCGGGCTTCAGTCGTCGGCGGGTGCCGCGCCGCTACCGCTGTCGTGTTGCTTCTTCGTGTGCGGGAGCTTGCCACCGTCGGCGAGGATTTCGCGCTCGCGCTCGGAGGCGTCCAGCGTCGCCGTGGCTTCCCAGTCGTCGTTGATGCGGACGGTGAACTCCTCCTGCCCGGAGCGGACGGCCTCGGCCACGTCGTCGACGATCTCGATGTCGTCGCCCTGCTCGATGTTCGTGTAGGTCTCCTCGTCTATCTCCAGCGGGACGATGCCGAAGTTGAACAGGTTCGCCTTGTGGATGCGGGCGAAGCTCTGTGCGAGGACGGACTCGATGCCGAGATACATCGGGCACAGGGCCGCGTGCTCGCGCGAGGAGCCCTGCCCGTAGTTCTCGCCGGCGACCAGCACGCCGCCGTCGGACTCCAGCGCGCGCTCTGCGAAGGTCTCGTCGACACGCGAGAGCGTGAACTCCGACAGTTTGGGGACGTTCGACCGGTACATCAGGATGTCCTGCGTCGCCGGGATGATGTGGTCGGTCGTGATGTTGTCCTCCATCTTCAGGAGCGCCTCGCCGCCGACCTCGGCCTCGAGCGGGTCCTTCAGCGGCACGTCGCCGATGTTCGGTCCCTTGATGAGGTCGTCGTCGACCGCGTCGTCGGGCGCGATGAGGTCGGACTCGGAGTTGCCGATGTACTCGTCGGGCATCTCCAGTCCGGGGGCCTCGAGGTCGCCCAGCTCGTCGGCGAGATCCCGCGGGTCGACGATTTCGCCCGCGATGGCCGCCGCGGTGGCGACCTCCGGCGAGCAGAGGTAGACGTTGTCGTCCTCGATGCCCGAGCGGCCCTCGAAGTTGCGGTTGAACGTCCGCAGCGAGACGGAGTCGGAGGCCGGGACGTGGCCGATGCCGATACAGGCACCACACGTCGCTTCCGAGAAGTTGACGCCGGCGGCCATCATCTCCGCGGTCCAGCCCTGCCGGGCCAGCATCTCGGAGGCCTGCTTCGAGCCGGGCGCGACGATCATCTCGGTCTTCTTGTCGATGTTGCGGTCCTCCAGCATCTTCGCCGCCGGGAGGATGTCCTCGTAGGCACCGTTCGTACAGGAGCCGATCATCACCTGCTCGACGTCGACGCCCTCGACCTCGCGGACGGGGACGACGTTGTCGGGCATCGACGGCTGGGCGATGAGCGGTTCGAGGTCCGAGAGATCGACGACGATCTCGTCGTCGTAGTCGGCGTCTTCGTCGGGGCCGATGTCGACGAACTCGTCCTCGCGGCCGAGCCGTTCGAGGTAGTCCTCGGTCTGGGCGTCGGTCGGGAAGATGGAGGAGGTCGCGCCGAGTTCGGTCCCCATGTTGGTGATGGTGGTCCGCTCGGGGACGGTCAGTGTCTCGACGCCGGGGCCGGTGTACTCCAGCACCTTGCCGACGCCGCCCTTGACGGAGAGGCGACGAAGCAGCTCGAGGATGACGTCCTTGGCGGTCGCCCAGCCGGGCAGTTCGCCTTCGAGACGGACGTTGACGACCTCGGGCATGTCGATGTAGTACGCGCCACCGCCCATGGCGACGGCCACGTCGAGGCCGCCGGCACCGATGGCGAGTTCACCGAGGCCACCGGGGGTCGGCGTGTGGGAGTCCGAGCCCAGCATCGTCTTGCCGGGCGCGGCGAAGTTCTCCTTGTGGACGTTGTGACAGATGCCGTTGCCGGGCCGCGAGAAGTGGGCACCGAAGGTGCCGGCGGCCGAGCGCAGGAAGCGGTGGTCGTCCGTGTTCTTGAAGTCGAACTGGTAGGTCTGGTGGTCACAGTACTGTGCGGCCAGTTCGGTCTGGACCTCGTCGAGGTCGAGCGCCTCGAACTGGAGCCACACGAGGGTTCCGGTCGTGTCCTGTGTCAGCACTTGGTCGATTTCGATGCCGATCTCCTCGCCGGGTGTCAGCTCCCCTTCGACGAGATGCTCGTCGAGAATCTTTTCCGTGAGCGTCTGTCCCATAACGTCCGTTTGTCGAACACGCGTGGGTATAAATCCCGCGTATCCACGAAAGACTGCCACATGGCACACCGGTGGGGTCCCGAGAGGGCCCGACACCGGCAGCGGTCGCCGACTGGGGAAGGGACTTCACGTCGGCGGGCGCGGGGACAGGTATGTTCGAGAGCGGACGATACGTCGCCGACCACCTCGGCGACCTCCGCGACGGGCAGGTACAGCCAAACGGCGTCGACCTGACGCTCGGGGCCGTCGCCGAGCAGGTCGAGCCGGGCCGCATCGAGCGCGGCGGCAAGACCGTCGGCCAACGCCGGGAACTCAACCCCGACGGCGGCGTCTACCGCCTCGACCCCGGCGGCTACGTCGTCACGTACGCCGACCGAGTCGCCGTCCCGGAGGGTCACATCGGCTTCATCTACCCGCGGTCGTCGCTGCTGCGCAACTCGTGTATGCTGAACACCGCCGTCTGGGACGCCGGCTACGAGGGGCGCGGGGAGGGGCTGCTACAGGTCCACCACCCAATCGAACTGGAGCAGGGCGCTCGAATCGCGCAGTTCGTACTCGCCGAGGCCGACCACGAGGGGAACTACGACGGGAGCTATCAGGGCGAGAACGTCGACCGGAGCGAGTGACGCGGTCCGCGCGCGACCGCGCGGTCGGTAAGTCGTCGGCCGCCGATGGCCGCGACGGCCGTCCCACGAAGTAACGCATTAGGGACCCCGGCGTGTTGACACCGGTATGTCGCTCGACACTGTCACCGAGTTGCTCGCGCGCAACGCCGACCACGCCGCGACGTTCGACGACCGCCTCGTGGGCCACGGCGACGGACAGGACCCCGACGCCGTCACCGTCTGCTGTTCGGACTCGCGGGTGTTACAGGACGAGATGTGGGACAACGACCACCCCGGCGACCTGTTCTCGGTCGGGAACATCGGCAACCGCGTCCGCCAACTGACCGACGACGGTCCGGCCGTCTCCGGGGACGTGCTCTACCCGCTCGTCCACGCGGGGACCGAGACAGCCGTCGTCGTCGGCCACACTGGCTGTGGGGCCGTCACGGCGACCTACCACGCGCTGTCGGGCGAAGGCGGCGACGAACCGGCCGGTATCGAGGCCTGCGTCGACCTGCTGGCCGCGGACCTCGGGGACGCCTACGACGCGCTGCCCGACGGCCTCGACGACGCGGCGGCGGTCAACCACCTCGTCGAGGCGAACGTCGACCGACAGGTCGCCCACCTCCGGGCCAGCGACGACGTGCCCGACGGGACGACGGTCGTCGGCCTCGTCTACGACCTCCACGGCGTTTACGACGGGCCGCGCGGGCGCGTGACCGTGGTCAACGTCGACGGCGAGCGCGAACCGGACGCCGTCGCCGACGACCACCCCGAACTGGCCGACCGGGTCGAACGCCACTGGACCGGCGTGGACCCGAGCGACGCTTGATAAAGCAGGGCATATATTCAAGTAGCGTAGCTATTTAATATCAATCGGTGTTGGGGGAGAGAGAAGCGAGGACCGTGCCTCTGACAGCCCTTCCGACCGCTTCCCGCCAACACCGGTACCGCGTCGGACGGCTGTCGTACCGGGGTTTATGCCGGTCCCACCCGACCGAGAGATATGATAGTTGAATTTCACGTTGATGCAGGGTCGTTCGGTGGCGTCACCGCCGCGCTCGACAGCGCCGCCGTCCGTTTACAGCAACTCACGCCGGTCGACGCCGGCTACCGCGCGGTCGTCTGGGTCGGACCCGCGGACCGGGACTCCGTCGAGCGGGTCCTCGACGGCGTCGGCAGTGTCAGAGACATCGTCCACGTCGCGCCGGAGGCCGACGGCAACTGGTTCGCTGTCTACACCGACGACGAACCGCTGGGTGCCCTCCACGAGGGGTTGCTGGTCGCCGACGGGTTCCTCCTCGGGGCCGCACAGACCGACTCCGTCTGGACCGTCCGGGCGCGGTTCCGCGACAAGAGCGCGCTTCTGACCTTCCGGGAGTCGATGACCGACGACGGGCTCGACATCGACATCCAGACGCTCGACGCTTCGGGGGAACTTGACCCCCAGTACGGCGTCACGGAGCCCCAGCGGGAGGTCCTGTTGCTCGCGCTCAGCCGCGGCTACTTCACCGTTCCGCGCGAGACGTCGCTGTCGGAACTGGCCGCCGACATCGACATCTCCAGTCAGGCGGCCTCCGAGCGGCTCCGGCGCGGGACCCGGACGCTCGTCGCCAACACGCTCGCGTCCCCGGAGCGACCGCTGGTCGGCACCGACACCGAGTGAAACGGCACGGGCAATCGCCCGAGGGCGACCGGGCGGTTCTTTCACGTTGTGAAACCGCCCACGAGTTGTTATACCAGCCCCCGGCCTATCGTGAGACATGACTTCCGACGAGGAGCGTGTCTACATGATACGGGACGACGGCGCGGCCGGCGACGGGGCCGCGGACGAAGGCGAGGGCGAGTCGTGGGTCAGTCCCGAACCCGCCGACGCGGTCGTCACCGACGCCGTCGTCGCCGCGACCGACCTCACCCCCGAGGTCGTCGACGACATCACCGCCTACGTTGACCCCGACGCGCTCCGGGCAGTCGTCGGCGACGGAGACGAGGACGCGGTCAGCTTCGCCGTCGAGGGCCACGACGTGACGGTTTACGCCGACGGGACCGTCGACGTGGCGTGACGACCGCACGACCTTTGTCGAGCCCGCCCGTCAGTGACGGGTATGACCCGCGTCGCGCTCATCGCCCACGACGACGAGAAGCCCGAGATGATAGACCTCGTCGAGAGCTACGAGGGGCTGCTCTCGGGGTTCGACCTCGTCGGGACGGGGACGACCGGCGAGCGAATCACCGAGGAGACCGGGCTGGCGGTCGACCGCCAGCGCAGCGGGCCGTTGGGCGGTGACGCCCAGATAGGGGCGATGGTCGCCGAGGACCGACTGGACGCCGTCGTCTTCCTCCGGGACCCCCTGACCGCACAGCCCCACGAGCCCGACATCGCCGCCCTGTTACGCATCTGTGACGTCCACGACGTGCCGCTTGCGACCACGCGGACCTCGGCGGAGTACGTGCTGGACGGGCTGGCCGCCGACCGCGACGACGACTGAGACGGCTCAGTCGGCGTGGTCCGGCCGCGTCTCGTAGTCGATGGGGTCTCGCTCGCCCAGCCGCTGGAACGCCGCCAGCCGGAAGGCGCAGGCGTCGCAGGTCCCACAGGCCGGCGCGTCGCTGCGGTAACAGCTCCACGTGTCGGCGTAGGGGACGCCCAGTTCCAGCCCGCGCTCGGCGATGTCGGTCTTGGACCACTCGACGAAGGGCGCTTCGAGGGTTATCTCGGTGTCGGGGCGGGTCCCCGCGTCGACGACGCGCTGGAACGCCTCGAAGAAGGCCGGCCGGCAGTCCGGATACCCCGAGAAGTCCTCGCTGTGCGCGCCGATGAACACCGCCGCCGCGTCGGCGGCCTCGGCGTACGAGACGGCCATCGACAGCAGATTGGCGTTCCGGAACGGGACGTAGGTGTCGGGAACGTCGTCGCCGTCGGGCTCGGCGTCGGCGACGGCCATCCCGTCGTCGGTCAGCGACGAGCCCCCGACCTGCCGGAGGTGGCTCGTCTCGACGCGACAGAAGTCCGCCGCGTCGACATGGTCGGCGAGCGCCCGCGCGCACTCGTGCTCGCGCTGTTCGGTGTTCTGGCCGTAGCTGGTGTGCAGCAGGTACAGGTCGTCGTACCCGCGGGACTGTGCCTCGTAGGCCGCCGTGGCGCTGTCCATCCCGCCGGAGGCGAGGACGACAGCGCGGTCGTCGTCTGTCATGTGTCTCAGGTGCCCGGCGCGTCGTTCCAGAGGTCGACGTGCAACCGGGGCGTGTAGCGGTAGCCGTGTTCCACCGCGAGGTCCGCGACCGTCTCGCGGGTCCGTGCCAGTTCCTCGCGGGTCGTCCCCTCCGGCATCAGGAGGACGGCGTCGTCCGGGACCGCCGTCTCGGCCGCGTCCCGCACGGCGGCCACGAGCGACTCGATTTCGGGCAGGTCCTCGGGGCCGGTGACGACGAACTTCAGTTGCGTCTCGTAGGCGTCGGCCAGCGCCGCCAGCGTCTCGACGTCGAGACGCCGGTCGTCGTGGCGGTCGGCCCACTCGCCGTCGCCCTTGGGGTCGCGCTCGGCCGTGGGCGTGCTGGAGGCGAGTTTCGGGCTGACGCTGGCGAGGTCGATGGGGGCGTCCCGGAAGACGGTGCCGTTGGTCTCGACGGTGGTGTGGTACCCCCGGTCGGCCAGCCGTTCGAGCAAGGCGACGCTGCCCTCGTGGACCAGCGGCTCGCCGCCCGTGAGGACGACGTGGTCGGCGTCGTGGTCGGCGACGGCGTCGACGATGGCCTCGACCCCGTACCAGTCGCCGGTCGGCTCCCACGAGGTGTGGTAGGAGTCACAGAACCAACACCGGAGGTTACAGCCGCTCGTCCGGACGAACACCGAGGGGACGCCGGCGAGTCGCCCCTCGCCCTGCAGCGAGCGAAACAGCTCGTTGACCGGGAGCGCGCCGTCCGCTTCCGCGTCGGCCGGCACCGCGTCGGCGAGGCCGTCGGCGTCGCTGGCGACCGGCATCAGCGGGCACGGAGTTCGTCGGTCTCCCGGACGGAGACCGCCACGTCGGAGACTGTCTCCGGGAGGCAGTCGGCGAGTCGCCGCTCCAAGACGGCGGCCATCACCTCGGCCGTCGGCGGGTGGTCGAGCACGACGACGGCGTCGCCGTCGCCGCTGTCGGCGAAGGCCTCGACCAACGGGTCGCCGTCCTCAAGCAGGAAGCGGTGGTCCCACGCCTCGACGGCGTCGGTCACCGTCCCCTTGTCGACGACCCACCCCTCGTCGGTCAGTTCGCCGGTGACCCGCACCGTCACCGCGTAGTTGTGCCCGTGCGGGCGCGAGCACTTCCCGTCGTGGTGCATGAGCCGGTGGCCGGCGGAGATGCGGATGGGGCGGTCGCCGCCGACGACGAGGTCGCGCTCGCCGGCCGCCGCGACCGCGTCCGCAGGCTGTATTCTCTGTGTCATACTCCGAGATGACTGTACGAATACTTAAGCCGTGTGGACCGGGGTCCCCACAAACGATAGGTCGGTTCGGTCCCACTGGACGGACGTGACTAGGCGCGCTGTCGAGGCCGGGTTCGACACCTACCTCTCGGCGTTCGTCGAGGAGACGTACGCGGCGTTCGACGTGGGGGCCGCGCTGCGGGAGTCGGGCGGCGGCCGCGTGGCGAGTAAGCTCCTCGAGAACAGCCGCCCCGTCGAGCGCCACGTCGTCCGGCCGAAGCTCCGGGAGTACCAACGGACCTTCCGCGACCAGATAGCGGCGGTACTGGACTACGCCGCCGACCCGACGGTGCCGTTCGACGACTACGCCGACGAGGTACTCGCGCGGGATATCTACTGGAACGCGCTCCGGGACGACGTGCGCGGGGCGCGACGCGAGGCCGTCCGCGAGTCGCTGGTCGACCGCCAGCGGCGCTTGGGCGAGGACCTCGCGCCGCTGGTCGCGGCCGACGCCGACGAGTTCTGGCCGGCGGTCGTCGAGGCCTACGACCGCGAGCGGGCCACTGGCATCGTCGAGGAGCACTTCGAGTTCAGCACACCGCTGCAGGCCGAGCGCGACGCCTTCCGGTTCGAGTTCCGCGTCGACCCGGGCGAGGTACTGGGCGGGCTGGCGAGAGCGTTGCCGTCGCTGGACGTGGAGTTCACCGACGAGGCGCTCCGGTCGATGCGGGCGGCGGAACGGGAGGTCGTTCCGGCGGCGAAAGCCGACGCGGCCGACGCGTACGACACGTAGCGACCGCTCCGTGGTAGCAACTCTACGGTCGTCGAATGGGGTGGCCGCCCCGGCACAGAGGGCGGCCGAGTTGGTGCAAACTGACTGACGACGGCAGGTGGGTCGGCGGTCTCAGACTCCAAAGACCGGCGATGGCATGGGGCTTGTAGGTACGCCGAGAGTCGGTAACCGACAGTCGGTTACGGACCGTTCCGCCTGCCATCAGTATCCATTTCGTCAGAGGATAAATAACCTACGAAATATGTTACTTTCGAACCGAGTGAATTCTTCGATAGGTCGATGCCGGACGAAACGGCCCCTACTCCGGGAATCCTATCCGTTCAGAACTGTCCCGATAGTTATGATTTCGCGGACCGACGCGCCGGGCGTGGTCACTCCTCTCGGGCCTTCAGCCACTCGTCTAGCAGGTCCCGGATAGCGGCCTCGCGGTTGTCACGGTGGTCCGCGAAGGCCTTCTCGTCGACCGCCGCCAGCAGCTCCTCGTCGAGTTCGAGTTCGACCGCCTCGAGGTCGAGATACGCTTCGTCCATCGGACCTGAACCTGCGTCGTCGACGGAGATATATCCTCGTCAGACGGCCGTCGGCCGCTCGCGTGACGGCGCTCAGTGGAGCCGTCCCTCCCGTACGTCCGCGTCGTAGGCGAACAGCGCGTAGCCGACCTCGTCGACGCGGTATCCCGTCTCGGCGGCGAGTTCGCGGATGGGGCCGACCATCGTCACGTAGTCGGCGGCGTCGAACGACTTTCGACCCCCCGCGTGGCCCGAGCGTGCCCGGTCGTCGGTAGGGTTTTACCCCTCGGCGGGCTGGATGCCGACGATGGCATCCCTCCAGCCGCTGCTGACCGCGCGCCGGGCCGACGCCACGGCGGCGTGGCTCGCGACGGGCGTACTCGTCGCCGCGAGCGGGCAGTTCCTCCGGACCGGCGAGCCCGACTGGGCGGCGCTGGCCCTGCTGCTCGCGGCCACGGCCGCGGTCGTCCCGCTCCGCGTCGGGACACCGGCCGTGACCGTCCCGGGGGAACTGCTCGCTGGCATCGCCGTCCCGGTGGCGGTCAGGGCCGCCGGCGTGGCCCCGACGGTGACGCCGTTTCTCGCCACCGCCGGCGTCGCGGTGCTGGTCGCGCTCGAACTGGACGCGTTCACTTCGCTGTCGATGACGCCCCGGTTCGCGGTCGTGTTCGTCGTCGTGTCGACGATGGCGTGTGCCGCCGTCTGGACGGTCGGGAGCTTCGCCGCCGATGCCGTTGTCGGGACGGCCTTCGTCGGGACCAAACAGGAGTTGATGTGGGACCTCGTGGCCGCGACCGGGGCCGGACTCGTCGCCGGGGTCGTCTTCGAACTGTATCTCGCCCGGTCGGACCGGGTCGACACACTGGGCGGGCTCGCCGGCCGGCCGCGGACCGACGCGGTGGCCGGCACGGCCCTGCCGGGCGAGGCCCGTCACCACCGGCTGGCGGTCCGAGCGATGCAGGGGCTGCTCGCCGTCATCGCCGCCGTCGCGGTGGTCCGGGGCAACGCGACGCTGGTCGTCAACGGCCTCGGCGCGCTCGCGGTCACGCTCCTGCCGGCGCTGTTGCGCCGGGACGCGGGGTACGCGATGGATACGGGCCTCGCGGCGTGGGTGACGCTGGCGGCGACGCTACACGCCGTCGGCGCTGTCGGGCTCTACCAGTGGGTCGGCTGGTACGACAGCCTCACGCACACCCTCTCGGCGACGCTGGTCGCCGGTGCCGGGTACGTCGTGGCCCGGGCGGTCGAGCGGCACACGCACGCGGTGACGTTCAACCGGGCGTTCCGGTCGGCGTTCGTCGTGTTGTTCGTCCTCGCGGTCGGCGTGGCGTGGGAGCTACTGGAGTTCGCCAGCGGTGGCCTCGCGTCGCTGGTCGGGGGCGAGGCCGTCCTCGCGCAGTACGGGACCGGCGACATCGTCAACGACCTCGTGTTCAACGCTGTCGGCGCGGTGGTCGTCGCGGTCGCCGCGAGCGCCCAGTTCGAGCGGCTGTCGGCGCATCTCGTCGACCGCGTCGGCGTCCTCGCCGACCGCCGAGAGTGACGGAACCGAGAGACAGCGGCGCGGGCGGCCGTCTCAGGCGCGCTTGCGGGCCGAGTCGAGGTCGATGTCCAGTTCGTCGAGCCTGTCTTCCCACTCCGCGCGTTTCTCTTGGTGGTCTTCGAGGAACGCGGCCATCAGCTCGGCGGCCTGCTCCTTGCAGCCCCCACAGAGGCGCTCGCCGCCGACGCACTCCTCGTAGACCTCCGTCGCGAGGTCGTCGTCGTCGCCGGCCAGCAGGTAGGCGTACAGCTCGTAGACGGGACACTCGTCGGCCTTCCCGCCTTTCTCGCGTTGCTCCTCGGCGGTCGAACGGCCGCCGGTCGTGGCCGATTTCACCTTGTCGTAGCCGTCCTCGGGGTCGTCGAGCAGGGAGATGTGCGAGGCCGGAACCGAGGAGGACATCTTCCCGCCGGTGAGGCCGGTCATGAAGCGGTGGTAGATGGAGGTCGGCGGCAGGAAGCCGTAGCCGCCGTTGTCGAGTTCCACCTCGCGGGCCAGTTCCTCGGCGGCCCCGCGGTCCAACTCGAAGGCGTCGACGTGCTCGTCGTAGACGCGCTTCTCGCCCTCGACGGCCTCGACGAGTGCGTCGAAGGCGTCGTCGGTGGCGTTGCGGTCGAAGATTCGCGTGCGCGGCCGGAGGGGCTCTTTCCCGGCGTTGTCGAGTTTCTCGACGACCGCGGCCCGGGCGTCGGCGGGCGCGGGGCGGTGCTCGCGCAGCCAGTCAGCGGCCTCGCCACACCGGGGCCGGTCGGCGTCCGCGGCGTACTCCGCGCGGGCGTCGTAGGCCTGCCGGAGGAGGGGGCGCTCGGCCGCGTCGGCCTCGAAGCTGGCGAACGCCTCGGTGACGCCGAAGTAGCGGGTCCGGGCAGCGAGGTCCCGGGCCAGCCGCATGTGGGGGTCTTGGTCCGGCCCGACGGGGATGACCGTCGGCTTCGGGCCCTCCAGTTGCGGGTAGAGGATGTCGGCCATCTGCGTGACGACCGACTGCATGTGCGAGACGTCGGTCTCGCCGTCGAAGTCGTAGATGGCCTGTAGCTCCGAGAAGTTCGCCTCGGCCCCGAGTTCGAACGCGAGGTCCTGCACCTCGCGGTTGTCGGACTGGCGGTAGAGCGTCCCGTCCTCGGGGTCGAACCCCAGCGCCAGCAGCGAGAGGACGTAGTTCGTCGCGTGCTCGTCTATCTCGGCCCACGAGAGGCCCCGCGCGCTGTGGGCTTCGAGGTCGGCGATGAGCGCGTAGGCGTCCCCGCCCTGTTGCTGGTGCCAGATCACCTCGTCGAAGACCAGTTTGTGGCCGATGTGGGGGTCGCCGGTCGGCATGAACCCCGACAGCGCGGCGAAGGGGTCGCCCGCCCGCATCGCCTCGGCGACGGCGCGGTAGTCGCGGTGCCCGAAGATGACGCCGCGGCGCATCAGGTAGTGGGGGTCGGGAACCTCCGGAAGCACCTCGTCGAAGGCCTCGATGCCGAACTGCTCGAACAGCTTCCGGTAGTCCGCCACCGTCGAGGAGCCCCACGGGTCCAACACCACGTCGTCGACGCCGCTGTCGACGCCGCCGTCGGTGCGGGGGGCCGGGCGGTCGCGCTTTCGGTCGCCGTCGGCGACCCGCTCGCGCCAGTCCGCGCCCGACGCGTGGCTGTGGTCGTCGGGCGATACCTCGGTGTCGCGGGTGGTGTCGTCACCGGTCATAGCGAACCGACTGGCAGCGAGCCAATCTACCCGATGTTGGCGCTGGTCGGCGCAAAAAGGGTTCGCTTCCACGGCGAAGGGTTCTCGGGCGTCGCGCCCGTCGTGAACACATGGCACTCGGACGGGTCGAACTGGCGGTCCGGCTCCTGACCGGTCTGTTCGTCGTCGTCGCGCCCACCGCGCTGTTTCTCCTGCTGTGGCGCGGGCTGGCGGCCATGCGGGACGACGAACTCCTCGAACGCGCCCGCCGGCGGGCCGACGACGAGGAGGGCGCGTGGACCGTCGACCCCGCGGCGGTCACGGCGGCGACGGCGGACTCGGCTGCCGACGGGACGACGACCTGCGAGAACTGCGGGACGGCAAACAGCGCCGACGCCGCGTACTGTCGGGCGTGTCTCGGCGCGCTCGCCGACGGTTAGTCCGCGCGGACGCCGACCAGCAGCGTCGGCCGGTCGCGCTCGACCGTGCAGTCGGTGCCCCGCTCGACGGCGTAGGTCTGGGGCTGGGTCGCGTTCACGTCGACCGGGAGCCGGGAGACGAGACGGAACTGCTGGGTCTCCCCGCCGGCGATGGTCCGGGGCTGCTCGTACTGGGAGGGCTCGTACTGGACGCTGGCGTACCCGGTGTCCAGTTCGGTCCCGACCAGACAGGCCTCGAAGTCGGGGGTGTTCAGCGCGTTCGTGAAGACGTCGGCGTTGGTCGCCGTGACGCTGCCCACCTCGGCCTCGACGGGGACGACGCCGCGCTCCTCGTTGGCCCGCTCGGGCGCGGTCACGTCGACAGTGTCGACGGTCGAGACGTCGTAGGTGACGCCGCCGGTGGCCGCGTCGACGCCGACCAGCGCCGTCCCGACGAGCAGCAGGGCAACCAGCCCGTACCGCGTGGTCCGCGGCGAGAGCGAGAGGTCGCCCTCCCGGAGGCCGTAGCCGAGGCCGACGAACAGCGCCGCCGACAGCGCCAGCAGGACGAACACGCCCGTCTCGGCCGGCCGGTAGCGGTCGGCGACGTACCAGACGAACACGAGGTAGGTCACGCCCGAGAGCGCGAAGGCGACGATGTCCAACACGTCGCGTTCTATCGCCAGTCCGGCGACGAAGAAGGCCGCGAACGCCCCCAACAGGAGCGCGGCTTTCACCGTTATCGAGAGCCCGAACACCACGTCGCGGATGAAATACAGCAGGGCGGCCGCGGCGAAGGCGATACCCAGCGCGTACAGCAGGGTTCCGCTGTCGATGTCGTAGTCCATGGAGGGTACGCGGCATCTCACCCGCCCGGCGTATCAACTTTCTGTAGGGTCCGGGCGGCGTTTGACCGGCGGCGTGGCGGTCGCCGGGGCGTCCGGCCCGGCGGCTACTTGCGGTCGCTCAGTCCCCGTCGAACCCTCACTGCCCGTTCAGTCGCCCGCTGCCGCCTGCCCACCGGCGTCCGGGCCGCCGGCCACCGGCGTCCGCTCGACGACGGTGCCGTCGTAGGTCGGATACTGCTCGACGATTTCGCCCTCGGGCACGTCGCCGTCGGCGACCATCTCCTCTAGGAGCCACCACGCGAGTTCGACGTGGTCGGACTTGACGGCGAAGTACTCCTCGGGGACGCCCAGTTCGGCGAGGCGGGCCTCGCTCACCCACGCCTTCCCGTAGACGAGCGTGCCGTCTTCGGTCACTTCGTCGAACTGACGGCGGATGTTGCGGGCCATCCGCTTGAGCCGCGAGCGGTGCTGGGCGGCGTCCTTGAAGACGCTCGTACAGAAGTACACCTTCTCGTGGTCGCCCATCGTCTCCAGAATGTCGTGGGACCCCTCGACGGCGCTCATGTGGTCCTCCTTCAGTTCGAACCCTTCCTCCTGCATCCGGCGGTAGTTGCCGTCGGACATCTCGAACTCGTTGATGTTACAGAAGTCCGCCGCACCCTCGTCCAAGAAGTCCAGAAACTCCGTCTCGGCGCGGATACCGGGAATCTCGAACGCGGGGGTCAGCCCTTCCTCGCGGGCGATGTAGAGGATGTCCTCCCACTCGGTGCCGTGCATGTCGCCCCACAACTCCAGCGGCGGGTGGAAGCGGATCTCGTCGAGGCCGGCTTCGGCCAGCCGGCGCATGTTCTCCCGGCCGCCGGTGATGCCGGTGTAGAGGTGGATGTGGTGGTCCTCGCCGAACTCGTCTTTCAGCAGTTCGATGTAGTGGCAGGTCCGGTCGAGCGCCTCTTGGGGTTCCCCGCCCGTGATGGACGACCCCAGCGCACTCATGCGCTTTGCCTCCTCGATGACGTCGCTGTCGTCCTCGACGGGACGCTCGTTGGCGTACATCTGGGTGACGTTCTTGCGGTTCTCACCGAGGGGGCAGTAAAAGCAGTCCCGCTGGTCGCAGTAGCCGTAGACGAACAGCACCATCTTGCCGCCTTTGGCGCACTGCTCGCACCCCTCAGATATCATCGTGTACCCAACCAACCGCGTCCAGCGGCAAAAAGCGTGCGGACCTGCGCGCCCGTGGGACGCGTTCGCGTAGCGCTCGCTCGCGGCCACTCGACGGGCGCTGGTCGGGCAACTATCGACATTCAGATGACAGTTGTCGGACGCTCGGCAGACGCAGACACCGATACCGTCCGCCGATTTCGCTACGTTTATATGTGGGTGTTACATATTGACATGCATGGAGCCGGACACGGTTGCCCCAGTGGAGATGGCTGCGGACGCGGAGGTCATGGCGTCCGTCGAGGAAGGTCAGACCGACACGCTGGTCGTCGCCGACATCTCGCGGGACGACGCCTATCTGACAGTCCCGCTCGCGGACGCCGCGTCGCTCCCGGCCTGGCGGTAACGGTCCGGTCTCGGCCCCGGGGACGGGGCACACGTCTCGTCGCTCGAACCGATAGCGGGTGCGCCGTCGGTATCGCGCTCGTTCCGCCCGATGCGGTGTCGCCTCGACAGCCCGTGGCAGAACGCCCGGGACGGCGTGGCGCGGCTCTCGCGGGCGAGAAAACAAGCGTTATTGCGCCCCGGTAAGTTCGGTCCGGTATGAAGGTACTCGTCACGGACCCCATCGCCGACGCGGGCCTCGAACGGCTCCGCGAGGCGGGCCACGAGGTCGAGACAGCCTACGACGTCGAGGGCGACGCGCTGCTCGACGCGGTGTCGGACGCGAACGCGCTCGTCGTCCGCTCGGGCACCGAGGTCGACGACGCCGTCTTCGAGGCGGCCCCCGACCTCGTCATCGTCGGCCGGGCCGGCATCGGCGTCGACAACATCGACATCGAGGCCGCCACCGAACACGGCGTCATCGTCGCCAACGCCCCCGACGGCAACGTCCGGGCCGCCGCCGAACACTCCGTCGCCATGGCCTTCGCCACCGCCCGCTCCATCCCGCAGGCCCACGACCGCCTGAAGGCCGGCGAGTGGGCCAAAGGCGAGTTCCTCGGCACCGAGGTCAACAACAAGACGCTGGGCGTCGTCGGCTTCGGCCGCGTCGGCCAAGAGGTCGCCAAGCGACTGGGCAACCTCGGCATGGACATCGTCACCTTCGACCCCTACATCAGCGAGGAGCGCGCCAAGCAGTTCGGCGCGGAACTGGTCGACGAACTCGACGACTGCCTCGCCGCGGCCGACTTCGTCACCATCCACACGCCCCTGACACCCGAGACCGAGGACATGATCGGCGAGGCGGAACTCGCCCAACTGGAAGGCGGCTACGTCGTCAACTGCGCCCGCGGCGGCATCATCGACGAGGCCGCGCTGGCCGAGGCCGTCGAGGACGGCGTCCTCAAGGGCGCGGCGCTGGACGTCTTCGGCGAGGAGCCCCTGCCCGAGGACAGCCCCCTGCTGGGCGTCGAGGACGTCATCGTCACGCCGCATCTGGGCGCGTCGACCGAGGCCGCACAGGAGAACGTCGCCACCTCCACGGCCGACCAAGTGGTCGCCGCGTTCAACGGCGAACCCGTCGCCAACGCACTCAACGCCCCGTCGCTCGACGACGCCACGTTCGATCGCGTCGAGCCCTACCTCGAACTGGCCGACACGGCCGGCCGCATCGCCGTCCAGCTGTTCGACGGCCACATGAGCTCCGTCGAGGTCACCTACGCCGGCGACATCTCCCAAGAGGACGTCGACTACGTCACCGCCTCCGCGCTCAAGGGCGTGTTCGCCCCCTCGGACATGCAGGTCAACGCGGTCAACGCGCCCCGCATCGCCGAGGAGCGCGGCATCGACGTAACCGAGTCCAAGACCAGCACGGCCGAGGACTACCAGAGCCTCATCACCGTCACCGTCTCCGACGGCGAGGAGTCCGTCTCGGTCTGTGGAACCCAGTTCGGCGGCGACGAGCCCCGCATCGTCCGCATCGACGACCACCGCATCGAGGCGGTCCCCCACGGCCACATGCTCGTGGTCCGCAACCGCGACGAACCCGGCACCATCGGCTTCATCGGGACAGTGCTTGGCGAGTCCGACATCAACATCGCCGGGATGTTCAACGGCCGCGAGACCATCGGCGGCGAGGCGCTGTCGGTGTACAACCTCGACGAAGCCCCGACCGGCGAGGTGCTCGACCGCCTGACCGGCGACGACCGACTCATCCAGACGACCTACGTCGCGCTGGGCGACGAGTAGCGCGGGCCGCCGGTTCCGTTCTCGCCGGTTCCGTTCTCGTCGCGGCTACTGGTCGAGGAGCCGCTCGTAGCGGTCGACGACGGCCTGCCGGCGTCGCCGTTCGGACTCCAGCGCCTGCTGGAGGGCCGCGATGCGGTGGCGCAAGAGCGTTATCCGGAACCGGTAGACCGCGGTCGGCGTCAGCCCGTCGACCACGGGGGGTGCGCCGGCGGCCACCGGGGGCGTCGCCACTGGGGTGGGAGTGGTTGCCATGGGCGTATCTCGGTGGCCGCCGTCAAAAACACCCGTCGGACGGCCGTCACGCGTCCGTCACGCGTCCGCGCCGGCAACGGGGTCCGCCACAAGCGGGAAGCTGAGACGGAGCCGCGTCTCCCCATCGCGGCGCTCGTGAGTCAGTCGGCCGCCGTACCGCTCGACGACCCACTTGGCGAGCCACAGGCCGAGGCCGGTGCTGTGCTGGAGTTGGCGTATCGGTCGCTCGCCGAAGACGACCGCGCGCTCGTTGGCCGGAAGGCCCGGCCCGTCGTCGACGACTTCGACGAGCGCCTCTGACCCCGCCGTCGACAGCGACACCGTGAGGGTCGGCTGTCCGTCGTTGTGTTCGATGCCGTTCTCGACCAGTTGCGCGACGGCGACGGCGACCCGCTCGTCGGCCGCCACCAGCAGGTGGTCCGGCCCCTCGACGGTCAGGTCGACGCCGTCGTCGTACTCGGCGGCTATCGACGCGAGGTGTTGCCCGAGGTCCGTCGTCGGCTCGGTGTTGTCGTGCGATTCGAGGACGTACTCGACTTTCCCGGCCGTCTCGCTGAGCGCCGCGAGGTCCCGGGCCGCGGCGGCCATCACCGCCGCCCGGTCGCCGAGGTCGCCGGACAGTTCGGTCGACAGCGTCTCCGCGCCGTCGAGCAGCGGGACGAGTTTGTTCCGGAGGTTGTGCCGCAGGACTCGGTGGAGGACGCGCTGGTGTTGTTCGAGCCGTGCGGCGTCGGTGGCGTCGGCGTACAGCATCAAGCGACGGTCGCCGGACAGCGCCACCTCGCGGTGGCGGAACCGCCGGAGTCCGTCGGTCGTCTCCCGGACGACGACGCTCCACTCCCCGCCCCGTTCCGTGGACTGGGCCGCGCCGGCGTCCCACCCGTCCGGGACGACGTACGCGGCCAGCGACTCCCCGCGTATCTCCGCCGGGTCGTACCCGAACGCCTCGACGAACGCCGGGTTCACGCGCTCGACCAGCCGGTCACCGTCGGCGACGGCGACGACGGCCGCCGCGTCGGTCGTGTGCTCGAACAGCCCGTCGAACCGCTCGGTCGTCGCCCCGGACATTCTCAGTACGGGTCGCCGGCGGCGGTGAACTCGAAGCGAGCGCCGCCGGCCTCGCTCTCGGTCACCGTCACGTCCCACTCGTGGGCCCGGGCTATCTCCTCGACGATGGCGAGACCGAGTCCAGTGCCGTCCTCGCTGGTCGTGAAGTCCGTCTCCAACACCTTCTCGCGTTCGTCCTCGGGGATGCCGACACCGTCGTCGGCGACGTAGAGCCCGTCGTCCGAGGGGCCGACGGTGACCGTCGACGCCTCGCCGTGGGTGACAGCGTTGCGAAACAGGTTCTCGAAGAGGTGTTTGAGCCGGGTGTCGTCGCCGGCGACGGTGAACGGCTCCGCGACGACCAACTCGGCCGACCCCGAACTGACGTGTCGCCAGCACTCCCGGGCCAGTCGCTCGATATCGACCGGTTCGGGCTCCTCTACCCGGTCGCCGCCGCGGGTGAGCGTCAGCACGCCCTCGATGACCTCCTCCATCCGGGCGTGGGCCCGCCGCAGGTCGGCGACCCGCTCGTCGTCGGGGAAGCGGGTGAGACACCCCTCGGCGACTTGGAGCGGGTTCCGCAGGTCGTGGCTCAGCGTCGAGGCGAACCGTTCGAGTCGGGCGTTCTCCCGTTCGAGTTCCCGCTCCCGGTCGAGACGCTGGAGCGCCACCTCGGCGTGGTTGGCGAGTATCTTGACGAGGGTCAGGTCCGTCTCGTCGAAGGCGTCGGGGACGGTCTCGCCGACGCTGACGACGCCGTAGCCGTCGATGGGGACGTAGAGCCACGACCGGACCGGAGCCAGTTCGTCGCCGTCAGGGTGGTCGGTGACGTCGCCGTAGACGCTGGCGCTGCGGGACGCGAACGCCTCGCCGGCGAGACCCTCACCGACCTCGTAGACCGGGCGCTCGGACAGCAGCGCCTCGGCCCCGTCGTCGACGTGGACCGGCCGGAGCTTTCCGTCCCGGAGCATCCGGACGACGTTGATACGGAAATCGAGGATGGAGCCGATGGCGTCTCCGACCTCCCGGGCGACCGCGACCGGCGAGTCGACGCTGAGCAGGTCCAGCGTCGCCTCGTGGAGCGCACTTATCTTCCGCTCGCGCTCCCGCTTCTCGCTGATGTCGGTGTTGATGGCGACGTAGCCGGCCGGGCCGTCCTCGCCCGACAGCGGCGCGATGGTCTGTTCGACGACGTAGGTGCTGCCGTCGGCGCGTTCGTTCACCAGTTCGCCCTGCCACACCTCGCCGGCGGTTATGGTCTCCCAGAGGTCCTCGTAGAACGCCGCGTCGTGATAGCCGGAGTTGAGGACCCGCGGGGTGTTCCCGACGACCTCGCTGGCGTCGTACCCGGTCTGGGCCTCGAAGGCGGGGTTGACGTACTCGATGACGCCCGCGTCGTCGGTGAACAACACGCCGTGGCCGGCGCTCTCGACGGCCTCGCGGAACTTCCACGGACCGACGCCGTCCTCGCCCGTCCGGTCCTCGTAGGCCGTCTGTCCGCCGTCTGACCGCGCGGCGGCCGACGCCCGTGTGACTCCGGTCGGTGCGCACCCGGCGCGCTCGACGCTGGCGCGAACGGCTGTCGGGTCGAGCGGGCGCTGGAGCCACTCGTCGCACAGCGACGGGGGCACGTCCCCGGGAGGCCCCTCGCCGACGGCGACGACGCGGCAGTCCTCCCACCGCGGTGCCAGTTCCGCCCGCAGTTCCCGGAACAGCAGACCGGCGGGCGCGCGGTCGAGAACGACCGCGGTGTCGCGGGCGAGCCCTTCGACCGCCTGCCGGACCGACGCGGCGAAAGCGGTGTCGTAGGCGGGTTCGAGTGTTCGTTTGTAGAAATCCTCGTCGACGGTGCCGTCGACGACGAGCACGCGCTGGTGCATCTGTTGCTGCCTTCTATCTCAGGGTCGGTAATATACTAGCCGGCGGGTTCCCGGGAGATTGGGAACACCCCGTCGTTTTAAGTGTTCCGACGAACTGGTTCGTCGCGGTCCGGTGTCACATGAAGTCGGCGATGCCGGACTGCTTGTTGTTGTCGTTCTCGAAGACGGACTCGATGGAGCGCTCCAGAATCTCCAAGCGCTGTTTCGTGTACTCGCGGGCCCCGAACTCGTCGGCGACGCGGATGGCCGTGTCGATGTACTTCGTCACCGACCCCTCGTGGACGGTGAGGTTCACCCGGCCGCCACACTCCCGGCAGTCGCCCGACAGCGGCATCCGCCGGTAGGACTCCCCGCAGTCCAGACACCGCACCTCCTGTCTGGAGAAGGCCCGGAGGTTGCCGATGAGGTCCGGCAGGAAGTGGTACTCGATGATGCGCTCGGCCACGTCGGACTCGACGACGGCCCGCAGTTTCCGGGAGATGGACAGTTGGGCGTCCATCTTGTCCTCCATCGACCCCAGCGTCTTGTACGCCGAGAGGTCCGGCCCGGCGGCGATGTTCGACGTGTCGTGGGTGTGCCGGAAGCCGGTGTACTCCCGGTCGGTCCCCAGCGTCTCCTCCGCGATGGTCATCACGTCCTCCACCTCGGCGGGGTCGGCCAGTTCGCGGGTGGCCTCGTAGAACTCGCGGGGGTAGGCGTCCATGATGTCCATGTTGTGGGCCTCGTCGTCTATCTCGCTGGGGTCGATACGCGAGGACATCACGAGGGGGGCGTCCATCTGGCCGCCGCGCTTGTCGGGGAGGTAGGACTTGCTGAAGTTGAGCAGGCCGTCCATCAGCAACATCACGCAGTCCTCGTCGCCGTCGCACTGGCCGACGTAGGTACCCTCGACGGCGACTCGGTGGGTGTCGGCGACGGTGAGACAGTAGACGGACTCGACATCGCTTTCGACGTACTCGACGGCGGTCACCGCGTCGGTCGGGACGCCCGCCCCGTCAGCGACTGGGGCCGTCCCGCCCACTTCGGTCATTGTCGTGGTCGCACCGCCGTCGTAGGCCGGTAGTTCGTCGCCTTCGTCGAGTTCGCGCGCGGAGACTTCCTCGACACCGTTTGCCCCGACGCGGAGCATCGTGTGGTCGGGCGTCACCCGGAGCGTCCGCCCGCCGGCTTCGACGCGGACGAGGTGGTCCGGGGCGGGGTGTTTCGAGACGGCTTCGACGGGCTTTCGGCAGGGACCGTCTTCTCCGAGTGACTGGACCGCGAGGTTGCCGTCCAGTTCCTGCGTCAGCGTTCCGAAGTCGTCTTCGCGGGGGTCGTCGAGGCGCGACTCGACCAATTCTTCGATGGTGTCGTACCCCCACTCCCCGTCCCCGTCGCGAGACCAGAGACACATCTCCGGGTGGAAGCAATTCCGCCGTTTCGCGGCGTGAAAGTACGGATGCGCGTACCCGACCGCGGCCGTCGTGAATCCGATGACTCTGCCGACCGTCGCCGCGCTGGTGTGAGGAGCCATCCCGAAGACGAGTTCGCCGACGAGGTCATCGCGGTCGTCGAACTCGTAGAACCGGTCCAGCCCGTAGTACTGCTCCAGCAGGTCGTCGACGAAGGCGGCGGTCTTGAGCATGTGCTCGGCCGCGCCGTCCGAGAGGACGATGTCCTGTACCTTCAGTTCGACCAGTTGGTCCTCGTGGCGCAGCGGCTCGCCGTGGATGTCCGTCTCGTAGCCCAGATGGCGCAGGCGGTCGGCGGTCACGTCCAGTTCGGACGGCCGGACGGCGGTGACCGGCAGGTCGGTCATGTCGTAGCGGACGGTGCCGTCCTTGAACGACGAGACGCCGTGTTTCGCCCGGAGGACGCCTTTCTCCATCGGCTCGGGCAGTTTCTCCTCGGAGGAGAGCCCCTTGACGGCTTTCAGCGTATCGAAGGCCGTCTCGCGCTCCCCGACCGCCCGCATGGCCTCGCGGTAGGTCGCCTGCACGTCCAGTTCGGTGTACTGGGTCGGCCGGGCCAGCGTCTCACAGCGGGCACACTCCGCGCGGCCGGACTCGTCGGGATCGACCTCCCGCTCGCAGTCCGGGCAGACGTACACCGTCTCGGCGAGGGCGTCGCAGTCCGGACAGCGGGCCTCGTGGGTCTCGGTGCCGCAGTCGGGACACCGCCGGCGGGCCACCTCGGCCTCGACGCGACCCGGGGTGTCGCTCATCGAGTCGGCGTGGGCGGCGGCCTCGGCCACGTCCCGCTGTGGGCCGCCCGCCTCGCCGATGGGAAAGAGCGTGTGGACCGCCGGCGAGAGGTCCCGTCGCTCGGACTTCTCCGGGCGGCCCATCCGGTTGCCGACGCGGGTCGGAGCGCGCTCCCGGACCGCGAAGGGAGCGACCTCGTTGACGGCCTCGACGGCGTTGATGCCCTCGTCGGGACCGTCGTCGTTCGTGGCGTCGCTCCCGTCGTCCGGCACCATCCCGATGGCGTCCGTCGCCGTCGCCGAGCCGTACGTCCGCGCCCGCTCGGAGAGGTCCGCGAGCGTCCAGTCGCGTTCGAGCGACCGCGAGAAGCCCAGCGTCCGGACCAGCGGGAGCCAGTCCGGGACGACGAGCGCGTCGTCGGTCTGTGTGTGCTCGACGAGCAGGCGCTCCAGCGTCTCGCGGACGGCGTCGGTGCGGGGGAGGTGGAGGTCGCCGTCGGCGTCGGCGTCGCGCTCGACCATCGCGCCGTCGGTCGTCGCCACCTCGGCGGCCTCGACGGCGTCGGCCAGCGCCCCCATCCGCTCGACGCTCACGTCGTGCCAGAGGTAGGTGTACTTCGGGTGCAACGGGGCGTCGTACTCCGTGGCCCACTCCAGCGCTCGGGCGGCGCTCGGGTCCGCGAGGTCGACGCGCGGGGAGTCACGCATCGCCTGTACGTCCGCGCCGGCCGCGTCGAGGTCCTGCTCCCACCACTCGACGGTGTAGGAGGCCGGCGCGAGCGGGTGGTTGTTCTCGACGAACTCCCCGTAGTTGACCAGATACTCGCCCAAGTCGAGTATCTTCTCGACGCCGTTGCGCACTTCCAAGGCCTCCGCGGGGTCGTCGATGCGGCGCACGTCGCCGTTGGCGAGCCTGACCGTCGGCCCCTCGATGGTGTCGACCGGGACGACGCCGGCGGCTTTCCCGGGGCGCTCGGTCTTTATCTGCGTGCCGGTGGCGAGGAAGTCGTCGACCAGATGCATCGTCGCCGGGTGGACGCCGGCGGTGGCGAACCCGTGGTTTCGCGCCCGGCCGTAGCGCAGTCGAAAGCCCCCGTCCTTCGACGGGTGGGAGAACACGGGGCGGCCCGCGATGAGGTCCCGGAGGTACTTCTTGGCGGGGTCGACGCGGGGCGGTCCCGACGGCCCGTCGCTCTCCTCGGCGTCCGCGGCGTCGCCGTCCGTACCGTCGCCGTCCCCGTCGCTCGCGGCGTCGTCGCCCGCGTCGTCCGAGGCCTCCCCGTGGTCGGTCTCGCTCTCGCCGATGGTGCCGTCGATGAGGTCCTGCAGCCACGGCCAGTCGACCTCGTCGAGGTTCCGGGTGTAGCGCTGAATCTTCGGGGCCTTCAACGCGATGCCCTCCGCGAGGACGAGACACATCCCGCCCCGCGGGGAGTTCGAGTCGACGCGTTCGAGGTCCCGGTAGCCCGACACCTCCTCGTCGCCGGTCGCCTCGCCGTCGAGCATGATGGGCATGTGCTCGGCGATGAACTTCGTCTCCTTCTCCTTCGGGGAGTACTGGAGGCCGGTGTCCTTGTCGTAGAGGTCGACTTCCTCGGCGTAGCGGCCGATTTCCTCGTCGCGGGCCCGGTACTGGTCGATGTCGAGCAGGGCGCGGGCGTAGTCGGCGACCAGCACCGAGAGGGCCTGTGCGGTACCGCCGGCGGAGCGTATCGGGCCGGCGTAGTAGACGTTGATGAACTCCGTCCCGTCGTCGTTCTCCAGCAGTTCGACCCGGTCGATACCCTCGATGGGGGCGGCGACCACGCCCTCGGTCAGCAGGGCGACGGCGGTCCGGACCGCGCCCTCGACTTTGCCCGCGCGGGTGTCGTAGTCGCCGACGCTGCCGTCGACGAAGTCGTCGACCAGTTCGAGGGCCGCCTCCTCGCGGGACATCTCGCCTTCGAGTTCCCGCACCCGCTTTGCGACCCCCTCGATGCCGAGGATGTTCTCGACGCGGTCGGCCATGTCCCGCGCGGTCGGAATCTCCACCTCGGGCTCGGGGTCGCCGCCGCGTCGCTTGGCGGTTTCGGCCACCTCGAACGCGGCTTCGAGGTCCGCCTCCAGCGACTCGAAGTAGCGCTCGTCGGCCTCGCGCATCTATAGCTCCCAGAGGTCGAGGTCGGTGGGCTCGTCGTGGGTCCGCTCCAGCGTCGTGTCGAACGCCCGCAGGTACAGTTCGCCGGCCCAGACGGTGCCGGCGTCGAGGTGCCCCGCGAGCGCCTCGCCGTCGGGCCGGGAGAGGACGGCGTGGGTGTGGGCGAACCGCTCGCCGTCCAGCCACGAGACGTTGCCCATGCAGGCCGCGACCTCCAGCGGTTCGTCGAAGGTGACGGCGTCGTACTCCGTTCGGTCCTGGTCGTAGAACCAGACTTCGGCGTCCTGCACCGCGCCGAGACCGTAGAAGAAGGCGGCGTCGACATCCCGGGCCGCGGCGAAGGACTCTATCTGGTCGCGCCAGTCGCCGCCGTGGTCCAGTCGGCAGACGAACTCGCGGGTACTCTCGACCTCGCGGTAATCCATATCCGAACGGGACGGTCGGTGCGGTCAAAAGCGTGCTGGTGACCCCCGGCCGCGCGCCAAGCGATACACATTTACCCGCGCCTGTCGGGACAGCCAGACGTGTACAGCCTCGCCGACCTCCGGGACGGCCTGCGCCACCCCTACAAGTTCGGGCGCGAGCTGAACGTCCTCTACCACCGGCGGCTGCGGAGCCGCGACTACAACACCGACGGGGTCGACGTGTTCGCGGAGGACTGGGACACGCTCGTCGTGTTGGACGCCTGCCGCTACGACGAGTTCGCCGCCCGCTCGGAGCTTCCCGGTCGCCTCGAACACCGCCGGTCCCGCGGTGCCAGCACCAACGAGTTCGTCCGCGGGAACCTCCGCGGGAAGGAACTGCTCGACACGGTCGTCGTCAGCGCCAACTCGTGGTATCTCAAGACCGACGCCGACTACACCGTCCACGACCGGTTCGTCCTGACCGACGAGGAGTATCAGGACCCCGAGACGGGGACGGTCCGGCCCGAGACGGTCACCGAGAAGGCCCGCGAGGTCGCCGCCCGGTACCCGAACAAGCGCCTGCTCGTCCACTACCTCCAGCCCCACACCCCCTATCTGGGTGCGACCGGGCGCGAGCGCCTCGACGGCGTGGTCATCCGCTCGGACATCAGCGAGCGCAAGCGCCGCGGCGAGTTCGACCGCGAGACCCTCCGGACGGCCTACCGCGAGAACCTCGACTTGGCGCTCGACGAGGCCGCCGCCCTCCTCGACGAGCGGCCCGGCAAGACCGTCGTCACCGGCGACCACGGCGAGATGCTGGGCGAGCGCCACCGCCCGCTTCCCTTCCGGGACTACATGCACCCCCACGGCATCTACCACGACGTGTTGACGAAGGTCCCGTGGCTCGTCCACGAGGACGGCGACCGTCCCGACATCGTCGCCGAGCCGGCCGTCGAGCAGGCCGACGCGGACGAGGCGGCCGTCGACGAGCAACTGCGCCAACTGGGCTACCTGCAGTAGCGCCGCGCTCGCGCCCCGTCAGGCCGGGAGCGAAATCCGGCTCACCGACTGCGTCCGCTCGGCGTCGTAACACTCGACGGCCTCGACGGTCCACGAGCGGGCATCGACCTCGCGCTCGCGGAGCCGCCGCGCCGCCGACAGGCTCCCGCCGCGGGCGACGGTGACGTGGGGGACGTAGTCGTCGCCCTCCAGCCCCGCGACCGGGTCGAACCGCTCGCAGAGGCGGTCGTGGAGCCGGCGGAGGCCGGCGCTCTCGACGGCGAGGTACGCCACCGGCGAGGTGCCGGTCTCGGCCGTCTCGAAGCAGTCCACGCCGGTCACGCGAACGTCGAAGGGCTCGGTCCCGCGCAGAGCCTCGCGGACCCGCGACTCGATGCGGGCGTACGCGCCGGCGTCGCCGCTCCCGAGCCGTTTCACGACGAGCGTGTGCGTCCCGCGCGCTCGCGGGTCCGCCCGCGGGAGGTCCCGGGCCAGTTCGCTGGCCACTCTGGCGACCGCCGAGGGGACGGGGACGTTCAGGCTGTACACGTCCGTTCCGACGCGACCGGCGGCCAAAAACCGTGTGCTTACAGCCGGTCGGTCAGCCAGAGGACGATGAGGACGACGAGCACGAGGCCCAGCAGGGGCTGGAGCGGCCCCAACAGCGCGGCGAACAGCCCCAGCACCTCGCCGACGACTTCCAGCGCTATCCAGACGACGACGAGGACGAGGACGATTTTCAGCAGGGTATCCACGTCGAGTTCCGCGCGGTCCATGTCCGACCGGTCGCCCGGAACGGGCATGAGGTTTGTGGCCCGGCCGACACGCCAGTGAGACGCCGACACACACCTCGACGAACACGGAAGCTATTAGTAACCGACTGGCTGTAGTCACGGGTACATGACGCGGACCCACACCGCCGGCGCGCCCGCGGCCGCCAGCGAGGGGTCCGTTCGTTTTACTCCCCGACGCCGACCCCGACGACCGGGCCTCCGCTAGGCCCACTACTATCCACACTTCGACTCACGGTTCGTCTCGTCCTCAAGCGTCGCCGGTCGGCTGTCCGGCGTAACCGAAAACCGACAGTCACACCACGGAACCCACCCACACCACACCCATGACAGACGGCAACGGAACCGTCGCGCTCGCCTTCTCCGGCGGGCTCGACACGACAGTCTGCGTATCGCTGCTGAAAGAGGAGTACGGCTACGACGAGGTCGTCGGCGTCACCGTCGACGTCGGCCAGCCGGACTACGAGTTCGAGGAGGCCGAGGAGACCGCCGAGGCGCTGGGCGTCGAGCAGTACGTCGTCGACGCGAAAGCGGAGTTCGCGGACCTCTGTCTGCAGGCCGTCAAGGCCAACGCCGACTATCAGGGCTACCCGCTCGGCACCGCGCTCGCGCGCCCGGTCATCGCCAAGGCCATCCTCGAAGTCGCCGAGGAGGAGGGCTGTGCGGCCGTCGCCCACGGCTGTACCGGCAAGGGCAACGACCAACTGCGCTTCGAGGCCATCTGGCGCGACTCCGACCTCGAGGTCATCGCGCCGGTGCGCGAACTCGGCCTGACCCGCGAGTGGGAAAACGAGTACGCTCAAGAGAAGGGCCTGCCGGTCGAGGGCGGCGACGGCGGCCGCTACTCCATCGACACGAACCTCTGGAGCCGCTCCATCGAGGGGTCGGAACTGGAGGACCCGAGCACGATTCCCGAGGACGACATCTACAAGTGGACCGAGAACCCCTCGGACAAGGCCTCCGAACTCGTCGAAGTCGAGTTCGAGGCGGGCGTCCCCGTCGCCCTCGACGGCGAGGCGCTGGACGCGGTCGAACTCATCGAGACGCTGAACGCGCAGGCGGGGGCCCACGGCATCGGCCGGACGGACATGATGGAGGACCGCATGCTCGGTCTGAAGGTCCGGGAGAACTACGAACACCCGGCCGCGACCGTCCTGCTGACCGCCCACGAGGCACTGGAGGGGCTGGTCCTCACCCAAGAGGAACGCGCGTTCAAAGCGCAGGTCGACCAGCAGTGGTCCCAGAAGGCCTACGAGGGACTCGTCGACGCGCCGCTGGTGAGCGCGCTCGAGGCCTTCGTCGACGACACCAACGAGCGCGTCACCGGCTCGGTCACCGTGAAACTCGAAGGCGGACACTGCCGCGCCGTCTCCCGGGAATCGGACTACGCGGTCTACAGCGAGTCCGCCGCCTCCTTCGACGAGGAGGACATCACCGGCGGCATCACTCAGCAGGACGCCACCGGCGTCGCCAAGTACCACGGCTTCCAGTCCCGCCTCGCCAACCGCATCCTCGACGACGCCAAACAGAGCGCCGTCGTGACCGACGGCGGCGACGGGGACGCGGAGGAGTGAGCGATGGCGGGGGACGACAGCGAGACGGAGTCCGCCTCGACGCCGAGCGGTGGTGACGGCGACGAGACAGTCGTCCGCCGGGACCGCTTCGGCGGCGGCCCCGCCCGGTCGTTCCTCTCCTCGCTCGCCGACGACGAGCGCATCTTCGCCGCGGACCTCGCCGTCGACCGCGCCCACGTCGTGATGCTCGCCGAGCAGGGCGTCGTCGAGGGCGGAACGGCCGGCGAGATTCTGGCCGCGCTGGACGATGTCGAAGCGGCGGGCCACGACGCGCTGCCCGACGGCGAGGACGTCCACGAGGCCATCGAGAGCGCGGTCATCGACCGTGTCGGCCCCGCGGGCGGGAAGATGCACACCGCCCGCTCGCGCAACGACGAGGTGGCGGCCTGCATCCGCTACCGCCTGCGGGCGGACGTACTCGAACTCGTCGAGACGCTGGTCGAGGCCCGCGAGCGGCTGCTCGACGTGGCCCGCGCGGAGGCGGAGACCGTGATGCCCGGGTACACGCACCTCCAGCCGGCCCAGCCGACCACGGTCGCCCACTGGGTGCTGTCCTACGAGCAGGCGCTGCAGCGCGACACCGCGCGCCTGCTGGACGCCTACGGGCGCGTCAACGAGAACCCGCTTGGGGCGGCCGCGTTCGCCGGCACCCCCTTCGACGTGGACCGCGAGCGCACCGCCGAACTGCTCGGGTTCGACGGCGTCGTCGAGAACTCGATGGACGCCTCGGCGGCGCGGGACTTCCTCGTCGAGGTGACCAGCGCCGTCGCGACGCTGGCGACGACGCTGTCGGGGCTGGCCGAGGACGTAATCGTGATGGCTTCGAAGGGCCACGTCGAACTCGACGACGACTACGCCTCGACGAGTTCCATCATGCCCCAGAAGAAGAACCCGGACACGCTGGAGCTGGTCCGGGGACGGGCCGGCGACGCGACCGCCGGGCTGAACGGTCTGCTGACCAACCTCAAGGGCCAGCCCCGGGCGTACAACCGCGACCTCCAGCGGGCCGGCGGCCACGCGTGGGACGCCATCGACAGCGTCACCGAGAGCGTCGCAGTGGCCGCGGGGGCCGTCGCCACCGCCGACTGGCCCGCCGACCGGCTCGAAGCGGCCGCCGCCGACGGGTTCGCCACCGCGACGGGCGTGGCGGACCTGCTGGCGATGGCCGGCGTCCCGTTCCGCACCGCCCACGAGGTGGTGGCCGAGGCGGCCGCGGCCCTCGACGACGACGCGGCCGTGCCCGACTACGCGGCACTGTCGGCCGCCGCCGAGGACGTGCTGAGCGACCCCCTCTCGGCGCACGTCGACCGCGAGGCCGTCGAAGCCGCGCTGGACCCCGCCGAGAGCGTGGCGATGCGCGACTCCCGGGGCGGTCCCGCGCCCGCTGCCGTCGCGGAGCAGGTGTCAGCGGCCGAAGAGGCGCTGTCGGCACACCGCGAAGACGCCGCCGACCGTCGAGACGCCGTCGAGCGGGCCACAGAGCGGCTCCAGACGGAGGTCGACCGCTATGTGTAGGCTCCGACCAACCCCGCGAGGGGACATACTACCAGATACCTGATATTGAAAGTCTCGGCGACCCGGAAAAGCCTCTCAAACTCCGTTAGGACGTAGTGTGCGTTACTATTTTATTCTGATAGGTTCGAAGCGTTTAAGTGGGTAGGCCGACGAGTGGGAGCTACAATGGCAGACTGCATCGAGTGCGGGGCCGAGGTGTCCCTGCACGACGACCTCGAAGTCGGAGAGATTGTCGACTGTGCGACCTGCGGTGCCGAGCTGGAAGTCGTCGCCGACGACCCCGTCGAGCTCGACAGCGCGCCCGAGCTCGAAGAGGACTGGGGCGAGTGAGCCCCGCGGCGGCGCGGCCGACGACCGGACGCGTGCCACAATACAACACATGAAAGTCGGACTCCTCTACTCGCGTATCCGCCGGGACGAGAAGCTCTTGCTCTCGGAGCTACGCGACCGTGACCACGACATCGAGAAGATAGACGTACGCAAACAGCAGTTCAACATCGACGAGGCTCCAGCGGCGTTCGACGACGTGGACATCGTCGTCGACCGCTGTCTGGCGACCTCCCGCAGCGTCTACGCGACGAAGTTCGCCGCGGCCTACGACGTGCCGGTCGTCAACGGCCCCGAAGTCGCCGCGACGTGTGCGGACAAGGTCGAGAACAGCCTCGCGCTCGAAGCCGCGGGCGTCCCGACGCCGAACACGGACGTGGCCTTCACCAAGGACGCCGCGCTCGAATCCATCGAGGAGTTCGGCTACCCCTGCGTCCTCAAGCCCGTCGTCGGCTCGTGGGGCCGGCTGATGGCGAAGATAGACTCCCGCGACGCCGCCGAGGCGATACTGGAGCACAAGGAGACGCTCGGCCACTACGAGCACAAGATATTCTACGTGCAGGAGTTCGTCGACAAGCCCGGCCGGGACATCCGCGTGCTGGCCGTCGACGGCGACCCCGTCGCGGCGATGGTCCGCTCCTCGGACCACTGGCTCACCAACGCCGCGAAGGGCGCGGAGACTGACACCTTCGAACTGGACGACCGCGCGCTGGAACTCGTCGAGAAGGCCTCCGACGCGGTCGGCGGCGGGTTGCTCGGCATCGACCTCATGGAGGTCGGCTACGAGGAGAGCGAGGCGCAAAGCGCCTCGGACACGTCGAGCGGCGACGAGCCGCGAGACGAGACCGGCGACTTCGAGGACTACACCGTCCACGAGGTCAACCACACCGTCGAGTTCAAGGCGCTGAACGAGGTCGCCGACGTGGACGTGCCGAGCGCGGTCGTCGATTGGCTCGAATCGAAGGCGGCGAGCGAGAGCGACGCGGAGGTCACCGCATGACTTACACGGCCAGCGTCGTCGGCGGCACCGGCTTCACCGGCGGGGAACTGCTCCGCCTGCTGGACGGCCACCCCGAGTTCGAACTCGTTCAGGCCACCAGCCGCTCGAAGGCCAACAAGACCGTCGGCCACCAACACCCCAACCTCCGGCACACGGACCTGCGCTTTTCCTCGCCCGAGGAACTGGAGTCGGTCGACGCCCTGTTCGCCGCGACGCCCCACGGCGTCTCGATGGAGCAGATAGACCGGTTCCAAGAGGCCGCTGACACTGTCGTCGACCTCTCGGCCGACTTCCGCCTCGACACGGAGGCGCAGTACGACGAGTGGTACGACGGGCACGCGCGCCCGGAACTGCTCGCCGAGAGCGAGTACGCACTACCGGAACTCAACCGCGAGAACCTCGCGGGCGCGGACCTCGTCGCCTCCGGTGGCTGTAACGCCACGGCGACCATCTTGGGGCTGCTCCCGCTGTTCGAGGCCGACGTTCTGAGCGGCGACGAGCAGGTCGTCGTCGACGTGAAGGTCGGCTCCAGCGAGGGCGGAGCCGGCGGCGGCGAGGCCTCCAGCCACCCCGAGCGCTCGGGCGTCGTCCGCCCGTACGCGCCGACGGGCCACCGCCACGAGGCCGAGATTCAGCAGTTCCTCGGCGTCGACGTCTCTTTCACCGTCCACGCGGTGGAGATGACGCGGGGCGCGAGCGCGACCTGTCACGTCTTCCCCGACGGCCCCGTCTCGAAGGGCGACCTCTGGAGCGCCTACCGGGGCAGCTACGAGGACGAACCGTTCGTCGAACTGGTCGCGGGCGGGGGCGGCGTCTACCGCTACCCCGAGCCCAAGGCCGTCGCCGGGACGAACAGGGCGGAGGTCGGCTTCGAACTCGACCCCGGCAACAAGCGGCTGGTCGTGTTCTCGGCCATCGACAACATGATGAAGGGCTCGGCGGGGCAGGCGGTCCACGCCGCCAACGTCGCGCTCGGCATCGAGGAGACGGCGGGGTTGGAGTTCCAAGGGCTCCACCCCGTCGGCGCGCCGTAACACTTGGAGTGATTTTCCATGACTGTCGTTATCAAAGTCGGTGGCGCTCGCGCCGTTGACCCGGCGGGGGCGCTCGCGGATGTGGCAACGTTAGCGGACGACGGCGAGGACGTCGTGGTCGTCCACGGCGGCTCGACGAAAGTCGACGAGACGCTGGAGCGACTGGGCATCGAGCCCGAGTACGTCGAGACGCCAAGCGGCGTCGTCGGCCGGTTCACCGACGAGACGACGATGGAGGTGTTCGAGATGGCCTTCGGCCACCTCAACACCCAGCTCGTGGCGGGCCTCCAGAGCGAGGGGGTCGACGCCGTCGGGCTGAGCGGGGTCGACGGGAAGCTGCTGTACGGCCCGCGCAAGTCGGCGGTCCGGGTCGTCGAGGACGGCAAGCGAAAGATACGGCGCGGCGACCACTCGGGGAGCATCAAGCGGGTCAACGGCGACCTGCTGGAGACGCTGCTGGCCGACGGCTACACCCCCGTCGCCGCGCCGCCGATGGCCGGGAGCGACGACGACGGAATCGTGCCGGTGAACACCGACGCCGACCGCTCGGCCGCCGCAATCGCCGCCGAACTCGACGCGACGCTGGTCCTGCTGACCGACGTTGCGGGCGTCTACGCGGACCCGGACGACCCCGCGACGCTCATCGAGTCCGTCGAGACGGCGGCCGACTGGGACGCCCTCGAAGACGCCGCCGAGGGGTTCATGGGCCGGAAGGTCATGGCCGTCGAGGAGGCCATCGCGGGCGGCGCGCCCGAGGCGGTGGTGGCCGACGCCAACGCCGACGCCCCCGTCCGCTCGGCGCTCGACGGCGACGGGACCCACGTCCACGACAGCGCGCTCGAACACACCACGGAGGAGCAAACATGAGCGGATTCGTCTTCAACGAGAAACCCATCCGAATCGAACGCGGCGACGGTGCCTACGTCTACGACGACGGCGGCACGGAGTACCTCGACATGGGCGCGTCCTACGCCTGTGTCCCCCTCGGGCACGGCCACCCGGCGGTGCAGTCGGCCGTCGCCGAGCAACTGGAACGCATCACCTACGTGCAGGCGTCGTACCCCAACGCCGAGCGGACGGCGCTGTACGACCTGCTCGCCGAGACGGCCCCGGACCCGCTCTCGAAGGTGTGGCTCTGTAACTCCGGGACCGAGGCCAACGAGGCGGCGCTGAAGTTCGCCCGCTCGGCCACCGGCAACTCGAAGATAGTGGCGACGATGCAGGGCTTTCACGGCCGGACGATGGGGGCGCTGGCGACGACGTGGAAGGACAAGTACAAGAAGCCCTACGAGCCCCTCATCGGCGACGTGGAGTTCGTCCCCTACGACGATAGCGAGGCGCTGGCCGAGGCCGTCGACGACGAGACGGCAGCGTTCATCGTCGAACCCGTCCAAGGCGAGGGCGGCATCAACCCCGCGAGCGGCGACTACCTCGAAGCGGCTCGCGAGATAACCGCCGAGGCCGGCGCGGCCCTCGTCTTCGACGAGGTCCAGACCGGGATGGGCCGGACCGGCGCGCTGTGGAACTCCCAGCGGGCCGGCGTCGCCCCGGACATGATAACCGCGGCCAAGGGGCTCGGCAACGGCCTCCCGGTCGGCGCGACGCTGTGTCGGGACTGGATAGCCGAGGAGTACGGCTCCCACGCCTCGACGTTCTCCGGCGGCCCGGTCATCTCGGCGGCCGCGGGGGCGACCGTCTCGACGGTCGTCGAGGAGTCGGTGCCCGACAACGCCGCGGCGATGGGCGACTACCTCCTGACGGAACTGGAGGCCGCCGTCGGCGACGCGGTCCGGGAAGTCCGCGGCGAGGGGCTGATGATAGGCGTCGAGGTCGGCCGCGGCGCGAACAAGGCGCTGAAGCAGTTGGCGCTGAACCATCAGGTACTCGCGCTGCCGGCCGGCCGGACCGTCGTGCGCCTGCTCCCGCCGCTGACCATCGACGAGAGCCACGCCGACGCCGTCGTCGACGCCGTGGCGGAGGTGGTGGGATGAGCGAAGCCACGGCCCGCGGGACCGACGCCGAGGCCCGGAACCTGCTGGAAGACGTCGTCCGCATCCCTTCGGTCACCCGGAACGAGCGCGAGGCCGCCCGGCGGCTGGCGGACTTCTTCGAGGCCAACGACCGCGAGGTCTGGATAGACGAGGTGGGAAACGTCCGCGCGCCGGCCGACGACGGCGTGTTGCTGACCTCCCACATCGACACCGTGCCGGGCGACATCCCGGTACGAATCGAGGAGACCGACGAGGGCGACGTGTTGTGGGGTCGGGGCTCCGTCGACGCGAAGGGGCCGCTGTGTTCGATGGCCGTCGCCGCCGTCCGCACCGGGGCCTCCTTCGTCGGCGTCGTCGGCGAGGAAGTCGACTCTAAGGGCGGGCGCTACCTCGTCGAGGACCGCGAGACCGCGCCCGACGCCGTCGTCAACGGCGAGCCCTCCGGCTGGGAGGGCATCACGCTGGGCTACCGTGGGCTGCTGGCGGGCACGTACGTCGCCACCAGCGAGTCCGGCCACTCCTCGCGCCCGGAGAACAACGCCATTCAGGACGGCATCGACTGGTGGTCGGCCGTCGAGGACGAGTTCGACCCCGACGACTGGGTCCCGGTCTTCGAGCGCGTGACCTGCAAGCCCGTCTCCTTCGACGGCGGCATCTCCGAGGACGGGCTGAGCGTCGAGACGACGATGGACGTGCAACTGCGGGTCCCCCCGGAGTACACCACGAGCGAGATACGGGAGATAGCCGACGGCTATCTGGCCAACGGGACCGTCAACTGGGACGACAAGGTCGAACCCGTGATGCAGAGCCCCCGGACCAGCGTCGCCCGCGCGTTCCGGGCGGCCATCCGCGGCCGCGGCGGCGACCCGCACATGCTGCGTAAGACCGGGACCAGCGACATGAACGTCTACGCGAAGGCGTGGGACTGCCCGATGGTCACCTACGGCCCCGGCGACTCCGACCTCGACCACGCGCCCGACGAGCACATCCGCCTCGACGAGTACGACCGCGCCGTCGGCGTCCTCGAGGACGCCACCGCCCGCCTGCTGGAGGACTAAGATGGACCTACTGGACATCGACGACCTCACGACCGAGGAACTGACTGCGGTGTTGGACCGCGCGGCCGAAATCAAGGCCGACCCGGCGGCCCACGAGGCCCTGCTGGACCAGCGGACGCTGGGGATGATATTCGAGAAGCCGTCGACCCGGACGCGAGTCTCCTTCGAGACGGGGATGACCCAACTGGGCGGCCACGCCGTCTTCCTCGGCCCCGACGACATCCATCTGGGCCACGGCGAACCGGTCAAGGACACCTCGCGGGCGCTCTCGCGGTACGTCGACGTGCTGATGGCCCGGGTCTTCGACCACGCCGACGTGGAGGAACTGGCCGCCTACGCCGACGTGCCGGTCATCAACGGCCTCACCGACGACGCCCACCCCTGCCAGACGCTCGCCGACCTGCTGACCATCCGCGAGCACTTCGGCGGGTTCGACGCCGACGTGGCGTGGGTCGGCGACGGCAACAACGTCTGTCAGTCCTTCGTCGTCGGCGCGGCCATGGCCGGCCTCGACCTCACCGTCGCCACGCCCGAGGGGTACGGCATCAGCGACGACGTGTACGACCGCGCGGCCGACCACGGCGGCGCGCCGGAGCTGACCGACGACCCAGCGGCCGCGGTCGCCGACGCCGACGTGGTCTACACCGACGTGTGGGTCAGCATGGGCCAAGAGGACAAGCGCGAGCAGAAACTCGCCGACTTCGAGGGGTTTCAGGTCACGCCCGGCCTGCTGGGCGACCGGGCGTTCATGCACTGTCTGCCCGCCCACCGCGGCGAGGAGGTCACCGACGCGACCATCGAGGCCGACAACGCCGTCGTCTGGCAGCAGGCCGAGAACCGGATGCACGCACAGAAGGGGCTGCTGGCGTGGCTGGCCGAGCAGTAGCTCAGTCCCGCATCGCCGCGGTCACCGTCTCGACCTGTCTCTCGTCGAAGGCCGTGTAGTAGAGCCGTAGCTCGCAGACGCTGCCGGCGAGGTACTGGTTCCGGGACTCGAAGTCCCGGCCGATTCGCATGTCGCCCATGTTGACCGGGCGGGAGTGTGACCCCTGCCGTTGCAGTTCGCCGTCGACGTAGAGTTCGTAGGTGCCGCTGTCGCCGTCGTAGGTGCCGACCGCGACGTGCGTCTCGCCGAAGCCGTAGGACGAACCCGACGAGACCACTTGGTCCGGGAACTGCACCGCGTAGTCGACCCCGTAGCTGCCGGCCCCGCTGTCGGTGGTTTCGAGGAACCACTCGTCGCCGCCGCTCCGGTACTGGTGTTCGACGAGTTGGTTGACGCCGCCGTCGTTGCCCGTCTGTCGGTAGGTCACGGCGACGGTAAAGGCCTCGACGTCGTCTGTCGGCGCGTCGATGTCCTCGACGGAGACGTAGTCGTCGCTGCCGTCGAACCGGAGGCCACAGCCCGCCCACGTCGGCGGGTCGCCGCCGTCGCTCTCCAGCGTCCCGTCGTTGCCGTTGCCCGACCGGTCGGTGACGGTGCCGCCGGTCCGGCTCCCGAAGGTGTAGTAGGCGATGAAGTCGCCGACCGACGAGCGCTCGTCGACCGTCCGGTCGACGAGGACGCTCTTGTCCCCGTCGGCGGAGACGACCGTGATTCGGTCCCCCGGCGCGGTCGGCAACAGCGTCGACTGGCCGGCCGCGTCGGCCTCGAAGGTCGCCACCTGCCGGCCGTTCAGCTGGACGGTCACGTCGGTCCCCAGCGCCCGCGGCGTCATCGACAGCCCCGCGGGGGTCGACTCGTACTCGAAACTGGCGTCGGCCGTCGGCGCGGCCAACCCGTCGAGAAAGGCGAACGAGAGCGTGGTCAACACGACCCCGAGCACCACGACGACGGCGACGAGCAGGAGGTTCCCGACGAGTGGCGAGGACCCGCGCTGGCGACCGGTCAGCTTCACAGCGACCGGTTTACGCGAGCGAATAAAAGCGCTCGTTCGAACTCACGTCGTGAGCCGGAAGCGGAAGCGGCACGCGAACCGTTAACTCCGGGCGCGCCGTCCGCTCACCGGGATGGCGTCGACAGCGACGGCGGGACGGTGGCTCGTCGCGGCCCTCCTGCTCGTCGCGCTCACGTGGGGGGTACACGCCGCCGTGCCGGCCATCGAAGGCAACGTGGCGATGGGTGTGGCGACGGCCGTGTTGCTGGGCGTTCGGTACGCGGTCCGCGCCGCACGCGCCGGGGCGGACGACTGACGTGCCGGGAGGAGAGGGGTCGCCGCTCAGAACCCGGCGAACTTGTCCCGGCGGTAGACGTCGAGTTCGTTGACCGCCGTCGGTGGCTCCTGTGCGAGCGCGAAGGCGATGGCGTCGGCCACCTCGGCGGGTTCGGTCACCTCGCCGGGGTCGAAGCGCTCGGTGAAGGGGTCGCCCTCCTCGCTGCCGAACTCCGAGCGGACCTCGGTGGGGTTGACGACGCTGACGCCCACTTCGTCGCCGCCGACCTGTGCGGCCAGACTCATGGCGAACCCGCGGACCCACCACTTCGTCGCGGCGTAGACGGGGTTGAACGGCCGGGGGTACTGGCCGGCGAAGCTTCCGACGAAGACGAGGACGCCCGTGGCCGCCCGGAGGTGAGGCAGCGACTCCCGAGCGGTGTAGAACGCGCCGTCGACGTTCACGTCCAGCATCGCCCGGTAGTCGTCGTCGGTCATCGTCTCGACATCGTCGCCCCGCCCGAGGCCGGCGTTGACGACGACGCCGCTCAGCGAGCCCAGTTCCTCGACCGTCGACTCGACGGCGGCGGCGACCTGCGCCGGGTCGCTCACGTCGGCCGGGACGACGTGGGTCTCGACGCCGTGGTCGTCGGCCACCTCCTCGGCCAGCGCGTCGAGTCGCTGTTCGCGGCGGGCGAGCAGCGCCACGTCCGCCCCACCGGCGGCCGCGCGCCGCACCGTCGCCGCGCCGATGCCGGAACTCGCGCCCGTGACCAGTACCGTCTCGTCGGCAAGCCGTGTCGCCATGCACGAACGGTCGGGGGAGACTGGCAAAGGTGTTGTGTCAGGTGAAACCACGTTACACGGTACCGCCGAATTATCGACCGACAGCAGCAAGTGACATTGGTCTCACCGGGTGCGTCTGGGGTAACTCACCCGTTTATGCGTCGTCCCCGCATAGGCGCTCGTATGGCTATCGACACCGCCGCCGACCGGTTCCGCGGGCTGGTCGACGAGGAGCCGGGACTGGAGGACGTGCTGGCCTGTGTCTTCGGCGTCCAGTCCCACGAGGTACGGACCTACCGGGCGCTGCTCGACAGCCCCGACAGCACCGTCGCGGAACTCGCGGCCGAACTCGACCGCGACCGCTCGAACGTCAACCGGTCGCTGTCGACGCTCCGGGAGAAGGGGCTAGCGACCCGCGAGCGCCGCCTGCTCGACGGCGGCGGCCACGTCTACCAGTACACCGCCACACCGCTTTCGGAGACCCGCGAACTGATGCACGAGAGCCTGGACGCGTGGGCGGCGGCCGTCCACGACCGCATCGACGCGTTCGGCGACGAGACGGCTTGAGGACACCGTCGACCCGAGGAGTGATAAGGTCGGACAGATTACATCTACTGAGCCCGTATGCCTCCGACGCCCGCCGACGGGACGGCTCCCGCGGACGCCGACGCCGTCCTGTTGCTCGCGCCCGCCCTCCGCCCCGCCGACGGTCGCCAGTGCCTCTCGCTGGTCGACCACGGCCGCGCCGCCGGCGACCGCCTCGTCGGCGTCACCTTCGCGCAGTCGCCGGCCAAACGCGTCGCCGTCTGGCGGCGTCACGCCGACGAACTCCCCGACAGCGTCGTCCTCGTCACCGTCGGGCAGGAGTCGGTCGAGGACGCCGGCCCGCCGTGGCTCCGCGTCGAGTCCGTCGACCGGGCGACGAACCTCACCCGCCTCGGCGTCGTCGTCACGGAGGCCCTCGAAGACCAGCCGGGGAGCCAGCCCGCGCTCTGTTTCCGGTCGGTGACGGCGCTACTCCAGTACGTCGACCGCGACACGGCCTGCCGGTTCCTCGACGCCGTCGCCCGCCGCGTCACGGCCGTCGACGGCGTCGCGCACTTCCACGCCGACCCGGGAGCACACAGCCGGGAGACGCTCGACGCGCTGACCGAGCGGGTCGACGCCGTCGTCGACGCGCGCTCGGAACCCGCCGAGGCCGACCCGTAACCGTCCGACTTTTGCCCGCCCGGGCCGAGGCTCCGCCAATGGCCGACCTGCAACTCACCGACGACGTGCCCGACGCCGCCGCCGACGGCGTCTGGCTGGCCTGCATCGAGTGCGGCGAGACGTTCGCCCCGTTCGAGGCGGTCCGGTACACCTGCGACGACTGCGACGGCCTGCTGGAGGCCCGCTACGCCGACCTGCCGACGTTCGACGACTTCGAGGGCCGTGGTGTCTGGCGCTACAGCGACGCGCTGCCCTTCGACGAGGGGGTCTCGCTCCCCGAGGGCGACACGCCGCTGCACCGGGTCCCGCGGCTGAAAGAGGACATCGGCGTCGACGCGCTCCGCGTGAAACACGAGGGGATGAACCCCACCGGCTCGTTCAAGGACCGCGGGATGACCGTCGGCGTCCGCGTCGCGCAGGCGGTCGGCGTCGACCGGCTGGCCTGTGCCTCGACGGGCAACACCTCGGCGGCGCTGGCGGCCTACGGTGCCCGCGGCGGGATGGAGACGCTCGTCCTCCTGCCGGCCGGGAAGGTCGCGGCCGGCAAGATAGCCCAAGCGTCGCTGCACCGCGCGCGCATCCTCGAAGTCGACGGCAACTTCGACGTGTGTCTGGACATCGTGCAGGACCTCGCCGGCCGCGGCGAGGCGTACCTCCTGAACTCGCTGAACCCCTTCCGCTTGGAGGGCCAGAAGACCATCGGCCTCGAAATCATGGAGGAGTTCCACGCCGACAACGGCGAGTACCCCGACCGCATCGTCCTGCCGGTCGGCAACGCCGGCAACACCGCGGCGCTGTACAAGTGTTTCCGCGAACTCGTCAAGGCCGGTGCCATCACCGACGACGAGGTGCCCAAGCTCACCGGCGTCCAAGCCGCGGGCGCGGCCCCGATGGTCGAGGCCATCGAGGACGGCGCCGACGACACCCGCCGCTGGGACGAGGTCGAGACCCGCGCGACGGCTATCCGCATCGGCAACCCGGTCAACGCCGCGAAGGCCCTGCCCGGCATCCGACAGACGGGCGGCACCGCCGTCGCCGTCTCCGACGAGGCGATTACGGCGGCCCAGCGCGACCTCGCCGGCGAGGGCGTCGGCGTCGAACCCGCCTCCGCCGCCTCCGTCGCGGGCCTGCGAAAGCTCCGGGAGGAGGGCGTCGTCGACGCCGACGAGTCCGTGGTCTGTCTCACGACCGGCCACCTGCTGAAAGACCCCGACGCCGCCGCCGAGGCCGGTAACGAGCCAGAACCCGTCGGCGGGACGACCGAAGCGGTGCTGGACCACCTCGACGACTGACGGTTTTTTCACTCGCCTCGCCCTAGTCGGGCTATGAACGCGTTCCACGCTCGGAACCCACGCGGGCGGCCGCGGAGTCGCGGATGACCGGCGTCTACGAGCGCGCGCTGGGCGCGGCGGCCGCCGACCTCCACCCGAAGGTGTACGACCGCTACGACATCGCCCCCGGCGACGACGCCGTCGTCGGACGCGGGCGAATGGACATCACCCGCGGGGCGCTGGTCGTTCCGGCGCTGTACGCGATGACCACGCAGGACATGCTCTTTCCCGAACGGGGTACGGGCGTCCCCTTCACCGTCACGACCGTCGCCTACCGACAGGACGGCCACGAGGCCATGACGACCCGGCGCGAGTTCGACTTCGGCGACACCACCCGCCGGTTCGACACCGTGACCGTCTGGGACGCCGACGGGGGGCGGCTGCTGGACTTCCTCGGCCGCGAGGGCCGGGTCGTCAGCGAACTCCGTCCCCGCGTCGAGGACGGCGCGCTGGTCGTCGCCGGCGGCCGCCAGTGGGCACGGGTCGGCGGCCGCTACGTCCCGCTCCCGGGACCGCTGGCCGCCGACGTGACCGTCCGGGACCGCTACGACGAGGGCGACGAGCGCTACCACGTCACCGCCACCGTCGAGAACGCGCTGGTCGGACACGTGCTGAGCTACCGCGGGGCGTTCGGACAGTCCGGCGACGCCGCCGGCGCCGACGACCCCCGACCGGTTTCGGACCTCGGGACGCTCCCGCCCCGGTGACGGCGCTACTGCTCGGCCCGACCGGGTTCCAAGCGGTAGCGCGTGGTCGGCTGGCCGTCGAACCGCGGGCCGCTGCCGGTCGAGTCGAAGCCGGCCGCCTCGACGGCGTGGGTCACCGACTCCTCGCCGTCGGGGACCAGCAGTTCGACGCGCATGCGTTCCCGGCGCGCGAACTCGATAGGCTCGGTCAGCAGTCGCTCGCAGGCGTCGGTCGAGCCGGCCAACTGCGTGACGTGAACGGTGCGCTCGCGGGCGTCGTAGCTCACGAACCCGACCACCGCCTCCTCGCCGTTCTCCGCAACTCTGACCGTCCGGTCGTGGACGAGGTTCCGCATCACGTCCGGCGGGCCGTCGGCCAGTTCGGCGAGCCGGCCGGCGTCGGCCTCGACGGCGTCGCGTATCTCCATGCCCGTGTGTGGGACTTCCACGCAGATAAACGGTATGTCGCCACCCGTCCCAAGCAGTTAATCCCCCGTGGGCCGACCCGTCGGTATGGACAATTCGTCGCTTCGCGCCCCGGCAGAGACCGCCGTCGAGCAGTGTCTGGCCCTCCGACCGGGGGAGTCCTGTGCGGTCGTCACCGACGACGAGCGCAAGGCAATCGGCGAGGCCCTCTACCGCGTCGCCGCCGAGATAACCGACGACGCCGTCTTCCTGCGGTACCCGCCGGGCGACCAGCACGGCGAAGAGCCGCCCGCACCCGTCGCCGGCGCGATGCGGGCCGCCGACGCGGTGTTGGCCCCGACGACCAAGAGCCTGAGCCACACCGAGGCCCGCAGCGAGGCCACCGCCGCCGGCGCGCGCGTCGCCACGCTGCCGGGCATCTCCGAGGGCGTGTTCCTGATGGGACTCGACGCCGACTACGAGGCCATCCGCGACCACTGCGAGGCCGTCCGCGAACAGGTCGCCGGGGCCAGGGAGATACGGGTCACCTCCCCGCAGGGCACCGACATCACGTTCGGCGTCGGCAGCCGCGAGTGGCAGCTAGACACCGGTATCGTCCACGAGGCCGGCGAGATGTCGAACCTCCCCGCCGGCGAGGTGTTCGTCTCGCCCGAGACGGCCGAGGGCAGCTTCGTCGTCGACGGGACGATGCGCCCCCACGGGAAACTCGACGGGCGAGAACTCCGCTTCGAGGTCGAGGACGGCTACGTCACCGACATCGACGACCCGGCGGTCAGGGAGGAAATCGAGGCGGCCGCCGACGAGGTGGGGCGGGACGCCTACAACCTCGCCGAACTGGGCATCGGCACCAACGTCGCCGTCACCGACCTCGTGGGGTCGGTCCTGCTCGACGAGAAGGCCGGCGGGACCGTTCACATCGCCGTCGGCGACGACCACGCCATCGGCGGCGACACCCACGCGCCGATCCATCTGGACGGGATTCTGCGGGAGCCGACGGTGTACGCGGACGGCGCGGAAGTGGAACTTCCGCGCGGCAAGTGAACGGCGACCGGCGAGCCGTGAACGGGGAAGGTCGTAGACCTCCCGAGCGAGGAGCGGTGAGGGCGGTCACCCCGGCGAGACGCCCTCGCGGCGGACCGCGTAGCCGGCGATAGCGCCGGCCCACAGCAGCGACCCGACCAGCACGAGGGCGAAGGGGACGGGGGTGCCGAGGTTCCACGCGAGGACGAGGCCGTGCAGCGCCGCGACGAGCCCCGTCGTGGCGACGGCGACGACCCCGGCGGTCCGGTCGTCGGCGGGCGGGTCGACGCGGAACGCGGCCTCCAAGACCGCGAGCGTACCGAGCGCGACGGCCGGCCCCAGCGCGACGGCGACGACCTTCGGGACGTAGCGGTCGGGCGTCCCCGAGGCCGAGAAGTGAATCGCCATCTCGGCGGGCAGGCGCGGCCAGACGACGGCACCGGCCAGCGCCGTCAGGGCCGCGATAGCGAGACAGGGTCGCGCGGCTGGCGTCCGTCGGAACACGGGCCCCCGTACGCGGCCCACCGGCAAAGGCCCTTTGAGCGGCCGAAAAGCCGGCGTCCGTGCCGACGGGCATTTACCGCCGGCCCGTCAACCCTTCCCCATGACCGACGCTACACCCGGGGAGCGCGTCGCGCTCTCCTGTCCGGCCTGCTCGCCGGACGCCGAAACCGTCCACGAGGTGCTCAAGCCCGGCGGACAGGTCACCGTCCGCTGTACCGACTGCGACCACGTCCACAAGGAGCCCCTCCCCGAGGACGACACCCTCCAGCGGAAAGTCGTCGTCTCGCAGGACGGCGAGTCGTTCACCGCGCAGGTCGACGTGCCCGAGGGGGAGCGACTGGCCGTCGGCGAGGAGTTCCTGCTGGAGACCGAGGAGGCGGTGCTGACCGCCCGCATCACCAGTCTGGAGACCGGCGACGGGCGCGCGGAGGAGGGCCCGGCCGAGGCCGTCGAGACCATCTGGACCCGCGCGGTCGGGAACGTCGCGGTCAACGTAACCATGCACCCAAAGGACGGCCGCCACGACGAGACCGAGAGCTTCAAACTGCAGGTGCCGGGCGACTACGAGTTCGTCGTCGGCGAAACCGACGGCTTCGGCGACGAGGAGTTCACCGTCGAGGGCGTCCACATCCGCGACGACGCTCACGGCTACGACCACGAGAAACTCGACTTCGACGGCGACAGCGCCGTGGCGAAAGACATCAACCGGTTGTACGTGCGCGACGAGTCGACGACCGCGTGGTCGGCCTGGTAGGATGGTCGACCCGGCCCGCCGGCGGGCGGCGCTGGTCGACGCCCTGCAGAGCCACGTCGACGACGAGCGGGTTCTCGATGCCGTCGGCGCGGTCCCGCGCCACGAGTTCGTCCCCGCCGACAGCCGCGACAGGGCCTACGAGGACCACCCGCTGCCCATCGGCGAGGGCCAGACCATCTCCGCGCCCCACATGGTCGCCGTCATGGCCGAGTTGCTCGACCTCCGTCCGGGCGACCGGGTGCTGGAAGTCGGCACCGGCTGTGGCTACCACGCCGCGGTGACGGCCGAACTTGTGGGTCCCGAGAACGTCTACAGCGTCGAGTACCACGCGGCGCTGGCCGAGCGCGCCCGCGAGACGCTGGCGGCGACGGGCTACGGCGACGTGTCGGTCCGGGTCGGCGACGGCAAGGCAGGGTGGGCCGACCACGCGCCCTACGACCGCGCGTACCTGACCTGCGCGGCCCCGTCGCTCCCGGCGGCCGTCGTCGAACAGACCCGGCCCGGGGGCGTCGTCCTCGCGCCGGTCGGCGACGGTCGCCAGCACCTCGTCCGTGCGCGCCGGCTGGCCGACGGCTCGCTGGACCGGAGCCGCCACGGGGCGGTGCGGTTCGTCCGGTTGCAGTGACGGCCGGCGCGCCATTGATATAGCTCCGGCCGGTACCCGGGGTATGGACCCCGCGGTACTGCGAGACGACATGGTCGACAGCCTCCAGCACGACAGCAAGGGCGTCGTGCGCAGCGAGTGGCTGTCTGCCGCGATGCGGTCGGTCCCCCGCGAGCCGTTCGTCGGCGAGGAACAGGCCTACTCCGACCGAGCCTTCGAACGGCTCGGAACACGCGTTCTCGCGCCCAGCACCGTCGCGCGGATGCTGGAACCGCTGTCGCCCGAGCCGGACGACGACGTGCTGGTGGTCGGGGCCGGCGTGGGCTACACCGCGGCGGTGCTGGCCGAACACGTCGGCCCGGAGAACGTACAGGCCGTCGACATCACGCGGCGGCTCGTGCTCGAAGCGCGGGCCAACCTCTCGGAGGCCGGCTACGGGGCGGTGCTGGTCGACCGCCGTGACGGCGCGGACGGGCTGCCCGAGTACGCGCCCTACGACCGCGTCCTGCTGGAGGCCGCCGCGGTCGAGCCGCCGCGGGCGCTCGTCTCCCAACTCGCGTCGGACGGGCGGCTGGTGATGCCCCTCGGCGCGACCGAGCAGACGCTGGCGACCGTCAACGCCGACGGGGCCGCCGAGCGCCTCGGGAGCGTCGCCTTCGGGCCGATGCTCGTCGAGGGCGAACAGGCCGACACCGTCGAGCGCAACCGGACCCACCGCGAGGACCGCGAGCGGGCCAGACAGGCCGCCCAGTCCCGCCCCGGGTGGGAACAGGACTGGATAGACTGGGACTAGCCGGCGACGACGAGCAGGTCCGTGTTCGAGCGGCGGTCCTGATAGCTGCTGCCCGCGGGCGGTTTCACCGCGAAGACGACCGTTCCCTCCTGCTGATTGACGCCGAGCGACGGCGACACCGACAGCGTCGCGTTGCCGGTCGGCCCCGTCTCGGCCGTCGTCACCGAGTCGAGCGTGGCCGTCCCGCTCTTTGCGACGACGGTAGCGCCGGCGACCGGCGCGCCCTCGGGGTCGACGACGGTGACGTTGAGGTCCCCCGCGCCCGGCGTCGTCACCTCCGGGTGGGGCTCCACGTCGACCTCGGAGACCTGTAGCGTCTCGATGCCGGAGATAGTACTCATCATCACGCTCAGGCAGGCGACCCCGACGACGAGGGCGATGACCAGTCGAATCGGTAGCCCCTCGATAGCGCGGTCGTCCCGCCGGAAGGCGTCGAACATGGGCCGGTCTGGGCGCGCTCCCCCACTTGAACCCTCGGACGAACGTTCAAATGCGAACGGGGGGCCAGCGCCGGTATGGTCGTCATCGGACGCGACGGTGGGGGCGGGCCGACGGCGGCGCTGGGCCACTACCGGGCGCGGGACGGGAGCCGCGGCGCGGCGGTCGAGATGGACGTGGACCGCCCGCACGCGGGGGTGGTCGTCGGAAAGCGCGGGAGCGGCAAGACCTACACGCTGGGCGTCCTCGTGGAAGAACTGGCGGCGACCGACGGCGTCGCCCCGGTCGTCGCGGACCCGATGGGCGCGTTCGCGCCGCTCGCCGACGCCGACATCGACGCGGCGGTCGTGGAGCCGCGGGTCCGGGCCGACGCGCTCGGTCCGCGGCAGTGGTGTCGAATCCTCGGCGTCGACCCGCAGGGCGGGACCGGGGGACTGGTCTGGCGCGCGGCGACGGCCGCGGCGACACTGGGGGAGATGCGCGAGTGGGTCGACGGGGCGGACGCGGCCGCACCGACGCGGCGGGCGGCCGCCAACCACCTCGCGCTCGCGTCGTCGTGGGGCGTCTTCGACCCCGACGGCCTCGACGCGGCGCGGCTCTGTCGGGGCGGCGCGACGGTCCTCGACCTCGCGGGCCTCGACGCCGCGCCGGCCGGGGCCGTCCTCGCCGCCACGGCGACGGCGCTGTACGACGCCCGCGTCGACGAGTCCGTCGGGTCGCTGCCGTGGCTGCTGGTCGACGAGGCCCACGCGTTCACCGACGGCGTCGCCGCCCGGCCGCTCCGCCGGCTCCTGACCCGCGGCCGCCGGCCCGGAGTGAGCTGTTGGCTAGCGACACAGCGCCCGAGCGCGCTCCCCGCGGTCGCCGTCTCGCAGGCGGACCTGCTGGTCGCCCATCGGCTGACCAGCGGGGCCGACATCGAGGCGCTGGCGGCGACGAACCCGACGTACTTCGACGGCGCGTTCGGCGAGCGGCTCCCGTCGGCCGCCGGCGAGGCGCTGGTCGTCGACGACGGGACGGAGTCGGTCCACCGCGTTCGGGTGCGGGAGCGACACACACCCCACGGCGGCGAGAGTCCGCGTGCGTCGGCGCTCGCGGGTGGAAGCGGCAACCGAGAGCCCGCCCGAGCGGCCGCCGAGGCGCGACCGAACCGCAACTGACGTGTACGGTCTCGGCGTTCCAAGCGGTGATGCCCGGGACCGACGCCGCCCCGCTAGCCCGCGCCGAGCCGCTCGTACTGGTCGCCGTCGGCGGGTTCGTCGGGGCGGTGCTCCGGGACGCCGTCGCCGGGGCGACGCCGGCGCTGGGTACCCTCGGGGGAAGTGTCGTCGGGACGCTGGTCGTCAACGTCCTCGGGAGCGTCGCGCTCGGCGTCGTCCTGTACGAGGCCCACCTCGCGGACGCCCTCTCGCCCGAGACGCGGCTCGTCGTCGGGACAGGCTTCCTCTCGTCGTTTACGACCTACAGCACGTTCGCGGTCCAGACCAGCGGACTGCCGCCGCAGTTGGCCGTCGCCAACGTCGCCGCGAACTACGGCCTCGGGTTCGCCGGGGTCGTTCTGGGCCGCCTGCTTGCGAGGTGGCTGTCGTGAACCCCGCCGTCCTCGTCGGACTGGGCGGGACCTGCGGCGCGCTCGCGCGCCACCTCGTCGGTCAGCAGCTGGAGCGAGACCGCTGGGACACGTTCGCGGTGAACGTGCTGGGCAGCGCGCTGCTGGGCGCGCTGGTCGTCGCGCCGGTGAGCGAGGCGGCGCTGTTGGTCGCGGGGACCGGCTTCTGTGGCGCGTTCACGACCTTCTCCTCGTTCGCGTTCGAGGCGGTCCGGCTGGCCGAGACCGGGCACCCCCGGCGGGCCGCGCTGTACGCCGGCGGGACGCTGGTCGCGGCGCTGGTCGGCGTCGCCGCCGGTGGGGCGGTCGGAGCGGCGCTGTAGTGGCAGGGCTGAAGGCCACGCCGACCGTGGGTCGGGCATGGACCCGGCAGCGTTGCGCGCGTCGATACCGGCACTGGACAACTGCACGTACTTCAACACGGGCGCGAGCGGGCCGACGCCCCGGCCCGTGGTCGACGCGGCGACGGGGTTCCTCGAACGCCACGCCTTCAACGCCCCCTGTGGCGACGGCCCCTATCAGGTCGCCTTCGACGCGCTCGCGGCCGCGCGGGAAGTAGTGGCCGGACACGTCGGCGCGGCCCCCGCAGACGTGGCGTTCACCCGCAGCACCGCCGACGGGGTGAACATGGTGGCCGGGGCCATCGACTGGCAGCCCGGCGACGTGGTGGTCCGGACCGACCTCGAACACCCGGCCGGGACACTGCCGTGGGACCGACTGGCCGACACCCACGGCGTCGAGGTGCGAGTCGTCGAGACGACCGACGGACGGCTCGATACCGACGCGCTGCGCTCGGCTGTCGAGGGCGCGCGGCTGGTCGTCCTGAGTTCGCTGACGTGGACCCACGGAACGCGTCTGCCCGTGCGCGAGGTCGTCGACATCGCCCACGACGCGGGCGCGCAGGTACTCGTCGACGCGGTCCAGTCGGTCGGCCAACACCCAGTCGACGTGCGAGAGTGGGGCGCGGACTTCGTCGCTGCCGCGGGCCACAAGTGGCTACTGGGGGTCTGGGGCGGCGGGTTCCTCTACGTCAACCCGGACGCCCACGACCGCCTCCGACAGACCCGCATCGGCTACCGGAGCGTCGCGGAGATGGACGCCGAGGGCTACGAGTACCACCCCGGAGCCCGGCGGTTCGAGGTCGGCACCACCTCGCCGGTGCCCTACGTCGCGCTCGCTGAGGCCGTCGAGACGGTGGAGGCCGTCGGACTCGACACCGTCCAGTCCCGCGTCGAGAAACTCACCGACCGGCTGAAAGACGGCCTCGGCGACCGACTGCTGAGCCCCCGGAGCTACGAGTCCGGGCTAGTGACGTTTACCGCGGACGACCCCGAGGCGACGGTCGAGCGACTGGGCGAGGAGGGCATCGTCGTCCGACACCTGCCAGACCCCTACGCGGTCAGGGCGTCGGTCCACGCGTTCAACGACGCCGGCGACGTGGACGCGCTGCTAGACGCGCTGTAGCCCACAGGCGCGTTGGCAGCGGGTCAGTACTCGTACAGCGACACCACGAACGGGAGGCGGTTGTACAGCCAGACCGCGAGCGGGATGCCGACGACGGTCGCCGAGAGGAGGACCGCGACGGCGGTCCAGAGGGCACAGGCCCACCAGCCGACCGCGAGGAACCACAGCGCCCTGACCGCGAGCGAGCGCTGGGGGGCCGGCCGCCCGTCGGCACAGACGTGTTCGCGGCGCTTCAACGAGAGGACGAGCGGGACGCGGTTTATCATCTTGACGCCGATGGGCAGCCCCACGACGGTGGCGTTCGCCAGCCACGCGAGGACGAGCCACGGGCCGGTCGCCCACCAGCCGACCGCGAGGAACCACGCCGCCCGGACGGGGAGCGGGCGCTGGTCGCGCATGCGTATCGCTACCGCACCACGGAGCATAAGTGTCCTGTCGGCGGCGAACGCACCGAGACGCGGCGGGCACCGAGACGTGGCGTGTCGGATAGGCGGCCGACTCCGCTCCCAGTTTCAGTTTCAGATACTCGGACACGGACGAAAATTTCGACAACGTTGGTGCATTTAACTCTATATATACTGCAGTTTTTTGTACTGAGAATATCGACAGCCGACTGAATGGTGAGCCGAGACACGTTCGAGGGTCGGGCCGGTATCGGGGCGGTCGTTCCCGCGTTCGTCCGGGAACGGTTCGTCCGGAAGTTCGTGGTCGCGGTCGTGGCCGCCGCGCTGATAGCGGGCGGCATCGGGGGCGTCCTCTACGTCGACGTGACGCGGACGCTGGACGACCGCGTCGAGTCGCGGGTCGTCTCGTCGGCCGAGCTGCAGTCCGATGGACTGGACAACTGGGTCGACGGCTACCGGCGGGAGACCCGGACGCTGTCGTCGGTCAAGGAGTTCCAGAACGGACAGCCGACGGTCGTCGCGGACTACCTCAGCCTCGAAGCCGAGGACTTGACCGCGGGGTTCGCTGCGGTCCACTACGTACAGGCCGCCGACGGCACGGTCGAGGCCAGCACCGTGTCGGGCGTCGAGGGGCGGACGCTGGCCGAACTGGGCGTCCCGTGGGCGCAAAACACCACCGCGCTCGACGCCCGGACGGATACGCCGAGCACAGTCGTCGTCCCCGAACAGCCCTACGCGTCGGCGGCGGCCAACGAGACGGTGCTGGCGTTCGTCAGCTCCGCACCCCAGAACACCGAGCACGTCATCGTCGCGGAAGCGAGCCTCTCCGGCCGGACGGCGGCGTTCCACCAGCCGATGGACGGCGGGGAGACGACGGTGCTGGGACCGGACGGCGGCGCGGTCCTCGGCGACGCGCTCCCGGCCGGCGTCGACACGGGCTTCGCGCGCGGCGGGGCCGCGAGCGGGTTCGAGCGCGCCGACGAGACGGTGCTTGGCTACGCCGCGCTCGACCGCCTCGACTGGACCGTCGTGACGCAGGTGCCGGCGTCGAGCGCCTACGGCCTGCGAAACACCGTCGGGTCGAGTCTCCTCCTGACGCTGGGGTCGGCGCTGCTGGTCCTCGGCGGGGTCTCGCTGGCGGTCGGCCGGCGCTCCGCGGCGGCGCTCGAACGGCTGACCGAGGCGGCCGAACGGCTGGGCGACGGCGACCTCGACGTGGAACTGGAGTCGGGCCGCGCCGACGAGATCGGCCGGCTGTTCGACGCCTTCGACGGAATGCGCGAGTCGCTGCGCGAGCAGATACGCGACGCCGAGGCCGCCACGGAACGCGCCGAGGACGCCCGGAACCAAGCCGAGCGGGCCCGGGAACGCGCCGACGCCGCCCGCGAGGACGCAGTGGAACTGAACGACCGCCTCGAAGCCCGCGCCGCGGAGTACAGCGAGGTGATGGCCGCCTGCGCCGAGGGCGACCTCACCGCGCGGATGGCGACCGACGCCGACAACGAGGCGATGGTCCAGATCGCGACCGCGTACAACGACGTGGTCGAGGAGTGGGAGTCGACGATTCGTGAGGTCAGAGCCTTCGGCGACGCCGTCGACGCCGCGAGCGGGGAGGTGGCCGACACCGTCGCCGCGGTGCGCGAGGGAAGCGAGTCGGTCCGGACCGCCGCGGAGGGGATGGCCGACGGGGCCGAGCGACAGGCAGACGAACTCGACCGCGTCGGCGACGAGTTGGCGGCGCTCTCGGAGACCGTCGACGAGATGGCGGCCACCGCCGACACGGTCCGGGACCGGGCCGACGAGGCGCTCGACCACAGCCAGCAGGGGCAGGACGCGGCCGCCGACGCCGTCGCCGCGCTCGACGAGATAGCGGCCTCGACCGAGCGCGGCGTCGAGCAGGTCGAGACCCTCGACGCGATGATGGACGACATCGAGTCCGTCACCGACCGCATCGCCGACATCGCCGAGCAGACGAACATGCTGGCGCTGAACGCCTCCATCGAGGCCGCACACGCCGGCGGCGACGGCAGCGGCGAGGGGTTCGCCGTAGTCGCCGAGGAGGTGAAGGGGCTGGCCGACGAGACGGCGACCGCGACCGCCGACATCGACGCCTCCATCGAGCGGATGCGCGAGCAGGTCGAGCGGACCGTCGCGGAGATGCACCGCACCCAGTCGACGGTCGCGGCGGGCGAGGACACCGTCGACGACGCGCTCGGCGCGTTCGACGGTATCGTCGACCACGTCGAGGCCGCGACCGACGGGATGCGGGAGATAAGCGACGCGACCGACGAGGGGGCCGCCTCGACGCAGGAGGCCGTCACGGCAGTCGAGTCGGTCACGGACATCAGCGCCGAGACGGCCGAGGAGGCGACCGCCGTCGCCGAGGCCACCGTCGACCAGACCGACGCGATGGCCGACGTGGAGGGCGACGTGGCGGCGCTGGCCGAGCGGGCCGGCGACCTCGCGGAACTGCTCGACACGTTCACCGTCGCGGAGCGCCACGGCGACACCGACGTGTTCGACCCGGCGGCGGACGGCGAGACGGCCGTCGGCGAGGCGTCCGACGACTGAGACGGCCCGCTCGCCGGTCGACGTTCAGCCCTCGAAGCCGTCCTCGAACCGGAACGTCCCGTCGCGCTGGACGACCTCGCCGTCGACCTCGATGTACGAGTCCTCGCTCATGTCGACGATCATGTCGACGTGGACCGCCGAGTCGTTCTGCTCATTGCCCTCGCCGACCGTCTCGTCGTAGGCGCGGCCGACGGCCATGTGGACGGTGTCGCCCATCTTCTCGTCGAACAGCATGTTGTAGGTGAACCGGTCGATGTCGCGGTTCATCCCGATGCCGAGTTCGCCGAGCCGGTCGGCCCCGTCGTCAGTGTTCAACACCTCCGTCAGCAGGTCGGCGTTCTTGGCGGCGTCGTGGTCGACGACGCGGCCGTCCTCGAACCGGAGGAACACGTCGGTCACCTCCCGGCCTTGGTGGTACAGCGGCTTGTCGAAGACCACCTCGCCCTCGACGCTGTCGGGGACGGGCGCGGTGAACACCTCGCCGCCGGGGAGGTTCTTCTCGCCGTAGTCGTTGCACGTCGGGTTGCCGGCGACCGACATCGTCACGTCCGTCGTCTCCCCGGAGACGATGCGGACCTCGTCGGCCGGGTCCAGCACGTCGACCATCTGTGACTGGTGGGCCCGCACCGCGTCCCAGTCCTTGTTGACGGCGTCCCAGACGAAGTTCTCGTAGCCCTCGGTCGACAGTTGGGCCAACTGGGCGTTCGCTGGCGCGGGGTACTGGGTGAGACACCACGTCTTCGAGAGCCGCTCTTCGAGGAGGGGCTGTTGGGCCTGCTGGAAGGCGGCGGTCGTCTCGGGGGCCACGTCGCTGGTCTCGGTGACGTTGGCGCTGCCCCGGACGGCGATGTAGGCGTCCATCGCCTCGTAGAGGGCCTCGATGTGCCCCGGCGTCTCGAAGGACTCGCGGTTCCGGAGGAAGGCCCGCTGGTAGCGCTCGCCCAGTCGCTCTTGGACGACCAGCGGGTTCGCGCCGCGGTCGGCGGCGAGTTCGTGGAGCGCGACGACGAGGTCCTCGGCGACGGGGTGGGCGTCGATGACCACGTCGTCGCCCTCGCTGAGGTCGATGGAGTGGTCGACGACGACTTCGGCGTGTTCGCGGATGCGCGGGTCCATATCCGACAGTCCGGCGACGCCCCCAAACCACTTTCGGCGCTACTCGTCGCGGCCGCGGCGCATTCCCTCTCGGAAGCCCTGCAAGGTCCGGCGCAGCATCAGGTACATGAAGAAGAAAAAGAGCAGTACCAGCGCGAGGATGCCGTAGGTGACCCAGTCGACCTGCATGGACCGCGGTTCTCGGGCAGCGCTGAAAGAGGTTTCGCCCCTCACCGCGAGCGGGGCCGTAACCGCCGATTTCGACTGTCAAACGGTGTTTTGAGCGATGGGTACAGTCGTCGCCGGACCTTGGCAAAGACTCATAACGGTATAGAACATATCGGGTCGTATGTCGTTGCTGCCCTCTCGGGACCCCGCCGTGCCCGAGGCCGAGCCCCGGGTCATCGGGGTCGAGAGCGAGGAGGCAGACGACGTGTTGTCGGCGCTGTCTTCCGACACCGCACGGGCGCTGCTGTCGGAACTGAACCGGGAGCCGGCACCGCCGGCCGAACTCGCGGACCGCGTGGATACGTCGCTCCAGAACGCACAGTACCACCTGAACAAGCTGGAGAACGCCGGCGCGGTCGAGGTCGTCGACACCGCCTACTCCGAGAAGGGCCGCGAGATGGACGTGTTCGCGCCCGCGAACCAGCCGCTGGTCATCTGTGCCGGCGACGAGCAGGAGACCTCCGGCCTGCGGTCGGTGCTGACCGACCTGCTGGGCGGTGTCGGCGTCGTCGCGCTGGCGAGCCTCCTCGTCCAACAGGTCGCCGGCGGCGGGCTGGCCGCCCTGTTCGGCGGGCCGACGGTCCGGACCGGGACCGGCGACGTGGGCGGTGGCGGCCCCGACCTCTACGTCGAGAACGGGACCGTCGCGGACGTGGGGACCCGGACCGGTTCGTGGGCGTTCGACGCCAGCCGCGCCGGGGCCGAAGCCGCGGCGGGCGTCGAGCCGGGAGTTGCCTTCTTCGCCGGCGGCGCGTTCGTTCTGGCCGCGATGGCCGCGCTGTGGCACGTCCGGTAGTGTCAAACACCGCTTTCAGTAATCAGTAGGTCCTTTACCGTGGGTGTGAAAGACACACTTGCGTCGGCGCAGTCTCCGACTGACACTCCTGGCATTCCGGGCGCGCGCCGGCACGTGCCGGCGCTCACCGCTCCCGTTCTGGGTCCCACGTGACTGTCGAGACGGTGGTGCCGTCCGGTTCGCGGAGCCGGACCCGGACCCCCTTGCCGACCCGCTCGACCTCCGCGTGGGCCGGGCGATACCGCCGCGGGTCGGCGTAGCTCCCCGGATTGACGAGCAGACGACCGTCCGTCTCCGCGATGGTGGGACGGTGGGAGTGACCGACGACGACGAGGTCGGCGTCTTCCTGTCGGGCTAACATCCCGAGTGCGGTCTCGGTGTGGTCGTGGCCGTGGACGACGAGGAACCGCAGCCCCGCCCACGTCCCGGTCGCCACGTCGGGGAGGCGTTCGCGGACCGCCGGGGCATCGTTGTTGCCGGCGACGGCCGTGAGCGCGTCGGCTTCGCCGGCGACGGCGTCCAACACGGCCTCGGTCGTGAAGTCGCCGGCGTGGACGACCCGGTCGGCCGCGCGGGTCGCCGCGAGCGTCCGGTCGGTCAGCCGGTGACCGTCCGTCCCGTGCGTGTCGGAGAGTACGGTGAGCATACCCGGGCGTACGTGCCGCGGCCGTAAAATCCGAACCACTTTGCCGGCCCCGGGAGTGGGACCGACGATGGCAGGTAGTAAGTCAGTCGTCCTCGCCGCCTTGGTCGCCAACGGGGCCATCGCGGTCCTGAAGTTCGTCGGGTTCCTGCTGACCGGCAGCGCCGCGATGCTGTCGGAGACGTACCACAGCGTCTCCGATACGGGCAATCAGGTATTTCTCCTCATCGGCATCCGCTACAGCGGCCGCGACCGGGACCGGGACCACCCCTTCGGCTACGGCAAGGCGCAGTTCTTCTACAGCTTCCTCGTCTCCGTCCTCCTGTTCGGTATCGCGGGCTGGGAGAGCGCGAAACACGGGTTCCAGCAGCTCACGGGCGGGGGACACGGCGGTGGCGGTAGCGGGTCGGTGGAGTTCCTGTTCGTCCAGTACACGCCGCCGGCGTGGCTCGACCCGGTCTGGGTCAACTACGGCGTCCTGCTGGCGGCGTTCGCCTTCGAAACCTACGCGCTGGTGAAAGCCCGCGCGGAGATGCGCCGGCAGATGGACCGCAACGGCTGGGACAGCTACCGCGAGGCCTTCCGCGAGACCAGCGACGTGACCACGCTGACGGCGCTGACCGAGGACACTATCGCCCTGACGGGCATCGTCATCGCCCTGCTGGGCGTCTTCCTCGAACAGCAGACGGGCAACGCCGTCTACGACCAAGTGTCGGCGCTGCTCATCGGTATCATGCTGATGGGGTTCGCGCTGGCGCTGGCGTGGGAGAACAAGCGGCTGCTGCTGGGCGAGAGCCTGCCGGCGACGGCCGAGCGACGCCTCCGCGCGGTCGTGACCGACAACGAGCACGTCACGGACATCGTCGACTTCCGGACGGTGTACTTCGGGCCGGGCGAGGTCATCGTCTCGGCGGACGTGGCGTTCACCGAGGGGCTCGACACCGACAACATCGACGCGGCCATCACGGCCATCGAGGACGCGATGATAACGGCGAACGGCGACGTATCGAAAGTGTACATCGAACCCGAGACCTAGGCGTACGGGTCCGCGCCGTCGAGCCACCACGGGGCCGTCGCGCTGTCTCGCCTCGTAGTCGACGGCCCGGACGACGCCGCGGCGGCCGACGTCGAGGCGGGCCGTGGCCGCGACGGTCCCGCTCGGGTCGCCCGCCGACGGCGCGGGGCCACTTCCGGGGCGGGGCGAACCCTTTTCAGCGCCAGCGGCCAACGCACGCCCGTGGCGACGACCGACGACGGCTACCTCCGGTTTTTCCCCTACGAGGAGCCCTACGACCACCAGCAGGAGGCGATGGGGACTATCTACGACGCCCTCGACGAGGGGCGGGACGTGCTGTTCGAGGGAGCCTGTGGCACCGGCAAGACGCTGGCCTCGCTGGCTCCGGCACTGGAGTACGCCCGCGAGACGAACAAGACCGTCGTCATCACGACCAACGTCCACCAGCAGATGCGCCAGTTCGTCGAGGACGCCCGCGCCATCACCGACCAAGAGCGCCTGCGCGCCGTCGTCTTCCGAGGGAAGGGGTCGATGTGTCACATCGACGTGGACTATCAGGAGTGTCAGGCGCTGCGGGACACCACGCGGGACCTCGTGGACATCGAAGACGACATCGCCGACCTCGAACAGCGCGAGGGCGAACTACTCTCGGACGGACAGGCCGGCAGCAGCGAGGCCATGGAGGCCCGCAGCGCCGTCGTCGAGGAACTGCGGGACCTACAGGACGAACGCGACGACCTGCTCGAAGAGCGGTCGACCTGCGACCACTACTACCGCAACCTCACCGAGAACACGGAGGCGTTCTACGCGTGGCTCTACGACGACGTGCGCACCCCCGACGACGTCTACGCCTACGCCGGCGAGCGCGGGATGTGTGGCTACGAACTGCTGAAAGAGGGTATCGAAGGGGTCGACCTCGTCGTCTGTAACTACCACCACCTGCTCGACCCGACCATCCGGGAGCAGTTCTTCCGGTGGCTGGGCCGGGACCCCGAGGACATCGTCGCCGTCTTCGACGAGGCCCACAACGTCGAGTCCGCGGCCCGCGACCACGCCCGCCGGACGCTGACCGAGAACACCCTCGCGGAGGCGCTGAAGGAACTCGACGGACTCGACGACGACCGGGCGGCGGGCGCAGCGAACGTCCTGCGGACGTTCCGCGACGCCCTCGTCGAGGCCTACGAGGAGAGCTTCGGCTTCGGGGACAGAGAGCAGGTCGACGACCACTGGGAGGACGTGTCCATCGCCAACGACGACCGGCGGGACGAACTGACGCTGTCGTTCCTGCAGGGGTACACGGGTCCGGGTTTCCACGAGGAACTGACGGCGGCGCTGGAGTTGGGCCGGGACCTCGACGCCCGCTACGAGGAGCAGTTCAAGGAGGGAGAGCTGAACACGCGCAAGGAGTGCCAGACCCTCCAAGCCGCCGGCTTTCTCGACGCGTGGCTGGCCGAGAGCGACGACACCGGGCAGTACCCCGTGGTGAGCGTCCGCCGCGACGAGGGCAGCGACGAGGTGTACGGCCGGGCGGAACTGTACACCTGCATCCCCGAGCAGGTGACCCGAGACCTGTTCGACGACCTGCACGCCGCCGTGTTGATGAGCGCGACCCTGCGCCCCTTCGACGTGACCGAGGCCGTCGTCGGCGTCGACGACCCGGTGACGATGGCCTACGGCGCGCAGTTTCCCGAACAGCGCCGGCGGACCTACGCCGTCGACGGCCCCGCGCTGTTTTCCAGCCAGCGCGACGACCCCGAGACCCAGCGGACCGTCGCCCGGACGCTGGAGGACGCCATCCGGTTCACGCCGGGCAACACGCTCGTGTTCTGCCCCTCCTACGGCGAGGCCGAGCGCTACCACGACATGGTCGCGGTCAGTGGCACCCGCTATCTGGACGAACCCGGGCGGCAGGCCCGTGACCTCCGGGAGGCGTTCGTCGACGGCGACGACGGCGTGTTGTTCACCTCGCTGTGGGGGACGCTCGGCGAGGGGGTCAGCTACGACGGCGACGACGCCCGCACCGTCGTGGTCGTCGGCGTCCCCTACCCGCATCTGGACGACCGGATGGAGGCGGTGCAGTCGGCCTACGACACCGCTTTCGCCGACACCGACGACGCCGGCTGGCGCTACGCCGTCGAGGTGCCGACGGTCCGCAAGACCCGGCAGGCGCTCGGTCGGGTCGTCCGCTCGCCCGAGGACTTCGGCGCGCGAATCCTGCTCGACGGCCGGTACACCGAGGCCGCCGAAATCGAGATGCACGACTACGCCGTCCGCGGCGCGTTCCCGCCCGAGGAGCGCCGCGAGATGGTCGACGTCGACCCCGAGAAGCTGAAGTTCGCCATGCTGAACTTCTATCAGGACATGGACGCCTACGACGGCCCGCCGCCGAAGCCCTAGCCCGCGGTCGAACGGCGCGGGACCGCGATTGGCCCGCCCCTCCGCGCCAGCGGACGCGTCCGCCCCCAAACGACTGAACGGTCAGAGATTTTAAGCCGGTCCTACCGGAAGTCCCTACGTGATGCGCCCTCCACTTTCGACGCTCCGCAGTGACGGTACAGCCGCCCTCGCCGTCGTCGTCGCCGCCCTCACGTGGACCGCCGCGAGGGGCCGCGCGGCGACGGCGCGGGCGTGGCGAACACTCCGCCGGGCCGGGTCGTGGCTCCGGTCGGGCGCGTGGACCGGGGCCGACCGGAGCCGTCGGGTCCTCGCCGGCCCGTTCCGGGAGGCGGTGACGGGTCCGGTCCGGACGGTCCTGCTCGGTCGACGGCTCCCCCTCTCGGTGCTGTTGCTCCTGCTCGCGGTCCCCCTCGCCCTCGGGTCGGCGTGGTGGGTCGACGCGACCCTCGGCTACGGCCCCCTCGTCGAACTCGTGTCGGGGACGTGGGACGGGACGGACCCCGAACTCGGCGTCTTCCTCGCCGCGGCCGCCCTCGTCGGCCTCGGGGCCGCCAGCGCCGGGGTGAACTCCGGGCTCGTCCCGACGGGGGTCCTCGTCGCCGCGCCGGTCTTCGGCGCTGGGCTCGCGCGCTACGGCACCACCGTCTCGACCTACGGCGGGGGAACGGCCGTGGTCTCGCTGCCCGAGGCCGTCGCCCACGCCGCGTACGTCGGCGTCGCGTTCGGCGTCCCCGTCGCCCTCTGTGGCTTCCTGCTGGGCGTCGGCCTCCGGTGGGTCGGAGCCGTCTTTTCCGACGCCACTGGCCCGTCCCGTCCGACCGAGCAGGCCTGAGCCGGCGAACTGGGTGCCGGCGCGCCCGGTTCCAAACCGGATAGTTTGAAACCCCCGCTGTGTTATCCCCGGGCAATGCTAGTCGCGTTCGACTTCGACGGGACGCTCTCGGACTCGGAGATGACGGTCCTCCTCGGGGACCGGAACGGCACCGCCGAGGACATGGCCGCCATCACGGAGCGGGCGATGAACGACGAAATCGAGTACGCCGAGAGCCTGCGCCAGCGGTGTGCCCTGTTGGAGGGAGTGAGCGACGCCGACGCGCAGGCGGCCTTCGACGCCGTCGAACTCCGCCCGGGCGCGGACCGGGTCATCGAGGCGCTCCGGGCGGCGGGCCACACCGTCGTCGTCCTCACCGGCGGGTTCGAGCGCGGCGTCGAGGCCGCACTCGCGGCCGAGGGCGTCACGGTCGACGCCGTCGTCGCCAACCGCCTGCCGGTCGCCGACGGCGAACTCACCGGCGAGGTCCGCGGCCCGCTCATCGAGGGGACCAAAGACGATGCGCTGGAGGTCACCACGGCCGTCGTCGGCGAGGACCGCGAGGCGACCGTCGCCGTCGGCGACGGGGCCAACGACCTCCCGATGCTGGAGGTTGCGGGGCTGGCGGTCGGGTTCGACCCGAAACCGGCCGTCGAACCGTCGTGTGACACCGTCGTCGAGACGATGGACGAACTGTACGACCTGCTGGAGGCCGAAGGCCTCCTCTGAGGAGGGGGTCGGCGCGGCCAGCGGCCCACGACACCGAAGTGTCAGGAGATGCAAGGGGTGGTATGGTCCAAGGGCCCCTCCTGCCGCCGCTTCGCATCGCCGTCGGCGTCGTCGCCGGAATCATCGCCACCCGCGGGATGGACGTGGTGATGGCCCGACTCCCCGAGGGTGAGACGCCGCCCCGCGTCGCCGCGGGCGTGCTGACCGAGCAGTCGCCCGACGACGCGCCGGGCCGACTGGCCGCGGTGGTCCACCACGTCGCCGGCTGGCTCACCGGGCCGCTGTTCGTAACCATGCTGTTGCTGGCCGAGGCGCTGCTGGGGGTGTCGGTGGCCGTGTTCCTCGGGACCGCCGTCGCCCTGCTGGCTCTGATGGTCGGGTTCTTCGTCCTCGTGGTCCTGCCGCGGGCCGGACTGCCGCGCCAGCGGGTGCGGCAGGTCAGCCGGGACTGGGCACTGTCGGCCGCGGCGTATCTCCTCGTCCTCGGCCTCGTCGTGTGGCTCGGGACCCGCGTCCTCTACAGCCTCTAGGTCGCCTGCGCGATGGCTTGGTCGAGGTCGGCGATGATGTCCGCGACCGACTCCGTCCCGACCGAGAGCCGCACCATGTCGTCGGTGACGCCGGCGGCGGCCTGCTCCTCGTCGGTGAGCTGCTGGTGGGTGGTACTCGCGGGGTGGATGACCAGCGTCTTCGCGTCGCCGACGTTCGCCAGCAGGCTGGCGATTTCCGTCGACTCGACGGTGGTCCGGGCGGCGTCGTAGCCGGCTTCGAGGCCGAACGTTATCATGCCGCCGTAGCCGCCGTCGAGGTACTCGCTCGCGGTTTCGTGAGTCTCGTGGTCGTCCAGTCCGGGGTAGGTGACCCACGAGACTTCCGGGTGGTCCGCGAGGTGTTCGGCGACGGCCATCGCGTTCCCGCAGTGGCGGTCCATCCGCGCGGGCAGGGTTTCGAGGCCCTGCATCGTCTGCCACGCGTCGAAGGGCGACTGCTGGCAGCCGAGGTCCCGCAGGCCGCGGGCGATGGCGGCGTAAGTGAAGGCGGCGTCGCCGAACCGCTCCTCGAAGTTCACGCCGTGGTAGGCGGGGTTGTCGCCGGCGATTTCGGGGTACTTCTCAGCGTGGTCGGCCCACGGGAACGAGCCGCCGTCGACCAGCACGCCGCCGACGGTGGTGCCGTGGCCGTGAATCCACTTCGTCGTGGAGTTCCAGACGAGGTCAGCCCCGTGTTCGATGGGGTTACAGAGGTACGGCGTGGCGAAGGTGTTGTCCACGAACAGGGGGACGCCGTGGTCGTGGGCGATGTCGGCCAGTCGCTCGAAGTCCGGCGTCACCAAGGCGGGGTTGCCGATGGTCTCGCAGTGGACGTAGGCCGTGTCCTCGTCGATGGCCTCGGCGTAGGCGTCGTAGTCCAGCGTGTCGACGAACCGCGTCTCGACGCCGTTGCGCGGCGCGGTGTGGGTGTAGTAGGTGTAGGTGCCGCCGTACAGCGAAGAGGCCGTGACGACGTTGTCGCCCACGTCGGCCAGCAGGAACGTGGCGAGGTTCAGCGACGCCATCCCCGAGGCGGTGGCGACGGCCCCGACGCCGCCCTCCAAGGCCGCCAGCCGCTCTTGGAGCATCGAGACGGTCGGGTTCATCAGCCGCGAGTAGATGTGGCCGGGCTTCTCCAGCGCGAACTGGGCGGCCGCGTCCTCCGCGTCCTCGAAGACGTAGGAGGTGGTCTGATACAGCGGCGGCGCACGGGACCGTGTCTCGGCGTCCGGCTCTTCCTGTCCGACGTGTAGGGCGTCCGTCTCGAATCCGCGGTCGTCGTCGCTCATACAGGGGGATACTGAACGGGAACGCCCTTAACTCTCCCCGGCGCGGCGACCCACGCTGGTGGTCCGAGGTCGCGGCGAATTTGGGTTGGAGTCGATGACGGACGCCGTCGAGGAGGGGGACGACGAAACCGGTTCTCACGCGAATTTCCGGACGGTCATATCGAGCGTGTCCAGATCGAGGATGGGGGCGAAGCCGGCGTCGGGGTCGATGTTGACGGACTTCTGAAAGTCGGTCTGGGCCTGCCAACAGCCCGAATTCAGCGCCAGCACGTTGTGGTACTTCCCCCAGCCGAGCTTGTGGACGTGGCCGGTGTGGAACACGTCGGGGACCTCCTCCATCACGAGGTAGTCCCGGTCCTCGGGCGCGAGGCGGGTGTGGCCGCCGTACTGCGGGGCGACGTGGCGCTTCTTCAGGAGCTGGTACATCGCCTTGTGTGGCTCGTCGTAGCTGGCCTCCTCGTCGGGGAGTTCGGCGATGACCTCGTCCAAGGAGACGCCGTGGTACATGAGGACCGTCACGCCCTCGACGGTGACCAAGGCCGGGTTCGAGTGGACCTGCGCGTCGTGGGCGGTCATGATAGCGCGCAGTTCCTCGTCGAACCCGGGCTGTGGCTCCGCGAGGCGGACAGCGTCGTGGTTGCCCGGAATCATCCGTATCTCCATGTCGCCGGGCACTTCCTTCAGGTACTCCGCGAAGCGCTCGTACTGCTCGTAGATGTCGACGATGTCGAGTTCGTCGTCCTGGTCGGGGTAGACGCCGACGCCCTCCACCATGTCGCCCGCGATGAGGAGGTACTCGACGGTCTCGGCCTCCGCGGTGTGAAGCCAGTCGGTAAAGCGGTGCCACGCGTCGGCCATGAACTCCTGACTGCCGACGTGAACGTCCGAGATGAGCGCCGCCTGCACGTGGCGGTCGGCCGTCGACGGCGAGTGAGTCCGGGGAACGTCCGGGAAGTAGAGGTTGTCGACGAAGAGGATGCCGGCGTCGTCGGCCAGCGTCCCCTCGACGGCGATGACCTCGTCCAAGAGCAACTGCTGGACGAGGTCGGCGATGGGGCGGTCTTTCATCACGAGACAGGGGAAGGTGCCGTTGGTGTCCTCCAGTTCGACGAGCCAGTGACCGCTGGCCGTCGAGCGGATGTCCGAGACCATGCCGACCAGCGCCGCCTCGCTGCCCCCGGCCATGCTCTCGATGGCGTCGGTCGGCCGGTGGTTGACCCGACCGCGGAGCTTGGTGGCGAGTTTCTCGTAGCGGTCCCGGAACACCGTCACGAAGTCGCCGTACTCGCCGGTCCCGGTCGAACTCCCCGTCATGTCGTTGGCGACCTCGATGGCACGCAGGCTCGTGTCCGCGTCTCTCGACCCCTTCGTTTCGACTGGAACACCGCCCCCGCCGTCGGCCGTCTCGGCGTCGGCAGTTCCAGTCGAAGCGGGGGGGTCCGGGGCGGCGTCGGTCGCCGGCGCTGCGGTGTCGCGTCGATCCGCTCTGGAGGACGGTTCGGCCCCGCTGTCGTCGGGTCCCGAGGCGTCGAGGACGGCCCGGACGTGGGCCGCCGTCAGCTTGAGCGCGTCGTCGGGCATCGTTTCCAGTGCGTCACCCAGCGCCGCGTCAGTGTCGGGGGCGTCCGCCAGCAGAGTCACGGCCTCGCGCTCGGCGTTGTAGCCGCGGCTGGCGAGTTCGCTCACCACCCGTGCCGGCGTCTCCAGAGGCACGTTCGCTACTCCGTCCCGGACAGCAAAAGCGTGACGGGAGGGGACAACGGAAAGTTGATACGCGGCCTGTGACAAGCCGAGTCGTATGTCCGGGCGGGAGTCACAGTCGGACGGCGGCGACGGGCCGAGTGCCCGTACCTACCTGCGGGACGTCGTCAGCAGCGCCGGCGCGGTGCTGGTCGTCGGGGTGCTCCTGTTCGCCGTCAGCGGCGTCTGGCCGCCGCTGGTCGCCATCGAGAGCGGCAGCATGGAGCCACACATCCAGAAGGGCGACCTCGTGTTCGTGATGGAGGAAGACCGGTTCCCCGGCCCCGATGCCCAACACGGCGTCGTGACCGCGGCGCAGGCCGACGGGGGCTACACCAGATTCCAGCAGGGGGGCGACGTCGTCGTCTACGCCCCGGACGGCAACAACGGGACGACACCCATCATCCACCGAGCGATGCTGTACGTCGAAGCCGACGAGAACTGGTACGACCGCGCCAACCAGAGCGCCATCGGGAACGCCCGGAACTGCGCCGAACTCGCCAACTGCCCGGCCCCCCACGCCGGGTTCATCACGAAAGGCGACAACAGGATTTCGAACGGCCAGTACGACCAAGTCGGGGCAAACACTATCAGCGGCGTCGTGCGCCCCGGGTGGGTCGTCGGCACCGCGGAGGCCCGCGTCCCGCTGCTCGGGGAGATACGCCTCCGGTCGAACCGGGCGGCCGCGAACGCGACCCGACCCGCGCCGTAACCCCTGTCAGTTGTCGAAGCGGGCCTGTACGAACGGCTGCACGTCCTCGATGTCGCCCAGCCGCGAATCAGACAGCAGGACCGCCTCCGTCTCGTCGGTCGGCACCGACAGCGAGATCTCCTTGGTGCGGCCGTAGCGACCCTTCGAGACGACGACGGCGTTGACGATGCCCAGCATGTCGAGTTCGGAGATGAGGTCAGTCACCCGCCGCTGGGTTAGCACGTCGGCGTCGATCTCCTGACAGAGGTTCTTGTAGATGTTGTATACCTCGCCGGTGTTGATGTTGTGGACGCCGTTTTTCTCCAGCAGGATGATAGCGAAGAGGACGATCTTCGACTGGGTCGGCAGCGTCCGTACTACCTCGACCACGCGGTCGAGTTCTATCTTCTCTTGGGCCTGCCGGACGTGGTCCTCCTCGACTTGGTCGGTCTGGTCGCGCTCGGCGAGTTCACCCGCCGTCCGCAGCAGGTCGAGCGCCCGGCGGGCGTCCCCGTGTTCCTGCGCGGCGAAGGCCGCACACAGGGGGATGACGTCGTCCGAGAGGGCGGCAGTCTTGAACGCGACCTCCGAGCGGGCCTGCAGGATGTCCCGGAGCTGGTTGGCGTCGTAGGGCGGGAAGACGATCTCCTCCTCGCCGAGGCTAGACTTGACCCGGGGGTCGAGGAAGTCGGTGAACTTCAGGTCGTTGGAGATGCCCATGATACTCACGCGGGAGTTCTCCAGCTCGGAGTTCATCCGCGAGAGGTTGTAGAGCGTGTCGTCCCCGCTCTTCTCGACGAGCTTATCTATCTCGTCGAGCATGATGACGACCACGCGCTCGTGGTAGTCGACGGCGTCGAAAAAGGAACTGTAGACGCGGTCGGTGGGCCATCCCGTCATCGGCACGTCCTCGAAGCCCGCCTTGTCCGCTTCGAGGTCGTCGATGCGGTCCTCGACCGCCGCCACGGCGTCGAACTCGGTGTCGGCCAGCGCTGATTCGTCTTCGCGCGCACGCGAGGCGAGGTCCTCGAGGTCGGCGACCCGCTCGTCGATGACCTCGCCGTTCTTGTCGATGAACTTGTTCGCCAACTGTGCGAGGACGCGGTACTGGGTGTCGGTGACCTCGCAGTTGATGTACTCGACCTCGCAGGGGACCTCGTACTTCTGGGAGGTCGTCTCCAGTTCCTCGCTGACGAACTTCGCGCTGGCGGTCTTGCCCGTCCCAGTCTTCCCGTAGATGAGGATGTTCGAGGGCGTGTCCCCGCGCAACGCGGTGACGAGGATAGTCGCCATGTTGTTTATCTGCTCCTCACGGTGGGGGAGCTTGTGGGGCGTGTAGGAGGGGCGAAGCACCTCCTTGTTCTCGAATATCGGCTCCCCGTCGAGCAGGTCGTCGAACAGACCTCGCGAGGCCTCGTCGGAGTCGTCGTCGCCGGAGTCGATGCCGTCGAGGACGACGTCGTCGAGGACCCCACCCTCCGCTGTCGTCTCGCCGTCCAGCGGCCCACCGTCGCCGGTCGAGTCGGCGTCGGCGACCGGCTCCGACCGGTTCGTCTCGTCGTCCGGGTCGTCGCTTGCGTCGGTCATGTCCAGAGAGATACCCCTTCGTTTCGTGTGGAGAGAGCGGCCCGCACCCGAAGAGCGGCCGAGACACGGCGTTTCACGCCACCACCTGTCGGTTTCGTCGTCACGGGTGCGTCCAGTTGAACCACATGAACCCGTGGCTGATTCGATAATAAATATTTCGGTCGATTGAGAGCGCCGGACCCGAAACGGGGGGCGAACAGCTCGGGACAGCAATCACGGCGAGACAGACGCCGAGCGACCACGAGGAGGACGGTCGGCCACAGACGGACGGAATGCGCGGTTGCGACGAGAGGGAACTCACCGCGTCGAGTCGACGAGAGCCAACCCCCTTGTGGGAAAGGGGTGGGTTCGGGTGGACGGGAAACGGTGGCGGGTTCGGCGAAAGCGGCGGGACGCGAGCGGACGGCGTCGACCGACCCGAAGGGGTCCCTACGGACTGACTCAGTGTCTGCCGAGAGTTGGTCGACCTCCATGCCGGGTAGACCCCCCCACCCCTTCGTTTCGGGTGCAACGGAGAAACCACCCGGGTGGGGGGGTAAAGAAGTAGAATGAGAACGAGCTAGACTAGGAAAGATTTAACATAGATACCGTTAAACCAGAGCCGCACTGGAGAAATAGAACGTTGTAGGTATAGTTAGTATGCTGTACTAGCGTCTAGGCGACGCTACCGGCTGATACCCTCGTCTAGAGCGCGCAGTCGTCACCCGCGATTCGGGCCGAGCGGTTCCCGTGGACACACCTATTCCCCGTTCCAGTTGAAACGAAGGGGTGGGGGGCTTCCTCTACCTTCGACACTCGCCCCGTTTCCTTGTCGTCCAGCGCCCGGTCTTCGGTTCTCTGACGCTTTCCCGTCTCCGTCACCCGATTCTGCTCCGCGGACCCCGCTTCCCGCTCCGTTTGCCACTGCCGAACAACTCGGAAAAATTACGGTTGTCTGACGTAGCCTTAAGTGAATTCGCCTTTCTTCTACGGGCAGACGCCGCGATACCGGGTAATCCGGGCGGCGGGAGGAACGAGGATGGGATTGTTAACGAACCTCAAAGATAGCATTTCGCGGGCAGCGTCGACGCTGTTCTCGGAGGAAGACCCGAAGCGTATCGGCATCTACGGCCCCCCGAACGCGGGGAAGACGACGCTTGCCAACCGCATCGCCCGTGACTGGACCGGCGACGCCGTCGGCCCGGAGAGTCACGTACCACACGAGACACGCCGCGCACGGCGCAAGGAGAACGTCGAGATAGAGCGCGACGGCAAGAAGGTCACCATCGACATCGTGGACACGCCCGGTGTGACGACGAAAGTCGACTACACCGAGTTCCTCGAACACGACATGGAGAAAGACGACGCCGTCCGCCGCTCCCGGGAGGCCACCGAAGGGGTTGCGGAAGCGATGCACTGGCTCCGGGAGGACGTCGACGGCGTCATCTACGTCCTCGACTCGGCGACAGACCCGTTCACGCAGGTCAACACGATGCTCATCGGCATCATCGAGAGTCAGGACCTGCCGGTGTTGATTCTCGCCAACAAGATCGACTTAGAGGAGTCGTCGGTCCAGCGGATTCGCAACGCCTACCCACAACACGAGACCATCCCGCTCTCCGCGCTGGAGGGCGACAACATGGACGAGGTCTACGACAAGATAGCGGAGTACTTCGGGTGATACGATGGCGGAAGTGAAAGACCCCGACGACGGCGTGCAGATAGACCTCATCAGCGGCGAGCGGATGGACGGGATGACCTCGATGGAGAAGATACGGATGATTCTCGACGGGGTCCGCGACGGCAACATCGTCATCCTCGAAGAGGGGCTCTCGCCCGACGAGGAGTCCCGGCTCATCGAGGTCACGATGACCGAGATAAGCCCCGACGAGTTCAACGGCATCGAGATAGAGACCTACCCCAAGTCCGAGACGGCCGACGCGAGCATCCTCGACCGCATCATGGGCAAGGAATCGACGAAGAAGCTGACCGTCATCGGTCCGGCCAACCAGATAGAGACGCTGCACAAGGACGAGACCCTCATCAGCGCCCTCGTCTCCCGGAAATAATGCCCCACCAGTGTACGAGCTGTGGCCGCGTGTTCGACGACGGCTCCAAGGAGATGCTCTCGGGCTGTCCGGACTGTGGCGGGAACAAGTTCCAGTTCCGGCCCGACCGAGAGAGCGCGGAGCCGGACCCAGACGCGGAGCCGCCGGACCCGCCCGACCCGCCCGGCGGCGACGGGGTCGCCCGGACCGTCGGCAAGACGGCCGCGACGGTTCGCGACCTCGTCTCCGGCACCGGCTCGGCGTCGGAGTCGGCCACCGCCGGCGCGCCCGCCGACGGCGAGCCCCCGGTTTCGACTGGAACCCCCGACGGCCCGAGCGAACCCGGCGTCTCGACTTCCGCCGTGTCGGACGCGGGCCCCGTCGGCGACCCGTCGGCGGCCGACACCGAGGACTCGGCGCAGGCGAGCGCGCGCGGCGAGGTCGTCTCGCCCGACGAGCTCCCGACCGACCCGCAGACCGAGACCGACACCGAGCACCGCTTCCAGCCGGTCGCGGCAGCGACCGAGGAGAGCGAGGGCGGGGACGACACCGACGCGGACCGGCGTGACCGTCCCGACCTCGACGAGCTCCGGGCGGAACTCAACGACCAGTTCGAGTCCATCAAGGTGCTCGAACCGGGCCAGTACGAGCTGAACCTCATGGAGCTGTACGACCGCGACGAGTACATCATCGCGCTGCAGGAGGACGGCCGCTACTCCATTCAGGTCCCGGAGACGCTGCGGGAGTAAACGCGATTTCACACCGTCTGCAACCGTCTCAGCGGTGTTACCACTATTCTGTGGGCGGCCCCGGCACAACGGTTATATAATATGGGATAGATATTCCGCGTAGACCCATGCGACAGCGGGAGCACTCACACGTCGACGAATGGGCGTCGCTCCTCGGGTCCGACGTCGAGGACGACGGCTCGGACGGCGTCCGCGAGGTCGACTGGTTCGACGACGAGGAGCGGGCGTAGCGTCGACCGCGCCGCGAACCAGACCGCGAAAACCGCGCGCCGGCCGCCTATATCTGGTCGTACTGCTCGGAGAGCTTCTCGGCCGCTTCGGCCATCAGTTCCTGCTCGTAGTCGTCCAGTTCCCACTCGACTATCTCTTCGACCCCGTTCGAGCCGAGGCGGACGGGGACGCCGAAGGCGGTGTCCTCGTGGCCGAACTCGCCCTGTAGTTTGACGGAGGCGGGCAACACCGCGCCGGTGTCGCGGACGATGGCCTCGACCATGTGGGCGACGCCGCGGGCGGGCCCCCACTCGGTCGCGCCCTTGCGCTCGATGACGTCCATCGCGGACTCCTGTAGGTCGGCCAGAATCTCCTCGCGCTCGTCGCCGCTGAACTCGGGGTCCGTGCCGTCGACGCGGACCTTCGAGAAGACCGGGACCTGCGCGTCGCCGTGTTCGCCGAGGATGGTCGCCTCCACGTTTCGGGTCGGGGCGTCGAAGCGCTCGGAGAGGACGTACCGGAACCGCGCCGAGTCCAGACGGCCGCCGAAGCCGATGACCTGCTCGCGGGCGCGGTCGCCGGCCTCGTAGAGGTGGCGGTTCAGCAGGTCCACCGGGTTCGAGGTCGTCAGCGAGACGTAGTCGTCGTTGTGCTCGTCCAGCGAGGACTGGATGTCCTCCATGATTGGCGCGTTGTCGCCCGCGAGGTCGATGCGGGTCTGGCCCGGCTGGCGCGGGATGCCCGCCGTGATGACGACCACGTCGGAGCCCGCGGTGTCCTCGTAGCCGCCCTGTCGGACGGTCGTGTTCGAGTCGTAGGCGATACCGTGGTTGGTGTCGGCCGCCTGCCCGACGGTGTCCTCCTCCTTGTCGGGGATGTCGACGAAGACGACCTCGTCGGCGATGTCCCGGAGCGCGATGTTGTACCCTGCCGCCGCGCCGACCGTGCCGGCCGCACCGACTACGCTTACCTTTGTCATACCATTCGAAACGCCACCCGCGCCGACGTTAAACGTGTCGAAACCCCCCAGTTCCCGGTCGACCGCGCTCTACCGCACCCGAAAACGGTTTTCAGCGTGACGGCGTTGGGACACACATGAGCGACTTCGACAAGGAGGCCGAGCGCGAGAAGCTCCGCGAGAAGTTCGAGCGCGAGGAGGAGAAGCGCGCGGCGACCGAACAGATGAGCGAACTGCTGCTCAAGGGCGCGACGATGACCAACGCCCACTGCAACGAGTGTGGCGACCCGGTCTTTCGCTACGACGGACAGGAGTTCTGTCCGACCTGTCAGAAGCCCGTCGACCGCGGCGACGGGGCCCAGCAGGGCGACGGCGAGGGGGACGGTTCCGACGCCGGCGACCACATCGAAGTGACCGACCCCAGTGACGACGCCCACGTCCAGTTCGGCGGGGAGACGGCCGACGGCGACGCCCCCGACGGTGCCGAGGGTGCCCCGGGCCAGCCAGCCGAGGGCGAACCCGACCGAGCGGCCGCCGACGCCCGGTCCGAACAGCACGCGGCCGCCGACGCCCAAGCGGAACCGACAGCGGCCGACCCCGCCCCCACCGAGACACCGACGCCCGACCCCGCCGCACAGTCGGCCGAGCGGGACGCTCGGCCGACGCCCGACGACGGCGTCGCCGACCCGAGTACCGCGCCCCGGCCCGACTCGGACACTCCCGCCCGCGCCGACGCGGACGCCGCCCCGTCCCGGCCCGACCCCGGTGTTTCCACTCGAACCCGCTCGCCCGACGGCGACGTGGCCGCCGACCTCGAGGCGGCGGAGGCGTTGCTGGCCGAGACGCTCAGAGCCTACGCCGAGCGCGCCGCCGCGGCCGACGACCCCCGGACCGCCCGCGAACACCTCGCGGCGGCCCGCGAGGCGGCCGAAGCGCTCGACGCCGCGACCTTCTGACGCCGGCGCGGGGCCGGACCGCACGGTCGCCGGCAGTATTCGTCCGAAAAGCCGTCGACGCCGCCGTGACCCCCTTCAGTAGCCGCCGGGTCCGTCGGCCGTGACCCCCACGGCCGAGTCGACCCCGCCGTCCCGCCGGTCGTCGACCCGGTCCAGCAGGTCGTCGATGTCGGGCACGTCCTGCGGGTTCGGGCCGCCGTGGCGGGAGACGACCCGAAGGCGGTCGTCGTCGCACTCGAACAGCGCGACGCCCGGGAGTCGCGGGATGGTCCGCTCGAAGGGCGCGAACGCCCCGAACCGCGCCGCGTCGTCGTCCGCCGCTTCCGACTCGCCGAGCCCCTTCGCGGGGTCGGCCAGCATCGGGAACGGGAGGTCGTACCGGCGGTGCCACAGCAGCGCGCGCTCCCGGCCGTCGGGCAACACCGGGACGACGGCGGCCCCCAGCGCCGCGAACTCGTCGTAGCGGTCGGCCAACCGCCCCACGAGGTCCCGACACAACGGGCAGTAGTGGTCCCGCAAGAGAACCGTGAGGACGTAGTCGTGGTCGGCCGCGAGCGTCCGCGAATCGAGCGCCTCGCTGCCGGTCCCGACGTTGTGAAGCTCGAAATCGAAGTAGCGATGCCCGTCGGCGTCTGTTTTATTCACTTCGTCTCCCCCTTATTATCAAGGCGGGCCACCCATATCAAAGTTCCCGTAACGCTCCCGTGATGCGTCTCACGCGTCGTAGTCGCTGCCGACGACCGCCCGGATTCGCTCGGCGGTGACCTCGCCGACGCCGTCGACCGACTGCAGGGTCTCGTCGTCGGCGGTCATCACCGCCTCGACGCTCCCGAGTTGTTCGAGCAGCGTCCGGGCAGTCACCGGGCCGACCTCGGCGACGGCGGCGACGACGTACTCCTGTTGCTCGGCCAGCGTCTTGGACTGTTTCTCGCCGTGGACGCTGACCTCGCGGTCGCCGGCGTCTTGCTCGCGCTCGGCGACCACTTGGAGCAAGTCGGCGGTCTCGCTCTCGTCTGCGGTCCGCATGACGCTCGCGCCGAAGTCGACGGCCAGCGACGCCAGCGCCCCCCGAATCGCCTTGTGGTGGACGTTTCGCGCGCCGTAGAGGTCCCCGCCCTCGATGACGACGACCGGGCGGGCGTAGTTGCGGGTCGCGTCGCCGACCTGCTCGAACATCGAGCGGTCGCCGCCGGTGAGCGTATCGAGGAAGTCCGCGACGGTCTTTCGCTCGACGACCACGCGGTCCGAGAGGACGTAGTCGCCGACGGCCAGCGTCTCCAGTCGGGTCTCGATTCCCTCGCGCGTCGAGAGGTCGCGGGCGATGGTCGAGTCGAGTTCCCGCTGGTCGACGACTATCTCCGTCGGTTCCTCGCTCCCGCTGTCGGCCGCCGCGACGGTGCCGTCGGGGGCGTCGCCACCGACCGTCTCCCCGTCGGTCACCTCGCCGCCGGTCGTCTCCCCGCTGCCACTCGCCACGTCCTCGCCGGCGAAGGCGTCGAGTCCGGCCTGCCCGTCGCCCTCCGTTTCGGGTCCGCTGCCCGCGCTCTCGCCGTCCTCTCGGTCGCCGTCGGCAGCGGTCGCGCCGCCGCCACCGGTTCCAGTCGAACCGTTCCCCGCGGCGTCGCTGTCGCCGGCGGTCCCGTCGCCGCTCCCGTACTCGTCCAGCCCGGTCTGGTCGAGCCGGGCTTCGAGTTCGCTGGCGGCGCTTTTGAGGTCCTGTAGCTCGCGTTGCATCCGCTTCTGGTCGTTGCGGGCCTTCCAGAAGTAGGCCTCGTCGCGGGTGTCCTCGGCCAGCAGGACGACCACGCGGCCGTCGGCCTGTCGCCCGGTCCGGCCCTTCCGCTGGATGGCCCGAATCGCCGTCGGCACGGGCTCGTAGAACAGGACGAGGTCGACCTCCGGCACGTCCAGCCCCTCCTCGGCGACGGAGGTCGAGACCAGCACCTCGAACTCGCCGCCGCGGAACCGCTCTAAGGTCTCCTGTTGCTCGGTCTGGGTCATCCCCTCGCTGCCGTCGGTGTCGCTCTGGCCGACGAACTTCTCGGTGGCGAAGTGGTCCGAGAGGAAGTCCACCAGCGTCTCCGCCGTGTCCCGGGACTCGGTGAAGACGATGACGCGCTCGCCGTTCTCGATGCCCAGCGTCTCGGCCAGCAGCATTCTGGTCCGGCGGAACTTCGGGTGCAGGTCGTCGTAGTCGCGGGTCTTCCGTATCGCCTCCCGAACTTTGGGTTCGCTGACCAGCCGCTGGTCGGCCTTCGAGGCCCCGGAGGAGCGGGCGGCCTCCTTCAGGCGCTCGAAGTACCGGCGGGTCGACTCGACGCTCTGGGTCTCGACGTAGGTGACGGCCGTCCGTATCTTGCGAATCTCGGCCAGCAGGCTCATCCCCTGATACCCCTCGCTCTGGTCGTTGTCCATCAGTTGCCGGAGTTCGGCCTGTATCCCCTGAATCTCGCGTTCGGAGAGGTCCGGCGAGGACTTGCCGGTAACGCCCAACTCCTTCAACTGCGCCAGCCTGTCGGCGACGACCTCGTTGAGCGCGTCGCGTATCTCCACGACGACCTCGGGGAGGTCGATGCGCTCCCACTCGACGCTGGTGTCGTGGGTGTACTCGGCCACGTCGGCGTCGTCCTCGGTCATCACCGCCACCTCCGAGAGACCGAGGTTCTCGCAGACTTCGAGGATGGCCTCCTCGTCGTCGCCCGGCGAGGCGGACATCCCGGTCACCAGCGGGTCGTCGGCGTCGGCGTGGTAGCGCTCGGCGATGTAGTTGTACGCGTAGTCGCCGGTCGCGCGGTGGCACTCGTCGAAGGTGCAGTGGACGACCGAATCGAGGTCGATGCGGTTGCCCACGAGGTCGTTCTCGACGACCTGCGGCGTGGCGACGACGACCCGGGCGTCGTCCCACAGGGCCGCGCGGTCGTCGGGCCGGACCTCCCCGGTGAACACCACTATCTCGTCGTCGGGCACCTCCAGCGCCTCGCGGTAGAAGGTCGCGTGCTGTTCGACCAGCGGCTTGGTCGGCGCGAGCATCAGCGACTTCCCGCCGACGCCGTGGAGCCGCTGGGCGGTCACGAGCAGCGAGACGGTCGTCTTCCCGAGCCCGGTCGGGAGACAGACTAGCGTGTGGCCGCCGCCGGCGGTCGCGGCCAGTTCGACCTGATACCGGCGGTCTTCGAGGAACCCGTCGGTCACCAGCGGCCGGTCGAGATACTCCGCGCCGGCGTCGGCGGTCGCCATTGCCGTGGGGTTGGTCCCGTCCCCGGTTAAGGGTTCAGGTACCGGGGTGAAAGTAGAGGCCTACGCCGGGACGGCGGCGACGCCGACCCACATCGCCGCCGCGCCCAACACCGGAATCGAGAGGTTGTCGTCGACGACGAAGCCGGCGACGGTGGGTTTGACCCCGTCGGCGAACGTCGCCGCGACGCCGCCCAGCACCGCCGCCGCGGTCGGGACGAACGGCGCGGCCAGTCCCGTACAGACGCCGAACATCACCAGCAGGACCCACGCCTGCTTGACGTTGCCGGCGTCGGCGGAGCCGAGCAGGCCGCTGATGGGGTCGCCGACGGCGAGCATCAGCATCGCGGCGACGGCGACCGACTCGGCCATCCCCAGCGACACCGCGCCGGCGACGGCGGCCATCCCGACCATGTACAGCGCGTAGCCCGCGGGGTTGTCCTGTTCGTACTCGCGGGTCAAGCGGTCGTAGATGGCCCACTCAAGCCCCGCGGAGAGGCGCAGGTACTCCAGAACGACGACGACGAGGACACACAGCGCCAGAAAGCCCTGTACGACTCGCCACGTGACGAGCGACGGGACGGCCAGATGCGACAGCGGCACGAGCGCCCCCGTCGCGTGGACGGCGCGTCTGGCGACCTCGTCCGCCATCTACAGGTCGTCGAAGGTAGCGTCGCCCTCGTTCAGCCGCGCGAGCGTCGCCGCGAGGTCGTCGACGGGGACGCGCTTCTGGTCGGTGGTGTCCCGCTCCCGGACGGTGACGGTCCCCTCCTCTAGGGACTCGTAGTCGACGGTCACGCAGTAGGGAGTGCCGACCTCGTCCTGCCGGCGGTAGCGCCGGCCGATGGCCCCCGAGTCGTCGTAGGTGACCGACAGGCCGGCCCCGCGCAGGTCGGCGGCTATCTCCCGGGCGCGGTCGGCCAGCCCGTCCTTGTCCATCAGCGGGAAGACGCCGACGGTGGTCGGCGCGACCTCCGGGGGGAGGTCCAGATACGTCCGCTCCTCGCCGTCGACCTCGTCGGTCGCGTACGCGTGGGCGAGCACCGTGTAGACGATGCGGCCGACGCCGAAGGAGGGCTCGACGACGTGGGGCGTGACGTGCTCCCCGTTCTCGGTGACTTCCTCGACGGCGAAGCCCGTCCACGCGACCGGGACGGCGTGTTCCTCGCCGTCGACCTCGACGGTGACCGACTCGCCGTCGAAGGCGTCGGGGTCGCGTTCGGCCTTCGATTCGAGCGCGTCGGCGACGGCCCCCGCAGCCCCGCCGAACTCGGGGCCGAGTTCGCTCATGTCGGGGTCGACGGTCGGCCGCTCGACGGTGACCGGTTCGTCGTACTGCTTGAAGACGGTGTACTCCTCGCCGGAGTGGGCGGCGTGCTTGTCGAGGTCGTAGCTGCCCCGGTAGGCGAAGCCGGTGACCTCTATCCAGTCGCCGTCGATCTCGGTCTCGGCGTCCCAGCAGTCCGAGGCGTAGTGGGCCAACTCACCGGGGAGGTGCTGGCGGTAGCGAAAGCGGTCCATGTCGACGCCGATGCGCTCGTACCACCCCTTGGCGACGCCCAGATAGTAGGCGACCCAGTCGCTTTCGACGACGCCCTCGTCGACGGCCTCCCGGACCGTCAGGCGCTCGACGCCGCCGCCGTCGGCCTGCTGGCGCTCGCCGGAGTACAGCGGCAGTTCCACGTCCGCGACCTCGTCGAGTGGCGGCTCGTCGGCCTCGGGGTCGACGAAGTGCTCCAGTTCGGCCTGCGTGAACTCCCGGACCCGGACCAGCGATTTGCGCGGCGATATCTCGTTGCGGTAGGCCTCGCCTATCTGGGCGACGCCGAAGGGGAGTTGGTTGCGGGCGTACTCGGCCAGTTGGGGGAACTCGACGAAGATGCCCTGCGCGGTCTCGGGGCGCAGGTAGCCCGGCGAGGAGCTCCCGGGGCCGATGTTCGTCTCGAACATCAGGTTGAAGTTGTCGACCTCGACGCCGCCGAGGGGTTCGTCACAGGAGGGACAGGTCAGCCCGTGGTCGGCGATGATGTCCATGACCTCCTCGTTGGGGAGCGACTCGGCCTCCTCGATGTCCGTGTTGTCCTCGACGAGGTGGTCGGCGCGGTGGGTGGCCCCGCAGGCCGGACACTCCAGTATCATGTCGTCGAAGCCGTCGAGGTGGCCCGACGCCTCGAAGACCGGTTCGGGCATCACGGTCGGGGCCGAAATCTCTTGGTGGCCCTCGCGGACGACGAAGCGGTCCCGCCACGTTTCCTCGATGGCCGACTTCAGCGCCGCGCCCTGCGGGCCGTAGGTCCAGAAGCCCGACGCGCCACCGTAGGCCTCCGAGGCGGGGAAGTAGAAGCCGCGGCGCTTGGCGAGTTCCGTCAGTCGTTCCCCCTCGCTCATAGCGCCTCCAGCAAGTCCACGTCCCGGACGATGCCGGTGAGTTCGTCGCCCGAGACCATCGGAATCTGCTCGATGTCGTGTTCCATCATCAGCTTCGCCGCCTCTCGGGCGGTGCGGCGCTTGGTGACCGTGACGAGGTCGTCGGTCATGAACTCGCTGACCGGCTCGGCGGGAATCTCGACGTTCCGGGTGGGCATGTACCGGCCGCCGACGGCCTTGATGCCCTCCCACGCCCACTCGTCGTCCTGATTGGCGATGGAGTCGCCGGTGGCGTCCTCGCCCTCGACGACGCGGGCCACGTCGATGATGTCGACCTCGGTGAGCATCCCGGTCATGTCGCCCTCGTCGTCGAGGACGACGCCGTAGGGGACCTCGGCGTGCGAGAGCTCCCGCTCGGCGACGGGTAGGGGCGTCCCGGCGTACGTGCAGTTCACGTCACGGCGGGCCAGTTCGCCGACCTCGGTGTCCCCGTCCACGTCGCCGTTGGCGATCGCGTGGATTACGTCGGTGACGGTGACGATACCCTCGAGCCGGCCGTCGACGACGGGGAGGCGGCGCTCGCCGGCCTCGACCATCAGGGCGGCGGCGTCCTCGATAGCGGTGTCGGCGGTGGTGGTCGCCACTTCCTCGACCAGCAGGGCCAGTTGGTCCTCGTCCGGCCGGTCGATGAGCGCGTCCCGCGAGACGAGTCCCCGAAAAGTCTCCCCCTCGTCGGTCTCCTTGACGACGGGGACGGACGAGAACGCCCGCTCTTGGAGGTATTCGAGCACGTCGTCACGGGTACCCGGAAGCTCGACCGTGACAACCTCCGAGCGCGGCGTCATGGCGTCTGCGACGTTCATACTGCCAGAACGTCCTGCCCGCACCTACTAAGTCCTTAACATCCGCCCCGTCGCCGGACCGGACGGCGGCGCTCGGGAGCGTCGACGACGGCCGCGGCGCTCGCCGGGGTGGAGCCGGGCCGCTCGGGACCCGTTCGAAAAAGAAACCGGAGCCGCTCTAGTTGCCCTTCTCGATGGGCACGCCGACGAGGTTGCCCCACTCGGTCCACGAGCCGTCGTAGTTGATGGTGTCCTCGTAGCCAAGCAGTTCGTGCAGGGCGAACCACGCGACCGACGAGCGCTCGCCGATGCGGCAGTACGCGACCGTCGTGGAGTCGCCGTCGATGCCGTGTTCGGCGTAGAGCTCCTCGAGTTCGTCGTAGTCCTTGAACGTGCCGTCGTCGTTGGTGACAGCCGCCCACGAGATGTTCTGTGCGCCGGGGACGTGGCCGCCGCGCTGGGCGGTCTCCTGCAGTCCGGGCGGGGCCAGAATCTCGCCGGAGAACTCCTCGGGCGAGCGAACGTCGACGAGCGGAAGCTCGCGCTCGATGGCGTTCTCGACGTCCTCGCGGTAGGCACGGATGGACTCGCGCGGGCCAGCGGCGTCGTAGTCGACCGCGGAGAACTCCGGGACCTCGTCGGTGAGTTCGTAGTCGTTCTCGACCCAGTACTCGCGGCCGCCGTCGAGCAGCTTCACGTCGTCGTGGCCGTAGTACTTGAACTGCCAGTAGGTGTAAGCGGCGAACCAGTTGGAGTTGTCGCCGTACAGGACGACCGTGTCGTCCTCGCTGATGCCGTGGGAACCCAGCAGGTCCTCGAAGTCCTCCTTCGAGAGGATGTCCCGTGTCGTCTGGTCCTGCAGGTCCTCCTCCCAGTTGAAGCCGATCGCGCCGGGCGCGTGGCTCTCGTCGTACAGCTCCGTGTCCACGTCGACCTCGGCCAGCCGGAGGCCGGAGTCGTCGCTCTGGAACTCGTCTAGGCGCTCGCTGACCCAGTCGGCCGAGACGAGCACGTCGTTGGCGTATTCGCTCATAGTGCACTGAACCGTAAGCCGACCACGCATATATTACCACGAGTGTCGGCATGTTCGGCCACTCGTACCCCGCGGAGACATATTTTGCCGCTACTTTTCGGATGACTGATGAGAACTGTTCCCACGGCATCGCTGCCGACGCGGCCACACCGGCGGCCGAGACCGCCGCTCGCGGGAGTCACCGGATAGATGGTGAAATTGTTGCCGCTACCGCCAAGCGGCCCTAACCCGAGTATTCAAGCGCGCCCGGCCGGAAGCACGGGCGATGACCGACATCGTCTCCGCGGACTGGGTCCGCGAGGCCGGCGACGACCTACGCCTCGTCGACGTTCGCGACGGCTGGGAGTACGACGGGTTGGGCCACCTCCCCGGTGCCGTCAGCGTCCCGTTCGACAGCTTCCGGACGGCGGCCGACGACCGCGAGGGGATGCTCCCGAGCGGCGACGACTGGGCCGCCCTGCTCTCGGAGGCGGGTATCGCGGCCGACGACGACGTGGTCGCCTACGACGACCACCACGGTGTCTTCGCCGCCCGCTTTCTCGTGACCGCCGAACTGCTGGGGCACGACCCCGACCGCCTCCACCTGCTGGACGGCGACTTCTCCAGTTGGCAGCGCGAGCACCCCACGAGCGGCGAGGCCCCCGACGTGACCCCGACCGACTACGCCGCCGCCCCGCCGGCCGAGACGCCGCTGGTCGACGCCGACGCGGTGGCCGCGGCCGCCGACGACCCCGACGCCGTCGTCGTCGACACCCGCGAGGAGTCGGAGTACGCGGCGGGCCACATCCCCGGCGCGGTCCTGCTCGACTGGCGGGACCTCGTCGACGACGACACGCGGGGCCTGCTCCCCCGCGAGGACGCCCTCGCCACACTCGAAGCGGCCGGCGTCGTCCCCGAGAAGCGCGTGGTGCTGTACTGCAACACCGCCCGGCGCATCAGCCACACCTACGTCGTCTTGCGCCACCTCGGCTTCGAGCGCGTGGACTTCTACGAAGGCAGTCTGACCGAGTGGGAGGCACAGGACCGCCCGCTGGTCACCGAGGAGTAGCCGGCCGGTCGCCGTCGACGGCCGCTCCGAGCAGGCTGAGAAGTTCCACCAGCAGGGCGATAGCGACCGGCCCCGCGATGAACCCGACCAGTCCCAGTGAGAGGACGCCGCCGGTGAAGCCGACGAAGTAGAGGCTGGCCGGCAGGCCCGTGGTGTACCGGGCCAGCCGCGGCCGGATGAGCGCGTCGGGAAGGAACCCGACGAAGACGAGGCCGACGGCGGCCACCACCACCGCGCTGACAGCGTCCCCGGCCACGAGGTCGGCGGCCGCAAGCGCGAGGACGACGACGCTGGGGCCGACGACCGGAACGAACTGTAACACGCCCGCGACCACCGCCAGCGCGAACGCGCCGCGGTAGCCAAGCGCGGCGAAGACGACCCACGCCGTCAGGAAGGTCCCGAACGCCGTCGCCGCCTGCAGGACGTAGATGGCGTACAGCGTCCCCCGCAGGCGGGCGTGCAGGCTGTCGAGAACGTCGTGGTACCGGCCCGGGACGATGCGGTGGGCGGTCCGGGCCGCGCCGGCGGGCTTCCAGAGCATCGCGTAGACGAGGATGGCAAAGAGGACGAGTTTCAGGGCGATGACCGCGGCCGCGGCGGCGTACGTGACCCCCAGCGCCGTGACGGCCTCCCGGGCGAGAGCGAACAGCGGCCGGAGCGCGAGGCTGTACTGGTACTCCCCGAGGTCGACGGTCAGCACCGGCGGAAGCCGCTGGAAGAACACGAACAGGTCCCGCCGGCGGAGGTACAACACCGCAGCGACCGGGACGGCCGCGAGCGTGACGCTGAGAAACGCCACGGCCGTCGTCAGCGCCGCGGCGACCCGCCGGTCCACGTCCCGCTCGGTGAGCCACTCGACGACCGGGAAGAGAACGTAGGCGACGGTGACGGCGAAAAAGACCGTCGCGAGTACGTCCGACAGCAGCCACGCCGTCACGAGCGCCGCGACGACGAACAGCCCCGCGAGCACGTACGACCGCTGGCGTGACATCACACCCCACGTTCCCCGCGGGGAGGCAAAAACGTACGCGTTCCCGTCGTCGACCCGTCAGCGGACGACGCCGACGGTCACGAGGGTCCCGTACTCCCGGTAGCGCTCGACCATCGCCTCGCGGCTCTCCCAGTCGTCGGTCGGGAACTCGCTGGCGGGGGGAATCTCGGTCTCGCGGTCGGGGACGTTGTCCTGTACGGCGACGGCGAAGCCGGCGTCGCGGAACGCCGCGCGGTACTCCGGGGCCGACCAGCGGGTCATCGGCACGTCGACGAGGTCGTCCCACGCGTGGGAGTGGACGTTCTCCTCGTAGTAGTTCACCGCGCAGTGGAAGGTGCCGCCGGGCCGGAGCACGCGGGCGAGTTCGTCCAGCGCGGCGCGGGGGTCCCGGGCGTAGTAAAAGGCCTCCATCGAGAAGCAGTGGTCGACGCTGTCGGCCGCGAACGGCAGGGACTCGAAGTCGCCCACGAGGTAGGCCACGTCGGGGTCGTCGGTGTACTCGCGGGCGTTCTCGACCATCGCCGGCGAGGCGTCGACGCCGTAGGCGCGGCCGGCGTCTTTGGTCTCCCGCAGCGCGCGGCCGGCGTAGCCGCTCCCACAGCCCAAATCGAGGACGGTGTCGCCCGCCTCGACGGGCATCCGGGCCAGTACGTGCTTGGCGGTGTGCCAGTGGCGGTCCTCCATCCCGCGGTCCTTCCCCCGGGCCGCCCAGTCGTCGAACTCGTCGCTGACGCTCATAGCCTCGATTCGACGGCGGTCCCGAAACCCGTTGCGCTTCGGGGGCTGTCGGGCGACGCCGGGGTCGTCGGCCGCCCTCGCCCACCCGCGGGGTCGCCGTCCACGGCCCGACCCAGTAGCGTTATCCCGGCCGGTCGCCCAAGGCTCGGACATGGTGCGTCGCCGCTACCGCGTCGCCGACACGGCCCAGCAGGTCGTGGGCGGGTTCCTGCTGGCCGGCCCCTTCGTCGTCACCGAGGAGGTGTGGGTGTTGGCCGCGAACATGTCCGCCGCCCACGCCGCCGTCGTCACCGCCATCGTCTTCGCCATCGGCTACGGCGCGCTGTACAAGGCCGACGCCGACCGCGACATCGAGGACGAGGTGGACGTGGCCGGCGTCCCGGTCCGGTTCGTCTCGCTGATGTGTGTCGCCTTCGGCTCGGTCGCCGTGCTGGCGCTTGCCTTCACCGCCCCGGAGACGTTTCTCGTCGAGAACGGCGCCCTCGCGGACCCGACGCCGACCGCCGTCGCCCTGACGACGCTGAAGGCCGTGGCCGTCGGCGCGATGTTCAGCGTCGTCGGCGCGGCGACCGCCGACAGCGTGTTCTGACGCGCGGTCCGACCCGGGACCCGCAGACTTAATGCGGTCCCAGCCGCTCGTACCGCCACATGGAGTATACGCTGGCCATCGAGAACGCGCCGGACACCGTGGCGGGTGGGACCGGCATCCTCCTCCTGCATCCGAGTACGGGCGAGACAGACCGACTGGACACTGAGTTCCTATCGACGGATACGGACGCGATGCTGGTCATCTCGACCCGGACGACCGCCCGCGAGGTCAAGCAGAAACTGGAGTACTACGAGGTCGACGAGGACGCGGCGACCATCCTCGACACGCTCTCGGTCGAGCGGGGGTACACCCGCCGCCAGTCCGACAACGTCCGGTACGTCTCCGCGCCGGACGACCTCGCCGGCATCGTCGACGAGACCGAGACGTTCCTGCAGGACCACGACGGCAAACTCCGAGTGACCTTCGACTCGGTGACCGAACTCATCTACTACGCCGACGAACAGCAGGCCCTCGACGCCGTCGCCGACATCCTCGAACTGCTCGACGAGTACGACGCGGTCGGCATGTTCCACCTCGCACAGGGGGTTCACGACGAGGAGACGCTGACCGCGTTCCGGGAGCGGTTCGACGGCGTCGTCGAACTCGCCGAGGACGGAACCGTCAGCAGCGCCTTCTAGACCCCGCATAACCGGGTGTGCGAATTCTTACCAAAGCACCAACCATTAAGAGGACTTAGCACCCATTCAGGCCTGTATGCCGGAATGCCAGAACTGCGGTAATTTTGTAACGGCCGACTACGCGCGTGTCTTCACGCCGAACGGCGTCGACAAGCCGCGGGTCTGTCCGCAGTGCGAGGACAAGATTCGGGACGGGGCCGACGTCCGTGAGGCCCGGTCGACGCGGCGCGGATAACCACCGGCGGGGTCGGGCGGTGCCGCCCTGAAGCTCGGTCCCGGGGGTCTCCTTCTCACCGGTCACGCGGCCGCCAGCGGCGGCGTCCTCACTCGGCGGCGTCGGCGACGAGGCCGCGGGCGCGCTCGAAGGCCTCGTCGGCGCGGTCCGCCTCGCGGGCCTCCGCCGTGATTCGCACCAGCGGCTGGGTCCCGCTGGCCCGCAGCAGGAACCACGCGTCCCCGAGGTCGACGCGGACGCCGTCGAGGGTGGTCACGTCGTCGAACTCGGCCAGCACCGCCTCGCGGACCCGCTCCATCACCGACGCCTTGGCGTCCGTCTCGACACTGGCCCGCCGGATTGGGTAGTCGGGCACGTCGGCGGCCCGCTCGGCCAGCGGCCGCTCGGCGTCGAGAGTGGCGACGGTGGCGGCCGCCAACGGGCCGTCGGGACACAGCGTCCGCTCGGGCCATATCCACGCGCCGCTTGGCTCCCCGCCGAAGGCCACGCCGTCGGTGCTGGCGGCCTCGGCCACGTACACGTCCCCGACGGGCGTGTACTCCACGTCCACGTCCGCCGCTGCGAGGTGGTCCGCGACCGCGAGGCTGGTGTCGACCGGGACCGCGACGGCGTCGCCGGGGGCGGCGGCCGCGCGGGCCAGTATCGCCAGCAGCACGTCCCCCGAGAGGTAGGTCCCGTCGCCCGCCACGGCGCGCATGCGGTCGGCGTCGCCGTCGTGGGCGACGCCGAGGTCGGCGTCGGACTCGGCGACCAGCGTCGCCAGCGACCCGCAGTTCTCGGCGGTCGGCTCCGAGGGCCGGCCGGGGAACGCGCCGTCGGGCTGGGCGTTCAGCGTCTCGACGCGACAGTCCAGCGCGTCCAGCGCGGTGACCGAGACGCCGCCGGCCCCGTTGCCAACGTCGACGACGACCGAGCGGTCGAGCGCGGGGTCGTCGAGCGCCGCCCGGATGGCCGCCACGTGGCGGTCGGCGTAGTCGGCCGTCTCGCGGTCCCCGACCCCGTCCCACGCCGCGAGGTCGGCCGTCCCGTCCTCGATGCGGGCCTCGATTCGCTCGCGCCGGTCGGCGTCGAACGCCTGCCCGGAGGGCTGCCAGAGCTTGATACCGTTGTCCTCCGGCGGGTTGTGGCTCGCGGTGACCGAGACGCCGGCGTCGGCGTCGGCCCACCCCACGGCGCGGGCGACGGTCGGCGTCGCCGCCAGCCCCGCGTCGACCACGTCGGTGCCGCTCTCGCGCAGGCCGGCGACGAGGGCGTCCCGCAGGACGGCACCGCTCTCCCGGGGGTCCCGACCGACGACCACGCGGTCGCTGTCGACGCCGAGCGCGCGCCCGACCGACAGCGCGAGGGCTGCGGTGACCGTCTCCCCCACCGGACCGCGGATGCCGCTGGTACCGAACAGTGTCATACCCGGACGGTGGTCCGGGGCCGTCTAAGTTCCGTCGGAGACCCCGGAGCGCAAACGTCTTGTCCGCGTCCGGCGACGGTCCGGACATGAAACAGGGCGGCTCCGACGCGGCGAAGCGAGCGGCCGGGGAGTCCGCGGCCGAGACCGTCGCCGACGGCGCGGTCGTCGGGCTCGGGACGGGGAGTACGGCGGCCTACGCCATCCGGGCGTTGGGCCGGGCGGTCGAGGCGGGGCTGGACGTGACCGGCGTCCCGACCTCCTTCCAGTCGCGGGAACTCGCCCGCGAGGTGGGTATCCCGCTGGCCGACCTCGACGAGGTGACCGTCGACCTCGCGATAGACGGGGCCGACGAGGTGGCCGGCGGCGACCTGATAAAGGGCGGCGGCGCGGCCCACGCCCGCGAGAAGGTCGTCGACGCGAGTGCCGACCGCTTTCTCGTCGTCGCCGACCCGACGAAGGTCGCCGACCGCCTCTCGCACCCGGTTCCCGTCGAGGTCCTCCCGGCGGCCCGGACGCCGGTCGCCGACACGGTCCGCGGGCTCGACGGGGACCCGACGCTCCGGCGGGCCGAGCGCAAGGACGGCCCCGTCGTCACGGACAACGGCAACCTCGTCCTCGACTGCGAGTTCGGCCCCATCGGGGACCCCGCCGGCCTCGCCCGCGACCTCGCGGACACGCCGGGCGTCGTCGAACACGGCCTGTTCGTCGGGCTGGCCGACGCGGTCCACGTCGGCCGCGAGGACGGCGTGACGGTCAGGGAGCCGTAGCGCCGCCGCTGTCGACTATCGGCGGAAAAAAAAACGCTGAGGTCGACGACCTTACAGGTCGCGCGGCTGGACCGTCTTCCGGTCGTTCGCGTCGGCACGGCGGGCGGCGTCTTCGAGCAGCTCCTCGACTTCCTCGTCGAGAGCATCGTAGAAGTCGGATGCGACGTTCATGTCATCGAGCGCTTCCTTCACGGCGGCTTTGACGATTAGGTCTGCCATACAGACGTGTTTTCCGCGAGGGTTGGTTAAATACTTTCCCCATCCCCGCCGCTCTCGCCGGTACTCACGGGGGTTTGAGAGCTTTTGGACCGCGCCACCCCATATAAATCGTCGGGTTCCGTCGCGCCGGCTCTGACATATCAGGCTAGTCTCCGCTCCGGCGCGACACGGGTCGGGCATACCCGCCTCGCCCGCCCGCCGCGGACCGACGGATAGGAGTGCGCCCGCGTCTCAGAGGGGGTATGCGCGAGATACTCGAACGGGTCGCGGCGGGCGAGGTCACCCCCGCCGAGGCCGAGGCGCAGCTGTCGGGGTACGCGACCACCGACGCGGGCCGGTTCGACGCGACACGCGAGGAACGCGCGGGGGTCCCCGAGGCGATACTGGCCGACGGGAAACCCCCCGATGCGGTGGCCGACCTCGCGGCCACCGCCGTCGAGACGACCGGGCGGGCCATCGTCACCCGCGTCGACCCGGCCGACGCGGCCGCGGTGCGGGCGGCACTGGCCGAGGAGTGCGAGGCGACGGTCCGCTGGGACGAGCGCTCCGGGTGGCTGGTCGCCACCGTCCCGGGGTTCGAACGGCCCGCCCTCGACGCCGACGTGGCCGTCGTCACCGCTGGCACCTCCGACGCCGTCCCCGCCGGCGAGGCCGCGATGATAGCCGCGGAGATGGGCGCACGCGTCACCCGAATCGACGACGTGGGCGTCGCCAGCATGTCCCGGACGCTGGATGCCGTCGACCGCCTCGGCGGACAGGACGTGCTCGTGGTCGCGGCGGGCCGCGAGGGGGCGCTCCCCACCGTCGTCGCCGGCCTCGTCGACGTACCGGTCGTCGGCCTCCCCGTCTCGACGGGCTACGGCCACGGCGGCGAGGGCGAGGCCGCGCTCTCGGGGATGCTCCAGTCCTGTACCGCGCTCTCGGTGGTCAACGTCGACGCCGGGTTCACCGCCGGTGTACAGGCGGGGCTCATCGCCCGACGGCTCGACGATGCACGGACGTAGCGCCGCGGCGCGCGGACGGGCGGCCGCCGCGCGTCGACGCGTCACGGCAGCCGGATACCCAAATATTTGGGTAAAGGAATATGCGTGTGGAACTCCTACAAACGACCGTCGGCGGTGGTGTCGCCGACGAACACGATGCCTGAATGTGACCACTGCGGCGCGCACGTCTCAGACCAGTTCGCCCGAGTGTTCGCCGACGAGCGCGGACACATCCGGGCCTGCCCGAACTGCTCGGCGAACGCTGGCATCGCCGAGGTGTCGAAAGAGCGCGCCCGACAGGTGTGAGGCCCGCTGGGCCACCTGCATCGTGCGATGACCACCACGCGGGGCCCTGCCCACTACGTCTACGTCCTGTCGTGTAGCGACGGGACGTTCTACACGGGTTACACGACCGACGTACAGCGACGCGTCGCGGAACACGACAGCGGCGACGGCGCGAAGTACACCCGCGGCCGGACGCCCGTCGAACTCGTCCACGTCGAGCGCTACGAGTCCAAATCCGCGGCGATGAGCCGCGAGTACGAGGTGAAACAGCTCTCCCGGAGCGAGAAGGAGCGCCTCGTCGCCGACGACGACTGACCGGCGGTTTCGTTCCGGAAGAGTGTGAATTTTCCCCCCGAGACGGACGTGAAACTTATGTCACTGCGGGGACCACCCACGCGCATGGAGACAGGGCAACCACGTCCCGAGGACGCCGCGGCCATCGCGTTCGGGACCGACGGCTGGCGCGCCACGCTCGACGAGTTCACCGAACCGCGGGTCCGCATGGTCGGGCAGGCGGTGGCGACGACGCTGCGCGAGCGCGGGGAGACGGGGACCGTCGCCGTCGGCTACGACGCCCGCGAGAGTTCGCCGGGCTTCGCCGAGGCACTGGCCGACGTGCTGACCGACAACGGCTTCGACGTCCTCCTGCCCGACCGCGACACGCCGACGCCGGTCGTCGCGTGGACGGTCCGGGACCGCGGGCTGGCCGGGGCGCTCCAGATAACGGCCAGCCACAACCCCCCCGAGTACAACGGCGTGAAGTTCGTCCCGAGCGACGGCGCGCCGGCGCTCCCCGAGGTGACCGAGACCATCGAGGCGAATCTCGCGGTCCCCGAGGCGGTCCCCGAGAGCGACCGCGGCGCGGTGACCGAGGACGACCTCACCGCGGCGTACCTCGACCACGCGCTCGACTACGCCGACGCCGCCCTCGACGGCCTCCCGGTCGCCTACGACGCGATGCACGGCAGCGGCCGCGGCGTCACCGGCGACCTGCTGGCCCGGGCCGGGGCCGACGTGACCCGCTTCCGGTGTGACCGCGACCCCGAGTTCGGCGGCGAACCCCCGGAGCCGACCGCCGAACACGTCGACGCCCTCGCCGAGCGCGTCACCGACGGGCCGGCGGCGCTGGGCGTCGTCAACGACGGCGACGCCGACCGCCTCGGCGTCGTCACGCCCGAACGCGGCTTTCTGGACCCGAACCTCTTCCTCGCGGCGATGTACGACTTCCTGCTGGAGACCCGCGCCGGCGACGTGGTCCGGACGGTCTCCACGTCGAGCATCGTCGACCGGGTCGCCGAGGCCCACGGCCAGTCCGTCCACGAGACGGCGGTCGGGTTCAAGTGGGTCGCCGCGGCGATGGCCGACTACGACGCCCTGCTGGGCGGCGAGGAGTCTGGCGGGTTCGGCCTGACCGACCACCTCCGGAACAAGGACGGCGTCCTGCTGGCGCTGCTGGCCGCGGCGGCCCAGCGGGCCGAACCGCTGGACGACCGCGTCGACCGCCTGCTCGACGCCCACGGCGAGATTCATCAGGACCGCATCAGCGTCGACTGTCCCGACGACCGCAAGGCGGCCGTCCTCGACGAACTGGAGGCCGAACTCCCCGACGCGGTGGCCGGCGTCGCCGTCGCTGGCGTCACCACTGTCGACGGGTTCAAGGTCCGACTGGACGACGGGACGTGGCTCCTCATGCGCCCCTCGGGCACCGAACCGAAGCTACGGGTCTACGCCGAGGCCGGGAGCCCCGAGCGCGTCGACGAACTCCTCGCGGCGGGGCGGGAACTGGTCGCGCCGCTGGTCTGACTCACTCCAGTACGCCCCGGAACCGGCCCGGTTCGTCGGTCGGTTCGACGGCGAAGCCCAGTTCCTCGTAGAACGGTCGCACGTCGGCGTCGAAGGCGGCGGTAAGTCGCTCGCGCCGGTCGGCGGCCGCCTCGACCAGCGCGGTCCCGCCCCCCTGCCCGCGGCGGCCCCGACGGACGGCGACGGCGACGATACGGTCCCCGTCGAGGACGAGCGCCCCCAGCACTCGCCCGTCGACCGCCGCCACGAGCGTCCCGTCGCCGGCGATACCCGACCGAACCGTCTCGACCTCGACCGACAGCGCCGCGCCGTCGAGGACGTTCATCACGTCCGGCAGGTCGTCGACGGTCGCTTCGCGGACGCGCACGGCCGGCGGTAGGGTCTCGACGGTGAAAAACGGGCGGCCGCCCCGGCGTCGCTCTCGTCGCTTCGCCGAACCTCTTGCCCGCCTTTGCCCCGTCGCTTCGCCGCCCCCCTCACCCGCCCTTGATGAGCCGGACGACGCGCACGCGCTCGGCCGCGACCGGCTGGTCGGTCGGGACGGTCCGGCCGTCGACCACCACGGAGACGGCGTGTGGCGAGAGGTCCAGCGGGGCCAGCAGGTCCCCGTACGTGGCGTCGTCGGCGACGGTGAGTTCGTGGGTGTCCTCGCCGGCCACCTCGACGGTCACGTCCATACGCCGTCTTCGTGACGCCGGGCTTGAGCCTGTCGCTCGTGGTCGTTGTCGGGGCGTTTAAGAGCGGGCCGCGCCTCCCACCGTCCATGAGCGAGGCCGAGTCAGCGTCGCGGGCGGGACGCGAGGAAGTCTGGATAGAGAAGTACCGCCCGGAGGCGCTCGCCGACGTGATGGGCCACGAGGATATCGTGGGCCGCCTCCAGAGCTACGTCGACCGCAACGACCTGAGCCACATGCTCTTCTCGGGCCCGGCCGGCACGGGCAAGACGACCTGTGCGACCGCCATCGCCCGCGAACTGTACGGCGAGGACTGGCGCGAGCACTTCCTCGAACTCAACGCCTCCGACGAGCGCGGCATCGACGTGGTGCGGGACCGAATCAAGAACTTCGCCCGAACCAGTTTCGGCGGCCACGAGTACCGTATCATCTTCCTCGACGAGGCCGACGCTCTCACGTCCGATGCCCAGTCGGCGCTCCGCCGGACGATGGAGCAGTTCTCGAACAACGTCCGGTTCATTCTCTCGTGCAACTACTCCAGTCAGATAATCGACCCAATACAGTCCCGGTGTGCCGTCTTCCGGTTCTCGCCACTGTCGGACGACGCCGTCGAGCGCGAAATCCGACACATCGCCGAGGCCGAGGGCATCGAACTCACCGACGACGGAGTGGCGGCGCTGGTCTACGCCGCCGATGGGGACATGCGCAAGGCCATCAACGGCCTGCAAGCGGCGTCGGTCAGCGGCGACACCGTCGACGAGCAGGCCGTCTACGCCATCACCTCCACCGCTCGGCCCGAGGAGATACACGAGATGGTCCGGTCGGCGCTTGACGGCGACTTCACCGCGGCGCGGGCGACGCTGGACCGCCTGCTGACCGAGGAGGGTATCGCCGGGGGCGACGTCATCGACCAACTCCACCGGTCGGTCTGGGAGTTCGACGTGGCCGACGACGCGGCGGTGCGCATCCTCGAACGCGTCGGCGAAACCGACTACCGCATCACGCAGGGGGCCAACGAGCGGGTGCAACTCGAAGCGATGCTGGCGTCGCTGGCCGCCGACCGGTAGCGGGTCGGCCGTCCCGCCGCCGCTGGACGCCCGCACGTCCGTTTTCACGGCCGATAATCGGCGGCGCACCTTTACATTCGTCGGCCACAGAAGCTATCACCAACTGAAATGAACGGGTATCGAGCGCGAGACGACCGCGAGCGCGGGCAGGTCGGTATCGGCACTCTCATCGTCTTCATCGGCATGGTGCTGGTCGCCGCCATCGCCGCGGGCGTCCTCATCAACACCGCCGGCTTCCTCCAGAGTTCGGCGCAGGCGACCGGACAGGAATCCAGCGACTCCACGACCAACCGCGTGCAGGTGGTGTCGGTCACCGGCAACGAGTTCAACGACGACGGCATCGGCGCTATCGAGATCGTCGTGAAGAAATCCCCCGGTGCAGGCAACGTCGACCTCGGGAAGGCGACGGTCAACTACGTCGGCGACAGCGGGTCGTACTACCAGCTATCAACCTCCAGCGCGTCGAGCGCCGACGGGGAGTTCGGCGTCTCGTCGATACAGGACGACGACGACTCCGTCCCGGTCCTGAACGACGCCGAGGACCGCTTCACCATCACGCTGGACCTCGGGAGCAGCGACAGCCTCGGCGTCACGGCCTTCGGCAACGAACTCGAAGCGGGCGGGAGCGCGCGGGTCCGCATCGTCAGCGCCTCGGGCGGGACTACCACCGAACGGGTCGTCGCGCCGCCGACGCTGTCGGGAACGAGCGCAGTCGCGTTGTAGCCGTCGGCCCCTTCGGAACTGTTTTAGGCGAACGCGGGCCAACACTGCCCCAATGAGCGACCTCGAGGCGGCCTACCGACTCGACTACTTCGAGGAGTCGGGCTTTACCCGACAGGAGTGTGTCGAGTGTGGCGATATGTTCTGGGCGCGCACCGAGCGCGAGACGTGCGGGGAGCCCCCCTGCGAGGAGTACGGCTTCATCGACGACCCCGGCTTCGACGACGAGTACTCCCTCTCGGAGATGCGGGAGGTCTTCCTCTCGTTTTTCGAGGAGCGAGGCCACGAGCGCGTCGAGCCCTACCCGGTCGCGGCCAACCGCTGGCGCGACGACGTGTTGCTGACCCAAGCCTCGGTCTACGACTTCCAGCCGCTGGTCACCAGCGGGACGACGCCGCCGCCGGCGAACCCGCTGTGTATCAGCCAGCCCTGCATCCGGATGCAGGACATCGACAACGTCGGCAAGACCGGGCGGCACACGATGGCCTTCGAGATGATGGCCCATCACGCGTTCAACGCCCGCGAGGACCTCGAGGACCCCGAGCAGTACGCCTATCAGGGCGAGGTCTACTGGAAGGACGAGACCGTCGAGTACTGCGTCGAACTGTTCGAGGAACTCGGGGCCGACCCCGCCGACCTCACACTCATCGAGGACCCGTGGGTCGGCGGCGGCAACGCCGGCCCCGCCTTCGAGGTCATCTACCGCGGGGCGGAACTGGCGACGCTCGTCTTCATGTCGCTGGAGCAAGACCCCGACGGCGAGTACGAGATGAAAGACGGCAACACGTACTCGGAGATGGACACGTACATCGTCGACACCGGCTACGGGCTGGAGCGGTGGACGTGGATGAGTCAGGGGACGCCGACGGTGTACGAGGCGGTCTACCCCGACATGATCGCCTTCCTCAAGGACAACGCCGGCATCGACCTCACCGAGGAGGAGGAAGCCGTCGTCCACAAGGCCGCGAAGCTCGCTGGCCGGATGGACATCGACGAGGCCGAGGACATCGAGGCTGAACGCGACACCATCGCCGCGGAAGTCGGCGTCGAAGTCGAGGAGCTCAGGGAACTGATAGCGCCGCTGGAGGACATCTACGCCATCGCCGACCACTGCCGGACGCTGGCGTACATGCTCGGTGACGGTATCGTCCCCTCCAACGTCGGGACGGGCTATCTCGCGCGGATGGTCCTGCGCCGGACCAAGCGGCTGGTCGACGGCGTCGGCGTCGACGCGCCCTTGGACGAACTGGTCGACATGCAGGCCGACCGGCTGGGCTACGAGAACCGCGACACCGTCCGGGACATCGTCCGCACGGAGGTCGAGAAGTACCGCGAGACGCTGGACCGGGGCGGCCGCCGCGTCCGCCAACTGGCCGACGAGTACGCACAGCGGGACGACCCGATTCCGACGGCCGAACTCGTCGAACTGTACGACTCCCACGGCATCCAGCCCGACATGGTCGAGGAGATAGCCGGCGAGCGCGGCGTCGGCGTCGACGTGCCCGACGACTTCTACGCCGTCGTCGCCGACCGCCACGGCGGGGACGGCGGGGCCGCCGACGCGGACGCGGTCCCCCACGCCGACCGGCTGGCCGAACTGCCCGACACCGACCGGCTCTACTACGAGGACCAGCAGCGCACCGAGTTCGAGGCGGTCGTCCTCGAAGTGTTCGAGCGCGAGGACGGCGACTACGACGTGGTACTCGACCAGACGATGTTCTACCCCGAGGGCGGGGGGCAGCCGCCGGACCACGGGACGCTGTCGACCGACGACGTGACCGCCGAGGTAACCGACGTCCAGCGCCACGACGGCGTCGTCCTCCACACGGCCGACGCCGACCCCGGGAAAGGCGAGTTCGTCCGCGGACAGGTCGACGCGACCCGGCGGGCGCGCCTGATGCAACACCACACGGCGACCCACATCGTCGTCCACAGCGCCCGGCAGGTGCTGGGCGAGCACGTCCGGCAGGCCGGGGCCCAGAAGGGCGTCGACTCCTCGCGCATCGACGTTCGCCACTACGAGTCGGTCACGCGCGAGCAGGTCAAGGAGATAGAGCGCCGGGCCAACGAACTCGTCCGGGACAACGTCTCGGTCACGCAGGAGTGGCCCGACCGCAACGACGCTGAGGACCGCTACGGCTTCGACCTGTATCAGGGCGGCATCCCCGCCGGCGAGCGGATTCGACTCGTCCACGTCGGCGACGACGTACAGGCCTGTGGCGGGACCCACGTCGCCCGCACCGGCGACGTCGGGACGGTCAAACTGCTCGGCACCGAGCGGGTTCAGGACGGCGTCATCCGGCTGACGTTCGCCGCCGGCGAGGCGGCCATCGAGGCCACCCACCGGACCGAGGACGCGCTGTACGAGGCCGCCGACACCTTCGACGTGGCCCCCGAGGCCGTCCCGGAGACCGCCAGCCGCTTCTTCGACGAGTGGAAGGCCCGCGGCAAGGAGATAGAGGACCTGAAAGAGCAACTCGCCGAGGCCCGCGCCTCTGGCGGGGCCGACGCCGAGGAGGTCGACGTGGACGGGACGACGGCCGTCGTCCAGCGCATCGACGCCGACATGGACGAACTGCGGGCCCAAGCCAACGCCCTCGTCGAGCAGGGCGAGATAGCGGTGCTGGGCGCGGGCGTCGACGGCGCGCAGTTCGTCGTCGCCGTCCCCGACGGCGTCGCGGTCAACGCCGGCGAGGTGGTCGGACGGCTGGCCGCGAAGGTCGGCGGCGGCGGCGGCGGCCCGCCGGACTTCGCACAGGGCGGTGGCCCCGACGCCGACGCGCTCGACGACGCGCTCGCCGAGGCCCCCGACGTGTTGCGCTCGGTCGCCGACGCCTGAGACGGGGCGTCGCGTCACTGCCGTCGTCGCTCTCTCCCACTGTCACCGTTGCTTCCTCACGCCATCGCTGCCACACCGCTTTTTCACCGCGACCGGTAGCGGGGAAAGAACGAAACCCCCGCCGGCCGAAGTCCGAGGTATGCCGTACTGCCCGGCCTGCGGGAGCGCGACCGCACCCGGCGACGCGTTCTGTGTCGCCTGTGGCGCGACGTTGCCGGAGTCGGCCGTCACCGCCGCCGTCGGTGGGTCGGCGGCCAGCCACGGGAGTACGGCGGCCGACACCGAAGGCGACGGCCGGTCCGCCGACGCGGACGCCGATGACCGCGGCGCGCTCCCGTTCGCGCTCGCCTATCCGACGCGAGACGGCTACGACCCGTTCCTGCTGGGGAGCATCCTCGCGCTGGCCGCGACCGTCTTCCCACCGCTTTTGCTGCCGGTCGCCGGCTACGGCGTCCGCCTCACGCGGGCGGCCGCCGCGGGCGAACGCGACCCGCCGGCGTTCGACGATTTCGGCGCGCTGCTGGCCGACGGCGGCCGGGTCCTGCTCGCGGCGCTGGTCGTGGGCGGCGTGACCGCCGCCGTCGGGGCGTCCGTGTCGGCGCTGTTCCGGTTGGCGGGACTTGGCTCGTTCTCGGCGCTGGCCGTCGCGGCCGCCGCCGCGGCCGGTCTGTACGTCTTCCCGGCCGTCGTGACCTGCTACGCTGTCACGGGGCGGGCGACGGCGGCGTTCTCCCGGCGCTACGCCGTCACGTTCGCCACGCGACCGGCCTACGCCGAAGCCTTCGCCGGGTGGCTGGCCCTGCTCGTCGCCGCGGCGACGCTGTGGTTGGGGTCGTGGGTGACCTTCGTCGGGCCGTCGCTCGTCTCGACGTATGCGAGCTACGTCTTCGGGGCGTTCTGGGGTCGGCAGTACGCCGACGCCGCGGCGGCCGGGACCCTCCCGGCTCCGGACCGTGCCGACGGGACAGGCGTCGGTCGGGCCGCGAGCGCCCCCTCTGGACGCGAGCCCGCCGCCGAGCGAACCCGCTGACGGGACGGTCGAGGTTCGGCACTCGCGGAACTGGCCGCCGGCGAGAAGTGGTGGAGCGACCCGACCGAAAGAGCCACCCCGCCGTCGGCCCAACAGCCGACGATGCCGACCGCGAGCAACCGCGGCGTGGAGCTCTACTACGAGACCGACGGCTCGGGCCCGACGGTCGCTTTCGTCGGCGACGCGGGCTACGGCGCGTGGCTGTGGGGCTGGCACAACGACGCCCTCGCTGGCCCCTACGAGACGTTCGTCTGGGACCATCGCGGTACTGGCCGCTCGGACGCGCCGGCGGGCCCCTGCGACGTGGGGACGCTGGCGGCCGACCTCGAAGCGGTGCTGGCTGCCCACGGCGTCGCCGAGGCCCACCTCGTCGGGGCGGGACTGGGCGGGATGGTCGCGCTGCGCTACGCCCACGAGTACGGCCGGGCGCGGACGCTGACGCTGTACTGCACCGCGGCCGCGGGCGAGGCCCTCGACGCCGACGCGCTCGCGGCCCTGTCGCTGGACGCCGGCGCGACGGCGTCGCTGTCGGGCGCGCTCTCCCCTGCCTTCCGCGACGCCAACCCCGACCTCGTCGAGCGCATCGCCGACTGGCGGCGCGCGGACGACGCGACGGGCGCGGCCTTCGAGGCCCACGCCGCCGCGGCGACCGGGTTCGACGCCCCGCCGCTGTACGAGGTAACGCTCCCGACCGAAGTGTACTACGGCGTCGACGACCCCGTCGTCCCCGCTCGGGCCGCCGAGTCGCTGGCCGCGGACCTCCCGCGGGGCGCGGCCACCGCCGTCGAGGGCCGCCACTGCTGTTTCGTCGAACACGCTCCGGCGGTCACCGACCGCCTCACCGCGTTCCTCGACGAACACGCCGACCCCGAGTTTTAATCCCACGCCGGGCGGATTTCGTGGTATGGTCCCCGACGACACCGACGAACCGGACGACGGCGACGGGCCGGACGACGCCGGACCCGGACGGCGACGCTCACGAACCCGACGACACTCCGGCCGACGAGCCAGCCGACGACGGGCCCGTCGACGCCGAGGAGTTCGACGCCGACCCCCGTTCGCCCGCCGACGAGGCGGCCGATACCGACGCCGGGCCCGACGGCAGTGACGGCGACATCGGCAGCGAAGCCGGCGATGGCGACGACGCGACCGCCCCGGCCGAGGGGACGAAGTACTGCCACCAGTGCGGGGCCGAGATGGACGCGGCGGCCCGCTTCTGCTCGGCGTGTGGCACCGAACAGCGCGGCGGCGCGGGCGCGGCCGGTGCCGCCGGGTCCACTGCCGCCGCGGCCGCCCGCAGCGACACGGACCGCGTCACCGCCGGCGTCCTCGCCATCCTGTTGGGCGGTCTGGGCGTCCACCACTTCTACCTCGGGAACACGGGGCTTGGCGTCATCTACCTCTGTTTCTTCTGGACCGGCATCCCGGCGCTCGCGGGCATCATCGAGGGCATCCTCTACCTGACGAAGACCGACGAGGAGTTCTACGAGCGCTACGTCGCCGAGGACGAACCGGCCGACGAGGACTGATGGCCCGCGCTCGGGCGGTCCGGCGCGCGCTCGCGGCGACGCTCCCGTACCTGCTGGCTCACCACGAGCGGGGCGACTGGGAACGGTGTCACCGGCTGTCGGTCGGCGACCGGACGCTCGCGCTCTGTGCGCGGTGTTCGGGCGTCTACCCCGGCATCGCCCTCGGCGTCGGCGCGTGGCTGTCGGGGACTGCCCGCGGCCTCTGGCTCCCGCTGGTCGCGCTCGGCCCCGCGCCGGCGCTGGCCGACTGGGCGGTGACGACGCTCACCGACCGGGCGGGACACAACGCCGTCAGGACGGCCACCGGGCTAGCGCTGGGGGCCGCGTACGGCCTCGCAGTCCCGTGGTTCCTGACGACGTGGCGGCCGGCACTGCTCGCGGTGGCGGTCGGCTACGGCGTGCCGGCGGCCGCGGGGCTGTGGCTGGCGTCGCGGTGAGCGGCAGGTTCTGCCACGGATGCGGGAGCTTTTGGGGCTTCGACCGCTGTATCCGGGTGATGAGTCTGCGTATCGCCCTGCTGAACGCGGCCCACGACGGCGCGGACAACCGCCGGAACTTCCGGCGCGAACTCGACGCCGACATCGTGGAGTACGACGTGACCGAGCGCGACCTCCCCGACACGTTCGACTTCGACGGCTGTCTGGTCACGGGGAGTCGCGCCTCGGTCTACTGGGACGAGCCGTGGATTCGGGACCTCGAAGGGTGGGTCGCCGAGGCCGTCGACCGCGGACTGCCGTTCTTGGGCGTCTGTTTCGGCCACCAGCTACTGGCCCACGCGCTTGGTGGCACCGTCGAGCCGATGGACGACTACGAGATCGGCTACCGGACCGTCGAACACGACGGCGAGAACGCCCTGCTCGACGGTGTCGACGAGTCCTTTACCGTCTTCACCACCCACTCCGACCGCGTGGTCGACCTCCCGCCCGGGGCCGAGCGCTTCGCCGAGAACGACTACGGCGTCCACGGCTTCCGCGACGGCCACGTCTTCTCCGTGCAGTTCCACCCCGAGTACGACCCCGAGACGGCCCGCCGGGTCACCGAGGGCAAGGACGACCAGCTATCGGACGAGCGCATCCGGCGGGTGCTCGACGGCGTCGACGAGGAGAACTACCGGGCGGCCTGCGAGGCCAAGCGGCTGTTCGACAACTTCGCCGACTACGCCCGCGAGATGGGGCGCGGGACCGGCGACGGCCCCGCGGCCGCGAGCGCCGACGACGACTGAACTCAGTCCCACAGCCGGGTCAGCAGTTCGTGTTCGACCGCCAGCACCGCCACCGCCAGTAGGATGACCGCGCCCGCGGCCGGCGACGGGAGGATGCCGAGGCCGACGATGAGCGTCGTCGCACACGCCGGCGCGTGCTCGGTGTCGGTGCGGAGCATCCCCGCTGTCGTCAGCGCGACGGCGACGACGCCGCTGCCCACCAGCCGGACGGTGCCGAGCGTCAGCGGCGTCATCGAGGCCGTCACGACCACGTCGCCGGCGATAGCGTGGTACGCGAGCAGTCCGGCGGCGACGCCGACGGCGTGGCCCCCGAGGACGCGCCGGAGCGAGCACTCCGGGGCCGTCGGCCGGGTCGCGTAGAGGTACGCCGTCGGGCCGAGGCTGGGAAAGAGGAAGGGGAGGCCGCTGAGCCAGACGACGGTCCCGAGCGCGGCCAGCAGCGCGCCGACGCGGCCGGCCTGCCGGACCCACTCACGACGGGCGTTCGCTGTCGTCACTGTGCACGTCGGTCCGCGTCGGCGGTGAAAACAGTAGCGCTCCGTCGACAGTCACTCGCGCCGGTCGATGTCGAGTTCGTCGTCGAGTTCGGTCTCGACGGCGTCCTCGAGTTCGGCCATCTGCTCGCGGAAGTGCGTCTTGCAGACCCCGACTTTCACGCCGTCTTTCTCGACGGCGATGTCGGCCTCGCGGTCGCAGTAGTGACACTGCATACCCGACGCTTGGGTCCGCGGCCCATTGAACCCTCGGATTCCGTCTGCCCTCCGTCAGACGAGGCGGTCGCGGACCCGCGCCCACGCGGCCACGTCCAGCCCCGTTTCCCCGATGGTCTCGCCGTGGGCGTCGCTCCCGCCGGTGGGGACGAGGCCGTGCCGCTCGACGGCGTCGTCGACGAGCGCCGACTCGACCGCCCGCCCGTAGGGGTACCACCGCTCGACGGCGTCCAGCGATTCACAGCGGGCCAGCGCGGCGGCCGTGTCCGGGTAGCGAAACGGGTGGGCCAGTCCGACGAGCCCGCAGGCTTCCGAGAGCAGTTCGACGCCGCGCTCGAACGGCGTCACCTCCCGGGGGACGTAGCAGTCGCAGTCGGCCCCGATGAGGTCGTCGAAGGCGTCCTGATACGAGTAGTCGCTGACCTCGGCGACGGCCTGCGCGATGTGGGGCCGGCCCAGTCCGTCGCGGGGTTCGACCGGCAGGGCGACGCCCAGTCGGTCCTCGACGCAGTCGATGATGCGGGCCCCGCGCTCGCGGCGGTCCCGCTGGAGGCGGGCACACTCCGCTTCGAGGGCGTCGGTCGGGTCGACGCCGTAGCCAAGCAGGTCCAGCCGCTGGGTGTCGGTCTCGACCCGCAGTTCGACGCCGTGGACGACGGTCACCCCGTCGACGGTCGTGATCGGCCCCGACAGCGACGGCTGGAGCCGGTCGTGGTCCGTGAGGGCGACGGCGTCGACCCCGGCACGTCGGGCGGCCGCTGGCACCGCGTCGACGGGGAGCGAGCCGTCCGAGCGCGTCGTGTGGACGTGGAGGTCGGCGACGACCATACCGACGCCACGCGGCCCCGCGACAAAGCGGCTTCGCTCGCCCCGTGAAGCGTGTCACCGCCCCTCGTGTGTGCCTTATACGCATTAATGAATATTATGATTATCAATAGTTAAGGTTTATTAACTACCGTGAACTTTCGTCGTGTATGCGAATGCTGACTAATGCTGCCGAGGCGTTCGAGACCCACGACTACCCCATGACCTCCGACGAACTCATCGAGGCCGAGGGGGACATGACGCTGGAACTGCCCAACGGGACCGAATCGCTGGGCGACGCGCTGGGCCGCATCGACACGGAGACCTACGAGACCGCCGAGGACGCGATGCTCGCGGCCTGCTCGGGCGTCTCCAGCAAGGCCATCGGCCGGAAGGGCTACTCCGACCGCGACCCCGTCTGCATGGGCGAGGACGGCCCCGAGGAAGTCTCCTTCTGAACCGGGCCACGGCGGCCCGGTCTGCCCCAGCTCGCGGGCGGCGACCGCCCCCGGCGGTTTCCGCCCCGTTTCCGCGTCGACCCCAGCGACGGCTACCGGTCCAAGAACTCCGGCCGGTCGACCAGGTCGGTGCTGTCGACGTCCTGCCTGTCGACCAGTTCTGTCGGGTCGAGCACGGGCGGGAGGCCGTCGCGGCCGCGGTCCGGTATCTCGTCGGGCTCGACGTAGGTCTTCTCGCCCTCGACGAGGTCCGTCCACAGCGTCTCGCGGTCGGTGTCGGTCCGCTCCGTGGCCGCCTTGGCCTCGTTGCGCCCCTCGTCGTAGGCGAGTTCGACCATGCTCTTCTGGTAAGCGGTGTCCATCTCGGCGTAGATGGCCTCCAGTTCCTCGCGGTTGTACTCCCCGAGTCGCTCGGCGACGCCGATGGCGTAGGCCCGGTCGGTCCCCTCGTCCTCGTCCAGTGAGGTCCAGCCGCCGTCGAACGCGCCCTCGTAGAGGCTCATGTCTCGACCTTCCGGTCTGGGTCGACCGTGAGGCCGTCGTCGGAGAACTGGATGTGGCGGATGTCACAGTCGATGGCGGTGCCCCGCATCTTGATGACCTGCACGCCGCGGGTCATGCTGCCGCTCTCGAGGAAGTTGTGGAAGAAGACGACGCCGTGGGCGAGGTAGTGTTCGTCGCTGTAGGAGGAGGGGTCGGTCATCTCGGAGATGAGCAGCGTCGTGGCGTCGGTCTGTTTCAGCGCCGAGAGGAAGCCGGTTATCTCGTCGTCGACGTCGCTCATGAAGTGCTGGAGGAGCATCGTCGAGTCGATGACCGTGCGGTCGATGTCGTTTTGCCTGATGTAGGCCACCAGCCGGTTGGTCAGGCCCCCCTCAGAGCCGAACTGCGTGATGGTCCGTTTGCCCCCTTCGGTGACGAGATTGAGAAACTGCACCGAATCCGACTGCATCGCCCGGTCGAAGCCGAACTCGTAGCCGGCCATGTCCTGCATCAGTTCCTCTTTGGTCTCGTGCATCGTGACGTAGAGGCAGGTCTCACCCTCCTTGGCCCCCTGCGTGATGAACTGCGAGCAGAACGTGGTCTTCCCGCTGCCGGGCGGCCCGCTGACGACGTAGAGGCGGTCGGTGAGCAACCCCCCCTCGACGAGTTCGTCGAAACCGGGGACACCGCTCGAGATTCGCATACCACCAGCGTGTGCGCGCCGGGACATATGCCTTGACCTTCCGTTCTCACCGGTGATAACTCGTTCGGGCGGCTCACGGGTCGACAGCGCCGGGCGGGCCGTCGGCCAGTTCGAGGAGGCGTTCGGTGCCCCTCTCGTCGAACCGCATCGGCCGCCGCCACCACGGCCCCTTCCCGGAGTCCGACGACCGCTCCGTGACGAGCGCGTTGGCCTCGGTCCCGCCGCTCGGCTCCGACAGCGGGACCGCCGTCTCGTAGAGCCGGGAGCCGTCGGGGTCGCCCAGCACCAGCACCGCCGCGTCGAACTCAGCGCGCTTGACGTGGGCGTTCGAGTCGAAGACGGCCCGCTCGTCGGGCGACAGGTCGCGGTACTCGTCGCCGGTGACCGGCTCCCGCGCCAGCCGGAAGTGGCCGACGACGTACGCTCCCCACCGCGGCGGCACCCACTCGGCCCCCTCGCCGGTCGTCGTCAGCGTCGCGTAGAAAAAGAGGTAGTCCCCCGCCGACAGCGACGACAGCGGCCCCGCCTTCGCGCTGTGGGGGTCGCCGTAGGTGTAGCGCTCGCCCCCCGCCTCGGGGAACTCGGGGTCGAAGTGGACCGGGCGGTCGGCGACGCCGCGCACGTCCGTCGACAGGTCGAGGTCGGCGTAGGTGGGCACCGGTTCGGCGGTGGGCTCCGACTCCGGGATGGGGATGTACTCGAAGGTCCCGTCGGGGTACAGCGGGCCGCGGAAGCCGGGCTCGTTGGTGTTGGCGGCCACGTTGATAGCGACGCTGCGCATGCCCCGCGTTCGCGTCGGCGGCGAAAAGGGCTACCGGAGCGGGCCGGCACAGGACCGGCAGTACCTGACCATCCGGTGGCGCTCGTTGCGCGTCCCACAGCGGTCGCAGTACACGCCCCGTTCGGCCGCGCCGTCCGCCGCCGTCTCCGTGCCACCGGCGCGTCCGGCCGCGCCGCGCTCGCCCCCGCTGGGCGTCGTCTCCGGCGACGGGTCCCCGCCGCGGAAGTACCGGTACAGGAGGAACTGCAACAGCCCGAACCCGACGACGTACGCCACGAGCCAGCCCCAAGCGTCCATGCGATAGCTCGACACGCCGGGTACTTCGGGGTTCCGCCCGTAGTCTCAGAACTGATACTCGCGTCCCGCCGTCAGCGGTCCGGCGGCGTGCGCTCGCGCTGGAACTCGTCGAAGGTATCGATGTCCTCGGGGAGGTCGTAATCGAGTCGCCGCTGTGCGCGCCGGTCGACGTTGGCGTCCTCCAGCGGTTCGGCGACGGACTCCCAGCCGTCTTTGACCGTCAGCGACTTCGCGGGCGTCCCCGCGGCGACGTGGTGGGCGGGGATGTCCTTCGCCGCGATGGACTTGGCCGCGAGGACGGCGTTCTCGCCGACGCGGACGCCGGCCCGCACCATCGAGTCGTAGGTGAGGCGCACGTCGTCCTCGATTATCGTGTGGTAGTTGTCGACGTGGGTCTGGTCGTTCACGTCGTGGTCGTGGCTGTAGACGTGCGTGTCGTCGGAGATGGAGACGCGGTCGCCGACGGTGAGCTTTCCGCGGTCGTCGAGGTGGACGTCGTCGTGGACGACGACGTTGTCGCCGACCTCGATGTTGTGGCCGTAGGTGAAGGAGATGCCCTTGAAGAACCGACAGTTCTCGCCACAGGACTCGAAGAGGTGGTCCGCCAGCATCGCCCGGAACCGCAGCGCGAACTCGACGTTGTCGGCCATCGGCGTGGCGTCGAACTGCCGCCAGAGCCACTGGAGGTGTTTCGAGCGCTTGAACCGCTCCTCGTCTTTCTCGGCGTAGTACTCGCTTTCGAGGGTCGTGTTACAGGGGTCGTACCCCTGCAGGCGGACCCGCTCGGCCGGCGAGACGTCGCCGCCGGACTGCCAGCGGTCGTAGGCCTCCCGGTCGCCGTGGAGGTCCACGAGCACGTCGGTCACCACGTCGCAGGTGTCCTCGTCGCCCCGGAGGCGCTCGTCGACCTCTGTGATGAACGCCCGGAGCCCCTCCTCGGCGACCGGCGGCAGCGACACGTGGCGCTTCGTCATGTTCCAGAAGTCGCTGCCCGTGCAGATAGGGGTTTCCGTTACGTGTTCGTTACCCGGTGACGCCGGCGTCACGTCGCCGCTGTCGGGGGAGTTAAGCCGCGGCGGGCCGAGGGCCCGGCATGGTCAGGGCGGACTTCATCATGGAGGTCCGAGGCTACCTCGTCAACCCCTCGGAACACCGACTGCGGGCCCCGTGGCGGGTGACCGTCTGGCTGTTTCTCGCCGGGTTCGCCACCGTCGTCCTCGCGGCCGTCACCGGGCTCGCGCCGATGGCCGCCGCTCTCGGCGACGGGCTGGTCGCCGCCGTCTACGGGACGCTCCGGCTGTTTGGCATCATCGTCGGTGCGACGGCGCTGGTGACGGGCATCGGCTACCTGCTCGACCGCCGGACGCTGGCCGACTACGGCCTCCTCCCCGACGGGCAGTGGCTCCGGGACGCGGCGTTCGGGCTGGCGCTCGGGGCCGGCCTGCCGACGCTGGTCCTCGGCGTCGAACTGGCGGCGGGGCTGACGACCGTCACCGGCCTGTTCGACACCGGCCCGTCGACGGTCCTCCCGCTGGGGACCGTCGGCGTCCCCGCCCGCCTGCTCCTGCTCGCCGCCTTCTTCCTCGCGCAGGCGACCGCCGAGGAGGTCGTCTTCCGGGGTACCTCCTGACCAACGTCGCTGAGGGGGCCGCCGGACAGCTCGGTCGCCGGCGAGCGGTCGCCGCCGCCACTCTCCTCACCGGCCTCCTGTTCGGTGTCGTCCACGGCTCGAATCCCGGGGCGACACCCCTCGCGGTGGTCAACATCACGCTGTACGGCGTCTTCCTCGGGGCCTGCTACGCCGTCACCGGCCGACTGGGCATCGCCTGTGGCTTCCACGTCGCGTGGAACTACGCGCTCGCGGTGCTCGGGTTCCCCGTCAGCGGCATCGCCTCGGGCGTCTCGGTGGTCGCCGTGGCGGGCACCGGCCCGGCCGTCCTCACCGGCGGGTCGTTCGGCCCCGAGGGCGGACTCGTCGCGCTGCTGGCGCTCGCGGTCGGTATCGCCGCGCTCCGCTGGTGGGTCCGCCGGGAGTACGGCTCGGTCGCCCTGCTGGAATCCGTGGCCGTCCCCGAACTGCGCCGGTAGCGACCCGGCCGAACCGCGACGGCTAAGTTTCCCGCGCCACAAGCCGAACGTATGCGCTACGACACGCTCGGGAACTCGGGCGTCGAAGTCTCGGAGGTCGGCTTCGGCGCGTGGGTCGTCGGCACGGACTGGTGGGGCGACCGGACGCGCGAGCAGGCCGTCGAGATGGTCCGCCACGCCCTCGACGAGGGCGTGACCTTCTTCGACACCGGCGACGTGTACGGTCACGGCGACAGCGAGGAACTGGTCGGCGAGGCCCTCGCCGACCGCCGCGAGGAGGTCACCGTCTCGACGAAGGTCGGCTACGACTTCTACAACAACCCGCAGGCCGGCCACGGCGAACTGCCAAAGAAGGTCACGCCGGAGTGGATTCACACGGCGCTTGACCGCTCGCTGGACCGGCTCGACATGGACTACGTCGACGTGTTGATGCTGCACAACGCCAACGTCGACGAGGTCGACGAGGACGTACTGGAGGCCCTCGACGAACTCCGCGAGGCGGGCAAAGTCGAGGCCGTCGGCTGGGCGCTTGGCCCCTCTATCGGCTGGCTCGCCGAGGGCGACGCCGCCGTCGCCGCGGAGTTCGACGTGGTCCAGACCGTCTTCAACCTCTTCGAGCAGACGCCCGGCCAGCACTTCGTCGACACCGTCCGCGAGCACGACGCGGACACCTCGTTGGTCGCGCGGGTCCCCCACTCCTCGGGCCTGCTGAACGAGCAGGTCACTCCCGAGACGGAACTGGGCGAGGGCGACCACCGCTCGCACCGCCCGACCGAGTGGTACGAGGCCGGCTGGGAGAAGGTGGAGGCGCTGCGGTTCCTCGAACGCGACGGCGAGCGCACGATGGGACAGGCCGCCATCCAGTGGCTGCTCGCTCACGACGAGGTCGCCTCGGTCACGCCGACGTTCCGAACCGCCGCCGACATCGACGAGTGGGCCGGCGCGTCCGACACCCCGCCGCTCTCCGACGCGGAGTACGACCGTGTCCAGTCGCTGTACGACGACGACTTCGGCGTCGACCGCGACGACGGGATGGACGCGTTGCGCTCCTCGGTCGGCGGCGCGGACCTCGAAGGCGTCGGCGCGAAGTCGGCCGGCGACTGACCCCGGCCGCCGCTTCTCCGGCGGGACCACCCATCGGCCCGTAGTCCGAAATCTCCAGTCGATTCTCTAGCCCCGGCGCACCCTCCGGAATCCGATTCCGTCCCGCGGTTACGCATCACAACCCCTTCGTTTCGACAGGAGATGTATCGCCGTCCTGCGGTTCGGTCACCGCCCGACCACTTTCACTCCGGTTCGTCAGACGCGCGAAAGACGCCCGACGGCGGTCGGTTCGACCTGAAACGAAGGGGTGCGAGACGCGGGGACGGGACACATCCGGCGGGGAAGTACCGTCGCTGACCGGGGTCAGCGCTGCGAACCGAGAAACCGGTGGGAGAACGGGACCGCGCTACTCGTCCATCAGGCCGCCTTCCTCGACGCGCATGACGCCCTCGCCGTCGGGGAGGTTCGGCGCGTCGACGAGTTTGACGATGCGCTTGTCGCCCTTGGACTTCCGGAGGTAGATGCGGAACGTGGAGGTGTGCCCGAGGATGTTCCCGCCGATGGGCTGGGTCGGGTCGCCGAAGAAGGAGTCGGGGTTCGAGGCCACCTGATTGGTGACGACGACGGCGGTGTTGTTGAGGTCGCCCACCCGCATCAGGTCGTGGAGGTGCTTGTTGAGCTTCTGCTGGCGCTCGGCGAGTTCGCCCCGGCCGACGTACTCCGCGCGGAAGTGGGCGGTCAGGGAGTCGACCGCGAGCAGGCGGACGGGGAACTCGTCGTCTTGGGACTCGCTGGCTATCTCTTGGGCCTTCTCGGCCAGCAAAATCTGGTGGTTGGAGTTGAACGCCTTGGCGACGTGGATGTTCTCCAGCACCGCGTCGACGAGGTCGGCCCGCAGCGCCTCGTCGCCGGCGTCGGCCTCGTCCTCCTCGGCGACGCCGTGCAGGACCATCGTGTCCTCGAGGACCTCGTCGTCCTGTCCTTCGACCATCTGCTCGATTCGCTCGGGGCGGAAGGTGTCCTCGGAGTCGACGAAGATGGCGCTGCCCTCCAGCCCGCCGTGTTCGGCCGGTAGTTGGACGTTGACGGCCAGTTGGTGGGTCACCTGCGACTTGCCGGCCCCGAACTCGCCGTAGACCTCCGTGATGGACTGGGTCTCGACGCCGCCACCCAGCAGGTCGTCGACCTCGTCGACGCCCCACGAGAGCTTGCCGATCTGCTCGCGGCGCTCCAACACCGCCGAGCCGGTCTCGAAGCCGCCGATGTCGGCGGCCTCGCGGGCGGCGTTGATGATGTCGGCGGCCGAGGACTCGCCGATGTCGGCCGTGTTCGACAGCTCCCCGGGCGAGGCGACGGCGATGCCCTGATAGGAGTCGAACCCGTTGTCTTTGAGCTTCTCTGCTGTCGCCGGACCCACGCCCGGCAGGTCTTCGAGGTCCTCGCTTGCGGACATGAGCGTGGCTTTGGCCCGGTGGTACATAAACCCCCGTTAACACCGTAGTGAAAGTGAAACTGGCCGACGGAGACCGGGCTATCCGGTCGGCGGTCCGGAAGTTTAGGAGTGAAGCCCGGCGGCGTCAGACGCGGCCGGCGACGGACGCCAGCCCGAGGCTCCCGGCGAGAATCAGCAGGGCCCGCCCCGCGTCGGAGACGCCGAGGACGCCCTCGCCGAACAGACCGGCCGCGAGGGCGGTCAGCGCGACGGCCGTCGGGAGCGGAGCGGCGGCCAGCGAGGCCGCGAACGTCCGGCCCGACCAGTACAGGGTCTCGCCGATGCCGGCGACGGTGGCCCCGAGAGAGCGGTTCCCGTCGGGGTCGGCCGCCGGTTCGAAGTCGGCGGCGTCGCGTGCGACCGTGACGACCACGCCGGTGTGGACGCGGCGGCCGTCGGCGTCGCCCACCCGCAGGAGGGTCACGCTGTCGCCGGGCGTCCCGACCACGCGGTAGACGCCGTCGGGGGCGTCGGCGTTCGCGGGCGGTCGGTAGTGGTCGCCGACGGCCGGACCGTCGCTCGCCGTCACTCCCACGGGTGCGCGCCGGGCGCGTCGGGCCACAGCGGATACCAGTACTCCTTGTCGCCCTCGACGGCCAACTCCCCGTCGAGGTTGCTCTCCAACTTGAACTCGGCGGTGGTGTCGCGCTCGTGGCTCGCGGCGTCGTCGGGCGCGAACGGGTAGTACGACCCCCGGCGGAAGGAGTACACCCAGTAGACCCGCCCACCGTCGCGCTCGTCCTCGAAGGCGAACAGCGCGGCCAGCAGCCGCGAGCCGTAGCGGCGCTCGACCAGCGTGTCGGCGGCGAAGTGGACGCTGGTCACGAGGTCCTCGAAGTCCGGGTCGCGGAGGACGACCCACTGGTAGCCGTGGCCGTCGGCGGTGAACTCCGCCTCTGTGCCGGTCTCCTCGGCCCCGGCGTCGAGCACCGCCCGCACCTCGTCTTTGGCGTCGGCGAAGTCCGTGCTGTCGACGTCGCCGAAACAGAGGGCGGCGTCGCCGGTCGGGGCGTAGCCGAGGTCGGCCTCCATCGTGACGTAGGCCGTCGACATCCCGAACAGGTCCTCGGGGTCGGCCTCTCGGGTGGCGTCGGCCTCCGCCTTCATCCCGAGCGCGCTCTTGAGTCCGTCGAACAGTCCCATACCGCACCAATGGTCGCCCCCGGTAAGGTCGTTTTCGTCCCGGCGGTGGTCAGTGAGCGCTTCCAGCAGAACTAACTCCCCGGCGATGGGGCTTCCGACGATGCCCTCCCCGACCCCCGACCCCCGACCCGCGGACGCGGTCGCCGTCGTCCGTCGCTATCTCCGGCTCGAACGCCCGCTCAGCGCGCTCGTCGTCGTCGCCGCCGTCGCGGCGTTTCTCGCCGCCTACGCGCTGACGGCGCTGGTGCCCGCGGTCGCCGTCGCGGCCGTGCTGCTCGTTGTCGCGCGTGCCCCCGTCCTCCGACCGCACGGGACCGTTCGCCTCCGCACCGACGCCGACCCCGACGCGGTCAGGGCCGCCTTCGAGGGACCGACGCCCCCGGTGCTCGCGTTCCAGTGGGGTGTCGCCGACGAAGTGACGACGACCGACGGCGTGGCGACCTACCCCACGTCGTACCTGTTCGGCCTGCGCTCCGTCGAGACGGCCGTCCGGACGGAGACGGCGGCCGGCGGGGACCGCGTCGAACTGACGGTCACGACGAACGACCGCCCGTGGGCGACGTACACCGCGACCCTCCGGGACGACGGCGACGGGACCGTCGTCGACGTCGCGTACGACTCCGACCGCCGCTTCGGCCTCCGCCGCCTGCCACAGCGGTTCTGTGTCGACCGGTTCCGGGACGCGGCGCTCGAAGCGCAGGGCTACACCGTCGTCGAGCGCGACTCACAACTCCGCTGAGTCCGCCCGGAAAACGCCCCTACCGGCTTTCGAGGTCCCGCTCTAGGTCCCGCAGGCGCTCGATGCGCTTCTCGGTGCTGGGGTGCGTGCTGAACAGGCGGCCTATCCAGCCAAGCCGGACGGGGACGATGAAGAAGGCGTTCATCTCCGACTGGCCCCGCAGGTCGTCCTCGGGCACGTTCTCCATCCCGCTGTCTATCTTCATCAGGGCGCTCGCGAGCGCCGAGGGCTTGCCGGTGATGGAGGCCCCGCCGCGGTCGGCGGCGAACTCCCGGTAGCGGCTGAGCGCGCGGATGAGCAGGAAGGAGACGACCCACACCACCAGCGAGGCGAGGATGGCGACGATGACCGGGGCCTGCTGCTGGCCGCCGCGGTCGCGGCCGCCGGCGAACAGCCACCCCCAGCGGACGATGAGGAAGGCGATGGTCGAGAGGAACGAGGCGATGGTCATCACCATCACGTCGCGGTTCTTGATGTGGGCCAGTTCGTGAGCGATGACCCCCTCCAGTTCGTCCTGCTCCAGCGTCCGCATGAGCCCCGTCGTCACGCAGACCGCGGCGCTGTCCTTCGAGCGGCCGGTGGCGAAGGCGTTGGGTGCCCGCGAGTCCGCGACGGCCACGGTCGGCTTCGGCAGGTCGGCCTGCTGTGCCAGTCGGTCGACGGTGCGGTGCAAGTCGGGGTACTCCTCGGGGCTGACCTCGCTGGCCCCCATCGAGTACAGCGCGAGTTTGTCGCTGAAGAAGAACTGCGCGCCCAGAAACAGCCCCATGATGACGACGATGGGGAGCAGCCGGTCCCCGAAGTACAGGGTGAGGAGGCCGAGGAAGACCACGTACAGCCCGAACAGCAGGAACATGGTCAGGGCCATCCGCCCCCGGAGACCCCAGTCGGTTTGCCAATCCATACCCCCCGTAAGCGGCCGATAGGCTAAAACCCCGCTATCTTGGCAGGGCGTCCCACGCTCACTCCGCGAGCGTCGCCGTCTCGCGGAGGTCGTCGACGACCGCCGTCGCCCGCTCGACGGCGTCGGGCGCGAAGTACGCCGCGGCGTCGACCGACGACCGCGTCGGCCCGTCGAGCCGGGCGGCGAGTTCGGCGGCGGACTCGACGACCGTCGCCTCGCCCTGCTCGATAGCCGGCGCGAGCCACTCGACGGTGGGCCGGCGGAGTAGATACGTCTCCAGTCCGAACGCCAGCCCCTCGTACAGCGCCGTCGAGCCGACGCCGACCTGTGCCGTCGAGCGCGCGAACAGGTCGTACAACGACGGTCCCGTTCCGTCGGCGACGGTGACCGGCGCGTCGACGAGCTCGGGGTAGGTCGCCCGCCAGCCGTCGTACTCGCCGGGGTGGAGCGTGAACGCCACGTCGTGGGGGACGCGGTCCGCGAGGTCGACCGCGAGGGCGGCAAGCGCCCCGCCGGCCTCGGGCGTGGAGACGACCACTATCCGGTCGCGGCGCTCGAAGGGCCGGCGGCGCTCGCGCTCCCGGTCGAGATACGGGTAGCCGACGGGGCGTATCCGGTCGTCGCTGATGGGGAACTCGGCGGCCGTCTCCCAGAACTCGCCGAAGGTCAGCAGGTAGTCCGGATAGGCCCGCTTGGTCCGGTCCCCGGGAAACGCGTGCTGGTAGGAGTACGGGCTTATCTGGCCGTGCTGTAGCTCCGCGACTGGCACCCCCGCGTCGTGGCAGGCCTCGACGAACGCCTCCTCGCCGGAGTGGGCGACGACGACGGCGAGGTCCGGGTCCAGCCCCGAGACGAGGCGCTCGTAGAGGGGCCGCGTCGCCGCCCGTGCCCGGACCGCGTCCCGCAGGCGGTCGGCGAGGGCGACCGTGACGCCGAACTCTCGTTCGATGCGCTGCCGGGCCCGGGCGACGGTCCGGCGTGCGTCCGGCGGGAGCGACGGCCCGACGAGGCCCGTTCGGGCGTTCACGCGACCGAGGACCTCGATGCAGTCGGTGTAGCGGAGGTTCGGCGTCCCGGCCGGCCGGCGGTGCCGGAACTGCCACGGCGGTTCGAGGTGGACGGCGTCGAACTCGCGCCGGCGGTGAATCGGGTCGCAGTAGATGTCTCGCCACGTCCCGTCGCGTCGCTTCCGACGCGGGTGACCGTAGAAGACCACGTCGGTCGAGGCCGCCCGGAACGGGTTCCCGACGGCGAGGTTCCGGAGTCCGAGGTAGCCCCCCCGAAGCTGCGCCCGCCGCGACACCGCGGTGTCGACCGCGCCGGTGATTCCGGTCTCGGCGAGCAGGTCGATGGCGACGCCCGCCCTGACGTACTCCCACGCCGGAACGCCGCCGACCGAGAGGTCGAACAGGCCGAGGTCCGCCTCCAGTTCGAGGAAGGCCTCGTGGAACGCGTCGAGTTCGGTCGCGTACCGCCGGGCGAGTCGCGTCACGGCTCCACCCGCTGGGCCTCGACCAGCGACGCGTAGGTGCCGTCGTCGCCCAGCAGTTCCGCGTGCGTTCCCGACTCGACGATGCGGCCGTCCTCGACGATGTGGATGCGCGTCGCGGCGGTCACCGCCGAGAGTCGGTGCGTGACGGCGACGACGGCCCAGTCGCGGTCGTGGGCCGCTATCGCCTCGTAGACCGCCCGTTCGAGCGTGCCGTCGAGGTCGCTCGTGGCCTCGTCGAGCAGGAGCAGGTCGGCGTCGCCGAGCAGCGCCCGGGCGATGGCGACGCGCTGTCGCTGCCCGCCCGAGAGCCGGACGCCGTCGTCGCCGAGGACGGTGTCGTACCCCGCCGGGAGGTCGTCGACGAACGCCGTCACTCCCGCGGCCTCGCAGGCCCGCTCGACCGCCGCCGGGGACGCGTCGCGGTCGCCCAGCGCGACGTTGTCCCGCAGCGTCTCGTCGAAGACGTGGGGGTCCTGCCTGACGACCGCCACCCGGTCGCGCCACTCGTCGAGCGCGAACTCGTCGATGGGGGTCCCGTCGGCGGTTATCTCCCCGCCGCGTGGCTCGTACAGCCGAGCCAGCAGGGCGACGACGGTCGACTTGCCAGCGCCAGAGGGGCCGGCGAAGGCGACGAACTCGCCGCGCTCGACGCCGAAGGAGACACCGTCGAGGACGCGTTCGTCGCCCCCCTCGTACCGGAACTCGACGCCGTCGAACCGGACCGACTCGACGGGTTCGGGCACGGGCCGACCGTCGCGGCGCTCCTGCTCGCCGGCCAGTTCCGCCGCGAACGCTTGGGTCCGGACCAGATGCGGGAGGTCGGTCTCCAGTTCGTACAGCAGCGTGTTCAGGTGGCTCAGCTTCGGCCCGAGCCGGAACATCGCGAAGAGAAACACGCCGAGACCGCCCAGCGAGACGTCCAGAAGCTCGATGCCGGCGTACAGCAACACGAAGACGAACACGGCGGTCGCGAAGTAGTTGAGGCTCCGGACCGCCTCCTGATTGCGCCGCCGGTGTATCACCGCCTCGGTGTAGCTGTCGACGGCGCGGCCGTACGCCGAGAGGTGGTGGTCGGTGATGTCCAGCAGTTTGATGTCGCGAATCCCGTGAATCCCCGACTGGACGGTCGTCTGGAGGCGCTCGTTGGCGTCGGCGACGCGGTTCCCGACGCTGTAGCCCGACTCGAAGACCCGACGCACGGCCAGCATGAACGCCCCGATGACGACGCCCGTCGCCAGCGTCAGCGAGGGGGCGACGTACAGCGCGACGGCCAGATAGGCGGCGCTGACGAGCGCGGCCTTCAGCAGGACGACGACCCGGTGGATGGCCTCGCTGGCGTGTGTCGTCTGCGTGATGAGCGCGTTGAGTAGCTCGTCGGACCCCGTCGCGTCGACGCGGGGGAGTCGCGCCCCGAGCGCGTTCTCGAACGCCCGGGTCCGGAGGTCCCGGACGTAGGTCATCCGGAGAACGGCCGTCAGCCAGCCGGCGAGAAACGCCGCGAGGTAGCGAACCCCGATGACGAGGGCGACGCCGGCGACGACGTAGCCGAGTTCGAACGGGACGCCCAGCGCCGCGTAGACGCCGGCCAGCAGCCGAACGGGCCCCGACAGCTCCCCGCTTGACTGGGTCATCTCGACGATGGGGAGGACGAACCCGACGCCGATACCCTCCAACAGCGCGGCGACGGCGCTGCACGCGAGGACGGCGGCGGTCAGCCCCGGCCGGAACGCCGCCACCGGGACGAGCGCGCGGAGTTGGTCCGTGAGGCGAACGTCGCTCGGGTCGTCAACCACTCGTGACCACCATCGACACTAGTTATATTCGAAGGCACAATAGATAAAATATCTTTGCAAGAGAAAATTCACTGGAAATAGAAACGGTACCAAAAGATAGAAGGGTTCATTGCATGATATACAAACCTGTATCCAATGGGGTGTGAGCGGGTGTTGCTCGTCAACGACACGGCCGCGATGCGGGGCGGTGCGGAGAAGCAGGTCCGACGCGAACAAGCGTATCTCGAACGCCGCGGGTACACCGTCCGGAGTGTCGGGTTCGGCACGGACGACGAGGCGGCGTTCACCGACGTGACGGTGTCCGAGGCGTCGTCGTCCGCGGTCCGAGTCCTAGCAGGGCTCACTGTCTCGGTGCGCGTCTACCGTCGACTCCGCGGAGTGGCCCGGCAGTTCGACCCGGACGTGGTCCACGTCCACAAGTCACAGAAGTACCCCGCGACGGTGGCCCTCGCCACGCGGGGGTACCCGTCGCTGAAGACCCACCACGATTACTCGACGGTCTGTCCGTCGGCGTGGGCGGTCACGCAGGACGACTACGCGGTCTGTGAGGGCGGTGTCGGCGCGAAGTGCTGGCGACACGGCTGCCGGTCGCGGTCGGCCGTACTGGGCTACTACGTCCCGCGGCACGCGGTCCAGAAGCGGGTCGAACGGGGGCTCATCGACTACCACGTCGCCCCCAGCGCACGGCTCACCAGCTATCTCCGGCGGTTCGGCTACGAGGCACGACAGATACGCAACCCCGAGCCGGTGCGGGACGCCGTTTCCCCGGGCGACGAGGGCTACTTCCTGTTCGTCGGCCGGCTGAGCGAGGAGAAAGGCGTCCGACTCTTGCTCGACGCGGTCGCGGAGTTCTCCTCGCCGGCCGACGTTCCAGTGAAGATTGCCGGCAGCGGCCCGCTCGAACCCGAGATGCGGGACCGAATCGACCGGCTGGACGGCGACGTCGAACTGTTGGGCTACGTCTCCGACGACGAGAAGGCGTCGCTGTACGCCGACGCGCGGGCCGTCATCGTCCCGTCGGTGTGGGTCGAGAACTACCCGACAGTGGTCCTCGAAGCGATGGCCCACGGCAAGCCCGTCGTCGGCAGCGACCGCGGCGGCATCGGCGAGATGGTCGAACACGGCCACAGCGGCCTGTTGTACCCCGCGACGGACGCGACGGCCCTCGCGGCCTACATCGAGCGCCTCGCCGACGACCCGGCCACCGCCCGGCGGATGGGCGAGCGCGGCCGCGAGTGGCTGCGGGACAACTCCACCGAGGAAGCCTTCGGGCGGCAGATATGTGGCATCTTCGAACAGCTCGCCGGGACGTGAGATGCCGCCGGATGCGGACCGACGGCGGGTGGCGTCCCCCGTTCAGAGAACCGACTCGTCGAGATAGTCCGCGAGGCGGAGCGACAGCGCCCCGATGGTCAGCGTCGGCTGGCCGGCTCCCATCGTGACGAACGGGCTCGCGCCCGCGATGGCGAGGTTCTCCACCTCGTGTGCCCGGAGGTTCGGGTCCACGACGCTCGCGGACGGGTCGGTCCCCATCCGGGTCGTCCCGCTGCTGTGGCCGACGCCCTGCCTGAGTTCGAACCGCTCGCGCTCGCGGACCGTCGCGTCGAGTTCGTCGACGATGTCGCCCAGCACCTCGAACGCGCGGTCGATGCCCGACTCCGCGTAGTCGGTGAACGTCCCCCACGAGACGTTCGGGACGGGGTTGCCGAACGCGTCGGTGGCGTCCGCATCGAGCGTGACGCGGTTGGCCTCGTTCGGCAGGACCTCTATCTCGGCGACGACGCTGAACCGGTCCCCCGTGGCGTCGTCGATGCGGTCCCGGAGTTCGTCGCCCCACACGATGGGGCGGGTGTCCTCGCCGAGCGCGACGGCCGCGTCCGGGTCGAGCGCGCTGCTGGCGAGGTTCTGGAGGTTGACGAGCGGCTCACGCTGCTTCAGCGCCAACTCGACGGCCGTCGGTCCGCCCTCGTTGCTGAACTCTATCTTGAAGCCACCGGCGTCGCCGTCGGGCTCGTAGAACTGGTATGACTCCGTGGTCCCGAACCCGATGCGGTTCTGTGCCGTCGGCCGGTCGAGGCGGCCCCTGATGCCGACGTAGGGGTGTTCCATGAGGTACTTCCCGACCGCGCCGCTGCCGTTGGCGAGGCCGTCGGGGTGCTGTGGCGACGCCGAGAGCAGGAGCAGCCGCGGGTTCTCGATACCGCCGGCCGCGAGGACGAACTCGTCGGCGGACTGGGTGTGACTTTCGCCGTCGGGAGTGCGGTACACCGCCCCCGTGACGCGACTCCCGCTGGCGTCGTGTTCGAGGCGCTGGACGACCGCGCGGTCGACGACCGTCGCGCCCTCGGCCTCGGCTTTCCGCACGTGGACGCCGGCGTCGTACTTCGCGCCGGAGGGACAGACCGGCGAGCAGGTTCCGTAGCCGACACACTGGCTCCGTCCGTCGTACGCCGCGGCGTTGCGCGCGTTCGGAACCGAGTGGACGGCGATACCAAGTCGCTCGCAGGCCGCCGCGAACAGCGCGTCGGAGTGGCTCCGCGGGAACGCGTCCATCGGGTACGGCTCCGTCCGCGGCGGCCCGAAGGGGTTGTCCGCGGCCCCCGCGACGCCGAAGGCCGACTCCGTCTCCGCGTAGTAGGGCCTGAGGTCGTCGTAGGCGATGGGCCAGTCCTCGGCGACCCCGTATCGGGTCGCCATCTCGAAGTCCTTCGGCGTGAACCGGGCGACGCGGCCGCCCCAGTGGAGGGTCGACCCCCCGACCCCCTTCGCGCGGAGGATGTTCGCCGGGTACCGGACGGGGCCGTCGTTCGCATAGGCGTCGCGTTCGGCCCGCGCGTCCCACACCGACGCCGTGGCGTGTGCCGGCCGGAGCGCGCGCTCCATCCGCTCGCGCCGTGTCGACGGCTCGAACCGCTCCCCGGCTTCGAGGACGACCACGTCGTGCCCGCGCGCGGCCAGCCTGTGTGCGAGGAGTGCCCCCGCCGGTCCGGAGCCGACGACACAGATGTCCGCGTCGTCGACGGGCGTCCGGTCACTCACCGTCGCCCACCTCCCGATAGGCCGCGGTCCCGCCGGGGTAGCCCGGCGGGTTCGGGTTCCCGACGAGTTCCCCGCCGACCGGGGTGGCGTACAGCGCGTACAGCAGGTTGTTGACGACGTAGTAGCGGACTCGTTCGGCGTCGGTGCCGTCGGGGTCGGGATACGCTCTGTCCGCGCCTGTCGCCCGGAGGACCGCGCCGCGTCGCGCCGGTGCGAGGTCGGTCGGTGGCCGGCCGGTCCGCCGTCGCGCCGTCTCCCGGACGACGTCGACCGCGCGGGCGACTTCGGCGGCGTGGTCGGGGTCGAGTTCCCGTTGGCCGGCGACGTACGTCTCGACGAACGACGCGTCGACGGCGGCCGCCGAGGGGTACAGCGTCTCCGCGAGCGCGACGAGCGCGTCGACGTCGGCGTCGCTCAGTTCCCGGCCGTCGTCTTCCGTCAGCCACGCCGTCCCCGTCAGCCCGAACCCGCCCAGCGCCAGCAGAGCGTCGCGTCTGGTCAGTTCCACCGGTCGCCTCCGTGTCTCCGCGGACGGGCCGCCGGAGGTCGTGTCTCACCTGTCATCGTCGGCGGTGTCCGTAGCCGAGCGTCAGTAGCGCGCACAGTCCGATGCCGAGTACCACGTAGCGCCCGCCGCCGACCAGTTCGTAGCCGGCGCGCGCGCCGGGAGCCAGTCGCCGACCGATGACGACCGGCCGGACGAGTCCGAACGCCTCGAAGACGAAACTCGCCGCGTAGCCGCCACCGCCCCAGAGCGCGACGACGGCGGCGGTCCACCGCCGCCGTCGTGTCGGCACGCGCCGGGACGGTTCGACGGCGAGTGCCGTCACGCCACTGAGGCCCCAGACGGCCGGGAGCCCGACCAGAACGGTCGGGAGCGCCGACCGGAGCGAGGCGGTAAAGTGGACGGCGAACGGTGCGCGGCCGAACAACTCCGCGAGCGTCCCGCCGGTCGCCGCGAGAGCGGCGGTGGTGAGGGCGGCGACGCCGACGTAGTGGACGGTCCAGCGCGGCGACCCGCGGGCGGGTGGCTGCCAGAGCGCGCCACAGACTGTCGCCGCCACGAGCGCCGACAGCCCCGTCGCGGCCGCCGCGGCGACCGAGCCGTACAGCGCCGGTGCGAACAGCGAGCCGACGACTACTCCTGTCCGCGCCTGCGCGCCACCGACGGCCGTCGCCGCGACGACGAGCAGCCCCAGTACCCGGACCGGGTAGCCGATGAGCGAGACGAGCAGCCACGTCACGCCGGTCTGGGTGACGGCGACACACAGCGCCGCGCCGAGCGTGCTGCGCCGCTGTCCGACGCTTCTCGCCGCCGATTCGTACACGCCTGCGTCTCCCATCCGTTACACGTCCTCTCCGCCAGCAGTTTAATTTAACTATCGGAACGCAGAATAATGGGCGGTGAGAGAACGTGGCGGGCCGCGTGCGGTAGGGTCCTGTCCGCGGCGCGTCAGCGTGCTGTTCGCGCGTCGGCCCCGCAGCCGGGTTGCTGTGACCGGAACTGTTAAAATCGCGCAGGTGTAGTTGAAACCAAGTGACTCGCAACGACCGCATCCTGTTCGTCACGGCGGTCGTGCTATCCCTCTCGCTGGTCGCGGTCGTCGTCGCCGCGCTCGGGCCCTTCTCGCTGGAACTGTTCGCCCTCACCGCCAGCGCGCTCTTTCTCGCACTCGTCGAGACGGCGACGCCGAGTTGGTACCGAGCGCCGTGGCAGGACCGGGTCCGCTGGCTCGTCCTCGCGGGGTTGGTCGTGTTCACCGCCCTCGTCGTCAGGCGACTGGCGCGTCTCGCCCCGGCGTCGACGCTGTTTTAGGCCGCCTGCTCGCGTTCCCCGGCGTACCCGAGGTCGTCGCCCCACGCGAACGTCATGAGCAGTGTCCCGTCGCCGTACTCGGTCACGGTCGGTCTGACCGGTTCCCTCAGAACCGCCGCGAGACCGACGGCGAGAAACGACTGGACAGGGTGGTCGACCGTCGCGTCGGTCCCCAAGCGGCTGTCGGTGACGCTGACGGTCAGGTAGCTGTCGGTCAGCGTGTCGACGGCGACCTCCGCAGCGAGGCCGAACCGTCCCGCCACCGCACTCGTGAGGGCGTGAACGGCGAGTTCGCGGTCCGCCGGGAGCCCGTCGCCGGCCGCGGCGACCTCGTCGACGAGACGCTGACCGACCGGCTCGAAGACGACGCCGCCGTCCGTCCGTTCGCCGACGGTCGCCGCCGCGACCGTCTCGGCCGGCGGGACCGAGACCGACGACGCCGCCGGGACGAACAGTCGCGTGCCGTCCTCGGTCGGGACGTAGTACGCCACCTCCGCGAGGTCGAGCGCCGTGCGGACCGCTGCGGTGTTGGCCGCGGCCGCCTCGTGTGTCGACCGGGCCACGCTGGCGGGGAGGAACGGCTCCGGCGTGACCGCGGTGAGGAGGACCGCTCCGAACGCGCCGGTCGCGGCGACGGCAAGCAGAACCCCGCGGGCCGACGGCACCCAGACCGCGCCGGCGAGCGCGACGCCGGCGACGACCAGTAACAGGAGCGTCGTCACTCCGTAGGCGGTCGTCCGGACGGCCCGATAGGCCGCTCGCACCCGGTCAGCCGCCGGCGGGTGCGCTCTCGCGTCGGTCCGTGAGTCGGCCTGTAATTGCTTTTGCTCCATACGCTACGCGTTCACCCCGTCGCGTCGACCCGCCCCGGCGCGTCGGCCGCCCGCTGTCTGTCGCTCCCATCCACTCGACATGGCTCTAATATCTATTCGGAACTGGTTGTAATTAACTGTTCCGCCGTCTTTCGCCACCATCGTCGGCAGTCCGGTTCAGCCGCTGTCCGCGAACGGTCGGCGGACGATGGCCCGCGTCTCGCCGTGGAGGACCGCCGCCCCGACGTAGACGGCCGCCCCCACGAGGACGTGTAGGAAGACGCCGAGCATCGATGTGACCGGATACAGTCGGGTGAGTTGGACGAGCACGACGCCCATGAGCGCGGCACAGGCGACCTGCCAGCCGACGACGCGCCACGGCACGCTGAGCGCGATGAACCGGCGCGTCACGGCGGCGAACAACATCGTCCCGACGGCGAAACTCCCGGACGTGGCGACCGCCGCACCGATGAGTCCGTACCGCGGTATCAGCAGGACGTTCCCGACACCGTTGAGGACGATGGTGAGACCGGTGATGGCCGCGGCGATGTCCGGTCGGTCGTAGGCCCGGACGACCTGCGCGCACACCTCCTGTACCGCGTGGCTCGACTTGTCGGCCACGAGCAGGACCAACACGAGCCACGCGGAGACGAACGTCTCGCCGAAGAGATACCGCAGTATCGGCTCGCCGAGGACGACGACGCCGACCAGCGCCGGGATGCTGACGAACGAGCCGGCACCGAGCGACCACCGGACGATGTCGGTGATGCGGTGGTCCTGCCCGTCGGTGACGAACCTGCTGAACGAGGGGAAGATGACCGCCGTGACCGAGGCCGTGACGGTCATGACGATAGTCGAGATGCGCCACGCGATTTCGTACTGGCTCACCGCGACGGCAGTCATGAAGTAGCCGACGAGCAGGGTGTCCATGCTGTTGTACACCTGCCAGCCGATAGACGACGAGACGAAGTCGTACTTCGAGAACGCGAACAGCGACCGCGCGTGGTCGACCGACGGTCGTCCGAAGTCGATATCGACCATCAGATAACCCAGCACCAGCATCGCGGCCAGGCCGACGAGGAACCCGTACACCGGCGCGAGGTGGCCGAGGCCGACGGTCGTCAGGACGCCGCCGACCCCGACCCACGCGATCTGCCGCGCGGCCAAGAGATAGGCGGTCTCGCCGACGCGGCGCTCGCCGCGGAGGGCGTTGACGAACAGCCGTCCGGACTCCCTGAGAACGATGGCGACGACGAGTAACACCGCCAACTCCGCGCCGAGGTAGCCGTTCACCCACGTCCGCGCGGCGACGACGACCAGCGCAAGGACGGCGACGATGCCCACCTTGAACACGGCGACGGTGGCGAGGTACCGCCCTTGGTCGGCCCCCTCCGAGAGACGCTTCTCCAGTGCTCCGGCGAGCCCGAAGTTGCTGAAGACGACGACCAGCCCGAGGAGTTTCTCGAACAGGAAGTAGACGCCGAGCTGGTCGGCCCCGATGAGCCGCGCGAACAGCGCCGTCCCGGTGAAGACGAGTACGGCGTTCAGACCCTTCGCGCCGGCCAGTTTCAGGGTGTCCGACGAGATGGATTCGGAGCTATCGGCCATTTCGCTCTCCGATACACTCGAAACCACCCGCAGTTATATTAGTTTTCAATTTCGACGAAATTATGTCGAGGAGCCGGTCCCTCGATGCGGCGTGCGAACTCCACCGATTCGCTCCCCCGGGTCGCGCTGGACCGCTGGTGGCGTATCCCGTTCCACCGCTGCGGTCGCGTCGCTCGTCCCGTCGATGCGGAGGACGACGGCGTCGCTGTTCTCGTAGACGACCGTCGCGCGGTCACGGAACGACTCGTAGGTCGACCGGTGGACGACGTACCGGGGGACGCTCCGGGACGGCCCGTTCTCGATGGCCGCCCGCCGCACGAAGAGGTAGCCGCCGGCGTCCCAGTCGACCGCCACGTCGCCCTTGTAATCCTTGACGGTGTGGAGGTACGTCGGCGAGCGCCCGTCGATACGCTGGAACGTCGTGGTGCTGTAGTAGTTGGCGTAGACCGTCTCGCCGTCGCGGTGCTGGGCGGTCCAGTTCGCGGCCCGGAACTCCGCGTCGGTGAACATGACGGAGTTTTGCTCCTGATGGAGGTTGATGGCGCTGGTCGCCGGGGTCCCGCTGGCCTCGTAGGCCAGTCCGGCGGAGAAGACCAGCATCACACAGACGAAGGCGACCCCGAGACGGGCGGTGTACGGCGACAGGTCGGCGGCGGCGACGGCGTCGAGCGCGCCGACACACCGACGGAGCGCGAGGACGGCGACCGGTCCGACGACCACCAGCGCGATGTCGAGCGCCCTGTCGATACCGAGGTGACCGTTGACGACCATCGAGGCCGACAGGAAGGCGAAGAGCCCGAACGAGAGCGCGTCGACCGGTGCGGAGAACAGCGGCCGGCGGACGGTGAGCGCGCGATGTGCCAGCAACAGTACGCCGAGGCCGACGGCGGCGAACAGCAGGCCGTGCAACAGGAGATTTATCTGGTCGACGAGCAGCGTCTGCTCGGCCGCGACGGCCGCACCGGTTCTGGACTGTGCCGACGAGGTCGCGAGCAGTTGCTCCGCCGAGAGCGCGACCGCCGACGCCGCGGTCAGTGGCTTCTTCCCTCCCGCGATGACGGCGTACCACAGGAGTACGACGCCGTAGAACGCCCCGACGAACGTTCCGGACAGCGCGGTCGGGACGCCGGTATCGACGTACCATTTCGAGACTGCGTACGCACCCGCGAAGAAGCCGACGAAGAGGAAGGAGACGGCGTAGTGCGAGAAGACGACGCCGACCGCCAGCAGGCCGGTGACGGCCTTCCGGCGCGGGTCGTCGAGGCGCGTGTGCCACGCGACCAGCAGGGCGGCCACGAAGAACTGTGCCATGTGCTGTTTGCCCGGCGACGTGTGGAAAAAGCGGTAGTAGACGACGAACAGCAGTGCCGCGACCGTCGCTTGGCGGGCCGACAGGTGGCGTCGGCCGAGGCCGTATATCGCGACGGGCGTCAGCGCGAAGACGCCGACGTAGACCACGTCGAAGACGGCGTCCGGCGGCGCGTTGCCGACGGTCTCGAACAGCACCGGGACGCCGACGATTATCGGGAGGCTGGTGTGGCTCAGCAGGTCACCGATGTGGTCGATGAGCCCGCTCAGCGACGCGCCCGCGGCTCCGTCGGTGAACACGAGCGTATCGACCGGCCAGACGCCGGTCGCGGTGAGCCGGTCGACGGTGTGGAGGCTCATCTGGATGTCGACGCCGACGGCGTACCCCGTGACGAGGGTGTGGGAAAACAGGAGTCCGGCCCCGATGGCGGCGAGCGAGACGGCGCGTTCGCGCTCAGTCGTCGCCCCGAACACCGACAGCGGCAGGGAGAGGACGAGTAGCGCCACGACGACGTAGTTCTGTGTGACGTAGCCGAACTGCCACTGGACGAGCGCGCCGGCCGCACCGAGGACGGCCGGCGCGGCACAGAGGACCAGTCGCGGCGTGACGGTCGGCCACGGGACCGTCGGGTCCGGACGGGCCGCCCAGTGGCCGACCGCGAGGACCGTCGGGAGAGCCGCGGCGGCCGCGACCACCGCCGGTTCGTGTATCGGCCGGGCGACGAGGCCGACCGCCGACGCGAGCGGAAGCAGCAGCGACGAGAGCCCCAGCGACGCGAGGCCGACCGCCGGGACGAGGACGACCCGCTCCGCGGGTGACAGGGGGGCGTCGGACAGGAAGAACGCCCCGGTCGCGAGGAGACAGAGGACGAGAACCGGCGCGACGGGCAGTGCCGACGTGACGGCACCGAGCGCCGTCGTCGCCACTACCGCGAGGGCGACCGCCGGAGCTATCGGCGGCCCGTACCGGTTAGCGGCGTTGAAGCGCACGTAGGTGTGTTCATTACTCCCTCGAATAAGTCAATTTCGGATAATACTATCCGGAAGAAAGTTATACGGGCCGCCGCATCTATCCGACGATGAAGGTGTTTCAGGCGACGGTCGGCAACCGCTCGTACCCGCCCGACACTGGCGGGTACCAGCGAACACACGGCCTGACACGCTCCTTTCCCGACCACGGCGACTCGGTGTACCGGTACTGCTGTACTGGGCCGGTAGCGACGTACTACGCCGACGGCGAGCTGATAGACCGGCGAATCACGGCGGCACCGGGCGTCGTCGAGAGCCGACACTACAGCCTCCTCCACGACGTTCCGAAGGCGCTGACGCTGTTTGGCTACCCGGCACTCCTCTGGCCGGCGGTGTTCGAGTCGCGGGCCGGCGACGCCCTCTTGGACGCGGCCGCCGGTCACGACGTCGTCGTCGCCGACAACCCCTACGTGGTGCGGTTCGTCGCCGCGAACACGTCTCTCCCGACCGTCTACTCGAGCCACAACGTCGAGTTCCAGCGGTTCCGGTCGACGGCGGACGGGCGGCTCGGGCGGTATCTCGGCGACCGCCTCCGACGCGTCGAACTGGACGCCGCGGCGGCGGCCGACGCCGTCGTCTGTACGACCGAGTCCGACAGCGACGTGTTCGCGCCACACGCCGACGCGACCATGGTCGTCCCGAACGGCGTCGCGGCCGAGACGGTCGCGCGGACGGTTCCGCCGGCCGACAGAGCGACCTACGGCGTCCCGCCGGACGCCACCGTGGCGGTGTTTCTCGGCTCGGACTACGGGCCCAACGTCGAGGCGGCCGCGTGGCTCGCGCGGCACTGGGACCGGGCGGCCGACGACTGTCACCTCCTGCTCGTCGGGAACGCCGGCGAGAGCGTCCGGACCGACGACGACGCCGTCCACACCGCGGGCTACGTCGAGGACCTGCAGGCCGCGCTCACGCTGGCCGACGTGGCGCTCAATCCGATATTCAGCGGCGGCGGCTCGAACGTGAAACTCGTCGAGTATTTCGCGTCCGCGCTCCCGGTCGTCTCGACGCCGTTCGGCGCGCGGGGGTTCGACGCCGCCGACGGCGAGCACCTACTGCTGGCCGAGCGCGAGGACTTCTTCGAGCGCCTGAACCGACTGTGTGCCGACGAGTCGCACCGTGTGGAACTGGGTTCGAACGCCCACCGGCTCGCGGCCGACCGGTACACGTGGGACGCCCTCTCCGAGCAGTTCCGGACGAAGCTCCGCGAGACGGTTTCCGTGGAGGCGTAGCGTCCGTCTCGTGCCGGCCTCGTAGTCCTCGGCAGCCGCTGGATTTTTTAACACAGCTTTCGAATTGAATTATATCGCTCTATCTCCGACAGATGGGCGGGCGAACGAGACATGACCGACTACCACGACTACAACGTCCCGAGACACGGACAGACCGACTGGCACGAGCCGCTGAACGAGAACTTCCGGCAGCTAGACCGGGACATCGAGATACGCGACACGGAGGCAAACCGGAGCCAGTACCAGCCAGCGGACGGGGCGAAGTTCCTCGCGACCGACACGGGGCGGACGTACCTCGGCGAGAGCGGCGAGTGGGTCCCGTTGTCGCCGCCGGGCGGCGCGCGGACGCCAAACATCGTCTGCTACGAGGCCGACGGCACCAGCTACGCGGAGACGGCGGCGGAGACGTTCACGGGCGAGGATATCTTCGACGCGGCCCAGCAGGCTATCGACCACGCGGTCGCCGGGGCGGAACCCGACCGCAACGACCGCCTCCGCCTGCTCCATCTGGACCTGCTCATCGAGCCCGGACTCTACGAGGTGTCGAACACGCTCGCTATCACGACGCAGTCGCTGGACAACCTCACTATCCGCTCGCCCGGCCAGCGCAGCGCCTACATCGTCTGCAGCGACATCCCGGAGTGGTCGCGGGCGGTGACGATAGACCCCGGAGCGGGAACGGCGGGCAACGACCGCGTGTTCCGGGTCAGCATCTCCGGCCTCGCGCTCGACCACCGGGGACGCAAGGACTACGACGGCGCGTCAGCCGACGACACGACCCGCGACGGCAGCGGCCTCCGTCTCAGAGACATCACGCACCTGCGGCTGGCTCACTGCGAGTTCCGGGGGTTCCGGAACGCGCTTCACATCGAGAACGTCTGGCAGGGACAGGTCGACGACGTCTGGGTGTCGCTCAGCGGCGACGGCGGCTCCGACTCCCCGGCCATCTTCGTCACCGGCGACCAGTCCCACGGCGGCGGCCCCGCGGCCGCGGTCAACCACGTCGAGTTCAACCACCTACAGGGCGGCCACGGCTACACCGAACACGCCTTCTTCGAGACCGCCGGGACGGTCAAGCAGTGCGCCATCAACTACCCCAACATCGAGGGGGCCGGCAACCCCGCGCCCCGGACGTTCCGCTTCGGGACCGATACTCACGTGACGATGTCACACGGCTACCTCGGCGGCGACGAGGAGACAGTCGCCATCGAAAGCGACGGCGCGCGCCTCGTCCTGTCGAACTCGTATTTCGACGGCCCGAAGTCGGTGCTGGTGACGACGGGGTCGTTCTCGCAGACGGTCGTCTCGAACGTGTTCGCGACGGGGACCGTCGGAACCGCCTTCGACCTCACCGGCGGGCAGTGTTCCGCGAGCAACCTCCACGTCATCGGGTTCGACCGCGGGGTCGACTCCAACCACGCGCAGGCGCAGTCGATAGAGAACGCGACGTTCAAAGGCCAGCGAAAGGAGGCGCTACGAATCCGGAACACGAAGGGGGGTCACGGTCACCGCTTTGCGAACCTGACGCTCGCGTGGGTCGGGCGCGACGGCGGGTACCACCCGATAAACCTCGCCGGCGGCGTGAGCGACGCGATGATAGCCAACGTCTGTGCGTCGGTGAGCGACGACGTGCCGCCGATAGCGGCGGTGCGCGTCGAGTACTCGTTCAACGTCGCCGTCGACAACGTCTCGCCGACGGGGAACGTCTCGTCGACCACCGAACTCGTCAACGGACCGACACTCAGGTCGTCGTCGGGGACGGCGACCGTCCAGAACGGGTCGAACAGCGCCACCGTCCGGCACCGACTGAGCGACGTGCCGGCCCTTGGCGACATCTCCGTCACGCCGCGAACCCCCGTCGGGAGCGGCAACAACTGGTACGTCGACGCCGTCGACGGCGAGTCGTTCGACATCAACCTCGTCAACGCCCCCGAGGGCGACGTGACGTTCGGGTGGCAGGCCGCGCTCTGAGGGCCCGTGTCTCCCGGCGCGCCGGCGATAATTTCGACCAACGCTCCGATAAATATTTTATATTTCGACGATTCATACAGTACAAAATGCACGTAGCGTACATCATGGGGCAGGACAGCGGCGGACTGCCACACTACACGGCGGAACTCGCGAACGCGGTGGCCGACCACGCCGACGTGACGGTGTTGAAACCGTCGGAGACGACCGCAGACGACGTGTTCGACGAGCGGGTGACCGTCGTGAACGCGTTCGAGCCGACGGACATCTCGATGCAGAACATCTTCGACCGCAACCTCAATCTCCGGCGGAACGCCCGCGGGGTGTACTCGTATCGGAACATCGAGCGGCTGAACGACATCGACCCGGACATCGTCCACGACCCGACCGACGAGTTCCCGCAGGTCACGCTGTTCTCGTACCTCGCGGACGTGTACGAGGACCGGCCCTACCTCGTCACCAAACACGAGGTCGAACACGGTGGGGCGTCGCCGATTCTGCGCGTCGCGGACGCCGTCATGTCGCTGGTTCCCGACTTCCCGAAAGACGCGGCTGTCGTCCACTCCGAGCGCCAGGCGGAGACGTTGGAACGACGCGAGACGACGTTCGCGTCGACCGAGGTGATTCCACACGGCGTCTACTCGTTTTTCAAGGACCTCGACCACGCGACCCCGCCAGAGGAGCCCAATCACGTCCTGTTTTTCGGGAGTCTCATCCCGCCGAAGGGGGTCGAAATCCTCGTCCGCGCGGTCCCGCGGATCGTCGACGAACTCGACGACTTCCACCTCACGATAGCCGGCGACGGGAGCGTCTCCGCGGAGAGCGCCGCGCTCCTCGAGGAGTACGCGGACCACGTCACGCTCCGGGACGAGTTCGTTCCGAACGACGAGGTCGGCGCACTGTTCGAGCGCGCTCAACTCGTCGCGCTCCCCTACAGGGAGGGGTGGCAGACCGGCCACAGCGGGACGCTGTCGACGGCGTTCGCCTTCGGGAAGCCGGTCGTCACCTCCGCTATCGGCGACTTCCCGGAACTGGTCGGCGAGTCCGGTGCGGGCGTCACCGTCGAACCGGAGGACCCGGCGGCGCTGGCCGACGCCGTCGTCGGCGTCCTCTCGGACGGGCGGCGGCGCGAACAGATGGGGGCGGCGAGCGCGGCGCTCGCGGAGCGGTTCTCGTGGGAGAACGTCGGCGAGATGCACGTGGACCTGTACCGGGAACTACTGGACGAGTCGTCGCGGGACCGCCAGACGGCGGTTGTGCAGTGACCGCACTCGGGAACCGCAGTCGACGGCTCAGTCCCGGGACCGTACCGCGTCGACGCCGGACCGGACGAACCAGCGGAGGGCGGCGACGCCCGGACACCCGTCCGACACCCAGAGCGCGACGACGGCGACGACCAGTACCCCTTCGAGGGCGAACTGGTGCAACAGGGCGGCGGGAGCGGGGTGGGCGAACAGATAGTCGACGAAGGCGTCCAGTTGCGCGACGTGGTGGCCGAAGCTCCGGACGCCGTAGGCCGGCGACGGGAGAAGCGGCCACAACAGGTAGGAGACGCCGTAGTCGCTCGGTCTCAGCAGGTCCAGCGCCGCGTCGCCCAGTAAGTGCGAGGACAGGCCGACGACGAACGCGGCCGCGAGGCCCCGCCGCTCGTACCGGTCGCCGGCGACCAGCACCGCCACCGACAGGGGGACGGCCAACAGCAGCGAGTGACCCATCGCCCGCCCCTGCGTGATTTCGAGCCAGTACGCCAGCGGCTTGTCGAGCGCGTCCGGGAACTGAGTCCCGACCGCAAGCGCGAGCGTCCCGCGGCCGTCGGGCGCGTGGCCGGCGACAGTCCGACAGAGCGCGCTGTAGACGAGATAGCCGGCGGCGAGGTGGCCCCACGGGAACATCGTCGTTGCTTTCGACCCGTTCTGTAGTGGGATAAAGACGCCGGGTCGGCGACCGCTCGCCACTCGATACCACATAATTCTAGTCGAAAGAGGGATTATTTATGAGACACTGTACAAAAAGTAATTGATGGACAGGAGCGACAGAGGTGGGGTGGCGCGGTATCGAGAGGCCGTCGCGGACGACGCGTCGGTCTACGTGGTCGCGGAGGCCGGAGTGAACCACAACGGCGACCTCGCGGCGGCGCGGGACCTCGTCGACGCGGCGGTCGCGGCCGACGCGGACGCGGTGAAGTTCCAGACGTTCCGGGCCGACCGACTGGTCACGGCCGACGCCCCACAGGCCGACTACCAGTCGGAGCGCGCGACTACCGAGTCCCAGCGCGCGATGCTCGAGCGGTACGAACTCGACCGCGAGAGCCACGTCGAACTGACGCGGTACTGCCGGGACCGAGGCGTCGCCTTCCTCTCGACGCCGTTCGGCCCGGAGAGCGCCGACCTGCTGGACGAACTGGGCGTGCCGGTGATGAAACTCGGCTCGGGCGAACTGGACAACCACCCGCTGTTGGCCCACGTCGCCGGCTTCGGCCGGCCGATGGTCGTCAGTACCGGCATGGGGACGCTCGACGAGGTCGAGGCGGCGTGTCGCGTCGTCCGGGAAGCGAACCCGGCCGTCGACCTGACGGTGTTACACTGCACGTCGGCGTACCCCACGCCGACGGCGGACGCGAACCTCGCGGCGATACGGACGCTGGCCGACGCCGTCGACGCCCGGGCGGGGTACTCGGACCACACGACGGCCGTCGAGACGCCGGCGCTGGCGGTGGCCGCGGGGGCCGACGTGGTCGAGAAGCACTTCACCCTCGACCGGACCCTGCCGGGGCCGGACCACGCGATGTCGCTGGAACCCGACGAACTCGACCGCGCCGTCTCGCTCGCGCGGACGGCGGCCACGGCCCGTGGTGACGGCGCGAAAGCGCCCACGGCGGCCGAACTGGCGAACCGACCTCACATCCGGAAGGGGCTGCACGCGACCGCCCCCGTCGCGGCCGGTGAGGAACTGACCGCAGCGGCCGTCGCGCCCCGCAGGCCGGCCGAGGGGCTGTCGCCGACGCGCTACGAGGCCGTCCTCGGGCGGCGAGCCCAGCGGGACCTCGAACCGGGCGACCCGGTGACGGCGGACGACGTCGCGGGGGTGGACCCGTGACGCGGTCGGTCCTCGCCGTCGCGGCCCACCCGGACGACGAGGTGCTCGGTGTGGGGGCCACGCTGGCGCGCCACGCCGCCGCGGGCCACGACGTGACGGTGCTGATAGTCACCGAGGGGGCCACCGCCCAGTACGACGACCCGTCGCTGGTCGAGCAGAAGCGCGCGGAGGCGCGGGCCTGTGCCGACCGACTGGGCGTCGCGTCGGTGCGCTTTGGCGACCTGCCGGACATGCGCCTCGACACCGTCGCTCACGTTGAGGTCAACGCGGTCGTCGAGGACGCGGTCGAAGCGGTCGAACCGGACGTGGTCTACACGCACTCGCCCCACGACGTGAACGCGGACCACGCCGCCGTGGCCGACTCGACCCGCGTGGCGACCCGCCCGGGCGCGGGCGTCGAGCGGGTGTTGGCGTACGAGGTGCCCTCCTCGACGGGGTGGGCCGGCGGCGACCGCCAGCGGTTCCAGCCGACCACCTACGTCGACGTGAGCGACCACCTCGACGCGAAGGTCGCGGCCTTCGGAGCCTACGAGAGCGAGCGCCGAACGTACCCCCATCCGCGCTCGGAGCGAGCGCTCAGGGCGCGGGCCGAGACACGGGGCACGGAGGCCGGGATGGCCGCCGCCGAGGCGTTCCAACTGGTCTGTGCGTACCGGAGGGACACGTGACCCGGACCGTCGCCGTCGTCACCGGCACCCGCGCCGAGTACGGACTCTTGCGGGGGACGATGCGCCGCATCGAGGCCCACGACACGCTGGACCTCGCGGTTGTCGCCACCGGGATGCACCTCTCGGCGCGCCACGGCCGGACCGTCACGGAGATAACGGACGACGGCTTCGACGTTGACCGGCGGGTCCACATGCAACTCGACGGGGACACGGGCCGGTCGATGGCGAAGTCGCTGGGCGTCGGCCTCGGCGGGATGGCCGACGCGCTGGGCGACCTCGACCCCGACGCGGTACTCGCGTTGGGCGACCGGGGAGAGGCGCTGGCCGGCGGCGTCGCGGCGGCCCACATGAACGTCCTCGTCGCCCACGTTCACGGCGGCGACGCGATGCAGGGGGCGGTCATCGACGACAGCATCAGACACGCCCTGACGAAGTTCGCGCACCTCCACTTTCCCGTCTCAGAACGGAGCGCCGACCGAATCGAGCGGCTGGGCGAGGAGCCGTGGCGGGTCACCGTCGCCGGCGCGCCCGGACTGGACGAGATACGCGCGGCGGCGGTCACACCGGCCCCAGAACTGCGCGAGCGGTACGGCTTCGATGCCGACGCGCCGCTGCTGGTCTGTGTCCAGCACCCGCTGACGACAGCCCCCGACCGGGCCGGCGAGCAGATGACCGCGACGCTGGACGCCGCCGCCGCCCACGACGCCGAGACGGTCGTCGTCTACCCCAACGCCGACGCCGGCGGCGGGCGGATGATAGACGCCATCGACGCCCATCCCGCCGCCGACCGGTTCCACGCCTTCGAGAGCCTCCCGCGGGCGGACTACCTCGGTCTGCTCGCCGCCGCCGACGCCTTGGTGGGCAACTCCAGCAGCGGTATCATCGAGGCCCCGTCGTTCGGCCTGCCGGTCGTCGACGTGGGGCCGCGACAGGCCGGCCGCCAGCGGGCCGACAACACGCTTTCGGTCCCCCACGACCGGGCGGCCATCGAGCGTGCCGTCGGGCGGTGTCTGACCGACGACGCTCTGCGGGCACGCGCTCGCGACTGTGAGAACCCCTACGACTACGGCGGCGCGGCCGAGCGCATCGTCGCCCGACTGGCCGAGGTCGACCTGACCGACCGCCTCCTGACGAAGCGAATCACTTACTGACTGGGCTCACTCCCCGTAGCCCGCCTCCCCGTAGCCGTCGGCCCCGTACGCGCCGTCCCCGAGCGCGCCGGTCATGGTGCCGCCGGCGAGGACGGTGGCAGCCGAGACGACGACGGTGAGAAACTCTCTGCGGTCGGTCACGGTCCCACGGACGGCTGGGGCACCCATATTCTCTGCTGTTCGAGCGGCCGACTCATCGGATTAATTCCTGCTCCGGAAATGAGAAAGATATATGCGGCCGCCGGTCGGAGAGACGACCGATGCGAGTCGTCGTCGTCAGTCACAACGACCTCGGGCGGGCCTGTCTCGAAGAACTCGACGGGCTCGGGGCGGACGTGGCGGCCGTCTTCACCCGACCGCCCGACGAGTCGGTCGCGGACCAGACCGAGTTCGACGCCGTCGCCGCGGCGGCGGGCGCGTCGCTGCACGAAGTCGACTCGGTCAACACCGACGCCGCCGTGGCGCGCCTGCGAGGATACGACCCGGACCTCCTGTACGTCGTCGGCTGGTCGCGGCTGGTCGAACGCCGCGTCGTTGACGTGCCCAGCGTCGCGGCGCTGGGGATGCACCCCGCGCCGCTCCCCCGCGGTCGGGGCCGGGCACCCATCGCGTGGACGCTGATACGGGGCCTCGACGAGACCGCGCTGTCGATGTTCCACCTCGCCGAGGCGGCTGACGCCGGCGACCTCGTCGCCCAGCACCCGATAGCCGTCGCGCGGACCGACGACGCCGCCACGCTGTACCGAAAGGTCGTCGCGGTGGGTCGGGACCTGATTCGCGAGACGTATCCGCGGTTCGCTGCGGGCGAGGTCCCGCGGACGCCACAGGACGACGCCGACGCGACGTGGTGGCCCGAACGCACCCCGGAGATGGGCCGCATCGACTGGCGGCGGCCGCCCGGCGAGGTGTACGATTGGATACGGGGCCAGAGCCACCCCTACCCGGGTGCGTTCAGCTATCTGGCCGGCCGCCGCGTCACCGTCTGGGGGGCCACGCCGCCCGACGGCACGCCGTCGTTTTGTCGCCCGGGAGAGATACGGGGCCGCGCCGGCGACCGCCTCGTCGTCGGGGCGTGGGAGGGGACGCTGGAACTGACCCGCGTGCAGGTCGCGGACGGCCCCGAGGAACCGGCGGCCGCGCTGCTCGACCGGGAATGGGCCGGCGTCGGCGGTACGTTCGCGCCGGCCCGCGTCGACCCGAACGGTGGCTGACGGGTCGAACGCCGGCCGGTGGGGTTTTGTACGCGCACGGGATACTGATATTATGTCCGAACCGCCACTCCTGCTCGTGACCGGCGCGAGCAGTGGCGTCGGTCGCTCGCTGGCCGAACACTTCGCCGGCGAGTACCGCGTCCTCGCGCTGGCCCGCCGTATCGACCGCATGGCGTCGCTGTACGCCGACGAGCCGCTGGTGACGCCCCGCGAACTCGACCTCGCGGACCCCGCCGCCGTCGCGCGGACGGTCCGGGACCTGCGGGCCGAGTTCGGGCACGTCCCCTACGTCGTCAACAACGCGGCGGTCAACCGCGGCGGCGAGGTGACCGACCTCGACCGCGCCGCGCTGGCGGAGTCGATGCAGGTCAACGCCCTCGCGCCGGTCCAGATTCTCCGTGAACTGCTCCCGGCGATGCGCGAGCACGGCTTCGGCCGCGTCGTCAACGTCACCTCCGGCGCGCCGCTGAACTGCCCGCCGGGAGCCGGCGCGTACACGGCCTCGAAGGCCGCGCTCAACGCTCTCACCGTCACGGCCGCCCGCGAACACGCCGGCCGGAACGTCAAGGTAAATCTCATGAGTCCCGGGCCCTGCGCGACGGAGATGGCTCCCGACGCGCCGCTTGACCCCGCCGCGGCCCGCCCGACCGCCGAGTACCTTCTCGAACTGGACGCCGACGGGCCGACGGGCGAGTTCTTCTGGCTGGGCCACCGCGTCCCGCTCCGACCGGACCTCTCGGGGACCGACTGGGAGCGCGGCGAGCCGGGACCGGCCCTCGACCCGGTAGACGGCGCTCAGTAGGCGTCGAGCCGACCGACGCCGTCGACGGCGGCCGCGTCGTCGGCGTGCGTGACCGACAGTTCGAGGTAGTACCGCTCCCCATCGATGTCGACGTAGGCGTTGTCGAACGGCGGGAAGGTCAGCGCGCGCAGGCGGTCGAGCGTCTCCCGGACCGGGCGCTTTGACGCGGGGTCGAGTTCGCACAGCGCCTCGAAGTCGGCCCGCGTGTGCCACCCGGCGTCGGCGTCGTCCTGTGGCGTCGGGTCGACGGTCCCGGCCTCGATTGCCGGCCACGTCTCGGTGAACAGGTCGACGCAGGCCCGTTCGAGGCGCTCGTAGAGGTCCCGGCCGGTGTCGGCGAAGGTGGTCGGCACCTCGCGGGTCGCCACCACGTCGCCGGTGTCGACGGCCTCGTCCATGTAGTGGACGGTGACGCCGGCCGGGCGGCCCTCGACGATGCTCCAGACGTTGGGGTTGTAGCCGCGGGTCTCGGGCAGGAGGCCGGGGTGGACGTTCAGACAGCCCTCGTCGGGTACCGCTAGCACGTCCGGGGGGACGACGTGTTCGAACCCGCAGGCGACGACGGCGTCGGGGCCGAGACGCGCCACCGCGTCGAGTTGGTCGGCCTCGGTGAGCATCGCCGCCACCGAGACGCCGTCCCGGTCACAGAGCCACTCGTATATCTCGAAGCCCGCGTCGTTCGTGCCGAGAAAGACCACGTCCATATATCACACTCTGCGGCGTGAAAGAAATAGCACGGGGGTCAAAAGCCCACGTCGTCGACTGCGACCGTCTCGTCCCGCGCCATCGCCCGCCGGCCGGCGGTGACGGTCCGGAGCACGTCCAGCGTCGCGGCCGGCGGGACGGCGGGGTCGCCGGTCCGGACCATCTCGACGAAGCGCCACAGCGTCCGCCGGAAGGCGGTGAAGTTGTCCCGCAGGCGGTGGCGGCTGACGCCTTCGGTCCCGTAGACGCTCACGTCGAAAGTGACGGGAGCGTCGCCGAGGGCCGCGAGTCGGACCGTCGGGTCACCGGTCGTCGTCACCGTCACCGTCGCCGGGTCGTCGCCGGTGGCCGTCACCGCCACCGGCCGGACATCGAGCATCCCGAAGACGGCGTCGAGCAGGTGGACGCCGTATCTCGCCCAGTCGTTGAGGACGACGCCGTCGACCAGCGTCACCGTGCCGTACTCTCCGCGGCCGGCCCGCGGCCCGTCGAGTTCGCGGGCGAAGCGCATCCCCGAGCAGGACATCAGTGTCCCGTCCCGGAGGTGTGGCTCGAAGGCGGCCACGTCCTCGGGGGCCAGCGCCAGCGGCTTGTCGACGAACGTCGGGACGCCCCGGTCGAGAAACGGCGCGGCCATCTCGCGGTGGCGGCCGTAGTCGTCCCGCAGGAGGAGCGCGGCGTCGACGGCCTCGGCCATCGCGTCCAGCGACTCGCTGCGGTTCGGAACCCGTGCGGCCCGACACAGACGGTCGGTCTCGGCGGGGTCTTGGGTCCACGCGTGGGTGACCGCGACGCCGTCGAAGCCGAACTCCGAGGCGTCGCGCTCGGCGAGGTAGTCGTGGACGACGCCCCAGTCGCTGGCCCGGAAGCCGGCGTCGTCGTAGCCGTTGACGATGGCCGCGAAGGAGTAGGGGTGACCGTTGCCCGGCGAGAGGCCGACGACGCCAACGTCGATGTCAGACACGGTCGGCCTCCAGCAGCGTCTCAGCGACGGCGAAGTCCAGTTCGGTGTCGATGTCGAGCGACCGCTCGGGCGGCATCACGACCGCCCGCGACTCGCCGAACAACAGGCTCGGGCCGTCGTCGGTCACGGCCGTCGTCTCGAAGGCGTACACCGCGCCGTTGAGCTGGTAGGCGTCGGGCAGGGACTGGCGGGGTTGCCACGGCGTCCCCTCGGGCAGGAACGGTTCGGGTGTCCCGTCGTCGACGCGCCACGCCCGGTGGGGGTTCGTCTCCGCCTCGGTGACCGTCGCCACCGAGTCGTACGGCGTGTCGACTAGTTCGGCCAGACACGCCTCCACGTCGGCCGGCCGCCGGAACGGCGTCGTCGGTTCGAGCACGACGACGTAGTCGGGCGGGTCGCCTGCGGCCGCGAGTTCGTCGACGGTGTACCGGATGGTGTCGGCCACGAGCGAGTTGTCGGCGGCGAGCCGGTCCGGCCGGTCCGAGACCGCCGCCCCCCACTCGCGGGCGACGGCGGCTATCTCGTCGTCGTCCGTCGAGACGACCGTCCGGTCGACCGCCGCGGTGTCGGCCGCCGTCTCGACGGCCCACGCGAGCAGCGGCTTCCCGCCGAGGTCCCGGACGTTCTTCCGCGGGACGCCCTTGCTCCCGCCCCGGGCCGGGACGAGCGCGACGACGGCGGGGCCGTCAGCCATCCCCGACCCACCTCCCGGACGGGCGCGGCGCTCGCTCGTGTCGGTGCCACGGAACCGCGTCGGTCACTGTATCGTCCACCCCCCGTCGACCACGAGGTCGTGGCCGGTGACGTACGCCGCGGCGTCGCTCACGAGGTAACAGACCGCGCCGGCCACGTCCTCGGGAGCGGCCATCCGGCCCAGCACCGTCCGGCGCTCGTAGCGCTCGACGAACCGCTCGTCGTGGCCGTCGAAGACGCCGCCCGGACTGACGACGTTGGCGCGCACGCCGTCGGGGCCGAGATACGAAGCGAGGTACCGCGTCAGGTTCGCCACGCCGCCCTTGATGGCGGCGTACGCGACGGGGCTAGTCATCGAGAGCCCCTCGTACAGCGTGAAATCGGGCGCTTGCCGGCCGTATATCGACCCGAGGTTGACCACGACGCCGCCGTCGGACTGGTCGCGCATCACCGCGGCGGCGGCCCGCGAGGTGAGGTAGTACGCCCCGAGGTGCGCGCGGACGTTCGCCCACCAGTCGTCGGCGGTCACGTCCTCGTAGCGCCGGCCGTAGCCGTCGGTCCGGGGGTACGCGCAGTTGACGAGAGTATCGAGGCGGCCGTGGCGGTCGGTGACGGTCCGGACGAGCGCGTCCACCTCGTCCGCGTCGGTCACGTCCGCCGGGACGAAGGACCCGCGCTCGTCGAGTTCGGACGCCACCCGCCTCCCGTCGCCGTCGGCCACGTCCGCGACGACGACCGTCGCGCCCTGTCCGGCCAGCGCCGCGGCGACGGCCTCGCCTATCAGCCCGCCGCCGCCGGTGACCACGGCCACGTCGCCATCGAGGGCGAACGGGTCGGCGGGGGCTGTCACGGCGACCCCTCCGCCGGGAGCGAGGCGGTGCTGGCTCCGTGGTCGAGGGCCGTACAGTCGCGCCGCGGGAGCGTCAGCGGGTCGCCGTCGGCCACCGCGGCACCCCCGTCGACGGTGGTGAAGGCGGCGTCGAACCCGGCGGCCCGCACCGCCGCGACCGTCTCCTCGGTGTAGGAGTCGGGGCCGCCGTAGGGGTAGGCGAACAGGTCGACGGGCGCGTCCACCAGCGACCGGAGGTGCCGCCGCGAGGCCGCGACCTCCCAGTGCTGTGCCCGCGCGCGGAGGTCCGACAGGACCGGATGGGTGACGCTGTGCGCTCCGATACCCATCCCCGCGTCAGCGAGATCGCGCAGTTGCGCCCGCGAGAGATAGAGGTCGTCGACGGTCGTCTTCGCTCGGGGGAACGCGGCTTCGAGTCGGTCCAGCAGCCCCGAGCGGTCGCCGTCGGGGACGACCCGGTTGAGGAGGTGTTTGAACCGCCGCACGGCGTCGTCGGTGTCGCGCCCCCGGTACATGTCCGCGCGCTCGCCGTCGAGGTCGACGCCCGCGTCGGCCGCGACCCGCCGGAGTTCGGCCAGCAGCGCCGGCCCGGGGTACTCGCTGACGAGCGCGTGGACACGGTGGACCGGCAGGCGGCGGCCGTAGACCAGCGGTGCCGTCGGTACGAAGAACACGCCCCAGAGACCGCGCTCGCGCAGTTCCGGGAGTACCCACTCGTGGTGGTCCGCGAGCCCGTCGTCGAACGTCAGGACGACGGCGTCGGCGGGCGGGTCGCGCTCGCCCCGGAGCACCGCCCGGGACGCCGCGGCCGACAGGACGGTGCGGGTCGACTGGAGGTGGTCCAGTTGTGCCCGGAAATCCTCGATTTCGAGGTGGTAGTAGCCCGCCGGCGGACGCGCTGTCGGCCCCCGGACGTAGTGGTACGTCACCGCGCGCATCGCTCCTCCTCGACCGCGTCGGCGACCGCCGCGGCGACGCGCTGGCGCTCGTCGGTCGTGAGGTCCGGACACATCGGCAGGGAGAGCACCCGCTCGGACAGCGACTCCGTCCGCGGGAGGTCGCCGGCGGCGTGGCCCCGCTTCCGGTAGTACTGCGTCAGGTGGACCGGGTCGAAGTAGACCTTCGACGCGACGCCGCGCTCGGCAAGCCGGTCGACGACGCCGTCCCGGTCGACCGACCGGTCGAACCGGACGGTGTAGAGCTGCGAGACGCTCCGACAGTCGTCGGGTTCGGTCGGGGGCCGGACGCCATCGACCGGCCGGAGCCGCTCGGTCAGGTCGGCGGCGACCGCCCGTCGCCGGCGGACGATGTCGTCGAGGCGGCGAAGCTGTGCGACGCCGATGCCCGCCACCACGTCGGGCATCCGGAGGTTGTAACCCAGCGAGACGTACTCCCCGGCGTCGGCGCTGTCGAAGTAGCCGTCGGTCGCGCGGCCGTGCGAGCGCAGGCGGCGGACGCGGTCGGCGAGGGCGTCGTCGTCGGTCACCACCGCGCCGCCCTCGCCGGTGGCGACGACCTTGTTCTGACAGAAGCTCAGGACGCCCGCGTCGCCGAAGGTCCCGACCGGTCGCCCCGCGACCGTCGCGCCTTGTGCCTCTGCGGCGTCCTCGACGAGACGGAGGTCGTGTCGGGCCGCGAGCGAGCGCAGTTCGCGGATTCGACACGGGGTGCCCGCGTAGTGTACCGGCACGATGGCCGCCGTCGAGGGGGTGATGCGGTCGGCCACGTCGTCGGGGTCCAGCCCGTAGCGCTCGTTCTCTATCTCGGCGAACACCGGCGTCGCGCCGACCGCCGCGACCGCGTTCGCGGTGGCGACGAAGGTGAACGACGGCACGACGACCTCGTCGCCCGGTCCCACGCCACAGGCCCGCAGCGCGGCGACGAGCGCGCTCGTCCCGGAGTTGACGGCGACTGCGTGGTCGACGCCCACCGACTCGGCTAGCAGCGACTCGAACTCGTCGACGTAGGGGCCGTTGGCCCAGTGGCTCCCCCGCGTTATCGACGCGACGGCGTTGCGGACCACGTCGGGGCTCCAGTCGACGCGAAACAGCGGTATCGGGTCGGCCGACTCAGCCATCGTGTCTCATCGCGACGACCGTGTCGGCGTCGGCCGCGGCCCGTTGGTCGAGCGCGTCGCTGGTCTCGACGAGCGAGAGAATCGCCTCCCGACCCATGAACGGCCGCAGGTCCGATGTGAGCCCGCCCTCTGGGAGGAGCCCGGCCTCCCCGTCGGGCGGCGAGGCAGTCCCGTCGCCCGCTGGCGGGTAGACGACGTACTGGTCGTCGTGGGCGACCGTCCGGTGGACCTCGTCCGGGCCGACCAGCAGTTCGTGGAGGCGCTCGCCGGGCCGGCGGCCGACCTCCTCGATTTCGGGGGCGGTGCCGGGCGCGAGGTCGCCGTAGGCCTCCCGGACCGCCTCGGCCAGTTCCTCGATGCGCATCCGGGGCATGTCCGGGACGTAGGTGACGCCACTCGGGCGGGCGGCGACGTGGTCGACGATGAACTCGGCGGCCCGTGCCCGCGAGATGGTGAACCGCGTCATCCGGCGGTCGGTGAGCGTCAGCGGCCCGCCGTCGGCCACCTGTTCGAGGAACACTGGGACGACCGAACCCGAGGACCCCATCACGTTGCCGAGGCGCACACAACTGAAGTCGGTGCCGGCGGCGTCGGCGCGGGCGTCGGCGGTGAGCGTCACGCGCTCGGCCAGCAGTTTGCTCGCCCCCATCGTCGACGACGGGTTCGTCGCCTTGTCGGTGCTGACGGTCAGCACGGACTCGACGCCGTGGCGTCGCGCGAGCGCGACGACGTTGCGCGTCCCGTCGACGTTCGTCCGGACGCTCTCGTACGGGTGTTGTTCGCAGAACGGTACCTGTTTGCGCGCGGCGGCGTGGACGACGTGGTCGGCCCCGCGGACGACCTCGGCGAGGCGGTCCCTGTCCCGAACGTCGCCGAGTTCGAACTCGACGGGCGCTCCGTCCGTATCCAGTGTCGTCTGGAACTCGAAGAGCCCGCGCTCGTCGTTGTCGAAGACGACGACGCTCGGCGGATTCACCCGACCGAGCAGCCGTTCTACGACCGCCGAACCGACCGACCCACATCCCCCGGTAACGAGGATAGTCCCCTGATTACTCATTGTATCTGACCGGTTTCCAGCTATCGTTAGCTCTCCCGGATATTTATTACTACTCCTTCTTTCACAAAACGAAATGCGCAACTATGGGTGTGGCAGGCGCGTCCAGCGGTTCGCTCGGATGCGCCTCCTGTGACCGCCGGCAGCGACTCGTCGACGTGCGACGCCGCGGGGCGAGAACGCAATACGTAACCGGCTGAGGCCGGTATCACGGCACAATGACACGGTCGGGCGAGTTCTGTCCGCGCTGCGGCGACGAGCGCAGCGACCGCCCCGGCGAGCGCCCGGACCTCGGCGGTGCCCGTCGCGACGCGGACGTGCTCTGTGACGCCTGTTACTTCGAGGAGTACGACCTCGTCGACGCACCCGAGCGCATCCAAGTCCGGGTCTGCTCGCGCTGTGGCGCTGTCCACGAGGGGAACCGGTGGGTCGACGTGGGGGCCGACGACTACACCGACGTGGCGGTCGAGCAGGTCAGCGACGCCTTGGGCGTCAACGTCGACGCCACCTCGGTCGCGTGGCAGGTCGCGCCCGAGCAGGTCGACCGCAACACCATCCGGATGCACGCGGACTTCTCGGGAGTCATCCGCGAGACGCCGGTCACCGAGTCCGTCACGGTCCCGGTGAAGATATCCCGGGAGACCTGCAAGCGCTGCGGGAAGATAGCCGGCGGTTCCTTCGCCAGCGTCGTACAGGTGCGGGCCGACGAGCGGGTACCGACCGACGAGGAGCGCGACCGCGCCGAGGAGATAGCCCGCGAGTACGTCGCCGACCGGGAAGCGACGGGCGACCGCAACGCCTTCATCACCGAGACCAAGCGGGTCGACGACGGGCTGGACATGAAGATATCGACGACGCAGATGGGCCACGGCATCGCCAAGCGCATCACCGCGCAACTGGGCGGGTCCTACAGCGACTCCAAGCGCCTCGTCTCCGAGGACGAGGACGGCCAGAAGCTCTACCGGATGACCTACGCCGTCCGCTTGCCCCGGTACCGCCCCGGCGAGGTCATCGACCCCGGCGACGACGACGGCCCGGTCCTCGTGCGCTCGGTGCAGGGCAACCTCAAGGGGGTCCGACTGGCCACCGGCGAGGCCTACGAGGCGAGTTTCGAGGACGGGGGAGCCCCCGACGCCGACCGCCTCGGCTTCCGGGCGGACGCCGCCGAGACGACGCTGGTCGCTGTCGAGGACGCCCACGCCGTGCAGGTGCTCGACCCCGAGACCTACGAGAGCCGGACGGTCCCCCGACCCGACTACCTCGACACCGACGCCGAGACGGTCACCGTCTTCAAGAGCCACGCCGGCCTCCACGTCCTCCCGCCGGCCGAGGAGCCCGCGTGACGAAAGCGATTTGCCCGTCTCCGGGCTACGGCCGAGCGTGACCGTCGTCGGACTGGACGATACGGACTCCCGCGAGCGCGGGATGTGTACGACCTACGCCGCCGCGCGGCTGGCCGGGGCGATACGCGACGCCGGCGGGACCGTCGAGCGCCTGCTGCTCGTCCGCCTCAATCCCGCTGTCGAACACAAGACCCGCGGGAACGCCGCGTTGGCGGTCCACACCGACCTCGACGCCGACGAGGCCTACGCGCTCGCCGCCGACGCCGTGGCGATGGCCGAGACCGACGACCCGGACACCAACCCCGGCGCGGTCGTCGCCGACCGCGACCCCGAGGCCGTCCCCGCGGCTGTCGCCACGTTCGCACGCGACGCCGTCCGGGAGATTCAGGACCCGACGACGGCGACGATGCTGGCCGACCGCGCCGGCTTCGCCCGCCTCGAACGGGGGACCGGCCGCGGGGTCGTCGGCGCGCTGGCGGCCGTCGGCGCGTGGGCCGCCTTCGACGAGTGGACCCACGAACACATCGCTTACCGCGAGCGCGACCGCTGGGGGACTGAGCGAGCGGTCGACGCCGACAGCGTGCGCGCGGCGGCCGACGAGCGCTACCCGGCGGTGTGGGACACCGTCGACCGCGAGAGCGGCTACCCGGTCTGTGTCCCCCGCACGCCCTGTCCGGTCCTCTACGGGATTCGCGGCGACGACCCCGGGGCCTGCCGGGCCGTCGCCGACGCCATCGAGAGCGAACCGGTCGCGGAGCGCGCGACGTTTCTCACCAATCAGGGGACCGACGTGCACCTGCGGGACGCGACCGTCGCGGCGACCGCCGACGACAGCGCCTACCGCGTCACCGGCGAGGTGGTCGCCGCACCCGAGACGCGGGCCGGCGGCCACGTCTTCCTGACCGTCGCCGACGAGACGGGCGAACTGGACTGTGCCGCTTTCGAGCCGACCAAGCGGTTCCGCGACCGCGTGCGGGCGCTCCGGGTCGGCGACCGCGTGACGGTCTGTGGCGAGGTCGGCGACGGGACGCTCAAACTGGAGAAGTTCGCCGTCCGCGAACTGGTCCGCACCGAGCGTGTCACGCCGACCTGTCCGGACTGCGACCGCTCGATGTCCTCGGCCGGCCGCGGGCAGGGGTATCGCTGTCGGGATTGCGGGACCAGCGCCGACGGGAAGGCCGAGGTGCCGCTGGAGCGCGCCCTCGAACCCGGCTGGTACGAGGTTCCGCCGGTGGCGCGGCGACACATCGCCAAGCCGCTGGTGCGGGGCGGGTTCGACGGGCCGACCTACCCCGAGCGGTGAGAGTGCGACCGGGACCGAGCGAAGCGACGGTCCCGCGTTTTCACCCACGTTTTTCGCCGAGCGGTTCCCGCAGCGAGCGCCGCGAGCGAGGAAACCCGAGGGCGAAAAAGGTGGTCGGGGAGCCGCTGGTGCGGGGCGGGTTCGACGGGCCGACCTACCCCGAGCGGTGAGAGTGCGACCGGGACCGAGCGAAGCGACACGGAGCGGTGACGCGGGGGGCGAGCGCGGCCGCCGGTGCTCACCGCTCCCGGAGCGTGAGTTCGCTCGCCGAGTAGTCCTCGACGAAGGCTCCGGGGCCGCCGACCGTGACCTCCCCCTCGTCGGTGTCGAGGACGAGGGTGTTCTCGACCGGAAACGCCGCGGTGACCGGTTCGAGGAGGCTCTGTCGCGTCGCCGCGACGGTGCCGGTCACCGTCTCCGCGCCCTGCTCGGGGTAGAGGTGGGCGGTCGCTTCGAGGTCGTCGGTCCCGTTGGCGACGGCGGCGAAGACGCCGTAGCGAAACGGGACGCCCTCCAGCGGGAGCGCCGGCGGGTCGGCGGCGGCGACCTGCTCGGCGGCGGCCCAGAAGTTGAACCACTGCGAGAGAATCGCGCCGGCGTTTTTCGGCGAGTGTTCGAGGACGAGTCCGTAGTCGCCGTCGCGGTGTTCGCCGTGCAGCAGCGAGGAGTCGCTCGTGACCGACGACGCGTCGTCGACGGACGCGATGGTTTCCGGTGCGGCGTCCCACGTCCGGACGACGTGGGTGGCCTCGGCGAGGGCGTCGGGGTCGGCCACCTCGGCGTCGCCGACGCCGACCAGCACCGCGACGAAGACGCCGTTCTCGCGGGCGGTTCGCAGCGTGTTGCGGAGTCGCTCGACGGCGGGAGCCGGCGCGGAGATGTACACCTCCCGCTCGGCGTCCGCGACGAGTCCCTTCAGCCGCCGGTAGAGGGTTTGGCGGGCCCGGACGAGTTCGACGGCGGGGTAGTCCGGGTCGCTCCCGGCGTACCGCTGCGTGAGGTCGTCTTCGAGGTCCGCCAGCGAGTCGGTCATCGACGCTATCGCCGCCTCGGGTTCGACGGCCCGCACCTGCGTCGGCGTCCGGTGGTCGTCGACGACGACCAGTCCGCGGGCCGCCAAGTCCTCGACGAGGTCGTAGACGTACCCCGTCGAGATGTCGGCGGCGTCGCCGACCTCCGCGACGGTCGCGCTGCCCCGGTCCAGCACGGTCAGATAGGTCCGGGCCTCCGTCTCGGACAGGCCGAACCGGGTCAGTTGCTCGACTGTCGATTCCATCTTGCTCGTCCGTGGACACGAACGCCCTTTACTGCATCGCTCGGGGTGCCGTCGGGCCTTGGCGGCGCAGTCGCCACGCCGGCCAGCCTCGGCGAGACCACACCTTCCACGTTGCCGGGCGTTCTCGGACGTTTATGGCCGTCGAGTCGCTCTGTCGCCCCATGAGTCTCCAGTCGCTGTTCAACGACATCCCCTTCGTCGATCACCTCGGCATCGAGATGACCGCGGTCGGCGACGGACACGCGGAGGCCCGACTCACCCTCGACGCCGAGCACTCCTCGAACCCCGCGACGCCCGTCGCCCACGGCGGCGTGACGTACTCGCTGGCCGACACGGTCGGCGGCGCGGCCGTCGTCTCGCTGTCGGGCAGCGTCTCGCCGACGGTGGACATGCGGATGGACTACCTCGCGCCGGCCACGGACGACCTCCGAGCGACGGCCGACGTGCTCCGCTCGGGCGGGAGCGTCGCCGTCGTCGATGTCGACGTCTACGACGCCGCGGACCGCCACGTGGCGACCGCTCGCGGGACGTACAAGACTGACGGCGAGGGCGAGGCGTCGCCGTGGACCGACGGCGTCGACGAGGCGGCCGTCGAGGAACTCGACTAGTCCGCGCCGACCAGTGTCATCCCCTCACGGACCGACTCGCGCCGGCCGAGCAGCGTCACCATGTCGCCCTCTTCGAGGACGTAGTCGGCCGTCGGCACCTCCGCGTTCTCGCGGTCGCCGCCGCTGACCAGCGCGACGAGGCAGGCCTCGGGCAGCATCGGCCCCACCTCGCGGACGGACTTGCCGACGAGGTCGGGGTTGGTGACCTCGACCTCCTGTACGTCGCCGGACCGGCCAACGTCGGTCATCCAGTGGGCGATGGCGGGCCGCTCTATCTGGTTGTCGATGGCCCACGCCGTCGCCATCGCCGAGGAGATGGTCCGCACGCCGAGGTCCTCGAAGGCCTCGACGTTGTCCGGGTTGTTCGCCCGAGCGATGACCCGGTCGACGTCGAACTTCGAGCTGGCGAGCTGTGAGACCAGCAGGTTCACGTCGTCGTCGCCGGTCGCGGCCACGACGGTCTTGGCGTTTTCCGACCCCGCCGAGCGCAACACGTCCGTGTCGGTGCCGTCGCCCCACTCGACGGCGTAGCCGTCGTTGCGGGCGCGTTCGACTATCTGTTCGTCCTGCTCGATGATGACGACGTTCTCGCCCCGGTCTTCGAGGCGTTCGGCGAGCGCTCGGCCCACCTGACCGCCGCCGACGATGATGACTCGCATTGGTATCACGTCCAGTTTTTCCGCGAGGTAGCGCGCGAAACCGCCTTCGAACAGCGCGGTGGCGAAGATGACCAGAAAGACCGTCCCCAACAGCAACTCGGCCTGCGTGGTCAGCAGGTCCGCTTGGGCCACCAGTTCGGCCGCCTCCTGTCCGCTCGCCGCGTCCGCCTCGGTCCGTAGCTCCTCCGCGACGGTGTTCAACTCGACCGCGAACAGCGTCGCCACGGAGGCGGGGATGATACCCCGCGGGCCGACGAAGCTGACGAACAGCTTCTCCGCGCGAGTGAAGCGGTCGCCGACCGTCGAGACGAATACCAATAGCGGCCGGATGAGAAGGGCGACGGCGAGGACGACCACCAGCCCGGAGAGCCCAACGTCCACGAGCGCGCCGAGGCTCAGTTGGGCCGCCAGCGCGATGAAGACGAACGAGAGCACCAGCAGCGTGATGTCGCCTTTGAACTCCTCGATGTCCTCCTCGTAGGGGTGGTCGATGTTCCCGAGCGCGATGCCGGCCGTCGCGGCCGCGGCGACGCCGGCCTCCGTGGCGATGGTGTTGGCCCCCGCGTAGGCGACCAAGGCCCCGGCCAGCACCAGCAGCCGGGAGTTCCTCGGGGCGTCGCCCGGCGAGAGGTCGATGTACTGCAGGAGGTAGTACAGCAGGCCGGCCACGACCAGTCCGACCAGCAGGCCGGTGCCCAAGCGGAGGGCAAAGGACTGCAACAGCCCCTGACTGGTCGCGCCGGGGTTGACCGTCTCGAAGACGACGACGGCGAGGATGGCGGCGGTCACGTCGTTGACGATACCTTCCGTCTCCAGCGCCGTCGCCACCCGGTCCCGGACGGGGACGACGTTCAGAATCGGCGTGATGACCGTCGGGCCGGTGGCGACGAGCAGCGCTCCGATGAGGAACGCGAGGTTCCACGTCATCGCGGCCTCGCCGAAGGCCAGCTTGACCGCGACGGCGGTGCCCACGAGGGCGATGACCGCGCCGACGGTTACCAGCCGGAACGTCGCCGTCGGGGCCTCGCGGATGCGCTCGAACCGGAGGTGGTAGGCCCCCTCGAAGACGATGATTGCGACCGCCAGCCCGACGATGGCCGACAGCGCGCCGCCGAAGGTGTCGCTGCCGACGATGCCGAGCCCGGGCTGGCCGATGGCGACCCCGACCAGCAGGTAGAAGATGATACTCGGAACCCGCAGGCGAGCCGCGAGCACCTGCGCGACGACGCCCAACCCGATGATACCGGCGACGAGCGGAATCAGCAGTCCGGAGCTGCCGGCCACGGCTGTTCCTCCATCTACCGGGCGAACGGGTCCGCCCTGTATAAACGCACTCACTCGCCGCGTCGCTGCGGCCCGGTTTCGCTCGGGTCAGGACCGGTCCAGCGCCACGAGGACGCCCCGGACGTTCAGCTCTATCTCGGCGCGGCCCTTCCGCTCGCCCCAGATGTCCGGCGTCGACTCCGTCTCGACGAAGTGTTCGACGACGGCCTCGTCGTCGCCCAGTTCCGCCCGCTTCTCGGCGACGGCGGTCACCCACGCCTCCAGTACGTCGGCGTACTCGTCGAGTTTCCCGTCTGCGGGGGCCGGCCCGAAGTGGCCGTACAGTATCGTTTCCGGGTCAAGCGCCTCCAACATCGCCGCGTCTTCGAGCGCCCCTTCGAGGTCGAAGTTCACCGGCGGGCTGGTGACCCGGACCGCGTCGGCGTCGGGCGAGTATATCCCCGCCGCGTCGCCGGCGAACACGCCGTCGATGGCCGGGTCGTAGAACGCGACCTGATGGGGTGCGTGGCCGGGCGCGTGGTGGGCTTCGAGCGCGTGGTCGCCGAGGTCTATCACGTCGCCGTCGGTCAGTTCGACGATGCGGTCCTCGGGGACGGGCTCGGGCTCCGCGTAGTACTGAATCTGGTCGCCGACGGCCGCGGCGGTCCCCTCCCAGAGCCGGTCCGGGTCGACGAGGTGCCGGGTGCCGAGTTCGTGGACGTACACCGTCGCGTTCGGACACTCCGCGGCGAGGTAGCCCGCCCCGCCCGCGTGGTCGAGGTGGACGTGCGTGAGCGCGATGACATCGAGGTCCGCCGGCGCGATACCGACCGCATCGAGCAGTCCGAAGACGGTCTCGCGGTCCGCGCCGATGCCCGTGTCGACGAGCGCCGGCCGCTCGGCGTCGACGGCGTAGACCGAGCCGTACTCCGGGACCTCGTACATCCCGGTGTCGACGTAGTAGATGTCCTGACAGTCGCCGGTCGTCACCTCGGACACGTCACCGATTCCCATACCGGCTCGGCGGCCGGCGGCGATAAAACGGTTGCGCCGCGGGCGGGACCGACACGTCTAATTCCCGGCGTCGAGAACCGGCGGGCATGTTATCGAGACAGTTCGTCCGGGAGCATCCCGAGACGGTGCGGGACGCCATCGAGCGCAAGGGCGTCACGGGGGTGGACCTCGACGAGGTGCTCGCCATCGACGAGGAGTGGCGCGAACTGAAGGCGCGGGGCGACGGCCTCCGGCAGGAGCGCAACGAGGTGTCGAGCGAGATCGGCCGGCTCAAACAGGCCGGCGAGGACGAGCAGGCACAGGCGGCCATCGAACGCTCCCAAGCGCTGAAAGACGAGCTACAGACGGTCGAGGACCGCGCCGAGGAACTGGAGGCCGACCTCGAAGCGGCTCTGCTGGAGCTGCCGAACGTCCCTCACGAGTCGGTGCCGACCGGCGACGGCGAGGCCGACAACGTCGAGCGCTACCGCGAGGGTTTCGACGACCTGCGGGACCTGCCCGACGAGGTGGTCCCCCACTACGACCTCGGCGAGGAGATGGACGTGCTGGACTTCGAGCGGGGCGCGAAGGTGGCCGGCGGCGGCTACCAGTTCGTCAAGGGCGAGGGCGCGCGACTGGAGCACGCGCTCGTCCAGTTCATGCTCGACGTCCACCGCGAGCAGGGCTACGAGGACGTCCTCCCGCCCATCCCGGTCAACTCCGCGTCGATGCGGGGCACCGGACAGCTGCCGAAGTTCGCCGAGGACGCCTACCGCGTCGGCGCGCGGCAGGACGACGACTACGACGACGACGACCTCTGGCTCCTGCCGACCGCGGAGGTTCCCGTGACGAACATGTACCGCGACGAGATTCTGCTGGACGACGACCTCCCGCTCAAACATCAGGCGTTCTCGCCGAACTTCCGGCGCGAGGCCGGCGAACACGGTACCGAGACCCGCGGCTACGTCCGCGTCCACCAGTTCCACAAGGTCGAACTCGTCAACTTCGTCCGCCCGGCCGACAGCTACGACCGCATGGAGGGCCTGCTCGAAGAGGCTGCCGCGGTACTGGACCGCCTCGACCTGCCCTACCGCGTACTCGACATGTGTACCGGCGACATGGGCTTTACGCAGGCCAAGAAGTACGACATCGAGGTGTGGGCCCCCGGCGACGACATGGAAGACGGCCCCGACGTGGGCGGGCGCTGGCTCGAAGTCTCCTCGGTGTCGAACTTCGAGGACTTTCAGGCCCGCCGGGCCGGCCTGCGCTACCGCCCCGAGCGCCACGAGTCCGCCGAGTACCTCCACACCCTCAACGGCTCCGGGCTGGCGGTCCCGCGCGTGCTCGTCGCCCTCATGGAGTACTACCAGAACGCCGACGGCACTGTCACCGTCCCCGAGGCCCTGCGGCCGTACATGGGCGGGCAGGAGACCATCGAGGGGTCGGAGCCGGTCGGCGAGAGCGCCGTCGGGGCCGGCGAGAAGGAGTAGATGGCCGTCGAAGACAGCGGCCCGCGACGGTACCGCTTCCGGGCGCTGGCCCTGCTCGCGCTCGTCCCGTTCGCGCTGGCGCTCGAAACCGCCGTCGGTACCGCGGCCTTCGCGCTGGTCGCGGCCGGCTACCTGCTCGGGGCCGGGGTCGAACTGTATCTCGCCACCGGCGGCGACCCGAAGCCGTCGCTCGAACACCTCCAGCCGCGGGACCGACTCGGCCCGGTGTGGCTGTTCGTGGCCGCGTCGCTCCTCTACGGCCTGCTCGTTCCGGGGGCGCTCCTCTACGGCGTCGCCGCGGCGGTGCTGGCCTACGCCGCGGGTCTGCTGGACCAACTGGCCCGTCGGGTCCGGTTCGAGCCGCCCTGACGCCGTCCCACGCCGCCCGCTCGCTCAGTCCGTGTACGTCTCGATGCGCTCGATGGCCGTCTCGCCGTAGAACACGTCGACGAAGCCAAACAGCGCCGCGCCGTCGGCCCCGAGGAGGCGGCCGCGGACGGCCGCCTCGCCGTCGTCGCGCTCGTAGACGGCGTCGAGGCGGTGTTCGGTGTCGGTCTGTGGCCGCTCCTCGCGCATGAACCGGACGAACCGGTCCCGGCCCTCGATTGTCCGGTCGGGCCGGTCGTGGACGAACCCCTCGGCCAGCACGGCCCGGAGCGCGTCGTAGTCGTCGCCGTCGATGGCGCGGTAGTACGCCCGCGCACGCTCCGCGGCTCCACCGGGTGCCGCCGGACCGCTGTCACCCGTCACGCTCGCCCTCCCGGTTCGGGTCGGTCAGTTCCAGTTCTCCGTCTTCGGTGGCGTCGTCCGGGCCGTTCTCCGCCGACGGCTCGTCCCCGTCGGCGGTCCCCTCGTTCTCGGCGCGACCGTCCCCGTCGGGGCCGACCCCGTCGGGCGGCGCGTCGACCATCGCCGTCGGCTCCTCGGTGACGCGTTCGGTCGGCGGTTCCTCGTCCGGGCCGTTGGCCTCGATTTCGGCCTGTATCTCCGCTATCTCGTCGTCGCCTATCTCTCCGGCCGCGGTCGCGTTGTCCGCGCCGTCGGCGGCCGACCCCTGCCCGGCGGCGTCGTCGGACGATGCCTCGGGGGCGTCCGACCCGCCGTTCCGCTCGCCGCCTGCCGCCCCCGCCGGGGACGCAGTGTCCGCGACCGCCTCGTCGATGTCGACCGCCAGCGCCGCGTCGTCGGGGTCGTCCCGCGGCACCACCGTCTCGGTCGGTTCGGCGGGCGTCGCCATGTCGTCGATACCGGGGGGCCACTCGCCGTCGGGGTCGGGGGGCTCCCGGTAGCCCCGCGCGGTCTCCAGTGGCCCCTCGGCGTCGTCTCTGGGGCGCTGGCCCTCGCCGCCGCTCCCGCTGGAGTAGGCGCTCGCGGCCTGTGCCAGCCAGTCGGCGGCCTGCCACAGCGCGTCGGCCTTCGCGTTCGCGCCCTCGTAGACGACCGCCAGCGACTCGTCGTCGCCGAACCGCAGCGCCGTGTCGAACGCCGCGGCGGCCGCCTCGAACTCCTCGCGGGCGCGCTGGAAGTCGCTCTGGGCCAGCATCCACTCCGAGTCCTCGAACCCGCCCATCGCCGCGGTGAACGCGCGCCGACCCTCGGTGTAGTGGGCGTGGCCGACCCGGTACCGCGAGAAGGCGGTGTCGTCACCCCCGGTGTCGGCGATGGCGTCTTTGATAGCGTCGACGTCCGGGAGTTCGGTCATCTCCGGCGTGTGCCACGCGTAGCGGACGACGCCGTCGTGGTCGACGACGGCGACGGCCCGCTCGGTGAGGTGTTGGCCCACGTCGTCGACGCGGTCGACGCCGTACCGCGTCGCCACCTCGTGATCCGTGTCGGCAAGCAGGGGGACGTGCAGGTCGTAGACCGCCGCGAACCGGCGGTGGCTGTAGACGGAGTCCGGGCTGACCCCGAGGACGCTCACGTCTTTCTGCATCGTGAACAGGTCCAACTCGCCGAGGTCACACGACGTGTCGTCACAGGCCGGGTTGAAGTCGGCCGGGTAGAACGCGAGGACGACCACGTCGTCGCCGAGGAACTCCCCGAGACCGACGCGCCGGCGCTCCCCGTCGACGAGCGCGGGCAGTTCGAACGCCGGTGCCGCCGTCCCCTCGTCTATCACACCCTAATCTTTCGCCGCTGACACTTAACGATGTCTGTCACGAATCGGCGAGCGAGCCGCTTTTGCCGGCCCACGCAGTAGAGCCGGCGTGGAACTCCACGTCCGGTACGAGGGCGACGACGACCCCGAGAAGTGCAGCGCCCGGCGACTCGCCCGCTTCGACCGCGCCGAGTTGCACCGGTCGACCCGGTCGACGCCGCCGGGTATCGTCCTCAACCCCTTCGCCGAGCGGGCGCTCTCGCCGGCCGACGCGCCGCGGGCGGGCGACGGCGCGCGCCACGAGCGGCTGGTGGCGCTCGACTGCTCGTGGGAGACCGCCGAGCGCGAGGCGTTCGACCTCGAAGGGGTTCACCGCTCGCTGCCCTTCCTCGTCGCGGGCAACCCCATCAACTACGGGACGGCGTTCCAACTCAACACTGCCGAGGCCTTCGCCGGCGCGCTGTGTATCCTCGGCGAGCGCGAACAGGCCGAGGAACTCCTCGACACGTTCTCGTGGGGCCACACGTTCCTCGAACTGAACGCGGAGCCGCTGGCGCGGTACGCCGACTGCGCGGACTCGACCGACGTGGTCGCCGTACAGGACGACTACCTCGCCGACGAGTAGGCCGGCACGCGCCGACCGCCCCCGTCGCTAGCGGACCGGTTGGCCGTACAGCGGCGCGTCACAGCGCGGACAGGCCCGTCGGGCGTGAGCCTCGACCACGTCGTCGATGTGCTCGCCGCAGGTGAGACATCGCATGCCCAGTGGTACCACGCCCCGTCAGTTGTAGCTGCGCCTTCACGTTCGAAGGGCTAGTCGAACCCGACGCCGACGCCGCGGGGGTCCGCGGGCGGCGAGAGCGGGCTCGCCGGGAGGTCGCCGGCGAGGTCGGGGTCGTTGTACCCGCCCGGGGCCACGTCGTTGGGCGCGTCGGGGTAACACAGCGAGGCCAGCGCCTGCACGTGGTCGCGGCCGACGCCGAGTTCGAACTGGCCGCCGCCGTACAGGCGGATGCCCTCGCGCTCGCAGTGGGCGACCGTCTCCAGCACGGACTCGACGGTGCCACACCGCGAGGGCTTCATGTTGAGCCACTCGGGCTCGAAAGGCAGGGACTCGACGCTCTCGACGCCGGTTATCGGTACGTCCCACGTGACCCGCTCCTCGCGGCCGTCGAACACCGGCCGCGTCTCGTCGGTCAGGTTCGGGTCCTCGACGAGCGCGTCGGGCAGGCCGTCGACGACGCGGCGGTAGAAGTCGGCATCGACCGTCACCTCGACGCCGTCGGTGTCGTACAACCCCTTCAGGTCGAGGACGCGCACGTCGTAGTCGGTCAGCGACGCCACGAACGACTCGTCCCACTCCGGGGTCGGGTCGAGTTTGAACGCGAGGTCGCCGTGGACCGCCAGCAGGTCGTCCAACCGGTCGGTCGTCGGCTCCTCGTCCTCGTCGCCCAGTCGCGTCGAGACGACGAACGTCACGGGGTCGTACGAGCGCCCGAGTTCGGCCCCCAGACTGGTGTCGGCCTGCTTCAGAGCGAGGTCCAGCGCCGCGCTCTCGAAGGCCCACCGCCGGTAGTGGTAGAAGCGGTCCTCGTCGGGCGGGTCGGGCCAGAGGTCGGCGTCTTCGAGCGCTGCCGAGAAGGAGTCGAGCGTGTACTCCCCCGCGAGGTCGACGCTGTGGTCGGCCAGCGCGTGGTGGGCCTCGTTCGTGTAGGTCACGTCCTCGCCACGGCCGGTCTCGCCGGCCCCCGAGAGCGCGACGGTCGTGGTCGCGCGGTCGAATCCACTGGAGGTGGCCCGCTCGCGCAGGTCGAAGGCACAGTCCGCGACGGTCAGCGACAGGTCGGCGACCCGGTCGTACATGTCCCGATGTAAGCCGCCGACAGTCTAAACATCGGTGGTCCGGTCGGCCCGCTCCCGCACCGCGCTCGCCCCGGCCGGGAGTGCCAACGCACAAGGGGGCGGCTCTGCAACCACGGAGCGATGACACTGACGCTGCCCGACGACGCCACCGAGTGGGCGCGGGCGTGGCGGGACCGCATCAACGACCGCGCGGCCTTCGCGGCGGCCGCCGAGGGGTTCGACGCGGTGTTCCGGTTCGAAATCCGCCCCGACGGGCGCTACGAGGGCGAGCCGGTCCGGTTCCGGGTCACCATCGAGGACGGGGCCTGTACCGGCGTCGCCACCGACACCGGCGAGGACTACGACTTCGCGCTGCGTGGCCCCTACGGGGCGTGGACGGAGCTGCTGCGGGACGAACTCGACGTGTCGGCGGCCGTGATGGGCGGGCGGTTCGACCTCGCGGGCAACACGATGGCGCTGCTGGAGCGCCGCGAGGCCGTCTCGGAGATGGTCGCCGCCGCACAGGGCGTCGACACCGAGTTCGCCCACTGAGCGCCGACCGACAGGCTTTCCTCCGCCGGTCGGCCCAACTCGGGCATGCTCGACAGACTCGGGTTCGCCGGTATCGCCGGCGTCGTCGTCCTGTTTGCCGGCATCGGGCTGGTCGCGTGGCAGAACCTGCTGCTGGCGGCCGGCCTCGCCATGGTCGTCGCGGGCCTCGGCCTCGTCGTCTACGGCATCGTCTCGAACCTCCTCGCGGCGTTCGGCATGGGCGGGATGCCCTAGGCGGCCCGGAGGTCGAACGCGAAGCGCGCGCCGCCGGACTCGCTCTCGCCGACGGTCACCGTCCACCCGTGGGCCTCGGCGATGGTCCGGACGATGTACAGGCCGAAGCCGGTCCCGTCGGGGGCCGTGGAGACGCCGGGGTCGAACACCGTCTCGCGGACCGCCGGGTCGACGCCGACCCCGTCGTCCTCGACGGCGAAGCCGGTCTCGGTCGGGACGACGCGGACGGTGAGGCCCGTCCGCCCGTCGGTCCGGCCGTGTTCGACGCTGTTGCGAAACAGGTTCTCCAGCAGCCGCCGGAGCCGCTGCTCGTCGGCCTCGACGGGGAGCGTCGCCGGGCGGTCGAGTTCCGCGCCGTCCGTCGCGAGGAGGACCCACGCCTCGCTGGCGGCGGCCGCGAGGTCGACCGTCGTCACGTCGCGGGCCAGCGTCCCGTCGCTGCTCGCGGTCCGCACGTCCTCGATGATGCGCTCGGCGCGCTCGTGGGCGTCGGCGACGGCGGCGAGCGCGTCCGGGTCGTCCCCGCCGTTTTGCCGGGCCAGTTCGAGGTAGCCACTCGCCGCCGTGAGCGGGTTCCGGAGGTCGTGGGCGAGGATGTCGGCGAACTCCGCCAGCCGCTCGTTCTGGCGTTCGAGGTGCCACTCCTGCTGGCGGCGCTCGGTCACGTCGCGGCCGATGCCGGCGAGTCCGAGGACTGCCCCGTCGGGCGCGGTGACGCGGCGGCCGGTCAGTTCGAAGCGGATTCGGCCGGCGGTGGTGTCGGCCCACGCCTCGACGACCGTCTCCCCGGTCTCGAACACCTCGTCGACGGCGCGCTCGATGGCGGGCCGGTCGGCCGGGACGAAAAACTCCGTCGGCCGCATACCGTCCAGTTCGTCGTCGCGCAGGTCGAACAACTCCCCGAGCCGGGCGTTCCAGTGCCGGAGACAGCCGTCGCTGTCGTAGACGTAGAACACGTCGTCGAGGGTGTTTATCGCGTGACAGAGCAGGTCGCCGTCTTCCGCCATGGTTCTCTAACGCAGTGCCGGATATTAACCGTTGTCAGGCCCCAAACCCTCTGCAGCCACCGCCTCGGCCAATAGTTCGGTCAGTCCGACGACTTCGATGTCGCCCTCGTAGCCGCCGGTCTTGCGACCGTCCTCGTACATCGTCATGCACATCGGGCAGGCGACGACGAACTTCTCGATTCGGTCGCCGGCGTCGGTATCTTCGAGCGCCTCGCGCAGGCGCTCCTCGCTGGGTTTCGGGTCGTCGTCGAAGTCCGTCCAGAGGCCGCCCCCGCCGCCGCCACAGCAGAAGGCGTCGGCGCGGTTCCGCGGCATCTCGTACCGGTCACACCCCGTGGCATCGACCAGTTCGCGGGGTGCCTCGAACACGTCGTTGTACCGCCCGAGGTGACACGGGTCGTGGTAGGTGACGGCGTAGTCCAGTTCCGTCCCCGAGAGCCCCAGCGTGCCGGCCGCGGCCAGTTCGGCGACGACCTGCGTGTAGTGGGCCACCTCCGCCCCCTCCCACCCGCAGGCCTCGAACTCGGGGTACTCGTTGCGGAACGTGTTGAACGCGTGGGGGTCCGTCGTCACCAGCGTCTCGAACTCGCAGGCCCCGATGGCGGCCGCGTTGTCCTCGACGAGCGTCTCGTAGAGCCCCTCCTCGCCGACCCGGCGCACGTCGTTGCCGGCGGTCCGCTCGGCCTCGTAGAGGACTCCGTAGTCGACCCCGGCGGCCTCGAAGACGCGGGCCAGCGCCCGCGCGACCCGCTGGTTTCGCTCGTCGTAGCTGGGGTAGTCGCCGACGTACCAGAGGTATTCGACCGGCCCGTCGCGGGCGTCGGGCACCGGGAACTCCAGTTCCTCGGTCCACGCCGGGCGCTCGCGTTCGGGCTCGCCGAAGCTGTTGCCGTGCCGGAAGACGTTCAGCATCGCGTCCTGCACGTGGTCGTCCATCTGCCCGGACTCGGTGAGCCGGCGGTTCAGTTCGGTGAACTGGGTGACGTGTTCGATGTCGACCGGGCAGGCGTCCATGCAGGCCAGACAGGAGACGCAGGATTCCATCGTCCGCGCGTCGATGACCCCGCCCCCGTCCGCGACGATGGGGACGGCCTCGCCGCCGGCGTCGCGCTCCTCGCGGTAGCGTTTCAGGTCCAGAATCACGTTCCGGGGGTCGAGCGGCCGGCCGGCAGCCCTCGCGGGACAGACCGACGAACAGCGGCCGCAGTTCGTGCAGGCGTCGTGGTCGAGCAACTGCTTCCACGAGAAGTCGTCTATCTCGCTTGGCCCGATGTCTTCGGGGGCGGCGTCGGCCGGGACCCCGGGCAGGCGCGCCCCCGCTCGCTCGTCGCGGGCGACGAGGTTGGCGAACGACGAGAGCATGTGGAACGGCTTGGCGTACGGTATCCACGCGACGAACCACAGCGCCAGCAGGGCGTGGCTCCACCAGACGACCGGGTAGGCCTCGGCGGCCAGCGCCGGCGTCACGCCGGCGGCGACGAGCGCGTCCCTGACGAACCAGCCGACGAAGCTCACCGTCTCGAAGGACACGTCCCGCACGGTCGACGTGCCGAGGATGCGGACGCCCTCGGTGAGGTAGCCGCCCACGCCCAGCGCGAACAGCGCGCCCAGAAACAGGTCGTCCTCGCGGCCGGTGTGGCGGCCGTGCAACCGCTCCATCCGGCGGCCGTAGCGCCGCCACAGCGCCACGCCGACGCCGACGACGAACAACAGCCCCATCGCGTCCATCACGAACGAGTACGAGAGGTAGAACCGCCCGACGAAAAACGACTCGCCGGTCAGCGGTCGGTAGATGTCCATGTCGATGCCCAGTATCGTCGTCCCGATGAGCAGCGTCAGAAACCCCCAGACGACGAAGGCGTGCATCACGCCGGCCACGGCGTCGCGGTCCAGTTGCTTGCGGTTCGACAGCGCCAACCCCGCGGCGGCCACCACCCGCCGCGGCAGGTCGTCGAGGCGGTCGACGGGGTCGTCGCTCCCCCGTGCATACCGTCGCACGCGCCCGACGACGCCGTACAGGAAGACGAGCAGCGACAGCGCAGCCAGATAGTAGAAGACCGCCTTCCCGACGGGGCCGATGCGCCAGAAGGTCGGCCGCGTCGTCGTCTGGAGCGCGAGTGACATATGTTACCAATAAACTCGACGGCGCATAAAGATTAGCTCGAACCGCCGCAGTCCCCGTGAAACTCGGCCGACGTTGAGAGTTCTCACAGCGGGCGGCGGGCCGACGTTCCGGACGTTCGTCCGCAACCGTTCGCCCGTCCAACAGATATATATCCGCGGCCCCGCTTCCCTCCGGCCCGATGGACGAGAAGACCGAAGAACTCCGTGACATCTTCATGGACGTCTCCGAGGAGGGGACGGTCACGGAGTCGCAGGCCGACTCGCGGGGGTCGCTGGCGGGCGTCGACGAGGACGGGGTGGCGGCGCGACTGACCGACGTTATCGAGCGGATGCGCGAGCGGTACACGTTCCGCACCGACCTCGACGACGACGCGCTCGTGGCCGTCGTCAGACGGTTCTACGAGGGGGAAGACGACGCGGCTATCGCCGATGCGCTCGGGGTCGACCCGGCGTCGGTCCGGGAGGCGCGCCTTGACCTCCACCTGCTGCGCGACGCCGACGACGACGGCCCGTTCGACGCGGCCGCCTTCCGCCGCATGGTCGTCGAGGACGAGGCGACGGCCGTCGAACTCGCCGAGGCGTTCGATATCGGCGTCGACACCGCGACCGACTACCGCCGCGTTGTCGAGGCGCAGGCGGCGGCCCGGCGAGTGAGCCACCGCTTTCGCAGCGCGTTCGAGGACGCGCTGACCGACGCCGGCCTCGCAACGCGCCACACCGCCGCCGTCCGCGAGGACGGACTGGACGAGGCCACCGAGGACATCGACTCGCTGGACTCCGACGCCGACGTGTCGATGTAGCCCGGGGCCGTTTACACGCTGTGACATCGCACACGGAATCGACCGCCCCTCGGCGACCGGCCGCGGCGGCGAACGTTTTTGACCGGTGCCGGGACCAGTCCAGCCCGTGCCCGACCACACGTTCCGCGACCTCGAAACCGTCGCGTACTGCCCGCGAAAGCTCTACTACCGCCGGCGGGACGGCCCACCGGACGTGCCCGACGAGGTGGGGCGCATCCGCCGGCTCGCCTTCGACTACGAGCGGCTGCTGACCGACGACGCGGCGCTGCTCTCGGCCCCCATCGAGGCCGACCCGACGACCGTCCGGGAGCGACTGCGGGCGGCGCGGGACCGCCTCGACGCGTGGGACGCGCTGGCCGACCCCGCCGGCCGGAACGTCCGGCTCACCGGCAAGGACGCGGCTGGCGTCGCCCACAAGGTCGCCGCGACGGCCGACGGCCCGGCCCCGTCGCTGGTCTTCGCCGGGAGTCCCCCCGAGAAGGGCGTCTGGGAGCCCCAGAGCGTGCGGTTGGTGGCGGCCGCCAAGGCACTCTCGTGGGAGCGCGAGCGCGCGGTCGAACACGCCTACGCGGAGTACCCCGCCCACGGCGTCGTCCGCCGCGTCGGGGTGACGGCCCGCCGGACCGGCCGCTACCGGCACGCGCTCCGGACGGCGGCGGCCGTCGACGGGCCCCCGGCGCGGGTCGACAGCGACGCGAAGTGTGCCCCCTGCGAGTACCGCGAGGACTGCGGTGTGCGGACCCGCTCGCTCCGGTCGCTGCTGTGAGTCAGGCCCGCTCGTCGAGCCACCGCTGGACGGCGTCGGCGGCCGCGCCCCGGCGGTGGACCGTCCCCGCGGTCACGTCGACGACGGTCGAGCCGGTCCCGCCGGGCGTCTCGCCGCCGTCGAGTACGACCGCCGCGCGCTCGCGCACCGAATCGAGGTCGGCGACGGTCCGGGCGCTGGGGTTGCCCGACCGGTTGGCGCTGGTCGCGGTCAGCGGCCCCGCCACCGCGAGCAGTTCGAGCGCGACGGGGGCGTCGGGTACCCGGATACCGACCCGCTCGCCGCCGGCCACCAGCGCGTCCGGCACATCGGGGCCGCGCTCGACGACGACGGTGACCGGACCGGGGAGGAACTCGCGCATGAACGTCCGTTCGCGCTCCGTCGGGCGGGTGTGCTCGATGGCCGTCGCCACGTCCGGGACGGCCATCGAGACGGGCTTGTCCGCGGCCCGTCCCTTCGCCTCGAAGACCCGCTCGACCGCGGCGGCGTCGAGCGCGTCCGCGCCCAGTCCGTACACCGTCTCGGTCGGGTAGACCACGAGGTTGCCGGCCCGCGCCGCCTCGGCGGCGACGGCGGCGTCGGTCGTGACCCGCGTCACAACTGGGCGGCGACGGCGTCGTAGTCCGGGAACGCGGGCCACTCCTCGGCGACCCACGCGTACTCGACGGTCCGGTCGTCGTCCAGCACGAACACCGCCGGCCGGGGCTCGCTGAGGCCGGCCATCCCGTCTAGGTCCATGTCGATGCCGTACTCGGCGGCCACCCCGTTGTTGGGGTCGGAGAACAGCCGGTAGTCGCCCTCGATGTCGCGCTCTTCGAGCAGGCGCTTGTGGGCGTACGGCGTCGAGATGGAGCAGCCGACGACGGTGGCGTCCTCGTGCCACGCGCGGTCCCGAATCTCGTTCCAGACGTACGTCGCCGGGAACGCGCCGTCCATGGCGTGGAAGACGAGGACGACGGGGTCGTCGCTCTCCGCACAGACCGACGACAGCGAGCGGTCCTCCCAGAACTCGTCGTTCACCAGCGGGCGCGTGAACTCCGGCGCGCGCTGGCCTTCCGCGACGTGGTCGGCCTCGCCGAGCGAGACGACGTCGAACTCGAGGTCCATCAGGCCGCCCCTCCGTAGGTGTTCTCGATGTACTCGACGATGTTGGCGCTCTCGGACATCGTGACGCCGGTGTTCTCGTCGACGATGGCGGGGACGCTGCGCTTGCCGGAGATGCGCTTGACCACGTCGCGCTCGGAGTGCATCGGCTCGATGAACCGCGAGCGGTAGTCGAGACCGTGGCTCTGGAGCGCTCGGACGACGCGCTCGCAGTACGGGCACGCTTGCAGTCGGTAGAGCGTGATGTCGGGGTCGCTCATGCACCGGGATACGCCCGAGAGAAGTGTAAGCGCTTCGCCCCATGACAAGCCTTAATCCGTGGCCTTCACAACTTCGTACGTCGATGGCTCTCGACCCACCTGTGCCGTTCGAGTCGTCCGTGTCGACGCTCCAGACCGTGACGGTCGGTGGCGTCGGCATCCCCGAGAGCGCAGTCCTCGCGCTCGGTTTCGGGGTTATCGTCCTGCTCACACTCCTCTCGGCGTTTTTCTCCTCCTCGGAGATCGCGATGTTCTCCCTGCCCAGCCACCGCGTGGAGGCGCTAGTGGAAGACGGCGTCCCCGGCTCCGGGACGCTCAAGGAGATGAAGGCCGACCCCCATCGGCTGCTCGTGACGATTCTCGTCGGCAACAACCTCGTCAACATCGCCATGTCCTCCATCGCAACGGGGCTGTTGGCCTACTACCTCGGCAATCAGGGGCAGGCCGTCGCCATCGCGACGCTCGGAACCACGGCGCTGGTCCTGCTGTTCGGCGAGAGCGCCCCCAAGAGCTACGCCGTCGAGAACACCGAGTCGTGGGCGCTGACAATCGCCAAGCCGCTGCAATTCGCCGAGCGAGCGCTGATGCCGCTCGTCCTCCTGTTCGACTACCTCACCCGGGTCGTCAACAAGGTGACCGGCGGGCGCTCGGCCATCGAGACCTCCTACGTCACCCGCGAGGAGATTCAGGACATCATCGAGACGGGCGAGCGCGAGGGCGTCCTAGACGAGGAGGAACGCGAGATGCTCCAGCGCACGCTGCGGTTCAACGACACCATCGTCAAGGAGGTCATGACACCGCGACTGGACATGACCGCCGTCGCCAAGGACGCCCCGGTCGAGGAGGCCTTGGAGACGTGCATCCAGAGCGGGCACGCCCGCGTCCCGGTGTACGAGGGGAGTCTGGACAACGTCATCGGCGTCGTCCACCTCCGGGACATGGTGCGGGACCTCAACTACGGCGAGACCGTCCCCGACCACATCGAACTGGAGGCGCTCATCGAGCCGACGCTGCACGTCCCCGAGTCCAAGAACGTCGACGACCTGCTGACCGAGATGCGCCGCGAGCGCATGCACATGGTCATCGTCATCGACGAGTTCGGGACCACCGAGGGGCTGGTGACGATGGAGGACCTCACCGAGGAGATCGTCGGCGAGATACTCGAAGGCGAGGAGGAGGAGCCCATCGAGTACGTCGCCGACGACACCGTGACGGTCAAAGGCGAGGTCAACATCGAGGAGGTCAACGAGGCGCTGGAACTGGACCTCCCCGAGGGCGAGGAGTTCGAGACCATCGCCGGCTTCATCTTCAACCGCGCGGGCCGCCTCGTCGAGGAGGGCGAGGTCATCACCTACGACGGGGTCGAAATCCGCGTCGAACAGGTCGAGAACACCCGCATCATGAAAGCCCGCGTCGTCCGCTTGGAGGAGGAGGCCGACGACGCCGGCGGCGACCCCGACGAGACCGACGCCGAGGCGACCCCCGAGTAGCGACGTTTTAGGTTCGCCCGCGCCCAGCGTGGGGTATGGGATACCACCATATCGACGTGGCGGACGTCGAGCCGACACCGGACCGACCGAGCACACAGCGCTCCATCAGCGGCGTCGCCGGGCTGGAACGGCTCTCGGCGCACGTCTACGAGCCGGAGCCGGGCGAGGCGATTCCGCTGGCGTACCACTACCACGACGAGCAGGAAGAGGTGTTCTACGTGGTCGCGGGGACGCTCCACGTCGAGACGCCGGAGGGGACCGTCGAGGTCGGGGCCGACGAGGCGTTCGTCGTCGAACCCGACAGCCCCCAGCGGGCGTTCGTCCCCGAGGACGCCGACGAGGGTGCGCGGGCGTTCGTCGTCGGCGCGCCGGCCGTCGAGGACGCCCACCCCTACGAGGACGGCTGATTCGGGCGCTGGGCCACTTCGATGCATCGGCCGCGCTGCGGACGGAGCGGCCCGGTCAGGACTGGACCAGCAGGTAGGTCAGCGAGAACAGGATGATGGCGGCGGTCACGACGTTTATCGGCGTGAACGCCGCGAGGTCGAGGACGCTCAGTCCCCAGAGGACCGTCGCCGCGAACACCGTCGAGAGGACGACGTTCATCGCGATGAGTACCCGTGGATCTCCCTGCGACCCGCTCGCACCGGCGTCGAACCCGTCGTCGCTCATACCCGTCGAAGGTGGGGCGGCCCCCTTAGCTCTTTGCGACGCCGGACCCAACAGCCGGCATGGAGGTCCGGAACCGAGACGGCGACGCCGTCGACCCGGTGCCGTTCTGCGTCGTCGCCGGGCTGACGGTCATGCTGACGCTCTCGACGGGGCCGCTGTACGGGCAGGCCTACGGGCTGTCCCTGCCCGTCGCGCTCGTCCTCTCGGGGAGCGTCGCCGTCGCGGTGTCGGCGGTCGCCTACCACCGACTGGTTTGGACCGCGACCCCGCAGTCAGTGACCGTCGCGCCCGCCCTGCGGTTCCAGCGGCTGGTCTACGTCGCGCTGGCGCTTGCGCTCGTGTTGCTCGCGCTGTCGGTCCCGCTGGTGGTGTGAGCCGGCGCGGGCCCCGCGCCAGTGCGGTGAGTTTTGTACCCCGCCCCCGTGGAGCAGATATGCGCGAGGTCGAGGTCTCGCAGTTCGTGCTCGCACGTCCCGAAGCCGTCCACCGCGTCCTCTCGCCCGAGGCGGTGGTCGACGCCGAGGGCACCTTCACTGTCTCGGCCGTCACGGAGTCCGACGCGGGGACCGTCGTCAGCGCCACGGCCGCGGGCATGACGGTCCTGCTCCGGTTCGAGGAGCGCGAGGACGGCCTCTCCTACACCGCCGACGGGGAGGTCGGCCCGTTCGACCACCTCTCGACGACGGTGACGGTCGCGCCCGAGGACAACGGTTCCCGGCTCACGATGCGCTCGACCGTCTCGCTGAACCTCCCGGTGCCGTTCGCCGACCGCATCGCGGCGTGGAAGCGCCGCGGCGAACTCGAACGCGCGCTGGAGGCGCTGACCGACCGGGTCGTCTGAGTGCCCGTCGTCGACCGGGGAGGGGCGTCGTCCGAACGGCCGTCGCCGCCCGGCTGTCGTCGCTCCGGATATGTACGACTCGCACACACTCGCGCCACCGTTAGGCACCCGAAACCATCACCAACGAACATGAGCTTCATCGACAGCGTCAAGGACGCGCTCACCGCCGAGCCGTCGGCGAAGGCCCAACCCGACGACGGGTCGAAGGGGGCCTACTGGTGTGACGACTGCGACAACCGCGTCCGCGACGTTGACGCCGAGGGCGAGCCGACCTGTCCCGACTGCGGCGAGGCGATGCGCTTCGAGCGGGCGACGGGGCGGGACTGCGCCTGTTAGGGTTCTCTGAGGACGATTTCGTCGCCCTGTTCGTCGGGGAAGGGGCCGGCCAGTTCCTCCGCGCGCGCCCACTCGTCGTCCGTGACGAGGGCGTCGTCCAGCCGCTCGCGCAGCGCCGCCTCGTCGTAGCCGGTGCCGATGAGGACCAGTTCCGTCCGGCGGTCGCCGTGGTCGTCGTCCCAGTCGAGGTCGGGGCGGTTCGAGCGGTAGAGGTCCCGCTCGACCTCGGGGAGGGCGGCTATCCACGGCCCCTGCGCTTCCACTCGAACCGAGGGGCCAGCCTGTCCGACGACCTGGCGGAGGTCGCTGCCGGCCACCCACAGCGTCCCCTTCGACCGGACCACGTCCGCGGGGAGGTCGCGGTAGAGCGCGGCGACGCGCTCGGGGTGTAACGGCCGTCGCTGCCGATAGACGAACGAGGAGACGCCGTACACCTCGTCGGGGTGGCTGTGGTCGTCGTCCCCGTGCCCGTGGCCCGCGCCGTCCAGCGCGCGCTTCCAGCCCGGCAGGTCGTCGACGCCGTCGGGGTCGAACAGCCCCCGGTCGAACAGGCTGTCGGGGTCGACCCGGGAGAACTCCGTCCGCACCGTCTCGGCGTCGGGCTGGAGGGCCGCGACCAGTTCCGCGGCCTCGTCGAGTTCGGCCGGGGAACACAGGTCGGCCTTGTTCAGCAGGACGACGTTGGCGAGTTCGACCTGCTCGACCAGCAGGTCCGAAAGCGGCCGGTCGCCGTCCTCGCCGCGGCGCTCGGGCGTCCCGCCCGCGAAGGCGTCGAGGAACTGCGGCGTGTCCAGCACCGTCACCAGCGCGTCGACGCGGTACAGCGCCGCCGCCCGGGAGTCCGTGGTAAAGAGGCGCGCGACCGGCCCCGGCTCGGAGATTCCCGAGGACTCGACGACGAGGGCGTCGAACTCGCGGTTCCGGGCCAGCCGGACGACGGCCGTCTCCAAGTCGTCCTGTAGCTCACAGCAGATACAGCCGTTCGACAGCTCCGCGACGCCGCCGTCCACGTCGAGTTCGGAGTTCTCGGCGACCAGTTCGGCGTCGACGTTGACCGTCCCCATGTCGTTGACGAGGACGGCGATGTCCCGCTCGCCGGCGGTTTCGAGCAGGTGGTTCAGGAGTGTCGTCTTGCCCGCGCCCAGACTGCCCGAGAGGATAGTGACCGGAATCGCGTCGCTCATGCCTTCCCGTTGACCGCCGACGGACTTGAACCCGGCCCCGGCTGTGGCGGTCCGGACACGGCCGCGGAGTCGCCGTCGGCGTGTCGCGTCCCCGACAGGCTTTTCTCCGTGACCCGCGCACACACGACTCATGGACCTCTCCGACCGCATCGAACGGTTTCGCCGCGCCCTCCGGGAGTGGGCGCGCGGGCTCTACCACGGGATGATAACACATCCAGCCTACGAGAAGATAGAGAAAGAAGCCGAGGACACCGAGGACGCGTTCATGCTGGCCTGTTTCCCGGACGCCTTCGGCATCCCGTCGCCAGTGTCGTACTACACCGCGGAGCTACTGCCGTACCTCGAAGACGCCTTCGAGGCGTGGGAGCGGCGGCTCTGGGACCGCGGCACGTACATCGAGCGCAAGGGCCAGCAGTACCACTTCTGATGGAACCGTTCGTCTTCTTCGGCGGAAAAGGCGGGGTCGGCAAGACGACCGTCTCCTGTGCCTACGGCGTGAAATCCGCCCGGTCGGGGCTGGAAACGCTGGTCGTCTCGACCGACCCCGCCCACTCCGTCTCGGACGTGTTCGATCAGGACTTCGGCGACGACCCCAGTCCGGTCGACGGTATCGACGGGCTGGACGCGATGGAGATAGACCCCGACACGGAGGTCCAGCGCCACCTCAACGACATCCGAAACGGCCTCTCCGAGCAGGTCTCGGCGGCGATGGTCAACGAGATAAACCAGCAACTGGAGATGGCCCACCAGACGCCCGGGGCCTACGAGGCGGCGCTGTTCGACCGGTTCGTCGACGTGATGCGCGAGGCCGAGGGGTACGACCGGGTGGTGTTCGACACCTCGCCGACCGGGAGTACGCTTCGCTTACTCGGCCTGCCGGAGTTCCTCGAAGGGTGGATAGAGCGGCTGATGCACAAGCGCGAGAAGAGCATCGACCTCTTCGAGAAGGCCGCCATCGGCAACAACGAGCCACGGCGGGTGATGGACGGGGACCCGGTGTTGGCCCGCCTGCGCGAGCGCAAGGAGTTCTTCGAGTTCGCCGGCGGCGCGTTGCGCTCGGACGCTGCCTTCTTCTTCGTCCTCAACCCCGACCAGCTGTCGGTCAACGAGACCGACCGGGCCATCGCGGAGATGCGGGACAACGACCTCGCGGTGCGGGGGCTGGTCGCCAACAAACTCACGCCCGAACCCGACCCTGACGAGGACGGCCGCGGCGCGCGGTACCTCCGGGCGCGCGTCGAGACCGAGCGCGAGCGCCTCGCAGAAGTCCGGGAGACGTTCGACCCGCCGCTGGTCGCCGAGATAGCGAGCCGGACCGCCGAGGTGAAAGGCGACCTGCTGGCGGAGGTGGCGGCCGAACTCGACATCGAGACGGCCGCCGAAGCGCCCACGTTCGTCTGACCGGAGTTGCCCACGACGGAACGAAACCCCACCCCGCCCGGTGGCGAACCCGAAGACAGCGGTCGTGTGGATCTGACGCACAGCCATCAGTCGACCGATACGGGCGGTGTGATACCGGGCGTTCGGGGGGCTATCGGCTCCGCGTAGTCGACTTCGAAATCTGTAAATAATCTTTTACCAAGGACAATAACCATTAAGGTTCTGATGGACAGTGGTCATACTGTAGTGGGATACCATGACACAAGTAATATGGATCGTACTGGCGGTATTAGTGACATTCACAGTCGGGTACGTGGGGTACTCGAAATATCTCACGCGGTTCCTCGAACTGGACGACTCGAACGAGACACCGGCGCATAAATACGAGGACGGGCAGGAGTACGTCCCGTCGAAGAAACCGGTGTTGCTGGGGCATCACTATTCCAGCATCGCGGGCGGGGCCCCCATCGTCGGCCCCATCACGGCCGGCGCGATATGGGGCTGGGTGCCGGCGCTGCTGTGGATCGCCATCGGCAACCCGCTGATGGGCAGCGTCCACGACTTCGTCTCGCTGTCCGGGTCGCTCCGCCACGAGGGCAAATCCATCGGGTACATCGTCGGCGAGTACGTCGGCGAGGGCGGCAAGAACATGCTGCTGTGGTTCGCGTTCCTGACCATCATCCTCGTCGTCGCGGTGTTCGCGCTCGTCGTGGGCATCGTGTTCAACGCCTACCCCGAAGTAGTGACGGCGTCGCTGGTCTACATCGCGCTGGCGCTGGTCTTCGGCGTCTACCTGTACCAGTTCAACGGCCCCTTCATCCCCGGGACAGTGTTGTTCGTCGCCGGCGTGTTCGCCGGGGTCTACGCCGGTATCCAGTTCCCCATCGCGCTGTTCCAGCCGACGGCAGAGCGGACGGCCGACCTGTCGGTCATCGTCCTGCTGGGCGGCAGCGGGTCGTGGGTGCCCGGCGCGAGCGCGCTGGGCGGGAACACCGCCGCGTGGATTCCGGTCATCATGCTGTACGCGGCCATCGCGAGCGCGCTCCCGGTGTGGGTGTTGCTCCAGCCGCGCGACTACCTCTCGTCGTTCCTCCTGTACACCGGCGTCGGGGGCGCGCTGCTGGCCATCATCGTCGGCACGCTGCTGGGCACGTCCAGCCAGCCCCTCGCCATCGACAGCTCCATCGGCGCGTTCAACGGCTTCTGGGGCGTCGAGGGCGCGGGCCTGTATCCGCTGTTCCCCTTGCTGTTCATCACCATCGCCTGCGGGACAATCAGTGGCTTCCACTCGCTGGTCTCCTCGGGGACCACGGCCAAGCAACTGAACAAGGAGAGCGACGCCCGCCTCATCGGCTACGGCGGGATGCTCGGTGAAGGGCTGCTCGCGGCCGTCGCGCTGTCGACGCTCGCGGTCGCCGGCTTCCCCGACCCCGCCGGCGGCATCGGCGCGGCGCTCCCGAACTTCGCTACTGGTGGCGGCATCATCCTCACGAGTCTCGGCCTCCCGACGGCCTTCGGCGCGCCGTTCATGGCGCTCGTCCTCGTGAGCTTCCTGCTGACCTCCACCGACACGGCCGTCCGACTCGGCCGGTACATGATGGAGGAGATCGTCGGCCTACCCGCCGGCGAGACCTCGTCCGGGCTGGACGTCGGCGGCGGCCTCCGCTCGACGCTCGGCGAACTCGGCCGCGGTCGCTACACGAACCCGGTCATCCAGTGTGTCGCGGCCTACGTGATGGTCGTCTCCGGCCAGTGGGTCGTCCTGTGGGCGCTCTTCGGCGGCGCGAACCAGCTGCTGGCCGCGCTCGCCCTGCTGACCGCCACCGTCTGGCTGGCCAACTGGGACGAGAGCAAGCAGCTGTACTCCACCGGGGTCCCGATGGCCGTGATGGTGGTCATCACCGCCTGCGGGCTGGCGTGGCTGGCCTTCTACACCAACATCTATCAGGGCATCATCCAAGGCGGTGCCAGCGGCGTCGCGCTGCTCGCGACCGTCGTCCAGACGCTCCTCGCGTTGACGCTCATCGGGCTGGCCTTGGCCTTGGTCAAGAAAGGCTACGACAACATCTCCAGAGTCCGCGAGGGCTTCGGCGGTGCCGCGGCGGAACCGAGCGACGACTGAGACGGGTTCGTAGCCGTTCCGGCGTCCGCCGGCCCTGCCGGCGACACGGGACGCACTACGAGAACCCGCGTCCGCCCTTGTTTCTCCCCGCTTCGCGCGCCGACAGCCGCGGGCCGACTCTCGCGTGACCGCGCCGAAGGGGGTCGTCATCACGCGGCCGCCGGTCAGCGCCAGAAGCGCTTGGCGAACCGCGAAAGGAACCCCTCGTCGGGCGTCGACACGTCCTCCCAGAGGACGAACGCCTCGCTCACGTCGGCGGCCTCGCCGGCGACGACGGTCTCCGCGTCGGGGACGGCGACCGCGAGATTCACCTCGTAGTGGCCGTAGTAGCCGTACTTCAACAGCGTGCGCTCGCGCTGGCCGTCGACGTAGGCCCGCGCGGCGTCGGGCAGTTCGTCGGCGACGAGGACGAACGTGAAGTCGGTCCGGTAGTGTTCCTCGTTGCCCTCGACGCGCTCGTCGGCGAGGTCGTGGCCCAGTTCAACCAACCGCTCCAACTCCTCGACGGTCGGGCGGTCGACACGGCGGGCGTAGAGGTACTCTTCGGACCGGTGGTCGCCGTAGGACAGCGACGGATGGAAGAACTGCTTCTGATTCAGCACCCGCATCTCCCCGTGGAGGTCCCAGACCTCCCCGCGAAGCCGGTGGTCCCGCTCCAGCGTGTAGCTGTACATCAGCCGGTCGCTGACGCGGTCGAGGTAGGGGTCGGACTCCCAGTCGGGCACGTCCTCGACGATTTCGGCGGGCAGTTCGGACTTGGGCACCGCGTCCACGCCGGCGGGGTCCTCCCAGTCCTCGTCCTCGTGGGCCGGCCCCGACTCCGTTCGCTCGCTCATCGGCGGCCGTCGTCCGCCGCCGTCTCGCCGCCGCCGGCTTCCGGTTCCCTGCCTCGTGTTCGCATATCACGGTGATGCCGACCCGGCCGCTTAAGCCCGTCGGTGCCGGCACGTCGGGCAGTGTTTAGTTAAGAGAGATAGACTGCGAACAGCCAGAAAGCCCCCGCGTTCTCGACTCCCGCGACTCGCTGCGCGCGCTTCGCGTGCTTGCGTCGTCGGGGTTCGTCGAGAACGCGGCCCCTTTCAGTCCCACCACTGCCAGTTGGCTACCCGACTACGGGCGGGACTGAAAGGGGCGTCGTCGGCGCATAGCGCCGACTGCTCGGGGGAGCAACGCTCTCCCGGGGCTTTCTGGCTCTCCGAGCCGGTTCCTGCTAAACTAAACACCGCCGCATGCCGCGCCCGCAGCTTTTTCCGTCGCGGCCGCCAAACGTGATACAACTATCATGTCCAAAGACACCGAGGCTTGTGGCCGGTGTTCGATGACCGTCGTGGTCGACGCCGTCGACGAGACGGGCGGCACCGACCCCTTCGACGGGGACCGCATCGAAGTCGACGAGACGGAACTGAAGCGCGCCTCGCCGGAGGCGTGGATGGGACGGCTCTCCGGGGCGCTCGACGACGCGGTCGGCCGGTTCGTCTGGGGCCGGTGACGGCTACGTCACGGCGTCGAAGGCCGTGAACAGGCCGTAGCTGAGCCCGAATGCCAGCGCCAGCGACCCGAGCCACGCCAGCACGGTCTTCACCATCTTGCCGCGGCTCAGTTCGCCGTCGCCGGCGGCCGCGCCCGACCCGATGATGGCCGAGACGATTATCTCGTTGAACGAGACGGGGATGCCGAAGAAGACGGCGGTCTGTGCGATGACGAAACTGGGGATGAGCGCCGCGATGGAGCGCCGCGGCCCCAGCGAGGAGTAGTCCTGCGCGAGCGCCTTTATCATCCGCGGCGCGCCGGTCCACGAACCGACCAGTAGTCCGATGCCGCCGAAGAGGAGTACGCCGGTGATGGGGACCCCCGACAGCGGCCCCTCGCCCAGTAGGGGGAGCAGGGGCCCCAGCGCCAGTCCGACCTGACTCCCGCCCGCGGAGAACGCCACCAGCCCGCCCAACACCAGCAGGAAGTGGCGCTGGCCGGCGGCGGGGTCCCCGCGGATGTCGCGGGCCAACAGCCCCGCGGCGAGGGCGACCGAGAGCAGCGTGACGGCGGCTATCGTCGGGAGCGGGGGCGTGCCGGCGGCGCGGGCCACGGCGCGGGCGACGGAGGCTTGCTCGTCGCCGGGGGCCAGCAGGACGAACTCGACGTTGGCGAGGACGGCCCCGACCAGCCCCGCCAGCGCGGGCACCAGCCGCGTCTCCTCGGTGCGCTCGGTCCGGAGGAGGCGGGCCGTCGCGTAGGCCATCCCGCCGCCGACGAACGGCACTGCGACCCACAGCGAGACGATCTCGACGTACTTCGCCGTCGCCGGCTGGCCGCCCAGCGCCAGCCCGACGCCGACGACCGCGCCGGTGACGGTGAACGCCGTCGCGATGGGGTAGCCGGCGAAGATGCCGACGGCGACCAGCGCGGCCGCGGTCAGCAGAGCGATGATGGCCGCCGCAGCCGACAGCCCGCCGCCCGCGGGGAAGACGACCAGCCCGCTACCGACCGTCTCGGTGACGTTCGCGCCCTGCAGGACCGCGCCGGCGAGGCCGAGGATGCCGACGAGAAAGCCCGCCCGCATCACCGAGATAGCGTTGGCACCGACCGCGGGGGCAAAGGGGGTCGACCCTGAGGAGCCAGCGCCGATAGCCCACGCCATGAACAGGCTCGCCGCGAGCGCGACGAGGAGCGTTCCGACGAGCGTCGTCGCTACCATCTACACCGGCGTTTGCCCGGCCCGGCAATGAGCCTACCGTTCGACCGACGCTCGCTTCGGGGTGTGCGGCTCCGACTTGCCGCCCGGTCCGCCGTTCGGTCCCGACCCGCCGCGGTGCCGGGATGCGGGCGGGCCGTGCCGGAACCCGGCCGCCTAAACGGCTCGGCCGTCGAGAGCCGACAGTGACGGCGCGCGACGAACGGCTACTGGGCGGCCACGGCGGCCGGGTGTTGGTGACGCTGAGCGCGGCGTGGGCGCTCCTCCAGCTGGGTCGGTTCCTGCTTCCGGCGGTGTTGCCCGCGGTCATCGACGACCTCGGCGTGACGACGGTGACGGCCGGACTGGCGCTGGGGGCGTTGCAGGCGGTGTACGCGCTGACGCAGTTCCCTAGCGGCCGGCTCTCGGACCGCTTCACCCGCCCGTCGCTGGTCGTGCCCGGACTGGCGGCGCTGACCGGTGCCTTCCTCCTCCTCTCGACGGCGACGACGGTGGCGCTGTTCGTCGCCGCGACGCTGCTGCTGGGGTTCGGAAAGGGGCTGTTCGCGGTCCCCTCGCGGGCGCAGGTCTCGGACCTGTTCGTCGAGCGCCGGGGGCAGGCGCTGGGGTTGTACGCCGCCGGGACCGACGTGGGCGGTCTGCTGGCCTCGGCCGTCGGCGTCGCCGTGACCGGTGGCGGCGCGGTACTCGCGCTGGTCGGGCTGACGGCCGTCCCCGAACTCGGCTGGAAGTCGCCGTTCGCCCCGCTCGCGGCCGTGCTGGCGCTCGTCGCGCTCGCCTACGTCCGCTGGAACCGCGAACCCTACCGGCTCGGGCGGACGGACGTGGAACTGGTCGCCACCGTCCGCCGGCTGGCGACCACACGGGCACAGCGGGAGGTGCTCGCGTCGTTCGCGCTGTTTTACTTCGTCGTCGGCGCGTGGGTGAACTTCCTCCCGACGTATCTCGCCGACGGCAAGGGGTTCCCCGAGGCGGTGGCGGCCGCGCTGTTCGCGGTGGTGTTCGCCGTCGGCGTCGTCGTCAAGCCGCTGGCCGGCACGCTCTCGGACCGCGTCCCACGGCGCGCGGTCGGTGCCGCCGGCATGCTGCTCGCCATCGGCGCGCTCGCGGCAGTCGCGCTGGCCGAGTCCCGCCTCGCGGTCGCGCTCGCCACCGCCGCCTACGGCCTCGGCTACAAGGCGGTCTTCCCCGTCGCCGACGCGCTCCTGCTCGATGCCGCGCCCGACGGCAACCTCGGCGCTGACCTCGGGGCCGCCCGGGCGCTGTTCATCGGCGTCGGCGCGCTCGGGCCGGTGTACATGGGCTGGCTCGCCGCCGTCGCCAGCTACCGGCTCGCCTTCGTCGGCCTCGGCGTCTGTCTGGCCCTCGCGGCCGCGCTGTTGCTCCGGGGGCTGTCCGACCGCGCGGCCCCGGCCGGCGACCCCTCGCCGTAGCCCGTCGTTCGCCCGAGCCCTCGCTCAGTTCGTCTTCGCATCTGCGATGCTGGAAGACGCTGCCGCTCGCCCGAACCCTCGCTCAGTTCGTCTTCGCATCTGCGATGCTGGAAGACGCTGCCGCTCGCCCGAGCCCTCGCTCAGTTCGTCTTCGCATCTGCGATGCTGGAAGACGCTGCCGCTCGCCCGAGCCCTCGCTCAGTTCGTCTTCGCATCGGTCTCTTCCCCCGGCTCTGTCGCCTCGACGCCCTCCGCGGCCTCGACGGCCTCGGTCACCTTCTCGGTGTCGACGTGCCAGCGGTCGACGGACTGCTCGTAGTCGGCCAGTTTGTTCGAGACGCGCAGTTTCAGGTCGTCGTCGTTGACGTTTATCTCGAAGACGTACTCCGGGCGGTCGTCGCTCTCGACGCGCTGGAGGTTGGCGCTGACGAGTTCGTTGTCGAAGTAGTACGGCGCTATCTGGGTCATCACGTTCCGGTAGACGGCGTCCTCGACTCTCCGGAGCGCCTTGCGCCCGGCGGAGTCGGCCGCGCGGGCGACGTAGTCGACGGACTCGCCCCACTTGTCTATCGCCTCGTCGGGGTCGTCGAGCCGCTCGTACGACTCCGTGAGCTTCTCGCCGGCCGTCTGGAGGTCCTCGTCGGGGTCCTTGCCCGCCTGCTCGCCCCGTCCCTCGTCGACGCTGGCCTGCTCGGCGGTCTTCTCGTTGACGTCCTCGTCCAGCCGCTCGTGGCTCTTGGGCCGCCACTCGTCGAACTCCGCGAGCGCGGCGTCGTCGACGCCGCGCTTCGCTCCGAGGTCCTTCAGCGCCTGCGTGATGCGTTCGCCGTGTTCGACGACGTCGACCCAACCGCCGCGCGTCTTGAACCCGGAGACGCTCTCTTCCATGTCTGCCATTGTAGAAGGGTATCGCCCGCCTGTGTGTGCGACCGATATATACGTACGGTACTCGCTCTACCCCGTTAAGCGTTTCCGCCGGGGGGTGAGCCCTTATCAGCGTGGCGGTGCAACGGGTCCGTGATGCCATCCGCACTGTTCGTAGTCAGCGAGTACGGGTACTGGGGCGAGGAGTGTATCGAGCCGCTGACGACGCTTTCGGACGCCGGCTTCGACGTGACCGTGGCGACGCCGACGGGCGACCCGCCCGTGGTCGACGACCGTTCGGTCGACCCCGAGAACGTCGGCGAGGAGACCGCCGACCGCGTCCTCGAAGTCCACGAGAACGACGACCGGCTCAACGACCCGATTCCGGTCGCCGAGACCAGCGCCGACGGCCACGACGCGGTCGTGTTCCCCGGCGGCCACGGCACCGAGTGGGACGTGAATCAGGACACACACGCCCGCGCCCTCCTGCGGGACGCGGTCGCGGGCGACGGCAAGGCGCTGGTGGTCTGTCACGCCGTCGGCATCCTCGCGTTCACCCGCGACGGCGACGGCGAGTTCCTCGTCGACGGGCGCTCGGTGACCGGCTTCCCCAACGCGTGGGAGGAGGGCATCGTCGACGAGAACGACCTGCTCCCCGACGGCCAGAAGCTCCCCTACTGGGTCGAGGACGAGGTGACAGCCGCCGGGGCCGACTGGGACGCCGAACTCGACGCCGACACCAGCGTCACGGTCGACGGCGACCTCCTGACAGCCCGCGGTCCGGGGTCGTCAGCCGCGGCCGCACAGGCCCTGCTCGACGAACTCGGCATCGAACACCCGGCCTGACGCCGACCCGCGATTTCCGCTCGGTCCCGCGCTCCCCGCGTCACTCGGGCCGTAGGTTCTTGCCTCCGTAGCTCCTCCTCCGGCTATGGAGTACACGACGCTGGGTTCGACCGGCATCGAGGTGAGCAAGGTCTGTCTCGGCTGCATGAGCTTCGGGAGCGGCCGCGAGTGGATGCTCGACCGGGCGGCCAGCCGCGACCTCATCGAGCGCGCTATCGACCTCGGAGTGAACTTCTTCGACACCGCGAACGTCTACTCCGCGGGCGAGAGCGAGGAGATACTGGGCGGCGTGTTGGCCGACTACGACCGCGACGAGCAGGTCGTCGCCACGAAGGTCCGGTTCCCCGGCGCGAGCGACCACCGCAACGCCGCCGGCCTCTCCCGGAAGACCGTCGAGCAGGAACTGGCGAACTCGCTGGACCGGCTGGGGATGGACACCGTCGACCTCTACCAGATTCACCGCTGGGACTACGACACGCCAATCGAGACGACGCTCCGGGCGCTCGACGACGCCGTCCGGCGCGGGCAGGTCCGTCACATCGGCGCGTCGTCGATGTGGGCCCGCCAGTTCCAGCGCGCGCTGCACGTCAGCGACCGCGAGGGGCTCGCGCGCTTCGAGACGATGCAGAACCTCCACCACCTGACCTACCGCGAGGAGGAGCGGGAGATGTACCCGCTCTGTGACCGCGAGAACGTCGGGACGATGCCGTGGAGTCCGCTCGGCGCGGGCTATCTCACCCGCCCCCACGAGGAGTTCAAAGCGACCACGCGGGGCGTCCACGAGACCGAGACGGCGGAGGTGCCCTACCACGAGGGGCCGGGCAGCGAGGAGATAAACGAGCGCGTGCAGGAACTGGCCGCCGACTACGGCGTGACGATGGCCCAGATAGCGCTGGCGTGGCAGTTCCAACACGACGCCGTGACCGCCCCCATCGTCGGCACCTCCAGCGTCGAGCATCTGGAGGCGGCCGTCGAGGCGCTGGAGATAGACCTCTCGGCCGCCGACGTGGCGTATCTGGAGGAGCCCTACGAGCCGGTGGCGGTGTACGGGCACGAGTAGCGAGGGGCGCGCGAAGCGCGGCCCTCGAAACGCGAGCGGGGAGGGACGACCCGCGAGCGCGGCGGTAGGTGGCGAGGGACGCGAACGGGGTGAGCGACCCTCGAAACGCGAGCGCCTACACCAACTCGCCGCGGGCGACGGGGACCACGCGTCCGCCGACTTCGACGGTCACGTCGTCGCCGGTCGCGTCGGCGGCGAGCCCCAACAGCGACGGGCGGCCCATCTCGTAGCCCTGCTCGACGCGGGCGTCGACGGTCGGGCCGCCGAGGTACTCGTGGCGGGCGAGGTAGGCCGCGAGACAGCCGTTCGAGGAGCCGGTCGCGGGGTCCTCGGGCACGTCGTAGAACGGCGCGAACACGCGGTCGGCGAGGTCGCTGCCGGCCTCGCGGGGGTCGGCACAGAAGGCCAGCACGTTCTTGGCCTCGCGGTCGCCGGTGACGCGGTCGTAGGCCCCGCGGTCGAGGTCGACGGCCGTCAGCGCGTCGCGGTCGGCCAGCGGGACGACTATCGTCGGGAGCCCGGTCGAGACGACCTGCACCGGCCACTCCGCATCGAGCGCGTCGACCGGCAGGCCGAGCACGTCGGCCAGCGCGTCGTGGGCGAGTTCGTCGCCGAACGCGGGGGGTTGCTGGGTCATCCAGAGCGCCGCGTCGTCGCCCGTCCCCCGGTGTTCCACCGGCACGTCGCCGACTTCGAGGTCGAGCGTCACCGTCTCCGGGGTGCCGTCGGCCAGTTCGCGGCGAATCACGGCCGCCGTTCCGAGGGTGGGGTGGCCCGCGAAGGGTATCTCGGCGGCGGGGGTGAAGATGCGGACCGGCCACGCGCCGTTTTCGGGCGGGCCGGTGACGAACGTCGTCTCGGAGTAGTCCATCTCCGCGGCGACGGCCTGCATCTCGTCGGTCGTCATGTCGGCGGCGTCGGTGACGACGGCGAGTTGGTTGCCGGCGTAGCGCTCGCGAGCGAACACGTCGACGATGCGGAACGGGCGGGCCATAGCGGTGGCTGACGGGCGACGGTAAAGAGCGCTCCGGCGGTGTGTTCCCCTCTCTCACGGCAGGTGGCTGTCACCGGTCGGTTTAACGTGACGGCGAGTCCACGTGAGCTATGGACACGGTTGCCGTGGTCTGTTTCGACGGCTTCGACGAACTGGACGCCGTCGGCCCCTACGAGGTGTTCGAGAACGCGGGGCGCTTCGGCGCGTCGTGGGACGTGACGCTGCGGTCGGTGCGGGCGACGCCGTCAGTGACCGCGAGCCACGGCCTCCGCGTCGAACCGGACGGCCCGCTGGCCGAGGTGACGCCGGACCTGCTGGTCGTCGCCGGCGGCGGGTGGAACGACCGGGACGGGGCCGGCGTCCGCGCCGAGACGGAGCGTGGTGACCTGCCGGCCGCCGTCGCCGACGCCCACGACCGCGGCGCGACGGTGGCGGGCGTCTGCACCGGCGGGATGGCGCTGGCCCGGGCCGGCGTCCTCGACGGCCGGCCGGCGGTCACGCACCGTAGCGCGCTCGACGACCTCCGGGCGACCGACGCCGAGGTCGTCGAGGCCCGGGTCGTCGACGACGGCGACGTACTCACGGCCGGCGGCGTCACGTCGGGGCTGGACCTCGCGGTGCATCTGGTCGAGCGGGAGTGGGGGGACGCGGTCGCGGCGCGGGTCCGGACCGAGATGGAGTACGAGCCGCGGGGCGAGGTGGTCGTCTCGGGCGCTGCGGGCGAGCGCGGCGGGCGGGACGACAGCTAGGCGTTCGCGCGGGCCTCGTCCAACAGCGCCTGCACGTCGACGGCCTCGCCGGTCTCGCTGCTCTGGATGGCCGCGAAGACGATGGCCATCGACTCGACCATCTCCTCGACGCGGGTCGCCATCGGCTCGCCGCCGTCGAGCCACTCGCAGAACTGCTCGACGAGCCACGCGTTCTCCCACTGGGGGCGCTCGGCCAGCGGAACCCGTTCGGCGGCCTCCTCGCCGACGCCGGACCACTTGGGCACGTCGTCCTCCTCGCGCTCGTAGCGCAGCACCTCGCGGTTGTCGAGTTCGATGGTCTCCTCCAGACACTCGGCGCGGAACTGCTCGTGGCTCCAGCCGTTGAGCGTGACGGCGTTGGCGTAGCTCCCCTCGTACTGGGCGCGGGTACCGTCGGCGAAGTGCATCGTCACGAACCCGGTGCAGTCGCCCTCGTAGTCGGCCCCGTCGGGGACCCACGTCTCGGCGTACACCCGCTCGCAGGGGGCGTCGACCAGCGACGCGAGGATGTCGAGGTGGTGGACCGCGCCGTCGAGCAGGAGGAGGTCGTCCATCTCGTGGACGTAGTCGGAGTAGTGGCCCCGCTCGCGCACGTCGCCGGTGAAGCGGCCGGTGAGGTAGTCGACGGGGCTGGCGGCCTCGACGGCACGCCGGAACGTCGTCTTGTCTTGGTCGAACCGGTGACTCATCGTGATACCCATCTTCCGGTCGGACTCGCGGACCTTCCGGGCGATGCGGACCGACCCCTCCAGCGTGTCGGCGATGGGCTTCTCCGAGAGGACGTGACAGTCGTGGGCCAAGGCGGTGTCGACGACCGGTTCGTGCGCGGCCGGCGGCGTGACGACCGTACAGAAGTCGGCCTCGCGCTCCGACAGCGCCTCGTCGAGGTCGGTGTAACAGCGGTCCGCGGAGACGCCCAGCGACTCCCGTGCGCGGTCGAGCCGCGAGGGGTCGCGGTCGACGGCGGCGGCGACTTCGACCCGACCCGCCGCGACGTTCGGCGGGATGACGTTCTCGACCCAGTGGGTGCCCTGCCCACCGAGTCCGACGTGGACCAGTCGGTGTGTCATAGTCGCGGTACCGCGGCCAGCGGTAAATGTCGTACTATTCCGGCCGACGCCGCGGCTCAGGCCTCCGGGAACGGGACTCGCCGCTCCATCCCGTCCTCGGCGACGAACACCTCGCCGTCGAAGGCCTCGCGGGCCTCGCTGGCCAGCCGGTCCGCGCCGCCGGCGTACCGCGTCGAGACGTGGGTCAGCGCCAGCCGCTTCGCGCCGGCCTCGGCGGCCACCCCGGCGGCCTCGCGAGCCGTCGAGTGGGCCGTCGCCTCGGCGCGGTCGGCGAGGTCGTCGGCGAAGGTGGCGTCGTGAATCAGCAGGTCGGCATCCGCGGCGGCCGCGACGACGCTGTCGGTCGGGAGCGTGTCGCCGGTGTAGACCAGCGTCCGGCCCGGGCGGGACGGGCCGACGACCTCCTCGGGACGGACGGTCCGGCCGTCGTGTTCGACCGGTTCGCCCCGGTGGAGCTTCGAGTACTTCGGGCCGGGCGGGATGCCCAACTCCTCCTCGGCTTTCTCGCGGTCGAACTCCCCTTTCCGGTCGTCTTCGACGACGGCGTAGCCCACCGACGCACAGCGGTGTTCGGTGCGGACGGCCCTGACCGCGTACTCGTCGCGGTCCAACACGGTGTCGCCGGCCGACACCTCGTTGATGCGGACCGGATAGGAGGGCGTGGCCCCGTTGGCCTCGATGAGTTGGGTGACGTTCCCGCGGGTGCCGGCGGGCGTGTGGACGGCGACGGCCCGGTCGCGCTCGTTGAAGTCCCACGTCTGGAGCAGCCCCGGAATCCCCAGCACGTGGTCGCCGTGCAGGTGCGTGACGAACAGGTGGTCGACGCCGAAGCCGGTGCCAAAGCGCATCATCTGGCGCTGGGTTCCCTCGCCGCAGTCGAACAGGAGGTAGTCGCCGTCCCGGTTGACGAACACGCCGCTGGTGTTCCGCTGTGTCGTCGGTACGGCCCCGCTCGTCCCGAGGAACGTCACGCGCATCACTCGGTCGTGGGCCGTCGACGGGTAAACGCGTGTCGGACCCGCCCGGGGTGTGTGACACGCTATCATTTTTAATGGTGGGCGTCGTACCGGCAGCCATGCGATTCGTCATCGTGGGGTACGGCCGCGTCGGCATCCGGACCGCCCGCATCCTCCAGAGCGAGGGCCACGACCTCGTCGTCGTCGAGCGCGACGAGGCCAAAGCCGACCGGGCCGAAGACGACGGGTTCACCGTCGTCCGGGGCGACGGCAGCGAGGAGGCGGTCCTGGCGGAGGCCGACATCGACGCGGCCGACGCCATCGGCGCGCTGACCGGCGACCTGAACACGAACTTCACGGCCTGCATGATAGCCAAAGAACACGGCTGTCGGACCGTGTTGCGCATCGACGCGGACTACCGCGAGGAGATATACGAGAAGTACGCCGCCGACGTGGACGAGATAATCTACCCCGAGCGGCTGGGCGCTGCCGGCGCGAAGACGGCTCTGCTGGGCGGGGATTTCAACGTCTTGGCGGACCTCACCGAACAGCTCTCGGTGGCGAGCGTCGCCGTCCCCGACGGGTCGCCGTTCGTCGGCAAGCGCGTCGTCGAGGTGGAACTGCCCGGCGACGCCCGCATCTACGCCCACGGCCGTGCCCACGAGCCGATGACGATTCCGCTGCCACGCACCGAGATAGCCGCCGGCGACAGCGTCGCGGTGATGTCGACGCCGGACGAACTCGAGGCTGTCCGAGCGGCGCTGCGCGGCGACGCCTGAGAGGAGAGGGTTGCGGTGTCCGGGCGCGCCACGGGAGGATGGGAGCACTGTCTGTGACAGTGAACTGAGGCCGTCGATGCGCGCCCGTGTGGAGGCGAAGCGGTCGTCCGGAATAAATACCCGTCAGACACGCGGCAGACGGCGCGGCTTTTTGTCCGTCGCCCCCCTCGGGGCGGGCATGGACTGGGCCGACCTCTTCGAGCGCGCCGGGCAGTACGACACCGCCGTCGAGCGGGTCCGCGAGACGCTTGCCGCCCACCGTGACGATGCCCGAGAGTGACCCCACCCGCGTCGTCGCCGACGCCGACGTGTTGGCGGCGGACCTGCTGTGTGGCCCGTCGGCGGCCGCGGGCGGCGACAACCACGCCCGGGCCGCGCTGGACCACCTCCGCCGGCACTCGTGGACGACGCTGGTCGCCAGCGACCGCCTGCTTGACGAGGCCGAGGCGGTCGTCGCCGCCCTCGCGGATGCCGGCCTCGCGGCCGATTGGCGCGAGCGAATCGCGCGCGACCGGACGGCGGTCGCTCACCCTGCGGGCGACCACCCGGCGCTTGCGAGCGCCTACCGCGGCGGCGCGGCCCACCTGTTGACCTACGACGAGGAACTGCGAAGCGCCGAGGCGGGCGCGACCCTGCAAGGGCGCATGCGGGTCAGCGTCCGGTCGCCCGACGCCTTCGCTCGGTTGTTCGACCCGGCCGCGCTGTACGAGGCCAGCCACGACGACGCTTACCCCGGCCCGGACCGGGACCCGCGGGATTAGTCGTCGGCCGAGGCCGCGAGCGGGTCGGTCGCGTCGGCCGCCGACCGCTCGCCCTCGACCTCGAACTGCGACAGCAACGCGGTGAGGTCGTCGGTCCGCTCGGCCACCGAGCGCAGTTCGTCGCTGACCTCCGAGATGGTCGCGGTCTGTTCCTCCGTGGCGGCCGCGGCGGACTCGGCCTCCGCGCTGGTCTCCTCGCTGACCGCTGCCACTTCCTCGACGGTCTCGACGACCCCCTCGGTGGTCGTCGCCTGCTCGCCGGTCGCCGCCGATATCTCCTGCATCGCGTCGTTGACCTCGCCGACCACGTCCACGACGCCCTCGAAGTCCCGCAGCGCTCCCTCGATGGTGGCGGCGCTGTCGGCGACCTGCTCGTCGGTGGTCTCGACTGCCTCGACGGTGTCGGCGACTTCGAGTTGGACGCTGGCGATTCGGTCCGAGACGTCCTCGGCGGCGTCGCGGGTCTCCTCGGCCAGCGCCTTCACCTCGTCGGCGACGACGGCGAACCCGTCGCCGTCGTCGTCCGCTCGGGCCGCCTCGATGGAGGCGTTCAGCGCCAGCATGTTCGTCTGCTCGGCGATGTCACCGATGACGTCGACGATGTCGTCTATCTCGGCTATCTGGTCGGCCAACCCCTCGACCGCGTCGGCGATGTCGCCGATACGGCGCTCCATCTCGTCGAGTTCGTCGATGGCCGTGGCGGCCTCCTCGCGGCCCTCGCGGCCCCGCTGGGCCGCTCGCTCGGCGGTCGACGCGGCGTCGTCGGCCGTGGCCGCTATCTCCTCGACGGTGGCCGACAGCGACTCCATCTCGTCGGTGACGGCGTCGTTGCGCTCTGCTTGCTGGCTCGCGCCCGCGGATATCTCCTGCACCGAGCGGGCGATCTCGTCGCTGGCGTCGTCTATCTGGGCCATGCTCTCGCTCACCCGGTCGCTGGACTCCGCGACCTCGTCGGCGAAGTCGGTCACCTCGCCGACCGTCTCGGCCAGCGTCGTCACGAGGTCGTTGTAGTCGGTGACGACCCGCTGGAACTGCTCGTCGACCTCGTCGAAGTCGCCGTCGATGGTCGCCGTGAGGTCGCCGTCCTTGGCGCGCTCGGCCGCGTCGCCAAAGGCCGTCACGAGGTCGCCAAGCGCCTGCGAGCGCCGTTCGAGGTCGTCGGTCATCGCCTGCAGCTCCGTCGTGTAGTCGTCGAGGCTGGCGGCCATCCGGTCCAGCGAGTCCCCGAACGTACCCGGCACGTCCTCGTCGAGTACGTCGGCATCGAACTCCTGTCGCGCCAAGGCGTCGGCTTGGGCCGAGACGGTCGCCAGCGAGGCCTGCATCTCGCCGAAGGAGGTCACGAGGCGCGCCACCTCGTCGTCGCGCTCGCTGTCGGGCACCGCCACGTCCACCTCGCCGGCCGCGATACGCTCGGCGGCCGCGTCGAGTTCGACGATGGGCGCGACGATGTCCTCGCGGGTGATGAAGACGGTGTTAGCGAAGGCGACGGTGGCACCGACGAAAAGCAGCGCCGTGAGTACCAACTGGACGGTCCCCGAGAACGCGAACGCGACGACGGTCAACGCGACCGCCGCGGCGAACTGGAGGCCGACGGCGGCCAACACCTTCCGTTCGATGGAACCGGCAACGCCGACGGCGTCGACGGACCAGCGTATCAGTTCCTTGTACCGAGCGAGCGGACCGGTCGTCATACCGAACACTTTCGTCGTCCATTATTTCAATAGGACCCGCTATTCTCGGGAACTGAAAATAGGTGCACCGGCCAAACGGCGAGCCGATACCGCTGCGGGCCGTTCCGCTCTCGCGTTTCGCGTTCGATACTACCGGTCGCTGTTGACCCACGCCGCCGCCCGCCGGACGAGCGCCCGCGGGGTCACGCGCCCGAGCAGGTCAACCGCCCGCATCAACCGGCTCGGAATCACGACGGTCTCGCCGGCCGCCAGTCCCTCGTAGGCCGCGGCGGCGACCGCCGCGGGCGCGTTCGACGTGAGCGACCCGACCGCCGAGTCGCCCATCCCGGCCCGGGACTGGAACTCGGTGTCGACGGGGCCGGGACACAGGAGCGTCACGTCGACGGGCGTGTCGCGGTGTTCCTCGGCCAGCGCCTCGGTGAAGCTGTTGACGTAGGCCTTGCTGGCGTAGTAGCCCGACAGCATCGGTCCCGGCTGGAAGCCGGCGACGGAACCGACGTTCAACACCGCGCCGCCGTCGGCGAACCCGTCGAGGAACAGCCGGGTCAGTTCGACCGGCAGGACGACGTTCAGCCGCAACTGGGTGCGCTCGGCGTCGAGGTCGCTGTCGGCGAAGGGGCCGTAGGTGCCCACGCCGACGTTGTTGACGAGTATTCCCACGTCCAGCCCACGCTCGGTGACCATCCCGTGGAGCGTCTCGGCGGCCTCGGCCCGGTCTAAGTCCATCTCGATGGGCGTCGCCGTCACGCCGTGGGCGGCCTCGATGTCGGCCGCGAGCGACCGCAGGCGGTCCTCGCGCCGGGCGACCAGTACCACGTCGTGGCCGTGGGCGGCGAACTCGCGGGCTAGCGCCGCGCCGATGCCACCGGAACCGCCCGTTATCAGCGCCGTCTCGCGGTCCCGGACCGCGGGGACTGGCGCGTCGGGGTCGCCGTCCGCTTCGCTATCGCTCACCGTACCACTCCGCGAACTTCGACAGCGCCCGTCCGCGGTGGGAGACGGCGTTTTTCTCCTCGGTACTCATCTCCGCGAAGGTCGTCCCGTCGTGTTCGAAGACGGGGTCGAAGCCGAAGCCGCCGTCCCCGCGGGGCGCGACGAGTTCACCGGGGACGCGCCCCTCGAACAGCTTCACCGGGAGCGTGTCGTCGCCGCCCCGGACCTGCTCGTCGGTGGTCGCCGCGGGCCGCCCGGCGGCCGACTGGTCGGGGCCGCGGCGCTCAGTCCGGTCGACCGGTTCGGGCGTGGCCGCGAACCCCTCGCCGTCACAGTAGGCGATGACGGTCTTGAACGCCGCGCCGTGGTCGCTTTCGGGTTCGGTCAGTCGCCAGACCCCCTCGACGCCGACGGTGTCCTCGACGTACGAGGAGTACGGCCCGGGGAAGCCGTCGAACGCGTCGACGAACAGGCCCGCGTCGTCGACGATGACCGGCCCGTCGGCCGCCCGGTAGGCGCTCCGGGCACCGTCGGCGGCGACCGCCCCGAGGTCGTCGGCCTGAATCTCGGGGTAGTCGAAGTCGAACTGGACGACCTCGTCGTCCAAGTACGTCGTCGCCTCCCGGACCTTCCCGGGGTTGGTCGTCACGAAGTTGAGCATACGCGGTTCGGGGCCGGCCAGCGGCAAAGAGCCGTCGAAAACGAGGCCTCAGTCGACGACGACCTCGACCGGTTCGTCCTCCTCGTCCTCGTCGAGGGGACCGGCCTCGTCGCTGTCGAGGTAGAGCATCACGCCCGCGACTGCGAGGACGACCCACGAGCGCCAGTTGGCGAGGTTCAGCGTGTAGCCGACGCCGAAGGGCTTCTCGACGAGCATCCCGTCCCCGGGCTGCCAATACGAGGAGACGAGGCGCTTGAGACTCGGTCGCTCGAAGTTGTACGGCACGCCGAAGATGGTCCCCGACTGCGGTTTCTCTACCATACCGTCGCGTACTCATTCCGTCGTTAAGTCAGTTATCACTACCCCCACCGGTGACCACACGCGCTCACTCGACGGACGTGAGATACACCGCCAGCACCGCGAAGCCGACGCCGGCCGCCTTCCGCGCCGTCAGTGGTTCGTCCAGCGCGACGATACCGACGAGGGAACTCGTTGCGAGGAACATCCCGAAGACCGGCGTGACGACGCTGACCGGCCCCGCGGCCAGCGCCCGGTAGTAGGCCACGATGCCGACGGTCAGCGCCGCGCCGGCCCCGTACATGTACACCGCCCGCTCGTGGGTGAGATAGCGCGTCACCGAGACGTCGGAGACGGCCAGCAGCCCGATGCCGGCGACCACGAGGATGCCGTTGCTGACGACCAACACCACGTTGCTGGGGATGTCGGCCGTGGCGTAACTGACCAGCGGCGGGACCAGCGTGTAGCCCGCGAGCGCGACCAGCGCCCAGAGGATGTAGTTCACGTCCACGGTGACGGGCGGCCCGCCCGTGTAGATTCCGGTGTCACCGGTACCGGCCGCGGCCCTCGATGGCGGCGAGGCTGTCGAAGACGGCGTCGGCGTGGCCGCTCTCCGCGCGGTAGGCCGCCTCGGCGGCGGCCACCAGCCGGTCGGCGTCGGCGGCGGTGCCCGACAGCGACTGCGCGAGGACGTGGAGGTCCATCGCGTGGTCCTCGGCGTCGTCCGTGTAGTAGCCCAGTCCGAAGTCGATGAGGAAGGTGTCGGGCGACGCGCTCGCTCGCTCGGCCGCCGTCTCGGTCCCGGCGACCCGCACGTTTCGCGTCGTCGGGTCCCCGTGGACGAAGCCGGCGTCGTGGATGCGCGCGAGGTGACGGCCCACGTCCCGGACCCGCGGCTCGGCGAGGGCGTCCCGCAAGTCTGCCGCCCCGACACGCTGGAAGACGATGCGGGTCTCGGCGGGGTCGACGTCCCACACCAGCGGCGTCGGCACGCCGTTGCGCCGGGCCTCGCTGGTGAGGCGGGCCTCCTGTCTCGTGCGCTCGACGCGAAGCCGCTCGTCAAGGTCGGGGTGCCGGTAGGTCCGTGGGACGCGCTCTTTCACGACTCGGTCGCCCTCGAAGGAAACAGTCGCCTCGGCCCCCTGTACGGCCTCTCCGTCCGGGCCGGAGCGGTCGCCGGTCGCGGACGATCCCCGCTCGCCAGCGCCGGCGGGACCCGCGTCCCCCTCGCGCCACGTCACCGCCACCTCGTCGGGCCGGAAGTCCGAGTCGATGCCCGACGACTCGACGGGGAGCGTGTCGCCGGCGGCGTACATCTTCGCGCCGAGCATCGCTATCATGCCGGCATTGTCCCGCAGGAACCGGTCCTCGGGGGCGTAGAAGTCGGCCCCGCGCTGGGCGCACATCTCCCGGAGCATCCCCTGTAGGCGGCGGTTCTGTCCGACGCCCCCGCCCAACACGAGTTCGTCAGCCCCCGTCAGCGACAGCGCCCGTTCGCTGACCTCGGTGAGCATGGCGAACACCGTTTCTTCCAGTCCGCGACAGACGTTCTCGACGGGGACGCCGTCGTCGACGGCCTGCTTGGCCGCTGACATCACGCCCGAGAAGGAGAAGTCCATCCCCTTGACGACGTAGGGCAGCGGGTGGTACTCCCCCTCCCGGGCGCGGGCCTCGACTTTCGGCCCGCCGGGGTGTTGCCAGCCGACGTGGCGGGTGAACTTGTCGATGGCGTTGCCGACGCCGGTGTCCATCGTCTCGCCGAGCACGCGGTAGCGCCCGTTCCGGTAGCCCAAGACGTGCGCGTTCGCGCCGGAGGCGTTCAGACACACCGGCGAGGCGAAGCCAGACCGGTGCCGGCCGACTTCGAGGTGGGCGACCATGTGGTTGACGCCCACCAGCGGCACGTCGAGGCGCTGGGAAACGGCCCGCGCGGCGGTGGCGACGATGCGCAGACAGGGCCCCAGCCCCGGCCCGCGAGAGAAGGCGACGGCGTCGACGGGCGGGCCACTCCCTGCTCGCTCCCGGGCGTGGGCTAGCGCCGTCTCGACGACTTCGGGGACGGCCTCGCCCATGTGTTCGGCGGCCTCGCGGGGGTGGATGCCGCCGCTATCGGGCTGGTAGGCGTCGGTCTCGATTGAGACGTCGTCGCCGTCGGCACGCGCCGGGTCGGCCGTCTCGTAGACCGCAGCGCTGGCTGCCCACGCGGTACCTTCGATGCCGAGAATCCGCATCTCGCCTTACTTCCACTCGGTGTAGCCGCACTTGCCGCAGTGCTGGCGGTCGTCGTGGTCGGCAAGCACCGTATCGCCACAGCGGGGGCAGTTCTCGCGGGCCAGTTCGCCGTCCTCGTAGTACTCGTTGCGGGCCATTATGCCTCCTCGCCCTCCTCGCCGTCGGCGACGATCTTGTTGCGTTCGAGCATGTGCTCTTGCTCCACGTCGCGGGCGTACTCGGGGTTGTCGTAGACCTTCGCGTAGCCGACGGTCTTGCGCATGCCGAATTTCGTGTCGAGTTCGTGGATGACGACTTCCTCGGCGTCCTTGTTCAGCGTGGCGGCCAGCGAGTCCCGCACGGAGAGCCGCGACGGCGTCGCCTCGTCGTGGACGACCTCGAATCGGACGTCCGTCCGGTGCAACATCGGATTCTCGTCTTCCGCGATGATGTCGATGTCCATGGTTCGTTGCTCATATCTCCCGTCGAAGCGCGTAAAAGGATTTCGAAGCCGTGGACCGGCCGTTTGCGGGTCTGCCGGTCGCTGCGACCGCCTCACTGCCGACCCAACTCGGCGAGCAACTGCGCGAGGTGAATCCGCTCGTTGGCGGCCTCTGTCAGCGCCATGTCCGTCTCGCCGGCCAGCCGGTGGACCGCCGCCAGTCGGTCGCCGGTGTACCGCGAGCGGGCGACTTCGAGCACCTCCTCCAGCACGTCCTCGGCCCCGTAGCCCTCGTCTATCAGCAGGTCGTCGAGCGTCGAGCGGGCGTCGGTGAAGCGCCCTTCCTCGGCGGCGGCGACCATCTCTTCGACGGCGTCGTCGGCCTCCAGCGCCTCCAGCGCCTCGTAGGCGGCGTCCATCGTCACCTCGCCGTGGTCCTCGTAGGTCGCCTGCGCGGCGAGGACGGCCCGCCGGAGGTCCCCCTCGGCGTAGCCGGCGACGTACTCCAGTCCGTCGTCGTCGTGGGGCACCTCTTCGGCCTGTACCACGTCCCCCAACACGCCGACGGTCTCCTCGTGGGTCGGCGCACGCATCACGACCGGGAAACACCGCGACCGGATAGGCGGAATCAGCGCCGAGGGCTGGCGCGTGGCGATGACGAACTGCGTGGCCTCGTAGTACTGCTCCATCACTCGCCGGAGCGCCTGCTGGAAGTCCTCGCGCATCCCCTCGGCGTTGTCCAGCAGAATCGTCTTGTAGCTCCCCGACACCGGCGAGTAACTGGCTGACTCCTTGAGGACGTGGTTGATGAGGTCGGTCTTGGAGGACTCCCGCCGGCGCTTGCTGTCGATGAACGACGCGAACCGAGGGTCGTTGGCGACCTCCTTTTTGGTCATGTCGAAGACGTCGGCGACGTTGACTTCCGTGAAGTCCGCGTCGGGGTTGGGGTGGACCTCGCGGGCGAACGCCCGAACCCCGGCGGTCTTACCCGCCCCCTTCGGCCCGTGGACCAGCAGGTTCATCGGCTCCTCGACGGCCCCCTGCAGGTGTTCGCGGGCGCGTGGCTGCGGGATGTCCGAAAGCGTCGGCGCGTGGGTCTCGGTCCACAGCGGGGCGTCCATCTGTCGCTCGCCGGTAAGGGAGGGGCCGACAAGTATCCCTCGCTCCGCGGTTCCCATCGGTCACCGCGTCGCTTTCGAGGGCCGCTCACTCCGTTCGCGCCCGTCGCTCGCCGTTCCGCCGAGACCCCTCGCTAGCGCTCGGCGTCTCGCTAGCCTTCGAAAAGCTCCTCGAAAACCTTCTGCTGTGCGGCCCGGAGGTGCTGGTGGTAGGTCGGCCGCGAGATGTCCATCGCGCCGGCGAGTTCGTCGCCGTCGACCTCGCGGGGCCACTCGAAGAACCCTCCGAGGAAGGCCGTCCGCAGCGCCGTCTCTTGGCGGTCGGTGAACCGCTCGGACAGCGAGGCGCGGAACTCCTGTCGGGTCTGGACCGGGCGCTCGTGTTCGTGGTAACCCGCGAGGTCGGTGCCGTCGTAGGTCTCCTCGACGAGGCCGAACACCTCGCGGGCGTCGGTCTGGTAGGGAAGTTCGATGGTGTAGCGGGCGACGCCGTCCGCGCCGCCGACGGCCTTCGGGACCGCGCCGTGGTCGACCAGCGTCGAGACGAGCGACTCGCCGACGGTCACGTCGAACAGCGCCGCCCCCTCGTGTTCGGCGACGCGCCTGACCGCCTGCACCGTCGCCTCCGATTCGAGCGCCTCCCGGACCGCCTCGCTGTCGGCCCCCTCGGCGGTCAGGTACAGCCTGAGCGAGCCGTCGTCCTGTGTGACCGCCTCCTCGGAGGTCAGAGTCGCGCCGGTCGACGCGGACACCCGGCTGAGCAGGAGGTCGCGGTCGTCGACGGTGAACTCCAGTTCGACAACCTCGTCGGCCGAGAGAATCTTCCCGCTCTCGATGGCGTTGACTGCGTTGGCGACGGCCTCGCCCAGCGCCTCCAACACGACGCGCTCGCGGCTGTCGAAGGCGTCGGCGCGGTCCGCACAGACCGTCAGGACGCCGTAGTTAGACCCGCCGTAGGTCAGCGGCACGGCCATCAGCGACTCGATGCCGGCGGCCCGCGCGTCCGCGGCCCACTCGGTCTCGATGTCGTCCAACGCCTCGACGACGACCGACTGCCCGTCCCGCAGCGCCCGCGCCGCCGGTGCGTCGCCGCCCATCGGAAGCGTCGTCTCGGCCACGTCGAGGGGGACCTCGCCGGCCCACTCGCGGGCCTCGACGCTGTCGTCGCGCACGTCCGGGCGGCCCAGCCACGCGAAGACGTACGGGTCCGCCGCGGCCAGTTCCGCGCAGACGCCGGCCTCGACGGCCTCGCGGGTCGTCGCCTCGACCAACACCTCGACGGTGTTCTCGATGAGGCCGTTGATGCGGTCGAGGATGGTCTCGATGCGCTCGCGGGTCTCCCGGACCTCCTGTTCCCGCTTCGCCCGGTTGCACGCCGCCGCGGCGTTGGTCGCCAGCAGCGCCGCGACCTGCCGGTCGATGTCGTCGAAGGCGTCGGCCTCGGTCGAGAGGACGCTGAGCGTGCCGTGGACGCCGACGGGGTAGCAGATGGCCGACCGGACGCCCGCGTCGGCCGTCGCCGGGAGGTCGCCGTCGCTCACCGGCTCACCGGAGGCAAAGACGGTGCCGGGACGGCCCTCGTCGAGGCCGTACACCGGCTGCTCGCCGAGTCGATCGGTCGTCGCCTCGGTCGTCGCGGCGGGCCGCAACACCTGCTCGGCGGCGTCGTAGAGGTGGACGACGTTCAGGTCGAGTCCGAGCGCGGACTCGGCGGCCCCGGCGACGATGTCGGCGACCGCCTCCCGGCTCGGGGCCTGCATCAGCGCCCGCGAGGTCTCTTGGAGGCTGTCGAGCATCTCCTCGCGCCGCCGCCGCTCGGCGATGTCGCGGATGACTCCCGCCGAACCGCGGAACTCGCCGCCCGGGCCGAACAGCACCGTCATGTGGTCCTCGCAGGGGACGGTCGCGCCGTCCCGCGTCCGCAACTCCAGTTCGAACGTCGTCCCGACCTCGTCCGGGCCGTCGTCCGAGAGCAGCGCCGCGAGGCGCTCCTCGGCCCGCTCGACGGTCTCGCGGTCCTTGATGACGCTCGTGTGTTCGCCAAGCAGTTCCTCGGCCGCGTACCCCGTCAGCTCCGTCATCGCCTCGTTGACGAACACGAACCGGCCGGCGTCGTCCAGCGCGTAGACGCCGTCGTCGAGCGCGCCGATGACCTCGGCGTACCTGTCGAACTCCGCCGTAGCGGCCGTCGCGGCGTCCGCGGCCACGCGCCGACTGTCCGGCACCGCGTCGCGGACGCGGTGAGCCAACACGACGTACTGCGGGTCGGCCCCGCGCTGGACGTAGTCGGTCACCCCGTCGTCGAGCGCGCTGGCGACGACACCGGGGTCGCCCGCCCCGAAGCCCACCACCGGGAGCGCCCCCCGCTCCGAGCGCAGGGCCGCCGCGACGGCCGGTACCTCGGCCGTCTGGGCGACGACGCAGTCGACCGGGCCGACCTCGCCGGCCGACACGTCCGTCCCCGCCGTGACCACGTCCAGCGACCCGTCTGCCCGCTCCAGTCCCGCCGCCGTCTCCCCGACCCGCTCCTCGTCGCCCCCGCATACCAGCACGCGAACTCGCTCTGTCATTCCTAACCAGTTAGTGATAGCCGCATAATAAGATTCGGGGTCCGTCGGCTCCATTCGCCCGACAGGCCCGCGCCACTCGCTCGTCGCGGGATGCGCCGGCCGGGAATTGAACCGGACTCAGGCGTTCCGGGTCGCTCGCTCCGCTCGCTTCCCGGGCTGCGACTGATAGGGTTCGATTCCCTCGACAGCGCACCCGCTCTTCGGGTTCGTCGCAGGATGCGCCGGCCGGGAATTGAACCCGGGCTATTGGCTTGGGAAGCCAATGTCCTACCACTGGACCACCGGCGCTCACTTCGTTCGCGCCGCGCATCGCAGTTCTCCGGAACTGCTCGACACCGGCGCGTTCACTCCTACGGTCCACGACCGGCGCACTTGAACGTAGCGTTTCGACGGCAGGCGCGAGTGGACGCCTGTCCGGAAATCTCGCGGGGATGGGTGAGTATTAGTTTCGGCCGTCCGACCACTCCGTATGGCAGACGCGAACTCCGTCGTTCGGGCGGCCGACCCGCTCGACCTCCGGTTCTCCGAGGCGGAACTCGAAGCGTATCGGCAGCACATCACCGCGTTCATCGCCGACCAACTCGACGCCGCGGGCGTCGACCGGGCGGTCATCGGCCTCTCGGGCGGCATCGACAGCACGCTCACCTCTCACCTCGCCGTCGAGGCGCTGGGTCGGGACGCCGTCCACGGGCTGGTGATGCCCAGCGAGGTCAACCGCGAGGCCAACATGAGCGACGCCGAGCGCGTCGCCGACGAACTGCTGGGCATCGACTACGACGTGGTCGCCATCAACCCTATCGTCGACGCCGTCCTCGACGCCTACCCCGACGCCGCGGGCGACCAACTCGCCGTCGGCAACCTCCGGGTGCGCTGTCGGGCCGTGCTGAACTATCTGGTCGCCAACCACGAGGACGCGCTCGTCTTGGGGACCGGCAACCGCAGCGAGGCACAGATCGGCTACTACACGAAGTACGGCGACGGCGCGGTCGACTGCCACCCCATCGCGCCGCTGTACAAACAGCAGGTCCGCCAGCTGGCCACCCACGTCGGCGTCCCCGACGACCTCGCCGAGAAGACCGCCAGCGCCGAGATGTGGTCGGGCCAGACGGACGCCGACGAGATGGGGCTCGACTACGACACGCTCGACTCCGTACTCGCGCTCCACATCGACGGCGGCGTCCCCGCGGCGGCGACGGCCGACCACATCGGCGTCAGCGAGGCAGTCGTCGAGCGGGTCCGGGAGATGCACGCGGCCAGCGAGCACAAGCGCAACATGCCCCCCGGTCCGGACCCGTTGTACTGAGCGGGCCGGCGATGGCTCGCCCCGTTCGCGTGCGGGCGAGGTCAGCGAACCGGATTCAGCGAACCGGATTCTCCGGTCCGCGACCGAGGAACTGCGAGGCGAACGCGTGGACGGTCCGGGCGTCGTAGTCGTCCATATACAGCCGGTGTCGCCACGCGGTCACGACGTAGGTCGCTTCGGGGTCGTCGTTAGGGTTGGGGACGGCGACGAAGGGCTGCCACGTCCCGGTGTGGACCGCGCCGAACTCCCGGAGGCTCGTCTCCGCGGCGTCCGAGACGCCGGCGGGGTCGTAGTACACCACGACCGCACCGTGTTCGAGCGTGTGGACCAGCGACCCCAGCGGCTGCTCGGCGTCGTAGAAACCGGGGTCGACCGTCGACGCGTAGTGGGTGCCCGACAGCGGCGGGACGCGCTCGTAGCCGATGTCGGTTCCTTCCGCGACGTGTCGGGTCCCCTGACTCGGGAACGACTCCACGCCGGCGAGGCGGTCGGCGTCGCCGGTCGCGTTCAGCGACGCGGCCTCGATGCCGTCCGGACTGACGCCGCCGCCCGACCCGAGGACGGTGACGGCGACGAGCCCGCCGCCGCCGACCACTACCAGCGCCAGCACGACCCGCGACAGGGGGAGTCCGTCCCCGTCGTCGCTCGTCCGGTTGGCGACCCGCCGCTCGTCGATAGCGCCCAGTTCCCCCTCGTGTGCGTCGGCGAGGTGGTCGAGGTAGTCCGCCTCGCCCTCGAACGACGCGCCGCAGTAGTCGCAGTCGACCATCGACGCCGCGTAGGGGACGCCCCGGCTTGAACGTCCCGACTGCCGGGCACCGCGGGTGGCGCTACCCCGCCGGCGGCCGAGGGCGACGGCCGCCAGCGCTCAGTCCCGCTCGTCGTCTCCGTCCCGGAGCCGCCGAACCGACTTCTCCCACCGGTCTCTGGCCGCCTGTCCCGGGTCCGCGAACGGGTCGTGCGTGATGTCCGCGGCCGTTCCGGGACGCACCCCGCCGTCGCCGTCGGTCCGCCGCCGCCACAGGCCGACCGCCGTCGCCGCGACCAGCGCCGCGAACAGGCCCGTCAGCGCGACACTGCCGGAACCGCCGACGGGCAGCGCCACGACGAGCAGGACGGCGACGAACGCGACCAGTTGGAGCGCGTAGAGGGCCAGACGCAGCCGGTCGCCCGACAGTTCGAGACGCCGTCCCATCTCCCGGAGCCTCGACCCGCGGGGGAATAACGGTTTGCAAGCGACCGGTCCGGCGCGGGGAACCGGGCCGCTACGGCCCCGCGTCGGCGACGAGCGCGGCGAAGGCCTCGCGCTCGCGCTCTTCGGCGGCCTGCCGGTCCACGTCCGCGCGGACCAGCGCCTTCACCCGCCGGAGGGCAGCGTGGTCGACGGCGGCGAGTTCCTCGGCCACCGCGAGCGGGTCGTCGACGACCCGCGAGACGAGCCCCATCCGCAGGGCCGTCTCGGCGTCGACGGTCCGGCCCGACAGCGCGAGGTCCAGCGCCGCGCCCTCGCCGACGACGGCCGGGAGGCGGACGGTCCCGCCCCACGCGCCGAACAGGCCGAGGCGGACGCCCGTCTCCGCGAAGGTCGCCGACGGCGTCGCCACCCGGAGGTCACAGGCCAGCGCCAGTTCGACGCCGCCGCCGCGGGCCGCCCCGTCGACGCCCGCGACGACCGCGCCGTCGTACTCGGCGAGCGTGCCCGCGACCCGCTGGCCCAGCGCCGCGAACGCCCGAGCGGCGTCGGCGTCCAGCCCCCGGACGGTGTCGAGGTCCGCGCCGGCACAGAACGCCGCGCCCTCGCCCCGCAGGAGGAGGACGGGTTCGGTCGCCTCCGCCACCGCTGTTTCGAGGTCTCGGAGGGCTCCGCGGGTGAGCGCGTTGCGCCGCTCGGGGGCGTCGAAGACGACCTCCCGGACCGCTCCCGTCGCCGTCGTGTAAACCATGCTCCGCTCCTCCCCCGCCGTTTCCAAAGGTCTTTGCCCTTCCCGCCGCTAGGTGGCGGTAATGGAGGAAGTGGCGGCAGTCCGCCGAGCCGCGGTGGCGGCGGTCGACGACGTCGAGCCTGCCCGTCTCCGCGACCGTATCGTCACACGCCTCGACGACGCAGCGCTGGCTCCCGGGGTGTTGACGCTGGCGAGTGCGAGCGCCGTCCGCGAACCCACCGCCGACCGCGGCGACGGCGTCGCCGACCAGGCCGCCGGCGTCCAACTCATCTACGAGGGCCTCGCGCTGACTCGCTCGCTGACCAGCGAGGACCCGTGGGCGACCGGCGGCGACCGCGAGACCGCCGACCTCGACATCCTCATCGCCGACATCCTCGTCTCCCGCGGGTTCTACCTGCTTGCCCGGACCGAGGCCGCCGACGCCGCCGTCGCCGTCGTCCGCTCGTTCGGCCACGACCGGACCGTCGCCCGGACGACCGGCGACGACCTCCCTGCCGCGCTCGAACGCGACGTCTGTGAACTCGCCGCGGTCGCCGGCGTCGCCGCCGCCGGCGGTCGACCGACCCCGGCCCTGCGGGAGTTCGCTGCCGAACTGGCCGCCGAGGGCCTCCCCGCCAACGCCGACGTACTCCGTGAGGAGGTCGGCGAGGCGCTGGCGACCCGAGCGGCCGCCGACCGCCCCGCCGGCGAGAGCGAGGCCGCCGCCGACCACTGACACGGACCGCCACGCCGCCGTGGAATCGAAACGCCTAAAGACAAATCCCGGCAAGGGTGTACTGCGTGCCTGGGTAGCTTAGCGGTAAAGCGCGTCCTTGGTAAGGACGAGACCCCGGATTCAAATTCCGGCCTAGGCTCTTTCTGCCGTACACGCCTTGTAACCATACTTTTCTGACTACACTCGTCTGAACGAAACCTATTCACGATTCGCGTCTCTCGCTAAACAGGACCTCCCTCGCCGTAATGCGATTCGCTAAACTATCAGGACGCACAGACTAACTCACAGACAGCGGCGGGGTTGACCCGAAACCGACCGGGGGATGCGTCCCCTCAAGCGACCCCGGATTTCGCCAATCCACACTCACAGGACGGACGATGAACCGTAGTCAGGAATGTGATAGAACGCCCCCTCGATGCGGCTATCCACGTCGGTTACGCGGTGAGTGAGCCTCCGCCGAAACGACTATTGGTAAGACTAGCATATTACATCTATATGTCTGAAGCAGCTACGAATGACGACGGCGGGGACGACATCGCCACGGTGAATTTCAAACTCACCGAGTCGTTCCTCGAACAGATAGACGATACGTGGCAGGGACGCGGGTTCAACAGCCGAAGCGAGTTCATTCGGTACACGCTTCGAGACGCCGTCGAGTTCCCGACGTTCGACCGCGACGAACTCGTCGCCCTGCTCGAAGCCGAGGAGGACATCCGCGAGGGACGGACGACGAGCGCCGAGGAGGCCCGCGAGCGGTTCGGCACGAGCGATGAGTGACGACGGGTGGACGTGGGAACTCTCCTTGACGGCTGAAAACGACCTCGACGGACTCTCCCCCGCCGACCAAGACCGGATACTCGACAAGCTCGATGAAATCGTCTCCTCGCCGTGGCGCGACCCATCCGAGTACGGTGAGCCGCTCCAGAATAGCCCGTACAAGAAGATACGCATCGGGGAGTTTCGGCTCTCCGTGACCTTCCGGCAGGACGACGGGCGGCTCGTCGTCGCGCGTATCAAGCGTCGGGGCGGCGCGTATACCGCTGACGACGACTAAATAGTTGGATATACGCCGGCAGACATTTCTCAACTCCTGACTGACATTCTCGATATGGTTCCCCGTGTCGATGAGGTGAGGACGAGATGAGTCTCTCGACCGCGTACAACGGTCTGCTGATTCGCGTCGGCCTGTACCTGCTCGTATTTTGGCCGACTGTCGGGTACTACGTGTATTCCGATTCGGAGAAGCGGGAGTTCTCTAATCCGCAACTCCGTGGTGTCGTCTTAGGGTTCTTGGGCATCCTCGGATTGCTCGTTCACTTGTATATCGTCCAACGACAGGACTGAGTTCTCTCGTCACGTTTTGCCCGGCTCGATGAAATGAGCCATTCAGCTGAATGACTCGAACCCCACACAATCCTGATGTGACGGGTACGGCAACACTCACCCGAACACGGTTGTCGTTTTCCGGTGTCCACAGACGGCATACGGGGCCGAATACCCAGTTCTTTATAAGTAGCGTTGCTAATAGAGAGATAAGAAGCACGCAAAGCGGGCGTTTGCGGCAAAGGTATCTGCTTTCAGGGCCGAAGGCCTCCTCGGTAAAGCGCGTCCTTGGTAAGGACGAGACCCCGGATTCAAATTCCGGCCTAGGCTCTTTCTGCGACGGCTCGACCGCGGAGCGTCGGCGACGAGCGCGACCCAGCCGCTCCCCGAACCGACCGGACAGCCGCTGCTCACCCCTCCCGTTCGGGTTCGGCGTTGAGGGCCTGCTGGCGTAGTCGCTCGCTCTCCTCGCTCGCCGCCGTCAGGTCCGGGACCGGCGTCGGGTCACCCTCGTCGATGGCGACGAAGACGGCGTAGGCGCTGGTCGTCGCCTCCGTCGCGCCCGACCGGGGGTCCTCGCGGCTGACCGAGATGCGGACGCGGACGCTCGTCCGGCCGGTGGCGTAGGCGTAGGACTCGACGAGGGCAGTGTCGCCGATGGGGATGGGGCGCTCGAAGTCGACGCGGGACATCTGGGCGGTCACGCAGGGCGCGCGGGCGGCCCGCATCGCCGACATCGCGCCGACCTCGTCCATCCACTTCATGACGATGCCGCCGTGGGCGCTCTCGTAGTTGTTGGCGTGGGTCGGCTGGACCCGCTCGCGGTTGACGATGTGGGTGTCGGTGACGGTGGGCACGGCACCGCGTTCGCACCCACCGGTGTTAACGGTGCGGGCGGGCCGGTACCGCAGTGTTTCGAAACCGGTTTTCCGGTTGTTGGACGTCCTCTCGATAGCGGGTACGGCCAAACTACACACCGTCGCCGCCGGCCGTCACAGCCTTTAAACCCCGCAGAACTGACCGACACGTCTCATCGGTGCCGAGCGCTTCCGTTCGCGTATGAACCGCACCAGTGCGCTTCACGGTGTGTCCTTCGACGACGAGAGTGACGAGACGGACGACGCGACGACCCGGCCCGAGTGGCCGGCGTACCTCCGAGACGGCGGTCAGTAGGTGTCGAGGTCGGTGCCGACCGAGCAGACGTACTCGCCGGTGGCGACCTGCGGGAGGCGGCGGGCGCGCCAGAACAGCCCCGGCGAGTCGGCGGTCACCTCCGATTTCACCCGGCCGAAGACGTCGGTGACGGTAAACAGCGTCTGCCCGCGCGAGACCCGCTCGCCTAGCGCGACCTCGAAGTCGACGAGGCCGCCGACGGAGGTGCCGTACTGCTCGAAACCCGTCGCCCGAGTCTGCGGCCGCGGGCTGTGGCTCCCGTCGAGGAAGCCGTAGTACCGCAGGACGTTGAACACGCCGTCGACGCCGTTCTGGATGGAGGACTCGTCCCAGCCGACACAGCCGCCCAGTTCCGGGTCGACCGTCGGGACGCCCTCGTCCGGAGCGGCCCGGGCGAGTTGGCCGTCCGGCCCCTTCTGGTCGAGGATGTGCCCGCAGCCGAACACCTTCGCCAGTTCCAGACACTCGTCGTGGAGCCGGTGGCGGGTGCCACACCGGACCCGGACCTCGTCTATCATCCGCGAGGTCGACCCCTGATGCAGGTCGAGCACGAGGTCGGCGCTGACGGCCGCGTCGAACGTGGCGGCGGCGATGCGCTCGCTCGACGTGCCCGTGTCGTCGCCGGGGTAGGCCCGGTTCATCTTCGTGTCGTCGACCGGATTGCGGTGTTGGGCGACCTGAAAGGCGTGGTAGTTGACGATGCCACAGACCAGCACCGTCCCGGAGAGCTCCGCGGGGTCCAGTTGCGGGACCACCCGGCTGACGACGCCGACGCCGTTGAGTTCGTCGCCGTCGCTCGCGGCCTGCACGTACAGCGTCCGGCCGTCGGAAGCGCCGTTTATCACCGCGACCGGGAGGCCGACGGGACTGCCGTCGCGCGTCTCGCCTACTTCCAGCCGCCCGGTGTCGACCTCGCCGGGGGCGGCACTCGCCGTACCGAGGGTAACCATTGCCCCACCGTTCGGCTTGCGGGCCTTTACTGGTTCGGATTCCGACGACGGAACCGACGGTGTCTTGCCGCCGCCGGCCCTACCGACGGCCGTGTCCGGAAGCGACTCTGTAGGGGACGAGACGCCGGCGACCGACCGCCCGAGCGGCCGCGCGGCGATGGTGCGGGCGCTGAACGTCCCACGGAACGCGAAAGTCGGGTTCACCGCGGCGGTCCTGCTGACCGCCGCTGTCGTCGCCGTCTTCGTCCTGCCCGGGACGGCGCGGCCGGCCCCGCTGTACGCGGCGCTCTCGTTCGTCCTCGTCGTGACGCTCGGCGGGCTGTTGACGGCGCTGCTGACGGTCGTCTCCGCGGTCCGACTGGCTCGGCGTTAGCAGTTGTTGTGAATACGGCGATTCTATTCACAGGGCCTTAGCATCTGTCTGATCAATACAGACCACCTTTTTCCCGGTCGGGTTTCCTCGCTCGCTCCGCTCGCTGTGGGAACCCTCCCGGCAAAAACGTGGGTGAAAAAGGCCGACGGCTCGGCCTCCGCCTCGCCGTCGGTGAACCGCACTCGCTCCGCTCGCGCGGATGCTGGTGGTCAATTCGCAGACGCACTGCGCAGCCGTTTCAGAGACTGAACGAATACAGAAACGGTGTTCACAACTACTGTTCGCCGGCGAGGTCGACGAGCCGTTCGCCGCCGGTGCGGGTCCCCTTGGCGATGAGTACGTCCCCGGTCCGTAGCGGCGTCTCGGGGCCGGGCGAGACCACCCAGTCGCCGCCCTCGCGCCCGGTCCGGTCGCTCTCGCCCGACCCGCGGCGGATGGCGATGATGCGCATCCCGGTTGCGGTCTTGACCGCGGCCGCGCCGATGGTCGTCTCGGCGAGGTCGCTGTCGGCCGCGACCGTCGCCCGCACGATGACCTCGTCGGACTCCCGGACGGCCTCGGCGACGACCGGGTGCGTCGAGAGGCCGCGCAACACGCCCTCGCTGATTTCGAGGGCGGCGTCAGAGATGACCTCCGTCGAGCGCGCGAGATGGACCAGTCCGCGAAGCGAGACGGGGTCGTCGACGTCCGCGGCCGCCCGGAGCGTCCACGCCTCGAAGCGCGACTGGAGCGCGTCGACCTCGGCTTCGAGTTCGACCACCTCCTCGGCGACCGCCTCGCTGTCGAACAGCACGGCCCCGTAGGCGAGGTCGACGGCGAGTTCCCCCATGTCTTTCATCACGACGATGGAGTCGACGGCGCGTTCGAGGTCGCCGACCCCGCCCTCGACGGGGGCGGGCGGGTCGTACGCCGCGCCGGTGGCGTCGCGGTACACCTCGGCGACGCCGTCCTCGGGACCCCGGAAGAGGACCACGTCGCCGGCCGCCAGCCGCGTCTCCCGGTCGGGGTTGAGCAGCCAGTCGCCACGGCGGCGAATCGCGAGCGCGCGGACGCCGGTCTCGGTTTCGAGGTTCAGGTCGCCCAGCGTCCCGTCGGTGAGCGGCGACCCCTCGGCGACGGTGGCCCGCACCAGCGTCTCGACGGCTTCGGGCAGGGCCGCCCGCATCGTGTCGGGCAGGCCGATGTCCTCGAGGACGACCTTGGCGATGTCGCCGGCGGCGTCGCTTATCTTCTCGGCGGCTCCGACCATCCCCAGCACGGGGGCCAGTGTCTCGGCGTCGTCGGGCGAGCGACAGGCCATCAGCAGGCTCATCCGGGCGCGCAACTGGAGGACGTCCATCTTCGCCTCCAGTTCCAGCACCTCGCTGGCCACGTCGTCGCTGCCCAACAGGACCGCCGAGTACGAGAGGTCGATGAGCAGTTCCGCGGTGTCTTTCATCTCGGCCAGTACCGCCTTGACGCTGACCGGCTCGTACTCGACGGTCCCGCTTCCCTCCATGGCCGGCGGTTCGCGGCGACCGTGCAAAAGCGTTCCCTCGCCCGCCGCGGCCGCTGGCGTTCGGTACCGCTCACCACGCGGCGGACGATAGGGAAGTATGTCGCCCCATCGTTCGAATGTTTTTGCTTTTACGAGTGAATCGTGGACGGGCGAACACAAACTGCGGGGCGTGCGCGTTGCACGGGCGACCGGAAAGACAATGCTTTTCCGGGCAGGTCGGGAATCTCTCCCGTATGTCCGACGACCTCAAGAAAGGGCTGGAGGGCGTTCTCGTCGGGGAGTCCGCTCTCAGCATGATAGACGGCGACGTGGGCAAGCTCGTCTATCGGGGCTACACCATCGAGGACCTCGCAAACGGCGCTAGCTACGAAGAGGTGCTGTACCTGCTCTGGAACGGCCACCTCCCGGACGCTGGCGAACTCGCCGAGTTCGAGTCGGCGATGGCCGCCGAACGCGAGATAGACGAGGACGTCCTCGCCACCGTCCGCCGGCTGGCCGAAGCCGACGACAACCCGATGGCCGCGCTTCGGACCGCAGTGTCGATGCTGTCGGCTCACGACCCGTCGCCCGCCGACGCCGAGCCGACCGACGAGTCGGTCAATCTGGCGAAGGGGCGTCGCATCACCGCCAAGATGCCGACAATCGTGGCCGCGTTCACACGCATCCGACAGGGTGACGACCCCGTGGCCCCCCGCGAGGACCTCGGTCACGCCGCGAACTTCCTGTACATGCTCAACGGCGAGGAGCCAGACGACGTGCTGGCCGACGTGTTCGACCAAGCGCTCGTCCTCCACGCCGACCACGGCATCAACGCTTCGACGTTCTCGGCGATGGTGACCGCGTCGACGCTGTCGGACGTTCACAGCGCCGTCACCTCGGCCATCGGCACCCTGAAGGGGCCGCTCCACGGCGGCGCGAATCAGGACGTGATGGCGATGCTCAAGGAGGTCGACGACGCCGAGCAGGACCCGCTGGCGTGGGTCCAGACCGCGCTGGACGAGGGGCGGCGCGTTTCCGGGTTCGGCCACCGCGTCTACAACGTCAAGGACCCGCGGGCCAAGATACTCGGCGAGCGCTCGAAGGAACTGGGCGAGGCCGCCGGCTCGCTCAAGTGGTACGAGATGTCGACGACCATCGAGGAGTACCTCGGCGACGAGAAGGGGCTGGCCCCCAACGTCGACTTCTACTCGGCCTCGACGTACTACCAGATGGGCATCCCCATCGACATCTACACCCCCATCTTCGCCATGTCCCGCGTCGGCGGCTGGGTGGCGCACGTGCTGGAGTACATCGAGGACAACCGCCTCATCCGGCCGCGGGCCCGCTACGTCGGCCCCGACCCCGACGAGACCGAGTTCGTCGCGCTCGACGAGCGGTAGACCCGCCCCGTCACGGCTCTTTTCGCAGTGGTACCGACACGTGACAGCGCCGCGGACGGCGGTGGTCGACGCCGGCGTGGATGACACCCGATGCCGGCGTGGACGGCGACTAGCCGTACAGCTCCCGGAACCGCGTGACGCCGGCGTCGGTCCCGGCGACGACGAGTTCGTCGCCCCGCTCGATTCGCGCGTCGGGGCCGAGGTCTGTGAGTACCGTCCCGTCGCGTTCGATGGCGACGACCGTACAGCCCGTCCGGGCACGGATGTCGGCCTCGGCCAGCGTCGACCCGGCCAGCCCGTCGGCCGCGCTGCGGACCACCTCGACCTGCTGGTCCATGGAGATGACGTCCTCGTCTTCGAGGATGGCCGAGGCGAGCATGCGGCCGCTGACCGTCGATAGCGCGAGGACGTAGTCGGCCCCGGCGCGGTACATCTTCGTGACGTTTTCCGTCTGCTCGGCGCGGGCGATTATCTCCACGTCGGGGTTCAGGTCGCGGACGACCAGTGTAGCGAACTCGGTGTCGGTGTCCTCGGAGAGCGCGAGAATGACCGTCTGTGCGTCGGCGACACCGGCGGCGGTCAGGTCCTCGGGCTCCGTGGCGTCGCCGACCACGTCGACGCGCTGGCGGTCCTCCAAGTCCAACACGGTGTAGGGGATGCCGGCCGAGGCCAGTTCGCCACAGATTGTCCGCCCGACCTCGCCGTAGCCGACGATGATTGTCTCGCCCTGCTCGAAGCCGCGGACGCTCGACAGCGTCATCGCCTTGAGCCGTTCGAGTTGGCTCTCCGTGCCCGAGACCAGCAGGACTGTCGAGCCGTCGAGTTCGGCGTCGGGCGAGGGCGGGCTCTCGAAGCGCCCCCGGAACCACGCGCCGACGACGTTGACGCCGGTCTCCTCGCGGATGCCCGACTCCGCCAGCGTCGAACCGACGAGGTCGCTGCCCCGGTGGACCGGCAGTTCGGCGATGTCGAAGTCCTCCCCGAGTTCGATGGAGTCACCGAGCGTCGTCGAGACGCCGGTGGTCACCTTCCCGGCGAGGCTCTCGCCGAGCAACTGCCGGGGCGAGAGGACCGCGTCCGCGCCGGCGAGGTCGTGGTAGCGGGCGCGGTCTGGCTCCTCGACGACGCTGACCGTCCGGACCGCCTCGTCGACCTCTCGGGCGGTGAGGATGATGCTGGTGTTGACTTGGTCGGTGGCGTCGGCGACGACCGCTCGCGCGCTGTCGAGGCGGGCGCGCTCGAGTCCGTCGACGGACTGGGGGTCGGCGTTGATGACGCGATACCCCTCCTCGTAGAGTTCGGTCGCGCGGTCGCGGTCGGATTCGACGATGACGTAGTCCACGTCCCACGCGTCGAGTTCGGTGACCAGCGTCTCGCCCCGTGGAGAGAACGAGCAGATGACGACGTGGTCGTCGACGCCGTCTTCGAGCGCGGTCGGGGCCGAGGTCTCCATGGCCTCCTCGAACAGCGGGAACAGGAGGACCGGCAGGGCCAGAAAGATGAGGACGACGCCGGTCACGTCCATGACGATGACGAACGCCCGCATCGGGTCGCTGGTCCACGGCGCGTCCGACCCGAACCCGGTGGTGGTGAACGTCTCGACGACGACCTGTAGCGCGTGGAGGAACTCCCGGGGCCGGTTCTCGAAGGCGCTCATCCCGTAGTCGTAGCCGACGGCGTAGGCGAAGACGATACCGACCAGCCCGACGACGTACAGGAGTGTCCGCCGCTGCCACGTGTCCATCGCGTCGTACGTTGCCGAGGGCGGACAAAACAGTTCCCCACGCGTCCGAGAGGGTCGGCGGCGTTGGACTCGAAACCGACGGTGGAGTCATGTGAATGCTTATCAACCCGGCGTGTGTCCGACGACGGGCTGACGGCGGCACCGAAACCGTCTGTGTCACGCGGTTACACTTTCACTCCGGTACGGTGGGGTTTAAGTTCCGCCGCCCCTTCGTTTCGGCTGCAGTCACACGCTCCCCCTTACGTTTTCCCGCAGGTCTAACACGGTACGGCGAGTAGCCCGTGGCATGCTCGCCTTCGAGGACGTGCTGGCAGCGCGGGACCGCGTCGCCGAGACGGCCCGGCACACACCGCTGGACTACTCACACACCTTCTCGTCGATGACCGGGGCCGACGTTCACCTGAAACTCGAACTGTTCCAGCGGACCGGCGCGTTCAAGATACGCGGCGCGACCAACCGCATCGCCACGCTCTCGCCGGCCGAACGCGAGGCCGGCGTCGTGACCGCGAGCGCCGGCAACCACGCCCAAGGCGTCGCGCTGGCGGCGACGCGTATCGGCGTCGACTCGAAGATAGTGATGCCCGAGAACGCGCCCGTTTCGAAGGTCGAGGCCACGGAGAGCTACGGCGGCGAGGTGGTGCTCGACGGCCGGGACTACGACGCGGCCGCCGAGCGCGCCCACGAGATAGAGCGCGCCGAAGGGCGGACCTACATCCACGCCTTCGACGACGACATGGTGATGGCCGGCCAGGGGACCATCGGCTTGGAGATACACGACGACCTGCCGAACGTCGACACCGTCGTGGTCCCCATCGGCGGCGGCGGCCTCGTCAGCGGCGTCGCCACGGCGCTGAAGGGCCGCGACGAGGACATCCGCGTCGTCGGCGTGCAGGCCGAGGGCGCGTCGAGCGTCGCCGAGTCGCTGGCGAAGGGTCGTCGAATCGAACGCGACGGCGTCGAGACCATCGCCGACGGCATCGCCACCCGCACGGTCGGCGAGCGCACCTTCGAGGTCATCCGCGAACGCGTCGACGAGGTCGTGACGGTCACGGACGCCGAGATAGCCGTCGCGCTGACGCGGCTCCTAGAGCGGGCCAAGACCCTCGCCGAGGGGGCGGGCGCGGTGGCGCTGGCGGCTGTGCTGGAGGAGCGGTTCGACTACGCCGAGGGCGAGACAATCGTCCCGGCACTGTGTGGCGGGAACATCGACCTGAACACGCTGACCAACGTCGTCATGCGTGGACTGGCCGAGACCGGCCGGTACCTCCGCCTGCGGACGGTCCTGGAGGACCGCCCCGGCGCGCTGGAGGAACTGGTCGCCGTCCTCTCGGCCCACCGGGCCAACATCTACGCCATCGAGCACGAGCGGACCAACCGCGACGTGGCGATGAACGACGCCGAGGTGGAACTGGACTTGGAGACGCGGGGGCCCGACCACGTCGAGGAACTGCTGGCGGCGCTCAGGGACGCGGGCTTCCCGGTCGAGGTGCTGGTCTGAGTCGGACGGACCGCGGAGGGGCGGTCCGCGCGGTCGGGTTTTATCTCCCCGGCGGCCGCGAGGACAGGTATGAAACGCACCGTCCACACCGATGCCGCCCCCGCCGCGGTCGGCGCGTACAGTCAGGCGACGGCGACCGACGACCTCGTGTTCACCGCCGGGCAGATTCCGCTGACGCCCGACGGCGACTTACTCGACGGGGCCGCCGCCGACGTACAGACCGAACAGGCCTTGGAGAACGTCGAAGCCGTCCTCGAAGAGGCCGGTGCGACCATGGCCGACGTGTTGCAGGTGACGGTCTATCTGGCCGACATGGACGACTTCGACGCGATGAACGACACCTACGAGACGTTCTTCGAGGACGCCCCGCCCGCGCGGTCGGCCATCGGCGTCGCGGAACTGCCAAAGGGCGTGGCCGTCGAGATAGCCGCCGTCGCCACGACGTGATGGACCCCGCGACGAAGTCCAGCCTCCTGTGGGGCGTCGTCGGCGGGTTGTCCTTCCTCGTGCTCGCACAGGGGTACGCGCTGCTCGCCCCGGAGCCGATACCCGCCGGGACGATGGCCGGCGTCGCGCTGGCGGTCGCGGTCGGTGCCGCCGCCCTGACGCACGCGGCCCGCGGCCGCCTGCCGGGAAACGAAAGCCCTTAAACGGACGCTCTCGGACTGGCGTATGCGAGCCAGGATGGCCGAACGGTAAGGCGCACGCCTGGAAAGCGTGTTCCCTTCCGGGATTCTGGGTTCAAATCCCAGTCCTGGCGTTTCTCTCGGCGACGACGGCCAGCGCCGCGTCTCTCCCGGCCGCCCGTGGGCGACCGCGGGGCCGCGACGACACGTTTTCACGGCCGCCGCCCGAAAGAGCGGTATGGCAACTGCGACAGGCGACCGCGGACTCCGCACGCCGGCCGTCGCGCTCGTCGCCGCGTTCCTGCTTGGCGTGAGTGGACTGGCCGGCGGCGTGGCGCTGTTCGCGGTCGCGGGCGGCGTCCTCTCGGTCGTCCTCGGCGTCCAACTCTCCGTGACTGCCGTCCTCGTCCTCTGGCTCGTGTTCGTACAGGGCGTCGGCTTCGGCGGGGTGGCGCTGGGCTACCTGAAAATACGGCCGCGAATCGCACCCCGGGTCCGGTCGCTGCTGGGGCTTGGCGGCGACCCTTCGACGTTCCGCATCCCGGCGCGGGTCCCGGACGCGAAAGACGTGCTCGTCGCGGCGGCGGGCTACGGGACCGCCTTCGCGTTCGTCATCGCCGGGTCGGCGCTGGTGGCGGCGCTGGGGGTCGACACCGGTCGGAATCAGGCGGCCGAACTCGGTGTCCAGAACCCGGCGGTGCTGCTCCTGTTGATACCGGCGTCGCTGCTGGTCGTCGGCCCGGGCGAGGAACTGCTCTTTCGCGGCGTGGTACAGGGCCGCCTGCGGGAGGCGTTCGGTCCCGTCGCCGGCATCGTGTTGCCAAGCGCCGGCTTCGCGGCCATCCACTGGTTCGCGCTCACGGGCGGGTCGATGACCGGACGGCTGCTGGCGGTGACGCTGTTGCTCCCGCCGGCGCTCGTCTTCGGTGCGAGCTACGAACTGACCGACAACATCGTCGTCCCGTCGCTCATCCACGGGGCGTACAACGCGACGCTGTTCGGACTGCTGTACGTCGGCGTCGTCTACGGCGGGGCCGGCGCGTAGGGCGGGACGACCCCGACACGCCGGCCGAACGCCGCGGCGTCAGGTCGACCGGAACAGTTCCACGGTGTACCCCTCGGGGTCCTCGACGAAGGCAGCGACGGCCCCCGCCTCGGGAATCTCTGTGGGCTCCAGCACCGGCTCGCCGCCGGCGTCGGCGGCCGTCTCGAAGGCGTCGGGCACGTCGTCGACGGTGAACGCGAGGTGGTCGACATCGGCGCGGGAGGGTGCGATGGGCGTCGTCCGGTCGGGGTCGTACCGGAGTTGGAGGTCACCGTCGCCGTCGGCGTCGCTGCCGAGGTAGACGTTCTCGACGCCGTCGAGGGTGAACCGGTGGGTCTCTTCGAGGCCGAGCGCGCCGTAGAACGCCAGCGCGCTGTCGAGGTCCGAGACGCAGACGGCCGCGTGTGCGAGTTCCATACCGGCCGCTCGGACCGACGGGAAATGACGGTACCGGTCGACCCGTCCGCCGTCGAGTCACCGCGCCGGGCGAACGATTTACCCGGGCCCCCGACGATACGCCGCGCATGGCTATCGAACGGCGCGGCGACGCGTTCGTCGTCACGCACGCGCTGGCGAAAGACGAACTCTCGATGCTCCGGGACGTGGAGACCGAGCAAGTGGCGTTCCGGAAGGGACTGGTCCGGCTTGGCCGTATCTGTGGCTACGAAATCGTCGACGGCCGGCTGGAGACCGAGTACGTCGAGATAGAGACGCCCCTGACGACGACGATGGGCGAGCGGGTCAAGGGACTCGACGACGTGGTCATCGTCAACGTCCTCCGGGCGGCGACGCCGTTCGTCGAGGGGCTGTTGAAGGCGTTCCCGCGGGCCAGACAGGGCGTCATCTCGGCCAGCCGCGACGAGGCGGCCGGGATGGGCGAGGACGGCGCTTTCCCCATCTCCGTCGACTACGTGAAACTGCCCGAAATCCGGCCCGAGGACACCGTCATCGTCGCCGACCCGATGCTGGCGACGGGGTCGACGATGACGGCCGTGCTGGAACACATCACCGACACCGCCGACCCCGAGAACCTGTTCGTCCTCGCGGCGGTCGCCGCGCCCCCCGGCGTCGTTCGCGTCACCGAGGCCGTCCCCGAGGCGGAACTGTTGACCGTCGCCATCGACGACGAACTGGACGACGACGGCTACATCGTCCCCGGCCTCGGCGACGCCGGCGACCGCGCGTTCCGGACCGACTGAGCCGAGTCGAAACGTACTTGTGTCGGTTTCGAGAAGGCGTACTCCCGTTCTCCGAGCGAGTTCGTCGGTAGCCGAACCCCTTGCTTTCGGTTGGAGAACCGACAGACTGCGGCCTGATTAGGTCTCCATCGGAAAGTCTGTCTGACGCTCGTCACACTGTTTTCGCCTCCGTGACAGGACTGGAGACCGTCGACTGTCGAACCCGCGGGCGGGTCCGACCCCCGAACGGGCCGTGCTCACTCGGGCGCGTCGCGGTCGATGGCCGCGCGCCCGCTCGTCGCGCTGCGGACGCGGTCACGGAGGTCGCCGGCCTCGGCGACCGGCGCGCGCACCGCGAAGGTCACCTCGGCCTCGTAGGCGGCCTCGAAGTCGACGCCGGCGGATTCGAGCAGCCCGCGCACCGTCCCGGAGTCGTCGTAGTCGACGGTGACGGTGAACCGCTCGTGGGGGCGCTCCTCGACGACGCCAGCGGCCTCGACGGCGTCGGCGACCGCCCGGGAATACGCGCCGGCGAGACCGCCGACGCCGAGGTTCGTCCCGCCGTAGTAGCGGGTGACGACGGCGACGACGTTCTCCACGTCGCGTCCCTGCAGGACGTTCAGCGCGGGCTTGCCGGCCGAGCCGCCGGGCTCGCCGTCGTCGTCGCTGTACTCCCGGAACGGGTCCGAGCGCACGCGGTAGGCCGGGACGTTGTGGGTCGCGTCGGCGTACTCCTCGCGGACGGCGTCGACGAACGCCTCGGCGTCGGCGACCGTCTCGGCGGGCGCGACGCGGCCGACGAACTCCGAGCCCCGGACCTCGAAGGCCGCCCGCCCGCGCGATTCGACGGTCCGGTAGGTGGCGGCCACGCTAGTCCGAGGCGTCGGCGGCGGCGACGGGCGCGATGGCGATGTCCATCTCGACGCCCTCGACCTCCCACGTCCGCCGGTGGCCGTCCGCGACCGCCTCGAAGGCGTCGGCGCGGACCTCCTCGGCGATGAGGGCCTCGTGTTCGTCGACGAGGGCGGCCACGCGGGCATCGGCGATAGCGAGGTCGACGGCGATGCGGGCCTCGATGTCGAGTTCGAGGTCCTTGCGCATCTCCTGTATCCGGCGGACGACCTCGCGGGCGTACCCCTCGCTCTCGATGTCCTCGTTGAGTTCGGTGTCGACGTAGACCACGCCCCCGCCGTCCAGCGCCGCGAACTCGACGCCGGTCACGTCGTCGGGCGTCTCCCGGCGGAACTCGACCATCGACTCGGTCAGGTCGACCGGCTCGCCGAGGTCGTCGGCGACGGCGGCTTCGATGGCGTCGAGGGTCGGCTCCGCGACGCGGGCGTCGTTGAGCGCGTTCATTACCCGGCCGGCGTCGTCGCCGAAGGCCGGGCCGAGTTCGCTCATGTCCGCCCCCGCGGAGTAGTGGAGTTCGCCCCACGCGTCGTCGGCCCCAACGACTTCGACCGCGCGGGCGTTGAGGCGGTCGGCGACCACGGCCGACTGGGCTCGCACCGCGTCGGCGACGGCCGCGCTGTCGGTGTCGACGACGACGCGCGTGACCGGCCAGCGGAGCTTGCGCTCGGCCTGCTGGCGGGCGTTCGAGCCCGCCTCCTCGACCTCGCGGACCACTGAAATCTCGTCTTCGAGTTCGGGGTCGCGCAGGTCGTCGTCGGCCTCGGGCCAGTCGCACATGTGGACCGTCGGGTGGCCGGCGTCGCCGGTCAGGGCGTCGTAGACCTCCTCGGCGACGAAGGGCGTGAAGGGGGCAAACAGCGCGGCGACTTCCTCCAGCACGCGGTACAGCGTGGCGTAGGCGGCCAGCTTCGAGTCGCTGTCTTCCTCCTCCCACATCCGCTCGCGGACGACTTGGATGTAGAACCGGGAGACGTCCTCGACGACGAACGAAAGCAGTTCGTCGACGGCCTTGTCGTTCTCGAAGTCGTCCATGTGCTCGGTCATCGCCGCCTCGACGGTCTGGAGCCGCGAGAGCACCCACTCGTCGACGAGTTCGAGGTCGTCGCGCACGTCCTCGACGGTCGTCGCCGCCGGGTCGAAGCCGTCGGCCCGCATGTACGGCAGCGGGAAGCGGGCGACGTTCCAGAGGATGTTGAGCCGGCGCTGCATCTCCTCGGTCTCGTCCCACGAGAAGTTCATGTCCTCGCCTTGGGCGGTGACCGACAGCAGGAACAGGCGCATCGGGTCCCGGCCGTACTCCTCGATGACCTCGCCGGGGTCGACGAAGATGCCCTTGGACTTGGACATGCCCCGGCCGTCGGGCATGTTGGCGTAGCCGTGCATCAGCACCTGCTCGTAGGGGCTCTCGCCGGTGGCGGCCGTCGACATGCCCAGTTGCGACCAGAACCACCCGCGGGTCTGGTCGTGGGCCTCCATGATGAGGTCGGCGGGCCACAGGCGCTCGTAGGCCTCGGTCTCGTTGGGGTAGCCGACGGTCCCCCACGTCGCCACCGAGGAATCGAGCCACACGTCGAACACGTCGCCGACGCGGGTGTAGATCACGCCGTCCTCGGTGATGGTGAGGTCGTCGACGGTCCCCTTGTGGAGGTCGACGCTCTCGGGGTCGATGTCCTGGTCCACTCGCGCGGCGAGTTCCTCGCGGTCGCCGACGACGATGACCTCGTCCATGTCGCCGCTCCAGTCGACGGCCTCGCTGTCCCCGTCCGTCGCCTCGCCGTCCGGCGTCCAGATGGGGATGGGGATGCCCCAGTAGCGCTGCCGGGAGACGTTCCAGTCGGGGGCGTCCTCGACGAAGTCCCGGAAGCGGTTGTCCCGCGCCCACGAGGGGTACCACTCCGCGTCCTCGATGTTGTCGAGCAGCTCGTCCTTGATATCGGTGACCGTGATGAACCACTGGTCGGTGACGATGCGGACGATGTCGGTGTCACACCGCCAACACTGCCCCTCGCGGACGGTCGTGGCGTCGCGGGCCACCAGCAGGCCCTTCGCGTCGAGGTCGTCGACGACCGCGTCGTTGGCGTCCCGGACGAAGGTGCCCGCGTACTCGCCGGCGGCGTCGGTGTAGCGGCCGTCGCTGCCGACCGGACAGAACGTCTCCAAGCCGAGTTCCCGCCCGCGCTCGAAGTCCTCTTCACCGTGGCCCGGGGCGGAGTGGACCAGCCCGGTGCGGTCGGCCTCGACGTAGTCGGCGGTGTAGACCTGTCCCGACCCCTCGCCGTCGGCGTGGTCGGGCACCTCGGCGGCCAGCGGGTGGTCGTACTCCCAGCCGACCATCTCCTCGCCGGCGACCCGCTCGACGACCTCGTAGTCGTCGTAGCGCCCCGCCTGCAGCACGTCCTCGACGCAGGCCGCGGCGACGTAGAGGCGCTCGGTCTCGCCGTCCTTGGTGGCGTCGACGCCGACGTACTCCAAGTCGCCGTCGGCGGCGACGAACGTGTTGGCGACGACGGTCCACGGCGTCGTCGTCCAGATGACGAGGCTCCCCTCGCGCTCGCGCAGGGGGAACTGCACGTAGATGGAGGGCTTCTCCACGTCGTGGTACTCGACCTCGTTGTTGGCGATGGCCGTCTCACACCGGGGACACTGGTTGATGGAACGCTGGCCTTGCTCGACGAGGCCCCGGTCGTGGGCCTGCTCGAACCCCCACCACGCCGCCTCCATGTACTCGGGGTCGACCGTCTTGTAGGGGTCGTCCCAGTCCATCCAGACGCCGAAGTCCTGAAAGTCCGTCTGGAGGCCCTCTAGCTGTTCCTCGGCGAAGGCCTTGCACTCCGCGATGAAGTTCTCCTCGCCGAACTCCTCGATGTCTTTCTTGTTCTCGAAGTCCAGTCGCTCCTCGACTTTCGTCTCGATGGGGAGGCCGTGCATGTCGTAGCCCGGCCGGTCGGTCACGTCGTACCCCTGCATCCGCAGGTAGCGGATGTAGAGGTCCTTCAGCGTCTTGTTCCACGTCGTCCCCATGTGGGCGGCCCCGGAGGTGTAGGGCGGCCCGTCGACGAAGAAGTACTCCTCGCCGTCGGCGCGGTGCTGCTTGGTCTGCTCGTAGGCGTCGACGGCGTCCCAGTACTCGAAGACCCCCTCCTCGACGGATTCGGGGTCGTACTGGTCGTCGAGCGCGGCGAACCGGTCCATACCCGGCACATTCGCCGCCGGGATTAAAGGGCAATCGGTTGGGTGTGTCGTCAGTCAGGGGCGCTCGACGCCGGTCACGTCGAAGCGCGCGCCCCCGTCTGGCGGCTCCGCGACCGACAGCCGCCAGCCGTGTTCGTCGGCGATGCGCCGCGCGATGTAGAGCCCGAAGCCGGTCGCCCCCTCGGCGGCCGAGAAGCCGGCCTCGAAGACGCGCTCGGGCGGGTCGACCGACAGCCCCGCGCCGTCGTCGGCCACGTAGAACCCCCCGTCGGCCGCGCCGACCGTGACGGTCACGTCCGGGCCGCCGTGTTCGACGGCGTTGTCGAACAACAACTCGACCAGCAGCCGCGTCGAGTCCGGGTCACCCAGCACGCGGCCGTCGTCGGCGACCGACAGCGTCGCGGCCGCCGCGTCGACGCTCTCCCACGCCTCCCGCGCGACCGCCGAGAGCCACAGCGTCGTCGGCTCGACCGAGCGCTCGCGCTGGGCGGCCGTGGCGACGATGCGGTCGACGGTCGCGGCCAGCCTGTCGACGGAGTCGACCGCGGCGTCGAGGGCCGGGTCGTCGGCGTCGATCCGCGAGAGCGTCCCGGTCGTGACCTGCAGTTCGTTGCGGAGTTCGTGGGCCGTCATCAGGGCGAGCTTCCGGAGCCGCCGGTTTCGACGCCGAAGCTCCTCCTTTTGCTCCCGGAGGACCGTCACGTCCTGCGTGACGCCGACGAGGCCGAGCCGCTCGCCGTCGTCGCCGCGCCACGGCACCTTCGAGGTGCGGAGGTACTTCCCCAGCGAGTCGGAGTACTCGTCGACGTGCAGGACCGGCTCCCCGGTGTCGACCACCTGCCGGTCGTCGCTGTAGTTCGGCTCGTCGAAGCTCCGTTCGCCCGACAGGGTCTCCATGTCGGTCAGCCCGAGCAGGTCGCTCGGGTCGAACATCGACCGGCTGGCGATGAGGTGGCGCGCGTCGCGGTCCTTGGCGTAGAGGTGGACCGGCAGCCCCTCGAACAGCGAGGCGAGAATCGTCTCGGGTCGGGAGGGCTCCCGGGCCGCCATCGGCAGCCGTTCGGCGTCGAGGGCGGCCCCAACGGCGTCGACGACGGCGTCGGCGGCCAGCGAGTCCGCCGCGACGACGTGGGCCCCCTCGACGGCCGGCGGGTCCGGCCCGTAGACGACGACCGGGAGGTCGGGGTACAGCCCCGCCGCCGCGTAGACGACGTTCTCGACTGCCGGGCAGTCGGCGGCCGTCGAAACCACCAGACAGCCGACGGGCGACCGACACAACGCCACCGTCACGCCGTCGGCGTCAGTCGCGACGGTCTCGACTCCCAGTGCCGCCTCGAACCGCTCGATGCCGTCGCGGACACCGACGAGACAGACCGTTGTCGTGTCGGCCATCACCGGATATAGAGAGTCGCCCGACAATACAGTACCGGCCGCGAGCGCGGGGCCGCCACCCCTTTGGCCGCCACGCCCCTGTGTCCGGCCGTGCTTGAGTTCCCCGACGCCGACGACCACGCGCTCGCCCCGGACTGCCGGCGCTGTCCGGCGCTGGTCGAGAGCCGCGAGTGCATCGCGTGGGGGAACGGCCCGCTTGACGCCGACGTGGTCGTCGTGGGCGAAGCGCCCGCGGCGGGCGACCCCGAGGCCCAGCGGTGGCGCGGAGGCAACCTGACCGGACTGGCCTACACCTCGCGGGCGTCCGGCCGGAAGATCCGGACGCTCCTCGCCGACGCCGGCTTCGGCCGCGACGCCGCCTACTTCACGAACGCGGTGAAGTGTCATCCACCGGGGAACCGCGACCCGACGGACGCGGAACTGGCGAACTGCCGCCCCTATCTCGTTCGGGAGGTCGAGACGGTCGCCCCGCGGGCGGTTCTCACCACCGGGAAACACGCGACGCGAACGGTGCTGGCGCTCGACGACCGCACGCTGGACGGCTTCCTCGATACCGTCCTCGACCCCCTCGCCAGCCGACGCCTCGGCGTCCCGGTCGTCCCCCTGTTGCACCCGAGCTATCAGGAGGTGTGGCTGTCGCGGCTGGACTACACCCGCTCGGAGTACGTCGACGCGATACGGGCGGCGGTCGCCGGGGCCGGGGACGGGGCCGAACCTTGATGTGACCGCCGGTCCCACCGCGGCACATGGACGACTGCATCTTCTGTCAGATCGTCGCCAGCGACATCCCCAGCCGCACCGTCTACGAGGACGACACCGTGCTCGCGTTCCTCGACGCGAATCCGCTGGCGGCCGGCCACACGCTCGTCATCCCGAAGGCCCACCACGAGACGGTGGCCGACCTGCCGGCCGACGCCGCAACCGACGTGTTCGCGGCGCTGCACGCGCTCACGCCCGCCGTCGAGGCCGCGGTCGACGCGCCCGCGTCCACCGTCGCGTTCAACAACGGCGAGGCGGCCGGACAGGAGGTCCCCCACGTCCACGGTCACGTCGTCCCCCGGTTCGACGGCGACGGCGGCCGCCCCATCCACGCCATCTTCGGCGACCGGCCGGAGCTCTCGGACGGCGAACTCGACGCCATCGCCGCCGACATCGCCGACGCGGCCTGAGGCCGACCCGCGGCCGAGCGACCACCAGTATCCTTTTATTCGATAGGGCCAGCCATGAATGGTATGGGGGTTTCGACACTCGCGCTCGTTGGGGTGGTCGGCGGGGCCGGGACGACCAGAACCGCCGTCGAACTCGCCGGGACGCTGGCCCGGGACGGCCGGGACGTGGCCGTCGTCGACGCCGCGTTCGGCACGCAGGGGCTGGCGACCTACCTCGGCGGCCGCATCGAGGCCGACGCGACGGCCGTCGCCGCGGACGAGGCGACGCCGGCGGCGGCGCTGTACGATTGGGACCTCGACCTCCCGGGTCGGGTCAGGCTGTGTCCGGCCCACGCCCCCTTTGAGCGGGTGGCCCGCGCCAAGTCGCCCGAGGCCGCGCGGCGCTTCGAGAGCGCCGTCGACGAAGCGGCCCGAGGGGCCGACCACGTCCTGCTGGACGTGCCGCCGGTGGCGGCCAACCAGTCCGTCGCCGCCGCGACGACCGCACAGCGGCGGGCGCTCGTCGCGCCGGACAGCCGCCGGGGTGCGGACCTGCTCCCGCGACAGCGGGGCCGCCTGCGCGACATCGACGCCCCGGCCGACGCCGTCGTCGCCACCCGGACCGACGGGACCGCGACGGTCGACGCCGACCACGCGGTGCCGGCCGGCGACCCCGACGCCCGCCGCCCCGAGAGCGTCGACCCGGCGTCGCCGCTCGCGCCGGCCGTCGCCGCGGCGGCCGAGGGGCTGCTCGGCGTCGACCTCGACCTGTCGTTCGCGGACGAGGGACTGCTCGACGGCCTCCGGTAGTCAGGTCGGCAGGGGGACGACGACCACGGGCCGGTCGAGACGCGCCAGCAGGTCCCGGGCGGTCGAGCCGACCCCCTCGCTGTCGGCCGCACCCCGGTTGGGACCGACGACGACCTCGTCGGGGTCGTGGGCCGCGACGGCGTCCAGCAGCGCCGCCGTCGGGTCGCCCTCCCGGGTTTCGGTCGTCGGCGCAGCGGCCGCCAGCCGGGACCGGGCGACGTTGGCGGCGTCGCCGGCGTCGCGGGCCGGCGCGTCCGGTTCCCTGACCCCGACCACGACGACGCTGTCGCCCTCGGGGTCGAGGCGGTCGCGCAGGTAGTCGGCGGCCGCGGCGGTCACGTGGACGGAGGCGGTGGCGACGAGGTAGTCGGTCACGCCCGTCGGTGGGTGCCGGCGGGGTTTCGGCGTTTCGGCGGTCGCCCGGAGCGACGGGCTTACGTGGACCGCCCGCCCTACGGGAGAGCGTGCGCGTCGAGAACAGCTTCATCGGGGTCGACGGCGTCGGCGAGAAGACCGAGCGGTCCATCTGGGAGCGCGGTGTCACCCACTGGGACGAGTTCGAACCGGGCGTCGTCGGCGGGACCCGGGGCGAGCGCATCCAGCAGTTCATCGGCGAGGGTCGGGACCGCCTCGACGACGGTGACGTGGCCTACTTCGACCGGACCTTCCCCAGCGGCGAGCGGTGGCGGCTCTACGAGACGTTCCGGGACCGGGCCTGTTTCTTCGACATCGAGACGACCGGGTTGGACCAGCAGCGCAACCGGGTGACGACGGTCAGCCTGCATCAGGGCGGCGACACCGAGACGCTCGTCGCGGGCGACGACCTCACCGCCGGGAACCTGCGGGCGGCCTTCGACGGGGCCGACCTGCTGGTGACGTTCAACGGGAAGCGCTTCGACGTGCCCTTCCTCGAGGCGAACTTCGACATCGACCTCGACCGGCCCCACCTCGACCTCATGTACACCTGCCGGAAACTCGGCCTCTCTGGCGGCCTCAAGGAGATAGAGGCGGACATCGGCATCGAGCGCGACCGGCCGGACATCTCCGGGCGGGACGCCGTTCGCCTCTGGCGCGAACACGAACAGGGCCGGGACGGGGCCTTGGAGACGCTGGTCTCGTACAACCGCGAGGACGCGGTCAACCTCCGGACGCTCGCCGACGAGGCGACGGCCACGCTGGACGACGACGTGTTCGTGGGCTGAGCCCGCGGTCGGCGGTTCGACGGCTTCAGACTGGGTCAGGCGCGCTGGTCCCGGTCGCGGGCCGCAGGAGGTGGGCGCGGCCGGCGAGAAACCCAAGCAGGAGGCCGGTACAGTGGGCGACCAGCGCGACGCCCGGGTTCGCCGTGGCGAGCGTGATGGCGACGGCGGCGACGCCGGCCAGCGCGAGCTGGACCCGCGGGGACAGCGAGAAGCCGCCGACGACCGTCTCGGTCACTCGGTTGGCCGCCAGCAGGTAGCCCAGCAGACCGAAGACCGCGCCGCTGGCACCGAGGACGCTGACCCGCGCGGGCAGTCCGGGGACGAGCGGGCCGACGAGTCCCGCGAGGGCGACCTGCGCGACGCCGGCCAGCGCGCCGGTGCCGAGGAAGAAGACGTGGAACCGAAGCGGCGTCGTCCGGCGCTCCAGCGCGAGGCCGAGCAGGGCGACCCCGAGGGCGTTGGCGAGCAGGTGCGAGAGCCCGGCGTGGGCGTAGACGCTCGTCACCAGCGTCCACGGGCGGGCCAGAAGCGGGTTCGAGAGGGCGAAGACGGCGCGCTCGCTGGTGACGAGACCGACGACCTGCTGGCAGGCGAACACGGCGACCAGCGCCGCGAGCGTGAGGGCGGTGGGGCTGGCTGTCAGGCGGCGACCCATCACTCCGAGATTGTCGGCCAGCCCACAAGAAAGGTCGGGTGGCCGCCGTCGCCGGCGCGTCGGGCCGGTTCCAGAACGCATAGGTGGCCCCGAGGCGTGGCCCCGCACATGAGCGAGTTCGACGAGACGCTTGCGGCGGCGTTCGGCGAGGAGACCGACGAGGAGACGGCGGCCGAGGCTGCCGAGAAACTGGCGGCGTTCGCCGAGGACACCGAGCGGGACCTGTCGGCCGACGACCTGCTCGACCGACTCGCGGCCGCGCCCTACGACGAGTTCGCGCACCGCTACGACTGGCTGGTCGGGGACCTCGTCGCGGAGGACGACGACCGCCCGGACTCCCGGGCCTACCGGCTCGCCGGCTTCGGCGACCTCGCGGCCGACCCCGAGCAGGGTGCCTGAGGAGACGGGCGGGACGTACACGCTCGTCCTCGAACGGGAACGGGGCGGCCCCGTCACCGTGGGGGCGCTCGGCGACCGCGAGTTCCCGGCGGGCTGGTACGCCTACACCGGAAGCGCGCTCGGTAGCGGGGGCTTCGCGCGGGTCGACCGTCACCGCGCCGTCGCGGCCGGCGACAACGACGCCCGCCACTGGCACGTCGACTACCTGCTGGGCGACGCCGCGACGGCGGTCGAGCGCGCGGTCACGACGGCCGCGGACGCGGAGTGTGCGGTCGCCCGGCGGGTGAGCGACGCGACCGACGACCGCCCGGCGTTCGCCGGATTCGGTTGTTCTGACTGTGACTGCGCGACGCATCTGGGGTACGCGCCCGACCGTGAGGCGTTGCGGTCGGCCGTCGAGCGCGCCCACGAGACAGTCCGCGAGCGGTAGCCGGGCGCGAGCGAGCGTCACGCCGGGCCGACGTGGCCGCGTCGCAGTCACCCGTTCGGACCGCGCTCAGGAGATGTGGATGGCCGGCTTGTTCGGCTTGGCCTTCCCGGCGAGGTCGTCGCCGTCCTCGGCCCGGCGGACGGTCACTGCGGCCCCGAACTCGTCTTCGAACAGCCACGTGGCCCGCTCTAGCACGTCCAGTTCCCGCTCGCCGTCGACGACCGGTTCCAGCCCGCCGCCGCGTTCGGCGAGGGCGGCGGCGTAGTCGGCGACGGCCTCGCCGTCGGGGAGCGCGTCCGCGTCGAGGAGGTCGGCGACGAGGTCGCCGGTCGCGCCGTCGCCCCGGACGAACTCGCGGGCGCGGTCGTAGGCGTCGTACTTCCAGTCGGGGGCGACGACGAGGTCGATGCGCTCGGGGTCGTCGATGTCGACCACGTCGGTGATGTCCCGGACGTCGTCCAGCGTCGTCCGGACGAGTTCGCGCTCGATGCGGTAGTCCGCTACGTCGTGGAGCGGTTCGGGCCAGCGGGCCGCGGCGACGAGGCCGTCCTCGTCGAGCAGATGCCACAGCTCCTCGGCGAGATAGGGGGCCAGCGGCGCGACCAGCGCCGACAGCGTCCGCAGGCCGCGGCTGTAGGCGAACCGGTAGGGGTCGTCGTAGCTCGCGTACCGGCGCAGGAGGCTGGCGAACCGGCGGAGTTCGCCGACGGCGCGGTGGAAGCGAAACCGCTCGTACTCCTCGGTGACGGCGGCGATGGTGCGGTCTATCTCGCGTTCGAGGTAGGCGTCGTGGGGGGCGCTCTCGTCCCGGGCCGGCGGGTCCGAGACCCACTGGTCGACCATCCCGTACAGCGTCTGCTGGAACTCGTAGGCCGTCGAGACGTCGGTGACCGTCCACTCGAAGTCCTGTGCGGGGTGGGCCGCCGAGAGGACGAACAGCCGCGTCGTCTCCGCGCCGTACTCGTGGGGCGCGATGTCGTTGCCCTTCGATTTGGACATCTTCTCGCCGCCGTGGAGGACCGTCCCCTGATTGATGAGGCGCTCGACGGGCTCCCGGCGGTCGAGCAGGCCGAGGTCCGCCAGCGCCCGGGTGAAAAAGCGGAGGTACAGCAGGTGGAGGACGGCGTGTTCCTCGCCGCCGACGTAGACGTCGACCGGGAGCCACTCGTCGGCCGTCTCGCGGTCGAAGGGCCCCTCCTCGAACGCCGGGGAGAGGTAGCGCAGGAAGTACCACGAGGAGTCGACGAAGGTGTCCATCGTGTCGGTCTCCCGGACCGCGTCGGCCCCGCAGTCCGGACAGGTCGTTCGCTTCCACTCCTCGGCGGCGTCCAGCGGATTGCCCGTCGTCTGGACGTACGCGGGGAGTTCGACGGGGAGGTCGTCGTCGGGGACCGGGACCGGGCCGCAGTCGTCGCAGTGGACGACGGGGATGGGCGTGCCCCAGTAGCGCTGGCGGGAGACGAGCCAGTCCCGCAGGCGGTACGTGGTGGTGGCGTCGGCGGCGTCGGTGTCGAGCAGGCGCTCGCGGGCGGCCGTGCTGGCGAAGCCGTCGTAGTCGCCGCTGTTCGTGAGCATCCCGTCGCCGGTGTAGGGGAGGTCGGTGTCGCTCCCGTCGAGCGGTTCGACGACCCGTTCGACCGGGAGGTCCTGCGTGGCGGCGAAGGCGTAGTCGCGCTCGTTGTGGGCGGGCACGCCCATGACCGCGCCCGTCCCCACGTCGTCCAGCACGTAGGCGGCGACGTACACCGGCAGTTCCGCGCCGGTGTAGGGGTGGGTCGCCGTGAGTCCGGTGTCGACGCCGCTGCGGCCGGCGTCGTCGGTCGCGGCGACCGACTCGACGTAGTCGGCGACGGCGTCGTTCTCGGCGGCGACGGCGTCGACCACCTCGTGGCCCGGCGCGAGCGCGAGATACGTCGCGCCGAAGACCGTGTCCAGTCGGGTGGTGAAGGCGTCGACGGTGCCGTGGCCCGCCACCTCGAAGGTCACCGCCGCGCCCTCTTGGCGGCCGATCCAGTTGCGCTGGCTGTCCCGGACGCCCTCGGGCCACCCCGAGAGGTCGTCCAGCCCGTCGTACAGTTCGTCGGCGTAGTCGGTGATGGTGACGAACCACTGGTCGAGTTCGCGCTGCTCGACAGCGGTGCCACAGCGCCAGCAGACGCCGCCGGGGGCGTGGTCGCGGCCGCCGTCGCCGGCCTCGACCTGCGCGTCCGCGAGGACCGTCTCGCAGTCGGGACACCAGTTGCTCGTCGCGGCGTCGTACTCGACGAGGTCGGCGTCGTACAGCCGCGTGAACAGCCACTGGTTCCAGCGGTAGTAGTCGGGGTCGCAGGTCGTCACCTCGCGGGACCAGTCGTAGCCAAAGCCCATCTCCCGCAGGTCGTCGCGCATCCGCTCGATACAGCTCCGGGTCCAGCTCTCGGGGTCGGTGTCGCGCTCGTAGGCCGCGTTCTCGGCGGGCAGGCCGAATGCGTCCCACCCCATCGGGTGTAACACGTCGTCGCCGGCCATCCGCCGGTACCGGGCGTAGGCGTCGGTGATGGCGTAGTTCCGGATGTGGCCCATGTGTAGCGAGCCGGAGGTGTAAGGGAACATCCCGAGCACGTAGGTCGGGTCCTCGGCGTCGGCGGGCGTCTCGTAGACCCCCTCCCGCTCCCAGACGTGCTGCCAGTACTCTTGGACTCGCGTGTGGTCGTAGCGGCGCGACATTCGATGGCTGTGTGTGGGCCGCCGACGCCCATGAGTGTTCGCCCGTCACTTCAGGTACGGGCCGACGTGCTCGGCGAAGGGCTTGCGCACCAGCGCGTACGCCACCGCGGCCGCGCCGGTGACGGCGGCCAGCGGGACGACGGGGTCACCGAGCCGCCAGACGGCGAGCGCGAGCAGTGCCAGCGCGAGGGCGGCGTCCTCGGGCGCGCCGTCGTAGCGGACCCGGTAGCGGGCGCGGTGCCAGCGTCCGAGCGCGTGGTTGTAGACGGCGTCGGTGTTCGTCCGCTCCCACGGCCGCTGTTCGTCGGCGTCGGCCGCGATGTCACAGAGCGGGTGGACCGCGGCGGCGACGGCGGCGACGGCCAGCCCGACGGTCAGCGGCGACGGAGCGAACGCGGCGACGGCCGCGAGCGCGACGGCGGGGAGCCACGCCAACACCGGCGCGTGGAGCGTCCGCCGATGGGTGCCCACGAGGAGGTCGAGGTCGGGGAGCAGGCTCCCGATGACGGCACCGGCGACTGCGGGGCCGGTGAACGCCGGCGCGAACGCCGTGACGCCGGCGGCGAGGACGAGACCGACGGCGACGTGGGTCGGGGCCATCATCGGGACGAGTGTGACTATCTCCGTGGGCGACGGGCCTCAATCCTGCGGTCGGACGGGCCGCGTAGGGTGCCGGGCGACCGCCGAACGGGCGCAGACCCCGGCAGGTCGGCTCGTCCGGGCGGCGAGTGCGGGGCGAACGGCGCGCTCGACGGGCTGGGGAGGTCTCGCAGTCGAGAGAAGAGCGACGGCGACTGTAGCGTCTCCACGGGAGAGCCACTGCCGTCGTCGAGAGCCGGACCCCCGAGAGGGGGCGGTTGGCGAGCGTGTCACCGTTCAGATGACGCGGGTCTGTTTACTGTTGCCTCAACTACCGTAGTTTGAACTACGATAGTTTAGACTACGCTATCTGCACATTTTATGTGCTGGTGCGTCGAAGGCGGAGGTATGCCCGCGTTCGTCAACTGAGAACAGGAACTCGACAGACTCCACGAGTTATACGAGAGTGGGTCCGCGGAGTTGAGCGTCGTCTACGGACGTCGGCGGATGGGGAAGACAGCGCTCGTCGTCAAATCCATCGAAGACCGTGACGACGCGGTGTACCATCAGGCTGCACACGGGACGACGGACCAACAACTCGACTCCTTCATCGCTGATGCCACAACGGTGTTCCCGGGAGTCAATCGAATTCGGCGGGACTGGGAGAACGTTCTTACGTACCTCGCTGAGCAGGACGCGGTCGTCATCCTCGACGAGTTCCCGTATCTCGTTGACGAAAACGAAGCGCTCCCCTCCCTCATCCAGCGAATCTGGGACCACGAAGTCGCTGATACGGCTGCGACCTTCGTGTTGACTGGCTCGGCGATCGGGATGATACACAAGATCGCACTCGACGGGAGTTCACCGCTGTACGGGCGGATATCGAAACGGCCGAACGGGAAACTCGAAATCGGTCCGCTCCCGTTCGCGGCCGCGATGGAGTTCTTCCCGAACTACGCGCCAGCCGAACAGGTGATCGCATACGGAGTGTTCGGGGGGACACCGGAGTACCTCCGAGCTGTGGACGATACGCAGTCACTCCAAGGCAACATCACGGAGACCTTGCTGCTCCGGGATGGCGGCCTCCACGAGGAGCCCGAGGACGTCCTGTACCGGGAACTGGACGAGGTCGACCGGTATTTCGCCGTCCTGAAAGCGATGGCGGAGGGGAACCACAAGCGAAACGAGATCATCCAGGCGGCGGGCATCAACGCCAACAGCGCGAGTTACTACCTCTCCCGCCTGCGGGAACTCCAGATAATCGAGCAGGAGTACCCAGTAACCGTTGACCCGTCCCGGAGTCGAAACAGCCGGTATCGAATCAGGGACCAACTGTTCGCGTTCTGGTTCCGCTTCGTGCACGGCCGTTCGTCTCGGTACGAAGTGTTCGGAGCGGACGCGTACGACGAACTGGTCGAACCGCATCTTCCGGACTTCGTCAGTTCGTCGTTCGAACGACTCTGCCAGCGGGCAGTTCTCTACGAGTACGGGGACGCGTACACGTTCACGGAATCCCCAGGTCGGTGGTGGGACACCGACGGCCGTGAAATCGATATCGTGGCCCCGACGAACGGCGACACGCTACTGGTCGGGGAAGCGAAGTTCCAGCAACAACCGACGGGGTACGACGTTCTCGCTCAGCTCGAACGGGAGGCACCCGAAATCGCGTGGTCGCCAGCTGACAGCGACGTGAACTACGAGTACGTACTGTTCAGCCGAAGCGGGTTCGCATCCTCAGTGGAGGAAGCGGCCGAGGAGCGGGACGATTTCGGTCTGTTCACAGTTGACGATGTCGTTGAGAACCTGTCCGAATAGCTGTTCCCAAGAATCGCTTCCCTTCGTGTGCAGCGAGGGGCAAAGGGGAACGAGCGAGAACACGATCGCAGCGTCGTCTGAGGGATGTGGCTGAACGGAAATCATCGATACGAGTACGGGAGAAAGCGCGGGGCCGCACACCTACTGACAGTACGACCCGCGTGCTATCAGTACGACTATTTTGCAGCCACGTTGTCAGAACGAAAGCGGAAAACGCGAATCTGTTCTGAACGCAGTTAGCGCTGCAAGAGAAAACGGTTAGTAGAGAGCAAGTTCAGGCCGGAAACGGCTGGTCTGAACTGTCGCTACCCCTCGAAGGGGCCGCGTCTGTTTAACGAGCGTTGAACGCTGTTGTTTAGATGACGCGGTTCTGCAGGTAGTCGAGGTGCTTCGCGTTGTAGACGATCTTCACCTCGTCGGCGGCGGGACTACCGATGCAGGTCAGGCGGACGTTCTTGTCCTCGACCTCCTCGTCGCTGAGGATCTGCTGCATGTCCATGTCGATGTCGCCCTCGAGGACGATGGACGCGCAGTTCGCACAGGCACCGGCGCGACACGAGAAGGGCCAGTCGTAGCCCTGCGCCTCGGCGGCTTCGAGGATGTACTCGCCTTCGTTGACATCGAGGGAGCCGTGGTCCTCGTCGTCGAGGTCGAGGTCCCCGGCCTCCGCGAAGATGTCGTCGTCGTACATGTCCCAGCCGTTGTCGTCCACTACTTCGTAGTTAAGGTACTCTACCGTGGGCATCACCTGCCGGGTTCGACCGCTGCCTTGTTAGACTTTGCCCTTCAGACGCAGACTGTGTAAGATTGTGAGGGACAGGCGCACCTAGAAAACGGGCAGGAAGCGGAACACGAGGTATGCGGCGACCGTCGCTATCGAGGGGACGATGTTCTGGAGGAAGATGACCCGAGCCGTCGTCGCCGGCTCGAACAGGTCCGACGCCCGCGGGATGTCGTCGCCGGACTCCTCACCGATGGGGTCGGTGTCCGTCTCGGAGGGTGTCCCCTTCTGCCCGCCGACGGTGGGGGCGTCGGGCGCGTCGGCGGCCAGCGCGCCGACGGACACGTCGGGGGCCTCGCCCTGTACCGTCTCGGCAAGCCGCGTCGTCCGGGTCGCCCGGCCCCAGCCCAGACCGACGATGCTCATCGTGGCGATGATGACGAAGCTCGCGGGGATGCCGAGCGCCGAGAGGGCGGTGACGATGGTCGAGGCGACCGTGGCGACGACGATGGCCGCGACCAGCGGGAGGTCCGTGAGGTCGTTGCCGACGGTGTCCATCGTCCGGCGGGCGATGGTGAAGGCCCCGAGGCCGATGGCGGCCCCGCCCAGCAGGATGGCCGGGTAGAGGTCCAGCGACCCGTTGCCCACCAGCGGCGCGACGGCGTTGGCGACGTTGCTCGCCCCCGCCGAGAAGGCCATGTAACAGCCGATGCCGACGACGACGGCGGTGCCGACGAACTCCCGGGGCGTGGTGTTTTCTCCCAGCGAGACACGGGGGAGCGCCCCGGAGCGGTCCACGTCGAGCAGGTCGCCCTCGCTCTGTGAGACGGCGAAGCCCTCGACCAGCGCCGGGTAGAAGTACCGGCCGACGACGCCGCTGACCCAGAAGGCCACGACCGGCGAGACGAGCCACCACGAGACGATTTCCAGCATCAGCCCCTCGTTGAGCGTCTGCCGGGCCAGTCCGAGACCGGCGATGGCCCCCACGGCCGTCATCGAGGTGGAGGCGGGCACGCCGGCGACGTTCGAGAGGAACAGCGCGGTCCCGATGAAAAAGAGGACGACGATGCTGATGAGAGGCGAGAAGTCGGTCCCCACGAGGTCGCTGCCCAGACTCTGGACGACCGCCGGCCCGACGAGCAGGCCGCCGGCCAGTGCGAAGACGGTCATCAGCGCCGCCGCCCAGAACTTCGTGAGCGTGTTCGACCCGACCGCCGGACCGAAGGCGACGCCCGTCGAGGACCCCCCGATGTTGAACCCGACGAAGACGGCCACCAGAATCCCGAGTGCGAAGAGAACCTCGACCATACACTCATCAGAGCGGGCGGTCGGTAAAGGCTGCCGTTAGCAGTTGTTGTGAATACGGCGATTCTGTTCACGGGACCTTAGCATCTGTCTGATAAATACAGACCTCCTTTTTCCCGGTCGGGTTTCCTCGCTCGCTCCGCTCGCTGTGGGAACCCTCCCGGCAAAAACGTGGGTGAAAAAGGCCGACGGCTCGGCCTCCCGCCTCGCCGTCGGTGAACCGCACTCGCTCCGCTCGCGCGGATGCTGGTGGTCAATACGCAGACGCACTGCGCAGCCGTTTCAGAGACTGACCGAATAAGAAACTGTATTCATGACGACTGTTAGAGGACGTACTGGAAGACGAGGTACGAGGCCGCCGCCGAGATGGAGGGGGTAAGAATCCACAGCATCACCACGCGGCCGGTCGCGGCGGGGTTGAACAGGTCGGCGGCGGTGGTCTCGGGTTGTGCCTCGCCGATACCGGCCACCTCCGGGGCCGGGGCACCGGCGTCGGCGGCCTCGACGGCGGCCTCGTGGTCGGCCGCGAGCGCGTCCACGGAGAGCCCACCGCCGTCGGCGGTGTCGGCGCTGGGCGTCGCCCCGGTGACGGCCGCGCCGGCGGCGTCGGCGAGCGTCGTCGTCCGCGTCGCCCGCCCCCACCCCAGTCCGACGACGCACATCGTCGCCGACACCGCGAGGCTGGCGGGGATGCCGGCCCACGACAGCAGGCTGATGATGGTCGCGCTCACGAGTTCGACGATGAGCGCCGCCAGAATGGGGAGTTCGGTGAGGTCGTTGCCGACCGTGTCCAAGGTCCGGCGGGCGATGGTGAACGCGCCGGCCCCGATGGCGACGCCGGCCAGCGCCACCCCGGGGTAGAGGTCGAGCGCACCGCTGCCCACCAGCGGCGCGACGGCGTTGGCGGCGTTGCTCGCCCCCGCCGAGAAGGCCATGTAACAGCCGATGACGACGACGAGCACCCGTCCGACCCGCTCGCGGCGGGTGGTACCGGGACCCTCGGTCTCGAAGACGATGCGGGCCGCCAGATGCGGGTACAGGTAGCGGCCGACGACCGCCGACAGCCAGAACGCGACGATGGGGGCGACGAGCCACCACGAGATGATGCGCCCCATCACCGTCCAGTCGATGGTGCCGCTGGCGACGCCCAGCCCCGCTATCGCGCCCACGGCCGTCATCGACGTCGAGGCCGGCACGCCGAAGAGGTTCGACACCAACAGGGCCAACCCCACGAAGAAGAGGACGGTGACGCTCGCGGCGAGCGTGAACTGGCTGCTGGGGACGATGCGCCCGCCCATCGTCTCGATGACCTCGGTCCCGACCGTCGCGCCGCCGACGAGCGCGAAGACGGTCATCAGCGCCGCCGCGGCCACTTTCCCGATGGTGTCGCTCCCGACGGCGGGGCCGAAGGCGACGCCCGTCGAGGACCCCCCGATGTTGAACCCGACGAACACCGCGACGCCGAGTCCGAGGACGAAGAGCAGTTCGACCATACCGAGAGGACTCCCGTTGCCGGCTAAAACGTGGCGACCGTCGCGTCGGCCCCGCCGGTCAGGCGTCCTCTTCCTCCCCGTCGAGTCGGGCGCGTCTCGCCGCCGTCGATTCGACCTCGCTGGCGGTCTCCTTGGCCGCCTCGACCCGCTCGGCGGCCGTCTCCGCGGTCCGCTTGGCGTCTGTGGCCGTGTCCTTGACGTCGGCGGTCTTGGCCTTCGTCTCGCTGACCTGCTCGTCGACGCCGGCGTCGGCCGAGGCCTCGACGGTCTCTGCGGTCGCCGCGACCTCGCTGGCGGCCTCGTCGACGGTCGCGGCGGCACCCTCGACCTCGTCGGCGGTGGTCTCCAGTTCCTCGGCGGTCGTCTCCAACCGCTCGGCGGCGACCTCCAGTTCGGCGGCGGTGTCAGCCACGTCGGCGTTGGTCGCTTCGAGGACGTTCGCGACCACCAGAAACTGGAGCAGGCCGACGACGACGAACGCGGTGACGGCGACGCTCGCCGCGGTCGTCAGCGTCGACGTGGCGGCGGCGTCGAGCGGGAGGACACCGGTGGTGGCCAGCGCCCACGCCACGGCGAGTACCGCGGCGGCGACGACGACCGCGCGGACGAAGATCCCGTACTGGCGGCGGTACCGGCCGAACATGAGAGTTTCGAGGGAGCGGACCAGCGACGAGCGAGACCTGTCACCACTGGACATACAGCGTGGTTGTCACTACGCGGGCTTAAGCCCCACCCCGCGGCTGACCGACACGCTTTCGGCCGGCCGTCGCCCAGCCACCGGTATGTTCCCCGAGTTCGAGGTCGTCCCCGCGGTCGACATGCAGGACGGGCAGGTCGTACAGTTGGTGGGCGGCGAGCGCGGCACGGGTAAGACCTACGGCGACCCCGTCGAGGCGGCCCGCAAGTGGGTCGACGCCGGCGCGGAGACGCTACACCTCGTCGACCTCGACGGCGCGTTCGAGGGCGAACGGGCCAACGCCGACGCCATCGACGCCGTCCGCTCGGCGGTCGGCGACGGCGTGGGCGTCCAACTGGGCGGGGGTATCCGCACGGCCGAGGACGCCCGCGCGCTGCTGGACCGCGGCGTCGACCGGGTCATCCTCGGCACCGCCGCGGTCGAGGACCCCGACGTCGTCGCCGAGATAAGCGAGACCCACCCCGACAGCGTCCTCGTCAGCCTCGACGCGAAAGGGGGCGAGGTCGTCGTCTCGGGATGGACTGAGGGGACGGGACTGGACCCCGCCGAGGCCGCGGCCCGCTACGCCGACCTCGGGGCGGCGGGTATCCTCTTTACCGACGTGGACGTGGAGGGGCAATTAGAGGGGGTCCGGACCGACCCCGTCCGCCGCGTCGTCGACAGCGTGGACGTGCCGGTCGTCGCAAGCGGCGGCGTCGCCACCGTCGACGACGTGGTGGCGCTGCGGGCGGCCGGCGCGGCGGCCGTCGTCGTCGGCAGCGCGCTCTACGAGGGGCGGTTCACGCTGGCCGAGGCCGCCGCCGCGCTGGACGGGTGACGGGTCGTCGCAGCGCTGGACGGGTGTGGCAGTCGCCACCGCGCTACCCCTCGTACAGCCGCACCGACCGCGCGCCGAACCCCTCGTAGAACGGACGGATGCCGCCGCCGACGTTGCCCGCGGCGACGCGGCCGTTGGGCGTCTCGACGACGAGGCTGTTCTCCATCGGGAAGTCGTTGCTGGGGTCGCCGACGAGGTGCTGCCGGACGGCGACGACCGGTGCGCGCTCGTAGGTCCGGCGCTCGCCCGTCTCGACGGCTTCGAGGGTCACGTCGGCCAGCAGGTCCCGCCCGGCCGCCCGGTGCAGCGCCGCGTCCGTGACGGCCGTCCGGAGGTGGTCGTAGGACGCCGGCAGCGGCCGCGGGTCCGCGACGTGGACCGTCTCGCCCATCGGCCAGTAGTTGGCGACGGCGTTGCCGAAGAAGCCACTCGCCACCTCGCGCTGGGTGAACGACAGCGCCGACTCCTCGCCGTGACGGCCCGCGAGGACGCCGTGAGCGCCCATCACGCCCCGTCGCTCGTCGACGACGACCTGCACCGGCGGCGTGGCGTCCCACCGCCGGACCACGTCGGCCGCGGCCGCCCAGTCGGTCCCGTCGGCCTCGTCGACGGGCGCGACCAGCAGGAGGTAGACGAACACGCCCCGCTCGCGCGCGGCGGCGAGGGCGTCGCGCAGCCGGTCGGCCTCCGGGGTCGGGAGGACGAGGAACGCCTCCGCGTCGGCGTCGGCCAGCGCCCGCTCGATGCGCTTTCGCACCGTCGCCCGCGAGTGGACCACCTCGACGGCCGGCCCGTCGTCGGCCGGTGCCGCATACAGGTCCGTCATCGCCTCGCCCATCTCGTCGAGCCGCGTCGAGAGCGCGCCCAGTGCCTCCTCCGGCGGGCGCGCCCGGACGACCGCCGGACTCGCCGACTCGTCGACCGTCACCAGCCCTCGGTCGGCCAGCGACGCCGCGAGGTCGTAGACGTACCCCTGTGACACGTCGGCCGCGTTCGATACCTCCCCCGTCGTCGCCGCGCCGGCCCGCAACACGGCCAGATAGGTGTCGCGTTCCTTCTCCGAGAGCCCGAACGCTTCGAGGTGGGCCCGGAGCCGTCTCCCCGACATGAGAGAGGTTTGTACGACTATATACAAAATATTTTTCCACCGGGGCGGCGACGGTGGGGGTATGGGAGAGCGGGCGGCTCCGACCGAGCCCCGGACAGCGGAGACGGACGCCGAGGGAACCCGCCGCCGTCGGTGGACTGTAGCGGTGTTTTGCTACATCGCGCTGGTCGGGGCCGGCCTCCAGATGCGGGGCGCGGTCATTCCCGAACTCCGGACGACCTTCGGCGCGCCGGCGTGGCAACTGGGCCTCGTCTCGCCGGCCGGCACCGTCGGCTTCGTCGCGCTGGTAGCCGCCGTCGGCGCGGTCGGCGAGCGATTCGACACCCGCCGGCTCCTGCTGGTCGGCGTCGGCGGCACCGGCGTCGGGTTCGCCCTGATGGGGGCGGCCCCGACCTTTCCGTTGTACCTGACCGCGCTGGTGGGCCGCGGCGTGTTCACCGGTGTCGGCCGCGGGAGCGACCGGCCGCTGTTGAGCCACCTCTATCCCGGCCAGCGGGGCCGGCTGTTCAGCTACTACGACATGATGTGGGCCGTCGGCGCGACCCTCGGCCCGATACTGGTCGCCGGTGCCATCGCCGCCGGGAACTGGCGGTACGCCTACGCCGCCCTCGCGCTGGCGTTCGTCCCGCTGGTCGCGCTCCTCTGGCGGCTGCCCGCGCCCGACACCGACGGCGGCGACGACCCCCTCGACTTCGCCGAACTGCGCCGTCTCGTCCGACGGCCGGCCGTCGTCGCGATGGCCGTCGGCCTCTTTCTCTCGGCCGGCATCGAGGGCGGGCTGTTCACGTGGCTCACCACCTACGCCGGCGGCCGACTCCCCGACGGGCTGGCGACCGTCTCGCTGAGCGTCCTGCTGGTGGCGTACATCCCCGGCCGGTTCCTCTCTGGCTGGCTCGCCGAGCGCGTCGGCTACGTCCGTCTGGCCGTCGCCTTGGTGGCGCTCGGCCTCCCGGCGTTCGCGTTCACCTTCTTCCTCGCGAGCGGGTACTGGCTCCTCGTCGGCGTCTTCGGCGTCGGACTGTCGCTGTCGGGGCTGTACCCGACGCTGCTGGCCTACGCGACCGAGGACGTGCCCGAACACAGCGCGCCGGTCAACGCCACCGCCTCGGTCACGTCCTCGACCGGCCTCGCGCTCGTCCCCGTGGCGATGGGGTTCGTCGTCGGCGGTGCCGGCATCACCCGGGCCATGCGCCTCCTCGCGGTCCCGCTGGTCGCGCTGTTCGCCGTCGTCCTCGCCGCCCGCTTCGTCGCTGGCCCGACCCGAGACTGACCGCGCGTCCCGTCGGGCCGGTACCCGTGGCGGGACGGCGCAGCCCCCGCTGACGGGTCTGTCCCGACCGGACGCCGCCGGCCCCGGCCAAACCTGACCGAACAGGAAGCCACTTACCTCGCCTCGGCGTAGCCGCGCGTATGAGTGTACGCCAGACGACCGCCGAGGTGGTCGTCGTCGACTACGGTCTGGGGAACCTCCGCAGCGTGACCCGCGGCCTCGAACGGGCCGGCGCGGACGTGGCGCTCTCGGACGACCCCGCCGAGTTCGGGCGGGCCGACGGCATCGTCCTTCCCGGCGTCGGGGCCTTCGCCGAGGGGATGGACAACGCCGGCCCCTACCGGGAGGCCCTGCTCGAACAGGCCGACGCCGGCACGCCGCTTTTCGGCATCTGTCTCGGGATGCAGATGCTCCTGACCACCAGCGAGGAGGCCGACCACGCCGGCGAGGGCGACGCCGAAGGGTTGGACCTCGTCCCCGGCACGAACGTCCGCTTCGACGCGGACCAGACGGTGCCCCACATGGGCTGGAACGAACTCGACGTGCGCCGCGACCACCCGCTCGTCGAGGGCGTCGACGGCCAGTACGCCTACTTCGTCCACTCCTACTACGCCGTCCCCGAAGACGAGGACAGCGTCGTCGCCACCACCGACTACGGGACCGACTTCGCCTCCGTCGTCGCCAACGACCGGGGCAACGTCTTCGGGACCCAGTTCCACCCCGAGAAGTCCGGCGAGACGGGGCTGCGGATTCTGCGTAACTTCGTCGACTACTGTCTCGACCGGTAACCCCTAGAGGAAGTCCCGCACGTCCGAGTACCACATGTCGTGGTCGTCGACGGCGTCGACGGCCTCGGCGACGTGGACGGCGATGGCGTGCCAGCACAGTTGGTCGGGGTCGTCGCTGTCGAGGTTGTACTCCGCGTCGGCGCAGGTACAGCCGTCGTCCTCGACGATGTACTCGTCGTCGTAGCCGACGACGACCACGAAGTCCCGGTAGCGCTTGACCCGGCTCTCGCCGACGGCCTCGATGGCCTTCTGTCCCCGGTCGCCGTGGGCGTCGACGATACGGTCGACTGCGTCGGGGGTCAGCGTACCCGCCTCGGCGAGCATCGCCCGCCACTCGTCGACCGCGCTCACACGCCGGCTACGGACACCCCCGACTAAACAGCGTCGCCTCCCGGGTCGCCGGCGTTCGGCGGCCCGCCGTCGTCCGCGGCCGCCACCGCGTGCTTCGAACGACTTACGGGCCGCCACGCGAACCGTCGGGTATGCGCGTCAGCGAGGGGCAGGTGACCGTCGAGGTGCCCGAGCAGGCCGACGCGGGGAAAGGCGAGAACGTCTTTTTCAACCCCGTACAGGAGCTGAACCGCGACATCACCGTCGCGGCGCTACGGGCCTACCGGGAGCGCGAGCCACGGGCGGAGTCGTACCTCGACGCGACGGCGGCAAGCGGCGTCCGCGGGGTGCGGGCCGCGGCCGACGGGTGGGAGGCGACGCTGTGTGACATCGACGACGAGGCGACGGCGCTGTGTGAGCGCAACCTCGAACGCAACGGCCTCGCGGCGGCGGTCCGGCGGGCCGACGCCAACGTCGTCATGCACAGCGACGCCTTCGACGTGGTCGACGTGGACCCCTTCGGCTCGCCGATTCCGTTCGCCGACGCGGCCGTGCGGGGCACCCGCGACCTGCTCTGTGTCACGGCCACCGACACCGCGCCGCTGTGTGGCGCGCACTTCGAGAGCGGCGTCCGGACCTACGGGGCGGTCCCGCGCAACACCGAGTTCCACGCCGAGATGGGGATGCGGGTCCTGCTGTCGGCGATGGTCCGGACTGCCGCCCGCTACGACGTGGCCGCCCGGCCGATACTGAGCCACGCGACGAAACACTACGCCCGGACCTACTTGACGTTCGACCGCGGCGCGCGGGTCGCCAACGACTGTATCGACGCGCTGGGCCACGTCCACCACTGCCAGCGCTGTCTCTGGCGGAGCCACGAGCGCGGCCTCATCGCGGACCCGCCCGAGGCCTGTCCCGTCTGTGCGGAGCACCTCCAGACCGCCGGCCCGATATGGCTCGGCCGGACCTGTGACCCGGAGTTCGCCGCCGCCGTACGCGAGCGGGTCACCGACGACATGGGGACCGCCCAGAAGGCCCGCGACCTGCTCTCGACGCTCGAAGCCGAACTGGACACGCCGACCCACTACGACCAGCACCGCCTCTGCAAGCGCTGGGGCCGCGGGGCGGAGTCGATGGACGACTTCCTCGAAAAGCTCCGAGCGGCCGGCTACGAGGCCTCGCGGACCCACTACGGCGGGACGACGTTCAAGACCGACGCCGACGTCGTCGCGGCCCGCGAGGCGACCGCGGAGTGACGGCACGCGGGGCCGGCGTCGATTCCGTGGCCGGGGAGCCGTCGACGGCTCCGCGGCCGGCGACGGCCCAGCTGCCGCTCTCTCAGCGGTGGTCGGGCCGGTCCCGGCCCGCGCCGACGACGGTCCGCAGCAGGTCGTAGCCCAAAAAGTACAGCGGCCGCAGGAAGTAGTTCGCCATCCCGGCCAGCCCTAACAGGCCCCCGAGGGCCTGCACCTCGTCGGGCGACGCGCCGAGTTCGACCACGAGCGGGGCGACCGCGAGCAGGACGGCGAGCCACAGCGAGTCGAGGACGTGGTCGACATCGACGCCGGCGACGCGGCCGACCGCGCCCTCCGAGGGGCGGGTCCGATAGAGCAGTCCGGCGAGTGCGACCAGCGCGGCCACGAGCGGCAGCGAGGCTCCGACGCCCCCGACGCCGAGGCCGACCAGCAGGCCGCTGGCGACGAGCAACAGCGCCGTCACCTGCATCGTGCCACGCCGGACGGCGACTTCCGTCTCCATGTGCCCCCGGTCGGCGCGGCCGGCCATTAGCCTGTCGCCACGGCCCCGGCCGGGACGGTGAGTCGACGCCCGCTACGCGGCGGGCGACAGCCTATTCCCCCCGCCGGACGCAGTTCCCGCCGTGGACCGAGCGCGCGCTATCGCCGTCGCCCGCGAACTGGTCCGGACGGCTCGGACTGAACAGGTGTCGTTTCTGGCCGCCAGCCTCGCGTACTACATGTTCGTCTCCGTGTTGCCCCTCTCGCTGCTGGCGCTGGTCGTGGGCTCGCTCGTCGGCGGCGAGGCCTTTGCCGAGCGCGTGGTTGGGTCGGCCAGCACCGTCCTCACGCCGGCCGCCGCGGCGGTGCTGGAAGACGCTCTGACGAGCGCCGCCGGCCGGGGCGGGGCGACGGTGTTCGGCCTCGCCGTCATGCTCTGGGGGGCGCTGAAGGTGTTCCGCGGGCTCGACCTCGCGTTCTCGCGGGTGTACGGTACCGCCGGGCCCGACTCGCTGGTCGACCAACTCGTCGACGCCGCCTCGGCGCTTGCCGGCATCGGGCTGGCGCTCGCGGGACTGGGCCTCGCCGCGACGCTGGGCGCGCTGTTGGGCGTCCGCGTCGCGCTGAGCGGCGTCGTGCTCGTTCCCGTCTTGACCGTCGCCTTCCTGCCGCTGTACTGCCTCTTCCCCGACCAGCCCGTCTCGTTGCGGGCGGCCCTGCCCGGTGCCGTCTTCGCCGCCGTCGGTTGGGCGCTGCTGGGGACGGCCTTCGGGGTCTACGCGGCCGCCGCCGACAGCTACCGGCTCTACGGCGTCGTCGGCGGCGTCCTCCTGTTGGTGACGTGGTTCTATCTGGCCGGCCAACTGCTCCTGCTCGGGGCGGCGCTGAACGCGGCGCTCTCGGGCGTCCCGGACCGGCAACTACAACAGGGGCCGCGCCGACCCTCCGGGCAAGCGATGAGCGAGGACGCAGCGGAGACGCCGCCCGACGGACCGGGCGGTGAGACGACGGCGGCCGACCTGTCCGAGGAGGAACTCGAAGCGCTTCGCCAGGAGTTCGAGTCGTTCCGCGACGACGTCGAGGGGCGGACGCTCCACCGCGACGAGGTCGAGCAGGACCTCCGGCAGTACGTCCGACGCCGTCAACGCCGCGGCCACGCCCGCGGCTGGGGGCCTTACGTCGTCCTCCTGTACGGGACGCTGATGACGCTCGGGGCCTTCTACTACCTGAACGGCCCGTGGGCCGTGCTGGCGATGGTCGTCGTCTGGCTGTCGACGCTCGGGCTGTACGCGGTGATGCTCGTGACCGGGCTGACGCTCACTGTCACCGGTCTCCCCGGTCGCCTGCTGGACCGGATTCGTGACTGGCGCGGATGACCCGCGGTGTCGGTATCGGGGCGGTGCTGTCGGACCTGCCCGGCGCGGTCGTGGTCCTGTTCGCACTTCTCACGCAACTGGGCGACTTCTGGTTCACCTTCACCGCGGCGGCGCTGGCCTACTGGGTCGGTCCGCGGACCCCGCGGCTCGGCGCGGACCTGACCCGGGACCGGGCGGCCGTCGTCGTGGCCCTGCTGGCCGCGGCCGTCGCGCTCACCGTCTCGCTGAAGGCGGTGTTCGCCTTCCCGCGGCCGGCCGGCGCGGGGACGGCCGCCCACGCCGACCTCGTCCCGGCGGCGCTGCGCGGGGCGTACGTCTCGATGGCGACCGGCGACGGCTACGGCTTCCCCAGTGGTCACGCCACGACGGCGCTGCTGGTCTGGGGCGGGTTCGCGTGGGCGCTCCGGGTCGGCACCCGCCGGCACCGCGTGGCCGTCGCGGCCGCCGTCACGCTACTGGTCGGCCTCTCGCGGCTCGTCCTCGGCGTCCACTACCTCCCCGACGTACTCGCCGGGTTCGCCGTCGCCGGGGCGACGCTGTGGCTCGCGCTCGCGGGCCTGCGGACGCCCCGACGGGTGTTCGCTCTCGCCGCCGCCGTCGCGGTAGTCGGGCTGGCGGTTGCCGGCCCCTCGCGGGACGCGGCCGCGGCCGTCGGGATGAGTCTCGGGGGCGTCGTCGGGGCGACGCTCGTCCCGTCCCCGCCCGAGCCGACGCGACGCGGCGCGGCCGCGACCGTGGCGCTGGGGACGGTGACGGTCCTCGCCGCGGCGGCGGTCGCGCTCGTCGCGACCGACGACCCGCTCGTCGTGGTGGGGCTGGCCGGCGGCGGGACGGCGCTGTTGCTGGCGCTGCCGCTTCTGGGCGAGCGCGCGGCGAAAAAAGTCGGCGGGTGAGGCCTCAGAACTTCTCGAGGTAGCGGTCCAGTTCCCACTGGGAGACGTCGACGAGGTAGTCTTTGAACTCCTCGGTCTTGGCCTCGACGAACTTCTCGGAGATGTGCGGGCCGAGCGCGTCGAGGACGACCTCGTCCTCTTCGAGTTCGTCGATGGCCTCGCCGAGGTTCGTCGGCAGCGTGTCGATGCCGTACTCCTCGCGCTTCTCCTCGTCGAACTCGTAGATGTTCTCGCGGACCGGGTCGGGGCAGTCGAGGTCGTTCTCGATGCCGTCGAGGCCGGCGTGGATGAGCGCGGCGAGCGCGAGATAGGGGTTACACGAGGGGTCGGGGAAGCGGGCCTCGATGCGGCTGGCGGCCGGGATGCGCGCGGCGGGCTTGCGGATGAGCGCCGAGCGGTTCCGGTCGGACCACGCGACGTAGACCGGGGCCTCGTAGCCGGGGACGAGGCGCTTGTAGGAGTTCACGGTCGGGTTCGTGACGGCCGCGAGCGCGGGGGCGTGTTCGAGGATGCCCGCGATGAAGCTGTGGGCCGTCTCCGAGAGGTCGAACTCGTCGCTCTCGTCGTGGAACGCGTTCTCGCCGTCCTGGAACAGCGAGATGTGGGTGTGCATCCCGGAGCCGTTGATACGCGGGATGGGTTTGGGCATGAACGTCGCGTGCAGGTCGTGTTCGGCCGCGATGGCGCGGACGACCGACCGGAAGGTGGCGACGTTGTCGGCCGTCGACAGGGCGTCGTCGTACTCGAAGTTGATCTCGTGTTGGCCCTGTGCGACCTCGTGGTGGGAGGCCTCGATGTCGAAGCCCATGTCCTCCAGCCCGTAGATGATGTCACGGCGCACGTCGGAGGCGAGGTCCTTCGGCGCGAGGTCGAAGTAGCCGCCGGCGTCGTTGGTCTGGGTCGTCGCGCGGCCGTCCTCGTCCTCCTCGAAGAGGAAGAACTCCGGCTCGGGGGCCGCGTTGACGGTGTAGCCCAGTTCGTCGGCGCGGTCGAGCGCGTCCTGCAGGACGCCACGGGGGTCGCCGGCGAACGGCTCGCCCGTCGAGGTGTCGTGAACGTCACAGATGAGGCGGGCGCTGTTGCCGCCCTCGATGTCGTCGCGGCTCCGCCACGGGAGGACGGCGAACGTCGACGGGTCCGGGACGAGGCGCATGTCCGACTCCTGAATGCGGACGAAGCCGTCGATGGACGAGCCGTCGAAGTAGATGCCTTCGGTGAACGCCTTCTCGGCCTGGTCGGCCGGCACGGAGACGTTCTTGACGGTACCGAGGATGTCTGTGAACTGAAGCCGCAGGAAGTCGACGTCTTTCTCGTCTATCTCGTCGACGACTGCTTGCGCTTCGTCTGAGAGTTCGCTTGTCATCTTTGGACACCGGAGAGGAACGGCGCTACTACTAAAATCCTGCTGATTTGCGCAAAGATTCCGGACTCAGTGATGGCATTTGGACATTCGTAAAATTCTAATGGTTGGGTGGCGTGGTCGGATGTAATGACGTACGAAAATCTCGACCGCAAGTTGATAAACGCGCTTCTGGACGACGGACGCGCCAGTCTACGGAGTCTCGGCGAGGACCTCGACGTCTCCGTCACGACAGTCTCGAACCACCTCTCGGACCTCGAGGACGACGGCATCATCGACGGCTACACGCCGAAAGTCGACTACGACAAGCTCGGCTACGACGTGACAGCGGTCATCCAACTGAAGGTAGAGGGGTCCTCGCTCCCCGAGGTGACCGACGACCTCCGCGAGCACAAGCAGATGATATCCGTCTACGAGGTCACCGGCGACTACGACATCATCGCCATCGGGAAGTTCTCCGACACAGACGGGATGAACGCCCAGATAAAGGAGCTGCTGACCGACCCCGAAATCAAGGAGTCCAACACCTCGGTCGTGCTCAACGCCGCCAGCGAACACGCCCAGTTCGACCTCGACGTCGAGTAGTTCTCGCGGTCCCGTCGCCGCCGCCGCGCCGAACCGACGACTACTTGACTGACCGGTCAGTTAGTTCAGTCAATGACTGACGGCGACACCGCCGAGGACATCATGGGCGCGACCTACCGCGCGCTGTGTACCCACGGTTACGCCGACCTGACGATGCAGGACATCGCGGCCGAGTCCGAGCGGAGCAAGGCGGCGCTGCACTACCACTACGACAGCAAGCACGACCTCCTCTGTGCGTTCCTCGACTACCTCTACGAGCGGTTCACCGACCGCGTCGGCGACCCCGACGGCGACGACCCCGCCCAGCGCCTCGACGCGTTCGTCGACGCGGTGCTCGACAAACCCGGCGACGACACCGAGGCCTTCGGGACCGCGCTCCTCGAAATCCGCGCGCAGGGGCCCTATGAACCCGGCTTCCGCGAGCGGCTGACCCGCTTCGACGGCTTCCTCGTCGACGAACTGGCCGCGGTGCTGGAAGACGGCATCGAGTCGGGGCAGTTCGACCCGGCGATGGACGCCGAGGACACCGCGCGGTTCGTGGTCACCGTCCTGACCGGGGCCGCGACCGAGCGGGTCACCGTCGGGCGGTCCGTCGAGTGTACCCGCCGGATGCTCCGCGAGTACGTCGAGACGCACGTCCTCGCCGAGCCACGGGAGGTCGAGGCGTGACGCTGCGCGAGCGGGCGGCCCGGGCGGTCCGGCGCGTCGGGAGCCTGTTCAAGAGTCAGGAGGAGCTGGACCTCACCGGCGGCGACATCGGGAAGCCGCTGCTGTTCCTCTCGATGCCCATCGTCGTGACCAACCTCCTGCAGGTCGCGTACAACCTCGCCGACACCTTCTGGCTCGGGCAGTACTCCACGACGGCGCTCGCGGCCATCTCCTTTGCCTTCCCGATGATATTCCTGCTCATCTCGCTGGGGATGGGCATCTCCGTCGCGGGCAGCGTCCTCGTGGCCCAACACACCGGGGCCGACGAGGAGCGACAGGCGGAGTACGCCGCCTCCCAGACGGTCACCTTCGCCGTCATCGCCTCGCTCCTGCTGGGCGTGACCGGCTTCTTCTTCGTCGAGGACTTCCTCGCGCTGTTGGGGGCCTCCCAGCAGGTCCTGCCGGGCGCGACCGGCTACCTGCAGGTCGTCTCGCTGGGCCTGTTCGCCATGTTCGGTTTCTTCGTGTTCATCTCGCTGATGCGCGGGGCCGGCGACACCGTCACGCCGATGCTCGTGATGTTCGGCACCGTCGTCCTCAACATCGCCTTGGACCCGTTTCTCATCTTCGGCTGGGGCCCGTTCCCGGAACTGGGCATCACCGGGGCCGCCATCGCCACCATCTTCTCGCGCGCCGTGGCGCTGGTCGTCGGCCTCGCCATCATGCTCTCGGGGACGCGGGGCATCCGCGTCCGGCCCGGCGACATGCTGCCCGACCCCGAGTACCTCCGGAAACTCGTCCGGCTCGGCGTCCCGGCCTCCGTCGAGGGGACCGGCCGGGCGCTGTCGGTCAACGCCATGCTGTTCATCGTCGGCACGTTCTCCGTGACCGTCGTCGCCGCCTTCGGCGTCGGCGTCCGCGTCTTCTCGCTGGTGTTCATGCCCGCTATCGCCATGGACCGCGGCGTCGAGACGATGACCGGGCAGAACCTCGGCGCGGACCGACCCGACCGGGCGGCGACGGCCAACCACTTCGCCGCGAAGGTGTCGTTCGTCCTGCTGACGGCGCTTGGCGCGGTCACGCTCTTTGCCGCCCCCACGGTCGTCAGCGTCTTCAGCGACGACCCGGAGGTCGTCCGTATCGGCGCGGAGTTCCTCCAGTGGGTCGCCCCCACCTTCGGCTTCATCGGCATCGTCCGCGCCTACTCCGGGGGCTTTCGCGGGGCCGGCAAGACCCTGACCGCGGCGGCGCTGGCGGTGACCATGCTCGGCGTCATCCGCCTCCCGGTCGCGTGGGTCGCCTCCCGTCCGGTCGCCGTCCCGGCGTGGCTCGGTCCGACCGTCGTCGACGCCTTCGCGGCCTCGATGGCCGAGCAGGGCATCTGGCTCGCCTTCGGCGTCTCGAACGTCCTCGCGGCGGTCATCGCCGCCGTCTGGTTCCTCCGGGGGACGTGGCGCGACGCCGACCCGCGGTCCGACTCCGGCCCGACCGTCGCCGACGACTGACGACGCGGCTCGCCGTCACGGTGTCTCGGCGCGCCGACCCGCCCCGCTCGGCCGTGTGACGGCCGTCTGACGTAGGTTCTTGGGTGTGGGGCCGCACCCAACGGGTGATGAGTACCGGGGCGCGGACCGGCGAGCGCGACGACGCCGAGGGCCTCCTCTCGGTGTTCGGTGGGCCGCTGCTCGACGCCTTGGCGGCCGGGAGCGACCGCGAGGCCGCCCGCGCGCTCTGCCTGCTCGCCGAGGCCGACCCGGCGGTCGCACAACCGCTGGCCGCCCGCCTCCTCGGGCGTCTGCCCGACGCCGACGACCGCCGCGCCCTCGTTCGGACGCTGGCCGAACTCACGCGGGAACACCCCGACGCGGTCCGCGAAGCGCTCGACGCCGCCGACGCCGGCCGCCGGGTCCGCGCGGCCGTCGCCGAGGCCGACGGGTGGGCCTTCGCGCAGCGGCCCGACGGCGGGACCGACCTCGCCGGCGCGGTCCGGCGGGTGGTCGACACCGACGCCCCGACCGACCCCGGCCCCGACGTGGTCCAGCGCGCCGGCGAGACAGACGACCGGCCCGCCGACGCCGACCGCGCCGCCGAGCGCGAACACCGCGGCGACCCCGCGGCGATGGACCGCCGGGACCGCATCGAGCGCGCCGAGCAGTCCCGGGCGTTTCGCGCCATCAGCCTGCTGGGGACCTTCGAGAGCATCGACGTGGTCGAGCCCGAACAGGCGGTCCGCTACGGCTCGGTGCTGCGGACCCGGGCGACCCTCGACGGGACGGAACTGGGCGTCGCCCTCCGCCTGTTCGACCTGCCCGAGAGCGCCGCGAGCCGCCGGGAGTTCGCCGCCGAACTCGCCGAGTCGCTGGCCCAGTGGGACGCCGTCGCCGACCACGACGGCGTCGTGACGACCCACGACTGGGGCGACTACCCGCGGCCGTGGGTCGCCGCCCCCTACCTCGACGGGACGCTGGCCGACCGCGGCCGCGTCGGGGTCCGGCGCGCGCTCCGGGAGACCGCCCACCTCGCCGGGGCCGTCGCCCACTGCCACAACAACGGCGTCGTCCACGGCGGCCTCGACCCCGAGACTGTCGTCTACCCGTCGAGTTCGCTGGAGGGACTGCCCGCCCCTCGGCTCGACAACGTCGGCCTGATGCACGCCGTCCGCGACCACTTCCCGCCCTCGGAGTTCCTCGACCCCCGCTACGCCGCCCCGGAGTACTTCTCCCGGGACTTCGGCGGCGTCGACGCCGCCACCGACGTGTACGGACTGGGCGCGCTCTGTCACCGCCTGCTGACCGGTCGACCGCCCTACGCGGGCCGTTACGAGACCGTCCGCGAGGCCGTCGTCGACGGCGGCGTTCCCCGGCCCACCGATGCGGTGCCGGACCTCCCCGACGCCGTCGACGAGGTGGTCGCAAAGGCCATCGCGCCGGAAAAGCTCACCCGCTACGAGACGGCCGCCGCCGTCCGGCGGGACTGCTGGCGGCTGGCGCAGTCCCTCGACTGAGCTACCGCCGCGCCTCCTCGAACCGGTCGTCGGTGAGATACACCGCCCCGTCCCGGACCGTCACCGAGACGCCGTCGAGGGCGTCGCCGGCGCACGGCCCCGCGGTGCAGACCCCGTTCTCGCGCTCGAAGCGCGCGCCGTGCTTGTGACACACCAACTGGTCGCCCGAGACGATGGCTCCCCGGCCGGTGTCCAGTGGCACTTCGGGGCGGTGCGGACAGGAGTTGCGCCACGCGGCGACGGCGTCGCCCGTCCGGTGGAGGATGCAGTCGACGCTCCGGCGGCCGTCCGCGGCCCTGAACCGCAGCGTGCTGTCCCGCGGAACCGCCGACAGGTCGGCGATGCGGCGCGGGTCCGCGTCCCCGTCGTCGCCCGCCGTCCCGCCGCTCTCGTCGCCCCCGTCGGCCGGTTCCTCGTCCTCCGCGCTCCCGTCGCTTCCCGAACCGAACGAGAAGCGCACGGTCGCGCCGCCGGCCTCGACCGCCCCGGCCCGGTCCCGGACGCGCACGACCTCGGCGTCGCCGTCGTGTTCGACGGTCACCTTCACGTCGTCGGTCATATCCGGCGGGTCGGTGCCTCCGGGGCATAACCGTGTCGGGACGGTCTCGGGCCGCAACTGAGTTACGCCGCCCGGCCGAACCCGTCGTCATGGACTCCGAGAACGTCACCGTCGACGTGGAGGTCGAAGTCGAAATAGACACCGAGGAGCTCGAAGCGGAAGTCGAGGACGCCACCGAGTTCGAGGCGACCCTCGACGCCGACGGCGTGGCGATAGAACTGGAAGCCGAAGTGGCGTTCGCCGACGAGGAGTGAGCCGCGGCTCGCGCCGGTGAACTGCACTGTCGATTCTGAAAACGTCGAACCGCAAAGAGAGAGAGAGAGAGAGAGTCGTTCGGAAGGCGCTGCAGCGGACGGTGATGTCGGAAGTCAGGCGAGCGGGTCCGCAGTCGGCGGGCCCGCGCTGACGTTCCCCGTTCCTACATCATGCCGCCCATGCCGCCGCCCATACCGCCCATGCCGCCCATGCCGCCGCCCATACCGCCGGGCGCGCCGCCGGGGCCGCCGGGCCCGCCTTCCTCGTCGTCGTCGTCGCCTTGGCCGCCCTTGAGGTCGCCCGCGGCGATGACGTCGTCGATGCGCAGAATCATCACGGCCGCCTCGGTGGCGGACTCGATGGCTTGGGTCTTGACGCGCAGGGGCTCGACGACGCCGTCCTCTTCCATGTCGACGACCTCGCCGGAGTAGGCGTCCAGCCCGCTGGTCACGTCGCCGCCGTCGTGCTTGCTGCGCAGGTCCACGAGCGAGTCGATGGGGTCGTGGCCCGCGTTCTCGGCGAGCGTGCGCGGGATGACGTCGATGGCGTCGGCGAAGGCCTCGACGGCCAGCTGCTCGCGCCCACCGACGGAGTCGGCGTAGTCACGCAGGCCCAGCGCGAGCTGGGTTTCGGGGGCACCGCCGCCGGGCAGGACCTTACCGTCCTCCAGCGTGGCGGCGACGACGCCGAGCGAGTCCTCGATGGCGCGCTCGACCTCGTCGACGACGTGTTCGGTGCCGCCGCGCAGAATCATCGTGACGGCCTTGGCGTCCTCGACCTCTTCGACGAAGATGCGCTCGTCACCGGCGACGTCCTTCTGGGCGACGGAGCCGGCGAAGCCGAGGTCGTCGGCCTCGATGTCGTCGATGTTCGAGACGATGCGGGCACCCGTCGACCGCGAGAGGGCCTCGATGTCGGACTTCTTCGCGCGGCGGACGGCGAGGATGCCCTCCTGTGCGAGGTAGTGCTGGGCCATGTCGTCGATGCCCTTCTGACAGAAGACGACGTCGGCACCGACGTCGGCGAGCTTGTCGACCATCTCCTTGAGCTGTTCCTCTTCTTGATCGAGGAACTGCTGGAGCTGGTCGGGGTCGGTGACGTTGACCTCGGTGTCGAGTTCGGTCTCGGGGACTTCGATGGCCGTGTCGAGCAGCGCCACGTCGGCGTCCTCGACGGCGAAGGGCATGTTGTCGTGGACGCGCTCCTTGTCCACGATGACGCCCTCGACGAGTTCGGACTCGTCGCTGGAGCCGCCGACGACCGTCTCTATCTGGACGTTGTCGGTGTCGACCGTGCCGTCGTCGTCGACGACCGCCTGCGCCGCGCGGACGACGAGTTCGCCCAGCACGTCCTTGGAGGACTCCGCGCCCTTGCCGGTCATGGCCGTGCCGGCGACCTTCTCGAGGGTCTCGGTGTCGTCGGCGTCGACCTCGATGGCGTTGTCCTCGAGGATTTCCTTGGCCTTCTCGGCGGCCTGACGGTACCCCTGTGCGAGGATGGTGGCGTGGATGTCCTGGTCGAGCAGTTCCTCGGCTTTCGACAGCAGTTCACCGGAGATGACGACCGCGGTCGTCGTGCCGTCGCCGACCTCGTCCTCTTGGGTCTGGGCGACCTCGACGATCATGTTCGCGGCCGGGTGCTCGATGTCCATCTCGTCGAGGATGGTGACGCCGTCGTTCGTGACGACGACCGACCCCGAGTTGTCGACGAGCATCTTGTCCATGCCCTTCGGCCCGAGTGTGGTCCGAACGGCCTCCGCCACGGCCGTCCCGGCCGTGATGTTCATGGACTGGGCGTCCTTTCCGGAGGTTCGCTGGGACTCCTCGGAGAGTACGATCATGGGCTGGTTACCCATCTGCTGTTGAGCCATAGTCAAACGATGATTGAATGTGATTCTATATAAACTCTTTGGTGGCGGCCGATTCATCGCCCCACTGCGCCCCACTCTCGCCAGTGTGGCACGCTCTGACGTGGTGGGTTTAAATACGCATATCGGCCGGGTTTCGCGCCGGTTCGCCGCGTTCGGGGCGGTTCAGTAACCCATCCCGAACCGCCGGTGGCGCAGTTCGGGCGTCACGCGGATGCGCTCGATGTCCTGTCCGGTCCGGTACCAGACGAACGCCGCGCGCGTGAACAGTTCGCGGCACTCGATGCGGACCTCGCGGGGGACGCCGCCGGTGCGCTCGCGGAGGTCCTCGATGGCCGCCTCGGTGAACAGGTCCGGCGGCTCGCCGTCGTAGGGTTCGTCCCGGAAGTACGCGAGCGAGCGGCCGACGTACTCGGCCACGTCCGCGACGCCGAAGGGCTCGATGCCCTCGTAGTAGCGCAGTCGGGAGTCCAGCGTCCCGCGTATCTCGGCGACCCGCCGCTTCCCCTCGGGGGTCCCCATCAGGAACAGGCGCACGCCGGCGTCGCCGGCCACCTGCAGCGGCGAGAGCAGGTCGACCTCCAGCACCTCTATCTCGTCGACCAACAGGAGCAGCGTCGCGCCGTCGCCGCGCACCCGCCGGACGACCTCGTGGACGGCCTCGCGGGCCTCCGCCGTCGCCCACGGGATACCTTGGCGGACCTGCGAGTAGTTCGCCGGGTCTACCGAGTAGCCCGCCGCGTAGGCGGCTTCCAGCACCGTCTGGTAGAGCTTCCGCGGCGTCGTCTCGCGTGGGTTGTCCAGATGGGCCAACACGAAGTCGTCGTGTTTCGAGAGGTCCCGCAGGACTATCTCGCGAAACGCCGACTTCCCGGTGCCGTAGGGGCTGACAAGCCCGATGTGCTGGTCCTGCAACAGCCACGACGTGACTTGGTTCAGCATCGCCGTGTCGTGGCGGACGTACAGCGGTTCGGGCATGCGGTCCAGCCCGGCCTCCTCGGTGAAGGGGAGGTCGGTCACGTCGTCGGGGTCCCCGCCCAGCGCCCGGCCGAACGCCAGCAGGCGCTGCTCGACCTCGCGCAACTGGTCCAGCAGGACGCCCTCGCTCGCGCCCTCGTCGCGGGCCTCGTCCTCGCTCCGGAGCCGTTCGAGTCGCTCGACGACCTCCCCGACGGTCTGCCCGCTGTCCCTGTCGTCTGCCACGGTACTCCGGCGTACTTGTCGACGAACCCGATTATACTTTACGCCCGGCGGCGGCCGAAAACGGTCGCGTCCCCTGTATTATCCGGTGAACTGGTGGTACTCCAGCCCCTTGTGTTTCATCTCGTTGTGCTTGCGCTCGAGGAACGAGTACACCGAGCCGTGGGGCGCGCCGTCGAGCAGCATCTCCGCGGCCTCCCGGACCGCCTCGACCTGCTCGGGTTCGCCGATGATGCCCAGCGTCGACCCGTAGATGACGACGGCCGCGCCGGTCAGTTCCTCCATCAGTTCGCGGGTCCGGCCGCCCTCGCCGATGAGTCGGCCCTTCTGACGCCGGAAGTCGTTCTTGTTCCGGGTGGCGGCCTCGATGTCGATGAGTTCGAACAGCATCATCTCGCCGTCGAGCAGGCGCAGCGCCTCCTCTGGCGCGAAGCCGCGGCCGACGGCCTTCACGATGTCCGGCCCCTTCAGCGCCGTCACGGGGTCGCCGACCGACTCCACCTTCACCGACCCGTCCTCGGAGTCGATGTCGAGGCGGACCTCCGCGCGCTCCTCTATCTCGCGCATGGTCTCACCCCCTTCGCCGATGAGGACGCCGATGCGGTCCTGCGGAATCTTCACGTGTTGCATAAGTATGCCCGTTCGTACTCGACGGGCGCAGTTAAGCCTTCGTCTGTCGACCGGCGAGACCGCCCGCATCAGGCCGTACAGTCGTGTTCCCAGATGGTCACCGCGTCGGCCGGCGCGTCGCCACCGCTCCGGGTGGTCCGCGTCCGGACGTAGTCGACGCGGAACCGCTCGACGCCGACGGCGTGGCTCCGGTTCCACTCCCGACAGCGGTACTGGCCGTAGTACAGCCGGTAGTCGACGTTCCCCCGCAGCCGGAGGTTGAGCATGTACTTGCGCCAGCGCTGGTTCGGGTACGTCGCCGAGCGGTCGGCCGGTTCGAGATACGAGACGGGCCCGCCGCTGTAGAGGTCGACGCGGCTCCCGTTTGCCAGCGTCGCCGGCACGACGTACCAGCCGTCGTCCCGGACCGGCTCCGGCGCGAACATCCGCCAGCCCTGTGTCAGCATCGTCGCGTGGCCGTAGGCCGACAGCGGCTCCGGGACGAGTTCCGGGTCGTCGCCGTCGCCCGTCGCGGCCGCCACCGTCTGGGCGTTCCACAGCCCGACGAACGCGAGCGAGACGACGGCGACGGCCAGCGCCCCGTACCGGACGCCTCGCCGGAGCCGCTGGCTCGCCTCGTCGCCCAGCGACAGCGTGACGTACCACTCGCCCGCCGCCCGCCGCGCCGCCGCCGGCGTCCACCGCTCGGTCCGTTCCGGGACGAGTCGGTCCCAGACGGCCGGCGGCAGGAACAGCGCCAGTACGACGACGACCAGCGGCGGGAACAGCCCCAGATGCATCGTGAGGAACATGCCGACGTGTGCCCCCGCGAACGCCGCCGCGAGCAGGGTGCGGACCCGGCCGGTCGTCAGGACCAACAGCGGTGCGGCGGTCCAGAGCGCGAGGACGGCGTACGACAGCGCCGTCGTCGCCGCGGGGACCCCCGCGAGCGCGTCGCCGACGGGCGTGGTGAACATCTCCAGACTCATCGCGTACGCGACGCCGTCCCCGCGGGGCCAGACCTCACCGGTGTGTTTCAGGACGGCGTTCACGCCGTACATCGCCACGACCTCTAGCAGCAACATCGCGGTCCCGACGGTGAGGACCTGCCCGTCCCGCCCGCCGGTCCGGAGCGCGTCGACGGAGAAGCGCGCCCCCAGCGGCGCGAACATCGCCCAGAACAGCGTCGTCCGCAGGAGGGTGTCGCCGCCGTTGAGCACCAGCGGCATCCGGGCGTGCAGCGACGCCCAGCACAGCCACGCCAGCACCGTGGCGACCCGCGTCCGGTAGCCCGCGAGGACGGCGACGGCGACCAGCGCTTGGCCCGCGAACGCGAGCGCGACGCCCTCGGCGCTCCCGACCGCGAGGTGCGCTGAGAGGACCTGCCCCTCCGAGAGCAGCGCCCACCGCGGCAACACGCCCGCGTCGGTGTAGTGCGCCCGCAGGTCCGTCGCCCGAAGGAGGAGGTCCGCGAGCAGGAGGACGCCCAGCCCCACCCGGACCGCGCCAAGCGCCCGCGCGTCGATTGCGAGGCGTCTGCGCGCGGCCGCTCGCAGCCACTCGGCGCTGTGCCCCACCCACCCGTTCGGCATACGATACCGAACTCGCGCCGACGGAAAAAACCCTTACGGCACCCGTCTCGTCAGCCCTCGTCGGGCTGTGGGACGGCGTCGGCGTCGCTGCCCGGCGCGGTGTCGCTCGCCTCCCGGGGCGTCGCGTGTTCGCGGACGTACGCCACGAGGGCGTCGGCGTCGGTGTCGACCCCCTGCCGGGCGAAGAAGGCCGCGACGTTGCGACAGTCCCGTTCGAGGAACTCCTCGGCGTTGGGGTGGTGGACCGTCACCGCCTGCCCGAGGTCGATGATGTACAGTTGGCCCTCGTGGAAGACGACGTTGTACTCGGAGAAGTCGCCGTGGACGAGGCCGGCGTCGTAGAGCCGGCGGACGTACTCCCGGACGACTTCGAAGGCCGTCTCGGGGTTCTCGATGCGGACCTCGCTCAGGCGCTTAGCGCGGCCTTCCTCGGTGCCCAGATACTCCATCACGAGGACGTTGCGTTCGACGGCGATGGGCTTCGGCGTGCGCACGCCCGCCCGCCGGGCGCGCTTGAGGTTCGAGGACTCCTTGCGGACCCACGCCGTGACGACTTTCTTCTTGTCCGAGCCGATACCCTCGAAGCGGGGGTCCCCGTCCAAGTAGCCCCGCATGTCGACGAAGTCGGAGGCGTTGATGCGGTACACCTTCACCGCGACCTCGCTGTCCCCGGCCAAGGCGGTGTAGACGTTGGCCTCCTTGCCCGTCGAGATGGGGCCGCCGAAGGCGTCGATGTGGCCGTCCTGAACGAGTTTGTACAGCGCGCCGTAGGTGGCGTCGTCGAAGACGCTGGCCTCGACCTTGAACTGGTCGGCGTCCTTGATGCGCTTGCGGAACTCGCTGAACTCGCGGTCCCGCTGGCGGGCGATGCGGTCGGCCTCCGTGTCCGAGACGTCGAGTTCCTCCCACTCGTCGCCCGGCGCGTCGGCCTCGTCGGTGTCGAGCAGACCGTACTCGCTGTCGGTCACGCTCGGGCCTCCGGAGCGGCGCTCATCGGCGCTACTCCTGGATGTGGCCCTCCTCTCGCAGTTGGTCGGCGTCCTGTTTCTCGTAGCGCCACGTGATGTCCGCCTTCTCGTCTTGCCAGTCCCACGGCGAGACCAGCACCACGTCGTCCTCCCGAATCCAGATGCGTTTCTGCATCTTGCCCGGAATCCGGGCTGTCCGCTCTGTCCCGTCCATACAGCGTACCTTCACGCGGTTCGCGCCGAGCATGTCCAGCACGACCGCGAACACCTCGTCGTCGTCGGGCATCCGCAGGTTCTTCCGGCCGCCGTTGTCGCTCATACGCGGGCGTTCGGACCCGGGACGCTTAAGGCTTGTACGATTTCGGTTCGGTCGACGGGGCGCTCGTGCCGCCCGTGAGGGCGGTTTCGCCGGGGCGGCTCGTCGCCGCTCCCACGACGAGGCCGAAACTGAAAACTTAAACGCGCGGACCGGATATCGGAGCGTATGGCTAGCTTCGAGGACGCGTCCGACCGGCTCCTGAACAAGCAGATATGCATGCGCTGTAACGCCCGCAATTCCGAGGGCGCTCGCCAGTGCCGCAAGTGCGGCTACGGGAAGCTCCGCCCGAAGGCGAAGGAACCGCGCAGCGCGTAACCGACCGTCGGCTTCTCCGTCGCACTCGCCCCGCCAGCGGCGCTACTCGTCGGGGTACTTCGGTTCCCGGCGCTCGGCCCGCTCCAAGGCCCGCTCGACGACCGCGCGCACGTCGCCCCGGAAGACGCCGCCGTGGCCCGAGTACATGTGTTCGACGCCGTCGGGCAGCCGCTCCAGCAGCGTCCGGATGCTCTCGACGAGGCGGTCGCGGGACTGTCCGGGGTAGTCCGTGCGGCCGAACGAGCCGTCGTCGAACGCGCCGTCGTCGTGGACGACCACGTCGCCCGAGAACAGCGACGCCGACGAGACCAGCGAGACGTGGTCATCGGCGTGGCCCGGCGTGTACACCACCTCGGCCGTCTCGTCGCCGACCCGCAGTTCGTCGCCGTCGGCCAGCGCGTGGTCCCGACGCGGGTGGTCGCCGTAGGCATACAGCGGCGCGTCGAAGGCGTCCAACACGTCGTCGAGTCGCTCGACGTGGTCGCCGTGTTGGTGGGTCAGGACGACGGCGTCGAGCGCGTCCGTGTGGTCCCGAATCGCGTCGACGACGCCGTCCATCGCGCCCGCGTCGACGAGCGTCGTCCGCTCGCCGACGGCGAGGTAGGCGTTGCAGGTGAACGTCTCGGCGTCCGCGGTGACGTTGTGGACCTCCATAGCCCCACCGTCGGCCCGCGGCCGCTTGAGTCTACTGTCGGCACCCCCGGACCGCCCGGTCCAAGCGGCGGGCGTAGGTCAGGCGAATCTCCCGGGCCGTCTCCCGGTCGACCGGCGCGCGGCCGCCGACCTCGTCGCCGAGGGGGGCGTAGCTCGCCACGTCGAACCCCATGCGCTCGAGATACGACCGGACCGAGTCGGCGGCCAGCCCCTCTCGGATGGCGTCGTTGGCCAGTTCGACGACCCTGTCGAACGCCGGGAGCACGACCGCGTCGTCGGTCAGTCGGCCCCGCTGACCCCCGATGCGCACCTCGGCGTCGCGGACGCGCTCGACGACCGTCGCCAGCCGGTCGGCCAGCCGGACCACCTGCTCCGGGAACGTCGCGTCGGGCGAGCGCCACTCGACGGTCCCGAACGCCTCCCGGAACTGCACCGGGGTCCAGACGGCGCTCTCGGGGTCGAAGTTCGCCTCGACGGTCGCCCGGTCGACCCCGGCGTCGACGGCCGTCTCGACGAACTCCGCGTAGCGGCGGTCGAGCCGCTCGGTCCAGTCGCTCTTGTCCTCGACGTAGGGCCAGAGCCGGCCTTGGTCCGGGAGCGAGTCGTAGGCCATCCAGCGGTAGAGCTTCGACCGGGCGCTGGCCGCCAGCGAGCGCCCCCGGAAGTACGGCGAGGAGTTGACGAGCGCCAGCGCCGGGTCGAGTGCCACGAGCGCATTGAACTGTTCGACGGCCCGACCGGGCTGTTGCTCGACGTGGATGTGGGTGCCGGCGCAGTGGCGCACGTAGTCGAAGTCCCCGCCGACCACGCGGTCCTGAATCCGGGTCCGCTCGGCCGGCCGGTCGGCGACGGTCCCGCAGTGAATCGGGGTCGCGAGCGGGACGAGCCCCAGTCCCCGCTCGGCCGCGCGGTCGAGGACCGTCCCGAGCCGGTCGAAAAGCTCCTCGCGGAGCGCCGATGTCGTCTCGCACGGGCTCGTCTTGACCTCCAACAGCGGCTTCACGAACTCCGGTTCGACGCCCGGCCCCGCGTCGACGAGGTCCGCCGGTTCCGTCAGCCGGCCCTCGTCGTCGACGACCCAGTACTCCACTTCGATGCTCCGTCTGACCGGGGCCGCCGAACTCACCGCCTCGCACCCCCGGATTCCGGTCCGGTCGTCCGGTCGTGTGGGCTGTTCACAGTCACCAGAACGGTCGGACCTCCGCGGTTAGTATATTTCGTACGTGGCATTTTTTCGGGGAAGCGAGCCGACACGTTCGGCCACCCGGCGCAGACGGCGGCGACCGGGGCCACTATGTGAACCGCCCCCCGAACACGGGCATGGCCGCAGTCACCGTCTGGAACGAGTTCGTCCACGAGCGCGAAGACGACGCCGTCGCGGAGGTCTACCCCGACGGCATCCATGCGACTATCGCCGACGCCCTGTCCGAGCGGGGCCACGACACCCACACGGCGACCCTCGACGAGCCCGACCACGGGCTCACCGAGTCGGTACTGGCCGACACCGACGTATTGCTGTGGTGGGGCCACGCCGCCCACGACGAGGTTCGTGACGCCGTCGTCGAGCGCGTCGCCGCCCGCGTCACCGCGGGGATGGGACTCGTCCCCCTCCACTCCGCCCACGCGTCGAAACCGTTCAAGCGCCTGCTCGGGACGCCCTGTGACCTGACGTGGCGCGAGGCCGGCGAGCGCGAGCGCGTCTGGGTCGTCGACCCCGGCCACCCCATCGCCGACGGACTGGACGACTCGCTGGTCATCGAGGAGGCCGAGATGTACGGCGAGCCCTTCGGCGTCCCCGAGCCCGACCGGCTGGTCTTCACCTCGTGGTTCGAGGGCGGCGAGGTGTTCCGCTCGGGCTGTTGCTACCGGCGGGGCCGCGGGCGGATATTCTACTTCCGTCCGGGGCACGAGACCTACCCCATCTACCACCGCGACGACGTCCAGCGGGTGCTGGCAAACGCCGTCGACTGGGCCGCGCCCACCGAGGGGGCCGACGCCCGCGGCGGCAACCGGAACGTCGACCCCCGCGAGTCGCTCTGACAGCCAGCCCCACCGTCGACGGTGGTCGAAAACGGCCGCCGTCCGCGCTCACGCGTGTGCGAGCGCGACTGTCAATCCGAACCGCCGAGTGATTTTTGGGGCCGAATCCCGTACCCCTCAATGTACTATGGGGTTCGGGAGCTACGACGAGTCCGAACAGGAGAATCAGGAGTACGACACAGACTTCGAGGACGAAGACGGTGTCGACGCGGAGGAGAACACCCACGAGGGCGACGTGGAGTACGAGTTCACCGCGTCCAACGACGAACTGCTCGACAGGCTCGAAGACATCAAGAATCAGGACCAAGACAACACGTGAAAGCCGGGGTGCGGGCCCTCGGCGTGGCCGAGTCGTACCGCCACGAGACCAGTCACCTCGCGGGCGTCGTCGTCAGAGCCAGCCGAGTCGTCGACGGCTTCGTTTTCGGGACCTGTACGGTCGGCGGGACGGACGCGACCGCGGCCGTCACCGACATGGTCGAGCGCCTCGACCGCGACGACGTTCGGTACCTGCTCGTCGCCGGCATCGCCCCCGCGTGGTTCAACGTTCTCGACCTCCGCCGCCTCCGCGCCGCGGCCGAGCGCCCGGTCGTCTCGGTCACCTTCGAGGACTCCCCCGGGCTCGAGTCGGCCCTCCGCGAGGCCTTCGACGACCCCGACGCCGTCCGGGAGCGCCTCGACACCTACCGCGCCCAGCCGGACCGCCGCTCCGTCGCGGTCGCCGACGGCACCGTCTACGTCCGCGCTGTCGGGCTGACCGACGACGAGGCGGCCGACGTGGTGCAGGCGTTCACGCCCGAGGGCGGCCGGCCCGAACCGCTCCGCGTCGCCCGACTGGCCGCCCGAGCGCGCGCCGACGAGGGGCCGGCGTCCCCCGAAGACAGTTAAACACCGGCGGCGTATCGCCGGCCGATGCTGCTGGTGCTGTGTGTCGACCTCGACGACGACATCGGCCGCAAGACCGACGTGGAGACGCCGGTCATCGGCCGCGACGCCGTCGAGGACGCCGCCGTCGCCCTCGCCGAGACCGACCCCGAGGACTCGGACGTGAACGTCCTCTTCGAGGGCGTCCACCTCCACGACGAGGTGACCGACGAACCCGTCGAGGTCGCCGCCGTCACCGGGGTCGAGGGAGGCGACGTGGCCGCCAACCGCGCCGTCGGCGACGAACTCGACACCGTGTTGGCGTCGCTGACGGCCAGCGAGGACGTCCGCGCGCTGGTCGTCACCGACGGCGCACAGGACGAGTCGGTGGTCCCCGTCATCCGCTCGCGGGTCCCCATCGACGGCGTCCACCGCGTCGTCGTCCGGCAGGCACAGGACCTCGAATCGATGTACTACACCATCAAGCAGGTGCTCGACGACCCCGAGACGCGGGGGACCATCCTCGTCCCGCTCGGCATCCTGTTGCTCGTCTACCCGCTCACCGTCGCCGTCGACTCGCTGGGCCTCCCGGGGTCGGCGCTGGGCATCATCTCCGGCCTGCTGGGCCTGTACGTCCTCGCTCGCGGCCTCGGTGCCCAAGAGCGTCTCGACGCCGCTGTCGAGGGCGTCACGTCCAGCATCTACGCCGGGCGCGTCACCATCATCACTTACGTCGTCGCCGCCGCCTTACTCGCCATCGGCGGCCTCAGCGGCGTCCAGACCCTCGAAAACCGGCCCGGCCTCTCCGCCGTCGAGGTGTTGGCCGCGCTGGTCTACGGCGCGATACAGTGGTTCGCCGCCGCCGGCATCACCACCAGCCTCGGCCGGGTCACCGACGAGTATCTGGCGGGCACCTTCGAGTGGCGCTACCTCAACGCGCCCTTCTACGTCCTCGCCATCGCCGCCGTCCTCCACGGCGTCAGCGCCTTCTTCCTCGGCGTCCGCGACCTCGAATACCTCGCCGTGGTGCTCACCGGCGGCACCCTGCTGGGGCTGGTCAGCACGCTCGCCTTCGCCGTCGCCGAGGCCCGCTTCGACCCCGCCGAGCGCCACAACCAAGGCCCCGGCGGCCCCTCCTCGGAGTGATGTACGTCTCCCACGCCGTCCGGAGCATCCGCGCGGACCCCGCGCCCGACGCGTCCGTCGCGCTCGCGCTCACCACCGCCCCCGACGCCGACCCCGAGACCGTCGCTGACGCCGCCCGCGCCGCCGGCGCGACCGTCGAGCGCCACCTCCAGTTCGACGACCTCGCGGTGACCGTCCCGCAGGACCGCGTCGCCGACATCTGCGCCCTCGACGGCCTCGACGCCGTCGAGACCACCGCCGCCATCGCCATCACCGCCCCCGACGCCGCCGACGAGGACGGCCTCGACGGCTAATCGCACGGCTTTTGGGACTCCCCCGCGCACCTGTCCACGAGGGCACGTAGCTCAGTCCGGATAGAGCGTCGGACTTCTATCGCCGTCGGCCTCGCCGGTGGCGGAAGCCATCCGACGGTCGTGGGTTCGAATCCCACCGTGCCCGTGAAGCCGCCGAGTGAACACGAGGCGTGCTGAACCGCAGCACGCAGGGGATTCGAATCACGGCAGACCGAACGCAGTGAGGTCTGGCATCGGGTGAGAATCCCACCGTGCCCGTCGACCTTTTTCGGCGTCGGGTTTCCTCGGGCCGCCGGCGGCGGCCCTGCGGGAACCACTCCTTGAAAAACGTCGATGAAAAAGGCCGGAATCGCCGCCGGCGATTCCGGTGAACCGCGCTCGCGTCGCTCGCGCGGAGAGCGCTCATCGAAGACGACCGCACCGACTACCGCCCCTGCGTCAGTCGGAACCCGATTTCCCGCGGGAGGCCAGCGTCCTCGACGGCGTGGACGACGGCGTCGGTGTCGTAGGGGACGCGGCGCTCGTCGACGGTTAGGTCGTCGAGGTCGAGGACGGCGTAGGCCGCGTGGGGGTCGCCGTCGCGGGGCTGGCCGACGCTGCCGGGGTTGACCACGACGCCGTCGGCGTACACCTCGTGGTGCTGGTGGTGGGTGTGACCCAGCACCAGCACGTCCTCGTCGCCCAGTAGTTCCGGCCCGAACTCGTCGGGGTAGGTGTAGTGGTCGGGGTCGTCCGGGTGGCCGTGGACGAGTTTCACGCGGTCGGCACAGGCAAGCCGTTCGTCGGGCAGCGCCGCGAGCCAGTCGCGTTGGGCGTCGGTGAGTTGCTCGCGGGCGTGTTCGACGCCGGCTTGGGCCATGCCGTTGAACGCGAAGGGGGTAGTGGCCGCGACGGCCCGGTCGTGGTTGCCCATCACCGTCGGCACCGGGCCGTCGGGCCACGGCACGCCGTCGTCGAGGCCGTCTGTCTCGGCCCGCATCGCGTCGACGCAGTCGGCGTGCCACGGGTTGTACCCCACCACGTCGCCGGCACAGACCAGCCGGTCGACCGGCGGCATGTCCCGCAGGACCGTCGCCAGCGCGACCCGGTTGCCGTGGATGTCGGAGATGACGCCTACCTTCATTGTCGGGGCCTAGCGGGTGTGGGGTCTTGAGTGTCGGCACCGCGTCAGTTTTCGAGGGGGGGGGGGTGTCGCCAGCTACTCGCCGTTGTAGACGGCCACGTCGAACCCGTCGTCGGCGGCCCCGGCGACGCCGGCGGCACAGACCGCGTGTTCGAACTCGTTGGCGTACGTCTCGCGGGCCGCGCCCGCGGCGTCGGTGGCCGCGAGGTCGAACGGCGTCGGGCTGTCCTCCTCGTAGGTGGCGACCAGCGTCGGCTCGATGACCTCCTCGACCAGCAGGGCGTCCCGGCGGACAGTCCCGACGACCGCACCCGGGCCGTCGGCGGTCGTGGTCGGGTCCGCGGCGTCGACGCCGACGATGCCGGCGATGCGGGGCGTGTCGTAGTCGTCCTTCTCGAAGTCGAGCGCCAGCAGCGGCTCGGCCAGCGCGTCCCGCGCCGGATACCCGAGGGCGAGCTTCTCGGCGATGGGGTCGACGTGGGAGCCGTTGCCGACGACCGCGCCGCGCTCGGTCACGCGGACGCCGTTGTAGGAGATGTAGGGGTTGTCCGTCTCCGGGGCGTCCGGCGTCGGCTCGACGGTGACGGTCCCGTCACGTTCGGTTGCCTGTCGGTTGGGAAACGACCGCGAGGAGACGCGGTACGCGCCGACCTCGGGGCCGACGACGACGAATCGTCCGACGTACATACCCGACACTCCCGGCGGTCCGGGGAAATCGGTGTCGATGTTCCGCGGCCGCGTCGGTGTCGTCCCTGGCGGTCCCCGGCGGATGCCGACCTCTCCCACGGTTGTCCCACTCCGCAACACTGAAATACGGCTGCGGGGTACAACCGGGTACGCGTCGCCGTCCGCGGCGACGGCGCAGTCCATTGGGGTAGTGGCCAATCCTGAAGCCTTCTGGGGGCTTCGACCCTGGTTCGAATCCAGGATGGACTACTCGGACTTCTCGTCTCCCGACCCGATAGCGTTCGGCTCGGCAGTTTCGCCCGACAGCGTCGCGGTTCCGCCCGTCGCTTCACGTCAAAATCCACCGCTGGAACAGATTTATATAACTGGACCGTACACGAATCCAGTGCGTCATGCGACAGGTTACGAAAGTGGTCCTCCGGGTAGGGTGCATCGTTGCGATGCTCAGCATGACTGCTGCCCCGGCGGCAGCAGCGGGGAGCGACGACTGGCGAACCGAGAACGCCAACCAGTGCGGTTCGGCGCTGGTCAACCCGCTCCCGTACGGGTCGTTCGCCGTCCCCGAGGGCGAGCGGGCGACGCTGGGTGACTGTCTGGCGTATCTGCACAACCACGATTACAAGATACCCGTCCCGTTCGAACTCGGCTTCGAGCGGACGTACACGGCCACGGCCTGACCGGCCCGGCACCGGTCGTCGGAACGGACGCCGCGGCGCTCCGTCGCGGTGTCCACTCCCCGTCACCGACCGGAATTATTAGGGCGGTCCCGCGGGAGTCTCGGAGCGTGCAGGCGATACTGGACCCGCTGGGCGTCGGCTCCGCGCCGGACCTGTTGCGACTGCTCGCCGTCCCGGTCTTCGGCTGGGCGGCCTACCGCGACGTGAAGACCCGGCGGGTCCCCAACCGGACGTGGCTGCCGCTCGCGGCGCTGGCGATCGCCTTGCTCGCGTGGGACGCCTACGCCGTCGTCACCGGTCCCGCCTTTGGCGGACGGCTCTTCTTCGTCCGCGTGGCCCTCAGCGTCGGCTTCGTCGTCCCGCTTTCCTACGTCTTCTGGCGCATCGGCGGCTTCGGCGGGGCCGACGCGAAGGCGTTCATGGTCGTCGCTCTCCTCTTCCCGGTGTACCCGGTGTACTACCTCCCGACGGTGGCGCTGCCGCTGGAGCCGGCACCGCTTGGCGTGTTCTCCCTGACGATACTCTCGAACACGGTGTTGGCCGGTGTCGCCTACCCGCTCGCCGTGGCCGCGACCAACGCCGCCCGCGGCCGGTTCGACCCGGCGATGTTCATCGGCAAGCCCGTCGCCGTCGCGGACGTGCCGACGGAGTACGGCCGCCTGCTGGAGACGCCCGAGGGGTTCACCCGACGGGGGCTCGACCTCGACGCCCTGCGGATGTACCTCCGGTGGCGCGGGGCGACACTGGCCGAACTGCGGGCCGACCCCGACACGTACCGCGACCCCGACTCGCTCCCGGCGACGTTCAACGACCCCGGTGACGGGGCCATTACCGCCGACGGCGGCGAGCGGGCCGGTTCCAGTGTCGTCGGGACCGATGTCGACGCCGACCCCGCGGACCCGTGGGGGGCCGAGCGGTTCCTCGACGACATCGAGGGCAGCGCCTACGGGACGACGCCGGAGGGACTGCGCGAGGGGCTGGACGTGCTCGCCGCCAGCGACGAGGTGTGGGTGTCGCCGGGCATCCCCTTCCTCGTCCCGATGTTCGCCGGCCTGCTCGTCTCGCTGACCTACGGCGACGCGCTGTACGCGCTGTTGGCGCTGGTCGGCGTGGCCTGAACGCGGCGGGCGACCGGAACACATACGAGCGCGCCGGCGGCATTGGCGACCGGATGAACCCCTACCTCCTCCTCACCGCGGCCATCGTCTCCGAACTGTTCGGGACGACGGCGCTGAAGCTCTCCGAGGGCTTCTCCCGTCCCCTCCCGAGTGCCGGCGTCGTCGTCGGCTACGGGCTGGCGTTCTATCTCGTCTCGCTGACCTTGGAGGAGCTTCCGGTCGGCGTCGTCTACGGGACGTGGGCGGCGCTGGGCGTCGTCGGCGTGGCCGCCATCGGCGTCGTCGTCTTCGGCGAGGAGTTGGACCTCGCCGGAGCGGTCGGCATCGCGCTGGTCGTCCTCGGCGTCTACGTCCTCAACGTCGTCTCCGAGACCGCGGCTCACTGACCGTGGTCCCGCGTCGACTGCCCCGAGCAGAAGACCTATTTTTCGGACACGCCTCCGGCCGACTATGACCGAGGTGGACCTCGCGTTCGACGAGCAGGAGTACCTCCCCGCCGTCGCGCAGGACGCCGACAGCGGCGACGTGCTGATGCTCGCCTACGTCACCCCCGAGGCGCTCGAACGGACCCGAGAGACCGGCTACGCCCACTACTACTCCCGGAGCCGCGACGAACTCTGGCGGAAAGGCGACACGAGCGGCCACACGCAGGCCGTCGAGGAGGTGCGGGTGGACTGCGACGGCGACGCCATCCTCTATCTGGTCGAGCAGTCCGGCGGCGCCTGCCACACCGGCTACGAGTCCTGTTTCCACCGCACCGTCGACGGCGAGACGGTCGGCGAGCGGGTGTTCGACCCCGACGACGTGTACTGATGACCGACCACGAGGCCGTCGCGGCGCTCGAACGGGCCCAGCGCGAGCGCGAGCGGACCCGCGACCGCGTCACCGATGTGGGTGAAAGCACCCTTCGAACCTGCCGCGAGGCCTACCGCGACCTCCGACGGCTCCTCGACGACTACGAGGAGCGCGCGACCGGCAGCGGCGACTTTCAGGCGTTCACCGAGTTCCAAGGGAAGGTGGGGGGTCTCGTTGAGGACCTCCCGGATGACCTCCCCGAGCGCGAGACGTTCGAGGCCGTCGACGACCACCTCCAGCAGCGCCGACTCACCGAGGGGGACTTCGAGACGGCCCGGCGGAAGCTCGACGCCGTCGAGGACACCGTCGCCCGCCTCGACGAGTGGGAGCAGGCCCGCGAGGACTACCGCGAGGCCCGCCGGGACGCCCGCCGCCGGCTGGACGAACTGGCCGACCGAATCGACGAACTGGAGCGGCTGGCGCGGCTGGGTGAGGCGGAGCTAGACGCCCCCGTCGAGCGCCTTCGCGACCCCATCGCGGCCTACGACGAGGCCGTCGGCGAGGCGTTCCGCGAGTTCCGGGCGAGCGAACCGGCCCGCGAGGTGTTGGCCGCCGTCGCGCGGGCCGACGCCTTCCCGCTCGTGGGCTTTCGCTCCCCGCCCGAGGAGCTGCTGACGTACGTCCGCGAGCACGACGCCGGCGCGGAGCCGGTGCCGACGCTGCTGGAGTACGCCGACTACTCGGCGTCGAAACTCGACCACTACGTCGACGACCCGGCGGCGCTGCGCAGCGCCGTCGCAACGCGGCGCACGTACCTCCGCGGGCTGGACGCGGACCCGGTCAGCGTGGGGTGGCCGCCCCCGCCCGCGGACCACCTGCCGTGGCTGTGCCGCGAGTACCGCTCGGTCGTCGCCGGCTTCGCCGACGAGGCGGTCGTGGCGAAACTGCGGGCCGTGCGGGCGCTGGCCGACCGCGACGACTACGAGCGCCTGCGGGAAAGCGCCGTCGCGCGGTCGGAACTCACGGCCGCGGAGCGCGACCGGGTGGCCAGCGGGGCCGTCGACGCGGACCTGACCGCGGCCCGCGAGGAGCGGGCGGCCGTCGAGGCGGCCCTCGCGGAGCACGGCCCGCTCTGAGACGCGCTACGCCTCTCGCTTGGCCGCGTGGACCACGTCGTCGACGAGCGCGGCGGCCCGGCTCTCGGTGCGGGCCTCGGCGTAGACGCGCACCACCGGTTCGGTTCCCGACGGCCGGGCCAATACCCAGCCGTCGCCGTAATCCAGCCGCCAGCCGTCGGTCGTGTCGAGGTCGGCGTCGGCGTCGGTGGCGTGGGACTCGATGCCCGACAGCAGGGCGTCACGCTCGGCCTCGTCCGCGTAGTCGAGGTTCCGCCGGACGTTGGCGTAGCCGTCGAACGCCGCGACCACCTCGCTGGCGGGCCGGTCGGCGAGGAGTTCGCAGAAGCGCGCGGCCGTGTAGGCCCCGTCGCGGGCGATTCGGTAGTCCGGAAAGAGGACGCCGCCGTTGCCTTCGCCGGCGACGGCGACGTGCTCGCCGGCGGCCCGTAGCTCGCGGATGCGACTCACGATGTGGGTCGACCCGATGGGGGTCAGCGACAGCGTCGCGCCGACGGACTCGACCACGTCGACGAGGCGCTGTGAGGCGTTGACCGCCGAGACGGCGGCGTCGCCGGCTTCCAGTTCGGCGGCGGCGAGCGCCGCGAGCGCCGCGTCGCCCTCGACGTGGCGGCCCCGCTCGTCGACGAACATCGCGCGGTCGGCGTCGCCGTCGTGGGCGACACCGAGGTCGGCGTCGGTCGCCGTCACGTAGGCCCGCAGGTCCGCGAGGTTCGACGCCACCGGTTCGGGGTCCCGGCCGGGGAAGTGGCCGTCGGGCTGGGCGTTGACCGTGTGGACCGTACAGCCCAGTTCGCGGAAGAAGTCGGGGCTGGTCAGCGAGCCCGCGCCGTGGCCCGGGTCGAGGACGACGGTCAGGTCGGCGTCGGCGACGCGCTCGCGGTCGACGGCCGCAAGCGCCTGCTCGCGGTAGCGCCGCCGGGCCGACTCGACGCGGCGGTCCCGTCCGGTCCCTGCCCAGTCGGCGTGTGGCGGGTCGTCGGCCGAGAGCGCCGCCTCGATGCGGTCCAAGGTCCCGCGGGCCAGTTCGACGCCGTCGGCGGCGACGAGCTTCACACCGTTGTACGCCGCGGGGTTGTGGCTGGCCGTGACCATCAGCCCCGGGACGCCCTCGCGCTCGCAGTAGGCCTGTAGTCCCGGCGTCGGGACCACGCCGAGGCGGTCGGCGTCCAGTCCGAGCCCCGTCAGGCCGCTGGTCGCGGCGTTGGCGAACGTCCGCCCGGTGGTCCGCGTGTCCCGCGCCACGGCGACGCGAGCGTGGTCCGGGAGCCAGACGGCCCCGGCGGCCTGTGCCACCCGCAGGACGTAGCCCGGTGTCAACTCCTCCCCGGCGACACCGCGGACGCCGCTCGACCCGAAGACGTGCATTCGGGCGGGAATCCGTCGGCGAGTGGCTTATTCGTGTCGCCATCCGCGGCGGTCCTGTCGCTCGAACGGAACGGGCACGCGATTCCAACAGCCATTAGCACCGGGACCGCCGACTGCCAGTATGGCAAACCGGGAACTCATCGCGGCGCTCCGGGACGCGGAGGCGGTCAAGTACGGCGAGTTCGAGCTCTCCCACGGGGGCACCTCGGACTACTACGTCGACAAGTACGTCTTCGAGACGGACCCGCGCTGTCTGGAACTCGTCGCCGCGGCCTTCGCCGAGCGGCTCGGCGACGCGAAGCTCGCGGGCGTCGCGCTCGGGGCCGTCCCGCTGGTCGCGGTCACCAGCGTCGAGACGGGGCTGCCCTACGTCATCGCCCGCAAGCAGCAAAAGGAGTACGGGACGGCCAACCTCGTCGAGGGCGACCTCGCGGAGGGCGAGGAGGTCGTCATCCTCGAAGACATCGCCACGACCGGCCAGAGCGCCGTCGACGCCGCCGCGGCGCTGCGGGATGCCGGCGCGGTCGTCGAGCGCGTCCTCGTCGTCGTCGACCGCGAGGAGGGGGCCGCCGAGAACCTCGCCGACCACGACCTCGAACTGGAGGCGCTCGTGACCGCCTCGGACCTGCTCGCCGACGCGCCCGACGACGCCGGCGACTGAGACGGCCCGCCGTCGACCGGTTCCGGACACGTCGCCCGCGTGAGGGGTTTTCGCCGCTCTCGCCACGCTTAAGCCGGTCTGTGTAGTGGCTCGGGACGTACACGATGGCGGGAACACTCCACGAGTTGTTCGACCTAGACGAGCACGACACGGACGTTCGGACGGAGGTACTGGCCGGACTGACCACCTTCCTGACGATGAGCTACATCGTCGTGGTCAACCCGGCCATCCTGAGCGCGGCCATCTCCGTCGAGAACCGAACCGCGGGCCAGACCGTCCAGATGCTGGCGGTCGTCACCATCATCTCGGCGGCCGCCGCGACGCTGGTGATGGCCTTCTACGCGAACCGGCCGTTCGCGCAGGCCCCGGGGCTGGGGCTGAACGCCTTCTTCGCGTTCACCGTCGTCCTCGGCTTGGGCGTCCCGTGGCAGACGGCGCTGGCAGCCGTCGTCGTCGAGGGTATCCTCTTCATCGTCCTGACGGCCGTCGGGGCCCGCGAGTACATCATCAGGCTGTTCCCCGAACCGGTGAAGATGGCCGTCGGGGCCGGTATCGGGCTCTTCCTCGCCATCATCGGGTTGGAGGCGATGCACGTCGTCGCCGCCGACCCCTCGACCTTCCTCCAGTTCAACCCGGCCTTCGCAAACGACCCCATCGCTATCATCTCCGTCGTCGGCCTGTTTCTCACGTTCGCGCTGTACGCGGCCGACATCCCCGGGTCCATCATCCTCGGCATCGTCATCACGACGATACTCTCCTACGTCGCGAGCGCGCTGGGCGTCTCCCCCATCGACCCCCAGATAGCCGAGGGCGTGTTCCTCTACACGCCGGCGACGCTGACCGGCCAGACCGACGTGGTCTACTCCGTGGCGGGCTACAACATCTCGCCGCTGGTGGGCGCGTTCCTCGACGGCTTCTCGAACGTCGACGCGCTGGGCTTCTCGCTCATCGTGTTCACGTTCTTCTTCGTCGACTTCTTCGACACCGCCGGGACGCTGACCGGCGTCGGCCAGATAGCCGGCTTCCTCGACGAGGACGGCAACCTGCCCGACATCGACCGACCGCTGATGGCCGACGCCGTCGGCACCACGGTCGGTGGCATCATCGGCACCTCGACGGTGACGACCTACATCGAGTCCTCGACCGGCGTCGAGGAGGGCGGCCGGACCGGCCTGACGGCGCTCGTCGTCGCGTTGCTCTTTCTGGCGTCGCTCGCGCTGGTGCCGCTGGCCGCCGCGGTGCCGCTGCACGCCTCCCACATCGCGCTGGTCGTCGTCGCGGTGTTGATGCTCCAGAACATCGTCGACATCGACTGGGACGACCTGAGCCACGCCGTCCCCGCCGGGCTGACGATGTTCATCATGCCGTTTACCTACTCCATCTCCTACGGCATCGCCGCGGGCATCATCGCCTACCCCATCGTCAAGGCCGCACAGGGGAAGGCCGGCGACATCCACCCGGGACAGTGGGTGCTGGCCGGCGCGTTCGTGCTGTACTTCTTCGTCCGGACCAGCGGCATCCTCGGCGGCGCGCTCTGAGCGCCGGCCGTCCCTGCGTCGCCCGGACACACCACCAACGCGCTCTTATCCCTCGCTTCCGTACCGATGTGTGCAATGGCTAACCTCGAACTCTACGAACTGGAGGGCTGCCCGTACTGCGCGAAGGTCATCGAGAAACTCGACGAGCTGGGGCTGGAGTACGAGTCCCACATGGTCCCGCGCTCGCACGACGAGCGCACCGAGGTCGAGGAAGTGTCGGGCCAGACCGGCGTTCCCGTGCTGGTCGACCCGGACAACGGCGTCGAGGGGATGCCCGAGTCCGACGACATCGTGGAGTACCTCGAAGAGACCTACGGCAGCGCGGCGTAGATACCGCGAGCGTAGCGAGCGGCGTTTTCGCCCACGTTTTTCGAGAAGCGGTGCGCGAACAGCGTGAGCGCACCCGAGGCTGAAAAAGGTGGGACTGACATCGTGGAGTACCTCGAAGAGACCTACGGCAGCGCGGCGTAGGTACCGCGAGCGCAACGCGCGGCGTTTTCGCCCACGTTTTTCGAGAAGCGGTGCGCGAACAGCGTGAGCGCACCCGAGGCTGAAAAAGGTGGGACTGACATCGTGGAGTACCTCGAAGAGACCTACGGCAGCGCGGCGTAGGTACCGCGAGCGCAGCGAGCGGCGTTTTCGCCCACGTCTCACCAGCGGCTCGTCGACTTCGAACAGACAGCGCTGGTAGCCCGTCGCTCAGGCGACTTCCTCGGGTTCCTCGCCGCGCTCCATGATGAGGTCCCGGAGGTCGTCGGTGTCCTCGATGTCGGCCATCTCGTCGCGGCCGATGAGCGCGGTGCCGGCGACGGACTCCCGGGAGCGCTCGTCGACGACGTACACCGAGCGGGTGCGGGTGACCTCGCCGACCGAGGACATGATGCGGGCGCGCTTCTCTGCGGTCTCGGTAAAGGAGGAGTGGCCGGTCAGGACCTGCTCGCGCCGGCGGGCGTCCTCGTTGACCGTCTTGAACGGCGCGCGGTCGGTCGGATGCACGTCGAAGCCGATGCGGGTGAAGACGGTGACGATGGGCTCGTCCTCGGGGTCTACGTCGGGGTCTTCGGGGGTCGGTTCGTCGTCGCGCACGTCGTCGGCCCCCTCGAGGACGCTCACCGGCGAGGTCAGGGGCGCGTCGAACAGTTCCTCCAGTTCGGCGGCGACCTCGACGGAGGCGTCCATCCCGTCCTCGTACTTCGAGACGGTGCGCCGGGAGACGCCCAGTTCCTGTGCCAACCGTCCGAGCGACCAGTCGCGCTTCTCGCGCACGTCGGCCAGCACCTCGGAGTCGATGTTGACGTAGAGGCCGCCGGGCGCGGCGTAGATGAGCGGCGGGACCTCCTCGACGAACAGGTCGACCGCGGTGTCCGGCGAGAGGACCGGTACGCCGTGGCGGAAGTAGACGACGCCGGGTTTCAGCTCCTCGTCGCGGGTCCGCAGCCCGAGCACCATCGGCGTCGCGTTCAGGTAGGTCCCCAGCCGGCGCATCTCGGCCCCGGTCCGGGCGTCCAGCGCGTCGATGTTGCTCAGAATCTTCACGAGCAGGACGTCCTCGCCGCGCCGGGCCGCCACGTCGAAGCTCTTGGGCCGAATCGCGCAGCGGTCGCTGACGAGAAAGCCCGCGTCCTCCAACATGGCCGTGACGTTACCGACCAGCGCCGACCGTGACATAGTGTTCCGTACCTCTATTGAGGGTAAGCCGGTCCCCGCATATATGCGTTGCGGCGACGACTCGGGCGCTGTCTCGGTGTTTCGGGCCCGCGAGCCGGGAGCGCAAGCCGTTTGTCCGCGGGTCGGGTACGGGACCGACGATGGAGTCCGACCAGCGACTCGCGGCCGTCGTCGACAAGCGGCGCGCGCAGGCGGCCATCGACGCCCTGCGCGACGAGGGCGTCTACGACCCCGACCGTAGCGTCACCGAGTGGAGCGCCGACGCCGTCGCGGTGCCGGTCACCGACCCGCCCGAGTCGACGGCGTGTCGCGAGGTGGTCGCACAGGTCGGCGAGCCCCGGCTTCGCACCCTCGACGACCACCTCCGGGAGCGGGGATGGACCGACGAGGAACTGGCGGCCGCGCCGTCGTCGTGGGCCGTCGTCGGCAGCGTCGTCCTCGTGGCCGTCGGCGACGCCCCCCGTCCCGCCGAGGTGGGCGAGGCGTTGCTGGCCATCCACGGCGAGGCCGACACGGTGCTGTCCCGGGGCGGCATCGACGGCCCGCACCGCGAACCCGACGTGACGGTGTTGGCCGGCGAGGGCGACACCGAGACGGTCCACACCGAACACGGCACCGAGTACGCGATGGACCTCGCCGAGGTGATGTTCTCGCCGGGCAACAAGGCCGAGCGCGCCCGCATGGGCGACGCCGTCGGCGAGGGCGAGCGCGTGCTGGACATGTTCGCCGGCATCGGCTACTTCACGCTCCCGATGGCCCGCGCTGGCGCGCGTGTCACCGCCGTCGAGCGCAACCCCACCGCCTTCCGCTATCTGGTCGAGAACGCGGTTCGCAACGGCGTCGACGCCCGGGTCCACCCCTACCGCGCGGACTGCCGGGACGTGGTGCCGGGCTTCGCCGAGGAGGGGCGCGCCGACCGCGTGGTGATGGGCTACTACGAGGCCCACGAGTACCTCGACGCGGCGCTGGCGGCGCTCGCGCCCGGCGGCGTCGTCCACCTCCACGAGGCGACCCCCGCGTCCCTCGTCTTCGACCGCCCAGTCGAGCGACTGGAAGCGGCCGTCGACACGGCCGACCGCGGGGTCGAGATACTGGACACCCGGCGCGTGAAGGGGTACAGCGAGGGCGTCGACCACGTCGTCGTCGACGCGCGCGTGGACTGACGCGAAACACCTAATGGAACCAACGGCCAAACGGCCCGCATGGACAGACAGCAGATAATGGCGGTCTTTCTGGCCTTCCTGATGGTCGGGTCGGCCGTCGTCTACGGACTGGCCTTCGCGTTCCTCTAGTCCCACACGTCCGAGAGGGGGTGGCTCCGGTCGCCCGAGCGCGACCGGGAGCGCTCGCGGCGGCGGCGCGAACTCGAACTGACGCCCGACAGCGCCCGGTCTGGAGAGAACCGGGGGAGGCCCGGCTCCGAGAGGCGGTCGACCTGCTCGCCGAACCAGTCGGGCATGTCCGTTCGGGCGCGCTCGAACAGGTCGAGCAGCGACGAGTCCGCGAGGTAGGTCGCGCCGTGGTCGTCGGGCGCACGCACCACCCGGCCACAGGCCTGAATGACCGTCCGCAACGCCGTCCGGTAGTACCAGCCCCACTGGCCGTCCTCCAGTCGGCGGGCGACGCGGGAGTCCCGCGTGTTCGGGTAGGGGGCCTTGCAGACGACCTGCCAGCGACAGAGGTCCCCCTCCAAGTCCAGCGCCTCCTCCATCTTCACCGAGAGGAACACGTCGGGGTCGGTGCTGCGTTTCCACGCCGACAGCGCGCCGTCACGGCCCTCCTTGTCGTGGTCCCGGACCCGCGCGTCGACACCCAGTTCGGCCAACTGCTCGCGCAACTGCTCCTGAATCGCGTAGGAGTGACAGTGGACCAGCCCCTTCTCGTCGGGGTGGCGGGCCATGACCCGCACGAGCGTCCGGGCGATGTCGGGCAGGGTCTCGTCGCGGTGTTCGTAGGTCATCTTCCCCCGCGTCACGTCGTACAGCGGGCGGTTCTCGACCGGGAAGGTGTGGTCGACCTCGACCAGCGCCACGTCGGCGGGGTCGAGGCCGACGTTCGCGCAGAAGGCGTCCTTGTTGAGGATGGTCGCCGACAGCAGGGCGAAGCGGTGGCCGCGGTCCCAGACGGTGTGTTTGAGGTACCGCTCGGGGTTCATCGGCTTGACCGTCACCGGCTCGTCCGCGCCGGCTTGGTCGACGACCCACGTCGTCGCGCTGTCGGGGTCGCGGTAGTCCTCGCGGAACCACTGGAGGTCCGAGCGGAGTTTGTTCAGCGAGTCGCGCTCGGCGACCTCGTCGGGCGTCAGTTCGGCGTTGCCACGCAGTTCCTTCACGCGGCGCTCGGCCACCCCCTCGATTCGCTCGGCGAAGCCGACGGCGTCGTCGAGGCCGTCGAGTTCGGGCACGTCGAGGTCGTACCACATCGGGACCGTCGCCGGCGAGAGGTCGATGGTGGCGTACATCTCCGCCCAGTCGCCCAGCCCGTGGGCCTCGTCGACGACCACCACGTCGCGGGTCCCGAACACGTCGCTGCCGGCGGTCTGCATGAAATAGGCCAGCGTCATCGCGGCGATGCGGCGGTTCGAGGCGATGGCGCGGTCCGAGAAGTACGGACACCGGTGTTTGACCTGACAGTCGAACGCCCGCTCGCGGACGCAGGGCGCTTGGTCGACCGGCGTGTCAGTCTCGCCGGGGAGGATGCAGTCGTAGTTGTTCTTCCCACGGATGACCGAGAGGTCGTCGAGCAGGTCGTCCTCGGCCACGTCGTCCAGTTGGGAGACCTGCGGCGTGGTGTAGTAGGCGTCGACGACCTCCTCGGGCCCGGCCTCGCCAGCGGTGCGGGCACACCCTGCGATAGCGCGGGCCAGCAGGGACTTGCCGCTCCCGGTGGGCGCGCGAACGAGGACGACGTCGTTGCCGGCCTCGAAGGCCGCGCGGATGTCCGTCAGGGCCTGCCGCTGTGTCCCCCGGTACTCGGGGGCGGGGAACTCGTCGTGAATCCGCGCCGGGTACACGGCGAGAGGCCACGGGACCGCCGGGCGTAAACCTTCCTGTCGGTCCCCGGGCCGGGCTCCGGGGCGTCGAACGACAGCCCGAATCGCGGGCCGTGGTGACACACACACGGTCGTGGTACCCGGACTCTCGGAACCCTTATCCCCCCATCGGCTGTACGGTTGTATGCAATGGCAAACGGTAAGGTTGATTTCTTCAACGACACTGGCGGTTACGGTTTCATCGAGACTGAGGACGCGGACGAGGACGTTTTCTTCCACATGGAGGACGTTGGCGGCCCCGACCTCGAGGAAGGCGAGGAGATAGAGTTCGACATCGAGCAGGCCGACAAGGGCCCCCGCGCGACGAACGTCGTCCGCAACTAAGCAGATTTCCGGTCGCTTCAGCGGCCACATCTGACACTTGTTCTTATCCGGAGTCACTCGACGAGCAGCGCGTACAGCACGGCACAGAGCCCCGCGACGGTCACGAGTCCTCTGACGAGTAGCACCAGGCCGGCGGTCGCCCCGGCCCAGTCGGCGACGGTGGCGGCGGCGTAGACGCCGGCAGTCAGGGACGCGATGCCGATGGCGAGCCACCGCATCCTCGGCGCGTCGTTGCGTCGGTAGCCGCGCTCGGCCAGCGACGCGACGAACAGCCCGACGACCGCCGTCAGGCCCCGCGAGAGTTCCGCGACGGCGTCCGGAGCGAGCAGGTCGAAGGGGACCGTCACGACGACTCACTCCCGTAGACGGTCCACAGAACCGTGCCGAGTCCGAGCAGTTCGCAGGCGCTCACGAGGAGCGAGCGGCCGACGACGCCGACGGCGGTGGCCGTGGGCAACACGAGACGGAGGAGTTCCGGTAGGGTCGTGAGCAGGAGAAGCCCGACGGCCAGCGCCAGCATGCCGGTCCGCCCCGGCCCGCGCCGATAGCCGCGGACGAGGACGACGGCGATGGCGACCGAGAGCGCCACCGAGACGACCGAGAGCGCGATGACGGCCAGCGCGATTCCCGGGTCGGTTCCGCCCGTGCGCAACTGCAGTAGTGTCGTGAACATCTCAGGACAGCCCCTCGAACAGGTCGGTGAATCGGTCCGCCGGGTCCCGCGAGGACCGCGTGACCGTCACGTCCCACGTCCCGTCAGCGAACGTGACGGTCACGTCCTCGACGGTCGCCGCGTAGCGCTTGTGGTGGTGGCCGTCGGGGTCGACGGCCTGCCGTTCGGTGACGAGGTCGGCCGCCTCGAGGCGGTCGAGGCGGCGATACGCCGTCGGGTCGGACATCTCGCAGGCCGCACAGAGTTCGGAGACGGACATCGGTCCGGTAGTGAGTTCGGCGATGATGGCCCGCGCGTACTCGTCTTCGAGCAGCGCGAGCAGTTCGTCGTCGCCGACCGCGTCCATAGTCGCTCCAGCGAGCGGAGCGCAATAAAAAGGCCCCACCGGCTTCCGAGGCGGAAGCAGTGCCCGCGGTGATACGTTGTCACCGGCCGGCGGTCCGTGTATGGCACCGGAATCACCGGACCAACGAGACGGCCCAGAGACCCGGGGTGTCGTCGAGCGGGTAGTCTCTCGCGTCGTCTGGCCGGTCTGGAACAGCGCGGACGGCAGACTCAGAGCGCCGCTCCGTGCGGTGTTACCGACGGCGCTGTCGTTTCTCGCCCTCGCGGTACTGCAGACCGCCGTTCGAGCGCGGTTCGAGCATCCGCTCCGTGAGACGCTCGAAGCGGCCGGAATCGGCGTGGTCCTCGTCGCCACCGTGTTCGTCAGTGCGTGGCTCCTCGACCGCCGACCCGTCGACGAGTACGGCCTGTCCCTCGACCGCCGCTGGTGGCGGTCGTTCGCCGTCGGCGGCGCGATAGCAACCGTCGTCAACGCCGGAACGCTGGCCGTCGCGGTCGGCGCGGGCTGGGCCACGGTCGTCGGTGTCGCGGAGGGGGCGGGCGACCTTTCGTTTCCGACGGCGATAGTCGTCGTCTTCAGTTACGTCGCCCTCGCGTCGGCGTGGGAGGAGGTCATCTTCCGCGGCGCGATGCTGAAGAACATCGCCGAAGGTGCGGACGGACCGGTCCCGCGGTGGGTGGCGGTCGGGGTCGCGGTGCTCGCGAGTTCGCTCGTCTTCGCCTTCCTACACGGCGGCAAGGTCGACCACCCGAGTCAGTACGGGTACTACCTGCTCGCCGGACTGGTCTTGAGCGGCGCGTACGTGCTCACCGGTGACCTCGCGCTCCCGGTCGGCTTTCACGTCTGGTACAACTTCACCCAGAGCGCGGTGTTCGGTCTCGGTCACTCACAGCAGACGCCCGAACTGCTCGCCGTCGAGATAGCCGGTCCCACGCGCTGGGTCGGAGAAGAGGGGCTCGTCTACATGTTGTTCGTGGCCGTCGGCGGCCTCCTAGTACTGGCGTCCGTTCGCTGGCGCGACGGCCGTCTCGGAATCGACGAGCGCGTGACGCAGTGGACGCCGAGAGCCAGACGCGAGGAGCGACGACGCTAGAGGTCGGCCACGTCGGCCGCGGTCACTTCGCGGTCGTCGGGGAGGCTGTCGATGCAGGCGTAACAGAGGAAGTGTTCGGTGTCGTCGCCCAGTTCCAGCACGATGCCCTCGGTCGGTCGGCTCTCCTGTGTCCAGATGTTGGCGATGCCGCCGGCTATCGACACGTCGTCGCCACAGCCGTCACAGGACCGGGATGCCATACCCGACGTAGTGACGGCACGCGTGAAGCCCTTTCGGCGAGCGCGCCGACCCGGGACGGTCGTGCATCCGTTTTATTTCGCTCCCGCGCTTGGACTCCGGACATGCACGTGCTGGTGACCGGCGCGTCGGGGTTCGTCGGCAGCCACCTCGTCCCGGCGCTCGCCGCGGCCGGCCACGACGTCCGCGCGCTCGTCCGGGACCCCGAGGGGTACGACCCGCCGGCGGGGGTGGAGGTGGCGACCGGCGACCTGCTCGCGCCCGGGAGCTTCGACGACGCGCTGGCCGGCGTCGAGGCCGCCTACTACCTCGTCCACTCGATGCGCTCGGGCGCGGATTACGCCGAGCGCGACCGGCGCGCGGCCCGGAACTTTCGGGCGGCCGCCGACGCCGCCGGCGTCGAGCGCGTGATATATCTAGGTGGCCTCGGCGAGGACGACGGCCCCCTCTCCGAGCACCTCCGGTCGCGCCGGGAGGTCGAACACCTGCTGGCCGAGGGCGACTACGACCTGACGACCTTTCGCGCCGCCATCGTCGTCGGGGCCGGGAGCGCTAGCTTCCGGATGATTCGGGAGTTGGCGACGCGGCTCCCGGTGATGGTGACGCCGCGGTGGGTCGGTACCGACTGCCACCCCATCGCCGTCGACGACGTGGTCGCCTACCTCGTCGGTGCGCTGGACGTGCCCGAGACGGCCGGCGGGACCTACGAGATAGGTGGGCCGGAGGTGCTGACCTACGCCGAGATACTCCGCCGGACCGGCCGCATCCTCGGGCACGGCGCGCCACGTATCGTCCCCGTGCCGGTGTTGACCCCGCGACTCTCCTCGTTTTGGGTCGGGCTGATGACCGACGTGTCCGCCAGCGTCGCCCGCCCGCTCATCGACGGCCTGAAGACGCCCGTCGTCGCCGACGACGAGCGGATTCGCTCGCTCGTCGACGTGGAGTTGACCCCCTTCGACGAGGCCGTCGAACTGGCCGTCTCGGAACAGCGGAGCCGCGAGCGCGCCCGCGCAGCGGCGGAACGCGAGGAGGACAACGGGGGAGTCGAGGGATGAGCGACGAGTCGCCCCACCCGGTCTACGGCGAGACGTGGGTCTACGAGAGCATCGTCGGCGCGCTCCCGGGCATCCAGATTCCCACGTGGGCGGCAGTGGCCATACAGCTGTTGGTCTTCGAGGTCGCTATCGTCGCCCTGTCGGCGTACTACGGGCTCTGGAACGCCGCCATCGCGGGCACCGCCGTCGTGTTCGTGGCGAGCATCGGCAGCGTCGAGATGCTGCGCATCAGTACCCTCGTGCGCCGCATCGACGTGCCCTACAGCTATCAGGCGCTGCTCTTCTCCTCGAACGTCGAGGTGGTGTTGTCGGTGCTGGCCTACATCGCCATGCTGACTCACCTGTTCGTCTTCGACCCGCAAAACAGCGCCACGCCGCTTCTGACCACGCTGTTCGGGCCGGACCCGCCGGTACTGGTCGTCTACCTCATGTTGCTCATCCTCTGGGACGTGAGCTACCGCATCGGCACGGGGTGGTGGGCCAGCGTCACCGGGCTGTGGCGCTCGGTTCGCTACCGGTTCGACCCCGAGACGGCGCGGGTGTTCCAGCGCGCCGACGTGGAGACGTGGGGCTTTGGCGTCCTGCAGTTGGTGCTGGTACCGTTCGTGTTGGACCAACCGGTGTTGCTGGCGGCGCTCGTCGCACACGTCGGGGCCGTCACGCTGGTCACCGGCCTCTCGGTGCTGTTGTTACGACTCCGGTCCAGAAACAGGCCGGCTACTCCGAAGTGATCTGTTCGAACTGGTCGAGGAGTTCCTCGGTGGACTCGCCGCTGTCGTACTCGACCGTTCCGTGATACGCTGTCCGGTCGTCGTCGTCCGACAGGTCGACCTCGTTGTTCTTGCGCTCACGGCGTTCGTGTTCGTCGTCGTCGTACGCTCCCATAGACATAGGTAACCACACCCATGATTGGTAGTTCTTACCTATCAATGTAACGGTCAGTGCGAGACCCGCTCTTCGGCCGTCGAAGGCAACGCTTTCCGTCTGCTTCGGCGCGTCGGAACCCCACTGGATAGACGGAACGCACAAGAACGCCGGCGGCCTATAGCCGGTGTGGCTGGCCCGCTCCGCTTTCGACACTCGCCCGAGCGCTGGAACACCGACCGCGTCCGGCGCGACCTCCTCGCCCCGCTCGACGACACCTTCGGTGCCGAACTGACCGGCCCGTGGTACGCCCCGCCGGAGGGGTGGGCCGCGCGCCGACTGGAGATGGACAACGGCGACCTCGCGCTCTTTTGCTGGAACGGGCAGGACGCCTACTGGCTCGGCAACACCGAGACGCCCGAGACCCTCTGGCGCACCGAGAAGTACACCTTCGAGGAGGCCCCCGACCCCGTCGCCGACTGGGGCCAGCGGGAACTGCTGGGCCAACTCGACGTCGAGGACCCGTGGCTGACCGACTACGACGCGTTGGCGCGCTTTTTCCTCCCCGTCTTTCTCTCGAAGGACGGCCGGGACTCCACCCGCGAGTTCTTCCGGAGCCACGCCGCCGGCTTCCCCGACGCCGACCGCGAGGCCGGCCTGCGGTTCTACGACGACCTGCTGGCGACGGGCGTGCTCGACGACTACCGGTACACGATGGCGAGCAAACTGGGCACCAGCGAGGGGTTCGACCTCACGCGGATGCGGGCGACGATGGGCGAGTTCAACGTCGCCAAACTGCTCGCCGACGCCGGGCACGCGTTCGTCCCCGAGGTCGAACTGGACTCGGGCCACTCCGTCGACTTCCGGGTCGACGACACGCTCGTCGAGGTGACCCGCCCCCGGCCGCCCACCCGCCGGCAGGCCGACACCGGCGTCGGCGCGCTGAAGGCCTCCGGCGACGCCAAGACCCGCGACCAACTGGCCGCACATCCCGGCGCGGTGCTGGCCGTCGACTGCACCTCCTTCCGCGACGACGAGTGGCGGCGGGTCCACGGCGAGCGCCCGTCGGTGGGCTACGAACCGCTCGTCGTCTTCCGCTACCGCCCCGACGGGACCGTCGAGGGGTACACCCGCGGCTCGGTCCCCTTCTCGCTGCCGTTCTGACGGGCGGCGACGCGCCCCCTCGCAGGGGCAACCCCCAAATACGCGGGCCGAGAAGCGCGGGTATGACCGACCGTACGGCCGCCGTCACGCGCGAGACGGCCGAGACCGACATCGAGGTGACGCTGGACCTCGACGGCGACGGCGACAGCACCGTCGACACCGGCATCGGCTTCTTCGACCACATGCTCGACTCGTTTTCGACCCACGGCCTGTTCGACCTGACCGTCCACTGCGACGGCGACTTGGAGATAGACGACCACCACACCGTCGAGGACGTGGCCATCGCGCTCGGCGAGGCGTTCACCGAGGCGCTGGGCGAGAAGCGCGGCATCGAGCGCTTCGCCGACCGGCGGGTCCCGCTGGACGAGGCCGTCGCCAGCGTCGTCGTCGACGTCTCCGGCCGGCCGTACTTTTCCTTCGACGGCGAGTTCTCGCAGGCCGCGGTCGGCGGGATGACCAGCCACATGGCCCGCCACTTCTGTCGCTCGCTGGCGACCAACGCCGGCCTGACGCTGCACTGCGGCGTCGACGGCGAGAACGCCCACCACGAGATAGAGGCGCTGTTCAAGGGGCTGGCCCGCGCCCTCGACGACGCGACGCGGGTCGACGACCGCCGCTCGGACGTGGCGAGCACGAAGGGCGAACTGTAGACCCCGCGCCGTCCCGGAGCGGGCCGCCGGGGTCGCGGCGGGTCCGGTCGGCAGGGCTTTGTGGGTCGCCGGCCCAACCGCGGGTATGTTCGACGAGATCATGCGGAAGTTCGCGGACTCGCCGGGCCAGCAGGACGTCATCCGCCTGCTGTTGGAGCGGGGGTTCTCGGTCAACGAGGACGGGCGGGTGGTCTCGGGCGGCATCGAGATACCCAACACCGGCATCGCGCGGGAGGCCGGCGTCGACCGCCGCGTGGTCAACGCCACCACCGACGCCATCCTCGCCGACGACGACCTGCGGCGCATCTTCCGGAACATCTCGTCGGTCCCCAGCCTGCTCGACCTCGCGCCGGTGCTGGACCTCTCGGCGGTGACCGTCTCCGTGCGGGCCGCCGACGAGTCCGGCATCGTCGCCACCGTCACCGATGCCATCGCCGAGCGGGACATCTCCATCCGACAGGTGCTCAGCGAGGACCCCGAGTTCACCGACGAGCCGCGGCTGTACGTCATCACCGACGACCCGCTGCCCGGCGACCTCATCAACGACCTCCGGGCGATGCCGTTCGTCCGCACCATCGAACTGGCCTGACCGTTTTGTCGCTGGCGGCCTCACTCTTGCCCGTGTCCGACACCGCTACCCTCACCGTCGAACTGCCAAGCGGCGAGCGCGCGGAACTGACCGCCGAGGCCGGGGCGGTGCTGCGGGACGTGTTGCTGGCGGCGGGCCACTCTCCGCACGGCCGCTACGCACGGACGCTCAACTGCGGCGGCCGGGGCATCTGTGCGACCTGCGGCGTCCGGCTGGGCGCGCCGCCGGCCCCGGACCACTGGCACGACGCCCTCGCCGACCGCTTTGGCTACCCCCGCCTGTCCTGTCAGGTCGCGGTCCACGACGGGATGTACGTCCGCCTGCTGGACAAGCGGGTGTGGGGCAGCCGCCGGTAACGCCGGCATCGTAACACGTTAGAGCGCCACCCGTCTGCTACTGGTCGGTGACAGAGAAACGCGAACTACAGGCGCTGTTTTTCGTCCGCTTCGCCAACGCCTTCGGCATCGTGACGCTGCTGACGCTGCTGCCGACCTACATCGACCTGCTGGACCCGCAGGGGTTCGTGCTGGGGATGTTCGCCACCGGGCTGACGCTGGCACAGGCCGGCGCGGTCGTCCCGGTGTCGTATCTGGGCGACCGCTTCGACAAGCGGCGGCTCCTGCTCGCCGGCCTCGCGCTCGCCGCCGCCGTCTACGGCCTGTTCCCGCTGGTCGACGGGAGCTGGGAGTTCGTCTTCGTCCGCGGGCTGCAGGGCGTCGCCGCCACCGTCGCCGGCCTGCTCGGGCTGGCGCTCGTGGGGCAACTCGCCCGCGAGAGCGAGCGTGGCAACACCATCGGGATGTCGAACTCGTGGCGCTTCGCCGCCGCCATCGGCGGGTCGCTGTCGGCCGGCGCGCTGTACGACGCGTTCGGCTTCGAGGCGGTCTTCGGCCTGCTGATGGTCGTGACCGCGCTCGCCTTCGCGGGCGTCTGGGCCTTCGTCGACCCCGACGAGACCAGCGTCGACGGCTTCGCCTTCGCCGACCTCGCGCTGAATCGCCGGCTGCTGACCGTCACGACCTTCCGCGCGCAGTACGCCGTCGCGGTGACGCTGGTCCGGACGTGGGTGCCGATATTCGCCGGGGTCGCCGCGGCCCGCGGCGGACTGGGCTACAACGCCGCGGTCAACGGCGCGACGGCCGTCGCCGTCGTCCTCGCGGCCGAGAAGTTCACCAACATGCTCGCTCAGCCCTACACCGGCCGGCTCTCCGACCGGGACGGCCGGGCGCGGTTCGTCTTCGTCGGCGGCCTGTGTTACGGCGTCGTCGCCCTCGCCGTGCCGTTCACGCCGGCGGTCGGGGCGGCGCTCGACCTCCCCGCGGCGTTCCCCTACTTCGGCCACCTCTCGGCGGCGTTCCTCCCGCTGGTCGCGTTGAACGGTCTACTCGGGATCGCCGACTCCGTGCGCGAACCGGCGAGCATGGCGCTGTTCGCCGACGAGGGCAGCGGCTCCGGCGTCGCCTCCAGCTTCGGCGTCCGCGACCTCGTCTGGCGGCCCGGGGCGGTGCTCGCGCCGCTTGCCGGGGGGTGGCTCACGACGAACGTCGGCATGGACGTGGTGTTCTACCTCGGCGCGGCGACGGCGTTCTCCGGCGCGCTCGCCTTCGCGGGCGTGCTCACGTACCGCCACGGTTGGCGCGGACTGGCCCAGTGGTAGCTCAGAGCTTCTCGGCGACGGCCGGCGCGGCGCTGACCTCGCTGACCGCACGCTCCAGCGTGTCCGTGCCGTAGACCGTCTCGACGCCCGCCGCGGAGAGCTTCGTCAGCGCGTTCCCGGCGAGCATCGGGTGGACGCAGGTGACGAACACCCGCTGGGCGTCCCGCTCGGCGAGGACCGCGACGGACTCGCTCATCGTCGACCCCGTGGCGATGATGTCGTCGACCAGCACCACGTCCCGGCCGGCGGCCGCGGCGTCGCTCGGCTCGACGGAGATGTCGCCGGTGTCGTAGTCGCGCTCCTTCTCGAAGAAGTCCGTCTCGCCCCCGCCGTAGGCGTCCCTGACGGTGGCCGCGAGGTCGACGGCCCCCTCGTCGGGCGAGAGGAAGAGCGGGTCCGCGAGGTCCGCCGGTAGCGGGTCCGCGAGGACGCCGGCGGCCTCGACCGCCGTCGCGGGCACGTCGAAGAACTCGCAGACGGCGGGCTCGTGGGGCGTGACTGTCACCACGCGGTCGGTGCCCGACGAGACGGCTCGCGCCATCGCCCGGGAGGAGACCGGCTCGCCGGGCCGGAACGCCTCGTCCTGCCGGGCGTAGCCCATGTACGGGAGGACGGTCACCACCTCGCTCGCGCCGGCCTCGCGGGCGGCGTCCTGCAACTGGAGGACCTGTACGTGGGCGTCGCTGTCGACCGTCGAGGCGACGACGACGGCTCGCTCGCCAGCGACGGCCTCCGGGACCCGCACGACGTGTTCCCCGTCGGCGAACTGTTCGTACTCGACCCGTCCGAGCCTATCGCCGGTGGCGTCGGCCAGCGCCGCCGCGAACGCCTGCGTCTCCGCGCCGGGGAGAATCATGTTCGGGGGGTCGCTGGCCGTGGTAAACGGCTTTTCGATTCCCGCCGTCACGCCACGCCGGCGGCCCCGGTCCTACACCACGGCGACGCCGACAACGTCGGGGACGCCCAGCGAGCGCCGTCGCCACCCGCCACGCCCGTCGGCCGTCGACTCGGCGTCGGTGGCGACGAGGAAGGTGCCCGCGGCCGTGACGGCGTAGGTGTCGTCGCCGTGGGTCACGTCGACGACGCGCTCCGCGACCGGGAGCGCACAGCGGTCCCACCCGGTCCCGGTAGACTCGACGAGGCCCTCCGCGTCGGCCGCGTGGACCCGGCCGCCGTCGGCGGCTACCGCGGTGTGTTCGCCGCTGCGCGCCTCGGTCCACTCGCCGCCCTCGTGGGCGTAGAGGCCGTCGGCGGCGGCCGCGTAGCCCGTGGCCACGTCGCGCACGTCCGAGAGGCCGCGGTACTCGCAGTCGGACAGCGCGTAGACGCCGTCGGCCGCGGCGAGCAGGCCGCCGTCGATGGCCCGCACGTCCCCGACGGTACCCAGCGTCGTCCAGCCGCCGTCGTAGCGAGCGACGTGCCCGTCCGGACCGGCCGCGACGAGGCCGGCGTCGTCGTAGCCGACGGCCGTCGCGGGGCCGAAGCCGGTCGGTTCGAACCCGTCGGCGGTCAACACGAGGACGGACTCGTCGGTGGCGACCGCCGCCTCGCCGTTGGCCGCCGCGGCGTCGCGGGCGGTACAGCGTTCGACCAGCGAGAACCGTCCTATCTGCCCGCCGGCCGTCTCGACGCGGGTGACGCCCAGCCCCGACGCGACGAAGGCGTGGGTCTCGGGGCGTTTCTCGCCGTACATCCGCTTCTCCGAGAGCGCGATGTCGTCGTCCGACACGTCATATCGCCTCTTTGTACGCTTCGAGGGCATCCTCTATGTCTTCCTCTGTGTGGGCGTCGCAGATGAACTGTGACTCGAACTGGTTCGCCGTGAGGAAGACGCCCTGCTCTTTCATCGCGGGCCAGAACAACCGCTCCCAGCGCTCGGTCTCGGCCTGCGCGATGTCGTCGCCGTTCTTCGGGCAGTGGTCGAACCGTGGGCAGGCCTCGCGTTGCCGGCAGCCGGCCTCGCAGTGTCCGTCGAAGGTATCGGGACCCTCGCGGGTGAACACGAGCTTGAACATCGAGTCCGTCCCGACGACGGTGTACTCGGGGGCGCGGTCCTCGACGATGTCCTGCAGGCCCGACCGCAGGCGCTCGCCGAGCCCGTTCACGTGGTCGTATACGTCGTGTTCAGCTGCATACCGCAGCGTCTCCAGCCCGGCGGCCATCGTCACGGGATGGCCCGAGAAAGTGCCCGACTGGAACACGTCGCCGGCGGGGGTGAACGACTCGATTATCTCGCTTTTCCCGCCGATGGCACCCACCGGGAAGCCGCCGCCGACTATCTTCCCGAACGTGGTGACGTCGGGAGTGATACCGAACTTCCCCTGTGCGCACTGGAGGCCGCCGACGCGGAAGCCGGTGATGACCTCGTCGAATATCAGCAGCGAGCCGTGGTCGTCACACAGTTCCCGCAGGGTCTCGTGGTACCCCTCGACCGGGTGGACGATGCCGTAGTTGCCCAGTATCGGCTCGGTGAGGACGGCGGCGATGTCGTCGCCGTGTTCGGCGAACACCTCGCGGGCGGCCTCGGCGTCGTTGAACGGCACCGTCAGCGTGTGCTCGGCGAAGCTCTCGGGGATGCCGGGGCTGGACGGGGCGGTGTGGTCGCCCTCGCCCTCGACCAGCGTCGACTCCTGTGCGCCGTGGTACCCGCCCTGCATCACGACTATCTTGTCCCGGCCGGTGTAGCCGCGGGCCAACCGGACCGCGGAGACGGTCGCCTCGGTCCCGCTGTTGACGAAGCGCAGCATCTCGACGCTGGGGACGTGGCGCGCGACGAACTCGGCGAGTTCGACTTCGACCTCCGTGGGCGCGCCGTACATCGGCCCCTCGGCGGCCCGGCGCTGTACCGCCGACTGGACCTGTTCGGGCAGGTCGTGACCCAGCAGAAGGGGGCCATAGCCCATCACGAAGTCGAGGTAGCGGTTCCCGTCGGCGTCTATCACGTGGCCGCCGTCGCCGCGCTCGACGAAGAAGGGGTAGGGTCTGACCGCCCGGACCGAGGAGTTGACGCCGCCGGGCATGACCGACAGCGCCCGGTCGTACAGGTCGCGCGACTGCTCGTGGTTCATGGCCGCCCGTTCGGCCCCGGTCTGAAAGAAGGTGACGGGTCGCGGTTCGGGGCCGCCGGGGCGTGCGCCCCGCTCGCCCGCTCGACGCGCGCCCGCGTGACCGGATGATTCTCTATACTGCCCAAAGATACGCTTTCGTCAAGGGATACCGTTTTGTAGTGGGTGTTCATTCAGTTAGATAGTGAAATGCTAGCCGAACGTCTTCGACACGGTACTGTGGTCGGACGGACGTGCGCCCGGTCGGCGCGTGGTGTGGCGTGAGCGACTGGACGCCGACGACCTGCATGCGCTGTGCCGTCGGCTGCGGACACATGCACCGCGCCGCGGACGTGGGGTACGGCATCGACGTGGCCCGCGGCGACGCGGCCCACCCGGTCAATCAGGGGCTGGCGTGTGCCCGCGGCATCCGCGAGAGCAAGGACCCGGACGGCGACTGGCTCACGCGGCCGCTGGTCCGCAGCGACGGGGAACTGCGCCAGACGACGTGGGACGTGGCACTCGCCCATGCCGTCGAGGGCCTGCGGGAGGCCCACGAGCGAGACCCCGACGCGGTTGCCGTACTGGGTAGCGGCCAGCAGACCAACGAGGCCGCCTACCTGCTCGGGAAGGTCGCCCGTGGCGGGTTCGGGACCCGGAACTACGACGCGAACACGACGCTGTGTATGGCCTCGGCCGTCACCGCGTACTATCAGGCCTTCGGCAGCGACGCGCCGCCCTGTACCTACGCCGACATCGAGGACACCGAGCGCCACGTCGTCTGGGGCGCGAACCCCGCGGTCGCCCACCCCGTGATGTACCGCTGGATTCGCCGCGCGGCCGACGAGGACGACGCGGCCATCGTCGTCGTCGACCCGGTGCGCTCGGAGACCGCGGAGAACGCCGAGCACCACGTCGCGCCCGCTCCCGGCAAGGACCTCGCGCTCGCCCGGGCCGTCCTCGCCCGCATCGTCGAGACCGACCGGGTCGACGAGGCGTTCGTCGACGCGGCCACCGAGGGGTTCGAGGCGCTGTTGGCGGCGCTGCCCGACGCCGAGGCGGCTGCCGACGAGGCCGGCGTCGAGATGGCCGACGTGGACCTGCTCGCCGACGCCCTCGACCACCGCGCGCTCGTCTACTGGGGGATGGGCGTCAATCAGCACGTCCAAGGGACCGAGACCGCCCGGGCGCTCATCGACCTGACGCTCGCCACCGGCAACCTCCGGCCCGGCGGCGGCCCGTTCTCGCTGACGGGGCAGGCCAACTCGATGGGGACCCGCGTCTGCTCCTCGAAGGGGACGTGGCCCGGCCAGCGGGCGTTCGAGGACCCCGACCACCGCCGGGTCGTCGCCGAGGAGTGGGGGATGCCGGTCGACCGCCTCCCCGACGACCCCGGTCCCGGCCCGGTCGGTATCCTCGAAGACGGGCCGGCGGCGGTCTGGGCGGTGGCGACCAACCCCGTCGCCGGGATGCCCGACGCCGACGCCGCCCGCGGGGCGCTGGAGGACGCCTTCGTCGTGGCACAGGACGCCTTCCACACCGAGACGACCGCCGTCGCCGACGTGGTGTTGCCGGCGGCGACGTGGGGGGAGAGCGAGGGGACGACGACGAACATGGAGCGGACCATCTCCCGGGTGCGGGCGGCGACCGAGGTCCCCGGCGGCGTCCGTCCGGATCTCGACATCGTCGCCACGCTGGGTGCGCGACTCTTTCCGGACCTCGTCGGCGACACCTCGCCCGACCCCGCCGCCGTCTTCGACGAGTTCGCCGGCCTGACCGAGGGGACCGTCGCGGACTGCTCGGGCATCTCCTACGAGCGACTGGAGGACGCCCACGCCGTGCGGTGGCCGGCCCCGGACGCCGAGAGCGCGGGCGGCTACCGCTACCACGACGCCGACGACGCCGAGTCGTGGTCGTTCCCGACGGCCTCGGGCAAGGCCGCGTTCTCGACCGGCCGGCAGGGCTCTCTCCCCGAACCCACCGACGACGACTACCCGCTCGTGTTGACGACCGCCCGGGAGGCCGACGGCTACAACACCGGCGTCCGCTCGCGGGGCGGCGCGAGCGGCGAACTGGTCGCCCGCGTCCACCCCGACACCGTGGCGGCCCACAGCGCCGCCGTCGACGACGACCGGGTCACCGTCGCCTCCCGCCGCGGGGCCGCGACGGCCCGCGTCGACCGCGACGAGGGCGTCCCCGAGGGGATGGTGTGGCTCCCCATCCACCACCCGGCGACGAACCGGCTGACGCTCTCGGACCGGGACCCGCAGTCGAAAGAGCCCAACTTCAAGCAGTGCGCCGTCCGACTGGTCGCCCCCGAGACCACGGTCGCCGCCGGCGTGGCCGCGGAAGCCGACGACTGAACTGCGCCGGCTCGTAATTTACGATTGTTCTCTATTCTTCGTTGGAGTGGCAGAAACATCCAGAATATCGCGTACGTTGGCAACATCTGCGCGTTGACGTAGTACTATTGCACGGAATCCGGTACTCTACCCCGATGACCGGTAGCGAGTCCCTCGAACGAGCGGTCGCGGACATCGACGACACTGTTCAACAGGCCGCAGACGGGGACCTGACCGTTCGTCTCGATTCCGAGTATCACAACGAGACCGCGGCGGAGCTGGCGGGGTCGATAAACGCGATGCTGCGCGAGCTCGAAGGCGCGGTGATGGAGATAAAGTCGTTCGGTGCCGAGGTCGCGACCTCGACCGAACGGATATCCGAACGGACAGCGGAGGTCCAAGACGCCAGTGAGGAGGTAGACGAGTCGGTCACGGACATCGCGGACGACGCGACCCGTCAGACCGACCGACTGACCACGGCGGCCGACGACCTCACGGACCTCTCTGCGACCGTCGAGGAGATCGCCTCCTCCTCCGACGAGGTCGCGGAGCGGTCACAGGAGGCGGCGCGCCGGGCCGAACAGGGGGCCGACCTCGCACACCGCTCGCTGGAGACGATGCAGGAACTGGAGACACAGACTGACTCGACTGTCGACGAGATCGACCGCCTCGAATCGGCCGTCGCGGAGATAGAGGACATCGTCGAACTCATCGACGACATCGCCGAACAGACCAACGTCCTCGCGCTGAACGCCTCCATCGAGGCGGCCCGGGCCGGCGAGGCCGGGAGCGGGTTCGCGGTCGTCGCCGACGAGGTCAAGGAGCTGGCCGAGGAGACACAGCGGGCGACCGAAGAGGCTGCAGGCATCGTCTCGGAGGTCCGAGGCACGACCGACGACGTTGCCGACGACGTCCGCGCGATGGGGGCGGCCGTCGAGGAGGGCACTGACGCGATCACGGACGGACTCGACGCCTTGACGGAGATATCCGACCACGTCACCGACGCCAACGCCGGCGTCCAGTCCATAAGCGACGCGACCGACCAACAGGCCGACACGGCACAGCAGGTCGCGGCGATGGTCGACGAGGTGACGACGCTCAGCGAGCAGACCGCGACCGAGGCGGCGGCGGTTTCCGAGGCGACTGCGACACAGACCGACGCCCTCGGCGGTATCGCCGACCGGACGAGTGAACTTGACGACCTCGTGATGGAGCTGTCACGGAGTGTCGACACGTTCCGGGTCGGGACCGCGGGGACAGACGCGGAACACCGCGCGTTGACCAACCCCGAGTACGAGGACGCGGTCGCTCACGTCGAGACAACCAACGAGGAACTGCTCGCCCGGAGCGACAGCGTCGTCGTCGCGTACACGGAGTGCGATGGCGAGTACACCGACGAGGTGAACATCGCCGGCCGTCAGCGGATGTTGAGCCAGCGCATCGCCAAGACGACGCTGTTTCTCGCCCGCAACGAACGGGCCGGCGAGAACTCGACCGCCGTCCGTGACGCCAAAGCGGACCTCGAATCGTACGTCGAGGAGTACGACCACGCGCTGGGGGCGCTGGAGCGGGGTGGCGTCCACCGCGATACTCGACTGAAACCAGCCCCGGAGGCCATCCGTGACGAAATCGAGCGGGTGCGGGAGGTCTGGGAGCCGTTCAAGCGAAACGCCGAGGTGATTGTCGGCCAGTCGCGCTTTGCCACCGAGTTCGTGGAGTCGCTCGACCGGACGCCCGACGCCGACTCGTTGCCACGCGGGAAGTCCGGCTTCTGAACCGCCGGCCCCACGCGGCGGCGTCGGTCCGGTCGGTGACCGTTCGTCCATCCGCCGTTGCCGCGACCGCGCTCGCCACTCTCTATTGGTTGTATGGTCACAATAAGGAGATAATACTGGCAGTATAACAAGCAGTACAGTTAATAACTGCCCAGTTGACCACTATAACTACGTATGACGGCCCCTCTCAGAACTGCCGAACCGGCGTCGACTGCCGCTGCCGCTTCTCTCCCCGAGTGGTCCGTGCCGACCGGTGCGAATCCACGGGCGGACCCGACGGGAGCAACGTGTGGAAGATGTGACAGAGCGGCGGTAGCAAAACGGGGGGCCTGAGATGCGCTCGGCCGTCGTCCTCGCCGACTGCGAGGGCGACCCGACGACAGCCGAGGCGGCGTCGCTGGGGCGGGCCGTCGAGCGGGTCGCGCCGGCCGTCGACGAGGTGGTCGTCGGCTGTCGGGCCGGTCATCGCGACGCGCTCTCGGCGGCGCTGCCCGACGACTGCCGGCTCGCCGGGACGCACGTCCCCGACGCGGGACGGGTCGCGTGCATCCGGTCCGGCTGTCGGATGGCCCGCGCCCGGCGGACGCTCGTGACGACGCCGGAGATGCTGTTCGTCCGGCCGCGGCTCGTCGCGCGGCTGTTCGAGGCGGTCGAGGACGACGGTGCCGTCCCGCTGGTCGACGGCCAGCCCCGCCCGCTGGCCGGGGCCTACCGCACCGGGCCGCTCGTCGAGGCCGCCGACACGACGCTACGGCTCGACGCGGGGACGGTCAGGGACCTGCTCGACCGGCTCTCGACGGGCACCGTCAGGGGGCCGTCACCGGCCCGCCGGGTCGACAGCGCCACCGGCCGGCGGCGCTCGCGCTCGACCTGACGACTCACCCGCTGTCGACCATCCCGGTCCGCGGGACGCCGTCGCGGGTCACCGGTGGCGACTTCTCGGGCGGTGCCAGCCGCACGGCGCACTGCTTGAAGTTGGGTTCGTTGGAATCGGGGTCGACCGCGGGCAGCGTCAACTCGTTGACCGCGGGGTGGTGGATGTCCATCCAGATGGCCCCCGTCGGGATGCTGTCGTCGGGCGCGAGGTCGACGGTGACCCGTCCCCGGCGGGACTCGACGACGGTCCGGCCGCGGTCCAGCAGGTCGACGTACTGGCCGACGGTCTCCGGGTGGATGCGCGCGCTCGGCACGTCGGCGGTCTGCTCGCGGTTCCGGACGCCCGTGTTGTACGCGCCCGGCCGCCGTCCGGTCGTCAGGAGCAGGGGGTAGTTCGGGTCGGTGGTCTCGGGCAGTCCCTCGTAGCTCGCCGTCTCGAACCGCGCCAATCCCGACTCGGTCGGGAACGACCACTCGCCGTCGTCGCCGGCGTCGTGGTAACGGTAGCCGCCCGCGCTCTCGGCGTCCGGGGCCGGCCACCGCACGGCCAGTTCCGCGTCGAGGCGCTCGTAGGAGATGCCCGAGAGGTCCGCCGGCGTCCCCTCGGTGAGCCCGCGCAGTTCGTCGAAGACCGACGCCGGCTCCAGCGGGGGCTCGTCGAACAGGCCCGACTCGATGCGGTTCCCTATCGCCGCGATGATATCGAGGTCCTGCCGGACCGTGTCGACGAGGTCGCTGACCGCGGTGACTCTGGAGACGCGCCGCTCCATGTTCATCACGGTCCCCTCGCTCTCCCCCCACGTCGCCGCCGGCAACACCACGTCGGCGTGTTCGACGGTCTCGGACCGGAACACGTCCTGCACGACCAGAAATACGTCGTCGAGGGCGCGCTTGACGGTGCTCGCGTGGGGCATCCCCGCGACGGGGTTGGTCGCCACCGTCCAGCAGGCGTCGACGTGGCCCCGGTTTATCCGGTCGACGATGCCGACCGGCCCGGGGCCGGTCGAGGCCGGGAGCCGGCTCAGCGGCACGTCCCACTCCTCGGCGACCAGTTCCCGGTTCGCACGGTCGGTGAACGCACGGTGGCCGGGCCACGTCCCCTTCGAGGCACAGACCCGCGCCCCCATCGAGTTGGCCTGTCCCGTCAGCGAGAACGGGCCGCTCCCGGGACCCATGTTTCCCGTCGCCAGACAGAGGTTTATCAGCGTCCGCGCGGCGTCGGTGCCGTTGGTGCTCTGGTTGACGCCCATCCCCCAGTACAGCAGCGTGGACGCGTCGAAGGCCGCGGCCAGTTCCGCGACGGTGTCGACGGACACCTCGGCCGTCGCCGCGGCCGTCTCGACCGCCGGCAGCGACTCGACCAGCCGCTCGTACCCCTCGGTGTACTCGTCGACGAAGGCCTCGTCGACCCGGTCGGTCTCGACTACGTGTGCGAGCACCGCCCGGGCGAGTTCGAGGTCCGTACCCGGTGCCGGCTGGACGTGGTGGTCGGCGTCCTCGGCCGTCTCGCTCTCGACGGGGTCGACGACGACGAGGCGGCCCCCCGACTCGGCGGCGCTGTCGAGAATCCAGCGGTACAACACGGGGTGGGCGGCCGCGGGGTTCGCGCCCCAGACGACGTGAGTGTCGGCTTTCGGAATGTCGTCGTAGGTACAGGGCGGCGCGTCGCTGCCGAAGGCGTCGTAGTAGGCCGTCACCGCGGAGGCCATACACAGCGTCGTGTTCGCGTCGAAGTTGCGCGTGCCGATGGCTCCGCGGGCGACCTTCCCGAGCGCGTAGGCGGCCTCGTTGGTCTGCTGGCCGCTGCCCAGCACCGCGACGCTGTCCGGGTCGTCGGCGATGGCTTGGATGAACTGCGCGGCGACGACGCCCAGCGCCGTCTCCCACGTCGCGGGCCGGAGCCGGTCCCCGCGCCGGACCAGCGGCTGTGTGAGCCACTCTCCTTGGGGGTTCTCCGTCTCTCGGATACCCCGCTCACACGAGAGGCCGTTCGTCGCGGGGTGACGGTAGTTCCCCCGGACCTTGTCGACACCGTACCCCTCGTCGACGCCGCGCTGATGCTGTCCGCAGCCGACGGCACAGCGCATGCAGGTCGTCGGCTTCCACTGGCTCATCGCCGGTGACGCCCCCCGCCCGACGGCTCCTCGCTGCGGGTCGCGGTGACGCCCGTCCGCGTCTCGGTGACCGAGTACGGCGCGCGGCGGCGAATCTGACCAAGTCTGTACATTATTCTAAACTATTCCCACAATATCGTGGGAGGATTATCCGAATAACCCTTTCGTTGTCCGAAAATATTGGCTCGGTAGGGTCGGACACGAAACCGACCGACGGCGGCCGCGGAGGCCTCATCACCCAGCGTACGGACCGTCCCGACGCTCGCCGGTGAGTGCGCTCGTGGTCGCGCGCGCCGGACTCCCGGCCGACCCGATTGACGATTGCACACTCGGGACCGGATATGGTTCACGTTGGGAAAAAACGGCGTCGGGACCAGTCCGGTGGCCGCCCCACTGTCCGCTCGTCCGGGGAACGGCCAATAATTGAAGTTTTGTAAACGGATATCGTTTTAGTCCCTTAATTCATTGGGCTTTGACGAAGCAATGTGGTCGAACGTAGCAGAATATGGAAGTAAAGTTAATGAAATACCACCCTCGGAGCGCGAAGTCGAACGCTCGTCCGTCCGTCCGGAGGTGTCCCTATGGGGCTGATCCGGATGACGAAGTACCGGACGCTGCTGTTGGCGACCATCGGGTTCAACTTCTCCTTTCTCATCTGGTTCTCCTTCGCCCCGTTCACGGGGCCGATGGCCGAGGAGTTCGGCCTCACGACGGCCGAAATCGGCATCCTCGCCAGTTCGGCCATCTGGATGGCCCCCTTCGGCCGGATGGTGACCGGGTGGCTCTCGGATAAGTTCGGCGCGCCGACCATCTTCGCCATCGTGTTGGCGTACGTCGGCGTGTTCTCGATGGCGAGCGCGTTCGTACAGGACTACTCGCTGTTCTTCGTGACGCGGCTCATCGTCGCCACGGCGGGCATCACCTTCGTCATCGGCATCCAACACGTCGCCGAGTGGTTCGAGGAGGAGAACCTCGGACTGGCCGAGGGCATCTACGCCGGCGTCGGGAACGCCGGGGCCGCGGGCGGCGCGCTCGTCCTCCCGCGGGTGTTCGGAACCGGGTGGAGCGGCCCGCTGTTCTCGACGAACTGGCGCGCGGCCTTCTTCTACACCGGCGTCGTCTCCATCTTCCTCGCCGTGGCCTACTACACGCTGGGCGAGGCCGCAAAGAGCGAGGAGAAGCGCCAGGCCACCAAGGACAACGCGAGCCTCAAGGACTGGATATACACGGCCACCCGCTACGGCACCGTCGTCCTCGCGCTGGCGTACGTGATGTCGTTCGGCCTCGAACTCTCGATGAACGGCTGGCTCGCCACCTACTACCGCGAGGCGTTCAATCAGGACAATCTCGTCGTCGCCAGCACGTTCGCCGCGACGTTCTCCGTCGCGGCCGGTCTCTTGCGGCCCATCGGCGGCTACGTCAGCGACCTGCTGGCCCGAAAGGAGAAGGACATCCTGCCGTTCTTCGAAGGCCGGTACCGCGAGCAGTGGACGTTCGTCACGCTGTGTTTCATCGTCGTGACGATGGTCGCCATGACGATGGCGGGGCTGTCGGGCGTCCTGATGAACGCCGTCGTCGTCGGCTTCCTCGTCGGCACGGCGTGTGCCTTCGCCGAGGGCTCCATCTTCGCTATGGTGCCCGCGATGTTCCCCAACAGTTCCGGCGCGGTCGCCGGCGTCGTCGGCGGCATCGGGACGGTCGGCGGTATCGTCTACCCGCTGATCTACTCCGCGCCGTGGCTGGCGAACCTCCATCTGGGCTACTCCGTCGTCGCCGCCTCGATGGTCCCCATCGTGTTGCTGGCCGCGTGGGTGTTCCGGCCGGAGGTCGCGGAAGTCGCCAACACCGCCGGCTTCGTCGGCGATAGCCCCGGCTCGGAGACGGTCACGAGCGGCGACGACTGAGCGTCCCACCGGGTGGACGAACGTCCGACTGAGGCACGGACGGTGGACGATGTTCAAGACCGCCCCCGAGACGCCCCCGCTCTGAACCCGGTTCGGTGGATTGTCAATCTGCTCGTGAATATATCCGAGTTCGTTAACGAATAGCCTTATCAAGATACTAGATATGAAGGTAAAACGAGAGAGATACCACATGCGACGCAGCATATCGGAAAAAACGAAACATTCTGTAACTACTGGGGGTCGCTGACGATGGCGCACAAGAAAGAGGACGTCAAGGGCGAGCTGTACGGCGACGAGGTCCGCGAGAAATTAGAGGAGTTCGCCCAGCAGGGCTGGGAGTCCATCCCCGAGGACGAGCGCGAGGCGTGGTTCTCGCGGTTCAAGTTCTGGGGCGTCTTCCACCATCGCGGCGGGCAGGAGTCGTACTTCATGATGCGGCTCACCAACTGCGGCGGCGAACTCGACCCGGGCCAACTGCGGGCCATCGGCGAAGTCGCCCGCGACTACGCGAACGGCCCCGCCGAGAACCCCGAGTTCGGCAACGGCTGGGTTGACTTCACGACCCGCCAGTCCATCCAACTCCACTGGCTGAAGCTGGAGGACATCCCCGAAATCTGGGAGAAACTCGAGGCGGTGGGCGTCTCCTCGCGCTCGGCCGGCGGGGACACCATGCGCAACATCTCGGGCTGTCCGGTCGCCGGCAAGGCCGAGGAGTACGTCGAGTCCCGCGGCCTGCTCGACGAGATTCAGGAGACCATCCGGGAGGACGACGACCTCTGTAACATGCCCCGGAAGTTCAACATCTCCGTCACGGGCTGTCGACAGGGATGTGCGCAGGACAGCATCAACGACATCGGGCTGGAGCCCGCACACAAGTTCGTCGACGGCGAGGAGATAGCGGGGTTCAACGTCCGCGTCGGCGGCGGGCTGGGCGGGCGCGAACCCCGCGAGGCCCGGCCGCTGGACCTGTTCGTCCGGCCGGAACACGCCGTCGAGACGGTGCGGGCGTTCGTCGAGTTCTACCACGAGGAGGGGAACCGACAGAACCGCTCGAAGAACCGCGCGCGCTTCTTCGTCGACGAACTCGGGACCGACGCCATCCGCGAGGAACTCGACGAGCGACTGGATTTCGAGTTCGAGTCCGCGGGGACGGACTTCCGCGGGGAGTACACCTACAACGCCGGCAAGCCCACCGAGCGGGGCGCACACGACCACGTCGGCGTCTACGACCAGCGGGACGGCCGGAACTACGTCGGGCTCTCGGTCCCCGTGGGCCGCATGCCGGCCGAGGACGCCATCGCGCTGGCCGACCTCGCCGACGAGTACGGCTCCGGCGAGGTCCGGCTCAGCCGCCGGCAGAACCCGCTAGTGATGGACGTGCCCGACGACCGGCTCGACGACCTGCTGGCCGAGCCGTTGCTGGAGACGTACACGCCGGAGCCCAACCCGTTCGTGCAGGGGGCGATGGCCTGTACCGGGACGGAGTTCTGCTCGCTCGCGCTGACCGAGACGAAGGCGCGGATGGCACGCTTACTGCGCTGGCTCGGCGAGAACGTCGACGTGCCCGACGACGTGGACCGCATCAAGATGCACTTCTCGGGCTGTACGGCCGACTGCGGGCAGGCGATGACCGCCGACATCGGCCTGCAGGGGATGCGCGCCCGGAAGGACGGCCAGATGGTCGAGGCGATGGACGTTGGCGTCGGCGGCGGCATCGGCGAGGACCCCTCTTTCATCGAGTGGGTCCGCCAGCGGGTCCCGGCCGACGAGGTGCCGGGAATGATAGCCAACATCGTCGAGGCCTACGCCGCGCTCCGCTCGGAGGGCCAGACCTTCCGCGAGTGGGTCGACGCCACCGGCCACGAGACCATCGTCGAACTGGCCGAACCCGGCGAGGTCGAGGGGTACGAGGACCCCTGTCTCGCCGACGGCAAGCAGTCGTGGTATCCGTTCGACGACGGCGAGAGCCCGGCCCCGACCGACGCCGAGGGCCAGCCCATCTCGGCGGACGACTGACGATGCCCGAACGAAGCGACGCCGGCGAGTCCGCGCCCGAGGCGAACGCGCCGGCCGAGGTGACACAGGGGGTGCCCTACGACGCCGCGCCGGAACTGCTGGCGTAGCGGGGGTCCGCCGCGCCCCCCGAAGCGGTCGCGCGGCACCCCGACGGAGCACGCTCGTGTCCACCGCTCCGTCGACTCGTTTTCCGCGTTCGCGTCCCGGCCCGCGCGGGCCGGGGCCGTGCTCGCCGTCCGCGCACGCTCCCAGCGCCGGCGGCGCTCAGGACTCGTCGCCGTACGGCCCGAGCGTACACTCGCTGGCCGGCCCGCTCTGGCAGCCGTAGCCGACATCGCGGGTCACGGTGACCAGTTCGTAGTACTGGCCCGCCGCCTGCTGGTCGGCCGGGAGCCCCCGGACGACCGGGACGGGCCGGATGGCCTGATGGTCGCAGGCCCGCATCGTCTCGGCCCCCATCCCCATCGCGTACTCGTGGCCCTCCAGCGTCCGCGCTACCGCCGCCGGGTCGAAGCTTCCGGCCCGTTCGGCCGCCGCAGCGAACTGCAGCGTCTGCCCGTAGGCGAGTTGGGCCGGCCCCGAGGGGTACGTGTCCGGCCCGTACTTCGCTTGGAACGCGTCGGTGAAGGCGTTCGACAGCGGCGTGTCGATGCTCGTGTCCCACGCGATGGTCCCGTAGGTGTCCGCGATGTGGGCGCTGGCGTTCTCCGCGACCAACTGGTTGTACAGCGGCACGACTATCTGGATGTCGTCGGAGAGCGTCCGGTCGGCCTGTCGTATCGACCGGGCCGCGTCGAGCCCGTAGTGGTCCAGAAACAGCACGTCCGGGTCGGCCGCGGCGACCTCGTCGAGCAGCGAGCGGTAGTCCGACGTTCCCAGCCGCGTCGGGACCGACGCCTGCTGTGTCCAGCCGGCGTCCCGCATCGTCGACGCGATAGAGGACTGGACCGTCTGGCCCCACGTGTAGTCCGCGAACAGTTGGTAGAACGACGCCGTCTCGCCGACCTTCTCGACCAACACCGGACGGAGCGCCTGCGCCGACATGTAGGCGTTGAACATCTCCCGGAAGCCGTACCGGACGCAGTCCGCCCCCGTCGTGTCGTTCGAGTGGGTGAGACACGCCATAAACGGGACGCGCTCGGCCTGTGCGACCTGCTGGATGGCGATGGCGACCGAACTCGACGACCCGCCCGAGAGCATCACCACGCCGTCGTTTTCGACCATGTCCGCGGCCAACTCCGCCGCCACGTCGGCGTCGGTCTGTGTGTCCCCGCTGACGTACTCGACGGTCTTCCCGAGGACGCCGTCGCCCGACAGCGACTGGTAGGTGCTGTTCCCGACCCAGCCCCCGCCCTCGTTGAGGTGTTCGACAGCGAGCCGGTACCCCCTGAGTTCGTCCTCCCCCTCGGCGCTGTAGGGGCCGGTGTTTGGCACCGTGAACCCGAACGTCACCGTCTCGCCGGTCACCGGGGCGTTGCCGAGTGCTGTCCCCGTCGACTCGCCGGCCGAACCGCCGCCCCCCGAACAGCCGGCAAGCGCCGCGATTCCACCCGCGCCGATACCTCGTAATACCGCCCGTCGACCCCGTTCGGGGCCGGCTTCCCGCCGAGCCATACTCCCCACGTGTCCCGAACTGTTATATTATTTTTCACGATATATCATTATGATTGACTCCGTCGCGAATAAACGAGCGCCCGGGGTCCGCGGAAACTGCCGCCCGCGCGACCGACGCCGCGCTCGGACGACGGGCCCTACAGGAGGTCGTCGGCCTCGGTGTCGGCCGCCACGTCGGTGTCGAGATCGATACCCTGAATGAGCGAGACGAGGTCCTCCAGTTCGGGGAAGGTGTAGACGGTCATCCCGAGGTCGCCGTCGTCGACGACCAGTTTCGAGTTGATGACGAAGACGAGCTCGGAGTCGGGCCACCCGCCCATCTCGTCGACGATGCCGCTGGCGGGGCCAAACAGAAAGCTGGGCGTCCCCATGTCGATGGTCGTATCGAGGACGTTCGCCCAGCCGTCGATGAACGCCGAGGTCATGATGTTGCCGATCTCCTGCATCGCCGACCGCTCCATGTCCGAGAAGCCGGGGCCGTCGCTCGGCTCCCCCATCCCGCCCATCATCGCGCCGGCGAGTTGCTTGCTGTCGGCCGGGTCGAGCATGAACAGGACGTAGCCGTAGGGCGGTTCGTTCAGTTCGACGTAGATGCCGACCCGCTTCTCGCCGCCGAGGTGGGTCTTGACGTCCTCGATGTCGAGGAAGTTGATCTGTGACGTGTGGACCCCGGCGTCGAGACCGGTGAGCTGCCCGAGGTGGGCGGCGACCGTCTCGGACCCCTCCTTGGCCATCTGGTTGAAGAGGTCGAGTTTCCTGACGTCTACTTCCAGTCCCATACCCGCTACAGCGCCGCGAGCGGTTTAATCCCACCGCAGTCGCTTCCTGTCGGGCGCGTGTGGCTCTGCCGAAGCGACGCACTCGCGGCGCTGGCGGGCGAGCGGACGGAAAACGGGACGGCGGGGTTCACGCGGCGAGAGCGGCCGGCGTCACTCCTCGGCCGTCTCGACCGGGAACTGCTCGTGTTCGCTGACCGTCTCCAGCACGACCGACGTGGACACCGACCGCACGTCGTCGTCGGTCAACAGCTGCTTTATCTGCTCGTTCATCTCCTCGGTGCTCCGGAACTTCCCGACCGCGACGATGTCGTGGCCGCCGGTCACCTCGTAGACGGCGACCATCGTCGGCAGTTCGGCCAGCGTCTCGGTCACCGACTGGAGCCCGTCGCCCTCGACGGAGAGCTGGAACACCGCCGTCACGTCGTAGCCGAGTGCGGCGTAGTCGACCCGCGCCGTGTAGCTCTCGATGACACCGACCTCGGTCAGTTCGTCCATCCGTCGTGAGACGGTCGTCGCGGCGACGCCCGTCTCGGCAGCGACATCTCGTGCGCTCGCTCTCCCGTCCTCGAGGAGCGCGTTCACGACCTGTCTGTCGATGTCGTCGACCATCGCCCGTCGTCAGACGGCCTCGGGGCCCTGTTTGCCTGTGCGGACCTGGTAGGCGTCGTCGACCGGCAGGACGAATATCTTCCCGTCGCCCTTCTCACCGGTGTGTGCGCCCTCTGCGATGGCTTCGACGACGTCGTCGACGGGAACGTCGGCGACGACTGTCTCGACCTTGACCTTCTGGTGGAGGTCGACGACGTACTCCTCGCCGCGCCACTGCCCTTTCTTCGCGGGCTGTGAGCCGCGGCCGGAGACGTTCGTCACCGTCAGCGAGGGAGCGCCGACTTCTGCGAGCGATTTCTTCACGTCACCGAGCTTGTCGGGACGGACCATTGCGACGACCATCTTGATGTCAGTGTCTTCGTCAGTCATCGTTGGAACCTCCGCGTGCGCGGACCGCATCGTCGTTCACGAGGCCACCGTCGGCGACCACGCCGTCGTCGGCCCCGAACTCGGGGTACGTCTCGACGCCGTGTTCGCTGATGTCCAGCCCCTCCTGTTCGTGTTCGGGCGTGACCCGGGACTGCCCCATGGCCTTCAGCACGTACCAGATAATCGCCGTCGCGGTCAGCGTCCAGCCGCCGATGATGACGACACCGACGAGCTGAGCGACGAACGCGGCCGCGATGTTGACGCTCCCGGCGGCGACGAACGGGTACAGCAGCGTCCCGAGGACGCCCGCGCTCCCGTGGACCGGGAACACCGCACAGACGTCGTCGATGTTGAGCCGCGTCTCGACGAAGTCGAAGACGATGGGGAGCTGTGCGCCCGAGAGGATGCCGACGATGAACGCGCCCCACCACGCCGTCGTGTGGGGGATGGCCGTGATACCGACCAGCCCGGCCAGCAGGCCGTTGGCGACGTACAGCGTGTCGACCTTACCGGTCTTGGCCCACGCCACCGCACCGGCGCCGATGGCACCCATCGCCATCGAGATGGTGGTGGTCATCGCGACGCGGCCCAGCTGCTCGCCGAGGAACGCGTCACCGATGATGGCCGAGGTACCGACGTTGAAGCCGTACCAGCCGAACGCGAGGATGAGCGTCCCCAGCACGGCGAAGGTCATCGAGTGCCCGGGGATGACGTTCGCGGAGCCGTCCTCGTTGAACCGGCCCATCCGCGGGCCGAGGATGGCCGCCGCGGTGAGGCCGGCGATGCCGCCCATCCCGTGGACGATCATCCCGCCCGCGAAGTCCGTGAAGGCGGTGCCGGTGATGAGTTCCACGAGGCCGGGCCCGGTCGAACTCCACGTCATCGCGATGACGACGGGGTAGATGACCGCGGCCAGCAGGAACGTGTAGGTCATGTACGCGCGGAGCTTCGCGCGACCGGCCACCGCCCCGGAGACGATGGTCGCGGCGGTCATCGCGAACACAGCGCCGTAGAGCCAGCTAATCCAGCCGGTGCCGCTGGTGAGGTACGCGGCACCCCAGCCACCGCCCCCCGCGAGGGAGGCGATGCCGGAGCCGATGAGGAAGAACACCGAGACGCCGACCGCCCACGTCAACAGGTTCTTCGTCAGCTGGTTCGCGACGTTCTTCGAGCGCACCTGGCCCGCCTCGAGCATGGCGAAGCCGGCGTGCATGAAGAAGATCAGGAACGATACGACGAGTATCCACGTGAAGTTCAGCGCTTCCGCGCTCGCAGCTTGGAGTGGGGTGAGTACCATAGTTCGTGTTGATTCGAGTCGTTATCTCGATTGTTCGTCCAACTTTATCGCCACATCGCCCGACTTGTTCAACTCTTTCACGGGAAAACCTCTGGACAGACCACTACATAAGGGTTTGCTTTATGAAAGTCGATATTATGCAGTATCAGGTAGACGCTCGTCCAGATTATACCAGAGTATTATGGATATAAGGTTGTTCTCCGTCAAGAAAGAGCGTATTCGTCCGTCAGGATTTTGGACGAACGTCGACCCCGATTCGGGCCGATACCCCGAAAAACAGCCTGCTCGCTCGTGCGCGCCGGGCAGCGGGTGGCGGGTGTTGCCACCGACAGTACCGTTATCAGTCCCGAGACTGTTGGCTGATTCGAACGCAGAACGCGCGAGAAAACGAAATAATAGAAACAAACGTGATTATTTATGACTATTATTGATAATAACGTGGTTAAAAGTCTACACTCATGAACTCCGAAGCCATCGAGCGCCGACCGGCGGCGACCGACGCTACCGACGACCGGGCGATTCCCAACGCACAGGGCGCGCTCGACGTCGTTCAGACGGCCGCGGAGGCGGTCGACGGACAACTCGAAGACATCGACGAGCGCGCGAGCGCGCAGGCGACCGACGCCGAGTGGATGGTTGAGGAAGTCTCGACGCTGTCGGCGACCATCGAGGAGATAGCCGCGACCGCGAGCGAGGTCGCCGAACAGAGCGAGCGCGCCACCGCGGCGGCCGACGACGGGCAGGCGGCCGCAGAGGACGCGATGGAGACGATGGAAGACGTGCGTGCGGTCGGCCGCGAGGTCGCCGCCGAGGTCGAGACGCTCACCGAGCGCGTCGACCGCATCGCGGAGGCCTTCGAAGGCATCGACCGCATCGCCGACCAGACGAACATGCTCGCGCTGAACGCCTCCATCGAGGCCGCTCGCGCCGGGGGCGACGCCGACGGGTTCGCCGTCGTCGCCGACGAGATAAAACAGCTCGCCGAGGAGTCACAGGCCCAAGCCGACGACATCGACGAGGCGCTGGCGGCCGTCCGCAGCGCCGCCGAGGACACCGTCGAGGAGCTCGACACCGCCGTGGCCGAACTCGACCGCGGGGCCGAGCAGGTCGAGACGGCGATGGCGAGTCTGGACACCGTCGCCGACACCGTCTCCGAGACGGCCGACGGCATCGCATCGGTGTCCGATGCGACCGACCAGCAGGCCGAGAGCAGCGAGGCGGTCGCCAGCCGGTGCGAGACGCTCGCCGAGCGGGCCGTCGCCATCGACGAGGACATCGACGGCATCCGCGAGGCCCGGGACGAACAGACGACGATGCTCGACGAGATAGACCGGGTGCTGACCGAGGCCGACGCCGAGCGCCGGGCCGCGCTGGCCGACGCCGCAACGCTCTCGACCGGCGTCGACGGGCTCGACGACCTCTGTGGCGGCGGCTTCATCGCCGGCGGGCAGGCGGTTCTCCAGTACGACGCCGAGGCCTCGGTCGACGGCCTCGTCGCGGCGATGACGGCCAGCGCCGTCGCCGACGGCCGCGCCGTCTCGCTGACCCCGCCGCGGGGCCTCGACCGCGGCACGCTCGCGGACGCCTTCGCCGACGCCGGCCTCGACCTCGCGGACGCGCTGGCCGAGGACCGCCTGTTCGTCCTCGACGCCTTCGGGACGTGGCGCGACGACCGCAACGTCTTCGACCTCGACCGCACGTCGCTGTCGGCGGCCAACGAGACGACCGTCTCGCGGCGGTCGGACCCGCTGCTCGTCGTCGGCAACATCGCCGGCGAGGTCGAGACCATCGGCGAGACGGCCGCCCGCGAGGCCCGCTACGAGAACGACGGCAGCGTCTTCGACGGGGCCGACACCGTCCTCAACGTCGTCGCCGACGGCGATGTCCCGGCGACGCTCGCGGCCTTCTACGCCGGCGCGGCCGACCAGACGCTCGTCGTGGAGACCACGGGCGGGCGACAGTACGTCGAACTCCGCGGGTCGCCAATCGGGGACCCCGGCGACCGCCGAGAACTGTCCGTCCAGTCGCGTCCCCCCTTCGCCCGGGTGCGCGGCCGCTGATGTTCGGCGTCGCCGCGGGTGGGGAACTCACGTTCGTCACGGCGGCGCTGGCATCGCAGTTCTCGACGACTGCGGACGCGCTGACGGGTCGCCCGGTCGATTGCCTCGTCGCGCCGGACGACGCCGCCGACGTGCGCGCGGCCGCGGCGGCCGTCCGAGGGGCGAGCGACGGCGCGAGCCGGCGCTGTCACGTCCACCTTCGGCTGTCGGGTGACCATGCCCCCGCGACGGTCGAACTCACCGCCGCCGGCGGGCGGGTCGTCGGAACGGTCGAGCGCTCGTCGACCGACCGGTTCCGGCACCTCTTCGAGCGGAGCCACGACGCCATCGTCGGCTTCGAAATCGTGGACATGGTCCCGGTCGTCCGGACGGTCAACCCCGCGTTCGTCGAGACCTTCGGCTACCCGGCCGAGGAGATAGTCGGCGAGTCGCTCAACGAGTACATCGTCCCCGACGGGAAGGTCAGCGAGGCCGTCTCCTACGACCGGCGCACCGCCCTCGGCGAACACAACCGGGCAGTCGTCTCCCGGAAGACCACCGACGGCCACCGCGAGTTCGTCTACACCGGTCTGCCCTACGAGGGGGCCGACGGGCGACAGTACGGCTTCGCCGTCTACACCGACGTGACCGAGGACCGGCGGCGACGGCGGCGGCTCAGGGTGCTCCACCGCGTGTTGCGCCACAACCTCCGGAACGACCTCTCGGTCGTGTTCGGCATGGCCGAGTACGTCCGCAGGCACTCCTCGGGGGACAGCGCCCGGGCCGCCGAACGAGTGCTCGACGCCGCCGACCGACTCGACGACGTGAGCGAGCAGGCCCGCGCGGTCGAGACGGCCCTCGACAGCGAGAGCGACCGCGCGGTCGACGCGGCCTCGCTGGCCCGCGCCGTCGCCGCCGACTACCCCGTCGTCTCGACGGACGGCCCCGACTCCGCGCCCGCCCTCGGCGGGACGGCGCTGTACGAGGCCCTCGACAACCTCGTCGAGAACGCCGTCGAGCACACGCCGGCGGGGACGGCGGTCCGGGTCGGCGTCGACCCCGGCGACGACTGGACGCGGGTCTGGGTCCGCGACGACGGCCCCGGTATCCCGGACATCGAGCGCGCGGTCGTCTTCGGCGACGCCGACATCACGACGCTGAGCCACGGGACTGGACTGGGCCTGTGGCTGGCCCGCTGGGTGGCAGAGGCCGCCGGCGGCGACCTGAACTACGAGCGCGACGACGGCTGGACGACGGTGACGCTGCGGCTCCCGACTGCCGACGCTGCCGACCCCCTCGACTTCCCGGTCGACCGCCCCGAAGGCGAGCCGTGCGCGACCGAGCAGTGACGGGCCGAGCAGCGACGGGCAGAGCAGCGACGGGCAACGCGGCCACCAGCGTCTCCGCGGCTCACAGCCGCTGGGCCACGTCCTCGGCGAAGTAGGTGAGAATCAGGTCCGCGCCGGCCCGCTTTATCGACAGCAGCGACTCGCGGGCGACCGCGTCGAGGTCGAGCCACCCCTTCTCGGCGGCGGCGTGGAGCATGGCGTACTCCCCGGAGACGTTGTAGGCCGCGACCGGGTGGTCGTGGTTCTCGCGGACGGCACTGACCACGTCTAAGTACGGTAGGGCGGGTTTGACCATCAACACGTCCGCGCCCTGTTCCACGTCGAGCGTGACCTCGCGGCGGGCCTCGCGGGCGTTGGCCGGGTCCATCTGGTAGTGCCGGCGGTCGCCGAAGGCGGGCGCGCCGTCGGCGGCGTCCCGGAACGGGCCGTAGAAGGCCGACTCGTACTTGGCGGCGTAGCTCATGACGGGCACGTCCGAGAACCCCTCGCCGTCCAGCGCCTCGCGGATGGCCCCGACCATGCCGTCCATCATCCCCGAGGGAGCCACCATGTCCGCACCTGCGCGGGCGTGCGAGCGAGCGGTCTCTCCCAGCAGGGTCAGCGTCTCGTCGTTGCGGACGGTGAGGTGGGGGTCCTCGGCGGCGTCGGCTTCGAGGACGCCACAGTGGCCGTGGTCGGTGTACTCACAGAGACAGACGTCGGTGATGACGTAGGCGTCGGTCTCGGCGGCGATGTCGCGGACCGCCCGCTGGACGACGCCGTCCTCGGCCCACGCCCGCGACCCGCGCTCGTCCTTGGACTCGGGGACGCCAAACACCATGACCGCCTCGACGCCGGTCTCGCGGACCTCCGCGACGCGGGTGGCGGCCTCCGCGACCGGGACGCGCTCGTGGCCGGGCATCGACTCGATGGGCACCCGCTCGTCGGCCGTGGCGTCGACGAAGACGGGCGCGATGAGGTCCGACGCCGAGAGTTCGGTCTCGCGGACGAGCGGGCGGACCCCGTCGGTCCGCAGCCTGCGGGGGCGACGTGTCGGTTCCATACCGGTCGTCGGGCCGTGGCGGCCATGAACCCACCGCTTGCGCTCCCGATGCGGAAAACCTATGCCCGCCTCGGCGGTTGTCTCGGGGGATGGCAGTCGACGCCACTGACTCGCGGAGCGGCGTCCGGGCCTTCGCCGAGGACTACGGCCTGCTCGTGGTCGCCGCGCTCTTTGCCGCGCTGGGCGTGGCCGGGGTGGCGCTGTACGTCTTCGGCGACCGGGCGCTGGCCCGCGCGCTGCTGGAGCGGTACGGACTGGTCGCCCTGCTGTTCGTCTTCGTCCTCGAAGGGGCGATGCTGCTGTACTTCGCGCCCAGCGAGGCCTTGGTCCCCGTCGCCGTCGCGGTGCTGGCGCGGGACGGCGGCGGCTACGACGCGCCGGCCGTCGCCGCCATCCTCGGGGTGGCTGTCGCCGGCGCGACGGTCGGCCAGACCGCGCTCTTCCTGCTGACGAAACGCGGCGGCCGGGAGTGGCTGCTCTCGAAGCCGTGGTTCCGCATCAGCGAGTCCCGGTTGGACCGCTTCGGCGCGATGTTCGACCGCTACGGCCTGCTGGCGGTCCCGCTGTCGAACAGCCTGCTTTTCACCCGCGGGATGCTGACGGTCCCGGCCGGCGTCGCCGGGATGTCCGCCCGCCGGTTCGTCGCCCTCTCGGCGCTCGGGACGCTCTCGTTCGAGGTGTTGCTGGCCGCGGCGGCGCTCGGCGTACTGGAACTGTTCTAGTCCACCGTCTCGATGCGTTCCCGGAGCCACGCCGCGGCGTCGCGGACCGTCTCGCGGTCCTCGCCGGTGACTTTCACGCGGCCCGGCGCGTCGTCGCTGCGGGGGTAGCTCCCCACGGTGACGGCGAAGCGGTCGGTGGCCTCGTCGACGACGCCGACCAGCGCCCCCTCCGGCGCGGGCGTGTGCAGCGTCTCCGTCGTCCGGGCCCCGCCGAAGTCGCCGGCGACGGTGGCGAACATCGCCTTCAGTTCCTCGGGGATGCCCGGCAGGACGTAGACGCCCTCGACGACGCAGCCGGCGGCGAAGCTCTCGTCGGTCAGCAGCGCCTCGCCGCCCTCGGGGACGGCCGCCCACCCGTCCAAATCGAGTTCCATGTCGTAGCGGTCGACGGTCTCGGGGTTGCGCTCGGCGAAGCGCTCGGCCTTGGCTTCGAGGTGGGAGCGCACGTCCGGGGGGACGACCAGTTCGCGGTCGAACGCGCGGGCCACGGCGGCCTTGGTCACGTCGTCGGCGGTCCCGCCGATGCCGCCGGTGACGAGGACGGCGTCGAAGGCGTCGCGGTAGCGGGCCACGGCGTCGGCGATGACCGCCTCGTCGTCGGGCACCGTCAGGACCCGCGTGACCGTCGCGCCGGCCGCCGTCAGCTCCCGGCCCAGCCACGTCGCGTTGGTGTTCTCCGTGTCGCCGGCGAGCAGTTCGTCGCCGACGGTGACGAGTGCGACCTCCATGCAGTACTCGCAGGGGGGTCCGACGGGTAAGCGTTCGGGCCCGTCAGTTCTCGCTGAGCGTGCGGTCGGCCCGGTGTTCGCTGATTATCTGGTCGACCATCTCCGCCTGTTGCTCCTTCTCGCGTTCCTCGGCGCGGTCCCGCCAGTCCGCGACGGCCGCCTCGACGGCCTGCTCGCGGGCGACGGCGAGTTCGTCGACCTCCCGGACGGTGACCGCCTCGGCCGGCGCGACCGGCACGTCGTTGTCGAACAGCACCTCGTCGGCGGCGTCCGAGAGCCCGCCGGTCCGCAACACCAGCCGGGGGGCCACGTCGGCGAGCAGTTCGGCGGTCGAGCGGCCCGCGCCCGAGGCGTCCCGGAACAACACGATGTCGTCCTCGGCGAGGCCGAACCGCTCGTCCGCGTCCTCGATGGCGTCGCGGGTGAACTGCTCGACGACCTTCACCGGGACCAGCCCCTCCCGCTCGGCGGCCACGTCGGCGAAGTTCGAGTGGTCGAGCTTCCACAGCGACTTCAGCCGGTCGAGCTTGTCGGCCAGTTCCTCGCGGCGCTCGCGTTCTTCTTCGAGGTCCCGCTCCAAGGCCTCGTTGCGCCGCTGGAGCCGGGTCACCTCGCGGTCCTTGCGGACCTCCCGGCGGCCCTCGCTGCGGGCCTTCTCCAGTTGGCGGTCCTTCTCCTGTAGCTGCTCGTCTTTCCGCTGGATGGTCCCTTTGAGGTCGTCGACGTGGGACTCCAGCCGGTCGATGCGGGCCTCCAGCCGCCGTATCTCCTGCTCCTCGGGAGAGAGCTCGCGCGGCTGGTGGGTCGACTCCTCGGACTCGTCCTCGCCGTCGCCCTCGATGTCCCGCAGGACCGACTCGACGGACTCCTCGCCGGCGACGACGCGGGCGACGACCGGACCGACCTCGTGGCGCGGGGGGACCTTGCTTGCCACGCGGTCGAACTGGTCCTCGTGGGCGTCGTAGGCGTACAGCGCGGCCGCCATCGCGTCGCGCTCGTGGTCGTTGTCGTACTGGTGGTCGCGGGTCCGGTGTTTCTTCTCGTCGACGGGGAGGTCCCGCTCGGGCTCCCAGCCGGCGGCGTCGAACGAGCGGCGCAGTTTCTCGACGGTGTTGGGTATCGGTGTCACGTCCGCGGCGACGACGACCGGCCGCCCGCGCTCGATTATCCACTCGGTGACGGCGGCGGCGTCGTTGGTCCGCGAGGAGGTCACGTCCAGCACCTCGCCGTCGAGGCCGACGATGGCGACGGCCGTCGTGGTCCCGGGGTCGACGCCGACGACGACGTGGTCCCGGCGCTTCGCCAGCGGCTCGAACTCGATGCCGTCGCGGCGCTCGCGCTCTATCTCGATCCGCGTGTCGCCGCTGCGGTGCGCCGAGACGGGGATGTCCTGCGGTCGCGCCGCGACCTCGAAGACGGCGTTGGCGAAGCCGCCGTACTTCTCGGTCACGTCCCGCTCGTAGTCGAGGTTCGCCTCGTCGAGTTTCGACTCGACCTCGCGGGCCTGCGTCTTGACCGCGCCGTGGATGCGACGGGTGAAGCGGTCCTCCGACCAGCCGCCGCCACCGCCCGTCGAGCGGCCCCGGGAGACCTTCACCGTCGTCGTGTCGGTGAACGCCGAGACCGCCTGTCCGACGTTGGCGGCGGCGAGCCGGGCGGCGGCCTCGGCCTCCTCCATCGGGTCCTTGCCGTAGGGGACGCCGTGGCGCTTGGCGACCCGCGAGAGGGGTTCGGGCTGCTCGTCGCCGGTCACCTGCACCAGCCGCGTCTCGTCGGGGAGTGTCCCGAGGAAGTGGACGAGCGCGTCCTTGTCGGCCGCCAGTTCGTACATGTTGTCCGTGGCGACGATGGCCGGCACCTCGTCGTCGATGCGCCGCCGGAGCTTTCGCCGGGAGACCACGTCCCGCTCGACGGACTCCCCGTCGAAGACCACCAGCGCGTAGGAGGGGGCGTCCCCGCGGACGTCACCGCTCTGGATGTCGACTCCGAAGACGACGGCGTCGAGCGCTGCCGTGCGGTTCACGGGCACGCATACGCGTCGCGTCGGCATAAATCCGTCACCGCACCGCCCGCGTCCATCGCCCCGAACCGCGGTCCGACATATAAATCGGTCGGCGAGCGGCGGCTGAACAGTGTGAACACTCCGCACGGCTTCGGGGCGAGGTAGTCGCCTTCTGGTGGTCTTTCCGCCGTCGGGGCGGTCGCGTCGGTCGTCGCCGCCTCGGCTCAACCCATACTTTTATATAGAACCACATACAATCTTTCGCCTGACTATGAGCCAGCGTCAGATGCAGGGCCAGCCGATGATAGTTCTCGGCGAGGACGCCCAGCGGATGAAAGACAAGTCCGCACAGGAACACAACATCTCGGCCGCCCGCGCGGTCGCGGAGTCCGTACGCTCCACACTGGGGCCGAAAGGCATGGACAAGATGCTCGTCTCCTCGATGGGCGACGTGACCGTCACCAACGACGGCGTCACCATCCTGCAGGAGATGGACATCGACAACCCGACGGCCTCGATGATCGTCGAGGTCGCCGAGACCCAAGAGGACGAGGCCGGCGACGGCACCACCTCCGCCGTCGCCATCGCCGGCGAACTCCTGAAAAACGCCGAGGACCTGCTGGAGCAGGACATCCACCCCTCGGCCATCATCAAGGGGTTCAACATGGCCGCCACGGAGGCCAAGTCCGAGCTCGACGCCATCGCCACCGACGTCGACCCCGACGACGAGGCGCTCATCCGGAAGGTCGCCGAGACCTCGATGACCGGCAAGGGCGCGGAGCTCAACAAGGAGCTGCTCGCCCAGCTCATCGTCGACGCGGTCGACGCCGTCACCGTCGAGGCCGCCGACGGCTCCGTCGTCGCCGACCTCGAATACCTCAACATCGAGACCCAGACCGGTAGCTCCGCTGGCAACTCCGAACTGCTCGAAGGCGCGGTCGTCGACAAGGACCCCGTCCACGAGGAGATGCCCAGCGAGGTCGACGACGCCGACGTGCTCCTGCTGGATACGGCCATCGAGCTCGACGAGACCGAGGTCGACGCCCAGCTCTCCGTCGACGACCCCAGCCAGCTCCAGAGCTTCATCGACAAGGAGGAAGAACAGCTCAAGGAACTCGCCGACGCCATCGCCGCGACCGGCGCGAACGTCGTCTTCTGTCAGAAGAACATCGACGACATGGCCCAGCACTACCTCGCCGAGGAGGGCATCCTCGCGGTCCGCCGGGCCAAGAAGTCCGACATCGAGTTCCTGAAGGAAGTGCTCGGCGCGAACGTCGTCTCCGACGTGAAAGCCGCCAGCGCCGACGACCTCGGCCACGGCTCCGTCTCCCGCGACGAGAACGAGGGGCTGTTCTACGTCGAGGGCAGCGGCGAGGACGCCCACGGCGTCACGCTCCTCCTCCGTGGCTCGACCGACCACGTCGTCGACGAACTCGAACGCGGCGTCACGGACGCGCTGGACGTCGTCGCCGACACCGTCGCCAACGGCCGCGTCCTCGGCGGCGGCGGCGCGCCCGAGGTCGAGGTCGCCGCCCGCCTGCGGGACTTCGCCGACGGCGTCGAGGGCCGCGAGCAGCTGGCCGTCGAGGCCTTCGCCGACGCGCTGGAGGTCATCCCGCGCACGCTCGCCGAGAACGCCGGGCTGGACTCCATCGACACGCTGGTCGACCTGCGGGCCGCCCACGAGGACGGCGAGGTCAACGCCGGCCTGAACGTCTTCTCCGGCGACGTGGAGGACACGCTCGACTCCGGCGTCGTCGAGCCGGCCCACGCCAAGCGGCAGGCCATCTCCTCGGCCGCCGAGGCCGCGAACCTCGTGCTCAAGATCGACGACATCATCGCCGCCGGCGAGCTCTCGACCTCCGGTGACGGGGACGAGGGCGGCCCCGGCGGTCCCGGCGGTGCCCCCGGCGGCATGGGCGGCATGGGTGGCATGGGCGGCGCGATGTAAGCGCGGCGCACACCCAATCCAACCGACGCGTAGATACCGCGACGCAACTCCGTTTTCCGTTCCGCATGCTCCCGAGCGGCTGCCACGTCGCTGCGCGACTCACTCTGCACCCACGTCCGGCGTCGTCACGCCCACGTCGCTGTAGCGAAGTCGCTCGCTGACCCGGAGCCGCGTCCCGTCGCGGACGACGGTGTACTGGACGCCGTAGCTGTAGACGACGCCCCCCGGCGTGACGGTGGCGGCGAAGCTCACGTCGCCGACGCGGGCCGCCGGGCGGACCGGGAACCGCGCCCGGGCGCGCGCCCCGTCGGCCCTGACGTGGTGGACCGGCGCGCGGTAGGTCTGCATGACCACCTCGCGGGCCGGGCTGACGCTCGTGACGTTCGCGCCGGCGAACAGCGCCCCGATGCGGTCGCCGTAGGTGGGGTCGAAATCGAGCGCCGCCCGCGGTGGCAGCGGCGGCCCACCGATGCCCTCTCCGTCGGCGACCACTTCCCGGCTGGTGGTTCCGTTCACCGTCGTCGTCCGCGTCGCCCGCTGGTCGACCCACTGTGTCCGGACCGTCCGCCGAGTAGCGTTCCGGCCGGAGACGGTTCGCACGGCCGTATAGGTCCGGTAGCCGGCGGCGACCTGCGCCCGGGTTATCTCCCGGCGGCGGGTCGTCCCGTCGGCGGTCCGGACCGTCCGCGCGCGCCGGACCGTGTAGGAGACGTTCGAGAGCACCCGCGCGTGGGCGCTCGCCAGCGCGGTGGCGTTGCTGACCCCCGACACCGTGAGTCCGGGCGCGACGGCCGCCGGCGGGGACTCGGGCACCGGCGCGGGCGTCACGGCGGACCGTTCGCCCGACGGGCCGCTCCCGACGAGTCCGGTACAGCCGGCGGTGAGCAGACAGCACACCACCAGCGCCGCCCGGACGTGCATACCGGTGACACGGACGCCAGACGGGTAACCGCTCCGCCGGCCGCGCCGTGGCTCGTCGGGACGGCACTGCCGGGGAGTGGCCCTACTCGGACGTGACTGCCACAGGGCGGCGGGTGGGTATAAGGGCCGCCGCGTGCCACTTCCACGCATGGAGACGTCGCTGTTCGGTCCCGAGACAGTCGAGGCACACGCCGACCTCCCGTCGGTCGTCGCGGCCGTCGAGGCGGCCTTCGCCGCGGACGCGCGGGGCGACACCGTCATGCCCGCCAAGTCCTACGTCGACCTCCCGCAGTACGACGGCGACTTCCGGTCGATGCCGGCGTACGTCCGCGCCGACGGCTGGGACGCCGCCGCCGTCAAGTGGGTCAACGTCCACCCGAACAACCCCGCGGACCACGACCTTCCCACCGTCATGGGCACGCTCGTCTACGCGGACCCCGAGACCGGCTTCCCGCTGGCGGTGATGGACGGCACCGTCCTCACGCGCCTGCGGACCGGCGCGGCCGCCGCCGTCGCCACCGACCACCTCGCGGTCGCCGACGCGGACTCGCTGGGGCTGGTCGGGGCCGGCACGCAGGCAGCCACCCAACTGGCGGCCATCGCGGGCGTCCGGGACATCGACCGGGTGGTCGTCGCCGACCGCAACGCGGCGAAACAGCGGGCCTTCGCCGACCGCTTCGGCGACCGCTTCGACGTGCGTCCCGGTTCCATCGCCGAGGCGGCGGCCTGCGACGTGCTCTCGACGGTCACGCCGGTCGAATCGCCCATCGTCGACCGCGAGTGGCTCGGCGAGCGCACCCACGTCAACGCCGTCGGGGCCGACGCCGCCGGCAAGCACGAGCACGACGACCGGACGCTGCTGGACGCGAAACTGGTCGTCGACGACTACGAGCAGTGCGTCCACTCCGGCGAGATAAACGTCCCCTACGGCGAGGGCGTCCTCGGCGACGGCGACATCTACGGGGAACTCGGCTCGGTCGTCGCCGGCGACCTCGCGGGCCGGGACCCCGGTGACGGACTCACGCTCTTCGATTCGACCGGGCTGGCGATACAGGACGTGGCCGCCGCCCACGTCGTCTACGAGAGCGCCCGCGCGGCCGGGGACGGGACGGGCTTCGAACTCGTCGGCACCGACCGCTAGTCGGTCGGCGTCAGCGCGTCGGTCGCCTTCGAGATGAGCCAGACGATGACGAGAAACGGCAACAGCGGGACCAGCACTATCACCAGTCCGAGCGCGATACCCCAGCCGATGGCGTCCATCTCCTCGTCGCGGTGGCTCCCGTACGGCGGCGCGACCGTCCGCAGCGGTTCGGGGAGCAGTCCCGCGTCGTCCTCGTCGGTCGGTGTCTCGTTCGCCATGCTAGTCCGTTCGGCCGAGTGACACCTAAGTGTACGTGCTACCGGCCGCCCTCGCCGTCGCGGTCCGTCGTCAGCGCCACCAGCCGCGCCGTCCGGTTCTGGAGCAGTTCCCGCCCGCTGGCGGTCAGTTCGTACGCGGCCGTGCGCTCGTCGAGACGCCGCCGGGAGACCACGCCCCGGTCGACGAGGCTGTCGAGGCAGTCGAGCAGCCGCTCCCGTGACACGTCCTCGCGGTACCACGATTCGAGCGTGCGTCCGACGCTCAGACCGTCGCTGCGCTCGCCAGCGCGGGTCCGCTCACACACCGCCACGACCGCGTCGCGTTCGAACGCACTCAGCGCGGTCCAATCGTCCGGCGTCGTCCTGTCTTCTCCCATACTGTGTTGGTCTCACCGCCGTAGCGCCGCGCGGGGCGGTGACTCGTCGCACTGTCGGTCGAGTGTCGGTATATAAATTACGAACTCGTCAGCTACAGCGGTCGAATTCGTCTCCTATTGTCGGCAGAGAGACAGAAACAAATAGCGTGCGCCGTTGGTGACCGTCCATGCACCGACAGGTGGACTGGATGCGGGCGGCCGACCAGTCCATCCTGCGAGTCCTCGGGCCGCCCAAGCGGTTGGAACTCACGACGAAGAACGTCGCCCGCAACGCGGACCTCAGCCGGGGCTACACCAGCGAGCGGCTCCGGACGCTGGCTGCACACGGGCTGGTCACCGCCGACGAGAGCGACGGCCACCCCTTCTACGGCATCACGGAGCGCGGCGAGAAGGTCGTCCGCAACGTCGTCGACCCGAGTCGGATACGGGAGTGAGGCCCCGAGACGGCCGGGACCGGAACCGGGACTGCCCCCGCCGAAGGGAAAGGTATAGCATCGTCGCTGCCGGATTCGCTCACATGAGCACTGGCGAGGAGCGCGAGCGGGGGTTCGACCACACCGAGGTCGAGCCCGCTTGGCAGGAGGCGTGGGACGACGCGGACGTGTTCCGCATCGACGACGACGCCGCCGACCCGGAGTACGTGCTGGCGATGTTCCCGTACACGTCCGGGTCGCTGCACATGGGCCACGTCCGGAACTACACCATCACGGACGCCTTCGCCCGCTTCGAGCGGATGCGCGGCGAGCACGTCCTCCACCCGATGGGGTGGGACTCCTTTGGCCTCCCCGCCGAGAACGCCGCCGAGGAGCGCGACACCAACCCCCGAGACTGGACGCTGGACTGCATCGACGCGATGCGCGACCAGTTGACCGAGATGGGCTTTGGCTACGACTGGGAGCGCGAGATAACCACCTGTGACCCCGACTACTACCGCTGGAACCAGTGGCTGTTCAAACAGTTCCGCGAGGCGGGGCTGGTGGAGCGACAGGCCGCCGAACTCAACTGGTGTCCCTCCTGCGAGACGGTGCTGGCCGACGAGCAAGTCGAGGGCGAGGCGGAACTGTGCTGGCGGTGTGACACGCCCATCGAACACCGCGAGATGGACCAGTGGTTCTTCACTATCACCGACTACGCCGAGGAACTGCGCTCCTCGCTCGACGACTTGGCCGGGTGGCCCAACAACGTCCGCGAGATGCAGCGCAACTGGATCGGCAAACAGGAGGGCGCGAGCGTCGCCTTCGAGATTCCCGGCTACGGCGACGTGGACATCTTCACGACCCGGCTGGACACCATCCACGGCGCGACCTTCTTCTCGCTCGCGCCGGGCCACCCGGTCGCACAGGAGATAGCCGAGGAGAACGCGGACGTGGCCGAGTACATCGAGACGGCCGCGGCCGCCGACGAAGACGAACTGGACGTGACCTCCGGGGTGTTCACCGGCGAGTACGCCGTCAACCCCGCCACCGGCGAGGAGATTCCGGTCTACGTCGCCGACTACGTCCTGACCGACGTTGGCACCGGCGCGCTCTACGCCGTCCCCGCCCACGACGAACGGGACCACGAGTTCGCCGAGGCCCACGACATCGACATCGTGCAGGTGGTCGAACCCGGCCCCGAGGCCGACGCCGACCCCGAAGACATCGACGTGCAGGCGGAAGCCTACCCCGAGGACGGCCTGCTCGTCGACAGCGGCGAGTACGACGGGCTCACGAGCGCGCAGGCCCGCGAGGAGTTCGTCGAGGTCTTCGACGGCGAGCACCGCACGGAGTACAACCTCCGGGACTGGGGTATCTCCCGCCAGCGCTACTGGGGCACCCCGATTCCGATGGTCCACTGCGATGACTGCGGCCACGTCCCGGTCCCCGACGAGGACCTCCCCGTCGAACTGCCGGAGTTCGTCCACACCACCGGCAATCCGCTGGACGCCGCCGAGGAGTGGAAACGCGTCGACTGTCCGGACTGCGGGGCCGACGCGGTGCGGGAGACCGACACGATGGACACCTTCGTCGACTCCTCGTGGTACTTCCTGCGCTACACCGCGCCGGACCTCGACGACGCCCCCTTCGACACCGAGCGGGCCAGTGACTGGATGCCCGTCGACCAGTACGTCGGCGGCATCGAACACGCCGTCATGCACCTGCTGTACGCCCGCTTCTTCACGAAGGTCCTCGACGACCTCGACATGGTCGAGGGCGTCCGCGAGCCCTTCACGAACCTCACCAATCAGGGGATGGTGCTGGGCGAGGACGGCAACAAGATGTCCAAGAGCCGCGGCAACGGCGTCTCGCCCCAGCGCATCATCGAGGAGTACGGGGCCGACACCGCCCGCCTGTTCATCATGGAGGCCGCCCAGCCAGAGAAGGAGTTCGCGTGGAGCGACGAGGGCGTCCAGTCCGCCCACAGCTTCCTCCAGAACCTCTACCGGCTGGTCGCCGCCTACGCCGACGGCGACGTGGACACCGCCGACGCGAGCGGCGACGGGGACGCCGCCGTCGCCGACTACGTCGACCGCGAGATAGCCGCCACGGCCGCCAACGCCACCGCCGAGTACGAGGACTTCCGGTTCAACCACGCCCTCCAAGCCGTGCGGGAACTGGTCTCGCTGCTGCGGCGGTTCCGGGAGGCGACCGCGCCCGACGCCGACACCTTCGAGCGCGGGCTGGTGACGGCGACGAAGCTCCTCGCGCCGGTCGCCCCGCACGTCGCCGAGGAGATGTGGGTCGAACTCGGCCGCGACGGTCTCGTCGCGGAGGCCGACTGGCCCGCCGCCGACGCGCCCGCCGACTACGACGCCGAGCGCCGCCTCGTCGCCGACACCCGCGAGGACGTGCGCGACATCGTCGACACCGTCGGCATCGAGGACCCCGAGACCGTCACGCTGGCGGTCGCGCCCGAGTGGAAACACCGCGTGGTCGACATCGCCCGCGAGGCCGACGACGTGGTGCCGGCCGTGATGCGAACCGAGGACCTCCAGCAGTACGGCGAGGCTGCCGCCGACTTCGCCAAGGACCTCGCCGGCCGCGCCCAGTACGCCGAGACGCTCCCGCCAGAGCGCGAGCGGGCGGCACTGGAGCGGGCCGCGTGGCTCATCGAACGGGAGTTCGGCGCGACCGTCGTCGTGCAGGCCCCCGACGAGGCCGACGACGCGCTGGTCTCGAAGGCCGAACCGGGTCGCCCGGCCATCGACATCGCCGAGTAGTCACCCCATCTCGACGAGGCCGGCCTCCTTCAGGTCGCGCAACACGCCCGTCGCGTGCCCGTCGGGCCTGACCCCCTCGTAGACGCCGACGACCCGCCCGGCCGCGAGGACGAACGTAGTCCGGCGGGCCGCCCCGTCGTCGACGGGCACGTCGAAGGCTTCGGCGACGGCTCCGTCGGGGTCCGCGAGCAGGTCGAACGCGAGGTCGTGTTCCTCGGCGAACTCGCAGTGGCTCTCGACGTCGTCGGTCGAGACGCCGTAGACCTCGACGCCGGCCGCGTCGTAGGCCTCGTAGCGCTCGTTGAACTGCCGAGCCTCGGTCGTACAGCCCGGTGTCTGGTCCCGCGGGTAGAAGTACAGGACCGCCGGCGTTCGGAAGTCCACGCGGACCCGCTCGTCCCACTGGTTCGTCGCCTCGATGGTCGGCGCGTCCGACCCGGGTTCGAGCACCATCTCAGTTCACCGGGATGTCGGTCCCGTCGTCGTCCCCGGCCGTCGCTTTCGGCAGGCGGACTGTGAGGACGCCGGCGTCGTAGCTCGCGGTCGCGTCGTCGTCGACCGGTTCCGGCAGCGTGACGCTTCGGCCGCTGGACTGCCGGCGGCGCTCGCGCTGGAGGTAGCGACCGTCGTCGGTCTCGCGGCTGTCGGTGTGTTTGGCGCTGACGGTGAGTTTCCGGTCCTCGACGAGTTGTACGTCCACGTCCTCGCTCTCGAACCCCGGGAGTTCCATCTCGACGCGGAAGGCGTCGCCCTCGTCGACCACGTCGGTCGGGACGGCGTCGAGAGCCACGCCGAACTGGTCGCCCAGCAGGTCGAACGCGCGCTCTATCTCGCTCAGCGGGTCGCGGTCGGTCATGGACGGGGGTACGCCGCCGGAGAACTTAAGCGTAGAGCAGGCGACAGGACCGCGCTCAGTCGACGACGGTCTCGGTGTCGTACGAGCCCAGCCGGCGGACCCAGCCGTCCTCGGCGATGGCCTCGATGTCTTCGAGCGCCGCCTGCGTGCGCTCCTCGTAGAGGCCGGCGGCGATGTCGATGTGGAAGACGTAGTCGCCGAGTCGCTCCCCGCTGGGGCGGGACTCGACGCGGGTGAGGTTGATGTCGCGGTCGGCGAACGGCTCCAGCAGTTCGAGCAACAGGCCGGGGTAGTCCACGTCGGGGTAGACGATGAAGGAAGTCTTCGCGCCGCCGTCGTCGCGCTCGTCGGTTGGGGCGACGACGACGAACCGCGTGGCGTTGGAGTCCCGGTCTTGGATGTCCTCGGCCAGCACCTGCAGGTCGACGCCGTCGCCGGCGTTGGCGGGGTGGCCGATGCCGGCGACGCCGGTTTCTTCGCGGGCACGCTCGACGCCGCGCGCGGTGGAGGCGACGGCCTCGCGGTCCACGTCCGGGTAGTGTTCCTCCAGCCAGCCGCGACACTGGGCCAGCGCCTGCGCGTGGCTGGCGATGAGGTCGACGTCCTCGCCCTGTGCGAGCAGCGCGTGGCGGATGGGGGTGATGACCTCCCGGACCACGGCCACGTCGTACTCGGCGAAGGCGTCGAGGGACTCGGTGACCGACCCCTCGATGCTGTTCTCGACGGGGACGACGCCCCGGTCGGCCCGCCCCTCGGCGACGGCCTCGACGATGGCGGTGACCGACTCCGAGAACTCGATGTCGTCGTCGGCGACCGCCGACGCGGCCCGGTGGGAGTAGGTCCCCGACGGGCCGAGCGTGATGGTCGTCATACCCGCCGGTACTCCGTTGTGCGGTAAAAGCGGCGCGGTCCCCCGCGTTCGGGCCGCCCGGGGTCGCTCGGTGGCCCGCCTACCGCCGACCCGGGTCGCCCGCGCTCACGCCAGCCGGTCGTGCTCCGCGTCGGTCAGGTCGATGGCGCTGGCGGCCACGTTCTGTTCGAGGTGGGCCAGACTGGACGTACCGGGAATCGGTAGCGTCACGTCGGAGTGGTCGAGCAGCCACGCGAGCGCTATCTGGTGGGGCGTCGCGTCGTGGCGGTCGGCTATCTCCCCGATGCCGTCGACGCCGTCGAGGTCGCCGGCCGCGAGCGGGAACCACGGGATGAAGCCGATGCCGTAGTTCTCGCAGGCCTCCAGCACCGCCTCGTCCTCGCGGGTGGCGACGTTGTACTCGTTCTGGACGGTCGCCACGTCGACGATGTCCCGGGCCCGGTCCAACTGCTCGACGGTGACGTTCGAGAGGCCGACGTGGCGGACCAGCCCCTCGTCTTTCAGCTCCGCCAGCGCGGTGACCGACGCCTCGAAGTCGGTGTCGGGGTCGGGCCGGTGAAGCTGGTAGAGGTCGATGGGGTCCATCCGGAGACGGTCCCGCGAGCACAACTGGGCGTTCCGGAGGTAGTCGGGGTCGCCGTGGGGGAGCCAGTCGCCGTCGGTGTTACGGAGCAGGCCGCCCTTCGTCGCTATCACGAGGTCGTCGCGCTCGGTGTCGAGGGTCTCGCCGATGAGGCGCTCGGAGACGCCGGGTCCGTAGGAGTCCGCGGTGTCGACGAAGTTCACGCCGAGTTCGACGGCGCGTTCGAGCACCGCGCGGGCGTTCTCGGGGTCGTCGGGCTCGCCGATGACGCCCTCGCCGGTGATGCGCATCGCGCCGAAGCCGAGCCGATTGACCGTCAGGTCGCCGCCGATGTCGAACGTGTCGCTCTCGTTCGTGACCATGGCCGCCGGTTCGCCCGCTCGCCACAAAGGGGTGGCGTCGGCGTGCGCCGAGTGGGGCTCTGGGCGGGTCGTCGCGTGGGGCTCTGGGCGAGTCGCCGGGTCCCGTCGGCCCCGTTTATCGGGTGTGGACGGCCTCGCCGCGGGCGTCCAGCGCGGCCTCGCGGACGGCCTCGGAGAGCGTCGGGTGCGTGTGGACCGTGCCCGCCACGTCTTCGAGGCGCGCCCCCATCTCGATGGCGAGGCCGACCTCGGCTATCAGCTCCGAGGCCTCCGGCCCGACTATCTGTGCGCCCAGCACGAACTCGGTGTCGGCGTCGGCCACCACGCGGACGAACCCGTCGCGCTCGTCGAGAGTCAGCGCGCGGCCGTTGGCCCGCAGGGGCATCCGCCCGACGACGGTGTCGAACCCCTCGGCCTCGGCCTCGTCGGCGGTCAGGCCGACGGTGCCGACCTCGGGGTCGGTGAACACCGCCGCCGGGACGGCCTGTTGGTCGAGGGCGGCGGGTTCGCCGGCCGCGACCGCGGCGGCTACCTCGCCCTCGGCCATGGCCTTGTGGGCCAGCATCGGCTCGCCGGCCACGTCGCCGACGGCGAAGACGCCCTCGAGGTCGGTCCGGGCCCGCTCGTCGGTCCGGAGGAAGCCGTCCGCGTCCGGTTCGAGGCCGATGGCGTCGAGGCCCAGCGTGTCCGTCACCGGTTCCCGGCCGACTGCGACCAGACACCGCTCGGCGTTGTACTCCCGTATCTCGTCGTCCTCGTCGGTCGTCTGGACGCGCATCCCGTCGTCGGTCTCCTCCCAGCCGCGGGCGGCCTCGCCGAAGGCGAAGTCGACGCCCAGCGACTCGGCGCGCTCCCGGACGACGCTCGACACGTCGTCCTCGTAGGTCGGCAACACGCCGTCGAGCATCTCCACGACGGTCACCTCGGCCCCCAGCTTGGCGAACGCCGTCGACAGCTCCATCCCGATGTAGCCCGCGCCGACCACGAGCAGTTCCCCGGGGACGCTCTCCAGCGCCAGCGCGTCCTTCGAGGAGAGGACGCGCTCGCCGTCGAACTCGAAGCCCGGCACCGTCACCGGCCGGCTCCCCGTGGCGACGACGGCGTGTTCGAACGCTATCGTCTCCGACCCCTGTCCCTCGCCGCCGTGGGCGACCCGGACCGTCTCGGCGTCGGCGAACTCGGCGGTCCCCTCGACGAGAGTCACGCCGGCGGCCTCGCACAGCGACTCGACGCCCCGCGTGAGGCGGGTGACGACTCCGTCTTTCCACTCGGTCAGCCCGGCCATGTCGACCGCGGGGTCCGCGAACACCCCCATCTCCTCGGCGGCCCCGGCGCGGTGAGCGAGGTCCGACGCGGAGATGACGGCCTTCGAGGGGATGCAGCCGTGGTTCAGGCAGGTCCCGCCGAACGCGTCCCGCTCGACGAGCGTCGTGTCCAGCCCCGACTGTGCGCCCCTGATTGCGGCGACGTAGCCGCCCGGACCGCCGCCGATTACGAGCAGTTCCGTTCCCGTCGTGACGTCTCCGACGACCATTGTCTGGCCTGTCGACCGCTCCGCATAAAAACGGGCGGTGTCGCCCCGATGGGTTCATTCCGTCGGCGGCCCGAGTACGGGTATGGTCTGCCCGCTGGAGATGGGGTGGCGACACCTGCTGTTCGAGAACTGGCCGGTCGACCCGGACCTGCTCGACGCGCACCTCCCGGACGCACTCGCCCCCGACACCCACGACGGGGCGGCGTGGCTCTCGGTGGTGCCCTTCACCAACGTCGCCGTCCGGCCTAAGGGGGTGCCCCGGGCGCTGGGCGTCCGTCTCCCCGAGATAAACGTCCGGACCTACGTCACCCGCGACGGCGTGCCCAGCGTCTACTTCTTCAGCCTCGACGCGCAGGGCGTCGCCAGCGTCCTCGGCGCGCGCCTGTTCTACCACCTCCCGTACTACTACGCCCGCATTTCGCTGGCGTGGGACGACGGCCAAGTCGTCTTCGACAGCCGACGCCGCCACCCCGGCGCACGGCCCGCCCGCTACAGGGCGACGTACCACCCGACCGGCGAGCCGTTCGCGGCTCCGTCTGACCCGCTGGCCGAGTTCCTCGTCGAGCGCTACCGCTTCTACACCGAGGCCCCCGACGGCTCCGTCCGGTACACCGACGTGTCCCACGAGCCGTGGACGCTGTACCCCGCCACGGCCAGCGTCGAGGCGGCCACGCTGTTGCGGGCCGACGGCTTCGCCCGGCCCGAGGGGACCGAACCGGTGTACTACTACAGCCCCGGCCTCGACGTCGTCGCCTCGCGGAGCCGGCGGTCGGAGGTGGCCGACGGTGGCTGACGACGACGGGCAGGCGGCCGCCGCGACGCCGGCCGAGGACGCTCCCGACCCCGACGGCCCGGTCGTGCTGTTCGACGGCGTCTGCAACCTCTGTAACGGCTTCGTCCGGTTTCTCGTCCCGCGGGACCCCGAGGGGCGATTGCGCTTCGCCTCGCTCCAGTCCGAGGCCGGGCAGGCGCTGCTGGCCCGCCACGGCCACGCGACCGCGGACTTCGACTCGGTCGTCCTCGTCGAGGGCGACCGGACCTACACCAAGTCAGGGGCGGTGCTCCGCATCGCGGAACTACTGGGGTGGCCCTACCGGCTGGCGGCGGTCGGCCGCCTCCTCCCCGCGGCGCTCCGGGACCGCGTCTACGACTTCGTCGCCGCCAACCGCTACGACTGGTTCGGCCGGAGAGAGCAGTGCATGGTTCCCGACGGCGACGTTCGGGACCGGTTCCTCTAAGCCCGGCACCTATCTTACCCCGGCCGGCGAACGTCGTCCCATGGCCGACGACATCGACGACCCATCGGAACTGCCAGCGGCCGCCGGAACGTTCGCCGCCGACAACCCCGCGGTCTGGAGCGCCTACGCGGAACTGGGGCGGGCCTGCGCCGAGGCCGGCCCGCTCGACGACGAGACCAAGCGGCTCGTGAAACTCGCGCTCGCTATCGGTGCCGAGTCCGAGGGCGCGGTCCACTCCCACGTCCGCCGCGGGTTGGAGGAGGGACTCGACCCTGCGGCGCTGGACCACGTCGCCACGCTGGCGGTCCCGACGCTCGGGTTCCCGCAGGCCATGGCCGCCCGCACGTGGATCGCCGACGAGACGGAGCCGTAGCGTACTGCGGCCGCAGCGCTCGACCCTCGGTCGCCGTCTCATCGTGTGACCACCGCCGAACGAAACTGTGGATACAGCGAGCCGGAACCACTTCCACCTCGGTTTGCGAACCTTCTTCCCGAATCCACGCAAAGAGATTTTCCACCTCGATAATGCCCTACTACGGCGACATTTCCGGGGACTTCCGGAATCTCCTGCGGGACTCGTGCGACGCGGTCGCGGTTGCTGTCGTCGGTGGTACCGTACACGACTGCTATCGTTGCCCAAAGCGAGCGGTCCGGAATGTGACGCAACTCGACGAGGCGAAGTGGTACGATATGCAGGCGACGGAGAAACGCCGGTTCATGGACTGTCTCTCGGAGCATCAGGACTCGCTCCGCTTCGGATACGCGGTATTCGAGAAGGACGACTTCACGACGCTCGACTCGCATTATAAGCTCTTTCAGGACGTAGAGTTCCCGCCCGTTTGGGACATCGCAGTGCGCGCCTACGCATACACGGAAATCCTCCAGCAACTCACAGGCAACGACCGAGTCGAATTCTACGCCGACCGCTTCCGCTCGACGCGGCAGACGGACGAGCTCTGCGAGGAAATCGCTGACCGGCTGGACTACGTTGACGTGACGTGTGCGTCTTCGAGACAGAGAGACGGCATTCAGGCAGCCGACTGTCTGGCCGGCGCTGCAGCGGCACAGGAGACGGGCGGGACGCCGTGGCTCGACCACTTCGATACCGCGGCTGAGATAGAAGAGTGTTCACACTGGACGCTGGCGCAACTGGAACACCAACTCACTGCATGAACACCGGCCCGTGTTTGGCCTCCCACCCACTCGCCCGGCAACTGAGGAAGCCAATCAACGCTTCCAGACGTTTCCGGGCTGAGGCGTTGTTCACGCCCCTGCAGGGTCATCGGCCGCCCACGGCGTTATCGGTATGTGTACCTCACTTCCCGAGTTTGGTAAATCTTGTGGGTACCCTCTCAAGAGCGGTTCCTGACCGTCACTCCAACAGCAGCCGCGTCGGGTCCGCGAGGTACCGCATCAGCGTGTTGGTGAAGCGGGCGGCGTCGGCCCCGTCGACGACGCGGTGGTCGATAGCCAGCGAGAGCGGGAGCGTCGGCGCGGCGACCACCTCGCCGTCGCGGGCGACCGGGCGCTCCTCCAAGGCCCCGACGCCGAGTATCGCCGTCTCCGGGACGTTGATGACCGGGTTCGCGTACTCGCCGCCGACCGCGCCGAAGTTCGTCACGGTGAACGTCCCGCCTTGCATCTCCGCGCGGTCGAGGTCACGAGAGCGGGCGCGGGCAACGAGGTCGTTGACCTCGGTGGCGAGTTCGAGCAGCCCCTTCTCGTCGACCGCGTCGACGACCGGCACCACGAGGCCGTGGTCGGTCGCCGTCGCCACGCCGAGGTTGTACTCGTCGCGGTAGACGATCTCCTCGCTCTCGGTGTCCAGCCGCGTGTTGAGAACGGGGTGGTCGGCCAGCGCCGCCGCGGCGCACTTCAGCAGGAACGGGGTGTAGGTCAGCCGGACGCCACGCTCCTCGGCCAGCGGCTCAAGTCGCTCGCGGGCCTCGACCAGCCCCTCGACGGCGACCGTGTCGTGGTGGGTCGCGTGGGGGACCTCGCGGCGCGAGCGGGCCATCCGCTCGCCGATGGTCCGCCGGGTCCCGCGGTAGGGCTCGCGGCGGTCGCCCGCCGCCGCGGTCGCCCCGTCGGCCGTCTCACCAGCCGCGGCGGCGTCCTCGGTCGCTCCGCCGGCGGCCGCTTTCATCTCCGCGACGACCGCCTCGGCCACCTCGCGCACGTCCTCGTCGGTGACCTCGGCGGCGACGGCCTGTCGGTCGGCGTACGAGCGCACCGCCGCCGCGTCGACGTAGGGCTGCCCGTCGCGGGTCTGGTCCGTCGGGACGGCGTCGACGTCGACGCCGAGTTCCCGCGCCAGTTTCCGGGTCGCCGGCGTCGCCAGCGTCCGCTCGCGGCGCTCGGCGTCCTCGTCCGCCCGCCGGACCGCCGACTGCACCGCGGCGTCGTCCCCGTCCTCCGCGTCGTCGCCCACGCTCGCCACGACGCTGGTGGGTCCGTCGTCCGCGGCGTCCGTGCCGTCGTCGGCCGGCGAGACGACGCTCGTGGGTCCGTCGTCGTCGTCCGCGTCCCCGACCGCCGAGACGGCGGGGGTGGGCTCCGTGCCGTCGGCCCCGGACTCGGCGGCCGCCCGCACGTCCTCGTCGGTGACGCGGCCGCCGGGGCCGGACCCCTCGACGGCCCCGATGTCGACGCCCTCCTCGCGGGCCAGTCGGCGGACGCTCGGGGCGGCGAAGACGCGGCCGCCGGCCCCGTCGTCGCGGTCGGTCGCTCCTTCGCTCGCCTCGTCCTCACCCGCGTCGCTCTCGTCTGCCGCCTCGCCGTCGGCCGTCTCCGCGCCGTCGGCTCCCTCCTCGTCGACTTCGAAGGTGACCAGCACGTCGCCGACGGCGACCACGTCGCCGACCGCGGCGTGCAGTTCGGCGACGACCCCGTCGACCGGTGCGGGCACGTCGACGGCGGCCTTGTCCGTCTCCACTTCGGCGACCAGTTGGTCCTCGGTGACCCGCTCGCCCGGTTCGACGTGCCACGCCAGTACCTCGCCCTCAGCGACGCCTTCCCCCAAATCGGGGAGCGTGAACTCGACGGTCATGGCTCAGAACTCGACGGCCGACCTGATACCGTCTTTGATGCGGGCGGGTTCGGGGAGGTAGTAGTCCTCCAAGGCGTACAGCGGGACGGGCACGTCGAAGCCCGTCACCCGCTCGACGGGAGCCTCCTGATACAGCAGGGCCTCCTCTTGGATGGTCGCGGTTATCTCGCCGGCCAGCCCGCCGGTCTTTGGGGCCTCGTGGACGACGACGGCGCGGCCGGTCTTGCGGAACGAGTCGAGGATGGCGTCGGTGTCCATCGGCTTCAGCGTCCGCAGGTCGACGACCTCGCAGTCGATACCCTCCGCGGCCAGTTCCTCGGCGGCGTCCATCGTCGGCCGGGTCATCGCGCCCCACGTGAACACCGACACGTCCGCGCCCTCGCGGCGGACGGCGGCCGTGCCCAGTTCGACCGTGTAGCGCTCGTCGGGCACGTCCTCGCGGAACGCGCGGTAGATGAGCTTCGGTTCGAGAAAGATTACCGGGTCGGGGTCCCGAATCGACGCAGCGAGCAGCCCCTTCGTCTCCCGGGGCGTGGAGGGGACGACCACCTTCAGCCCGGGTTCGTGGACGTAGAAGGCCTCCTTGGACTCGGAGTGGTGTTCCGGCGCGCGGATGCCGCCGCCGTAGGGCGCTCGAATCGTCAGCGGGCAGGTGTAGCGCCCCCGGCTTCGGGTTCGCAGGCGGGCCGCGTGGCTCACTATCTGGTCGAAGGCGGGGTACATGAACCCGGAGAACTGTATCTCGGGGACCGGCCGCAGGCCGTAGGCGGCCATCCCGATGGCGGTGCCGACGATGCCCGACTCCGCCAGCGGCGTGTCGACGACGCGGTCCCCACCGAACTCCTCGTACAGCCCCTGTGTCGCCCGGAAGACGCCGCCGTTCTTGCCCACGTCCTCGCCCATCACCAGCACGTCCCCGTCGCGTTCCATCTCGCCGTAGAGGCCGTCCCGGACCGCCTGTACCAGCGTCAGGCTCTGCGTGTCGGCGTCCTGTGCGCTCATTCCAGCAACACCTCGTCGCCGTGGCGCGCCCGTAGCGCCTCGAGGTACTCCAGTTGCTCGCGCAGTCGCTCGGGCATCTCCGCGTACACGTCCGCGAACATCTCGTCGGGGCTTGGGCGTTCGGTCGACTCCGCGGTTTCGATGGCCTCGGCGACCTCGTCGCCGACGGCCTCGTCGATGGCGGCGACCCGCTCGTCGTCTACCAGTCCCCGCTCCCGGAGGAACGCCTCCAGCCGCGGAATCGGGTCCTTGCGCTTCCAGCGCTCGACCTCCTCGTCGTCCCGGTAGACCGAGGGGTCGTCGGCCGTGGTGTGGGCCCCGAAGCGGTACTGGACCGCCTCTATCATCGTCGGCCGCGGGTCGCCGTCGGGCGGGCGCTTGGCCTTCTCGACGGCCTCGCGGGTCACCTGATACACCGCCAGCGGGTCCATCCCGTCGACCTGTACCCCATCGAAGCCGTAGGCGTGGGCCTTCCCCGCCAGCGTCTCGCTCGCCGTCTGGCGCTCGCGGGGGACCGAGATGGCCCACTGGTTGTTGTTACAGAAGAAGACGGCGGGGACGTCGAAGACGCCCGCGAAGTTCAGCCCCTCGTGGAAGTCCCCCTCGCTGGTCGCGCCGTCGCCGAAGTACACGAGGACGGCGTGGTCCTCGCCCCGGAGCTTTGCGGCCAGTGCGGCCCCCGTCGCGTGGGGAATCTGCGTGGCGATGGGGACCGCGAGCGAGAAGACGGCCACGTCCTCGGGGGGCGCGTTACCGCGCTCGTTGCCCATCCAGTACAGCAGGTCGTCGGCCAGCCCCCAGCCCCGGACCGCGAGCGCGAGGTGTTCGCGGTAGCTCGGGAACACCCAATCGCCCTCGTCCAGCGCCATCGCGCTCCCGACCTGCGAGGCCTCCTGTCCGGCCATCGGCGGGTACGTCCCCATCCGCCCCTGCCGCTGGAGGCTCACCGCCCGCTGGTCGAAGTGCCGCCCGAGCTTCAGCAGGCGGTACATCTCGACGAGGGCGTCGTCGCCGAGGTCCGGGACCGTCGCGCCCTCGACCACCGCGCCGTCCTCGTCGATGACCTGTACTCTGTCCGTCGGGTCGCGCTGGAGGACGCTCAGTGGGACCACCTGCCGTGGCGTGACATGTGGTGTGTGTTGGCTCGCAACGGATTTAGCGTTTTTCCGGCGTTATACTGACGGCGGAGTGATTACTGTAGAGCATTTCTCTCGAAGGCATTATTCCCCGTCAGTCGACCAGCGACGCTATCTCGACCGGTTCGACCGCAGAACGCTCACAGACGCCCCGCAAAACGGGCGCGCGCTCACGCAACTCCGCGGGCGTGTGACTGTCCGTTCCGAGGACGAACGAGACGCCTTCGTCCCGGAAGACGTCGAGGACGGCCGGGTCCGGGTGAACGCGGCCGAGCGACTGGCTGGCTCGGCCGGCGTTGATTTCCGGGACCGTCCGCGAGTCGGAAAGCGCCGCCGCGACGCGTTCGTAGTCGCGACGGGTCGTATATCGGCGGAGGGGAGCCATCCGCTCGGGGAGGTCGAGGTGACCGAGTACGTCGAACAGTTCCGAGTCGACCAGCGCCACGACCGCGTCGTAGTACCGCTCGACGGCCGCCCGGCGCTCGGCGGGGTCGGCATCGGCGTACTGACTGGCGCTGGTGTAGTCGTAGGGTCCGGCGAAGTGGACGCTACCGATGGTGTACGCGAAGTCGGACTCGTCGAGGAACGCGGCGAGACGCGCCTCCTCGCCTTCGACGTAGCTCATCTCGGCGGCGTCGTACAACCGGAGGTCGGTCTCGGTGCGCGCCGCGTCGATGACCTCGCGTCGCTCCTCGTAGGTCTCGACGAGGTCGTAGCGCGCGCGCCGACCGAACTCGTCATCGCTCACGATGCAGTGGTCCGTCAGGCCGAGGCCGTCGAGTCCGGCGGTCTCGGCGGCCGCGACCATCCCGTCGAGGGCGGACCCGTCCGAGAACGTCGTGTGAACGTGACCGTCGCTTTCCATCGTTCAGGCGGCCTCGCCGCCGACGTCGACGAGGCGCTGGTCGACGAGTTTCGGGACCACGTCGCGGCTGTCGAACGCCAGCGTGTACTCGTAGAGGTCGGTCCGCTTGACCTGTGGCTTGCGCTCGTATTTGGGTCCCTTCCCGAACGTGACCATCTCGCGGAAGACCGCGCGCTGTTCGGCTGTCGGCGGTCGTTCGTGGAGGTGTCGGGCGATGTAGAGCGCACCGGCGACGTCCTCCGGCGAGGGCTTGCCGTTCGACCCGGCGGCGACGAAGTAGGTCTCCCGGTCGCTCTCTCGGAGGTGTTCGGCCACCGCCTTCCCGTTGGTCAGGCCGCCGACGTATATCTCGACGTCGTCGCCGCCGGCCAGTCGGAGGTCGGTGACGGCGTTGCCGCCGTTGGTCGAGGTCATCGCCGTCGGTCGGCCCGCGACGTCCACGTCCTGCACGAAACTGGGCGAGTTGAAGAAGTCGTATTCCTCCTCGCCCTCGTAGTTCGGACCGGAACTGCCGCCGATTTTCGCTCGTGGATGCTCGGCTTTGAAATCGGGTTCGTTGCCGCGCTCCTCGGTGATGTAGATGTACTCCGCTCCGTTGGCGAACAGTTCCGGCACCGTCGTCGAGAACTGGGCGACGTCGATGACCACGTAGTTCCCGGGTGCGGGGTCGTCGGGAATCTGTGCCCGCGCCGGGATGATTGTCTCTAACAGTTTCTCGCCGAGGCCGTCGTCCGAAACCAAGCGCATGTCTCTTCGTTTAGGTGGCCGGATATAACGGCGACTATGAGCCGTCTTTTCGGCTTGGTACCGCTCGGTATCGCTATATACCGATTTTCGGAGCGTTCGGCGCGTAACGAGAGCCACCGGCATCGACGGAACGTTGCACGGCAGGTTGACGCGGAAAGCGGTGACGTGGCGGCGCTACAGCGAGACGGCGAGCAGTGCGACGACGCCCAGCGACCCGGCGAAGAAGCCGACGTCGAGCGGCCGGACGTTCATGTCCGCCAACTGCAACTCCTTGCTCGCATCGTCGTGCAACGAGTGGGAAAACCCTCGCGTCTCCATGGCCTCGACGGTGACGCGACTGCGCTTTGCGACGTTGAATATCATGGGATAGAACGCTCGCATGGACGTCTTCAGCAGATACGCGTAGTGTCGCCACCGGAAGCGGCCGGGCGCGGACGGCGCGGAACTGCGGAGCCGGTAGGCGTTGACGAGGTCGTGGTACTCCTCGAAGAGCACCGGCAACATCCGGTAGCCGTAGGTGATGAGGAAAGTGAACTGCCGGGGGATACCGAGACTCCGCAGGCCGCGCGCGAGCGTCTTCGGCCCCATGCTGGAGAAGACGGCCAGACTCGAGACGGAGATGACGGTCAGCTTCAGCGTGAACGGAATCAGCGCCCGAATCGCCGCCAGCGGGTCGCCGGTAAACGCCGTCACGACGGCGTACGACGCCAGCGTCGACGCCACGGTGAACGCCATCAACCCGACCAGAAAGAGACTCACTCGCGAGGCGACCGCGAGCACCGAGACGAACGCGAGCAGTCCCAGTAAGACCGCGGTATCGTAGAACAGCCACGGGACGAACAGGAAGACGACGTACCACAGCAACAACACGCGCGGGTCGAGGCGGTGCAGGAACGACCCCTCGTTCTCGTAGGCCGTCTTCAGCAGGTCGTTCTTGATGCCTTCGACCGACGCGGCGTCGCGCAGGCCGTCGAAGTACGTCATCGGTCGGTCACCTCCGGCGTGACGGCGTCACCGTCGAGCCGACGCGCCAACTCGTCGACGGTCAGCGCCAGGGGGGAGAGACCGAGTTGCTCGCCCAGTCGAACGACCTGGGGCGGGCGTAGATTCGCCCGTTCGAGCGTCTCGACGGCCGAGAACACCGATTCCGGCGGGCCGTCGGCGACGACCCGGCCGCCGTCGAGGACGACGACGCGGGTCGCCCACGCGGCCGCCAGCTCGAGGTCGTGCGTGGCGACGACGACCGTCTCGACGCGGTCGCCGGCCCGGTCGATAGTTCGTCCGACCTCCGCTCTGCTCGCCAAATCGAGGCTTCCGGTCGGTTCGTCGAGCAGGATAATCGAGGGGTCCGTCGCCAGCCCGATGGCCAGCGAGGCGCGCCGTTGCTGGCCGACGCTGAGCAGGCGGCCGTCCCGGTGTTGCAGGTCTTCGAGGTTCAGATACTCGATGACGTCGTCGACGCGCGCCTCGACGTCCGGGTACTCCCGGTCGCGGAGGTAGTGGGCGACGTCCGCCCGCACTTCGTCTTCGATGAACATCTCCTCGGGGTTCTGGTGGACGTACACCACCTCCTCGGCGAGTTCCTCGGGCAGCGCCGCCCCCGCGTCGACGCCGTCGACGGTGACGCTTCCCTCGTCGGCGCGCTCGATGCCGGTGAGCAGTCGCAGCAGCGTCGACTTCCCGGCTCCGTTGCTCCCGACCAGCACGACTCGTTCGTCCGGATAGAGGTCGAGCGAGAGGCCGTCGAGCGCCCGACGCTTTCCGTTCCGGAGCGTCCGGTAGGACTTCGAGACGTCCTCGACGGCGACGACCGGTGACCGGCCGTCGCCCGCCGTCGGGGAGTCGCGAACAGCGCCGTCGGTGCGGACGCCGCCCGCGGCGACGTGCGCTTCGAACTGCGACGCGCCGTCGGCGACAGTGACCGGCAGTCGCCGGTCGTCGTCGTACACGCGTTCGGCGACCCGGGTCACCTGTGGCGGATGGACACCCTGCGCCCGGAGGTCCGAGAGGCGGTTCAGCGCGTCTTCGACGGGGAGTTTCCAGGCGACTTCCCCGTCGTCGACCAGCACGACGCTCTCGCAGTACTCCGCGATGAACTCGGTGTGGTGTTCGATAGTGACGACCGTCTTGCCGTGGTCGGCGTTGAGTTCGGCGAGGTGTTCGTAGGTCTCCCGGGCGTTCTCGGGGTCCAACTGCGCGGCCGGTTCGTCGACGACGAGGATTTCGGGGTCGAGCGACAGCGCCGCCGCGAGGGCGACGAGGTGTTTCTGTCCGCCCGATAGCTCCCAGACGAACCGGTCTTCGAGTCCGTCGAGGTTCAACAGGTCGAGCGTTCGGTGGACGCGCTCGCGGTAGTCCTCGCGGCCGTAGTTCAGCGGCGCGAACGCGACTTCCTCGAACACCGTCGGGCTGACCAACTGGTTGTCGAACTCCTGAAAGACGTAGCCGACGCGCCGTGACAGTTCCGAGACGGAACTCGACTCGACGTCGCGCCCGGCGACGGTGACCGACCCCTCGAAGGTCCCCTCGTAGAAGTGGGGGACGATGCCGTTGAACGACTTACACAGCGTCGTCTTCCCCGACCCGTTGCCGCCGACGACGGCGACGAACTCGCCGGGGGCTATCTCTACGTCGGCCCCGGAGAGGACGTTCGCGTCGGTCCCGGGGTACCGAAAGGAGAGGTCGTCGACGACGATGTCCGCGTCGTGACTCGCGTCCATCGCTTCAGGCTGCCCGTCGGGTCGCGCGATACCAGGCGGCCAGTGCGAGGACGGCGGCGACGACGATGGGCACCGCGATGAAGACCTGTCCGTACGTTTCGAGGAACGCTGGTTCCCAGACGACGTTGATGGCACCGCCGACCTCACTGGCGGCCTCGGCGGCGAACGCTATCGGGAAGGCGACCAGCATCGCGAGCAGCGCCGTCACCGAGAACCCGCGCCACATCGACGCGCCGCGTTCGCCCGCGTACGGTTCCATCCCCAGCAGCGGCTCTATCTTCCCGTGGAGCTTCGGATAGAGGTACAGCGCCGGAATGACGCCGAAGACGATGCCGGTGATGACCATCTGCGTGACGAAGTCGACGGCTTCGAGGACGAGGATGCTCTCTGGCAGGCCGGGCACCGCTTCCAGTTCCTCGACGCCGACGTACACCTTGCCGACGTCGATGAACATGGCGAAGAACTCCTCTAACGCTTCCGCGAGGAACACGACGATTGCGAGTTGGGTCGTGTTCTCGGGGTCCTGCAGGAGTTTGGCGGCGAAGTAGTAACAGACCGGAATCAGGAGTAACCCTTCCATCGCGCCGAGTCCGTCGAACTCGCCGAGCAGTATCTCGCCGAAGACTATCTCGCCGACCGGGACGGCCAGCGCCGCCCAGTAGGTCCGGAACAGGAGGACCAACACGATGGGGATGAAGACGAACTCGCCGACCCCGAGTTCCAGCGGCCCGAGCGTGAACTCCGGCAGTATCTCCGTGACGGCGTTCTGTAACCCCGTCAGGGACATGACGAGGATGAACACCATCATGTCCTGTTTGTCGAACGTGAACCACCCCTCCGACGTCGCTGAGGTCGTACTCATGCTACGGTCGAACGGATAGCCAGTCGCTATTTGAACGATTATAATATTCGTCCGAACGGCTATTGGACGAACGGAGCCGTCAGGAGAACTATATTCGAGTACGTACTGCTCGTCGCGGCTACGCCGTGTAGCCCCGCGCTCGCTCGCGGGCGGCTTCCACGTCGCCGTCTTCCATCACCGCCTCGACGAACAACTCGCCGGCGCGGTACGACGAGCGGACCATCGGCCCCGACGCGCAGTACAGGAAGCCCAGCTCCGTCTCGGCGACCCGCTGCCACGTGTCGAACACGTCCGGGTGGACGTACTCGCTCACCTCCAGATGCGACCGGGACGGCTGGAGGTACTGGCCGAAGGTGACCACGTCGACGCCGACCTGCCGGAGGTCCGAGAGGGTCTGGTACACCTCGTGGGCGTACTCGCCGACGCCCAGCATCAGGCTGGTCTTGACGACGGCGTCGCTCTCGCGGGCGGCCCGCCGGAGGACCGACAGGGACTGCTCGTAGCCCGCCCGGCGGTCCCGCACCGGCCACTGGAGGCGGTCGACCGTCTCGACGTTGTGGGCGAACACGTCCGGTTCGGCGTCGAGTATCCGCCGGACGCAGTCGGCCTCCCCCCGGAAATCGGGCACCAGACACTCCACGAGAATCCCCTCGTCGCGGTCCTTGATGGCCCGGATGGTCTCGGCGAAGTGACCCGCGCCTTGGTCGGGCAGGTCGTCCCGGTCGACGCTGGTCAGGACGACGTAGTCCAGCCCTATGTCGGCGACGGCGTCGGCCACCCGTTCCGGTTCGTCGGGGTCGGGCGGCTCCATCCCGCCGGTCGCCACGTCACAGAAGTTACAACCCCGCGAGCAGCGGTCGCCGAGCAGCATGAACGTCGCCGTCCCGGGGCCGGCGTCGCCGTCGCCCGGGACGCTCTCGCTCCCCGACCAGCACTCCCCGAGGTTCGGGCAGTTGGCCTCCTCACAGACCGTGTTGAGGTCGCGCTCCCGGAGGCTCCGTTTGATGTCGGCGAACCGCTCGCCCGACGGCGGCCGCGTCTTCAGCCAGTCGGGCTTGCGCCGGTGGCTCATCACTCCACGGTTGGCCCCGTCGCGCAAAAGACGTTGTGTTCGGCCGGCCGCCGACTACCCTTCGAGTGAGGTCAGGTCCTCGCCGCCACACTCCGGGCACTGGAACCAGTAGGAGTCCTCCTCGGCCTCCGACCGGAACTCGTGGCCGCACTCCTCGCACTCGTATTTGGGCTTCTGTTCAGCGATACCGACCTTCTGCTTGACGGTCTGGATGACGGACATGGGTTCCACTCCACGGATTGTGGAGCCGGCGTGTTATAACGTCGTCCGGCGCTTCAGACCGCGAAGCGCGCGATTCCGGGCAGGCGAGTTTGTCGCTCACCCGGCCGCGAAAACTCGGCGTTCGGCCGGCCAATGGCGGCCGGTCGCCGGCGCGGCCCGGCAGTTTCAGACCGCGAAGCCGCGCGAGCGACCCGCCCGCCGGCGTCGCCGTCCGCTCGTCGAAAGCGGCACCGCAGTTCGGCGCTGGGACTCACTCGTCGCCGTCGTCCCGAACGTCCGTGCTCCCGTCGACGAACTCCCGGCGCAACTGGAGGTCGACCTCGAAGCCGCCGCCGTCCAGTTCGAAACAGACCCGCTCCAAGGTCGCCTCGTACACCTTGTAGTGGTTGCCGTCCTCGTCGACCCGGCGGGCCTCCCGAAGCAGGTCGTACTCCTGACACACGTCGACGCGGCGGTAGACCGTCGGCTCCGAGGCGTCGAGTTCGGCGGTCAGGCGCTGGACCGACACCGGTTCGACGTTCGCCACCGCGAGGATGCGCCGCACCGCCTCGCTGCCAAGCACGTCGAAGACGGTCTCGGGGTCCCAGTCCTTGCTCACACGTAAGCGCGCGCGGCCAGCCACCTAAATCCCGGTGGCCGGGCCGACCGCGGGGGTCGGTTCGCCGCCATAGAAACGCCTTTGCCGTCGCGGTCCCGCCTCTCGGACGTGTCACGCAGCGCCGACAGCGAGCCGACCGTGGCGGTCTCGGAGGTGCTCCCCGAGTTCGCCGACGCCTTTCCCTTCGAGCGGTTCAACGAGATGCAGTCGGCGGCCCTGCCCGCCCTGTTGAACCGCGAGGACAACGTCGTGGTCAGCGCGCCCACCGCCAGCGGCAAGACCGCGTTGGCCGAACTCGCTATCTGCAAGACGCTGGCCGCGGGCGGGACCGCGCTCTTTCTGGCCCCGCTCCGGGCGCTGACAAACGAGAAGGAGAGCGAGTGGGAGCGCTTCGAGGAACTGGGCTACTCGGTGTACGTCGTCACCGGCGAGCGGGACCTCAACCCCCGCCGGGCCGAGCGGGCCGACATCCTCGTGATGACGCCGGAGAAAGCCGACTCCGCCACCCGCAAGCACGACACGCCACGCTACGCCTTCATCACGGACGTGGACTGCTGTGTCATCGACGAGGTCCACCTGCTGGACTCGGACCGCCGGGGTGCGGTGCTTGAGGTCACCGTCTCCCGACTGCGTCGCCTCTGTGACCCCCGCGTGGTTGCGCTCTCGGCGACGATGCCCAACGTCGACGACGTGGCCGACTGGCTCGACGCCCCAGAGGAGACGACGTTCGCTTTCGGCGACGACTACCGGCCGGTGCCGCTGAACGCCGACGTGAAGACGTACTCCCACGGCGAGAACGCCTTCGCCGACAAGTACCGCCGGCTCTACCGCGCGCTCGACCTCGCCGAGCCACACATCCACGACGAGGGGCAGGCGCTGGTGTTCGTCTCCTCCCGGCAGGACACCGTCCAAGCCGCCAAGAAGGCCCGTGACGAACTCACCGAGCGGGACGTGCCGATGGGCGCTCGGGGCGACTACGACTTCCACAACGACGCCGCCGACCTCTCGAACGACACGCTCCGCCAGTCCGTGCTCGACGGGGTGGGCTTTCACCACGCCGGCCTCGCCCGCGAGGACAAGAACCGCGTCGAGGAGTGGTTCAAGCAGGGGAAGATTCAACTGCTGTTCTCGACCTCGACGCTGGCGTGGGGCGTCAACCTCCCCGCCCGCTGTGTCGTCATCCGGGACACGAAGCTCCACGACCCGCTGGAGGGCGAGGTCGACATGAGCCCGCTCGACGTGCTCCAGATGCTCGGGCGCGCAGGCCGGCCGGGCTACGACGACATGGGGTACGCGTGGGTGGTCTGTGACCGCTCGGAGGCCGACAAGTACCGCGCGCTCCTCCGGGACGGCAAGGAGATAGAGTCACGGCTGGCCGGCGAACTGGACGCCCACCTCAACGCCGAAATCGCGCTCGGGACGGTCGGCGACGTCGACGACGTGATGGACTGGTTGGCGACGACGTTCTACTACGCCCGCGCCCAGTCCGCGCCCGACGCCTACGCCGCCGGGAGCGACCTGCGCGACCGCGTCAGCGACACCCTCTCGTCGCTGGTCGCCGACGGCTTCGTCGAACAGGACGGCCTCGCTATCGAGGCGACCCGGCTGGGTCAGCTGGCCTCGAAGTTCTACCTCCGCCTCTCGACGGCGCGGCGCTTCGCCGACCTCGCCGAGCGCTGCGCGGACGGCGTCGAACCGGACGCCGACGCGCTCTTGCGGACCGTCGCCGGGGCCGCGGAGTTCGACAGCGTCAGCGCCCGCTCGGACGAGCAGGACGCGGTCCACGCCGTCCTCGGCGAAACCGACGACGAACTCGACGCCGGACAGCGGAAGGTGCTCGCCATCCTCCGGTCGGGGATGACCGGGACGACGCCGACCGAACTCAAAAGCGACGCGTGGGTCATCCGGCAGAACGCCCTCCGCCTGCTGGCCGCGCTCCGGGACTTTCTCGACAACCTCGCGCCGGCGCGGGCGGCCAACCTCGCGGCCCGCGTCGAGTCCCGTGTCGAACACGGCGTCAGCGCCGACGCCGTCGGCCTGACCGCCGTCGACGGCGTCGGGTCCGGGCGCGCGGGCACGCTCGCCGCCGCGGGCCTGCGGACGCCCGCGGACGTGCTCGACGCCGGCGTCGACGGCCTCGTCGGGGCCGGCCTCTCCGAGGGCGTCGCCCAACAGGTCGTCTCGAACGCCCGCGAACTGCCCGTCGTCTCGGTCGACTGGGGCGCGTTCCCCGAGACCATCGCCGCCGGCGACCGCGCCATGCGGGAGGTGACGGTCACGAACGACGGCGGCGGCGCACGCGCCGGCCTCCGGGTGACGGTCAACGGCCGCGAGATGACTGCCAAACCCTCGTATCTCGGCGAGGCGACGCTCCCCGTCGCCCTGTTCGGGGCCGACACCGACGAACTCACGCTCACCGTCGAGGTCGCCTTCCCCGCGCTCCCGTTGCACCCGGTGACCGAGACGCGGACCGTCTCCGTCGAGTGACCGGGCTGCCGCCGCGTTCGTTGCCGTCGCTGTCGCCGCCGTCGGCCCGTCCCGCCGAGCACCCGAGCGGCCGGCACCGGCCACGCGCGTGCGGTCGTCCGGGACCGGTTCGGCCGGCTGTGCCAAACCGTCTCTACTGGCCGAATAAAATTTATAAACCGCTCTCGGCCCATTTCAGAGAGCTACCGACCGCCCGTGAAACGTGGTGAAACCCGCCGAAACGTCGGTCGGGCGAGCGAAATCCCGCCAAGCGTCTGTCGTTTATATGGGGGTGTCGCGCCATACGTGTGAGTGAGGAGAATACCAATGGCAAGCGCGTCGCCCTTCAGTTCGCCCGTGGAGTCGACCCCTGCCGAGAGCGTCGACCTCAGAACCGCCGCCGTCCGCCCGCTGCAGTTCGTCGGCTTCTGGACGGGCGTGCTCGCGCCGCTGGCGTATCCGCTGTTGCTGTTTGGCGGCCTCGACGTGCAGTCGTTGGTGCTCCTCCTCGGCGTCGTCGTCGTCAACGTCGCCGGCCTCGTGCTCGGACGCGGCTACGGCGACGCCTGACCGCTCGGTCCCCGACCCCCCATCCCACTACGCCCTCCGCCACTCCCTTCCGCGACCCCCGTTCTACGAAACGCGCCCCGTTCCCCACGCGGGGCCGCGTTATCGTCCGCCCAGCAGCACGCGCCGCAGCACCGCGGCGTCGCCCGCCTCGTGGTGGACCATCGAGAGGTCCGTCTCGTCGCCGTCGCCCCGGAACCCGACGGTCGTCATCCCGGCGGCGACGGCCGCGCGCGCGCCCGCAGTCGAGTCCTCGACGGCCCACGAGTCGGTCGGGTCGACGCCCAGTTCGGCGGCCCCGCGCTCGTAGATGTCCGGCGCGGGCTTTCCCGGCCCGTCCACGTCCCCCGCGCTGACCGCCGCATCGAAGTGGCCGAGCAGGTCGAACCGGTCGTCGACGACGTCTATCCACTCCCACGGCGCGGAGGTGGTCAGCGCCAGCGCGACGCCCGCGTCGGCGAGCGCGTCCAGCAGGTCGTGTGCGCCCGCCAGCAGCGTCGCGTGCTCGCCGTATATCTCGTGGCCGGCCTCCTCGAACAGCGCCTCGTACTCCGCGCGGGAGACGGCGAGGTCGTACTTCGCGTCGAGGTCCGGATACACCTCGGTGTAGTCCCGGCCCGTTATCTCCGACAGCGGGATGTCGTCGTCTGGCGCGACGGTCGGGAGGATGTGGTCCCGTTGGACGCTCGTCCAGTGGTCTTCCGACTGGACGAGGACACCGTCCATGTCGAAACAGACCGCGGGCGGCTGGTCGCTCATTGTCGTCGCCTCGCGCTCGACGGCCATGGCTGTTGTGGGTTCCGGGCCGAGGGTTTAGGTACCGGCGGGGGCCCACCCCGTCCCATGCACGATGGCACGCGCGTGATGGCCGGCGAGTGTACGACCGTCTTCGAGGGGTCCCGCGAGCGCGAACAGCGCGGCGACGTGTTGGTCGTCGTCAAGCCCGACAACACCGTCCTCGTCCACGACGCCGGCGGCTACCAGCCCGTGGCGTGGCTCACCCGCGCCGAGAGCGTCGCGGTCGAGGACGGCGTCGTCACCGCCCGCGACGGCGACGAACTGCTCCGGGTGGTCGCCCACGAGGAACACGGCAGCGCCCGCTTCCCGGCCTCCGATGCGGGCGTCCCCGTCGCCGACTGCCCCCGCTGTACGGGGACGCTGGTCCGCAGCCGCGACACCGTCGCCTGCACCGACTGCGCCGCGTCGTACGGCGTCCCCTCGGACGCGACGGTCACCGGCGGCCGGTGTGACGACTGCGGGCTGCCGACGATGCGCGTCGAGCGCGGCCGGGCCTTCGAGTGCTGTCTCGACCGGGACTGCGACCCGCTGGACGACCGCGTCCGGGCCGCGTTCGACCGCGAGTGGGACTGCCCCGACTGCGGCGACGACCTCCGCATCCTGCGGCGGGGCGGCCTGCTGGCCGGCTGTGCGAGCTACCCCGACTGCGACACCGGCTTCTCGGTGCCCGCCGGCGTCGTCGTCGGCGACTGCGCCTGTGGCCTCCCGGCTTTCGAGACGGCCGGGGGCCGGCGCTGTCTCGACGGCACCTGCGACGCGGCCTGAACCCGCAGGGGCTTTGTCCCTCGGTCCGCCACTCCCGGCATGGACCTGACGCTCGACGGCGATGTCGTGCGGGCCGGCACCCGGGCCCGCGAGCGGTTCTACGACGCCAGCGGCTACGGCCGGGTTCGGGGCGGCGACCTCGACCTCGCGCCGGTCGAGGCCGCCCACCTGCTGTACCGCGGCGACCTCGACGCCGTCTCAGGCATGGGGTTTCGGGAGCTACTGGCCTCGGCGGCCGTCTCCGAGGTGGCCTTCTTCGTCTACAAGGACCTCCGTGACCGCGGCTTCTACCTCTCGCCGGCCCGCGAGGGGTGGGTCGACGACCCCGACGGAGCCGACTTCGTGGTCTACCCCCGCGGGAAGGGGCCGTGGGACGGAGAGGTGGCCTACAGCGTCCGCGTCGTCGGCGAGCGCGAGGCCGTTCCCGCCGACGCCCTCGGTGACTGCGTGCTGGCCGTCGTCGACGAGGAGAGCGAGATAACGTACCTCGCGACCGACCGACCGGCACCCGACGGGACCAGCGACGCCGGGGTCACGGCGACCGAGGGCGACTTACTCGCCGAGCGGGTGCTGTGTTGGGACCCGCCGGCGGCCCTCTACCAGCGGGCCTTCTACGGACAGCGCCTCGACGACGGCGGCGCGGTCCAACTCTCTTTGGTCGAGGCGGCCTATCTTGCCCGCGAGGGGACGCTGTCGGTCGACGGCGGGGCCGACGCGGTCGTCGCCCGCGGCCGCGAGGTGGAGGGCGAGCGCTTCGACCGCCGGCTGACCGTCTACGCGGCGCTGCGGGACGCCGGCGTCGTCCCCAAGACTGGCTTCAAGTTCGGCGCGGACTTCCGGACCTACGCCGACGTGGCGAGCGTCGACGACCTCGGCCACTCGGAACTGCTCGTCCGCGTCCTGCCGGCCGGCCACGTCTTCGACCCGCGGGACCTCGCGCTCGACGTGCGGCTGGCCCACGGCGTCCGGAAGACGATGGCCTTCGCCCTCGTCGACGGCGACGACGTGGCGTGGGTCGGGACCGAGCGGTTGACTCCCTAGCCGAGTTCGTGGAAGGTCACGTCGCCGTCTTCGGTCGCCAGCGTCGCCACGGAGAACGGTTCCGGCGCGGGCGGGATGGCGATGCCGCCGGGGTTGAGACGGACCGTCCCGCCCCGTTGCTCGCGGCCGCGCTCGTGGGTGTGGCCGTGGACGACGTAGTCGTAGCGCCCGCAGTCGACCAGCGCCGCGACCACCGCGTCGCTGGTGCCGTGATACACCGCCACCTCGGCTCCGTCGAGGGTCAGTTCGGCGGTCTCGCCGTGGTAGGTGCCGAAGTCGGCGACGGTGGACTCGACGGCCCACTCGCCGTCGTTGTTCCCCCGGACGGCGTGGAACTCCCAGTCGCCGTCGAAGGGAGTCACCGAGAACGGGGCGACGAAGTCGCCACAGTGGACGACCGCCTCGACGCCGGCGTCCTCGAAGGCCGTCACCGCTGCCTCCACCGCGTCCGCGTTGTCGTGCGTGTCCGAGACGAGTCCGACGAGCATACCCGGAGTTGCGGCGGCGGCCACATCAACGTACCGCGAGCGGGCCGCGGGGCTTTTGGCCGCCCCCGACCAAATCGGGCTGATGGCACCGGGCATCCTCGACACTATCGGACTGGCGGCGGTCGTCGTGCTGGCGATTCCGGTCGCGCTGTTCGGCGCTGAGCATCTGGTACGGGGCGAACTCGTCGCCGGCGCAGTCTACCTCGCTATCGCGGTCGGGATGGTGGCCGTCGAGCAGTACCTCACGACGCCGACGGATATTCCGGGACTGGTCGCGGAGAAGACGGTCGGCGCGGTCGTGAAACGCGACGACGAGGACGGCTAGTCGGCGACGATGGCCTCGCCGGCCTCGTCGAGGAGGTCCTCGATGGAGCGCTCCGTCGGCTCGTTTTCGAGCAACACGTCGATGGGCAGCGTCGGCGCGCCGTCGACGAGGTTCTCCATGAGGACGAGGCGCTCGCGGGCCCGGGACATCCCGACGTAGAAGACCCGCCGCTCGTTGTCGGTCAGGGTCGGCACGGGGCTGGTGTGTTTGGTGAACTCGTCGACCTCGGGCACCGCAATGCCCTGCTGGTCGACGGTCGCGGCCATCTGCTCGACGACCTTCTCGGTGAGGTCGGTCCCGACGAACACGTGGTCGGCCTCCCGCCCCTTCGCGGAGTGGATGGTACCCAACCGGACGCGGTCGGGGTCCATCCCGGCGTAGTCGCCGGCGAAGTAGGCGTTGACGGTCCGCTCTTGGAAGTTGGTCACCTTCCGCAGCATGTCGCTGGCGGAGGCCGGGTCGGGGACGAACGGGACGTTCTCTTTCACCACGTCTGGTTCGATGGTTATCTCCGCGATGTCGTCGACGTCGTGGGCCTCCTCTATCTCCTCTAGGGCGTCGAAGAAGTCGTCGCGCTCGCCGGTGCCGAACGCGGAGTCGGCGAGCATGTCGGCCAGCCGCCGGGCTTCGAGCAGCGACAGCGACTCGTCGTCTTGGACCGCCTCGACGCCGCGGACGTACTGGGTCAGCCGGTCGGTCCACATCCGCTGGTCGGTCAGACAGGAGAAGGGGATGCCCTTGTCGATGAACTCGTCGATGAACTGGAACATCTGGTAGCGCGCCCGGAACAGCACCATCACCGTCTCGTCGGACTCGTCGACGGTGGCGGTGACGTTGCGCGCGAGGTCGAACATCGAGGGGTTGCGGACGGCCTCGACCCGGCCCCCCTCCTTGCGGGGGTTGAGGTCTTTCTCCTGACGCTTGTCGATGTGGCGGACCTCGCGGTTGACGACGTTGAGGATGCGCGAGGGTAGACGGTAGGAGTTTGGCAGTATCTCGTCGGTGGTCACGTCCTCGTCGAGCAGGAGGTCGGGGTCCGCGCCCTGCCACGCGTAGACGACCTGGTCGTCGTCGCCGGCGATGAGGACCCGTTCCATGTGGGGCTTCCACTCCTCGTAGACATCGTACTGGAGGGTCGTGATGTCCTGAAACTCGTCGATGACGAGGTAGTCGACGTTGGGCAGCAGCGAGCGCTGGGCGACCCGTTCGAGCATGTCCGCGAAGCCGATGACGTCGTTGTCGCCCTTGTGGGTGCGCCAGCCGCGGATGGCGTTTGGCACGTCGACGCGGTCGTCCTCGGTCGGCCACGTCGGGGTGTACTTGTTGCCGGTCTGTGCCTTGTCGTCGATTTCGGGCGGAAGCCGGACTTCCTCCTCGTCCCACTTGAAGGGGACGTCGTACCAGTCGGCCACGTCCCGGCGGGTCCGCTGGAGCCACTGGCTCGTCGCGATTATCTTGTTGCCAAGCGTCGTCGACCGTGCCGAGCGCCGCCGGGACCCCTCGTACTCGTCCTCGTAGTCGATACCGAAGTCGTCGCAGAACGCCTCCTTGTCGTCTTCGCCGACCACGTCGCCCCGAGAGAGGTTCAGCAGTTCGTAGGCCTTCGCGTGCATCGTACAGACGTTGCCACGGAGGGCGCGGGGACTCTCGTCCAGCCGCTCGGCGAGGCGCTCGCGGATTTCGGCGGCGGCCGCCCGCGTGTAGGAGACGACAAGCACGTCGCGGAAGTCCACGTCGTCGTCCGTCAGCAGTTCCTCGACGCGGTCGAGGAGCGCCGTCGTCTTCCCGCTCCCGGGACCGCCGAACAGTCGGACGACCTCGGTGGTCGAATCAGTCATTGCACCTATACTAGGTGCGCTCCCCAATAAACGACGTGCTTTGGTGACCAGTGGGGTCAGCGATACAGCGAGACGTACAGCATCGCGAAGCCGATGATGAACGGGATGGTCTCGGACATCTGGAAGAACACGCGGACGAGCGCCCCCGATTGGCCGGCGCTCAGTTGCGTGATGACACTGGAGATGGCGACGCCCATGCTGATGAAGGCGAAGCCGACGAAGGCGTACTGGAGCCGCTCGGAGGGTCGCTTGCGGTAAGCCTGAAAGCTGATGAGCGTGATACCCAGCGTGAGACCGAACACGACCATCCGCATCAACACGAGCGCTCCTCTCGCAAGCGCGACGCCGTCGGCCATCTTGTTGCCCCCGTTGGTCGACCGGTGCCGTAAACGTTCGTGTCGGGTCAGTCGCTGACTCACTCGGGGTTTAGCTCGTCCCAGAGCTGACTGAACCGGTCGGGAAGGTTCTCCTCGCGGTAGATGCGGACCTTGTACTCTTCGTCCTCGAGAGAGATAACCGTCGATTCGAAGTTCGACTCGTACACCTTGTAGTGGTTGCCGTCCTCGGCGACGAGTGTGCGGTCGGTGACGAGGTCGTACTCCTCCAACATCTCGATGCGGCGGTACACCGTCGGCAGCGAGAGGTCACACTCCCCGGCGAGTTCCTTCGCCGAGTGTGGCTCCCGGCTGATAGCGGCCAGCACGCGGCGGGCGTGTTGGTCGCCGATGGTATCGAGGATTTCCTCGATGCTCCTGTCTTCTGGTTCCTCAGCCACTGGTTGAACGTTCACCCCGCGTCACATAAGGGTTTTCGAGCGGGTGGGCTGTTTCACGCTCCGAAAACGCTGCTATGTTTATATGCCGATACCACCGTTACGCCCTATTGCGGATACCGTTCAGGTGAGACGATGTCAAGAGACAACCTCCGTCGCGTCGCGACGACCGAGACGATGGGCGACCGGACCGACGAGCGACTGACCCCCCTCGACGGGACCGGGCGTCCGAACGCGAACGACCCCCCCAGTCACGACGCTATCTCGGAGTCGTTGTTGACAGACATCAGTGACGATATCGCCGACGGCGACATCGCCGTCGACGACGGCCTCGTCACCCAGAGCCTGGACGAGATTCTGCTCGCGATGATCGCGCTGTCCGACGACGACACCCACGGAACCGGACTCATGGAGCGGCTGTCGCGTCTGTTCGACGCCCAGTTGAGTCCGGGGACTGTGTACCCGCGACTGCACGACCTCGACGAGGACGGCGTCCTCCGGATGCACGAACTCGTCCAGACCAAGCAGTACGCCATCGACGACGCCGACGCGGCGACGGAGATGGTCGAGAACGCGGCGTACCGACATCTCGCGCTCGGGATGTACCTACAGGCGTCGCTCGACGCCATGTGACGCTCCGAACTGACCCGACTTCACTCTCTCCCCCGTGGCCGCCCCCCGGCTCCTGACCCCGGTCGGTGCGGCGGCCACACACTTCGTCCCGGAGAGCCGTGGCTCCGCCGGCCGACGGCACACGCCGGTCACGGTACAGACGGAGCAATCGCTCGCAACGACGGCGAGCGGTGCTACGGACGCGAGTCTCGCTCGAACCGGAGTGTGACTACCCCTGCGTTCCGATACCGAAAAACGACCGACCGGTCAGTTTACCGGTGTCCAACCGCACACCGAGCACTCCGTGGCGGCCGGCTCGTGGAGCCCACCGCAGTCCGGACACTGCTTCTTGTTGTAGCTCTCCTCCCACCCGGGCGACTCCACGTCGTGGCCCCGCTGGGAGAGGAACTCGTCGAACATATCGCCGCTACTCGGTGCGGACGCCATACGTGCTATGGTATACCACACCAGCATATATTCTTTCTGGTACTGTGAATCGTTGCCAGCTCTCGTCAGCACCCCTGATAGATACACTACTCTTCGGACAGTTTTATATAGTAATAGTATGAAAGAAAGTTCTGCGATGAACTTCAGAGAACTGCTCCACGACGACGACGCCGTCTCGCCGGTTATCGGGGTCATCCTGATGGTCGCTATCACGGTCATCCTCGCGGCCGTCATCGCCTCGTTCGTCCTCGGTCTCGGCGACCAAGCCCAACAGACCACGCCACAGGCCAGTTTCGCCTTCCAGTACGAGTCCGTCTCCAGCCCGACCAACGGCGACGGCGACCTCCGGATAACCCACGACGGCGGCGACTCGATTCAGGCACAGGAACTCTACCTCCGGGGCAGCGGCGTCGCCGGTGGTCCCAACGACTACTCCGGCAGCCACTCCCTCGGCGGGACCGGGACGTGGAACAACGCCGGCGCCTACGCCGCCAGTACCGACATCGTCGCCGGCAACTTCGTCGTCACCGGCGTCGACGACGACTACGACCTCCGCGTCGTCTACGAGTCCGTCGAAGGCGACACCTCCGCGACGCTCGCACAGGACACCGGGCCGGAAGCGTAACCGTCGCTCCGCCGCTGTTCGGCGACCGGTCCACGCCCCGGAATTCGGTCGAGAATCGGCGAGAAACCACGGCTCCTGCCGGATGTGAACTGACAACGGACTCGCTGCGTGTCTGCCGGGACGCCGTCGGACAACGGACTCCGCTCGCCGCGTCCGCTCCCCACGGAATATGGGCCCTGCCGGTGGTCCCTGCCGTCTTGCGGTTACGTTTCGTAATCGGTTTGCTCATGGTTATGCGTCGAGGGACACGTCGACGCACTCGGTAGCTCCGTCGCGTCGCATTCCTCGATCTCCCGGTCGTGGGGGTACTCCGCTCCGTGCCAGCACGGGCGGGTGACCGCGTAGAGAACCGACCGCATCGCCGAGCCCGACACACGGCCGTACTGGTCGTCTGTAGTGGCTCTCGGCTCGCTCCGGTTCGAGGGGCGACTCACTCACTTCGCCAGCACCGTTGATGCTCGGCAGCGGGACCTTCGTTCCAATATCCTCGGGCACTGCGTCGATCTCCGCGGCGAACCGGAGGAACGACCGGAGGGTACCGGTTGCCCTCGAAGCTTATCCTCCCGTCTCACGTCTCGCCTATGCCGCTCTTCCAGAACGAAGCGAACGCGCTCTCGGTGTGGCTGACCAGAGAAGGGTTCGAGTTCGAGGACATCTTCGCGCGGATTCATTCTCGTGATGACTGGCGGTACATCAGCTGGAGCATCACTTTCGAAGGGGACCCGGCCGAGCAGCGCGACCGGTACGAAGCCTTCCTCGACGACGCCGCGCTCGTAGAACAGCACCGCGACTTCCCGCGGATTCGGTCCCGGTATCTCAGGGAGTATCTAGAGTTCGATCAGCCGATCGGGGAGTGTTCGCGAAAGGGTTGTGACGACCCGGCGGAGACGATTTTTGTCAGTCCCGATAGGCTGATCGGTCCGAAGTACTACTGCGAACACCACGGGAATCGGGTCGCTGATGTACTCGGTCCCGAAGAAGACGAAATGACTCACGCCGAGGCTCGATTCGAAGAGACGTGTCCGATGGATTTCGTGATCGGAGTAGTCTCGGTGCGTGATTCCACACCTTTCCGATCTTTCTCGCCGTCGATCCTTCGAAGAATACCAGAGGTCGATACTCACCGCTTCGGGCGAGTCGCTACGTTCAACATCCCGGCCTGACTCTGGACGACTATCTGAGGATGGTCCCGAAGACGAACACAGTCGTGCCAGCGAAGGAGAGTTATGACGGATCTCGGATTTGAGTGGGTCGAGTGGCCCTACGCACGAATCCGCCGCGAACTAGACACTGAGGACGGCCACGTCACCCGGTTCGTATTCCAGTTGGAGTACAATATGCGAGCGACCCAAGACGGACTCCCGCCCCACGACTGGCGAGAAGTCGCTCGCTTCGACCACAACGTCGACGGGGAACACGACATCGAGGACGAAGGGCTCCACCTCGACCTCTACCGCGACGGCGAGAAGTACGAGAGGGTATGGGGCTTCCCGGAGCTGTCCGCGAACGAGGCTCCCGACTTCTGTCAACAGTTCCTTCAACAGCGGGCCGACAAGCTACTCGACGAGTTCGAGGACTGGCACGATGTCGGCAGAGAATGGCGGTAGCGAACCCTACTCGTCGACGCGCTCGCGCTCCAAGTCGTCGAGTTCAGGAACCTCGCCGTCGTACTCGAACTCCTCGACGGACTCGCCCGTAAGCTCTGCGAGGCGCTCGGCGGCCGATTTCCCGTCGGGCTTGTCCTCCCGTTCGAGGCTCATACAACAATATCATCGAGGTAGCGACTTATGCCTGTTGGGACGCTGACCTCCGTCGTCACAATTCGGTGTTGACGGTCTCACCGACCCAGATATCGCAGGTCCCCGGAACCCGTGGTGTCTCGGCGATCTCTCTTCTGCCGAGTCAAACCCTCTCTCGCCAATATCTCTCGTATTCGCTCGTCCATCCGCCACGAGAACTCGGCGGATTTCATCAGTGTCGTCGTCTTGTTGCAGTCCCAGAATTCGGCGGCCTGCTCGATGGTGTCCGTGCGGTGCGCGTGCTTGCCGCCTTCGCGGATTCGCATACCCACCGCTCGTGAACACGGGGGCAAAAACAAGGTATTCTCGACCAACTCGACGCCCGGCTACTGATAAAGACTACCGTGGCCCACGCCCATCGCTCGTCGATGTCTTCCATTCAGCCCACGACGCCCACCGGAGTATGCACACGGCCAGCTCGCGCTCGTGTGCATATCGCGCCGAGGACGATCTTCGAGCTGTGACCCCGAAGGGGGTTAGCTGAAGATAGTTTATCTGATAGGGAGGCGAACTATTGCATATGTCCTCATCAGGCTTCCCGATTTATCCAAAAACAGGAGAAAACGGAGAGATTGTCGAAATTAGAATACACCGTGACTTATTTCAGCGCATTGAATCCCTCTATAAGGGATTATTGTGGATCTCAGGAAGTGTGGGCATAGAAAGATTTCCAGAAGGATTAGAAATTGTTGGTGACTTTTTCGGCTCCCTGATGCTTGAGTATGATTTAGTTGGGTGGGGTGTTTCAGTGGCGCTGATTCGTCTTCTTTGGTGGGCGGTAGAACAGATAATCCCAATCGGGGTGTATATCGTCGAGACTGTATCTTCTGGATTCACTTTGGGTGGTGAGCATGGTGCAACTCTTGGTGGTAAGGACGGCGGCACGCTCGGAAACAGCAAAGTTGTGACGGAGCTCCCTGAAGACGAATGGACGTAGACAGCGGACAGTCGAGAATTACGACCTGACTTTTACCGAACCCCCAGAGACTGGCGGGCATGGCTGCACTCGCGGCCAGCCTACTATGTCGAATAGGGTGGGCTGGGCACTCACAAATCTCACCCCCGTCAATCCGGGCGTCGCCACGGCGGCCGCGGTTCCGATTGGGTTGGTTGGCGGGGTCGGGGTAGTCCACGTCTCGACCGGCGGTGCTGCCGGCCCGGAGCCGCGGGCTGGAATCGCACCCCTGACAGCGGTGAACGACGACGTTCTTGTCGCCGAAGGTCCGCCGGAAGTCCCGCGAGACGCGCGCCCCGCAGTGCTGGCACGTCTGCCGGTCGGCCGACCGACGGGGAATCACGCACCTCTCAGCTACTGACACTGCCGGACGCGGTGGGTGTCCAACAACGTCCTTGTTGAACTCATGAGTTTCTCCCCCGTCTCAAAACCGTTAGAACCGATTATATGGCTTCTCTGGGGGCTGAGGGGACCGTTCTGGGTCGGCTGGAGTTCGATTGAAAGGGTGATGGGCCCTGCCGGATTTGAACCAGCGCTCAATCGGTTATGAGCCGATCGCTTTAACCGGACTAAGCTAAGGGCCCTCACGAGTCGATTCACGAGTCCCGTTCTTTAGTTTGTCGGGTCACCGTCGGTCGGTTCCGACGGAAACGGAGAAAGCGCCACCGCCAGGGCTCGAACCTGGGACAACCACGTTAACAGCGTGGTGCTCTACCAACTGAGCTACGGCGGCTTGTTCGCGTACGTGGATTGACCGAGTTATTAAATAGGGCTTTCGCTTCCGGGGCGCACCGACACGCTTTCACGCACTCTCCCAGTAGCCGGCGGCATGAGCGACGAGTTCGACGCCGTCGTCGAGCGGGTCCGCCAGCGCGTCTCGCCCGACGGCGCGGAGCGCGACCGACTCCGGCGGGTTGCCGACGAGGTGGTGGCCCGGGCCGAGGCGGCCGCCGCCGACCTGCCGGTCGACGCCGAGGTGGTCCGGGTCGGGTCGACGGCCCGCGGGACGTGGGTCGCCGGCGACCGCGACATCGACGTGTTCGTCGCGTTCCCGCCGGAAACCGACCGCGCTGACTTAGAGGAGTACGGCCTGACCGTCGGGCACGCGGTCCTCCCCGACGGGCGCGAGGAGTACGCCGAACACCCCTACGTCGTCGGCGAGGTCGACGGGTACGACGTGGACCTCGTGCCCTGCTATGCCGTCGCCGACGCGACGGCCATCCAGTCGGCCGTCGACCGGACGCCGTTTCACACCCGCTATCTCGCCGCCCGGCTCGACGACGACCTCGCGGCCGACGTGCGGGTCGCCAAGGCGTTCGCGAAGGCCGTCGGCGTCTACGGCAGCGACCTCCGGACCCGCGGGTTCTCCGGCTACCTGACCGAACTGCTCGTCCTCGAATACGGCGGGTTCCGCGGCCTCGTCGAGGCGGCGGCGGACTGGCACCCGCCGGTCGAACTTGACCCCGCGGACCACGCGCAGGCCTCTTTCGAGGACCCGCTGGTCGTCGTCGACCCGACCGACCCCGAGCGAAACGTCGCGGCCGTCTGTTCGGCCGAGAACGTCGCCCGGTTCCAGCACTACGCGCGGAAACTGCTCGCCGACCCGACCGTGGCGCTGTTCGAGGCCGACGTGCGCGAGCCGTACGACGCCGCCGACGTGCGGGCAGCCGTCGAGGACCGCGCGACGACGCCCGTCGCGGTTCGGTTCGACGCGCCCGACGTGGTCGACGACCAGCTGTGGCCACAGCTCCGGAAGTCGCTGGCGGGGCTGACCGACGAACTCGACCGCCGCGGGTTCGAGGTGTTCCGGTCGGCCGCGTTCGCCACCGGTGACGACGAGGCGAGTGCCGCTACCGACGACGGGGGCGACGCCGCCGAAGCGGTCCTGTTGCTCGAACTGGCCGTCGCGCAACTGCCGGCCGTCGAGCGCCACGCGGGGCCGCCGGTCCACGTCCGCGAGCACGCGACGGGGTTCTACGAGGCGTACGCCGACGACCCGTCGGTGGCCGGCCCCTTCGTCGAGGGCGGCCGGTACGTCGTCGAGCGCCCCCGCGAGGTCACCGACGCCCTCGCTGTCATCGACGGCGACGCGCTGTTCGACGCGCGGCTCGGTCCCCACGTCGAGGCGGCGCTGCGGGAGGGGTACGAGACGCTCTCGGGCGTCGACGTCGCGGCGCTGGCGGACCGATTCGGGACGGACTTGGCGGCCTACTTCGAGCCGAAGCCCTGAGCGGCCAGTTCGTCGAGCACCTCGCTGGCCCCCTCGCTCACGTCGCCGTCCGGCTCGACAGGCCGGTAACCGTCGAACACCTCGTGGACCGTCGTCACCGAGTCCGCGAGCGTGTCCAGCCCGTAGCCACCTTCGAGGACGAAGCCGAGGCCGGCCCCGCAGTCGTCGGCCAGCGTCCGCATCTGGTCGGTCAACACTCCGTACCCCTCGGTCGACACCTTCATCCGCGAGATGGGGTCGTGTTCGTGGGCGTCGAAGCCCGCGCTGACGAGCAGGAGGTCGGGGTCGTACTCGCGGATGGCCGGCGCGATGCAGCGCTCGACGGCGGCGACGTAGTCGGCGGTGTCCGCGCCCGGCGGGTACTTGACGTTCAGCGTCGTCTCCTCGCCCTCGCCCGTCCCGGTCTCGGAAACGTCGCCGGTCCCGGGGTAGAGGCCGTCCTCGTGGACCGAGGCGTAGAACACGTCGCCCCGGTCGTAGAAGATATCCTGCGTCCCGTTGCCGTGGTGGACGTCCCAGTCGAAGATAGCGACGCGGTCGGCGTCGTCTTCGAGGGCGGCCTGCGCGGCGACGCCCGCGTTGTTGACGAAGCAAAAGCCCATCGCGTCGTCGCCGACGGCGTGGTGGCCCGGCGGCCGACCGAGAGCGAAGGGCGTGTCGCGGCCGTCCTCGCCCGCCATCGCGGCCTCGGCGGCCCACACCGAGAGCCCGGCGGCGGCCAAGGCGGCGTCCCACGTCGCCTCGACGGCGACGGTGTCGGCGTCCCAGTTGCCCCCGTCGTCGGCGCAGAACGCCTCGAACTCCTCGACGTACGCCGGGTCGTGGACTCGCTCGACGAGGTCCCTGTCGGCGTCGCTGGCGGCGACGTACTCGACGCCGTGGTGGTCCTTGAGCGCGCGCCGGACCGCACGGAGTCGGTCGGGGCTCTCGGGGTGGCGCGGCCCGGTGTCGTGGTCCAGACAGACCTCGCGGTAGCCGAAGTTCATTCAGTAGTACTGGGCCAGTTGGAAGTACGTCTCGATGTCTTCGGCTTTGATAGTGCGTCGGTCGGCGTGGCGGGCCAGCGATGCGCCGGCCGCCGCGGCGTCGTCGGCGTACCCTTCGAGGATGTCCGCCAGCGCGACCCGGGCGTCCATCGCCACGCGGTAGTCGTCGTCGATGTCCAATCGCGCGATACGGTCGACCGGGGCGACGGGCAGTTCGAGGCCGTCTTTGTCCGGGGCGGGCGCAACGCCGAAGTCCGACGGCATCAGCGTCTTCCGCCCGTCGGCGGTCGCCTCCTCGGCGGCCGCCACCGCAAGCGAGGCCCCGTGTGACTGGACACGGCGCGCCAGTTCCTCCGCCGCCTCGGCACTCACCCGCAACCCGTCCGCGTTCCGCCGGATGACGGCGTCCACCGGCGCGAACGGTAGCTCGACGCTCATACCCACATCCGGGAGTGTTGCGGCCTTAAGGGTTTCCGTAGCGCCGCTTACCCGCTCAGAACACGTCGTCGGCGTCGATTCGGTCCTCGTCGACCCGCCGGCCCCGAACCGTCACCTGCTGGCCTAACTGGACGCCCTCGTCGGTCTCGACGCGGCGCGTCTGCTCGCCGTCGTCCAGTACGACCGGGTCGCCCGTCTGGACGACCGTCCCGGTGAACTCCACCTGTTCGGCGGCCTGTGCGCCCCCGTCGCCGCTTGCGCCGGCGGTGTCAGACGCCGCACTGGCCGCGTCCGCGCCGTCGGTCGCCGCCCCACCGGCCCCGCCGCCGGCGCTCCCGCCGGTTGTCGTCTCGCCGCCGTCCGACCCGTCGTCCGCGCTATCGCCCGCGAACGACGAGAGGCCGGCGTTCTCGTCGTCGCCGCCCGACGGGGCCGGGGCCGCCCCGGCGCTGTCGTCCAACACCACGACCGTCGACGCCCAGTTGGCCGAGGCCTCCTTGTCGTCCTGCCAGCCGTCCTGTATCTCCACGTCGGCGGCCAGCACCTCGTCGCCCGGCGCGATCTCCTTGTCGGCTTTCTCGCCCCACAGCGCGACGCGGATGTCGCCGGTCGCGTCCTGAACCCGGACGTTCCGGACCTGTCCCTCGCTGCCGTCGTCGCGGTCGAAGGTCCGCTTGGGGTCGGTCGAGCGGACGACGCCGGCGATGTCGACGGTGTCGTCGATCTCGACGTTCTCGATGGGGTCGGCGTCGGGTTCGAAGCGCACGTCCTCGTCTATCTCGTCGACCGCGCCCTCGTCGCCGACGTGCAGTTCGAGCGAGCCGTCCCGCTCGCGGACGTAGCCGTCGACGACCTCGACGGCGGTCCCCGGGTCGAGTTCCTCGGCGCGCTCCGTGCGGTCGTCCCACAGCGTCACCCGCACGCGGCCGGTCTCGTCGCCCAGCGTGAGGTTCGCCACGCGGCCCTCGCTGCCGTCGTCGCGGTCGAAGGTCCGTATCGAGTCCGTATCGAGGACCAGCCCTCTGAGGGTCACGTCGGACTGGCCCATCGTCAGCCCCTCGACGGTCGCGCCATCGCCCGGTTCCACGTCGACGGCCACGTCCTCGTCGATTTCGGCCTTGTCGACCGACACCTCCAGCCCGTTGTAGCCGTCCTTCGGACGGCCCTTGACCCGCAACACGTCGCCGACGTCGAGGCCCCCGTCGTCGATGTCGACGGCCTGCTGGTCCCAGAACGCGAGCCGGACGCTCGCGGTCTCGTCGGCCGCCTCGACGTTCAGCACCCGCCCGTCCTCGTCGTCGCCGTCCCGCTCGAAGCGTTTCAGTTCCCCGACGGCGAGTACCTTGGCGACGAACTTCACCTCCTCCATCCCCGGTTCGATGTCCGCGACCGTCTCCACCTCCCCCTCGTTGAGTTCGTGGGCCAGCAACATCGCGGCCGTCTCCTCGTCCGCGAGCCCGCCCATCTGCTCGACCTTCTCTGCGACGGCCTCGCGGAACTCCTCCTCGGAGACGTCCGTCTCTAAGTCCGCGTAGATGTCCTCTATTGCGCCCATCTATCTATGGGACGCAGGGATGGGGCGCGCTTAAGCGTTGTCGTTGCCACGGTACGACGCCGCTGTCCTGCGGTTTCTCCCGTCGGTCGTCCATGTCCGACGTTGGTCGCGCCACCGCGTATAAACCTCCGCCCGACCGCCGAGTCGACCCCCCGGGCCACCCGCTCGTTCACTCCGCCACCGACTCGCGGGCGACCGTCTCCGGCCCGTCACCGCGGTCGTGGGTCACCACCACCGTCCCCGGGCGGCCGCCGTCGAACGCGACCGTCGCCCGGTACGCTATCTCGACGATTCCCGTCGTGCAAGCGTCCCCCGCGTCGGCCCGCTCGGTCGTCGCCACGGCCACGGTCAGCGTGTCCGTCCCGGCGTCGTAGTCGGCACCCGACAGCGCGGCCGTCGTACAGCCGTTCGGTCCCCATATCGTCCCCTCCACGGTGACCGTCCCGCCGTCGACGGCGACGGTCGCGGCGTCGACCTGCGTCCCCCCGCCGGCGTCGGTGACCTCGAACGTCGTCTCGCGCACCGTCGGCGGCCGCTCGGGCGTCCCGGTCCGTCCGGCGTCGCCGCTCGACGCACACCCCGCGAGCGCCGCGGTCCCGGCGGCTCCGGCCCGCCGGAGCAGCGTTCGTCGCTTCATGCCCGACCGAACGGCGGCCCCGGAAAAGGCCCTTGTGTACGCTCCGCTCGGTTTTGAGCGTCGGCGTGTCTCCACGTGACGCGGGGACCGTCGAACCGTCACCCTTTTCTTGGGCACTCTCCTCTCTCGGAGTGAGTCCGGGTAGGGTAGTGGACTATCCTCTTGGCTTGCGGAGCCAGGGACCGGAGTTCAAATCTCCGTCCGGACGCTCACTGTGTTCACGACCGGACGTGTTCCACCCTTGCGTGGAACTCCGTCCGACGTTTCTGCGACGCAACTCGCCGAGCGACGGTACCACCTGTCCGCTTTTGCCTGTCCCCACCGTACCGACGGGTATGGAGCGCCACCTGCGTGCCGGCGTCGCCGTCTACAACGCCGGCCGGCACCACGCCGCCCACGACGCGTGGGAGGAGCGGTGGCTCGCGCTCGATTCGGGCGACGACGAGCGGTTCCTCCACGGCCTCATCCAGTTCACGGCCGTCGTCCACCACGGGACGGCGGAGAACTGGTCGGGCGCGCGCGGTCTCGCCGAGAGCGCGGGGACGTATCTCGACGGTCTCGGACCGGCGTACCGCGGTATCGACCTGACCGCCGTCCGGTCGTTCCTCGACGGCGTGGCCGCCGACCCCGAGGCCGTCGACTGGACGGCCCCGCCGCCTCTGACACATCGCGGCGACGCGCTCGACTACGAGGCGCTGGACTTCGCGGCGACGGCCGTCGCCGCCGCGGTGCTGGCCGCGGCCGACGGCTACGACGAGGCGGTCGTCGAGGACGCCGTCGGCTACGCGCGCGACGAACTCGACGCGGCCGGCGAGGGCCGGTTCGTCGGCCTCCTGTTCGCGTTCGTCCGCGAGCGCGACCGACGGCCGGTCGTCTTCCACCGGCTCCGGGACCTCGTCGAGCGCGAGCGGGGAAAAGACGCCGACGTGGAGGGGTTGTTCGACTGAGCTACGCGTTCGGTCCCTCGACCCGCTCCTCGCCGTCGAAGTGCGCGGAGTTGTCGCGTGGCTCGTAGCCCAGCGCCTCCTTGGCGCGGTCGAGCGAGTAGTACTTCCGGTCGTTGTCGGAGATGCCGTAGACGATTTCGAACCCGTAGTCGGCCTCCAGCGCGCGCTCGTGGATGTGGGCGCAGTCGCGGTAGGAGAGCCACATCGCCTGCCCGCGCTCGTAGTCGATGGGCGGGTACTCGCGGTTGAGGTTCCCGATGCGGATGTTACAGACGCGGATGCCGTGTTCGTCGTGGTAGTAGCGGCCCAGCACCTCGCCGGCGGCCTTCGAGACGCCGTAGAGGTTGCCCGGCCGGGGGAACTCCGACCCGTCGAGCAGGAAGTCGTCGTCCGAGCGGTACATCTCGGGGGTCCGGCGGTCGGTCTCGAACGCGCCGACGGCGTGGTTCGAGGAGGCGTAGACGAACCGGTCGACGCCCGCGTCGACGGCGGCCTCGTACATCTTCTGGGTGCCGTCGATGTTGTTTTCCAGCACCGAGTCCCACGGGGCCTCGGGCCGCGGGTCGCCCGCGAGGTGGACGACGGCACCGACGCCCTCGACAGCCGCGCGAACGTCCTCGTCGTCGGCGACGTCGCCGACCGTGTACTCGTGGGCCGGCTCCTCGACGGGGGGACTGTGAAACATGAGCTTCCAGTCGTAGGCGTCCCCGATGCCGTCGAGGATGGCTTCCCCGACCGCGCCGCCGGCACCTGTAAGCAGAACCGGGTCCTCCATTCGTCCGTAGTCTACGGGCCACACAATAGGTAGCTTGCGGTTCCGTTATATTTCGGCCGTCCGACGGGTTCGTATGGACCCGACAGACCCACAGGTCGCCTGCTTCGAAGCCGGCGTGAAGTTCGGTTCGCTCTACCACCAGTTCGCCGGGACGCCGCTCAGTCCCGACAGCGCGGACTCGCTGGCCCGGGCGATGGAGGACGCCATCGAGAACCAACCGCACTGCGAGTCGGTCACCGTCGCCGTCGACGAGGCCGAACTGCGGGCCGCCATCGACGCGGGCGGGGCCGACTACACCGAACTGACCGGCCGCTTTCTCGACGTGGAGATGACCATCGACTACGAGGGCTGTGTCGTCGAGACGAGCATGGCGATGGAAGGCGGCTACCCGCTGATGCGAGTCGACGCAGTCCGCGAGTGAGGACGGGCCGGCCGTTCGTGTCGCTCTCCGAAAATTTTACCCCCGCCGGAGGTGACCTGCAGACGCATGACCCTCCACGCAGTAGACGACATCGACGACGCCATCGACGCCACGAAGTCGTTCGTGCTCCCGTTCGAACTCGGGACGTGGCTGCGGCTGGCGTTCGTCGTCTTCTTCATCGGCGGTGGCGGCGGCACCGGCGGCGTCCAGAACATCGGCCGCCTCGGCAACTTCGGCGGCGACGGCGGGGCCGGCGGCGGCTCCGGGAGCTTCCAAGTGGCCGCCCCCCTCGAATCGCTCCCCGCACTCTCCGACGGGCTGTTGCAGGTGGCCGGTCCCGGCGGCGACCTCTCGCCGGGTGCCGCGGAGGCGCTGGCCGGCTTCGGCTTGCTCACCTTCGCCGCCGTCCTCGTCGGCATCGTCGTCCTCGCGCTCGTGTTCGCGGTCCTCGGGGCCATCATGGAGTTCGTCTTCATCCAGTCGCTCGTCGACCGCGAGGTCCACGTCCGCCGGTACGTCAAGCGCCACGTCGGCAACGGGCTCCGACTGCTCGGCTTTCGCATCCTCTTCGGGCTGGCGACGCTGCTGGTCTTCGGCGGTCTGGCGCTCGCGCTGTTGCTCGTCGTCGGCGGGGCCTCCCTGTCGAACCCCTCGCCCGAGGTCATCTTCGGCTCGTTTGGCCTGTTCATCGTCGTCCTCGTCGTCGCGGCCATCGTCGGCGGGACGATAACCGGCTTCACCAACGTCTTCGTCGTCCCGCTGATGGTTGACGAGGGCCACGGGGTCATCGCCGGCTGGCAGCGGCTGTTTGGCTCCCTGACCGACCACCCCAAGCAGTACCTCGCGTACCTGTTTTTCTCGGTCGTCCTCGGCATCGGCGTCGGCATCGTCGGGGCCGTGCTGGGCGCTATCGCCTTGGTCGTGGCCGCCATCCCGTTCGGCGTCGTCGGCCTCGTCGTCTGGTTCGCGCTCGGTGAGGGCCTCGCCGCCTTCGCTATCCTCGGCGTCCTCGCCGCCCTGTTCGCCGTCGTGATGCTCGTCCTCGCGAACCTCATCAAAGCGCCGCTGCAGGCGTTCCTGCGGTACTACGCGATGCTGGTCCTCGGCGACATCGACCCGTCGCTCGACCCCATCCCCGAGGTCCGGGCCGACCTGCGGGCCTGACCCCGACGTGTGCTCGGCGTGGCTTTCGGTTCTCGGCCGCCCCGCCCGCTCACGTCCTGCGGTTTCACTTTCACTTTCAGGCGGGCGTTTAACCCCTCGCCCGTCGAACGGGACGGTATGAGTCAGACGAGTCTGGACGACGACGAACTGTTCGGCGAGGCGGCCACGGAGATGCGAAGCGACGTGGAGGCCTCGCTCGCCGAGGCCCGCGACGCGCTCCCGGCGGCCGACGCGGTCTGGGACGTGGAGGCCGACAACACGCTGGGCGCGCTGAACGCCCTGAAGACGGCCCTCGACGCGGGCGACGCGGAGGACCACCTCCGGGACGCCAAGAAGTGGTACACGATGGGCGAGCGCGCCGACGCCTTCGACGACGCCGACGACCTCGCGGCGGAGATAGAGACCGTCGAGGACCTCGTCGAGGACGTGGAGGCCGCCCGCGAGCAGGTCGGCGACCTCACCGCGACTGTCCCCCAACTCCGGAGTACCTTGGAGGAGTTCGAGGCCGCCGACGGCGGGAGCGACGCCGACGAGAGCGAGGCCGACACCGACGCCGACGCCGAGGAAGCGGAGGCGTAGCTACCGCTCCCGGACCCGTTCCAGCAGGGCGGCCAGCGCCTCGCTCGCCGCGTCCAGCAACCGCTCGCCCCGCTCGGCGCTGGCCGCCCGCGGGTCGCCGACCGTCCCGTTCTCGCTGAACTCCGCGGTGTCGTACGCGAGGTTGACGCCGCTCTCCCACTCGCCCCAGCCGTCGGCCCCGCCGTCGGCGGCCGCGTCGAGGCGGTCCGCGCGGACGAGGTCGCCGTCGGTGTGCTTGAGGAGGCTCGTCTCGACGGGACCGCCGTGGCCCATGTCGTCGGCGTCGACGGCGTCGAACCACGTGAACGGGACGGCGTAGGCGTCGTCGTGGCGCGTTACCTTCCCGCAGACCTCTCGGAGCGGGCCGACGTTGCCCCCGTGGCCGTTGACGACGACCACCCGGTCCCAGCCGTGGTGGGCGAGGCTCCCGACGGTCTCGCGGACGTAGTCCCGGAACGTGTCCTCACCGACCCACAGCGTCCCCGCGAACTGGCGGTGTTCCTCGGCGACGCCGACGTGTATCGGCGGTGCGACGACCACCTCGCCGTCGTAGGCCGCCGCGCCGGCGTCGGCGACGGCCGCCGCGGTCAGCGAGTCGGTCCCCAGCGGCGCGTGTGGCCCGTGTTGCTCGGTACTCCCGACGGGCAACAGCGCCAGCCGCGTCTCCGCGTCGGCGGCGTCGGTCCACGTGGCCTCTCGCAGATGCATACCGGGACGTGTGCGCGCGGCGGACTAAGTGTAGCGGTCGGCGAAGCGACGGCGACACCGGGTCTCAGACGATGGAGTCGGGGCGGGTGGCGAAGTAGTTGAACACCGTCCCGAGGCCGACGCCGTAGGCGACGTGGGCGACGAGCGTCAGGACGACGTACAGCGCCAGTTCGACGCCGGACTGGCCGGTGTAGAAGGCCAGCACGAAGCCGGTCCACATCGCGCCGCCGAAGAAGGCTCCGCTGACGGGGTCGGTCCGACCCGGGAGATACGCCTTCAGCGACGCGAACAGCAGCGGCCACGGGAACATCCCGCCCCCGAGGAAGATGAAGAAGCCAAACAGGACCTCGGGGACGTAGCCGCTCAGTCCGACCAGTTCGGTCAGGATGGCGAAGTCGCCGAGGCTGAACGCGCCCAGCGACTGGGCGATGAGGAAGACGACGGTCATCAGCGCGGTCCCGACCAACCCACCGGCGGCCCCGACGACGCCGTCCCCGACGATGCCGGCGAGGCTGTCGAACTCCTCGGAGTCGGCGAGCGATTCCTCGTTCAGCGCCGGGTCGTCGACGCCCGGTGGCGTGTCGGCCATGGTGTGTTGTAACATGCCAGTGGATAAAAAACTTCGCGCACGTGTTCGGCTCCTACTTGTCGGCTGTCTGTCCACAATGACTAATACGTGGTGGGAAAAATCATGAAGAAATGGTGCGGCAACTGATACCACGCATCGCGGCTGACGTTCCCTTGCACGGTGGGTCGGTCCGGGCCCCGAGCGCGGTGTTCGACAGCATCTTCGAGGTGTTTCTCGGCCTCGGGACGGCGGTGGGCATCGCCGTCGTCACGTACACGCTGTACCACGCGCTGAAGTACCGCGACCGCGGCGGCGAGGACCCCTACGCCGACGCGGTCGAGCGGCCGTCGATGGGGGAGCGCCCCACCGGCGGGGCCGGCGGCCGGAAGGTGTTTTACTCCTTCGGCGTCAGCGCCGTCATCGTCGTCTCGCTCATCGCGTGGACCTACAGCACGCTGCTGTACATCGAGAACGGCCCGGACGGGCCACAGGTCGACGCGCTCGAAGTCGACGTGGAGGGGTACCGCTTCGGGTGGACGTTCGTCTACCCCAACGGCCACGAGACGTCGACGCTGACGGTGCCACAGGACCGGGTGGTCAGGTTACGGGTGACCTCGCGGGACGTGTTCCACAACTTCGGCGTCCCCGCGTTGCGGGTCAAGACCGACGCCGTCCCCGGCCAGTACACCTCGGCGTGGTTCACCGCCAACGAGACGGGCACCTACACCGCCAAGTGCTACGAACTGTGTGGCAGCGGCCACTCCCTGATGACCGCTGACGTCCGCGTCCTCCCGGAATCCGCGTACCACGACTGGTACAACGGGACGAGCAACGGGACGGCGAACGCCACGGCCGCCCGGGCCGGGCCCGGAGGTGTGCCGGCGTGAGCCACGACCACGGCCTCCCGCCGAAGTCGTCCATCGGGCGGTGGTTCCTCACGACCAACCACAAGGACATCGGCGTCCTCTATCTCGTCACCGCCCTCTTCTTCCTCGTGTTCGGCGGCCTGCTCGCCCTGCTGTTCCGCCTCGAACTCGTCACGCCCGGCGCGGACCTGCTGGGGTCGCTGGGGTACAATCAGGCGGTGTCGACCCACGGCCTGTTGATGGTGTTCTGGTTCATCTCGCCGTTCGCCTTCGGCTTCGCCAACTACCTCGTCCCGCTCCAGATAGGGGCCGACGACCTCGCCTTTCCCCGGCTGAACGCGCTATCGTACTGGACGTACCTGTTCTCGGGTGTCCTGATGGGGGTCTCGTTCTTCCAAGGGTCGACGTTCGCCGGCGGGTGGACGATGTACGCGCCGCTGAACACGCCGGCGTACATCCCCGGCGAGGGGCTCGGCGCGACCTCCGTCGTCCTCGCGCTCATCCTCTTTACCGCAGCGGTGACGATGGGGTCGGTGAACTTCCTGACGACGATGTACCGGATGCGCGCCGAGGGCCTGCGGATGCGGGACGTGCCCATCTTCTCGCTGTCTATCAACCTCACCGTCTGGATGATGCTGTTCGCCTTCGCCGCCCTGCTGGCGGCGCTGATGATTCTCGCCTCCGACCACATCCTCGGGACCACCTACTTCCAGTACTCCATCGACGGGACGACGATGGCAACCGACGCCGACAACCCCGGGGCGTCGCTGCTGTGGGCCCACCTGTTCTGGTTCTTCGGGCATCCGGAGGTGTACATCGTCTTCTTCCCGGCGCTCGGCGTGATGGCCGAGTGTTTCCAGACCTTCACGGGTCGGCGGCTGGTCGGCCGGAAGTGGTTCATCATCTCGATGGTGTTGGTCGCGCTCCAGAGCTTCGCCGTCTGGATGCACCACATGTTCCTGACCGGCATCAACCTCCCCATCAAGACGGTGTTCATGGCGACCACCATCGGCATCTCGCTGCCGTTCGACCTGATGGTGTTCTCGCTCATCTACACCATGGCGAAGGGACGGGTCCGCTTTACCACGCCGTTCCTGTTCTCGCTGGGCGCGCTCGTCCTGTTCATCATCGGCGGTATCACCGGCGTCTTCCTCGGCGCTATCGTCTTGGACTACCAGTTCCGGGGCACCTACTGGGTCGTCGCGCACTTCCACTACGTGATGGTCGCCGGGGCGACGGCGCTTTTCGGCGGGCTCTACTACTGGTACCCCAAGATTACCGGGAAGATGTACGACGAGTTCCTCGGGAAACTCCACTTCGCCGTCTACTTCGTCGGGTTCAACATGCTGTACTTCCCGATGTTCGTCGCGTGGGAGACGCCACGACGGGTGTTCCAGTACTCTCAGGAACTCCAGATATGGCACTCCATCGCCACGGTCGGCGGGTTCGTCCTCGGGGCGAGTTTCCTCATCATGTTCTACAACCTGTTCGTCTCGCTGTGGCGCGGCGCGGACGCCGACGACAACCCGTGGGAGTACGCCACCTCCGCCGAGTGGGCCGTCCCCTCGCCGCCGCCCTTGGAGAACTTCCCCGGCGTCCCCAGCTACGCCGGCGGCTCGCTCTCGTTCCTCTCCGACGCGGAGGCGGCCGCGCGGGCAGCGGACGGCGACCAGTCGACCGGCGGCGCGGGCGTCGCCGCCGACGGCGGGACGGCGACCGACGGCGGCACCGCCGCGGACGGCGCGACGCCGCCGGTCCGAGCGGTCACGGCCGCCGCGCCGGCGACGGCCCACGAGACCGGCGGCGAGGACCACGCTAGCCACGCGAGCTTCTGGCCCTTCCTCGTCGGCCTGTTCGGCTTCGTCGCCTTCCTCGGGCTCTCGGGCGTGCGCACCGGGAGCGCCGTCTACGTCGGCCTCGCGGCCGTCGGCGGCCTCGGCACGTTCGCCTCGCTCGTGGGGATGACCCGCGAGTCGTTCCACGCGCCCGAGATGGCCCTCGCCGAGCGCTGGCCCTTCGCCGAGGTGGAGAAGACGAAACTCGGGATGTGGACGTTCCTCGCCAGCGACATCGTCCTCTTCGGGGCGTTCATCGGCTCGTACGCCTTCGTCCGGGTGGCCTACGGCTGGACCTCGTGGCACCACGACCTCGTCCCGGCCGAACACGTCACGATGCCGGGGCTCATCAACACCTACCTCCTGCTCACGTCGAGTTTCCTCGTCGTGTTGGCGATGGTCGCCGCCGAGCGCGAGAGCCGCCGGGGCACCGTCGCCGCGCTCGTGGGGACGTTCGCGCTGGGCGTCGGCTTCCTGATAAACAAGGGCATCGAGTGGAACCACCTGTTCCACATCCAGACGGAACTGTTCCCGAACGGCTGGGGGCTGTCGACGAACATCGCCTCGTCGACGTTCTACCTCACGACGGGCTTACACGGCGCACACGTCATCATCGGGCTCGTCATCTGTGCGTACATGACCGTCCGCGCGTGGAACGGGGCGTATCAGGGCGACGACAGGGCCATCGAGTACTTCGGCCTGTACTGGCACTTCGTCGACATCGTCTGGCTGTTCCTGTTCCCGCTGTTCTACATCCTGTAACCATGAACTGGAAAGGATACACCGCGATATACGTCGTCCTGTTCGCCTTCGCCACCGCCCAAGCGGTCGTCGAGTTCACCGGGCTGGTCGACAGCGCCTACTGGACCGCCTTCGCGGTCATCATGGTGTTGTCCGTCGTCAAGGCCGTCGGCGTCGCCGCCTACTACCAGCACCTGCGCTGGGAGCCGCGGTCGGTCACCTACCTCGTCCTCGGCGGGACCGTCGCCGCCGTGGCCCTGACCGCCGCCGCGGCCTACTCCATCGTCTGACCCTCTCAGGCCACCAACTGCGCGGTAACGGCGACCAGAAAGAGGACGCCGGCCACCACCGCCGACTCCGCGGCCGCCAGCGAACTCGGGTGGCCCCGCCGCACGGCCGAGAGGTAGACGCCGTAGAGGAGATACCCCCCGAGGACGAGCCCCGCGCCGGCGGCGACGGCCAGCCCCGCCATCGGCTGGCTCTCGACGGGACCGGCGACGTACGCCAGCACGCCGCCGACGAACCCCACGACGAGAACGACGAACGCGACGACCCACGTCGCGGGCTCGCCGGCCAGCCCCGCCAGCCGACTCCCGCGGTCGGTCCCGCCGGCCGCCGCGACCGTCGCTCGGTTCGGCGAGTATCGGTACCACCCGCGGCTGCGCGCCATCCACACCACCACCGCGGCCGCGAACACGCCCATCAGCGCCGTGCTCACGAGGTAGGTGGTTGCCATGGTGTGTCGTTACATGGCACGGCCTAATAACGGTTGCCCGTCTCGCCGCTCAGTCGTCGGCGTCGGTTCGGGCGCGGCGCTCGGCGGCCCGGCGGACGAACTCCTCGGGCAGTTCGTCTATCTCGCCGGCTTGCACGGCCCAGAGGTTCGCGTAGAGGCCGCCTTCCGAGAGCAGTTCGTCGTGACTCCCGCGCTCGACGACCTCGCCGTCCTCCAGCACGAGGATGACGTCGGCGTCTTTCACCGTCGAGAGCCGGTGGGCGATGGCGAAGGTGGTGCGGTCGGCGGTCAGGTCGTCCAGCGAGCGCTGGATGAGCATCTCCGTCTCCGTGTCCACGTCGCTGGTGGCCTCGTCCAACACCAGAATCTCGGGGTCTTTGAGGATGGCCCGCGCGATGGCGATGCGCTGGCGCTGGCCCCCCGAGAGCTTCACGCCGCGCTCGCCGACCTTCGTGTCGTAGCCGTCGGGGAGGTTCCGGATGAACTGGTCGGCCTCGGCCGCGCGGGCGGCCTCGCGTATCGCCTCGTCGTCGGCGTCGAAGGTGCCGTAGGCGATGTTCTCCCGGACGGTGCCGTAGAAGAGGAACGTCTCCTGACTGACGTAACCGATAGCCCGCCGGATGCTGGGAATCTGCACGTCCCGGAGGTCCTGCCCATCGATGGTGACCGCTCCCTCGTCGACGTCGTACATCCGGAGCAGGAGCTTCAGCACCGTCGACTTGCCCGCGCCGGTGGGACCGACCAGCGCCACCGTCTCGCCGCCCTCGACCTCGAAGGAGATGTCCTCGACCACGGGGTCGCCGTCGTAGCCGAAGGTCACGTCCTCGTAGGCGACGGCCCCCTCGGTCACCGAAAGCGGCGGCGCGTCGGCGCGCTCTTCGAGGCGACCCGGCGTGTCCATCAGGCCGAAGACCCGCTCGGCGGAGGCGTAGGCCCGCTGGTACATGTTGATTATCTGCCCGAACTGGGCCATCGGCCAGACGAACCGCTGGGTGTAGATGATGAACGCGACGAACTGCCCCGGCGACAGGCTGGCCGTCAGCGGTCCCGGCGGCTGGCCGATGACCATCAGCCCGCCGACGACGAACGTGATGACGAAGCCGATGCCCGACACCAGCCGCAGGCCGGGGAAGAAGGTGATGCGCGTCTCGATGGCGTCCCAGTTGGCGTCGAGGTACTCCTGTGAGCTGTCCTCGACGCGGTCGGCCTCGTAGGGCTCGGTGTTGGCGGTCTTGATTATCTGGATGCCGCTGAGGTTGTTCTCCAACCGGGAGTTGAGCCGGCCGACCGACGAGCGCACTTCGGCGTACTTGGGTTGGATGGTGTCGATGAACCGCTTGGTGAAGACGGCGATTATCGGGACGGGCAGGAGCGCCACCAGCGCCAACTGCCAGTTCATGATGAAGAGGTACGTGGCGATGCCGACGACCATGATGACCAGCCGCGAGGTGGAGTTCAGCCCGTCGTTGAGGAACTTCTCTAGCCGGTTGACGTCGTTCGAGAGCACCGACATCATCTCGCCGGTCTGCTTGTCGGCGAAGAAGTCCATGTTCAGCCGCTGCATCGCCTCGTAGGTGTCGGTCCGCACCGCGTGCTGGACGTGCTGGGCGAACTTGTTCCAGCCGTAGTTGCGGCTCCAGTGAAAGACCGCGCCGAAGAGAAAGGAGGCCGCGATGAGGCCGGCGGTGAACCACAACTGCCCCGCCGTCCCGTCCGGAACCACTCCGTCAGGTACCAGCCAGAGACCGTACTGGCCCTCGCCCCGGATGACCGCGTCCAGCGCGATACCCAACAGGAGCGGCGGCAGGAGGTCGAGCATCCGCGCGACGACGGAACTGAAGAGACCGACGGCGAAGGCCCCGCGCCGCCCCCGCCCGTACTCGCCGAACAGCCGCCACATGGGCCGGTCGACCCGCTCGCGGGCGTCCTCGAACGCCTCGTCTTCGCCCCCCGCGTCGATGTCCATTACCGGACGCAGGGGTCGAACGCGCAAAAGACCGTCGGGCTACCGAACCGTCGCGGGCACGTTGACGCGGTCGCCGACGGTCACGCCGGTCCGGTTTGCCCACCCGCGGTTCACTTCGAGGACGTACTTCCCTCGTCCGGGATACTCCTCGCTGTACTGCTCGCCCTCGGGCGGCAGCGAGGCGTGGTGAATCCGGGTGATGGTGCCGTCGGCCGCGACGAAGACGATATCCAACTCGAAGGACATGTTCCGCATGACGTAGGTGTGTTCCGCCTCCCGGTCGTGGACGAACAGCATTCCCTCGTCGGGGGCCAGCGACGCCGTCTCGCTGAGGCCGGTCCTCCGCTGTCGCCATGTCTCCGAGATTCGGACCTCCACGGTCGCCAACACCGCCCCCTCGTCCCGCACGGCGACGGTCGGCGACGGCTCGCCGGTGGGCGTCCCCTCGGTTGCGGACGCGTCCCCGCCCGTCGGCGTCGCGTCCCGGACGGTGACGGTCCCCCGCTCGTACTCGCCGACGCCGACCACGTCGACCCAGACGCCCGAGGCGAACACGAGGCCGCCGACCGCCAGCAGGCCGACGACGCCGACCGCGACCGCGAGACGACGGTCCATACCGAACACCTCGGCCACGGCGCTGGTAAGCGTTCCGTCCCAGAGAGAAAGCGTTATTCCTCCCGATGGGGAACTCCGCACTGCGGGTCCGTGGTCTAGTTGGTTATGACGTGGCCTTTACAAGGCCGAGGCCGGTGGTTCGAATCCGCCCGGACCCATATCTTCCGTCGCGAACGGACCGCGAGTGACGAGTCTCTCCGCCGGGCGGATTCGAATCAGGGAACGGAGCGTAGCAGAGTGACCGTGGTTCGAATCCGCTTGGGCCCATCCTGCGACAAACGGATGTGAGGAGTGGTGGGAGTAGCGGAATCGAACTCCGGAAGTCGCGCACAGCGCAGCGAGCACGTCTTCCGACAGTTCGAATCCGCCCGGACCCACATATTCCGTCGCGAACGGACCGCGAGTGACGAGTCTCTCCGCCGGAGGTGGGCCCCGCCGGTGCTGACACGCGGCCGACACCTGCCGTAACGCATTTACAAGGGCCTGTGTTACCGAGGGACATGATAGACGGCTCGACCTGCCCCCGCTGTGAGGGCCACGTCTCGACGACGAACGGCACCGAGTACGAGTGCGACGACTGCGGGGCGGCCTTCGACAGCGCCGACCTCTTCCTTCCGTAGTGTGGTGTGGTGACACACTGGCCGATTCCGCCGACAGCGCCGGGCTTTCGAAATCCTTTTTCCTCCCCTCGTCGTCGCTTCGAGTGCGCGCCGCCTTAGCTCAGACTGGGAGAGCACTCGACTGAAGATCGAGCTGTCCCCGGTTCAAATCCGGGAGGCGGCATCCGGATTCTACACGATTTCCATTCGAGAGTGTTACGCACTCGACTGAAGATCGAGCTGTCCCCGTTCCCGCGAGCGAGGCGAGCGGGAAGTCGAAAGACGAGCGGAGCGAGTCTTTCGGAAGTTCACAGTCCGGGAGACAGTGTCCCGTTTCGACGCGGCTCGCGTTCGAGACGGCCGACCGAGCGGCTGGGCGGTTCGACGGCCCCGGACCCCGCGGGGCCGGCAACAAGGCGTATCAGTGCGACGACCCAACGCGGAGGTATGCGCCTGTCGACAATCGTCATCGGCGTCGGCGTGCTCGTGTTCGCGCTCCCGATTCCCGGGACGTTCATCCTCGGTGCCTTGCTCGTCCTCGTGGGCGTGCTCGCGCGGCTGTTCGGGTGAGCGGTCCGGCTGTCTCCGGTATCGCGGACAGCGGCGGTGCCGGTGGGCCCGTCTGCGACGGCGTCGCGCCCGACACAGACCCGGCTTGTCGGACGCTCACTCGATGTCGAGGTCGGCGGGCATGAGCCGCCAGTTGTCGGGGTCGGTGAGGGCGCGGCCGTCGAGTCGCCACCCCGAGTCGCCCGACAGCGGGCGCACGACCTGCGTGGCGGCGGTCGTCACGCGCGAGAGCGGGAACGAGGTATCGGGCAGGAAGCAGTGGCGGCGGAACAGGTGCGAGCCGATGCCCGCGGGGACCGTCAGGATGGCGGCGTCGCGGTTGTCGGCCACGACTTCGGCGACCAGCGCCCGGAGCGCGTCGGCGTGGTCGGTGCTGGGGGTCATCGGCTGGATGTCGGCGATGCGGGTGCAGGTGTCGCCGTCGACCGCCTCGGCGACGGCGACGACGGCCGCGACCGGCGAGCCGTCGCGGGCGGCGACGTAGGTCGTCGTCCGCCAGCGGGGGTTGGCGAACCGCCAGCGGAAGTACGCCTCGTCGCGGGCGAGGTGGAACTGGTCGGGCCTGTCGGCGGTGTAGAGCGCGCGGAGGGTCTCGACCGGGACGCCGTCGTGGCGCTCGATAGTCACGTCCGCCGGGCGAGTCGCGGTCCGGTCGAGCAGCCGCATCGTCCGGCGGGTGACGGCCCCACAGAGCGAGAGGACGGAGCCCCCGACCGGTCCGTCGGCCGCCCCGTTGGCGAAGCGGTGCGGGTCGTGGACCCGGTAGCCCGTCGGCACGTCGCCGACGACCCGCCAGTCGAACTGCTCCAGTCCCGGTTGGAGCGCCTCGTTCGGGAAGTTAAACAGCAGCGCGGCGTCGTCGTAGCTGTCGAGGAGGAACTCGGTCATCCGCGAGAAGACGCCGCGGCGGCGGTGGTCGGGGTGGACGAGCCAGTCGACGGGCTGGTACACGTCGACCGTCTCGGACCCCGCCCGGAGGCGGAAGGGGAGCAGTGGCTCGACGCCGACGACCTCGCCGCCCTGTTCGGCGACGACCATCTGGACCCCCCGCCGATAGGGGTTCTCTTCGAACCGCCACCTGAACCACGCCTCGCCCTTCGTCCGCCCCCAGACCGCACGATACAACGAGAGGAACGCGTCCCTGTCGCCCGGGTCGTAGGTCCGGACGCCGAGTTGTTCCGAGTGCATTAGCTGACCGATACGCCGAGACGGAGTTAGTTAGTGAGTTCACAACGCCGCGATAGGGAGTCAGTACGCTCGCCGCGTCGTCCGGGAGCCCGCTTGCGGTTCGGCGCGCGAACACGCGTGATACGGATACCGGAACGGTTATCCGTGGTCACGCTCTCTCTACACAGGCAATGGCGAAAGGAACGGTTGATTTCTTCAACGACACTGGCGGTTACGGTTTCATCGAGACTGAGGACGCGGACGAGGACGTTTTCTTCCACATGGAGGACGTTGGCGGTCCTGACCTCGAGGAAGGACAGGAACTGGAGTTCGACATCGAACAGGCCGACAAGGGCCCCCGCGCGAACAACGTGACACGGCTCTAACAATGGCTCAAGGCACTGTCGACTTCTTCAACGACACCGGCGGCTACGGTTTCATCGACACCGAGGACGCGGACGAGGACGTCTTCTTCCACATGGAAGACGTCGGCGGCCCCGACCTCGAAGAGGGCCAGGAGGTCGAGTTCGACATCGAACAGGCCGACAAGGGCCCCCGCGCGACGAACCTCACGCGACTGTAAGACGGCTTCTGTCTGCAGTCCACACATTATTTCACCGGGTAGCGCCGGCTACGCGCTCGCCGACTCAGGACTCGACGAGCGGCGTCGCCGAGCGGTAGACCAGTTCCACCGGGAGTCCGGAGCCGTCCGTCGGTGGGTCGGGCGGGAGCGTCCGGAGGTCGCCCTCGCCCGGCCGCGCGGTGTAGGCGAGCGCGACGGCGTCGAGTACGTCGGCGACGGTCACCTCGCGGCCGTCCGTGGCCTCGGCGGCGTGTTGGACCGTCGGCGCGGCGTCGCGGTCGTAGCGGGCCAGCGTCCGCATCCGTTCGGCGTAGCCCGCCGCGGTCCGCCGGGAGTGTTCCAGTGGCTCGTCGGCGAAGGCCCGGAAACAGACCTCCGGGTGGGCCGAGCGGACCACGGCCGCGGCCTCGGGGACCTCCTGTAGCAGTTCGTCGACCATGGCGATGCCGTCGCTGACGGCGAAGGCCCGCTTCGAGAGCCCCTCGCCGCTCTTGCGCTCGTTGACCCGCTTGGCCGCCGAGTAGCGCCGCTTCCGGGTCGCCTCGCGGACCGGCGGCGTGAACACGGCCGCGCTGCGGGGGCCCAGAACCGAGCGCGCGAGGGTGTCACACTCCCGGGTCGGCTCCCCGGAGTCGACGAGGCCGACGGGGATGGCGACCAGTATCCGGCGCGCCCGCTCCTCGTAGCGCGCCCAGCAGTCGCCGACGCCGTCGAACACCGCCGCGTGGTCGAACCCGTCGGAGGTGAACCCGACCGCCAGCCACGCCCCCTCGCTCCAGACGACGCCGACGTACAGCGGCGGCCCTTCGTCCTCGGCCATCGGTCGTATGTCGCGGCCCGCGCGGGAAAAGTCTGACCCGCCGTGTGCCGGCCGGGACGGGTCCGTCGGTCAGTTCCCGTACGTCGTGAGGTCCGTCAGCGCCACGAGCCGGTGTTCCATGGTTGGTTTCGTGTACCCCGACGACTCCTCGGCGACGCCCGCGGTGTACACCTCGACTTTCTGTTGGAGGACGTGCGGGACGCCCTCGTTGTCGCGGATAATCTCGACCGACTGCCACGCTTCGTCCTCCATGCGGCATCGTAACACGATTCGGCTACGTGTCTCTTTCGGCCGTCGGGATGGATGTGGTTTGTCACGCCGTACTCCCCGTCGCTGCGAGTACGGCCCGCGTATCCACTCCATCGTAGGCCGCCCGCAGGCTCTTTGTGCGCGCTGGCCCTCGCTCCGGTATGGACGCCGTCGTGTTGGCCGCCGGCGAGGGGACGCGGCTCCGACCCCACACCGCCGACCGGCCCAAGGGGTTGGTCGAGGTGGCGGGTCGGCCCCTGTTGTCGCACTGCTTCGACGGTCTGCTGGCGGCCGGTGCCGACCGCCTCGTGGTCGTCGTCGGCTACCGCGGCGACGACATCCGCGCCCGCTACGGCGACCGGTACCGGGGCGTGCCGGTGGGCTACGTCCGCCAAGACGAGCGGTTGGGCGTCGCCCACGCTCTCCGGCAGGCTCTGCCCGCGGTGACGCCGCCGGTCCTCGTCGCCAACGGCGACAACGTCTTCGGGACCGACCTCGGGGCCGTCGTCGAGCGCCACCGCGAGACCGACGCCGCGGCGACGCTGCTCGTCGAGTCGGTCCCGCGGGACGCGGCCAGCGAGACGGGCGTGGTCGTCACCGACGACGCGGGTCGGGTCCGGCGGCTGGTCGAGAAGCCGGCCGACCCGCCATCGACGCTGGTCGCCCGCGGTTTCTACGCCTTCGACGCGCCGATAGCGCCCGCCTGCCGGCTGGTCACGCCCTCGGCGCGGGGCGAGTACGAACTGCCTGACGCCGTCGACTTGCTGGTCCGGGCGGGCCACCGCGTCGAGACGGTCCCGCTGGAGGGGTGGGTCCACAACGTGAACACGCCCACCGACCGCGAGCGGACGGCCGAACGGCTGCGCGAGGAGCGTGGCGACGACGAGACCACCGACCGCGAGCGGACGGCCGAACGGCTGCGCGAGGAGCGTGGCGACGACGAGAACGGCGACGAACGGACGTGACGGACCCGCGAGCGGCGAGCGCGCGACCGACGCGGCGACCGACTGCCGGGGGTCCGGCCGAGGCGGATAGCGCGACGGGGGCGGTCACCCCTCCATCCCGCTGAACGACAGGCCGCCCTCGATGTAGCGCTGGGCGAAGAGGTAGACCAGCACGATGGGCGTGGCAAACGTCAGCGCGAACGCCGAGAACCGCGACCACGGGATGGAGTACTCGGTGACCAGCGAGTACAGCCCGACCGGCAGGGTGTAGTTGTCCGTCCCCAGCAGCGTCTGGGCGACGACGAACTCCGTCCACCCGGTCAGGAAGGTGAAGATGAACACCGTCGCCAGCCCGGCGGCGGACATCGGGAGGATGACCTCCCAGACGACCCGCCACGGCGGCGCGCCGTCGACGACGGCGGCCTCCTCGTAGGAGACCGGGATGCCGTCCATGTAGGTCTTCAGCAGCCACGTGTTGAACGGCACGGCCGTCGCGGCGTAGTACACCGCCAACGCGAGTTTGCTGTCGTTGATGCCGAACTGGACGTAGATGGCGTACATCCCGATGAGCAGGGCGACCCCGAGGCCGCCCCCGACCTGCGTCATCAACACGTAGAGGAACAGCACCTTCCGGCGCAAGAGGAACTCCCGGCGCGAGAGCGCGTAGGCGGCCGGGACGACCAGCGACATGGCGATGAGTACCGTGGGGACGGCGACGGTGACGCTGTTCCAGAGGAACGTCTTGAACTCGGAGGGCCGCTCGACGCCGTGGGCCGAGGCGTCCAACAGCGTGACCCCCGGCGTCTCGAAGACGAACGCGAGGTCGGTCAGCGGGATGGCGACCGTGACCGTCAGCGCCGGCACGCCGAGGTCCCCGAGGACCCAGACGAACGGCCGCAGCGTCGGCTCCGCGGGGAACAGCCGGAGGCTCTCGGAGGTGTAGATGGAGGTTCCGGCCCCGGAGATGGCGGCGGTGAATATCCAGTAGATGGGAAAGAGCAGCGCCGCCACCATCGCCACTGCGCCGACGGTCGCGGCCGCGACTTTCAGCACCTCGCCGGCCGGCAGTTCGCCGCGCCGGACGGCCCCGGCGGTGTAGCGCCACTGCCGGAGCGTCTCGACGGGCGCGCGGGCGATGCCCGCCGCGTTCGTGGCGAGCGTGCGCGCGACGGTTCCGAGCGCGCCCATCAGTCGTTCACCCCGTCGGCGAGCCGTCCCTTCTTGACGTTCAGCCACATGAACGCGCCGATGAACGCCAGCGCGACGATGCTGACGGCGGCCCCGCGGCCGTACTGCTGGAACTGCAGGGCCTCGCGGTAGCCGTAGACGACGATGAGCTCGTTCGCGCGGGCGGGGCCGCCCTCGTTGAACACGTAGGGGATGAGGAACTGCTGGAAGGAGGCGGCCGAGGTGAGGATGGTGGCGAACAGCACCGGCCGCTTGATGGCGGGCAGCGTCACGTGGGCGAACCGGGCGAGAAAGCCCGCGCCGTCGACGACGGCGGCCTCGTGGAGCTCCTCGGGCACGTCCTGCAGCGCGCTCACGGTGATGATGACGACGAACGGGTACGCGAGCCACGCCTCGGTGACGTTGTAGGCCAGAAACGCCGTCCAGCGGCCCGAGAGCCACGAGACGGGGTCCCCGCCCAGCGCGGTCAGGAACTGGTTCATCAGCCCGAACTGGGCCGAACTGAAGATGCCCCGCCACACCGTGATGACGAAGATGGGCGGCAGCCCCATCGGGAAGATGATAAAGGAGCGCAACAGCCGCTTGCCCCGGACGAGGTCGCTGGTGACGACGACGGCGATGGCGAGGCTGACGACGACTTTCAGCGTGACGCTCGTCCCGACGAACAGCCACGTCACGCCGAAGGAGTTCCAGAACTCGGGGTCGGTCAGCACGTCGGCGTAGTTCCCCAGTCCGACGAAGGCCGCCTCGCCGAAGGTGAGGATGCCGGCGATGCCCTCGCCGGCGAAGAGGGTCGCCGGCTCGGCGTTGGTAAAGGAGATGCCGACGAGGTACAACACCGGGAACAGCATGAACGCAGAGAAGACGAACAGCCCCGGCAACACCAACAGCAGCGAGGCGTCGCCGCGGCTCAGGAACGGTGCGCGTTCGACGCGGTCAGCGACGCGTGAGACCGTGCTCATGCTCTCCGGTCAGTTGCTGTCCCACGCGCCGCGTATCTCCTCGGCCGCGGTGTCCAGTGCCGCCTGCGGGCCGGCGTCGCCGTTGAACGCCTTCGTCAGCGCGGTGTTGACCGGCGACCAGACGTCGTCCATCCGCGGCGCGCTCGGCATCGGGACGCCCTGTCCGGCCGACTCGGAGTAGGCTTGGACCTCCGCGGGGAGGTCGCTGCTGCCGACGAGGCTGTCGAGTACCGGTATCGACCCGAGTTCCGTCGCCAGCCGACCGAGGTGGTCCTCGTTGGTGGTGAACCACTCGACGAACTCGCGGGCGGCCGTCGCGTCGACGCCGCCGTCAGTCATGGCGGACGCGAAGTACCACACCTGCACGCCGGTGAAGGGCTCCGGGGTCCCGTCGCTCATCTCGGGGTAGCTGACCACCTCGTAGCTGCGGTCGTTGTCGTTCAGCGTCGCCAGCGACCACGGGCCGTTGATGGTGAACGCGGCGTTGCCCTCGGCGAAGGCGGCGGCTTGGGCCTCGTAGCTCGGGTCGTTGGGCATGTACGGGACGAAGTTCTCCAGCATGAACTCCAGTCCGCGGACGGTCTCGTCGCTGGCGACGCCCAGCGGCTCGTCGGCCGCGGGGTCGAAGAGGTGGCCGCCGAAGGCGTGCAGCCACGCGCTGGTGAAGTAGCCGTCGCCGAACGGGAACGCCAGCCCGTACTGACCGTTGTCCGGGTCGTGGTGGGATTCTATCATCGTCAGCATCTCGTCGACGCTCCCGGGCGTGCCGTCGACGATGTCCGTGTTGACGATGGGTGTCACCGTCTCGGCCCCGTAGGGGAGGCCCACGAGCGCGCCGTCGTACTGGACCGCGTTCCGCGCCGTCTCGGTGAATCGGTCGAGGCTCACCGACACCTGCTCGCTGCGGTCGACGACGAACCCCTGCTCGTAGACGTTGCCCGCCCAGTCGTGCGCCCAGTCGAACGTGTGGGGTCCCTCGCCCGCCGGGATGGCGCTCGACGTCTTCTGCTGGAGGTCGGAGATGTCCGACCCGCCGACCGAATGGCGGCTCTGCTCGCCGAACGCGGCGAGCGCTTCCTCGCGAATGGCCGTCTCGCTGTCGCTCAGTTCGTACCACGCGGTCGCGGTGCCGGCCGGCGCTTGGCTCCCGGTCGCGCTGGCCGTGCTCCCGCCGCTCTCCCCGCCGCCCCCGGAACCGCCGTCCTGTTCCTGCACGCTACAGCCCGCGAGCGCCGCGAGCGCGCCCATGCCACCGACGCGCTTGATAACCGTTCTGCGGTCCATTGTCATGGATGGATAATGGATGAAATAGTCTTTCACGACTTAAATCATTCGGAGATTCGCGAACGAGTGCCACAGGCGAGGCGAATCTTCGAACCGGTGAAGTGGCGTATATTGGGCTCAGAGCGAATCAAAACCGTATGTAGCGTTTTGCCAATTAGTGGGCAATACGTTTCGGAGCCTGTCGGGTGGTCAGGAGTCGGCTCCGGCCGGTGCCGACGGCTGCCGGGCAGAGACCGTAAGCCCGACGCCGGTCGGTCGCCTGCCCGACGTATGGGCACCCAGCGCAACGCCGCCCGGTTCCTCGCGGGCGTCGCCCTCGGCGGGACGGCGCTCGCGGCGTATCTCGCGTGGGCCGGCGTCGACAGCGTGGTCGCCAGAGCGACGGAGACGGCTCCGTGGGCCGTCGCCGCCGTCGCCGCGCTGGTCGTCGCCGAGGGGCTCGTCGACGGCGTCGGCGTTTGGGCCTCCGTGCGGCCGCTCGGCGACGGGCTCTCCGGCCCGCGCAGCGCCCAGTTCGCGCTGGCGGGCGACTTCTTCGATACGCTCAGTCCCGCGGGACCGGTGAGTTCCGAACCCATCATGGCGCGGTTCATCGCCGTCGCCACCGGGACGACCTACGGCGAGGCGCTGGGCGTCCGCGGCGTCGCGAAATACGTCAAGTCCGGGACGCAACTGCTCGTCTCGACGGGTCTCGCGCTGGTCGTCCTCGCGCCCGACGCCCGCGCGGTCGCCGTCACGCTCGGCGGCGCGCTCGTCGGCCTGCTGGTCGTCGGTGGCCTCCTGCTTCGCTCCCGCGAGGTCGTCGGGCGCGGAGCGGTGGCCGCGCTCGCGCCGCTCGTCCGGGCCGTCTCCGCGCGCTACCGGGCGGACCCCTACGACCGTTCGGTGGTCGCCGCCGCCGTCGACCGGTTCTGGGACCGCGTGGTCCGCTTCCGGGACCGGCCGTGGCTGCTCGCGCTCGTCGCCGTCGGTGGCGTCGCCGAACAGTTCCTCACCGCCGTCGCGCTGTGGGTCGCGCTCTCGGGAACCGGCGTTGCCGTCCCGCTGCTCCCCATCGTCGCGCTCGTCCCGCTCCCGCAGGCCGCCAGCGCCGTCCCGGTGCCGGCGAGTCTCGGCGCGTACGACGTCCTGTTGGGCGGTGCGCTCGCGCTCGCGACCGGGCTTCCCGTCGCCACGACCGCCGCCCCGGTACTCGTCGTCCGGACGCTCTCGGTTCCGTTCGCCCTCACCGCGGGCGGTGTGGCGGCCGCTCTCCTCCGGGGCTGGCGGCCGTGAGCGACGCTCGGAAAAGTGTATGAAATTTCCCCTCACAGTTTCCAAATTTTGGGGAAGGTTTATCATCCGGGACACGTACACAGGGAGTAATGGCGAGTCTCGAACTGGAAGCGCTTCGCAAGGAGTTCGACGGGGGCGACATCGTCGCCGTCGACGACGTCGACCTGTCTATCGCCGACGGCGAGTTCGTGACGGTGGTCGGTCCCTCGGGGTGTGGGAAGTCGACGACGCTGCGGATGATAGCCGGCCTCGAACGGCCGAGCGGCGGGCACATCCGCATCGGCGGCACCGACGTGACCGACGTTCACGCCCGCAAGCGCGACGTGGCGATGGTGTTCCAGAACTACGCGCTGTACCCGCACAAGACCGTCGAGCAGAACATGGCCTTCGGGCTGCGGATGAGTACCGACCTCTCGGCCGACGAGCGGGCCCAGCGGGTCCGGGAGGCTGCCGAGATGATGGGCATCGCCGACCTGCTCGAGGACACGCCCGAGGAGCTCTCGGGCGGGCAGAAACAGCGCGTCGCGCTGGGCCGGGCCATCGTCCGCGAGCCCGACGTGTTCCTGTTCGACGAGCCGCTGTCGAATCTGGACGCGAAGCTCCGGACGACGATGCGCACCGAGATTCAGCGCCTGCAGGACGAACTCGACATCACCGCCGTCTACGTCACCCACGACCAGGAGGAGGCGATGACGATGGGCGACCGCATCGTCATCCTCGACAGCGGTCGCCTCCAGCAGACCGGCCGGCCGACCGACGTGTACGCGAACCCCGCCAACCGCTTCGTCGCTGGCTTCGTCGGCTCGCCGAGCATGAACTTCGTGGACGTGACGGCCGAGCGCGTCGACGGCGGCGTCCGGCTGACCGCCGCCGACGGTTCGTTCAGCTACGACCTCACTGGGCGTGCCGACGCCTTCGGCGACCTCGACGGCGGCACGTACGCCCTCGGCGTCCGCCCCGAACACGTCAGCGTCGACGGGGACGCGGCCGACGCCGTGCCGGCCACCGTCGACGTGCTCGAACCGGTCGGCAGCGACAACTACCTCTATCTCGACCTCGGCGGCGAGCGCGACGAGTTCGACACCCCCGACTTCGTCGCCCGCGTCCCCGCCGCGGTCGAACCCGCGGTCGGCGACGTGGTCCCGGTCGCCTTCGACGAGGGGGCGGTCCACCTCTTCGACGCCGACAGCGGCGCGGCCGTCGCCGCCAGCGGGGAGCCCGCCGTCCCGTCGGCGCAGTAGCTCTCTCCCGGCCACCTCTGCGGGCCGCGTCCGCCCGCCCGCTCACTCGGCGGCCTCGACCGGCTCCCCGCGGAGTTCGCCGACCGACGAGAGGTGCGCGACCGTCGCCAGCCGGAGCGCGTGGGGCCACCCGAGCGGCGTCGCCGAGTCGGCCGTCCCGTCGTCGAACAGCTGTTCGGGGAGGTAGCCACACTGCCGGGCCAGCGAGCCGCCGGGGAGAATCTCGCTCAGGAGGTCCCGCGAGCGGGCGTAGGCCCCGGCCGCCCTGTCGTCGCCGGCGTCGGCGAGCAGCGTTCCCAGTTCGGCGGCCGCGTTGGCCCCCCACGCCGTCGAGACGGTCCAGACTTTCGGCTCGGGCTGTGACCCGGTCCGCCAGTCGTCGCCCTCGAAGCGGACGAGCCCGCGGACGGCGTCGGTCTCGCGCTCCAGTCCGTCCAGCGTCGTCTCGACGTGGGCGACCAACCGGTCCCGTCGGCTCGCCGGGAGGTCGGCGACGGCGGCGTACTCCCGGACCGCCGCGGGGAGCGCCAGCGAACCGGCGTCGAGCCGGTCGTCGAGGTCGCTCCCGCGCTCCCGGAGCGCGTAGCGGTCGCCGGTCCAGAGGCGGTCCAGCCCCGCGGCGACGCTGTCGGCCCGCGAGCGGGCGCGCTCCCGGAGGTCCGTGGCGACCGGCGCGCGGGCGACGGCCGCGTAGGCGTGCAGGAACGTCGCGGCGGTGTGGACGAACCGCCCCTGCATGTTCTCCCACGCGTTCTGGCAGGCGACTGGGAGGCCGTCCTCGGCCAGCGTCTCGTCGAGGCTGTCGACGGCCCGCGAGAGTACCGTTTCGACGGCCGCGGGGTCGGCGGGGTCGCCGGTCCGGAGGTACGCGGCAAGAAAGCCGGCGACGCTGGCGGTCTGGTCGGCCTGATAGTCGGCGTCGTCCCCGCTCTCCAAGCGGGCGTTCGCCCACCCCGGCGCGAGCGTCCCGTCGCCCGGCCAGACGCGGTGGGGCCACGACCCGTCGTCGAGTTGGGTCCCCCGGTAGAACGCGGCCGAGCGCCGGTGGAACGCGCCGAGGTCGATATCGAGGCGGTCCGCGGCCGAGAGCAGGAACCGCGCTATTTCGGCGTCGTCCCGGAACCACGTGTAGCCGTAGCCGCCCGACTCGGCGTAGAACGGGTCGAAGTCCGGCCCGGCGATGCGAGCGCCGGTGTCGGCCGACAGCAGCGTCACCACCCGGAGGTCGTCGACGACCGCCGCCCGCTCGGGGACGGTCTCGGGTACTTCCCAGCCGCGCTGGCGGTCGCCGGCGGCGGCCAGCGTCTCGACCCCGCCGTGGTCGGCCGCCAGCCCCTCGACGGTCGCCAGTGCGGCCTCGCGGTCCGTCTCGCCGGCGTCGGAAAGCAGCGTCACGAGCGTCACGCCGCCGTCCTCGAAGGGGGCCGACAGGAGCGCGCCCCCGGTCAGTGCGGTGTCCTCGTAGCGCTCGGCCCGCGTCTCGCGGGGGAAGGCTACGGGGGCGTCGCCGAGCAGTTCGTCGAACCGCTCGGGAATCTGGCCCCGAACCGCCGACAGCGACGTGGAGACGCCGGCGAAGTCGTGTTCCCGGCGGTGGTACGCCTCGACGGCGTTGCCGTGGTCGAGCAGGCTCGTCCGCCCCTCCCGACCGTCGGGCGCGAAGTCGACGAACGCCTGCAGGGTCGCGTCCGCCGGGGCGTCGCCGCGGAGTTCGAACCGCGTCACGTGAGCGCGCCCGAGTGTCAGGTCGTACTGGACGACCGCCCACTCGCCGCGGTCGTGGACCGTCTCGACGAGGCCGGTGTCGCCGCGGTAGCGCTGGTCGGCCCCGGCGTCGAACCACGCCGTGCCGTCGGCCGCGACGCCGAACCGGGACCGGTCGATGCCGTCGAGACCACACAGCGGGTACGAGTAGTCCCGCAGCGAGCCGTCGTCGTCGACGTGGACGAGGCGGTCGTCGAACCCGGAGAAGACACCCGTCGTCGAGCGGCGCTCGCCCGGGAACACGCGGTCGCGGTCCCGGGTGCGTTTGTAGTCGTTCAGCGAAGTCCGGAGCGTCATTGCCACTATCCAGCGCGCCGCCGGTAATAAAATATGGTGTAATTGTTTTTCGCGGTTCGAAACCGCCACCGGTCGCCGTCGACGTGTCCCACGTGCGGCGCGGGGCCGCCGCGCCGTGGTCACGACGCACGCGTCCACGCGGCCGCCCTACCGAAACACAGTTGTCCCGGAGCACACAGCTATCCCCACATGGACGACGCTACGCTCGCGGCCCGGCTCTCGCGGCTCGGCCTCTCCGAGAAGGAGGTCGACACCTACCTGTCGATACTCCGGAGCGGCGAGGCGAAAGCAAGCGAGATAGCCGACGACACCGGCGTCTCGAAGCGGTACGTCTACAGCATCAGCGAGTCCCTCGAAGACCGGGGCTTCGTCGACGTCAACGACCACGTCGTCCCGACGACCATCCGGGCGCGACCCCCCAGCGAGGTCGTCGAGGACCTCTCGGACCAACTCGAAGAGATGGGCGACGCGCTCGACGAGCGCTTCTCCCACACCGAGCAGGAGCCCCAGCAGTTCGACGTCATCAAGTCCCGCGTCACGGTCATCAAGCGCCTCCGCGAGTACCTCTCGAACGCCACGGGCGAGGTCATGCTCTCGGTTCCCGAGGGGTACTTAGACGAGGTAGCCGACGAACTCGAAGCCGCCGTCGACCGCGGCGTCCTCGTGTTGCTGGTCGTCAGCGGGACCGACGCCCTCGACGAGTCGGCGGTCGCCGGCCGGGCGTCCGTCGCCCGTGCCTGGGGGCCGGAGATGCCAATCATCCTCACCGTCGACCAGGACTACGGGCTGGTCGTCCCCGGCGAGATGATAATCCGGTCGAACTCCGACCAGCGGGCCATCGCCTTCGTCCAGCGGCAGGTCGTCCCCGTGCTGTCGGGCTCGTTTCTGGGCAACTACTGGCCGATGGCGTCGGAGGTCCACGTCGCCGACCCGCGCCCGCTCCCGTTCACCCACGCGAGCTTCCGGGCCGTCGTCTTCGAGGCCACCCTCCGCCTGCGCGAGGACGAGGCGGTCCCCCTGACCGCCGAGGTCCAACCGGTGCAGGCCGCCGACGACATCGGCCGCCTCGACGGCGACGTGGTCGACACCCGGCAGGGGCTCGTCGAGCCCCAGACCAACGCTTACCCCATCGAGCACGCGCTGGTCGTCGACACCGGCGAGCGGACGGTCACGGTCGGCGGTCCGGGGTCGTTCCTCGAAGACTACGAGGCGACCGACGTGCGCCTCGGTTAGTTCCGCCGGCTCGGGTCGGGCCACCGGTAGAGTACGTAGCTCTCGCTGTCCTCGTCGGTCGCCGGCCGCCAGACCAGCCGGAGCGTCGCCTCGCGCAGCGAGAGGGACTCGCCGGTCCCGACGCCGTCGAAGTCGGTGGCGCTGAGGCTCACCTCCGTCCCGGCGGTGACGGTCGTCCCCGCGTGGGTCCGCAGCGGGTCCCCAGCCAGCGAGACGGCGTTCCCGCTCGAATCTCGCGCCCCCGAGACCACCAGCGAGACGTTCCGGCTGTACAGCGTCTCGCCGCTCTCGAAGCTCAGATTGAGGTACTGGCCGTCCCCGGTCGTCCGGTCGCTGAAGTCGGCGACGACGGCGACCTGCGGTGCCGACACCGGCTGGCGCTCCTGAAAGGCGAACAGGTACGCTCCCACCGTCGCCGAGAGGACCACCAGTACCGCCACGAGCAGTACCACCCCGATGACCGGCGTCACGCCCCGTTCCGACCCGCGCACCCGCGACATGCCCGCCACTCTACCCTCAGCTCGCAAAAGGGCTGTCATCGCCTCGCCGCTCGATACCGGCCGCCGCGGCGCTCGCCGGTCGGTACTCCCGGGTGTCGTCAGAACGGTCCCCCGCCGCCGAACGGGGCAGTCGCCCCGAATGTGGGAACGGCGTCTATTCGAGGTCGAAGCGGTCGAGCTTCATGACCTTCGCCCACGTGTCCGCGAAGTCACGCACGAACTCTTCCTCCGCGTCGTCGGCACCGTAGACCTCGGCGATGGCCCGCAGTCGCGCGTTCGAGCCGAAGACGAGGTCGACGCGGCTGGCCGTCCACTTCTGCTCTCCGGTCTCGCGGTCGTACCCCTCGAAGTGGTTTCTGTCGTCGGAGACCGGTTCCCACTCCGTGTCCTGCCCGAGCAGGTTCCGGAAGAAGTCGTTGGTCAGCGTCTCGGGCTGGTCGGTGAAGACGCCGCGGTCGGACTGGTCGTAGTTCGCGTCCAGCACCCGCATGCCGCCGACCAGCACCGTCATCTCGTCGGGCGTCAGGTTCAGCAGTTCGGCCTTGTCGACCAGCAGTTCCTCGGCGGACTGGTCGGCCTCGTCGCCGAGGTAGTTCCGGAACCCGTCGGCTTCGGGCTTGAGCGCCTCGAAGGAGTCCACGTCGGTCTGCTCGGCCGTGGCGTCGGTCCGGCCGGGCTCGAACGGGATTTCCACGTCGTAGCCGGCGTCGGCCGCCGCCTGCTCGACGGCCGCGTTGCCGCCCAGCACGATGAGGTCGGCCAGCGAGACCCGCGTCCCGTCGGAGCGGGACTCGTTGAACTCCGTCTGGATGTCCTCCAGCGTCTCCAGTACGCTCTCCAGCTCTTCGGGCTGGTTGACCTCCCAGCTCTTCTGGGGTTCGAGGCGCAGGCGAGCCCCGTTCGCGCCGCCGCGCTTGTCGCTGTCGCGGTACGTCGACGCCGACGCCCACGCCGTCCTGACCAGCTGCGAGACGGACAGCTCGGAGTCGAGGAGTTCTTCTTTGAGGTCGGCGACCGCCGCGTCGTCGACGAGTTCGTAGTCGGCGTCGGGGACGGGGTCCTGCCACAGCATCTCCTCGTCGGGGACCTCCGGACCGAGGAACCGCGACGGCGGCCCCATGTCGCGGTGGATGAGCTTGTACCACGCCTTGGCGAAGGCCTCTTGGAACTCGGCGGGGTTGTCGCGGAACCGCTCGATTATCTCCCGGTAGTCCGGGTCCCGCTTCAGCGCGATGTCCGTCGTCAGCATCATCGGGGTGACCGAGTCCGGCGCGCCCTCGACGTCCGGCACGGTGTTTTCCAGTTCGTCGTCGACCGGCCGCCACTGCCACGCCCCGCCGGGACCCTTGTGGGGCTCCCACTCGTAGTCGAGCAGGTTGTCGAGATAGCCCATGTCCCACGAGATGGGCGACTGGGTCCACGGCCCCTCGATGCCGCTGGTGATGGTGTCGGGACCCTTGCCGGTGCCGTGTTCGTTCTCCCAGCCGAGCCCTTGGTCCTCGATGGGTGCCGCCTCGGGTTCGGGGCCGAGGTTGTCGCCGTCGTCGGCACCGTGGACCTTCCCGAACGTGTGACCGCCGGCGATGAGCGCGGCGGTCTCCTCGTCGTTCATCGCCATCCGGCTGAACGCCTGCCGGATGTTCTTGGCCGACCCCTCGGTGTCGGGCTCGCCGTCCGGTCCCTCCGGGTTCACGTAGATGAGTCCCATCACGGTCGCGCCGAGGGGCTCCTCCAGTTCACCGTCCTCCTCGAAGCGGTCCGAGGCCTCCCACTCGGTCTCGGGGCCCCAGTCGACCGCCTTGTCCGGTTCGAAGGCGTCCTCGCGGCCGCCGGCGAAGCCGAACGTCTCGAACCCCATCGACTCGAGCGCGACGTTGCCGGTCAGGACCAGCAGGTCGGCCCACGAGAGCTTGCGGCCGTACTTCTCCTTGACGGGCCAGAGGAGTCGGCGCGCCTTGTCGAGGTTGACGTTGTCGGGCCAGCTGTTCAGCGGCGCGAAGCGCTGTCGCCCGCCCGCCGCGCCCCCGCGGCCGTCGGTGGTGCGGTACGTGCCGGCGCTGTGCCACGCCATCCGGATGAAAAGCGGACCGTAGTGGCCGTAGTCGGCCGGCCACCAGTCCTGCGATGTCGTCATCACGTCCTCGATGTCGGCTTTCACCTCGTCGAGGTCGAGCTTCTGGAACTCCTCGGCGTAGTCGAACTCCTCGCCCAGCGGGTCGCTCTCCCGGGCGTTCTGGTCGAGGATTTCGAGGCTCAGCTGATTCGGCCACCAGTCGTGGTCTGACCGTTCCATACGCGAACCGTTGTTGCCTTCCCCTAATAAGATTGTCTAACTCGGTAATGAACTCTTCGCGCCAGACAAAGCAATTTTTTCAGATTGTGAATTCCTGTCGGCGGTACGCTCGCCCCGCGTGCGGCGCAGTACGCGGGCGACCGCCGCGGGACCGGCGTGAGTGTGAGTGCGCGGAGCGGGCAAAAAGCGCCCCTTCAGGGGACGCAGCGTCGGTGTTTGCTCGCGGCAAATACCGGCGTCAGCGAGGCGAGCAGGGCGTCCGAGCGGGAGACGCACCGCTCGCACGCACGAAACAAATATCAGATTTAGAGGGTCCTGCGCTCACGACGGCCGTTCGCGGCGAGTGACGGTATCGTTCCGACCGACTCGCCTCAGGCCGTCGGCGACAGGTCCGCGGGCGGGTCGCCGGACAGTTTCTCCCGGTCGTGGGGGGCCTCGAACTCGGGGTCGGGGCCGACCGGGACGATGCCCTTCGGGTTGACGTCCGGGTGGGTGGTGTAGTAGTGTTCGGTGATGTGGTCCATGTCGACCGTCTCGGCCACGCCGCCGGTCTGGTAGAGGTCGCGCAGGTACGGCCAGAGGTTGTCGTACTCCCGAATCAGCCGGCGGTTACACATGAAGTGGGTGTGGTACACCTCGTCGAAGCGGACCAGCGTCGTGAACATGCAGATGTCCGCCTCGGTCAGCCGGTCGCCCGCGAGGTAGCGCTGGTCCTCCAACACCGAGTCCCAGTGGTCCAAGGCGTCGAACAGCTCCTCGGCGGCCCGGTCGTAGGCCTCCTGCGTGTCCGCGAAGCCGCACCTGTAGACGCCGTTGTTGATGGGCTCGTAGATGTCGTCGATGATACGGTCGACCTCGTCCCGGGCCCCCTCGGGGTAGAGGTCCACGTCGTTGTCGGCCACGCCGTCGAACGCGGTGTCGAGCATCCGCAGTATCTCCTCGGACTCGTTGTTGACGATGGTCTCCTCCCGCTTGTCCCACAGCACCGGGACGGTCACGCGACAGGTGGCGTCGGGGTCGGCTTGCACGTACAGTTCGCGCAGGTAGTCCGCGCCGTACTGCGAGTCCTCGGTGCAGCCGTCCTTCTCGGGAGTGAACTGCCAGCCGTCCTCGGCGCGGTAGGGGTCGACCACGTCGACGCTGATGGCGTCTTCGAGCCCCTTCAGCTTCCGGGCGACCAGCGTCCGGTGGGCCCACGGGCAGGCGTAGGAGACGTAGAGGTGGTACCGGCCCGCCTCGGGCTGGAACCGCGCGTCGGGGTCGTCCTCGACGCGGTCCCGGAAGGTGGTGTCCTGCCGGTCGAACTCGCCGTCCTCGTTCGTGGTCTCGTAGGCGTCGGTCCGCCACTCGCCGTCGACGAGCATGTTCATAGCGTCACGTTGTAGGCCCGCGAGGCGTATAAACACCCACGCGGAGTAACACCCGTGTCACCCCGCCTGCGACGCTCTCGCACGGTCCCGTCGGCCTTCGAAGCCCTTATCCCCTCGCTCGGCGACGTATCCGCCAAGAGTACCTATGTCGGACAAACCCGCCTCGATGTACCGGGACATCGACAAGCCTTCGTACACCCGACGGGAGTACATCACGGGCATCCCCGGTTCGAAGATCGCACAGCACAAGATGGGCCAGAAGCAGAAAGACACCGAGGACTATCCGGTCCAGATAAGCCTCATCGTCGAGGAGTCGGTCCAGCTCCGCCACGGCTCGCTCGAAGCCGCCCGCCTCTCTGCCAACCGCCACCTCATCAAGGAACTCGGCGAGGAGGGCGACTACAAGATGACCCTGCGGAAGTTCCCCCACCAAGTCCTGCGCGAGAACAAGCAGGCGACCGGTGCCGGGGCCGACCGTGTCTCCGACGGGATGCGCGCCGCCTTCGGGAAGATAGTCGGTACCGCCGCCCGCATGCAGGCCGGCGAGCAGCTGTTCACCGCCTACTGCCACGTCGAGGACGCCGCCCACGTCAAGGAGGCGTTCCGGCGTGCCTACAACAAGATTACGCCCTCCTGCCGCGTGAAAGTCGAGCGCGGCGAGGAACAGCTCATCGCGTAACGGCCGTCCGTTCTCGCTTCCCATTCGTGTCAGCAGAACTGATATTACCGCCCGCCGCGTAGGTACGGCTATGGCCCTCAGACTGCTCCTCGCGGCGCTCGCCGTACTCGAACTGCTCGCCCCGCGCCGGCTCGTCGACTTCTGGATGGGGTTGGCGACCGCGGACGACGACGTGGAACTCCGGCCGTGGGTGTACACCGCCGCGCGCGCGGAGGGCGTCGTCATCCTCCTGTGGCTGCTGGGCGGCCGCCGCGACTGACGCGGTGGGTTGACGGCCCGACCCGACCTCTCGGCTCCGGCTACGTCTCGTTGAGGCGGACGGTCAACACCGGGGTCGACGCCATCCTGACGACCCGCTCGGCGACGCTGCCGAGCAGGTACCGCTCGACACCCGTCCGGCCGTGCGTGCCCATCACGATGAGGTCCATCCCCTCGCTGTCGGCGTAGTCGAGTATCTCGCTGTACGGCTCGCCGGTCCGTTTCACCCCGACGGCGTCGACACCGCGGTCCGACACCGTCTCGACGGTCCGCTCGACGATTTCGTCGCCGGTCTCCTGTAGCTCCTCGACGACCGTCCCCTCAGCGGCTGCACTGCCGAGATACGTCGTGTCGACGACGTAGAGGACGTGCAGCGTCGCGTCGTGCGTCTCGGCCTGCTCTATCGCGTGGTCGAGCGCCGCCGCCGCGCCGTCGCTCCGGTCGGTCGGGAACAGTATCCGGTCGTACATACGCGGATGTTGGGCAGACTGACACTTCAGCCACTGGACTGTTCTCGACGACCGGGAACGCCACGGCACGTGCGCGACGGGTGGCGCGTGACCACCGGGCGGCGGCGACTGACCGCTCTGTCCGGCGCGGTTCGACCGCGACGCCGACGGGGTCCGGGGTCGCCTGCGCGCCACTGGGACCCATCCCCGACCTTTTTGCGTGACGAGCGGTCCCACGACCTATGTACCGACCGCCCCAACGGGGGGTATGCTCCGCCTCGCCGTCGCCACGGCCGCCGAGACATACGAGCGGATGGCCGACCCGCTGGCCGAGCGCGGCATCGAGGTCGGCCACGTCGAGACGACCGAGCGGACCCTCCCGCTGGACGCCTCGCCCTTTGCCGCCTACGACGCGGGCTTCGTCTACCCCGCCAGAGTGATGGAGGGCGGGGTCGCCGACGCCATGCTGGACGTGCCGTGGGTCAACGACCGCGAGGCCGTCCTGCGCTCGCGCAACAAGGCCGACGTGCTGGCCCGCCTCGGTCGGGCCGACGTGCCGGTCCCGGAGACAGTGATGGTGTCGAACCCCGCCGACGAGGCGGCGCTGACGGCAGCCTTCGAGCGGTTGGACCCGCCCGTCGTCGTCAAACCGAACTCGACGACCCGCGGCGTCGGCGTCACCCGAGTCGGCGACCTCGACTCCTTTCTCGGCGTGGCCGACTACCTCGACTTGGTCCACGACTACCGCGCCACCGGCGACCGCTCCTTTCTCGTTCAGGAGTCGCTGGCCGACGCCCGGGACTACCGGGCGATGGTCGTCGGCGGCGACTGTGTCGGGGCCGTCGAGCGCCGCCTCCCGACGGCGGCCCGCGAGCGGGGCCGCTGGAAGCACAACGTCCACCGCGGGGCCGTCGCCGAGGGCGTCACTCTCCCCGAGGACTGCCGTCGCCTCGCCGAGCGGACCGCCGACGTGCTCGACATCCCCTACCTCGGCGTCGACCTGCTCGTGACCGACGACCGGGCCGTCGTCAACGAGACCAACGCCCGGCCGACCATCGACGCGGCGACGAAGTACGCGGACGGGTTCTGGGACGACGTGGCGGGACTGGTTCGGGAGACGGCGACGCGTAGCTGACGCGGCAGCACCGTTCGGCGACGACTGCGAGAAGCGACGAGTCGGTTACAGTTCGATGTCGGCCGAGTCGGCCTCGCGGTCGAACGAGACCTCGAGGACGCCGTTGTTGTACGTCGCCGACGCGGAGTGTTCGTTGACGCGGGCCGGGAGCGTGAGTCGCTCGTGGTACTCCCGGTCGTGGCTCCCGGCGTCGATGGTCAGCGTCGTGCCGTCGCACTTCAGGTCGATGTGTTCCTTGTCGACCCCGGGGATGTCGGCCACGACGCGGACCGCCGCCTCGGTCTCGTGGACGTCGACGTGGATGTCGCTCCCGCCGGACTCGCTGTTGCGGTCGATGTGGACGTCCCCTTCTGCGCCCATCATCTCGTCCATCATGCGCTCTATCTCGCGGAAGAACTCGTCGAAGGGGTCGTCGTCGTCGCGTCTCATCTGTATCGCCGGTACGGTCGTCCGTCTCAAAAGCCTTCTGTCGGGGTCAGACGCTGCCGGCGGACCCGCTCGCTGTCGCCCGACGCGGCGTACATACGCGACCGTTTCCCATCGATACACTCGGTAACGAACACAAACAAACACGTTCGCGCGCCAATTCCGAAAATACTTTACTCTGTAGTAGTAGTTTTCTAGGCGGTATGAGCGACCCAGTCCGCGTCGGTCTCAACGGCTTCGGCCGTATCGGCCGCAACGTATTCCGTGCCTCGCTGGAGAACGACGACGTCGAGATCGTCGGCGTCAACGACGTCATGGACGACGACGAGATAGATTACTTCGCCAAGTACGACACCGTGATGGGCGAACTCGACGGGGCGGGCGTCGAGGACGGCGTCCTCTCGGTCGACGGCACCGACTTCGAGGCCGGCGTCTTCCACGAGACCGACCCCGCCGAACTCCCGTGGGACGACCTCGACGTCGACGTGGCCTTCGAGGCGACCGGCATCTTCCGCAACTACGACGACGCGAGCCAGCACCTCGACGCCGGGGCCGACAAGGTGCTCATCTCGGCCCCGCCGAAAGGCGAGAAGCCGGTCAAACAGATCGTCTACGGCGTCAATCAGGACGAGTACGACGGCGAGGACGTGGTCTCGAACGCCTCCTGTACGACGAACTCCATCACGCCGGTCGCGAAGGTGCTCAACGACGAGTTCGGCATCGTCTCGGGGCAGCTGACGACCGTCCACGCCTACACCGGCTCCCAGAACCTGATGGACGGCCCCAACGGCAAGCCCCGCCGCCGCCGCGCGGCCGCCGAGAACATCATCCCCACCTCGACCGGTGCCGCGCAGGCGACCACCGAGGTCCTGCCGGAACTGGAGGGCAAACTCGACGGGATGGCCATCCGCGTCCCGGTCCCCAACGGCTCCATCACGGAGTTCGTCGTCGACCTCGACGACGACGTCACCGAGAGCGACGTCAACGGGGCCTTCGAGGACGCCGCCGCGGGCGAACTCGAAGGCGTACTGGGCGTCACCGACGAGCAGGTGGTCTCCTCGGACATCCTCGGCGACCCCTACTCCTCGCAGGTCGACCTCTCCTCGACGAACGTCGTCAACGGGATGACGAAGGTCCTGACGTGGTACGACAACGAGTACGGCTTCTCGAACCGGATGCTGGACGTGGCCGACTACGTCGCCGACCGCTAGGCCCGACACCCCCCGCTCCCAACTCGCGGTCCCGACGCGGCTCCTCCCGGTGCGCCCGTCCGGCGGCAGGCGACGACTCGGAAACGACTTTACACGCGGCCGCTGTCCCCTCTAGCGATGACCTTCCAGACGCTCGACGACCTCGCTGACGGACAGCGCGTCCTCGTCCGCCTCGACCTCAACTCCCCGGTCGAGGACGGCGAGGTACAGGACAACCGGCGCTTCGAGCGCCACGCCGAGACCGTCCGCGAACTGGTCGACCGCGACTGCGAAGTGGCGGTCATGGCCCATCAGGGCCGCCCCGGCCGCGACGACTTCGTCTCGCTCGAACAGCACGCCGACATCCTCGAATCGCACATCGACAGCCCGGTCAATTTCGTCGACGAGACCTACGGCCCGCAGGCCATCCACGACATCGCCGCCCTCGACGGCGGTGACGTGCTGGTCTTGGAGAACACGCGGATGTGCGACGACGAACTCCCCGAGGAGGACCCCGAAGTCAAGTCACAGACGGAGTTCGTCCAGACGCTGAAAGACGAGTTCGACGCGTACATCAACGACGCCTACTCCGCGGCCCACCGCTCGCACGCCTCGCTCGTGGGGTTCCCGCTGGTGATGGACGCCTACGCCGGCCGCGTGATGGAGACCGAGTACGAGGCCAACACCGCCATCGCCGAGAAGGAGTTCGACGGGCAGGTGACGATGGTCGTCGGCGGGACCAAGGCCACCGACGTCATCGACGTGATGACACACTTGGACGAGAAAGTCGACGACTTCCTGCTGGGCGGTATCGCCGGCGAACTGTTCCTGCGGGCGGCGGGGCACCCCGTCGGCTACGACATCGACGACGCGAACCTCTACGACGAGCAGTGGGAACAGAACAGCGAGAAAATCGAGGCGATGCTCGACGAGCACGGCGACCAGATAACCCTCGCCGTCGACCTCGCCTACGAGGACGACGGCGGGAACCGCGCCGAGCGGGCCGTCGACGACATCGACGAGAAGACCGTCTCCTATCTCGACGTGGGCAGCGAGACGGTCATGGAGTACTCCCCGGTCATCCGGGACTCCGAGGCCGTCTTCGTCAAGGGCGCGCTGGGGATGTTCGAGGACGAGCGGTTCTCGGTCGGGACGGCGGGCGTCCTCGAAGCCATCGCCGACACCGACTGCTTCTCCGTGGTCGGCGGCGGCGACACTTCCCGCGCCATCGAGATGTACGGGATGGCGGAAGACGAGTTCGGTCACGTCTCCATCGCCGGCGGCGCGTACATCCGCGCGCTCACCGGCGCGGAACTGGTCGGCGTCGACGTCCTCCGGCGCTAGCGGTCGGTCTCCGCGTGGCGGGCCGGCCAGTCGTCCTCGGGCGGCCGCGCGACGGTGACGCTCGGCCGACGCCGGCGCTGTTTCGTCCGCGCGTGTCGCGCGCCCCAATCGCTGCTGTCCGCCTCTGTGACGCCGGTTTCGGACATACGCGGCGCTACTCGCGCACCGGATAAATTCTTTCCGAACGAGAGTGGAATAATATAACTCGCCGTCGAGTAAGTCGTCTCCGAAGCCCTTTCGCCCGGGCGACCCGAAGCGAGGGTATGTTCACCGGCATCGTCGAGGCGACGGGCGAGATACAGCGAGTCACCGACGACGCGGACGGCCGCCGACTCCGCGTCGGCGCGCCGTTCGAGGGGCTGACCCACGGGCAGTCGGTCAGCGTCGCCGGGGCCTGTCTCACCGTCGAGGCGTTCGCCGACGGCGAGTGGTTCGAGGTGTTCCTCGCCCGCGAGACGCTCGACCGGACGTACTTCGACGCCGTGGCCGCGGGCGACCGCGTCAACCTCGAACGGGCGATGCCTGCCGACGGCCGCTTCGACGGCCACGTCGTGCAGGGTCACGTCGACGCCACCGCCGAGGTGGTCGGCATCGAGTCCGAGGGCGAGGACTGGACGTTCACCTTCTCGCTGCCCGACGCCCAGCGGGACTACCTCGTCGAGAAGGGGTCGATTACGGTCGACGGCATCTCGCTGACGGTGGCCGACCGCCGCGCGGACGCCTTCGACGTGGCTATCGTCCCCACGACCTACGACGAGACGACGCTCTCGGCGAAGTCCGTCGGCGACCCGGTCCACCTCGAAGTCGACGTTATCGCCAAGTACGTCGAACAGCTCTGTTAGGCGGCCGTACGGTCACCGAGCGGTCGCTGTGTCACCGAACGCGACCGCTCCACGTCTGGCTACGGGTCGAACTCGGTCAGCTCGGACCGGTAGCTCGCGCCGTCACCGGCCGCGTGGGCCTCGTCGTAGGCCGCGCGGTACTTCGAGAGTTTCCGCAGCAGCAACAGGCCGAAGACGCTGTCGTACACCACGACGAACCCGAAGAAGGCCACGAGGAAGTTCACGTCGTAGACGCCCGCCAGTATCGCGGTCACCGGGCTCGACAGCGTGTTGTAGACGGCGTGGATGAGCGCCGCGATGATGAGGCCCTTCAGCACGATGGGGCCGGCGTCGTCGGGGTTGAACTTCGCCAGTCCGAGGTAGTAGCCGGCAAAGGCCGAGTAGATGACGTGGCCCGGGCCGGCCAGCGCCCGAACCGCCGTGATACCGCTCCCCTCGTCGATGGCCTGCAACGCCCCGGTTACCATCTCCGTGTTCTGTGCGATGTAGATGGCGTTCTCGATGGTCGCAAACCCAAGTCCGGCGACCGCGCCGTACACCGCGCCGTCGATGACCGCGTCGAACCGGTCGTCCCGGAAGGCGTACAGCCGGACCGCGAGCAGTTTCACGCTCTCCTCGACCGGGCCGACCACGAGGAAGAAAAACACCACCTGTCCGGCGAACGGCACCACGCCGAACCCGGAGCCGAGCGCCTGTACCGGCCCGCCGAGGAAGACGTTGAGCAGGCCGGCGAAGCCGGCGAACAACACCCCGAGCAGGAAGGTCCCGACGAGCAGCGTCAGCGGCTCCGGCGTCGTCACGTCGGCCCGCCAGACGTAGCCGGCCAAGACGAGCGCCGGCAGCGCCGACAGCGCGGCCATCCCGGCGAAGATCGGCTGGTCCGCGACGGCCCCGAGGCTCCCGACGGCGAACTGCAGGACGAGGATGCCGATGGCGGCCAGCACCACGAGGATACGAGCCGCCCGCAACCCGGCGTAGTAGAGCCAGTGTACGAGCCGGTCGAGCGAGTGTACGAGCCGGTCGAGCCGCGACCGCGCCTCCCAGTCGGCTATCTCGTAGAGGTCCTGTGACCGGTCGGCGTTGGCCTCCACCGGGTCACGCTGACGGCTGTCCATACTCCGGCCTCGGTCGGCCGTCACCTAACGGTTTGGCTCGCCACAGCCGGCCCGCCGTCGAGACGGGGGGCTTTTCGTCGTCGGCCGCGTACTCGGTGCCATGACGCTCCGGGCCGGGGTCCTCGCGGTGCAGGGTGACGTCTCCGAGCACGCCGCCGCAATCGAGCGCGCGGCCGAGGCACACGACGAGACCGCCGAGGTCGTCGAGATACGCGAACGCGGTATCGTCCCCGACTGCGACGCCTTGCTCATGCCGGGCGGGGAGTCGACGACCATCTCGCGGCTCGTCCACCGGGAGGGCATCGCGGACGAAATCGTCGCCCACGCCGAGGCCGGGAAGCCGGTGCTGGCGACCTGCGCCGGCCTCATCGTCGCCGCGACCGACGCCCAAGACCACCGCGTCGAGCCGCTGAACCTCGTCGACGTGACCGTCGAGCGCAACGCCTTCGGCCGGCAACGGGACAGCTTCGAGGCCCCGCTGTCGGTGACCGGCCTCGAAGAGCCGTTCCCCGCGGTGTTCATCCGCGCGCCCGTCATCGACTACGTCGGGAGCGACGCGACGGTGCTGGCCTCGTGGGACGACCGCCCCGTCGCGGTCCGGGACGGCCCCGTCGTCGGCACCTCCTTCCATCCGGAACTGACGCCCGACTCCCGCATCCACGACCTCGCGTTCTTCGACAGCGTCGAGTCGTAGCGACGGCCTGAAGGGGTCGGCCCGCGACCCTGTGGTATGAGCGACACGCCGGACGACACCGCCGACGTCATCGACGAGGTGTTCGCGGTCGTCGAGGACCGCAAGGAGCGCCTGCCCGAGGGCTCCTACACCGCCTCGCTGTTCACCCACGAGAAAGGCGAGAACGCCGTCTTGGAGAAGCTCGGCGAGGAGACGACCGAACTGATTCTGGCCGCGAAAGACGACGACAGCGAGGAACTCGCCCACGAGGCCGCCGACATCGTCTACCACCTGCTGGTCGTCCTCTCGATGAAGGGGATGGACCTCGACGACCTGCGGGCGGAACTGGCCGAGCGCCGGTAGACGGATACGCGGGGCCGGTGATGTGCGGCGGACGGCACCGTCACAGCCACCCAATCTCGCCCCGGTCGGTGGAACTAAGCCGCCGTGGGGCGAGGGCCGGCCCATGAGCGCAGCCACGGTCCGCGGCACGGTTGCGGGGCTGGGGCAGCGAGCGAACCCGGCCTTCGCCGTCGGCGTCGTCGCGGTCTCGGTTCTCGCGTTGGCCTACGCGACCACGGTCGCGTCGATACAGCAACACACCTACGTCCACGTCATGGCGGGCCTGCTCTGGACGGGCACGGACGTCTTCATGGGTGCCGTCCTCGGGCCGGTCATCGGCGGCCTCGACGAGGAGCAAAGCGCCGCCGTCTTCGAGCGGTTGACCCCGAAGACGTCCTTCTTCCTGCCGTCGATGGCGTTTCTCACCATCGCCAGCGGCATCTCCCTCGCGCTCCGACTCGGCGTCTTCCCCCACTCGGGGGTGTGGCTGCCGCTGTTTACCGCGGCCAACGTCGTCCCCATCCTGCTGTTGCTGGGCTGGCGGCTGAACGCGTGGTCGGACCGGCGCTGGCAGGCCGCCTTCGCCGTCGGCACCGTCGGGTCGCTGGCGTGGGTGGCGACGACCATCGGCGCGTTCCAGATGACCGCGCCGGCCATCGTCGTCGCCCTCGTTCTGGTCACTATCCTCTCCGTGCAGGGCTTTGGCTTCCTGATGCCCGGCGAAGTTCGCATCTACAGGGAGATGACTTCCGCCGCGCCCGACGCCGGCGTCATCTCCGCCATCGGCAAGCAAAACGCCATGCTCGGCGGCCTGCAGGGAGTCGTCCAACTCCTGCTCATCGCCGACATGGTCTACCTCCGCTACGGGGGCTTCTGAGTCACTCCTCGACGAGTTCGAACCGGTGGCGAACCACCTCGCTATCGTCGTCCCACTCGAACTCGTCGTGGACCCGCCGCAGTCGCTCCTTGTAGGCCGCCAAGTCCTCCGACCCCTCGCGGCGGGCGTCCTCGTCGGTGAGGTCACCTAGCGTCCGCCGGGTCACGTCGGTCACCGCGACGGTCACCCCGTCGACCGCGAACGTGTCGCCCTCGTCGGCGTACTTGTGGCCGCGGTGCAGTTGGGTCACGCGCCCCTCGGCGACCATCTCCCGGACGTGTTCGTTGGGCAGCACCTCGCTGGCGTCGATGTGTGCCATACCGGGGGTCGGGGCGCGAGCCGGAAAAGCGTGGCTCGCGCCACGCCGTGGCCCGCCCTGTCACGGGGGGTCCGAGTGGACGCGTTTTTACGCTGTGGCCGTCTACGAGGCCGTAATGAGCCATCCTTTCGAGGACCTGCCGACCACGCCCACGTCCGAGGAGCTTCTGGACAAGGCGTTCTCGCGGGCGTCGCGGGCCGGCAAGGCCAAAGACGGCACCGAGGCCCAGCAGTCCATGCTGATGACGGCCTCGAACATCGCGTCGGACAATCTGGAGAACGTGGTGACGGCGTGGCCGACCATCGACGACCTCGACCCCTTCTACGTGGAACTGGCCGACGCCGTGCTCTCGGACGCCTACCCCGCCGAGACGGGCGGCATCGACGCGCTGAAACAGCACCTCTCGGAGGTGACGTGGGCCGGCCGCAAGACCGGGGAAATACGACAGGAGTACGAGAGCCGCGTCGTCCGGGGCGACACCGAGACGGCACGGAAGCTCCGCAAGCAGGCCTTCGCCCGCATCGCCGACGTGGTCGAGGAGGTCGCCGACGACCTCCACGCCGTCTCGACGGCCCGGAACGCGCTGAAGGGACTGCCCGACATCCGGCCCGACGAGCCCGCCATCGTCGTCGCCGGCTCCCCCAACGTCGGGAAGTCCTCGTTCGTCAACCGGGTCACGCGCGCCGACAACGAGATAGCGGCCTACCCGTTCACGACGACGCAGATACGCGTCGGCCACGTCGAGCGCGAGCGCATCCGCTACCAACTGGTCGACACGCCCGGCCTGCTCGACCGCCGCCCAGAGGAGCGCAACGAAATCGAGTCACAGGCCGTCAGCGCGCTGGAACACCTCGCCGACGCCGTGCTGGTCGTCGTCGACCCCAGCGAGGAGTGTGGCTACCCGCTGGCCGGCCAACTGGAACTGCGCGACGCCATCGCCGCGCGCTTCGACGTACCGGTCCTGACCGTCGCCAACAAGAGCGACCGCTCGACGGACGTCGAGGCCGACCACTACATGAGCGTCGCCGAGGGCGACAACGTCGAGGCGGTCCTCGACGCCGCCGTCGACGCCGTCGGCTACGAGATAGAGCTCCCCTTCGACGAGGAGTGACGGCGCGTCGCGGAGCGGACCCCGGACGCGGGGAGCGATTCGGTTCTGTCGGACGGTTCAGTTCTGTCGGACGGTTCGGTTCGGCTCCGCCGGGCGCTCAGTCCAGCCGGTAGGTCACCTGCACGCTGGCGTCGACGGTCACCGTTCCCGGCTCGATGGTCGTGCTCCCGCCGGCGTCGGCCGCCGTCGGCATCGCCGCCTCCGCGCGGACGACGTAGCGCCCGCTGTCGCTGGTCTGGATGTCGAGGGCGTCGCCGACGCTCTGTCCTTCGACGGCCGCGACCGTCTCGGCGTCGGTCCGCGCGCGCTCCATCGCGGTGGTCAGCGCCGCCTCGCGTGCGTCCTGCCGGGTGGTCTCGCTCAGTTCGTAGTAGATGCCCTCGACGCGGTCGGCCCCCGCGTCGACGGCGGCGTCGACGAGCGCGCCGGTCCGGTTCACGTCGTCGGTCTCGGCCTCGACGCTGTGGGTGGCGACGTAGCCGACCTGCTCGCGGCCCGACTCGCTGTACTCGTACTCGGGGGTCACGCGGAAGCTCGACGAGGTGACCGTCGCCCCCTCGCTCTCCAGCGCGTCGACGACGGCGTCGTCGGACCCGCTGACGTTGTCCCGCGCCGCGGCGGCGGTGTCGCCCCGGCCGACCGCGACGACGGTGACGACGGCGCGGTCGGGCGCGCGGTCGACCTGTGCGTCGGCGCTGACGCTCACGGTCGCGTTTTCGGCGGTCTGTACGGCGGTGTTGTCGGCGAGGGCAAAGCCCGCACCGCCGACGAGCGCGACGGCGAGGACGCCGGCGACGAGGAGTGGTTTCGTCTCCATGCTCGCTCCGACGCGGCCGTCGGTATTTAGCACGTCGGACGCTCAAACCGGGGTTTGAGCGTCACGCGCTGCGCTCGACGGTGACGTAGTGCACCTCGGTCGCGACGTCCGCCCCCGCCGCGTCGTCGGCCGCCGCGTCGACGCGCCCGACGAGGCTGGGCGGGTCGGTCCCCGGCGGGAGTCCGACGGTGACGACGACCCGCTGTGGGTCCTGAAAGACCGCGGTGTTGGTGTAGGTCACCTCCACGTCGAGGACGGTCGCGGGAGCGTCGACCTCCCCGCCGACGGCGGCGCGCACGTCCTCTTCGGTCGTCGCCCGCTGGAGCGAGTCGAAGGTGACGCCCCCCAGAAAGGCCGACAGGACCAGAATCGCGGCGACGAGGACGCCGACTCGCGTCACGGTCGCCGAGCGGGCTTCCCCCTCGCGGAACCAGTGTTCCGGGCGGTACCCCTTGTACCACAGCACCACCAGCGCCGCGAGGTTGATGGAGAGGACGTTGACGAGCAGGAGGACGCCCGAGCCGAGGCTCACGAGCGGCTGGCCCCACGCGATGCCGATGCCGACGGTGGCGGCCGGCGGAATGAGCGCGACGGCTATCATCACGCCGACCAGCGCCGTCGAGACGCCGGTCGTGAGGCTGACGACGCCGGCCGCGCCCGCACCCAGCGCCACGGCCAGCGAGAGGAAGTCCGGGGCGACCCGCTCGCGTATCTGCCCGACCGTCGTCACGTCGGCGATGGGCGGGATGAGGTTGGCATAGCGCACCAGCAGGGCGAAGGCGGTCGCGCTCCCGACCGCCAGCAGGAGGCCGAACACCTGCAGTTTGACGCCGCGGACGAACAGCTCCCGGTCGTCGACGACGGTGCCGACGTTGGCGGCCATCGCCGGCCCGATGAGCGGCGCGATGACCATCGAGCCGACGACGACGGCCGGCGAGTCCAACAGCAGGCCCGCGGTGGCGATGACCGCGCTGACGAGCGTCATCACCGAGTACGTCGACAGCGTCGGCGCGAGGTCCTGTGCCTTGGAGGTCAGTTCTTCCCGGGCGATGCGGTCCTCGTCCTCCTCCTCGGCGTAGCGCTCCTCTAACGCCTCGAACCGCCGGGAGACGACCGTGCTGGCGTCGACGACGACGGTGTAGGCTTGGTCGTCGATGCCGACCGAGCGGAGGTCCGCCAGTATCGGCTCGACCGCGTTGGTCGGTAAGGGGAACTCGGCGACGGCGGTGAACTCCCGGCCGCTGGTCTCGTCCGTGACGACGTAGTCGATGCCCTCCTCGTCCAACACGCCCAGTACCGCCTCGCGCTTGCCGGCCGGGATGGTGACCTGTACCAGTCGCACGCTCTCCCGTGTGGCGGCTGGCGGCAAAAACCCGGGTGGTAGCCGCGGCGGTCCGAACTGACGCGCTTTTGCCCCTCGGCGACCTACGGGTCGGCATGTTCGAGACGCGCCCGGACCGGGGCAGCGAGGTCGTGCTCGTCGGCCGGTCCAACGTCGGGAAGTCGACGCTGATGCGGGAACTGACCGGCCACACCTTCGACACCGGACAGCGACCGGGCGTCACGCGAAGTCCGAACCACTACGACTGGACCGGCCCCGACTTCGTACTGACCGACCTCCCCGGCTTCGGCTTCATGAAGGGCGTTCCCGAAGAGGTCCGCGAGCGCATCAAGACCGACGTGGTCCGGTACGTCGAGGCCAACGCCGACGAGATTCTGGTCGGCGTGCTGGTCGTCGACGGCAAGAGCGTCGTCGACATCATCGACCGTCACTCCGGCCCCGACGAGGTGCCCCACGACGTGGAGATGTTCCACTTCCTGCGGGACGTGGGCGTCGAACCGGTCGTCGCCGTCAACAAGATGGACAAGGTCGACGACGAGGACGAGCGCCTGAACGCCCTCTGTGAGCGCCTCGGTCTCCACCCTCCGTGGCAGCAGTGGCAGGAGACCGTCGCTCCCATCTCCGCCAAACGGGGGAACGTCGACGCCATGACCGAGGCCGTGCGCCACCACCTCCACGAGGCCGGCCGCGACGACCTGTTCCAGTTCTTCTGACCCCGGCCCCGTCCGGTCTCGCTGGCCCGCTCACTCCCGGAGGTCGACGTTCCCGATGTCGAACCGGACCTCGCCGTCGTCGGTGCTCGTCAGCGAGAGCGACCAGTTCTGTTCCTGTGCTATCACCCGCGCGATGTGGAGCCCGAAGCCGGTGTTGCCGTCGTCGGTCGTGTAGCCGGCGTCGAAGACCCGCTCGGGCGGGTCCGCCGTGATGCCCGCGCCGTCGTTGGCGACGAAAAAGCCCCGTTCGGTCCGTCCGACGGTTATCGTGACCGAGGGGCCGCCGTGTTCGACCGCGTTCCGGAACAGGAACTGCAGGAGCAGGCTCGCGGACTCTTGGTCGGTGACGACGCGGGCGTCGGACACGATTTCGAGCGCCGCATCCGTCTCGGTCAGCGTGTCCCAGACCTCGCGGCTGAGCCGCGAGAGCCACACGGGCGTCCGTTCCCGTCGGCCGGACTCCCGCGTCGAGAGTTCGACGACCGTATCGACGAGCGAAGCGATGCGGGCCAGCGCCGCTTCGATGGGGTCCGTCTCCACGTCGTCGTCGAGCAGTTCGAGTCGGCCGTGGGCTATCTGTAGCTCGTTGCGGAACTCGTGGGCGACGACGTGGGCGACTTTCACCATCCGTTCGTGCTGCCGGCGGAGGTCGTGTTCGTGGGTCTTGTGGGCGGTGATGTCCTCGGTGAGGCCGACCAGTCCCTGCACGTCCCCGTCGGCGTCGTACCACGGCACCTTCCGCGTCCGCACGTACCGGGTTTCGTGGTCGTGGATCTCCTCGACGTCGACGTGGTCCGTGTCGCCGTCGAGGATGTCCATCTCGTCGCGGTAGGCCGCCTCGCCGTGTTCGTCCGCGAGTTCGTCGACCTCGCGGTCCGTGCGCCCGACCCGGTCGGTCGGCTCGTTGAACCCCCGACCCATCAGGACGTGTCTCGCCAGTTCGTCCTTGGCGTAGAGGTGGTCGCTCATCCCGTCGAACAGCGAGAGCAACAGCGTCTCCATCGGCGACGGCGGCCGGCCGGCGACGGCCGGCGGGTCGCCGTCGAGCGCGTCCGCGACGGCCTCGACGACGCGGCTCGCGTACCCCTCGCCCGCGTCGACGGCGCGCACGTCCACCCCCTCCGGGACCGGGTCGGCGTCGACGCCGACGACGACGGGGAGGTCGGGAAACAGCTTCGTCACGCCCGTCGCGATGTCGACGCCGGCGTGTCCGTCGACCGCCGGCGGGAGGACGAGACAGTGGTACGTCGCGGTCGTCAGTTCGTCGAACAGCGCCGGCAGGTCCGACAGCAGCGTCATCGACGCCTGTAGCTCGGCGAGCTCGGGTCCGAGCTCGGCCGTCGCCGCGCCCCCGGTCACTACCAGTACGGACCGCCGAGAACCCTGACCCATCGCTGTGTATTATAACGGTCTTTTGGCATGTTACTGTTTCGCTCCCCCGTCCCGGTGGCCGGCGACACTGACGAGGGCTGCGTGAGCGGGGAAAACCGTCCGTCGAGGGCGGTAAATCACGCTCGCCACCCGACGGGGCCGCGCTCTCGGACGTGGTCCGTCCCCGATTCGTGCGACTCGTTATCACACGAGAGAACTCGGCCGTTTACTTTATCAATAAAGGTTATAGATTCTCTGAGGTATGATAGCCGGACTGTCAGCGCTCGACCCGCACAAGGCGGTGTTACCCCTCGTCGCACTCGTCGGGCTGGTGCCGATACTGCTGCAGTACCGCGACCAGTCGAAGTGGTTCGTCGTCGGCTACGTGTTGCTCGTCGTCGCCACGCTGGCGACCAACCTCGAGAACCTGTTCCTCGGCGGCGTGCTCAACTACACCGAGCACGTCGTCGGGCTGCTCGGCTCGGGTGTGGCCTTCTTCGCGGCGGCGTACCTCCGCCGCAAACGGGTCCTCGACGAGGACCGCGTCGGGCAGGCCGACGACGCCGACGCCCCGGTCGAAGCGGGGGCCGACCCGTGAGCGCGTTCATCGTCGCCGTCGACTTCCTCGCAGTCATCGCCTACGCGGGCGCGACGGTGCTCGCAGTCAAGACGTACCGCGACACCACGCTGGAGTCCGGCCTCTGGGTGAACCTCTCCTTTGCCAGCGGCATCGGCTTCCTCTGGACCGGCGTCGTCTTCCTCGAGTGGCTCGGCGTCGCCGGCCCGCTGATGGACGCGCTCAGCACGTCGTTGCTGGCCGTCCTCGTCGGCGTCGTCGCCATCTCCGCGACGGGGTCTATCTCCACCGTCGCGGACCTCAAGGACGCCCAGCGCGAGGCCGCGGCGCGCCGACAGGAGGCCGAGCAACAGCGCAACGAGGCCGAGAAGCGACGCCGCGAGGCCGAGGCGGCCGAAGAGGAGGCAGAAAGCGCCCGGCAGGAGGCCGAGCGGGCCCGCACCGCCGCCGAGGAACTGAACACCCATCTCCAAGAGAAGGCGACGGCGTTCAGTGACACGATGCAGCGGGCCGCCGACGGCGACTTCACCGAGCGGATGGCCCCCGCCAGCCAGAGCGAGGCCATGACCGAGATCGCCGAGAGCTTCAACGGGATGATGGACCAACTGGACGAGACGGTCGCGCACATCCGCTCGTTCGCCGACGACGTGGCCGGCTCCAGCGACGAGGTGACGGCCAGCACCGACGAGAGCAAGCGCGCGAGCGAGCAGGTCAGCGACTCCGCCCAGAACATCGCCGCCGACGCGGAGTCCCAGTCCGACACGCTCCAGACGGTCGCCAGCGAGATGCAGAGCCTCTCGGGGACCGTCGAGGAGGTCGCGGCCTCCGCCGACGAGATAGCGTCCGCGTCCGAGGAGACCGCCCAACTGGGCGAACACGGGCGCGACGCCGCTGCCGAGGCCGTCGACGAGATGAGCGCCATCGAGGACAAGTCCGAGACGACCATCGCCGAAATCGAGTCCCTCGCGGACGAGATTCAGGAGATCGGCGAGATAGTGGAACTCATCAACGACATCGCCGACCAGACCAACATCCTCGCGCTGAACGCCTCCATCGAGGCGGCCCGGGCCGGCGAAGCCGGCGAGGGGTTCGCCGTCGTCGCCGACGAAATAAAGCAACTCTCGGCCGAGGTCGCGGACGCGACCGGCGAAGTCGAGTCGCTCATCGGCGAGATACAGTCCTCGACCTCGACCGCCGTCACCGACATCCAAGAGATGGGCGACCGCGTCGCCTCCGGCACCGCGACCATCGAGGACGCCCTCGCCGCCCTCGACGACATCGCCGAGAACGTCGACGAGGCCAACCGGAGCATTCAGGAGATAAGCGAGGCGACCGACGACCAAGCCAGTTCGACCGAGGAGGTCGCGAGCATGGTCGACTCCGTCGCCGACGACGCGGCCGAGGTCAGCGGCGAGTCCAACAACCTCTCGGCCGCCGCCCAGCAACAGACCGCGTCGCTCTCGGAGGTGACCGACCAAGCCGAGACGCTCGCCGACCGCGCGGACGAACTCAGGGACCTGCTCTCCGGGTTCACCATCTCCGGGGGCGCGACCGGAGCCACCCCCGAGACGCCCGGACAGGCCTCGATGTCGACCGACGGCGGGGCCAGCAACTGACTCCGCGGTCGGCACTCACGAGCGGGTCACTGGCACCGCAGAACCGTGTGGGCGGAGGTTAGGCGACGTTGAAGCCCTTGTCGCGGAGGAAGTCCTCGACGCGACCGGTGTGGTTGCCTTGGAGCTCTATCTGTCCGTCCTCGACCGTGCCGCCGCAGGCGAACTTGGACTTGAGGTCCGAGGACAGCGAGTCCATGTCGACGTCTTTCGGGTCGAATCCCTCGATAATCGTTACCTCCTTCCCGTAACGGCGCTCGTCGATGCGGATAGTTATCTCCTGAGACTCCTTGGCGACGTCCTCGCAGACGCAGAGCTCCTCAGGCAGCCCGCACGTCGAGCAGACTTCCGACATTACATCGGCCCGTACGAAATCAACCTATTAAACACTGTCGGGAGGCCGAACCCGCGAGACGCCCCCTACCGGTCGAAGACGACGCTGTCGGCGATATCGACCGCTTCGTCCGCGGCCGATTCGTCGACCGTCCCCGCGTAGCGGGCGCGCTCGCGCAGCGACGCCAGCCGCCGGACCGACTCGTCGGCGTCGACGGCGTCGAGGTAGTCACGGACCGTCTCGCCGGGCCGGCGCGGTCGATGCCGCTGGCCGAGGGCGTACATCGCCCGCTGGAACGCCCGCTCTACGTCGGCCGCCGGGTCCCGGCGGCGCTGGTAGCGCACCCAGACGACCCGGCGCAGGCGAGTGAGGACGCCGGTCCGGCGGGCACCGGCCGCGAGCCCCAGCAGGGCGACGAGGCCCAGCGCAGCCTCCTCGCGGGACGGCGGTTCGGGGAGGGTCACGGCCGAGTCGCCGTCGCTCGGGTTCGTCCCGCCCGGCACAGTCGGCGTCCCGACGGTGCCGTTCTCCGTGGGCGTCGGCGTCGGGGTGGCCGTCGTCCCGTTGGCCGGCGTCTCGGTCAGGGGCGGCGGCGTCGGGGTGGGCGTCTCGGTGAAGCCGCTCCCGTTGCCCGTCTCGCCGGTGTCGACCGAGGGGTCGCTCGCGGCCCGGGCCTCGGCGATGCGCTGCTGTTCGGCCTCCTCGCGCGGGGCGCTCGGCGTCGGGTCGAACCGGACCCATCCCTGTTCGGGGACGTACACCTCGACCCACGCGTGGGAGTCCAGCCCCCGGACGACCCAGCGGTCCTCGTCGACCCGCTCGCCGGACGTGTAGCCGACGACGAGGCGGGCCGGCACGTCTTGGGTCCGTAGCATCGTCACCATCGTCGTCGCGTAGTAGACGCAGTAGCCCCGCTCCATCTCGAAGAGGAAGCTGTCGGCGACGTTTCGCTCGGGTCGGTCGACCTCCAGCGAGTACGCCTTGTTGTTGCGGAGCCACTGCTCGACGACCAGTGCCGTCTCGTAGGGGTTCTCCGCGTTGGCCGTCAGCGTCGCCGTCCGCTCGCCGACTCGGGCGGGCGTGCTCTCGGGCAGTTGCGTGTACCGCTCGCGCAGGTCCGGCGGGTAGTCCGCGCTGGCGTTGCGAAGCTGTCGGGGCGTGGCGACCAGCACCTCGCTGCGGACGCGGTAGCTGTCGCCGGCCGACACCGTCTCGTCTGGCTGGAGGCCGCCCTGTCTGGTGACGCTGACGTTCACCGCGCCGTCGTACCGGACCGGCCGCCACGCCGCCGGCACCGTCCCGATGGCGGACTCGGCCTCGAACGTCTGGCGCACGGTGCGGGTGTCGCCGGGCGGCCCGCGCAGCCTGTTGCCACGGTACGGCCGCGCGTTGCCCGTCCGGACCCACCCGTCGCCGGTGTAGCGGTCGTAGCTACCGGCCCGCCAGTAGCGAGGCTCGTCGCTCTGGACGGTGTACCGGACCGTCGGCGAGAGCCTGATGTCGCCCTGCACGGTCAGCGACTCGTCGGCGCTGACCAGACTCCCCTCGACGGTCGGCGTCTCCCCGGTGCCCGACAGCGACAGCACCGACCCCAGCCCCAGCGGCGCGGCCGCGGCGACCGAGGGGACGACTATCATCACCGCGAGCAGGACGGCGACGCTCTCGGCCCCGGTCAGCGCCTCGGCCCGGCGCTCGGCGTCGCCCAGCCCCAGCGTCGCCGCCGCGCCGACGACGCCGAGCAGCGTCGTCAACAGCGTCGCGTCCGTCGTCAGCACGAAGAAGCCAAGCGCCGTCCCCGCGACGAGGGCCGCGGTCCCGTACCACCGCCGCAGGCCGAAGTACCACGTCAGGAACACCGGCGCGGGCGCGAACGAGACCACCCACAGCCGGACGTTCGCTATCTGGAGCAGGCGGCGGCCGGTCAGCAGCGACGCCGTGTCGGCCACGAGCGCGCCGACCGACGGGTTCGTCGAGAGGTTCAGGACGTACCACGTCAGCCCGCCGGCGAACAGGAGCACCCCCAGCGGGACCGCCACCCGCGGGCGCACCGCCCGCGCCAGCAGCGTCGCCGCGACCAGCGCCGCCGCCGTCACGACGAGGAACTGCCGGGGCGACCCGACCACGTCGATGAGGTGGTACATCGTCCGCAGCGGCGCGCCAAGCGCCAGCGCCACCGCCAGCAGTGCGAGCAACCGCCCCCGGTCGACGGCCCCGAGTGCCGGGACGCGGTCGGCGACGCTCACGCCGCGCCCTCCCCCGCGAGCGGGTTCTCGCGGCCGGCCGTCACGTCGTCGAAGGGCCGGCGGCGGCCGGCGACGCGCACCGTCACGCCGTCGCCGTCGGCCCGCACGTACACGTCCGCGTCGTCGCCGCGGCCGGTGTCGCCGTCGGGCGTCCGGGCCAGCGTCTCCAGTACGCGCGTGCGATGGGTGTCACCGAAGCCGCTGTCGACGCGCCCGCCGGGGACGGCGACGCCGACGGCCAGCCCGCTCTCCAGCGCCGCCACCGCGACGGTCGCCACCGCCGCCGCCATCTCGTCGGCGTGGCCTTCCTCGGCGTCGCCGACCACCAGCAGGCCGCGGTCGCTGCGCCGGTCGGCGAACTCCTTGACCAGCAGGTCGTCGCGCTTGGCGCTTGACTTCCAGTGGACGTCCCGCAGCGAGTCACCGGGGACGTACTCGCGCAGGCTGTCGAAGGCCTGCCGGTCCTCGGCGTCGGGGGCCAGCGTCCGGGCGAAGGCCTCCGGGCCGCCGACGCGATACACCGGCGGGTAGACCAGCACGTCGTCGGTCGCGTCGACGGTGTACGAGCGGCTGACCAGCCCCAGCGCGTCGGTGACGGTCACGTCGACCGGCCCGAACCGCTTCTCGCCCCGGCCGGCGTAGGTGACCTCGTAGCGCACCGTCGCCGGCAGCGAGACCTCGGTCGCGGCGTCGCCCGTGACGCCGTCGGGGAGACGGTCGGCGACTCGGGCGACGCCCCCGCCCGCGACGGTCAGTTCGACCGTGCGGCGCTCGCCGGGGAACCCGCGCCGGGGCGACGACCGCTCGACGCGTGGCTCCCCGGTCCACAGCACCTGTCCGACCGCGCCCACGAGTACCGCTATCAGCGGGCCGGCGACGGCGTCCAGTCCGGGCTGGCCGTACCGCGTGCCGACGGCGACGGCCACGATGGCGACGGCTCCGACGACCAGCCCGCGGGATGTCGGTCTCATCTCACTCCACGTCGACCGTCTCCAGCGCCGTCTCGACGAGCGCGGTCGCCGTTCGCTCGCTGTCGCCGGTCCGGATTCGGTGGGGGAGCACGACCGGGGCCTCCCGCTGGATGTCGTCGGGGACGACGTACGCCCGGTCGTCCAGCACCGCCCGCGCCTGTGCGGCCCGCAACAGCGAGATGCTCCCGCGCGGGCTCACCCCGAGTTCGGCGTGTTCGCGCGTGTAGCCCGCCAGCCGCGTCGCATAGGCCCGAATCGGCTCCTCGACGGTCACCTCGGCCACCGTCTCCCGGGCCGCCCGCAGTTCCTCCAGCGTCGCCACCGCCGATAGCTCCTCGATGGGGTGGTGGCCGACCACCTCGCCCAGCATCGCCGTCTCCTCGTCGGCGTCGGGATAGCCCAGATGGAGCTTCATCATGAACCGGTCCAGTTCGGCCATCGGCAGGTCGTAGGCCTTGTTCCGCTCGACGGTGTTCTGGGTGGCGATGACGGTAAACGGCGTCGGCACCCCGTGGGTCGTCCCGTCGACGGAGACCTGTTCCTCTTCCATGGCCTCCAGCAGCGCCGACTGGGTCTTTGGCGGCGCGCGGTTTATCTCGTCGCCCAACACGACGTTGCCGAAGATGGGGCCGGGCTGGAACTCGAACTCCTGTGTCTTCTGGTTGAAGACGTTGACGCCGGTCACGTCGGTCGGCAGCAGGTCCGGCGTGAACTGCACCCGCTTGAACTCGCCGTCGAAGGAGGCGGCGACCGAGCGCGCGAGCATCGTCTTCCCGACGCCGGGCACGTCCTCCAACAGGACGTGCCCGCGGCCCAACAGCCCGACGACGATGTGCTCTATCTCGTCGTGGTGCCCGACGATGACCTGTTCGACGTTCTCGATGACCCGCGTGGCGACGCGCGTCGCGTCGTGGCGGGCGCTGTCCGAGCGGTGACCGCGTGAAGTGTCCGTGTCTGTCATGGGTTGTCGAGGTGCGCGCCGAGCGACCGGGACGGAGCCGACGCCGCACCTCGCGCCTGCCGGTCGCTCACCCACGCTGCGCGTCCGTCCGTGCGTTCCATTTTGGTTGCGCGCACACGTAACTCTGCTGGGTGGGTCCACGCCGTACACGGCCGCGCGCCGCCCCTACCACTCCTTGCAGTCCGGACAGACGAGCCGGCCGTCCTGTGTCCACCGGCGCGTCGCGGCCCCGCCGCAGTCCGCACAGGCCGCGCCCTCGCCGGTCCACGCGTAGGTGGTCGTCGCCGGCTCGACCGTCCCGTTCTCGTCCCCGTCGGCCGTTGCCGCGTCCTCGTCGCCGTCAGCCGCATCCTCGCCGAGAAAGTCGTCGAGCGAGGCGTCGTCGGACATACCCACATCTCGGGCGGGCAGCGGCAAATAGGTGCGTGACTCGACCGAGAGCGGAAGGTGGAAGTGACCCGGTGACGAACGCCACGATATGCAGACACTCCTGTCGGAACTCCTCACCAGTCTGGTCGAGATGCCGTCGCAGTTCGCCAGAGTAGCGCTCAACGACCCGCTCGCGGCGCTGATGCTCGCCGTCGGCGCGCTGCTGACGACCGCCGCCGTCGCCGTCTTCGGCTACCTCTCGGCCGGGGCCGCGCTCTCGGTACTCATCGGTTCTGGCGGTCGGTCACCGCCGCCCCAAGCAGAGCAATAGCCGTCTCGATGTCCGGCCCGAGCGGCGAGGCGAAGGCCACGCCGTCAGCGTAGTCTAGCAGTGCTTCGGTCCGCTCGGCCACCGTCTCGGGCGTTCCGGCGATACAGAACGCGTCCAGCATCCGCTCCGTGACGGCCTCGAAGGCCGCGTCGAACTCGCCGGCCGAGATGCGCTCGCCGACGTGTTCGGCGGTCTCGGGGTCGATGTCGTGGCGCTGTAATACCGGCGGCGGCGACCCGGCGGCGACGAAGGCCGCCGGTGGCCGGGCGGCCTCGCGGGCCGCGGCGGCGTCCTCGGCGACGGAGACGCTGGCGTACGCGTAGAGGTCGAACTCGCCGTCGGCGACGCGCTCGTCGGCCATCTCGTCGGCCTGCTCGCGGGCCCACGCGAGGTCGCGGGGATGCGAGCCGTTGTACAGCGCGCCGTCGGCGTGTTTCGCGGCCATCCGGGTCATGTGTGGCCCCTGTGCCCCGACGTAGACCGGAATCTCGCCCGCGTCGTAGTTCAGGCCCGCGTCGTCGGCCCGGAAGGTGCCGTCGTGGTCGACGCGCTCGCCGTCCCAGAGCCGCTGTGCGACCTTGAACGTCTCCAGCACGCGCCGGAGCGCGTCGTCGTGGTCGAAGCCGAGGTTGCGGAGGGTGGACTTGTCGCCCGGCCCGACGCCGAAGACGGCCCGGCCGTCGCTGACTTCGTCCAGCGTCGCCACCCGCGAGGCCAGCGTCACCGGGTGTGTCTCGTACGGATTGGCGATGCCCGGCCCCAGCGCCACCCTCTCGGTCCGGGCGGCCATCCGCGTCAGCGCCATGAACTGGTCGCGGTTGTTGTAGTGGTGGCTGGCGAAGACGCCGTCGAAGCCGCTCTCCTCGGCGGTGACCGCGAACTCTGCGAGCTGTGCGACCGGGTGTTCGGGAGTAAGTTCAATCGCGTACATGTGACCACTCTCGGAGTGCTTGCCGGACGACGTCGCTGTCGGGCGACCGGAACAGGTCGTCGCTCGTGCCGTGGTCGCCGAACTCGAACCCCCGGACCACGGCCGCCGGGGTCCCGCCGTCGCCCTCGCCGGTGACGAGGTTCGCCGCCGCCGCGAGTTCGTCGACCACCGCCTGCACCGTCGCGCCCAGTTCCCGCCCGTCGCGGTCGCGCTCGCCGCGCCAGTCCCGAGCCGCGGCGAGGCCGGCCCAGCCGAGCGCGACGCCGCGCTGGCCGAGCCGGAACGGCCGCCCGGAGGTGTCCGTGACGACGACGGCCACGTCCGCGCCGGTGCGCTCGCGCAGTCCGGCCCGGATGCGCTCGGCGCTGGCCGTCGGCGCTGCGGGCAACAGCAGCAGGTCCGCGTCGGGGACGTTCGACCGGTCGATGCCCGCGTTGACCGTGATGTGGCCGAAGCGGGTCACCGCCAGCACGAACGGGGCCTCGACGAGTACCTCCTCGCTCTCGTCGACGACCGCCTGCGCGAAGCGGGGGTCTTTCTCCTCGCCGGTCGCCTCGCCGACGGCGGCGGCTATCCGGCGGGCCTGTTCGCCCGGCTCGAAGTCGTCGAGGTCGGCCTGCCGCCCCTCGTCCTTGGAGACGACGGTGCTCGCGACACAGCACACGTCGCCGTCCCGCAGGTCGGCCCGCTCGGCGACGAGTTCGGCCACGTCGTCGCCCGGGCGGACCTCGGGCAGCCCCGTGACTGCGGAGACGTCCATACCCCCGCTTTCGACCCCACCGGAAAAAGGCGTCCGTTAGTTGCAAGCCGGGCCGACGGTGGCAACAAGCGCCGGTTCCGCGACCGCGGCCGTTTTGCGCCTCTGGTCCCGAACACCGGCGTGGACGCCCGTCTAGCCGCCTTCGTCCTGCTGCACGCGATGGGGTCGACTGCCGGACTGCTGTTCGTCTTCCACCTCGCCCGCACGCTAACCGGTGCGACGCCGACCGCCGCCGTCCGCCGGGACTACGCCGTCGGCGGGCTGTTGGTCGTCGTCGGTCTCGGCCTGCGGTACCTGTTGGTCCCGACGGCGACCGTCCCGCCGGCGGTCGCCCGGCTCCCCGACCATCTGCTGCGCCCGGCCGGGACCGTCCTCGCGCTCGTCGGCGCGGCCGTCTGCCTGTGGGCGCTGGCCCGCCTCCGGTCCGGGGCGACGACCGACGCGCCCTGACTCAGGCCTCGTGGCGCGTCACGTCGAGGTCACCATCGTCGACGGTCGCGGTCAGCATCGTCGCCCCGTCGGCCGGCGACGCCCCAGTCGCACTCCCGGGGTTCAACAGCCGCACGCCGCCGTGGACTGTGTCCAACACCTCGTGAGTGTGGCCCGCGACGCCGACGGCCTCGTCGTCGGCCTCGGCCCGGACCGCCGCCGCGACGCGGTCCTCGTAGCCGCGACGCGCCCCGGTCCCGTGAGTGACGACGAACGTGACTCCGCCCAGCGTCACCGACGCCCGCTCGGGTAGCCCCATCCGCGGGTCGGTGTTGCCCGCGACGGCGGTCAGGTCCGCCGCCAGCCCCCGCAGGTCCGCCAGCGCCCCCTTCGAGTCGAAGTCCCCGGCGTGGACGACGTGGTCCGCGGCCGCGATTCGCTCGCGGAACGTCGCCGGAATCTCGGCGGCCCGCGACGGGATGTGCGTGTCACTGACGAGTGCGACCTCCATGCGTCGCGGTCGGACCGCCGCCGCAAAACCGTTACCGCCGCCCTACTCCGCCGCCTCGACCGACGGCGTCACGTCTTTCAGCTCCTCCAGCCGGCCGACGAGTCCGTCGATGCCCTCGTTGATGCGCGCCACGCGGTCGGCCACGTCGTCGGCCGGTATCGCACCCTGTGGCGTCGGCTGTATCAGTTCGTCGTCCTCCAGCATCCGGAGCGAGTACCGCACCTTGTGTTCCGGGACGCCGGTCTCCTCCGAGAGCCGAACGATGCCTATCGGCCCGTGGTCGATGACCGCCGCCAGAATCGTCACGTCCCGACTCTCCTTCTCCACTTGGTCGCCCAGTCGGTCCAGTCCCATACGAAATCTACCGGTCCTTTCGAGTCGGGGTACATAAACGCCCCAGTTGTGGCAACGCCGGTGGGTTCCGGGGCGTCGTCGGGCGCTGTGGGCGCGAGCGCGCTCTCACCCGTCGTCTTCGACCGGCGTCCGGCGCAGTTCGTCGAGTTGGTCGCGCAGCCGCGACAGCTCCGTCTCCAGTTCCTCGCGGCGGTCGATGAGCGCGCTCAACTCCTCGGTGTTGACCGAGTAGTCCTCCTCCAGCGCCACCTCCAAGGCGTCGGTGGTCGCCGCCGCGAGGTCCGTCGCGGTCCGCAACACCTCGCTGGGCGTCCCGCGGGACTCGAACAGCGTCTGCTGGCCTGACTGTGGCCGGTAGGTCACCATCGGCGACTCCACCTCGCGGTGGTAGGTCACGGTGTAGCTCGTGTCCGTGACCGGGTTGTGCCGGTCCTCCGCCCGCTCGGTGCGGACGATGTTGAACGGCTCGGCCAGCGCTGGATACGTCTCCGCGAGGTCCCGGAGCCGGTCGGCCGCGGTCACGTCCAGTTGGGCCTCCACGTCGCCGAAGAACTGCCGCGAGTTGGTCAGGCTGAACGCCACCGTGTAGAACACCGACTCGTCGCTGTCAGCGAGGTTGCGCACCCGCTCGCGGACCTCGTCGTGTCGCCCCTCGATGGTCAGCTTCTCCAGTTCCTCCAACAGCGCTCGCACGCCCTCCTCCCGTTCGAGGAACGCCTCGACGATGGCCCCCGGCATCTCCTCGCCGTCCACGTCGTCCATGCCAGCGTCTCGGACGCCGCCACTAAACAGTCTGTCGCCGCGCGTCGGCCGGACGACTCCGTGAACGGGTCTCTGACGTTGTGTGGCTTGTCACACAGCGACTCGGGATAGCGATGCGATGAAACCTGTCGCTCGCAAGTTCGTGTTCGAAGAAGCGCCCGGAGCGGGATTTGAACCCGGGCAAACGCTTCGCTGTCGCTCGCGTTTGCGTGATTCAAATCCCTCGCAGTCACACACTGATTTCGGGAGTCGCTCGGCGACGAGACGCCTCGCTGAGAAACCGAAATCAGAGAAGCGCCCGGAGCGGGATTTGAACCGGAGCCAGACGTGCTCGCTTCGCTGTGCGCGACTGACAGGGCTCAGACCCCTCTCGAACGCACAGCGACCACACGGGACGCGACGCGATGAAACCCGTCGCTCGCAAGTTCGTGTTCGAAGAAGCGCCCGGAGCGGGATTTGAACCCGCGTCACGACCGTGACAGGGTCGTATGATGGGCCACTACACCATCCGGGCTTGCGTTCGCTGCACTTCTTCGTATCCCGGTGCTGGTATTAAGACTTTCCAAAGGCGGCCGCCCTGTGATGGTCACTCGTAACGGGACCCAAAACTCTATACGGGCGCTCGGCCAAACGGCTGGTACGAGAGCCCATCCCACGACGTGCGCTTCTCGCGGTCCCGTGGGGTGTCGAAGAGCCACAGCAGACCGACTTGGCAAGCGTTATATGCCTGCCGACAATACGAGGCTGTAGTATCTCGTGACAGCCACCTTCTCCAGCAGCAGGCCCCACGCACACACATGGTAGATGTAAGCCAACACGAACTCGTTCCCGACCACAGCGTCGTCGACGAGGCCGACCTCGAGGCCGTGCTCGACGAGTACGACATCACGAAGACCGACCTCCCGAAGATAAAGCGCGCCGACCCCGCGCTGCCCGACGCGGCGGAGATCGGTGACGTCGTCCGAATCGAGCGCGACTCACGCACGACCGACACCGCAGTTGTCTATCGACTGGTGGTAGAATAATGGACACACAGGACCGACGCGCGATTTCGCGCGAGTACTTCGCGAAGGAACGGCTCGCAGAACACCACTTCCGCTCGTTCAACGCCTTCCTCGACCGGGGGATGCAACAGGTCGTCGACGAGAAGGAGACCATCGACACCGACATCGGCGACAAGGAGGGACAGGAGCCGGTGTGGGTGGAACTGGGCGACGTTCGCGTCGTCACCCCGCGGGTGCGGGAAGCAGACGGCAGCGAGGAACTGCTCTACCCCCAAGAGGCCCGCCTCCGGAACATCACCTACGCCGCGCCGGTCTTCATGGAGATGGCCATCGTCCGCGGCGGCGAGGAAGAGCCCGAGGAGGTGCTCGACCGCACCGAGACCAAAATCGGCCGGATGCCGGTGATGGTCGGCTCCGAGAAGTGCAACATCGCCGGCTTCACCGACGAGGAACTCATCGACATCGGCGAGGACCCGGCCGACCCCGGCGGCTACTTCATCGTCAACGGCTCCGAGCGGGTGCTGATGACCAGCGAGGACCTCGCGCCCAACAAGATTCTGGCCGAGTACGACACCAAGTACGGCGACGAGGTGCAGGTCGCCAAGACCTTCTCGCAGCGGCGGGGGTACCGGGCGCTCGTCCTCTGTGAGCGGACCCGCGACGGACTGCTGGAGGTCTCGTTCCCCTCCGTCTCGGGCAGCATCAACTTCGTCACGCTGGTCCGAGCGCTCGGACTGGAGTCCGACGAGGAGATCGTCCACCGCGTGAGCGAGGACCCCGAAATCGTGAAGTTCATGCTGGAGAACCTAGAGGAGGCCGAGGTCCAGACGACCGAGGAGGCCATCGAGGACTTGGGCCAGCGCGTCGCCTCCGGGCAGGGCAAGAACTACCAGCTCAAACGCGCCAACTACGTCATCGACCGCTACCTCCTGCCTCACCTCCACGAGGACGGCGTCGACGAGGAGGAGGTCCGCATCAACAAGGCCTACTATCTCTGCCGGATGGCCGAGGCCTGCTTCGAACTCGCTCTGGAGCGGCGCGAGGCCGACGACAAGGACCACTACGCCAACAAGCGACTGAAGGTCAGCGGCGACCTGATGACCGACCTGTTCCGGACGGCGCTGAACAAGCTCGCCCGGGACGTGAAGTACCAGCTCGAGCGGGCCAACATGCGCAACCGTCAGCTGTCGGTCTCGACGGTCGTTCGGTCCGACGTGCTGACCGAGCGCCTCGAACACCCCATCGCCACCGGGAACTGGGTGGGCGGCCGTTCGGGCGTCTCCCAACTGGTCGACCGGACCGACTTCATGGGGGTGCTCTCGCACCTCCGCCGGCTGCGCTCGCCGCTCTCGCGCTCGCAGCCGCACTTCGAGGCCCGGGACCTGCACGCGACCCAGTGGGGTCGCATCTGTCCCTCCGAGACGCCGGAGGGTCCGAACTGCGGACTGGTGAAGAACTTCGCGCAGGCGATGGAGCTGTCACAGGACGTCGAGGACGCACAGGGTCTCAAACAGGAGCTCGCCGACATGGGGGTTCAGGGCATCCCCGGTATCGAGTCCATCGAACAGCAGCCCGCGGACGACTAACATGAGTCAGGGACGAGAAGCCAAGGTATACGTCAACGGTAGTCTGGTCGGGACACACCCCGACCCCGAACAGCTCGCCGAACAGGTCCGACAAGCCCGCCGACGGGGGGACGTCTCCGAGATGGTCAACGTCTCGGTCAAGGACCGCACGGACGAGGTCATCATCAACGCCGACGCCGGCCGGGCACGCCGCCCGCTGCTGGTCGTCGAGGACGGCGACCCGCTCATCACCGACGACGAGGTCGAGCAGGTCAAGTCCGGCGAACTCCAGTTCGAGGAACTGGTCGAGCGCGGCGTCGTCGAGTTCATCGACGCGGAGGAGGAAGAGGACATCCTCGTCGGCGTCGACGAGACCGAACTCACCGAGAACCACACGCACCTCGAAGTCGACCCGCAGCTGATGTTCGGTATCGGGGCCGGGATGATTCCCTACCCCGAGCACAACGCCAGCCCGCGGATTACGATGGGGTCGGGGATGATAAAGCAGTCGCTGGGGCTCCCGAGCGCGAACTACCGCATCCGCCCGGACACCCGCCAGCACCTGCTGCACTACCCCCAGCTCTCGATGGTCAAGACCCAGACCACCGAGCAGATCGGCTACGACGACCGCCCGGCCGCACAGAACTTCGTCGTCGCCGTCATGTCCTACGAGGGGTTCAACATCGAGGACGCGCTCGTGATGAACCAAGGGTCGGTCGACCGCGGCCTCTCGCGCTCGCACTTCTTCCGCACCTACGAGGGCGAGGAACGACGCTACCCCGGCGGTCAGGAGGACCGCTTCGAGATGCCCGACGACGAAGTTCGGGGCGCTCGCGGCGAGGAGGCGTACACCCACCTCGACGACGACGGGCTGGTCAACCCCGAGACGAAGGTCGGCGAGAACGCCGTCCTGCTGGGCAAGACCTCGCCGCCGCGGTTCCTCGAAGAGCCCGACGACATGGGCGGGCTCTCCCCGCAGAAACGCCGCGAGACCAGCGTCACGATGCGCTCGGGTGAATCGGGCGTCGTCGACACCGTGACCCTGATGGAGGGCGAGGACGGCTCGAAGCTCTCGAAGGTCTCGGTGCGCGACGAACGCATCCCCGAACTGGGCGACAAGTTCGCCAGCCGCCACGGCCAGAAGGGCGTCGTCGGCCACATCGCGCCCCAAGAGGACATGCCCTTCACCGAGGAGGGCGTCGTCCCGGACCTCATCATCAACCCCCACGCGCTCCCCTCCCGGATGACCGTCGGACACATTCTGGAGATGATCGGCGGCAAGGTCGGGGCCTTGGAGGGCCGGCGCGTCGACGGCACCGCCTTCACCGGCGAGGACGAGGAGCGGCTCCGGGGCTCGCTCGAGGACCACGGCTTCGACTCCAGTGGCAAGGAGACGATGTACTCCGGCGTCACCGGCGAGAAGATCGAGGCCGAGATATTCGTCGGCGACATCTTCTACCAGAAGCTCTACCACATGGTCTCGAACAAGCTGCACGCCCGCTCGCGCGGGCCGGTGCAGGTGCTGACCCGCCAGCCCACCGAGGGGCGCGCCCGCGAGGGTGGCCTCCGCGTCGGCGAGATGGAGCGGGACGTGCTCATTGGGCACGGCGCGGCGATGGCGCTCAAAGAGCGCCTGCTCGACGAGTCCGACCGCGAGTGGATTAACGTCTGCGGGCAGTGTGGCATGACCGCCGTCGAGAACGTCGAGCAACGGCGCGTCTACTGCCCGAACTGCGAAGAGGAGACGGACATCCACGAGGTGGAGATGTCCTACGCGTTCAAGCTCCTCTTGGACGAGATGAAGGCGCTGGGCATCGCTCCGCGAATCGAACTGGAGGACGCAGTATAGATGAGCTCCCAACAGACACCCAAGGACATCGGGCAGATCAGCTTCGGGCTGATGGACCCCGAGGAGTACCGAGAGATGTCGGCTACGAAGGTCATCACGGCCGACACCTACGACGACGACGGTTTCCCCATCGACATGGGGCTGATGGACCCGCGGCTGGGCGTCATCGACCCCGGACTGGAGTGTAAGACCTGCGGGAAACACTCCGGGTCGTGTAACGGCCACTTCGGCCACATCGAACTGGCCGCGCCGGTCATCCACGTCGGCTTCGCCAAGCTCATCCGTCGCCTGCTTCGGGGGACCTGTCGGGACTGCTCCCGGCTCTGTCTCGACGAGCGCGAGCGCGAGGAGTTCACCGACCGCCTCGGTCGCACGCGGGACCTCGGAGGCGACCTCAACGACGTGACGAAGGCCGCCATCCGGCAGGCCCGCAAGAAGGACCGCTGTCCGTTCTGCGGCGAGAAGCAGTACGACATCAAACACGAGAAGCCCACGACCTACTACGAGGTGCAGGACGTGCTGGCCGCGGACTACCCCGAGCGCATCGCCGCGGCGATGGAGGAGGCCGACGAGGCCGTCTCGCCGACCGACCTCGCCGAGGAGACGGGCATCGACGCGGGCCGCGTGCAGGAGATTCTCAGCGGCGAGTTCCGGCCCCGACAGGAGGACCGCCGGGCCATCGAGAAGGCGTTGAACGCGGACCTCACCGAGGAGGACATGAACAAGCTCATGCCCTCGGACATCCGGGACTGGTTCGAGGACATCCCCGACGAGGACATCGAGGTGCTGGGGATGAACCCCGACCGCTCCCGGCCCGAGTGGATGATTCTGACGGTGCTGCCGGTGCCGCCGGTGACCGCTCGCCCCTCGATTACGCTGGACAACGGCCAGCGCTCCGAGGACGACCTGACCCACAAGCTGGTCGACATCATCCGCATCAATCAGCGGTTCATGGAGAACCGCGAGGCCGGCGCGCCCCAGCTCATCATCGAGGACCTCTGGGAACTGCTCCAGTACCACGTCACCACGTTCATGGACAACGAGATTTCGGGCACGCCGCCGGCCCGACACCGCTCGGGCCGGCCGCTGAAGACCCTCTCCCAGCGTTTGAAGGGTAAGGAGGGCCGCTTCCGGGGCTCGCTCTCCGGGAAGCGCGTGAACTTCTCGGCCCGGACCGTCATCTCGCCGGACCCGACGCTGTCGCTGAACGAGGTCGGCGTCCCCGAACGGGTCGCGACGGAGATGACCCAGACGATGAACGTCAACGAGCGCAACCTCGACGAAGCCCGCCGCTACGTCGCCAACGGGCCGGAGGGGCACCCCGGCGCGAACTACGTCCGCCGACCGGACGGCCGCCGGCTGAAGGTGACCGAGAAGAACTGCGAGGAGCTGGCCGAGAAGGTCCAGCCCGGGTGGGAGGTCTCCCGGCACCTCGTCGACGGCGACATCGTCATCTTCAACCGCCAGCCGTCGCTGCACCGGATGTCCATCATGGCCCACGAGGTCGTTGTGATGCCGTACAAGACGTTCCGGCTGAACACGACGGTCTGCCCGCCGTACAACGCCGACTTCGACGGCGACGAGATGAACATGCACGCCCTCCAGAACGAGGAGGCCCGGGCCGAGGCCCGCGTCCTCATGCGCGTGCAGGAACAGATGCTCTCGCCGCGCTTCGGCGAGAACATCATCGGGGCCATTCAGGACCACATCAGCGGAACGTACCTGCTGACCCACACCAATCCGAAGTTCAACGAGACGCAGGCGCTGGACCTGCTGCGGGCGACCCGCATCGACGAGCTACCCGAACCCGACGGCGTCGACGACGCCGGCGACGAGTACTGGACCGGGCGCTCGCTGTTCTCGGAGCTACTGCCCGACGACCTCGACCTCGAGTTCACGTCCTCGGCCGGCGACACCGTCACCGTCGAGGACGGCCAGATGGCGAGTGGTACCATCGACGAGGACGCCGTCGGCGCGTTCGGCGGCGAGGTCGTCGACACCATCGCCAAGGAGTACTCCAAGACCCGCGCGCGAATCCTCGTCAACGAGGTCTCCGCGCTGGCGATGCGCTCTATCATGCACTTCGGGTTCTCCATCGGTATCGACGACGAGTCCATCCCCGGAGCGGCCGAGGAGCAGATAAACGAGGCCATCGACAACGCCTACGACCGCGTCGAGGAACTCATCGAGACCTACGAGCGGGGCGACCTCGAATCGCTGCCGGGCCGGACCGTCGACGAGACGCTGGAGATGAAGATAATGCAGACGCTGGGCAAGGCGCGTGACAGCGCCGGCGACATCGCCGAGGACCACTTCGGCGACGACAACCCCGCGGTCATCATGGCAGAGTCCGGGGCCCGCGGGTCGATGCTGAATCTGACCCAGATGGCCGGCTGCGTCGGCCAGCAGGCGGTCCGGGGCGAGCGCATCAACCGCGGCTACGAGAACCGCACGCTCAGCCACTTCGAGGAGGGCGACCTCTCGGCGGACGCCCACGGCTTCGTCGAGGCCTCCTACCGCTCGGGGCTGGACCCCAAGGAGTTCTTCTTCCACGCGATGGGCGGCCGCGAGGGGCTGGTCGACACGGCCGTCCGGACCTCCAAGTCCGGCTACCTCCAGCGCCGGCTCATCAACGCGCTGTCGGAACTGGAGACGCAGTACGACGGCACCGTCCGGGACACCTCCGACACCATCGTCCAGTTCGAGTTCGGCGAGGACGGCACCTCGCCGGTGAACGTCTCCTCCAGCGACGACGAGGACGCCGTCGACGTGGAGGCCATCGCCGACCGCGTGCTCGACGAGGAGTTCGACGACACCTCCGAGCGGGACCGCTTCCTCGGACAGCGCGACAACCGCACCAACCTCTCGGAACACGCCGACGACTGGTGGATGGCGGAGGGGGACGACTGAGATGACAGCCTACGACGTATCCGACGACATCGAGGCCGTCGTCGAGGACACGGAGCTTCCCCGACGACTGAAAGACGAGGTGTACAGCACGCTCGAGGACCGCGAGGCCACCGTCGAGGAGGCCGACGAGGTCGCACAGGCCGTCGAGACCCGCTACAAGAACACGCGGGTCGACCCGCTCGACCCCGTCGGCACCGTCTCGGCCCAGTCCATCGGGGAGCCCGGGACGCAGATGACGATGAACACGTTCCACTACGCGGGGGTCGCCGAAATCGACGTGACGCAGGGCCTCCCGCGGCTCATCGAACTGGTCGACGCCCGGAAGACGCCGGACACGCCGATGATGACGGTCCACCTCGAAGACGAGTACGCCGAGGACCGCGAGCGCGCCCACGAGGTCGTCTGGAAGATAGAGGCGACGAAGATACTCGCGCTGGGCGACATCTCGACGAACGTCGCGGACATGCTCGTCCAGATCGACCTGAACGAGGAGACGCTACTGGAGCGCTGGCCCACGGTCGCCGACCCCGTCGAAGTCGCCGAGGAGATAGCCGAGACCATCGAGTCGAACCTCGGCGTGGGGGCGCGCCAGACCGGCACGGTCATCGAGTTCGGCCCCGAAGAGCCCTCGTACCGCGACCTGCTCCAACTGGTCGAGGAACTGCGCGACATCGTCTTCAAGGGTATCGAGGACATCACCCGCGTCGTCATCCGCAAGGAGGAGACCGACGAGGGCGAGGAGTTCGTCCTCTACACCGAGGGGTCGGCCTTCGGCGACGTGCTCGGTATCGAGGGCGTCGACGCCTCCCGGACGACGTGTAACAACATCCACGAGATACACCGCAACCTCGGCATCGAGGCGGCCCGCGAGACGCTCATCAACGAGACGATGAACACCCTCGAAGAGCAGGGGCTGGACGACGTGAACGTCCGGCACCTGATGCTGGTCGCGGACATCATGACCAACGAGGGGAGCATCGAGTCCATCGGCCGCCACGGCATCTCCGGGTCGAAAGACTCCGTGCTGGCCCGCGCGGCCTTCGAGGTGACGGTCAACCACCTGCTCGACGCCGCCATCCACGGCGAGATAGACGAACTGGACGGCGTCACGGAGAACGTCATCGTCGGCAAGCCCATCAAGCTCGGCACGGGCGACGTGGACCTCCGGATGGGCGCGAGTCAGGACTAGCGATGGCGATCGAAATCTCGGACGAGGCGCGACAACTGGTCGCTCTCTTCGAGGACGAGGCAGACGTCACTGTCCGGGATTGCGTCATCGACGACGACCACGACCAAGTGGTCTATCTCGTCAAGCGCGGCGAGATGGCCGACGCCATCGGTCCCGGCGGGCAGACAGTCGCCGCCGTCGAGGAGCGACTCGACCGGCCAGTCAAGCTCGTCGAGGACGCCGACACGGCCGCCGACTTCGTGGCGAACGCGCTCGCGCCCGCCGCGGTGTACAACGTCACGGTCTCGGAGAACGGCGACACCGTCGCCTACGTCGAGGTCGCACAGGCCGACCGCGGCGCGGCCATCGGCACCGACGGCCGCAACATCGACGCCGCCCGCCGGCTGGCGAAGCGGCACTTCGACATCGACGGCATCGAACTGACCTGACGCGGCCGGCACTCACTTCTCGGCCACGCTCACCGACGGCGGCCCCGTCGCCGTCGGAGCGTCGACGTTTCGTATCCCGCAGCCGGCGAACGGCCGGCGAACGCTGACAGCCTCAGTCGCCGCTACCGTCGGTGGCCGCCGCGTCGGGGTCGTAGACGTCCGTGTCGCCGTGTTGTTGGTCGGTCGCCACGTCGAACTGTCCGAGCAGTTCACGGAGGTCGGCGGCCTGTCCGGACAGCGACGCGATACTGTCGGTCACCTCGTTGATGGTCGCGGTCTGTTGCTGTGCCGCGGCGGCCACGTCCTCGGCTTGGGCGGCGCTCTCCTCGCTGATGGAGCCGACCTCGTCGACCATGGCGACGGTCTCCTCGGTGGTCGCGGCCTGCTCGTCGGTGGCGTCGTTGATGGACTGCATCCCGTCGTCGACGGCCTCGACGTGGTCGACGATGCGCTCTAGGGAGTCGATGGCGTCGTCGACGGTCTCGATGCCCTCGGAGACGCTGTCGCCCATCTCGCGGATGTCGGTCACCGCGTCGTCGGTCGACTCCTGCACGTCGCCGATGACGGTCGCTATCTCCTCGGTGGCCTCGCCGGTCTCCTCGGCGAGTTGCTTTATCTCGTCGGCGACGACGCCGAAGCCCTCGCCGGCCTCGCCGGCACGGGCGGCCTCGATGGAGGCGTTCAGCGCCAGCATGTTCGTCTGCTCGGCGATGTCGTCGATGAGGTCGACTATCTCGCCGATGTGCGCCATCTCCTCGTCCAACGCCTCGACGCGGTCGATGGTCTCGTCGGCGCGGCGCTCGATGTCGTTCATCACGTCCATCGCCTCCGCGGCGCGCTCGCTGCCGGTCTCGCCGACCTCGGCGGCCTCGCTCGCCGTCTCGGCGACCTCGTCGGCCTGCGCGGCGACCTCCTCGATGGTCGCCGAGAGGTTCGACATCTCGTCGGCGGCCTGCTGGATGTTCTCGTGTTGCCGGTCGGCCCCGTCGGCTATCTCTTGGACGGACTCGCTGACCTCCTCGCTGGCCTCGCGGACCTCGGCGGCGCTCGCGGTTATCTGGTCGGCCGAGCCGTCCACGTCCTCGGCGAACTCGCGGATGTGGACGACCGTCTGGCCCAGCTGGGCGAGCATGTCGTTGAACGCGGCGGCTATCTCCCGCATCGCCGCGTTGTCCGCGTCGGTGTCGAGGCGCTGGGTGAGGTCGCCCTCGGCGGCGGTCCGCATCACGTCGGAGAACTCCTCGGCCTGCCGTTCGAGCGAGTCGGCGAGGCGCTCGGCCTCCCGCTGAGCCTGCTCGGCGTCGGCCTTGGCGGTCTCTATCTCGTCGATGAACCCTTCGAGGTCGTCGCCCATCGTCTCCAGCGACTCCCCGAGGCGGCCGGGCACGTCCTCGTCGAGCGCGGGGTCGTCGAACTGCTGGGCGGCCAGCGCGTCGGCTTGGTCGGCGACGGTGCGTAGGTACGACTGGATGTCGGTGAAGGCCCGCTCGACCTGCCCGATCTCGTCGAGTCGCTCGCTGGCCTCGGCGTCGGCGTCGATGTCGCCGTCCGCGAGCGCCTCGGCGCGGTCGGCCACCGTCGTCAGCGAGTTCCGGATGTCGCGGCCGACGAACGCGCCGAAGGCGACGAAGCCGACCAGCGCCAGCCCGATGAGGACAAAGAGGTCGAACCGGACTTGATTGCGGACAGCGTAGGCGTTGCTCGCCGGGGCCTGTTTGACGACCACCCAGTCCGACGACGACACCGGCGCGTAGCTGTAAACGGAGCCGCCGGCCCGCGTGATACCGGTCGTCCCGTTCGACGCCGACGCGAGGATGCCGTCCTCGGTCTCGCCGGTGAAGCGGTCGAAGATGCGCGAGTCGTTGCCGGCGAACAACACCTCTTGTCGGGAGCTCTGGGTCTCGACGACGTACGTCTCGCCGCCCTCGATGGAGTTACTGAACCGGTCCGAGCGCGCGCTGACGTTGTAGAAGACGACCGTCATGTAGGACTTCCGGGGGATGGAACTGGCGAAGGCCATGTAGTAGTGGCCGTCACTCTCGAAGACGTACGACCGGGCCACGTCGTCGTTGCCCGACAGTACCAGCGTCCCGCGCTGCCACGTGATGCCGAAGTCGTCGAGTGTCCGGTTTCGGTAGCCCGAGACCGTGCTGCGCTCGATGCGGTCGGTCGAGGCCGAGACGTAGTTGATGGCGTGGACCGTCCCGTTGAACCGCCCCTTCTCGTTGTTGAACGTCGCCTCCGCCCGCGTCGCCGTCGCGTCGGCGACGAAGTAGTGATTCGAGAGAAGCCGCGTCGTCCGATACTGCTGTTCCAGCCAGCTTTCGAGCGACTGAGCCTCCTGTGCGGTCGTTATCTCCAGTTCGTTGTTTCGCTGTTCGGTCAGTTCGCTCCCGATAGAGTTCTGGGCTACCAACCCGGCCGCGGTCACGACGATAGCGATGGTCGCCACGGCGAGGGCGAACTTGCGGAGGTAGCTCCGCCGAATCCAGTCAGGAAGTAGTGAGGCTGCGTTCATGTAGGCTCTCTGCTCGGTTGGTGGTGATTTCTGGACCGCTGTTGTAAACGCTACTCTCCCGTTATCAGGTGTGAATACGGGCGGCGGCGTGCCACAGCGCGCCACACGCGGCCGGCCCTGCGGCTCCGAAAGAGGATGCTTAAGTGTCTCGGCAGGATACGGGCGTGTACTATGGCAAACGGCAAATACGCCGCTCGCAAACTCAAGAAGGACCGCCAGCAACACCGGTGGTCCGACTCCGATTACGCGCGCCGGGAGCGCGGGCTCGGGAAGAAGTCCGACCCGCTCGAGGGCGCGCCACAGGGACGTGGCATCGTACTGGAGAAAGTCGGCATCGAGGCCAAACAGCCCAACTCCGCCATCCGGAAGTGCGTCCGCGTACAGCTCATCAAGAACGGCAAGCAGGTCACCGCCTTCTGCCCCGGTGACGGCGCTATCTCCTTCATCGACGAGCACGACGAGGTCACCATCGCCGGCATCGGCGGGGCCAAGGGTCGTGCGATGGGCGACCTCTCCGGCGTCAACTACAAGGTCGAGAAGGTCAACGGCGTCTCGCTCATCGAACTGGTCCGCGGTAACGCCGAGAAACCCGTCCGCTAATCATGAGTACAGAAGACTCCCCCGAACCCGACGCACCGGCCGGCACCGACGACGAGGGCACGCGCGCCGAACTGTTCGGCGAGTGGTCCGTCGACGACATCGAGTTCAGCGACCCCTCGACCGAGCGCTACATCACCGTCACCCCCATCGCCCACACGATGGGCCGGCACACGGACAAGCAGTTCAAGAAAAGCGAGATTAGCATCGTCGAGCGGCTCATCAACCGCCTGATGCAGACCGACGAGAACACCGGCAAGAAGCAACTCGCCACGGCCATCGTCCAGGACGCCTTCGACATCGTCCACGAGCGCACCGAGGAGAACCCGGTGCAGGTGCTCGTCGGGGCCGTCGAGAACAGCGCTCCCCGCGAGGAGACCGTCCGCCTGAAGTACGGCGGCATCTCCGTCCCGAAGGCCGTCGACGTCGCGCCCCAGCGCCGCGTCGATCAGGCCCTGAAGTTCCTCGCCGAGGGCGTCTACGGCGACTCCTTCAAGACGACCACCGACGCCGCGGAGGCGCTCGCCTCCCAGCTCGTCGGTGCCGCCAACGACGACGTGAGCACCTACGCCGTCAACCAGAAAGAAGAGAAAGAGCGCGTCGCGGCCGCGGCTCGCTGAGCGGTTCTCGCTCTCTCTGCGGTCCGTTCTCGCTCTCGAACGTTCTACCCGCGGGTCCGTTCCCCGGCCTCGTAAACCGTGTTCTATTTGTCGGTTGACGACACAGCCACGGGTATGGCTTCGACGCAGTCGGTCGACCTCGTCGGCGACGAGGCGGTCAAACACATCTCGCTGGCCGCGGTGCTGGCGGCGCTCACGGCGGCGTTCGCGTACGTTTCGATACCTATTCCCGGCCTCCCGGCCCCGGTGTCGTTTCAGGTGTTCGGGGTCTACTTCGCCGGCCTCCTGCTCGGTCCGCGCTGGGGCGGGTTCTCCGTCGGCCTGTACCTGCTCGCGGGCGTAGCCGGCGCGCCGGTGTTCTCGAACGGCGCAGCCGGGCTTGGCTACGTGCTCGGCCCGACTGGGGGCTACCTGCTGGGGTTCCTGCTGGCGGCCGTCGTCATCGGCGCAATCGTCCACCGCGGACTGGAGCCGCGGTCGCTCTCCTCGGTCTCGACGGGCGTGCAGGCCGCCGCACTCGTGGCCGGTATCGCCGTCATCTACGCCGTCGGCGTCCCGTGGCTGGCCCTCTCCGCCGGCTACCCGTTCACCGAGGCGGCCACCGTCGGCGCGCTCGTCTTCCTGCCCGGCGACGTCATCAAGATAGTCGCGACGCTCGCGCTGGTTCGGGGCGGCGTCCTCGCCCGCGAGCAGTCCGTCGCGCCCGCATGATTTCGGTCACCGACCTCACGCACCGCTTCGGCGAGGCCACCGCGCTCGACGGCGTCTCGCTGACGGTCCCCGACGGGGAGTTCCTGCTGCTGGTCGGTCCCAACGGGAGCGGGAAGACCACGCTCGTTCGCCACTGCAACGCCCTGTTAGAACCCGACTCGGGGACCGTCGCGGTCGACGGCGTCGACGTGACCGACGACCCCGTGGCGGCCCGGACCAGCGTCGGGATGGTGTTCCAACACCCCCGGGACCAGTTGGTGGCCGCGACCGTCGGGGCCGACGTGGCCTTCGGGCCGGAGAACCTCGGCCTCGACCGGGCCGAAATCGACCGCCGCGTCGCGGACGCGTTGGCGGCCGTCGACATGGCCGGGCGCGCCGACGAGCGGGTCGACGCTCTCTCGGGGGGCGAGCAGGCCCGCGTCGCCATCGCGGGCGCGCTGGCGATGGAGCCGACCCACCTCGTGTTGGACGAACCCTTCGCCGGGCTGGACCTGCGGGCCCGCCGGTCGCTGCTGGAGCGGCTGGACGCCCTCGCGGCCGACGGGACGAGCGTCGTCGTCGTCACCCACGACCTGCGGGACCTCCGCGAGCGGGCCGACCGCGTCGTCGCCCTCTCGGAGGGCCGGGTCGTCGCCGACGGCGACCCCGAGGCGGTCGCCCCGGAACTGGCCGACATCGGCGTCGACGCGGAATGTTGACCTACGCCCCGGGCGGGACGCTCGCCCACCGGCTCGACGCGCGGTCGAAACTCGCCGTGCAGGTCGGTTTCGCCGTCGCCGCGTTCGCCCGCCCCACCCCGCCGCGACTGGCCGCGCTCGCGGGGGTGGCCGCGCTCGCGCTGGCGGCCGGCCGCGTCTCGCCCGTGGCGGTCCTCCGGCACTACCGGGTCGTGCTGGTCATCCTCGCCGCGAGTCCGCTGTCGGCGGCGCTCGTTTTCGGGCCGCCGTGGGTCGCGCCCCAGCGGGCGGTGCCGGCGACCCTCGCCGTCTCCAGGGTGCTGTTGGTGCTGCTCGTCGGGGCGGTCTACGTCCGCACGACGCCGGTCCGGGAGACTCGGGCCGCCGTCCAGCGCCACGTCCCCGGCCGGCTCGGGCAGTCGCTGGGCGTCGGCGTGGCGCTGACGTTTCGGTTCCTGCCCGTCCTCCGGCGGGACCTATCGACGGTCCGGGACGCCGTCCGCGCCCGCGGCGGGGACCGGCGCTCGGTCGTCGACCGGGCGCGACGCATCGCCGTGGTCGGCCTCGGGCGGGCGCTGGCCCGCGCCGACCGGCTCTCGGTCGCCTTGCGGGCCCGCTGTTTCGCGTGGAACCCGACGCCGCCGGCGATGGCGCTCTCGCGGCGGGACTACCCGGTTCTAGCGCTGGCCGTCGCGCTCGTGGCGTCACCGCTGCTCTAGTCGGCGGCCCGCCCGGACTCGCCGACGGCGTAGGCGCGGGTCACGTCGACCAGCGCCTGCCGGAACTCCGACTCGTCGGGGTCGGGGGCCAGCGAGCCGAAGTGGTCTTTGAACTCCGCGAGGCTCACCTCGGGGGCGTCCGCCGCGGCCGCGTGTGCGAGGTCGTACAGTCGGTGGTCGTCGCCGACGAGCCCGTGGCGCTCACACAGCGCCAGCGCGAACGCCGCGTTGACCGCGGTGATGTCGGGGTCGGCCGCCGGCGTCAGGCGGGTCACGGGGTCCGGCGCGTCCCGCGCGCCGCCCGAACGCCCCAACTCGCCGCGGTCAGCGGGCCGGTCGGCGACGGCGGCGGCGAGGCTGGCCTCCAGAAACCGGACCAGCTTGTCGCCGGGGGCCATCCCCATCCAGACGTCGTCGGCGTAGACGTCTTTCATGTGGTTGGCTATTTGGTAACAGTGGGTGAGCTTCCGGCGCTCGACGGAGCGACCGGCCAGCGCGAGGTAGATGGCCTCCCGCGTCGACTGGGTGTGTGAGGGGTGGTCCCGCTCGTCGCGGTGCATGTGAGCGAACTCGTGGAGGGCGAGTTCGCGGGCCATCGCGCTGGTCGCGGCCTGTCTGGAGATGGTCAGGCGGTGACCGTCGTCGCCGTGGCTGACCCGCGTCCGCTCGTCGGGGTCCTCCCGCACCCTGACTGTCACGGGCATCTCGAGGTCGTACTCGGTGGTAAAGAGGTCGCGTGCCCCGAGAAACGGTTCGGCCGGTCCGCCCCGCACGTGGACGTCCATGTCTATCGTTGACAGGGGACGGGAACGTATGTTTCTTGCGGGCTTATCGCATGCATTCGGTCGAATTCGCGGTCAGCACCGCTTTCAAAACACTATCCTTTTGACCCTCCTGTTGATACGCAACTGTATAATGGGCCGACGCAAGAAAATCGTCCAAGAATGTGAGACGCTGATGGACGACCCGGAGCACATCCGGAACATCGCCATCGCCGCTCACGTGGACCACGGGAAGACGACACTGACAGACAATCTGCTCGCCGGTGCGGGCATGATTTCCGACGACACCGCCGGCGAGCAGCTGGCGATGGACACCGAAGAAGACGAGCAGGAACGGGGCATCACCATCGACGCCGCAAACGTCTCGATGACCCACGAGTACGAGGACCAGAACCACCTCATCAACCTCATCGACACCCCCGGCCACGTCGACTTCGGCGGGGACGTGACCCGCGCGATGCGGGCCGTCGACGGGGCGCTCGTGGTCGTCGACGCCGTCGAGGGCGCGATGCCCCAGACCGAGACGGTGCTCCGACAGGCGCTGCGCGAGGGCGTCAAGCCCACGCTGTTCATCAACAAGGTCGACCGCCTCATCTCCGAACTGCAGGAGGGGCCCGAGGAAATGCAACAGCGCCTCCTCGCGGTCATTCAGGACGTCAACGACCTCATCCGCGGCATGACCGAGGAGATGGACGATGTCGAGGACTGGACGGTCTCCGTCGAGGAGGGCACCGTCGGCTTCGGCTCCGCGCTGTACAAGTGGGGCGTCTCGATGCCCTCGATGCAGCGCACCGGGATGGACTTCGGCGAGATAATGGAACTGGAGCAAAACGACAAGCGCCAGGAGCTCCACGAGCGCACGCCGCTGTCCGACGTCGTGCTGGACATGGTCTGTGAGCACTTCCCGAACCCCGTCGACGCCCAGCCGATGCGCATCCCGCGCATCTGGCGTGGCGACTCCGAGTCCGACCTCGCTGAGGGGATGCGACTCGTCGACGAGGACGGCGACGTCGTCCTGATGGTCACCGACATCGGCGTCGACCCCCACGCCGGCGAAATCGCCGCCGGCCGCGTCTTCTCCGGCACACTGGAGAAGGGCCAAGAGCTGTACGTCTCGGGCACCGCCGGCAAGAACCGCATCCAGAGCGTCGGCATCTACATGGGCGGCGAGCGCGAGGAGGTCGAGCGCGTCCCCGCGGGCAACATCGCCGCCGTCACCGGTCTCAAGGACGCCATCGCCGGCTCCACGGTCTCCTCGGTCGAGATGACTCCCTTCGAGTCCATCGAGCACATCTCGGAGCCGGTCATCACCAAGAGCGTCGAGGCCCAGAACATGGACGACCTGCCTAAGCTCATCGAGACGCTCCAGCAGGTCGCCAAGGAGGACCCCACGATTCAGGTCGAGATCAACGAGGACACCGGCGAACACCTCATCTCCGGGCAGGGTGAGCTCCACCTCGAAGTCATCGGCCAGCGCATCGAGCGCAATCAGGGCATCCCCATCAACACCGGCGAACCCATCGTCGTCTACCGCGAGGCCCCCCAGCAGGAGTCCCGCGAGGTCGAGGGCATCTCGCCGAACCGCCACAACCGCTTCTACATCTCCATCGAACCCCTCGGCGAGGACATCGTCGAGACCATCAAGCTCGGCGAGGCCTCCATGGACATGCCGGAACTGGAGCGCCGCGAGGCGCTGCAGGAGGCCGGCCTCGACAAGGACACCTCCCAGAACGTCGAGCACATCCACGGCACCAACATCCTCATCGACGACACGAAGGGGATTCAGCACCTCAACGAGACGATGGAACTGGTCATCGAGGGGCTCGAAGAGGCCCTCGACGAGGGGCCGCTGGCCGCCGAACCCGTACAGGGGTCGCTGCTGCGCCTCCACGACGCCCGGCTCCACGAGGACGCCATCCACCGCGGTCCGGCGCAGGTCATCCCCGCCGTCCGCGAGGCCGTCCACAACGCGCTCATCGACGCCCGCATCAAGCTGCTGGAGCCGATTCAGCAGGTCCGCATCGACGTGCCCAACGAGCACATGGGGGCCGCCTCCGGCGAGATTCAGGGCCGTCGTGGCCGCGTCGACGACATGTACCAAGAGGGCGACCTGATGGTCGTCGAGGGCGTCGCGCCCGTCGACGAGATGATCGGCTTCTCCAGCGACATCCGCTCGGCGACGGAGGGCCGCGCCTCGTGGAACACGGAGAACGCTGGCTTCCAAGTCATGGCCGACAACCTCCAGCCCGACAAGATGACGGAAATCCGGGAGCGCAAGGGCATGAAGACCGAGCTGCCGGAAGCCATCGACTACTTCTAACGCCCGTCGCCGTTCCGCCCGTTTCGCGTTCCTCGGCCCACACGCTTAGGCTCCTCGGCCGCCAACGGGCCGTATGAGCCGACGCCTGTACCAACTCGTGGACCTGCTGGTCGCGGCGCTGATAGCCGGCACGTCGACGGCGCTGTGGGGGCTGGTCGTGGCCCCCGCACTGGCGCTGTGGGTCGCGACGCTGTTTGCCGCGGTCTACTACTTCTCGCGGAACCCGTGGGGGTCGCCCCGCGGTGAGGCGTACAACGAGGCAATCGACACCGTCTACGAGCGGTATCTCCCCTGAGCCGGAGCCGAACGGACGGTTTCTTATACGCGGCCGCTATGAGTCTCGGATAATGAACGGAGACGTTCCACAGGAGGTGAGCGGGCGATGAGCGACTCGACCGACGAGGTTCGGTCCTACACAGTTCGGCTGGAACTGGTCGACGAACCGGGCGAACTGCTGCGGGCGCTCGGGCCCATCGCCGACAACGGCGGGAACCTCCTCTCTATCTTCCACGAGCGGGGCAACGTCACGCCCCGGGGCCACATCCCCGTGGAGGTCGACTTGGAGGCCACCCCCGAGCGCTTCGACGGCATCGTCGACGCGCTGCGGGAGGCGGGCATCAACGTCATCCAGGCCGGAGCCGAACGCTACAGCGAGGCCCTGACGGTGGTGTTGACCGGCCACCTCATCAACACCGACCTCTCGGACACGCTCTCGCGGATTCAGGGAACGTCCGACGCGACGGTGACAGACATCTCGCTGTCGGCCCCCGAGGGGACCGAGGACGTCTCCAGCGCGCGCCTGCGGCTGGCGACCGAACAGGGGGCCACCGACGCCGTGATGAACACTGTCCGCGACATCGCAGCGGACAAGGACCTGCGAGTTATCGAGCCGCTGGCGGCGGGAGGCGAGCTATGAGACTCGCCGTCGTCGGCGCGGGGGCGGTCGGCGGCTCGGTCGTCGAACTGGCCGCCGACTACGGGCACTCGGTGACCGCCTTCGCCGACTCCCAGAGCGCCGCCGTCGACCCCGGCGGCATCGATACGGGGGCGGCGCTCGACCGGAAACGGACCGACGGCGTCGTCGGCGAGGCCGACCCCGAGGCCGCGCTGGCGGCCGACTACGACGCTCTCGTGGAGGCGACGCCGACGACGCTGGGGGACGCCCAGCCCGGCTTCGACCACCTGCGGACGGCCCTCGAGCGGAACCGCCACGTCGTGTTGGCGAACAAGGGGCCGGTGGCCGAGCGCTACGCCGACGTACGCGCCCTCGAACGCGAGTCTGCGGGGTCGGTGCTGTTCGAGGCCACGGTCGGCGGCGCGATGCCGGTGCTCTCGACCATCGCCGACTTCGACCCCGAGCACATCACCGCCGTGCGCGGCGTCCTGAACGGCACCGCCAACTTCGTGCTCTCGCGGATGGCCGCCGAGGGGCTGGACTACGAACACGTCCTCGCGGAGGCACAGGACCTCGGGGTCGCCGAGGCGGACCCGGCCTTCGACGTCGACGGCACCGACGCCGCGCTCAAGGGCGTCATCGTCGCCAACGTGTTGGCCGACGACGGCGTCGAGTACACCCTCGACGACGCGGCGGTCGAGGGCATCCGGGACATCTCCGGGAGCGCGCTCGAACTCGCGGGCGAGGACGGCCGGACCGTCCGGCTCATCGCCGAGGTCGAGGACGGCGCGGTCCGCGTGGGGCCGCGCCTCGTCCCCGAGAACGCCGCCCTCGCTCCCTCGGGGACGCGCAACATCGTCCAGTTGGAGACCGAACACGCCGGCCGGCTCAACATCTCCGGGCGCGGTGCCGGCGGTCCCGAGACGGCGTCGGCGGTGCTGGCGGACGTCGGTCGGCTCACCGAACTGTAGGCCGGCCGTGCCGGGACCGACACGCCCGCGGCCCGTGACACCGCGTGCCAAATCGACGGACGGCGTCGGGATGGCGTGCAGGAGCTTTCGAAATGGTTTTATGAACCACCGGCCAAAGGCTCCGATATAGCGCCTCTGCGCGTGAGATAACAATGAGTGAGGACAAACCGCACCAGAACCTCGCGATCATCGGTCACGTCGACCACGGGAAGAGCACACTGGTCGGGCGGCTCCTGTACGAGACAGGGAGCGTACCCGAGCACGTCATCGAACAGCACAAGGAAGAGGCCGAGGAGAAGGGCAAGGGCGGCTTCGAGTTCGCCTACGTCATGGACAACCTCGCCGAAGAGCGCGAGCGCGGTGTCACCATCGACATCGCCCACCAGGAGTTCGACACCGACGATTACTACTTCACCATCGTCGACTGTCCGGGCCACCGTGACTTCGTGAAGAACATGATTACTGGCGCGAGCCAGGCCGACAACGCCGTGCTCGTCGTCGCCGCCGACGACGGCGTCCAGCCGCAGACGCAGGAACACGTCTTCCTCGCCCGCACGCTGGGCATCGGCGAACTCATCGTCGCCGTCAACAAGATGGACCTCGTCGACTACGGCGAGTCCGAGTACAAGCAGGTCGTCGAGGAGGTCAACGACCTCCTCACGCAGGTCCGCTTCAACACGGAGGACGCGAAGTTCATCCCCGTCTCGGCCTTCGAGGGCGACAACATCGCCAGCGAGTCCGAGCACACCGGCTGGTACGACGGCGAAATCCTGCTGGAGGCGCTCAACGCGCTGCCCGAGCCGGAGCCGCCGACGGACGCGCCGCTTCGCCTCCCCATCCAGGACGTCTACACCATCTCCGGCATCGGGACCGTCCCGGTCGGCCGCGTCGAGACCGGGCTCCTGAACACCGGCGACAACGTCAGCTTCCAGCCCTCGGACGTCGGTGGCGAGGTCAAGACCATCGAGATGCACCACGAGGAGGTCCCGCAGGCCGAGCCCGGTGACAACGTCGGGTTCAACGTCCGCGGCATCGGCAAGGACGACATCCGCCGCGGTGACGTCTGTGGTCCGGCCGACGACCCGCCGTCGGTCGCCGAGACCTTCCAAGCACAGATCGTCGTGATGCAGCACCCGAGCGTCATCACGGAGGGGTACACCCCGGTCTTCCACGCCCACACGGCTCAGGTCGCCTGTACCGTCGAGTCCATCGACAAGAAGATCGACCCGGCCTCCGGCGAGGTCGCCGAGGAGAGCCCCGACTTCATCCAGAACGGGGACGCTGCGGTCGTCACCATCCGGCCCCAGAAGCCCCTCAGCATCGAGCCGTCCTCCGAGATTCCGGAGCTGGGCTCCTTCGCCATCCGCGACATGGGTCAGACCATCGCCGCTGGCAAGGTCCTCAGCGTCAACGAGCGATAACGCATGTCCCAGCAGGCACGCGTTCGGCTCGCGGGCACGAGCCCCGACGACCTCGACGACATCTGCGCCGACGTGCGGGAGATAGCGAACAAGACCGGCGTCGAACTCTCCGGTCCGGTTCCGCTCCCCACGAAGACGCTTGAGGTTCCCACCCGCAAGTCCCCCGACGGCGAGGGGACCGCCACGTGGGAACACTGGGAGATGCGGGTCCACAAGCGGCTCATCGACATCGACGCCGACGAACGGGCGCTGCGCCAACTGATGCGCATCCAAGTGCCCAACGACGTCTCCATCGAGATCGTCCTCGAAGACTGACCGATGGCGACGGCGTGACCGAGCCTCCGCTCGGTTCCGGCGTTCGATGACCGCCGCCCGCCCGAACCGCAAGCCGGGACACACCACACGCTGTGTGAATCGCTATCGAAGGTCTCCCTCACGCGCAGGGTTTTTAAAACTCCGCGTTCGAGTGGCAGACGACGCGGGCTCGTAGATCAGTGGCAGATCGCTTCCTTCGCAAGGAAGAGGCCCCGGGTTCAAATCCCGGCGAGTCCATAGCAGTTCTGGACTTTCTCGAAGGTCCGATTTTCTCCGGCTTCATCCGTCAAGTGGCACGTTTCCCTGAGTACAGTCTGAAAACTATCCCTGTCTCTGAGCGAATTACTTACGCCCCGGGATTCACCCCGACGCTGTCTGCGACTCTCTCGAAGGAAAACGGGGTGTGTCGCCCGTGAGTAGTCGCCCGAGCAGTCCGAGTAGCCCGCGCTGGGAACCGAGCGACGACCTCGACCGCCGTGTCGGTGACCCGTCACCCCTGTCGATGCCCGACGACTGGACGCTCTCGACGCCGTGGCAGCGCGCACAGGCAGAGAGAGACGCCGGCGGCCCCATCAACGACGCCGAGCGGCTGGTTGTCCTCTCGGAAGGCGACAGCATGCATCGCGTCACGTGGGCGCTGAGAGGACGTACGCTCGTCGCGGAGTGCGATTGTCGCGGCTGGCAGTATCACGGCGAGTGGTGCGCTCACGTCGCCGCGCTCTGGTGGCAGTGGGTCCGCGGCCGCATCTCGGTATCTCATCTCGACACGGGCCGGGAGTACCCAGCGCCACCGGCATGGCTGTCTCTCGACGACGACCCGACCCGCTACGACGGCCTCACTCCTGCCGCCCTCGATGCCTTCCTGACCTGCGACCTCGGGAGCCTCGGCGTTCGGGAGTACGCCCGACACAGCGACCGCTCTCCGGGTACGGTTGGGAACCTGCTCGCCGACGCGCGGGACGAGACGGAGGGCCGCCCATGACGCGCACAGGCACGCCCGCCCTCACGCGAGACCGTTCGGCAGACCCCCACCCCCCTGTCCTACACGTACCAACATTCGCATCTGTCGCCGCGCCATGTGGCGATTCGTTGCCGTCTTACGCGGAGGTGTCTAGTCAGACATGACCGGGGGCAGCCAACTCCACGAGGAGAGCGGCGACGACAAAATCACGTTCCGCCTCAGCAGCCACCTGAAGGAGCAGTACAAGGAGCAGGTCGACAACATGAGCGCCGACCTCGAAGACTACGTCCGTCGGTGCGTTAACGAACCCGAGACTGACGGCGGTCCCGACCCCTACGATGACCCCGACAACCGGGACCTCGCCGTGGCCTACAGGACGCTGTGCGAGAAGCGAACCCCGAACGGTATCGTTCGCGGCGAAACCGCGAAACGGGCACTCGCGCAGTCTGTCGACAACATCGACCAGAGCGAAGCTCACCGACTCCTCTACCGGCTCCAACAGCGTGGGTACGTCCACCTACAGAGCGACCTTCCCCCCAGCGACTACGTGGCCGTCCACGTCCGCCCGTTCTCGCGCCAACAGGGATACGGGGGTGCCGTCGCCGATGACTGAGCAGACGATGCGGGACGACCTGCTCGCCAGCATCGAGGACGACGACCGCCGGCGAGAGGTGGGCACAATCACCGACCTACAGCAGACGCACCTGACCCGCCGAGACGCCCGCGACTGGGGAGGTGACCCGCGATGAGTGGTCAGTCCTCAGGCAGTACTGACCGAACGTCGACGTTCTCGGCGTTCCCGTACATCGGCTCGAAAACCTACCTTGCGCCGTGGGTCGTCGAGCACCTCCGCGCCCACGAAAACTTCGTCGTTCCGTTCGGCGGCGCTGCTGGTGTCCTGCTGAACAAACCTCAGTACCTCACAAAGCTCGCAAGTTGAAGGAGTCCGCTTGCTGAGTTGTGTCCAAGCAAGCAAAGCAAGCGGACAGTGAAATCCACGAAGACCAACTTCTTAACTTCCTCGTCAACCGGCTTGACGAGGAAGTTTCTCTCACCCTGGCGAATAACGCTGAAATCGATCCCGAGGACATCTACGAGGTCCTCGTCGGCGCGACCGCCGACGGGACCTCGATCTCCACGCTGTGCAACTCCAGTGAAGACTCGCCATCGGCGAACACGATCCTCTACCACCTGCGGACGAAGTTCGAGCCGGAACGGCTCGAACGAGTCGCTAACACACTCCTTCGGCAGGATGTCGTCGAACTGCTCCCCGAGCAGGTGGAGGTCTGCGCAGACCTCCACCTGCGGCCCTACTACGGTGACGAAGCCGACACAGACGGCCTCTACCACTCGGAAGCGAAGCGGGGAACCACCGCGTTCCACGCGTACGCGACACTCTACGCGCGTGTGAAGAACAAACGCTACACGCTGGCGGTGCGCCGTCTCGAAGACGGCGACACCGCCAGCAGCGTCCTCGCTGAGTTCCTCGGTGTGCTTGACGGCCTTGACACCGAGGTCAAGGCCGTCTACCTCGATCGCGGATTCTACGACAGCAAGTGTCTCACGCTGCTTCAGGCGCATAACTACGCCTACGTGGTCCCGATCATCCGGTGGGGTGAGGCGATTCAGCAGGAACTCTCGGAAGGCTGGAGCCGCGTCATTCAACACGACCTGACAGGGAAACTCGACGGTCATAGCTGGACCGTCGAGTTTCCCGTCTACATCGACTGTACGTACCTGAATGGACGGTATGACGAGAACGGCGTGGCGCGTCACGGCTACGCCGCTGACGCGCCGTTCATCGAGACTCCACGCGACGCTCGATACCACTACTCGAAACGCTTCGGTATCGAGTCGAGCTATCGCTTGTCCGAGCAAGCGATAGCGACGACAACGACACGAGACGCAACGGTGAGACTGATGTACGTCGTGGTGAGTCTGCTGTTGCAGAACGTCTGGCGGTATCTCCACTACGAATACGTGGCGACGCCCCGCCGAGGTGGGCGTCGCCTCTGGTGGTGGCCGTACAAGGAGTTCGTGAATATGGTTCGCCGGGCCGCGTGGACGGCCCTCGCGGTGCGTCGGACCGTCCCCGCAAACCGGCCACCTGACGACCGGTTTCATCGGTAGTCACTTACCAGGATCGCCGCCTTGTGAGTGGCTACGCTGTCGCGTCGGCGGCTGACCGCCGCCGACAGCGACAGCTCCGTCTCCGAGTAGTGTTGTTCAACCGCTATCGACGACTCATCACGACAGAACAGGTGACTTAGGTCAGGCTAACTGGTGATGCTTTGTGAGGTACTGAACCTCGGTCGAGCTGTGAGATATACAACGACCGAGACAAGGCCCTCGTCGAGTTCTTCCGCGCCTGTCGCGAGCATCCCGAAGAACTGGCCGAACGGGTGCGAAACATCCCGTTCTCTCGGTCGGTCTACAACGAGTGGTCGCGACAGTTCCGAAGCGGTGACGGCTGGCCTGACGACGTGGTAGAACGCGCCGCTCGGTGGGTTTACCTCCGGTATGCCAGTTTCTCCGGTCGGTACGGACAGCGCGCGGGCTTCGCTACGGACACCCCGCGACGTGGCCCGCAAAAGTCGCGCATCTGGCAGCAGATGCCCGACCGTATCATCGAAGTACGAGACCGGTTCCGTGGCGTTGCTATCGAAAATCTCGACTACAGCGACATTCTCGGCCGCTACGACGACAAGGACGCCGAGACGCTGTACTACTGCGACCCGCCGTACACGGAGGCAAAAGACGACTACTACCGTGGTCCACGCTTCGACCACGAGCGCTTCGTGAGCGAGTTGGAGACCGTCGACGGTCACTGGATGGTCTCGTACCGAGACCCGCCGGACGGTCTCGAAGACCTCGCTACCGCTGTCGTCGAGCGCTCCTACAACCGGTCGGCAGCGAAGGACAACGAGGACAGAACGGAGCGGCTGTATCTCAGCTACCAGCCCCACGAAGTCCCGATGTTCGTCGACGGTGCGACCGCACAGCAGACCTTAGTTGCAGCCACAGACGGCGGTAACGACTGTTCCCTAAGCCCGGACACTGACCGATGACCGACGGCCCCACGCTCCGCTGCCGGCTGCTGGGCCACAAGTGGACCCGGCGCGCTGCTGTCGGCCGCCTCTGGGATGTCTGCGCGCGATGCGACCGCTCGCAGTCTGTCAGGTTAACTGACAGGTAAGACCACACTCCCCTGTCTTGGTTACTTAGTTAATTATTAACTAAGCAACAGGTATTATACCTATCACGTGCGTCCGGTCGGTCGGAGGCACACATCGATTGACCACACGCATTGAGTACGCGAGCAAAGACGCGGCTGACGCCGCCCGAGACCGACACAGTGAGTATCTGTGTACTGACGACGACCGCAGACTGCTCACAGTCGCTTACTCGTCCGACACGCCCGACAGCGTGCTCGACGCCGAACGCCTCGATGCCGATGACGGCCGCGGCGAGCGGTCGGACGGTCCCGGACAAGTCCCGCTCTCGGACGACGAGCGGGACCGGCTGGACTACAGCCAACCACGGGCCAACGAGATGCACGCCAAGAGCGTGAAGGGCATCGCACAGGCCGAAGGCGTCGAGGACTGGACCAGCTACTACGACGGGACGCTGACGGTCGACGAGCACCGCGAAGTGATGGCCCGCGCCGGCCGCGAGAGCGGGCAGCGCAACGGAGACGACAGCGCTACCGAGAAGGCTGGCCGGGCCGCCCGCCGGGCACAGTCCGACCAGTGCGACCACGCCCGAGGCCACTGCCAGTACGGCGACCCTGAGGCCTGCGACTTCTTGTCTGACTCCTGCGGCTACGACGAGGACGAGATAGACGCCCTGCTGGCCGAGCGAGCGCCCGAATCCCGCCCCGAGCCGACCCATCCCGACGACCGAGACCCGCTCACCGGCGAGCAAAAAGGTGCTCTCAAACGGTCGTGGAGCGGATACAAAGGAGCAGTAGAAGCGGTAGAAGCGGCAATTAGCACGCTTGCAGAAGAATGGGAACAGGCACAGCAGGCCGCTCGGGCTATCAACGAGATACGAGCGGCTGCTGGACAGGACCCGCTGCACATGGAACGGCTTGAAGCGGAGCAGGCCAACCTGCTTGACCTCACCCGCGAGATGGCCGCCGACTGTGTCGAGTGTCACGCTGACCACTCCGACCACCAGCACGACCTGACAACCGGCCCCCGCGAGGGGCTGCCAGATGCAGTACTCGACGGAGCGGACGAGACCTTGGTCGGACCCAGCAATGAGACCGAGACATGACAGGACCAACCTGCCCCGCTGAGGGGTGCGACTACAACGCGGACGGAGCAAAGAGCAAGCAATCGGTACGCCGCCACATCAACGCGAAGACGGACGCCGCTCACGACGACATGGAAGCCCTCAGGAGCGCGCTGACCCAGCCCGACGAGCACGACGACGGCACCGCCGAGGGTGCCGAAAGCACCGCTGAGGACGGTGGTCAGGGCGCTCCCGAAAACGATGGCGGCGACGAGCAGGGCGATGCAGCAGTAGAGGGCGCTGAAGCAGCGGATACCGGGGAGAACGAGCAGCAAGACATGGACCAGTCTGAGGAGTACGAGCAGCAGGTCACGGGTAGCACGGGCGAAGAGAGCACAGACGAGCGCGCTGAAGCAGCGGATACCGAGGGACAGCAAGGGACCGAGAGCAGCACCGAGAGCACCGCTCAAGGTGGTGGTGGAGTGCCGGTGGTGCCGCTCCTTGGTGGTCTCGTCCTGCTCGCTCTGCTCGCTGTCGTGGCGACCTCCGACGACGAGGACGACGAGGCAGCCGACGAGGAGACGATGCACGTCGAGAGCGAGGTCGTCGACGAGACAGATAGCGACGGCTGGCGGGCCGGAGCATGACGGCGGACACCGAACAGCCCGAGGAGCCGGAGCCGGACCCGGAGGAGTCGGACGAAGGGCCGCCCGACGTGACCCCCGACGAGCAGGCTGACGTAGACCTCGATGCGCTCGGGGTCGACCCCGACGAGGTGGAGGCAGAGCAAGGGGCCGGGGCCGATGACACGGAGGGGTCGGACGACGGAGACGACGAGGCAGCCGACGAGCGGGACGGCGACGAGCAGGCCACGGGGATGGAGGTACCCGGGACGACATGGGGCGACCAGTACGTTGACACGCTCGCCCTGCTCCTTGGCGAAATCGCCGACCAAAGCGACGGAGAGACGGGCAAAACCTCTGAGGACATCGAAGACCTCGCCCGCTCTCCCCCTGTCGAACTCGACGACGCGGTAGACGAGTGGCTTGCGCAGTCGGGGATGGGGACCGACCTCCCGCCGGGGAAGGCCGTTGCCATCGGTACTGCCGGCCTCGTGCTGGTGGTTCTCGTGACCGAGACCGACATCGTGACCGACCTACTCGACGGACTGGATAGCGACCTGACCACCCTACTCAACACGGAGACTACCGACGATGATGGATAAACTGCGACAAGCGCGAGAGGCACAGGCGGAACTCAAAACCCCCCACGAGAGCGACCGGCTCCGGGCGCTGGCCGAGGTGCTTGCCGAAATCGAGAGCCAGCAGCGGGAGGCTGTGATGGACCAGCGCGAACGGCTCGACCTCGACGCCGACGACGGCCGCCACCGTATCGACAAAGAGGAGCGCATCGCCGCCGTCCTAGACCTCATCGACGGCTACGGACCCGGCGGCCCCTCGCTCGAAGAAGTGTGGCTGTCCGAGGCCGCGCCGGACGACCTCGAAGCCGACGACCCCACGGCACTCGCCGAGTACGTCGGCATGGAGAGCGACGAGTGGGAGCAGCAGATGAGCAAGTGGGCGAAGCCCTACCGCGAGGCGGGGGCCGAGATGCACTCGGACCGGACGCTCGCCGGCCACCACGTCGAAGGCAAGTGGGGGCTGTCGTTGGACCGCTTCGAGACCGTCATCGTCGACTGGACCCGGCGGCAGGCCCTCGTGGACCTGCTGGCCGGGCCGAGCGAGGCGACCGAGCAGGCCGTCCGCGCCAACACGGAGGCGCTGGCGTGACTCTCCCAACGACCTTCGACGTGCAGCAGACCGCGGAAGCAGTCGCGTGGCTGCTGCTCGTCGCTCTCCTGCTCGACCTCGTGGTATCACAACTCACTCCTGACGACCACGATGACGGTGACCACCCCGACCACGCCATTCTCGACGAGTGCGACCTACAGACACTCGCCGACGGCGACGCCCAAACGGTGCGGACCCGGCAAGGAGGGATGGTCCGGCTCGCCGCTGTGGAGGGCGAGGAGTGACCGCGCTGCTGTTCGCGGCACAGTCGGGATGGGGGAAAAGCTACCACGCTCAAGCGTGGATGGAGGCGAACGTGGACGACTACGAGGGGCTGACAGTGCTCGACTTCTGCGCCGAGTACCGGGGTCTCGTCAAGCACGGTCTGGCCGACCACTGGATAGTCGGCCCGCGAGAGGCCCATCTGTCGGCCGACAACTGGATGACCGTGCTCAGAGACAACCCGCGTCTCGTCTTGGAGCGGCACAAGTCCCTCAACCCCGACGAGTGGCGGGCAGTCTGTGACCGGGTTGCCGCCGCCGCCCGGATGCTTCGCCGAGACCAGCTTATCGTCGTGGACGAGGCTCACTTCGTCGTGCCGCAGCGGGAGGCGCTGCCCGACGCACTCGAGTATCTCGCCACCACGGGGCGCGGAGCGGGGACCTCCTCGATGTGGATTACCCAGCGCCTCGCCCGCATCGACAAGACCATCACAACCCAGTGTCAGGCCCGGATGCTCGGGGGATTCAAGGGCGGCGACCTCGGTAGCGTCTCGGTCGAGTATCCCGACGACCTGCACGACCCGCAGGCCGACCCGTCGCCATCCCGGCTGCCCGACGACCTCCTACCTGACGGCCGAGACCGTCCTACGTCGCTCCAGAAGCACAAGGACAACAGGGGCCACACCGTCGGGAGTGAGTGGATATACAGCGACGACGACGGAGAGATGTACCGGGTCGACACGGCCAACGTGACCATGCACAGCACCCACTACGGCAGTCAGGGCAACGACCTCACGATGCCAAGCTACCGATGACAGAGGCACACATCACCCTCTACGGTGACCATGCGGAACGATTCGAGACCGTGCAGGATGAGATGGAAGCGGAGCGGCAGATGCCAGTCTCAAACGCGCAGGTGGTCCGGAACCTGATGGCAGACTGGGATTGACGCGGCACCCGCGGGGACCGACCGGAACCGCCCGGTTTGACAGGGGTAATTTGTCGGTTTTTGATACTCTGATACCCTCTACTGGGTGGTGCATGGATTTCAGTAATGCCATGGACACGCTGGCGAGCGAGGACTACGTGATGGACGTGGGCCTCGTCGTCGGCGGCTTCCTCGCACCGGCAGCGGTCAAGTACGGTATCGAGACCAAGATGGGCAAGGACCTCCCGGACGAGGCCTACGGCGCGACCGTCGCGGTCGGCGGCGCGGTCTACGGAGGGATGGGTCGCAAGGTCGCTATCGGCGGCGGCGTCCACGTCGTCGAAGCTCTCCGAGATCGGTTCACGGGGGGTAACTGATGGGGCTGGACCTCTACGCTGCCGAGGGCAGCTCGGCGGACGCGGTCACCGTCAGCCAGAACGCGCCGGCGTCGCCCGTCCCGACCCCCATCCTCGAAATCGTCCCTGACCGCGGGCAGTTCATCCGGTTCCTGAACCGGGTGGCGCGGGGCGAGACTCAGGGGATGCCGGTCTACATCGATCTGCGCGACAGCAACGGCGACTCCCTCCCGGTCAACACGACGCTGTTCTGGGCACTCAAGCCCAGCGGCCACGACACGATGATGAAGGTCTCCGAGGTGGTCGAGTCCATCGACCAGTACGTGACGCTGTCCATCAGCGAGCAGCGAAACGTCGACAACATCGACGCCACCAAGTTCACCCTTCAGTTCCCCGAGTCAACGCCGAACGGCGGTGACCCGACCCAGAACATCGACGTGCGGGACATCGACGAGATGTTCCTGCTCTGTGACAGCGCCGCACAGGTCGACTGGTCCAAGTCGTCCGTCTACATCGACTCGGACGCCGTCGAGCAGCGGAGCCGGAGGTAACACGATGGACGCCGACCTCGCCGACCGCATCGACCAAGTGAGCCGGCAGCCGGGCCACATCGTCCCCGGCGACATGGACACGTCCGTCAACTCGCAGGGCCAGCGGTCCATCATCGGAGAGGTGCAGGTCGACACCGCGCACCTGCTCCGCGAGGGACGGGACAACCCGCTCAAGATCGCCATCCCCGCATACCAGCAGGAGACGACCGACGGCAGCGCGGGGGACGCTGAGCAGTTCTCGCTCGACTTCGACCTCGCTGACGCGCCGGTCACTCAGTCCGTCGTCGTGTGGCTCGACGGCGACTACTACGGCACCCCGGACTCGGTGAGCCGCAACGACGACAGCGCCGACACCATCACTGTCACCGACCCCGAGACCAACAGCACGGCCCACATCTACTACATCCCTGGCGCTGCCGCCTCGTTCGAACTCCGCAAGGCGGCCCCCGGGGAGTCGTCGTCCGGCAGTCAGCGTGTCTACGCTTCGAACCTCGGGCTGGTCCACGACTCCCCCCAACTGGAACAGCCGGAGTATCTGACTCTCCAACAGACGCCGCTGCATCCGTGGGTCGGCACCGACATGACGGTGACCGTCTACCTCGACGCGCCGTACACTGTGCGGTGGACCGACCCCGACGGCGACGGTACCGAGCCGACCAACGCACTACTCCATGTCCCCGTGCTGGAGGGCGAGGCCGAGGTGCCCGGCCTGACCTCCGCCATCAAGTCGGACATGGGACAGGCGTAGGAGGTTTCGATGCCCCAATTTTCGAGCGATTATCGCGCGATATGGGAGGATGGAGCAACCCCCGACACGGATGACTTCGAGGACTCCGTTACCTTCGAGACCACCGGCGGGTCAGTGTCGGGGAGCAACAGCGAGACCAACGGCCCGCTGACCGCGACCGTTGAGCAGACTGGATTTACCAGCAACGACCTCATGCTGGCGTCGCAACTCATCAACGTGGTGTTGTTCCTCCTGCTCGTCTACGAGACCGTCTACAAGGAGGGGTCCGCGTGACCGAGTGGTCCATCGGCAGCGGGGCTACCGGCGACTACGACCGCGGTTTCGGCGAGGACACCAACGAGGGAGCGGACGACTCGACCGAGACCACGACCGACACCACCGAGGCCCAGCCGAGCGGTCCCGCCATCGACAACGACACAACCGACCAAGAGCAGGGCTACGTCGGCGACAGCCCGAGTAACGCGGTCGATGATGAGGCGGACGAGGAGGCCGTCGAGTGGGCCGGTGGCGATGTGACTGATACCACTTGGCAGTCCACCGACGACGCGCAGAGCAACGGCGGGCAGTCGAGCGGTGGAGGGCAGACGCAGGCCCCTCAGACCATGACCGACCAACTGCTCGGGTCGTTCAGCGCGCTCGGGGAGCCGGTCGGCCTCGGAGGGACGGCGACCGCCGCGGTTTCCGTCCTGCTCGTCATCCTACTGGCGGTCGGCATCAAGGAGGTGCAGGATGCCTAACGTGGAGGCCTCCGTCGAGGAGATGAGCGAGGAGGAGCGCGAGCGCCAGCGTCGACAGCTCCGAGAGGACGGGGGTCAAGCGTGACCGTCGTCCCCGAGCCGGCCCCCGGCGACGTGGGGTACAACGACCCGATTTCTCGGCGTCTCGATGCCGGTCAGCAGTTGACCGTGACGTTCGAGCCGACCCAGCGGGTCACCGAGTTCCGTATCCCGTTCCTCGCTATCAGCAAGCAGCCGGCGAGCAGTTACGAGGTGTGGATGGACGGCGAGAAGGTCTACGGACCCGCACCCATCCCACCCACGGACATTGACGACATGTCACCGACGTTTATCCCCGCCAAGCGCTTCGAAACCCGGATGCGGGTTATCGTCCGCAACCTGTCTGACACCACCGCACAGGACTACAGCGTGCAGCCTATCGGCTGGGAGGTGTCGGAGGTGTCCGATGGGGCTTGAAACCCGCTCGAAGGTCGGCGAGTTGCAGACCGTGCAGGACGGGGACGGCGACCGACAGCCGCCGGCCAACGAAGCCCAACAGGAGGCTATCAGGGACGCCGTCGGGAACCCCGGCGGTGCTACCATCCAGACGGTGACTACCGAGGGGACTGCCGCGGAGCAACTGCCCGACCTCACTATCCCCGACGGCGTGACGGCCCTCGTCGTCTACCTGCCCGGCAACAGCGGAGACGTGTATCTGGGGGACGAGACGGCGCAGTTCGTCCCGCTGACCGACCCGGGTAACGTCTTCTCGTGGGAGGGGACCAGCCTCGCACCGCTCTACATCAAGACCAACTCGGCCGGCGACGGTGTCGGCATCATCTTCGAGGGTGAGCAGCCGTGACAGAGACCAAGAGCGGGCTACTCATCTTGCGGCGCGTCGACGCGCCCGAGACTGTCGACCCGGGGCAGACGTTCGAGGTGGAGGCAGAGGTGTCCAACAAGGCCTACCTCCTCAACCCGTGGGACCCGGACCTCTGCAACGGAGGCAGCCGCTCAGGGTACGAACTACGGGTCGAGTTCGAGGGGCCAGACGGGCAGACCCGGACTGTCGGGCCGGTCTGTCACGTGGTGACCGAGGTAGGTACCAAGGACGAGACGTACACGGCGACGTTCACCGCTCCCGAGTCCGATGGGCCGGTGGAAGTGTCGGCCAACGTCGTCCTCCCCGGCAGCGGCAAGACCACCGGCCCCATGCGCTCGACGGTCACTGTCGACGGTGGACTGACCGCGACCCCGGACCCACCCGGCGGCTCCAACGATGGTGGGAGTGGTGGCGGTATCGGCCTCCCGTCGCTGGGGGCCGGCAGCGGGGCCAACATCAAGCTCGCGGCCGGAGCTATCGTCCTGCTGCTCCTGCTCGTCGTCGGAGCGCCCTACGCCGAGATAGGGGCCAATCTCACGGGAGGGGGCGACTGATGGAGGCAGTAACCTCCTATCTCGTACAGGCCGCAGCCATCGCTACGGCCGGCGCAGCGACGTACACGGCCGCAGCGGCCCGGTCGGTCAAGCAGTCCGTACAGGCCAACGAGCGGCGCAGCGAGCGCAACCGTGAGATACTGACCGGAGAGAACTCCCACCTGACAGGAGTCGTCCCACGCCTGTCGATGGTCGAGGAGCAGGTGGTCGGCACGGTTCGCTCGGTCGACACGGAGGACGACTAACATGGCAGGACTCAACAGCAACGCGGGAGGCGGCTGGGACTACATCCAAGCCGCCGAACCCGCAGACCCGGAGATAGGAGCATCGTGGTACGACACCGACGCCGGAGCCGACGGACAGGGCGAGGCGAAGGTCTGGGACGGGGACCGGTGGGACCCGACCGGCTACATCTCTCACGACCAGCTCCAAAACGTCGCGCCAGCCGACCACCACGACCCGGTGACGGTGACCGCGCCGCTCACCCGGTCGGCGCAAGCCCTCGCGCTGGCGCTCGGGAACGCGCTTACCACCGACAGCAACGACGACCTCGCCGTCGACGAGTCAGCCATCTCGCACGACAACCTCAGCGGCGTCTCGGAGGCCGACCACCACGACCCGGTGACGGTGACCGCGCCGCTCACCCGGTCGGCGCAAGCCCTCGCGCTGGCGCTGGGGAACGCACTAACCACCGACAGCAACGACGACCTCGCTGTCGACGAGTCGGCTATCTCGCTCTCGTCGCTCTCGGGCTATCCCGTCGGCGAAGGAGACCTCGGGTTCTCGACAGCGACGCAGAGCGAGCTTGACTCGCACGTCGGGGACTCCTCCAATCCACACGGTGTTACCGACGACCAGACCGGGGCCGCGTCCGCACTCAGCAGTCACGCCAGCGACAACGACGCCCACCACTCGCGGCCCGACTCGACGCAGTCCGCGGGTGGTCGAGAGCCTGCGGGTCGCATCTCCTACGGGTTCACGTTTCCCCAGATTTCGGTGAGCGAGCAGGGGGACCTATCAGCGTCGACGGTCTATCACGGACTCCCCACGTGGCTCGACGAGGTGCAGCTTGATGGAGGAGGCACCAGCCGGAGCTACACGATACACTACGCTGACGGGAGCACCACCACGGGGTCGACACAGTACACGAGTTGGGTATCTGTCGACCACAAGCCCGTTACTGCCATCGAGCCGGGCGGCTCGGGCCTGTCGCTCATCGGCATCAACCCGCTCGTCCCGCAGTCTCACAGTCACAACATCTCATGAAACGATTAGCAATCAGCGACGGAGGAGGAGACTACCAGATAGAGGCGAGCGGGTCAGCCGAGAAACTGCCGTCCGGAGACAACGTCAGCGGCGGCAGCATGTACGGAGGGGTCGGCGGCGGCACGGACGCCTACCTCTACTCCGGGGACTTGCTGAGCATCGACGCGCCGGTGATGTCCCGGATTACCGTCGACGGACAAATCGTCAAGCGCAAGGGGGAGACGGTGACGGACCAGCCCAACGCCCCCGACCCGGACGACCGCGAGAGCAGCCCGCCAACCGGGTCTACGGGTGGCGGCGGTGCCTCCCTGCCGACCGACCCGGGACAGAGCGAGCCGGGACAGAGCGACGAAGTCAGTGCCGCGGCGGCCGTCGGGGTCGTTGTCGCGCTGCTGGCCCTCGTCCTGTGGGGGGTGCAGGCGTGACGACCGCGCTGCAGACCCTCCCAATCCCAAGCTTGCCGGACGCGCAGACACTCGCGCTGTGTCTGCTATTCTTTTTCGGCGGAATGGGTGTACCGACCCGCTACGGGATGGAGCGCATCGAGGGCTTCGGTAGGGCGATGGCGGCCCAACTCCCGTATCGACCTCCTCCGGGCATGGACGAGTCCGACGCAATGCGCGCGGTCTCCGGCAGCGAGAGAGACGAGAGCGACGAGGGGGCCGAGTAGATGGCGCAGTTGGTTGTGGAGGGGTCCGGCGGACTCGACGCCGCTGAATACTCCATACAGGCGGGTAAGACGGCGGTGTCGTTGGAGAGCGGAGAGCAGGATAGCGTGTACGACAACGGGACCATCAACGGAGTCATCGGCTCGGGGACGGACACCTACCGCATCACGGGCGGCATCGTCGAGGCGGACATACCGGACGGCGTGACCGTCTCGCTCGACGGGACTCCCATCACAGGACCGACGACTCAGGGCGAGTGGGTCGACCCGTACGCTTGGCCGAGCGCTCCCGAGTTCGGCAAGCGAGTCAGCGAGTCCGGCTCGTCCGGGTCCGACTCCACTGGGTCCGGCTCGTCCTCGTCGGGAGCTACAGCGGCGACTGCCAGCGCGTCAACCCCGCTACTGGCGGTCGTGCTGGTCGCGGCGCTCGCGGCAGGAGGGTACTACCTCTCGCAATGAGTGACGACAGCCCACCGGTCCGCATCGAGGAGATGGACGGCGAGGCCGTAGCGACGGTCGACCACACGGTGCTGCTTCGGTGCGACCCGTCGACGGTCGTCGAGCCGCCGAGATAGGTGTCCGGGTCTGAATGGAGAGCCGGACAACCGACGCCCGAGAATCCCCCATTCTCGTGCATCTCGGACTGATTTGACCCCGCCGGACCCCTCGACCACCGAAAAAACTAGATGTTTTGCAATAGAACTGAGGAACGAGTGCATGCGACTCAAAGACTACGACGATGACGACGGGAAGCGGGTGTGGCTCTCCGACGACGAACTACGGCAGCTCATCGAGCAAGCCGAGACGCCACACCAGCGCCTTGCCTTCTTGCTTGCTGGGCGGGTCGGGCTCCGTCGCTCGGAGATTATTGAGGTGTGCCCGCAGGACTTGGTGAGTGGGCCGACCGGCGACCACATCCGCGTGTGGGAGAGCTACGCGAAGCGAAACAAGTACCGAGAGCCGCCAGTTCCGAAGGAGGTGGTGACTATCGCGGAGACGCTGGCGTACCAGCAAGACGACGACGAGCCGCTACTCGACGTGGCCGGGTCGACAGTGTACCGCTGGGTCAAGCGTGCAGCTGAGGAACTTGAAGCAGAGACGAGAGACCAGGGCTGGCAGTATCTCGACGTGCATGACCTCCGACGGACCTGGGGAACCTACCTACTGGAGCAGGGTGTAATCCCGTCTGTCGTGATGGCCTTCGGTGGGTGGGAAGACTGGGAGACGTTCAGGAAGCACTACCTTGGTGAGTTCAGTCCTGAGGCAATTCGTCGAGAGCGGGGGAAAGTAGACTTCCTCGAAGGTGGTGACGAGGAGGCAGAGGTTGTTCATCCGGGCACGATGCAGGCAGCTACGTTGCAACACTCCGCTGAATAAGCAGCTAATCGGGGTTGAAAAGATGCAGGTGGAAATAGTGGTAAATAGAGCGGCTAGAACCAATGTTCGATAATACGCGATATTCATTACTTGGAGTATAAGAAGAATATTAGGTATAGAGGGGTTAATATAGGGTTATAACGTATTATCGCATACTGCTACTGTACCACCAGATTCATAACCTTCGCACAAAATTGTCGAACAAGAACTGCCTGAACGGCTCACCCTTATCCGGGTAGGGCCTGTATAGTGAATACGGGAGAACCTATACGTAAGGCTGAGATTTCGCTATGACCTACATCGACTGGAGTGATGATACGGATGCTGTCGCCGATCTCAAAGCGGCTCTTGAGGCTGCCCTGTATGAAGTTGATACTGAGCTGGTTGTTCCTCAGAGCTTCACCGGTATAGAGGGGTTCTACAAAGACAATATCAAGGTCAACAAGCTAGCTTATCGGGCTATTGACCATTTCAATCTTCCAATACTGCACACTTGGTTCCGGTACGGACAGTACATTCCATACGACGATATCCGACCGAAGCGGATGAGCGTCGGCCCGCTTGATCAGATTGAATCTGATATGACTTCTAGGTCTAACCTCTGGCAGCCGCCTACCCGAGAGGAAATAAAAGGATTCCTGATTGAAGAAGGTATTTCAGAAATGATGGAACAAGAATTGTTCCCATTCCTGCGTGAGAATTACCAAGAATTAGCCCCAGAGAGGTACAAAAGCATCTATCTGGCCAACTTAGATATTATTGAAACCTTGGAAAAATTGGTTGAAGACGAAGACTTAGCGAACAATGCTGCCAGCTATCGTGAGGAGCTGAAAAACCACGCGATGGATATGCAGTACGAGCTCATGTCTAACCCCCGTTTTGATGAAGACGTCGTTAACCACGTTGAGACAAGTCTTTTTGCAATCCAAGATGGTCTCATTAGCCTTGAGCAGACGGATAACCCGACTCCTGACAAAATCCGGTTAGTCAAAGAGTCGCGAAACTTGTATCACAATTATGTCTGGCCGTGGCCAGCATTCCTTATTTCGAAAGAGAACGCTGACGGCCCCAGCGCTAAGGTTAGCGGTTATAGTGATGAGAACGAACAGTTAGTTTCAGGAGCTGCAGAAACCCACCCCGGGCGGGTTGATAGATACAAAGATAACCTCCACGGATTTGATATGTTGCCCGATAGCCAGGGGTATGCAGAAGCCTATGGCGAAATTCCAGATTCTCTACTCTCTGTAGATTCTGCTAGTATGGATGTCTTCCAAGATGGCAAATCCAACTGAGTCTATCTTTGTAGACCGATCAGTCTTACTCGACTATTGCTGCTGCTACCGTGAAAATGCTGAATTTGCTCAATTGACTCTTGATGAACTGCTAAACCGAGAGGTTGATATGACGATAGGTGAACGAGCTGGGGAACAGCTTGGGCGACAGATTGCTAACCGTCAATCTATGCTCAGACACTTGTTTCAATCAAGCAAAAAGTACGCCGATAGGGATGACTTAGATCTCAATGACTATGTCTCTGAGGAGTTGGTGCTCTCTGAAATAGCAGGTAAATTACCCTATGGTCTGAAAGATGGGTATGAGCCTGAAATTGATCAATTAAAAAACTCAGTCAAAGAATTGGGCTTGTCAAGGTTCTCTGAGGAAGTGTATGAAATACTACAACAGTCTTCATCGCTTCAAGAGCGTGTCGAACTACGGATGATTTCGGACCGATACGGTCGCGGTAACAAGGGACATTGGGATGTTGAATCCTACTTGAGTAGCCAAGTAGGGAAAATTCGATCAGACTCTATTCTAAATGCTGTATACTGGCAACGGAGTCGGGGGAATGAGTACTTTTTAGTTAGCTGTGGAGATCAAATTTATGAAAAAGCAGAGAATATCAACGATATACTCAAAAATAATCTTTCAGACAGCGACAAACTACATATATTCTCTTCTCAAGAGGTGGTTGATAGATATGGATTGTCTAGTTAGTAGGGATAATTATCCATTTCTGACGATTCCTCGTATACTTCTTTCATGATTTGATCTACTTGTTTTCGTCCATCCTCACGAAGTTCTGTTGTTGTTGGTGGTTCTGAACGAAAATTCGGCTGCTGGATCCAATTCCTCAGGTCCCGTATCTTCTGCACAAGGTTATCATCAACCCCTGCTGGCGCACTTCCGCATTCCTGATGTAGCTGTTCAATCTCTGTTTTTAGCTTTTCTACGTCGTCTTGATAGCTTTCATCACGAGGTTCTAAATTTCTCGGGTTGATTTCTACACCTGCAGGGAGGCTTAGACAAGTCCTTCGTACGTTGTTACCCTGCGAAACGATTTTACGATACCATGCTTCCCTGTTTCGCGTTGTTTCTGCTCCTTCGGAAAGGCGGTGCTGAATATAAATGCCGGCAAGATTGATCACCAGGCTTCCACCGAGGCTAATCAGGATTGTAGTTGTATTCTTGACCATCGTTTTTGTTTAGGAATCACGGCCAGTACGGCTTCACATTCGCGTGTGCCCAGTTCGACGGCGTCGCGAACCGGTCCTTGAACACTTTACTCGGCGTCGGGTCGGGATAGTGCTCCGCGTCGATCTCGCCCTTGAGGTACAGAATCCCCTCGCTGGTCAGGTCGTACATCTCGCCGTGGATGGGCTCGATGAAGCCGACGTAGTGGAGGAACTTGCAGCGGTCACGAATTCGGTCTTCTGAGGCACTAACACTCCGCTCCTTTTTGAGCAGATTCGGTGAGGCCCATCCCTCGAAATAGATGAACTCCATGATTCGCTCGTCGAGCTGCTCCATCCAGTCCGCCGACTTTCTCCTCTCCATGTATCAGGCTTGCTCGTGGTTTTCGCCAGCTGTTGGTCCGTTGTCTACCGATGAATCTACTTCGTCAGGCGCGTCCTCGGATGTGTCGATTTCTCCACGCAGATACCCTTCTCCGCGGTCCGTAATGGCGTAAACTCCACTCCCGAAACGCTTGAGAAGTCCGTGTTCAACGAGCTTCTGACACCGCTGCGAGACGTATCCGTTTGAGTACCGGACGACGCCGCTCTTGACCATCTCCGACGGACTGGCCGCTTCCTCCTCGTTCAAGAACTCCAATATCCGGTCATCTGCGAGAACCATCCAGTCTCCTGAATATCGCTTGTTCATGCTCGGTTAATTAATTATTAACAGCGCTGGGTATCATACCACCGCTCTCGTATTATTGTCTAAGACTATATCAAGTGCCGTTAGCTATATTACGTAGCAATTAATTAGTCAACACGCAATGGTACAGAGAAGCCTATCTGTGTCCATCTCGCTGCCAACGGAGATGGACGAGAGAATATCTGAACAGGCCGAAAAGCACGAGATGACCTACTCGCAGTACGTCCGCCAAGCAATCCGCGAGCACGAAGGGACCCCCTTCGAGTGCGACGACACGGTACTCTGCGTGGACGGGAACAGCGAAAAGTCTCGAAACGAGGGGGCCGCGTAAACTATGTCCAGTAGCCGAGGCCCCGACTTTTCCGACGATTCGAGCGACCAAGAGAGTAACGACGATGAGGTTGATGGCCCATGAACGGGGACGCTATCGATCCCGAGGACCTGCCTCAGAACCCACAGTACACGCCTGCGTTCGTGCAGGTCCGTGAACAGGGGTCGGTCTACGTGGCCGACTACGAGACACTCGCGAGCGGCTGGCTCCGAATCACGGAGTGGGAAGGCCACCGCGTCAAGCTCCCGCCGCACAAGATCGCTGCTATCCGCGAGGTGCGGACGGAGGCCTACGGCGACCGGTCGGACCCGGAGGGCCTGAAAGTCCGCGTGGCGGACGAGGAGCGCCGCGAGCAGGCGAGCGCCGACGACTCGGCTGGCAAGGCCGTGGTCGCGGATGACTGAGAAAGAGGGCCGCCTGCGGTGTGACCACTGCGGGCAGACCTTCCTCGTCTCCGACGGTGAGCGGATCACCATCGACCACTTTCAGAATTGCGAGGGGCTGGAGGAATGACGGACGAACTCGAACCGCTCTCACCCGAGGAAGGGGTCGACCGGTTCCTGACCCACCGGGAGCCGTCCGTTCGGAAGTCGACCCTGCAGAACGCGAAGACTCGACTCCGCTACTTCCTCGACTGGTGCGAAGAGCGCGAAATCGAGAACCTGAACACGCTCTCAGGTCGGGACATGTCGGACTTCGTAGCGTGGCGACGTGGAGATATCGCCCCCATCACGCTGCAGAAGCAGCTTTCGACCATCCGGCAGGCGCTACGCTGGTGGGCCGACATCGAGGCCGTGCAGGAGGGGCTGGGTGAGAAGGTCCACGCGCCCGAGCTGCCGGACGGTGCCGAGAGTCGGGATGTACATCTCGACCCCAGTCGAGCGAACGCGGCCCTGGAGTACTACGAACGACACCGGTACGCGAGTCGAGACCACGCGCTGATTGCGCTGATGTGGCGAACCGGACTGCGACGCGGTGCTATCTGGTCTCTCGATGTCGACGACCTCCAGCACGATTCTAACGCGATTCGGCTGGAGCACCGTATCCACCAAGGGACCAAGCTCAAGAACGGCGAAGCCGGCGAGCGGTGGGTCTATCTCGGCCCGAAGTGGTTCCAGATTCTCGCCGACTACGTCGACAACCCCGACCGCGTCCAGGGGACCGACGAGTACGGCCGGAAGCCGCTGTTCACGACGCAGGACGGTGGCCGCCCGTCCCCGCAGACCATCTACAAGTGGCTCATGCGAGCGCTGCATCCGTGCAGCTACGCGAGCTGCCCGCACGACCGGACGCCTGAGACGTGCGACGCGCGGGGCCGGAACGCGAACGTCGCAGACTGCCCCTCGTCGCGGTCCCCCCACGCTGTGCGTCGAGGAGCTATCACCCACCACCTGACCGAAGACACGCCGCCGGAAACGGTGAGTGAGCGGATGGATGTCTCGCTCGATGTCCTGTACCAGCACTACGACGCCCGAACTGAACGCGAGAAGATGGACGTGAGAACCGACCACCTACCAGACGAGTGACCACCACCATGTTCAGAAAACACCCAAAACCACACGACGGCACCGTAGAAAACCTGCCCGGCGAGTCCATAGCAGTTCTTCGTCCTGTCGAACTCTTCCGTTAGCGACTGCTACGCTGGCTCTATCCGGACGTTGCGACAATCTCCGGTTCGGAAATAACCCGGTCTCAAATCGAAGGGATTCCGAAGCGGAATCCACGCCCACGCAGTCCGGTGGTTTCTCCGAAGGATTTCGGGTGATTCCGGTCAGTCGGGGTATCCGTTCGAGTCGAAACAGGGGTGGTCTGCTGTGAGTCGTGTCTGTCTCAACCTGTTCGCTGGAGCTGGTGGATTCTCGGCGGCATTTGAAGATTCCCCTCAATGGCGAGTTGTTACGGTCGACAACCGGCCGGAGACAGAGCCGGACATCCTCGCAGACGTGATGGAGCTTCGACCGGGTGATCTTCCGAACGCCACCGTGGTTCTTGCAGGCCATCCGTGTACGCTGTTCTCAACAGCGGGAAACCACGACGAGTGGGATCACGAAGCTCGTGAGCCTGTCGGTGACCGTGCCCGCCGACACGTCGCTATGGTGTATCACACCCTCGGGCTGATTCACGCACTATCGCCCGAGTACTGGTTCCTCGAAAACCCACGTGGTCGACTCCGGTGGGTTCTGGGGGAACCGACCGGGACCGTCACCTACTGTCGGTACGGAACTGACTACCAGAAGCCGACGGACCTGTGGGGCGATCATCCCGACGGATTGACCTACCGGAAGTGTCCACGCGGTAGAGACTGTCACGTCTCGAACGGAGAAGACGACGGGACGAGTGCCGTCGCGTCGATGCCTGCCGGATACGACGAGCGTGCTCGGATGCCCCGTCAACTATCCGAGAGCATCCTTCACGCCGTCGAAGGCCGCACTCAACAGCAGACACTTCGGACGGTCACCGACGGGGGTGAGTCTGGTGACTGATGGGTTCGTCCGGGCTTCCCGTCTCTACGATGTAGAGGCGGGCGAACCCCGTCACTTCGACTGGGCGAAGATGCAGCCTGTCGCAGAGAGTCAGGCCGAAATCGAGCGCGCCGTCGCGGAGATCGAGGACGCGAGGTAGGGATGTCTCGGCACCTCAAATGTGCCCCTCATGAGGGCGACGTGCGCTTTACGATTGGTGTGCATCCCGACCCCAGCGTCTCAGACTACGGGCTGAAGCCCTACTACGCGATGGATTCGCTCATCAAGGAGTGGGGCGACCGCTGGGAGACCGAGGGCAAGCCGACCCATGACATCGACTTCAACGGCGAGACGTGGGCTACCTGCTTCGACTACTCTGAAAGCGGGCTAGACCCGTGGGACAGCTCGGAGTTCCAGATTCAGAACGTCCGGGAGTTCCAGTTCTACTTCGTCTCGAAGGACTCGCCCACGTACCAAGGAAAGCGGGCCGACAAGGACCAGCGCGTCAAAGGCGGGACGATTACTGTCCGCCCACGGTGGCCGAACCTGACCGCCGACGGGACGCCCGTCTCGGTTCCGCAGTACGGTGCGCCGTACATCGACGTGCAGGTACAGGCGTCGAACCTTCCTCACGAGCGGTATCTCTCACTCGTGAAGCGGGTGATGGACGCCTACGGAATCGCCGCGCGGTACTTCGACCAGCCCCACCCGGACAGCCACATCAACGACCTCGCGTACTACGTCCGACTCTCCCGAACGGACAGCGGCCCACTGTACGCCGCCGCCGGGCCGATAGCGCGCTGTCACACGCTCATTCAGGGAGATCGGAGCGGCTACCGAAAGCACGTCGAGGACAACACGAAGCTTCCCGGCTACTACGTCACCGCGACGGTCGAAGACGAGAAGGCCGGCGAACTGGTCCGGGGCCACGAGCTGGGGAAGGAACTGAAACACTACTACCCGAACGAACCCCAGCAGTACGAGCCCGACGAAGCGCCATATCACCCGAAGTTCGAGGTGGCGTATCAGACGAGTCGGACCGAGCAAACTGTGCGGTGGGACGACCTCGACGACGCCCGCCGCGAGCTGGAGGAAACGGTACTGAACTGTCTGGAGTGGTGTGGGCTGGCGACGAACGCCGACAGCGGCATATTCGTCGACTTCGACCCGTTCTGGAGCCTCCGTAACACGACGGAAGCGCGGAAGTTCGTCCCGTGCCCGCTACCGGATATCGAAGACGATCAGGAGCATCGCGTGATGCAACTGTGGGGCGACATGACCGCCGCCGACCGGGACGTGACCGAGATGTTGCTCACCGACGGTGGAAAGGTCTCACCGGAGGAAGCGGCCGAGAAGACCGGCTACACGTACCGGACGATTCGGGCAGTCATCGACCGGCTGGAGGGCCTGATCCGGCACACCTACGGCGAGATGGAGCTGGAGTCGAAGAAGATCCAGCAGGAACTCCTGAAGCGAGTGCGGGCGGCCGGTGATCGGTTCCGGCAGGAGATCGGCAGCGCCACGATGGAATTAGCCGACGCTGCCGAGGAACGGGCTCGGTCACGATGGGCCCGAGTCCGTCGCGAGTACGCCATCTCGGAAGTCGACGCCGACGACTGCCGGAAGCTACTGAAGGTGGGGTACACGCCGGACGACCTCGACGAGGCCCAGGAAATCGCCCGAGAAATTCGGACGGCCTACACCGAGTGTGTAGAGGCGAACACCTACGGCGTTCACGTCGTCATCGAAACGGTCGAGACGGGCCGTGAGCGGTTCCGCGACCTATCCAACGTGTTCGCCAAAGGCTACCGACAGGGCGACTACACGAGCCGCGAGGCACAGGAACGCCGGAACGCTGGCTTCGACTGGAAAGCGTGGCGGGCCGCTGGGTGTCCGCCCGCAGAGGACTGGGACGGCGGGTAGCGTGCTGCCCGAGTAGAGGCATCACTACCGAACACACTATTTTAGCGGCAATTTGTTCTCGTTCCCCTCGAAAATCGCGCGTCGCGCGGCTGGGTTCGTTCCCTTCGGTCACGTCCCCCAGCCGCGCGACCAGGGGAGAACCGGAAACTCGCTTTCCGGTTCTCCCTTAGTCGTGTGGCTAAGGCCACTTCACCAAAATACACCACACAGCCGTCGGCCCCGCAGGGGCCGCGCGCGAAAAATTCGGGGTCAGTCGAATCGAGACAGAATCGCCTCCGCCCGCTCCGGACCCACGTTCGGGACGCTGGTCAGCGCCTGCCGGTCGGCCGCCGCGAGGTCGTCCACCGAGTCGAAAGCCAGCGCTATCTCGTCGGCCGTGACCGTGCCGATACCCGAGATGTCCGCCACCCGGTTCCGGATGCGTTCGTTGCGCGGGTCCAGCAGGGCTTCCAGCCGGCGCTCGTACTCCTCGATACTGAGGTCACCCTCCACGTACCGCTGTCGCAACCGCTCTTGCTCGGACGGCGCTCGCCACTCCCGGACCCGCTGGTAGCCCAGCCAACCCGCCCATCCCGCCGCACAGACCACCGCCGCAGCCGCGTCGAGCGTCATCCGAACACCTCGTCTATCTCGACCTTCGCCTGCCGGGCATCGCGGTGGTCGCCACCGCCGTGCCAATCCAGACGGGGCAGTCGCGACGAGTGGCGCATCTCCCAGTCCAGCACCTCAACACCGCGCCCACGAACGCGATACGGCCCGAACACGTACCAGCCGTCCGCGGCGCGTAGTCGCTCGTGGTACTGGTCGTAGAGTTTGAACGTGCCGGGTTGGCCGTCCGCGTGGCGGTGCATCGCCGCCTTGATTTCCACGGGCGTCCCGTCCGGGCGGAGCGCGTCGTGCCAGCTACACCGCTCCAAGTCGAGCCGGTACCGCTCGACCGCTTTCCGCTCGACGAGCGTCCCGTAGTGGTTCGCGCGGTGGCTCCGCGATTCAGACGGCATTCTGTTGCCTTGCGTACGTCATATATAGATACTCCTCCGGCTGGTTGCCGGCCGCTGCCCATCGCTCGCTCCCGCTCGCCTTGCGAGCGGGCGATGGGCCAACACTACGAGTACGGGAGGGGGTTGGTTGTTGTTGGTTGGTCGCCATTCGCCTGCCCTCATGCGGTTAGGTCCTGCACTTCACCAACCACGTCCCGATGCTCGCCGTCGTGTTCGTATTCGTTCCAGCGCTGTCGGACCCATTCGGCGCTGTACGGCACGAAATCGGCGATTTCGTGGTTTGGTTTGTCCGGTTCGGCCTCTTTGGCCGTGATGACCGTGTAGATAGCGAGCGTCCGCGAGAGGTCCGCCGGGTCGACATCTTCCTCGTCGTCACCGCTGGACCACGACCACGTGGTCGCTTCCTTGTCGTCGTAGCGCCAGTCCGTTTCAGGGATGCCCGAGACCGAGAAGATGGGGTTCACGCCCTGCCGGTTCCGCACGTCCTCGTAGAAGGTCGCTTCCTTCAGTCCCTCCTTGTGGACGCAGACGCCGAGCTCTCGGACGAGTGGATGAACGTCCCGGCCGTCGTGACCGATGACGATGAGTGAGCCGCCGTACTTGCGAATCTTGTACGTGAGCGGCCCGAGCTTCGTCTTCGTGTCGTAGCCGTCCGAACCCGACCCGCCGGCGTTACTGCTGGCCTCGTCGAAGATGAACAGCTTCGGAACCTGTTCGTTGTGCATGGGGTCGCCGTCCTGTTTCAGCCACTCCTCAAGCTCGCCGTAGTTGGCGAGCCATCCGTCGCGGCGGATGCCGTCGCGGTCGGTCCACTCGTCGGTTTCTTCGAGCGTGCGGATGTTGGAGGCGACCAGCGCCTCGGCGGGCTGTTGCTCGGTCCAAAGCTGGCCGAGCAGGCACGCGAAGTTGGATTTCCCGCTCCCGGGTTCGGCCCACTCGTAGAACATCGGGGCGGGACCGGTCATCTGGGCGCGGAGTTGGTCGATTGCCTTGATACCGGAGATGTCCGCCCGCTGACCCGCGTCGCCGGTGAACTGCTTGAGCGACTGCATGTCGCCGGCCTCCATCGCGCGGCGGGCAGTCTCGGTACCTGCGATTTGGACCATTTCACGGACGTGTTGGAGGTCTTTGGCCTGTCCGGGCATCTTTTCGGGCTGGTCGCACAGCCGCGGGTCGTAGTGAGTTTCCAGCACCGACAGATACCGGGATAGCTGTTCGTCGCGGACCAGCCCCGCGTGACGATGCACGTCGGGGTCTCGCTGACCGAAGCCGTCCTGATACTCGCGGAACTGTGCGGGCGTGTAGAGGTCGTTGGTCTCGTCAGTCATCGTTTTTCAGCACTTCCTGTTGGTCGGCGGGCGGTTCCTGCGGCCCATCGCCCACGGCGGCCGACGCCGTGGGGTCGGGGCGGTCGGCGAGGTCGTGAACGCTGGGGGCGTCGTCAAAGTTCTCGCCGTCTTCGATGAGGTCGGCGAACGTGTCCTTCGCGGCAGTCTTCTGGACCATTCGGCCGCGTTCGTTGGCCTCCGAATCGTAGCTGATGATTTTCCCTTGGAGTTCCACGGCCCCGCGGGACCAGCGGCCGCGAATGGCAGCGAGTTCTTCGGCGCGGTCGATGAGCCAGCCGTGGATGTCCTCCATCTGCTTGCGCTTGGTGAGGAGTTCCGTATCCCGGCACCCCTCCAACCAGACACCTTCGACGCGGAGTTCGTCGACGTCGTCGAGATACTCGTAGTCGCGGACGGCCCACGCGCTGCCGCCGTTGACGGGGTAGGGGTCGGGGGCGTCGTCGGGAATGGTCTTGTCCTGCCACTTCTTGGGCGGGACGTAGAACTTCTCGACGGTGTCCTCGACGGCGTTGACATGGTGGACTTCGACCCAGTTGCGGCGACGGAGCCAGCGGGCGATTTTTGCGCCGACGAGGTAGCACGGGATGGCGAAGACGAGCCAGCCGACCAGCACGGCCGGAATCCACTTGGGGAGGGAGGGGACGGCGGGCTGGTAGTACAGGATGAGGCCGACCGCACCGACGACCATGCCGGCGATGAGGAGCTTGTACTCGGCCAGCAGGTACGTCAGCCGGTCGCGGTTGTTGGCGAAGGTGGGCGCGGGGAGCATCAGGCCACCTCCGGACGGCCGTCTTCGGCGCGCATCACGTTCCAGCCGGCGATAATCGTCCAGACGAAGGCGATTGCCGCGCCGGCAAGCCACGCCTGCATGGACGAGAGCGCGCGCAGGATGTCGAGCCCGCCGCCGGAGGGCTGTTGGATTATCTCGGCGTACAGCGGTGTTTCCTCCGTAGAGATAGCGACGCCGACGTAGCCGTCTTGTTCGGTGACGGGTATCTCGACGGTGGTGGTCTCGCCGGCGGACATGGCGACCGAGCGGACGGGGACGCGGCCGCCCTCGCGGAACGCGCCGGCGTCGGAGACGGTAACGACTTGGACGGCGCTCGACCGGAGGGTGAGGTACGCCGCCGATTCGTTGGCGTGGAACTCCGACTCGACGAGAACCGTGTTCGCGTCGATGCGCTCGCCGGTCGCGGCATCGGTGGGCTGTGGGCTGGAGGTGTTGGCGGACTGTGCGAGGGCCGGGGCGCTGGCGCAGCCGAGACTGACCACGACCAGCGCGATGAAAATGAGGGAACGCATGGGTTAGTCTTGGAGGACAGCGACGGCGAGCAGGGCGACGATGACGACGCCGGCGACGACGGGGGAGACCTGCCCGTTGCCGCCGAATAGGCCGCCACCGACACCACCGCCGGCATTCAGCGCCTGTTCGCGGGCTTCGATCTCGGCCCGACGTTCGGCCAAATCCTCGTATAGCTGTTCGAGTTCGCTGACATTGCTGGTCTGATAGGTCGTTTTCTCGATGGTGACGTTTCGGACTGGGTCTCCGCTCGTGTCCTCGATGCCGGAGATGGTGAAGTTCTCGGTGAGTTCGACCATCTGGGATTCGGTCACGATGTACTGGGTGCCTGCGATAGATTCGGGGTTGTAGGTCTGGTTGACCGCGAACTCTCCACTCGACGGATTCTCGGCGGAGAACAGGATACCGCGGTACTCCGTCCCGCTCTCGGTGGTGATGTTGAAGTGGCCGGCTTGGTCCATCGCTTCGGGACTGTTGGTACCAATCGCGGTCAGCTGCGCGGCGGCGAAGCTCTGGAACTGGTCGCCCGGCGAGTACTCGTCTGCGAGGATGTAGGGGTCAACGAGGTCACTGTTGTTGATGTCGCCGGCCTGATACTCACTGTAGGTGTTGTTGACCAGCGTATCCATCTCGTCTTGGACGCGCTGGTTTTGCTGTTCAATCTCGCTCCAAGCATCACTGTATTCGCTGAACCGGATGTAGGTCAGGTTGCTATAGTCTGAGGTGGGTGCAGTCACGACCGCGCCGGTGACGGTCACGCTCCCGTCGGTGTTGCTCCACGACGTGTGTCCGTCGGTCACGCCTACTTTCGGGCCGCCGTTCCAGCCGGTTCCGAAGTTCGGCTGTGCCCACAACCGCGGAGAGTCCACTGTCGTCCCGTTGGTGAGGGTCAGCGTCTCGGTATCGTACTGGTACTGCCTTATCCGTGTGTCGCTGAGGCTGGTCGAGGCGCTTACCGCGAAGCGGGCCGGGTAGTAGTTGGTGATGTTGCTCTCACTTTGAGCGACACTCCGCATGTACGCACCGTGTGCGAGGGCCGTAGACCACTGATTGCGGACTTGCATCTGCTTGACAGCGTAATAATCGGCGACCGCCTGTCGGGCGGCAGTGCGCGCGGCCAACTCGCTACTGCCGTTGTTGAGTGACCTGATATAGGCGTTCTGACCGACGATTCGGGCCTGCGTCTCCGTGTCTTGGAGATAGTTGTCCAGCGTGGTCTGGAAGTTCTCGCTGCTGGCACGCTGGTTCTGTGCGGACTGGTACAGGTCGAGTTTGACCTGTTTGGCGTCCGTATCCGTCGTTTCGACATCGTCGACCGGCATGTCGCAGTCGGTGACGGTCAACCCCGGAATCGTCATCGTAGACAGTTGCTCGCTGGGGTCACAGATGTGGTCCGCATCACCACCGGTGGCGGCGAGCAGTCGGCTTTCGGCGACGAGTCCCAAGTCCTTCCCGTCGACGAAGGACGGCTCACCGCTGTTGCCGCCCATCGGTACCACGGTGACGGTGATGTTGCCGTACGCGCCGTGAGAGCCGAACATCAGATACCGAGCCGTGTCTGTGGCGTTGAACTGGTTTTCGTAGATGAGGGTAGGCTGCCCGCTCGGGCCATCGTTGGCCCAGACCTGATACTCGAACGTCCCAGTGTAGTTGCCGGTGTCGACGCCGACACGCTGCTGGCCGGCGGTGAACGTGTGGTCGTAGGTTGTCGATTGGGCGGCAGTCAGCGACGGCCCGACGCCGACGACGGCGGTCGAGACGACCAGCAGGGTCGCGAGCGCGAGCGCGCCGTAGTTGTCGCCCATTACAGCACCCCCGTTGCGAAGGCGAGGCTTCCGACCGCGCCGACGGTGGCGGCGACCCAGCCGAGGCCGTAGGCAAGCAGGAGCGCCTTGGTGGGACGCTTGCGGATGCCGCCGGTGGGGAGGTCTCTGTAGGTGAGGTCGTCGTGCATGGTTATCCGAGGTAGCTGATGACGTAGTAGCCGGCGGCCTCGACAGCGACGACGACGAGACCGAGGGCGGCGGAGGCGGTGACCATCTCGCGCAGCCCGAGGATGTTCAGGCCGGTCAGGAGGACGACGATGACCGTTGCGAGCGTGAGGTAGGTCTCGACGGTGGCCGAGCCGCGAACGATGTCGGCGAGGTCGGTGTTCAGTTGGTAGTTCTTGTTGCGACTCTGGTTGACGCGGTTGGTGGCGTAGGCCATCCCCAGGGAAGCCAGCGACAGTAGGAACGCGAAGATGATGTCCGTGTTCTGGACGGTGACGACCGCTGCCGACAGGTCGATGCCGAGGATAGTGATCGAAGCGATACCGTTGGTGACGAACGCGCTGGCGGTGAAGACGACGCCGGCCAATGCGTCCTCGATGTCGATCTTTCCGAACATACTACACCCATAAAACCCGCTGCAAACGACTAGACTCGTAGGATTTTTCCGATTGTGTTCATAATACGGATAATCCTAATTCATATACCTAGCTGACCCGTGGACACTGGTGTGATGGACTTCCGAAAACTCAGCGAAAACGGGGATTCAACCTCGGTGACGCTCCCGAAAGAGGAACTGGAAGAGTTGGGTGTTGTCGACGAAGACGGCGAGCTGGTCGAAGACGTGTGGGCTCGGGTAACTCACGAAGGGGACGGACGGTTCTCGGTTAGCGTGATGGATACCGCTGAGTAGGAGTCTCAGCACCGACCCCGTGGGGTCGCAGCCCGACAGAAACGAATCCCCGAAATTGCACACACAGCCGAGTAGCTGTGTGTGCAGAACCGGGCCGCGTGGGTATGGGCTTCGGCTCGGTTTTCGATGGAGCGGCGATTTTCCTCCAAACTACCCCGATATAGCCGCTCCAGTTCGACGAAAAAACTAGATGCACGGGGTACGTGTGCAATTCTATGCGCCTCCGAATGACCGACCATCGGGAACGAATGCTCGAAGCGCTCCTTGACGCGACCGGGGAGAACACGAAGAGCAAGGCGATAGACAAGGCGGTGAACCACTACTGTCGGTGTGCCGGGGCGAACGCTGCACATCCGACGGGCACCTACGAGGAACTAATGGAGAGGGCTGTGGAGGAGGGAAGCGTGACACCCGGCGAGATCGCGGAGATACTGGATACTGATAGTCTGCCGGTGCAGCATCACCGAGAATATTCGGTTGGCAGCTGGTTGTAGTTGCTGTCTACCGGTTCTTGTTGCCAGTCCGTATTTGTTACCTGTTGTCATATAACAACGCTCTGAAGTGTAAGCTAGAAATATAAGCATACACGGTATTTCTAGCCCTCCGTTGTCATGGAGGATTTTGACGAATTCACCGCCCGTCTTAGGGACATCGAGGAGATGGGCTATGTCGAGACTCATCGTGCTGGAAACACTGGAATCGGGAAGACGCTGGAAGACCTTCTTGGTATCGAGGAGAACAACATTCCGGGGCCGGACGCTGTTGGTGTCGAATTGAAGAGTACCCGAAAGGGGAGTAACAACCTCAATACGCTGTTCACGAAAGAACCCCCGCGTGGTCAGCGGACCCTCTGGAATCAAGAGATGGTTCGTGAGTTAGGCTATGTGGACAGCAAGGGGCGCGAGGCGTTGAAGGTGACTGTCGAAGTCGACTCACCGAACAGTCAGGGCTTCTATCTCGACTATACCTCTGACTCGGTGATGGTTTCGCACGAAGACTACGGCGTCTGTGCGACCTACCCGCTTGATCTCCTGCAGGAAGTCTTCGAGAAGAAAATGCCCGAACTGGTGATGGTCAAAGCCAACGTGAAGAACGTTGACGGGCGGGAGCATTTCCACTACAACGAAGCGTACCATCTCGACGGCTTCGATGGCGATTCGTTCTTGGGGTTGATGCGCGAGTCGGTGATCACCCTCGATCTCCGGATGCACATCAAAGAGAACGGAAACATCCGGAACCGGGGGACTGCGTGGCGGATTATGGACGAATCCCAACTAGAACGAGCCTTCGAGGAACGGACGGAACTCCTCGGTTGAAGGATGCCGAATGACCTCACGCTCGAAGACGTTCTGCCTGATCTGCGTGAGCTGCATAATCAGGGATTCATAGAGACTGAACGGACCGGTGACACTGCAGTCGGATACACTCTCGAAGAGCATCTCGGCGTAGTCGAAAACAACGAATCCGATTCAGATCTCGAAAATACCGAAATCAAGGCGGTTCGGCGTGACTCTACTAGTCCGACAACGTTACTCTGTCGTGAACCACCGACGCAGGAACTTTGGGGCACCGAACTGGTTGAGCAGGTCGGTGTCGAAGACGACGAGGGGAGACTGGCTCTCTACTCGACGATCAACTCAGATCAGACGAACCCAGACGGCTTCTCTCTCGGCTTCTATGAAGATAGCTTCTGTATAGAACACGAAGAGGTTGGGATGTGTGGGCGATACACCTCCAACTACATGCGCCAAGAGTTCGAAGACAAATTCCAGAATCTGCTGTATGTACTTGCAGAGTCCGAAGATAGAGCGAGCAGCGAATGGTTCTGGTACAAGGAAGCGTATCTGCTACGCGGATTAGAAGGTGATGCGTTCATGCACCTGCTCCGAAACGGCGATGTCGTCGTTGATCTTCGTCGGCACCTGAAACCCGACGCCACCAGCGAGCGTAATCACGGAACGGCGTTTCGGATCCGGAGCAAGGATACACTGATCAATGCCTTCGAAAAGAGCGAACCCGTCTTTGATTCCACCTCTCTCGATACCAGCGATCTTGGTTCTGTAGCACGACAGTCGAAACTCGACGATTACTGAGGAGCCCGCATCACGACGATATTCTCGTCGGCCATCAGGTCGCCCTTGTTGCCCGTCTCGTTCTCCGGGGCGTTCTCCCAGGGGAGCGTCTTCGTTGGAATTTCCCGCGGGAGCATGTGTTCGTGGGTGAACCCGATGTGTTCGCAGAGTTCCTTCGTAATCAGATGCGTCGGTATATTGACCCGGCTCATCGTTCGGTTAGCGACGACCCAGGCGACAGGCTGGCCGGACTTGAGTACCCGCGCGACCTGTTCCATGACCGCGTAGTAGTCGCGGAAGAACTCCATGGCGTCTTCTGCTCGCCCTTCTTTCTCTTCCAGTGTGGTGATCGTCCGCTCCAGCGCGGGGGACCACTCCCGCATCTCCTCGATGGGCTCCAGTTCACTCTTCTTGCCTCCGAGTCCGTTCTTGTCGACATCTTTCATCTCGTCGTAGCCGCGGCCGCTGGCGACGATAGCGGGGTCCTGTGAGAACTGTCCGTAGGCGACGGTTGTTCCGTGGTCACCATAGGGGGGCGACGTGATCACGATGTCCGCACTGTCGGTGTCGACGTCTTCGGCTTCTCGGGAGTCGGCATAGTGGACATTGGTTTCCAGATCGGGGTCGACTCGCCCGGCGTAGTCCTGCATCCGGGCGACGTTCTCCTGTAGTCGGTCGGTGAACCAATCGTAGACCGGGGGGTCGTGTGACTTCCGTTTCTCCTCGGGCATTCGGTAGCGCTTGTACTCGCCGTTTCGCTGGTAGCTCACTTTCCGGGTCGTCTGTGAGAGTGTGACCCGGAGGATGCGAGCGATGTCGGTTCCGTACTCGGATTCAGTATCGTCGATCCGATTCCGGATGTGTGCCAACTCGTAGAGCTGTGGTTCGGGGAACCACCCATCCCGGACATCGTCTACCGAGATGTCTACCTCGCCGGTCTCTGCGTGCTGGTTTTGTATCTCTCGAAGGGCTGCGTCCAGCCCATTGAGCAGCGCCGTCTGTGCCTCCTTCAGCCGGCTGGGCTCCAGCGGGACGGCTTTGGCGAGAGTGAGCGTACAGGCGAGTGGATTGATGTCGTTCGCCTCCGCATGCAGACCCGCGAGTCGCCCCTCTACCGCCGTCGTTCCGCTGCCGGAGAACGGGTCGTAGACGCGGTCGCCGTCCTCGATGACCCCTCGGTCCTTGTAGTGAGATAGAAGCGTGGCCGGGATCTGTGGGATCATCCGGGCCGGGTACGAGTGTAGCCCATGCGTGAGATACTGCGTGTCGCTCTTCTCGAAGGTCCAATCGTAGTCTTCGAGCTCTCGTGGGCCACCACCCCCACCGAGCGTTGCCTGCTGAGTCCTCTCTGTCATTCCTTGTGGATACTCCGTGCGTATTCGGTTAAAGAGGTTCGGGCCTTCGCTCTATGGATGAACTATACGCAAAATAACATATGGATTAGATAGGACTGGGCGTATCCTTTCCAATTCCTTTCCGAAAGGTCATCCATATAGTCCGCATCGGCTGATGACTGGCGCTCGGACCACTGTTCAGATACTAAATTATTTCTGACAGCATAAAATGTATAGACCATATCTGGCCAGTAACACCGACAATAAAATACAGAATGTCAGTTATGGCTGTCGCTGGATTCCTGTCTCACTCAAATCCACAAGCACATCATCAGAGAGTACTCCGACACGAATTTTCATCGGTTGTTCAGCGGGTGGCTCAATTTGTGGTCTGGTCGTGACCTGTTGTTCTGTTCCAAGAGACGGAATCGACTGACGATTCTGTGCCACGATATTTCCATCACCAGTCTCGATTTCAACCTGTACCGCCGCGTCGCCAGCAGACGTATTTCCAAAATTGAGTACGGTCGTCGGAATCTCTACGCTCCCATCAGATTGCACTCGTGATTCCCACTGATGTGAAAGAGACGGTGATTGGTTAATATCGACTAAATCAGCGTTCGAACCCTCTTCTCGGACTGAATCCGGAACTTCACCGATTCGCCACCCAGAACCGGTGGTCTCGACATAGTAATACCGTTGCCCATTCTGCGTGTAATAGGAGCCTTCGATATCATCTTCACCGGCAAGACCAACGGCCATATGTTCGGCCTGATCGAGCTTCAGCAGGACAACTCCATACCCGAGTTCGTCGAGAACTTCAGCTAGCAGAATCGAGGTGTCTTCGCAGTCACCACCTCGGCCGTACAGCGTTTCGAGTGGATACTTCGGATACTCGTTGTATCCCGTGGCTGGCTGGTCCTGAGTGTATTCCATTCCCTGTACCCAAGCAATAGCGTGGTCTACGATTTGACGGGGTGTGTGATCGTTTCGTTCCCCGTATCGCTCCAACGTGTTTGCAAGGCTCTGTATCGATTGATCGTCCAATGTATCTGAGGCGTACGCCCCGTAGTCAGCGACACGAATTCGCTGATTGTAATATTCATAGAGCGATTCCGAGATCTGCAGTGAGAACTCGGTAACCGTTCCGTCGTAGTTTTGCGTAAACTCTCGATCAACTGGACTATTGTTCGAGGTGTCGGGCAACGTACTTCTGGACATCCCATCAAGGTGTGACGGGACCGCTTCTTGTTCTGTCTCCGCTTGCGTTTCAGTCTGGTTTTCGGGGACATCTACAGATCCGCCTTTTCCACCTGATCCAACGATGTATTCTCCGAATTTTCGACTAGCTGCAACAGAGTTTCTAGAGCCGTCTGCGATCTCAACGTAGATCATCGTCCCCCCGGATAGTGTGGATTGGTTGCTCCCCGGGCCAGCAATGACGTGGTTTCCATCGCTGGAAACAGAATTAATATACTCATTCTCTCCACCTGATAGCGAAATATCGACGAAATTCGCACTGTCCGCACCATCAAGATCTACCGAAACGATAACACGGTACTGTCCGCTAGAGATTTCTTCCTCGGCCCAACCAACCTGCGGTTCTGGCTCGGGGGTCGGGGACGCAGTCGGTGTCGAAGTTTGAGTCTGTGTTCCCTCAGTCTGCTGTGCAGCAGTTCTTGGCGACCGATCATCGCCAGAGAGGGTAGAACAACCACCGATGACGGTACAGGAAGAGCCTATCGAGATTAGGATATCCCGTCGTTTCATTGCAACATCCCGGATAACATATGGCCGGGACTTGTAACTGTCGTGTGTTTTTCAACGATTATAACGAGGTGCAAGCGAAGAACGAGATCAAACCGTCCTCGGAGACGGCCATGGCTGCGTACTTGCATCTAACCGTCCCTCCAGATACCGCTGCCCGGCACCGGTGATATCGTAGTTCTGGAACTCCGGCGAAAGCGGCTCTACCAGCTGCGCCTGCATCAGCATATCACATCGCTCCCGCACCCGGCCCACAGAAGCCCACAGTGACACCTTCCGAGCGATATAGCTCGGCGCAGACCAGCCTTCGGACCGCAGTATTTCGAGAATCCGTTCATCGAGAGGAACCATCCAGTCGGCGGGCTTGCGTGACATGATTCAGGGGAGCGACATCGTCAGCCATTGATTCCGGGACCGTCGGTCGCGCCAGCACCGTTCTCTTCGTCGTCGGAGGAACCGCCACCGTTGATATAGCGCTCTTTCTCGGCGTCGTACTTGCCGTCGAGATAGGCTTTGCCCTCATCAGTGAGGATGTAGACACCATTCCCAAGGGGGCGGAGAAGATCGTAGTCCGTGAGTTTCTGGAGACGGCGAGAGACGGTAGATTGGGCAATGTGAATCTCATCTCGGTTTGAGAGTTCTGTTGATGTGCCCGATTCGTCTTCACGGATGATTTCCAGTATCCGGTCGTCCCAGATCGTCATCCAAGACCCTGACTGGCGCATTCGCGTTGTACTACGACATTGAGTACTTTATCGCTCACTAATAGCCTGATTTGAGGCCACCAATGCATTTATGCATTATCGGCCAAGAAGTAGATATGCGAAGCTCCCGACTCGGTTGATGATGACTCTCCTCGGTTCGTGAAGAACGGGCGGTGCTGGAACCACCGCCCGAAAGGGTGGCTTCGCACGCTGTGAAGCCATGAGCGAATCCACCGCTACGGGGCAGCAGCCCCGCACGAACACCGAGGCAACGCTATCGAATAATTCTGACGACGGCAGCTGCGCCACCTGTGGTGCGGACGCCGACGGTATTGACGCGCGCGACCGGCTCCCCACCTGCGCGGACTGTGCGAACCTACAGGCCGACGGTGGGCTGATGGGCCAGCACGACGAGGATGTCGACGTTCGGCTCGCCGACCTGTCCGCGTTCCAGCGGGATATCCTCTGGATTCTCCACCACGAGGGCGCGCTGCACGGGCTCGGCATCAAGAGCGCGCTGCAGGCGTACTACCGCGAAGAGGTGAACCACGGCCGCCTGTACCCCAATCTCGACGAACTGGTCGAGATGGGGCTGCTGGAGAAGGGCAAGCGCGACCAGCGGACCAACGAGTACGAACTCACCGATGACGCCGAGTACGTTCTCGAAGTGCGCCGTTCGTTCACCGACTCCGGTACTACCCTCGCATGAGTCGAAAGCAGGTTTCACTCGCCACATTCGAGCGGACCCGCTTCGACTCCCTCACCGACGCCGAGCGTGAGGTGTACGTCGCCGTCGAAGAAGGCGAGTTCGGCCTACGAGAGTACGCCCGCGAGACTGATCGCTCGCCGGGTACGGTCGGGAACCTACTGAACCGAGCACGGGAGAAGGTCGACGCATGACCGACGATCTCCGCCCACTGACTCCAGAGGAGGGTATCTCTCGGTTCCTCGACCACCGTGAACCGTCGGTTCGTGAGTCGACGATTCGGAACGCGAAGACGCGACTACGATTCTTCAACGAGTGGTGCGACGACAACGGTATCGACAATCTGAACGACCTGACCGGCAGGAACCTCGCGGCATTCGTTTCGTGGCGACGAAGCGACGTAGCGGCTATCACGCTACAGAAGCAGCTGAGTACGATTCGGGTATTTCTCCGGTGGTGTGCCGACATCGAGGCGGTCCACGACGGGCTCGCCGAGAAGGTCCATTCGCCGGAGCTGCCCGATGGGTCCGAAGCGCGGGACATTCACCTAAGCAAGGACCGGGCCGAACAGCTACTCAACTACCTGCGAGAGTACCGCTACGCCAGTCGGGACCACGTGATGATGCTCCTGATGTGGCGGACGGCGATGCGTCGCGGGGCGCTCTTGTCGTTGGACGTCGACGATCTCCGACCCGACGAGCACGCTATCGTAGTGGAACACCGTCCTGACGAAGGGACGAAGCTCAAGAACGGCGAGGACGGGAACCGCTGGGTGTACCTCGGCCCACGGTGGTACCAGCCCATTGAGGATTACCTGAACAACCCTGACCGCCCCGACGTGACGGACGATCACGGGCGGCGGCCGCTCATCACCTCGGAGTACGGCCGTCCGTCGGGTGATACCGTCTACAAGTGGGTTACCAAGCTCACCCAGCCCTGCGTCGTCGGCGAGTGTCCGCACGACCGCGACCCGCAGGAGTGCGACGCCCACACTGGCGGTGAGGCCGCCAGTAAGTGTCCGTCGTCACGGTCTCCTCACGCCATTCGGCGCGGGTCGATTACGCATCACCTGAACGACGACGTGGCTCCGGAGACGGTTTCGGAGCGGTGTGACGTGTCCCTCGACGTGCTGTACAAGCACTACGATGTTCGCACTGACCGGGAGAAGATGCAGGTTCGAAAGCGACAACTGGAGGAACTGTAAGATGCTCGGAACCGGCGTTTCAGGTGGATTATCGCGCGATTTCGCGGTCTATCCAACCCGGCGAGTCCATACGCGCTACGCGCGTTCAGTAATCGCCACACGGCGGGGCTTTTACTTAAATCTACTTGACCGTTAGAACAGTGTGTTCGCTCCGTCGCGCGGCACCGCTTGCCGGTTGAGTGTTCGTGATTTCTCCGAGTCCCCCGGTCGCTATCCTGCGGTTAGCGAGAATTACGGAATTGTCGTCGCCAGTGCCTTCTACCGAACTATGTCGATACTCGATGAGCCGGCCAAGCGAACCAGAGAGATGCAACTACGAGGTAGCCCCGGAGGAAGGCGCTTGCATCAGGATGACGCTGGATGCAAGCAGCGCCGTGACGATGACCGCAGCCACGGGTGCGGAAGTCGTGAGGACGATACTCGACAGCACCGTTGCGAGTGCGTTTGTCCCTGTCATGGTCAGAATCTTGTTTACCGGACCGGGTCCTCGGGGACTGCCGTCTGTGGCATGACGCCTCTGAGGAATCGAACCTCAGCCCTGCCACACGGTCCTTCTGACCATTTGCGACTTCCGTTGATTCCCGATAGGCCACCAACGGTCAAAACACTTTCTCGAAGCGTCAATTCTACTTGCCGAGTTTTCCGCCTGCACTATCTTCCAAAGAGGCGGACACCTCGATACTCGTAGAGTAAATCCTCTTGTTGTCTTCAACCGTCGCGGAGAATTTGAAATCGCCATTCTGTGCCTCCTTCATCGCCTTCCCTAACTCGCTCTCTTGCAAGATGAAGGGTATCACTCCCATCAGTTCGTCATCACGGCCACCTACAATCTGTCCTTTGTAGTTGGTTCGCTGGTCAACATCAAGTCGAGTCATCTCACCTGATTCGGAGAAATGTTCCAGTTCGGTTTTGAGAACGCCGTCTTCTGGATTCCTGATGACGGTCGTCTCTGTATCTCCGGTGAGTCTCACTTCCTCAAGTGAGAAATCGCTGATGACTCCATCCCTCCATCCGTTGTTCGATGCCCGAACGAGAACCCGGCGACTCCAAACCGGCTTGTCGTTGTTTCTGCCATCGCGCCACTCAGAGTCGTCAAGCGTAGAAAAACGGGAGAGTGAGACATGGGACTTCGCTCCCCAAATGTACCTGTAGGCAAAAGGAATACTCCCAACCACAAGAGTCACTGACGCCCCGAGTATGGCCCCCGCGGAGAACGGTCCTACTGTCACTACTCTTTCTAAATCTCGGCTCCTGATTACATCTTCGCTGAATTAGCCGTTCAACCGCCTTTGCCACCCCACGAAACGCCAATTTCGCCCTCACTCATCTTCCCTTCGAGCACGTCGGCACAGTCGCGCAACCACCCGATGAGGCCGAGCAAGTCCTCGTCCAGTCCGTCCTCGTGTTCAGCGGCCCGTTCCAACTCGTCGGCCAGCCGCCGGGCCTCATCGGCTGTCAGCGTCGGTGAGCGGTCGCCCGCTTCGATGTAGACGCCGTCGTCTTCGAGCGCGGTCGTGACGCCGTCGCCGACCTCCCGCCGGCGGGCCTCGGCGAGGATAGGCTCGAAGACAGGCGACAAGAGCGCGGGCTGTTCACGCTCACCAGTTTCGAGCAGACGGCGACGTGCCCGATTTGCCTCGCCCTGCTTGTCCTTGGCGTGCAGTTCGGCGATGTAGCGGTAGACTCTCTCCGCGGGAACCGTCGGGCCTTCGGTGCGGTCGCCGTCCTCGGGGTCGTCCTCGATGAGCCGGACGACGTTCTCGTTTTCGTCCACGCCGACGCGAGGGAAGTCCTGCGGTTCGTGTCGTTCCGCGGCGTCGTCGGGGTGGTTCTTCCGACCGGAGACCTGCCCGAGGTGGATGAGCACGCCCTGTTTGCCCGTGAACGCCTCGCCGCAGTAGGGGCACAGCCGGGCCTCCTGCTCGGTGTCGCGCTCGGTCGGGTACTCCATCTCCACCGTCTCGGTACCGACCGTGAGCATATCCTCCAGCGACACGTCGTCCGGGAGGACTCTCTTGGGGCCGTGGCCGTCGCCCTTCGAGTGCAGGACGTGCAGGTGCATCCCGCGGGCCAACTTCTCGGCGTCGCACCCTTCGACCGGGCAGATGACCGTCCGCTCCTCGTTTTCGTGTGTCTCGCGGTTGGTCATCGGGCACCACCCCGCTCGTCGGCGACCTCGAAGCACTCGAAGCAGGGCAACTCGTCGGCGTCGGGACCGGGACACCACTCCTCGCCGTTCGGGCAAGTCTCCGGCTCCTCGGCAGGGGCCTCGACCGCGACGGTCCCGCCGTCCGTCTGGAGCATATCGGCGGCAGTGGTCGCTCCGCTCGGGGGACTGTCCGATGACGCCGGCGCGGGCGACTCAAAGGTGACCGCGGCTTGCAGAACAGTCGAACCGCCGACCGTCGCTACTGCCAGTTTGTGCTTGCAGTCCGGCTCCCTGTGTAGGTCGGCAGGACACTCACACTCGGCAGGGACCGCGACGCCGTCCCGCTCATCGACTCCGACCACGTAGGCGTGGTCGTCTTTCTTGAAGCCGTAACTGGCGTTCGTAACTTCGACTTGGTGGGGGCCGACGATGGTGAACTCCCACGCTTCCCACGCGACCCGCTTCGCCGTCTTCGGGCCGAAATCCAGTTGTTCAACGATACGCTTTTCAGCGGTAGATTCGTTCTCTCTCATGGTCTTCGGGGCTACGAAGACCACCCGTCCGGTGTTCCAGCACCGGGCGTTTTCCGCGAGTCACGCCCCGAGGGACGGGTCGTCTTCGTATTACTACCGTTGGCGGTAACAAAGTTAAAACTAACGGAATTCGGACTTAGCGTACGCGCAGTGTAGGTTACTACCGCCAACGGTAAGAGTTAACACCGCGGCGGCACTCCTGTCGGACATGAGCGACGGCTCGAAACCCGGTCGAAAACCACGAGTCACGGATGAGGAGATTCTTGAACTGTTTCGTGAGACGGACGACCCGGTGCTCTCGACCGATGAGGTGGCAGAGAGGCTACCCATCGGGAGGAGTGCAACCTACAAGCGGCTGTCATCCCTGCGAGACGAGGGACGGCTCGAAGGGAAGACGATAGGAGAGAAGAACACCGTCTACTGGCTTGGCGAAGTTTAGGGAGGTTGTTACATCAGGAAGGTTAGATACCTGTGTTGTTGGTAAGTCGGTGCACGAGAATCAGCGAGATTTGACTGAAATTCGGGGGTCGTCCCGACTGAAACCCGCAGTATCGGGTTGCTCCTTACTTTCGGAAACTGGGTGCATAGAGGGTTGTTCCCGGTTGCTCGCCGCGCCGATTTCGGCACTCTCGCGGCTATCTGGAACCTTGTGCATGGAAACCGCAGGCCCGGGTAGCCACCGACTCGGTTTAGACAAGTGTCGAACAACCCCGGAGAGATAGTCCATCGAAGTGTTGGAAATCTGTAAGGGGAAATACAAAGGGGGTTAGCCCAAGGGTGGCCACCTAATGGGGAACCACCGCTCTACGGGGTCGTGACCCGGTGTCTCTTACCGTTGAGCACAGAACCACAGCAGAAGTTCACAGCAAAAACCCGGCGGCGTCATCGAGTTTAACCCCGAAGGGACCGGAAAACGTGTTCTAAACCCGTGAGCGGCACCTTGTCCCCCTCGCTGTTCGTTAACCTGTGGAGAGTGTTGCCTACGGCGTCTCCGGTCAGAACGAACAGCCATCAATTGTGAGACGGACAGCGACGCTTCACAACGCTCTCACGCGGTTCTTCACACTTCCAAAAGGGAAACATCCTCTTGGTGAGAGAACGCTCTCAGAAGCGCGTGTAGCCGCGCACGACGCCCACGGTGTGGCGGGGAGTCTCGCGCCTCGGTTAGCGGCCCGATTACGTTGTTTGTCGAATACTAGAGTAGTTACAGATTCTACCCGTATCTTGACACCTAATACATCTCATCTACTTTTAAGATGGCCGACTCTCTTGAACGCTCTATGGCAGATGCCTCCGCTCTCCATGATGCTCTCCAATCCATAGCGGGACAGACGGACGAAGATATGAGCGAGCGAGACGTGGAGAACCTGTTTCTCGAACAGGGGTTCTACGATGCGCTCGACTACGAAGGGACCGGAACGGACCTGCGGAGCGAGTTCACACTCCCCGATGACCGGCGACCCGACTACATCACGCTCGACACGAACGAGGCCGTCACGGCGGTCTACGAGTTCAAGACGACTGGCCGTGACCTGCCGCCCCACGAGGACCAACTGTTTCACTACATGGACTACCTGCGGGCGGAGTACGGCGTCCTGACCAACGGCGAGCAGTTGCGGCTCTACCGCCGGGGCGACAGCCGCGCGATGCTCACCGTCTCACTGGAGGCGGTCACGGAGAGTCAGGCCCGCGACCTCGTCAGCGCGCTCCAGAAACGCGAGTTCGACCTCACGGACCCGGAGGACGTAAACCAGTTCCTCGAAGACCTCGACCCGATTCCACTGGACTCACAGGCCGAACTCGGGCAAGAGCACTTCTTCGACACCTTCCGGTTGGAGGAGGGGAGTCCGTTCGCCGACCTCGTCACCGGGATGATGGACCTCCTGCACGAACTGCGGGATGACCAAGAAGCGAAGTTCGTGAAGGGGGCCTACGACTTCTGGGAGGCGACCTACGCCGACGAGCCGGACGAGGTTCCGACCTCGTGGGACCCGTTCATCAATGGGAAGCAGTCGCTCCGGGATTTCATCTTCTGTCTGGAGAGCGGACACGCCCTGCTGGCGCGGCTCCTGCTGGCGAAGGCGACCGAGGACCACGACTTCTTCGCGGGCACCGGCTACGAGGGGATGGACGACTACTTCCGCGGGTTGCAGGGCTTCGGCGACACCATCAACCTCGACGCATTCGCCGTCGCGGCGGACGACCTCATCGACGATATGCAGGACCAGTTGGTCGAAGGGCTGTTTCAGGACGACATCTTCATCTGGTGGACTGACGGGTACAGGGAGCAGATTGACACGCAACACGCGAGCGGGCCGAGCCGGTTCGAGGACGTAGCACGCGGGTCCGGCGACGTAGAGCGTGTGAGTGAAGCCACGCGGGACCGCTTCAGCCGCGCCGTCGCCGAGGTGTTCTTCAACGTTCTCCGGTTCGACTTCGAGGACGTGGAGGGCGACCTGCTCGGGGACCTCTACCAGCGGTACTTCGACCGTGAAACGCGGAAGGCTCTTGGGGAGTTCTACACTCCTCAACCAGTCGTTGATTACATCATGGACGGCGTCGGATACGAGCGCGGTGTCTCCAACGAGCGCCTAATCGACCCGTCATGTGGGTCCGGCACCTTCCTCGTAGAGGCTGTCGAGCGGTACATCGCCGACGTGGAGAACTTCGAGGACGACCCGGACTGGGAGGAGCACCTGCGGGACCTCTGTACCCGTCCCCGCATCGTCGGACTGGACATACACCCCTTCGCTGTGTTGATGGCACAGATTCGCTTCGTGGTCGCCATCCTTCCCGCCTACCGCGAGGCCAAGACCCAGAACCCGGACTTTACGCTCCGACGACTCCCCATCTACCGGACGGACACGCTTCGCAACGAGCGAGAGCTGACCGGCGCGGACCTTGGCGACGACGGCACGCGCCAGATGACCTTCGACGCGATGACCGAGGACGACCAAGACGTGCGGATTCCCGTGCCGCTCCCTGTGGAAGTGGACGAGGACGAGGCCGCCGAGACGGAGGACGGCTTCCTCGTGCGGCGGGTGCGGATGCCACTGTTCGACACGATTCAGTTGGAGACAGGGGTGAACAACTTCGGCGAGTATTTCGCGGCCCTGCAAGGCGTCTTGGACACCGTCAAGGACCACATGGCGCTGGCCGAGGAGTTCGGCGGCGACTTTGACTGGGAATACAAGAGTGGGCTGGAGGAGCGCATCAACCAGCACACGTCGCGGCACTACTCTGGGGTGGAGGACTTCTTCGCCCCCTACGTGGACGATATGCTGGAGAACGTGCGCTACCTGAAAGAGGAGCACAACGACGGGCGGCTGTTCAAGATGTTCGAGGACACTGTGCTCGCGCTCGTCGTGAAGAACTACATGGAGTACGACTACGTAGTCGGGAACCCTCCGTATGTTCGGGTTCAGCATCTTCCGGATAGACAAAAAGAGATGCTCGACCGACTCTACGAGTCTACGACCGGAAACTATGACATTTACTGTGTCTTCTACGAGCGTGGTTTAGAACTACTCAAAGAAGAGAAAGGAGAACTCGGTTACATTACCTCAAACCAATTTCTTCTTTCCGATTACGGTGAGGGTATTCGTCGGGTTCTACTCCAGGAATCTGCAATCGAGGAAGTGTACGACTTCCGAGACTCAGGTGTCTTCGAGGACGCCGCAAATCTTCCAGTCATACTGTTTGCCCGACACGAGCCTAACGAAAGCACACGACAAGAGAATCAGTACCTCACAAAGCATCACCAGTTAGCCTGACCTAAGTCACCTGTTCTGTCGTGATGAGTCGTCGATAGCGGTTGAACAACACTAATCGGAGACGGAGCTGTCGCTGTCGGCGGCGGTCAGCCGCCGACGCGACAGCGTAGCCACTCACAAGGCGGCGATCCTGGTAAGTGACTACCGATGAAACCGGTCGTCAGGTGGCCGGTTTGCGGGGACGGCCCGACGCACCGCGAGGGCCGTCCACGCGGCCCGGCGAACCATATTCACGAACTCCTTGTACGGCCACCACCAGAGGCGACGCCCACCTCGGCGGGGCGTCGCCACGTATTCGTAGTGGAGATACCGCCAGACGTTCTGCAACAGCAGACTCACCACGACGTACATCAGTCTCACCGTTGCGTCTCGTGTCGTTGTCGTCGCTATCGCTTGCTCGGACAAGCGATAGCTCGACTCGATACCGAAGCGTTTCGAGTAGTGGTATCGAGCGTCGCGTGGAGTCTCGATGAACGGCGCGTCAGCGGCGTAGCCGTGACGCGCCACGCCGTTCTCGTCATACCGTCCATTCAGGTACGTACAGTCGATGTAGACGGGAAACTCGACGGTCCAGCTATGACCGTCGAGTTTCCCTGTCAGGTCGTGTTGAATGACGCGGCTCCAGCCTTCCGAGAGTTCCTGCTGAATCGCCTCACCCCACCGGATGATCGGGACCACGTAGGCGTAGTTATGCGCCTGAAGCAGCGTGAGACACTTGCTGTCGTAGAATCCGCGATCGAGGTAGACGGCCTTGACCTCGGTGTCAAGGCCGTCAAGCACACCGAGGAACTCAGCGAGGACGCTGCTGGCGGTGTCGCCGTCTTCGAGACGGCGCACCGCCAGCGTGTAGCGTTTGTTCTTCACACGCGCGTAGAGTGTCGCGTACGCGTGGAACGCGGTGGTTCCCCGCTTCGCTTCCGAGTGGTAGAGGCCGTCTGTGTCGGCTTCGTCACCGTAGTAGGGCCGCAGGTGGAGGTCTGCGCAGACCTCCACCTGCTCGGGGAGCAGTTCGACGACATCCTGCCGAAGGAGTGTGTTAGCGACTCGTTCGAGCCGTTCCGGCTCGAACTTCGTCCGCAGGTGGTAGAGGATCGTGTTCGCCGATGGCGAGTCTTCACTGGAGTTGCACAGCGTGGAGATCGAGGTCCCGTCGGCGGTCGCGCCGACGAGGACCTCGTAGATGTCCTCGGGATCGATTTCAGCGTTATTCGCCAGGGTGAGAGAAACTTCCTCGTCAAGCCGGTTGACGAGGAAGTTAAGAAGTTGGTCTTCGTGGATTTCACTGTCCGCTTGCTTTGCTTGCTTGGACACAACTCAGCAAGCGGACTCCTTCAACTTGCGAGCTTTGTGAGGTACTGAATATGAATCTAATCTCGTTGGGAGATAGAGGCGAGACTTCAAACGTCCACGAGGTAATCCTCCCGTCGCTCCATCCGCTCCTCTTTCGTCGCGTGGTCGTAGTGCTTGTCCAAGACTTCCGTGGTCATATCCACGCGGTCGGCGGTCACGTCGCGCGGCTGTCCGGCGTTCAGCGCCTCGGTGACGTACCCGCGCCGGAGGGCGTGTGGGCCGACCGAGCCGGGGCACTTGCTCGCCGTGTTGTAGGACGTTGCCTCGCACTCATTGAGGTCGCGGTCCATCGGGCACTCTCCGGTGTAGTGGCAGGGCCGAGTGACGGTGTAGATGTTTCGCTGGATGGTCGAAGGCTCGCACCGCTTCCCGTGCGTGGACATGAGTAGCGGCGTCCGTCCGTGCCCGTCGGTTCCGCCGGGATGGTTGTGCTTCAGGAAGTCGGCTATCACGTCTGCCGTCTCCCGGTCGAGGCGCACGTCCCGCTCGCCCCGGCGCTTGTTCTTGAGCGGCGTGCCGGTGTCGGGCCGATGACGCAGGCGGAGTAGCGGCTTCGAGCCGTCATCGAAGTCGTCCACGTCGAGCGCGTACAGCGAACTCCGGCGCATCCCGGTCTTCCACAGGATGCGGAAGATGACGTGCCGGAGGCTCGCGTACTCGTGGGTGTCGAGGTAGTCCAGTATCTCGCTGGCCTCGTCGCTGGTGATGAGCTCACTCGAAACCTCGTCCTCGCGGCTCGGTTTCGGCACCCGGACCAATTCGTGCATCCCGTCGGGGACGGCGTTAATGTGCTCGCAGAACCGGATGAAGTCCTTGATGCAGGTCATGTCGGTCTTGAGGGTGATGGTCTTGACCTGCTCCAGCCGTTGCTCCTTGAATTTCTGAATCTCGTCGCTGGTCAGCGTGTTCAGCGTGTCCACGCCGGCCTCATCGGTCAACCACTCGCAGAAGACGTTGAGCGTGGTTTCGTAGTTCGACAGGGTCGAGTCCGTAACGTCGGTGGACTTGTCTTTCAGGTAGCGGTTCTTCGCTTCGTGGGGTGGTGTCGCGTTCATGGTTGCTCCCTTGAACAACCGAACACGCGCAGGCGGCTACCCGCTCGGGCGCTCGCCGCGGGGCGGCAACTGCGGGGTCCCTTCGCCCCGCACGCGCCGAAGCGGCCTTCCCCGCAAAGCGGCGTGAAGGCCCTGCTGAGGCGCTGAGGCCCCGGGTTCAAATCCCGGCGAGTCCATGATTCTCCTCCCGCGACCGCACCTGTCGGGTGCTTGCACCAGTCCCGGTACGACACGCCGTCGGTGTCGCGGCTCCGGTGTGGGTGTCAACTGTACGACCCGGTCACGGCGGTTCGGCTGCCGCCGGCCGGTTACGACTGTCTCACGGGACAACATTTACTACGTGAGACGTTCATTTCCGGATATGATTCGTCCCGCCGATGACGAGGCGGTACAGGACATATGTCGGGACATCGCGCTCGACAACTACGGGTTCCTGTACGTCAACGACCACAAAGACCAGATTCAGACGGAGTACGAGAGCGCCGACACGGGGCTGACGAAGGCGGGCAGCCTGTCGCTGTCGGACATCGAGGGGACGTTACAGGACGCCGCCGACGACGGTGTCTCCCCGCTGGAGCGGCGGCGCAGCGGTGTCTACTACTACGACCCCTTCGAGACGCGCGAGGGGAGCCGTGTCAGCGACGAACTCAAGAGCATCTTCACGTACGACCTCGTGGTGAACACACAGACCATCGAGAAGCGCTTCGACATCGCGCCCACCGACGTTGGCTTTTTCACGGACGAACTGGAGAGTGAGGACTACGTCCGGCGCATCGCGGCGGGGGAACGGGACTACTACGTCAGCGGGCCGCGGCTGAAAGACGAGACCTCCGGGGACGCGAGCGTCGATTCGCGGCTTCAGGAAGAGGCCAAACACGGCACCATCTCGCATGCCGACTTGGAGACAGTCGTCGACGTGGCGGCGACCAGCGACGTCATCCGCTTTCTGGAGAAGAACGACTTCGTCGCGGACCTCGACGGGGAGTACGTGGTCAAGAGCGCGATGGACGAGTACGCCGCCCACCTCGCTGACGAGGTCGGCGAGAGCGCCGTCGACGAGTTCGGCGACGTGGGCGTACTCCCGCTCGCGGAGTTCGAACAGGTGTTGCGCAACGAGATAGACGAACTGTTCGACGTGTTGCCCCACCTCGGGCGCAACGACGCCGACGAGCTGGTGACGGCGGTCCGGGACGAGGTGGCCGCCGACCACGGCCTCGACGTGACCCGGGAACTCGTCGTCGACGACGAGCGCTTCGAGACGTACGTCACCCGCCGGGCCGAGCAGTTGCGCGACGACGTCGAGAGCGAACACGACCTCGCGACGCCCAGCGACTACCGCGACCACGGTCACCCCGACATCGACGCCATCGAGGTCAGCGACGCGGCGCGTGTCAACCAACACGTCCGCGACGCGGTGCGGACGGAGTTCGACGCGCTCGTCGACCAGCGGTTCTCCGCCGAAAGCGACGCCTAACAATGCCACAGACCTACACAGATTTCGACGTCATCGAACAGGGCGGACAGCGCTACATCGTCGCACAGCCGAAAAGCGACCACGAGGAGCCGGTCCGGTTCTCCGGCGAACTGGAGGAGACGGAGGGGCTGGACGCCACCTTCCGGGACGTCATCAAGAGCCTCATCCAGCAGGACCTCTCGGACGCGCTGAACCTCGAAGCCGACACGGGCGGCACCATCTCGCGTGAGGAGGCGGTCACGACGCTGGCCGACGCCGAGGAGTCGCCGGTCCCGGTCCAGTCCGACCAGCAGGCCGAGGCCATCATCGACTACTTCATCGCCAACGGCGTCCTGAACGAGGACGGCTCCGAGGTGGTCGTCCTCTCGGACCCCGAGTCGCTGGCAGACATCGCCTCGGAGGGCGGCGACACCGAGGACGACACCGCGATGTTGCTCAACTGGATGTCGGCCATCGAGGGCTGTACGACCAAGATTCAGGAGACCATCGACACCGTCGAGGAAGTCGAGGAGGAGCTGCGCCAGCAGATGGGGCAGATAGACGTCTCCCAGAAGATGGAGGAGTACGAACAGAAGCAAAAGGAGGTGGCCCAGCGCCTGATGAACCTGACCAACGGCGGGCAACTCGACAAGGGGGACCTGAGTCAGAGCGAGCAAGCCGAGTACGAGCGCCTCGAACACCGCCTGTTCCACCTCGAATCGATGATCGACTCGGTCAGCAGCGGGAGTGACCTCGACCAAGAGATTCAGAAGATGACTCAGGAGCTCTCGATGCACGTCCAGAACCTCGGGGACACGCAGGGGTCGCTCGAAGTCCAACTCGAACGCCTCCGGAAGGTGTACCAAGTCAACGAGCACATCAACTACGAGGACGCCCGGGAGATGGCCGAACACCTCTCCAGCGTCGCGTCGGCGGTCGCCGGCGTGGCCGACGCCGAGCAGCGCAAGGAGGAGGAGGACACGATGGGTTTTGCCTCCCAGATACTGCAGGGCTCCGAGGACGTCGAGCAGGCGAGTCAGGAGGCCCCCGACGTGGACCAGACCGGGCAGGAACAGGGCGTCTGAGGCGATGCAGGCGCAGTCGCTCGTGGTCGGTGCCAGAGCGCTCGACCGCCGAGCCGCCGCCGTCCTCGACGAGCGACGCCTCGACCCGGTCCGACTGCGCCGGACGGGACTCCAACAGCTGTCGACGCTGGGGACTCTCGCGTCGCTCGTCGAGGCCGGGACGCCGCTCCCGGTGCCCGACGCGGCCGCCGACCCCGCCGACGACGTCGTCGCCGCGCTGTTAGAGCGGCTGTACGCGGAGGGCACCGTCGACGCCGCCTCGCTTGACCCGACGCTCCGGGACCGAGCCGCGGGGACCGACCGCGTCAGTGCTGTCGGGCCGACGCTGCTCGTCCCGCTGGGGGCCGACGGTGCCGTCGGCCACAACTGGCGGCCGGTGTTCCGGCTGCTGGTCGACCGACTCGACGCCACGGCCGGGAAGTGCCGGCGGGTGCTGGCCCGCGCCGAGACGCTCCCGGACGCACCGGTCGCCGAGCGGACGTGGGCCAGCACCGTCGAGGCGGTCGCCGAGACCCGCTCGCTGTTGAAGGCCCAACTCGCCCGACAGGAGTCCCTCCAGCGGCTGTACACGCGACCGGCCGACCAGCCGGCCGAGTTCGCCGACTGGACCATCGACCGGCTCACCGACGCAACGACCGAACCATGAGCACGCTGAATCTCAATCCGATAACGAAGTCGGACCGACCGACGTCCCACATCACCATCCAGAAGCGGAAGGTCGGGTCGTCGAACGTCATCGCCGCCGAACACCGGAACACGAAGGGGTACTTCCGGGTCGACTCCGAGCAGGAGGTGATGAGCAGCGACCTCCAGAACACCGTCTACCTCCACGACAACGCGGCGGAGCTGTTCGGCGGTATCGACCACGGCCTCCCCTTCCGCGTCCACACAGACGTGGGGCTGAGCGAGGTGGCGACCTGCGAGACGGCGACGCTCCACGTCGAGAGCGGCGACGAGGACCGCCTCCGGGAGCATCTCGCCGACGAGCGGTTCCTGCTCCACCGCGGCATCGAGGAGGTGGCCGAGGTGGCCGGGGCGCTGGTCCCGTTCGAGGTGGTCTCGCTGGAGCCGTACAACTACACGACGCTCGTGGTCACCGACAGCACGGACATCGAGTTCGTCGACGCCGGTGCGGCCGAGCGACAGCGCGGGGCCGGCGGCAAGCCCCGCGGCGGCCAAGGGGGCGGTCCCGGCGGGGGCTCCGGCGGAGGTCCCGGCGGCCAGCCCGGCGACGACGGCGAGATGGACGTCGACATCGACGTCTCCCCGGAGAAGCCGACGGTGAGCTTCGAGGCGGACGTGGCCGGGCTCGACGACGTCAAGGAGACCGCGCGGATGCTGCTTGCGCTGTTCGACCCCGAGACCAAGCAGGCCATCACGGACCGCTACGGCGAGAACTTCGCGTCCCGGGGCGGGAGCATGCTGCTGTACGGCCCGCCGGGCTGTGGGAAGACGCTGGTCTCGGAGGCCATCGCCTACGAGGCGGCCAACAACACGAACATCGAGGAGGAGTACGGCGACGTGAAGTTCCTCCCGGTCAAGGGCGGCGACATCCTCTCGCGGTACCCCGGCGAGGCCGAGCGCCGGGTCGAGGCGGTGTTCGAGGAGGCCCACCGGGTCGCACAGGACGGGTTCGCCGTCCTGTTTTTCGACGAGATAGAGACGCTCATCCCCGACCGGAGCGACGACAACCTCCAGCGCCACGAGCGGTCGCTGACCAACGCCTTCCTCCAAGAGATGGGGACCGACAAGATAGAGGACAATCTGCTGGTCGTCGGCGCGACCAACATGCCCTTTACCATCGACCCGGCGGCCAGCCGGCGGTTCCCGCTCCAGCAGTTCATCCCCCAGCCCGGACAGGCCGTGATGAGTCAGGTCTGGGAGAAGGAGCTGTCGGACTTGGAGGCCGCAAACGACGCGGTCGACATCGACTACGACAGGCTGGGCGACGCCTCTATCGGCTACACGCCCGCGGAGATAGCCGACCGGGTGCTGGGGACGGACCTCCAGCGGGACCTCATCAGGAGCGTCGTCGACGACGGGCGCGACCCGGTCACGCCAGACACCGACTACCTGCTCGACCGCCTCGACGACCACCAGCCCAAGACTGTCCGGCAGTTCGTCACGAGCGTCCGCGACGAGGCCGACGCCTTGGAGGGGTATCCGGCGATGCGCGACTACGTCAGCGAGCAGGCCGACCGCCTCGGCATCTCGATGGGCGGCGGGTCGCTGGCGGACCAACTGGCCGCCGTTGCCGACGACGAGGGCGAGAGCGGGGCCGGAACCGCCGGCGGCGACGCGGGGGACTGACCGATGGCACGGGGGGCGACCGACCGCTCGTACGCCGAGGTCGAGCGGCTCTCGCTGGGCAGCGACGCGATGGTGGCCGGCGACGAGTCGGCCGTGGTGTTGGCGACGCCGTCCGGGCGGGTCGACGTAGTCGACGGCGACGGGACGACGACGCTGTCGGTCCCGGGACCGGTCGAGGCCGTCGCCGCCGAGCGGTACGTGTTCACGCTGTCCGGGGAGACGGTGACGGCGACCACGACCAGCGACATCGAGCTGTGGTCGGCGACCGTCGAGGCGGCGCGGACCGTCGCGCCCGTCGGTGCCGGCGGCGTGCTGGCCTGTCTCACCGACGACGGTCGGGTCGTCGGGCTCGACACCGAGACCGGGGCGGAGCTGTACGCCGCCGAACGGCCCCACGCGGACGTGTCGGACCTCGCCGCGGTCGTCGGCGGCCACGGACGGGTCGCCGTCGCCGCGTGGTCGTTTCTCACCGCCTTCGACGACGCCGGCGAGGTGCTGTTCGACCGCAACCTCGACGGGGCCATCGCGCAGGTCGCGCTCGTGGACGACGCCGTCGTCGTCAGGCTGCAAGACGGGCGGCTCGTCCGGCTGTCGCTGCCCGACGCCGAGCAGACGTGGTCCCAGTCGACCGATGCCCGCGACATCGCGGCCACCGACGACGGCGTCGTCGTGGTCGACGGCGAGGGCCTCCGCCGCCTCGACGCCCGCGGCACCGCCGACCCGCTGTCGCTACCCGGCGGGGACCGAGTGGTCGCCGCCGCCGACGGCTCGTTGCTGGCGGTCGCCGACGGCGGGACGCAGACGGTGTACCGGCGGGGGATGCCGCCGGCGGCCGCGCTCGACGCGACGCTGCTGACCGACGCCGCGCGGGCCGACGAGCCGGTCCGCTTCCGCGTGGAGAACACCGGGCCGACGCCGGCCGAAACGACCCTCGCGGCCGCGACCGCGGCCGACGCGCCCCTCTCGCTCGCCGACCGGTCGCCGACGGTCTCGCTCGACCCCGACGAGGCGACCGAGGTCGCGGTGCCCGTCGCAGAGGTGACCGGCGAGGCCGACGTGACCGTCTCGCTGTCGGTCGACGGGGCGACCGTCGGCGAGGGAACCGTCACGCCAGTCGCGCGCGCCGACCCGGCGACGGCGGTCGACGCGACGGGGGCGGTCGACCGCGTGACCCCCGACGGCGTCGAGGCGACCGTGACGGTGACGAACGACGCCGACCAGCCGGCCGACGTGGCCCTCGCGGACGACGAGGCGACCGTCCCGGCCGCCGGCGAGGCCGAGATTCCGGTGACGCTGCCGGCCGACGCCGACCCCGAGCGGCCGCTCTCGGTGACGCTCGGCGACGCGGCGGCCGAGACGGCCGTGACCGTGCCGCTCCCGGCCGACTCGCCCGCGCTCTCGGTCGCCGCCGGCGGCGACCGGGCGAACCCGTTTCTCGACGTGACGCTGTCGGTCCCCTTCGACGCGACGCTCGTCGGGACGCTGTCGGTCGACGGCGGCGACCGGCTACAGGTCGACCGCGACCTCGAACTGTCCGGCGGGACGCGGCTACGGCTCGCGGTACCCCTGAGCGAATCGTTCGTCGCCGACGGCGTCGACGTGACGGCGCGGCTCCCGGGCCACGGCGTGACCGAGCGGGCCGCGCTGTCGGCCGCGGAGTGGCCCCGCGCCCGCGACGACCGCGCCGAGTCCAGTGGCGGGGAACCCGCTGGCCGGTCGACGCCTGCCACGCCCGCTCCGGCGTCCGATTCGGGCGACCAGAGAGCCACCGGCCGCCCGGAGCCGGACGTTGCGGACGGCGAGGCGAGCGCGGACGACGCCGACGCGGGGCTGGCCCCGTCGCTGCAGGTCGACCGCGACGTTCCCGAGGCCGTCGCCCGGGGGCGTCGGTTCACGGAGACGGTGGCCGTGGAAAACGTCGGGACCCGCGCGGCGACCGGCGTCACGGTCGCGCTGGACGGGGCCGAACACCGAATCGACCGCGTCGAACCCGACGGGCGGGTGACCGTCGAACGCGACCACGCGGCTTTCGACGTGGGGCCGGTCGACGTGGCCCGGGGCACCGTCGCCCACGACGGGACGACCCGCGAGGTGCCGGCCCGCTCGGTCACGGTCGAACCCGGCGCGTTCCTCGCCCGCGTCACCGCCCGACCGGACGGGTCGGCGACGGCCCTGTCCTTCGAGTGTGCGAACACCGGCGACCGCCCCTGTCGGGTCGGCGCGCTCGGCGTCGACCCCGACGGGGCCGAGGCGGAGGTGTGGACCCTCGACGACGGCCCCGAACTGGCCCCCGGCGAGACGGCGACGCTGGAGCGGCGGGTCGGCGGCGACGCCGTCCCGGCCGAGGCACCCTTCGCGGCTGGCGTCCGCTACCGCACCCCCGGGTCGGAGCCGACCCACTACTGGACGCTGGCGGCCCGCGAGGGCGGGGCGGACGAGGGCGGCGTCCCGGACGTGCCTCTATCGCTGTCCGTCACGCCGCGGTCGCGGCCCGCGGTCGGCCGCAACAGCGCTATCGAGTGTACGCTCACCGCCGGGACGGCCGTGACGGACCTCTCGGTCGAGGCCGCCGGCGACGCGGTCGCGCCCCTCGCGGCCGGCACTCGCGACATCGGCCGCCTCGACGCCGGGGACGCCGAGCGCTACGTCGTCGACATCGAACCCGCCGCGCCCGGCACCGCGTCGTTCACGCTCTCGGTGTCGGGCGACACGCGGGACGGCGCGGTCGAACACGTCTACCGAGTGTCCGGCCCGGTCGCGGACGACGACGGCGCGGCCCCCGGTGCCGACGACATCGCGGACGCGTGGGCCGCGACGCGGACCGACGGGGGTGCCCCCGACGACGCAGACGAGGGAGGACGGGACGGCGAGACGGCCGCCGCCGACTCGCACCTCGTCACGCCGTGTCGCCGGTCAGCAGGAAGTCGCCGCTGACCGACTCGGCGGAGTCCTGCACGTAGCGGTAGATGGCCCGCGCCTCCAACCCGAGGGCGACGAGGAAGGCAAGCGCCACTGCGCCCGCGAAGCCAAAGGAGAGCAGCCGGCCCTGTTCCATGCGCTGTGTGAACGCCGCCCGCTCGGTCCGGGCCGTCTGCGCCCGGCTGGTCGCGCCGGCGGACTCGAACTGCCCTTCAGCCTGCGTGTAGGCCTCGACCACGGCCGACTGTTGCCGCTCGACGGAGTCGAGGTTCCCTATCCAGAACACCGGGCGGCCGCCAACCGACAGCATCGTCGCGGCCGTGAGGTTCGTCCGCTCGGTCCGGGCCGTCTGGAGGTTCGCGTTCCCGTCGCTGACGAGCGTGGAGTACTCGCGGAACGCGGACTGGGACTGGTTCTGGAGGCGCGTAGCCTGTTGGTCGTCGTCGGCCAGCGCCGCGAGCTGAGCGAGCTGACGGTAGGTCTGGGCGTGTTCGAGCATCGTCGTCTCGTTCGAGTCGAGGCGCTGGCGGTAGTGGCTCCGCTGTTGTTCCAGTAGCTCGCTCAGTATCGACTCGGCGGCGTCGGACGAGCCGGCCATCCGGTCGCGTATCGCCGGCGTCCGGACCCGCTCGGAGGCGCTCGCGAGGGTGTTGTACGTCGCCGCGGCCCGCGTGAGCGACCGCTGTGCCGCGGTGTGGTTGCCCGCCGCCAACTGCTCGCGGGCGTCGGCGGTGTACCGGAGGAACAGCGCCGTGGACCGGCCCGCGGCGCTGACGGTCGTCACGTCCCGGCGAGCCTGCCGCGAACTGTCCTCGCGGAGCCGGGTCGCCAGCGCCTCCATCGCGTCGGCCGTCCCGGTGGCGACCGTCTCCCGCCGGCTGTCACCGCTGGTCTCGGCGGCCCGGAGGTCCTCGACGGTCGCGGTGAAGTCGACCGGCCGCGGCGTGGCGGTGATGGTGATGGTCTGTGTGTCGATGTTGTCACCGGTGATGCGGTACTCCCAACTGTACTGGGTGAAGAACTGCGCTCGCGTGTCGAAGGTGATGGCGGTGACGAAGGGTGCGGACTCGCCGGCCGACAGCGACTCCGGGCGCTCGGCGACCGTCAGCCAGCCACGCTCGGGGCCCGACACCTGCTCGATGTCGAAGTTCTCCACGTCCTTGTAGCCCAGCCGCTCGCTGACGAGTACGTTCCGGGTGACGCTGCGGGTGGCGACGACGCGACCGTAGCTCACGTCGCTGGTCTCGACGGCCAGTTCCGTGTCGTGCTCGACGGTGACGGTCGCGGACGCGCTCTCCTCGCCGGCCTCCACGGCGTCGACGCCGACGCTCAGGCTCCGTTCGCCCTCCGGGGCGGCGGCGTCGGCGGTGACCCTGACGTCGACGGTGCGGGAGTCCTGTGCCGGGACGGTCCCGGGCGCATCGACGACCGTCGCGCGCAGGTCGCTCCCGGAGACCGACGGCGTCACGTCGGTCACCTCCATGGGTTGGTCGCCGCCGTTCTCGATGGTGACCGGCACCGTCGTCGAGAACTCGCTTTGCTCGCTCCGTGGCTCGTCGAAGACGATGGTCTGGTCCTCGGCGGTGACCGACTCGTAGTACGGCGGGTAGATGACGCGCGCGTTGAACGAGACGGTCGTGCCCACGCCCTGCGGGTCGTCGGGCCGCAGGTCGACGTTCCACGTGAGGTCGGCGTGTTGGTCGGCGTCGGCGTCGACGTCTATCCGGGCGGTCCCGTCCCGGGAGCCGCCGGCGGAGATGTAGCCGTCGATGCCCGACAGCGAGAGCGTCCCGCCGGGGTCGCTGCCGTCGGACGCGACCGTCACGCCGTCGACGTTCTCGTAGCCGCCGTCCTCCCTGATGGTAAAGTCCGTCGAGGCCGACTCGCCGACGAGGATGTCGCCCAGTTCCACGTCGTCGTCGGGCCCGGCCAACACCGGGGCCTTCACCACGTCGACGCTGACGGTGAACTGCTCGCTGTTGCCCAGCGAGTCCGTCAGTCGGATACCGATGTCGTGGCTCCCCTCGCTGACCGAGTCGTCGACGTCCACGTCGACCTCGACCGTCCCGCTGTCGCCGGCATCGATTTCTCCTGGGGTCGAGAGTTCGACGCTCATCCCCGACGGGACGCCGCTGGTCGACCCGGAGACGCCGGTCATCACGCCGTCGCCGGTGTTCTCCACGTCGACGTTGACCGACGTGGAGGCGCTGGTGCCGCCGGTGAACTTGACCTCGGTCGACTGGGTGCCCACCGAGCCGAACCGCGGGCTGCGGACCTCCACGTCGGCGGTCAGCGTCTCCGAGTAGCTCCCGCCCGGACCGTTGACCGTCGAGTAGATGTCGTAGCTCCCCTCGCGCGCGCCGTCCTGTGCGGTCGCCTCGTACTCGACGGTGTAGCGCTCGCCGTTCTCGACGGTGAACGACCGGTCGCTCGTCAGCGTGAACGACACGTCGCCCTGCCGGTCGCTGGTCGGGCTGACCGTCGCGGTCCCGTTGCCACGCGCAGTGAAGGTGTAGCTGAGCGTCGTGCTGTCGCTGTCGCCGCTCTCTGCTTCCTGTAGTTCGAGCGTGCCGGTCTGGTCGGCCGCCACCAGGCCGGCGCTCGCGGCCAGACAGAGCGCCATCGCGGCGACCGCGACGGCGCGGACCGTCTCACCCACGGAGCATCGCCCCCACGAGCACGGAGTCACCGTGTGCGGCGGCCTCCAAGTCCCGCCGCCAGACGGTCAGCCGCCACGCGACGAGGGCACAGAACAGGCCCAACAGGACGGTGTATCCGACGATGACGACGGCGCTCGCCACCGCCAGCGTCGACCGGACGCTTCCGACCGACGACCGGAGGTCGGTCAGGGACTGGCTCCGCCCCGAAAGGCCGTGGGTCTCGGCCAGCGCCATGGCCTCGTCGGTCCGCTGGGTAGCCCGCTGTGCCGCCCGGTACTTCGGGAAGACGCCGAAGCCGTAGCCCGTCAGGGCCGCCGCGACGCCCCCGCAGTTCGAGCAGCTATCGACGAACCCCGCCGCGGCCGCCGCGGAGTCGTTCATCTCGGCCACGTCGGCCGCGTAGCTCTGTTCGACGCTATCGACCCGCAGGAGGACCTGCGAGTAGCGGTCCGTCGCGCCGGCGCGCTGGTAGGACAGTGCCGCCCGCCGGAGCGTCTGTATCCGCTGTGGCGTCACCGACTCCGACTCCGCCGCCGACTGCAGCGACTGCCCGGTCCGAGCGTAGAACCGCTCCAGCGCCACGTCCGCCAGCACGGCGTAGCGCTCGCCGCCGTCGACCGCCCGCAGTCGCTCGCTGACCGCGCTGGTCTCGTTGGCGGCCGCGATAGCGGCCCCGTACTCGCCGGCCTGCTGGCGGGCGTGGGCCGTCTCGAAGGTCCGGAGCAGGTCGAGGACGAGCCCCATCCGCTCGGCCTCCGTCCCGGTGAAGTTGCCTATCTGGACCGCCAGCACGGCCTGCGAGCGGATGACCTCGAACTCGCTGTAGGCCGTGTACGCCGCGGTCCCGTTCAGCCCGCGGAACGTGGCGAGATACGCCGACGCGGAGTCGGGTTGGCTCTCGTTTGTCTGTGCGAACTCGGTCGGGTGACTGACGGCCGGCGCGGCCGGCGAAGTCGGTGCCGCGGTGCCCGCTGCCGGCACCGCCACGACCGCCGCCGCGACGACCAGCGTCACGAAGTGCCCTCTCATGTTAGTACACCGTCCGCTCCATCCGCGCCCTGAGTCGGTCGTCGTCGAACAGCCCCTCGATGGCGTCGAGCAGTGCCTCGGCGACGGCGACCAGCGACGCCGATTCCACCTGCGTGGCCCCCGTGTTGTCCCGGACCATCGTCCGGACTCCCTCGCGCATCTCTCTGGCCGGACTGACCTCCGCCACGTCGCCGGCGGCCGCCGAGATGCGGTCGTCGACGGCGTCGAGTCGGTCCCCCACTTCGCCGCGCTGCTCGCCGATGTCCAGTTCCGCCAGCTCCGTCACGCGCTCGACCGACAGCTCGCCGCGCCACGACACCGTCGCCGTCGGCAGGTCCGAACACGCCGAGAAGAGGTCGACGTTGCGTTTCGAGGTCATCACGTCGTCGACGGTGTCGGCCGCCGCCTCGCCGGCGTCCAGCAGCGCCGCCACCGCGTCCTCGGGGTCGACGCTCGCCGTCAGCAACGCGTGGCCGCTGTCGGGAATCCGCTCGACCGCGTCGGCGACGCCGTCGAGGACGCTCGCGTAGTAGGCCGGAATCGCGCCGTCGCGCCGGCTCACGCTCCCGATGTCGTCGGCTCGGTCCCGGAGCGAGCGGACCCGCTCGGCCGCCGCCGACGGGAGGGTGTAGTCGAGACGGACCGCGACATCCGTCCGGCTTGTCTCGCCGTCCCGGACCCGGACCGTGCTCCGGCCGGCGCTGAACTGCGGCGGTCGGTCGCCCAGTTTCGGTTCGACCGCGTACTCGCCGACCGGGAGGTCGGTGAAAGTCGCCGTCCCGTCAGCGCCCGTGGCGTCGCTCCGGCGCTCGTTCCCGCGCTGGCGGGCCACCGTCACGGGGACGCCGGGGACGCTCTCGCCAGCTATCGTCACCGTCGCCGTGACGGTGCCCGTCAGCGGCCGCAGTTCGAGCGTCGTCGTCGTGCGTCCGTCCAGCGAGGCCGGCGACCACGTCGCCCCCTCGTAGGCGTCGTGGTCGACCGACACCTCGAACGACGACGCCGACAGCGGCAGCGTCGTCCCCCACTGCCCGCTTCCGTCGGTCTCGCTGGGACTTCGCCGCTCCCCGTCGACCGTCGCGGTCACCGACGCGCCCGACACCGGCTCGCCGGTCTCGCCGTCGACGACCTCGATGCCGGCGCGTCGCCCCTCGAACTCGACGACCAGTTCGCCGCCGGCCTGTCGCTTCCCCGAGGACGCCTGCCGGCCGCCGTGCTGTGCCCGCGCCTGCCACCGCTGCCCGGACTTCAACTCGACGGTGCCGACGCCGTCGGTGACCTCCGTCTCCTCTACCTCCATGTCGCTCAGCACTTCGACCGACACCGTTCCGCCGATGGGGGAACCGGTCTCGTCACGGACGCGTATCGTCGTCTCGTGCGTCGAGGGTCCGGCCGCGGCGGCCCCGCCGCTCCCACCGCTTTCCAGCGCGAACGACCCGTAGCCAAGCACCGCCGCGGCGGCGACGAACCCGTAGACAGAGCCCAGTTCGATTACCCGCTCGAACGACGACAACACGCCGTAGCGGCCGAGGCCGTACAGCCCGCCCGCGAGGGCGACGCCGACGGCCCCGACGCTGACCGCGAGCGCCAGCGGTCGGTCCACCGACTGCCTGTCCGCGAGCGCGCCCCACAGGGCGCCGACCGCCCCTGCGACGCCGAGCGCCGCCGCGAGGAAGACCGCGTAGGCCCCTGCCTCGTTGTCGGCCGCCCACCAGCCGAACGCGAGGCCGAACGCGGCCACGCCGACCGCCAGCCCGAACGCCGTCGGCCGGTCGACGGGTGTCCGGTGTTCGGTGAACACCCGCGTCGCGCCGAAGGAGACGAGCCCCAACACGCCGGCGACGACGAGCACGAGGTTGTCCGCTACGAGCCCGACGGGGTCCCGCTGCGCTTGGCCGCCGGCCCCGCCGGTCCCGCCGTCGCCGCCCTGCACCGCCGAGGCGTTCCCGACCGCTTCGACCGTGACCGCGCGGTAGTCCTGTTCACCGACCAAGACGGCCGTGAAGCCGCTCCCGGTCGCGGCGACCGCGTCCGGAACGGTGAGGACCGACCGCGACGCGTTGACGACGGCGGCGTCGTACCGCCGGACCTCGCCGCTCCCGTTCCGTATCCAGACGGCCGTGAGGTCGTCGGGCACCGCCGGCAGCGCGATGGTCTCGCTCGACGCGTTCCACTCGACCGCCCGCCTGTTCTCGACGGGTTCGAGGACCGACGCCGGCGGGCCGCTCCGGTTGTACACCGTTCGGCCGTCGACCGCGGCGACGCGTAGTCGGAGCCGGTCGGCGTAGAGGACCTGCTCGGGGAGCGTGACGCGGCCGCCGTAGTCGGTCGCTCCGCGCGTCGTCGGCCCGCCGGCGGTCACGGTCCGACTGAACGTCCCGCCGGGACCGTCCGTCGTGGCCGTGACGGCGTACCGCTGGCCCGCCCGGACCAGCGGGTGGCTCACGTCGGCCCCGTCGCCGGACGACACCACGTAGGCCGTGGCCGCCCGCCGCGGGACGAGTTCGTAGGTGCGGTTGCTCCCGCCGGGCAGGACCCGGAACCGAACGCTGTCGTACAGCGAGACGTTGTCGCGGATAGCCCCGAGCGGGACGCGGACCGTCCCGTCGCGGTAGGTCCCGTCGACGGTCAGGTTCCCGCCCGCGCCGTCGACCGCGACCGGGACCGCCGCGCCGTCGGGCACGCCGACGACGGTGCGCTCCTCGACCGGGAGCGTGACGTTGCGGGCCACCACGTCGCCGTCACCGGCCCGCTCGGCGTAGCGGAGGCCGACCGGGACGCCGACGCTCGTCCCGTTGACGGTCACGACGACCGAGACCTGTCTGAGGTCGCCGGAGACGTTCCGGAACGCCGTCAGCGGGATGCTCCGGGTGTGTGTCGTTCGGGCGGTGTAGTTCAGCCGGTAGCTCCGTATCGTCTGTCCGCGGACGGAGACGTTCGTCGCCTGCGTCCCGGTCGCGTTGACCGCGCTCGCGTCGACGGCGACGGTCACGTTCGCCCCGTCGCGCGTCACCGAGACGTGGCCGTCCGCGGCGGCGGTCCCGGCACCCAGCGCGACGGCGGCGGCGACGAGGAGCAGGCACGCGACGGCCCGGCCGGCGTGTGGCGTCCCCACGCTGGTCACCTCCGCGTACCCGACAGGTAGTCGTCGAGGTTCTGCTGTACCGTCCGGAACTGGTCGGCGGTGAACTCCTCGGTCGGCGTGTCGATGTCCGTCGCCAGCCCGTCTTCGGTCGCCTGCTCCATGATGCGCTCGAACTTCGGTCGGGAGTTCTCGAGCAGCGGTTCGAGGTCGAATCCGCCGAACAACAACAGCACGTCCACCTCGTCGTCCTGTCGCTGTGTCGGCGTCAGCGTCGGCATCTGGTGGACCACCTCGTCCATCCCGTTGGCGTCGAGCCACTGCTGGAGGGCCATCTCCACGTCGGCCTCGGTGTACTCGCCGGCCTCGATGAGGTGTTCGGGGGCGCGGACGACGGCGTAGACGACCTTCGCGGTCGTCGGGTCCATCGGGACGAACACGTTGTCGGCGGCCTTGTCGAACAGCAGGTCCAACTCGAAGACGGAGGGTTGGTCCATCGCCACGCCGGGCGTGAAGTGATAGGCGTCCAGCCGCGAGGGCCACGTGACGAGGTCCGAGACGTCGACGACGCTGTGGGTCTGGCGGCCGGCCCCTATCATCATGTCGACGGCGGCGATGGCGTTGCGGTTGACCGACTCGTGGCGGTCCTCGTTTGGCCCGTTGAGGTCGTCGTCGTTCGAGATGTGGGAGTTCGAGACCAGCAACACCATGTCGGCGTTCTGGGTCCCGTCGTACCACCGCAGGAGCCGAGAGAGGCCACAGACGGCGTTGAAGTGGCGCTGTCCCCCCTCGAAGTCGTAGGGCCACGCCGCCAGCGCGACGTGGATGACGTCCTCCATGGCGGTGTTGGGCGGCTCCTCCTTGAGCGAGTTGATGATGTAGGGCACCGAGCCGTTGCCGGTCCCCCCGCCCAGCGTCGCCATGTAGAGGAAGGCGTCGGACTCGTCGATACCGTTGTCCGCTATCTCCTGACTGATGCGGTCCTCGTCGACCTCGGCGCACTGCTCGCCGCCGGGGAAGTAGTTGCCCACGCCGTCCAGCGGTCCGAACTCCAGCGTGTGGTCGGCGCGGATGTCCTGTATGTCGATAGTGTTGCGCTCGATGCGCTCGATGGTGTTGGCGATGTCCGTCCGGTTGGTGTTCATCACCAGCACCCGGTCGTCGATACCGGGGTTCTCGGTGCGACTGAACAGCGTCGAAGCGATACGGCCGCCGCCCTCTCCGGAGGCGAGGACGGCCCAACGGGTGTAGGTGTCTGATTGGGACATAGCTAGTGTTTCCTGAGGTGGTCGCCCTCGACGGCGGCGTCGTCGAGGTCGTCGGCCGCCAGTTCGGACAGCGCCGCGTCCGGAACCGGCGCGGAGAGGAACCGCTCTCTGAGTTCGTCGAAGGCGATGGACTCGCCGTCGTCTAGGTTGTACGCGACGACGTTCTCCAGTTCGCCCCGCAGGCTCTCGCCGTCGTAGACGAGGACGGTCCCGTCGTCGAGCCGGGTCGCGCCGCGGCCGGTCCGCTCGGCCCACAGCGCCAGCAGACAGGGGACGTACTCCGCGTCGACGCGGTAGGACATGTCGGTGCTGAGATACCCCTCGTCGTCGAACCGGTCGGCGAAGGTGTCGGCCAAGTCGTCGAGGTACTGCTCGGCCTCGCCCTCGATGCCGTCACACAGTTGGTCCCTGAGCGTCACTTCCGGGAGGTCCAGCGACACCTCGGTGTCGCCGTCGACGGTCACGCTCGCCTCGGCCCGGCCGAAGTCGTCGTCGTCCGGGGCCGCCTCGACGGTGTACTCGCCGAAGGGGACCTCGTCGAACGCTGCCGTCCCGACCAGCGGCGTCGTCACCGTCTCGGTCGCGGTGTGACGGTCCCCCTCCAGCGTGACCGTCACGTCCCGGTCGGGACCGCCCCGCTCGAAGCTCACGGTCGCCTCGACCGCGTAGGTCTCGCCGCCGCCGTCGACCGACAGGCTCGGCTCGTCGATGTCGAACGACACCGTCTCGGGGTTCTCGCGGTAGTACAGCCCGAGGAACTGCGCCTCGTGTTGGCGCACGGGCAGGTCGTCGGCATCGACCCGGCCCGTGGCCTGTAGCTCCGTCTCGATGACCTCCCGGACTTGGTCGTAGCCGCTGACCACGTCGGCCTTCGGCCGGAGGTCGTCCAGCGCCGCGGTGAGGGCGTCGACGGCCTCGGTCCACGTCCGCTCGAACGACTGGAGGTCGCCGGTCTCGCGAAGCTCCGCCGCGAAGTTCCGGCGGTGGGTCTCGGGGACGGTGTAGTAGCCGTCGGGGATGTCCGCCCGTTCGAGCCGGCCGACCACGTCGTCGAGGGCGGCCGCCAGCGCGGTCACCACGTCCAGTGCGGTCTCGCGGGCCGCCTCGCGGTGTTCGGTCAGCGCCGACAGCTCCATGGCGTCGTCGAGGTCGGCGACCGCCCGCTGGATGTCGCTCACGTCGGCGTCCGTGTCGGTGAGGTAGTCGTCGGCGTCGCTGTCGGCTATCGTCTCCAGCAGCGACCGGAGGTCCGCCCGGACGCTGCTGAACGCCCGTTCGCCCTCCCGCCGGACGGTGTCCCGCGCGTCCAAGAGGGCGGTCACGGCGTCGGCGAAGCGGTCGTCGGCGGCGGCCGCGCGGGCCTCGGCCAGTCGCTCCTCGACGGCCTCGCGGTCCACGTCGTCGGCGGAGCCGACGGTGTTCTGGATGGTCTCGGCCGCCGCGTCGACCCGCTCGGTGGCGAACTCTCGGGCCTCGTCGAGCGTCGCCCCCGCGGCCTCCCAGTCGTCTTCGGGCACGTCCGCCCGGGTCGGGCGCTCCCCGACCGCCGCGAGGTCGTCGATGCGGTCCAGTTCCGAACCGATCTCCTCGACGCGGCGCTCGACGGCCTCGCCGAACGCGCTGTCGAGGTCGGTATCGAGACTGTCGACCCGACCCGCCAGCGAGTTCACGTCCTCCAGCGTGTCGACGCTGCCGAGCGTGAACGCGCCCGTCTCCTCGTCGAACTCGATGCCGGCCGCCCGGAGGTCCGCGACCAGTCCGTCGACGCCGAGCCCGAGGCCGTCGCCGAACACGTCGGGGTACTCCTGTCGCATCCGCGCTCTGGTCTCCCAGCAGTCGGTGAAGGACTCGCCGACCTCCCGGGCGCGCCGCCGGGTGTACTGGGTCTGGTCGGTCCCGGTCGAACTGATGCGCCGGCGGACCCAGAGCCCGCCGACGACCACCAGCATCGGCGCGATGGCGGCCGCGGCGTACACGGCGAGTTGGGAGCCGAAGAAGACGAACACGCCCGCGCTGAGGAGGCCGCCCAGCACCACCAGCCCGAAGATGCCCGCCACGGTCCGGGTCGAGGACTTCACAGCAACGCCCCCCCGATACCGGTCACGAACAGCAGCGCCAGCCCGCCGGCCAGCAGGGCGAGGCCGACGGCGACCGGGAGAACCAGCAGCGACCGGTCGAAGTCGCTCCCCCCGAAGTCGCTGAAGTCCTGCGTCTTCTGTCCGTACTGTCTGAGCCTGTACCCGCCGCCGATGGCCCCGATGACGAGGCCGGTGAGTAGTCCCGCTACCATGTTGGTCAGGATTGTCCGCCGCGCGGTCGCTTCCACCGAACGCAGCGCGGCCCGGTATCGGTCGAGCGCGGCCGCGGTTCGGTCGTCCGTCGCTGTCCGGCTTCGGTGGAGGGTTTCGAGGGTCCGCCCGTAGTCGCCGGGCGGGAGCGAACTCGCGTTCGCTCTGGCGTAGAGGAGACCGCGCAGGGCAGCGGCGTCGTCGTCCGCGGCGCGTCCAGACCGGTTCAGCCGCGTGAGCGTGTCGTTGGCGCTCCCCGCGTATCGGTCGGGGAACGCCGACGGCTCGGACTGTCGGATTCCGGCGGCCGTCTCGTTCAGGGCGTCGGCGGCCGCCAGCGTCTCGTCTCGCGCGTCGAGGTAGTCGCTCTCGTTGGCCCGGTAGGCGCTCGCCCGCCCGGACCGGAACGAGAGCGTCGTCCCCGTCAGGCCCGACTCGACTGTCGGCCCGCGCTGGACGGTGACGGTGAACCCGTTCGCCGGCTCCCGGCCGGTGATGTTGTCGGGACGCAGTTCGACGCGTGGCTGTCCCGCGGGGACGACCGCGCTGTAGGTCGCCGCCTCCCGGGTGACACTCTCCAGTCCGGCCCGGTCCGCGACGCCCCAGAGCGTCGTCCCGCCGCTGGTGGTGTTTATGGCCCTCCCGCCGTCACAGTACGCCACCGAGACGTTCGTCCCGGGGTACAGCGCGAGGTCGTCCGTGTGTGGCTGGTCGCTCCCCGCCACGAACAGCACCGGCGTCGACCCGGAGATGTCGCCACAGGCCGCGCGGGCGTCCGCGGCGCGGTCGGCCGCCGCGGGCCCCGAACAGAGCGCGACGAGGGCGACGAGGGCGACGACGGCGGCGGCGTGTCCGACTCTCATGATAGCTTCCGGTTCCAGTAGGCGAACATCGAGGCGCTCCCGAGCACCGCCCCGAGGCCGAGGCCCAGCAGGGCCCCGGTCCCGACGTGGACGAGCGGCTGCTGGCTCAGTTCCACCGCGGCGACGGCCGCGGCCGTCCGCGCCTGCAGACCGGCGACGCCGCCGGTCGACTGCCCGGCGGCCGAGCCGGCGAGCAGGCTCCCGACCAGCGCGACGCCCGCTGCGAGAGTCGCCCGCGTCCGGTTCATGACACGACGGCCTCGGACTCGCGCTCGTACTCGGTCGCCAGCGATTCCAGTTCGTCGAGCCGGTCCAAGTCCTCCCGGCGGTAGGTAAACAGCGTCGTGAACGAGACGAGGTTGCGCTTGGTCAGCGTCGCTCCGAGGTTCACCTCGTCACACCGGGCGGTGAGAAACGACCGGAGCTTCGACGTGTCGACCTGATACTCCGTCCCGGCGACGTACTTCGAGGGGGCCCGCAGGAGGCCGATGGCCTTCCGGGCGTCGTCCGTGTCCGCACCCTCGACAGTCTGTTTCAGCTCCGCGAGGTGGGACAGCGCCGAGGCGTCGACGGTCTTTCCCCCGACGAACGGGAGCAGGTAGCCCGACAGCGACCGCGTCATCTGGACCGACCGCCCCAGCGACGCGTAGCCGGTCTCGCCCTGCTCGCCGCCGAGGCCAAAGGAGAGGCTCGTCACGATGTCCTGAATGTCGATGATGGGCGGGTCCACGTCGTACTCGCTGCGGTCGATGCGTTCCAGCACCGTCCCGGAGACGAGGTCGACCAGCGATGCCGCCACGTACTCGTTGAGGTCGGTGAACTGCCCTTCCGCGGCCTCGTGGTAGGACAGGCGCTCGTTGTCCACGAGGATGATGCCGTCGGCGACGTCCTCGATGCGGTCCAGCCCGTAGCGGGCGTTCCACGCCTGTCGGCTGGGCGAGGTCTCCTCGTCCTCGTCGGCCTGCCCGACCGGTCCTTGCGTGTTCGGCAGGACACAGACCGCGATGGTCTTGCAGGTCCCGTCCGTGTAGTCGTCGATGGCCTCGATGAGGTGGGGCGTGATGCCACAGCCGGTACCCCCGCCCAGCCCGCAGAAGACGAACGCGAAGGGGACGTTCGTCTCCGTGGTGGCCGCGGGTCGCTCGTCGCCCTCGTCGCTCTCGACTCGCTCGGTCAGTTCGTCTCGCAGCGTGCTCTCGAGGACGCTCCGGTTGTCCGCCATCACCTCGTTTGCGCGCACCGGGTTCCGCCCGAACCCGCCGGTGACCTGCTCCTCGAACCCGTCGGTCGTGCCCGGGACCAGTCCGGCCCCTTCCGCGACGCCATACCAGTTGTCACGCCCGATATTCTGCATCTTTTGCAGGTCTCGTATCGTGGAATTAAATACGAGCGGTGTGGCTATCTGACCCATGTTCTTGTGGGCGAAGATCTCGTCCACGATGGAGCTGCCTGCCTGTCCTGCACCCACAAAGAGATATGGCATTGGTCCACGTATCAAGTATCCAGTATCATAAATGTGTCTCTAACTACAATCGACAACAAAGAAATCTGTCACTTTTTCTGACTGCCGGGGCTCGGAAACCCCACGGAGGAATCCGCGGTACGGTCGGGCTACCGCGGCCGACCGGGGCAACACGTACGCAGTCAGTCACGTCCCGCTCAGCCGCGGAGTTGTTCGAGCAGGACGCTGTAGGCGTGGCGCTCGTACAGTTCGGCGACCCAATCGAGCGTCCGGTCGGCGGCCTGTAAGTGGCCGACCGCCCGGCCCTCGTCGCCAGCCGCCCGGGCATCGCTGGCGGCCTCCTGAAGCGTACTCACGAGTTCGAGGAAGTGTATCGGGATGCTGTGGTCGTGTTGCGGGTAGTCCGAGGGGTACTGCGTCCGCATCGTCGACCGGCGCTGTTCCACCTCGTCGGACAGCGCCTGCAGGTCCGGCCGCTCGCCGCCGTCGTCGCCGCCCTCGCGCAGCTTCGCCAGCAAGCGGTGGTCGTAGAACCGAAGCTCCTGCCGGGCCGCGTAGACGGTCACGCGGTCCGACTCCCCGGCCCGTCGCACCGTTGACGCGAGTTCGGCCGCCCGCTCTCCCAGTACCGCCCCGGCGGGAGCGGAGACCGCGCGGAAGTCATCGGCGAGTCGGTCGGCCAGCGACGCGACCTCGTCGGCGTCCAGCCCTTCGAGCCGGTGGCCCGTCGTCTCGGCGCGGTCGACGGCCGCGACGACCGCGCGCAGCGTCTCCTCGCTGTCCGTCCGCGAGACGGCGTCGCTGGTCAGCAGGTCGATGAACTCGCGGCCAAGCGCGCTCTCGGGCGCGAGGTCGAGCCGTCCGGCGACGCCTCCGAGGCCGCTCTCCCGGTCGGTGAAGGCGACGCTGCCGTCGTCGAGCCGGTCGGCCAGCGACGCCAGCCACGCCGCCGCCCCGGCGTCGCTCTCGAAGCGCGCGCTCGTCTGCTCGTTGGCGGCCTCGCACACCCGCTCGGCGCTCTCCGCGAGCCGTTCGCGGCCGGACGCCCGCCGCTCGCGCTCCTCGACGGCGGTCGAGAGCGTCTCGGCGACGGTCCCCAAGGCGTCGCCGAGGTCCCCGCTCGCGGCGTCGCTGCGCCGTTCCAGCGTCCGGGCCAGTTCCCGGGGCTCGACGTGGGGGTCGACCCCCTCCAGTGCGGCCGCGACCGCCTCGTGGTCGTTCAGCGCGCGCACGACGCCGTCGAGCGTGTCGGTCAGCTTCCGTTCGGGCACCTCGTCGGCGGCTTCGAGGTACTCCAAGAGCCGCTCGCCGTCGGCCGTCTCGGGCTCCCGCCGGGCGCGGACCGACGACGCCGCGCCGGCAAGCGACGCCGGCACGACCTCCTCTGGCTCGGCCGTCGGCTCCGGTTCCGAGCCGGGGGCCCCGCCCGCCGCGGTCGGCGCGTCCGTCTCGACGAGGTCCCCGCGCTCGGCTGCCCGCCGCACCTCGTCGGCCCGCTGGACCGGTCCGTCCTCGGGGCGGACGCCGCCGCTCGCTTCGAGGTCGGCGGCGTTGACGACTGCGTCGACGGCCCCCATCAGCGTCTCGACGGCCTCGGTCACCGCCCGCGGCTGTGGTGGCTGGCCGAGCCGCTCGGCGGGCTCTGCGAGGTCGGTCCCGCCGTCTCCGTCCCCGCCCGACAAGCGGCCGGCGGCGAACCCCCCGGTGCTCCCGACCAGCAGCGCCCCCACTGCGACTCCCGCCGCGACGACTAGCTCGACCATCGTGTCACCCCATGTTCTCCCGGCCGAGGCAGTCAAACAGCGGCTCGACGGTGTCCCATATCTCCCGGAGCTCCGTCGCCTCCTGACTGTCGCTGTGCTCGACCAGTTCGCGGGCGTGGTCGTACATCCGCTCTAGGGTCGGCAGGTGGGGGTTCCACAGCAGCCCCCACAGGTACACGTCGTCGACGTGTGGCACGACCAGTTGGTTGACGTAGACGTCGATGGAGCCCGGTCCCTCGAAGCTCTCGCGGTCGAGGAAGTCCTCGCCGCTGAGGATGTCGCTCAGCTCGTTGTTGCTCAAAAGCGGTGCGAGTTCCGCCATCTTCTCCTCCGGGCCGTACACCATGAACGTCCCGCCCCACGAGGTCTTCGGGTCGAAATCGACCAGCTGACCCTGCAGGAGCGTCGAGCGCGCGAGCGTGTCGAGGCGCGACCGGTCGAACGTCGAGGCGCTGGTCTTCCCGATGACCGGGGCCATCACCACCGCGGGCTTGTACGCCCGGTCCTCGCTCAGGCCGTACTTGCGCTGGACCGGCCGGAAGCTGTCGGGCACGTCGAACACCTCGCCGTTGATGCGGGCGGTCCCCGCGGTGTCGGCCGACTGGGGCGTCGAGGACATCGTGAACGCCTCCAGAAAGGTCACCAACAATCGGTTGATGTCGGTGTACATCGGCGGGTTGTACCGTTCGAGCGTCTCCGCGTCGATGTCGACCGCGAGGTCCGCCGGCGGGTCGTCGAGCTTGCTGTTGTCGAACGGGATGATGCCGTCGACGGCCTTCGAGAGGTAGGCCATCCCGACGACGCCCCGCACCATCTCGCTGGAGCCGAACTCGTTGTCCGAGGGCAGCACCACGGAGCTGAGAATTGGCTTCGAGAAGGCGATGGTGTCCTCGCCGCCGGTCCCCTCCGTGATGAGGTCCCGGAGGTTCTCGGCCAACACCGGCGTCGCGCCGCAGCCGGTCCCCTTGGTGACGCTGTTTACCAGCATCACCGCCTGCGAGGCCTCGATGTCGTTGAGGTTGAGGTCGAGCCGGTCCCGGATGGCGTTTTTCTCCCCCTCGAAGTCCTTCTGCATCAACTGGCGGCCCACCTTCCAGTTGCGGCCCGCGCCGGAGTAGTTGTGGTGGCGGTACCCTATCATCCCGTTCGTGACCAGCGCCTCCCGGGAGAAGCCGCGGTCCTCGCGGGCGTAGTAGGTCTCACCCAGTTCGGTGATGTTGGTGTTGATGCTCCCGTAGTTGGCGAGGCCCCCCTCCCAGACCTCGGCGAGGCTGCTGTTCTCGTTTCGCAGCGTGTCCCGGCGCATCAACACGGCGTCGATGATGTGGTTGCCCGCGCCGCCGACGCCGACCATCAGCCACTTGTTACCGGTCGCACCGCTCAGCGGGCTTCCGACGGGGTCGTCACCGCCCGCGGTCGGGTCGGGGTCCGGACCCCCGACACCCGAATCCGGGCCACCGGCCCCCGTCGCGGTGGTGCCGGCCCCGTTCCCAACCGCGGTGCCGGTGGCACCGGCTCCGCCGCCGTCCGGGTCGCCCGGTTGCTCCGTCCCTTCCGGCGGCTCGGCCTCGTCGCCGTCGTCGGGTTCGGCAGTCCGGAACCGGGGTTTGAGTTCGCCGTCCCCGTCGAAGACGTCGTCGTAGCGGTCGGGGTACACCTTCCGGACGGATTTCGGCGTCCCCGCGTGGTTGGCGGCGATGTGTTCCTCGATAGTCGGCTCCTCGGTGTCCTCTAGGCATATCTTGCATTTGTCGCTCATTGGTCGTGGCTCTCGCGGTAGTCGTGTGAGTGTTCGGTCATCGGCTGTTCGCGTACTGGTCCTGTAGGTCGCCCATCACCCGCTGGGGGCTGACGCCGTCGGCGACTTCCACGGAGAGGAAGCCCGGCGGCGGGTCGTCGGGGACCGTCACGCCGACGACGTCGCCCTGTCGCTCGGCGAACGACCGTATCTCGGTCAGGACCGCTTCGTCGACGAACTTCTCGGGTAGCTGTTCGGTCTGTAGCTCGACGGTGTCGTCCGTGCTGGTGGCTGCCGCCGTCGACTGGAGTTCCCGGAGGACGTACAACACGTCGTCCGGGTCCGCCCCGTTCGTCGCCGTGCCCGTCTCCCCGCGCCGGGTCACCGGCTCGCGTTCCTCCGCCCCGTCGGTCCCGTCGCCGGCTATCTCCAGTCGCCCCTCCTCGACGGCGTAGTCGACGCCGTAGCTCCGTTCGAAGGGGACCCGGAGCTGTGCGGCGAGGTCCGCCCCGACGCTGTCCGGGACCGGTATCGACCCCGAGCCGTAGTCGACGGTGGCGACGACGCTCTCGCCGAAGAACTCCGCGACGGCCTGCACCGCACGGGCCTCCTCGCGGGCGTCCTCGGCGGCGCGCTCGGCGGCGTCGAACCGCCCCTCGTGCAGCGCCGCCTTCGCGTCGGTCTCGTGGGCCGACACCGACGGCCGATTCGGGACCGCCGGCGCGTCCTCGGGCGTTCGCCCCTCCAGCAGGTACTCTTCGAGGCGCTCGCGCGCCTCACCGTCGAGGTTTGCGAGGTGGTCCTCGGCCAGCGTCAGCGCCTCCTCGGCCTCGTCGAGCGCCGTCGCCACCCGCTCCTCGCGGTCGGACAGCGTCGCCTCCAGCTCAGAGAGGTGGCGCTGGACCCGCTCTATCGCGCCCGCGACCGGCCCGAGTCCCTGCGTCTCGACGGCCTCGACCAGCCGGTCGTCGAGTTCGTTCCGGTCGCCGCCGACCTGTACCGCCGGCCCCTCCAGCGTCGGCAGCGACACCTCGTTGTACGACCGGAGGTTCCGCACCTCGTAGGCCCGGCCGTACCGCGAGACGTAGTGCAGGTCGCCGAACTCGTCGCGGAGTCGGTCCACGACGGCCCGTTCGAGGTCCTCCCGGAGCCGGTCGGCCCGCGCCTCGGGGTCGAGGTCCGCGGCGTCGGCGCGGACCTGCGCGGCCACGTCGTTTCGCTCCCGGCTCGCCATCGACCCGTCGGTCAGGTCGTCGGCCCGGTCGACCACGTCCCGACACTCCTCGCGGAACGCCGCCGCGTCGCGCTCGAAGGCGTCGACGGCCGCGGGCGCGAACGACCGCAGCGTCTCCCGGGTCTCCTCGTCGGCGACGCGCTCGACCCGTTCGTCGAACGTCTCCAGCGCCGTCCGCGCCTCGCTGCGGGCCGTCGACAGCTGTTCGCTCGTCTCCTCGTCGAGCGTCACGTCCCACTCGAACACCAGCGAGGCGGCCCAACTCGCCGCCGCGGCGACGACCGGGACCAGCAGGAACCCCGCAACCTGCGCCGTCGGCACGCCCGCCGACACCACCGGGAGGTAGACGAGTTCGAACAGCACCAGAAACAGCGTGACGAAGCCGGTCGCACCCAGCGTGAACACGCGGTGTCTGAGCGCGAACAGCCCAGCGCCCTGTGCCAGCCACGCGACCGTCACCAGCACGAACAGCGCCAGCACGACCGTCGAACTCGCCCGGAACACCGTCCCCGCGGCGTCGAAGACGGCGACCGACTGGAACAGCTGTTTCAGCCCGCCGATGACGGGTATCCCGCTCGCGGAGGTCCCCAGCAGCGCGACCGCCGCTTGGACGAACGACGCGAGTATCGGCAGGCCGGCGACGAGCCAGCACGCGCCCGACAACCGTCGTCGGTTCTGTAACATCTAGAACCAGAGTTGTTAATCGGGGGATAAAATACTTCGTGCCGTCGTCGGCTTTCGAGCCCCCCGCTTCCCCCGTCGCGGTCCCTCCCGGGACCACCATGGTACGCTCTCCCTACCGGCGCTTGACACACCCCGACCGGCGAACGGACCGCCCCCGACGACTGCGAGCGACCGGAGTCTATTCAACCCGGCGCGCATTATCCTGCCGGCATGGTCTCCGAGCGCGCCGCCGCGGTGACGCCGTTTCTCGCCATGGACGTCCTCGCACGGGCCAACGAGATGGACGATGTGGTCCATCTGGAGGTCGGCGAGCCCGACATCGACCCGCCCGACGGCGTCGTCGAGGCGGCCGTCGAGTCGTTGCGGGCCGGCAACACCGACTACACGGCCGCGACGGGCAAGCCACAGCTCCGACGGGCCATCGCCGACCGCTACGAGCGCGAGTACGGCGTCGACGTCTCGCCCGACCGCGTCGTCGTCACGCCCGGCTCCTCGCCCGGACTCTTACTCGCGCTCGCGGCCGCCGTCGACCCCGGCGACGGGGTGGCGCTGACAGACCCCCACTACGCCTGCTACCCGAACTTCGTCCGCGCCGTCGGCGGTCGGACGGAGACGGTTCCGCTGCGGGCCGCCGACGGCTTTCGCCCCCGCCTCGCCGAGTTCGAGGCCGCGCTCGGTCCCGACACCCGCGCGCTGTTGCTCAACTCGCCGGCCAACCCCACCGGTGCGGTGATGGACGGCGAGACGCTGTCCGGGCTGGCCGACGCGGCCGCGCGGACCGACACGACGCTCGTCGTCGACGAGATATATCACGGCCTCGCCTACGACGCGCCGGCGCGCTCGATGCTCGAATACACCGACGAGGCGTTCGTCCTCGACGGCTTCTCGAAGCGCTACGGGATGACCGGCTGGCGGCTGGGCTGGATGGTCGTCCCCTCGGCCTACGTCGACGCCGTCACGCGACTGGCACAGAACCTCCTCATCTGCGCGCCGAACTTCGCACAGGACGCCGGCGTCGCGGCGCTCTCGGCCCCGCCGGACCGACTCGACGCCGTCAGGGAGACCTACCGCGAGCGCCGCGACCTCCTCCTCGACGCGGTCGCCGACTGGGGGCTCGACCTCGGCTACACGCCACAAGGAGCCTACTACCTGCTCGCCGACGTGCGCGACCTCCCGGGGGACGCGCTGGCCGTCGCCGACTACCTCCTCGAGGAGGCCGGTGTCGCCGTCACGCCCGGCGTCGACTTCGGCGACCGCGCGGCCGACTACGTCCGCCTCTCGTACGCGACCGACGCCGACTCGATTCGGACGGCGGTGCGACGAATCGAGCGCGCGCTGGAACGGGTCGACGCGATATGACCCGGCAACCCGGTCCCGCGGCCCCCACGCTCCGGACCGACATCGAACGCCCGTCGCCCTCGTTCGGTTTCCCGACGCCCGCCCCGGTCCGGTCCGGCGTGTCGCAAGCGTTTTGCGGTGTGCTGGTGTAGGAGGAGGTATGCCGGAGTGCCCGTTAGCGGAGGAATGCCCGAGTTTCACGGAGCGAATCGAGGGGATGGGGTGTACGCACTACGGGGACCGCGGGGGCGCGGAGTGGTGTAATCACTACAACCAGCCGATTTCGGAACTCAAGAGCCAACCCGTCCAACCCGGCCAAGAGGTCGTCGTCGAGGTCGACGACATCCACGAGAGCGGGGCCGGCGTCGGCCGCACCGACGACGGCTTCATCGTCATGGTCGACGGCGTCCTCCCGCCCGCTCGCGCCCGCGTCGAAATCACGAAAGTCCGCTCGAACCACGCCCGCGCCGACGAACTCGAACGTCTCGAACGCGACGACAACGACGACGCCGACGAAACCGACGACGAACCCACCGCTGACGACGAAGACGACGACAGCCAGCGACTCGGCAGCCGCGACAACTTCTGGGGCAGCTAAACGAAAACAACAGGCCGACTATCGGCGGTCGGATTCGGGGTTGTTCGTGCGCCGGTAGGAGCCCACCATTCTCCACAGCGTGTCGTTGATGTCGTCCCCGGCTCCGTTGGCTTCGTCCTCGAGCTGGCGGTACAGGTTCTCCGAGACTTCGATGCGAGGCATCAGGTGTGCGTAATCGCCGGGAGTAAATAAAATCCGTCTGACACGGAATCGAGTAAACCCTTCTCGGCTCACCCGTCGGCGAGCCACTTCGCGCCGAAGGCGACGAACCACGCCATCCAGACGCAAAACGCCGCGAGCCACGCCCCGTACCGGACTGTGGGGTCCGGGACGAGGACGGCCGCACCCGTCACGAGCGCCGCGACGCTCACCGCGGCGGCGGCGTCGTACCGGTCCACTCGCGGCGCGCCCATCTCACTGCGAGATGCCGTACGTGTCGCCCGTCCAGTCCCGCGCCGGGTAGTCGTACACCGGTTGGTGGTGCTCGATGTCGTCGATGCGCTCGCGGTCCTCGGCCGCGAGGTTCCAGTCGAACAGGTCGGCGTTGGCCCGGACGTGTTCGGGGCTGGAGGACTTCGGCAGGACGACGACGCCGTTCTCGACGGCCCACTTGAGGACGACCTGTGCGGGCGAGCGGTCGTACTCCTCGGCGACGGCCTGTACCGTGGGGTCCTCGAACACCTCGGTCCGGGCCAGCGGCGCGGCGGCCTCGACGACGGTGTCGGTCTCCCGGCAGTACTCGACCACGTCGTCCTGCGTGTTCCACGGGTGGTACTCGATCTGGTTGACCGCGACGGGCACGTCCGAGACGTGGTGGGCCGCCGACAGCTGGTAGGCGCTGAAGTTCGAGACGCCGACGTTCCGGACCAGCCCGCGGTCGTGTAGCGTCGCCATCGCGTCCATTGTCTCCCGCAGCGAGACGGCGGGGTTGGGCCAGTGAATCAGGTACAGGTCGAGGTAGTCGGTCCCCAGCCGCTCCAGCGACGCCTCGCAGGACTCGATGACCGACTCGTAGTCGAGGTGTTTGGCGAGTACCTTCGAGGTGAGGAAGACGTCCTCGCGGTCGTGTTCGGCCAGCGCATCACCGATGGCCGCCTCGTTGAAGTACCCCTCGGCGGTGTCGACGTGTCGATAGCCCGCCTCGATGGCGGCGTGGACCGACTCCCCGACGGTATCCTCGTCGAGTTCCCACGTCCCCAGTCCGACGGTCGGTAGCTCGTCACCGCTCGGCAGCGTTCGGGTCGGATGTGTCACGGTACGGGACTCGGACGCCGCGGAGAAAACGGTTTGCCTCGTTGTCGCCCGGTTCACTCGGGCGCGCCGAGCCGGGCCAGCCGGTCGCGGACGGTTTCGAGGCGCTCGGTCGGCGGCGACCGCCGGTCGGGGACGAACTCGGTCGCCACTGACCCGGCCCGCTCGAAGTGGTCCCGGGCCGCGGCCAGTTCTCGGCGCGCGGCGTCCCTGTCGCCGGTGACGATGTGGCGCTCGCTCGCCGCCAGCCGCGTCCGACCGGCCGCGACGCGGGCGTCGACCAGCGCCGCGGCCGCGTCGGCGGCACCGTCCCGGAGCCCCTCGCGGTCGCCGGCGAACGCGCGGTCGCCGCCCCAGTCGAGTTCGATGGCCGCGTGGTACCGCTCCAGCGCCGTCTCCCACCGCCCCACCGCGACGGCGTCGTCGTCGGCCTCCCGGGCCGCGTCGACGGCGGCCTCCGCGGCCGCGACCGGCGCGCGCTCGAGTTTGGCCCGCTCGGCGTCGACGCCGTCGACGCGCTCCCGGAGCGCCCCGTCGCTGGGCTCGGCCGCGGCGACGGCCAACGCCCGTTCGTAGGCCTCGCTCGCCCGCTCGTAGCCGTCGTACGCGCTGACGTAGTCGCCCTCCTCCCACGCCGCGCGGGCGGCCGCCCGCACTTCATCACCCCGCCGTGCGTGGGCGCGCCGTCGGAGCGCGGTCAGCCGGTCGGCCAGCCGCTCGGTCCGGCTCCCGACCGTCGCCACGGCACCGTCGCCGAGGCGGGCCAGCCGGTCCCGCGCCGTCTCCAGTGCCCTCGCCGCGTCCGCGACGGTCGCCAGCGCCGCTTCGGGGTCGTCGTGCAGCGCCGCCGCGGCGTCGTCGACGGCGGCCGCGGCCTCGTCGAGTAGCCTGTCGGCCCGCGCCCACCCCTGACTGGCGTCGTCGAGCCAGTCGACGACCGGCGCGAGGTCGCCCCGGCAGCCAAAGCGCCAGCGCGTCCCGCCGGTGACGGCCAGTTCCAGCGTCGACGCGAGGAGCCCGTCGCTCGTCTCGACGCCGAGTACGTCCGTGTGGGGGACCGAGACGGCGCAGTCGCCGTCGCTGTGGCCGACGACGAACAGGGCGCGAACGTCGGTCACGACCAGAAACGCCCGGTGGCTCCCGTCCGGTTTGGCGACCGGTTCGCCGTCCCGTTCGACGCCGCGGCGCTTGTTCCACGCGACGTAGCTGGCCGTCTCGCTGTCGGCGAGGTACTGGTCGAGTGGCGCGTCGGCGAGGCGGTCGCCGCCGAGGACGCCGCCCGAAGCCCTGCGCTCTAAGACCGCCCGTTCTCCGCCGACGTCGATGACTCGTTCCATCCGTCCACTCCGCGGTCGCTCGACGGTTCTCCCCCGGCCGACCTAAACGCTTCGACGCCGGTATCGGAACTGTCGCGCCGGTTCTGGCGGCCGCTCAGTAGGTGTCGGTTCCGGCGACCGACTGGTGTCGCGGTGCCCCGCCGGTGAGGTCGGCGACACACTCCCGGCAGAACTGGTAGTCCGGCTCGTTGGCCGCCCCGCACTGCGGGCAGACGAGGGCGCTCCCGTCCCCGCCCGCGTCGCCGCCGAGGCTCGGGTCCGCGTCGGTCCGCTGGCCGGCCGTCGCGGTGCCCCGACTGCGGTACGCGTACAGCATTGTCAGGACGTGCAGCCCGACGAGCAGGGCGATGACCCCGTAGAGCCACTCGCTTCCCGGCATATCTCTAGCTACGTCGACACGCTACTTGAGGGTTGTGCCGTGTTGACACGTCTTTCGGGACCCCACTCGACGACCCCACGTTCAAGTAGGGAAACGGGCCCACGCTGGCCCATGCGCGACCCGGAAACGGCGGGGGGCGACTGATGGGGCGGCGGACGCTCGTCGTCACCGTCCGGGCCGACGGCCGGTTCGACTGCCGCCTCGCACACTGGGGCGTCGGCGACGGTGACGCGGGGCGACCGCTCGCGCTCGGGACCGACGCGGCCGGCGTCCGCGCCGCCGTCGACGCGACGCTGGACCGCGTGCTCGTCCGCGGCGAACGGGCGGCGAGCTACCGCGTCTGCTGGCTCGACCCGACGCTGACCGACGCCGCCGACGTCGTCCTCGCACGGCCCGACGACTCCGCCGCGTTCCGCGACTGGTGGGTCGAGCGCAAGAGCGCTGCCAGCCGCGCCGTCGCCGACGGGGCCGACCCCGCGGCCGTCCGGGACGGCCTGCTGGTCGCGCTCGCCGAGCGCGTCCCGGTCGTCCCGCCCGACGACGCGCCCTTTTTACGCGACGGCCGCTAACCGGCGGCCGTGACCGCCGAGCGCGCCGTCGAGACGCTGACCTTCCCCGCGCCCGACACCGCCCGGGACCTCGTCCAGCGCGGCGTCGACCGGGGGGCGATGGTGACGCTGTTTGGCTCGTGTACGGTGGAGTACGAGGGCCGCGCGGCCAGTTCGCTCGGCCCGGGCGACCGCCACGTCACGCTCAAGCCCGACGGCGCGGCGCTGGTCCACACCGACGAGGGCCAACAGCCGGTCAACTGGCAGCCCCCCGGGTGTGACCACGCCGTCGCCGTCGCCGACGACCGCCTCGTCGTCCGGTCGACGCGCTCGAACCCCGACGAGACGCTGGAGGTCGTCTTCGAGTCCGTCGCTCACGCCGCGGCCTTCGACGGCACCGACCCCGAGGACCTCGCCGTCTCCGGGACGGAGGCGGACCTGAAAGAGCGGGTCCTCGACCGGCCCGACCTGATAGAGGAGGGGTTCACGCCGCTGGCGACCGAGCGCGAGACGCCCGCCGGTGCCGTCGACGTCTACGGCGAGGACGCCGCCGGGCGGACGGTCGTCCTCGAACTGAAACGCCGGCGGGTCGGTCCCGACGCCGTCGGCCAACTCGACCGCTACGTCTCGGCGCTGGAGCGGGACCTCCACGCCGACACCGCGGTCCGGGGTATCCTCGTCTCCCCCTCCGTCACCGACCGTGCCCGGAGCCTGCTCGCCGAGAAGGGGTTGGAGTTCGTGCCGCTCGAGCCGCCCGCCGGCGAGTGAGCGGCCGGCACCGCCGGCTCGGGCCGGGGACTTTTCACCGCTGCGGCCGACTGCCCGGCCGTGGCCTCCGTTCCCGGCATCGACTCCCTCACGACGTGGGTCGACACCTTGTCCCGTCGCCAGTACGCCCTCCTGAACGGCCTCGTCTGGCTCGTCGTGACCATCGCCGTGCAGTCGGCGCTCGGTCGCGCGCTCCGCTTTGCCGTCCCCGTCGGCGTCGTCGGCGCTGTCGTGTTCGCCGGCTTCAACTACGCCGTCGACACCCGGTAGCTCAGTCGAGGTCGTCCTGTAGCGCCGACAGCGCGTTCATCGCTTCGATGGGCGTCATCGTCGCCACGTCGAGGGCCGCCAGTCGCTCGCGGACCGACTGCGGGAGGTCGGCCGTCTCGCCGTCGCCGCCCGCCGCGTCCGCAACGTCCGCCGCATCCCCCGCGTCCGCCATATCCGCCGCGTCCGCCGCGCCGTTCGCCCCGACCGCACCGCGGCCGTTCGCCGCCGGGTCCGCCGGCACCGAGTCCGAACCGGCGTCGCTGTCGCCCCGCCCGTCGAGCAGTTCCCGCGCGCGCTCGACGACGCCCTCGGGGACGCCGGCCATGTCGGCCACCTCGACGCCGTAGGAGGCCGCCGCCGCGCCGGGCGCGAGTTCGTGGTCGAACCGGACCCGCCCGTCCTCGCGGCTGGTCTCGAAGTGGCGGTTGGTCACGCCCGGCAGGGCCGCGGCGGCGTCGGTCAGGTCGTGGTGGTGGGTCGCAAACAGCGTGTAGGCCCCCACCTCGTCGTGGAGTCGCTCGGTGACCGCCCGCGCGATGGCGAGGCCGTCGGCCGTCGAGGTCCCCCGGCCGACCTCGTCCAGCAGGACCAGCGAGTCGGCCGTGGCGTCGTCGAGGATGGTCGCCAGTTCGGTCATCTCTATCATGAACGTCGAGCGCCCGCCGGCGATGTCGTCGCTGGCCCCGACGCGGGTGAACACCCGGTCCAGCACCGGGAGGTCGGCCGACTCGGCGGGGACGAAGCTCCCGGCCTGCGCGAGCAGGCATATCAGCGCGACCTGTCGCATGTACGTCGACTTCCCGCTCATGTTCGGCCCGGTGAGGACGGCGAAGAAGGGAGCGGTCTCGCTCGCCTCGCCGGCCGTTCCGTCGGTTGTCGCCTCGTCGGCCGTCGGCCCGCTCCCGAGGTGCGTGTCGTTCGGGACGAACGCTTCCTCGGTCCGCTCGACGACGGGGTGACGGCCGGCCGTGATGTCGATGCCCTCGCCGCCCACCTCGGGCCGGGAGTAGCCGTGCTGGGCGGCCACCTCGGCGAACGAGACCAGCGCGTCGAGCCGGGCGAGGCGGTCCGCGAGCGCCTGCACGCGCTCGGCCTCCGCGGCGACGGCGTCGCGGACCTCGCAGAACAGGTCGTACTCGAGGTCGTCGGCGGCCGCCTCCGCCCGCAGAATCTCCTCCTCGCGCTCTTTCAGTTCCGGGGTGACGAACCGCTCGCTGTTTTTCAGGGTCTGACGGCGCTGGTAGTCCTCGGGGACGGCGTCGAGGTTGGCGTCGGTCACCTCGATGTAGTAGCCGTGGACGGCCGTGTGGCCGACCTTCAGTGAGTCGATGCCGGTCCGCTCGCGCTCCCCCCGTTGGAGGCTGTCTATCCACTCCTTGCCCGACTGCTCGGTGTCCCGGAGCCGGTCCAGTTCAGCGTCGTAGCCAGCCGCGATGACGCCGCCCTCGGTCACCTCCTGTGGCGGGTCCGGGCGGACGGCGTCGGTTATCCCCTCGCGGACCGCCGACAGCGGGTCGACCGTGGCGTGGAGGTCCGCCAGCAGGCGCGCGTCGGCGTCGGCAAGCGCCGCTCGAACCTCGGGGACGACGGCCAGCGTCGCCGCCAGCGAGCGCAGGTCCCGGGCGTTGGCCCGGCCCCGCGAGACCCGCGAGACGAGCCGTTCGAGGTCGTACACCTCAGTCAGCAGGTCGTGGAGCCGCTCGCGGGTCGCCGGGTCGCGCTTCAGTTCGGCGACGGCCTCGTGGCGCGCGTCGATACGGTCCGCGTCGAGCAGCGGCCGGCGGAGCCAGTCGGTCAGCTCCCGCCGGCCCAGCGCGCAGGCCGTCTCGTCGAGCGTGTCCACGAGCGTCAGATTCCCGTGGCCCCGCACCGCGCGGCGCTCGAACAGTTCGAGGCTCTCGACGGCCACTGCGTCCAGCAGCATGTACTCCCGGGGGTCGTACCGCGTGAGGTGGTTGAGGTAGTCGAGGGTCCGCTCGGGGTCCACGTCGGGGTCGACCGGCTCCCCGTCCGGGCCGACCGCGCCGGCGCTCCCGCGGGTGTACTCGGCGTAGGAGAGCAAGGCCCCGCAGGCCCGCACCTCGGCGTCGCCCGCCAGCAGCCTGTCGGGCGGGCCGAAGTACCGCTCGACGGCGTCTCGGGCGCGCTCGCCGTCGAAGGCGGCTGCGTCGTACTCGGAGACGAGACACGCCGGGCCGAACACCGCGTCTGTGTCCACGTCGGCGTCGGGACCGACGATGGCCTCCGCCGGCCCGAACCGGCTCACCTCGTCGGCGACGCCCGTCTCGGTGCCGACACTCGTCGCGTAGCAGTCCCCGGTCGACACGTCCAGCAGCGCGAGGCCGTACGACTCCCCGCCGGCCAGCGCGGCGACGTAGTTGTTGTCCGCGCCGCCCAGCAGTTCGGCCTCGGTGAGCGTCCCCGGCGTGACGACGCGGGTCACCGCCCGCTTCACGACGCCGCTGACCTCGTCAGGGTCCTCGACTTGGTCGGCGACGGCCACCCGGTAGCCCGCGTCCAGCAGCGTCTCGATGTACGACTCGGCGTTGTCGATGGGGATGCCCGCCATCGGGTACTCGCCGGTCGAGTCCTCCCGCTGGGTCAGCGTTATCTCACAGAGGCGGGCGACCCGCTCGGCGGCCTCGCAGAACGCCTCGTAGAAGTCCCCCACCTGAAACAACACCAGCGCGTCGTCGTAGCGGCGACACAGCTCGAAGTACTGCGCCATCATCGGCGTCAGCTCCTCTTCCCGCCCGGCCATCTGCTCGGGCGGGCCAAGCGCAGCGTCCATGCCGGAGGGGAGTGGCTCGGCCGGCATAGTCGCTGTGTTCGCCGCCGCGGCCGTTTTCCGTCCCGCCCCCGTAGTCACGGCATGACTCCCGACGCGGACGCCCGTCCGGTCACCGTCGCCACGCGGGCCGAACTCGACGACGTACTCGCCACCCACGACCGCGTGCTGGTGATGGTCCGGACGACCGGCTGTACCATCTGTCAGTCGATGGAGCCCGTCTTGGACAACGTCGCCCGGGCGACCGACGCCGCCGTCGCGGTGTTCAATCCCAGCGATGACCTCGACGCCGTCGCCGAGTTCGACGTACGCAGCGTCCCGACGCTGCTCCTGTTTGCCGACGGCGAGGTCGTCGCCCGACGCGCCGACGGCTTCGTCCCGACCGCCGAACTGGTGGCGTTCGTCGAGGGCGACTGACGGTACGCTTTTGGTTGCACCCGCGGAACCGGGACCCGATGGCCCTCCGCATCGGTGCCGCGCTCAGCGACGCGGCCACGCAACTCGGCAGTCGAACCGGCGCGACGTTTCTCGCCGTCTTCCTCGCCCTCCAACTGGCGTCCGCGGCGCTCGTGAACTCGGCGCTGGCGGTGTGGTACGCCAGCCTCGGACTGGGCGAGTTGGCGGGCGCGCTCCCGCTGACGGTCGACGTTCCGCTCGCGGCGCTCGGCGGTGGCTACCTCGCGCTGGTCGTCGTCTCGGCGTACGTCTCCGTCGCCGCCGTCCGGACCTTCGCCGCCGGGGCCCGCGAGTCGTTCCCGGCCGGCGCGTTCACGCGCAACGCCCCGCTGGCGACGGCCAACGTCGTCCTCGGCGGCCTCGCGTACAGCCTCGCCGTCGCCGTCGGGTCGCTACTCGTCGTCCCCGGCCTCGTCGCCTACGTCGCCTTCCTGTTCATGCTCCCCATCGTCGCCGTCGAGGACCGCAACTTCGTCGCCGCGCTGCGGGAGAGCTACCGGCGCACGAAGGGGCACTGGCTCCGCCTGTTCGCGCTGGTGGTGGTGGTCGTCTCGTTGTCGAGCCTGCTGGGAGCCGTCGTCGGCCTGCTGTCCGCCCTCGCGCTCCCCTACTGGCTCACGCTGCTGGCGGTCGTCGCCGCGCAAGCCCCCGTCTCGCTGTACTCGCTGGCCGCCATCGTCGCGGCCTACCGGCAACTGAGCGCCGACGCCGACGGGGCCGCGACCGGCGCGGTACCCGCCTAGTCCCCGGCTTCGAGGCGGACGGTGACGACCGGGACCGGCGACCGCCGGACCACCTTCTCGGCGACGCTCCCGATGAGGTAGTGGTCCAGCCCGGTCCGTCCGTGGGTCCCCATCACGACCATGTCGATGGCCCCGCTGTCGACGTAGTCGAGTATCTCCGTCCGGGGGACGCCCTCGCGGACCGCCGTCGTCGTCTCGACGCCGTCGCCCAGCGCGTCGACCGCGCTCTCGACGGCGTTGTCGGCCCGCTCGCGCTCGGCGTCGGTCCACGCCTCGGCCGAGAGGCCGCTGGCGGGGCTCTCGAACCGGTTCCGCGTGTCGGCCACGGAGAGGACGTGGACCGTCGCGTCGAATCGCTCGGCGATGGTCGCCGCGTGGGTCGCCGCAACGCCGATGCCGTCGCTGCCGTCCGTCGGAAGCAGGATGTCGTCGTACATACGCGAAGAAGGCGGCCCCGGAAACTTAGAACCCGCCGACGGCCATCACGAACAGCGCCGCCGCGATGACCGCGAACAGCGCGCCGACGCCCTTCTTGATGGTGCCGGTGTCCAGCGCCGCCGAGACGTAGGGCGCTATCTGGCCGCCGGTCGCCGTCGCCGGGACGGTCCAGACGACCATGTTCCACGGCGTCGACGCGAGGTCGATGCTGTGTGCGCCGGGGACCAGTCCGCCGCCGAAGACGTGGACGACCGAGGCGAGGATAGCCGTCGTCGCCACCACGATGTGGTTGGTACCGATGGCGACTCGGACCGGCACCTTCGTCCGGAGCATCGAGATGATGCCCAGTTCGCCGATGCCGAAGCCGGCCAACCCCTGAAAGACGCCGCCGACGCTGTAGTTGGCGAACCGTTCGAGGTAGCCCCCGCGGGAGTACTCGTAGTCGTTTCCGTCGCGGTCGACCCGGGTGACGGTGCCGTCGTCGGCCGTCTCGACGCCGGCGGGACCGAGCTTGTCGGCGTCGTTTGGCAGCCCGGGACCGCCGTCGGCCGAGACGGAGTCGTCGGTGCCGCCGGGTTCCTCGTGGCCGAGGTCGGCCTTGAAAAGCAGGTACGCCGCCGCCATCAGCGCGAGGCCGAGCAGGAGGTGAAACACCGGCTCCGGGATGACAAAGGAGAGCAACGCGCCGCCGACGACGAACGGGACGGCCCCGAGAACGAGCGTCGTCGCCAGCCGGCGGTCGACGAGCCCGTACTGGATGAACGCCAGCGCCGAACTGGAGAGTCCGAACGATTCGCTGATGAGGCCGATCTTCACCAGCGTCTCCGGTGTCAGCGTCTCCCCGGCGACGACCGGGAACACGAAGATGAGGAAGGGGACGAACAGTGCCGACCCGCTGATGCCGACGGTGTTGACGATGGTCGCGCCGGTGATGAACGCGAGGAACAGCCACCAGTACTCGAACCAGTAGCCTGCCCCCGAGCCGTTCGTCGGCGCGAAGAAGTACACGCCGAGGACGAACGCCAGCGGCGCGAGGAACACAAAGACGTGCTGATACTTGAGAAAGGTCTTCTGGAGGCTCCCAGACGAGGACGTTGTCATTGACGCTTGGAGCCGTGTTGGGAAGACCGGTATAAGTGCGTTGTTGTCTCTCTCTCGACGGCTCGGAGTTCCTGCGGCGCTCGTCGAGGGCCGCGTGTCGGGGCCGGCGGGCCGCGCGTCGGCGTATCCCTAATGTTTATTATGCCGGGTGTGGCAGTACGTAACGTATGAGTTTTCCCGAGGGGCCCACGACGGGTACGCAGTCGACGGTAGACGACAGTCACGACGCGGTTGACCCCGCCCCGACGGACGGCACCGTAGCGCGCCTCCTGCGCTCGGTTCGCACCTACTTCGAGGACTGGAGCCGTCGCTACGTCGAGATGCGCGTCGCCGCCCGCACCGGCCAGCGGGAGTGACGGGTCGCCGCGGCTTCTGCTGTACAGACGCCCTGTAGCCGTTGCTGTCGCCTCTTTTCGCCGAAACGGTTAGGCCGTGCGGGCCGCTGGCACGTGTATGGACATCGAACGCGTCGCGGTCCACGAGTCGGTGACGAAGGCCTGTCCGGCGGCGGCGCTCGCCGAGTCGCTGTCGTCGCTGTCGGTTCCGGTCGTGACCGTCGGCGACGGCGACGCGCTCGCGCCCACCGACTGCGTCGTGACCTTCGGCCCGCGCGCGGCGTTTCACGACGCGGCGTGGGTCCACGGCGTCCGCGCGGGCTACGACGACTTCGACACCGACGCCTACGCCGAGAGCGGGACGGCGCTGACCAACAGCACCGGCATCCACGGCGACACCGTCCCCGAGACCGTCGTGGGGTACATGACGATGCTGGCCCGCCGCCTGCACGTCTACCGCGACCGCCAGCGCGACCGCGACTGGACCCACGAGCCCTACGGCGCGCCCTTCACTCTGACCGGCGAGCGGGTCTGTGTCGTCGGGTTGGGGACCATCGGCCGCGGCGTCGCCGACCGCGCGGAGGCGCTCGGGATGGACGTGGTCGGCGTGCGGCGCTCCGGCGACCCCGTCGAGGGCGTCGAGCGGGTGTACGCGCCCGACTCGCTGGTCGACGCCGTCGCCGACGCCCGCTTCGTCGTGCTGGCCTGTCCGCTGACCGAGGCGACCCGCGGGCTGGTCGACGCCGACGTGTTGGAGGCGATGCCCGACGACGCGTACCTCGTCAACGTCGCGCGCGGCCCGGTCGTGGTCGAGGAAGCGCTGCTGTCGGCGCTCGACGACGGTACCCTCGCCGGGGCCGGTATCGACGCCTACTGGGCGGAACCGCTCCCGGACGACCACCCGCTCTGGGACCGCGACGAGGTGGTGATGACGCCCCACTGCGCGGCGTTCACGAACCGCTATCACGAGGACGTGGCCGCCCTCGTCCGCGAGAACGTCGGCCGCCTCGCCCGCGGCGAGGACCTGCGCAACCGCGTCGTCTAGGTCCCCTCGACGAGGCGTTCGAGCTGTTCGGGCGGGACCGCGCCGCGGGCGGCGTACCCCTCGTAGGCGAACGTCGGGACGCCTGTGACGCCCTGCTGGTGGGCCTCGTCGAACAGCCCTCGCACTTCCTCGCGGAGCGCGTCGTCGTCGAGCGCCGCCCGTACCTCCTCGGCGTCGACGCCGGCCTCGACGGCCAGTTCGACGAGCAGGGCCGGGTTCCCGATGTCCGCGCCGTCCTGCCAGAGCGCGTCGAAGACGGCCTCGTCGAACGCCAGCCACGTTCCGTAGTCGTACGCCTGTTTGATGCGGTACGAGACCACCTGCGCCGGCAGCGAGTCGATGTCGGTGGCGATGTCCACGTCCATCTCGACGCCGTACTTCTCTTGAAGCCGGCGCACACCCTGCTTGGCCTCCTCGTAGTACTCGTCGTCTTTCCCGTCGTCGACCGAGTGGTCGATGCTCCCGTCGGGGTTGCGCTTCTGGCTCCGCAGGTCGTAGGGGTGCCAGTCTATCTCCAGCGCCTCGTCCCGGGTCGCCTGATACTGGCGCAGGGACGCCCGCCCGAGGTAACAGAACGGGCAGACGTAGTCCGAGAACACCGTTATCGACGCCGTCTCGTCGGTCATACCCGCCGTTGGCCGCGCCGCTACAAAAGCGGCCGGGGCGGTCGTCCCGGCCCGGGCACGACCGCGTTACGTGCCCTCGACGGCCGCCAGCACCGTCCGGACGCGCTCGCGCAGCGTCTCGGGGTCCCGGGCCAGCAGGGTCGCGCTCGGGGCCGCCCCGACCGCCCCGCGGTCGACGACGGCTACCGGCGGGTCGTCGCTGGCCGCGTAGGCCTCGCCGACGCCCCACGCGACGGCGTCGTCGGCCGCCCCGGCCGGGCGCTCGCTCGGGTCGTACCCCGAGACGGTCCCGGACAGCGAGTCCAGCCCCGACTCGACGGCGTCGTCGAGCCGGCAGTTCAGGGCGAAGCGGACCGCCGGGTCGTGCTCACGGGCGGCCAGCAGGAACCGGGCGACCGTGCCGCCGGTCCCGAACCGGACGCCCCGCACGTCGCGCACGCCGTCGCGGGTCCGGACGATACCGCCCTCGACCGCGGCCACCTCGGCGGGCGTCTCCGCGTACGGTGTCGCCCCGGCGACGGTCATCCCGGTCTCGGGGACCAACCCCGACACGTCCCGCTCGACCAGCGCGGCGACGACGCCCTCGACGGCCTCGCGCGTCCGGTCGCGGGCCGCGTCGTCGCGCGCGGCCACGGCGTGGTGGACCGCGCCCGCCCCCTGGCCCACGTCGAGGTTGTACCGGACCGCCCGCGAGAGCAGGTCGATGCCCGCGGCGACGGCGTCGGCCAAGTCGTCGCCGTGGGCCAGCCGCGTGGCGACGGCCGACGAGAGCGTACAGCCAGAGCCGTGGGTGGCGTCGGTGTCGACCCGCTCGTGGCGGAACGTCGTCACCGACTCGTCGGTCACGAGCGTGTCGACCACCTCGTCGCCGGGGACGTGGCCCCCCTTGACGAGGGCGGCGTCGGCCCCCATCGCCACGAGGTCGCGTCCGGCCGCCCGGGCGGCCTCGGGGTCGTCGACCGTCCGGCCGGTCAACACCGCGGCCTCGTCGGCGTTGGGCGTCACCAGCCCCGCCTCGGCGACCAGCGACTCGTAGGCCGCCTCCGCCTCGGGTTCGAGCAGCCGGTCGCCCGACGCCGCGACCATCACGGGGTCGACGACGAGGTCCGGGAGCGCGTCGGCGCGCTCGGCCACGAGGTCGACGACGTCGCTGGTCGCCAACATGCCGGTCTTGACCGCCGCCACGTCGAAGTCCTCGGTGACGGCCGTCAACTGCGCCGCCACGTCCGCGACCGGAACGAGGTGCTGGCCGCCGACGCCGGTCGTGTTCTGGGCCGTGACCGCAGTGACGACACTGGTCCCGAAGCCGCCGCCGGCCTCGATGGTCTTCAGGTCCGCCTGTATCCCCGCGCCACCGCCCGAGTCGCTCCCCGCTATCGTCAGTACCACCGGCGGCGACACCGGCGCGTCCGCGCGTGTCATGTCCGAGCGGTCGACCGCCCGGCCCTAAGCGGTGGTGGTCCCCGGCGGCTCACTGCTCGATACTGCGGGCAGAATTATATCGCCATCAATCATTCTCTCTAACAGGTCCCGGGTGGGGACCTTGGAACACGACGATGGCAGGCACGACGAATACCGTGGCTGTCGATTACGGCACGCTCAGGACCGCAGACGGCGACGTGGTCGTCTACGACCGAGAGAACACTGACGCGTGGATTCAGTCCGACTTCGTGGTCTCCACGAAGTGAGACAGAGGGCGGGTGCGGGGTGGTGGCACCGTGCCCCGGCGGCCGGAGCCCCGCAGTTCGCCGTCGGACCTTAATATGGTACTAGTACTCTATATTAGATTCGAGAAACGCTTAACCCACTCCACCGTCGACCGACGGGCGAAGACGATGGAACCGGCACCGACCGACTCCGACCAGCCCACCGAGCAGTACGGCACCTTCACCACCGGCGGCGGCGACGTCGTCGTCTACGACCTCGACAACCCCGCGGCGTGGCTCCAGTCCAGTTACGCCGTCGAGGTAGGGCTCCCCTCGGAGCGAACACACGCGTAGCGACCGGCCGCTATTGGTCCCGTTCCCGCGCGAGTACTGCCACTGTCAGTGCCGCCGCCAGCGCCGCGGCGAGCGCGGTGAAGCCCGGGCCGCTGTCGCCGGTCGTCCGCCGCGGCGTGGCGGTAGTCGTCGCCGTCGGCGTCTGTTCGTCGACCCCGGGGACGACGCGGACCGACACCGGGGGCGCGCCGCCGGCCGACAGCAACACGTCGCCCCCCTCCGTGAGCGGGACGCCGCTGGACACCTGCGTCGTGTTCTGGGGCGGGAGATACACCCGCCGCTCGGTGACCGCGCCGTAGTCGCGGGTGAACACGACCGTCGTCTCCGCGGGGATGGCGGCGTCGTTGACCACCGTGGCCGTCACGACGGCTGTCTCTCCCTGCGTGAACTCCCGGGAACTCACCGACACGTCGGTCACGCGCGCCACCGCCGGGCGCTCGACGCGGACGGTGACGTTCGTCCCGTCGACGCTGACGAGGTACCGTCCCGGCGTGGCGAAGGTGTGTGAGAGCGCGACCGTGCGGCGCTGTCCGGGGTCGAGACGGCCCTGCTGTGTCGTCACGCCCGTCCCGTTGATATCCAGCGTCGCGTTGTACCCCCGGTCGTTCCGCCGGCGTTACTGACGGTCACGTCGACGGTCAGCGTCTCGCCGGTGGCGAGTCGTATCGGCTCGCTCCCGCCCACCGGCGCGATGCGGTACGGCCCGCTGGCGCGGTAGCCGTCCGCCGTCGCTATCGGCGGTAGCGCGTAGCCGATGCGGGCCGGCAGTTGGCCGAAGACGCGGGCGTGGACTGTCTCGTTCCACATCGTCGCGCCCGCCGTCGTCTGCGTGTACTCCCGCGCGGCCGACGCCGCGGGCGGGCCGCCGGTCCGCTCGACGGCCGCGACGAACACCGACCCCGTCACCGGGTCGGTGCGGCCGTTCAGTTCCCGGAGCACCCCCTGTAGCGTCCCCTCGCTGTCGGTCTCGACCCGAACCTGCTCGTCGATGCGGCCGGCCACCAGCGGGCCGACGTAGTAGTCGGCGTTGCGCGTCCACGTCGACGGCTCCGCGAGGACGACGCCGTCGTAGACCCCGTTCGCGCCGTCGTTCAGGCGGTCCCGGAACGCCGCGAAGTCGATGCGGTCCTGTTCCAGCGTCAACAGCGCCGCGTAGTACGTCGCGCTGGCCTCCGTGAACCACCGGGTCTCGTCGGTCGTCCGGAACGCCTGTCGGGTGTGGACGTACTCGTGGAGCCAGACGTTGTCGGCGTCGTCGAGCCGTTCCCCGTCCCGGACCCACAGGTCCCGCTCGCCGCTCTGGAGCCCCCGGACCCCCCAGTCGACGCCGCGGTCGGTGGGTGCGGCCACGACGAACACGCGCTCGTCCCGGTCGCCCACCCGCAGCGCGTCGGAGGCGTTCGCCATCGAGTCCAGCACCGCGTCGGGGTCCTCGGCCATCGACGCCCGCTCGGGAACGAACAGCCGGAACCGCTGGTCGCTCGCGGCCCGGGTGTAGGTCGTCCCCGCGCCGGCGTAGACGAGGCGCTGGCCCGCCGCGCCCGGCCCCTCAGTTCGCACGTCGATGTCGAAGCCCAGCGGGTCGGTGCCAGTGTAGCGGTACCGCGTCGGCACCGTCGACCGGCGGAACAGCGCCCACTCGCCCGCGTCGACGCCGATGTACTCCCCATCGGCGCTCACCGGCCCGCTCCGCTGGACGGTCGCGTTGGGGTTTCGGTGGTAGCGGAGGGTGGCCGTCGACGCCTCGCCGTCCCACTCGTAGGTGGTCGCGTTGACCCGCTCGAACCCCTCGGACCGGACGACCGTCGCCTCCGCGGCGACCCGCGTCTCCAACTGGACGACGCGGTCGGGGACCGCGTAGGTCACCGTCGCGGTGACGTTGCCCGGTCTGGCCGGCGTGAGTCGGTACGACTGCGTCACGGCGATGGCGTCGCCGTCCGCCACCTGCGGGACGGTCGTCCCCGTCGGTAAGCGCCTGTAGTCGGCCGACGCGCCGGTGTCGCCCGCCGCCGTCGTGGTGACGCCGGCCGGGCCGGCGACGCCGCTCGCGGTCGGTCCCGCGGGGTCCGACCCGGTCGGCGCTGCGACGCCCGCCCCGACGGTCACGGCGAGGGCGGCGAGCACCAGCGCTGCGGTCCCGACCGCCACCCACCACTGGCGCGCCCCGTGCATCGTCCCCTGTTACCGCGGCACGGTTGAAATACTTGGCCGCTCAAGCGCCCGGAACCTGTAACCGAGGCTACGGGTCCGACGGTCGCGTACGCGATGGCGTCGTCCGCCACCCGCAATCCTTACGCCCCGGAGCGCCACAGAGTCGGGTATGACAGAGGCGACCGGTATCGTCGGGGAGTTCCTCTCGCTCAAGGAGGGGACCGACGCGGACCTGCTGGCGATGCAGTGTGGGGACTTCTACGAGTTCTTCGCCGACGACGCCGAGCGGGTCGCCGACGAGTTGGACTTGAAGGTGTCTCAGAAGTCCTCTCACGGCTCCTCGTACCCGATGGCCGGCGTCCCGGTCGACGACCTCACGCCGTACGTCTCCGCGCTGGTCGAGCGCGGCTACCGGGTCGCCGTCGCCGACCAGCACGAGACGGCCGACGGCCACGCCCGCGAGATAACGCGGGTCGTGACGCCGGGGACGCACCTAGAGACCGGCGACGAGTCCGCCCAGTACCTCGCGGCGGTCGTCCGCGAGGGCAGCGGCCCGACGGCGACCTACGGGCTGGCGTTCGTCGACGCGACGACCGGCCAGTTTCAGGTGACCCAACTCGACGACGCCGACCCCGGCGCGGCGCTGTCGGAACTGTACACCTTCGCGCCCGCCGAAATCCTCCCGGGGCCGGACCTGCGCAACGACGGCGACTTCTGTGACCGCCTGCGCGAGCGGACCGACGCCGCGCTGACGGTCCACGACGCCGAGGCCTTCGCCGCCGGCCGCGCCCGCCACCGCGTCCGCGACCAGTTCGGAGCCGAGACCCTGGACAGCGTCGGCATCGACGGCGACGAGGCGGCCATCCGCGCCGCCGGGGCCGCCATCGCCTACGTCGCCGAGACGGGCGTCGGAACGCTGGCGGCCGTGACGCGCCTGCAGGCCTACGGCGCGGGCGGCTACGTCGACCTCGACGCGACCACCCAGCGCAACCTCGAACTGACCGAGACGATGCAGGGCGACGGCTCCGGGTCGCTGTTCGACACTGTCGACCACACCGTCACCGCGGCCGGCGGCCGCCTGTTCCGGCGCTGGCTCCAGCGGCCCCGGCGGGACCGGGGCGAACTGCGCCGCCGGCAGGGCTGTATCGCGGCGCTGACCGAGGCCGCGATGGCCCGCGAGACGATTCGGGAGACGCTGGGCGACGCCTACGACCTCGAACGGTTGGGGTCGAAAGCCACCTCGGGCAGCGCCGACGCCCGCGACCTGCGGGCGGTACGGGAGACGCTGGCGCTGCTGCCCGAGGTGGCCGACGCCGTCGCCGAGACCGAGCGCCTTGCCGAGTCGCCGCTGGCGGACGTGCTGGCCGACGCCGACCGCGAGGGGGCCGCGGCGCTGGCGGCCGAACTGGACGCCGCCTTGGTCGACGACCCGCCCGGCACGGTCACGCAGGGCGGTCTCTTCGAGCGGGGCTACGACGACGAACTCGACGCCGTCGTCGAGGACCACGAGGCCGCGCTGGAGTGGCTGGAAACCCTGCCCGACCGCGAGAAGGAGCGCACCGGCATCACCCACCTCTCGGTCGACCGCAACCGGACCGACGGCTACTACATCCAAGTCGGCAAGAGCGAGACTGACGCCGTCCCCGACGCCTACGAGGAGATAAAGACGCTCAAGAACTCCAAGCGCTACACGATTCCGGAACTCGACGAGAAGGAACGCGACGTGCTCCGACTGGAGGAGCGCCGCCACGAGATGGAGTACGCCCTGTTCGAGGAACTGCGCGAGCGGGTCGGCAAGCGTGCCCCGCTCCTGCAGGACGCGGGCCGGGCGCTCGCGGAGGTGGACGCGCTGGCCGGACTGGCGGTCCACGCCGTCGAGAACGACTGGAGTCGGCCCGAACTGACCGACGGCCGGGAACTCGCTATCGAGGCCGGCCGGCACCCGGTCGTCGAGCAGACGACCGAGTTCGTCCCCAACGACCTCTACATGGACGCCAAGCGGCAGTTCCTCGTCGTCACCGGGCCGAACATGAGCGGGAAGTCGACGTACATGCGACAGGCGGCGCTGGTGACGCTGCTCGCGCAGGTCGGCAGTTTCGTCCCGGCACGGTCGGCGACGGTCGGCGTCGTCGACGGCATCTACACCCGCGTCGGCGCGCTGGACGAACTCGCACAGGGGCGCTCGACGTTCATGGTCGAGATGCAGGAGCTGTCGAACATCCTCCACTCCGCGACCGAGGAGTCGCTGGTCATCCTCGACGAGGTCGGTCGGGGAACTGCGACGTTCGACGGCATCTCCATCGCGTGGGCCGCGACGGAGTACCTCCACAACGAGGTGCGCGCGAAGACGCTGTTTGCCACCCACTACCACGAACTGACGACGCTCGCGGACCACCTCGACCGCGTCGAGAACGTCCACGTCGCCGCCGACGAGACCGACGGCGAGGTGACCTTCCTCCGGACGGTCCGGGACGGCCCGACCGACCGCTCCTACGGCATCCACGTCGCCGACCTCGCGGGCGTGCCCGACCCCGTCGTCGACCGCTCGCGGACGGTGCTCGACCGCCTGCGCGAGGAGAAGGCCATCGAGGCGAAAGGCGGCGGCGACGGCGGGACGACACAGGCCGTCTTCGACCTCGGGAGCGGGAGCTTCGGCGGCGGGTCGGCCGGCGGCCCCGACCGTTCGGACGCTGCTGGCGAGACGCGTCCGGACCGCGGGGCCAGCGCCGACGGCGGGACCGCCGACGCCCCGCTCGACGAGGACGCCGCCGCGGTGCTGGACGCGCTCGCGGACCTCGACGTGAACGAGACGCCGCCGGTGGAGCTCATGGCGACCGTCCAGCAGTGGCAGGAGCGGCTCGACGAGACATAGATGGGCGCTTAGAGACGCTCTCGGGGACGTTTTCGCCGGTCAGTCGTCGCTATGCTTCTCACCCGACCGAAGTTATATCCGGATGCCGAGTGCAGTTCGAACCGATGCGGACCACGCGAATCGCCGCGCGACTGGGTCTGCTGGCGGTCGGTCTCTGTCTGCTTGCGACGCCGGCGGCCGCCCAGTCGGTGAACCGCGCGGCCATCGACGACCTCAACAGCCAACTGCTGTACGTCGCCTTACCGCTCACGCTGTTCGTCGAGCTGACGCTCGTCTACGCCGTCTACCGGTTCCGGGACAACGACGACCCCAGTCCCACCGTCGACGACCCCGCGCTGGAGATAACGTGGACGGCGGCGACGGGCGTCATCCTCGTGTTCGTCGGCGTCTCGGCGTTTTTCGTGCTGGCGAACCCATACCTCACGCCGGCCGCCGCGGCCCAGCCCGGCGAGCCGGCCGTCGAACCCGACGTGCGGGTGGAGGTCGTCGCCTACCAGTGGGGCTGGCGCTTTCGCTACCCGTCGGCGAACGTCACCAGCCAGTCCCGGCTGGTCCTCCCGCGGGACGCGGACGTGCGCCTCACCTTGACCTCCGATGACGTCGTCCACTCCATCTACGTTCCCGAGTTGGGCATCAAACAGGACGTCTTCCCCGGCCAGACGCAGACGGTGCTGACCAACGCCACCGCCACCGGCGACTATCGCCTCTACTGCGCGGAACTCTGTGGCGCGGGCCACTCGCGGATGCATGGCACCGTCGACGTGCGAAACCAGTCGGCTTACGATGCGTGGCTGTCGAACCGGTCGCGGGGTGACGCCGCCGCGTCAGGACGGGACGACCGTAATCGACGCGCCGCGGTCGATGGCGCGCTCTAGCTCCTCGGCGATGCCCGACCCCCGCGAGACCTGAATCTCGCCGCCACGGGAGACGGTCGCCGTGAAGAGGTAGTCGCCGTCGGCCTGCACCTCGACGGTGTCGCCGGCGTGGCCGTCGAGCGGGACGATGACGTGCCGGGAGGTCACTTCCGGCGTGACGAGTTCGCCCTGTTGGCCGCCGGCGTCGGTCTGTGGCCCGCCCGAGGGGCCGGTCGGGCGCTCCTCGAAGGTGCGCACGTCGATGTCGATGCCCAGCCGGTTCTCCACGTCGGAGATGCGCCCGCCGCCCTTGCCGATGACCTGCGAGATGTCGTCGTCCTCGACCCAGACGACGGCGGTGTTGGGGCCGCGGAGTTCGACTTCGACGTGACCGCGGGCGATGGAGCGAATCTCGCGTTCGACCTCCTGTTTGGCGAGGCGGTCGACGCCGGAGTCCTCGCCGTCCTCGTCCTCGTTGAGCGGCACCGTGACGACCTGTCGGTTGAACGTGTATATCTCGTACTCGGGCTGCCCGGTCTCGAAGTCACGGATGACGATGACGGGGCGCGCGAGGTCTTCCTCCATCAGCCCCTGTGGCACCTTCACCTCGGTCGTCACGTCGTAGACGGTGTGGACCTCGCCGGCCTCGATGTAGACGACGGTGTCGACGACCTGCGGGATGAGGCCCAACTCGACGCGGCCGATGAGCCGCTGGAGCGCGTCGATGGCGCGGGTGGCGTGGACGACGCCGACCATGCCGACGCCGGCCAGCCGCATGTCCGCGAACACCTCGAAGTCGTCGGTCTTGCGTACCTCGTCGTAGATGGTGTAGTCGGGCCGGACCATCAGCAGCGAGTCGGCGGTCTTCTCCATCGACCCGCCGAGTTCGGTGTACTGGGTCACGTCGGGGCCGACCTGCAGGTCCCGGGGTTTCTCCATCGTCTTGACCGAGTAGTCGGCGTCGACGAGGAACTCCGCGACCGCCTGTGCGAACGTCGACTTCCCCGCACCGGGCGACCCGGAGATGAGGACGCCCCGCTGGTGTTCCGTGAAGCGGTCCCGCAGTTCGTCGGCGTACTCGTAGTCGTCGAGGTCCGTCTTGACGATGGGTCGGACCGCCGTTATCTCCATCCCCTCGGAGAAGGGCGGCCGGGCGATGGCGATACGGAGGTCCCGGAACTGGACGATGCGCATGCCCGGTTCGTCGAGTTCGAGGAACCCCTCCGTGGAGTTGTGGGCGGCCTCCTCGATGTCGGCAGCGTACTCCCGGAGTTCCTCTTCGGTGGCCGGCTCGTCGCGTATCGGCTGGTAGTGCATGTCGCCGATGTCGCCCTTCTTCGCGTAGGGGGCGACGCCGGTCTTGAGGTGGACGCTCATCGTCCCCTCGTCGAAGAAGTTCTCTATCTGCAGGCGGTCGAACGAGCGGGCGACCGGCGACAGGTACTCGACGGCCAGCCCCTTCGCGCGGGCCACCTCGGCCTGCACGTCGTCGCTGGTGACGAGCGTCGCGCCGCGGTCCCCGGCCACGTCGCGGATAAGCGCGTCTATCTCACCCTCGCCGGCCTCGCGCTTCTCGACGGCGTCCGGGCGGCGGCCGACGTACTCCACGTCGATGGTACCGTCCTCGGCCAGCGAGACCAGTCGCTGGAGCTCTTCGAGCCCCTCCCACCCGGTCTCGCGGCCGTCGTTGGCCTGCGCTTCGAGTTCGCCGACCACGGCTTCGGGGACGACGACGGTCGCGCCGGCGAACCCCGCGCCTTCACCCTCCGCGTCGGGGTCCGCGTCGGCCGCGACCTGCTCGGACACGCGGCCGTCGATGACCACGCTCGTGTCCGGTACGATTTCCATACCACCGCTTTGTCGCAGGCGTTGAAAAGGGTGTGGAGTCGGCAGCCGTCAGACCGCGAGATACTCCGCGATGGCGTCCTCGTCGGCCAGCGTCTCCGGGCCGACCTCGTCGACGAGTTCGCCCCGCTCCATCGCGTAACAGCGGTCCGCGAGGTCCCGGATGACGCCGAGGTTCTGCTCGACGAACAGGATGGTGGTCCCGAGTTCCTCGTTGATGGTCTGCATGTCCCGGCTTATCTGGTCGACGATGGAGGGCTGGATACCCTCGCTGGGCTCGTCGAGCAGGAGGAGGTCGGGGTTCGAGACCAGCGCCCGCGCGATGGCGAGCATCTGCTGTTGGCCCCCCGAGAGCGTGCCGGCCTGCTGGCTCGCCCGCTCTTCGAGCACCGGGAAGTAGTCGTAGACGGTGTCGTACAGCGCCTCGTCGCTGTCGGCGTTGACCGTCTCGCCCATCCGGACGTTCTGCTCGACGGTCAGCTTCGGGAACACGTCCCGACCCTGCGGGATGTAGCCGATGCCCGCCCGGGCGCGCTCGTCGGCCGTCGCCGCGGTCACGTCCGCGCCGTCGTAGGTGACCGTCCCGTCGGTGGGCTCCAACAGCCCCATCACCGTCTTCATCAGCGTCGTCTTTCCGACGCCGTTTTTCCCCATCACGCCGACGATTTCGCCCTCGTCGACCGCGAGGTCCACGTCCCGCAGGATGGGGGTCGTGTCGTAGGCGGCGGTGACGCCGTCGAGTTCGAGTATCATTGCTCCCCTCCGAGGTAGATGCGCTGAACCTCCGTGTCCGACTCGATGTCCTCGACGGGTCCCTCGCGGAAGACGTCGCCGTTGTGCAGGACTGTCACCTCGTCGGCGATGGAGGCGACGAAGTCCGTGTCGTGTTCGATGACGACGAAGGCGATGCCCGCCTCCTCGTTGAGGCGGGTCACCCGCTCGGCGATGGCTTCGCGTTCGGTCACGTCGAGGCCGGCGACCGGCTCGTCCAACAGGAGGAGGTCCGGCTCCAAGGCGGCGGCCATCCCGATTTCGAGTTGCTGTTGCTGGCCGTGCGAGAGCGCGCTGGCGGCCACCTCCTCGTAGCCCGAGAGGCCGGCGGCGGCGATGGCGTCGTCGACGCGCTCGCGGCGCTCGGCCCCGGTGGCGAACTGCTGGACCGGGAGCCGGGCGTTCTCGCGGACGGTGAGTTCGCCGTACACCGACGGCACTTGGAACTTCATGCTGATGCCGCGCTGGACCCGTTCGTGGGGGTCGAGGTCGGTGATGTCGTGCCCGTCGTAGTAGACGCTGCCGGAACTGGGGGCGTAGGTGCCCGTGATGAGTTTCAGCAGCGTCGACTTGCCCGCGCCGTTGGGACCGATGAGACAGCGCAGTTCCCCCTCGGCGACCGAGAAGTCCACCTCGTCGGTGGCGGTGAAGCCGCCGAAGTCCTTGCGCAGGTCGTCGGTCTGGAGCAGCGTGTCGGTGCGGTCGCCCGTGGCGAGTTCCGCGGCCGTCTGGCGGACGTTCGGGTTGCCCGCCGCGTCCTCGGCGCTCACGACTCGCTCACCTCCCCGGCCGTCTCCGGGGGCTCGGGCACGGTGTCGTCCCCGCGCAGCCGCGTGTAGGTCCCGTGTATCCACGGGACGATACCGCCCGGCAGCCCGAGGATGAACACCAGCAGGAGGGTGCCGACGATGACGAAGGCGAGTTCGCCGCCCAGCGAGTTCCGGAAGAACTCGATGCCGACCGTCGCCACGAGCGCGCCCAGCAGGCTCTTGCGGCCGCCGACGCTCACCCAGATGACCGGCAGGGAGGCGAAGGTCAGTTCGAAGACGCCGGGGCTGACGTAGTTGCCCCACGAGGCGTACAGCACGCCCGAGAGGCCCGCCAACGCCCCCCCGAGAGTGAACACGGCGAGTTTGACGCGTTCGACCTTGTAGCCGAACATCCGCGTGCGGTCCTCGTCCTCCCGGACCGCGACCATCACGCGCCCGTAGTCGGAGTTGACCAGCACGCGTAGGCCCAGATACGTGGCGATGAGCAGGCCGAGCACGAGGTAGTAGAACGTGAAGTTACTGAACGTGACGGCGGCCCCGCCGACGCCGAACGCGAGGTTCGGGATGGTCGGCATCCCGTTGAACCCGCCCAGCGCGGCCTCGCCGATGGTCCACTGGTCCCCGGCGGTCTGGGCCATGAACGTGTGGAGCACCAGCGTCGACACCAGCGTGATGATGGTGACGTAGACGTTCCGGACGCCGCCGTAGAACATGAAGTAGCCAAGCACGGCGGCCATCAGCGCGCCTCCGCCGATGCCGACGAGGAACGCGCCGGTGATGCCCGCCGGCGTGGCGAAGTTGACCGAGACGACGCCGAAGGTGTAGCCGGCCACGCCGAAGAAGACGACCTGTCCGAACGACAGGACGCCGGCGTACCCCCACACGACCGACAGCGAGAGGCCGAGGAAGGCGTACACCAGAAACAGCGAGAACCGCGAGGCCTGATAGGAGCCGACGAGGAACGGGTAGGCCACGAGCGCCGCCACGGCGACGGCGAACCCGACCCAGAACGCCCGCGTGCTCCCGATTGTGTTGGGGCCTTCGAGGTAGGCCCGGACGCGACTCAGCGGTCCGCTCGGCGCGGTCGGTCCCGCGCCGCCCGCGGTGCCGGTCGCCATCTACGCCCCCTCCTGCCTACGCTCGCGCAGGCGCTCGATGTAGCCGGTGACGCCGTCGGGCAGGAACCGGATGATGACGATGGCGGCCACTAGCAAGGAGATGCGGCCGTAGGTGGTGTTGAACAGGTTCGAGACGATGGCGTTGATGCTGCCCAGCAGACCGCCGGCCAGCGTCGTTCCCAGCACCACGCTGGGGCCGCCGACGACGACGGCGACGAACGCCTCGACGAGGAACGAGCCGCCGAGTCCGGGAACCATCGTGATGGTCGGGGCGTACAGCGCGCCGGTCAGGCCGGCCAGCGCCGACCCGAAGGCGAACGTCGTCATGTACGTCCGTTCGGTGTCGACGCCCATCGCCCGGGCGGTGTCCTCGTCCTGAATGGTCGCGCGGGCCCGCATCCCGTAGTCCGTGCGGGTGAAGACGTAGTAGGTCAGGCCCAACAGCGCCACGGCGACGCCGGCCAGCCCGACGCGGTACGCCGAGTACGAGAAGCCGCCGTAGGCGATTTCGCCCAGCGGCGTTCCGATCTGGTCGAGTGAGTTGCCCAGCGTGATGCGGACGCCTTGGACCATGATGAGGCTGAGGCCCCACGTGGCGACCATCGAGTCCGCCAGCCGGTCGTACAGTGGTTCGACCACGTCACGGCCCAGCGCCGTCTGGCTGACCCAGTTGATGACCGACCCGGAGATGACGACGCGTTCGACGACGAGGCCGAAGACGGCCGAGACGGCCACGCCGGCCAGCATCGCCGCCGGCAGGGGTAGTCCCAGCCGGATGTTCGCCAGCGTCGTCGCGTACGCGCCGACCATGATGAACTCCCCGTGGGCGAGGTTGATGACGCCCATGATGCCGAAGATGATGGCCAACCCCGCCGCCGCCAGCACGATAAAGGCGAAGCTATCGAGAAACTGGAACAGGAGGTTGAGCCCGTTTACCATACTATCCGGCCTCCTCGTAGAAGTCCTGTGGGGTGTACTGCGTCTCCTCGTCCTCTTGGGTGAGGTCACAGCCGACCGTCTCCGAGAGGAACGTCTCGGGGATGACGCGGTCGTCGACGGCCTCGACGTTGTGTTCCTCGTCGGCCCGCATGACCCACATGTGGTGGTCGACGTGGTGGGTCTGGGGGTCCAGCGCTATCTCCTCGCCCTCGGGCGCTTCGGGGGCGGGATAGGTGATGCCCGACTCCAGCGCGGCCTTGACCTCCGCTTGGTCGGTCGTGCCCGCCTGCTCGACGGCCCGCTTGTACATGTAGATGGAGAAGTAGTTGTTCTCCGCCTCCTCGTTGAGGTAGGGGGCGTCGGGGAACATCTCGAAGTAGCGGTCGACGAACCCGCCCTCCTCGGTGTTGCGCGTGGTCGGAATCTCCTGCATGTAGTTGACCCCGGCGTAGATGTTGGCCATCGCCGGCGGGTCGAGCCGCAGGTGTTCGTAGCCCTGTGCCATCGCCGTCGAGGTCCCGATGGGAACGTCGAGGCCCGCGGAGGCCTTCTGCTCGTAGAAGGAGGTGTGGTTCGCGCCCACGAGCATCGACATCACGAAGTCGGGGTCGGCCTCCTGAATCCGGTTGATGGTCGACCCGAACTGGGAGTTCGACAGCGGGATGAACTCCTCGCCGATGACGTTGGCGTCGTTCTCGTTCGCCAGCACCTTCACCCAGTCCGCCGACAGTTGGCCGAAGTTGTAGTCGGCGGCGATGGTGTAGATGTCCGAGCCGTACTCGTCGACGAGGTAGGGGAGGACGCTGCCCAGTTGCTGGCGGGCCGTCGGGCCGACGGCGAAGACGTTCTTGTCACAGACGCCGCCCTCGTACTGGGTCGTGTAGAAGTACAGTTGGTCCTCGCGGTCGATGATGGGGCGGATGGCCTCCCGCGTGGCCGAGGAGTAGCCGGCCCACAGCGAGTCGACGTTCTCCTGTTGGATGGCCCGGCGGGTCAGCTCCTGATACCGCTGGTTGTCGGACTGGGGGTCCGGGTCGAAGACCTCTATCTGCTGGCCGTCGATGCCGCCGGCCTCGTTTATCTCCTCGATGGCGAGCAGCGACGCCTTGTGCTTGGGGTCGCCCACCAGCGCGAAGTTCCCCGACCGGTCCTCTAGGACGCCGAGGGTGATGGTCTCGGAACTGGAGGCCGTCCCGCCGCTGGTGCTGCCGCCACCGCCGGAACAGCCGGCCAGCGCGGCCCCGGTCAGCGCCGCCGACGAGGCCAGAAAGCCCCGACGAGTGCGGGAATCCGTCATTCGCCGACCACCGCCGAGACGCCGCCGCACGTATCCTTATACACGCCATTACTGCACGTTTTAGACAACTCACCGAGCATATCCGGACATGCGTTCACGATTTCGCTCACGTTCTTGGCGTTCCGGAGTACACACATAAGGTTTGCTCATCGAATCTTATATCCTCCTTCATATGTCGAGTTGTGTTTAAGGATATTCAAGGACAGTGGAGAAAACGAGATGTTCGAATAACTCTGCGTGTTTCTGTCCGAAATACACACATTTCGAGCCGGGCGCGGCGGGACGGGGAAAGGATTGCCGACTCTGCGGGGACCGGCGCGGCCGCCGGTCCGTTACTGGTCGACGACGACGACCTTGACCTGCCGGACGCCGCTGAGCGCGCGGAGCCGATTGGCGAGGTCGGTGATGGCCGCGCCCGGCCCCTCGACGACCAGCGTCTCCATGCAGGTGTCGTGCGAGAGATGGATGTGTTGGACGGAGATGATGCTGTCGGCCATCTCGTGTTGGACCGTCTGGAGGTCGTCGGCGATGCCGTCGACGTGGTGGTCGTGGACGACGACGACGGTCCCGTGGTGTCGCTCGGCCTCGCCGGTCTCCCACTCGTAGTCGGCGAAGAAGTCCCGCAGCGAGTCCCGGATGGCCTCGGACCGGCTGTCGTACTCCCAGTCGTCGACGATGCCATCCAGCCGGTCGACCATCCCCGACGGGAGCGTCAGGCTGATGCGGTCGATGTCGTCGCTCATGCCCGCGGCTACGGCGGACGGCGGTAATAGGGTTGCCCACTCCCTCAGTAATACTGCACGAGTGGAAAGTATTATCCGTCGAGCGGTGAGACGGAGAGGTATGCACATCCCCGATGGCTACGTCGACCTGCCGCTGGCTGTGCTGTTCGGCGCGCTCTCCGTCGCGGTCCTGAGCCTCGCCGCGCGGCGGGCCGGCGGCGAGGTGTCCGACAGCCAAGCACCCCTGCTGGGCGTGGTCGCGGCGGGGGTCTTCGCCGCACAGATGCTCAACTGGCCCATCCCGGGCGGGACGAGCGCCCACTTCGTCGGCGGCGCGTTCGCCGCTATCCTGCTGGGCCCGCATCTGGGCGCGCTCTGTGTCGCCACCGTCGTGGCGATACAGGCGCTGGTCTTCGGCGACGGCGGCCTCGTCGTCCTCGGCGCGAACGTCTTCAACATGGCTATCGTCGAGGTGTACGTCGGCTACGCCGTCTACCGGCTGGTCGCCCCCTACGGCGAGTTCCGGGCGGCCTTCGCCGCCGGCTGGCTCGGCATCACCGCGGGCGCGCTCTCGGCGGGGCTCCAACTCGGTCTCTCCTCGGCGTTCCAGTACGAACTCGCGACGACGCTCGCCATCATGGGCGTCGGCCATCTCGTCCTCGGGCTGGTCGAGGGGGCCATCACCGCCGTCGTCTACCGCTATCTCGCCCGGACCCGGCCGGACCTCCGGCCCGGGACCGCGCCGGAGGTGAGCGCCTGATGGGGTGGCTCCCGCGGGCGCTGGGCGTCCTCGCGGTCCTCGTCTTGCTCGCCCCGGTCTTTGGCTGGGCCGCCGGTGCGGTCGGCTACGCCGAACCGTTAGAGAACGCCGCCGAGGAGACGGGCGCGACCGACGCGGCCGAACCGACCGGCGTCGCGCCGCTGCCGGACTACAGCGTGCCGGGGCTGGGGAGCGGGGCCGGGACGCTGGTCTCGGCGGCCGTCGGGACCGCGCTGACGCTGTTGGCCGCGGGCGCGCTGGGCCGCCTCCTCGGGGCGGAGACCGATGGGTCGGGCTGACCTGCTCGGGCGCACCCTCGGTGCCGTCGCCGCCCGCGCGCGGCGGTTCCTGCTCTCGGAGTCCCTGCCCGAGCGCGACGGCTTCCTGCAGGCGGTCACGCCCCGCGTGAAGCTCGTCGGCGTCGTCGCCCTCGTCGCGCTGACCGTGACCCAGCGGGAACTGGCGACCGTCGCCGCCCTGACCGGCCTCGCCGCGGCGCTGGCACTCTCCTCACGTGTCCCCGTCCGGACGCTCCTCGGACGGCTCGGCGGGCCGCCGGCGGTCGCGCTCGTCGTCGTCGCCCCCCAAGCCCTGCTGATGGGCGGGCCGACGCTCCCGTCGCTCCCGCTGTCGGTCGCCGGCCTGCAGTACGTCGCGGTGTTCACCGTCAGGGTCGCCGCCTGCGTGGGCTTTCTCTCCGCGCTCCTGTTGACCACGCGGTTCCGGGACGTACTCGGGGCCTGCCGGCGGCTGCCCGTCCCGGCCGTCGCGGTCACCCTGCTCGCGGTCACCTACCGGTACCTGCTGGTGACGTTCGGCGAACTGGAGCGGATGGCCCGGGCGCGCCGCGGGCGGACCCTCTCGACGCCGTCCCTGCGCCGGGTCTGGCGGGACTCGGGCAACTTCGCCGGGGCCTTCCTCCTCCGCAGTCTGGAGCGGGGCGAGCGCGTCCAACGGGCCGCCCGCGCCCGCGGCGGGGCCCGCGTGCGACCGAGCGCCGAGCCGGCGTCGCTCGGCCGCGCGGACCTCGCGTTCGCCCTCGTCGTTGCCGGCACGGTCGCGGCGGTGGTCCTCGCGTGACCGCCGTCGAGGCGACCGGGCTGGGCTACGCCTACCCCGACGGGACGGCGGCCGTCGACGGCGTCGACCTGACCGTCGCCGCCGGCGAGCGGGTGGCGCTGCTGGGCCCCAACGGCGCGGGCAAGTCGACGCTGCTCCAACTGTTGGGCGGCCTGCTCGACCCGGACCGGGGGACGGTGCGGTACTTCGGCGAGACGACCGACGCCGACGCCGTCCGGGACCGCCTGAGCGTCCTCACGCAGGACCCCGCCGACTACCTGTTCAACCCGACCGTCCGCGAGGACCTCGCGTACGGCCCCAGCCAACTCGACCTCGGCGCGGCCGAGACCGAGCGCCGGGTCGAACGGCTGGCCGACCGGCTCGGCCTCGACGGCCTGCTCTCGAAGCCGCCCTTCCGGCTCAGTGGCGGCGAGCAGCGCCGGGCCGCGCTGGCGAGCGCGCTGACCACCGAGCCGGACCTCCTCATGCTCGACGAGCCGGTCAGCAACGTCGACGCGGCAAACCGCGCCGAAGTGCTCGCGCTGCTGGACGAACTGGCCGCCGCCGGCGTTACGCTCGTCGTGTCGACCCCCGAGACGGAACTCGTCCCCCACGTCGCCGACCGCGTCGTGTTGCTCGACTCGGCCGGCGACGTCGTCGCCGACGGGCCGACCCGGGCGGTGCTCACCGACGCCGACCTGCTGACCGACTGTGACCTCCGGCCGCCGCAGGTGGTCCGCCTGTTCGCCGACCGCGAGGCGTCCCCCCTGACCGTCGCCGAGGCGCGGGCACACCTCGACGGCGCGTGACGATGGACGAACGCGCGGTTTCGCCCGCTCCGGCAGTGCTTTAGTGGTCGAACGTCCGAGTCTCGGCGCGCGCCCGGCGGAACTTGCGCCGAAGTGAATCTCTTTACCGTACCTGTTCAAACCAGCGCGCAGATGATGGACGAACAGTCGATAGTGGTTTCGGACGGTGGCGGAGATGACTGAGGGGCTCGTCCCCGGCGAGGTCGTCACCGGCGAAGGGAGCGTGACGCTGAACGAGGGCCGCGAGAAGGCCGAGGTGACCGTCGGCAACACCGGCGACCGGCCGGTGCAGGTCGGCTCGCATTTCCACTTCTTCGAGGCCAACGCCGCCCTCGCCTTCGACCGCGCGGCCGCCTACGGGATGCGGCTGAACATCCCCGCCGGGACAGCGGTGCGGTTCGAACCCGGCGACGAGCAGACGGTCGAACTGGTCGCCATCGGCGGCAAGCGCGTCGCCCACGGGATGAACGGGATGGTCGACGGCAGCGTCGACGGCGACCCCGACGAGGCGCTCGAACGGCTGCGAGCGGCCGGCTTCGGGGATAGCGAGGCGCGCTCGGGAAGCGGGTCTCGGGACGGCGAGCGGGGAGACACCCGCGAGCAGGACGACGAGGAGGGCGACCAGTGACGCGCGACATCGACCGCGAGAACTACGCGGAGTTGTACGGCCCCACCGAGGGCGACAAGGTCCGGCTGGGCGACACGGAACTGTTCGCGAAAGTCGAGGAGGACCTGCGCACGCACGGCGACGAGGCGGTCTTCGGCGGCGGCAAGACGCTGCGGGACGGGTTGGGGATGGCCCCCGGCGTCACGCAGGCCGAGGGCGCGATGGACTGGGTCATCACGAACGCGACGGTCATCGACCCCGTGTTGGGCGTCGTCGCCGGCGACATCGGCATCCGCAACGGCGAGATAGCCGGCATCGGCAAGGCCGGCAACCCCGATACGATGGACGGCGTCGACCTCGTGGTCGGGCCGTCGACCGACGTCTACCCCGCGGAGGGGAAGATAGCCACCGCCGGCGGACTGGACATCCACGTCCACTGGAACTCCGCGCAGTTGCACGAACATGCCCTGTCCTCGGGCATCACGACGATGCTCGGCGGGGGCTATGGCGGCGGCGCGACCACCTGCACCACCGGTCCGGAGAACGTCAAGCGCCACCTGCAGGCGGCCGAGGCGTGGCCGGTCAACGTCGGCTTCTACGGGAAGGGCAACGCCTCCGACCCCGAGCCGCTGCGCGAACAGATCGAGGCCGGGGCCTGCACGCTGAAGCTCCACGAGGACTGGGGGTCGATGCCCGCGGCCATCGACACGGCGCTCGACGTGGCCGAGGACGAGGACGTGCAGGTGTGCATGCACACCGACACGCTCAACGAGGCCGGTTTCGTCGAGAACACGTTCGACGCCGTCGACGGCCGGACGATGCACCTGTTCCACATCGAGGGCGCGGGCGGGGGCCACGCCCCGGACATCATGGAGATGGTCGGCGAGCCCAACATGCTGCCGTCCTCGACGAACCCCTCGATGCCCTACACGGACAACACGTTCGACGAGCACCTCGACATGGTGATGGTGTGTCACCACCTCAACCCCGACGTACCCGAGGACGTGGCCTTCGCCGAGTCCCGGGTCCGGGCCGAGACCATCGCCGCCGAGGACGTGCTCCACGACATGGGAGCCATCTCGATGATGACCTCCGACTCACAGGCGATGGGGCGGATGGCCGAGGTCGTCTCCCGGACGTGGCAGACGGCCTCGAAGATGAAGTCCCAGCGCGGCCCGCTGCCCGAGGACGAGGGCACCGGTGCGGACAACTTCCGGGTCAAACGCTACATCGCCAAGTACACCGTCAACCCCGCCATCTCGGCGGGCATCGAGGAGTACGTCGGGACGCTCGAACCCGGCAAGCTCGCCGACGTGGTGCTGTGGGACCCCGCCTTCTTCGGCGTCAAGCCCGCGATGACGTTCAAGGGCGGCTTCCCGGTCCACTCCGAGATGGGCGAGGCCAACGGGTCGCTGATGACCTGTGAACCGATTCTCCAGCGCGAACGCGCGGGGGCCGTCGGTAAGGCGAAACACGCCCTCTCGCTGTCGTTCGTCTCGCCGGCTGCCGCCGAGCGCGGCGTCGGCGAGGAGTACGGGCTGGACTCCGAGGTCGTCCCCGTCGCGGGCACCCGCACGCCCGGCAAGGCCGACATGGTGTACAACGACTACTGCCCCGACGACATCGCCGTCGACCCCGAGACCTTCGAGGTGCGGGTCGACGGCGAACACGTCACCTGCGAACCGTCCTCGGAACTGCCACTCGCTCAACGGTACCTGCTATGAAACTCACCCCCAAGGAACAGGAACGGCTCACGGTCTTTACCGCCGCAGAGGTCGCACGGCGTCGCAAGGAGCGCGGCGTCCTGCTGAACCACCCCGAGACGGTCGCCTACATCAGCGACTGGTGCATCGAGCGCGCCCGCGAGGGCCAGTCGGTCGCCGAAATCCGCGCGGGGGCCTCACAGCTGTTGGGCCGCGAGGACGTGATGGACGGCGTCCCTGAGATGGTCGACATGATTCAGGTCGAACCGGTCTTCCCCGACGGGACGAAGCTGGTGACCGTCCACGACCCGGTCCGCTCGGACAGCGTCGGCGGCGCGGACGGCGACGACGGGGGCGAGGCGTGAGCCTGACACACCGCGACGTGGCGACGGTCGGCATCGGGGGCCCCGTCGGCTCCGGCAAGACGACGCTGCTGACCGAACTCGTCCCGCGCCTGCGCGAGGATGGACTCGACGTGGGCGTCATCGCCAACGACATCCTCACGCAGGAGGACGCTGAGCGACTGCGCGAGCGGTTCGCGGGCGTCGTCCCCGAGGACCTCGTGGCCGGCGTCGAGACGGGGGCCTGTCCCCACACCGGCATCCGCGAGGACCCCTCGATGAACCTCCAGCAGATAGACGCCTTCCTCGCCGACCACCCGGACCTCGATTTGGTCCTCGTCGAGAGCGGCGGCGACAACCTCGCGGCGACGTTCAACCCCGAACTCGCCGACTACTCGCTGTACGTCATCTCGGTCGCCGAGGGCGACGACATCCCCCGCAAGCGCGGCCCGGGCGTCGTCGACTGCGACCTGCTGGTGATGAACAAGACCGACCTCGCGCCCCACGTCGGCGCGGACTTGGACGTGATGGAGCGCGACGCCAGCGAGGTCCGGGACGGCCCGTTCGTCTTCACCGACTGCAAGGCCCGCGAGGGCGTCGACGAGGTGTTACAGCACGTCCGCGAGGGGGTGCTGTTCGCCTGATGGCCGCCGACAGCCCGGAGTCAGCGGGGCGGTCCGCGGAGCCGTCGGCTCCGTCCCATCCGGCCTTTGCCGAGTACGCCGCCGAGTCGGTCCCGCAGGCCGCCGTCGGGTCGCCGGGGAAAGACGGCGTCATGGACCTCCAGTTCGACCGCGCCGGCGGCGGGACGGCGCTGGTCCGGGACTACGCGACGGTCCCGTTTCACGTCTCCGGGACGCTGGACCACGACCCCCATCCCGACGGGACGACGGTGTTCGTCCAGTCGCCGACCGGCGGGGTCGCACAGGGGGACCGCCACGACGTGTCTATCGGGGTCGGCGCGGACGCCGTCGCCCACGTCTCGACCCAGAGTTCGACGAAGGTCCAGTCGATGAACGCCAACTACGCCGCCGCCGACACCGACCTGACCGTCGCGCGCGGCGGCCACCTCGACTACGTCCCCGAGCCGACCATCCTGCACGCCGACGCCCGCTACGCGCAGGACCTGACGCTCGACCTCGGCCCGGACGCGACGGCCGTCCTCGCGGACGTGGTCGTCCCCGGACGGCTGGCCCGCGGCGAGCGATTCGAGTTCGAGCGGTACCACTCGCGGGTGCGCGCAAGCGGCCCGGACGGCCTGCTGTTCGAGGACGCGACCCGCCTCGCGCCCGGGACGACCGACCCGACCGCGCCGGGCGTGCTCGGGGAGTTCGCCGTCTACGGGACCGCCTTCGTCGTCGCGCCCGACCGCGACACCGCGGGGCTGAGCGACGCGCTCCACGAGGCCGTCGCCGACGGCGACGCGCGGGCGGGCGCGACCGCCCTGCCCAACGACGCGGGCGTGGCGGTGCGGGCGCTCGGCGACCGGGCCGAGACGGTGCAGGCGGCGCTCCGGGCCGCGTGGGACCGCGCGCGCCGGACCCTGTTGGACGCCCCTGCTCCCTCGGGGAGGAAGTACTGATGCTGGTGGCCGACACCCGCCTCGGGCACCGCGAGGACCCCGACGTGGCCGACCGGCTCGGGGCCGACCCCCATCGCGTCGTCCTCTCGGACACCGAGCGGCGGCGCTCGCGGGTCAGAACCGAGACCGTCGACGGGACCGACCTCGGCGTCGTCGTCGCGGCGGAACTGGCCGACGGCGACGTGCTGGCGACCGAGAGCGGGGCGTGCGTGGTCGTGGAACTGGCCGCCGTCGACGCGCTCGTCCTCGACTTCGCGGCCGCTGACGTGTCGCCGCTGACGGCGCTGGAACTGGGCCACGCGCTGGGCAACCGCCACTGGGACCTCGCCCTGCGGGACGGCGAGGCCCTGTTCCCGGTGCCCGACACCCGCGAGCGGATGCGCGAGGCCGTCGCCGACCACCTGCCCGCCGGCGTCGAGAGCCGCTTCGAGCGGGTCCCGCCGACGACGTTCGACGACGGGTCCGGCGGAGGGCCCCCACACTCCCACGACCACGGCGAGGGCGGTCACGCCCACGGCGACCACAGCCACGGCGGCGAGGGCGCTGACGGCCTCGCTCACGGCGTCCGCACCGTCGACGGAGGGGACCGATGAGCGGCGACGCTGCCGACGCGCGCCCGGACGACGACGCCACCCTTTCGGCGTTCCGACTGGCTGACTCCTTCCTGCCGGTCGGGGCCTACACCGCCTCCTACGCCCTCGAACAGTTCGTCCAAGACGACCGGGTGACCGACGGCGACGACCTCGAAGCGCTGCTTTCGACGTACCTCCGCCGGCAGGTCGGGCCGGGCGAACTGGTGGCGCTCCGGGCGGCCCACGCCGGCGCGCTGGCGGGCGACGTCGACGCCGTCTGCGAGGCCGACCGGCGGCTGACGGCGGTGACGCTGGCCGCGGAGTTCCGCGACAGCGCCGAGCGGTCGGGGAGCCGCCTGCTCTCGCTCCAGCGGGACCTGCGCGAGGCCCCGCTGTTCGAGCGCTACGCCGACCGGGTTGCCGACGGGGACGCGCCGGGCAACTACCCCGTCGTCCTCGGCGCGGCGACGGCGCTGGCCGGCATCGACGAACGGGAGGCGTGCCTGCTGTGCTGTCACGGCTTCGTCACCGGCCTGCTCGGCGCGGCCCAGCGGGTGCTGTCGCTGGGTCACACCGAGGCCCAACGGGTACTCGACGCGCTCCGGCCGGCGATGGTCGCCGCCGTCGACGACAGCGCCGAGCGGACGCTGGACGGGATGGCGCAGTTCGCGCCGCTGGTCGACGTGTTGGCAGCCGACCACGAGCGGGCCACGCGCCGGCTGTTCGTCAGCTGACGGCTACACCGCGTCGAGGTCGATGTCGACGGCGTACCAGTCCAGCAGGAAGACGACGACGGCACCGACCGCCGCGACGGCCGCGAACGCCCCGACGGTCGCGCCGTCCCACGTCACCGCGTACTCGGCCCCGTTGAGCGTCGCTACCGGCGCGCGCAGTGCCCCGAGGACGAGCGCGACGAGGAAGGCGTAGGTCACCGCGCGGTTGGCGTCCAGCGCCCGGCGGATGACCCGCGCGATGGTGAAGACGCCGACCAGCCCGCCGAGGACGAACGTCACGACGACGGTGCCGGCGTCGACGAGTCCGGCCGTCGACCCGCCGGTGACGAGGCCGACAAGCGATTCGAGGAAGGCGTTGAGCCGGTCGTACATGTAGACGTACTGGCCGATGACGACCAGCAGGAGCGACCCCGAGAGGCCGGGGAGTATCATCGCGCTGACCGCGATAGCGCCGGCGACGAAGACGACGAGCAGGCCCCCGCCGGCGAAGAGCGTGCCCTGTCCGGAGGCGACGAAGGCCACGACGAAGCCGGCGACGGCGGCGACGGCCTCGGCGCTCGTGTCGATGGCTATCTCCCGGAACAGGATGACCGCCGAGGCCCCGATGAGCCCGAAGAAGGCCCCGAACAGCAGGACCGGCGCGTGCTCGTTGGCGTACTCGACGAACTGCCCCACGGCGACGACGGCGGTGAGGACGCCGGTCACGAGGGCGACGAGGAACCAGCCGTCGAACTCGTCGACGACGGCGGCGGCCCGCCCGAGCGACGGCCCCTCGTCGAGCGGCGTCAGCGCGCGCAGGAACCGCAGGACGTGACCGGGCGTGATGGCGGTGATGGCGGCGATGAGCCGCGGGTAGATGCCGGCGATGAGCGCGATGGTACCGCCCGAGACCCCCGGGACGCCGTCGGCCGTGCCCATGAACAGGCCGACGACGAGCGCGCGTCCCCACTCCCGGACCGGCGGCACGGAGTCCGCGAGGCGGGCGTCCTCGGTGTCCCCCTCGGATGTCGTCGTCATTCGACTGTCAGTTGCGCCAACGGGGGTATGGCTCTTGTGGAGTCGGGCGCGCGAACGGCGGGCGTTGAAGTCACCGCCGGCCCACCGTCCGGTATGAACGTCGCAGCACTCACCCGCGAACTCGTCGCCGTCCCGAGCCACTGGGACGAGGACGACGGGATGGCCGACCACCCGGAGGCCGCGGCGGGCGACCTCGTCGCGTCGTGGCTGCGGGACAACACCGACGCCGCCGTGACCCGCGATGCACACGGCAACGTCCTCGCGCGCAAAGGGACGGGCGAGCGCTCGCTGGCCTTGGTGGGCCACCACGACGTAGTGCCGCCCGACGAGTCACAGGTCGACGGCGACGACTACGTCGTCGAGACGCACGAGGCCGACGCGGCCTCCCGACCCGGTGACGGCGACACCGAGCGGCGGCTCTACGGCCGCGGGACCGCCGACATGAAGGGGTGTCTCGCCGCGGCGATGCTCGCCTTCGCCGACGCGGACCCGGCCGGCGAACTCGTCTTCGCCTCCTTCGTCGGCGAGGAGCGGGGCGGACTGGGCTGTCAGGCGGCCATCGAGGACGGCTTCGCGCCGGACTACGCCGTCGTCGGCGAGGGGTCGACGGGCTACTCCGCCGGCGGCGTCACCGACGTGGCCGTCGCCCACAAGGGTCGGCGCGGGTCGACGCTGGTCGCCGAGGGCGCGGCCGCCCACGCCAGCGAACCGGCGGCGGGGGACAACGCCATCTACCGGGCGAGCGACGCCGTCGACGTGGTCCGGGACATCGAGTTCCCCGAGACGGCGGTGCTGGGCCACCCCCTCTCGGGGAGCCTCGCCGTCACCGAAATCGAGGGCGGGTCGGCGTGGAACGTCGTCCCGGAGCGCTGTACCGTCACCGTCGACGAGCGGACCGTGCCCGGGGAGCGCGCGCCGCTCTCGCGGGTCGAGTCCGTCGACGGCGTCTCGTGGCAAGTCGACCAAGACCTCCCGCCGATGGCCTGCGAGGACCCGGCGTTCGCCGACGCCGTGCTGGACGCCGCCGCCGGGGCACAGGCGGGAACGCCCGAGCAGGTCGTCAAGCCCCACGCGACCGACGCGGGCTGGCTGGCTGCCGCCGGGACTGATTGTGTCGTCGTCGGCGCGGCCGAACCCGGCGAGGCCCACACGGCGACCGAGAGCGTCTCGGTGCCGGTACTGGAGCGCTGTCGGTCGATATACCAGCGGGTCGCCGAGGCGTGGCCGGCGTGAGCCGTCACCGGCGGTCGCTCGGCGGCGGCCCACGGGCCACCGGACGGCCCCGCGTCCGGCACGCACACGAACCTTGTGCCGACCGACGGTCGGGCTTACCGGCGACACCGAGCATTTACGCCGGCCGCCCCAACGCCGTCACATGGCAACGACCGGCGCGGCGGAGTCGACCTACGAGCAGTTCCTCGACCACGTGAAGCGACTCCACTACCTCTCGGACGCCGGCGGCGTCCTCCAGTGGGACCAGCAGGTGATGATGCCCGAGGGGGGCACGCCCGCCCGGGCGAAGCAGTCCTCGGCCGTCTCGACGCTGCACCACGACCTACTGACCGACGACCGGGTGGGCGAGTGGCTCGACGACCTCGAAGCGGCCGACCTCGACGCCGAACAGGCCGCCGTCGTCCGCGAGGTCCGGCGCGACCACGAGCGGGCGACGCGGGTCCCCTCGGACCTCGTCGAGCGCATCTCCGAGGCCTCCTCGAACGCGCTCCCCGTCTGGGAGGAGGCCAAGGCCGAGGACGACTTCGGACTGTTCGAGGAGACGCTGGCGGAGATGGTCCAACTGCGCCGGGAGTACGCCGAGGCCATCGACCCCGACCGGGACCCCTACGCGGTGCTGTTCGAGGAGTACGAGCCGTATCTGGGCATCGACACCGCCGAGGACGTGCTGACGCGCCTGCGGGACGAACTGGTCCCGCTCGTCGACGACATCGCCGACAGCGACGTGACGCTCGCGGACCCCTTCGAGGGGACCTACGACGACGACACCCAGCACGCCCTCGTCGAGACGGCGCTGGACGAACTGGGCTACGACTGGGACCGCGGCCGCCTCGACACCGCTCCCCACCCCTTCTCGACGGGGACACAGTTCGACGCCCGCGTGACCACCCGGTTCACGCCCGACGACCCGCTTGACGCCGTCGGGTCGACGGTCCACGAGTTCGGCCACGCCACCTACACGCAGGGGCTCCCCCGCGAGCAGTACGGGACGCCGCTGGGGGACAGCCGCGACCTCTCGGTCCACGAGTCCCAGTCGCGCTTCTGGGAGAACCACGTCGGCCGCTCGCGGGCGTTCTGGGACTTCTTCGCCGACACCGCCAACGACCACCTCGGGACCGACGCGACGCCCCGCGAGTTCTACGAGGCCGCCAACCGCGTCTACGACGACAACCCCATCCGCGTCGAGGCGGACGAACTCACCTACCACATGCATATCGTCCTGCGCTTCGAGATAGAGCGTGACCTCATCCGGGGCGACCTCGACGTGGCGGAGGTCCCCGCCGTCTGGAACGAGAAGATGGACGAGTACCTCGGGATTCGACCCGACACCGACGCCGAGGGCTGTCTGCAGGACATCCACTGGACCAACGGCGCTATCGGCTACTTCCCGACCTACACGCTCGGGTCGGTGCTGGCCGCGCAACTCGACCACCACCTCCGGGCCGACCTCGGCGACGTGGACGCGCAGGTCCGGGCCGGCGAGTTCGACGCCGTCCACGACTGGCTGACCGACACCGTCCACCGCCACGGCGCGCGCTACGAGACCGACGACCTGATACGCGAGGCCACGGGCGAGTCGTTCACCGCCGACCACTTCCTCGACTACGCCGACGCGAAGTACCGCGACCTCTACGACTGCTGAGGCGAGCCGAGGGACAGCATCACCCGTGTCCGCCGGGGGTTGACGGCGACCTACTCGGGAACACGCCCCTTATCTCGCTGGCCGCCGAACGGCCGCGCATGCGCCCGGACCTCGACGCCGAACAGCTCGACCGCTACTCGCGGCACGTCATCATGGACGACGTGGGCCCCGAGGGACAGGCCGCGTTGCTCGACACCGACGTATTAGTCGTCGGGGCCGGCGGACTCGGCTCGCCGGTCCTCCAGTACCTCGCGGCCGCCGGAATCGGCCGGCTCGGCATCGTCGACGACGACGCCGTCGAGCGGTCGAACCTCCAGCGGCAGGTCGTCCACGCCGACGCCGACGTGGGCCGGCCGAAAGTCGAGAGCGCCCGCGAGTTCGTGACCGACCTGAACCCCGACGTGACCGTCGACGCCCGCGAGACGCGGCTGAGCCGGGCCAACGCCGCCGACCTCGTGGCCGACTACGACGTCGTCGTCGACGCCTCGGACAACTTCGCCACGCGCTTTCTGGTCAACGACGCCTGCACGCTCGCCGGCGTCCCGTTCTCTCACGGCGCGGTCTTCCGGTTCGAGGGGCAGGTGACGACCTTCGACGGGACGGGCCCGTGTTACCGCTGTCTGTTCCCGCAGGCCCCGCCCGAGGGGACCGTCCCCGACTGCGCGACGGCCGGCGTGCTGGGCGTGCTCCCGGGCACCATCGGCTGCATGCAGGCGACCGAAGTCGTCAAGCTCGCCACGGGCCACGGCGAGAGCCTCGTCGGCCGGCTGCTGGCCTACGACGCGTCGGCGATGACCGTCGACGAGGTGCCCGTCGCGCCGAACCCGGACTGCCCGGTCTGTGGCTCCGACCCGGCCATCGAGCGCGTCGCCGACGCCGCCTACGAGGGCCGGTGCGCCCTGACGGAGTGAGCAGGGACGTTCTCAGCGGCGATAACTCGGGGCCGAGATTTATGCGCCGCCGCGTGACAGCAGTCGGCATGGCCTCGCGTCGCCCGGCCCTCGCCGACGCCTTCGCGATGCGACTGGAGCGGCCCGGCTACGTCGAACTCGTCTTCTCACTGGTGTTGGTCTGGGGCTTTGGCGACGCCGTCTCGACGCTTTTCGCCGCGCGGTTCGCCGGCCACGCCGTCGAGGCGAACCCGTTGATTCGGGCGCTGCTGGCCCACGAGCCCATGCTGGTCGTCGCGCTGAAGATGGCCGTCGTCCTCTACGTCGGCGTTGTTTTGCTGGCGTGTCGCCGCGTCGTGGAGGCGGTGCCGTGGTGGCGTTGGTGGCTGTCGGGCGTCGTCGCCCTCGGGACCGCCGTCGTCCTCGGCAACACCTACGTCGGCCTGCGGGCTGCCGCGGCGATGGCCTGACTACGCCCGCACCGTCGGGAGTTCGACGGCGGCGTCCCGCGGCGGCGCGTCGAACAGGGCCGGGTGGACCAGCGCCGCCAGATACTCCAGCGTGTCGACCAGCCGCGGCCCCGAGCGGTTGACGTAGTGGTGCCCGTCGACGACGTAGGCCCGCCCCTCGCGGACGGCGGTCAGGTCGTCGAATCCCGGGCGGTCGGTCAGGTCCGCGAGGTTCTCGCGGGTCTGTGCCACGTCGAACCCGCAGGGCGCGGCCACCAGCACCTCGGGGTCGTACTCCACGACGGCGTCCCACTCGCGGGGCCGGGAGTGTGCGCCCGCGGCCTCCATGCCGTAGGTGCCGCCCGCCCGCTCGACCATCTCGGGCACCCAGTGGCCGGCGACCATCACGGGGTCGAGCCAGTCCAGCACGGCCACCCGCGGGGCGTCGGTCGCGCGGGCGGCGGTAGTCTCGACGGCCGCCACCCGCTCGCGCATGGCCGCCACGAGGTCCGCGGCCCGGCCGTCCCGGCCCAGCGCCGCGCCGACGCGGTGGACGGACTCGAAGAGGTCGTCGAGGCTGTGTACGTCGAGTGTCAGCACCTCGCAGTCCAGTTCGAGGTCGTCGACGGCCGCCGCCACCTGCACGCGGTCGACGGCGCACACGTCACAGACTCCCTGCGTGACGACGAGGTCGGGGTCAAGGTCCGCCAGCGTCGCGCGGTCGATAGCGTAGACGCCGTCGCCGTCCTCGGCGGCCGCGACCTGTTCGTTTATCTCGGCGCTCGTCGCCCCGGCGTCGACCCGCGAACGGTTGACCGCGGGCCGCTCGCGGGCCGCCGGTGGGTAGTCGCACTCGTGGGAGACGCCGACCGGCACGACGCCCAGCGCGTAGACGAGTTCCGTCGCCGAGGGCAGGAGTGTGACGACACGCATACCCGGGCTACGGCGCGGCGGGGCAAAAACCCGCCCGCTATCGCCTGTTGTCCCCACCCGTCCGCCGGGTTCGGCGCGACTACTCGCTCGCCGCGTCCGACGCGTTCGCCTCCGCCGTGTCCTCCGGGTCGAGGTCGCGGGCGTAGACAGCCTCGTCGTAGGCCTCGCCGCCGATGGTCACGGTCCCCGTGCCGGTCCGCTCGAACCCGCGGCGCTCGAAGAACTGCCGGCCGTCGTCGTTGGCCGCGAGGTCGAAGGCGGTCAGCCGCTCGACGCCGTGCTCGCGGAACCGGTCACACAGCCGCTCGTACAGCGCCGACCCGACGCCGAGGCCTTGGTGAGCCGGGTCGACGTACAGCCGGAGTATCGTCCCCTCCGGCCCGGTGGCGACCCCCTGTGCGAAGCCGACGACTACCTCGGCGCGCTCGGCTACGAACAGCAGCGCCTCGACGCCGAGGTCGCGGGCCGGCTGGCCGCCCGCCCACCCGTGGAGCGAACTGCCCAGCGGGTCGGCGTACCACTGTTCGACGGTCTCGTCGACCACTGCGGGGTCGAGTACGTCGTAGGTGTCGCGCCACGTCCGCTTGGCGACCCGGCGGATGGCCTCGGCGTCGTCGTCGAAGGCGGGTCTGACTCTGGTCACGGCTCTCCCGTACGGGCGTGTCCGGGTGCCACGGGGAGATAACGGTTTCCCCGAGCGCGGGCGGGAGTTCGTTACGCTTACCCGCTGTGGCCGCGGAGACGCGGCCATGGAAGTCAAGTCGCGCCACCACCTCCGCTCGGACGAGGTCGACGCCATCGCGACGGCGCTGGCCGACAACCTCGGCGTCGAGTTGGACGCCGACAGCTTCGAGAAAGTCGAGTTCGACGACAGCGACTGGGACGTCGTGCTGGTCGACGGGGAGCCGCTGGTGCTGTATCTCGACGACGAGGGCAACGCGGAGAAAGAGCCGTTTCTCACCGTACAGGGGGCCAACCGCTACCCGCCACAGAAACACGTCGTCACCGTCGACGCGGGCGCGGTGTCGTTCGTCTCCGACGGCGCGGACGTGATGCGGCCGGGCATCACCGACGCCGACGACGACATCGCCGCGGGCGACCTCGTGGTCATCAACGAGGAGTCCCACGGGAAGTTCCTCGCCGTGGGCCGCGCGAAGGCCGCCGGCGACGACATGGTCGGCGACAGCGGGAAGGTCGTCGAGTCGCTGCACCACGTCGGCGACGACTTGTTCGAGTTCAGCGTCTAGTCCCCGCACAGCCGCGTCTGAGCTACCGAGGCGCTGGAATTGGAATTCTTTCCACAAAATATGAAGTGAAGTAAAACGCGTCTGACGTAAGACCTAAACCGTCAGCGCACGCCCGAAGGGACATGGGATTGATGAGCAAGATTCTCGGCGATTCGGGACCGTCCCGACAGACCGAGGACTACGTCGAACTGGACGCCGGGGACATCGCCGTCGGCGCTGACGCGGAGCGGCAGGTCCGTATCGCCCGCATCAGCGACAAGCAGGACGTCATCGAAATCAAGGACGCCGTCTACGACGGCGACGTGGTCGTCGCCGACATCACCCGCCACTCCACGCAGGACCGGACGATGGAACACATCAGCGACGAACTCAAGCAGGTCGCAAACGAGGTCGGCGGCGACATCGTCCAGAAGGACGACGACCAACTCATCATCACGCCCAACGGGGTCGCCATCTCCCGCGAGCGGCTGGGTCGCTGACTCTTTCCGGCACAGTTCCGGCGCTTCAACGTGCTTTTCGGTGTCGGGGCGCTTGCAACGGTAATGACTGCACCGGCGATACGCGTCCGGAACCTCCACAAGCGCTACGGGGACGTACAGGCGCTGGACGGACTGGAACTGACCGTCGACAGCGGTGAGTTCTTCGGCCTGCTCGGCCCCAACGGCGCGGGCAAGACGACGGTCATCAACACCCTCGTCGGCCTCGTCCACAAGGACGACGGCGTCGCCGAGGTGTTTGGCTTCGACGTGGAAGACGACTACCGGGAGGCCCGCGACCGCATCGGCCTCGCGCCACAGGAGTTCAACGTCGACCGTTTCTTTCCCATCCGCGAGGTCCTCGAACACAAGGCGGGCTACCACGGCATCGCCAGCGACGAGGCCGAGCGCCGCGCCGAGGACGCGCTCAAGACCGTCGGCATCTGGGAGAAACGCGACACGCGCTTCGACTGGCTCTCGGGCGGGATGAAACGGCGGTTCATGCTCGCTCGGGCGCTGGTCTCGGACCCCGACCTGCTCATTCTGGACGAACCGACCGCCGGCGTCGACGTGCAACTGCGCCACGACCTCTGGGACATCATCGGCGACATGAACGACGCCGGGACGACCATCCTGCTGACGACCCACTACATCGAGGAGGCCGAGCGGCTCTGTGACCGCGTTGCCATCATGGACGACGGCCGCAAGGTCGAGGTGTCGACGCCCGACGAACTGATGTCCCGGGGCACCGACACCGTCGCCGTGGCACTGGCCGACCCGCCCCGGACCGCCCCGCGCCTCGACGTCGAGGGCGTGACCGACGTGAGCGTCACCGACGACGGCCTCAGCGTCACCGCCTCGGGCGGCAGCCAGACCGCGCCGGCGCTGGTCCGCGAACTGGAGCGGGCGGGCCACACCGTCACTTCGCTGGACATCCGCCGGGCCTCGCTGGAGGAGGTGTTCGTCGACATGACCCGCGACGAGCGCGAGTACGCGGAGGTGTCGGCGTGAGCACCGAGACCACGCAGTTGGCGACGCTCGTCCGCCGGGAGATCACCCGCTACGTCCGGCGGCCCTACAACACCTTCCTGCCGCCCATCATCACCAATTCGCTGTACTTCTCGGTGTTCGGCGTCATCCTCGGGAGTCGCATCGGCTCTATCGCCGGTGTGAGCTACATCCAGTTCGTCCTGCCGGGACTGGTCGTGCTGGGGGCCATCTCCGACGCCTTCGAGAACGCTTCCTTCTCCATCTTCCACGGCCGGTGGAACGAGTACATCCACGAGGTCGTCACCTCGCCGATGTCGAACCGCAACATGGTCGCCGCCTACGTGAGCGCCAGCGCGTTGCGGGGTGTCGTCACCGCCGTCCTCATCGTCGGTGTCGGACTGGTGTTCACCTCGGTCCCGCTGGCGCACCCGTTCTATCTGGTCGCGTTTCTGCTGGTCATCACCGTGCTGTTCGCCGGCCTCGGCGTCGTCGGCGGCCTGTGGGCCGACGACTTCGACTACCTGACCGTGATGAACCAGTTCATCCTCCGCCCGCTGGTGTTTTTCGGAGCCGTCTTCTACTCGCTCGACGTGCTTCCGCCGCTGTGGCGACAGGTCTCGCTGTTCAATCCCATGGTGTACATGGTCAACGGCGTCCGCTACGGCATGATCGGCGTCTCCGAAATCGACCCGAACGCGTCGCTGGCCGTCCTCTCGCTCGCGGCGGCGGCCGTCCTCGCCGTCGACTTCCTGCTTTTCAAGCGGGGCTACGGGCTGGTGGAGTGACGAACGGGGACGCGCCGAATGCCGGAAGGGGCCGCTCCGGCGGGCGGACAAACTATGACAGCGCGCCGCTGCGGCCGGAGCCGCGGGAGCGCAACCGCTCGGGTCCGGATACTTCTGTCGCCTCCGGCCGGGGCGTATGTGAACGTATGTCACGGAGGCATTTAGCGTTGGCGGGGGCGAACGCCAACGACGGAGAACGGAGCGCTTCGAGCGCTGTGGTCAGACGTTGTCGGGCTTGTCGGCGTCGTCCTCGACGGAACGTTTCATCGAGTCGCGGCGGGCCTTCGCGTCCCGGCCGGTCGCCTCCTGTAGGAAGTTGTTCTTCTTGGCGACGGCGTCCTCGGCGGCGTCGACGTGGCCCTCGGCGATGACCTCCTCGGCGGGGCGTTCGTCGATGTGCAGGGCCAGTTTGTCTTTCTTGCTCCCGTACTCGACGCGGCCGGCGACCACGCGCTCGAAGACGGGATTGTCCGGCTCGTCGACGACCAGCAGGTCGGTGTCGTCGTAGTCTTCGGTGTCGGTCACCGCGCCGAAGTACTCCTCGACGAAGGCCTCCATGTCCGGAACGCGGTCTTCGAGATGCTCGCCCCGGCGCATCTTGTACTCTCGCATGGGCGTGGTTTTGCGAGGGGGCGTCTTACCCTTTGCGTTCACTCGTCGGCGTCGTTGACGAGCGACCCCTTGTGACACTCCGGACAGAAGTCGCCCGCCCGCAGCGACGACGATTCGACCTCGGTGGTGAACCCGCACTCGGGACAGTAGAACTGCCCGTCCGGAACCGTCACGGCCGGCCCGCTCGCCGGTTCCACGTCGGGGTCGTCGCCGGTCCGGTCCGTCTCGGGTTCCCAGTCGTCCCCGTCGCCCGCCGGCTCCTCGGGCCACTCGCCGGGCTCTCGGTCCCGGGTCGATGGCTCCTCGGCTGCCCCATCGATGATGACGCCGTCGTCCTCGTCGGCCTCGGATTCCCCGACCGGTCCGTCCCCCTCCGCGTCGGGAACCGCGACATCCGTCGTCGGGTCGTCGAGTTCGTCGTCGCCGCCCGCGACGGCGTCGTCGTCCATTATCTCCGCGTCCTCCGACGCCGGGTCGGCGGCCTCGGTGCCGCCGGCCGGCTCCGCGTCGCCGACAGACTCGGAGACGGTCGCCTCGTCGTCACCGTCGCTCCCGCCGGCCCCGCTCAACTCGCTTTCGCTCCCCGCGTCGGTCGGTTCGTCCGCCGCCTCCGTCCCCGTTTCGTCGGCTTCCGGCGCGGCGTCGCCCCCCTCCACCACGTCACCCTGTTCGTCGATGACGTCGGCGGCGATGTCCGAGGGCGTCTCGATTGCGGTCACCTCCTTGTTCTCGGAGACGATGCGCTGCTCGCCGCACCGCTCGCAGGTCTCCCGTTCCTGAATGGTGATTACGACTTCGCTGCCCTGCTCTTCCCGCTCGCGCTCGACGGTGGTCTCGCCCCACGCGTGCCCGAGGACGGAACATTTGAGACCCATTGCGTGAAATTGCCACCCTGTAGTACTTAAACCCTGTCCGTCGTCCCCTCCGCCCGCCGGCTCACCACGCCACATTCAATTCTCGTATAGGATTGTGAAATTTTATAGGGCAGTCGGCCACCACACCCTCTCGTGCGCTGGCCGCTCGCTATCGCGTTCGTCGTACTGGTCGTCGCTGCCGCGGGAACAGCGACGGCGGCGGCCAACGACCCGCCGCTGGCGGACGCGGGGCTCGACCAGACCGTCGAACGCGGCGCGACCGTCTACCTCGACGCCAACGGGTCGATGGACCCCGACGGAACTCTCAGTAGCGTGGCGTGGAACGTCGAAGCGCCGGACGGAACCACGATGACGCCGGCCTGTAGCTCTTGCCGACAGACCTCTTTCGACCCCTCGACGACCGGCCGGTACAACGTCACGCTGTCCGTCACCGACGACGACGGCGCGACGCGCTCGGACACGCTGTTCGTCCGCGTACGACCGCCCTCGGGGCCACAGGTCACGCTCACCGGCCCCTCGGTGACGGTCGTCGGCAGTTCGACGCCGCTGACGGCGGACGTAACCGCGGGGAACCACTCCCTGCGGACGCTCTCGCTGGTGGTTGACGGCGACAGCGTCGCCCGGCGGTCGCTGACGGGCAACGACAGCACCGCGACCTTCTCCCGGTCGTTCGCCGAGACCGGCAACGTCTCTGTGCGCGCAGTCGCCTACGACGTTACCGGGCACCGGGCGACGGCGAGTCACCGGATACAGGTCGGTGAGGTTGTCAGTATTGGTGGTGGAGGGAGTAGCGGTGGCGGCGGCAGCAGTGGCGGTGGCGGCGGCAGCGGTAGTGACTGCAATCCGTTCGCGGGTAACTGTCTGACTGACGCCACCGTTACCAACGTTGCCACCGGGAGCCAGACGATAGTTGACGGCAACGGCGACGGCGAAATCACGCTGTACTTGCAGGGTCCACAATACGATGGTGGGTCCGCTAGGGTGACCGCCAACGATGTCGTGGACGACATGAGCGAGTTCCAAGGAGCGGGACCCGGGTACGCGAAGAGTAGTCTCACAACTGCCGTCGAAGAAAACCATCAGACTGACCAGAGTAGTAGCGATGACGGCGGTGACAGTGATAGCGCCAGCTATAATGATGGTGATAGCGGCGGAGGTGACAGTTCGGAGAGTGGCAACGGTGGCGATGACGGCGGGGACGACGATGGCGGTGGTATCACCTACGGTGGGTCGACGGGTGGCGATGGCGGAGCGAGCTTCGGTATCGGCGGTGGCGGCGGAACCACTGCTGGTGGGGGCGACTCCGGAGGCTCAGACGATTCCGGAGATAGTGGTGTCTCCGATGGATACGGGCGGGGCAACCTCTACTAACGGGGGCATGCTCGTTCACCACCTCATCTCGTTTCGTGTTCACTCTAGCTCGCTCGTCTGCCGCAGATTTATAATTCCGAACAAATAGTGTGTAAATAGAACTGGAGACACAATTGATACAGTAGGATGCTATCGACACTTCCCTTCCCTTCCCGGGACACGATTCTCACGGTGCTCACCGCGCTACTACTGCTCTCTGCCGGCTGCGCCGGTTTAGATACCGATGAGCGCGACGTGAACAGTCCAACCCCTACGAGCGATGGTGTGAGCACGGATATGCCGACTCCAACGCCTGAATCGGACGCCGTTGATCTGCGTCAGGTGGAGATTGAGGGGTCGGGAGCTTACTACAACGACATCATCAACGGAGAACTGGACGGCGGGGACCCGAAAACTGATGGCCGCTACTACGAGCCAGTTCAGTTCACGGCCGAAGCCGGGACGACGATGAATCTCTCCATGCGCTCTCCCAGCGGCGACCCCGAGATACGACTCGAAGCCCCCAATGGAAGCCTCATTGACAGCAACGACGACGGGGGAAACGACAACGCTGCCCAGCTAGAAGAGGTCACCCTACCCGAGACGGGACAGTACACTATCATCACTACCTCCGCGGGTGAGCGAGAGGAGTTTATCTACTTCCTTGAACTCGTGGAAGTACCTCCAGAAGTAGGGTGGTTCAGCGGTGACCCAGACAACTGGAACGAGACGGAACGATACGCGGAGTTTGCCCACGACTACACCTCTACGGCCAATGATACTAACAACTATACTTATATGGAGGACTATCAGTTGGCAAATCCCGAGCAGGACTACATCGTCGTCACCCACCTCCTGACTAACGAGACGGAGAAACCTCTGAGGATATATTCATCTATCCAACTCGCGTACACCAACCTCTACGAGGGGTACGTGAGGCCTGAAAACATGCCGGCAAACGAATCGTGGGTTCCGGAGCGGGTGTATGTCCGCGCTGTGAACGAACAGGGCGAACTCTACAAAGTCAACTACATTACCCTCCAAGCAGCCAAAGACTACTCGGCCACCGAAGACTCGTGGCAGTATTTCAAGCGGTACATCGTCACGACCAAATGGGCGCCGGCTTCGGGCGACACGTATGTTGCGGGAGCAGACAACTCCACGTCGTCAGGCCTTGACGTGTACTCGGGTATCGACCGGGACGGTGAGATAAACATCCCTCCGAGCGATCGGGTGGAGAATACGAGTGTGAACCCTGCACCGGAGTAGACCGAGAGTATCACGGTACGGAGGGACTATCCACGTCAGCTAGTGCGGTAATGTGCTTCCCCGGAGACGATGACTAAGTCTCGTTCAAGACCATCGCATCGTCTACCGATTCAGATAGTGTGGACGGTCTCGGGGGTCCGCCCAGCGAGCGCGCCAAGATAGGGACATCGTTCCCATTGCTCCTGTAGATTCGGCTTCCACGTGAGGGATAGAGACAAGAGTCAGCCGACAGTAGGGGTGCGTATGAGAGCGAAGCCGGCGTATCGCGACCGCGACGAGACGGAGGTCGCGGTGCTCGACGCTCTGGCGGACCGCCACGAGGAGGGGATGACGGTGTTCGAGATACGGTCGCGGGCGGACGTGGACATCGACACACTAGAGGAGGCGCTGGCGGCGCTCAAGGCGGACGACCTCATCGAAGTCGACGAGAACGACCAGCGGACGGTCATCCGGCCCGACGAGGACGTGGTGGGGACGCCAACGCCGGACGAGGAGCGGTCGCTGTTGGAGGAGCTACGGCGGCGGTTCCCGCTGTAGGGCACCCAGTGGTCGACGGACTGCTCACGTCAGTCGTCGGCGTGTACCGCGCAGTTGTTCGGCCCGAGTTCGAGTTCGAACGCCGTCTCGTCGTCGCCGGTGGCGGTCCCGAGGTTGCGGGCGACGATGCGCTCGAAGTTGGCCGGTCGGGGCGGCACGTCGGCACAGACGAACTCGACGAACTCGTCGCGGCCCATCCCGAAGACGGCGAGGCGCTCGCGCAGGTCGCCGAGCGCGGCGGTGTACGTGCCATCGTCGGGCGTCGTGCCGGGGCTGTAGTGGCCGGGGGCGACCAGCGTCGCGGCCGGGAGAGCGGCGAGGCGCTCGGTTAGGGTCTCGTACAGCGTCGCCGCGAGGGCCGGTGCGCCCTCGTCGCCGGCTTCGAGGTCGGGGCGGGCGATGCTCTCCAGAAAGAGACTGTCGCCCGCGAGCAGGCAGTCGCCGACGCGGAAGCCGGTCATTCCGGTCGTGTGGCCGGGCAGCGGGAGCGAGCGGAGTTCGGCGTCGCCGACCCGTAGACTCTCGCCGTCGGCGAGTTCGGTGACCGGGACGGCGACGCCGCGGTCGGCAGCCCGGGCGGGCAGGACGGGTTCGACGCCGTCCTCGGCGAGGCGCTGGCGGGCGCTGACGTGGTCGGCGTGGACGTGCGTGTCGACGGCGTAGCGCAGCGTCGCGCCGCGGTCGGCGGCGTCGGCACGGTAGCGGTCGACGAAGGCCAGTAGGGGGTCGACGACGGCAGCTTCGCCGCCATCGACGACGAGGTAGCCGAGACAGCCCGACGCCGGCCGGCGGTACTGGACGACGGTCGCGGCCTCGCAGGGGAGTTCGCGACCCTCGTAGTGGCGCGCCCATCCGTCCATCCCGCCCGCGAGGTTCCGGGCGTCGTGGCCGTGTTCGGTCAGCAGGCCGGCGACGAAAGCGCTGGCCGCGCCGCGGGCGCAGACGACCGTGATGGGGCCGTCGCCGGCGACGGCGTCGACCAGCGGGTCGACCTCGCCGGTGACTTTCGCCTGCAGGAACTTCGTGAACGGGAGTTGTGTCGCCGTGACCGACGGCCCGTCGACGTGCCACTGCTCGAACTCGTCGCGGTCGCGGACGTCGAGGACACGGACGGGGTCGCCGGCATCCAGCCGCGACTGGAGCCGCGCGGCCGAGACGGTCGGCGGTTCGGTCGGGGGGTCGGGGTACGTGTCGGCCATAGCGACGCTAGGCGCTGGGGACCGATAAAGCGGCCGGGGGTTCTAAGCCGACGACGGACTCAGTCACTGGTATGGACGCTGGAGAGACCGTCGACGCCGTCCGTGAGGCGACCGCGACCGAACTGTCCCGGCTGGGGTCGGACAAGGCGCTCGTCGCGGCGACCGGCGCGAATCTGGAGGCCGACGCGGTGCTGGACGCGGCGGCGACGCGGGAGCGACACGCGGCGACCGCGCTCGGCGAGTGGACGACGACGGCCGACGGCCCCGTCGGCGAGGCGTTCCGGGCGGCGGCCGAGGCCGCCGACGACCGCGCCGACAGTATCGACGGGACGGCCGGCGAGGCCGACGCGTTCGGTGACCACCTCGGTCGCGTCACCGGGACTGCCGAGCGGGTCGGCGCGGGGCTGGTCGCCGCGCCGCTGTTGGCCGACCGCTTCTACCTGCAGGTGGTGAACTTCTTCGTCAACGAGGCCGACGAGGCCCGGGCCGAACAGTTCCGCGAACTGCGGACGGCGGCCGGCGACGCGACCCGGGGCGAGCGGGCGTTGGACGCGCTGGACGAGGCCGAACGCGGCCGTGCCCACGACGGGGCGGTCGGTTCCATCGGCGTCGCCTACGACGCCTACGCCGAGACGCTCGAAGCGATGGGGCTGGACCCCAAGCCGGTCTGCTGACTCACTCGAGGCGGTAGGTGCCGACCCGGTTGGCCGCGTAGAGGAAGCCGGCGGTCCCACTGACGGCGGCCAGCAGCGCCGTGACCGCCAGCCCGCCGGTGAGTACCAACGTCCCGGCGACCGGCAAGACGGCGGGCCAGTGGACGACCAGCGCGACGGCCACGGCGGCGGGGGCGACGGTGGCCCCGAGGACGAGCGCGTAGCCGCCGAAGGCCCATCCGCTCGGGACGACCACCTCGCGGCCCTGTACCGACGAGGACTCGAACTTCGGGAAGACGACGCCGAGGCCGGCGGCGGTCGCCGGCGCGCTCAATGTCCCGACCAGCCCGGTCCCGAGGGCAGCGGCGACGACGGCCGGCGGGAGACCGGCCGCCACGCCGAGGCCGACGACCAGCGCCGTCGTCACGACCGCGCCCGGGAGTACGCTGGCGAGGACGAGCCCCGCGACGAAGGCCCGGCCGGAGACAGCCGCGGTCAGCGTCGTCGGCAGGACGGCCTCCTCGCCGCCCAGCGGGTTCAGCGAAAAGGCCGCGCCGAAAGCCGCGGCGCTGGCGATGCCGACCGTCAGCGGGAGCGTCGGCGGTATCCGCCCCTGCAACAGGACGGTCTGGAACTGATAGACGAGAAAGAAGAAGGGGACGATGGCGAACTGGACGGCTATCGGGGCGCGTTTCGCGCGGAGCCACGACTTCTGTGCGACCGCGCGGGTCGCCGGCGGGACCCGTCCCTCCAGCAGGCGGTCCGAGAGTGTCCGCTCGTCGGCGTCGTACTCGTGGTCGGGCTGGACCGGGTCGGCGTACCAGACGCGCTCGGCCAGCCCGAGACAGGCGACACAGAGCGTCGGGACCGCGAGCAGGAGCGCCGCGACGGCCGACACGGCGGCGACGGGGTCGCCCGGGAGTCCGGGGACCACCACGAAGACCGGGTCGGCGACCCACGCGAGCGGCGACGCCGTCACGGCCTGCAGGAGGGCACGCTGAGCCGGGTCGACGACGGTCAGAGCGACCCAGCCGACCGGAAACGAGAGCGAGGCCAGCGCGCCGACGGTCGCGCGGTGGCGGGCCACGAACGCCGACCGGGCGGCGACCAGTTTCGCCACCAGCCCCAGCGCGTAGCCCAGCAACGTCCCGACGAGCGCGAGCACGACTGCGAGCACGAACACGAGCAGGCCGGCGACCGGGTCCCCAGTGCCGCCGGCGACGCCGACGGCGAACGCGACCAGCGGAAACCCGAGCGCGACGAGGACGCGGGCGGCCTCCGCGACGACCAGTCCGGCGAGGACGTCCTCGTAGGGGAGCGTCGTCAGCAGGCCGTCCCGACCGTCCGGTTCCCCGGTCGTCTTGACGGAGCGCTGGAGCGTGACGAGCGTGACGAGTGCCAGTAGCGCGACGGTCCCGCCCGTCAGCACGAACCGGGCGGTGTCGGGGTCGCTTCCGACGAGCGCATCGGCACCGAAGAAGGCGGCCGCGCCGAAGCCCAGCCCGTACAGCGCGACGGCGAGCCCGCCGCAGGCGAGGATGAGGAGCCCGCGGGCGCTCGACAGGAGCTTGCGCCACGTCCGCAACAGCTCTGTCCGGGCCAGCAGGGCCGCCCGGCCGGGCCGCGGCGCGTTCATTGTTCGCCCGCTCGCTCGCTCGTCACTTCGAGGAAGACGTCCTCGAGGGTGCTGCCAGCCGCGGCGCGGTCGGTCAGGTCGGCGGGCGCGCCCGAGGCGACGAGGTCGCCGTCGTAGAGGACGCCGACGGTGTCGGCCAGTTCCTCGACGACCGGGAGGATGTGCGTCGAGAGGAAGACGGTCGTGTCGGCGGCGGCCACCTCGCCGATGGTGTCACGGACCGTCCGGGCCGCCCGCGGGTCGAGGCCGCTGGTTGGCTCGTCGAGGAAGAGCACGTCCGGTTCGTGCAACAGCGCTTGGACGAGCCCGAGTTTCTGTTTCATCCCCTTCGAGTACGTGGCGACGCGCTTGTCGGCGTCGGCGGCGAGGGTGAACCGCTCCAGCAGCGACTCGACGCGGTCCCAGTCCTCGTGCCCCCGAAGGCCGGCGACGTACTCCAGTTGCTCGCGGCCGGTCAGTTCCTCGTACAGCGGCGGCTCCTCGGGGAGGAAGCCGATGTGGTCGACGACGCTGGCGCGGTCGGCGACCGAGTGACCGGCGACGCGGGCGCTCCCGGCGGTCGGCTCGGTCAGCGTCGTCAGGACGCGGATGGTGGAGGTCTTGCCGGCCCCGTTCGGGCCGAGAAAGCCGAAGACGCTGCCGCGCGGGACCGTCAGGTCGAGTTCCGAGACGGCGACGGCGTCGCCGTAGCGCTTCGTCAGCCCGTCGGTGACGATGGCGGGGGAGGGCGGGCACATGACAGCATGGCGGGCGAGGACCCCAATAGGCCTTCCTGTTTCCTGAGAGACACACACGCCAGAGCGTGGTCAGTACATATATATCCGCCTGCGCTGAAAGCGAATTCATGGCATGTGAGGGGCTGACTGACGACGGTGGCCCGGCCGACCGCCGGCCGTTGCGGCAGGCGACGGCCATCCTCGGCAAGAAGTGGCACCCGGTGCTCATCACCGCGTTGCTGACCGACGGACCACTCGGATTCAACGACCTGAAGGCGCGGGTCGACGGCATCTCGGACAAGGTACTCTCGGAGTGTCTCGACGACTTGCAGGCCCGCGGCGTGGTCGCGCGGGACGTCATCGACGACAAACCGGTCCGCGTGGAGTACTCGCTGACGGCGGCCGGCGTCGCCCTCGAACCGGTCATCGCCGACCTGCGGGCGTGGAGCCGGGAACACCTCGCCGAGGCCGACGCCTGAGGCTCGGCCGCGCTACTCGTCGACGACTTCGATGCCGCGATTGTTGACCGCCGAGGGGTCGAGCCCGACCTCCTGCAGGAAGTCCTTGTACTCGCGCTCGCACTGCTCGGCGTCTTTCTGCCGGTCGCTGGCGCGGTCACACAGCGCGATGAGGTCCTCGGGCACGTCGTTGGTGTACACTATCCAGTGGTTGATGAGGTCCGAGAGCCGCCGGATGGGCGAGGTGAAGTGACCGTAAATCTCGAAGTTCAGGGCGTGGTGGCCGCCGAAGGGGTCGTTCATGTACTTCGCGCGGGGCATCACCTTCATCACGGCCCACTGAATCTGGTCCAGTTGGCGGCCGGGGGCGTCCTCGAGCGTGGCGTTGACGGCCTTCCGGGGGTCGTCCCACGCCTCGCCGGGGATGGAGACGCCGTCGAGGTCCTGAATCTCCCGGAGCGCCTCGTCCCACTCGTCGGGGGAGGGCTGAGGGTGGACGCGGTACATCGCCTCGACGCCGCGGTCCCACATGAGTTCGTGCGTGACGGCCTTGTTGGCCTTGAGCATGCACTCCTCGATGATGGTGTGGGCGCGGTCCCGGGCGGGGTTGAGGACGAGCGACCCCTCCTCCTTGCGCTGTTCGTGCATCGCGTCGGCCAGTTCCCAGACGAGTTCGGTCTTGGCCGCGAGGTCGACCTCCGGGTCCTCCAGCAGGTCGGCGGCGCTGTCGGGGTCGTCGAGCAGGTTCTCGGCTTCCGTGTAGGTCAGGCGGGCGTCCGAGCGGATGACGGACTTGTAGATGTCAATCTCCTCGTAACCCAAGTCCTCCTTGTCGAGGTGCATCTCGACGGTGTGGGCGAGCCGGTCCTCGTTGGGGACCAGCGAGCAGACCGTCTCGGCCAGCACCGGCGGGAGCATGTGGACGGTGTAGCCCGGCAGGTAGACGGTGTTGGCCCGCTCGACGGCCGACTTCCACATCTCCGTCTCGGGATTGACGTAGTGGGTCACGTCGGCGATGTGGACCCAGAGGACGTACTCGTCGTCCCGCTCCTCGATGGAGATGGCGTCGTCGAAGTCCTGCGCGTCGATGGGGTCGGTCGTCCACGTCGTCATCCCGCGGAGGTCCGCCCGCTCGTCGACCTCGTCCTGTATCTCCTGTTGGACGTCCTCGGTCCGGGCCTCGGCCTCCTCTAGGACCTCCGGCGGGAACTCGTCGGGGATACCGAACTTCTCGAAGAGGTCCTCGCGCTTGTTCTCCAGATGGCGGGCCAACTCCTCGTCTATCTCGACGGGCCCCTGCCCCTCGACCGTCCCCGCGGCGGCCTGCGCGTCGTCGCTGGTCATGCCGCCGGCTACGCCCACGGTGTAGTTATGGCTGTCGGGCCGGCCCCGTTGCCGACAGCTTTCTGCTTCGCGGCCGCGTAGCGGTGGGTATGGACACCGTCTACGCTGCCCTGACTGACCGCGTCCTCGTCGGCGACGGGACGTGGACCGAAGTGCTCGCCGACAGCCGCGTCGAGTGCGTCGCCGCGTCGCCGGCCCGGCCGGCCCGGGCGTTCGTCGGGACCGCCGGCGACGGCCTCCAGCGGACGACCGACCGCGGCCGGACGTGGCAGCGGGTGCTGGCGGCCGGCGACCGCGTCACGAGCGTCACGGTCGCGCCCGACGACCCCGACGCGGTGTGGGCGGGCACCGAGCCCAGCGCCGTCTACCGCTCGACCGACGGCGGCGAGACGTGGACCGAGCGGCCGGGCCTCGCCGACCTCCCGTCGGCCGGCCGGTGGTCGTTCCCGCCCCGGCCCCACACCCACCACGTCCGCTGGCTCGAAGTCGCACCGGACGACCCTGAGCGGGTGTACGTCGCCATCGAGGCCGGCGCGTTCGTCTGGACCGAGGACGGCGGCGAGACGTGGGTCGACCACCCCGAGGGCGCGCGCCGCGACAACCACACGCTGGCCGTCCACCCCGACGCGCCGGCCCGCGTCTACACCGCGGCCGGGGACGGCTACGCCCGCTCGGACGACCGCGGTGCGACGTGGTCCCACCCGCAGGACGGCCTCGCCCACCGGTACGTCTGGAGCGTCGCTGTCGGCCCCGACGACTCCGAGACGGTGGTCGTCTCGGCGGCCAGCGGCCCGCGGGCGGCCCACCGAGTCGACGGCGAGAGCCACGTCTATCGCTCGGCCGAGGCCGGTCGGACGTGGGCGCGGGCGATGGCCGGCCTGCCCGGTCCGGCCGGCCTCGCCCGACCGGTGCTCGCGGCGGGCGACGACGGCCTGTTCGCGCTGACGAACCACGGCCTGTTCCGCTCGACCGACGGGCGCGAGTGGTCGCGGGTCGGCGCGTGGGACGACGCCTACGCGCAGGTCCCGCGCGGGCTGGCGGTCGTCTAGAGCAGCGCCGCGAGACCGGCGAGTGCCGCGGTCGTCGCCGCCGTCGCGGCGGCCGCCGCGGCCAGCACCGACGCGGCCCGCTTCCGGTCGGCCCGGACCGCGGCCGCGTCGTCGGCGCGCCCCCGTCCGCCGCCGGACCCGGAGAGGTCGTAGCGCGCCAGCGCGCCGAAGGCGACGCAAAAGCGGAGGTAGTCCTGTAACACGCCGACCCACCCGCCGAAGACGAACGGCACCGCGGCCCACAACGCCGCCCGCGGGAGAGCCCCGGTCAGGGCGGCGGCGACGAGCGCGCCGCCGACCAGAAAGGACGCGACGCCGGACAACCGCCGCGCGCGTCGCTGTGTCGAGCCGATGTTGCAGACGCCGGGCTGGTAGTCGGTCATACCGCCCCTCGGGGCCGGAGCGACAAGTCCGGTGCGGTCGGTCGCGGCCCGCAATCGAGAAGGTATTTGTCCGGTGACACCCTCGGACCGGGTATGTACGATGTCGTCGTCGTCGGGGCCGGTCCCGCCGGCTCGCGGTACGCCCGCCGGGCCGCCGAGGCGGGCCTCGACGTGGTGGTCTTCGAGCAGGGCGAAATCGGGACGCCGCTGGCCTGCTCGGGCCACGTCAGCACGGACGTCTGGGAGTTCACCGAGGACGCCCGCGACGACCTGCTGCAAAACGAGGTCTACGGCGCGCGCTTTCACACCGGCGGGGCCGACAGCGACGCCCACCCCTTCCACAAGGACACGGTCGTCTCGAACGTCATCGACCGCGTCGGGCTTGACAAACACCTCGCCGAGGTGGCCGCCGACGCCGGCGCGGACGTGCGCGACGAACACACCGTCGTCGGGGTCTCCGAGGGCCGGGACGCCGTCGCGGTCGAGGTGAAAGGCCCCGACGGCGTCGAGACCCACCGCGCGAAACTGGTCGCCGGCTGTGACGGCCCCAAGAGCCGCGTGCGCCGCGAAATCGGCCTGCCGGAGCCGGGCGAACTGCTCCACGGGGTGCTCGGCTTCGACGAGACGGCTGACCACGGCGACTTCGTGGACGTACACCTGACGGTGCCGCGCTTCTTCGCGTGGCGCATCCCCCGAGGCGAGGCCGGCGTCGAGTACGGCCTCGCGGTCCCGCCGGGCGACGACGCCCGCGAGCGCTTCGAGTCGCTGGTCGCCGACTACGACGCCGACGTGAACCGGCGTTGTTCGGGGCTCATCCCCGTCGGCCCGCCCGACCGGGTCACCGGCCGGCGCTCCTTCCTCGTCGGCGACGCCGCCGCACAGACCAAACCCTTCACCGGCGGCGGCATCCGCTACGGCATGACCGCCGCGGACCACGCGGCCCGCACCGTCGACCCCGACGACCCGTCGACGCTCGACGACTACGAGCGGGCGTGGCGCGGCGACCTCGGGCGGGAGATACGGCTGGGCCACGCGGTCCGTGCGGGCTACTCGGTGCCGGAGCCGATTCAGCGGGCGGGCATGAGGGCCTTCGAGGGGGAGATAGGGGTCCACATGGACCGGCCGACGACGCTGTTCTCCCGCGAGCAGTTGAAGGCGCTGCTGTCGTGGTCCTGACCACTCTGACCCCGGTCAGTTCGGCGTCGCGCCGCGAAGCCGTGGTAGGACCCGCTTGTAGCCCAGCATGTAGATGCCGGCAAACAGCAGGAGCGTCCCCATCCAGAGTTCCCAGAGGCCCATCGTGGACTGGCCGGCCAGCAGGTCCGCCAGCCCGGCCTGCTCGGTCAGGGTGCCAGCGACGGTGAGGACGCCGGCCAACAGCGCCGACAGTGCCGTTCCGAGTGGTTCGACGAGCGTTTCGGGGAGGTATTCTCGCATGGTCGACACCTTCCTCGAACGGCGTTGTAGCTCTTTCGACCGAATGGAAAGGTTTAGCTCGCCGAACGGTTTCAGTCGAGACATGCACCGACAGATGGACTACGAGACGCTCGCCAAGCGGGGGTTCCTGCTCGGGGTCGGCCTGTTCGCGGCCGGCCTGCTCGGCGAACTCGTCGGCCCGGCGCTGGTCGGGCCGCTCCCGGGGTGGAGTGACGTACTGCTGACCGACATGGAAGCGCTCGGCATCCTGCTGGGCCTGCTCTCGCCGCTCGTCTTCGGTATCGTCCTCCCGCTGACGGAGTAGCCTACTCGTAGGTCGGCCGGCGGGCGGAGTCGGCCGACCCCTCGACGAACGGGAGGGCCACGCGAGTCGCCCCGCGTTCCTCGCCGTCGACCCGTACCGACAGCCCGCCGTCGGGCAGGTCCCAGTCGACGCGGGCCAGCGCGACCGGTGTCTCGCGCATCGGGCTCTCGCCGGCGCGAGTGACCTCGCCGACGTGTTCGTCGCCGGCGGCGACGGCCGCTCCCGAGTCGGGGACGGCATCGGCGGTCAGCCCGACTAGCCGCGCGTTCGGGTTCCCGCGGTTCTCGATGCGGGAGACGACCTCCTGTCCGACGTAACACCCCTTCTCGAAGTCCAAGGCGTTGCGCAGGCCGAGGTCGTTGGGCAGCGCGCCCTCGATTTCGGTGTCGAACAGCGGCGTCCCGGCCTCCAGCGTCAGGGCCTCCCACGTCCGGTAGCCGAAGGGGACGGCGTTCAGCCCGCGGTTGACCAGCGTGTCGAAGACGGCTTCGGCGTCGCCGGCGGCACACACCACCTCGTACCCCTCCTCGCCGGCGAGGTCGTCCGTGCGGACGACGGTGACGCCGGCGTCGCCCAGTTCGCCGCGCTCGAAGGAGAGGCTGGCCTCGGGCGAGCCGGCCTGATGGAGGACGCTCGCTATCTTCTCGGTTGCCTTCGGTCCGTGGACGCCGAAGACGGCGAAGTCGTCGGTGGCGACCGCGATGTCCACGTCTTGGATGAAGGTCTTCTCGCGCCACGCCTCGGCCAGCGGCTCGGCCCGCTGTGGCGGGGTGAACACGAGCAGGCGCTCGCCGGCGTTGTAGACGTATAGGTCGGTCTCGACGCGGCCGTCGGGGCCGAGCAACAGCGCGTAACAGCCCTCGCCGTCGGCCGTCGGGACGCGGTTCGAGACGGCGTTGTCGACGTAGTCGACGCGGTCCTCGCCGGTGACGACGAGGACGCCGTAGCCGAACTCGCAGACGCCGACGACGTTGCGGACGGCGCGGTGGGTCCGCTCGGGCCGACCGTAGGTGTCGACGACCCGCCGGCCGCCGGCCTCGCGGAAGGCCGCGCCGTGGGCCGCGTGGACGTCCTCGATGACAGTCATCGTACTCCCGTGGGGGTCTCGCGGGGAAAAGCGTCCCGTTCGCGGCGGCTAGTGGCCCCGGCCGGACCCAGAGGACTGGGCGGCGACCAGTCGGTCGACCTCGGCCGGCTCCAGCGGCGTCAGCGGCCCGGTCATCGTCCGGGCCAGCGCGGCGGCGGCGACGCCGTAGACCAAGGCGTCGTCCATCGCCGCGCCGGCGTCGAGTTGCTGGAGGGTCGCCCCGACGAAGGCGGCGTGCTGGCCGGCGTCGTCGACGGCCTCCGTCTCGACGGCGTCTTGCTCGTGGACGACGCCGTCGTGGTAGGCGACGGCCCCGCGCTCGCTGCGGGTGAGGACGACCCGTTCGAGGTCGTAGTCGGCGGCGACGGTGTGGACCAGTTCTCGGGGGGTGCCGGTGCGGTCGAACACGGCCGACGCCTGCGCCTCGTTGACGAACAGCACGTCGACGGCGTCGAACAGGTCCGTGAGCGTGTCGCGGGCCCGCTCGGCGTCCCACATCCCGGGGTGGAAGTCGAGGTCCATCGCCCGCAGGCCGCTCGCGGCCCGCAGGAGCGCCCCGGTGGTGTCGGCCGCGGTGTCGGACAACGCCGCGGTCGCACCGGAGGTAAACAGCACGTCGGCGCGCTGAATCGCCTCCATCGGGAGTTCGCCCGGCGTGAGCGTCGCCGCCGCGGCCCCGTCGCGGTCCTGCAGGACCCGCTCCTCCCGGGGGGCAGTCGCCGGTTCGCGGAATGTCAGCCCCTGCCGGCCGTCGCCGGGGCCGGCCCACACCACGTCGGTCTCCAGTCCGTGTTCGCCGAGTTCGGCGACGACGCGGCGGCCAAGCGGGGAGTCGGGAAGCTTCGAGAGCCAGAGGGCGTCGGCTCCGAGGCGGCTGGCCGTCGCCGCGACGGTGCTTGCGGTCCCGTCGACCCGGAGCCGAACGTCGCGTGCGGTCTCGAACCGCTGGCCGTCGGGGGGTACGAACCGGAGGGCGGTCTCGCCGAATGCAACGAGGGTCATACCCACGCTATCGGCGGACGCCGGTTTAATTCACACGCCTCTATCGGCGAACGAGCGTGTCACTCCCGCCGGCCCCCGTGGCCGGGGTAGTCCCGCTCGAACCGGTCTTCGAGTTCGTCACCGTCTATCTCGATGACGGTCGGTCGCCCGTGCGGGCAAGCGTAGGGGTTCTCGCAGTCGTCCAGTGCCGCGAGCAGGTCCCGGACCGACCCCTCCGTCAGCGAGGTGTTGCCGGTCACCGACGGGTAACAGGCGAGGTCGGCCAGCAGTTCGTCGGCGGCCGCCTCCACCGTCGCCGCCGCGGCGTCGTCGCCCGCGACGAACGAGCCCAGCACGTCCCGGACGACCTCGGGGCCGGCGGCGTCGGCGACGACCCCCGGGAGCGTCCGGACCTCGACGGTCCGCTCGCCCGTCCGGGCGGTGTGAAAGCCCAGACTCGCCAAGGCGTCGGCCCGCCCGTCGAAGACGGCGGCCTCGCGGGCGGTCAGTTCGAGTTCAACGGGGTCGGCCAGCGCTTGGGTCGTCGTCTCGCCCGCGAACTCGTCTCGCAGGCGCTCGTAGTTGACCCGCTCGTCGGCCGCGTGCTGGTCTATCAGCACCAGTCCCGACCCCGTCTCCGCGACGACGTAGGTGTCGTGGAGCTGGCCCAGCACGCGCATCGCGGGCAGGGCGTCGTGGTCCGTCCCCGGGTCGTCGCCGAGTCGCGCCTGCTCGCGCCCGCCGGTGAACTTCCGGTCGGGCGAGGGGGCGCGGCCGTCACCGCCCGACCCGCTCGGACCGTCGGCTCCGCCGGCCGGGCGGGCCGCGTCGGTCCCCCGGTTCGCGTCCGCGTTCGGTACGGTCCCGTCGCCGGTCGTCCCGTCGGTCGTTTCGGCCGCCCCGCTCGGTGCAGTACCGTCGGCCGACGCCGCCTCGCGGTCCGTCGCGGTTCCGGTGCGGTCCGCCGCCGTTCGACCCGAAACGCCGGTGTCGTCGCCATCGGGGTCGTCGCCGTCGGTGCCGCCCGCGGCCGGCGTGGAACCGGCCGCCTCGCCGCCCGTCACGCCCTCGGCCGACTCCTCGTCGGCCACCGTGTCGCCGTCGGCCCCACCGCCCGCGCGCGTCTCACTTCGGTCATCGCTCTCCGCGGTCCGCGCGGGCGCTATCTCCGTCTGCTCGGGCTGTGAGCGGCCCCGCGGGGCCGACGAGCGCAACAGCCCCTCCCGGAGCAGCGCGTCCTCGACGGCGGTCCGGACCTGCTCGCGGACACCCTCGTCGTCGGCGAAGCGGACCTCCATCTTCCGTGGGTGGACGTTCACGTCCACGTCGCCGGCCGGCACGTCCAGAAAGAGGACGGCGAAGGGGTAGCGGTCCGGGGCCAGTTGCGTCCCGTAGGCGTCGACGACGGCGTCCTGTGGGGTCTTGGCCCGCACGTAGCGGCCGTTGACGTACGTCGAGAGGTACTCTCGGCCGGCCCGCGTCGTCTCGGGGTGGGAGACGAGTCCCGAGACGCCGTCCAGCGGGCCGTCGGGGAGGCCGCCATCGCTCTCCCGGTCCCCGCCGCTCGCGTCCGCGCCGACCGCTAGCATCGACTGGGCGACCTCGCGGCCGTAGACGGACATCACCGTCTCCCGGAGGTCGCCCTGCCCGGTCGTGGCGAACGTCTCGCGGCCGTCGTGGGACAGCGAGACGGCCACGTCGGGGTTGGCGAGCGCGTAGCTCGTGACGACGGTGTTGACGTGGGCGAACTCCGTCGCGGCCTGCTTGAGGTACTTCCGGCGGGCGGGGACGTTGTAGAACAGGCCCTCGACCTCGACGGTCGTCCCCGCCGGACAGCCGGCCGGCCCGACCGACGTGACTTCCCCGCCTTCGAGGACGAGTTCGGTCCCGGCGTCGCCGCCCCGGGGGCGGGTCCGGATAGTCACCCGCGAGACGGCTCCGATGGCGTGTAACGCCTCGCCGCGGAACCCGAGCGTCCCGACGCCGGCTTCGAGGTCGGCGATGTCCGAGAGCTTCGACGTGGTGTGGTTCTGGACGGCCCGCCGGACGGCCTCGCGGTCCATCCCCACGCCGTCGTCGGTGACGCGGACGCCCTCGGTGCCCCCCGCGTCGACGGCCACCTCGACCCGGTCGGCGTCGGCGTCGATGGCGTTCTCGACCAGTTCCTTCACGACGGAGGCCGGGCGCTCGACCACCTCGCCGGCCGCGATGCGCTCGACGGTCCGCTCGTCGAGTTGCTGGATGTCGGTCACGGCGTCCCCCGTGCGTTCATACAGCGGGGTCCGGGGCGGAGCGACTTGAGCGTACGGTGTAGCTCTCGCCCGGACTGTGGAAACAGTTAACACGCGACAGTCCCGACTCCCGTACGGTGAGACGACATGTGCCACTACCGCGACCGCGGCCGTGCGTGGACGCCCGAGAGCGACGGGGCTGACACTGTCCCGGCCGAGGACGACGAGGAGGAACTGCCAGCGTTTCGCAACGAGTCCGGCGGCGAGACGGAACTACTGACCGACGGCGGCGACGAGAGGTCGTAAGCGCGCCGGTCTTTCCGGCGGTGGCGGACCCCACTAGGTAAAGTGGGCGGGGACAGACACTCAGACACTACGTGGACGTGCAGATGGAACAATACGACCAGCTCTACCGGCTCTACGACGATGTCGACACGGAGACGCTGCGGGCGTATCAGGAGTTCGTCGACCTGTTCCCCCCGCTGCGCTCGACCGTCGCGCTCGAACAGTGGGAGGCGGCCAAGGAGGAACTCGACGAGCGGAAGGCGGAGATAACCGACCAGTTTCCGGTGACCGGCGAGACGTACGCCGAACTGGCCGCGCGGCTGACCCGGGACGAGGCCTTCACCGCCTTGGACCTCACCTCGAAGTACGACCGCGCGGTCAACGTCCTCGTGTTGGACGTCGACGAGACGCTGCGGTCGGCCGGCGACACCGACAACGAAATCCCGCGGGAGACGCTGTACCTGCTGACCCGGTTCCACGAGGCCGGCGTCCCTATCGTCGTCTGTACCGGCCAGACCTTGGAGAACGTCAAGGGCTTTCTCATCCAAGGGCTGGGCAACGAGGTCGTCTCCTCGGGGTCGCTGAGCATCGTCTACGAGTCGGGCAACGGCGTGTTCACGCCCGACCACGGCCCGGACACCAAGCGCCTGCTGTACGAGCGACTGGACGACACCGTCGGCGACGTCTTCGACGCCGTCCGCGGGCGGGTCCTCTCGGAGATGCCCGACGACATCGCCCACCGCTGTCACCTGCAGGGCAACGAGTTCAACGTCACGCTCAAACCCAACGCGGAGGTCGGGAGCGCGGCGGCCGTCGAGGTCATCGACGAGGCGCTGGTGTACCTCTGTCGGCTGGTCGGGGAGACCGTCGCCGCCGTCGTCGACGCCGACGTGGCCGACCCCGCCGGGGTCGCGCGCGCTCACTTCAGCGCCGACCCGGAGATACAGGGTGTCCTCGAAGCGGCGGGCGAGTCGACCGACGCCCCCGTCGACGACGCGCCGGCGGCGTTCCGCGGCGTCCTCGACCGCGTCGACATCGGCTACTACGAGGGCGATGCCGCCGAACTCGTCAGTCTGGAACTGGACAAGTCCGCCGGCGTCGCCGAGGCCTTCGACGTACTCGACGTGGCCGACCCGTTCGCGCTGGTGATGGGCGACAGCAAGAGCGACCTGCGCGTGATGGAGTGGGTCGCCGACCGGGACGCGGGCATCGCCGCCGCGCCGGCCCACGCCTCCGAGACCGTCCTCGACCACGTCCGGGCGGGGTCGGACCTCGTCTACGAACCCGGTGACGCGAGTACCGTGTTGCGCATCGCTCACGGCGTCAATCTGTTGACGGCCCTCGACGAGCGGCGGTCCTAGTCGGGCCCGCCCGCGCCGTCGGGCTGTCGGCCCCGCTCCATCGCCGACACGTCGCCCCAGCCGTGGGCGGCGCTCGATTCGGGGTCGAGGTCGGCGACGAACCGCATCGTCGTGAGGTTACAGACCAGTCCCAGCCAGCCGCCGGCGAGGACGCCCACCACGAGGCCGACCCCGGGGACGTTCACGACCAGCAGGCTGGCGAAGGGTGAGACGGCCAGCACCAGCCCAGCGAACCCGAGCGCGTAGCTGAAGTACGGCCCGCCGGCGACGGCCAGCCGGTAGGACCCACGCAGCGCGTTGACGACGCCGGCCTCGCGCAGGACGACCAGATACGGCGCGGCGTAGAAGAGGTACGCGCCGGCCACGAACAGCGGGATGACGACGACGACGGCCACGAGGACCAACGGGGCGGCGACCGTGGCGAGGCCGCCCGCACCCAGCACGAACGGGAGCGCGAGGAGGTACGGGACCAGCGACAACACGAGAAACGGGCGGAGGTGCGCCCGGACGCCGTCGCGGAACGTCCGGTCGCGGCCGGTCACGACCGCGCCGAGGCGACCGAAGTAGCCGGCGCTCAACACCGCGTGCAGGAGCGCCACCACGGGGAGCGTGGCGACGGCGAGCGGGACCGACTCGGGGAGGCCGGTCTCGACGGTGACGCCGGTACTCGGCGGGTCGACGAACTGCCAGACAGTGACCACGGAGAACGGCAGGCCGAGTTTGAGGCCGACGTGGACCCCGTCGTGGGTCAGCACCGACGAGACGGCGTCGGTGTTGGTCAGCGACAGCGCCATCGGGACCAGCGCCAGCCGCGCGACGTTGCCGGCACGGTGCCAGCCGTCGGCCAACCGCGTCGTGAAATCGGGCACGGTCAAACCTCCCGTCGGCCGGGTCGCGGGTCGTCTCGTCGGCGGTGCTGCTGTCGCGGCGAGCGGGTGGAGGGCATCGGCCGACGGCTCGCCCGCCCGGCGGAAACCGGTTGCGGTCGGCCCAACAGTTAGGCGTGCCGGGCGGTAACTGTCACCATGGACCTCGACGACGCGTTCGGCTCGCTCCCGGACCCCCAGTCGTACACCTTCCCCGACTACACGCTCCCGCAGGGCGACCCCGTCCGGCCGGTGGCGCTGACGGCCGACGAACTGGCGGCGCTGCTGGACCTCTACGAGCGGTTCGCCGCCGTCGACCCGACCGGCGTCGACGCGAACCCGTTCCTCAGAGCGACCAGCGACTTCCTCGAACAGACCGTCGGGACGCCGCTGACACGGCCCGACGAGCGCCTGCACGACGACATCGCCGCGATGCTCAACGACCTCGCCGACGACCTCGGCGGGGCCGAGGTGGGCGTCGTCGACGCGACGCCGGCCCACCACCGGACGCTGTATTTCTTCTGCAGCGGGGCCAAGGGGTACCACCTCGCCCCCCACCTCCAGTTCGACCCCGACCCGGCGGCCGTCGAGACGCTGTTTGCCCTCTTCGAGCGCGTCACTGAGCAGGAGTACTACCTCAAGCGGCCCCGGTCGGTACTGGAGTGAGGACCGAACCGTACTTCCCGCGGCGGCGACGACGACCGTGTATGTCAGAGGAGGACCTCCCGGACATCCCCGTCGTCTGTCCGGACTGCGACACGCGGACGCGGGTCCCGTTCGAGGACGTGGAGGCCGCGGTCGCCCGACACAACGAACAGCTACACGGCGGCGACGCCGTCGCGGCGGTCGACCCCGAGGTGCTGTCGGCGCTGACCGACCGCGTCGCCGCGGACATGGGTCTGCTAGAGTGAGGGACTGAAACGCCCGCAATCGAGCGGTTCGGCGGGCGTATCACGGCCCACCGAGCCGGCCCCCGCGCTGCCGCTCCGGGCCGAGAATGACAGCCAAAGTGAAGTTTTAATGCCGAGGCACCTCTCCGGACCGGTATGTACATCGCGGCATCGGCGGCCGCGGGTTCGGGACGTGGCCGCCGCCCATGACCGACCGCGCGGTCGTCGAGGGGAGCGCGCTCGCGGCACTGGCCGTCGGCTGTCTCCTGCTGTGGGTCCGCAAGCGCCGCACGGCACGCGCCCACAGCGACGGCGGCTACACCACGGGCGAGGCGGTCCGGTCGGAGTTGCGCGGCCTGCGCCGGACAGCGCTGCACTGGTTGACGACGACGGACCACAAGGACATCGGCCTGCTGTACATCGCGTTCGGCACTGTTGCCGGCCTGTGGGGCGGCGTCGACGCCATGATGCTCCGGACCGAACTGCTGACGCCGCCGGCGGACATCTGGACCCCCGAGACGTACAACGCGCTCTTTACGACCCACGGGCTGACGATGCTCATCTTCTTCGTCCTCCCGGTCTTTTTCGGCATCGGTAACTACGTCCTCCCGCTGTTGGTCGGGGCCGACGACATGGCGTTCCCCCGGGTCAACGCCGTCGGGTTCTGGCTGCTCCCGCCGGCGCTGCTGCTGGCCCGCTTTGGCCTGCTGGCACAGGTCGCCGGGCAGGTGCTGGGCGTGTTCTTTCCCGAGGACGCCATCCGGTTTTTCCTCACGCTGCGGGAGGTCAGCGTCGGTTGGACGCTGTACGCGCCGCTGTCGGTCCAGCAACCGAACCCGCAGCTAGACCTGTTGCTTCTCGGTCTGCACCTCTCGGGCATCGCCACCACCGTCGCGGCCATCAACTTCATCGTCACCGTCGTCTACGAACGCGCCGCGGACGTGACGTGGGCGAACCTCGACATCTTCTCGTGGAACATGCTGGTCACCAGCGGCCTCGCCCTGTTCGCGTTCCCGCTGCTCGGGAGCGCCTTGGTGATGCTCCTGCTCGACCGCAACCTCGGAACCACGTTCTTCGCCGTCGACGGCGGCGGCCCCATCCTCTGGCAACACCTGTTCTGGTTCTGGGGCCACCCCGAGGTGTACATCCTCTTCCTGCCGGCGGCGGGGCTGATGAGCACCATCCTGCCGAAGTTCGCCGGCCGGAAGCTGTTCGGTTACCAGTTCATCGTCTACTCGACGCTCGGCCTCGGCGTCCTCTCTTTCGGCGTCTGGGCCCACCACATGTTCACGACGGGCATCGACCCCCGCATCCGGGCCTCGTTCATGGCCGTCTCCGTCGCCATCGCTGTCCCCAGCGCCATCAAGGTGTTCAACTGGATAACGACGCTGTGGGACGGCGACATCCGCACGACTGCGCCCTTCATCCTCTGTGCCGGCGGCATCGGCACGTTCATCGTCGGCGGCGTCACCGGCGTCTTCCTCGCGGTCATTCCCGTCGATATCCTCTATCACGGCACCTACTACGTCGTCGGGCACTTCCACCTCATCGTCGTCGGCATCATCCCGTTTCTGATGATGGCCGCGAGCTACTACTGGTACCCGCTCATCACCGGCCGCTGGTACGACAAGCGACTGGCGCGGTTTCAGGCCGGTCTCGTCGTCTTCGGGGCCACGGTGACGTTCCTGACACTGCTCGTCGTGGGCGCGCTGGGCCTCCCGCGCCGGCAGGCCGTCTACCCGGCGGAGTACCAACTCGCCCAGCAGATAGCGACCGTCGGCGGTTACACGGTCGGCCTCTCGGCTCTGCTGTGGCTGTACAACATGCTCGCCTCGTACTGGCAGGGTGACCCCGTCGAGACGACTGACCCGTGGAACCTCAAGGCGACGAACCAGTTCACACGCGAGTGGCAGTGGTTCGAGGACCGGATGGTCGAGGCCTACGACCTGACGCCCGCGGTGCCGGAGACGCGCCGGCGGTCCTACGCGCCCGAGGCGGCCCCGTCGGGACTGGGTGGCGGCGTCGGTAGCGTGGCCCGGAACGTCTCGCGCAACGCCTCGATGGCCGGCGTCGGCGGCTTGGTCGGGACGCTCCTGATGACCGGCGGCCTCGGGACCGCCGTCGTCGGCGGCGTCTTGGACCCCGCGTCCTTCGCCGAGATAGCCGAACTCGTCGGCCTGCCCGCGAACCCCGCCATCGGCACCCTGCTCTTTCTCGTCGGCGGCACCGTCACGTGGCCGCTCGTGTTCCTCGCGTTCTCGGAGTACCTCCCCGGGCGCTACCTCTTCGAGACCGGACTGGTGTTCGCCACGCTCGTATCGACCGGTTTCGCCGTCGCCTTCTACACCGGCCAGCGCGGACTGGCGCTCGTGGGCTATCTCGGCTTCGTCCTCGTCGCCCACTGGGCGTACGGCCTCGGGCTGACCGTCACCTTCCAGTACCTGCGCTCGCGCCGTCGCCGCGCTCGCGGGGAGGGGTGAGCCGTGGCCGAGGCTCCCGACGACCCCACCGACTCGGTGTTTTTCACCTACGTCGTCCCCTTCGCCGGCGTGATGCTCGTCGCCGTCGGCATCGCCGCCGCCGTACCCGGCGCGTACGCGACGATACAAACCGACATCGCCACCTGCGGGGCCCCGACGATTTCGGTCGCGTCCCCCGCCGCCACCGCCGAGCGGTTCGCCGGCGGTCCGTCGCCGGACCTCCCCCGACTCGCGTACGCCGACCTCTCGCCCGCCGAGCAGCAGGCGGTCGACGCGGCGCTTGCGGACCCCGTCGGCGAGGCCCACGTCGAGGGCCCCTTCCCGAACGCCGCGACGTTCCGGAACGGGACCGTCGTCGTCTACGAGGAGCAGCGCCACTACGCCACCGTCGTCTCGGAGAACCCCTGTTTCGACGCCCCGCCGCTGCAGTTCCCGCTTGGCGTCTTCGCCGTCGCCGTCGGCGTCGTCACCATCCTCTCACCGCCGCTGTACCGCCGGCTCGTCGACCTCGAACGGTCGGCGAGCTAGACGCTCGCGCCGACGTACAGCACCGCGACGAGGCACACCCAGACCGCGTCGACGAAGTGCCAGTACAGTGCTGTCGTCCGCAGGCCGATGTCCCGCTCGGCGCTGTACTGCCCCCGTAGCGCCCGGCCGAACGCGACCGCGAGCAACACCACGCCCAACGCGACGTGCAGGCCGTGCAGGCCGGTCAGCCCGTAGAAGGCGCTGGCGAAGACGCCGCCCGAGAGCGCGAACCCCTCGTGGACGACGAACTCGTAGTACTCGTAGACCTGTCCGCCGAGAAAGGCGACGCCGAGCGCCACTGTCGCGCCCAGCAACCCGAGAAAGCGCCGGCGCTGGCCCGCGACCAGCGCCCCGTGGGCGTAGTGGACGGTGACGCTGCTGGCGAGCAACAGGAGCGTGTTCACCGCCACCAGTGACCCGACCAGCGGCGGCAGGTCGGCCGGGGGCCACGCGCCGGCCCGGACGACCACGTAGTAGACGAAGCCGGCCGCGAACGTCGCCACGTCCGAGGCCAGAAAGAGCGCCATCCCGCCGGTGTAGACGCCTCCATCGCCACCGCCGGCCGCCCAGTAGTCGGCGACGAACGCCTCGTAGGCCCACCCCGAGAGACCGACGACCAGCCCCACCGCGCCGACCCCGCCCAGTCCCAGCGGGAGCGCCGCCGGCACGAGGTCGGGACCGACCAGCGCCAGCCCGATACCCGCGTACAGCAGGGCGGCCCCGACGGCCGCGACCGGCGGCCACCGACTCGCGTGTTCGCGGCCGGCGTGCCCGTCGGCCGCCTCCGTCGTTCCCATACGACAGCTATCGCCGGCCCGGTGGATAAACGCTGGTCCGCCGCCACGCGGCCGGCAAGGTTCTTGCCGCCGGGTCGCCAATCGCCGCCCATGCGCGCCGGTGTCGTCGTCGCTGGCGGTCGCTCGACCCGCTTCGGCGACCGGGACAAGGTCGTCGCCGAACTGGCCGGCGAGCCACTGGTCCGACGGGTCGTCGCTCGTCTCGACGGCGTCGTCGACGACCTCGTGGTCAACTGCCGCACGGCCCAACTCGACGCCGTCCGCGCCGCGCTGGACGGGTTCGACCCGACGTTCGCCACCGACCCCGTCCCCGACCGGGGGCCGGTTGCCGGTATCGCGGCCGGACTGGCCACGACCGAGGCCGACTACGCCGCGGTCGTCGCCGCCGACATGCCCTTCGTCGACCCGTCGCTCGTCGCGGCCCTCTTCGACCGCGCCGCCGGCCGCGACGGGGCGGTGCCCCGGCCGGACGACCGCTTCCAGCCGCTACAGGCGGTCTACCGGACGGAACCGACGGCGGCGGCCTGCGAGCGTGTCCTCGCCCGGGGTGACCGGCGGGTGTCGGCCGTCCTCGACGAACTCGACTGCGCCGTGGTCGACGGCGAAGCTCTCGTGGCCGCCGACGCGGCGACCTTCGAGAACCTGAACACGCCCGCGGCGCTGGCCGCGGCGGCGGCACGCCTCGGCGACGCGGTCGGCCGGAGCGGGTGCGGCCGGCGAGACAGCGGTGACGGCGGGCTCTGAAGTGGGCGCTTCGTCACTTTCTCGCGCTTTCGGAGAGAAGACGGCAATTTAAATACGGACAGCGTGAACAGTTGGCAACCAGATGTTGGCAGACGAGTTCGGCCGCGAGGTGACGGGCCTCCGCGTCTCGCTGACCGACCGGTGCAACTTCGACTGCGTCTACTGCCACAACGAGGGGCTGGGCGACACGCGCGGGCCGATGGACCCACAGGACGGCGAACTGTCGACCGACCGCGTGGTTCGCTTCCTCGACGTGGCCGCCGACTACGGCGTCGACGCGGTGAAGCTCACGGGCGGGGAGCCGATGCTCCGGTCGGACTTGGAGGAGATAGTCCGCCGGGCCCCCGACGCGATGGCGGTGTCGATGACGACCAACGGGACGTTCCTGCCGGGCCGGGCCGAGGGGCTGGTCGAGGCCGGCCTCCAGCGGGTCAACGTCTCGCAGGATGCCCTCGACGCCGACGACTTCGCGGCGCTGACCCAAAGCGGGGCCTACGAGCAGGTGTTAGAGGGCGTCGAGGCGGCGCTGGACGCCGGGCTCGCGCCGGTGAAGCTCAACATGGTCGTCTTCGAGCCGACGGCGGGGTACGTCCCGCGGATGGTCGACCACGTCGCGGCCAACGACGGCCTCCAGCTACAGCTCATCGAGTACATGCCCGAACTCGCGGGCCATCCCGAGTGGGCCGTCGACATCGACCGGGTCCACGGCTGGCTGGCCGAGCGGGCCGACCACGTCGAGACCCGCGAGATGCACGACCGGAAGCGCTACTTCGTCAGCAGCGAGGACGCCGAGGTGACGGCCTCGCCGACCTCGCTTGCGGCCTCCGACGGCGGGGCGCGGGCCGACCCCAGCCCGCCGTCGGGCACGGGGATGGTCGAGATAGTCGACCCCGTCGGCAACGCGGACTTCTGTGCGAACTGCCACCGCGTGCGCCTGACCCACGACGGCTACCTCAAGGGGTGTCTCAACCGCAACGACGACCTCGTCGACATCGGCGAGACCCGGGCGAGTATGCGTGCGGCCTTCGAGCGCACCGTCGAGAACCGCGTCCCCTACTACGGCGAGTACATGGTCGAGGGGGAAGACGGCGAGTGGGAGTTCAACGAGGCCTACCGCGACACCGAGGGCGACCGCGACCCCTACGAGTACTCCGACGGCGACTGACGGCCGGCGCTCGGGGACGCGTGACCGCGGTCCCGGCGTCTACACGCCGTCGCGTCCCTCGATGGCAGCCGCGAGCGCCCGTACGCCGGTCTTCTCGGTCCGCTCGGCGTTCGCGTATGCCGTCACCGACTGGGTTCCCAGCGGGACGTACGTCAGCCCCAGTCTCGCCGCCGTCTCCCGGAGACCGAGACCGGCGTCGGCCGCCCCCGCCGCGACCTTCCGGGCGGGGCTCTCGTGGGCCTGTGCCGTCAGTTCGTAGCCGTCGATGGCCTCGGTCAGCGCCGCCCGGTCGACGCCGCGTTCGTCGGCCAGCGCGGCCACGGCGTCGTCGAGCGCCCGCCGGAGGCCGGAGCCGACGCCGCGGTTGACGAACTGGTAGTCACCGTCGACGAGCGCCGCCAGTCCGTCGACTCCCACGTCGGCCGCGACGACCAGCCCCCAGTCGCGCTCCCAGCCGCCGAGTTCGACGGCGTCGTCGGGCGGGTCGGCCGGCCCGGCCGCGACCGCCACGTCCGGCGTGCCGGTCCCCAGCCGGCGCAGTCCTTCGTCGGTCCCCAGCGGGAGATACCGAGGCCGCTCGACGGCGTCGAGCAGGTCCGACAGCGTGGGGTCGTCCTCGCCGACGCCCAGCAGGGTCGGCGGGCGCGCGTCCGGCGAGAACAGCGACACCTCGACGCGCTCGCCCGCGGCGAGGCGGTCGGTTCCGGGTGGCATCGTCACGGTGCCGTCGGCGTCGACCAACGTCGTCGTCGCGCCGCTGCCCTTGTCGACGGGGTAGACGAGCAGGTCGCCGTCCGCGTCGCCGCCGCCCTCGCCCGGCCCGGTGCGCACGAGGCCGACCGGCACGAATCGGTGTCGCCCCTCCGCGTAGCGCTCGTCGACGGCCATCTCGCCGGTCACCGTCGCCGTCGCCGGTTCCGCCCGGCCCGCGGCCCCGCGGACGACCGGCGCGACGAACTCCCGGAATATCGTCAGCGCCGAGACGGGGTAGCCCGGCAGGCCGACGTAGGCCGATTCCCCGACGGTGCCGACCAGCGTCGGCTTGCCGGGCTTGACCGCGACGCCGTGGAGGAGGAGGTCGCCCCGCTCCTCGATGACGCGGTAGACCACGTCGACGGCGCTGGCGCTGGTCGACCCCGACGAGAGCACGAGGTCGCAGTCGTCGGCGGCCGCGTGGAGGACCCGCTCCATCTCGTCGTAGTCGTCGCCGACGTGGGGGTAGAGGTCGGGGTCCCCGCCGGCCTCGGCGACGGCCGCCGCCAGCGCGTAGCTGTTCACGTCGTGTATCTGGCCGGCCCCGCTGTCGAGGGCGTCGCCGGGCCGGACGAGTTCCTCGCCTGTCGAGACGATACCCACTGTCGGTCGGGCGCGGACCGGCACCTCGTCGACGCCCAGCGCCGACAGCAGGCCGATTTCGCGCGGGGTGAGCCGCGTCCCCGGCCCCAGCGCCCGCGCGCCGGCCGCGATGTCCGCGCCGGCCAGCATCACGTTCTCGCCCGGCGTGACCGACGTGCGGACCGCGACGCCGCCGTCGGTCTCGGTGGTCCGCTCGACCATCACCACGGCGTCGGCACCGTCGGGCATGACCGCACCGGTCGACACCTCCACGGCCGTCCCGGGCTTGACGGTCACGGCGGGTTCCTCGCCGGCGTGGACCGCGCCCGACAGCGCGAGCGTCGCCGGGTCGGCCTCGTCGGCCCCGAAAGTGTCCCGGGCCCTGACCGCGTAGCCGTCCATGCTCGCCCGGTCGAACCCCGGCACGTCCAGCCCCGCGTCGACGCGCTCGGCCAGCACTCGGTCGCGGGCCGCCGACAGCGGCACCGTCTCGGTCCCGGGGTCGATGTCCAACCCCGCGAGCGTCGCGCGGGCCTCGTCCGGGGTGGCGAGGTCGCGAAACTCCCGGCGGTCGCTCACTGCGACCACTCCCAGCGTTCGACGGCGACGGTCTCGCCGGCGTCGTACCCCTCCGTCCGCTCGGGGACGACGACCCAGCCGTCGGCCAGCGCGACCGACGAGAGGACGCCAGCGCCGCCGGTCCGGGTCGGCGTCGCCGTCCGCTCGCCGTCGTCGCCGAGCGAGACGCGGGCGAACGTCCGCGTACCGGGCTCGCTCGCTAACTTGCGGGTCAGGCGCGCGTCGACCGCCGGCGGCTCGGTCTCGGGCAGGTGGCCGACCGCCCGCATCGCCGGCCGGAGGAACTGGACGGCGGTGACGATACAGGCCACCGGATACCCCGGCAGCGAGAGCACGGGCGTCTCGTCGACGACGCCGAGCGCGACCGGGTGGCCGGGTGCCAGCGCGACGCCGTGGACCAGCACCTCGCCGAGGCCGTCGACGACCTCCGGCAGCAGGTCCCGCTCGCCGACCGACGACCCGCCGGTGGTCACCACCACGTCGTGGTCGCGGTCCCGGTCGACCGCCGTCCGGAGCGCCGCCTCGTCGTCGGTCACCACGTCCCGGTAGGTCGCCGCGCCGCCCCACCGCTCGACGTACTGGGCGACGGTCTGGCCGTTCGTCTCGACGACCTCGCCGGGGGCCGGGTCCGACTGCACCAGTTCCTCGCCGGTCGGTATCACGCTCACTCGGGGGCGCTCGTACACCGCGACGGCGTCCCGGCCGACCGCCTTCAGCAGGCCGAGGTCCGACGGCCTGAGCCGGTGGCCGGCCTCGAAAAGCGACTGGCCCGCCGCCACGTCCTCGCCGACGGGAGCGACGTTCTCCCCGCCGGCGACGGCGTCGAAGACGGTGAGCCGGTCGCCGTCCCGCTGGGCGTCCTCAACCTTCACGACCGCATCCGCGTCCTCGGGCAGTTCGCTCCCGGTGTGGACGCTGACCGCCGTCTCGGGGCCGACGCGGTCGCCGACTCGAAGTTGCGCCGGCGAGCGGTCGCTCGCCCCGAAGGTGTCCGCGGCCCGGACCGCGAACCCGTCCATCGCGGCCCGGCGGTAGTGGGGGACGGGCCGCTGTGCGGTCGCGTCCGCCGCGAGTACGCGCTCGTCGGCGTCCTGGAGCGGGACCCGCTCCGTCCGCTCGTGTGGCTGTATCGCCCCCAGTAGCGCCGACAGTGCGTCGTCGACCGGCGTCCGGCGCTCGAACCCCGCCTCCCGTCGCTCCGTGTCGCGCATGGCCACGGGTAGGCCCGTCGGCGACAAAAACCCCTCACCGTGGGCCGACGGTCCCCGATTTCACGTCTCGAAAACGAATGGGCGACATCGCCATATTATCCGAGGAAAGTGGGCTAAACAATGCAGTAGCTGGCAAAAATATAGAAGAATGTCTACTGTATAAGGGTATAACGATACGTATGGCCATACACTTTTGTATCGCCTCGCCGTCGAACGTGGTATGGGAGCTACTGACTCACACACGGCCGCCGGTCGGAGCGCCGGCGAACTCACTGCCGACGACCGCTACTGCCACAACTGCGGCGAGGTCGCGCTGGTCTTCGACCCGTCGGCCGACCGGGCGCGCTGTCTGGACTGCGGGGAACTGGCATGAGCATCCGGAGCCACATCCGCGCCCGAGTGTCGGGGACGCGGAGCTACGAGTGTGGCTTCTGTCAGCTGACCTTCGAGAACCCGCGGCAGAACTGTCCGGCCTGTGGATACGACGTGAGAGAGGCGCAGTAGTCAGTCCGAGACGGCGGCGTCGGCCTGTTCGGTCGGTCGGTCGGTAATCTCGTAGAGGTTCTGCCGGGCGTCGGCGAAGTAGACGTCCTCCTCGATGACGCCGACCTCGTCGAGCCGTTCGAGCGCGTAGCGGACGGTGCGGGCCGAGAGCATCGACTCCTCGACGATGCCCTTCTGGGTCAGCGGCCCGTCGTACTCCAGCACCTTGTACACGAGCTTCGCGCTCGGAGGAAGATCTGCGATGGCCTCCCCATCGGTTTCCGTCATTACCAACACCGAATAGCGCCGGATGCATAAAGATTGAGGAGTCCGCTCGACAGACCGCCGCTGACGGCCCGCAGGCGGGACAACGGGGCCGTCGGAGAACCACGCACCTTTTGGTTGCGGGTGGTCGAGAGGGAGGTATGGCTACCGACACGGCGGACGGCATGAGCTCGCACATGCGCGGGCTGACCGTCACGACGATAACGGCAGTGGCCGGCATCGGCGCGGCGTTCGTCTCCAACGCCGTCGCCGCCGGCGCGACCGACGTGACCGGGGTGCTCGTCGTCGCGGCCGCCGTCGTGGCCCAGTTCCCGCTTCTGCGGCTCGTCGGCATCGACACGGACGACCTCTCGACGAAGGACGTCCTCTACGTCGCGTTCATGACCTTCGCGCTGTGGTTCGTCTCGTGGGGCATCCTGCTGACAGCAGGGGTGTAACCGTGGCCGAGGACAGCATCGCGGTCGTCGACCTAGACCGGTGTCAGCCCGACCGCTGTAACTACGAGTGCATGAACTACTGCCCGCCCAACCGGAGCGGGAAGGAGTGTATCGTCCCCCGGGGCGAGGCCTACGAGGAGGGCGAGGAGTTCGAGGGCCAGCCCGACCAAGTCCGCATCTCCGAGGAGATCTGTCTCGGCGAGTCCTGTGGTATCTGCGTCAACAAGTGCCCGTTCGACGCCATCGAGATAATCAACCTCCCGCAGGAACTCGACGAGGAGCCGGTCCACCGCTACGGTGAGAACGCCTTCTCGCTGTACGGCCTGCCCGCACCACAGGAGGGGCAGGTCACCGGCATCCTCGGGCCCAACGGCATCGGGAAGACCACCGCCGTCCGCATCCTCGCGGACGAACTCCAGCCCAACCTCGGCCGCTACGGCGACCCCGTCGGCTGGGACGACGTGTTAGACGAGTACCGCGGGACCGCCCTGCAGGACTACCTCGAACAGCTCCGGGACGGCGACGTGACCGTCGCCCGCAAACCCCAGTACGTCGACCGCATCCCCGACCAGTTCGACGGGAAGGCCCGCCAGCTGCTCGAACAGACCGACGAGCGCGGGGAACTGGACTATCTCATCGAACAAACGGGCATCCGCCCCGTCGTCGACAACCACATCGACGACCTCTCGGGCGGCGAACTCCAGCGGGTCGCGCTGGTGGCGACGCTGGCACGGGACGCCGACTTCTACTTCCTCGACGAGATTACGCCGTACCTCGACATCGGCCAGCGGATGACCGCCGCGCGGCTCATCCGCGAACTGGCCGACGACGGCGACCGGTCGATGCTCGTCGTCGAACACGACCTCGCCATCCTCGACCTGCTCGCGGACAACATCCACGTCGCCTACGGGACCCCCGGCGCGTTCGGTATCATCACGTCGCCCAAGTCCGTCAAGAACGGCATCAACGAGTACCTCTCCGGGTACCTAGAGAACGAGAACATGCGGGTCCGCCAGACCGAAATCGAGTTCGAGGAACACGCGCCCCGCACCGCCTCGGCCGGCGACGTGGTCATCGAGTACCCCGAACTCGCAAAGAGCTACGGCGACGGCGAGTTCTCCCTGTCCGTCGACGCGGGGACCATCCGCGAGAGCGAGGTGCTCGGCGTCGTCGGCCCCAACGGCATCGGGAAGTCGACGTTCGCCAAGATGCTGGCCGGCCGCCTCGACCCGACGGAGGGCGCGGTCGACACGCGACTCGACATCGCCTACAAGCCCCAGTACATCGAGATCGACCAGCCGATGCGGGTCGACGCCTTCCTCGCCTCCATCACGGACGACTTCGGCTCCTCGTACTGGAACACCGAAATCGCCCAGCCGCTCCAACTGGAGGCAATCATGGAGCAGCAACTCACCGACCTCTCTGGCGGCGAGCGCCAGCGGGTCGCCATCGCGGCCTGCCTCTCGAAGGACGCCGACCTCTACCTGCTCGACGAGCCGTCGGCGCATCTGGACGTGGAACAGCGGGTGCTCGCCACCTCGGCCATCCGCCGCTACGCCGAGAACCACGACGCCACGGCGATGGTCATCGACCACGACATCTACATGATAGACCTGCTGGCCGACCGCCTGCTGGTCTTCGACGGCGAGCCCGCCCGCGAAGGCCACGCCGCCCCGCCACAGGGGATGCGTGAGGGGATGAACGAGTTCCTCTCGAACCTCGACATCACCTTCCGCCGGGACGAGCGGACCTCGCGGCCCCGCATCAACAAGCCGGGGTCGCAACTGGACCGCGAGCAGAAAAACGCCGGCGAGTACTACTACTCGCCGGATTAGCGCCGTCCTCGGGCGTCTCGCGCCGCGGCGGCGCTACGGGCGTGGCTCCTCGCTGTCGATACTAGACAAGATGTTACGGAAGTGACGCCCGACGCCGGCACCGGCGGGGCGTCGCTACGCGGCGGGGTCCGAGGTGTCGCCGGTCTCGGTGCCGGCGACGGCGTCGTCGAGCCCGTCAGCCACCTCCGTCGGGTCCAGCTCGTCGTCGGGACTGACTTCCCGGTCGGCAGGCGCGTCGTCCTGCTGTTCGGTGACCGATTCGCCACCGGTGACCGAGACGAAGATATCGCCGAGTTCCTCGGCTCGGTCGTTCGGTTGGCTCTTGCTCATTGCGTCTCCGGCTACACGAAGGGTCGTATTAGGCACACGTCCTAACTAGTATGGGTAGCCGTTGTCGGGCGGTTTCACCGCTCAGAGGACGTGGCGCTGACAGGTGCCACACAGCGAGACTTCCTTCACGTCGACCTGCCGGACCGTCGGCGAGAAATTCATCACGCAACGCTTGTTGTCGCAGTGTTCCAGCCCGAGGGTGTGGCCCACCTCGTGGACGACCTCCTTGCGGACCCGCTGGGAGAATATCTCGCCGGCCGAGCGGTTCGAGAAGCCGCCGTCGGAGGAGGTCTGCAGGCGGTAGGTGGAGATGACGCTGCCGGAGCCGCCGAGATACGCCAGCCCGAAGACGTAGTTGCGACGCCGGTAGAAGAGGTCCTTGGGCGTGATGGCGATGTTCTTCCCGCCCGCCCCGGTCCGCCGGGCGAGGTCGATGAACTCCTCGGCCCGGTACTGGTCGCGGTCCGTGTCGTACGCACCGGCGGGCACCGACTGCGGTTCGTGCATAGAGACCTCGCAGTCGTAGACAGAGCGGAGTCCCTCCGAGGCCTCGCGTTTGACCTGCGCGGAGACCTCGCCGACCGGGACGATGTCGACGTGCATGCGAACGCATATGCGCCAGCGTCTCATAAATATCCCGACGTGAGCGACCCCGAGACGGCCCTCGTGAATCGGCTGGAATCGGCCGACAGCGCGGTGGAAGTCGGCGTCGGCGTCCGCCCCGGCGTGGCCGACGAACTGGCCGTTCGCGGGGTCGCCGTGACCGCGACGGACATCGAACCGCAGGCGGTGCCCGACGGGGTCCGGTTCGTTCGGGACGACGTGACCGACCCCGACCTCTCGGTGTACGACGGCGTCGACGTGGTCTACGCCCGGAACCTCCCGCCGGAGCTACACCGCCCCGTCCGTGCGGTCGCCCGCCGGGTCGACGCCGACTGCCGGTTCACCACCCTCGGGGCCGACCAGCCGGCGGTGCCGGCCGACCCCGAACAGCTCCCCGGCGGCGAGACGCTGTACCGGCCGACCGACGGCCCGGGGTGAGTCGGGCCGGCTCCCCGACAGCCCCGCGACCCGCGGCGAATGGTAAGGCGCTTGAACGAGCGCCGCCACCGCCCTCGCATGAACGTAGACGCGGTCGTCCTCGACATCGACGGCGTACTCGTCGACGTCGCCGACTCCTACCGGCGGGCCATCGTCGAGACCGTCGAACGGGTGTACGGCGACACCGTCGACCGGGACGCCGTCCAGCGGTTCAAGAACGCCGGCGGCTTCAACAACGACTGGGAACTGACCGACGCCGCGTCGCTGTACGTCCTCGCGGCCGCCGAGACGGAGCTCGCCGTCGCCGAGTTCACCGACGCCGTCGCGGCCCGCGGGGGCGGTATCGACGCCGCCGAGGCCGTCGTCCGGGACCGCCTCGACGAGGCCGCGGCCGGCCGCGTGCTGTCGGCGTGGGACCCCGAGCGCCTCCGCGAGGTGTTCCAGACGCTGTATCTCGGGAGCGACCTGTACCGCGACATCGAGGGCGGCGACCCCGCCTTCGACGCGCCGGGCTACGTCCACGACGAACCGGTGCTAGTCTCGCCGGCGACCCTCGACGCGCTGGCCGAGCGCTACGCGATCGGCGTCGTCACCGGCCGCCCGGCCGCCGAGGCCGACATCGCCATGGAGCGGGCCGGCCTCGACCTGCCCGACGACCGCCGGTTCACGATGGACGACTGGGCGGCCGGCAAACCCGACCCCGGCGCGCTGACGACGCTGGCCGAGCGCTTCGACGCCGAGCGGGTCGCCTTCGCGGGGGACACCCTCGACGACGTGCGCACCGCGGTCAACGCCGACGCGGCCGACGAGTCCCGCGTCTACTACGGCGTCGGCGTCCTCACCGGCGGACTGACCGGCGACGACGGGCGACGCGCCTTCGCCGACGCCGGGGCCAGCGCCGTCGTCGACCACGTCGACGCCCTCCCCGACCTGCTGGACTGAAGCGGGGCCACACGCCCGGCCGTCCGCTCGCGGCGGCCCCGCCGCCCGCAAGCGGCACCGATTTGGGTCTCGGGGGCGAGAGGCCGCTATGCGACGACTCCCCACCGCCTCGTGGGCGCTGCTCGTCGGGGTTTGGACCGGCATCGTCGGGAGCGCGTCGGTCAGGCTCCCCATCGCGTTCATCCAACTGTACACCGTCGCCTTCTTCCTCGGGGGCACCGCCGGCGCCTACCTCACGATGCGGCGGTACGCGGACCGCTTCGACGACGCCCACCGACCGGGGCGGGTGGCGATGTACGTCCTCTCGCTGTTCGTCGCCACCGTCACGCTGGCGACGCTGTTCGACCTCCTCTTTGGCACCGCCGGAATCCTCGGTGTCGGCTTCCAGCTAGTCGCGTTCGTCGGCGGGACCTCCACCGCCCTCTACGTCGCCTACGGCGGCGGCTTCGACGCGGCGTGGGCGGCCTACACGTAGGCAAGCACCACCGGTCGCGCAACGCTTATTCGCCGGTCGCCCCACGCCACCCACATGGACATCGCCCTACTCGGCGGCACCGGCGACATCGGCGAGGGCCTCGCCCTCCGGTGGGCCTACGATACGAACCACCGCGTCATCGTCGGCTCCCGCGACGAACAGAAGGCCGAGACCAAGGCCGAGGAGTACGAGACCGAGCTGTCGAGTCGCGGCCGGGACGTGACCGTCGACGGATTCGACAACGCCGCGGCCGCGGCCCGCGCCGACGTGGTCGTCGCCGCCGTCCCCGCCTACCACCTCACCGACACCGTTGAGTCGGTCGCCGACGAACTCGACGACGCCGTGCTGGTCGCCCCGGCGGTCGGCATGAAACGCGACGAGGACGGCTTCCACTACAACCGGCCCGGTGCCGGCAGCGTCACCCGGTTGGCCGCCGAAGCGGCCCCCGACGATACCCCCGTCGTCGGCGCGTTCCACAACCTCGCGGCCGGCCGACTCGCCAATCTCGACCTCGACCTCGACTGGGACACCGTCGTCGTCGGCGACGACACCGACGCCAAAGACACCGTCTCGGAGCTGGCCGAGGCCATCGACGGCCTGCGGGCGCTCGACGGCGGCCCGCTCGAAAACGCCGCCGAGGTCGAGGCGGTGACGCCGCTGCTCATCAACGTCGCCCGCCACAACGACGGCATGCACGACCTCGGCGTGCGGTTCCAGTAGCGCCGTCGCCGGGGCTATCGGTCGAGCGAGCCGCGAAAACGACGGGCCAACCGCGCGGTCAGGCCGAGGCCTGCTGGAGCGCGTCCTCGATGTCGTCGGCCTGCGTGACGCCGACGAAGCGCTCGATGATACCGTCGTCGTTCTCGACGACCAGCGTCGGCAGCGAGCGCACTTGGTACTCGTTGGCGACGTCCTGCTCCTCGTCGACGTTTATCTTCTCGAACTCCACGTCGCCCCACTCTTCCTCCAACTCTTCGAGGATGGGGTCTTGGGTCTTGCAGGGCCCACACCAGTCGGCGTAGAAGTCTTTCAGCGTGACCGTCATGGTACTCCCTCAAACCTTGCCCGTGCGCTCAGATAAGGGTTATCCATGTTGGTCCGACGAGGGCACGAGCGGAACCCGAAAGGCTTACTCCGAGGTAGGGAACAGTGACGTGTATGAGCAGCGACAGCGGCGGCCTGATGTCCAGTGCCGGACTGGTCCGGTACTTCGACGCCGAGGACAGCAACACCATCCGCATCGACCCGCGCACCATCGTCGCCTTCGGCGTCCTCTTTGGCGGACTGGTGCTGGTGCTGAACGCGCTGGCGTAACGCGACGTTTTCTATCCCCCGGGCACAAGCGCGGGTATGCACTTCACACAGCGCGAACAGCGGGCACTGCGCGAGGCCGGCGTCGCACAGGAGACCATCGAGGCGGCTTCGGAGGCCGTCGTCGCGGCGACGGACGACGCGGCCGCCGACCTCGAAGCCTTCTTCGCGGACGTCGACACCGTCTACTCCGACATGGAGATGGCCCACAGCGCCGCCGACGTACAGGAACACGCCGTCGAGTATCTGGACCTCTTCACCCACGCCGACGACCTCCGGGGCTACCTCCGCTTCGACTCGTGGGGCGTCCCCGTCGAGGGCGGGCGCGTCCTCTCCGAGGAGCGGGTCGAACTGACGCTCGGGCCGACCGTCGACGCGCGGGTCCGGTTCGCCCGCGACCCCGACGCGCTATGACGGTCAAGGTCCGGGGCATCTACGCGACGGCGCTGACCCGCCTGCTGACCGAGCGCGGCGTCGACGTGGTGCAGGCCTCCGGCCCCATCGAGGCCCGGTTCGACGCTGACTTCGACACGGCGCGGGCTGACGCGGTCGTGACGACCACCGACGACCGGCAGGGCGTCGGCGTCGGCGGCGACCCCGAAACGGTCGCGGCGGTTACGGACGCCCTCTCGACGCTCGGTCGGGACACGCTCCGGTGGGACAGCGCCACGCCAGAGGGGGCCGTCTACGCCGGCGCGGTCACCGAGACGCTCGGCGGCGGCGCGGTCGTGGACCTCGGTGACGCCGAGGGGTATCTCCCCTACGGTAACAGCGACGACCGGGTCGAGACCGGCGACCGCCTACGCGTGCAGGTCGTCGACGACGCCCCGCCGTGGGCCGGCGACCGGCCGGTCCTCGACACGACCGTCGCGGTCCGGGGCGACCTCCTCTCGCTCGTGCGGGGCGGGTCGACGCCCGACGCCAGCGGCCCGGCGATGCTCGACGTGGTCGCCGCCGACCCCCGCGAGGGGTGGGGCGTCTCGTGGGAGCGGGCCAGCGACGACGCGGCCTTCGAGGCCTTGGCCGACGCCCTGCGGGCGGCCAACGAGCGGGCCGCGGCCCTCGACGGCGCGCTGGCCGACGCCGCCCCGCCGGCCGACCGCGACCCCGGTCCCTACTGGGTCGACCCCGCGACGACGTGGGCGTGGTTCGGCCGCGAGAGCCGCTTCGCGCTCGACGAGCACCGCCGCGCCGTCACCGAGACGATGCCGGGCCACCACCGCGTGAAGGCCGGCAGCGAGGCCGCCAGCGCCGCCGTCGACTACGTCGAGGCGCTGTGTCCCGACCCCGACGCCGACGGCGAGGTGGACTTCCCCTTCGCGGTCACGGCCCGCCAGTTCGGCCCGCGGGTCGGCGACTCGCTGGGTATCGGCCACGGCAAGCCCGACGGGCGACTCGTCGAACTGTCGAGTGGTACCGTCGCGGCCGTCGACCCCGACGGCACCGTTACCCTCGAACGCGAGATGTCGGCCGGCGGCGAGTACGACGCCTTGGGCGTCCCGAAGACCGCCGGCGACGTGGCCGAGACCAAACTCAAGGAGGGGCGCTGGTGGTACCCGACGGTCTACCGCGACGCCGACGGCGAGCGCAAGGGGACCTACGTCAACGTCTGTACCCCCGTCGAGGTGTTCCCCGACGGCGCGCGCTACGTCGACCTCCACGTCGACGTGGTGAAACACCGCGACGGCACCGTCGAGCGGGTCGACGACGACGAACTCGACGCCGCCGTCGACCGGGGCCACGTCCCCGACTCGCTGGCCGAGCGCGCCCGCAGCGTCGCCGCCGCGGTGGCGAGCGCCCTCGAACCTACGTAGTTGGGTATCACGAATACTTCAGATGCCGACACAGTCAGTAGTATGTCGGACTGGCAACTGTACGTCGACGACAACGTCTTGGTCGCGGACTTCGGTTCGGGGATGCCCTCGGACCGCGAGGAGTACGAGCGCGTCAACGAGCGCTTCGAACAACTGGCGACCCAGAACCGCGTGGACGCGCACCTCTCGGTCCTCCAGATGGACGCCTCGCTGAGCGCCGACGTCTTCGAGAAGGCACAGGAGGCCGCCGAGGTCGGTGCCGGCCACGGCATCACGAAGTGGGCCATCGTCTCCGACGGCATCAAGAACCTCGCCCTGAAGGGGAAAGTCTCCGAGATGGGCGTCGAGACGATGACCAGCGACGACCGCGACGCGGCGCTGGACTGGGCGAAGAACTGACTACGCCTCTCGCGCCCGCCACGCGCCGAGTCCCAGCGCCGCGAGCGCCGCGAGCGGGCCGAACCCGTCGCCGGCGGCACCGGCGCTTTCCCCCTCGTCGGTGGGCGTGTCGCTGGCCGTCGGTGCCGGGGCCGCCGGGTCCGGGAACGCGTACAGCCGCGGCTGGAGGTCCACGCCCCCGGTGGCGTCCGTGCTCGTCGCCACGAACGACCCCGCCGCCCGCTGTGCGGTCCAGCACGCGGCCTCGTCGCCGTCGCGCCACGCGTACAGTTCGCGGGGCTGGCTCGGGTCCGAGAGGTCGTGGACGCGGACGCCGCCCTGATACCACGCCGAGTACAGGCGACCGTCGGTCAGTTCGAAGTTGTGGGCGGTCGTCAACACGCCCCCCGGCGAGGGGTCGCTGGTCGGGGGCGGGGCGACCGTCGTGAGCGAGACGGGGTCGGTCGGGTCGGCGATGTCGAACAGTTCGATGCCGCTGGGGCCGCCGTCGCCGTCGTCGCCGAGGGCCCACGACTCCCCGCCGACGCCCAGCAGCGTGGCGTCCCCGTTCACCGTCACGAAGTGGTCGTTGCCCGGCGGCTCCGTGCGCTCGTCGCCGGCGTCGTTGAGGTCGGCCAGCGCCTCGGGCGAGCGCCCGCGGACCCGCGAGACTAGTCCCGGGTCGCCTGGCGTCGACACGTCGACTATCCACGTCCCCGCGTCCCAGTACGCCAGATAGGCCCGGCCGTCTTGGACCCACACGTCGTGGAGCGGCCACAGGCCGGTCGGCACGTCCGCCCAGCCGGCGTCGGCGTCGCGGACCGACCACGTCCCCGCCTCCCGCCCCGTCTCGGTGTCGACTATCACCAGCGGGTTCCCCTCGCGGCCGTTGCCCGTGAGATAGGCGTACTGGCCGTCGAAGTCGCAGTTGTGAATTCGCGTCCCGGTCGTCGCGGCCGCCGTCCGCGTCGGGTTCCGCCGGTCGGTCACGTCGAAGACGACGTAGCCGGCGACGCCCTCGGTCGGGTGGGCCGGCCCGGCGACGAGCAGGCGGCCGTCGGCGAGCGCGAGGTCCTGTATCCGTTCGAGCGGGCCGTCCGCGGCGTCGGCGAGCAGCCCGGTCCGCTCGGCCAGCACGCGCGGGGCCGTCGGCGTGACGAGGTCGACGAGTACCACCCCGTCGCCGGTGGCGACGTAGGCCGTGTGGCCGTCGGGGCTCGTGACGACTTCGTAGGCCGCGGGCAGGTCGAGCCGTCCCAGTGGACCGCTCCCCGTCGCCGTCGCGGTCCCGTCGGTTCCGCGGCTGTCGTCCCCAGTCGGCGTCGGATGGCCGCGCGCCCGCGTCGCCCCGAGACCGCCCGCCCCGGCGAGCGCGAGCGTCCGGATGGCTGTCCGGCGGCGCATACCCCCCGTCGGGGAGCGACGGTGAGAAGGCTTCCGGTCAGTTCCCCTGAATGGCGTCGATGACCATCGCGGCGGCGACGACTGGCTCTTTGGGCACGTCGCTGGCGTCGTCGACGGTGATGGTGTAGCGGTCCCGCAACGAGACTTCCCCGTCGATGTTCCCGACGTGGTCGCCGTCGGCGTCGGTTATCTCGTACTTGTGGGGAATCCAGTTGCCGAACGGCAGGGTGTTCCGCGCCAGCGTCACCATCGCCCCGCGGGAGTCTATCTTGGCGATTTTGGCCTCGGTCTCCGCGTCCCGGACCGTCCACGTGTCCTGCAGGATGGAGTAGTCGTTGTCGAGAACCACGATGTCCTCGCCCGTCTCGCTGTCGGTGAGGACGTAGTTGCCGGCCACGTCGACGATGCCGCCGGCCCTGACCTCGAACACCTCGTCGCCGTCGGCGTCGACGAAGGGGAACTGCTCTTTGAGCTTGAACATCTTCTGTTTCCCCCGGAGGACGACGTTCCCGGCGGCGTCCATCGCCTTGTATTTGTTCCGGACGAGGCTCTGCTCGACGGTGTAGGTGTCGTCTGTCAGTTCGATACCCGCGATGTCGTAGTTCGAGGTCCCACTCACGGGTTGTCTGATACCGGCTCGACACTTCAACCCCCGGGCGACAACCGACAGGGTTTCACCCCCGCCGGCCTTGGGGACCCCATAGATGAGCAAGGACGTCATCGAGGTCACGGGTGCCGAAGAACACAACCTCAAGGACGTCGACGTGGAGATTCCCCGCGAGGAGCTGACCGTCGTCACCGGGCTCTCGGGGTCGGGCAAGTCCTCGCTGGCCTTCGAGACGGTGTACGCGGAGGGTCAGCGCCGGTACATCGAGTCCCTGTCGGCCTACGCCCGGAACTTCCTCGGACAGATGGACAAACCCCAAGTCGAGAACGTCGAGGGGTTGTCGCCGGCCATCTCCATCGACCAGAAGAACGCCGCCAACAACCCCCGCTCGACCGTGGGGACCGTCACCGAACTCCACGACTACCTCCGCCTGCTGTACGCCCGCGTGGGAACCCCCCACTGCCCGGAGTGTGGCCGCGAGGTCGGCGAGCAGTCCGCACAGAACATGGTCTCGCGCGTGCTGGAACTGCCCGAGGGAACCCGCGCGAAACTGTGTGCGCCGGTCGTCCGCGACCAGAAGGGGGCCTTCGAGGACCTGTTCGACGACCTCGTGAGCGAGGGGTACGCCCGCGTCGAGGTCGACGGCGAGGCCTACGACCTGACGCTCGACCGCCCCGAGTTAGACGAGAACTACGACCACACCGTCGACGTGGTCGTCGACCGCGTCACCGTCTCGCCCGACGCCCGCTCGCGCATCACCGACTCCGTCGAGACGGCCTTGGCGGAAGCCGACGGGACGCTGAAGGTCGTCGTCCCGGACCCGCCCGAGGGCGCGAGCGAGGCCCTCGGCGGGTCGACGGCCCGCTCGACCGGTGACCTCGCCGACGGGGACGACGCCGACGACGCGGACCGCCTCGTCGTCGAACTCTCGGAGGACCTCGCCTGCACCCACTGTGGCATCGACATCAGCGAGGTCGAGACCCGCTCGTTCTCGTTCAACTCCCCTCACGGGGCCTGTCCGGAATGCGAGGGGCTGGGCGAGACTAAGGAGGTCAGCGAGGACCTCGTGGTCACGGACCCGAGCAAACCCCTCAAACACGTCTTCGAGCCGTGGAGCTACGACCGGACCTACTACTCCCGGCAACTCGACAACGTCGCCGACCACTTCGGCGTCTCGCTGTCGACCCCCTTCGAGGAACTGGACGTCGAGATACGCCGGCAGTTCCTCTACGGCACCGACGGCCCCGTCCACTTCCAGTGGACGACGAAAAACGGCACCCGCGAGAAGACCGAGCGCTTCGAGGGCGTGATTCCGAACCTCGAACGCCGCCACGTCGAGACCGACTCCGACCGCGCCCGCGAGCACATCGAGGAGTTCATGGCGACGACGACCTGCCCGGCCTGCGAGGGGACGCGGCTGAAAGCCGAGTCCCGGGCAGTCCTCGTCGACGGCGTCGCCATCACCGAGGTCAACGAGATGTCCATCGGCGACGCCGCGGCCCACTTCGAGGCCATGGAGTCGGCCCTCTCGGCCCGGGACACCAAAATCGCCGCGGAGATTCTCAAGGAGATACGCGCCCGGCTCGGGTTCATGCAGGAGGTCGGCCTCGAATATCTGACGCTGGACCGTGAGGCCGCCACCCTCTCGGGCGGCGAGAGCCAGCGCATCCGGCTGGCGACCCAGATCGGCTCCGGGCTCGTCGGCGTGTTGTACGTCCTCGACGAGCCCTCCATCGGCCTCCACCAGCGGGACAACGACCGTCTGCTGAACACCCTCGAAGAGCTTCGGGACCTCGGCAACACCCTGCTGGTCGTGGAACACGACACCGAGACGATGCGCCGGGCCGACAACGTCATCGACATGGGGCCCGGCCCCGGCAAGCGGGGCGGCGAAGTCGTGGTCAACGGGCCACAGGAGGAGCTGATAGCCGCCGACGACTCCGTCACCGGTGACTACCTCGCCGGCGAGCGGTCGATTCCGATCCCCGACGAACGCCGCGACGCCGACGGCCACCTCACCGTCCGGGGCGCGCGCCAGCACAACCTCGCGGACCTCGACGTCGAGTTCCCGCTCGGGACCTTCACCGCTATCACCGGTGTCTCCGGCTCCGGGAAGTCCACGCTGATGCACGACGTGCTTTACAAGGGCCTCGTTCGCCGGATGAACGACACCGACGTGAACCCCGGCGAACACGACGCCATCGAGGGTATCGACGAGATAGAGACGGTCCGGCTCATCGACCAGTCGCCCATCGGCCGCACGCCGCGGTCGAACCCCGCCACCTACACGAACGTCTTCGACCACATCCGCGAACTGTTCGCCGAGACCAGCCTCGCCAAACAGCGGGGCTACGAGAAGGGCCGCTTCTCGTTCAACGTCAAGGGCGGCCGGTGTGAGGCCTGTGGCGGACAGGGGACGGTCACCATCGACATGAACTTCCTCTCGGACGTGGAGGTGCCCTGCGAGGAGTGTGGCGGCGCGCGCTACAACGACGAGACGCTTGACGTGACCTACAAGGACGCGACCATCGCCGACGTGCTGGAGATGACCGTCGCCGAGGCCTACGACTTCTTCGAGAGCCACCCCGGCATCCGCCGCCGGCTGGAACTGCTCAAGGATGTCGGACTGGATTACATGACGCTGGGCCAGCCCTCGACGACGCTGTCGGGCGGTGAGGCCCAGCGCATCAAGCTCGCCGAGGAACTGGGCAAGAAAGACTCCGGCGAGACGCTGTACCTGCTCGACGAGCCGACGACGGGCCTTCACCCCGCCGACGAGCGAAAGCTCATCGACGTGCTCCACCGGCTGACCGACGACGGCAACACCGTCGTCGTCATCGAACACGAACTCGACCTCGTGAAAAACGCCGACCGCGTCGTCGACCTCGGGCCCGAGGGCGGCGAGAACGGCGGGGAACTGGTCGCCACGGGCACGCCAGAGGACGTGGCCCGCACGGAGGCGTCCCACACTGGCCGATACCTCCGTGACCTCCTGCCCGACGTGGAACTCGACGGGCCGCGCTCGGACCGCGACCTCGCCGCGGAACTGGCCGACGGCGAGCGCGCGGCCGGCGACGACTGAGCCGGCGCGGGCGACAGCCCAGCGCGACCTTCCGTGCGGACGGGCCGCTTACTCGCCCTCGACGCCGTCTTCGGACAGTTCCCGGAACCGTTCGAGGAACGTCCGCCGGTCGGTCTCGCCGGCCCCCGCGGCCGAGAGCGTGGTCTCGAGCCCGTCGCGGGGCTGGCGGCTCAGCTCAGAGAAACATCCCTTACAGAGGAACTCGAACTCCTTGTCCCGGCGGTCCCAGCGGTCGCCGTGTTTGTCGTACTCGCGGGCGTCGGCCCGCTCGACCGTCTCCCCGCACGCGATGCAGGTCACCGTCGTCCCGCCGGTCCGGGACCCGAACATATCTCGACGTAGCGACCGGCCGGGTTTAGAACTTTCCACACCGGCAGTGGCGGCTCTCGCAGACGCGACGGCGGCTCGCGGGCGCTGCCGGTCGCAGACGACCGCTGGCGGCCACACGTTTATCCGGGTACCGCCCCTAGACGCGGTATCGGAACGGCCGGGGTCACCGAATGAAGGCACCAGAGACACTCGCGCACTCGACGCTCGACACACTCCCGATAAACATCGCCGTCCTCGACGACGAGGGGACCATCCTGTTCACGAACCGCGCGTGGCGGGAGTTCGCCAACGTCGACGGCCGCGAGATGCAGGGGGTCAACTACTTCGAGACCACCGACGTCGAGGCCGACGAGTACGCCTCGCGGGCGGTCGATGGCATCGAGGCCGTCGTCGCCGGCGAACGGGACCTGTTCACGCTGGAGTACCCTTGTCACACGCCCGAGGAGAAGCAGTGGTTCCTGATGCGGGCCGCGCCACTGCCCGACGGCTCGGCCGGGAGCGTCGCGGTCGCCCACATCGACATCACGCAGCGGAAGCTCGCCGAATTGGCCGCCGAGCGCCGTAGCGAGCAGCTACAGGCCGAGCGGGAGAAACTGCGCCACCTCGTCGACCGAGTCGACGGGCTCGTCCAGGCCGTGTTGGGCGACGTGGTGACGGCGGAGTCGACACAAGCCATCCGGCAGACGGTCTGTGACCGCCTCGCCGGCGTCGACTCCTACCGGTTCGCGTGGGTTGCGGAGTTCGACCTCCGGGACGAGACGCTCGCGCCGGCGGCGCTGTCGGCCGACCGCGACGGGGGGTTCTCGGTGTCGCTCGACGACGACGACCCGGTCGCCGTGGCCGCCCGCGAGGAGGAGCTACAGGTCCGCACCGGCGACGTGGGGACGGCACACGAGCGACTGGCCGACGGCCCGGTCGCTTCCGTCGCCGCCGTCCCGCTGGTCTCGGGCGAGTCGCTGTACGGCGTCCTGACGGTCTACGCCGACAGCGAGGACGTCTTCGACCCCCGCGAGCAGACGGTGTTGGGCGTCGTCGGCCAGACCGTCGCGGCCGCCCTCGACGCCGCGGAGACCAGCCGGTTGCTGACCGCCGACAACCTCACCGAACTCGAACTACAGGTCGGTACCGAAGGGGTGTTCTTCGTCGACATCGCCGCCGAACTGGGCTGTCGGATGGAGTACGGCGGGAGCGTCGCCGGCGAGGAGACGGTGATGTTCTTCCTCGCGGAGACCGACGACCCATCGGCGCTGTGTGCCGTCGCCGGCGACCACCCGCAGGTCAGCGCCGTCACGCACGTCTCGACGGCGGAAGACGCCGCGCTGTTCGAGTTCACCGTCTCGGACCCGCCGGTGGTCTCGGTACTCGCCGAGCGCGGCGCGGAGACCCGCGACATCGTCGTCGAGCCCGGGCGGGCGAACGTCACGGCCACGCTCCCGGCGACGACCGACACCCGGAGCGTCGTCGAGCACGTCCGGGACCGCTACCCCGGCACGGAACTGCTGTCGGTCCGGGAGCGCGACGAGCCGCCGACGACCCGGCGAGCCTTCCTCGCCACGCTCGACGACCGGCTGACGAACCGCCAGCTCACGGCGCTCCGGAAGGGGTATCTCGGGGGCTTTTTCGACTGGCCGCGGGACGTCTCCGGCGAGGAACTGGCGGCGTCGATGGACATCTGTCCGTCGACGTTCCACCAGCACCTCCGGGCCGGCGAGCGCAAGCTCCTCGAAGAGGTCTTCGAGGCGTGGTGAGGCGTCCGGACCCGCGACCGGCGGCCCGCGGGCCGCCCCGCCCAAAGCAGTTGGGTACACACCTTAATGTCGCAGTCCCCGTATTTTACGGCAGACGATGGGACGACCGTGACCCGCCGCCGGGGCGCACCGCTTCGCCGTCCCGACCGCATCGGGGGTCGCGCCCGACTGCCTCCCTCGCCCTCGAACCGAACCACTCGCCCACTGACCTGTCGCACATCTCAATGCACTCAGACAACATCGAAACGAGCAAATCGATCCAACAGGAGACCGGCCGGACGTTCCACCTCGCCACGCGCCTGCTGCCCGAGCGCATCCGACACCCGACCTACGTGATGTACGCGTTCTTCCGGGTGGCCGACGAGATAGTCGACCAGCCCGACGGTCCGCCGCCCAACGTCCAACACGAGCGGTTAGAGCAGATACGCGAGGCCGCCTTGGGCAACGCCGACCCCGAGACGACCGACGACCCCGCCGTGATGGCGGCCTTTCAGGAGCTTCGGGCCGACCACGGCATCCCCGACGAGGAGGTCAACGTCTTCGTCGACGCCATGGAAATGGACATCGCGCAGGCCCGCTACGAGACTTTCGACGACCTCCGGGAGTACATGCGTGGTTCGGCCGTCGCCGTCGGCAACATGATGACCGCGGTGATGGACCCGCCACAGGCCGAGGAGGCCCTGCCCCACGCCGCCGCCTTGGCCGAGGCGTTCCAGCTATCGAACTTCCTGCGGGACGTGCGCGAGGACATCCACGAGTACGGCCGGGTCTACCTCCCACAGGAGACGTTGGAGCGCCACGGCGTCACCGAGGAGCAACTGGCCGACGCCGAGGTCGACGACGGCTTCCGAGCCGTGATGCAGGCGGAACTCGCCCGCGCCGAGGACCTCTACCGCGAGGGCGTCACCGGCATCCGCTACCTCCCCGACGACTGCCAGTTCGGCGTCCTGCTGGCGGCGGTACTGTACGCCGAACACCACCGGCTCGTCCGCGACCGGGGGTACGACGTGTTGACCGAGACGCCCGAACTGACCCGCCGGCGACGCCTGTGGCTGCTGGCCCGGACGTGGTGGCACTGGCGGCGCAACGGCGACCCCGAGGCGACCTTCTACGCCGTCAGCGCCGTCTCCGAGCGCAGCCCCGCGGCGGCCCCGACCGACGTCACCGGGCACGGCCGCCCGACGTGGCGCGGGTGACCCCGCCCGCCGGCATGGCGGCGCTCACCTACCTCCAGTTCCACGCGTTGCTGGTCGCGCCGGCGCTCGCGGGCCTTGCGCTGACCGCCCGCTACCGCCTCGCCGACCGCCGGGTCGTCGCCTCGGGGACCGCGCTGCTGGCCGGCCTCGCGTTCGTCTACACGACGCCGTGGGACAGCTACCTCGTCGCCCGCGGCGTCTGGTGGTACGGCGACGGGACCGTCCTTGCCCGGTTCGCGCGGGTCCCCCTCGGCGAGTACCTGTTCTTCCTGCTCCAACCCGTCGGCGTCTGCCTGTGGGCCGCACGGTTCCCCGTCGACACGACCCCCTCGCTGGCGGTGTCGCTGCCGACGCGGGCCCTTGGGGCGCTGGCCGCCGGCGTTGTCGCCACCGCCGGCGTCGCCCTGCTGGCCGCGCCGTCGGGGCTCTATCTCGGCTCGCTGCTCGTCTGGAGCGCGCCTATCCTCGCCCTCCAGTGGGCCTTCGGCTGGCCCGTCCTCGTCGCCGAGTGGCGGACGGTACTGGTCGGGACGGCCGTCCCGACGCTGTACCTGTGGGTCGCCGACAGCATCGCGCTCGAACTGGGTATCTGGACGCTCTCGGACCGGTACACGACGGGGCTGTCCGTCCCGCTGCTCGACCTGCCCGTCGAGGAGGCCGCGTTCTTCCTGCTGACCTCGCTGTTCGTGGTGCAGGGGCTGGTCCTGTACGCGTGGCTCACCGACCGATGGGGGTGACACGCCTCGCGCCGGCGGCCCGCGCGACGCTCCGCCGGACCGCGCTCGTCCCCGGGTGGGCCGCGACCGCCCTGTTGGCCGCCGTGTTCCTCGCGGGCGTCTCCATCCCGCCGGCCGTTCAGTACGCCCCGCTGGTCGCGAGCGTCGTCTTCTTGGGGCTCCCCCACGGGGCCGTCGACCACCTCGCGGTCGCGCGTGCCCGCGACGAGCGCCCCGACCGGCGGGCCATCGCCCGCGTGTTCGGGCTGTACGCCGCTCTCGGTGGGTTCTACGCCGTCCTCTGGTTCCTCGCACCGGCGTTGTCGTTCGCGTTCTTCGTCGCCCTCACGTGGTTCCACTGGGGACAGGGGGACCGCTACGCGCTCTCGGCGCTGGCCGCCGTCGACCATCTGCGCTCGGGGCCACAGCGGGCCGCGACCGTCGCCGTCCGCGGCGGCCTGCCGATGCTCGTCCCGCTGCTCGCCTTCCCCGCGTGGTACCGCCGGGTCGCGGTCGACCTCGTGGCGCTGTTCGCCCCCGGGGCTGTGACGGCGCTGGACTGGGCGTTCCGTGCCGACACCCGCGCGGCGCTGGCGGCCGGCTACGGCCTGCTCGTCGTCGGGACGCTCGCGGTCGGCTACCGCCGCGCCGACGACCTGCGCGGGTGGCGACTCGATGCCGGCGAGACGGTCGGGCTCGCCCTCTTCTTCGCCGTCGTTCCCCCGGTGGTGGCCGTCGGCGTCTACTTCTGTCTCTGGCACTCGCTGCGCCACGTCGCGCGGCTCCTCGTCGTCGACGACGGGGCCGCCCCGGCGCTGCGGCAGGGCGACGCGACGGCCGCGTTCGCCCGGTTCGCGCGCGACGCCGCGCCGCTGACGCTCGCCTCTCTCGCGTTGCTCGCGGGTCTGTGGCGTCTCGTCCCGAACCCGCCGGCGACGGTCCCGGAGTGGGTCGGCCTGTATCTGGTTTTCGTCGCCGTCGTCACGCTCCCTCACGTCGCGGTCGTGACGCTGATGGACCGAGCGGAGGGCGTCCGGGCGTAGCCCGGCCCGCGGCGTCGCTCACCCCGCCGCGCCGAGGACGGTGCCGGTCGCCGCCAGCACCGCGGCGGCGACACCGAGCCACGCGGCGCGCTCCGAGACCGCGGCCTCCCGCTCGGTCGCCAGCGCGTAGCCGTTCGCCGCGGCGAGTGCGGCCCCGCCGACGACCGCGGCCAGCCCCGCCGCGACGCTGACGCCGTCCGCCCGCGCGACGACGAGGCCGTTGTAGGCGACGCAGACGCCGACGACCAGCGCCGAACACCGGTAGACGAACGCGTGGTCCACGGGAGATGGGTCTCGTGGCCCCGGGAAATCCCTTGTGCCGGCGGCGCGAGCGCCGCCGGCGAATCGAACGAAAGAGAGAACCGCGTTACTTGCCCTTGCCGTCGTTGCTGCGCAGCGACGGACGGGTCTTCTCGGCACCGGTGCCCTTCGTGCCCAGCCCGCGGTTGCGGCGGCCGGCACCGGTCAGGCCCCGGAAGACGCGGCTGGTCTGGTCGTCCTCGCATATCCAGTTGAGGTCGTCGTCGTTCTGGATGGCGGGGTGTTCGGGGTCGACGAGGATGATCTCGTGCCACTTCTGGCTGCCGTCCTCTCCGACCCAGTAGCTGTTCAGGACCCGGAGGTTCGGATAGACCCGCGCGGCGCGCTCCTCGGCGACGCGCTGGATGTCCTTTCGGCGCGTGATGCGGGTGACGCCCTGTCGCTTCGTCCGCCGACCGGCGGTGAAGCGCTGTTTGCGGGCCCCGCCCTTGCGGACGGAGACGCGAGCGACGACGATGCCCTGCTTGGCCTTGTAGCCCTGCGAGCGGGCCTTGTCGAGCCGCGTCGGGCGCTCGATGCGCTCGACCGCGCCCTGCTCGCGCCACTCCTGCTGGCGCTGCCACTGCAGTTCGCCGAGTTTGCCGTCTTTCGGGTTCTTCCACGCGTCGCGGATGTACGAGTACGCACTTCGTGCCATGTGTATCACCACGGGCGTCGTGTGGTTCAAGTCGCGGTCGGCGACTCACATCCCGACCTGCACACGCAGGTGCCCGCTGGTGCCCGTCGTCCAGCGAGTTGCCCGTACTTTCCCGCTCGGGGCCTTAAGCGGTTCGGAGCGGGACACGGTGTGTGAGTGGCTGCCGAGCAAAATCTGGAGGTGGATTGGTGGGTATAGTGAGGGGGAAGTAATATAAGAAAACAAAATACGGGAAACAGTAGTAGTCAAGAAATATCCAACTGCACTTTGGCAAAAATAGTAGAAAACTAGCAATAGGTACATACATAGCTGTAGGAGTATGGGCAAACTCGAAGAAGTCTAACCGAAATGGCCGACTACTCTCTTCGATTTCCGGCGGTGTCTCGCTCACTTAGTAACAGATGTACTTGTGTTATCGGGCGTTCATCCGCTGGTGAGTTCGACCTGAACCGCCTTCGCGGTACTGAGCACCTGCCCGGTTACGTCTTCCTCCAGATACCGGCGGTTCAGGCGCTCCGCGGGACCACAGACGCCGACAGCGGCGGCGCGGCCGTCACCGAGTGACTCCACCGGCGCGGCGACGCCGACGACGCCCTCGTACTGTTCACCTCTGCAGAACGCCACCCCGTCGTCGCGGATGCGGCGGATGTCGTCCCTGAGCTGGTCGGGGTCGGTGACGGTGGCGTCGGTGGGCGCGGCCAGCGGCCCGTCACCGAGAATCGCCTCGACGCGGTCGTCCGGGAGCGTCGCCAGTATCGCCTTCCCCGGGGCGTTGACGTGCAGCGGGAGCCGTTCGCCGACCCGAAACGGCGGCTCCCAGCCGTCGGGCGTCACCGCGACGCGTATCGGGACGCCGCGGGCGTCCTCGACGCCGAACAGCGTCACCGTCTCGCCGGCCGCGGCCGCGAGGTTGCCCAGTTCGCGTCTGGCCGCCCGGTAGACCGGCATCGCGGCCCGCGTTCGGTCCCCCAGCGCCAGCGGGCGCAGTGACGGCCGGTACTGGCTGCCGTTTTTGACCACGTAGCCGTGCGCGAGCAGCGTCGAGAGGTGGTTGTGGACGACGCTCTTGGCGGCGTCGACGCGCTCGGCCAGCGCCGTCACGCCCATCGGTTCGCCGCGCTCGACCAGCGTCTCCAACACCGCAATCGAGGTGCCCGTCGCTTCGACCGCGTAGGTCGGTTCGTCGCTCATACGCCCTCGCTACGGCGACCGGCGACAAAAAGCTGTTCACTAGAGCAGAACACACGGCCACTCCGTGCGCTCTGGGTGCCCGAGAAATGTAATGAACTATCAGCGATGTCTGGCTGTTTACGCCGACCGACGCACAGAAACCAACGTATTCTGCAGAGATGAACGCAATAGAACGCGGTGGCGGCCACCCGTAGTCGGCGCTGACGACAGGGGGCCTTCGCGGCGCTGTCGGCGTCGAGCCCATCGAAAACAGTCGCTACGGTGGTTCAGCTGCCGGCGCGGTCACTCGGCGTCGGGGACGACGACGTTCTTGAGGCCCTCGGCGTCGGCCATGCGGTCGAAGGCGTCCGGAAGTTCCGAGAGACCGATGCGGTCGGTGACGAGGCGGTCGGCGTCGACGCGGCCGTGTTCGAGCAGCGTCACGGCCCGCTGGAAGTCATCGGTGGTCAGCGAGTAGGAGCCGCGGTAACCGACCTCGTCGAAGAACACGTCGAAGGGGTTGACTTCGAGCGTCTCGTCTTGGCCCGGGACGCCGAAGACGAGCGTCGACCCGCCCTTCGCGGTGACGGCGTTGGCCTGCTCGATGGTCGGGACCAGCCCGATGGCCTCGACGCCCACGTCGACCTTCCCGCCGGCCGCTTCGGGGATGGCCGTCTCGGGGTCGACCGCCTCGGGGTCGACGACGGCGTCGGCACCGAGGTCGTCGGCCAGTTCCCGGCGCTCCGCGTCGAGTTCGGAGACGACTATCGGGGCCGCCCCGGCGGCGCGAAACGCCTGCAACAGCAGGAGGCCGATGGGTCCGGCACCGACGATGGCGACGCTGTCGCCCGGTGTCACGTCCACTTGGTCGACGCCGTGGAGGCAACAGGCCAGCGGTTCGGCCAGCGCGGCCCGCTCGAAGGACATCTCGCCGATGTCCTCGACGTTGATGGCCGGGACGCGGACGTACTCGGCGAAGGCCCCGTCGAGGATTGTGTCACCGGCCCCGCCGATGCTCGTGTTGTTCTCACAGAGGTGGGTCTCGCCGCGCTTGCAGTACGCGCAGGCGTTACAGGGCACTGTCGGGTTGACAGCGACGCGGTCGCCGGCGGCGAACCCGGTCACGTCCGCGCCGGTCCCGACGACCGTCCCGGCGGCTTCGTGGCCCGGCACCAGCGGCGTCTCGACGGGGAAGGTGCCGTGATACATGTGGTAGTCGGTCATGCAGACGCTGCACGCGCCGACTTGGACCAGCACCTCGTCGTCGTTCGGCGTCGGTCGCTCGCGCTCCTCGACGGCTATCTCGCCCACGTCGGTCAGTGTCGCCGCGCGCATTATCTTCGCGGCCTCCGGAGTCGCTCGTGGCTGGCCGCTGCGGTTCGCGTCTGGTCGCGGGTGTGGTGGTCGCGTCTCATGGTTGGTTTCGACCGGTGGTCGAGACGGTCCGCCGCGCCCCGCAGGACGGGTCGCCGGCGGGCGGGCGTCGCGCCGTGTCACGCGCCGCGTCGCTCGTCTCGTCGGTCCTCGCCAACAGTTGCGTATATCTCATATTAAAATCTTTCCACGACCACCCGGCCCGCGGTGGCTGTGTCACCGACCGGCGACGGGTCCCGATTCAGTCCCACACCTCGTCGACGGTCGCGCTGTCGTGGACGATGTCGCCGAGCGCGGCGACGGTGCGGGCCGGGTCGTCGGCCTTCCAGATGCTCCGCCCGACCATCAGGCCGCGCGCGCCGGCGTCCATCGCCTCGGCGACGGACTCCAGCGTGGCGCGGGTCGTCCCCGAGGCTGGCCCGCCCAGTATCATCACCGGGACGGGGGCGTTCGAGACGATGGGTTCGAAGGTGTCGACGCTCCCGGTGTAGGGCGTCTTGAGGATGTCCGCGCCCAGTTCCCATCCCATGCGCGCCGCGTCGGCGACGTAGTCGGGGTCGGTCCCCAACCGGTCGGGGACGCGCTCGCCCCACATCACCGGTTCGACGACCAGCGGGACGCCGGTCCCGCGCAGTTCCGCGGCGAGTTCGGCGACGTACGCGAGGTTCCGCTCGAACGTCTCGGTGTCGTCGCGGCCGAACACGAGGACGGTCTTGACCCCCGCCGGGTCGAGGTCACGCAGGAAGTCCGCGTCGAACGCCGGCGTCCAGATGTCCTCGCCGTCGTCCCGGCCGGGGCTGGTCGACCACGTCACTACGTCCGCGGTGACGACGACGTCGACGCCGGCCTCGTCGAGGCGGTCGCGGTAGCGGCGGGCGAAGTGGGGCCCGACGAGGACGCCGTCGGGGCCGCCCCGCAACACCGCGTCGAGCGTCTCTTCGGGTGTCTCGAACCCCTCGGGCGCGCCGAGGCTGAGTCCGTGGTCCAGTGCGACGACGACCGCGTTCCCCGACGGCGTGTCGAGGAGTGGTGGTGTTGACATCGGTCTCGACTCCGATATCGGCGCTGGGGTACAAAACGGTTCCCCGTGACCCCGGGCCGTGTTTCGGTGGGCGATCCGCCCAACGCCGTCGCCGATGGCCCGGTTCGACCAGTCGTGACGGCGGAAAGGGGATAGATTTATTATGGGGGATTCGGATATCTTTGGGACGAGGTACGAACATATGCCAAGCGAACGCAACAGACGGAACTTCCTGAAAGCGACCGGTGTCGGACTGCTCGGCGGCCTCGCTGGCTGTACCCGCGGTGGAACGGGGACGGAGACAGGCGGCTCGGGTGGCGACGGTGGCGGCGGCGACGGCGGGAGTACGAGCAGCGGCGACCTCCCTATCCCGCTCAGCGAGTACCAGAGCGCCGACATCGACTGGCGGCAGTTCGAGGGGTCGTCCATCAACATCGGGGCCGTCCAACACCCGTGGGTGTCGGCCGTCAAGCCCGCGGTCCCGGTCTTCGAGGAACTGACCGGCATCGACGTGGTCTGGAACGTCCTCCCCGAACAGCAGTTCCGGACCAAGCGACAGACCGACGTCAGCACCGGGGCCGGCCAGTTCGACGTGTTCTACATGGACCAGGTCGTCAACCAGTTCCGGAACGAGGGGTGGATTCAGCCCCTCGACCCGTATTTCAACGACAGCAGCCTGTACGACGAGGAGTGGTACCAGCCCAACGACCTCTTCGAGGCCTCCCGATGGCAGGCCCACGGCGGCGGCTACAGCGACTCGTGGACCGGCCTTCCCATCACCGTCGAGGTCCAGACCCAGTTCTACCGGACGGACCTCTACGACAAACACGACTTGGAGGTCGCCGAGACCCTCGAGGAGTTCCGCGAGAACGCCCGCGTCATCCACGAGAACGAGTCCGACGTCGTCGGGACGGCCGGCCGCGGCCAGAAGGGGTACGGGATGAATATCTACATCCTGAACACTTTCCTCCGCGAGTACGGGGCGAAGCTCTGGGAGAGTTTCCCGGAGAACTCCGGGCTCGACACCGAGGGCGTCATCAACGCCGCGGAGTGGTACACGAGCCTCCTGCAGGACTACGGTCCCGAGGGGGCGTCCACGCAGACGTGGTCCGACGTGCTCACCACGATGCAGGAGGGCCGGACCGGCCACATCGTCGCCGACGCCAACCTCTTCTGGCCCACGCTGACCGGGTCGGATTCCTCGGTCGCGGACCGCATCGGCATCGCCAAGGCCCCCCGGCCGGCCGACGGTTCCTTCTCGCCCAACGCGTTCAACTGGCAGATATCCACGTCGAAAAACGCCCAGAACTCCGAGCAGGGCTTCCTGTTCATGCTGTGGGCGACCTCGGAGCCGACCAACACGTGGATGCACCTGAACAGCAGCGCCGCGTTCTCCGTCCGCCGCTCGGTCTGGGAGAACGACGAGTTCCGCTCGCGCGTCGGCGACAACTTCGCGCAGGTCACGCTCGAATCGCTGGAGTCGGCGGCTCCGGACCCGTTCGACCGGAAGTACCCCCAGTGGGGCCAGCGCTACTCCGAGGAACTCCAGCGGGCCATCGCCGGCCAGAAGTCCGCGGAGGCCGCGATGACGCGGGCCGCCGAGATAGCCGAGGACATCTACAGCGAATGACCGCCCCCAGCACACGAGCCACAGCCAACACATGAGCACACCGACACAGACGGAGGCGGCCGCCAACGAGTCCGGCTCGACGCTGAGCGAGCTCTGGAACCAGTACCTCCCGTACTGGTTCATGGCCCCGATGGTGCTGGTGATGGTCATGATCACCTTCTTCCCGGGGGCCTACGACCTCTATCTCAGCTTCATCGAGGAGCCGACGCTGAACGTCTTCGCCGCCGAGTTCGCCGGTCTGAGCAACTACCAGACGGCCTTCTCTCGGGGCGGGGCGTTCCACTCCTTCGTCATCACCATCACCGTCGTCGTCAGCGCGCTCGCGCTGGAGAGCCTGCTCGGGTTCGTGCTGGCGGCGCTGGTCGCCGGCGTCGACTCCGGGCGCGCGAAGTCGTTCTACCGGGTCCTGTTCATCGTTCCGATGGCGGTCGCGCCGGTCTCGCTGGCGACCATCGGTCGCCTGATGCTGAACAGCGAGGTCGGCATCATCCCCTACATCATCACCACGGTGACCCCGTTCGCGGCACCGAACTTCCTCTCCGACGTGCCGCTGTTGACGGTCATCCTGCTGGACACGTGGAACTGGACGCCGTTCATGTTCATCATCTTCTACGCCGGCCTCTCGTCGGTGCCCGACACGCTCGTCGAGGCGTCGCGGGTCGACGGCGCGCCGCTGTGGCGGCGGTACGTCCACGTCATCATCCCGTACATGAAGCCCGTGGTGTTCGTCGCCATGCTCATCCGGCTCATCGACCTGTTCCGGACCTTCGGCGTGGTGTACGGCCTGACCCAGGGCGGTCCGGGGACGGCGACCCAACTGGTGAGTATCAACATCTACGAGCAGATGTTCATCAACAACCAGATAGGCGTGGCCGCGGCCATCGCCGTGGTCTACCTCGTCCTCGTCGTCGCGCTGTGTAACGTCATCATCGCAAAGGTCGGCTTCGAGGGGGTGTGGGACTGATGGCGACGACCGACGCCGACTCCGCGACCCGCAGCCAGCGCCTCGACAAGGACACCCGCGAGACGCTGGTGACGGTCGTCCGCCACGCCGTCTTGCTGACGTGGTCCGCCGTCGTGTTGTTCCCCCTGTACTGGCTGGCTTCGATGTCGCTGAAGCCGCCGGGACAGGCCAACGCCCTGCCGCCGGACTGGCTGTTCCTGCCGACCGTCTACAACTACATCCAGTTGGCCCAGCAAGGCGAGTTCCTCGCGGCGTTCGCAAACAGCGTGGTCATGGTGGCCGCGTCCGTCGTGTTGGTCCTGCTCATCGGCGTGCCGGCGGCGTACGTCCTCTCGCGGTACGACGTGCCCATGCAGCGGGACGTACTCGTGTGGATTCTCTCCTCGCGGATGCTCCCGCCCATCGCCGTCGTCTTGCCCTTCTTCATCATCTTCCGGGCGCTGAACCTGTTCGACACGCGCATCGGGATGGTGCTGATGTACGTCAGCATCAACCTCTCGCTGGTCGTGTGGGTGATGAAGGCGTTCTTCGACGGCATCCCGGAGACGCTGGAGGAGGCCGCCCGCGTCGACGGCGCGACCCGGTTCCAGTCGTTCCGGAAGGTCGTGTTGCCGGCCGCCAAGCCGGGCATCTTCTCGGTCGCCATCATCAGCTTCATCTTCGCGTGGATAGAGCTGCTGTTCGGGCTCGTGCTGACGAGCTTCAACGCGGTGCCGGTGACGCTGTACGTCTACTCCTTCATCGGCTCTCGCTCCATCGAGTGGTCGATGCTGGCGGCCGCGTCGACGGCGATGATACTGCCCGTGGTGATATTCCTCGTCGCGGTCAACAAGTATCTCGCCGCCGGTCTGAGCTTCGGCGTGGTGATAAAGGAATGACCGCGACCGCGACGGCGAACGGACGGTCCGCGAACCGCGCCCCGGCGGCGGGCGTCACCTGCCGCACTACGGAGGACGCATAATGGCTAGTATCACGATAGACGACGTAACGAAGCGGTTCGGCGACGGCAACGACTCCATCGTCGCGGTCGACGACGTCTCTCTGGACATCGACGACGGCGAGTTCGTCGTCTTCGTCGGTCCCTCCGGGAGCGGCAAGTCGACCCTGATGCGCATCGTCGCTGGACTGGAGACGCAGACGGAAGGTGACGTGAAGATAGGCGAGACGGTCGTCAACGAACTCGGGCCGCGCGCTCGGGACATCGCCATGGTGTTCCAGAACTACGCGCTGTACCCGAACATGACCGTCGAGGAGAACATGTCGTTCGGGCTGAAGATGTCGACCGACCTCTCGGACGACGACATCGCCCAGCGCGTCGGCAACGCCGCCGAGATGATGGACATCGACATGCTGCTCGACGACACGCCCGGGGAGCTCTCGGGCGGGCAACAACAGCGCGTCGCCCTAGGCCGGGCCATCGTCCGGGACCCCAACGTCTTCCTGATGGACGAGCCGTTGTCGAATCTGGACGCGAAGCTCCGGGCGGAGATGCGCACCGAAATCAACCGCCTCCAGAGCGAACTCGACGTGACGACGCTGTACGTCACCCACGACCAGACGGAGGCGATGACGATGGGCGACCGGCTCGTCGTCCTCAACTACGGCGAACTCCAGCAGGTCGGGACGCCCTTGGAGTGTTTCTACCGGCCGGCCAACCGCTTCGTCGCCGGCTTCCTCGGCTCGCCCTCGATGAACTTCTTCGAGGGCCGCGTCGAGGGCGGGACGCTCCGGGCCGACGGCTTCGACTTCGACCTGACCGAGCGGATGCAGGAGTCCGCCGACGGGCGCAACGAACTCACGCTCGGGGTTCGTCCCGAAGACGTCGTGCTCCACGACCGGGCCGACGCCGACCACGAGTTCGAGGCGACCGTCGACGTGGTCGAGCCCATGGGGAGCATCTCCTACGTCTACCTCCGGGCCAAGACGCAGGACCACGAGGAGACGTTCGTCGTCGAGACCGACGGCCAACGCCCCATCGCCGAGGGCGACCGCGTCCACGTCGAGATTCCCGACGCGGACGTCCACCTGTTCGACGCCGCCACCGGCGAGACCATCCACCAGCGCCAACTCGACGCCGAGGCGGAGGTCGCGCTGGAAGAGCGGATGCAGACCGCCGAGTGAGCGCCGCCGCCCTTTCGTACTGCCCGACAGACGACCGCGACGACCGACCAGAGACACGCCGACATGACCGACGACATACCCCACTCCGAGACGCGCACCGCAATCTGCGAGTACGGCCGCAGCCTGCTCGAAGACGACCTGACCACCGGCACCGGCGGGAACCTCAGCGCCCGCATCGACGAGGACCGCATCGCCATCAGTCCCTCGGGCGTCCCCTACGAGGACATCGAGCCGGCGGACGTGCCCATCGTCCGCACCGACGGCACCGTCGTCGAGGGGGACATCGACCCCTCGACGGAACTCCCGATGCACCTCGCGGTGTACGACCGCCGGCCCGACGTGGGCGGCGTCGTCCACACCCACTCGCCCTACGCGACGACCTTCGCCTCGCTGGGCGAGTCCATCCCGGCCTCCCACTACCTGCTTGCCTTTACCGGGACGGAGGTCCCCGTCGCCGAGTACCAGACCCACGCCACGGAGGCGCTGGGCGAGGCCGCCGTCGAGGCGCTGGGCGAGTCGTTCAACGCCACGCTCCTGCGCAACCACGGCGTCCTGACCGCCGACGCCTCCCTCGACGACGCCTACACCGTCGCGCTGATGGTCGAGTACTGCGCGCGCATCCACTATCAGGCCCGCGCCATCGGCGAGCCGGAGGTACTCCCCGACGACGAGATGGGGCGTCTGAGCGAGAAACTCGACGCCTACACCGAGTAACCCCGCCAGATGAACCACGTCGCCATCGACATCGGCGCAAGCGGCGGGACGGTCTATCTCGGCCGCGTGACCCCCGACGCCTTCGACGTGCGGGAGGTCTACCGCTTCGGCAACCGCCCCGTCGAGCGCGACGGGCGCTACGTCTGGGACCTCGACGCGCTCCGCGAGCGCATGGTCGACGGCCTCCGGGCCGCGGGCGAGCGGGCCGACGCCCTCGACACCGTCGGGGTCGACACGTGGGGGCTCGACTTCGGCCTCCTCGAAGACGGCGCGGTCATCCGGGACCCGGTCTCCTACCGGGACCCGGCGGCGACGGCCACCCGCGAGGCGCTGTTCGAGACCGTCGACAAGCGCCGGCTGTTCGCGGCCACCGGCATCACGAACTGGAACACGCCCAACACGCTCTGGCAGCTGCACACGCTCGCCAGCGAGGAGCCGGCCCTGCTGGACCGCGCCGACCGGCTGCTGATGATGCCCCAACTGCTGTCGCGGCTGCTCGGTGGCCGGGACTGCGGCGAGGTGACCGTCGCCTCGACCACGCAGATGGTCGACCCGGCCGAGCGCGCGTGGGCGACCGACCTGCTCGACGCGCTGTCGCTGCCGACGGGGTTGCTCCCGGAACTGGGTGAACCCGGTCAGCGCCTCGGTCCCGTCGCCGACGACGCCGCCGCGGGGCTCCCGACGACGCCCGACATCGTCGCCCCGGCCAGTCACGACACCGCGGCGGCCGTTGCCGGCCTCCCGCTCGACGACGACGCCGCGTTCCTCAACACGGGGTCGTGGTTCATCCTCGGCGTCGAGCGCGACGCGCCGGTCCGCACCGACGCCGCCTTCGAGCGCGGCCTCTCGAACGAACTCGGTGCCGACGGCAGCGTCCGGCTCCTGAAGAACGTCAACGGCTTCTTCCTGTTAGAGGAGTGCCGCGAGGCGTGGCGCGAGGCCGGCGACCCCGTCGACTACGAGACGCTGCTGTCGGCGGCGCGAAACGCCCCGGCCCGGGCCGCGCTCGTCGACCCCGACGCCGACGCCTTCGGCATCGACGCGCCCATGCCCGACCAGATACGCGACTACTGCCGCCGGACCGACCAGCCCGTCCCGACCGGCCGGGGCGGCGTCGTCCGCTGTCTGCTCGACAGCCTCGTCGCCAAGACGGCGCTGGAACTCGACGCCCTCGACGCCGTCGTCGACGACCCGCCCGACCGCATCGCCCTCGGGGGCGGGGGCGTCCGCAACGAACTGTTCTGCCGGTGTCTCGCCGACGCGACCGGGCGGCCGGTGACCGCCGGTCCGGTCGAGGCGACCGCCGTCGGGAACGTCCTGACGCAGGCGCTGGCCGCCGGGACGTTGCCGGACCTCGCCGCGGGCCGCCGGCTGGTCGAGTCGGCGTTCACGACGACGACGTACGACCCGGCCGAGACGGCCGGGTGGGAACGCGCGAAAGAACGGGTGCGCGCGCTCCCGGCTGACTGACCGGTCGGGACCGCCGCTCCGGTCGCCGCCGCCATCGACCCCTTACCGCGACGTGTACCCGCCGTCCATGACCACCGTCGACCCGGTCATGTACGAGGAGGCGTCCGACGCGAGGTAGACGACCAGTTCCTTCAGTTCTTCCGGGCGGCCCAGCCGTCCAATCGGCGTGTTCTCCAGCCACGTCTCCTCCATCTCGGGGTTCTCCGCCAACACCTCGTCGACGAGGTCGGTCCGCATGTACCCCGGCGCGATGGCGTTGACCCGGACGCCTCGGTCGCCCCACTCGACGGCCAGTGACTGGGTCAGCATCCTGACGCCTGCCTTCGTGGTGTTGTAGCTGGCCTGCTTCTGGGGGACGTTGACGTCGAACCCCGACATCGAGGAGATGTTGACGATGCGGCCCTCGCCCCGCTCCAGCATGTGCTGGCCGACGTGTTTGGCACAGAGGAAGACGCCGTCTAGGTTGACGGCGACGACGCGCCGCCACGAGTCGATGTCCGTCGTCTCGGCCGGCGAGTTCTCGACGATGCCGGCGTTGTTGACCAACACGTCTATCGGGCCGAGGCGGTCGGTGACCTCTTCGACCATCGCCTCGACGGACGCCTCGTCGGTCACGTCCACCTCGACGGCGACCACGTCCGTCTCCCCGTCGAGTTCGGCGGCCGTCTCGGCGGCCTTCTCGTGGTTCACGTCGGCGATGGCGATGTCGGCCCCCATCTCCGCGAGGCCGCTCGCCATCTCTCTGCCGAGTCCCTGTGCTGCGCCGGTGACGATAGCCGTCTCTCCGTCGAGGGAGAAACGCTCGACTACACTCATGCGAACAGTCGAATTACTCGCCGCCACCGTGTTAAATCTATACCCTCAGCCCGTCGCGCCGTCGTGTCCGCCCGCTCGTCCCGGCCCCGAGCCTGTCGTTTCAAGTGCCCGCTCGCCGTTACTCCCTCTATGCAAATCACCGACTTCGAACTGTTCGCCGTGCCCCCGCGGTGGCTGTTGCTCCGCTTGGAGGCCAGCGACGGGACGGTCGGGTGGGGCGAGCCCATCGTACAGGGACGGCTCGAAACCGTCCGGACGGCCGTCTCGGAGCTCGTCGAGGGGTACCTGCTCGGCGCGGACCCGCGCCGGGTCGAGTACCACTGGCGGAAGCTCTACCAGAGCGGCTACTTCCGAGGCGGTCCGATTCTGATGAGTGCCCTCTCGGGCATCGACCAAGCGCTGTGGGACATCAAGGGCCGGCACCTCGGCGTCCCGGTCCACGAACTGCTGGGCGGGCACGTCCGCGACCGGCTGCTCGTCCACCAGTGGCTCGGCGGCGGCGACCCCGACGACATCGCCGACTCCGCCCGGCAGGACTACGAGCGGGGCTACCGCGCGTTCAAGCTCAACAACCCCCGCGAGTTCCGCCCGCTGGAGACCGGCGCGGCCGTCGACCGCGCCGTCGAGCGCGTCGCGGCGCTGCGGGACACCGTCGGCGAGGACGCGCTGGTCGGCGTCGACTTCCACGGCCGCGTCTCCAAGCCGATGGCCGTCGAACTACTCCGCCGGCTCGAACCGTACAACCCAATGTTCGTCGACCAGCCGCTGTCGCCCGAACACAGCGACGGCTACGGCCGCATCGCCGGCCAGACCAGCGTCCCGCTGTCGACGGGCGAGCGGCTCTACTCCCGCTACGAGTTCAAGTCTCTCTTCGCCGACGACGCCGTCTCGGTCATCCAGCCCGACGTGACCCACGTCGGCGGCATCAGCGAACTCCGGAAGCTCGCGGCCATGGCCGAGGCCTTCGACGTGGCCGTCGTCCCGCACTGCCCGCTCGGGCCGGTGGCGTTCGCCGCCAGCCTGCAGGTCGGCTTCGCCGCCCAGAACGTCGTCCTCCAAGAGCAGGACCTCGGGCTGCACGACCCCGAGGGGAGCCAGCGCCTCCGCCTGCTCGAAGCGCCCGACACGTTCACCTTCGCCGACGGCTACGTCGAGCGCCCCACCGGCCCGGGTCTGGGCATCGAACTCGACGAGTCGTACATCCGCGAGCAGGCACAGACCGCGGTCAACTGGTACAGCCCCGTCTGGCACCACGAGGACGGGAGCATCGCCGAGTGGTGACCCCCCAGTAGCTAGGTTTTAGTGGGTCGATACCGTCCGTTCGGACATGCGAACCGCAGTGTTAGTCGAGCCGACGCAGTTCGAACTCCGCGACCGCGACCGCCCCGACCCCGGCCCCGACGACGTCCTCGTCGCCGTCCGCGACGTGGGCATCTGCGGGTCGGACGTTCACTACTACCGGCACGGTCGCATCGGCGACTACGTCGTCGAGGACCCCCTCGTCCTCGGTCACGAGAGCGCCGGCGAAGTCGTCGCCGTCGGCGAGAACGTCACCGCCCACGAACCCGGCGACCGCGTCGCTCTCGAACCGGGTGTCCCCTGTCGCCGGTGTGCCCACTGCAAGCGCGGCGACTACCACCTCTGTGAGTCCGTCCGGTTCATGGCGACGCCGCCACACGACGGGGCCTTCGCCGAGTACGTCTCGTGGCCCGCCGACTTCGCCTACTCGCTTCCCGACGCCGTCTCGACCACGGCGGGGGCGCTCTGTGAACCCCTCTCGGTCGGCATCCACGCCTGCCGGCGCGGCGGCGTCGGCACCGGCGACACGGTGCTGGTCACGGGGGCCGGCCCCATCGGCCTGCTCGTGATGGAGGCCGCCCGCGCCGCCGGCGCGACCGACGTACTCGTCACCGACGTGGTCGGGTCGAAACTCGACCGCGCCCGCGAGCGCGGCGCGGACCGCGCCGTCGACGTGACCGAGACGGACCCCGCCACCGCGGTCGACGACTACACCGACGGCGTCGGTGCCGACGTGGTCGTCGAGGCCTCCGGCGCGGAGCCGTCCATCCGCGCCACCGTCGACGCCGTCCGCCGCGGCGGCACCGTCGTCCTCGTCGGACTCGCCGACGAGGCCGAGGTCCCCTTCGACGTGCTCGACGTCATCGACAACGAACTCGACGTTCGGGGCTCGTTTCGCTACAAGAACACCTACGACGCCGCCATCGACCTGCTCGCCGACGGGACCGTCGACGTCGAGGGAATCGTCGACTTCGTGGCCTCGCTCGACGACATCGACGCCGCCTTCCAACGAGCGATGGAGCCCGAGGTCGTCAAAGGGATGGTCTCGTTCGACTAGTGTCTGAGCCTCAATACTCGAACGGTCGAATCTGAATTCAGGTGCTGCTTTTCAGAGACAAAAATCGCAGCCGAGTCATATAATAACCATTACAACGCTGAAATATGACGAAGTAGTATCGAATCCGAGATTACCAGCTGCGCTCAGAACGCCCCTGTAACTACGTCTGCGACGCGCTGGCGGTCGAACAGCTGTTCGCTCCGCGGCGTCTCGCCGACCCCGTTCCACTCGCCGAACTCGTCTGGGAACACCTGCTTCGCGGCCATCTCGAGCTGGAACACGTTGTAAATGGGTCCCTGCAACGGCGAGCCGCCGACGTAGACGCGGTCGTTCTGAACGGCGGTGAGTTCCTGTGCGACCGGGTTGTCGGCGAAGAACTCCCGCATCGCCCGCGTCCGCTCCGACGGCTCGATGTCCCAGTTGTGGATTATCACGTCCGGGTCGACTTCGAGCAGCCCCTCGATGTCGTAGCTCCCCTCGTAGTTCTCCGCGTAGCTCTTGTCGCTGTCCGCGAACGCGTCCTCGACTTGGAGCGGGCGGTACTGCGCCTTGCCGTACCCCGGGACGTTGAGCTTGTACGGGGAGAACGACTCCTCACCGGGCGAGAAGACGAGCAGCCCGACGGACGGGCGGTCCGACGCCGGCGGGAGTCCCTCGGTTATCTCCGTGACCACCTCGTCCCGGAGCGTCTCGAGTTCCGCTGCGCGCTCCCCTTCGCGGTAGACGCTCGCCACCTTCTCGATCAGTTCCCAGAGGGTGTAATACTCGTACTGCCCGTCGTACCACTCCGGCGGGGTCGAGTGCGCTCGGCTCAGACGGTTTGCGAAGAACGGCGCGACGTTCGATTCGACCTCCTCGATGTCGGACGCCGACCACTCCGACCACCAGCGGACGTTGACGGGGTCGAGGTGGTGGACATCCGCATCGAGCTCGTAGAACTGCTCCTTGTCGAGCCCGTCGTTGAACAGGCCCGCGAGGTCGCTCGTATCGAAGGTGACGCCTTCGAGCTGGTCGTAGTACCCGGTGTAGTAGCGGTCCGGGAACCCCAGCGAGAGGACGGCGTCGCCGTGACCGAGGCCGACGAGCACGTCGGCCCACGTCGCGTCGTACAGCGTCGCCGTCTCGGGCGGGCGCTCGAACTCGACGGTGCCGACCGGCGACATCGTCACCGAGTACTCGTCTTCCGTCGTGGCCGTCCCCGCCCCCGCTTCGGTGTTCGTCCCCGCCGGCGTCGGTTCTGTGTCGGCCCGGCTCGAACACCCTGCCAGCAGCCCCCCGGTGATGACTGCGCCGCCGTATTTCATGTAGTCTCGCCGCGTCGGTGCCTCGCGTCGGCCGGAATCGTCTCCCATGGGATTAGGCTAGCCTAAAAAATTTATATGTTTTACGAATTTTAGGCGGGCCAAAAAATAGTCCCGGACAACCGCCAATGCCCGCCGTCCCCGTCTGCCTCGGGACACGAACTGGCCAGCGTGGCCGATTCTATATCGCGATATACGATTTATAACTGGACTATCGCCGCGTTTCCTGCCGGGCGGGAACACGGCCGGCCCGTTATCCCGTCGGCGGCTAACGTCCGGACATGGCACGCGTAGTCGCCAGCGACGACCCGATGATAGACGCCGACCGGTTGCGAGCCGAACTCGACGCCGCGGTGACCGTCGCCCCGATGCCCGACGAGGCGGCGCTCGTCGAGGCCGCGCGCGGGGCCGACGCCCTCGCCGTCGACGTGAACACGCCCGTCCCCGCCTCCGCCCTCGCGGAACTCCCGGGCCTCGCCGTCGTCGCCCGCGCCGGCGTCGGCTTCGAGAACGTCGACGTGGCGGCCGCCGCCGAGAACGGCACCCACGTCACCAACGTCCCCGAGTACTGCACCGACGAGGTGGCGACCCACACCGTCACGCTCCTGTTGGACTGCGTTCGGACGGTCGCGGCCTACGACCGCGACGTGCGGGCGGGGGGCTGGGGCTGGGAGCGGACCCGGCCGATACACCGCATGCGCGACCGGACGCTGGGGCTGGTCTCGTTCGGACCTATCGCCCGGCGTGTTCGGGAGCGACTGCGGGGGTTCGACCTCGACGTGGTCGCCTACGACCCCTACGTCGACGCCGACGCGATGGCCGCCGCCGACGTGGCGACGGTGACGCTCGACGAACTGTACGCGCGGGCCGACTACGTCTCCCTGCACGCGCCCCTGACCGACGAAACCCGGGGACTGGTCGACGCCGCGGCGCTGTCCGCGATGGACGACGACGCGGTCCTCGTCAACACTGGCCGCGGCGGCCTCGTCGCGGAGGACGACCTCGCGGCCGCGCTGCGGGCCGGTGACATCGCCGCGGCGGGGCTAGACGTACTCAGCGAGGAGCCGCCGGACGCGGACCACCCGCTCGTCGGCCTCGACAACTGCGTCGTGACGCCCCACGCCGCGTGGCGCTCCGCCGAGGCCCGGGCGGAACTGAACGACACCGTCGCGGAGAACGTCGCGGCGGCGCTAGCCGGCGAGACGCCACCACAGCGCATCGACCCCGAAACCGACTGGCTGTAAGCGCGGGCGGTGTGTCTGACGCTGTACACCGCTGTGGGCTATATCGAACCGCCCCGGCGGTCACTCGTGTCTCGGCCGTCACCGCGCGCTTTTGGGGCCGGTGGCCGAACGACGCGCAATGACACTCGACGCGTTCCTCGACGGGTTCCGCGAGCGCGACTGGGAGACCGACGCCGACGGCACGGTTCGGTTCGCCCTCGTCGGGCTGGGGTGGTGGACCGTCGAGCAGGCGATTCCCGCCATCGCCGACTCGTCGTACTGCGAGGCGACAGTGCTGGTCAGTTCCAGCGCCCGGACGGCCCAGCGAGTCGCCGACGGCGTGTCCACCGCCGAGGCGGCCATCACCTACGAACAGTTCCACGACGGCGCGGCGACCGACGCCTACGACGCGGTGTACGTCTGTACGCCCAACGCCCGCCACCTCGACTACGCCGCCAGCGCCGCCCGCCACGGCAAGCACGTCCTCACCGAGAAACCCATGGAGGCGACCGCCGAACGGGCCGCCGAGATGGTCGCGGCGTGTGCGGACCACGGCGTGGACCTGCTGGTCGGCTACCGAATGCAGACCGAGCCGGCGGTGCGCCGGGCGCGGGAACTCGTCCGCGCGGGCGCTATCGGCGAGCCCCGACACGTCCACGGCTCGAACACCCAGCGGCTGCTCGACGTCTTCGACGACCCCGACCAGTGGCGGCTCGACCCGGAGTTGACCGGCTACGGCACGTCGGTGATGGACCTCGGCATCTACGCCGTCAACACGGCCCGGTTCCTCCTCGACGCCGACCCCGTCGCCGTGACCGCGACGATGCGCTCCGACCACCCCGCCTTCGCCGACGTGCCCGACGAGCACGCGCGGTTCTCGATGACGTTCGAGGACGGGACCTACGCGGCCTGTACGGCCAGCCAGAACGCCGAACCGGGGAGCGTCTTGGAGATTACTGGCACGCGCGGGCGGGTTCGGCTCGACCCCGCCTTCACCACGACGACGGGGCTCTCGGTGACCGTCGACGGCGAGACGGCGACGCTCGACACCGCGGGGGACAACCAGATGACGGAGCTGTTCGACTACGCGGCCCACCGGCTGCTCACCGACGAGCCGGCGACGCTGGACGGCGACGACGGCCTCGCGGACATGCGGACCCTCGATGCCGTCTACGAGGCCGCCGACACCGGGTCCCGGGTCGCGGTCGACGACTGAGGGGGCCGCGGCGCTTCAGCGCCGTCGGCAGATGTCGGTTCGGGCCGCCCCGAGCGGTGCCCGACCGGACAGCGTCGTCGCCACGTCCCGCGACAGGTTTCGGAGGTACGCGTCGACCCCGGGGTCACACGCCCCGAGCCGTCGCGCCTGCCGGTAGTCGAAGTACAGGGCCACCGGGAACAGCGGCCCGCCGAGCAGTCCGGCGATGGTGACGCCCAGCCCGGCCGGGTGGCCGGCGGGTACCGTGAGCGCGGCAACCGCCAGCCCGGCCCACAGCAACGCACCGTGGACGACGCTGTATCGCCAGTTGTGGGCGGGCTCTCGCGGTGCGCCCGACGCGTCGCCGGTCCGGGGCGCGTCCGTCGAGGGGGGACAGGACATACCGGATAGAGGTCCTCCGTCCGAAAGAGAGTGCGTTCGGCATACGCCGAATATATGGCCCTCCGCCACGTACGCGGTTGCGTGCGCGAGTTCATCTTCACTATCGACTACGAGCGGGACAAGGACCCCATCATGGACGTGTTCATCGAGTATCCGGAGACCCACTCCCGAACCATCGCGTGTAACGTCACCGACGACGGGATGTGGCGGCTCGAACGGGTCGCCGGGCCGCCGGCCGCGCTCGAACGCCTCGACGACGTGTACGACGAACCGGTCCAGTGCACCGAGTGTATCGGCACCCACAACTGTCGGACGGACTGGACGTACGAGGTCATCGGCGAGGAGCCCGGTCGCCGGACCGTCTACAGCTACCGCTCGGAGACCGGCGACTGCCACTCCATCCCGCGGCTGGCTATCGAACACGTCGGCAACGGCGTCCTCTGTGAGACCGAGCGCCGCGGCGACAGATGCGAGTGGCGGCTCCTGCTCTGTAGCGACGACGGTGTCGACGACCTGTTCGCGGCGCTGGAGGCGGACCTGCGGCCCGGCCTGACCGTGGAGTTCCGACAGTTGGGCGAGCCCTCCTACTGGTCCGAGGAGGCGGTGACGCTGGCCGAACTTCCGCCCGAGCAACAGGCGGCCGTCGAGGCGGCCGTCGACCACGGCTACTACCGGACGCCCCGCGCCGTCTCGCTGACCGAGCTCGCCGACCGGCTCGACGTCTCCCGGTCGACGCTCCAGTACCGCCTCCAGCGCGCGGAGGCGTGGATAGTCCGCTCGTTCGTCACGCGCTCGATGGGCCCCGTCGAGGCCGAGGAGACGGTCGCCGAGGGCGGTCGCCTCCGAATCGGCCGCTCGGGTAGCTGAACGGAACTGTTCTCCGTCTCCCGGTCGCCTCACTCCCCGGAACTTTGGCGTGCGCCAAACGGAATCTGATACCCATTGGGCTCGTCTATACTGGTACGACCGACTCCCAAATGACGCTGCAAACACACCCTGCCGACGAACGCGAGGCGACGGAGGAACAGGCCGACGCGGCGACCGCCCACAGCTGTCCGGACTGCGGGGGCTCGCTGGTCTCCGACGAGCGCCGCGGCGAGACGGTGTGTTCGGAGTGCGGCCTCGTCGTCGAGTCCGACGAGATAGACCACGGACCGGAGTGGCGCGCCTTCGACAGCGCCGAGCGCGACGAAAAGCGCCGCGTCGGGTCGCCGACGACCGAACTGAAACACGACAAGGGGCTCTCGACCAACATCGGCTGGCAGAACAAGGACGCCTACGGTAACTCCCTGTCCTCGCGCCAGCGCGAGAAGATGCAGCGCCTGCGCACGTGGGACGAGCGGTTCCGCACGCGGGACTCCCGGGAGCGCAATCTCAAGCAGGCGCTGGGCGAAATCGACCGCATGGGCTCGGCGCTGGGGGTCCCCGAGAGCGCCCGCGAGACGGCCGGCGTCATCTACCGCCGCGCGCTCGACGAGGACCTCCTGCCCGGCCGCTCCATCGAGGGCATCGCCACCGCCGCACTGTACGCCGCCGTCCGGCAGGCGAACCTCCCCCACACCATCGACGACATGGTCGTCGTCAGCCGCGTCGACGAGATGGAGTTCACCCGCGCGTACCGCTACATCAATCAGGAGCTCTCGCTCGAAATCGGGCCGCCCGACCCCGCCGACTACGTGGGGAAGTTCGCTTCCGAACTCGCCGTCACCGACGAACTCCAGCGCCGCGCTCACGAACTCATCGAGACGGGGAAAGCAGAGAACGTCCACAGCGGCAAGAGCCCCGTCGGCCTCGCCGCGGCCGCCATCTACGCCGCCGGCCTGCTGGTCAACGAGGAACTCACACAGGAGACCGTCAGCGACGCCACCGACGTGAGCACGGTCACCATCCGGGACCGCTACCGCGAACTGCTCGAAGCCGCCTCGGACCGGACCGACACGGTCGCCGCAGGCAGCGCCGAACCGAACGCGAGCGCCTGACGCCCCCGCTCTCGCGCCGCTTTACTGCCCGGGCAGCGGACAGAGGCTCGCTGTCAGGACGGCTACCTCGTCGCCGTCGTTGGCCGCGCCGTGGACCTGCCCGCGCTCGTTCAACACCACGCCGGGGGCGGTCACCGTCTCGGACGTTCCGTCTCGCGTGACCGTCACCGTCCCCGCGACGACGTGGAACACGTTGGTCGCGCCCGGGTGTTCGTGGGGCTCGATTTCGCCGCCCGGCCCGAGCGCGAACGCCTTCACCAGTACGTCGTCGGTCACCGCCAGTTCCCCGTCGACGACCTCGCCGGCCGCCGGGACCACGTCGAACTCGTCGAGTGCGTCGAGTGCCATACCGCCACTCCGGGCGGCCGCGACTTAGCCGTTCGTGGTGCGCCGTCCCCGGCGGCGGCGCTACCCGCTCACGAACCGCGAGAAATCCGTCGTCGCCCCCCGCTGTGGGCTACGAGCGCGGCGGGCGCGACGATGGGACAGACGCGCGACGTGCCGTTACAGCACGTCGTCGGGGTCGGCGTCGTCGAAGACGACGGGGTCGAGTTTGTCGAGGATGTCGTCGGGGTCCTCGCGCTGCCAGACGTTGCGGCCGACGGCCAGGCCGGCGACGCCGACGTCCATGCAGTCGGCGACGAGTTCGAGGAAGTCCCGGTCGGAGGTCTTCGAGCCACCCGACAGCAGGACGCGGTTGTCGGCGGCGGCGTCGACCGCGTGGGCCATGGCCTCCTTGTCGCGGGGGTATTTCACCTTCGTGAAGTCAGCGCCCAGTTCGAGGCCGATGCGGGCCGCGTAGGCGATGGTGTCGGGGTTGCGGTGGGCTTTGACGGCTTGGCCGCGGGGGTAGGACCACATGGCGATGGGGAGGTCGTGGTCGCGGGCGGCCTCTTGGACGGGGCGGAAGTCCTCGAACATGTCGGGTTCGCGGTTGACGCCCGGGTAAATCGTGTAGCCGATGGCGTCCGCGCCCAGTTCCGCGGCGTACTCGACGCTCCAGTTCTGGGGCGAGTAAGGGTCGCCCATCCAGAGGTCCGACCCGCCGTTGAGCTTCGCCAAGAGGTTCACGTCGTCCTCGTAGCTGGGGTAGTACGTCTCGGCGAGGCCCTTGCCCACGGCCAGCGCGGTGACCGCGTCGTGGGTGGCCATCTCGAACACTTCCCGTGGGTCGAGGCGCTCCTCGACGCCGCTGAACTGTTTCGGGCCGTGTTCCAGCCCGTGGTCGTGGGCCAGCACCAGCGTCTTGTCCTTGCGCACCAGCGGTGAATCGTCGACAGGTCGCATCTGTACCATTATCACTCACACACGCTCACTAAAGAATACTGATTATGACTGAATTTGATTGATAGCGACTGGGGCCGGTGATATGTGCGACGCGGTCGGCACGCGACGGACGCTCAGCCGAACAGTCGCTTCAGTCGTGCGACGAGGCTTTTCGAGCGGTCGCCGCCCCGCCGGGGCTGTTGGCTCTCCGTGGGCGCGTCGTCGGTGTCGGCGGCGTCGACCGCCTCGCCGTCGGCGGCCTCGACGGCCTCGGCAAGGAGGCTCTCCACGTCGTTGACGGCATCCTTGACGGTGCCTTTCACGACCGGCTTCCCCTCGAAGCGGTCCCGGCTGACGGCGGTGTCGGCCGCGATGACGACCGCGTCGGCGGCGTCGATGTCGGCCGCGGAGAGTTCGTTCTCCGCGCCCATCGCGCCTTGGACCTCGACGGTGATGTCGTGGCCCTGTTCCTGTGCTGTCTGTTCTAGGTTCTCGGCTGCCATCTGGCTGTGTGCGATGCCGGTCGGGCAGGAGGTGACTGCGACGAGTTTCATCTGTCTAGTGTGTCGTGGACTGCGCTGCGTGTTGCGGCGATGCGGGCGCGCTCGGCGCGCTCGCTCGCGGTGTCGTACGCCGTCTCGCGGACGGCGGTTTTCACGTCGGGGACGGTGACGGCGCTCATGCTGAGTTCGTCGAGGCCGAGGCCGACCAGCAACTCGGTGAGGTCGGGGTCGCCGGCCATCTCGCCGCACATCCCGACCCACGCGTCCTCGGCGTGGGCCGACTCGACCGTCCGGTGGATGGCCCGGAGGACGCCGGGATGGGTCGGGTCGTGGTGGTCGCCGACCCGCTCGTTCTCCCGGTCAGCAGCCATCACGTACTGCGTGAGGTCGTTGGTGCCGATAGAGAGGAAGTCGACGCGGGCGGCCAGTTCGCGGGCGACGAAGACGGCGCTGGGCGTCTCTATCATCACCCCGATTTCGGGACGCGCGTAGTCGACGCCCCGGTCGTCGAGGTCCGCGGCGGCGGCCTCCAGCGCCTCCAGCGCCGCCTCCAGTTCCTCGACGGTCGTCACGAGCGGGAACATCACCGCCAGTTCGCCGTCGCCCTCGGCGGCCGCCCGCAGGAGCGCCCGCAGTTGCGCGTGGAACAGGTCGCTGTCGGGACCGAGCGACCGGCGAACCCCCCGCTCGCCGAGGAAGGGGTTGGCCTCCTCGGGCAGGTCGAGGTAGGGGATGCGCTTGTCGCCGCCGATGTCCAGCGTCCGCACGACGACCCGCCCGTCGGGGAACGCGTCCAGCGCCTCCCGGACGGCCGCGCACTGCTCGTCCTCGTCCGGGGGCGTCTCCCGGTCGAGAAAGAGGAACTCCGTCCGGAACAGGCCGACGCCGTCGGCCCCGCTGTCGGCGGCCGCGGCCAGTTCCTCGGGTCGGCCGACGTTGGCCGCGACCTCTATCTCGCGGCCGTCGGTCGTCTCGACGGCGTCCTCGACGACGGCGGCCCCGCCGTCCTCGGCGACGGCCGCGCGCTCCCCGTCGTCGGGGCCGACGAGCACCTCGCCGGCGTCGCCGTCGACGACCACCTCCTCGTCGTCCGCGACGGACTCCAGTGCCTCGCCGACGCCGACGACGGCCGGGAGCGCGAGCGACCGGGCGAAGATGGCCGCGTGAGAGGTGCGCCCGCCAGTCACCGTGGCGAACCCGGCCACGCGCTCGGGGTCTAACTGCGCGGTGTCGCTGGGGGTCAGCCGCTCGGCGAGGACGACGCTGCCCTCGGGGAGCTCCCCGAGGTCGACGCGCTCGCCGTCGGTCAGCAGGCGGAGGAGGCGGTCGCGCACGTCCCGGAGGTCGTCGGCGCGCTCGGCCATCCGGCCGTCCATTCCCTCGAACTGCTCGATGTGTTCGCCGAAGGCGTCGTCGACGGCGGTCGCTGCGGGTGTCCCGTCGGCGACGGCCGTCTCGACGGCGTCCTCGATGGTCGGGTCTTCGAGGAACTTGACGTGGGCGTCGAACACCGCCGCCTCGTCTTCGCCGACGCGCTCGGCGGTGGCCTCGCGCTCGGCAGCCAGTTCGGCCCGGGCCTGCTCGACGGCCGCGGCGAAGCGCTCGCGCTCGGTCTCGGGGTCGGCTGCCGCGTCGGCCTCGGGCAGCGTCACGTCGCGGCCGTACCAGACGACCTCGCCGACACCCGCCCGCGGCGTCGCGCCCGTTCCGATGAGCGTTCTATCGGCCATCTCAGGCGTTCAGCTCCTCCTCCGGTGTTGTCAGTATCCGCTCCAGTTCGTCCAGCACGGCCTCGGCGTCGGGGCCGTCGGCGACCAGTCGGAGGTCGTCGCCCTCGCCGACGCCGAGGCTCGTTACGGCTATCATGCTACCGGCCTGCACGAGGTCGCCGTCGGGCGGGCCGGCCGACACCTCGGCGTCGTGGTCGGTGACGGCCTCGACGAAGGCCGACGCCGGGCGGGCGTGCAGGCCCGCCTCGGGGACGACCGTGACGGTGCGCTCTACGCTCATGCGATGGCCCTCCGGAGCGTGTCGCGCACCTCGTCGGCGTCCGCGGCCGCGTGGAGGTCGTCTCGCACCGCGTCGTGCATCAGCGCCCGCGAGAGCGAACTGAGGATTTCGAGGTGGTCCTCGCCGCCCTCGGCGGGGACGAGTATCATGAATATCAGCGTCGCCGGCTCGCCGTCCATCGAGCCGAAGTCGACGCCCGACTCGGAGCGGACGAACGCCAGCGACGGCCGCGAGACGGCGTCGGTCTTGGCGTGGGGGATGCCGATGCCCATGCCGACGCCGGTGGTCGTCTCGGCCTCCCGCTCCAGCAGCGCCTCCAGCGCGGCCTCGCGGTCCTCGACGCGGCCGGCCTCGACCAGCAGGTCCAGCAGGTGCTCGATGCAGGCCCGTTTCTCCGCGGGCGGTTCGGACAGCGAGACGTGGCTCGCCGGAATCAGTTCGTCGATGTCGTCGCGCGTGATTGCGTCTGTCATTGTCTGGTGTGTCGTCAGTCGGTTGCGGTCGGTCGGCAGTCGTCAGTCGTCGGTCGGCTGGGCGGTGCCCGCCCCGGACTCCACGTCGACGCGGTCCTCGAAGTCGGGCTTGAGCAGGGTCGCGATGACGGCGGTGACCAGCGACCCCAGCAGGATACAGCCGAGGAACGCGAGCGGTTGGTTCGACAGTAGGACGACGAAGATGCCGCCGTGGGGCGCGGGCATCGTCACGCCCATCGCCATCGAGGTCGCCCCGCCGACGGCGCTCCCGGCGACGATAGCGGGGATGACTCGCAGCGGGTCCGCGGCCGCGTACGGAATCGCGCCCTCGGTGATGAACGAGAAGCCCAGCACGACGCCGCTTTTCGCGTTCTCGTACATCTCGGCGGCGTACTTGTGCGGCGAGGCGAGGTTGGAGAGCGCCAGCCCGATGGGCGGAATCATCCCGCCGATCATGACCGCGGCCATCGGCGCGTAGATGCCCTCGGTGATGAGGCCGGTGGCGAAGACGTACGCGACCTTGTTGACCGGACCGCCCATGTCGAAGGCCATCATCCCGCCCAGCAGGAGGCCGACGAGGACGGCCTGTCCGCCCTGCATCGTCTGGAGGAACGTCGTCAGCGCGCCGTTTGCCAGCGCCACCGGGACGCCCAACACGAACAGCATGACCGGTGTCAGCACGGCCATCGTCGCCACGGGGATGAGCAGGACGGGCATCATCGGCTCGATGAACTCCGGCACGTCGAGGTTCTTGAAGAACCGGGCGACGTAGCCCGCCAGCAGGCCGGCCACGATGGCACCGAGGTAGCCGGCCCCGGCCTGCCCGCCCGAGAGGCCGATGACCGAGGCCGCCTCGGCCACGACGCTCCCCTGTTGGAGGATGTACGCAAGCAGGAACCCGGGGGCCAGCCCCGGGCGGTCCGCGATGGCGTACGCGATGTAGCCCCCGAGGATGGGGACCATGATTGTCAGGCCCGCCGTCCCGACCTGTGCGAGGAACCAGCCGGCCGACCCGGTGTTGCCGAAGACGGCCTGTGTGTCCCCCACCGCGTACGCGAGGGCGAGGAAGATGCCGCCGATGGTGACGAACGGGATCATGAACGATACGCCGGTCATCAGGTCCTCCTTGACGGAGGTCACGTGACCGCGGAGCGCGCTTTCGGCTTTATCGCTTGCTGACATAGCTATCGACACCGCGAGCTACGTACATGGTCTTAGATAAAAGTACACGCTTGTGACTGGTTTCGACTATATATGTCCGTATAGCTGCCTGCCGTGACCGCTTTCGACTGGCACGTGAGTCCGTCACACCGTGCACTAACAAACATATGCTTGTTATTCTGAACGGCGGGACGCGCGGCCGCCACGCACGGCGCTCGCCGCGCGCGCCCCAGTGTTTATCCTCCCGACCGCCCGAGTCCCGAGCATGGACTCGGCCACGACCGCCGGCGATTCGGTCACGGTCGCCGTCGAGCGCATCGGCGGCATCGGCGAGACGACCGTCGAGCTACCGCCGGGCGTGACCGTCCTCGTCGGCCGCAACGCGACCAACCGGACCTCGTTCCTGCAGGCCCTCATGGCCGCCCACGGGAGCGACTGGGCGAGCGTCAAGGGCGACGCCGACCGCGGCCGTGTCGACCTCTCGCTGGACGGGGAGTCGTACACGCGCACGCTCACGCGCACGGAGGACGGCGCCGTCGGCTCCGGGTCGGGTATCCTCGACGACCCGACGACCGCGGAGCTGTTCGCCTTCCTCTTGGAGGACAACGAGGCCCGGCGCGCGGTCGTCCGCGGCGACGACCTCCGGGACCTCATCATGCGCCCGGTCGACGTGGCGGGCATCCGCCGCGAGATACGCGACGCCGAGCAGCGCAAGGCCGCCATCGACGACGACCTCGACGACATCGCGGAACTGAAACGCGAGCTCCCGGCCCTCGAACAGCAGCGGGCGTCGCTCCGCGAGGAGATAGCCGACACGCGGGACGAACTGGCCGACGTGGAGGCCCGCATCGAGGAGACGAACCACGACCTCGACGCGACCCGCGCGGGCACCGCCGAACTGGAGACCGCGCTCGACGAACTCCGGGCCACCCGCGCGGAACTGCGGCGGGTCCGGGACGACATCGAGTCCGAGCAGGAGAGCATCGCCGCCCTCCGCGACGAGCGGGGGAGCCTCGCCGCCGAGTTGGCCGGGCTGCCCGAGGCCCCCGACGACCGCCTCGACGAGATAGACGCCCGCCTCGAAGAACTCCGGGAGCGGCGGCGGGACCGCTCGGAGTACGCCAACCGCCTCCAGAACGTCATCGGCTTCAACGAGGAGTTGCTGGCCGGCGAACACTCCCGCATCGCCGACGCCATCGACGCGAAACCGGAGTCCGTCGGCGACGTCACCGGGCAGCTCTACGGGGGGTCGAAGACGACCTGCTGGACCTGTGGCTCGCAGGTCAAACCCGAGCGCATCGAGTCGACGCTCGGGCACATGCGCGACCACCGCCGCGAGACTCTCGCGGACGTCGACGACATCGAGGACGACATCGCCGAACTGGTCGCGCGCCGCGACGACATCGCCGACACCGCCCAGCGCCGCGCGGACCTCTCGGGGACGCTCGACGACGTTGACGCCGAACTCGACCGCCGCCAGTCCGCCGTCGCGGACCTGCGCGAGCGCCGCGACAACCTCTCGGACCGCGTCGCCGAACTCGAAACCCGGGTCGAAGAACTCCGCTCCGCGGAGTTCGACGAGGTGCTCGACCTCCACTCCGAGGCCAACGAACTCGAACTCGAACTCGACCGACTGGAGTCCGACCTCGACGAGGTGGCGGCCGACATCGAGCAACGCGAGTCCGAAATCCGCCGCGAGGACGCACTGGTCGCCCGCCGCGAGGAGGTCGTCTCGGAACTGCTCGACCTCCGGACCCGAATCGACCGGCTGGAGAGCGAGGCGACCGAGCAGTTCAACGACCACATGGCGACGCTGCTCGACGTCCTCGACTACGACAACGTCGACCGCGTCTGGCTCGAACGGACCGACCGCCCCACCGACGCGCCGGCGGCCGACGCCACCGACGGTTCTACCTTCGAGCTACACGTCGTCCGGACCAGCGAGGGCGGGACCGCCTACGAGGACACCGTCGCCCACCTCAGCGAGAGCGAACGCGAGGTGACCGGCCTCGTCTTTGCGCTCTCGGGCTATCTCGTCCACGACGTCTACGAGGACGTGCCGTTCATGCTGTTGGACTCGCTGGAGGCCATCGACGCCGAGCGTATCGCCGCCCTCGTCGACTACTTCGCCGACTACGCCCCCTACCTCGTCGTCGCGTTGCTCCCCGAGGACGCACAGGCCGTGGACGACGATTACAACCGGGTCACCGACGTTTAGCAGTCACAGCCGCCCCGGGCCAGCAGGTCCCCGACGCTGTACTGGGTCCCGCAGTCCCGACAGAGGATTTCGACGCTGACGAACACGCGGTACTCGCCGAGCGACAGGTCGCCACTCGCCCGGAGCCGGTCGATAGTGTCCCCGACTACGGTCTCGACCCGGCTCTGGAGCCGGTCGATGGTCCCCTGTTCGCGGTCGACCTGTCCCGAGTCGTCGGGCTCGTAGCTCGCGCCCCGGACCGCCGTCAGGTAGTGCCGGACCGCCTGATAGGTGACGAAGTCCGACTCCAGCCCGTCGACGTCGACGCCGCCCCGCTCCAGCCGGTTGCGAGCCTCGATGCGCTCGCCGGCGCTCACGTCCGCGTCGGTCAGCAACCGGTAGAAGTTCGCCGGCTCGCCGTCGACGGCGTCCATCCCCGCCTCGCCGATGGCCGCCACGAGCAGCGCCCGGTTGAAGCGGTCGGCGAGGTCCCGGAGGCTCGCCCGCTCGCGCCCGTCGCCGAGCCACGCGGCTTCGAGTTCCGCGCCCATCCCGTCCAGTCCGTACGCCTCGATGAGCCGGGCCACCTTCGACCGCCGGCCTCCGTCGTCTGCGCCCATTGGCCCGAGATGGGCCGTCGAGCGGAAATCAGTTGCGCCGACGCCGGCCGACCGGCGGTTCCACGGCCGAACGGCCCTCTCGGACCGGGTCGCTGTGTCCGGCGCGCTCGCCCGCACAACGAATTTGATATCGCGCTATACAGTTTATCAGTTGCCCGTCGCGCACCGCCGCTCCGGGGGATTTCGGGTGTGAACCGCGACGAGGTGGGCGAAACAGACGGGGCCTCGGTCGCCCGGCCCGAGAGCCGTCGGGAGGGTCCCGTCAACGGCTGACCGCCTCAGTCGAGGTGGTCCGAGAGCGATACGAACTCGTCGGCAGCGACGGCCGCCGCCAACCCGTCTACGTCGACGGCGTCGACCTGTGCGGGGTACTTCCGCTGGAAGTAGCTCACGACGTTGTCCGTGTCACGCGCCAACAGTTCCCGTGCGTTCTCGTGGTCGGTCGGCACCGCTTGGGGCCAGTCGAAGACGACCACGCCGGCGTCGGTGACGAAGACGTTGTACTCGCTCATGTCCGCGTGCACGAACCCCTCGCGGTAGGCCGCCTGCATCTCCTCGACGACGAGTTCGAGGACGGGGACGACCTGCCGGGGTTCGAGTTTGGTCCGGGAGAGTTCGACGCCGTCGACTTTCCCCATCACGATGGCGTGGCGGTTGGCGTCGACGGGCTGGGGGACCGAAACCGCCGGGTACAGCGTCTCCAAGGCCTCGTACTCCCGCTCGGCGGCTTTCCGGGCGGTGTACTGCCACGAGACGTGTTCTCTGTCGGCGGTGTACTCCCGTTCGCGCATCACCTCGCGGAAGTTCGTGTATCCCTCCCGGTGGTACTTCAGCGCGAGGGGTTTGTACGACTGCACCTCGTAGACGTCGCTCTCCTTGCCGACCCCCAAGGGCGCACCGAACCCCTCGATGGTGCCACGTTCGGCGAACGTGTGCAGGGCCAGCGCGTCGTACCCCTCGAACGTGAGTTTGAACCCCTCGTACTGGATGGTCTTTCGCTCGACCAGCCCCCGGTCCTCGCAGCGGTCGAGGCGGTAGTCGACCTCTTCGGTAGTCAGCCGAGCGAACTCGGTGAGCTTCTCGCGAGCGACGTACTCCGAGAAGCGCATCCCGTGTTCGACGCCCGACAGCAGATTGACGTCGTCTTGCTCCAGTTCGGCGACCACCGAAGCGACGTTCTCGACCATTACACCGGCCGTTGTCGGCCGACTCGTATAAGTTCGGCGCGTCGGGGAACGTCCCGGAATATATCGCATATCGCTATATAGAATGTTCGCGGTGCCGGCCCGTGGTGCCGGTGGCGATGGGTACAGGCCGCTGCGGTCCTACGGTGGGCACATGCCACGCATCGGAGTCGTCGGGGCCGGCGCGGCCGCCGCGGCGCTCACGCACGTCGTCGACCGCACAGCGCCCGAGGCCGAGGTTACCGTTCTGGAGAAATCGGGCGGGGTCTGTGGCCGCGCGGCCACCCGCCGTCGCGAGGGCTGTACGTACGACTACGGCGCGAACTACCTCAAGGACGACGACGAGCGCGTGACCGACCTCGTCCGCGAGACGCTGGACGCCGACGGACTGGTCGACACCCGCGGCCCGGTCTACACCTTCGACCGCGAGGGCGCGGTCTCGGCGGGTCGGGACGCCGACGAGCGCAAGTGGAGCTACGAGGCCGGCCTCACCCAGCTAGCCAAACGGCTGTTCGGCCGGACCGACGCGACGGTCCACCGCCGGACCCGCGTCGAGTCCGTCGCCCGGGACCCCGCCGACGAGACGTGGACGTTGGCGGACGCCGACGGGGAGACGTGGGGCCCCTTCGACGCCCTCGTGATGACGCCGCCGGCACCCCAGACCGAGGCGCTCCTCCGGGCGGCCGACTGGGACGCCGACGCCCGGGCGGCGCTCGCCGACGCCGCCGGCGCGGTCGAGTACCGCTCCGTCTGGACGGCGCTGTTGCACTACCCGTTCGAACTCGACGTACCCTACTACGGGCTGGTCAACACCGACAAGGACCACGAGGTCGGCTGGATTTCCCGCGAGGAGTGCAAGCCCGGCCACGTTCCCGACGGCGAGAGCCTGCTCGTCGTGCAGGCCAACCACGAGTGGTCGGTCGAGCGCTACGACGCCGACCCGGCGGCGAACGTCGCCGCCCTCGCCGACCTGACGGCCGACGTGGTCGGCGACGACCGACTGACCGCGCCTGACTGGACAGACCATCAGGGGTGGCGCTACGCGCTGCCCGAGAGCGGCGTCGCCGCCGGGCCGGTCGACACCGCGGAAGCGCACGACCTGTACTGCGCCGGCGACTGGGTCGCCGGCGAGGGCCGGCTCCACGCCGCACTCCGGAACGGACTCGACACAGGCGAGCGGCTGGCGTACGCGCTGTGACCGGCCCAGGCTCGGTCACACCGCGTCGCCGACCAGCCCGTCGACGGCCCGCATCTGGTCGTCGCCGATGGCGTGGCCCAGTCCGTCGTACGTCCGCGCGGTGACGGTCGCATCCAGTCGGCGAAGCGCCGCCGCCGTCGCGTCGACGCACTCGGAGTCGACGTGGGGGTCGTCGGTGCCACAGCCGACGAACACCGGCGTCCCGGCCAGCGAGCCGTCCCGCTCGACGGCCGCGGGGTCGGGACCGAGCAGACCGCCCGCGAGCACCGCCGCGCCGCCGTACCGCTCGGGGTTCGCGGCGACGTACTCGGCGGCGAGACAGCCGCCCTGCGAGAAGCCGACGAACACCGTCCGCTCCCGCGGGACGCCGGCTTCGGCGGCGCGGTCCAGCGTGCGCTCGACGAGCCCGAACGCGGAGGACAGCCACGGCTCGCGGGCGTCGGCGGGGGCGTCCATCGGCCCGGGGAACCACGCCTTGCCGGCGGCCTCGGGTGCGAGGTACATCGCGCCGTGGTGGTGGAACTCGTCGGTCAGCCGCAGGAACGCCCGGGCGGAGTCGCCCCGGCCGTGCAGCATCACGACCGCCGCCGTCGCGGCCTGCGGGGGTGCGCCGGCCGTGACAACGGGCCCGTCGGCGTGCGGGTCGGCGTCGGCCACGGTCACCACGCCGGGACGGACAGCGCCGGTAGCTGGGCGGTTATCATCTCGCGGTCCGGCTCCAGCCACGGCGGGAGCCGGAGGTCGGCGGCGGGCGCGGCGTTGTCGGCCGCGACGCCCAGCCCCGGCCGCTCGGTCGCCAACTCGAACAGGACGCCGCCGGGGCCGCGGACGTACAGCGAGTGGAAGAAGTGCCGGTCTTTCACGCGCGAGGGGGCGAACCCGCGCTCGGCGAGCAGGTCCCGCCACTCGTGTAGCGCCGCCTCGTCGGCGGCGCTGAACGCGACGTGGTGGACCGAGCCCCGTCCCTCGCGGCCGTAGGGGGCGTCGCCTTTCAGGATATCCACCGTCGACCCGCGCTCGGGGGCGCGGTACCGGACGGCGCGGTCGTCCTCCCCGACGAGGTCGAGCCCGAAGGTGTCGAGCAGGCTCGCGGTCACGTAGGGACTGGTCGAGCGGACTGCGACGCCCCGGACGCCCCGGACCGCGTGCGCCTCGGGGACCGGGCCGCCCGCGACCGGCGCGCCGTGGTCGCCGTCGGCGACGAGTTCGAGCCTCGTGCCGTCGGGGTCCGTGACCGGAAGTACCGCCTCCCCGAGCCGGGTCGTCCCCTCGCCGACGGTCCCATCCCCGCCGGCGAGCCGGTCGGCCCAGTAGTCGAGGCTCCCCTCGGGGACGGACAGCGCCAGCGTCTCGATACCGGGCTTCCCGTCGCGGCCAGCCGTCTCGCGGGGATACGCGAAGAACGTTACCACCGACCCGGGCGTCCCCGTGCTGTCGCCGTAGTAGAGGTGGTAGGTGAACTGGTCCTCGAAGTTCACCGTCCGGACTAGCGGCCGCAGGCCCAACGTCTCCCCGTAGAAGTCGGCGTTTCGCTGGGGGTCGCCCGCGATGGCCGAGACGTGGTGGACGCCCGGCGTGTCCGCCAGCGTCACAGTCCCTCGAAAGACGCGATTGCGTCGCGCCACCGCGCCGGAATCTCCTGCGGGGCCTCCGCGTCGCGGTCGTAGGTCACGACGGTCGACTCGCCGGTGGCGACGACGCCCTCGCCATCCCGGACCTCGTACTCGAAGGGGAAGCTCTTGGTCCCCAGCCGGGGGACCCGGACGCCGACGACGACGCTGTCGACGGACTCGACGGGCCGTTCGAAGTCGATTTCGAGGTTGGCGATGACGATTCCCGTCCCGTCCCCGGTCGCCGACAGCAGGCCGTCGCCGCGGTCGACGACCTCTCTGAGGTAGTCGATGCGCGCCTCTTCGAGGTAGGTCCCGTAGCGGACGTTGTTGACGTGGCCGTAGGTGTCGAGGTCGTCGTAGCGGACGGCGACCGACGTCTCGAACTCGAAGCTCATCCCAGCAGCTCCGCGTGCTTCGAGCGCAGTTTCTCGATTTTCGGGGGGATGTGCATCGTGCAGTAGGCCTGATTCGGGTTCTTCTCGTAGTAGTTCTGGTGGTAGTCCTCGGCCGGGTAGAACGTCTCCAGCGGCTCGATTTCGGTGACGATGTCGTCGTCGTAGCCGGGCTGAATCTCCGCGACGAACGCCTCGACGGCCTCGCGCTGGGCGTCGTCGTGGTAGAACACCGCCGAGCGGTACTGGGTGCCCACGTCCGGCCCCTGTCGGTTCTCCGTCGTCGGGTCGTGAGTCGTGAAGAAGACGGCCAGCAGGTCCTCGTAGCTCACCGCGTCGGGGTCGTAGGTGACCTGCACGCACTCGGCGTGACCGGTCTCCTCCCGACAGACCGCCTCGTAGGAGGGGTCCGCGACGTGGCCGCCGGCGTAGCCCGACACCACCGACTCGACCCCCTCTACCTGCTCGAAGACGGACTCCGTACACCAGAAACAGCCGCCCGCGAAGGTCGCTTGCTCGGTCATCGTCACGGCGTAGGTCGGCAACGCACAAAAGCGGCCCGTCGGGGGCCGTCAGTCGGCCGCGGCCGCCTCGCCGACCCGACCCGCCGACCCGCTGTCGCCGCCCAGCGACCGCGCGGAGTTGGCGACGACCAGCAGGCTGCTCGCGGTCATGGCGACGGCGGCGAACAGCGGGTTGAGGACGCCAAGCAGGGCCAGCGGCAGGGCGACGAGGTTGTAGCAGAAGGCCCACGCGAGGTTCTGCCGGACGCGCCGCCGGGCCGCGGTGAGGGACTCGAAGGCGCGAGGCACCGCCGCGAGGTCGTCGGTCGTGACCACCGCGTCGGCGGCGTCGGCCGCCAGTTCCGTCCCCGACGCCAGCGAGAGGCCGAGGTCGGCGGTCCCCAGCGCGGGGGCGTCGTTGGTGCCGTCCCCGACCATCGCCACCGTCCCCCGCGACTGGAGCCGTCGGACAACCTCGGCCTTGGCCGCCGGCGGGACGCCGGCGAACACCTCGTCGACCGCGGGGTGCTCGCGGAACGGCGCGGCCGCGGCGTCGCCGTCGCCGGTGACGACGACGACCTCGCGGTCCTGCGAGAGCGTCTCGACGACCGGCTCCCACGAGTCGCGGGGGCGGTCGCCGCCGACGAGGACGCCGCGGGCGCGCCCGTCCCAGCCGACCAGCGCCGGAATCCGGCCGCGCTCGCGGGCCTCGTCACAGCGATTCCGGAGGGACTCGGACACCGCCAGCCCGCGCTCGGCCAGCAGGGTCGGCCGGCCGACCACCACGCGCTCGCCGTCGACGGTCGCCTCGACGCCGCGGCCGGGGTGGCGCTGGAACCCCTCGACGACGGCGTCGACCGGCCCCGCGGCGTCGGTGACGGCCGCCGCCAGCGGGTGGTCGGCGAACCCCTCGACGGCGGCCGCGCGTCGTAGCGCTTCCTCGCCGGGCCGGTCGACCAGCGTCAGGTCGCCGGTCGTCAGCGTCCCGGTCTTGTCGACGGCGACCACGTCGGCGTCGGCGGCCGTCTCGAACACCGCGCTGTCGGTGACGACGACGCCGTCTTCCAGCGCCGCCCGGACGCCGGCGGCCGTCGCCAGCGGCGTCGCGAGCCCCAGCGCGCAGGGACAGGAGACCACCAGCACCGCCAGCCCGGTCAGCAGGGCGTCGGTCGGGGCCGCGCCGCCGAGCAGGTGGGCCGCCGCCGCCAGCACCGCCAACCCGACGACCAGCGGGACGAAGACGGCGGCGACGCGGTCGACCAGCCGCTGGACGCCACCGCGGTCGCTCTGGACCGTCCACAGCAGCTCCGTCAGCCGGTCGACCGTGCTCTCGGCGTCGGGGCCGACCCGGACGACGAGTCCGCCCGCGGTCACGAGCGAGCCGCCCAACACCGCGTCGCCGGCGGCTTTCTCCACCGGTAGGGACTCGCCGGTGACCAGCGACTCGTCGACGGCGGCGGTCCCCTCGGTGACGACTCCGTCGACGGGCACCCGCTCGCCGTCGCCGACGACGACCGCGTCGCCGGCTTCGAGGTCGTCGACGCCGACCGTCTCCGTCCCCGCGTCGGTCCGACGGGTCGCGGCGTCGGCTCGCTGTGCTGTGAGGTCGGTGAGCCGGCCGACGGCGGCCGACCGGACCCGGTCGCGGTAGTAGTTCCCCACCGAGACCGCGAGCACGATGACTGTCGCCACGTCGAAGTACACCTCGGTCCTGCCCAGCAGGACCGCGAGGACGCTGTAGCCGAAGGCCGTCGTCGCCGCCATCGCCACCAGCAGGTCCATGTTGGGCCGCCCGGTCCGGAGGCTGACGTACGCCCCCCGCAGGAGCGGCCAGCCGGTGTAGCCGACGACGACGCCGGTCATCACGGCCACGTTCCACAGCAGGTAGCTCCCGGCGTTCCCCGAGAGGTCCAGCAGCCGGAGTCCGGGGTCGACGCCGAGGTACGCGGGGTAGAGGAAGAGGACGTACCACACCATCGTCATCATCCCGAAGAAGCCGCCGACGACGAGCCGGCCTTCGAGTTCGTGGTCGTCGTCGGCCCCGGCCGACCGGAACCGCGCGTCGTAGCCCGTCCCACCCACGACATCGGGCAGGTCCGCCTCCGAGAGCCGGTCGGGGTCGTAGGTGAGCTTCATCGTCCCCGTGGCGTAGCTCGCGGCGGCGGCCGCCACGCCGGCGTGGTCGATGGCGCGGGCTTCGAGGAACGTCTCGCAGGTCGCACAGTGCATCCCGTCGACAGAGAGAAAGGCCGTCTCGCCGTCGGCGTCGGCGGGGTCGGGGCCGGTCGCGGCGTCGGCGGCGTCGGCGGCCGCCGGGTCGTCGAGCGTCCGCGCGACTTCGAGACAGCCCCGACAGCAGAACGTCCCCGCGACTCCCGCGTCGGTGACCGGCTCCTCGACTGGGAGGTCACAGAGCGTACAGCGCATGGGTCAGGTCCACGGCATCGGTAGGGGCGGTCTCGGGACGGCGACGCCGAACGCCGCCAGCCCGTTGGCGAGGGGCACGAGCGCGAGGACGACGAAGACGGCACCGAGCGCGCGGTGCAGCGCCGACCGGCGGGCCGGCGACAGCGACCCGAAGGCGGTGCCGTAGGCGAACACGAGCGGGACGGTCCCCAGCCCCAGCGCCGCCAGCGAGAGTCCGCCGGTCACCGCCGACCCGGTCGCCAGCGCGTAGAGGAAGGCGGGGTACAACAGCGGGCAGGGGAGCAGGCCGTGCATCGCGCCCAGCGCGACCATCCCCGGGCCGTCGACGAGCCGGTCCAGCCGGGCGACCAGCGCCGTCGAGACGCGCCCGAACAGCGAGCCGACGACCGGCAGCGACGCGGCGGCCGCGACAGCGCCGCCCCGGGTCAGGTAGCCGATGCCGATACCGACGATACACAGGCCCGCGAGGACGCCGACGACGCCCCGGACCGCGGTCCCCAGCCGAACGAGGCCGGCGGCGTCGTAGACGACCCCGCCGAGCGCGCCGAAGACCGCACCCAGCAGCGTGTAGCTGGCCGCCCGCCCGAGGTTGAACAGCGCCTGCTGGCGTATCTGCAGGGTCGAGACCGGCCCCCCGTCGTCGAGCCGGTCGGCGTAGGTCGTCACCAGCGGGCCGCACATCCCGAGACAGTGGACGCTCCCGAGCAGTCCGAGGCCGGCGAACGCCGCTAGCCCGGCCGTCTCGCCCGTACTGAGGCCGACCGCCCCGGGGGTCGGGGCCATCTCAGGCGGCCGGCCCCCCGCTGCCGTCGCCCTCGTGGTCGCCGGTCATCAACAGCAGGCTCCCGGCGATGACGACGACGCTGACCAGCGACAGCGCGACTATCGTTCGGCCGGTCCCCTGCAGGTAGTAGGCGACCGGTGCGAGACCGAGCAGTGCGAGCAACGTCACGAGCCGCGGACTGGACGCGGACATGGCCGACCGTACGCTAGAGTGTCTATAAAAAATCCGGGGGCGTTCCAGTTCGGCAAGAACGCAGGTGGACCTTTTTCCCTGTTCCCGATATTCGACCGTGTATGGGACAGGGACGTACCGACAGCGGACGGTCGTCGGTCCCCGTGCTCCCGCGTCGCCGCTTCCTCACCGCGACGGCTGGGGCGGCGGCGCTGGGCGCGGCCGGGACCGCGACGGCACAGCAGGAACCCGACTACGGCGGCTGGTTCGACGATGTCTCGAACTTCGACGGGACCGTCGACCGTCGGGGGCAAGACACGGTCGAGATAGCCGTCGGCGCGGAGGGCAACAACGGGGCTTACGCCTACGGGCCGGCGGCGGTGATGGTCTCACCCGGGACCGAAGTCGTCTGGACGTGGACCGGCAACGGCGGCGCGCACAACGTCGTCTCCGAGGGCGATGGCCCGCTGGATTCGGGGTCGTCCGTCTCCGGGGCCGGGACGACCTACAGCCACACCTTCGAGAGCGAGGGCATCTTCCGGTACTACTGTACCCCCCACCGCGCGCTGGGTATGAAGGGGGCCGTCGTCGTCCGCCCCGGCGGTTCGGGCGGCGGTGGCAGCGGCGGCGCTGCGCAGGGGCCGCCGGCGAACCCGGACTACGGCGGCTGGTTCGAGGGCGTCTCGAACTTCGACGGCGAGACGGTCGACCGGACCGGGCAGGACACCGTCGAGGTGACCGTCGGCGCGGAGGGCAACAACGGGGCCTACGCCTACGGCCCGCCCGCCGTCCGCGTCTCGCCGGGGACGGAGGTCGTCTGGACGTGGACGGGCAACGGCGGAGCCCACAACGTCGTCTCGGAGGGGGACGGCCCGCTCGATTCGGGGTCGTCGGTTTCCGAGGGCGGGACGACCTACAGCCACACCTTCGAGGAGACGGGTATCTACCCGTACTACTGTACGCCCCACCGCGCGCTGGGGATGAAAGGTGCCGTCGTCGTCGGGGCACCCCCCGGCGGAGGCGGCGATGACGGCGGTGGCGGCGACGCCGGCATCGAGGTGTCGGGGCCGAGCTGGCTCCTGAACGGCTCGGTCCTGCTCGCGTTCGCCGCGCCGCTGCTGTACGCCGCGGCGAGTCGCCGGCGGACGGCGACCGAACCGCCGGCCGACGCCGTCGGCGCGGACGGCACGGTCGCAGTCGAGACGGCTCCGGAGAGCGACCCGGCCGTCGAACTCGGTCACGACGAGTACGACCCGACCGGCACCGCCGCCTTGGTCGCGTTCTACTTCGTGCTCATCGCCCTGCTGTGGGTGTTCATGTACTTCGTCGAGTTCCTCGGCCGCGTCTCAGTCATCGGGTGATACCATGCAGGTCCACAACTTCGAGAAAGTCTGGTTGGGCGCAGCGTTGCTCCTCATCGTCGGCTTCATCGCCACCATCGCTTACGGGACGGTCGGCGCTGGGATTTCGATGGTCGACGACTCGGGGGGACAGATAGACCCGCAGGCGGTCCAGAACGCCAACACCGGCACCGGCTTCGACGACCCCGGCGTCGTCAGGCAAAACGACAGCCACTACGTCGTCTACGTGGTGGCTCAGCAGTTCCAGTTCGTCCCCGGCAGCGGCGACACCCCCATCCGCGTGCCGGCGGACGCGCGCATCACGTTCCGCGTCACCAGCGCCGACGTGATGCACGGCTTCTCCATCACCGAGACCAACATCAACACGATGGTCATCCCCGGGCAGGTCGCCGAGGTGACCGCGCGGTTCGACGAGCCGGGGACCTACGGGCTCGTCTGTCACGAGTACTGCGGGGCCGCCCACCACACGATGGGCGGCTCCATCGAAGTGGTGCCACAGTCCGAGTACGACGACGGAGGTGACCAGTAATGGTGTTCGTCGATTCCTACCCGAAGACTTCGAAACTCATCCGCAGCGAGTTCCTCGTCGCGTTCGTAGCGCTGGGACTCGGTGCCCTGTTCGGTATCGTCCAGGCGCTCCACCGCACCGGCGTGTTCCGCGGGTTCGTCAGTTCCGCGGACTACTACACCATCCTCACCGGCCACGGCGTCCTGCTGGCGCTGGTGTTCACGACGTTCTTCATCGCCGGCCTGTTCGCGTGGGGAGTCACCAACAGCCTCGAACGCGAACTGCCACAGCGAATCGGCTGGACCGGCTTCTGGCTGATGCTCGTCGGGACGGTGCTTGCCGCCGTCTCCATCATCGGCGGCCTCGTCGGTGCGCCGACCGTGCTGGGGCACGACCTCTCGGCGGACGTGCTCTTCACGTTCTACGCGCCGATGAAAGCCCACCCCGCGTTCTATCTGGGAGCGGCGCTCATCATCGTCGGCTCGTGGGTCGGCGGGCTGGCGTACTTCCGGGCCCTGTGGGACTGGCGCTCGGAGAACCCCGACGCCCGCATCCCGCTGAAGACGTTCATGGTCCTGACGACGATGCTGATGTGGTACGTCTCGACCATCGGCGTCGCCGTCGAGGTGGTCGCCTTCCTCATCCCGTGGTCGCTGGGTCTCATCAGTCAGGTCGACCCGCTGCTCACCCGGACGCTGTTCTGGTACTTCGGCCACCCGGTCGTCTACTTCTGGCTGATGCCGGCGTATCTCGTCTGGTACACCGTCCTCCCGAAGCTGGCCGGCGGTCGGCTGTTCAGCGACCCGCTTGCCCGCGTCGTCTTCGTCCTCTTCCTCCTCCTGTCGACGCCGGTCGGTTTCCACCACCAGTACGTCGACCCCGGCATCCCGGAGGGGTTCAAGTTCATCGCCATGACGAACACGATGTTCCTCCTGTTGCCGTCGCTGTTGACGGCCTTCACCGTCGTCGCCTCCCTCGAACACGGGGCGCGCCAGCGCGGCGGTAAGGGGTATCTGAGCTGGCTCCGGTCGCTCCCGTGGGGGAACCCGGCGTTCTCGGGCTGTGCCCTCGCGGGGCTGATGTTCGCGGCCGGCGGGTTCTCGGGGATGATAAACGCCGGGATGAACATCAACTACCTCATCCACAACACGCTGTGGGTGCCGGGTCACTTCCACCTCACCGTCGGCACCGCCTTCGCGCTGACGGCGATGGCTATCAGCTACTGGCTGGTGCCACAGCTCACCGGCAAGCGCCTGCGCCAGCGGTCGCTCGCGGTCGCCCAGCCCTACGTCTGGTTCGTCGGCATGGCGTTGATGTCCAACGCCATGCACCGCGCCGGCCTCGCGGGCATCCCGCGCCGGACCGCCGAGCCCACCTACGACGAGTTTGCCTTCGAGGGCATCGTCGGCTCGGTCGCCGAGATGCGCCTCCAGATAGCCATCGGCGGCTTCCTGCTGTTCGTCGGGGCGGCGATGTTCCTCGTCGTGATGGCCGACACGTGGCTCTCTCACCGGGGCGGCCGGCTGTCGGTCAACGCCGACTTCCCGGAACCCCTGTCCGGGCCGGAACACAGCCCGCGCATCCTCGACAACTACAAGCTCTGGACCGCCATCGCCTTGGTGCTCATCGTCATCGCCTACGGCCCGCCGCTGTGGGCGATGGTCGCCGACGGCATCACCGCGCCCGGAAGCCCGCCGATACCGGTCTGACCCCGATGCTCGACGACGTCGAGGGGCCGAAGCAGACGCCGCTGGTCCGCTATCTCATCATCGCGGCCATCGGCATCCCGATACTCATCGAGGTCGTCACCTTCGGTGGGTTCCTCACCCACCACCTCGCCGGCGGCGGGGCCGGTGGGGCCGCCGGGACGCCGACACCCGAGGCGACGGGCGCGACCGCCGGCGACGAGGTGCTGGCCGAGACGGCCGCCACCGAGCGCATCGCGGCCGCGTCGGTGGTCACCGCCGACGATAGCTGGCTGTTCCGGCTGACCGTGACGGTCAACGCCACCGACGGGGCGGCGTCCGAACTCCGCTTGGGGGCGGTGACGACCCGCGGCGGTCGGACGGTCGCGGGGTCCGGCGCGACTACCGGGACGGTCGCCGCCGGCGCGTCGGGGACCGTCACCGGCGTCTGGCGGCTCCCGCCGGGACAGCGCCCGGACACCCTGACGGTCGTGGTCGTGACGACGCCGACCGGCGGCACGCCGACCACCGCCGAGTACACCGTCGCCCTCGGCGACATTCCCGTCTCGGGTGGCTAGCGGTCCACGTCGCCCATGATGGGGTCGAGACTGCCGAGGGTCGCCACGAGGTCGGGGACGAACTCCCCCGTCGCCATCTCGGGGAGCGCTTGGAGGTTCGAGAACGAGGGGCCGCGAATCTTGAACCGCGCGGGCGTGTCGGTGCCGTCAGAGCGGATGTAGATGCCCAGTTCCCCCTTCGCGGACTCGACGGCCCGGTAGAGTTCCGCGTCGGGGTCGGGCCTGAGCGTGCGCGGAACGTTGGCCTGAATCTCGCGGTCCTCTTCGGGCCACTCTTCCAGCAGGTCCACGCACTGCTCGACGATGCTCGCGGACTCCTCCAGTTCCCGCAAGCGGACCAGCACCCGCGCGAAGTTGTCGCCGTCGGCCTCGGTGACGACGCTCCAGTCGAGTTCGTCGTAGTAGCCGTAGGGGTCGTCCCGCCGGAGGTCGTAGTCGACGCCCGAGCCACGCGCCACGGGCCCGGTACAGCCGTAGGCCTTGGCCCGGTCGGCCGGCAGGACGCCGGTGCCGACGGTCCGCTGTTGGAACACCTCGTTGCCTGTCAGGACGGCGTGGTACTCGACGAGTTTCTCGGGCAGGTCCTCGAGGAAGTCCCGTATCTTCTCGAAGAAGGCCTCGCGGGGTTCGGGGAGGTCCCACGCGACGCCGCCCAGCCGGAAGTAGTTGAACATCAGGCGCTGGCCCGTCAGGTCTTCGAGGACGCCCTGTATCAGTTCGCGGTCCCGGATGCCCCACTGGAAAGCGACGGTGAACTCGCCGACCACGTCCAGCGCGTAGGTGGCGACAGCGAGCAGGTGGCCGAGCATCCGGCTGAGTTCGGCGCTCATCGTCCGGACGACCTGCGCGTACTCGGGCACCGCGATGTCCGCGAGGTCCTCGGCCGCGCGGGCGTAGGCCCACTCGTTGAGCAGTCCCGCGCCGCTCCAGTCCCAGCGGTCGGGGTAGGGCATTATCTGGTGGCGGTAGGTCTTGGACTGGCACAGCTGCTCCTCGCAGCGGTGGATGTAGCCGATGTCCGGTTCGACGGCCGCGACCTGCTCGCCGTCCAACCCGACTTCGAGGTGGAGGACGCCGTGGGTGGAGGGGTGGTGCGGGCCGACGTTGAGATGCAGCGTCTCCGGCCCCTCTCGGCGGTCCTCCAGCAGGCGCTCGTGTTCGCGGTAGGTGACTATCTGTGGCTGTGACTGGTCGTAGTCGGTCGTCAGCGGGTGTCCCTGCCACGTCTCGGGCAGGAGGATGCGCCGGAGGTCCGGGTGGTCGTCGTACTCGATGCCCAGCAGGTCGTAGGCCTCGCGCTCGTGCCACGCCGCCGTGCGGTACACCGGCGCGGCCGATTCGCTGGTCGGGTCGTCTTTCGTCGTCGGGACGACCACCGACAGCTCGCGGGTCGGGTCGTCGTAGCTCCGCAGGTGGTAGACGGTCTCGAAGCGGTCGTCGTACTCCTGTGCGGTGACGCAGGCGCAGTGGTCGAGACCGGCATCCCGCCGCAGCGTCGAGAGGACCGCCTGCACCTCGTCGGCCCGGACGACGACCGCCGGCGCGTTCAGGTGGTCTTCGCGGCCGAGGACGTGTTCGCGTATCGGTTCGACGAGGGAGTCGGCCTCCGGAGGGGCCGTCGCTGTCTGTGCCATCGCTCTGGTCTGCGTTCCGCGACGCCGGCCGTCGCCTTTCTGCCTCACGTGCGAGGCTGCTTTATACGTGGCGGCGCAAGCCCGCCCGTGAAGTACGCGCGCCTCTCGCTGACGATGGGGCCGACCCACCGGCACCCGATGCACCAGTTCGTCGTCGACCGCGACGGCTACGCGGCGAGTTACCTCCTTCGCGGGACGGAACTGGGCGGCGAGGCCCAGACGCTCCTGTTCCACGTCGACGGGTGGCCCCCCGACCCCTACCGGGACGCGCTGGCGTCGACCGACGCCGTCGCCGAGTACGAACTGTCGACCTGCCCCGACGAGACGTTCTACCTCTACGTCCGCGAGCGCCCCTCGCCGGTCGGAAACGCCCTCATCGACGCGGTGAGCCAGACCGGCCTCGTCATCGTCTCGCCGGTGGCCTACCGCGCCGACGGCACCGTCCGCCTGACGCTGGTCGGTCCCGGCGAGACGGTCCAGACGGCCATTCGGGAGGTCCCCGAGGGGGTCGGCGTCGACGTGCTGTCGGTCGGCGAGTACGACAGCCGGCGGATGGACACCGCCGCGTCGCTGACCGACCGGCAGTTCGCCGCCGTGGCCGCCGCCGTCGACTGTGGCTACTACGAGAGCCCGCGCGCCGGCAGCGTCGCCGACGTGGCCGACCGCCTCGACTGCGCGCCCGGCACCGCCGCCGAACACCTCCGGAAGGCCGAACGGCGCGTGATGGCGGGCGTCCTCGACCGCCACGACGGCCCGGCCTGACTGTCGCAACCACTTTCGCCGCCCGCCGCCTACCCCGGCTATGGAACTGTCGGACCTCGACTGGCGCGTCGTCGGCCCGGAGTCGCACCCGGGGCCGCTGACGATGGCGCTGGAGGAAGTCGCCGCGGAGACGGCCGCCGAGGGCGGGCCGGCGACGGTCCGGGTCTACACGTGGCCCGACACCCTCTCGCTTGGCTACGGACAGGACCCCGCGACCGTCGACTGGGACGCCTGCGAGCGCGCGGACATCGGCGTCACGCGCCGGCCCACCGGCGGGGGCGCGATTTACCACGACGCCGCCGCGGACCTCTCCTACGGCATCGTCGCGCCCGCCGACGCGGTGCCCGGCGACCTCATGGACTGTTACGAACTGTTCTGCGAGCCGGTGCTGGACGCCTTCGCGGCGATGGGGGTCGACGCCGCCTTCGCCGGCGGCGAGCGCCCGGCGGTCCACCCGCCCGCCTGCTACCTCCGCGCGCTGCACCCGGCCCACGACATCGTCGGCCCGGACGGGCGGAAGATAAGCGGGAACGCCCAGTACCGCCAGCGGGACGCGGTCGTCCAGCACGGCTCGCTGTCGCTGTCGCTGGCCCCCGAGCGCCACTGTGGCTGTTTCGCCGCCGCGCCCGACCCGGCGGCCTTCCGCGAGCGGGTCGGGGCCGTCGACGCCTACGCCGACACGTCCCCCGAGGCGGCCGCCGCGACCCTCCGGGCGACGCTCGCCGACTGGGTCGACGCCGACGAGGGCGCGTGGACCGACGACGAACTCGCCCGCGCCCGCGACCTCGCCGAGACGAAGTACGCCAGCGACGACTGGGTCCGGCGCGACCCCTGAACCGTCGCCCGACGAGCTGCCGCCGCCGGCCCGGTCGGCCAGCGCGGCTGACGTGGCGACCGCTCACCAGCGCCGCCGTTCGACCGCGCCCGTCGTCTCCTCGGTCGCGGCGTCGCACAGGTCCGCGACCGGCGGTTCGTCCGCCCCTCGCCAGCCGCCGCCGACCCAGCGGTAGCGTACCACGCCGTCACTGTCGACGAGAAACACCGCCGGGACAGTCCGCTCGAAGACGAACAGGCGGCGGCGTCGGACGCCGAACCCGTCGGCGACGCACCCGTCCGGGTCGGCGTACAGCGGCGTCTCGACGCCGTAGCGGTCCATGAACGCCTCGTGGGTGTTGGGGCCGGACTCGCTGACGCCGACGACCGGGACCGACCGGCCGTCTCCGGTCGTCAGCCGCGGGCCGACGCCCCACTCCGAGAGGTAGCCCGGCTCGAAGTCGCTCTTGTAGAAGGCCACCACCACCGGCCCGCGGTCGTACAGCCGCGACAGCGCCGTCGGCTGCATCCGCCCGTCCGGCGTCACCAGCCGCGCCCCGACCGCCGGTGCCGGCTCGCCGACCGCCGGTCCCTCTGCCATGTCCCGCCGTTCGGTCCCGACCGTGAAAAACGCCAGCACCGCCGGCTTCACAACGCCTATAGACGGCGGTGCCCCAGCGGGCGTATGGTACGAGTCGGCGCACACACCTCTATCGCCGGCGGCGCGTTCAACGCCGTCGAGGAGCAAGTCGAGTACGGCGGCAACTGCGGGCAGATATTCTCCCACTCGCCGCAGGTCTGGCAGGACCCCGACATCGGGGACGAAGAGGCCGAGCGCTTCCGGGAACTGAGCGACGACCACGGCGTCGGCCCGTGGGTCATCCACTCGTCGTACCTCGTCAACCTCTGTACGCCCAAAGACGACCTCCGGGAGAAGTCCCGCGACTCGATGCAGAAGGAGGTCGACGCCGCCGCCAAACTGGGCATCGAGTACGTCAACGTCCACCTCGGGGCCCACACCGGCGCGGGCGTCGAGGGCGGGCTGGACAACGCCGCGAGCGTGCTCGACGACATCGACGTGCCCGACGGCGTGACCGTTCTCGTCGAGTCCGACGCCGGCAGCGGGACGAAACTCGGCGGGCAGTTCGAGCATCTGGCGGCCGTCCGCGAACGCACGGCGCTGGACATCGAGTTCTGTCTGGACACCGCCCACGCCTTCGCCGCGGGCTACGACCTCTCGACGCCCGAGGGCGTCGACGAGACGTTCGCCGAGTTCGACGACGTGGTCGGACTGGAGGACCTCGCCTGTGTCCACCTCAACGACTCCAAACACGCCTGCGGGACGAACAAGGACGAACACGCCCACGTCGGCGAGGGCGAGATCGGCGAGGCGGGGATGCGCGCGTTCGTCACCCACGACGCCGTCGCCGACGTGCCGCTGGTGCTCGAAACCCCGACCGAGAACGGCAAGGGCTTCGCGTGGAACGTCGAGCGCGTCCGCGAACTGCGCGGCGAGTGAGACGCGGGACCACCGGCGAGACCGGTCGACTTTTCACCGCCAGCCGACTGTGACGACCGTGCGCAGGTTCTCGGCCGACTACCTCGAAACCACCCGCACGGGGATGTGGGACGACTCCAGAGCGGCGCTGTCGGACCTCGCCCTCGCGGACTGCGAGCGGGTGCTCGACGCGGGGTGTGGCACCGGCGAACTGACCCGCGTCCTCCGCGAGGAGACCGGCGGCGAGGTGGTCGGACTCGACGCCGACCGCGCCCTGCTGTCGCGGGCCGACGGCCCCGTCGTCGCGGGCGACGCGACGCGGCTCCCCTTCCCGGACGACAGTTTCGACCTCGTGGTCTGTCAGGCGCTGCTCATCAACCTCCCCGACCCGGGCGCGGCCGTCCGCGAGTTCGCCCGCGTGGCCCGCGACCGCGTCGCGGCCGTCGAGCCGAACAACGCCGCCGTCGCCGTCGAGTCGACCGTCGACAGCGAACCGGTTCTCGCACGCCGGGCCCGCGACCTGTTTCTCGACGGCGTCGCCACCGACGTGGCGCTGGGGGCCGACGCCGCCGACCTGTTCCGCGAGGCCGGCCTCGACGTGGTCTCGACGCGGCGCTACGACCAGACTCGGACGGTCGAGCCGCCCTACGGCGAGGCGGCGGTGCGGGGCGCTCGGCGGAAGGCGACCGGGGAGGGCCTCGCCAGCGACCGCGCGACCATCCTCGACGGCGCGGCCACCGCCGAGGAGTTCGACGCCCTGCGCGAGCGGTGGCGCGAGATGGGGCGGACGGTCGTCGAGCAGATGCGGGCCGACGAGTACGAGCGCCGGGAGACGGTCCCGTTTTTCGTCACCGTGGGTCGGCCGTAGCGTCGCTGTCCGGGCCGACGCGGACCGCGGCGCGGTACAGGACCACGTCCAGCGACCCGAACAGGAGACCGACGACGGCCCCGACGACTGCCGCGGCCGCGCTCCCGATGAGAGCGACGAGGAGTGCCGACAGCGGCTGGAGGTCGCCGGCGAGGACCCGCGGGACCGCCGCGACGGCGACGACGCCGAGCAGGAAGGCGATACCGGCGACGCCACCGGCCGCGACGCCACGGAGCGCCAGCGACCCTGCCCCGGCGCGTTCGAGGGGCGCGCCGGCCAGCACCCACCGGACCGCGACGACGAACAGCGCCCAGAGGTAGAGGAAGGCGGCGACGCCGGCGGCGGTGTGCAGCCCCGACAGGAGACCGCCGAGCGCGCCGGTCGCGTGGGCCGCCAGGACGCCGACGAGGACGAACAGCGTGGCGTCGGCCGTCGCCAGACACCACGGGCGCAGCGCCGGCCGCGACCCGCCGGACTCAGCCATGCGCGAGCACCTCCGCGAGGACGACCAGCGCCAGCAACGCGGCCGTCGTCGCGCCGTAGGCGCGCCCGAGGAACCGCCGGTAGCGCCGCGCCGTGCCGTCGGTGAGCGCGTCGCCGTCGCGGGCGTCGCCGTCCGTCACCGGATCGCCGTCGATGCCGGCGACTGCCAGCGTCCTGACGACCGAGCCGAGGACGAGCGCGACGACGAGGGTCAGTTTCACGAGCAGTGTCCGCCCCCAGTCGGTCGCCGGCCCGGGCGGGCCGAGCGCGCCGAGGTTACCGACGCCGGTGACGACGAGGATTCCGAGGCCGCCCCAGAACAGCCACTCGTAGCGTTTCGCCGGGGTCGGCCCGCCGACGGCGGCCGTCCGATAGCCGTACCAGACGGCGGCCGTCCCGCCGACGAGGACGGTCACCGCGAGGACGTGGAGGGTTCGAACCGCGAGCGAGACCGGTTGGGCCATCGCCGACTCCTACGTCGGCCGTCCCGAAAACCTTCTCCCGTGCTACTGGCCCACACATTCATGTCCGTGTACACGTACGTCTGTAGCAATGCCCGAGCGCACCCGCCCGATACGCGTGCTCCACGTCGACGACGACGTGGCCTTCGGCGAGACGGCCGCCGCCCTCCTCGAACGGGAGGACGACCGGTTCGCCGTCGACACGCACCACGAGGTCGAGGTCGCGCTCGATGCCCTCGACGGCGACGGCTTCGACTGCGTCGTCAGCGACTACGACATGCCGGTCCAGGACGGTATCGAGTTTCTCACGACCGTCCGGGAGCGATACCCGGAACTCCCCTTCATCCTCTTTACGGGCAAGGGGAGCGAGGCGATCGCCAGCGACGCCATCTCGGCCGGCGTCACCGACTACCTCCAGAAGGGTTCCGGCGTCGACCAGTACGAGATACTGGCCAACCGCATCGTCAACGCCGTCGAGAGCTACCGCTCGAAGCGCGCCCTCGCCGAACGAAACGAACAGCTCAGAATCTACGAGCGACTGGTCAACACGATGCAGGAGGCCGCCTGCGTCTACGACGCCGACGGCCGGTTCGTCATCGTCAACGAGTTTCTGGCCGACGACTTCGGCACCACCCGCTCGGAACTGGAAGGGCAACGGAGCACGCTCGTCCCCCGGCTGCGCGAGGTCCGTGATGAGCCGGTGTTCCAGCAGTTACTCGACGGCGAGCGCGAGCAGATTCACGGCGTCGTCGAACACGAGATACCCGAGCGGGGCGAGGTGGTCCTCGACTACCGGATGACGCCCCTTCGGGTCGACGGCGACACCCAGTACGTCACGTGTGTCACGCGCGACATCACCGAGCAGCGGGCCCGCAAGCGGGAGCTGAACGCCCTCGCCGGCCGGCTGGAGCGGCTCCACGAGGCGACCAGAGAGCTCGTCCGCGCCGAGGACCGCGAGACGGTCGCGGCCGTCGTCAGCGACGCCGTCAACGAGATATTCGAGTTCTCGTACCACGGCGTCCGGTTCCGGATGGGCGACGAACTCCTGCCGGTCGCTATCTCCGACGACGCCACCGCGTCGATGGGCGAGCGGCCGGTCTACGACATCGGCGAGGGGTACCCGGGCGCGGCGTACGACGCCGGCGAGCCACTGGTCGTCGACGACCCCGACCACATCGACGTGACGGCCGCGGAGTCGGTGCTGTACCTGCCCATCGGTGACCACGGGACCCTCTCCATAGGACCGGCGGAGTTCGACAGGTCCGACCGGACGCTGGCGAAGGTGTTGACCGACAACGCCGCGGCGGTGCTCGACCGACTCGACGGCGAGCGGGCGCTGCGGGAACAGAACGAGCGGCTGTCGGAGTTCGCGTCGCTGGTCTCCCACGAGCTTCGGACGCCGCTGCATATCGCCGACGGTCGGCTCGAACTGGCGCGCACGGACTGCGAGAGCGACCACCTCGACGCCGTGGCCGACGCCCACGACCGCATCGACGCCCTGATAGACGACCTCCTGACGCTCGCTCGGGACGACACCGCGGCCGGCGACACGGGGCCCGTCGACCTCGCGGCCGTCGCGGAGGACTGCTGGGACGGGCTGGCGACGACGGGGACGACGTTGGTCGTCGACGTTGACCGGACCGTCCGCGCCGACGAGGGGCGGCTCCGCCGCCTGTTCGAGAACCTCTTCTCCAACGCCGTCGAACACGGCGGCGACACCGTCACCGTCGGAGCCCTGCCCGACGGCTTCTACGTCGCCGACGACGGCCCCGGCGTCCCCGCGGCCGAGCGCGAGGCGGTGTTCGAGACGGGGTTCTCGACGGCCGACAGCACCGGGCTGGGGCTGCGCGTCGTCGAGCAGGTGATAGCGACACACGGCTGGGATATCCGGGTCACCGGCGGCGAGGACGGCGGCGCGCGCTTCGAGGTGACCGGCGTCACGTTCCCCGACGCCGCCGCCTGACGCCCTACACCACGTCGCCCCGGACCGTCGCGCCCTCTTGGCGCTCCCGGTAGGCCCGCACCGCCTCGGCGGCCTCGGCGGCCTCCTCGGCGTCCATGTCCAGCATCTCCAGCGCGCCCGACAGCGTCGGGAAGACGAACTCGCCGTCCCGGAGTTTCTGGAAGGCGTCGGCCGAGCGCCGCCCCTCGACCCACAGGCAGGCCGCCCGCGGGTCGAGAATCTGCTCGTAGTCGCCCCGTGCCCGCGCCCCGCGGAGCCGCTGGGTGACGTTGTCGTCGAAGGAGGCGTTACACACCTCCAGATGGACCGGTTCGTCGTCGGGCAGGAGGTGGGCGGCGAGACACTCTTCGGGGGCGGCGTGGCCGCTGCTGTTGGCGCGGATGTGTTCGGGGAACGCCTCGGCCCACTCGGCTCGGACGCTGCGGCCGATGCCGTCGACGCCGTGTTCGGCCCGCAATTCCTCGGCGCGGTCGGGTTCGTCGCCCAGCAGGATGTCCTTGGTGACGTAGACGTCCAGCCGCTCGATGGGGTCCAGCCCGAGCGCCACGTCGCCGTACACCCACACCTCGCGCACCGGGACCGGCATCGTCTCGCTTTCGACGGTGGCGACGATGTCCTCGACGCGCTCGACGGCCGCCGCGCGGTCCATGCCCTCGCTCATGCGTCGCGGTAGTCGGCCGGCGGTCAAATCGCTGACGCTCCAGCGCGGAAACGCCGGTCACCGTGACGGTCGTTCACACAGCTATTTCCGGGCGACCGCCGTGGCACCGACATGCGAGTCCGCGTCTACGACGACGGGAACCGCGGGGCCGACGCCGACGACTGCCTGCTCGTCCTCGGGTGGGGGAACCGCTGTCGCCACGAGACGGTCCGGTGGCTCGTCGACCGCGTGGCCGAGCGCTACCGCGTCCACGTCGCCGAACTCCCGACCCACGTCACTGACGTACGCACCGAGTGGGTCGCCCCGCTCGCGGACTACGCCGCCGACCTCGACGCGTTCGCCCTGCTGGGCCACAGCGCCGGCGGGCTGACCGCCGCCCATCTCGACGTGGCCGGCGTGACCCAGCGCGTCTACCTCAGCCCGTGGTGGGGGACCGACCTCCCGCTGCCCGACGCCGTCGTGCGGGCCGTCGCCGCACTCCCGGTGTCGACGCCCGTGATTCCCGCGGGGCCCCTCGACCGGGCGGCGCTCGGCGACCTCGCCACCGAGCGACAGGTCCGCGAGGGGCCCGACGCCCTCTCGCCGCGCTTCCTCCGGACGGTCCGGGACGCGCAGGCGACGCTGCCGCCCGCTCGGGACGGCGCTGTCGCGTTCTGTACGCTCACCGACCGCGTGGTCGACCCGCGAGCCGTCGGCGAACGCCTGCCCGCCGAGCGTATCCGGCTCTACGACGGCGGCCACGAACTGTTCTCCTCGCCCGCCCGCGAGCGCCACGCCGACGCCGTCGTCGACGCGCTGGCCCGCGGCCCCGACGCGCTCTGAATGCGAAACGCTCAGGGCCGCGCGGACGCTGCCTTCGATAGATGGAGTGTGACAAGTGCGGCTCCCCGGCGGTGTTGCACGCGGCCTACTCCGGGCTGCATCTCTGCGAGGACCACCTCTGTCGGGCCGTCGAGAAGCGCGTCCGCCGGCGGGTCCGCGAGGACGGTCTCGTCCCCGACGACGCGACCCCCGAGGACCCCGAGACGTGGGTCGTCGGCCTCTCGGGCGGGAAAGACAGCGTCGTCCTGACCGAGGTCCTCCACGACACCTTCGCCGAGGACCCCCGCATCGAACTCGTCGCGCTCTCGATTCACGAGGGCATCGAGGGGTACCGCGACGCGAGCCTCGACGCCTGCCGGGAGCTGACCGACGACCTCGGCATCCGACACGAGGTCGTCGGCTACGAAGACGAGTACGGCGTCCGGATGGACGACGTGGTCGAGGACGACCCGATGGGGATGGCCGCCTGCGCGTACTGCGGCGTCTTCCGCCGGGACGTGCTCTCCCGGTACGCCGAGGAACTCGGCGCGGACAAGCTACTGACCGGCCACAACCTCGACGACGAGGCCGAGACGGCGCTGATGAACTTCCTCGAAGGCGACGTGGAGCAGATGGCCCAGCACTTCGAGGCCTCGCTCGGCCCCTTCGAGGGCGGCGACGCCCCGGCCGACGCCCGCGAGGACCAGGACCACCACGTCCCGCGGGCCAAGCCCCTGCGGGACGTGCCCGAGAAGGAGGTCGCGCTGTACGCCCGCTTCCGGGACCTCCCGGCCCACATCACGGAGTGTCCCCACGCCGAGGAGGCCTACCGCGGCGAGATACAGGACGTGATGCTCGGACTGGAGGAGAACCACCCCGGCACCCGCCACTCTATCATGGCCGGCTACGAGAAGCTCGCCGCCTTGGCCGCCGAGGCCTACGGCGGCGACGACGCCGACTACGGCGAGTGCGGGAACTGCGGCGCGCCCACCGCCCGGGACCGCTGCCGGAAGTGTTCGCTGTTGGACGCGCTCGAAGCGGCCTGAACGTGTGAAAACGGCACAAACGGTTTGTGGCTGGATTCGTCACACAGCGACGTATGCGTCCCCCTCGCTTCTATCGCTGCCAGCGGTCGGTCTCGCCGGTCGTCGGGACGGTCATTCTGCTCGCCATCGTCGTGTTGCTCGTCGCGGCGGCGGCGTCGTTGGTGTTCGGCCTGACGACCGAGCAAGACCCCGCGCCGGAGGTCGCGGTCGCCCTCGAACCGGCCGACGGCTACAACGACTACCGGCTGGTCCACGAGTCCGGCGAGACCGTCGCCGGCGACCGACTCCGAGTTCGGGGGGTGAGCGACCCCGACGCGCTCGCGGGCACCACCTTCGCCGCCGGGCGGTCGGCCGTCGTCGACGCCCAGCGCGAGACCGTCTCGCTCGTCTGGACCGAGTCCGAGGGCGCGCCCTCCTCGTACGTCCTCGCGGAGTTCGCCGTCGAGCGCATCGCTCCGCCGACGGCGCGTGTCCCGCCCGCCTACGCCGGCACCGTCTTCACGGGCAACAGCGGCGGCGTCATCGCGCTCTCGGGCGACGGCGGCCGGCTCCGGACGATACCGAACACGAACGACGTGGCGGCTCTCGGACCGCTCGGTCCCGACGTGGCCGGCGACGGTGACCCGGACGTACCCTACGTCACCACCGGCGGGCGCGTCACGGTCACCGACCCCGGCGGCGAGGTCGTGACCCTCGCCGACAGCGGCGACATTCCCGGGTCGGTGGCGACGAGCAAGACCCGCGTGGCCGCGGGGCGGTGGAACGGAAGCCCGCCGTCGGTGTTTTTCGCAAATCAGAATCACGACACGCTCTATCGGGTCGCGCCGTCGGACCCGTCGCCACAGGTCGTCGCCACGCCCGGTGACGGGGTGCAAGGCGTCGTCGGCGTCGGCGACGTGGACGGCGACGGTACCGACGAACTCGTCTTCGCCGACGCCAGCCAGACGCTCCAGTACCTCGACGGCGGCAGCGTCGTCACCACGGGGCTGAGTCTCGGCTCCAGCACCGGCGTCGGGGCCGGGACGCTGGGCGACCTCGACGGCGACGGCGCGACCGAGGTGGCCGCGGTCGACGGCGGCAACGACGTGTTCGTCGCCGACGGCGGCGGGACCGACGAGCTAACGAGCGGCGACGTCGCGGGAGCCAGCGCCCCGACCGCGGCGAAAGCCTCCGCCGCGGCCGCCGACGTGGACGGCGACGGCACCGACGAACTCGTCTACCTCGGTGCCGACGACGGGAAACTGAAGTACGTCGACGGTATCGGGACCGGGAGCGCAGCCGTCGAGTATCTCACCGCCGCCGACGGCGACCGGGTCGACGGCAACCCCGGGACCGGCGTCGTCTGAGCCGTCGCTGGTCGGGTTTGACGCCACCTCGAAGGTGCGGTGAAGAGTCGGCGAAAACAGGCGGTCCGGAACGAGGCCCGACGGCTACTCGTTCGTCCGGACGACGTCGAGACCGTTGTTCTTCTCGCGGGTGTCGCGCCCGCCGTCGGTCTCGCCGTAGCCGGCGTTGTTACCGCCGGCCGCGCTGTGACCGCCTGCGGCGTTGCCGGCGTTGCCCTCGAAGCTCTCGACGTTGTCGCTGGCGTCGAAGGAGGCGTCGTCGCCGACCTCCTGAATCGCCTCGCGGGACTTGTTGGCCTGCTTCTGCGTGCTCGGGCCGAGCACCTGCGCGGACTGGACGCCGGTCATGATGGCCATGACGCGGACCTTGCCCTTGTACTCCTCCTGAATGCGAGCGCCCCAGATGACGTTCGCGGAGGCCTCCAGTCGCTCGGTGATGTTCTGGGCGATGCCCTCGGCCTCCTTCAGCGTGAGGTCGGGGCCGCCGGTGATGTGGACCAGCCCGCCGCTCGCGCCGCGGTAGTCCACGTCCAGCAGCGGGTGGTTCATCGCGTCCTTGACGACCTCCTCGGTCTTGTTGGTGTCTTGGGTCTCGCCGACCAGCATCACCGCGACGCCACCTTGGTTCATGATGGACGTCATGTCGGCGTAGTCCAGATTGATGAGGCTGGGCTGGGTGATGGTCTCGGAGATGCCCTTGACGGTCTCGGCGATTATCTGGTCCATCACCGAGAACGCCTTGCCGATGGGCAGGTTCGGGACGTAGTCCAGCAGACGGTTGTTGTCCAGCACGATGATGGAGTCGGCCTCGTTGCGGAGCTTCTCCAGCCCCTCCTCGGCCTTCACCGTGCGGGCCCGCTCGACGTTGAACGGCGTCGACACCATGCCGACGACGATGGCGCCCTGCTCTTTGGCTATCTTCGAGACGACGGGGGCCGCGCCGGTCCCCGTGCCACCGCCCATCCCGGCGGTGACGAACACGAGGTCGGCGTCGCCCAGCACTTCCTTGATGGTGCCCTGTGCCATCTCGGTGGCCCGCTCGCCCATCGAGGGGTCGCCGCCGGCACCGAGACCGTTGGTCAGGGACTTGCCGACGAGTATCTTCGTGTCGGCCTCGACCATCTTCAGGTGCTGCTTGTCCGTGTTTATCGCCACGGTGTCGGCACCCTCGACGCCGATGTTGTACAGGCGGTTGACCGTGTTGTTGCCGGCCCCGCCACAGCCGACGATGACGATTCGCGGGTCACCGAACCCGTCGACGTCGTCGTCGGACAGTTTCTGCTGTTCCTGCTCGTCGCGTTCGAGGGCCTCCTTGACGATGTCCTGCATCGTTAGGCCCTCGCCCACACGTGCTTGCGTTTCTCGGAGGACCGCTCGGCACCCTCCTGTTCTGCGAGCATCTCCCGAACGGCCGACCGGATCGCCTCGCTCCGGTTAGGGTATTCCCCCGTTTCGACCATTCGTTCGACCTCTTCTATCTGCTGCTTCGGAATCCGTAGTGTCACACGCTCCATGTTTGTATTCCCCTTTGGGTAAGACGGCGCGCCCGGAGCCCGTTTACGCTCCGGGCCGTTGTTTACAGCTCGGAATCGCCCAACAGCGGCGCGGTGCCACCGGGACGCTCGCTCTGTAAGACGACCGTCTTACGCACGATGTACCACAGACTGTGGTATAATAAAACTTGTGCCCAGTGTCATACACTCGGGCGTTTGCGGTGTCTGACGCCCTGTCGGGCGGGTAAACGCGGCTTACGACTTGTCGAGAACGTCCGCAGCGGGCGTCCGACGACCGCAGCCGGGGCAGAACCCCCAGTCCGAACGCAGCTCGTCGCCGCACTCACAGAACACTCGGCGCGACGACTTCTCGCCGCAGTTCGGACAGTACACGTGGTCTGCGGACAGGTTCTCACCACACTGCGCACACGTCTTACGCGCCCGCGCCTCGTCGTTTTCGGGCTCCCCCGCCTCTGTCTTACGCTCCGCAGCGCCGTGTGACACGCCCGTCGTCGACGCGTCCGACGCCGCCTGTTCGCCACTCCGGGACTGTCCGGATTCCGCCGAAAACCCGGCCGAGTCCCCTTCGAGCGCGATGTTTACGTTCACGTCCTGTGGCTGTCGGGTCGGCACGGCGTCGGCGAGGCGCTCCTCGATGATAGCGTCGACGCGCTCGGCGATGAGCGCGTCGATGCTCTCGGTGTCGGTCACGTCGGACACGGCCGCGCCGCCGTCGCCGGCCCCCTCCAGATACGACCGGAGGGCCTCCCGCATGACCTCGCTCTTCGAGGCGTCGAACTCCTCGAGGCGTTGGACGAGGTCGTCGTCGGCGCGGAAGGTAATCTTGCTCATCCGACTCGTCGCATAGGTTGTGCGCCGGGGTATTTCAATCTTCCCGCGATGTCTGACGACTGTCTGTCAGCGCGGGTCGAACCCGATCTCCCAGCTGTCGCCACAGCTCGGGCAGTCGACGGCGTACGTCGTCGACCCGAGCAGCCGCGAGTTCTTCTCGACGGTGAACTCGTCGGCGTCGCGTGCGCACGGGACGTGGAAGCCGTCCCCGCAGTTGTCACACGACAGCGACTGTTGCTCGTTGGTGAGGCGGTCGGCGCAGTAGACGCAGTCTCCCAGCACGTGCCCCCGCCTACGACCACCCTCCGTTTACTTCTTGCGTAATCAACCGTGTGGTTTCGGCTCGGTTTCGACCGAATAACAACCCTTAAGTCCGGACGACGGGCTACCTTCTGGTGCAGCCCGCCCTTAGCTCAGACTGGTAGAGCAGTCGACTGTAGATCGACTTGCCCCCCGTTCAAATCGGGGAGGGCGGACTTCCTTTCCGGTCGTTTCGTAGCCGACTGCGAGTCGCCTCGTTCCGGTAGCGGGGCACAGAACCGTGAGACTGACTCAGAGCGCGTCGCTCGTCGCCGCCAGCCCCGCGTCGACGTCCACGTCGGCACCCTGTTCGGTGAGCGCGTCGCCCAGCGCGGTCATGAGGTAGCTGACGTTCTTCGGGCGCGCGGAGTGGCCCATACAGCCGATGCGCCAGATGTCGCCCTCCAGCGCGCCGAGGCCGCTGGCGATCTCGAGGTCGAACTCGCCGACGAGGTGGTCGATGACCGCGCCGTCGTCGACGCCGTCGGGGACCCTGACGGTGTTGAGGCTGGGCAGCCAGTAGTCCGCGGGCGCGTTCATCTCCAGCCCCATCGCCTCGACGCCGGCTTTCAGCGCGCCGGCGACCGACAGGTGGCGCTCCCAGCGTTGCTCGATGCCCTCCTCGGCGACGAGTCGCAGGGCCTCCCGGAGCGCGTAGACGTTGGTGATGGGCGCGGTGTGGTGGTAGGCCCGCTCTTCGCCCCAGTACCCCTCCAGCAGAGAGAGGTCCAGATACCACGAGCGGGGGTCGGTCTCCCGGGAGAGCACCTTGTCCATCGCGTCGTCGTTGAGCGTCAGCGGACTCGCGCCCGGCGGACACGAGAGGCACTTCTGGGGGCCGGAGTAGGCCACGTCGACGTCCCACTCGTCGGCCCGGAACTCGACGCCGCCCAGCGAGGTCACCGTGTCCGCGACGACCAAGGCGTCGTTCGCGTGGGCGATGTCGGTCAGTTCCGGCACCGACGGCTGGAGGACGCCGGTGCTGGTCTCGGCGTGGACGAAGCCGAACACGTCGGGGCTGTGCGCGTCGAAGGCGTGTTCCACGTCGGCGGGGTCGAGCGGCTCGCCCCACGCGGCGTCGACGGTGACCACCTCGCCGCCGGCCCGCCGGGCCATGCTTGCCATCCGGTCGCCGAAGTAGCCGTTGGTCGGGACGAGCATCGTGTCGCCGGGCTCGACGAGGTTGCCGATGGCGGCCTCCATCGACGCCGACCCGGTCCCGGAGACGGGGATGGTCCACTGGTTGTCCGTCCGGAAGGTGTACCGCAGGAGGTCCTGTACCTCGTCCATTATCTCGATGAAGGAAGGGTCGAGGTGGCCGACCAGCGGCGTGCTCATCGCCCGCAGGACGCGGGGATGCACGTCGCTGGGTCCGGGACCCATCAGTGTGCGGTTCGGCGGTGCGAGCTCCCCGACGGCTGGTGCGTCGTCCATGCACGTGGGTAACAACCGAATTTTTATTAAAAACCCGGTATCACGGGCAGCATCGACGTTTCCTCTCCAAGTCGTGACAGGAGTCTGACGGGCGGGCCCCGCGGCCGGACCGCGAGCATCGCTCACACCGCGGCGTACGCGTCGGCGTCGCCGCTCCGGTCGGGGTGTGACCGAGCCAGAACGCCGGCGTCTCGAAACCGAGAACCACCGGACGGCGGCGCGTGAAACGACGTGAACTATCCTCGCTCTTTTTAGCGATACGGGTACAAGCAACGGTGTGGTCGTCGATGGGAGTGTTTGACAAGGCTAAGGACGTTTCCCAGCTCGGGGAACACGAACGGCACCCGTATATATGTCTCCTCTGTGAGACATCGTTCGACGTACAGTATCACGCCTGCCCCGACTGTGGCGGCTACGACGTCCGCCGGGCCAAGTGGGTCGAATAGCCGGCCGCCCCTCGGCGTCCACACGGCACGTCCCGCCTGCTATCGGGCACCCGCTCATCTTTCCGTTGGCCGCTTGCCACAGGCACAAGTACGTCCGGCGGTAACCGCGAGTATGCAGCACCGACAGCTCGGCACCACCGGGTACGACGTGACAGAGGTCGGCTTCGGTACGTGGAACATCGGCGGCGACTGGGGCGACGTCTCCGAGGAGGCGGGCCGCGAGGCCGTCCGGACCGCGCTCGACGCCGGCATCGACTTCATCGACACCGCGGACGTCTACGGCGACGGGTTCAGTGAACAGCGCATCGCCGAAGTCCTAGACGAGCGGGGCGTCCGCGACGAGGTGACCGTCGCCACGAAGGCGGGGCGGCGACTCGACCCCCACACCGCCGACCGCTACGACTACGAGAACCTCTCGCGGTTCGTCGACCGCTCGCGGGAGTACCTCGGCGTCGACTCGCTGGAACTGGTCCAACTGCACTGCCCGCCCACCGACGCGTACTACCAGCCCGAGACGTTCGAGGCGCTTCGTCGGCTGCGCGACGAGGGGAAAATCGACCGCTACGGCGTCAGCGTCGAGAAGGTCGAGCAGGCCCTGAAAGCCATCGAGTACCCCGGGGTCGAGACGGTCCAGATAATCTTCAACATGTTCCGCCAGCGGCCCGCGGAGCTGTTCTTCGAGGAGGCGAAGCGTCGCGACGTGGGCGTCATCGTCCGGGTCCCGCTGGCCTCGGGCCTCCTCACTGGAAAGCTCTCCCGGGACACGGAGTTCCCCGAGAACGACCACCGCAACTTCAACATCGAGGGCGAGGCCTTCGACCGCGGCGAGACGTTCGCGGGCCTGCCGGTCGACGCCGGCTTCGACGCCGTCGACGCGCTCCGCGAGCACGTCCCCGAGCGGATGACGATGGCTCAGATGGCCCTGCGCTGGATTCTCGACCACGACGCCGTCTCGACGGTCATCCCCGGGTCGACGACCCCCGAGCACATCGAGGCCAACGCCGCCGTCTCGGACCTCGACCCGCTTTCGCACCAGACTCACGGCGCGGTCCGAGACATCTACGAGGCCCACGTCCGCGACGCCGTCCACCACCGCTGGTAGTGAATTATAGGTTTACGTATGTGAAAACGGCGGCTGAGTCGGTCTTGACTGCCGCCGAACTCTCCCCCTCCCGTTCCGAATCACACCGACACAGTGTAGTGATTTATTTACTAATTCTGACTGTATACGGACGAATTCGTATACGGAATCAGACAATAATGGCGATAGAAAGTATCGGATATATTTAACCCGTCTGACGCACGTCAGCTCCGGCCGTCGGGGGGTCTCTACCGGCCGCCGAACCCACCGCACAGTTCAAGTGGGTTTGCGCTATTGCAACGAGCGTGGCAGTCTCGTTCGACCTCTTCGGGACGCTGGTCGACGCCGACCGGCCGGCCGCGCCGTGGGACGCGGTCGCCGCGGCGCTCGACGCCCGCGGCGTCGCCGTCCCCGACGACTGGGAGGCCGCCTACCGGACCGGCCACCGCGAGTACGACCGGGGCCGGGAGGCACCGCTGGACGAGCACGTCCGCCTCGCGCTGGCGAGTCGCGGCGTCTCGGTGTCCGACGCTACCGCCCGGGCGGCGGTCCTCGACGCGTTCGACGCCGCGGTGCGGAGCCGCGACGGCGCGGCCGAGGCGCTCGCGGCCGCCGCCGACGCCGGGGCCGTCGCCGTCTGCTCGAACTGCTCCGTCCCGGGTCTCGCCGAGCGGACGCTCGACCGCAGTGGCCTCGACGCCGACCGGTTGGACGCCGTCGTCACCAGCGTCGGCTGTGGCTGGCGCAAGCCCCACCGGGAGGCGTTCGCGGCGACGGCCGACGCGCTGGGGGTCCCGCTGTCGGCGCTCGTCCACGTCGGCGACGACGCCCGCACCGACGGCGGGGCCGGTCGCGTCGGCGCTCGCTCGGTCCTGCTGTCCGAGACGCCGCTCCCCGCCGTCGCGCGCCTGCTCCGGGAGGGCGACCTGTGCTGACGACGCTGTCGGTCCTCGCGGCCGCCGCGCTCGAACTCGCCGTCGGCGAGCCCGCGACCCGCCGCCACCCGGTCGCGTGGTTCGGGGCGCTGGTCGGCGCGGTCGACCGCCCGTGGGACCGCCCCCTCGCCGTCGGGGCGCTCGCGGCCGTCGCGCTCCCGGTCGGTGCCGCCGTCGCCGTTGCCGTCGCCGTCGCGGCCGCCGGGGCGGTCTCGGCGGTCGCTGCCGCGCTGGCCGCGGGGGTCGCGCTCTTCTTGACGACGAGCCTCCGGCACCTCTGTGCGACGGCCCGGACCGTCGTCGCCGAGAGCGAGCGGGACCTCGCCAGCGCCCGCGAGGAACTGCTCGCGCTGGCCGGACGGAACGCCGACGACCTCACGCCGGGGCTGGTCCGGAGCGCGGCCGTCGAGAGCGCGGCCGAGAACCTCGCAGACGGACTCGTCGCACCGCTGGGCGCGTTCGCGCTCACGGCGACCGCTGGGCCGCTCGTCGGACTCCCGGCGCTCCCGCTCGCGGCCGGCGCGGCGGCGTGGGTGAAGGCCGTCAACACGATGGACTCGATGCTGGGCTACCGCTCGAAGCGGGTCGGCACGCCAGCCGCACGGCTCGACGATGCCGCGATGTGGTTGCCGGCCCGCGCCAGCGCCGTCCTGCTGGCCGTCGCCTTCCGCGACCCCCGCTCGCTCGCCCGCGCCCGGCAGTGGCTCGACCGCGTCCCCTCGCCCAACTCCGGCTGGCCGATGGGCGTCGTCGCCGCGGCCGCGGGCGTCTGTCTGGAGAAGCCCGGCGTCTACGCGCTGAACGCGAGCGCCGACCACCCGACCGCCGAGCGCTCCGAGGCGGCCGTCGACCGCGTGGGCCTCGCGGGCACGCTCGCCTACGCACTCGCGGGGGCGGTCGTGTGGTTCTGACCGCCGTCCGCGGGGCGCTCGGCTTCCTGTCGCGGCTCCCCGTCGGCCACAGCGAGGCCGCGTGGGACGCCTTCGCCGCGACGCCGGCCGCGTTCCCGCTCTCGGGCTACGTCGTCGGCGCGCTCGTCGCCGCCCCCTTCCTCGCAGTCGGCCACCTCCCGGCCCCGGTCGTCGCGGCGGCCTACCTTGCCGCCGTCGTCGCCGTCACCGGCGTCAACCACGCCGACGGGCTGGCCGACCTCGGCGACGCCGCCGCCGTCCACGGCGACGCCGCCGAGCGCCGCGCGGTGATGCGCGACACCGAGGTCGGCGTGGGCGCGGTCCTCGCGCTGACGAGCGCGCTGCTGGCGCTGGCGCTGGGCGCGCTCGCGCTCGCCGCCGTCGGGCCGCTCGTGGCTGTCGCGCTTGCGCTGGCGAGCGAGGTCGGCGCGAAACTGGGCATGGCGACGCTGGCCTGTCTGGGCTCGCCGAGCCACGAGGGGTTCGGCGCGACGGTGCTGTCGGGCAACGGGTCGTCGGACCTCGCGTGGGCGGCGCTGGCGGCGCTCCCCGCCGCCGTCCTCGCGGTCCCGGCCTCGCTCGCGGCCGTCGCCGCCGGTCCCCTCGTCGCGCTGGGAGTACGGCGGTGGGCCGACCGCCGGCTCGGCGGGGTGGGCGGCGACGCCTTCGGCGCGACCAACGAACTGGCTCGTGTCGCCGCCCTCCACGCGGCGGTCACGGCGTGGTCGCTCGCCGGCCCCGGGGTGGTCGCGTGGACGCTCTGATACTCTGTGGCGGCCGCGGGACCCGGCTCGACAGCGACGCGGAGAAGCCACTGTTTCGGGTCGACGGCGTCCCGATGATAGACCGCGTCGCGGCGGCGCTGGAGGGGAGTACGGTCGAAGGGGTCTACGCGGCGACCTCGCCCAACGCCCCGGCGACGCGCGCCCACCTCGACGTGCCCTGCGTCGAGACGCCCGGCGAGGGGTACGTCGCCGACCTCGACGCGGCGCTGTCGGACGCCCGACTCTCCCGCCCGGTCCTGACCGTCGCCGCCGACCTCCCGCTGCTCGACGGCACGGTTCTCGACCGCGTGTGCGTCGCCCACGACGGCGGCTCGCTGACCGTCCTCGTCCCCGCGGCGCTGAAACGGGACCTCGGGGTCAGCACCGACACGACCTTCGAGCGCGGGGGGCGGACGGTCGCCCCGACCGGCGTCAACGTCGTCGGCGACGGCGGCGAGAGCGCGTGGCTGGCCGACGACGCGCGACTGGCGGTCAACGTCAACACGCTGGCCGACGCCCGCGTCGCCGAGGCGCTCCTGACCACCGACGACGCGTTTAACTGACGGCCGACCGAGCGGCCGGTTATGGTCCGCCAGCGTGCTCTCCTCCTTCTCGGGCTGGTGCTCGTCTCCGTCCCCGTCTGGGGACCGGCGCTCGATTTGACCGGGGAGGACTACGTCTACCGGACGGCGGAGGTATCGGCGACCGACGACGGCCTCCGACTGGGCGACAGCGCCCCGCCCGCCGGGCCGACCGAGGACGTCGCCTGCCTCGGAGCCGCGGCCACCGTCGACCACGACCGCGCCTGTTACCTCGAATCACGTCTCCGAGACGGGAACGTCTCCGTCGACTACCCGGGGCTCCTCTCCTACACCGGGAGCCCGTACCCCAACCCACCCGAATACGTCGTCTTCGGCGGCGAAGGCACTGTCTACCGGCGGACGGTCGCCTACGACGACGAGCGCGAGGCGTTCGTCTTCGGCCTCGAACGCGCCGACCCCGAGACGGTCCTGTCGACGGTTGCCGACGACCCAGCCGACGCGGAACCGCCCGTCCGTCGCGCGCTCAGAACCGGTAGCGCCCGGTCCGACGACCCCGTGCGCTACTCGACCGGCGAGATATACGCTCACGACGGCGCGTACCTGTACGCCTACGAGGCCGCGACGCCGGCGTCGCTCTCGGCCAAACCCGGCGTCGAACGGGGGTTCGAAGCTCTCGTGGTCCTCGCCGGTGCGGCGCTGCTGTACGCGGCCGGCCGGGACTGAGAGAAACTTTCTCGGTCCGGGCGCGCCACCCACCGCCATGGACCCCGAGAGCGTCGCCCGCCTGCGCGACGCGGGCGGCCCCGACGCGCCGTTCGACGCCGACGGCCGCGTCCCCCACGGCAGCAGCGACGACCCCGACCCGCTGGATTTCAGCGCCAACACGAACCCCGAGGTTCCAGAGGGGACCGAGCGCGCCTACCGCGAGGCGTTCGACGCCGCCCGCTCGTACCCCGACGACGGCTACCCCGCGTTCCGGCGGGCCGCCGCGGCCTTCGTCGACTGCGACCCCGGACAGGTCGTCCCGACCGCCGGCGGCCTCGAAGCCATCCGGCTGGCGATACAGACGACCGTCTCGCCGGGCGACTCGGTCCTCGTCCCGGCTCCGAGCTTCGGCGAGTACGCCCGCGAGGTCCGCTTACAGGGCGGCGACCCGGAGTTCGTCGCCCACGACGCGCTCCTCTCGGCCGACCCCGGCCCGCACGCGCTCGCCATCGCCTGCAACCCGAACAATCCGACCGGCGACGCCTACGACGCGGCCGCCCTGCGGGCCTTCGCCGACCGCTGTCGGGACGCCGACACGGCGCTGCTGGTCGACGAGGCCTTCCTCGGCTTCACCGACCGGCCGTCGCTGGCCGGCCGCGAGGGCGTCGTCGTGGCGCGCTCGCTCACCAAGCTATTCGGCCTCCCCGGCGTCCGGATGGGGTACGCCGTCGCCGCCGGCGACCGGCTCGACCGCCTCGCCACGGCCCGGCGCGCGTGGTCGATGAGCGGCCCCGCGGCGGCCGTCGGCGCGCACTGCTACGGCCGGCGCGCGTTCGTCGACCGGACCCGCGAGCGGGTGGCGAGCGAGCGCGAGCGGCTGGCCGACCGGCTCTCGGCGCGGTTCGACGTGCACGACTCGCAGGCCCCCTTCCTCCTGCTCGAACCGACTGACACGGGGGTCGACGACCTGCTCTCGACCGCCCGCGAGAGCGGCGTGGTGGTCCGAGACGCCCGGACGTTCCGCGGCCTCGACAACCACGTCCGGGTCGCCGTCCGGACGCCCGCCGAGAACGACCGGCTACTGGAGGCGCTGGGTGTTCGAGACTGAGCGCCGGGCCGGGGTCTGTCGGTTCGGTTTCGACGGCGGGCGCTGGCTCTCGACGGCGTGGGACGGGGGCTACCGCGTCGCCGACGCGGCGTACAACGTCACGGTCCCCGAGGGGTTCGAGCGGACCGACCTTGACGCCTACCGCGCCGAGCGACTCGCCGCGGCGGACTTTCCCGTCGGGCCGACGCTCCTGACCGGCGTCGACGTGGCCCACGCCCGCGTCGCCCGGAGCGGCCCGGTCGCCGTCCTCGCCACCGCGGGGGTGTCGAACCCCGCGACCCTGCCGATGACCGACACCGCCGACGGGTCGGACGGGACCGCCGCCGACGCCACCGACGGCACCGATGCTACCGATGCTATCGATACCGCCGACTGGCGGCCCGGCACGGTCAACCTCGTCGTCGGCGTCGACCGGGCGCTCGGCGACGGCGCGCTGGCGACGCTGCTGGGGACCGCCGTGGAGGCGAAGGCGGCGACGCTGCTGGCGGTGGCCGACGCCCCCGGGACCACCTCCGACGCCGCCGTCGTCGGCTGTCGGCCCGACGCCGAGCGCGCCCGCTTCGCCGGCAGCGCGACCGAGGTCGGGGCCGCGACGCGGGCCTGCGTCCGCGACGCCGTGCGGGCGAGCCTCGCCGCCCGCTACCCCGACGGGCCGCCGTCGCCCGCCGCGGCCGCCCACGGCGTGGTCACCGACCGGCAGACCGATGTGCGCGAGCCATAAAGAAGGGGGTATGAGCGACAACGACGCCGGTCCGACCGCCGAGCCGATAACGCCCGGTGCGCCCGAGGAGTTCGGCCTCGTGCAGGTCTGGTGGGGCGACGGGAAGGGCAAGACCACCGCGGCGCTGGGGATGGCCGCCCGCGCCGTCGGCCACGGCTACCGCGTCCACCTGCTGCAGTTCATGAAGGGCGGCACCGGCTCCGTCGAGGACGTCCGCGGCGAGTACAACGCCATCGCGGCCCTGCCGGGGTTCTCCTACGAGAACGCCGGCCACTACGGCTGGCACGGCTTCCTCGACGGGAGCGACGACGACGAGCACGCTGCCCGCGCCGCCGGCGCGCTCGAACGCGCCCGGACGGTCGTCGACGCCAGCGCCGACGCCGACCTCTCGACGCCGTTCCCCGCCGACAGCCCGGCCGACGACGGCGTCCACATGCTCGTCCTCGACGAGGTCCTCTACGCCGCCGGCCGCGGACTGCTCGACCCCGCGGACGTGCTCGCCCTCGTCGACGACAAGCCCGACGGCCTCGAGCTGGTGTTGACCGGTGCCCACGAGCGCCCCGAGTACCTGCTCGACCACGCCGACCTCGTCACTGAGGTCCGCAAGGAGCGCCACCCAATCGACGACGGACAGGGCGCGCGCAAGGGGACCGAGTACTGACCCCGGCGAACGACTCTTGTACGCGGCGCGCCGACAGCGAAGCGATGGCCCGGACCGTTCTGGTCGCCGGCACGGCGTCCCACGTGGGCAAGAGTACCGTCGCGGCCGGGCTGTGTCGCCTGCTCGCGGACCGCGGCGTCGCCGTCGCGCCGTTCAAGGCCCAGAACATGAGCAACAACGCGCGGGCGACGCCGGGGGGCGAGGTCGGCGTCTCGCAGTACGTGCAGGCCCGCGCGGCCCGCGTCCCGCCGTCGACGGACCACAACCCGGTCCTGCTCAAACCCCGCGGCGACGGCGAGTCCCAGTTGGTCGTCGACGGCGACCCCGTCGGCCACGTCGGCGCGCGCGAGTACTACGACGCCCACTGGGAGCGCGCCCTCGCCGCCGCCCGCGACGCCCACGCCCGACTGGCCGACGCCCACGAGGTCGTCGTCGCCGAAGGAGCCGGCTCGATAGCCGAGATAAACCTCCACGACCGCGACCTCGCCAACGTCGAGACGGCCCGCTTTGCCGACGCCGACGTGCTTCTCGTGGCCGACATCGAGCGTGGCGGCGTCTTCGCGTCGCTGGTCGGGACGCTCGAACTGGTCCCCGAGGACATCCGCGAGCGCGTGGCCGGCGCGGTCGTCACGAAGTTCCGCGGCGACCGCTCGCTGCTGGCCCCCGGCGTCGCGGAATTCGAGACCCGGACGGGCGTCCCCGTGTTGGGCGTGCTCCCCTACGACGACCCCGGCCTGCCCGAGGAGGACAGCGTCGCGCTCCCGCCCGAGGGCCGGCGGGCCGTCCGCGGCGACGACGACGGTGTCTCCGACGAGCGCAGCGTCACCGTCGCGGTGCCGCGGCTCCCCCGCATCTCGAACTTCACCGACCTCCAGCCACTGGCCCGCGTGCCCGGCGTCCGCGTCGCCTACGTCCCGCTGGACGCGACGCTGGCCGAGGCCGACGCCGTCGTCCTCCCGGGGACGAAAAACACCGCCGACGACCTGCTGGCGCTGCGGGCGGCCGGCTTCGACGACGCGCTCGCGGCCTTCGACGGCCCCGTGGTCGGACTTTGCGGAGGGTACCAGATGCTCGGCGAGGAGATCACTGGCGCTGCCATCGAGGGGACCGGCGACGCCGACCGCGTCGCGGGGCTGGACCTGCTGCCGGTCACGACCGCCTTCTCGGCAGAGAAGACCGTCGCCCACGTCGAGCGCCGGCTCGACGGCGTCGGACCGCTCGCCGGTGCCGACGGCCGCGTCGAGGGCTACGAGATACACATGGGCGAGTCGACCCTGACCGGCGACGCCGCCCGCCCGTTCGACGGTGAGGGGGCGGCCACCGAGTCGGTGCTGGGTACCTACCTTCACGACCTCTTTGCGAACGCCGCGCCCAGAGATGCCTTCGTACGAAACACGTTCGCGGCCGTCGGTGTCGAGCCACCTGACCCCGTTCTCGGCGGTCCGGACGCAGACGCGGACACCGCGACAACCGACGGCACCCCCGAGGCCGCCACGGTGGACCCCTACGCGGCCGCCGCGGCGCTCGTCGGCGACGCCGTCGACCTCGGTCCACTCGGTCTCGACTGATTTTATTCCTCGCTATCGAACCGGAACTTTATATGTGAGTGGGGCGCTACCGCCGCCAATGGTCGAAGCGTTCGCCGTCGCCAGCGGGAAGGGTGGGACCGGCAAGACTACCAGCACCCTCGCGCTCGGGATGGCGCTGGCCGACGACTACGACGTGACGGTCGTCGACGCCGACACCGGGATGGCGAACCTCCTCTTTCACGCGGGACTCACCGAGGCCGAGACGACGCTGCACGACGTGCTCGCCGACACCGCGCCCGTCGAGGCCGCGACCTACGACCGGTTCGGGATGACCGTCGTCCCCTGTGGTACCAGCCTCGACGGCTTCCGGGACGCCGACCCGACCCGACTGCGCGAAGTGGTCGCCGCCCTCGCGGCCGACACCGAGGTCCTCCTGTTGGACTCGCCGCCGGCGCTGGACAGCCGGGCGGCCGTCCTCCCCGTCGTGACTGCCGACCGCATCGTGGTCGTCCTCCAGCCGACGATTCCGGCCATCACTGACGGGCTGAAGGTACAGGAGTACGCCACCTCCTACGGGACCGACGTGGCCGGCGTGCTGTTCAACAAGGTCCGCGAGGACGAGGACATCGACGCCGTCACCGACAAGACCGACCGGTACTTCGACGGCCCGACGCTGGGGACCGTCCCCGAGAGCGAGCGAGTGCGCGAGGCCCGCCGCGCCGGCCGCCCGTTGCTGGCTCACGCGCCCGCCTCGGACCCCGCCGCGGCGTACCGACGGGCCGCCGACGCACTGTCGGTCCGGACCGGGCGGCCGGGCGCGGTCGCCGACCGGTTCCGCAGCGCCGTCATCCCCGAGCAGCCATGAAGGTCCCGCGGGGGCAACTCCGGAAGTCCCGCGTCGTCGCCGACCCGCGGGAGGCCCTCGCCGAAGCGCTCGACCGCGAACTGACCGGCTACGTCGTCTTCGAGCCACAGGACGCGCTCCTCTTGGACGCCGACGGTCGGGGCGTCCTCACCTTCGCCGACGGCGTCCCGGTGTTGGCCTACCACACCGGAACCGAGCGCGGCGGGCCGGCGGCGCTCGCGGACCTCGCGGTTCCCGGCCCCTACCACGTCGAGATGTACGCCCTCGACGAGCGCGACCTCGACTCGGTCCACGACGCCGACGCCCTCCGGGTCCCGCCGGGGATGCCCGCCGAGCGGTTGGCCGGCGACCCCGCGCTCGCCGAGAGTACGCGCCACGGCGCGCCCGACCGCCCCCTCCCGACCGAACCTGACCGCGACGAGACCACGCCCGAGGCGTCGCCAAGCGCCGTCGCGGCCTTCCTCGACGACGAGGAGAAGATCGAAGCCATCCGGGAGCAGGCCCGCGCCGAGGCCCGCGAGCGCGCCGCCGAGTGGGACCTCTAGTCGGTCCGCACCGGAATCCACCAGACCCGCGACCGCCCGCCGACCTTCTTGCTCGTGATATCCGTCTCCGCTTCGAGGTCGTGAAGCTTGTTCAGCGCCGTCCGACGCGAACAGCCCAGTCGCTCGGCGACCTCCGAGGCCGTCAGCGGCTCGGCGTAGTCGCCACGGTCCTTGAACACCTCGATGACATCCGATTCCGTGTACTGTACTTCCCGGCCCGGCGGTGACATACGCGGACAATCGACGCCCGCGTACTTATACTGTCGCCCGGGGTGTTACAGGCTCGGTAACACGTTCCGGGTCGCGTAACTGTTCGCGTAACTAAATATAGGTCGACCGCGCCCCAGTCGTTCGATGGGGAACGACTCGCCGTCTGCCGCCGCCCGCTCGGACGGGTCGTTTATCGTGGCACCCGCCTCCGAGGGCGCTTCGGCCCGCTTCGTTTCGGCCGCCCACCCCGTTTTCGCTCGCCGTCGCTACGTAGTCACCGGGCCCGCCCGACAGCGACGCGTCGACTCAGGCCGACGACGAGACGGCGGTTTCGAGGGGCTGTGCCCCGTCGTGGATGGATTCGTACTGCTCGACGGCCCACTCGTAGGTCCGCTCGTCGTCACACTCCAGCAGCGCCCGGAGGTTGTTCCCGTCGCCGTAGGCTGCCAGACAACACCGGTGGTCGTCCAGCGCCAGCCCGAACGCCAGCGGGCTCTCGTGGACGAACACGTCGATGCCCGTGTCCTCGACGCCGCGTTCGAGCGCCGGCTCGAACTCCTCGACAGAGCGTTCGAGGACGCTCGGGTCGATGACGAACTCGATCTCGACGCCCCGGTCTAACAGCCCCGCTGCCACCTCGTTGAACGACGCCGCCACGATTGGCGAGACAGCCCGCACGTCTCCGTCGGGCTCCTCGAACCACTCGGTGAACCGCTGGACCGGGGCCAGCGGCGTCCCGTCGGTCCCCGCCGTCACCGTCCCCGACTCGAAGGCCGTCGCCGGGAGCTCTCCGGCCGTTGGTTCGAAGTGGACCGCGAACGGCCCCACTTCGCTCGCCCGCTCGACCGTCGCGAGGAGGTCCCGGTACCGCTCGAACACCCGCCGGCCCGTCGGCGTCAGCCGGTAGTCGCCGTCGCGCTTGCGGACCCACTCCCGGTCCCGACAGCCCGCGAGGATGCGCTGGACCGTCGTCCGCGTGGCGTCGACTGTGGCACACAGGTCCCGCGGCGGCGCGGGCGACTCGGCCAGCGCCGCCAGCACGGCGTGGCGCTGTGGCGACCCCGTGAGGAACTGTACGTCCCCGTAGACCCGCTCGCTCGATTCCATCAAGCCGTTCCGTTGGGCGGCTGTCGACATTAGTCTCCCGGTCGGCGTTCACGCGACCACCCGCTCGACGACGGTGGCGGTCCGCTCACCGCGTGGCGTCGTCGTGGTCACGTCGAACGCGACCGCGAGCACGTGCGTCCGACCGGCCCGCTCTTGGACGACGACGCCGCGGTCGGCGACGCAGGTGCCGAACTGTCGACCGGGACCGGACGGGCACTCGCGCGCCCGCCAGCGACGCGCCGCGGTGTCGTTGTACGCGACCGTGTGGACCGTGCCGTCGTCGACGGCAGCCGTCCGCAGGCGGTCGATTCGCGGTGCGAGCCGCGACCGCACGTCGGTCACGGCATCGTCTCGCCGGGACCAGCCGTACTCCGCCGCGACGCCGTAGCCGACCGTCGTCACCGCGCGGTCCAACGCCCGCAGCGTTCGCGTCCCGTCGTCGTCGTACGCCGCCGTCGCCCGCACGTCGTCGTGGTACCCCAACTGGAGGTAGGCGAGCACTACGGGTGCCAGCGCGACGGCGACGAGGACAGCCGCCGCGAGGACGAGTTGCCCGCGGTCGGTCACGCGTACCACACCTCGATTCGGACGGGGCCGTAGCCGGTCGGGACCGTCGCCGTGCCGACGCTGACGGCACGGGGCCGCGGATAGCCCGCGGTCCCGTGGGGCGTCGTCAGCCGAAACACGACGTTCGCCGGGAGGATGCGGTCGACGCGCTCGGCGACGGCACGGCGCTCGCGCTCGAACCCGCGCTCGCTCCGAGCGAGTTCCGACAGGCGCGTCCGGCCCCCGTGACGCGGCGACTCGCCCGCCAGTACAGTCGCCGTATCCGACGCGTACGCTTCCAACTGGGGCGACCGCCGGTCGGGTGCCGGAACGCCCAGCGCGAACCCGAGCGTCACGCTCAGTATCAGCGTCGTACCGATGGCGACCTCGACGAGCGACAGCGGCAGTTGCGCCCTACGCATCGACGGTCACCGCCAGCGTCGCCTTGCGCGTCCGGGGCGCGGCGTAGGTCACCGTCACGTTTCCACGGCCAAGTCGGCCGGCCCCCACGAACCGTAGCGTCGTCGTCCGCTGTGGCGACAGCGCCACGTCGAAGGTCCCGTTGAGGCCGGCGGGGTCGTGCAACACCACGCGACCGTCCGCCCGGACCGTCCAGACCGCCGTCCCGTTTGGCGGGGCCACGGTGATTGTCGCCGCGTCGGTCCGGCGGGGCAGCGTCACCCGTCGTTCGCCTGTCAGGTCGGGAACGACGCGCTCGCGTTGCCGGCGCTCGACGAGGACGAGTCGCCGCACCGTCGTCCCGCCGGTCGGCCGTCCGTCGCTCGCCAGCGTCCGGTCGCCAAGCGTCACGCGGACGGCCCGCTCGTCCGCCTGCGGGACCACGCGCCGCAGTGTGACCGCGTCGAACGCCGCGGCCCGCCCCCGGGTGACGACGTTGGCCCGGTCGGTCAGCGGCCCGTCGGCCGCGACGAGTCTGTCGGCCGCCGCCGCGGCCGCGTGTCGCTCGCCCGGCGTCCTGCTCGCGCCCGTAATCGCGGTGTCGGCAAAGAGCACCGCGACGCCGGTGACGGCGGTGAGGACGACGAGCGCGACCGCTACCGCGGGGAGAGTCGTCTGCCCGCGGTCCCGTGCAGTTTTCCCCGCGCCGCTCGTACCGGCGGCCGTGCGACGCCTCGACCCGAGCGACCTCCTGTTCGTCGGCGTGTTCGTCGCCGTCGTCTGTTTCGGCATCGCCGCGTTCGTCGCGGTCGCGGCACCGGCGGGACTGCCGGGGTTCGTCCGCGCGCTCGTGACGGTCTTCGCCGGCTTCGGGCTGGTGGCGCTGCTGGCCGCACTGCTTGCCGCCGGCGGACTCCGCTGGCTGCGGTCGTGACTCACGGCCCGCCCTCCAGCCTGACCGCGAGGCTCCCGTTCCCGCCGGTGACGCGGACGACCGTCCGCTCGCCGCTCTGCCACGCGCCCTCGACAGCAGTGACACGCGATGGCAACACCGGTGTGATACGCCCGCCGACTGCGGGGTCGGGATGGGACAGGACCAATTGTCCGCCGTCGGCACGTAGTTCGTAGGCCCGTCCGTCGATGGTCGCGGGGACGTCGACCCGTCGTGTCGCGGCGACGCTCCGCGTCCGCGGTGGGACCGCCTGTTCGACTGCGGCGCTCGCCTCGGCGAGGACCCGCTCGCCCAGTTCCGCCCCGACCGCGCTCCGGTACTCCGGGATGACGCCGCCGTACAGCGTGGTCGTCAGGAAGCCGATGTACAGCACCACGACCCCGAGCGCGAGCAGTTTCTCGACGACCGTGCTGACGCCGCGGCTATCCATGCCCCACCTCCAGTCGCATCTCGTGGACGACGAGATACAGCGTCCGGCGGCCGTCCGCGGTCACGACGACGCTCGGGACGCCGTCGCCGTCGATGTCGCGGCGCGTCGTCCGCAGTTCCGGCCGGTCCAGCGACCGTCGCAGGGCCGCGGGGGTCGCCGTCTCGATGGCGACGCTGTACTCCGCCGCCGGCAGCGTCACGCGGCGGTGGCTGACGTTTGTCACAACCGACACGTCCATGCCGCCGGACCCGGCGACGGTCGCGCCGGCCGACCCGAGCCGCGGGGCACCGACGACGACGGCCTCCTCGGCCGCCGTCACAGTCAATGGCGGCTCTCTGACGACCCACGCCTCGCCCGGCGGGCCGCGGACGACCGCTCCGGCCACGAACGCGACTCTGGTCCCGTCGCCCTCGTAGACCAGCGCACCGACGTCGAGGGTCCGTTCGGTCCCCGACGCCGTCAGTATCCGCAGTTGTCGGTCGACGGTCGTCACTCGTCCGCCGGTGACCCGGACCGTCGACCGCGTCCGTCCGGTCTGCTCGACGGGTCGGAGCGTTGAGTCGAAGGTGTCCGCCACTCGGGCCTCGTCGGCCGCGGCCGTTTGTCCGTCGACGACGGCTCCGACGACGGCCGTCAGCCCGCCGAGTGCGGTGACGGTGATACCCAGTAGCAGGACGACACCGACGACGTGTGACTGTCCGCGGAGGCGGCGGCTCACAGCAACCCCGCCCCCGCATAGACGACGTAGGCCACCACCACCAGCGCGCTCGAGTGCAACAGCGCCTCGTAGCCGCCGCGGCTCGCGGTCCCGGCGAACCAGCCACACGCGAGCATCGTCGCCTGCGTGACGACGTAGAAGCGGTACTGCTCGCGCGCCGGCTGAATCGCGGTCGGGTCCAGCGCGATGCTCGACGCGCCCGAGACGGCCGAGAGCTGTGCGAACCCGTCGAGGACGTAGACGTTGACCGCGACGGTGATGCCGACGACGAGCAGCGCCGTCGTCCACCCGACGGCGACGTAGACCAACAGTGCCGACCGGAGCGACTTCCGCTGGTGGTAGAGCCGTCCTATCTCGGTCTGGAGCGTCTCGAAGACGTCTTCCGCGTCGCTGCCGGCGTCCAGCGCGCCGACGACGAGCCCGATGGTCTGTTCGGCCATCGGTGTCCCGACCCGCTCGACGAACTGGTCGAGCGCGGCCGCCCGGCGGTCCGCCGCGGCGTCGTCCGGGCTGTCGCCGAGTTCGAGCGTGAACGCCAGCGACGCTACGTCCCGCTCCAGCGCCCCCAGTCCGACCTCCGCCGCGACCCGGTCGACGGCGTCAGGGAACGGCCGCCCAAGCGCGACGTGGCCCGCGACGGCGTGGACGAAGTCCTGTATCTCCCGGTCTTTCGCGTCGTCGCGTCGCGCCCGCCGGACCGACACCGCCCCGACCGGGAGGCCGACGGCGGCGTACGACAGCAGGCCGACGTTCACCGGGTCGTAGCCCAGCAGCCACAGCCACGCCGCCGCGCCGACGCCGAGCGGGAGGCAGACCGCCAGCGCGCTCGCGGGGTTCGACGCCGCGCTCGTCACGATGCCGACGACGCCGTCGGGGCGCTCGTAGCTCGGCGCGGCGGTGTTGTGCGGTCGGAGCGTCTGGACGACGAACGCGGCCAGCGCGCCGGCGGCGAGGACGAGGCCACCACAGCCGAACACGACGACGGCCCGAATCGAGACCGGCCCCAACGGCGTCGAGACGGTGTTCGACAGCCCCGGCGCGAGGACGCCCATGACGGTGACGATGAGGACCGCAAGCGACGGGAGGACGAGCAGGACGACGAACAGCTCCGCCAGCAGTTCCAAGTAGCCCGTCGCCCGCTCGTGGCGGCGGCTCTGTTCGTGGGAGAGGAGCCGCCCCTCCATCTCCAGATACCCCTCCAGTGCCTCGGCGCTCTGGTTCGCGTGTTCCCTGAAGTTCAGCAGGAACGGGGCGAGCAACTCCCGCGACGGCGTCTCGCTCGCCACCCGCTCCAGTCCGTCGTCGAGGCTCCCGGTGAGCGCCGCCCTGTTCAGCGCCCGGCGCAGCGCCACGGCCGTCTCGCCGTAGGCGTCCTGTCTGGCGACGGCACGGAGCATCGTCCGTCTGTCGTGGGTCCCCGAGGCGAGCACCCGGAGGTAGCGCACCGCGCCCGGGAGCGTCGCCGCGATGTCGGCGCGGCGCGCGCTGGCGACCCACGAGAGGTACCGCTCCCCGGCGGCGAAGGCGCTCCACCGGAGGACGAACCCGGCGGCGAGGCCAGCCAACACGGCGGTTCCGACCCGCGGCACGTCCGGTAGCGGGAGCCGGTTGACGACCGGCAGGCTCCGCGCGGCCAACGCCGTCGCCGCAGCGACGAGCCGGTCGGGAACCGCGAGCGTCAGCCCCGCGACGCCGAGGCCGCCGCCGAGCGTCAGGAGCCACGCGAACCCGTACAGTCGCGCGACGTACACGCCGAACTCCGTGTCGGGGTAGGCCGCCCGGTAGCGCTCTCTGGTCGTCCGATGGCCACTGTCGTCGGCGTGGTGTGCGAACAGGGCGTAGAGACCCCGGTCCAGCAGCCGGAGCCGGTCCCCCTCAGTCGCCATCCCGGCCGACCTCCAACTCGAACGGTGCCCGCTCCCGGGCGGTGCGGTGGCGGAGTCGCTCGACGGTCGCGGCCTCGTTCGTCTCTAAGTCCGCCAGCACGCCGAACAGCTCCTCGAAGTCGTCGACGCCCTCCCTGACGAGGTACTGGACGTATCGGTGCCGGCGCTGGAACGTCTCCTCGACGGCCGCGACCGGTTCGTCGCGCAGCGACGCGAGCCGGTCGAACACCTCGGTATCGACGCGTCGCTCGTCGTCGCCCAGCGCCGGATGGTCGTAGGCGAAGTCGAACTCGCCGCTTGGCTCCCGGGCACAGACCGTGTTGTAATGTAACGTCGTCCCGTCCTTCCGGACCGTCCCGCTCCGTCCGCCGTCGCGCTGTCCGGGTTCGTCGGTGAACTCGACGACCTCGCCGACGTACCGCTCGCCGTCCGTGTGACGCGGGAACACGACGAGGTCGATCTCCGACAGCAGGTAGGTCGGGAGGTCCTGCTCGACGACGCGGTTGACCAGCGTCTCGATGTCCGAGGCATGGGTCGTCCCGACGACGCCGTGGCCGGTGTTCAGAGTCTCGGCGAACGTCTCGAACGACGCCGGCGAGTTTATCTCGGCGATGACCTCCACGTCCGGGTTCAGGTAGTTACACTGCGTCATCAGGTCCGCCATCGTCACCCGGCGGTGGTCGCGCTCGTGGTCGCGGGTGGTCAGCGAGACGCCGGTCTCGTGGGGAATCCGGACCTCCCGGGACCCCTCGTCGATGCTGATGGGGCGGTCGCGGTACGGGATGAACGGCATGTGCGCGTTGAGCAGCGTCGTCTTGCCGACCCCGGTCGGACCGGCGAAGAGAACGACCCCGTGGGACTCGTAGCAGAGCCACAGCAGCGCGACCAACTCCGTGGGGAGCGAGCCGCCCTCGACGAGGTCGACCGGCGTCATCGCGTCGGCGGCCTGCTTCCGGATGGAGATGTGCGGGCCGTCCTCGCTGATGGTCGGGAGCGCCACCGCACACCGAATCGTCTCGTCGGCGTCGTGGGCCGTCGGCGGGTCGATGTTGACCTTCGCGCTGGGGTTCGAGGCGTTGAGTTCCGTCCCGTCGTCGGCAGCCAACTGCGTGACGACGTTGACGAACGCGCTCTCGGACTCGAAGGCGAGGTTCGTCGGCACGCGACCGTCGTGACCGAGGTCGGCCCGCGGGAGCACTTTCACCCGCTCGCCGACGCGGTTGGCCTCGATGTCCTCCAGCGTGGGGTCGCGGATGGGAACGGTGAGCTTGCCGTGGCCGACGAGGTCACGGAGGACGTAGTACAGCAGGTCGTCGAGCCGGCCGTCGGCGAACCGCTTGTCGACCGGCGGGACGGCCACACCGAGTTCGGCCATCGCCGACCGGACCCGATACCGGGCGGCGTCGAGGAGTTCGGTCGTGTTCCGGACGGTCAGTTGCCGGGCCAGCAGCGTCCGGGCGCGCTCGCGGACGAAGTCGCCGCGGTCCTCGACGAGCCCGTCGACGTTCGTCTCCCAGATTCGCTCCTTACACTCCGCGATGAGTTCGCGGTCGCCGGGGAGCAGGTCCGGCTCCCGGACCGCGTACTTCGTCGTGAACGGGTCGGCCCCGAGGACGTGCTCCCGGTAGACGACCACGGGGACCTCGAACCCACGGAACCGGACCGTGTGTTCGCCGACCCGCTCGCTGGCGAAGCGGTCGATGTACGCGGGGTCCGACGGGAGCGCAGTCGTCAGGGGCGCGTAGTCGTCGGTGTGGACGACGATGCCCTCGTCGGTCACGTCGGCCACGTCGATGCGGTCGTCGAGGGCGTAGGGCGTCAGGTCGCCGAGACAGGCCAGCGAACACAGGGCGTGGTACGCGACGCGGCGGCGGGCCGCCGGCGAGCAGTCCACCAGCCGGTCGATGACCCGTCGGTGTTTCCGGTCGAACCCCTCGCGCATCCGCTCGACGGCCCCCTGTCGCGTCCGCGGGCGCTCGATGTTCGCGCCGTCGAAGTGAGCCTCGACGGTCGACAGCGCCTCGCGTTCGGCGGCCGACGGTAGCGGCTCGCGGACCTCGTACCGGAACGTCTCGTCAGAGCGTATCGTCACGACGACGCCGTGGCCGATGGCGTCCTGTTCCCGAACGTCGGGCGCGTACCACGCGGCGGTGTCGTCCGGCGGAACCGGGGCCGGGACCGTCGGCGGTTCGCCCGTCTGCGCTGTGCCGGTCATGGGGCTCATGGGACGGGCTAAAGTAATAAAATTTAGCTAAAATATATTGTATTGAAGGTCGCCTGTCGGTACCCTCTCTCGACGTGGTCCGCATGTCTGTACGAACGGACGCGCTGACCCGTGGGCTACGCGTACTGAACGTCAAAGCCCGCGAGCGTCCCGTCGACCGCGCCGACGAGACGGCCGTTCCCAGCCGTGTCGAGTGACCCGACGCGGTCGCCGACGCCGGCGTCGACCGCCGTCTCGCCCGCGTCCGGTCCGCCGTCGGCGTCGGTACCGACCGCGCTGACGGTTCCCGCGTCGGTACCGACCCACAGGCGGCCGCCGTCCCGGACCAGCGCGTCGACCCGGCCGTCCAACTGGGCGCGCCACCGTCGCGTCCCGCCGGCAGTGGCGACGGCGTAGACGGCGTTGTCCCGCGCGCCGACGTACAGCGTCCCGGAGCCGAGGTGGAACCGACACGGGCTGTCGAACGGCTCGAAGCGCCACCGTCTGGTGCCGTCGGGCGCGAGGGCGGTGACGCCGTCCTGCGTCGGGACGTAGACGCCGTCGGCGTCGGCGTGCAGGCGCTTGGGACGATGGGGGGAGTACGAGACGTTGTCCCACTGCACGTCGTGGGGGCCGATGCGCCACTGTCGGGTACCGTCGGCGAAGCCGTAGGCCTCGATGCGGTTGACCGTCCGGAGGTACAGCGTGTCGTCGTGGACGGCCGTCCCGACGACGGGGTTGCCGTTGGCGGTCTCGACCGACCAGACGGCTTCACCGGTGCCGTCGAGGACGTAGAGGAACGCCGGGTCGAACTCGTCGTTGCCGACGGAGCCGACCTGCTTCCCGCCGGTCTCGCCGGCCCCGGCGACGACGCGGTCGCGCTCGGGAAACGCCAGCGGGACCGTCGTCAGCCCGATGGGGGCCTCGAACGCCCAGCGCTCGGTTCCGTCCGCGAGCGCGAGCGCGTGGAGCCGGCCGTCCATGGCCGGCACGTAGGCCGTGGTCGCCGTCACCGCCGGGAGCGCCGTCACCTCGCCGGTGGTCGCCGTCCAGTCGACGCTCCCGTCGGTCGGCGTCACTGCTCCGACGCCGTCTATTCCACCGACGACAGCGGTCTCGCCGTCGGGCGCGGCGCGGACGACCGTCGCCGGCGTGGCCTCGTCGGCCGTCCACGCGCGTTCGAGCCCCGTCGGCGTCGACCCCGCGGTCCCCGTGGCGGTCTGCTCGCCGGCCGTCGTTTCGCGGGCGGTCGCGGTCCCGGCGGCCGTCCCGGCGTCGGTGTCGCTCTCGGTGCCGGTACCGGTCCGGAGACAGCCGGCCGTCGCGAGGCCAAGTGACAGGCCGAGGACGCCCCGGCGCGTCCAGCGCCGCGGCCCGCGGCCGGAGTCGGCTCCCGGGTCGCGGTCCGTCGGGTCCGTCCCCGCGCCGGAGTCGGTCACGACGGGACCTCCATCGCGCGCAGGCGCGCGTCACCAGTGGTCACGAACGCGGTCCCGTCGACGACGGCGAGGCCGCCGCGCAGCCCGGGACCGCTGTCGACCGACGCGCCCCCCAGCGCGAGGTCGCCGACGGTCGTCGCCTCGCCGGTCGCGGTGTCGGCCCGGTAGAGCGTGGTCGCCGAGAGATACCAGAACGTCGTCCCGTCGAAGGCGGTCGCGTCGTAGCTCCCCGGGCCGACCGTGCTCGTCCAACTGGGCTCGCCGGTCGCGCCGTTCAGTCCCTGTAGGTTGCCCCCGCGGCTCACCACGATGCGGCCGTCGACGGTGCCGTAGAGGCGGCCGAGCCGGGAGTCGGTGACCTCGGTCCGGACCGTCCCCGAGCGGGCGTCGATGACCATGTGGTGGCTGCCGCCGTTGTAGGCGAGACACGTGTCGCCGGCGACGGCCACGCTGGGGTTTGCCGTGTCGGCCTCGGTGCGCTCGACGTACCACAACCGCTCGCCCGAGGCGGCGTCGTGGCCCGCGAAGGCCCACGGCGGCGACCCGTGGTGGCCGGTCGGGTGGAGGCCGACACAGACCGTGTCGCCGCCGTGGTCGACGGCGACCCGTGGCTGGTCGGCGTCGGCGGTCCAGCGGGCCGTCCCCGTCGCCGGGTCGAGCGCTCGGACGCCCCCCTGTATCCCGCACTGGAACACCGCACCGTCGGCGGCGACCTGCTGTCGGACGCCGCTCTCGAAGCCCTGCTTGCGGTAGGTGACCGTCCCGTCGCCGACGGCGACGCCCAGTTGCTCCTCGAAGCCCGCGGCGACGGCGACGCCGCCGACGGCGTTCAACCCCTCTTCCAGCGCCGTCTCGCTGCTCACGCGCCAGCGCCGCTCGCCCGTCTCGGCGTCGAAGCCGTAGACGTGTCTGTCGACGCTGGTCGCGACGACGGTGTCTCCGACGACGACCGGGCCAGCCACGAACGGCCCGCCGGCGCTGGCTATCCACCGCGTTCCGGGCGGGAGCGACCGGGTCGCCGTTCCGCCGTCGCCGCCGTCCGACTCGGCGGTGTCGGTCGGGCTCCCGTCGGCGGTCGTGGCCGCGCCACCAGCGTTCGCTGTCGATTCCGGGCCGTCGTCACCGTTGTCCTCGGTGAACTGGAGGCAGCCGCCGAGGCCGACGCTGGCGGCCAGTACGGCCACGTAGCGGCGGCGGCTCGGCCCGTCGTCGGGCACTCGGCTCACCGCGCTCGCCGGGCACACTGCCGGACCGTCTCGTAGACCGCCTCGGGGTCGTCGACGTTCTCCAGTCGGAGCGCGCCGAGCCCGCGGTTCAGCGAGATAGTCCCGTAGCCAAGCACCGACTGGATGCGGTTCTGGTTCAGTTCGTGGCTCCGTAGTTCGACGAAGCGGATGCCCTTCGAGTGGGTCCGGAACAGCAGTTCGTAGCGCTGTTCGACCCGCTCGGGCGTGACGGCGTAGGTGGTCCGGACCAGCACGATAGTCCGGACGAGATAGCGCACCGTCAGCGCCAGCGCCACCAGCAACACGACCAGCGACGCCGTGCTGGTCACGTCGGGCGACCCCAGCGCCTCGGGGGTGGTCTGCAAGTACGCGAACACACCGAGGCCAATCAGCAAGACGACCGCCAACCGGACGAGCGTCGGCTTGGTCGTCGGGTTCGTCTCCACGAGGACGCGCTCGGGGTCCCGTTCGTTCGACTGGTCCGTTGCCGCTTCGGGTTGTGTCTCTGTTCGTGACATGTTAGGCGAATCCGACGGTGTAGGCGAATACCGAGCCGGTGACGTAGACAACCGGCGAGAGGGCGACGGCGGCGACGGCGACGGCGGCGTTGGCCCGCGTCGCGAGGTGGTTGATGCGAGCCCCGAGATACAGCGAGAACAGGTAGTACAACACGGCGACGACGAGCAGGGCGAGAATCCACTGGCCCTCGGTCGAGATAGCGGCCGTGTGCAGGCCGTCGGGCCGTCCGCTGGGGAGTTCGAGGTCGGCGCCCAGCGCGTCGATGACGGCGTAGACGAAGGCGGCCTGTAGGTTTCTGACGAGTTCGCGGGCACCGGCGACGCCGCTCTGGTTGGTGAGGTACCACACGCCCGTGAAGACGGCGACGAGGTACGCGCTCGTCGTGTAGACGACGGTGTGGGCGCTCTGGAGGACGCCTCGGGAGTCCCGCACCGCGAGGACGCCGACGTGGAACGTGACCAGCGTGATTGCGGTGGCGACGGAGATGAAAAGGGAGTTCTGGACGAACGCGGCCAGCAGCCGCCAGCTGGCGGTCGGGTCGAGCCCGTACGTGCCGGCGACGCTCGCGTACCCCGCGGGTGCCTGCGCTGTCGTCTGGATGCCGATGCCGGCGAGCGTCAGGGGAATCGCGTAGGCGACGAGGTTGACGACGTAGACGCCAAGCAGCGACGCGAGCTGTCGAACCACGCCGAACCGGCTCGCCCCGTAGGAGTCGGTCTGGAACTCGACGAACCGATGGGGGCGAAACAGCGCGTCGAACCCGCCGCGTACCAGCGACCCGAGTCCCCTGACAGCCATACGCTATCGTTACGTATCACGACTGTATAACTTGGGATTTCGTGTCGGCTCGCCGAGGGACTGTTTTTTGTGTCGGCGTGTGGACAGTCCCGATATGTCCGACCGTTCCGACGGCGTGCTCCTCGCTGTGACCGCGCTCGTCCCGCTGTGGGTCGACGGCCTCGCCGCCGCGGCGTTCCTCGAACTCGCGCCCCCGATGGACCTCTTTTGGACCTGCTGGGCCGCGTCGCTGCTACTGTTGCCGGCCGTCGTCGTCGATGCCCGGCGAGCGGGGGCGCTCTCGTGGCCCCTCGTCGCCGGCGTGGCGCTCCCGGGACTCAACCTCCTCACGGCGGCGTGGTACAGCTTCACACAGCACCGACAGCGCCGCGACGACGCCGGCCGGGTCGGCTACGGCGGCCTGCTCTTTACCGGCGTCTCCGCGGCGGCGCTCTCGCTGGTCGTCGCCCCCTTCGTGTTCGGGCCGCTCGCGCTGGGCTGTGGCTACTGGATTCGGCGGCGACACGACCGCCCCCGCGGGGCCGTCCTCCTGACGGCCGCCGGCGCGACGACGCTCGTGGGTCTCGCGCTCAACACCGTCGTGTTCACGTTCGTTCGCCCCGGGCCGGTTCTGTAGTCCGCTCCGCCACCCACGCCTGTCGCCGCCGGGTGGTACGGACAGATTGAGGTGGTCGGGCCCCCAACACGGCCGTATGGAGAAGGCCCCGGGCGGGACCAGCGTCGGCGTCGACGACCCCTACGCCCACGTCGACCGCTGTGATTTCGTCACCGATGAGGGCAAGTGCCGGTGGGCGCGGGACCACGGCCACCACGACCCCGAGTTCGCCGACGCCCGCAGCGCCGAGGCGTTCCGGTGTCCGGCCGCTGTCGGTCCCGAGGGGGACCCGGACGCCGCCGAGTGGGACTGGGCCGACTGCCCGCACTTCCGCTGTCGCCAGCACGACCGAGCGTGTGCCCGCTGCGGCCTCGAAGCGCGGCCGATGGCCCACGGCGACGAGCGCCCGCTGTTGGAGGAACACCACCTCTCGTACCCCGACGGCGACCTCGACCACGAGATAACGGTCTACCTCTGTCGGTGGTGCCACGCGAAGGTCCACGAGTCGTGGGCGCGGGTCGACGACGACGCCGCCCCGGACCCCGAGGCGGTCGCCGTGCGGGAGGGGCGACGCAGCGAGGAGCGGGCGGAACTGGGCTTCGACTCGGCCGCCGAGCGCTACGACGACGAGTGACGCCCGTTCAGAACTCGGTCGCCCGCCACGAGTCTCGACGCGACGAATCCCGGGCGCGACGCCGGCGTCGTTCCCGGCCGGAAGAATTTCACTGCACCGGCTCCGACTTATATATCGCCCGTAATATTCGGTCTGAGTATCGAATTTGATAACAGATAGTGGGGAACTAAGTACGCGCTGTCGAGATACCCCAACCATTGTGTACGCGCCGGAGGTGTCGAAGCGCTCGCTCGGTATCGGCTACGTCGTCGGGACCGGCGTCGTCCTCTGTGTAGCGCTTCTCGTGCACGCCCTCGCGGCCGGTACCGGCGTGTCTGCCCTCCTCGTCGTCACTGCCGGCGTCGTCCCGGCGCTGACTCTCGCCGCGGCGAACTACTGGCTCCCGAAAAGCGGGCTAGACGGCGAGGAGGTGTGGACCGTCGCCGAGTGGGGCGGGCTCGGTATCGCGCTGCTGACGCTCGTCAACGTCGGCGTCGTCCTCTCGGACATCCCGCTGTCGACGGTCGGTCCCGGACTGCTCGCCAGCGGCGTCGCCACGGCCGGACTGGTCGGTATCCTCGTCGGCGCGCTGTTGGAGCTTCGCCGGTCGACCCGACGGCTCTCCCAGAGCAACGCGGTGCTCAACCGCCTCCTCAGACACGACATGCGCAACGACCTCAACGTCGCGTTGGGCCACCTGAGCGAACTCGAAGACCGGGCCGACGGCGACGGGGCGACCGCCCACGCCGACCAACTCCGGTGTACCATCGACGAGATGATAACGACCACGGAGAAGGCCCGACAGGTCGAGGTCGCGCTCGCGGCCGACCGCCGCTCGCAGGACCCGGTCGACCTCGTTCCACACCTCTCCGAGCGCGTCGATGCCGTCGCGCGCTCTCACCCCGAGGCGACGGTCGAGACCGACGTTCCCGACGAGGCCTTGGTCCACGCCGACTGGCTTCTCGGGACCGTCCTCGACAACCTCGTCGAGAACGCGGTCGTCCACAACGACGGCGACCCGACCATCCGGGTCACCGTCGACGCCGACGGGCGGACGACCGAGGTCCGCATCGTCGACGACGGCCCGCCGATTCCGGAGACCGAACTGGCGGTCTTCGACGCCGAGACCGAGACCCCGCTCCAGCACTCGCAGGGCGTCGGCCTCTGGCTCGTGACGTGGGTCGTCGAGAGCTACGGCGGCGACGTGTCCTTCGAGCGGACGCCCGACGACGGCAACGTCGTCACGCTCGAACTCCGCTCCGCGAACTGGCTGGCGAAACGCCGCACTGAGGGCTTGCTGTAGCATCGCGGGCCGAACGCGCCGGGCATCAGGACATATATACGGCCGGCCGGCGTGTCACTCACCAATGACGCACATCGCCGTTATCGACAACCACGGCCAGTTCACCCACTTGGAGCAGCGCGCGCTCCGGGACATGGGTGTGGACGTGGAACTGGTCGACAACACGACGCCGCCCGAGGACATCGACGCCGACGGCGTCGTCCTCTCGGGCGGCCCGGACATGGACGACATCGGCAACTGTCCCGCGTACCTCGAACTGGACGTGCCCGTGTTGGGCATCTGTCTGGGGATGCAACTCATCGCCGACCAGTTGGGCGGGCGCGTCGGCGGGGGCGACTACGGCGGCTACGCCGACGTGGACGTGGAGATTCTCGACGAGGAGGACCCGCTGCTTGGTTCGCTCGCCCCCGAGACGCGCGTCTGGGCGAGCCACGCCGACGAGGTCAAAGCGGTCCCAGACGACTTCGAGCGCACGGCCACCTCCGACATCTGCGACGTGGAGGCGATGAGCAACCCCGACGCCGATATCTACGGCGTCCAGTGGCACCCGGAGGTCGCCCACACCGAGGAGGGCGAGGCGGTCTTCGAGAACTTCCTCGCGGTCTGTGAGCGCGCGACGCCGGCCCGGTGACGCGACCGCGGCGGGACGGAGCGAACGGATTTATGTGACAGCGGGGAATCCAATCGACAAATGACGGCGACACAGGGGAATCTGGCGGGCCTCTCCCGGTTCATCTTCCGGGCTCCGAACTGGTACGCCAGCCTCGCGTTCGCCCTACTCATCGCCGCGCTGGCCGGGGTCGCCGCTTTCGACTCCCGGTTCGTCCTCGACGACGCGTGGCAGGGCCTGTTCTTCATCGGCTTTCCGACCGCTATCGCGGGCGCGTTCACCCCGTGGGTCGACTCCCGACTCGGCGGCCAGCTGACGCCCAACCGCGCCTCGCTGCTCGCGCTCATCTGCGAACTCGTCACCATCGGCGTCCTGACGGTCGCGGGCGTTCTCGCCCTTCTGAGCCCGTCACTCGGCCAGAACTTCGTCTTCGACGCCCTGCTGGTGGCGCTGGCCTCCATCTTCGCATTTCGCCTGCTCATCCTGATGGCCGTCTCCCGGCACTCGCTGCTGAAGGCGGCGGTCCCGGCCAGCGTCCAGACCGTCGCCGCCGCGGCCCTGCTGGCGGTGTACAGCGGCGCGACGGCGTTCCTGCTGGAGGACCCGGTGCTACAGGAGTGGCTCGCCCGCGCCGAGCAGGCCCCGCCGGAGGTACAGGGGTTCATCCCCGCGGACTTCGCCCTGCTCGCGGTCATCTGCACCATCTACGCGCTGGCGGTGTGGCTCTTTCTCGTCCTCATCGACCGGCCGTGGCGCTCCTCGCTGGGCGTCTCGGCGCTCGATTTCCTCCGGGGGTTCATCGGCCACATCGCCGAGGGCTCCCGGGAACTGGAGGAGTTCTTCGAGGAGATCGGCGAGAAGGCGCTGGTCCCCGTGACCGTCCTCGCGGTCCGCCGCCCCGACGGCGAGGAGAAGGCCCGGTTCGTCCTCCCGATGATACATCCCGGGCCGATGGGCGAAATCGGCGGCGGAAACCTCCCCGAGCGGGTGGCGGCCGCCGCCGACGGACTCGCCTTCCCGCCCCACGCCACCGCCGGCCACGACTTCAACCTCGTCACCGAACGGGAGGTCGATACCATCCTCAGCACCGCCGAGAGCGCCCGCGAGCGCATCGACTTCTCCGAGACGGCGACGCGGGGCCACCGCGTGACCGAGGACGAGGCGACCCTGACCGGACAGGCCTTCGGCGACGACGCCCTGCTGGTCAACACTTTCTCGCCGGGGTGTGCCGACGACGTGGAGTACGCCGTCGGCCTCTCGGCGATGTCCGAGGCCCGCTCGGGCGGGCTGGACGACGTGTTGCTCGTCGACGCCCACAACTGCAACGACGGCCTCGAAGGCGAGGACCTCGGCCACGTCGTCCCCGGCAGCAAGCGCTCGTTCGACATGCTCCACGGGGCCGGCCGGCTGAGCGACCGCCTGACCGGGGCCGAGACCGGCCGCCTGCGCTGTGGCGTCGCGTGGGACGAGACGCCGTGGGAGCCCGAGGAGGGCATCGGCCCGCTCGGCATCCGGGTCTGCGTCTTCGCCGTCGACGACCACCGCACGGCCTACGTCCTCGTCGACGGCAACAACATGGAGCCCGGCCTCCGCGAGGAGATACTGGAGGCCGTCGACAGCGTCGACGCGATGGAGGTGATGACCAGCGACACCCACATCGTCAACACCGTCGAGGCCGAGAATCAGGTCGGACAGGCCATTCCACCCGCCGAAGTCGTCGCGCTGATAGACGACCTCGTCGACCGCGCGGTGGCCGACCTCGAACCCGTCGAGGCCGGGATGGCCAGCAAGAAAGCCGAGGTGACCGTCTTCGGCAACGACCGCACGGAGACGCTGGCTTCGACGGCCAACGCGATGGTCGCGCTGGGGGGCGGACTCGCGGCCGCGTTCATCCTCGCCGTGATGGCCGTCAGCGTCCTCGTCTTCCTCGTCGCCGGCGTGTAGCGCGGCTCCGTGGGTTCGGTCGAGAGAAGCGCCGAGGAGGAGATTTGAACTCCTGAGTCCGTGAGGACAGTTGCTCTCGAAGCAACCGCCTTGGCCAGGCTAGGCTACCTCGGCTCACACGTCAGTATCCCCGTCCACTCTTTAGGGGTTTCGGTTCGTCGGGTGTCGGTTACTCGACACGCCTTTACCCGACGCGGGACACGGTGGGGGTATGGATGTCACGGAAGCCAGCGAACTGTCGAGTCGGGTCCTCGACGAGGTCGGCGGCGCGGTCGTCGCCGACAGGGGGTTCTTCGAGACCGTTCTGCTCGGCGTCGTCGCCAAGGGGCACGTGCTGCTGGAGGACGTGCCCGGCACCGGGAAGACGCTGACCGCCCGTAGCGTGGCGACCGCGCTCGGACTCTCGTTCTCCCGGGTGCAGTTTACCCCGGACCTCCTGCCCGCGGACATCACCGGGACCCACGTCTTCGACGAGGAGCGCGGCGAGTTCGAGTTCAACCGCGGGCCGATATTCGCCAACGTCGTGCTAGCCGACGAGATAAACCGCGCGCCGCCCAAGACCCAGTCCGCGCTGCTGGAGGCCATGGAGGAGGGACAGGTCACCGTCGACGGCGACACCTACGACCTGCCCGACCCCTTCTTCGTGTTGGCGACGCAGAACCCGGTCGACATGGAGGGGACCTTCGAACTGCCCGAGGCGCAGGTCGACCGCTTTCTGGCGAAGACGGCCATCGGCTACCCCGATGCCGATGGCGAGGTCGAACTCCTCCAGCGCCGCGCCGGCCGGACCACGCAGAGCCCGACCGTCGAGCCGGTCCTCGACGCCGAGACGCTCCGGGAGCTACGGGCGGTGCCCGAGAGCGTCCGCGTCGACGACGACCTGCTGGCGTACATGGCCGAACTGGCACGGACGACCCGCGAGGACTACCGGGTCGACGTGGGGGTCTCGCCCCGCGGGACACAGCGGCTGTTCGAGGCGGCGCGGGCGATGGCCGCCGTCGCCGGCCGGGAGTTCGTCGCGCCCGACGACGTCAAGCGGGTGGCGCGGCCGACGCTGGCCCACCGGCTCGTCCTGACCCCCGACGCCCGCGTCGAGCAGGTCCACAAGAGCGACGTGCTCGGGGACGTGCTCGACGAGGTGCCGGTGCCGACCGTCTAACGGAGCGCGAGGACGACCAGCGCGACGCGGCGAACACCAGCCCGGCGCTCAGTTGGCCCGGCGGCGAGCGGGTGTCGGCGGCTCACTCCGGGTCGCCGTGGCCGCCGCCGCCCGGCGTCTCCACGCGGACGGTGGTGCCGGCCTCGACTTCCCGGGTGACCTTCGCCGGGACGTGTTCGCCGTCGACGTAGTTCGCGCCCGGCAGGCCGTCGGCCCCGCCGGCCAGCCCCCACGGCGCGTGGCGGCGGCGCTCGGTCAGCAGCGAGACGGTAGCGTCGGTCTCGACTGTGAGTTCGCGGACGAGGCCGTCGCCGCCGCGGTGTCGGCCGTCGCCGCCGCTGTCTCGGCGCAGCGAGTACTCCTCGACCCGGAGCGGGTAGGCGGCCTCCAGCGCCTCGACGGGGGTGTTCAGCGTGTTCGTCATCCCGACCTGTACGCCGCTGGGTCCGTCGGCGTCGGCGCTCGCGCCCATCCCGCCGCCGACGGTCTCGTAGTAGCTGAACTCGCTGTCGCCGACGACGACGTTGTTCATCGTCCCCTGTCCGGCCGCGGGCACGCGCTCGGGCGCGGCGTCGGCCAGCGCCCGGAACACCACGTCGGTGACCCGCTGGCTCGTCTCGACGTTGCCCCCCACGACGGCCGCCGGCGGCTCGGGATTGAGCAGGCTTCCGGGCGGCGCGTGGACGGTGACGGGGTCGTAACAACCCTGATTGGGCGGCACGTTCGGGTCCGTGACCACGCGAACGACGTAGTAGACGGCGCTTTTCGCCACCGACAGCGGCGCGTTGACGTTGCCCGTGACCTGTGGTGCGGTCCCGGAGAAGTCCACGTCCACGGCCCCACCGTCGACGGTAACGGTCACTTCGACGGGGATTTCGCCGTCGACGACGCCGTCGCCTTCTAGCACGTCCGCGGCGGTGTAGACGCCGTCCGGAAGCTCGCGGATAGCGTCGGTCACGCGGGCCCGGGAGTACGACTGCACGGCGTCGAAGGCGGCCAGCAGGCGGTCGCCGTGGTCGGCCAGCAGGTCCGCGACCCGGTCGGCTCCGCGCTCGTTGGCCGCCAGTTGCGCCCGGAGGTCCGCCCGTCGTTCCGTCGGGTTCCGGACGTTTGCCAGCAGCAACTCCTCGACCCCGTCGCGGCGCTGGCCCCCGGCGACCAGTCTGGTCGGCGGAATCCGGAGCCCCTCTTGCTGTATCTCGCGCGAGTCGGCGGGCATGCTCCCCGAGACCGTCCCGCCCACGTCGGCGTGGTGGGCCCGCGAGACGGCGTAGCCGACTATCTCGCCGTCGGGCGCGACCGGCGAGACGAGCGTCACGTCCGGCAGGTGAGTCCCGCCGGCGAAGGGGTCGTTCAGGACGAACACGTCGCCCGGGACGGGGTCCGCCGACAGCACCGCGTCGACGGCCGCGGGCATCGCGCCCAGATGGACCGGGATGTGTTCGGCCTGTGCGACGAGACGGCCGTCGGCGTCGAACAGCGCCGTCGAGCAGTCCCGCCGCTCGGTGATGTTCGGGGAGAACGCGCCCCGAATCAGCACCCGCCCCATCTCCTCGGCGACGCTCTCCAGTTGGGTGCGCAGGATTTCGAGTTCGACGGCGTCGAGGTCGGCGTCGGTCACGACTGTCCCTCCAGTCTGAGCGTGCCCCGCTCGTCGGCGGTCAGAGACCACCCCGGCGGGACGACGACGGTGCTCTCGCCGCCCTCGACGACGGTTGGCCCCGCGTGTGTCTCGCCGACGGCCAGCCGCGACCACGCCAGTACCGGCGTCTCGTACCACCCCTCGAAGTACGCCCTGCGGCTCCCCGTCTGTGGGTCGCCACCGCCGTCGTGGCCGAACGCCGGCCGGTCGCCCGCGACGGTCGCCGTCGCCCGGAGCGTGACGAGTTCGACGGCCCCCTCGGGGAGCCGGTAGCCGCGGACGCGCTCGTGGGCGTCGTGAAACCGCTCTCTGACGGTCGCGCGGTCGAACTCCCCGACGGGGACCGCGAGTTCGTAGCTCTGGCCCGCGTAGCGGCAGTCGGCCCGCAGCGAGACCGCGGCGGCGTCGGAGTCGGCCGCGTCGGCCAGCACCCGCTCGCGGAGGTCGTCGAGGACGCCGGCGACGGCGTCGGGGTCGGCCTCGTCGAGGGGCGTCCGGTGGGTCCGGGCGGCGTCGTGGCGCTCGTCGGCGGCCAGTAGCCCCAGCGCTGAGAGGACGCCGCTGGCCCGCGGCACGACGACCCGCGATACGTCGAGGCGGTCGGCCAGCGCCGCGGCGTGCATGGGTCCCGCGCCGCCGAAAGCCGCGACCGCGAACTCTCGTGGGTCGTGGCCCCGCTCGACCGTGACCGCCCGGACCGCCCGGCCCATGGTGGCGTTGGCGACCGCGTAGACGCCACGGGCCGCCGCGACCGGGCCGTCGAGGTCGGCGTCGTCGGCGAGGGCGGACAGCGCCGCCCGGGCCGCGTCGGCGTCGGGTTCGAGGTCACCTCCCAAGGCCGTATCCGCACCCAGATACCCCAACACCAGCGCGGCGTCGGTCACCGTCGGCTCGGTCCCGCCCCGGCCGTAGCAGGCCGGTCCGGGGTCGGCCCCCGCCGACCGCGGCCCCACCCGGAGCGCGCCGCCGGCGTCAACCCACGCGACGGAGCCCCCGCCGGCCCCGACCGTCTCCACGTCGACCATCGGGACCCGGACCGGGCGGTCGCCGACGGTCCCCTCGGTCGTCCGCCGTATCTCGCCGTCCCTGACGAGCGACACGTCGCTGGAGGTCCCGCCCATATCGAAAGTGACCACGCCGGCCGCGTCGGCCGGTTCGAAGGCGCTCGCCCCGACGACGCCAGCAGCCGGGCCGGACAGCGCCGCGGTCACGGCGTGGTCACGGACCGTCTCGGCGTCGGCGATGCCGCCGTTCGACTGCATGACCCGCGGCGCGGGCAGGCCCCGCTCGGTCGCGCCCGCGACGAGGCGTTCGAGGTACGCGTCGACGACCGGCGTGACGACGGCCTCGGCCGCCGTCGTCGCCGTCCGCTCGTACTCTCGGAACTCGCCCAGCACCTCGTGGCTGGCCGACACCGGCGCGTCGAGTTCCTCGCGCAACACGGCGGCGGCGCGGCGCTCGTTCTCCGGGTGGGCGTAGGCGTGGAGAAAGGACACCGCGACGGCGTCGGCGTCGATGTCGGCAGCGAGGTCCCGGACCGCGTCCGCGTCGACGGCCCGCTCGATACCGTCCACGGTCGCCCGCTCGGGGAGTTCGTGGCGGCGCTGGGCCGGCACCAGCGGCTCCGGCCGGTCGGCGGTCGGGTCGTACAGCGCCGGCCGGTCCTGCCGGCCGATGGCGAGGACGTCGCCGAACCCCTCGGTGGTGACAAGCGCCGCCTCGCCGCCGGTCCCCTCTAACAGCGCATTCGTGGCCGCGGTGGTGGCGTGGCGGAACCGGTCGACCGCGCTCGGCTCGACGCCGGCGGCCTCGCAGGCCTCGGCGACGCCGCGCAGGACGCCCTCGTGTTGTGGCGTCGTCGTCGGCACCTTCGCCGTGGTCAGGTCGCCCGCGGCGACCAGCACCACGTCGGTGAACGTCCCGCCGACGTCGACGCCGAGTCGCACCGACTCGTCCATGGCCCGACTCCGGACGCCGGCGGCAAAAACGGTCCCCCTCCCGCAAACCTACCCCCACGTCCAGCGGGCATCGAGTACGTACCGGTAGACGCCGGTCACGACGATAGCGCCGCCGTTTGCGACCAGCAGACCCAGCGCGACCCAGTTGACCAGCGCGTAGAGGATGCCCAACTGGAGCGGGATGGCGGTGCCACGGACGAGGTTGGTCTTGCCCAGTCCCCGCAGGTACTCCCCGAGCGTCGTGTGCCGCGAGCGGTGGAACGTCCACGCGTTGTTCAGGACGTACTGGAGGAGGATGGTCGACTCGATGGCGACCAGCGCCGCCAGCAGGTAGTTGACGCCGCCGATGTCGACGAACCACCACAGCAGCGCCATCTGGACGGCCGCAGCCACCACGCCGACGGCGAAGAAGCGAACGAGCTGTCGCCGCTGGGCCGTCGTCACGTCCGCGAGCGCCATACTGGTATCACTGGTAGCCAAGCGCCTTGAGCCGAGCGGTTATCTCCTCGCCGGCCGCCGGGCCGTCGTCGTCCCCGGTCTCGCTCTCGCCGTCGGTTGCGAGGGCGTCGACGTGGTCGGCGACGGCGGCCGAGAGCCGGTCGATGACCACCGGCGGCGCGTCGCCGTCGGTGTCCGGGTCGGTGCGGTCGCGCTGTTCCTCGGGGTCGGCGTCGCGGTCGTACAGTTCGCGGTGGTCGGTGTCGACGTGTTCGACGTAGGTCCAGCGCTCGTCGCGGGCCGCGACGACGAGCGTCCCGTCGGCCAGTCGGCGAGGGATGGGCTGGCTCGTGACCGACTCGCCACGCACCGCGACGGAGACGACGGGGGCCTGACTCTCGACCGACTCGCCCGCGAGCGCCGGCGCGACGGACTCGCCGGTCCACTCGTCCGCGGGCGTCACGCCGAGCAGGTCACACACCGTCGGCGGTATCGCGTCCAGTCCGACCGGCTCCGTGACCCGGCCAGTGGCCCACTCGGGGTGGGAGACGAGGAAGGGCACGTCGACGAGCTCGCGGTAGACCTTCGGGTAGTGCGCGAGGTGGCCGTGTTCGAGGAACTCCTCGCCGTGGTCCCCGGCGACGACGACCGCGGTGTCGTCGGCGACCTCCTCGGCCGCCAGCGCGTCCAGCAGGCGGCCGACGCTCGCGTCGACCTGCCGTATCGTCCCGTCGTACAGCGTCCGCAGCGTCCCCAGCGTGCGCTCGGAGACGTCCCAGCCGAGTCCCGTCCGGGCGTGGGCACCGAGCATCCGGAGGACGCCGAGCCGGCGGTCGCTGACCTCCCGGAGGTGGCGCGGGGCCGGGACGTAGGGCGTGTGCGTGTCCATGTAGTGGACCCACAGGAAGAAGCCGTCGCCGGTCGATTCGAGGAACGCCTCGGCCCGGTCTTCGAGGTCGCCCATCCGGGACACGTCGGCGAACGGCCGGGCGTCGGACTTCCCCGAGAGGACCGCCGCGGCCCGCCGGACCGGGGATGTGGCGAGTTGCACCCACGCCTGGACGGTCGGGTGGGCCGCGAGGTACTTCCCGTAGCCGTCGCTGTCGACGAACGGCTCGAACTCGTCGAAACCGCGGTCGTACCCCCAGTGTTCCGTGAGGAAGCCGTTGGCGGCGTTGAACCCACCCGTCGAGAGGCCGGCATCCGAGAGCCGCTCGGCCAGCGTCGGCGTCCCGTGCAGGCCGATGTCGCCCGACTCGGCGAACACCGGACGCGAGCCCATGATGGACGGGAACGAGAACGGCGTCCAGTTGCCCTGTGCGACGGCGTTCTCGAAGACGACGCCGTCGTCGGCCAGACGGTCCAGAACGGGCGTGGCGCTCTCGGTTCCGCCGACGGCGTCCGCTCGCAGCGAGTCTATCGTGACGAGGACGACGTTCGTCGCCGTCGGTCCGGTCACGCGGCTGTCACCCCGAGCGAGCGCCCCCGCGTGGCGAACGCGGGCGGGCGACCGGTGACAGAGGTAGGGGCGGGGGCGGCAGCGCCCCAATCGGCCGCCGTCGGGGCGTCGAGGCAGCCAGTCTGGTGCATACCGGTTAAATACCACACGCGGTACTGAAGGTTCCGGATGGGTTCATATTTTCTATATAGAAATATATTCTTAGATGGGGTTATAGCTCGCCTACTCGACGCTCTACCGTGGTTGCGCACTTCAGACGTGATTTAACCTATCGGGGCGTCTTAGTACCGCACAGCGGAAGGACAGCGCGTGATGCACGGACCCCGCACTACCGACAGTACCGCCCTCCACGGACGCCACCGGCCGGACCGCGACCGGCCCGCGGCGGAGGTGGCCCGATGACACGACGGACGCACCTACTGGTCGGCCTGTTGGTCGGCGTCGCCGCGCTCGCCGGCACCGCGGCCGCCGCCGAACAGGTCGCCCTCGACGAGGAGCGCCTCCCGCTCGCGGCGGACAGCCAGCAGGTCGTCTCGGGCGAGGCGACGTTCGACGCCGGGACGCAGGTGACCGTCCGGCTCCGCTCCAACGACGCGGAGTCGCCGTTCCTCCGGCAGTCGACCGCCCGCGTCGCCGACGACGGGACCTTCGCCGCGGTGTTCGACATGAGCTCCGTCCCGGCGAACACCACCTATACGCTCAGCGTCCTCCGTGACGGCGAGACCTACACCCAGCGCAGCGGTCGGCTGGCCGCCTGCGACGGCGACTGCACCGACTCGGTCCCGGCGACGCCGACGCCCACCCCCACGCCGACGGCGACGGGCGACGGCTGGAACGGCTCCGGCCTCGACGTGCGCGACGTGACCGTCGTGACGCAGGGCGAGACGGCCACGATTCCCCTGTCGATGGACGGTGCCGAGACCGTGACGTTGTCGGTCGGCGACCCGTCGGTCAACTACCGCATCAACGCGACCGTCACCGACGCCGACGGTGACGGAGCGGCCCGCGTCCGCTTTCACACCGACGCAGCCGGCACCGACGACCCGACGCTGACCGTCGGGAGCGAGGGCGACGAACTGACCGTCACCGACGAGTCACAGCTCTCCTCGTCGCTCGACCCCGCGAACTACGACGTGGCGCTGTTCGAGGGGACCGATACGAACGGCCGGGCAGACGCCGTCGGGACGCTGGTCGTCCGCGACGACGGCGACGCCGACGCCAGACACAACGTCTCCGAGCGCCCCGAGTTCGGCTTCCGCGAGTCCATCGTGCGGACCCGACAGGGCGCGACGGCGACGCTCTCGGTCTATCTCGCCGACGCCGACAGCGCCACCGTCTCCATCGGCGGCCCCGAGGCCGGCTACGAAATCAACGCGACGGTGCGGGACGGCGACGGCGACGACCGGGTGTCGCTGTTGTTCGACACCGCCGCCGCCGGCCGCGACGGAACGACGCTCCGCGTGGCCGACAGCGACGACAGCGTCACCGTCGACCCCGGCTCCGAAGTCGCGCTGGACACGCGCCTCGACGCGGCCGACTACCCGCTCTCGCTGTACCGCGGGAGCGCGGTGACCGGTTCGCCCGACGACATCGGGACGCTGTCGGTCAACGCGGGCGAGACCGCGACCGCGCGCTCGCCGCCGTCGGCCACCCCCGGGACGCGGGCCGGCACGACTGCCGACGGCGGCCTCGGTGCCGGTACCGGCGCGCTCGCCGTCGGCGGTGTCCTCGGCGTCGCCGGCATCGGTATCGTCCTCCGGAGCCTGCTGGGCTGACGCCGCCTCACTCGATTCGCAGTTCCCCGCTCTCGCCTTCCCCGCCGCCGTTCTCGTCCCACTCGAGTTCGAACTCGATGCTCAGTTCGCCGGGCCCGTCCGTCGGCCCCTCGCGCTCGGCCTTGACCTCGAACGTCGGGCGGGCCGGTGGCTCCATCGTCACGGATTCGCCGCCGGCCGCCAGCGTAACTGCCTCGCCGCGGTCGAGTTTGTCGGCGACGCTGCGGAGGTACGACGCGATCGCTTCTCGGCTCTGGTCGCTCTCTGACTCGAACAGCACTTCCTCGGGCATGTCGGGACGGTACGACGGCGGCGACGATAAGTCCACCCGCTACGTGCGGGATGCGTGGTACGTGCCCGCGACGGTCTCGCCGACCGCGGACAGCGTTTTCGTCGACCCCCCGGGGGTCAGCGGGGTATTGACGGTCGACGAAAACGACTTAGTGAAATCAGCCGGTATTTGGCCTGTGGCCCGTGACCAGGGCATGGTTTCAGATGGACCCCTTGTGGGGTTGAAGCTGCCACAAGTCTGGGACTAAGACCGCATCCGTTTACTCGTTTCAGATGGACCCCTTGTGGGGTTGAAGCCGGTAACTGCTACTGCCTCCCCGCTCTCGTCTCGGAGTTTCAGATGGACCCCTTGTGGGGTTGAAGCAACCAGTTTTACGACATTACTGAGCGCGAGAAACAAGTTTCAGATGGACCCCTTGTGGGGTTGAAGCGCGACACCTTGTATCGCTGCACGATGCCTGGGACGAGTTTCAGATGGACCCCTTGTGGGGTTGAAGCGCGGAAAGCATCGCACCGAACCTACACGCAACGGACGGTTTCAGATGGACCCCTTGTGGGGTTGAAGCCTCTGGTGTGGGACTTACCGCTGCTGCTGTCAAAGGTTTCAGATGGACCCCTTGTGGGGTTGAAGCCTCGGGCGACCGACGGGAAAGAAAATCGAGGCCGTTTCAGATGGACCCCTTGTGGGGTTGAAGCCTCGTCCACCCCGGCCAGTACGGGGCGATGCTGCGTTTCAGATGGACCCCTTGTGGGGTTGAAGCGTCGAGGACGACAACGACCGGGTCGTCGACCCGGGTTTCAGATGGACCCCTTGTGGGGTTGAAGCGCGTGACCATCACTGCATTGTAGAGGCCTTGCCCCTGTTTCAGATGGACCCCTTGTGGGGTTGAAGCACCGGCGAGAGCCACGAGGACGCCCGTGAGGAGTGTTTCAGATGGACCCCTTGTGGGGGTTGAAGCAGCCCGCAGGCACAGGCGGCCAAGACCGCCGGGAGGGTTTCAGATGGACCCCTTGTGGGGTTGAAGCGACACGGGCACGTCGCCCACGTTGTCGATGCGAGGTTTCAGATGGACCCCTTGTGGGGTTGAAGCGTCGACTGGGGGTTCCCGCCGGCACCGTAGTTGAACGTTTCAGACGGGCCGTCGACGGGCGTCACTTGCAAGTCATCTGCCGCCCACCCCACAGTATGCGACTCACACCGGCCGCCGTCCACGAGGAGTACCAGTGGGTCAGCGCCCGCGCGGACACCGTCGTCCCGCTGATAAACGACACGCGTGCGTACCTCGGCGCGGAGTTCGACGCCGACGTGGCCGCCGTCGAGGCCGACCAGTACGCCGCCGCAGTCGACGTGGTGTTCGCGGACGGCGACCGGGCGGTCAACGTCGCGGCGCTGGTCGCACTCCTCCGGGACCTCGACGTAGTGGGGGACTATCCGGGGTTCGTCGTCGACGAACTGCTCGGGCGGGAACTGGCGGCGATGGTTGCGGGCGACCAGCCGTTGCGACTGCTCGCGGAGGCGACGTTCCACGTCGCGGACGTGCGGACCCACAGCGACGGCGCGGCGGGGGTCGACGACCTCGACGCGGCGCTGGCGGCGGGCGTCCAGACGCGGCTCCCGGGGTGGTCGTGGCGGGCGTCGGCGAGTCCGTTCGCCGTCGAGCCCTCGGAGTGACGGGCGTCAGAACGACAGCGTCGGCGTCCCGAGGAAGGCGGTCTCGTAGCCCTCGTGGCGTGAGACCTGCGGGGGCGCGACGACAGCGACGCTGGCGGAGGGTTCGGCCGTCGTCGTCGGGACGACGGCCCCGTAGTGGTAGCCGAGGTCGGGGTGGACGGCGGCGCTCAGGGCGTCGTCGAAGGCGGTCTCGCCGTCGGCCTCGACGGTGGCGTCGAGGGACATCATCGGCAGCGGGACGCGGTTGTACGGCGTTCGCACCGAGACGGCCAGATACGACTCGCCGTCGGCGAGGAAGTCGGCGTCCCGGAGCCACGTCGCGGCGTACACCGCGTCGCTGCCCTTGGCCGTGCCGAGCACCGTCCCCGGAAGGCCGTCGACCGACGGGGCCTGCGAGGTCGGCAGCATCTCCATCTCCATCAGGCCGACGGCGGTGCGGTCGCCCTGTGTCTCCGGGAACTCCTCGTAGGACAGCCCCTCCAACCGGGACTGTGCGAACTCGAACTCGACGCTGGTCTCGCCGGCCGAGCCGAAGCGGCCGGCGAACGCGCCGAGTCGGCGCTCGGTCATGGCGTTGACGCGGGCGCGGACGGTGTAGACGCCCTCGCCGTCCAGCGCGTAGTTGTCGCCGTAGTGAAAGCCCATGTTCTGCGAGACCATCGGCCACGGGGACTTGTCGGCGACCGTCTCGCCGTCGCGCTCGACGGTGAGCGAGACCCCCGCGGAGACGGGGAGGACCATGCCGGTGTCGGGGTCCCAGACGGTCGCCATCAGGTGGAGGCTGTCCTGCTGGCGGATGGCGACCTGCTCGGCGGTCGTCCCGGTCACGGTCCAGAAGCGGTGGGGGAAAGAGTAGGTCAGTCCGACCATGTAGTCCCCGGCCTCGGCCATGCCGACCATCCCCATCCCCTCGGCGTGGGTCGGTTTGTACGTCGCGTCCGGCCGGTCCTCGACCAGCGGCGGCGCGCGCGTCGACTGCGTCTCGAGCATTCCACAGCCGGCGAGCGCCGTCGCACCGGCGAGTCCGGTCCCGGCGAGGAACTGCCTGCGGTTCATACCCGTCCTAGCGACTCCGGTAGAAAGACCGTTCTGGTACGGCCGACGAAAGGGGGACGGCGGCGGCGTCGCCCGCCACGAGGGACAGCGGCGTCGCCAGCCACGAGGGACGGGCTGGGACGCTACCGGTCGGGCCGGGCCGGGGGGAGCGCGCGGAGCGACCGGGGCGGTAGGAGGTAGTTCCCCCGCCGCCGGACGGTCATGTACTGGAGGATGCCGTTGTTGACACGCTGGCCGACCGCCGACTCGGCGGCCACGTCGGTGCCGTTCATCGCCTGCTTGGTCTCGACGAAGTCGGTGATAGAGCGCTGGAGCGAGAGGAAGTGGACGCCGGCCTCCCCGCCGTCGGTCGAGTCGAAATCGCGGCGGAGGAGGCGTGGTTCGTCGTCCTCGCGGGCGCGGGCGAGCTTCTGGGAGTGACCGGCGACGCCCTCGCGGCGGCTGCTCTCGACGACGTCCTCGGCGCAGTCGTCGATGCCGCTGTCGGTCCCGAGGTTCTCGCCGACGCCCTCGACGGTCTCGCCGTCGGCGTGGGCCGGACAGAACATCTTCGCCACCCGCTGCTCCCGGGAGTCCTGCTCGTACCACTGCTGGAGGTGGAGCCGTATCTTCGAGAGGTGTTGGGTCGCGCCGTCTGCGAACGGCCCCGACGCGATGGAGACGGTGTCCTCGCCGGCCTGATTGCCGTCGAATCCCGATTTGAACCCCATGAACAGCGGGGCTTCCTCGGGGACCGGCTCGGAGTCGGGGACGCCGTCGACGTCCTGATTGTCGGCCGGCAGCCCCGCACCGATGAAGCCCGTCCGGCGGCTCGCTTGCGCGAACACGCCCTCGAACGTCGCCGTCGGCTCGTGGTCGTTGACGGTATCGCGGGTCCCCTTCAGGGCCTCCTCCGCCGCGAGGACGACGTGTTCGTGGTCGCTGGCGAGGTGCAACAGGGCGTCGGGAGTGTCGGGCTCGGGGTCCTCGAAGGGGGCCAGCGGCTCGGGTGCGGGCAGGTCCACGGGGAGGTCGGCGTCGAACCGGTCGAAGTAGGTCGGGCCGTAGCCGAGCGTGAACAGCAGGCCGTCCGTGCTTCGCTCGTAGGCCCGCTCCAGCGAGCGCAGCGCCGACTCGACCTGCTCGCGGTCGGCCGCCGTCGGGACGCCGTCGCGCTCGTAGTCGAGCAACAGCAGGACGTGGTGGCGCGGCATCCGGACGTTGCCGGCGTCGTCGGTCGCCAACGCGTCGTTCCACGCGTGCTGGCGGGCCGGCAGCGCGGCCGGGTCGTCGGTCCCTTCGGGCACGTCCGGCGTGCCGCGGTCGAGGCAGGCCGCCAGCGCCGCCGTCCCGCCGATGGCGACGGCGCTCTTGGCGAACTCGCGCCGAGAGATTCCGCGTCCGGTCATCGGCATCGCTAGGGGGTGGAGGTACAACTGGGTTCTGGTGCGCGCGACGAAAGCGGTCCCTCGACGGGCCTGGGGCCGGCCAACCGACGTTGGTCGGCCGACTGGGCGCGGGCGGGCCCGACCCGAGCGCCGCTCGACCCTGAAATAACCGGGGGAGGGCGGCCCCGGACCCGCCCGTGCGGACCCACTTTTTTACTGCCTCCGTTCGACGCGACCGCATGGACACCATCGGGTTCGTCTGTGAGCCGGACCACGCCGTCTTCTGGCCGGTCGCCGAGCGGCTTGCGGCGCGTGGGTTCGAGGTCCGCTTTTTCCCGCCGGCGGACCCGGTCGCACCGGCCGCAGTCGAGGCGACGGCGGCGCTGGTCAACGGCTCCCTGCGCCCGTCGGCGTTCGCCGCGCTCCGGGCGGCCGACCGGGCGGGCGTGCCCACGTGGAACGGGTTCGTCCCGACGACGGCGCTGTCGTGTCGGCTGGTCGCGCTCGGCGCGCTCGAAGCCGTCGGCTGTCGCGTCCCCGCGGTGGGCGTCGACCCCCTCGACGGGGAGTTTGTCGTCAGGTCCCGCTACGCGTGGGGCGCGGGCGGCGAGTTCTATCAGGAGCGGGTCCGTACCGACCCCGTCGAGTACAAGTACTACGCCGTCGACGACGGCCGCGAGACCCACCTGCGGGCGCTCGCCGTCCGCTCGGAGCTGACCGGGCCGGACGAACTCGTCGGCGAGGCCGACGTGGACGTGACCCTCGCCACGCGGGTCCGGGAGCTGCTCGACCGGTTCGACGCGCGGGCGCTGGCGGTCACCTTCGTCGAGGGCACCGACGGCTACTACGCCGTCGACGCCGACCCGGCACCGAGCTTCACCGGGACCGGGATGGGGCGGCGCGTAGCGGACTCGGTGGCGTCGCTGACGACCATCGGCCCCTGAGTGGGACGTTCTCGCCGTCGGCCGGCCCGCACCGCGCCCCCTCGACCGCAAACGGTTTTCGCCGGGCGGCGGTAGGCGCGGGCGATGCGCTCGGTCGCCCGCCGCCTCCTGCTCGCGATTGCGCTTCTGTCCGCGGCGGGGCTGCTCGCGGCCGACTACGCGGCGACCGTCGACCAGCAGGCGACCTACCCCACGCAGGCCGAACTCGCCGACGACTACGCCGCGTTCCACGGCGAGACGGTCGTCGTCTGGCTGGAAGTGACGGCGGTCGACGACGGCGAGTTCACCGACGGCCGCTGGACCGTGTGGACGACGCCGGTCCCGCCGTCGGTCGACGCGGGCGACTCCGTCGAGGTGGCCGGCACGGCCCGCCCCGGCCGCGTCGTCGACGTCCGTCGAATCTCTGTCGTCGACGCCGCGAACCGGTGGTACATGTACGCCGTGTCGGCGCTGGCGCTGCTGGGTGCCGGCCTGTTCGTGTTCGCCCGGTGGCGACTCGACCGCTCGGCGTGGGCGCTGGTGCCCCGCGACGATGGGGTCGACGCGGACGCCGGCGGTGAGACGGAGAACGGAACTGACGGTCACGGCGGAGCCGACGCCGGAGGGCGGTGGCCGTGACCGACCTCTTGACCCACGCGCTGGCGGGGTACGTCCTCGCCACCGTGGCGACGTGGGTGCTCCCGCTGGGTCGCCGGCACGTCCCCTTCGCCGTCGTCGGCGCGGTCCTGCCCGACGCCGCGAAGGTGTACCTCCTGCTGGGTTCGCTTCGCTCGACGGTGCTGGGCGTCGACATCGGCTGGCTCGCACTCCAGACTCTCGGTGTCGGGCTGCTCGCGGCCGGTTTCGCCTCGCTCGCGGTCACCCGCCGGGAGCGACGACCGGTGCTGGCCGCGCTCGTCGGCGGCGTCGCCGTCCACGTCGCGCTGGACTACGGCGTCGTCCGGGCCGGCGGGGCGTCGCCCCCGTACCTCTACCCGTTCACGTGGGCGCAGTTCCCGTCGGCGGGCCTGTATCTGAGTTCCGACGTGTGGCCGAGCCTCGTCGCTGCGGCCGCGGCGCTGGCCGTGTGGGCGCTCGACCGCCGACGCCGCCGTACGGGGACGTGACGCCCCTTCGGGGAGTTTATTAGCGGCGTGGGCCACCCTTCCGGTAATGAGCGGCGAGCAAGAGCTGGGAATCACAGAGAGCAAGGAGCATTCGCCCGGGGAGTGGTACGCCGAAGTCGTCCAGAAGGCCGACCTCGCGGACTACGCGCCGATGGGCGGGTTCATCGTCACCAAGCCCCGCGGCTACGCCGTCTGGGAGCGGATTCAGGACCACCTCGACGGCTGGTTCAAGGACACCGGCGTCACGAACGCCTACTTCCCGATGTTCATCCCGGAGTCGTTCCTCGAACGCGAGAAGGACATCGTCGAGGGGTTCGACCCCGAGGTGGCGTGGGTGACCCACGGCGGCCACGACGAACTGGAGGAGCGGCTGGCGGTCCGGCCCACCAGCGAGTCCATCATCGCCCCGTTCATGGCCGACTGGACCCGCTCGCACCGCGACCTGCCGATGCGGTTGAACCAGTGGTGTTCCGTGGTCCGCTGGGAGGCCACCGAGACCAAGCCCTTCTTCCGCACCAAAGAGTTCCTCTGGCAGGAGGGCCACACCGCCCACGAGGACGCGGACGGCGCGTGGGACGAGACGATGACCCGGCTGGACCAGTACGCCCGCCTCTACGAGGACGTGATGGCGATGCCGCCGCTGAAAGGTCGCAAGCCCGACCACGACAAGTTCCCCGGCGCACACACCACGACGACCGTCGAGGCGCTGATGCCCGACGGCAAGAGCGTGCAGGCCGCGACCTCCCACTATCTGGGGACCTCCTTCGCCGAGGCCTTCGACATCACCTACGCCGGCGAAAACGAAGAGGAGCAGACGGCCCACACGACCTCGTGGGGCCTCTCGTGGCGCGCGATGGGCGCGCTCATCATGACCCACTCCGACGACCAAGGGCTGGTGCTCCCGCCCGCGCTCGCGCCCGACCAAGTCGTCGTCGTCCCCATCTGGCAGGAGGACAATCAGGAGGCAGTCGTCGAGTACGCCGCCGACCTCGCCGCCGAACTGGACGAGGCCGGCGTCCGCGTCGAACTCGACGACCGCGAACACCGAAACCCCGGCTTCAAGTTCAACGAACACGAGCTGCACGGCGTCCCGCTGCGGGTCGAAATCGGCCCCCACGAGGTCGAGGACGGCGAGGCGACGCTAGTCCACCGCCCCGACGGCGAGAGCGAGACCGTCGCCCGCGAGGGCGTCGCCGAGACGGTACAGGACCACCTCGACACCGTCCACGGGAAGCTGTACGCGAGCGCCGAGGAGACGCTGGACGGCGAGATACGCGAGGCCGATTCCCGCGAGGAGATTCTGGGCACCATCGGCCAGCACGGCGGCTACGTCAAGGCCGGCTGGTGCGGCGACGAGGCCTGCGAAGAGCCCATCAAGGAGGCCATCGCCGCCGAAATCGTGATGGTCCCGCTGGACCGCGACGAGGAGCCCATCCACGACGACTGCGCCATCTGTGGCGAGGCCGCCGAGGAGACCGCGTACTTCGCGAAGAGCTACTGAGTGGCCGGCCGCCGGCCGTGGCGGGCTACTCCACGTCCCAGCCCGCGTCGCCGGGCTGGGCGGTCAGGTCCGCCTCGGCGTCGTCGCCGCCGTCGCGGTTCTCCAGATAGACGCGCGCGACGGCGAGTTGGCCGACCGGGCCGACGACGGCGCTGACCGGTGCGAGTACGAGAAACAGTTCGAACAGCGCCTGCTGGTTCCCCTGCAGTAGCGGGTCGACGTAGCCGCCCCCGAGGATGACGGCGAGGGCGACGGCCACCGAGATACCGTTGGTCACGACGTTGATACCGAACAGCTTCAGCAGGTTTCCCTCTGCCAGTTCCCAACTGGCAGAGAGGCTGTCGCCGGCCGAGAGGTCGTCGATGACGCAGGCGGCCGGCGCGAGCGCCAGTCGCAGGGCGAGGTAGACGCCGGGGACGACGAGGAAGACGAAGCCGATGCCGGCGGCGATACCGGTGAGCAAGGCGATGCCCAACAGCGACAGCAGGCGACCGGCGACGGTGGCGGCGTGGGCGGCCAGTTCCGGCGTCCGGTCCGCGACCAAGTCGGCCGCGTAGCGGTGGGCGACGCCGGCACAGATGAGGCCGAACAGGGAGCCCAGCAGCGAGACGAGTACCTGTATCTGGCCGGCGGCGTTAGCCAGCGCCAACGCCAGAAACAGGCCGATGAGCGCCGGGGCTTCGCGGAGCCAGCCGACGGCGGTTCGGAGCGTCGCGGCGGCGTCCTGTCGCTGTGGAGGGGTGGACATGTCCCGGGATTGTAGCGACCGGTAGATAAAGACGGCTACTCCGGCCACCGGGGCGTCTCACGCGCCGTCGCGGCGTCCCGCCGGCCGGTCCGTCGCCTCATCCGGTGTAGTCGCGCCACGCGTCGTCGATGACCGACGTGACGGCCTCGTCGTCGAAGGCGGCGTCGTAGCCGGCGTCGTCGGGCGACTCGTCGTCGGGCGGTTCCGCGTCGCCCGCGTCACGGTCGGTCGCGGTGCGCTCGTCGTCGGCCGTCTCGGTCCCGGTCGGGGAGATAGTTCGTCCGGACATCGATACCAGTCTGTACCGTAGGCGTGGGCGGGGACACCCCTATAACAGCACCAGAGGTTTCTGGTTCTGAAACGACCCGGCGATATCGCATTGAGAGTCAGGCATCGGCGGCGCGGGACGCCGCTGTCCCCGGAAATGGGGTCGGGGAGCGTGTGACGTTTCTCCGTGCCCCCACGAGAGCATGCCCGCCGGTGATATATAAAGTACCGTCAGACTCCGGTCATACGAACGGCAGACGGCGGCCGGATTCGACCCCGAGAGGGAGGTCAGAAGCGGGGCCGTCGTCGCGTTCGAACAATAATTATAGACACCCCCTAACACACTAAGATGTTAATATCTCCTAATTTGGCATTAACACGCCCTTAGCCTTTGAGGGACACTCATTTGTAGGAGTAGTCGTTAGCCGAGTACACATGGTTGAGCGACCGACTGGTGAATCCGCGAGCGAGGCCGGGCTCGCGGACCCGACTGACACACGGTCGAACTGCGGCGTCGGGGTGGTCATGGACCTCGACGGCGACAGCGACCACTGGGTGGTATCGGACGGTCTCGAACTCCTCGAGAACCTCGAACATCGCGGCACGACCGGAGCCGAGCAAAACACTGGCGACGGGGCCGGCATCATGTTTCAGGTCCCGCACGCCTTCTTTCAGGACGAACTCGACGCCGACCTCCCCGAACCCGGGGAGTACGCCGTCGGCACGCTCTTTCTCCCGCAGGACGACGCCGACGCCGCGAACCTGAAAGACCTCGTCGAGACCGAACTGGCCGGCGAAGGGCTGGAAGTCGTCGAGTGGCGGTCGGTGCCGACGGACAACAGCGACCTCGGGCAGACGGCGCTCGACTCCGAGCCCGACGTGGTCCAGTTTTTCGTCACCCCGCGGGCCGACGCCGAGGGCGACTTCGAGGACCGACTGTACGTGGGCCGCCGGGTCCTCGAAAACACCGTCGAGGAGGAGCAGCCGCCGGGTCACGGGCGGTTCTACGTCGTCTCGTTGGCGACCGACGTAGTCGTCTACAAGGGACTGCTGACGGCCGAACAGCTCCCCGAGTACTATCCGGAGCTGTCCGACGACCGGATGCGGTCGACCTTCGCGATGGTCCACGCGCGGTTCTCGACGAACACACTGGGCGCGTGGCACCTCGCACACCCATACCGCCGCATCATCCACAACGGCGAGTTCAACACCATTCAGGGCAACATCAACTGGATGCGCGCCCGCGAGACGGACATCGACAGCGACGAGTTCGAGGGCGACTTGGGGAAGATAAAGCCCATCATCGACGACCCCGAACAGTCAGACACCGCGAGCGTCGACAACGCCCTCGAACTGCTGCTCCGTGGCGGTCGTGACCTCCCCCACGCTCTGCGGATGCTCATCCCCGAGGCGTGGCGCGGCGAGATGAACGACGTCTCGGGCGACCGGCGGGAGTTCTACGACTACCACGCCTCGCTGGTCGAGCCGTGGGACGGCCCGGCACTCGTCGCCGCGACCGACGGCGACCGCATCGGTGCGGTGCTGGACCGCAACGGCCTGCGCCCCTGCCGGTACGACGTCCTGGAGGACAACACGCTCGTCATGTCCTCCGAGGCCGGCGCGCTGGACCACGACGCCGCCGACATCGCCGAGCGCGGCCGCCTCCAGCCGGGCCAGTGTTTCCTCGCCGACCCCGAGGAGGGGCGGGTCATCCCCGACGAGGAGGTCTTCGAGGGTATCACCGACGAGACCTACGGCGAGTGGGTCGCCGAGGAACAGGTCGACATCGACGACGTGGCCGAACGCGCCGACAACACGCCCCGGGACGAGGTCGGCGGCCTCCGGAGCCATCAGGCGATGTACGGCTACACCTACGACGAGGTGGACCACCTCATCGAGCCGATGGCCGAGAAGGGGAAAGACCCCGTCGGCTCCATGGGCGACGACACGCCGCTGTCGGTGCTGTCGCAGTTCAACCGCCCGCTGTTCACCTACTTCAAACAGCTGTTCGCGCAGGTGACGAACCCGCCGCTCGACTACATCCGCGAGGAACTGGTCACGTCGCTGGAGTCGCGGCTGGGCTTCCAGCGGAACCTGCTCGACGAGAGCCGGGACCACGCCCGGCAACTGGTGCTCGACTCGCCGGTCCTCACCGACGAGGAGACGGCGGCCATCAAGGACCTGAGCGAGAACGGTATGTCGACGAAGGTCGTCGACATCACCTACGAGCGCGGCACGGACCTCCGGGCGGCTATCGAGGCCGTGCGGCAGGAGGCCGACGCGGCCGCACAGGAACACGACATCGTCGTCCTCTCTGACCGCAACGCTGGCGAGGACCGTGTTCCCATCCCGTCGCTGCTGGCGGTCGGCGGCGTCCACCACCACCTCGTCCGCAACGGCCTGCGCAACCACGTCGGCCTCGTCGTCGAGTCCGGCGACCCGCGTGCGGTCCATCACTTCGCCACGCTCATCGGCTACGGCGCGGGCGCGGTCAACCCCTATCTGGCCTACCAGACCATCGAGGACCTCGTGGCCGGTCCCGACGGCGCGGACCTCGCGGAGGCCATCGACGCCTACATCACCGCCGTCGAGGACGGCCTGCTGAAGACGATGGCGAAGATGGGCATCTCTACCGTGGAGTCCTACCAAGGGGCCCAGATTTTCGAGGCCGTCGGCCTCTCCTCGGACTTCATCGCCGAGTACTTCGAGGGGACGACCTGCCGGACCGAGGGTATCGGCATCGATGAGATAGCCGACGACCTGCACCAGCGCCACGACGTGGCGTGGAGCGAGGAAGAGCCCAAAATGCCCCGACAGGGCGAGTACGAGTTCCGCTCGAACGGCATCCACCACCAGTGGAACCCCAACACGGTCGGGAAGGTCCAACAGGCCGTCCGGACGGGGAACTACGAGACCTACAAGGAGTTCGCGGAACTGGTCAACGACCAGAACGAGCAACTCCAGACCCTGCGAGGGCTGCTGGAGTTCGACACCGACCGCGAGTCCATCCCCATCGAGGACGTGGAACCGGTCGAGGAAGTCGTCGAGCGCTTCGAGACGGCGGCGATGTCGCTGGGGTCGCTCTCCCCGGAGATGCACGAGAACAACGCCATCGCCATGAACCGGCTCGGGGCCAACGCCAACACCGGCGAGGGCGGCGAGCCCCCCGAGCGATTCGGCACCGAGAAGGAGTGTACGACCAAGCAGGTCGCCTCCGGCCGCTTCGGCGTCACCTCCGAGTACCTCGCTGAGGCCGACGAACTGCAGATAAAGATGGCACAGGGGTCCAAGCCCGGCGAGGGCGGCCACCTGCCCGGCAAGAAGGTCAACGAGATGATCGCTCACGTCCGGTACGCGACGCCGGGCGTCGGCCTCATCTCGCCGCCGCCGCTGCACGACATCTACTCCATCGAGGACCTCAAACAGCTCATCCACGACCTGAAGGCCGCGAACCCCGAGGCTGACATCAACGTCAAGCTGGTCGCCGAGGACGGCATCGGCACCGTCGCGGCCGGCGTCGCCAAGGCCAACGCCGACGTGGTCCACATCTCTGGCCACGACGGCGGCACCGGGGCCTCGCCCAAGACCTCAATCAAGAACGCCGGCCTCCCGTGGGAACTGGGCGTCGCCGAGGCCAACCAGATGCTCCGTGCGACCGGCCTGCGCTCGCGCATCCGCATCAACGCCGACGGCGGGATGAAGACCGGCCGCGACGTGGCCGTCGCGGCGCTGCTGGGCGCGGAGGGCTTCGCGTTCGGGACCGCCTCGATGGTCACCTCCGGCTGTGTGATGGCCCGCCAGTGCCACGAGAACACCTGCCCGGTCGGCGTCGCCACGCAGAACGAGAACCTCCGCGACCGCTTCCCCGGCGAGCCCCAGCACGTCGTCAACTACATGACGTTCGTCGCACAGGAGCTCCGGGAGATAATGGCCGAACTGGGCTTCGAGAGCGTCGAGGAGATGATCGGCCGTCCCGAGGTGCTGGCCCAGCGCGACGACGTCTCCCAGCCCAAGGCCCAGAAGCTCGACCTCTCTTCGGTCATCGCGTCGCCGTCGGACAGCGACGGCCGCTACAAGCAACGCGAGCAGACCCACGAGGTCGACGAGCAGCTCGACTGGGACCTCATCGACGCCGCCGAGGACGCCATCGAGAGCGGCGACCCCGTCGCCATCGACACCGACATCGACAACGTCGACCGCGCGGTCGGCGCGACGCTGTCGAACCGCATCTGCCGCGAACACGGCGGCGACGGGCTGCCCGACGACACCGTCCGCGTCGACTTCGACGGCACGGCCGGCCAGTCCTTCGGCGCGTTCCTCGCACAGGGCGTGACGATGGACCTGACCGGCACCGCCAACGACTACGTCGGCAAGGGGCTCTCGGGCGGGAAGCTCGTCGTCAACACGCCCGAGCAGGCACCGTTCGACCCGACGGAGAACATCGTCATCGGCAACGTCGCGCTGTACGGTGCGACCCAAGGCGAGGCCTACGTCAACGGGATGGCCGGCGAGCGCTTCGCCGTCCGCAACTCCGGGGTCAAAGGCGTCGTCGAGGGCGTCGGCGACCACGGCTGTGAGTACATGACCGGCGGTGCCATCGTGGTGCTTGGCGAGACGGGCAAGAACTTCGCGGCCGGCATGTCCGGCGGCGTCGCCTACGTCTACGACCCCGATGGCACCTTCGCCGACTCGGCCAACACCGGTATGGTATCCATCGAGGACTCCCTCGAAGGCAAGGACCGCCAGATGGTCACCCGCCTCGTCGAGAACCACGCCGCCTACACCGACTCCGAGCGTGCCAAGACGCTGCTGGAAGACTGGGACGCCGAACTGGACAACTTCACGAAGGTGATGCCCGACGCCTACGCCGAGGTCATCTCCGACCGCGAGCGCGACGACGTGCGCAACGAGCCCCCGGCCGCCGCCGACGCCGCGGCCGAGGCCGCCGAGGCCGACTTCGTCGCGTCGACCGACGACTGAGCGGGGCGCGCCGCCCGTCGCAAGCCCTTTCTCGTCACGGGGTGGAACACCGGTATGTTCGAGAAATCGACGTGGATACGGCTCCCGCGAAACGTCGTGGTGGGCCACGGCGTCCTCTCGGAGGCCATCGACGCCGTCGAGGAACTCCACCTCGGCGGGCGGCCCCTCGTGGTCGCTAGCCCGACACCCTACGAGGTCGCCGGGGAGCGCGTCGTCGAGCAGTTCGCCGACGCCGGCTACGACCCCGCCGAAATCGTCGTCGAGACGGCGAGTTTCGACGCCGTCCAGCGCGTCATCGCCCACGCAGAGGCGGTCGACGCGGGCTTCCTGCTGGGGGTCGGCGGCGGGAAGGCCATCGACATCACGAAGATGGCGGCCGACGACCTCGGGTTGGGCTTCGTCTCCGTCCCGACGGCGGCCAGCCACGACGGCATCGTCTCCGGTCGGGGGTCGGTTCCCGAGGGCGACACGCGCCATAGCGTTGCCGCCGAGCCGCCGCTGGCCGTCGTCGCCGACACCGCGGTGCTGGCCGAGGCCCCGTGGCGGCTGACCACCGCCGGCTGCGCGGACATCATCTCCAACTACACCGCCGTCCGGGACTGGGAGCTGGCCCACCGGCTGAAAAATGTCCCCTACTCCGAGTACGCCGGGGCGCTCTCCCGGATGACCGCCGAGATGCTCGTCGAGAGCGCCGACTCCATCCGCCGCGGGTTAGAGGAGTCGTCGTGGATAGTGGTCAAGGCGCTAGTCGCCTCCGGCGTCGCCATGTCCATCGCCGGCTCCTCACGGCCCGCCAGTGGTGCCGAACACCTCTTTTCGCACCAACTGGACCGTATCGGGTCCGAACCGGCGCTGCACGGCCACCAAGTCGGCGTCGGTTCGATAATGACTGAGTACCTCCACAGCGGGCCACAGGGCCAGTGGCGCGACGTGCGCGACGCGCTGGCGTCCATCGACGCGCCGACGACGGCCGGGGAACTGGGAATCGACGAGGCGACGGTCGTTGAGGCGCTGACGACCGCCCACGAGATACGGGACCGCTACACGATTCTGGGCGACGGGATGAGCGAGGCCGCCGCCCGAGAGGTAGCGACGGTCACCGGTGTCGTCTAAACGAGAGCTTCGAGCGATTCGGGGTCCGCGTCCCACCGGACCGCGTCGCCCTCGGCGGTCGCGTCGTCCCCGACGGTCGCGGTGAAGACGACGCTGAGTCGGTAGACCGCCTCGGCCTCCGGGTCGTCGCCGTTGCGGACGCCGGAGATGGTGGCCTGTTCGGCTCCTTCCACAGTACAGTCGACGCCTGCACCCTCCCGGACGGCGCGTTCCGACGCCGCGGCGAGAGACTCGTCAGGGTCGGTTCGGCCACGCGGGACCGTCCACTCGCCGTCGCCCTCGCGGAGCAACACGTCGCCGGCGTCGTTACGGACGACGACGTGTACGTCCACCGTCCCCTCTCGCGCCCGCTCGCGCGCCCGCTCGTATGCGTCCGCGCCGACGGAGAACGTCGTCTGGTTGACCGACACCGACCCGAACTCCGCCTCCAGATTAGACAGTCGCTCCTCGACGAGCGTGCGGGAGCGTTCGGCAGCGTCCATGGGCAGTCACTGGGAGGCCCCCCGGATAAATCCGGGGCATCGTTTTCGACCGCGAGAACGCCGGTCGGGACGGTTCGAGCGTGGGGTGAGCGTTCGACCGCCCCGCGCCCCGCAGGCACTCAGACGTGTTCGTCGAGGAAGTCGACGACGCGGGTGTAGGCCTCGATGCGGTTCTCGCGTTTGCTGATACCGTGGCCTTCGTCGTCGAATAGCAGCTTCTCGACCGGGACGCGCTCCCCGGCCTCGGCGGCTATCTGCTCGGCCTCGCCGACCGGGACTCGGGGGTCGTTCGCGCCGTGGAGGACGAACAGCGGCGCGGCGATAGACTCGACGTTGTTGACCGGCGAGATGGATTCGAGGAAGTCCCGGTCGGTCGCCAACGAGCCGTACTCGGCCTCGCGGAGTTCGCGCCGCCACTCTCCGGTGTTTTCCAGAAACGTGACGAAGTTGGCGATGCCCACCACGTCGACGCCGGCCGCCCAGATGTCGGGGTACTCCGTCAGCGCCGCCAGCACCATGAACCCGCCGTAGGAGCCCCCCATCGCGGCGATGCGGTCCGGGTCGACCGCGGGGTGGTCCCGGAGCCAGTCGACGCCGGCCCGGAGGTCACGCACCGCGTCCATCCGCTTTTCCACGTCGTCGAGGTGCGTGTAGGCCTTCCCGTAGCCCGTCGAGCCGCGGACGTTCGGCTCGAAGACGGCGTACCCCTGCGAGAGGAAGTACTGGGTCAGCCCCGCGAAGGAGGGGCGGCGCTGGCTCTCCGGGCCGCCGTGGATGTCGACGACGACGGGCACGCCGTCCCCGGCCGCTCCCACAGTGCCGGCGGCCGCCTCGCCACCGCCCGCCGATGTCTCGTCGTCCGCGGCGTCGCCGACCCCGGGCGGCAGGGAGAACAGCGCCGGAATCGCCCGGTCGTCGAAGGAGTCGAACCGGACCACTTCGGGCTCGACGAACGTCTCGCGCGGGATGCCGGCGGTGGCGGCGGCGGTCCAGCGCTCGCTCTCGCCGGTGGCCGTCTCGACGACGAAGACGTTCGTGTTGGTCCGCCGGCCGGTGACGCTGACCGCGAACCGTTCGGCATCGGGCCCCCACGCGACGCCGCCGGCCAGCCCGCCCGGCAGGTCCGGCGCGGGGAACTCGGTCAGTTCGGTCGGCCCCGACAGTTCGGCGACGGTCAGTTCGGTGTACCCCTCGACGTTCCGGGAGTACGCCAGTCGGCCGCTGTCACGGTCGACCGAGACGCCGTCGATGTTCCACTCGCCGCCGTCGACCACCGTCTCGAGGCTTCCGTCGAGGCCGAGGCGGGCCAGCGAGAGCGTGTCGCCGTCGGCGTCGGTGACGAGATACAGCGCCTCGCCGTCGGGCCCCCACGAGGCGCTGGTGTACCGGACCGACCCCTCGTGTGGCGTGAGGTGGGTCCGCTCGCCGCTGTCGAGGTCCAGCACGTACACGTCTTGGTCGAAACTGGAGTGGGCCTCGCTGAGGACGAGTCGGTCGCCGTCGGGCGACCAGCCGCCGACGGTGAACCAGCCGTCGCCCTCGTAGACTAACTCGGCGTCGTCGCCGGTGGCGTCCCGGTGCTGGACGTAGGCGTCGAAGACCGCCTCGTCGCGGCGGTTCGACGCGAACGCGAAGCGCTCGCCGTCGGGCGACCAGCCGCCCCAGCGATGTTTGGTGTCGGGCCGCACGGTGAGGTCGGTCACCCGGCCGTCGCGGTCCAGCCGGTACAGTTGCGCTCGCTCGTTGCCGCCCTCGTCCATCCCGAAGACGAGTTCGGCCCGCTCGGGCGAGTAGTCGACGAAGCTCACCGGTTCGTCGTAGAAGGTGCGCTGTTCGGGCCACGCGCGGGGCTCGTCGAGCGTCCAGACCTGTCCGACGCCGGTCGCGTCCAGCAGGAACGACAGGCGGCCGTCGGGGGCGAACGAGGCCCCGTAGGCCCGCCGGACGTTCAGGTACCGTTCGAGGGCGTAGTCGTACACACCGACACGGAGACCCCACACCGGCAAAACCCTTTGCGGGGAACGGGTGGCTTTTTGAGCGCCCCCGTCGTCCCGATGGGTATGCGTATCGCGGTCGTCGCCATGGAGACGAGTCACTACCGGGACACGGTGGGCCGGCGACGACTGGAGCGGGTCACCGACCGGTTGGCCGACGACGGCCACGAGGTGTCGGTCTTCTGCTCGCAGTGGTGGCCCGGCCACGAGCGGCGGGCCCGCGACGGCCCGATAACCTACCGGGGCGTCACCGTCTCGCCGACCGAACCGGCCTTCGCCGTGCGGCTCCCCGGCCTGTTGGCGGCCTACCGGCCCGACGTGGTCCACGTCTACCCGTCGCCGGCGAGCGTGGCGCTCGCGGCCAGCGTCGGCGCGACCCTCGCCCGCGCCCCGCTGGTGATGGAGTGGTTCGGCGACGACCCCTTGCCAGAGAACGGGGTCGGCGACCGGGCGGTCCGCGCGCCCGACTGCGTCGTCACGCCGTCGGAACTCGTCCGCACCCGCGTCCGCGAGCGCGGGGTCACCGACGACCGGACGGCGGTGTTGCCCGAGAGCGTCGACATGGACCTCGTCAGGGAGGTCGACGCCGACGACGAGGTGGACGTGGTGTACGCCCACCCGCTGGACGAGAGCGCCAACGTCGAGTCGCTGTTTCTCGCCCTCGCCGAACTCCGGGGGAAAGACTGGTCGGCGACCGTCGTCGGCGACGGCCCCGAGCGGGCGGCCTACGAGCAGGAGGCCGCCGACCTGCGCATCGACGACCGCGTGGAGTTCGTCGGGGCCTGCGACCGACGGCGGCGGGTCTCCATCTACAAGGGGGCACACGTCTTCGTCCAGACGGCCTTCCGCGAGGTGTTCGCCACCGAACTGCTCTGGGCGCTCGCCTGTGGCTGTATCGGCGTCGTCGAGTACCAAGCGGAGTCGAGCGCCCACGAACTCGTCGAACACCGCGACCGGGCGTTCCGCGTGACGACGCCACAGGAGATAGCCGACCGCATCGTCGCCGCGGCGGAGTTGGACCACCGCACCGTCGACGAGTCCCTCGCCGAGTTCGACCACGCCGCCGTCGCCGGTCGGTACGCCGAGCGCTACGCGTCACTCGTCGACGGCCACGGCCTGTTCTAGTCGGAGGTCGCGCCGTCGAACCGGCTGGCCGGCAGGAGGAGTTCGCCGACCTCGGGCATGTGCCGGAGATTGTAGACGACCTGCATGTCCTCGGAGACCGGCGTCACGATACAGGAGAGCCGGATGCCCCGCTCGACGAGGTCCGGCGGGAGGACGTGGCTCTGGGGCGAGGCCACGTCGCCGTCGACGACCGCCACGGCGCAGTTGGTACAGGCCCCGCCCCGGCAGGCGAAGGGCCACGCGTGGTCGGCGGCCTCGGCCGCCGCGAGCAGCGAGTCGTCGGGTTCGGCGCGAAACGAGCCGTAGTCCGCGTCGTCGAGGCCGGCTTCGGCCGCCCTCTCGAAGAGGTCCGGGTCGTCCAGTTCCCACCCTTGTTCCGCGACGACCTCGTAGTTGAGGTACTCGACGCGGAGCAGGTCCTCGTCGTCTGCCTCGTCGTCCGCGTCCGGTTCGTCGTCGTCGCCGTCCCGGGACGGCTCGGTGCGCTCGCTCCGGGACGGTCCCTCGCGGGGCCGCGGGTCGCGCTCGACGGCGTCGGCGTCGTCGTCCACGATGCGCTCGTAGGCGTCCTGCACCGCTTGGAACTCGCTCGCGGACCCGCCTTGGTCGGGGTGGACCTCCTTGACCCGCTCGCGGTAGGCGTCGACGACCTCGCCGTCGTCCGCGTCGGGGTCGACGCCGAGAATCTCGTAGGGGGTCGCCACACTGTCGCGTTAGGGGCTGAGACGTAAATCCCCTTCCCACCGCGGGAGTATTGCCGGCGACGCTCGGCGGGCGGCCAGACGAAACCCGTTTGCCCGTCGGGCGCTTGCCTCCGGTAGTGACACCGGAGGAGTCAGCCGACGGGAGCGAGCGGGACGACGAGGCCACCCAGAGCGACGGAAGCGACCCGGCGCTCGAACTCGACGCGGTGTACGACGCTATCGACGCCGTCGGGCGGCCCCACCTGACGGCGACGGAACTGTCCCGCAAGACCGACCTGACGCCCGAGGCGGCCCGCGAGGCGCTGGCGGCGCTCGCCGAGGCCGGCGACATCCGGCGACAGGACGTGAGCGGCGTCGACGCCGTCTGGTACCCGACGGACGTGACCGAGGTGACCGACCGCGAGCGGGTCGTCCTGTTCCCCGACCGCCGCGAGGTCGTGGTCGAACACCCCGAGCAGTTCACGCGCGCGCAACTCTCGCAGTTCGCCCGCCTGCTGGACACCAACCGCTCGGGCGGCTACGTCTACGAACTCCGGGAAGACGACATCTGGGCCGCGCCACACGAGTCGCTGTCGGACCTGCTGGCGACGATGCGGGACGTACTCGGCGAGCGCTCGCCGCACTTGGAGGAGTGGGTCACGAGCCAGTGGGAGCGCGCCCGGAAGTTCCGGCTGTACACCCACGAGGACGGCTACACCGTTCTCGAAGCCGAGAGCGACGACCTGATGGGTAACGTCGCCCGGCCGAAACTGGACGACGAACTCCTGCGGGCCCCCATCTCCGACGCGGAGTCGTGGGTCAACGAGGAGCAGACGGCCCGGCTCAAACGGACGCTGTACGAGGCCGGCTACCCCGTGCGCGACGACCGGGAACTGGAGACCGGCGACGCCTTGGACGTGGAACTGCGCCTGCGCCTGCGGGACTACCAGCGCGACTGGGTCGAGCGGTTCCTCGACCGCGGCTCGGGCGTGTTCGTCGGCCCGCCGGGGTCGGGCAAGACCGTCGCCGCCATGGGGACGATGGCCGCCGTCGGCGGCGAGACGCTGGTGTTGGTCCCCTCGCGCGAACTGGCGAGCCAGTGGCGCGACGAACTGGTCAGACACACCTCGCTGACCGACGACGAGGTCGGCGAGTACCACGGCGGGACCAAGGAGATACGGCCGGTCACCGTCGCCACCTACCGGACCGCGGGGATGGACCGCCACCGGAAGCTGTTCGACGAGCGCAAGTGGGGCCTCATCGTCTACGACGAGTGCCACCACATCCCCTCGCCGGTCTTCCGCCGGAGCGCCGACCTCCAGAGCAAACACCGGCTGGGACTGACGGCGACGCCCACCCGGGAGAGCGACGACGAGGAGGAGATTTTCACGCTCGTCGGCCCACCCATCGGCACCGACTGGGGGAAGCTGTTCGACGAGGGGTACGTCGCCGAGCCGGAGGTCGAGATTCGGCTCGTGCCGTGGGGCACGGACGCGGAACGCAGCGAGTACGCCGCCGCGTCGGGCCACGGCCGCCGGCAGGCCGCCGCCGAGAACGCCGGGAAGGTCGCGGAGATACGCTACACCCTCGCCGAGCGCCCGGCGGCGAAGGCGCTGGTGTTCGTCGAGTACATCGACCACGGCGAGGCCATCAGCGAGGCCCTCGACGCCCCATTTATCAGCGGCGAGACGCCCCACGCCCGCCGGGAGAGGCTGTTCGACGAGTTCCGCCGGAGCGAGCGGGACACGCTCGTCGTCTCCAGAGTCGGCGACGAGGGTATCGACCTCCCCGACGCGGAACTCGCCGTCGTCGCCTCCGGACTGGGCGGCTCCCGCCGGCAGGGCGCACAGCGGGCCGGTCGGACGATGCGGCCCGCCGGCGACGCGCGGATGGTCGTCCTCGCCACCCGCGGGACGACCGAGGAGGACTTCGTCCGCCGGCAGATGCGCCACCTCGCCTCGAAGGGCATCCGCGTCACCGAGACCGAGGCCGAGGCCGTCGACCCGCCGGGTGACGACTCGTCGGGTACCGACGCGGCCGCCGAGAGCGGAGAGTGACGGGCGCGGCGACGAACCGCCCCGTACGTGTTCGGAAACCGTCGAAATCGGTTATGTGTGCGGAGTACTAACGTATGCCATGGCCCTTCCCATGACCTGTCCGGACTGCGGGGCCGCGATAGACGCCGACGGCGACCTCGTCACCGGCCGGCGCGTCCATCGCCTCTCGGTCGCCGACGACGGGGCCGTGAGCGTCGACCGCTCGGAGACGGTGACGCTGCGACACTGCGCCGCCTGTGACATCGTCCTCGGCTTCTCCTAATCGCGGAAGGCCTCGGGGTCGTCGGCGGCCGCGGCGACGTTGACGGCGGCGACGTTCTCGGCCACGTCGTGGACGCGGACGATGTCCGCACCCCGTTGGGCCGCCAGCGCCGTGCCGGCGACGGTCGCCGACAGGCAGTCGCCGGGCTGTTCGCCCACGAGCCCGAACAGCGACTTGTGGGAGTGACCGAAAAGCACCGGACAGCCAAGCGACTGGAACTCGGCCAGTCGGTCGAGTAGCTCGAAGTCCTCCGTCGGCGACTTCCCGAAGCCGATGCCGGGGTCGACGATTATCTGCTCGCGGTCGAGCCCCGCCTTCTCGGCCAGCAGGACCCGCTCGGTGAGTTGGTCGAGCGCGTCCCGCACCACGTCGTCGTAGCGGACCTCGCTGTCGGGGTCCACCGGCGTGTCGATGGAGTGCATCACCACGACCGGAACGTCGTACTCGGCGGCGACGAGCCGCATCTCGGGGTCCTCCAGCCCTGACACGTCGTTGAGGATGTCGGCCCCGACGTCCAGCGCCGCGCGCGCGACGGCGGCCTTGCGGGTGTCGACCGACAGGGCCACGTCGTGGTCGGCCAGCGCCTCGACGACCGGGACGACCCGGTCGCGCTCCTCGGCCGCGGGGACCGGTTCGGCCCCGGGCCGGGTCGACTCGCCGCCGATGTCGACGATGTCGACGCCGGCCGCCAGCATCTCCTCGGCCCGGGCGACGGCGTCGTCGACGGCGTCGTACTCGCCGCCGTCGTGGAAGGAGTCGGGCGTGACGTTGAGGATGCCCATGACCGCCGTCCCGTCGGTCCACGGGTACGTCCGCTCCGCCTGTCCCGCCGGTTCGGACGCGAAGCCCAGCCGCGTCCGGAGGTCGGCGGCCAGCGCGGCGAGGCCGTCGCCGGCGTCGTCGAGGCGCTCGACGAGCCGTCGGTACTGAGCCAGCGTCGCCTGCAACACCACGTCGACGGCCTCCTCGTCTTGGGCGGCCAGTGCCGACACGGCGCACTCGCCGCCGACGGCGAGCAGCTCGGCCCGCAGGGTCCGCGCCTGCCCCGGCCGCACCTGCGTCCGGAGGACGCGGTGGACGGCGTCGCCGGCCATCCGTTCGGCGTCGCTCTCGGCGACGTGTGCGGCAGCGAGCGTCTCCCGACCGTCCGCGGCCGAGTCGACGCGCTTCGGGACCACCGTCCGCGCCCACCGGGTGCGCGCCTCGCGGACGGTGTACAGCGAGCCGGTGACCAGCACCGCGTCGTCGGGGCCGGCGGCCGAGAGCGACGCGTCCAGCGCGTCGGTGACCGCCCGGCGGCGCTCGACGGTCGCGTCGGTCGCCTCGGCCATCGCGGCCGCGACCACGTCGTGTGACTCCGCGCGGTCCACGGCCGGCCGACAAGCGACGACCCGGTCGGCCGCCGAGAGCGCGGTCGCCATCCCGTCGAGGTCCTTCTCGACCATCGCGCCGACGACGACGTGACAGTCCTCGTAATCGAAGGAGTCGAGCGTCTCGACCGCCCGTTCGAGGCCGCCGGGGTTGTGCGCGCCGTCTAACACCACCAGCGGGTCCCGGCCCATCACCTCGAAGCGGCCGGGCCAGTGGGCGTTGCGCAGCCCCCGGGCCAGCGTGGCGTCGTCCACGTCGGCGACCTGTCGGCACAGCACCGCCGCGATGCCCGCGTTGGTCGCTTGATGCGCGCCAAGCAGCGGGACGCGCGTGTCGACGGTCCAGTCCGGGCCGTCGACGGTCACCGCTCCCTCCAACCCCTCGCGGCCGCCGTAGGTGACGGCCACGTCGGCGTCGGCCCCGCCGACGGTCACCACGTCGCCGGCCACGTCCTCCACGGCCTCGCGGGCCGCGCCGGTCGCGCCCGTTACCAGCGGGGCGTCGTCGGGCGCGACGTGGGCTTTGTCGGTCGCTATCTCGGCGACCGTGTCCCCGAGGATGTGCGTGTGTTCGAGCGTCACCGTCGTCACGGCGCTGGCGACGGGGTCGACGACGCTGGTCGCGTCGTAGCGGCCCCCGATACCGACTTCGAGGACAGCCACGTCCACGTCTTGGCGGTCGAACTCCCAGAGGGCCAGCGCCGTCAGTGTCTCGAAGAAGGTCGGTGCTTCGCCGTCGGCCCCCCGCTCGGTGACGTACGGCCGGACCGCCTCGACGAACTCGACGAGGCTCGATTCGGGAACCTTCCGGCCGTTGACCCGGACGCGCTCGCGTACGTCGGCCAGATGGGGCGAGGTGTAGAGGCCGACATCGAGGCCGGCCTCCCGGAGGCTCCGCTCGACCATCCGGGCGGTCGAGCCCTTCCCGTTGGAGCCGGCGACCTGCACGCAGCGGAGGTCCTCGTGGGGGTCGCCCAGCGTCGACAACAGCCCGTCCGTGGCGTCGGTGCCGGGTCGCATGGCGAACCGGCGCAACTCGAAGAGGAAGTTCGCGGCCTCGTGGAACTCCATGCACGCACGTCCCGTAGCCGCGCGCTTTAGCCTGTCGGACCTACCCCTCGGCCCGCGTCCACCGGACGAGCGCGCCCGCGAGAGCGAGAAACGCCGCGCCCAACAGCGGTGCCGCGTCGATGTCGCCGCGGTCCGTCGCCCCGTCGTCTGTCGCCTCGTCTGCGTCCGCGTCCGCCGCTTCCTCCGTATCGTCGGCCGCCTCGTCTGCGTCCGCCTCCGCCGCCTCCTCCGTATCGTCTGTCGCCGTCTCTCCCTCGTCCATGACCGCGTCGCTCGCGTCGGCCGCGTCGTCGGCTCCCTCGCCTGCCCGGTCGTCGTCCGCGTCGTCGGCCGGGGTGTCCGCGCCGACCGCCGCGTCGTCGGTAGCCGCGCCGTGGACGGGCGACCCGCCGCCCACGCTCGGCTCGTCGGTCCGGCCGCCGAGTTCGGTCTCGCCGACCGGTGGCGTCCCAGCCGCGTCGGTACTGGTAGTGCCGACGGCATCGACACCGCCCGTCTCGGCGGGCGACTCGTCGGCGCTCCGGCGGCGGTACCACCAGAGACCGACCGTCGCCAGCCCCAGCGCGGCCATCGCCAGCCCGAGACCGAGCAGGCCCCACTCGCGCCACAGCGCGACCGCACGGCTCTCCTCGGTTGCGGCGCGCTCCGAGTCGTCGTCGCTCCGCTGGTCGGTCGGTGCCGTGGTGTCCTCGCCTCGGTCGCCCACCGGCGTGGTTACGTCGGCGCTCGCCCGCGCCGAGTCGTCGGCCGACGGCGGCTCCGCCCCCGTGTCGCCGGCGACGGCCTCGGGGTCGTCGACCACCGCGACGCCCGGGAGCGAGTCGAGGACGGCCGCGACGACGCGGCTGTCGACCGCCACCCGGAGGAAGGTGTATTCGCCCATACGCGATGCCTCGGCCGGCAGGGCATTAAAACTGCGCGGCGGTGGGTGTGTTTAGTTAGGCGCTGGAGCCGGGGCTTTCTGACTCTCAACAACCCCGATTTCTAAGGTAAACACTGTCGGCTCACTCCTCGGTCGCCTCGCGGTCCCGGTCCGTCGCCGCGTCCCGTCGCTCGGCCGACGCCGGTCCGTCTTCGGACGGGGCCGAGCCCAGCAGGTCTTGGAGCCGTCGCTCGAACTCCGCCTCCGTGAGTTCGCCGTCGACGTACCGCTGGGCCAGCGCCTCGCGGCGTTCCTCGACGGTCGGCCCGCGGGGCTCGAACCGTTCGGCGAGGCCGAGCGACGCGACGGCCGGGACCGCGGCCTCGACGCGCCGAAGCGCGTCCGCGAGGCGCTGGCTCCGTGGGAGCGACGCGCGGCGGGCCAGTTCGCGGACCAGCGCGGCCACGAGCACGGCGTCCAGTCCGAGAAAGAGCGCGGTCCCGAGAAACAGCACCGAGAGCGGGACCAGCAGTGACCCGCCGGCCAGCAGCGCACCGGCCGTCGTCAGCAGGCCCACGGCGGCGACGCCGACGGTCCCGAGCGTCGACAGCACGAGGGCCGCGAACAGCACCCAGTGGCGGTTGTCGGCGAACACATCCGACGTTCACGCGACGGCCGCAAAGACGTGTCGGGTCAGTCGTAGTCGCGGTTGGCCGGGACGTACCAGCGCCCGGAGTCGGAGAACCGACCGAGCAGCCACTCGCGGACGGTCAACTGTCGTTTCCGCCCGCTCTGTCTGGCGGCTTCGAGCCGGCGCTCGGTCGTCTGGAAGTAGTTGACCACCGTCACGAGGACGACCCCGCCGAGAGAGTTGCCGAGCAGGACCGGGACGACGAACTGGGTGAGCCCGACCGACAGCGCGAGGTCGCCGACGAACACCAAGTAGAACATCTCCGTCGCCGAGACCACGACGTGGTAGAGGTTCCCGAACGGGATGGCGAGGAAGGCAACGTAGACGAGTACCAGTCGGGAGATGCTGTCCCGCAGGGAGTAGTCGACCCAGACGACGCCGGCGACGATGAGGCCGGCGAAGACGGCCTTCGAGAACAGCGTCCACCACGGCGTCTCGATGGCCGTCTGTGCGAACCCCTCGGCGGCCGCGGCCGCGCCAGTCGAGAGCACGCCCGTCGAGGAGAGCGCCAGCGCGCCCAACAGCCCGCCGGCGAGGTTAGCGACGAGGACCAGCCCCCAGATGCGCAGCAGCGTCGGCAGGCTGGAGAGCCGTTCGAGCGTCAGCGCGACCGGCGGGAGCGTGTTCTCGGTGTAGAGTTGGTAGTCCCCGAGGATGATGAAGACGAACCCGAGCGGGTACAACAGCGCGCTCAGGACGGGGTCGCCGTCGGTAGAGGCGTACAGCGACGCGTACAGCAGGAAGGTGACCGTGATGGCGAACCCGGCCGCGAGGCCGCTCGCGAGCAGTTCTCGCTTGCTCGCGGTCACCTCGTGGTCGGCCGCGGCGACGATGCGCTGGAATATCTCGTCGGCCGAGAACCGGTCCCGGATGACGCTGCCCCCGGCCGGCGCCCCGCTCCGGGACCGGTCGACGGCGTCACGGACCGCGCGTTCCCTGTCCGAGTCGTTCGGCATAGTCGGTACGAGCCGCCCACGGGTATAACCGTGTCGGGAGCGCGGCCGACGGCCGGCGTCCTCAGCCGTCCCGCGACCGAATCCGTGTGGCCCGTCGTCGGTCCCGGGCCACGAAACCGTGAGAACGCGACGACAGTCGCTCAGTCGTGTCGGAAACTGCGCTGGCCGGTGAAGACCATCGCCATGTCGCGTTCGTCGGCGGCCTCGACGACGCTCTCGTCGTTTTTCGACCCGCCGGGCTGGATGACCGCCTCGATACCGGCGTCGGCGGCCGCCTCGATGCCGTCGGGGAACGGGAAGAAGGCGTCCGAGGCCATCACCGCGCCGTCGGCGTCCTTGCCCTCGGCGTGCTCGTCGGCTTTCATCGCCGCCAGCCGGACGGCGTCGACGCGGGAGACCTGCCCCATACCGATGCCGACCGTCTCGGTCCCTTTGGCGAAGAGGATGCCGTTGGACTTGACGTGTTTGAGCGTGTGCCACGCGAACAGCATCGACTCGACCTGCTCGTCGGTGGGGTCGCGCTCGGTGACGACTTCGAGGTCGTCGGCGGTGAGGTGCTGGGTGTCGCGCTCTTGGACGAGGCGGCCGCCGACGAGGGGTTTCTCGGTCAGGGGTTCGGTCACCTCGAACTCGCCGTCCACGTCGAGGACGCGGAGGTTCTCCTTCTCGAAGAGCACGTCCAGCGCGGCGTCGGTGTAGCCCGGCGCGACGACGACCTCCTTGAACGAGTCGATTATCCGCTCGGCGGTGGCGGCGTCGCACTCGCGGTTCAGCGCGACGATGCCGCCGAAGGCGCTCATCGGGTCCGTCGAGAGGGCCCGCTCGTAGGCTGCCGACAGCGAGTCGGCCGTCGCACAGCCCGCGGGGTTGGTGTGTTTGATGACCGCCGCGGCGGGCTCCTCGAACTCCTTGATGAGGTTCAGCGCGCCGTCGGCGTCGTTGTAGTTGTTGTAGCTCAGCGCCTTCGCCCCCTCGTTGCGCTGGTCGGCGTGGACGACGCTGGCCTCGGAGACGGTCGCGTCGGCGTACAGCGCGGCGTCCTGATGGGGGTTCTCGCCGTACCGGAGGTCGGCGGCGCGGTCGTCGGAGGCCAGCCGCCGGGCGGGGAACTGGCCGCCGTCGTCGCCCTCGACGGCGACGGTACCGGCGTCGTGGTCGACCGCGACGCGGTCCTCGGCGAACCACTCGATGGCCCGCGGGTAGGCCGTGAACTCGGCCTCGTAGAGAACGCGCTCTTTCAGGTCATCGAGGCCGTCGTCGTCGAAGACCGGGACGGGTTCCTGCGTGACGATGGGGCCGCCGTCGACCGTCTCGTCGACGACGTGGACGGTACAGCCCGTGACTTTCACGCCCGCCTCCAGCACCTGCTCGTGGGCGTCCATCCCGGCGAAGTTCGGGAGCAGCGAGGGGTGGACGTTCAGCGTCGTCGGCGCGGCCTCGACGAACGTCTCGCTCAGGACGCGCATGTAGCCGTCCAGCGCCACGAGGTCGAAGTCGTACTCCGAGAGGGCCGCCAGTACGCGCTCCTCGTGGGCCTCGCGGGCCTCGTCGGCGTCGCGCTCGACGACTTCGGTCGGGACGCCGCGCTCGGCGGCCGCTTCGAGGACCGGCGCGTCCGCGTCGTTGGTCAGGACGACGGCGAGTTCGGCCCCGCCCGGGGCGCGGTCGGCGACGTTCAGCAGGTTCCGGCCGCGGTTGCTGGCCATGCCGGCGATTTTCATGTGCGACTGAGGGGCCGGCGCGCGCAAAGTAGTTGCGAATCCCGGCGTCCGCGCCACTCGGTGGCGCAGTCGGCATCGGGACGCCGTCGGAGCGCCGGCGGTGGTGCAGTCGGTGTCCCTTAGTAGCCGGCCGCCCCAGTCTGGGCCATGACGAGAGCGCGGTGTCAGGTGGCCGGCGGCGTCGCCGCCGTCGGCGGCCTCGTCTGGGCAGCGTGGGCCGTCGCCGTGGCGTTGCGCGGAGCGCGGCCGCCGACCGTCCTCGCCGCCACGGTCGTCTCGGCGGTCGGCGTGTTCGCGGGCCACTACGCCGTCGAGGACTTCTACGGGGCGCGGCTGGAACGGCCCGGGGTCGCCGGCGCGTGGCTGGGGGCGCTGGGGGCGCTCGGCTTCGCCCTCGGGCAGTCGCTCCGACTCGTCGGCATCGCCGGGGAGGTGCCGGTGGCCGTCGGCGTCCTCGCGCTGGTGGCCGGCGGGGTCGCCGTCGCCGCCGGCGTCGTCCGGACCCGGGTCCAGCCCCCGTGGCTGGGCGTCCTGCTGGGCGTCGGCGCGGTGCTCTTTCTGGGCTTCAACTCCGTGCCGGCGTTGGCGGTCCCCTACGGGCTGGCGTGGGTCGCGCTGGGCACGGACGTCTATCGGCACGACCCGCCCGACGGCCGCTTTGGCGACGCCGACGCCGAGTACGGCTGGCTCGGGTGACGCCGCAAGCCTGACGTATTCGCACGGCGATAGGTCCCCTGTGCCAGACGAGAAGACGGACCCGGTCGGTGACGCGTTGGGTAGTTCGACGGACCTCTACGACATCGCGTCGTGGGAGCCGCGGTCACGGCTCGACGGCGTCGCGGTGGGCCTCTACGGTGTCTTGCACGCCTCGCGGCGCTGGCTGCTAATCCTGCTGGCCGTTCTCCTGTTCGTCGCCCAGTTGGCGGGGACGATACTGCTGGCCGTCCGCCAGCCCTCGCTGGGCGTGCTGGCGGCGCTGTCTGCGGTGCCGGCGCTGGCTATCGTCGGTTACCTGTGGTACGGCGACCCGACGATGCGTGAACCGCTGGAGCCGCTGGCGGTCACGTTCGTCCTCGCCATCCTGTTTGCCAGCATCGCCGCCTTGGTCAACACCCTGCTCAAGCCGCTGTTCGGCATCGTCCCCGTCGTCGGGACGGCGCTGTTTTTCTTCGTCGTCGTCGGCCCCATCGAGGAGACGGTGAAGTGGCTCGCAATTCGGGTCGGCGCGTTCGACACCATCGACGCAGTCGTCGACGGCGTCGTCTACGGTGCCGTCGCCGGCCTAGGCTTTGCCACCATCGAGAACGCGCTGTACATCTCGCAGGGGTACACGCAGGCGATGGCGGCCCAGAGCAGCCAGCCCGTCGCCGCCGCGCTCCGGACGGCGACTTCCCGGGCGTTCGTCGGCCCGGGCCACGTCCTCTACTCGGCCTTTGCCGGCTACTACCTCGGGCTGGCGAAGTTCAACAGCGACAACGCCGGTCCCATCGTCGTCAAGGGCATCCTCGTCGCGGCGCTCATCCACGCCGTCTACAACACGTCGGTCACCTATCTCCCGCTGCCGGGCTTCTCGTTCGTCGGCTTCGTCGTCGTCTTCGACCTCGCCGTCGGCTACCTGCTGTACCGGAAGGTGAGCCGCTATCGCTCGCACTACCAGCGGGCGACCGGGAGCTAAGCGGGAGTCGACACGCTTTTTCGCGCCTCCCGCGGAGACGTTCGCATGACCGACAGAGGGCCACTCTCGGCCGTCTCGCCGCTCGACGGCCGCTACGCCCGCTACACCGAACCGCTCGTCCCGTACGCCAGCGAGCGGGCGCTGATGCGCGCCCGCGTGGAGGTCGAAGTCGAGTACCTGCTGGCGCTCGCCGACCTCGACGCCACGCCGCTGTCCGTCGACGGCGACCAGCGCGCGGCGTTGCGGGCGCTCTACGAGGGGTTCGACGACGAGGACGCCCGCGTGGTCAAGCAACTGGAGACCGAGGGCTACGGCGGCTACGCGGCGACGAACCACGACGTGAAGGCCATCGAGTACTTCGTCCGGCTCGGCGCGCCCGACGCCCTCGACGTCGACAACTGGATTCACTTCGGGCTGACCAGCGAGGACGTGAACAACCTCGCCCACCGCCTGCTCGTCAAGCCCGCTGTCGAGACGGTGCTCGTCCCGGAACTGCGCGAGATTCGGGACGCCTTGGTCGGGATGGCCCACGAGTTCGCCGCCGTGCCGATGCTGGCCCGCACCCACGGCCAGCCGGCGACGCCGACGACGTTCGGCAAGGAGATGGCCGTCTACGCCGCCCGGTTGGGTCGGGCTATCGGCCGAATCGAGCGTGCCGCCGACGGCCTCTCGGGCAAACTCGCCGGCGCGTCGGGGACCTACGCCGCCCACCACGCCGCGTACCCGGACGTTGACTGGCCGGCGTTCGCCCGCGAGTTCGTCGCCGGCCTCGGCCTCGACCACGAGCCCCTGACCACGCAGGTCAACCCCTGTGACGACCTCCAGACGCTCTTCGACGCCGTCCGGGGCGCGAACAACGTCCTGCTGGACATGGACCGCGACATGTGGCTCTACGTCTCGGACCGGTATCTCGGGCAGGAGACCGTCGAGGGCGAGACCGGGTCGTCGACGATGCCCCACAAGGTCAACCCCATCGACTTCGAGAACAGCGAGGGGAATCTCTCGAAGGCCAACTCCGACCTCGTCTTCCTCGGGGACTACGTGACGAGTTCGCGCCTCCAGCGGGACCTCTCGGACTCGACGGTCAAGCGCAACGTCGGCGCGGCCCTCGCGCACTGTCTCGTCGCCTACGGCAAGTGCCAGAACGGGCTGGCGAAGGTCGTCCCCAACGAGCAGGTGATGCGCGAGGACCTCGAATCGACCCCGGAGATAATCGGCGAGGCCGTCCAGACCATCCTCCGGCGCGAGGGGGTCGCCGACGCCTACGAACAGGTCAAGGCGGCCACCCGGGGCCGGGAGGTCACCATCGAGGACTTCCGCGAGATGTACGCCGACCTCGACGTGAGCGAGGACGTGCGGGCCGAACTCGAAGCACTGACCCCCGCCGGCTACGTCGGCGTCGCCGAGTCGATGGCCGAGGGCGTCGACGACTAGGCCCGCGCCCACGCCAGCGCCGCCGACCGCGACGCGAACGCTCGCACCGCCCGGTCGGTATCTCGGCCCCGACTCACCGCCCGCTCCTCGACGCCCGGAGCGACGAACGCGATGCGCTCGACCGCCGTGCCGTCCGCGATGTCGTTCCACCGGTCCGCGAACCGGGCCGCCGTCTCCCGGTCGAACCCCGCGTCGTCGCCGAACTCGGTGACCGCCGCAGTGATGTGGGGCTGGCGGGCGTGGCGGACCCACTCGGCGTCGACGGTCGCCAGTCCGGCCGCCTCGCCGTCCCACCCGCGCAGGTCCTGAATGACGACGTTCGCCTGCTGCCGGTGGGCGTCCCGGAGTGCCGGTGGCTCGGACATACCCTAGCTGCGGCCCGCACCACCTACCCTGTGATACCTCATCAGTAAGGGCCGCACGACGGGAACGGAACCCTCAGGGGCGTGGCGGTCCTCCGGCGGAGTAGATGGTCCTCGGCACCGACTCGCGGATTCTGACGCTCGCGTTCGCCCGGATGGCCGACGCGCTCGGCAACTCCTTTCTCATCATCGTCTTGCCGTTGTACATCGCCAGCGGGGAGATAACGCTGACCGGCATCGCCGGGACGGAGCTGTTCGGGTTCGTCTTCCGCGAGGAGACGCTCATCGGCCTCGTCCTCTCGCTTTTCGGCCTGCTCAACAGCTTCGGCCAGCCCCTGACCGGCCGCCTCTCCGACCGGAGCGGTCGCCGGCGCGCGTTCGTCCTGACCGGGCTGGTGCTGTTCGGCATCGGGAGCGCGGCCTATCCGTTCCTGTCGAGCTACTGGACCGTGTTGGCCGCGCGGGCACTACAGGGCGTCGGGGCGGCCTTTACCATCCCGGCGACCATCGCGCTGGTCAACGACTACGCGACCAGCGACAGCGAGCGCGGGGGAAACTTCGGCGTGTTCAACACGTTCCGGCTCGTCGGCTTCGGCTTCGGCCCCATCATCGCCGGCGTCGTCGTCACCGGGGGACTGGCCGGCGAGGGCGTCGTGGAGTACTCGCTGTTGGGCGTCGCGTTCTCGGGGTTCACCGCGGCCTTCGCCGTCGCCGTGCTGGGCGCGATTGTCAGCTTCGTCCTCGTGGCGCTGCTCATCGAGGACCCGCCGACCGCCGACGACGCGGCCGGGAAGGACCTCTCTATCGCCGTCTTCGACCCCGACGGCCGGGGGCTCGACTCCGTGTTCGTCCTCGGCGTCGGCACCTTCCTGATGGCGACGACCATCGCGCTCTTTGCCACGCTGGAGGGGCCGATTCGGACCCGCCTCGACGAGACGACGTTCATGTTCAGCGTCCAGTTCGCCGCCGTCGTCATCGCCAACGTCGTCCTGCAGGTCCCCGTCGGCCGGGCCAGCGACCGGTTCGGTCGGCGGCCCTTCGTCGTGGCCGGCTTCGTCGTCCTCGTGCCGTCAGTGTTCGCACAGGGCGTCGTCACCGACCCGTGGCTCATGCTGGCCGCGCGGTTCGTCCAAGGCATCGCCGTTGCGCTGGTCTTCGCCCCCTCGCTCGCGCTGGCCGGCGACCTCGCGGGCGAGCGCGGTTCCGGGACGACCCTGTCGGTGCTGACCATGGCGTTCGGGTTGGGCGTGGCGGTGGGTCCGCTGGCCTCCGGCGTCCTCTACAACCTCGGGGGCTTCAGCACGCCCTTCACCGTCGGGGCCGCGCTGGCCGCGGTCGCGCTGGTCCTGACGTACTCACAGGTCTCCGAGACGCTGACGGTCGAGGACGCGAGCGCCGCGCCACAGGACTGAGTCACGTCGTCAGACCCGCCACACACCCTCAGACCAGCCGTTCGGCCGTCTCCCGGACCGCCCGGGCGGCCGTCCGCACGTCCGCGAGCCTGACGTACTCGCGCTCGGAGTGCGCGACCGCGCCCGTCTCGTCGCTCAACACGCCGGGGCCGAACACGACCGTCGGGTAGCGCGCCGCGAAGTACGACGCCTCCGTCGCCGCGCCGAAGGGGCGCACGTCGCCGCCGCTGGCGTCCCGCAGCGTCTGAACCACCTCGGCGTCGGGGTCGGTGGCGAACGCCTCCGGGAAGGGCGTGTCCGGCCGGATGAGCGCCACGTCGAGGGACATGGCGTCGGGGAGCCATCCCGAGAGGTGGGCCTCGAAGGCGTCGACGAACGAGCGACTGGTTTCGGGCGGGACCGACCGCCGGTCGAAGGTGACGGTACACTCGGCCGGCACCTGATTGGTCGCCTCGCCGCCCTCTATCATCGAGGCGGTGAGCGACGGGCGACCGAGCGTGTCGTGTGGCGGCGGCCCCTCGCGCTCGTCGTAGCTCTCCATGGCCTGCAGGACGGGGGCCGCGGCGCGGACGGCGTTTCGCCCCGCCCCGTCGTCGGCGGCGTGGGCGCTCTCTCCGTGGATAGTGACCGTCCCCTCGAACTGGCCGCGGGCGGCCGTACACACGTCCAGCCCGGTCGGCTCCCCGACGACGCAGGCGTCGGCGGCGACGGTCTCGGCGAGGTGCGCGCCGCCGGTCTGGGTGGTCTCCTCGTCGATAGAGACCGCCAGCGTCACCGCGCCACCGTCGGGGTCGACGGTGAGGAAGGCGTCGAGCAGCGCCGCGAGCGGCCCCTTCGCGTCGCAGGCCCCGCGACCACAGACCACGTCGCCGCCGCTCCCGCCCGTCCCGTCGACGGTCGCGTCGGGCCCGGGCGGGGACCCGCGGCGCTCGTAGGGGAGGTGGGGCGGCACCGTGTCGATGTGGGTGTTCAGGAGGAGGTGAGTCCCGTCGGCGGCCGCGGCGGCCGCGTGGTCGGGCGCGCCCCGCGAAGCGAGGACGTTCCCGAGGTCGTCGACGGTCGGGTCCGCGTCGGCGGCCGTCAGCGTCTCGACAAGCAGGTCCCGCATCTCGTCGACGGACTCGTGAGAGGGCGTCTCGACGGCCCGCCGGTGGAACGTCTCGATGTCGAAGCTCATCGTTCCATGCGGGTCACGTCCGCCAGCGTCTCGCGGGCCCGGACGACCCGCGTCTCGCCGCCCTCGACGGCGACCTCGGCGGGCCGGGGCTGGGAGTGGAACTGGTTGGCGAGTTCGTAGCCGTACGCGCCGGCGTTGCCGACGGCCAGCAGGTCCTCGCGCTCCGGTCGGGCGACTGGCCGGTCGGTGCAGAACACGTCCGCGCTCGTACAGCAGGGGCCGCCGACCGAGACCGGTTCGGCCCCGCGGTCCGGTGTCGAGACGTTCCGAATCGGGTGGTACGAGCCGAACATCGCCGGCCGGATGAGCGTCGCCAGCGAGGCGTCCACCCCGACGACGGTGGCCGCGGGCGTCTCCTTTATGGTGTTGACCTCGGTGAGGATGCACTCGGCGTCGGCGACCACGTAGCGCCCGGGTTCGAGTTTCACCCGCGCCGAGAGGTCGCCGACGGCCTCGCGGACCCGTTCGCCGACGGCGGGCATGTCGAGGGGAGCCTCGTCCTCGCGGTAGGGGACGCCGAAGCCGCCGCCGAAGTCGACGAACTCCAAGCCGCCGACGCGGTCCTCGACGGTCCGGCCCATGTCCGCGACCTTGCCGATGGCCTCGCAGTGGTCGTCGAGGTCGTCGTGGAGGACGCCGCTGCCGGCGTGGGCGTGGATGCCGACCAATTCGAACCGGTCGGCCAGTTCGGCGGCGAGTTCGGGCACCTCGTCGTAGGGGATGCCGAACTTCGCGTCCTTGCCCGTCGCCACCTTCTCGTGGTGGCCGGTGCCGATGCCGGGGTTGATGCGGACGGCGATACGGCCGTCGTACCCCCGCGCTTCGAGGCGGTCGAACGTGTCCCGTGCGCCGCCGGTTATCGTCAGCCCGGGGTTCTCGTCGGCGAGGTCGACCGCGTAGTCGAGGTCCCGGTCCGGCGGATTGACCGCGGTGTACTGGAGCGTGTTCGGGTCCGCGCCGGCATCGATGGCCCGCTGGAGTTCGCCCCACGCGGCGCACTCGATGTCCGCGCCGGTTTCGAGCAGTTTCGAGAGCACCGCCCGCCCGGTGTGGGCCTTCGCGGCGTACATCACGTGGGCGTCGGGAAACGCCGCCGCGAACCGCTCGTAGTTCGCGGCCACGCGGTCGAGGTCGACGACGTACAGCGGCGTCCCGTGAGCCGCCGCGAGCGATTCGAGGCGGTCGTGGTCCCAGTCCGCGAGACGGCGGACCGGCGGCGAGTCGTGACTCATTACCACGAGGGTGGCGACGGCGGCTAACAAGGGTTCCGCTCTCTGGCGGCCCCTCGCTTCGCTCGGCCACTCTCGTCGCCCGCGACTCCGCTCGCTCGCGGGTCGTTCCTCCCCGCTCGCTTCTGGCGGCCCCTCGCTTCGCTCGGCCACTCTCGTCGCCCGCGACTCCGCTCGCTCGCGGGTCGTTCCTCCCCGCTCGCTTCTGGCGGCCCCTCGCTTCGCTCGGGCCCGCCCTACTCTCGCAGCGCGTCCTCTCGCTCCGTCGCCTCCAGCGTCTCCTCCTCGACGTCGGTGGCGACGACGGCGGGCTTGTACGCGCCGCCGGGGATGAGGTCGTGGTCGCCGACCGAGGAGTCGACGAAGCGCTGGAAGGCGCGCCGCTCGGGGGGCAGTTCGCCGTAGAGGACCTCCTCCTCGACGAGGTCGTAGACGGGGATGCGCGGGGTCAGGAGCGTGTTCTCGCCGACGATGCTGCCCTCGCCGACGACGAACCCGGAGGTGACCCGGCAGCCGGCCCCAAGCGACACGTCGTCCTCGACGATGACCGGCGCGTCCTCGACGGGTTCGAGGACGCCGCCGATGAGCGTGTTCGCGCCGAGTTTGACGTTCTCGCCGATCTGAGCGCAGGAGCCGACAGTGTCACAGGAGTCCACGAGCGTCCCGTCGCCGACGTGTGCGCCGATGTTGACGAAAGAGGGCGACATCATGATGCAGTCCTCGCCGAGGTACGCGCCCCGCCGAACGGCGGTGCCGTCGGGCGTGTTGCGGGTGCCACGGGCCCCCAAGTCGTCGGTCTCGCGCAGCGGGAGTACGTCGTGGTAGTCGACGCCGCCGTACTCGCGGGCGACCGTCTCGCGAAGACCGAAGTTCAGCAGGATGCCCTGCTTGACCCACTCGTTGGCGTCCCACTCGCCGCCGGACTTCTCGGCGGCCCGGACCTCGCCGGCCTCCAGCGCGGCGAGGAACTCGTCGAGCGTCGACAGGTGGTCGTCGGTGGCGTCGGCCGCCGTCAGTCCGTCCTGTTTGCGTTCCCAGAGGGTTTCGACGTCTGCTTGCAGGCTCATACCTCGCGGTTGCGCCCCCCGGGGCTATACGTCTGTGGTTCGCGCCGTTCAGTCGGCCCCGCGGCCGGCGAGGTAGCCACACCGCGAGCACTGCGCGAGGACCCCCGCCGTCTCGAATTCGCCGTGGCAGTGGGGGCAGTCGCCGACCGGTGCGTGTACGCCTTGGTTCGTAGCCATACGCGATAGTGGCCGCTCACCGGGTATAAGGCTATCCGGCATATTCTCGAAGCAGTATTAAGACGGTAATACGCCCTTCGACGCGCCGGCGGTCACGCGTCGACGACGGTCCCGAAGTCGTACCAGCCGGGTTCCCGGCCTACGAGCCACGCCGCGGCGTCCAGCGCGCCGGCGGCGAAGACGCCGCGGTCCTCGGCGCGGTGCGACAGCGACAGCACCTCGTCGTTGCCCGCCACGAGGAGTTCGTGCTCGCCGCGGATGTCGCCGGCCCGCCGGGCGAAGACGCCGATCTCGTCGTCGCTCCGGGGCGCGTGGCCCTCGCGGCCGTACACCGGCTCCACGTCCCGCTCCTCCTGTACCACGTCGAGGATGCTGTTGGCGGTGCCCGATGGCGCGTCGACCTTCCGGTTGTGGTGTGACTCGGTCAGTTCGAGGTCGTAGCCGTCGAGCGCCCCGACGGCCTCCCGGACGACCCGCTGGAGGACCTGTATCCCCTGCGAGAAGTTCGTCGCCTTCAGGACCGCCACGTCGTCGCTGGCGGCGCGCAGGCGTTCGACGCCGGCCTCGTCGAAGCCGGTGGTGCCGACGACGGCGGGGACGCCGGCCTCGGCGGCGGCCTCGACCACCGTCAGCGCGCCCGCCGGGACGGCGAAGTCGACGACCACGTCGGCGTCGTGCTCGCGCAGCGCGGCAGCGGCGTCGTCGGGGTGTGCCACCGGGACGCCCTCGACCGCGTCGACGCCGCTGGTTGCGAACCCGACGACGACCTCGGCGTCGCGGTCGGCCGCCGTCGCCAGCACCGCCGCGCCCATCTGCCCGGTGATGCCGTTGACGGCGACCCGCGTCATCGCCCGGCCTCCGCGGCGGGCGACTCGAACGCGTCGTCGGCCAGCGCCGCCAGCACGTCTTCGAGGTGGCCGACGTGCTCGTCGGAAAGCCGTGTCAGCGGCGAGCGGAGGTGGGGCTGACTGTAACCGCGGATGCCCATGGCCTCCTTGACCGGGATGGGGTTGGTCTCGACGAACAGGGCGCGAAAGAGCGGGCCGAGTTCGTGGTGGAGTTCGCGGGCGCGCTCGAAGTCGCCCGACAGCGCCGCCCCTATCATCGCACCCGTGCGCTCGGGTTCGACGTTGGCGGCCACGGAGATACAGCCCTGCCCGCCGACCGACAGCATCGGCACGGTCATGCCGTCGTCGCCCGAGAGGACGGCGAAGTCCTCCTCGCGCGTGCGCTCGATAATCTCCGAAATCTGGTTCATATCGCCGCTGGCGGCCTTGTACGCCCGGATGTTCTCGTGGGACGCGAGTTCGGCGGCCGTCGCCGGCGCGACGTTTTGCCCCGTCCGCGAGGGGACGTTGTAGACGATTTGGGGCAGGTCGACCGCGTCCGCGATGGTCTCGAAGTGGTCGACCAGCCCCCGCTGTTCGGGCTTGTTGTAGTACGGCGAGATGAGCAGGAGGCCGTCCGCGCCGGCGTCGGCCGCCCGCTGGGACAGCGAGAGCGCCTCGCGGGTGTTGTTCGAGCCGGTGCCGGGGATGACCGGCACGTCGTCGACGGCGTCGATGACCGCCTCGACGACGTCGATGTGCTCGTCGTGGGTCATCGTCGCCGACTCGCCGGTCGAGCCGACGGGGACGAGGCCGTCGACGCCGGCCGCCTCCAGTCGCTGCGCGTTCTCTCTGAGCGTCTCGAAGTCGATACTGCGGTCGTCGTCGCCGTTGAACGGCGTGCACATCGCGGGGTACACGCCGCGGAAGTCGAGTGTCGTCATTGCTGGGTGTGTGGTGTCGGGTGGGGATAGGTCGTCCGGTTGCCGGTGCAGACGGGACCGGCCCGGGACGGGAGCGCCACGCCCGCCGCGAGCCTAGAAACTGGGTTCGCGTTTCGGCGCGGGGACGGCCCACTCGCCGGCCGCAGGGGCGGGCGCTACAGCGCGTGGCCGTCGCATAGTCGTGTCACCGGCGCTGAGGGACTTAGGTGTTGTGTTCGCGGCCGAGCGGCGCGACAGCCGCCGCTACGGGCCGGCGGCGCGCGAAAGAAAGCGGTTGGTGGTGTGAGACGGCGTTAGCTCGACGAGATGACGTCGTCGATGCGGACGATCATCGTCGCGGCCTCGGTCGCGGAGTCGACGGCCTCGCGCTTGACCGCGGCGGGGTCGAGGATGCCGTACTCGACGGGGTCGCCGACGACGCCCGTCTGGCCCTCGCTGATGACGCCGGCGATGCCCTCGCTCTCGTGTTCCGAGCGGAGGTCCACCAGCGCGTCGATGGCGTCGAGCCCGGTGTTCTCGGCGAGCGTGCGCGGGAGTACGTCGACGGCGTCGGCGAAGGCCTCGACGGCCAACTGCTTGCGGCCCTCGACGGAAGCGGCCTCCGAGCGGATGTGGTCGGCGACTGCGATTTCGGTCGCGCCGGCACCGGGGACGACGCCGCCCGCGTCGAGCGCGGCGACGACGACGTCGAGCGCGTCGTTGAGCGCGCGCTCTATCTCGTCGACGACGTGGTCGGTCGAGCCGCGGGCGAAGACGGTGACGGACTCGGCGGTCGCACCGCCGGTGATGACCGTCGCCTCGTCGTCGTGTTTCTCGACGGCGACGCTGTCGGCGTGGCCCAGTGCGTCGGCGTCCAGCGCGTCGACGGAGCCGACGCGCTTGGCACCGGTCGCCTCGACGATGTCCTTGGCCGTCGAGGAGCTGACGCTCTCGGCGAGGAAGAGGCCTTCCTTGGCGAGCCGGGAGGCGACGCGGTCGGCCACGTCCTCGGTGACGAAGACCACGTCGGCACCGCTGTCGACGACGGCGTCGGCGTAGCCCGCCAGTTCGGACTCCTCGGCGTCCAGCGCGGCGTTGAGCTGGTCGACGTTGGAGACGTTGTACTCGGCGTCGACGTTGCTCTCGCGGACGTCGAGTTCCGCGTCGAGGACGGCGATGTCGGCGTCCTCGGCCGTCGTCGGCATGTTGTCGTGGACCGGCGTCTCGTCGATGATGACGCCCTCGACCAGTTCGGTCGCGGACGTGGCGGCACCGGTCTGGGTGTGGACCTCGATGTTGTCACGGACGACGCCGTTGTCGGACTTGGCGTGTCGGACCGCCTCGACGACGACCTCGGCGAGTCGGCCGGCCTCGACGTCGCCGGTACCTTTCCCGGTCATCGAGGACTCTGCGACCTCGACGAGCGTGTCGTCGTCGAGGTCGACGTCGAGGGTGGACTCCTCGATGGACTCCTGTGCCAGCTGCGCGGCGGCGGAGTACCCCTCGACGATGGTCGTCGGGTGGACGTCGTCGTCGAGCAGGTCCTCGGCCTTGGCGAGCAGTTCGCCGGCGAGGACGGAGGCGGTCGTGGTGCCGTCGCCGACCTCGTCCTCCTGTGTCTCGGCGACCTCGACTATCATCTGGGCCGCCGGGTGTTCGATGTCCATCTCCGAGAGGATGGTCGCCCCGTCGTTGGTGATGACGACGTCGCCGTCGTCGGAGACGAGCATCTTGTCCATCCCGCGGGGGCCAAGCGTCGTCCGTACGGACTCGCTGACGGCCTTACCGGCGGAGATGTTCGACGACTGTGCGTCCTTTCCGTGTGTGCGCTGGGCGTCCTCGTCGAGAATGAAGAGAGGCTGGCCGCCCATGCGGCGCTGGCCGGATGACATAGCTGTGTAACCTCACCTAAATCATCGTAAGCGGTTCTATATAAACCTTTCTAACGCACCGCCCCGGCGTCCGTGACTATGACCCACGGCGTCCGCGAGGCGGGCAGCCCCGAGCGGGCCGACCACAGCCGATGATTTATTAGGCGGTTGCATCCACCTATTGGTAGATGCTCGAGCTGGAACACGGGTTCCGGGTGGTCGACGTACACGCGCAGCTCGAACCCGACGAGCAGCGGCGGCCCCGCGAGGGCTTTGGCGGCCCCGAACAGCTCGAACGCGAGATGCACCAAGCCGGCGTCGTCCGGGCGGTCGTCCACCCGGCACCGCGGGAGGGGAGCTACCTCTCGGCGAACAACGCCGTCGCGCGGATGACCGTCGGCCGACCGCTGGTGGCGTTCGCGCGGGTCAACGGCGCGCGCGACCCCGGGAGCGGCCCGGGGTCGACGCTCCGGAACCTCACCACCAACCGGACCGAGGAACACACGTCGCCCGAAGATATCGAGCAGTACGCCTACGACGACCGGTTCTGCGGGTTCAAGCTCCACCCGCCGGCCGACGGCCTGCCCGACGAGGACGTACTCGCGGAGTTGGCCGAGGTGTCGCTGCCGGTGTTGGTCCACGGCGGCGAATCGTTCCCGCCGGCGGCGGTCGCCGAGCACCTGCTCGACTACGAGTTCCCCGTCGTCCTCTCGCATTTCGGCGCGCACCCGCTGCGGACGGAGCTGATGGACGAGGCCATCGAACTGCTCGACAGCCACGACGAACTGTATCTCGACACCAGCGTCGTCAGGTACCGGAACTACCTCGAACGGGCGCTGCTGAAACACCCCGACCGCGTCGTGTTCGGCAGCGGGACGCCACAGTCCCACCCGAACGTGGCCGTCATGGAGATACTCACGCTGGACGTGCCCGAGGACGCGATGACGAAGGCCTTCTCGAACAACCCCGGGCGGGTCGTCCCGGAACTCGGCCCCTGACTACCGGCGGTCGTAGACGGCGACGGCCCGGTCGGCGCGGTCCGACCGCCCGTTGGGGTTGCGCCGCTCGGAGCGGTCGGCGAACCGGGCACCGAGCCCGTCTTTGACGCCCGACGCCACGCCGCGGACCACCTGCCGCCCGGTGCCGGTCCACTGCGACAGTTGGGTCTCGCCGCGGGCGACGTCCTTCAGCGCCTCGACGCCGTCCCGGACCGCGTGGCTGGCGACGCGGCGGGCCACGGTCGGACGGACGCCGTAGTTCTTGACCAGCCGGTAGGTGAGCGAGCGGTACTTCCAGTTCCAGTCCGTCTCGCGGATGCCGCCGTCGGCCTCGAACTCCCGGCCGACGCTCATCCCGCCGTCCCAGACCACTTCGTGACCGGTCGTCGCGAGCCGGTGGGCCACGTCGCGGGAGCCGCCGACGGGGAGGTACTCGTCGAAGCCGTCGAGCGCGTCGAGTACTGCTCGGCGGAAGGCGACGTTGCCGGGGTTGAAGTACGTCACGTCGCGGCCGGCGATGGTGCGCTCTTCGGCCGACTCGGTCGTCACGCCGGCGGCGAGGCGCTCGTGTGTCGGGCCGGTGACGGCCGCGGCCCCGTCGATGGCGTCGGCCACCGCGGCCGCCCACCCCGCCTCGACGGCGAGACCCTGATTGACCAGCGCGACCACCTCGCCGGTCGCGCGGTCGATGCCCGCGTTCCGCGAGACGGTGACCGAGCGGTCGGCCACCTCGACGAGCACGTCCACGTCGTCGCGGTCCCGGACCATCCCGGTCGTCCCGTCGGCGGAGGGGCCGTTGACGACGACCACCTCCGCGTCGGGCGCTTCCTCGGCGAGCGCGTCCAGACAGCCGGCCAGCTCCTCCCGGCCGTTCAGCGTCGGGACCACCACCGAGAGCTCCATACCTCTGGGTAGCACCCCGGAACCGCTTAAAAGTCGCGGGCGAACGGACGCGTCGATACCTAGACGTGCGTATCCCAGTACGAGACCGACGCGAGCTTGTCCCCCAACGGCGTCCCGCCGATAGCCGCGTCGAGCGACCGGAACGACGCCGCGAGTTCGTTGGGAATCTTCCGGTAGAAGCCGTAGGGGAGTATCCAGTCGTGGTCCGACGCGGTCAGTTCCAGTCCCGCCCCGTCGAGCAACCGGTCTATCTCCCACCGGGAGTAGAGCCGCGACCCCATCGGGAGCGCCCAGTTGTAGATGGAGCGCGTCGAGAAGCGATTGAACGTGTCGAAGAAGACCTGTTCCTTGGCGACGCGACGCATCTCCGAGAGGAACGCCGCCGGGGTGTCGGCCAGATGGAAAAAGCGCATGGCGAACACCGTATCGAAGTAGTCGTCGGGGAACGGCAAGCGCGCGGCGTCCCCGCGCATGAACTCGACGTGGTCGGCGACGCCCGCGGCGCGGGCCTTCTCGCGGCCCTGCTGGAGCATCGGCCCCGAGATGTCCAAGCCGACGATGTCGGCACCGCGCTCGGCGAGCATGACCGTGAACCGGCCGGTCCCGCAGGCGACTTCGAGGACGTTCTTGTCCTGTACGGGACCGATGCCGTCGAGGACGGCCTGCTTCTCCCGGCGGTCGATGAGTCGGCCGCCCCGGGAGAAGCGCTTGGCCTCGTACTCCTCGGCCACGGTGTCGGCCTGGTACCACTCCTGCCCTTTCACGCTTGCACGGTCACCGCCGGGAGGATAAAACGATACTGGAATCCCAGCCCCGTGGACGCTCGGCCGCCGGTCCGACGAGCGCGGCGGCCCGTCGCCGCGATGTATAAGGCCTCATTAAACAAACAAAACACTCAGTATTGTTTGGTCACACATATAGCCAAGTTTTACCAGTAGACTTGGAATATCGTGCAGTATGAGTACGACTACCGACGAGGCGAAGGCGGCCCCGTTCACCGACAAGGACTTTCGCGACAGACTGCGGGAGCTGCCCCCGAGCGCGAAACTCGTCGCCAAGGTGCTAGAAGACGAGGAACCGCTCTCGCAGGGCCAACTCGCCGACGCCTCCCTGCTCCCCGACCGGACGGTGCGGTACGCGCTCAACCGGCTGGAGGAGTCCGACCTCATTGACTCCCGGTACAGCTTCACCGACGCCCGAAAGCAGGTCTACTTTCTGACGGCGTGACGTAGCGTCGGCCGATGGGCTGGACCCGCATCGGCGTCCCCGTCGCGACGCGCGCACCGACCGGCCGGACCGCCGCGTACCTGCGCGGGACCGAGCGCGCCCTGCTGGTCGACCCCGCCGCCCCCGACGCGGCCCTCGACGACGCGCTCGCCGACCGCTCGCTCGCCCACGTCGCCGTCACGCACCACCACCCGGACCACGTCGGTGCGGTGGCCCGCTACGGTGCGGACGCGACGGTGTGGGCGCGTCGTGGCCGCGCCGACGACTTCGAGGCCGCGACGGGGGTCGCCCCCGACCGGACCTTCGCCGAGGGGACGGTGATACCGACCGACGACGGGCCGGTGACGGTGCTGGACACGCCGGGTCACGCGCCGGAACACGTCGCGTTCGACGCCGCTGACGGCCTCGTGGCCGGCGACCTCGCCGTCGCCGAGGGCAGCGTCGTCGTCGGCGCGCCCGAGGGCGACGTTCGCGCGTACCTGACCTCGCTGCGCCGCGTCCGGGCGCGAGCGCCGCCGCGCCTGTTCCCCGGCCACGGCCCGGTAATCGAGGACCCCGCCGGCACCTGCGAGCGCCTGCTCGCGCACCGACTCGACCGGGAGCGTCGCGTCCGCGAGGCGGTCGAGAACGGCGCGGCGACGCTCGACGCGGTAGTCGACGCCGCCTACGGGAAGTCGCTGGACGGCGTCCGCGACCTCGCGCGGGCGACTGCACGGGCGCACCTAGCGAAACTCGCCGTCGAGGACCGCCTCGACTGGGACGGCGAGCGCGCCCGCCCGGTCGCGTGAACGGCGCTCCCCGTTCGGGGGTCGAGGTGGACGGCGCGTCCGCCGCGTCGCTTTTGCCGCTCGACGCGAAAGGGAGGGCGTGGAGTCGCTCGAATCCGAACTCGCCCGCGCCCGCGACCTCGACGTGGCGTCGCTGGCCGACGCCATCGAGACCATCGGCTTCGAGTGTACGCGCTGTGGAGCCTGCTGTAAGGCCGCCGACGGCGGGTGTGGAGAGAGCCCGGACGCGACGGACGGCGATGGGGACGCGGCGGGCGAAGGCGACGCGACGGGCGACGCCCACACCGCCACGGTGTTTCCCGACGAGATACGGCGGCTGACGGCGGCGGGCGACTACGACTTCCGCGACGTGGCCCGGCCGATGCCCTACGGGCTGACCGAGACGCCCGATGGCCCTGAAGGCGAGACGTTCGAGTGGGCGCTCCGGACCGACGACTGCGGGGACTGCACGTTCTACGAGGAGACCGACGGAACCGGGGCCTGCACAGTCCACGGGGACCGGCCGCTCATCTGTCGGACCTACCCGTTCAGCGTCGCGCTCGGCGGGACGAGCCAACCCATGGGCGAGGCCGTCGACGGCGAGGGACTGGTCCGCGCCCACGAGTGCGAGGGACTGGGGCGGGACATCTCCCGGGCCGACGCCGAGGAGCTGGCGGCGGCGCTCAAAACGCGTGCGGTCCGAGAACTGGAGGAAGCCATCGGTGTCCGGGACAACTACGCGCCGGTCGAGACCGACGGCGTCGTCGTCCACGATTCGGAGGGAGCGAAACGGCCCGACGGGACGGCTATCGACGAGTGAGTCAGACGTCGGCGTCGAGAATCTCGCCGACCGCGAAGTTGGACTTGACCTCGGTGACCTCTATCTTGACACGCTCGTCGATGTCGGCCCCGGGGACGATGATGACGTAGCCGCGTTCGACGCGCGCGATGCCGTCGCCCTGCTTGCCGATATCCTCGATTTCGACGTAGCGTGTCTCGCCGGGTTCGACCGGCGGTTGGGGCTGGTCGGGGGGTGTCTCCGCCGTCGATTCCTGCTCGCCGCCGTCGGCCGATTCCGCGGAGATGAGCGCGACGCGGTAGGTGTCGCCGGCCTCGATAGCACCCGTCTCGACCTCACGACGAGGGACCTCGACGACGTACCGGTCGCCCTCGTCGGTCACGTCGGCGCTGAACAGACACAGGAGTTCGTCCGAGATTTCCACTGTAGTAGACCTCCGTTCGCCGTAATGAGCCGCCACGACTAAAGTACTGCCGGAGCGGGGGACAGTCGGGCCGTCCGGTTTCCCGGCTGTACCAACCGCGGCGGTCAGTGTCCCGAGGGGCTGTCGATACAGCGACCCGGCAGCGAAGAACCGCACGACTGCGGCCGGTTAACCGACTGTACCAAACTCACTAAGGGCGGCTTGCGCCTACGTAAGCCTGTACCAATGAGCGCGAGCGCACGAGCCAGCGGGGCGCTGTCGGAGAAACAGCGGCGCATCCTCGACTACCTGCGGGCAAACGCCGACGACCAGACGTACTTCAAGTCGCGGCTCATCGGCGACGAACTCGGCCTCTCGGCCAAGGAGGTCGGGACGAACATGACCGCCATCGCCGACAGCGACCACGGCCCGGACGTGGAGAAGTGGGGCTACTCCTCGTCGACGACGTGGATGGTCGACGCCTGAGACGGGTCCGCGGGCCGGTTGCTCCGCTCTCGACTGCGAAGTCTCGACCACGACGACGCCTACGGGTCGTACGTGACCAGCGAGTCGGCCTCGCTCGCCAGCCGGGCGGCGTCGCCGCCGAAGGAGTCCGCGTAGCGGACGAGCAGCGTCAGCACCGTCTCCGGTTCGGCGACGGCGTAGCCACCGGTCCGGGAGAGCAGGCCCGCCGCTTCGAGGTCGCCGGCGTAGTTGCTGATAGTCGGGGCCGAGACGTCGAGTCGGTCGGCCAGCGTCGAGGCGGTCGCGTCGGGGTCCCGAAGCAGGGCCACGAGCATCCCCCGGGGCGTCGCCCGGCGGAGGTACCCGAGCGCCGTCTGCTCGAACTCGCTGAACTGGCCGGCCGCGAAGTACCGTCGGTAGTCGCCGTCCTTGCGGGAGGCGACGACGCCGTCGTTCTCCAGTCGGTGCAGGTGGTGTTGGGCCTCGCCGGTCCCGAGTTTGAGGTCGTCCCGGAGCTTCGAGAAGTGGGTACCGGGGTGGGCAGAGACGTAGCCGGCGATGGCGTCTGGGGCGTCGCTGTCGCTCCCGTCGTCGGTGAAGCGGGCGAGCGGGCTCGCAGCGCCGAGGGCGGCGAACCGGCGCAGCGTCGCCCGCTTGTCCTCGTCGACGTCGCCCTCGCGGCTCATCGATAGTCGGAGGGAGGAGATTCCGCGGTAAAACGTCTTCGACTAGGCCTGTCCGTCGCGGGTGTCGTCCGGGCCGCCAGCGACGTCGCTGCCGCCGCTCCCGTCGATTTCGGCGTCCATCTCCTCGATGACCTCGTCGGCGCTGTCGAGGCCGGCGTCCTCGCCCTGCTTTATTTTCTGGGCCTCCTCCTCCATGGCCTCCACGTCGACCTCGGCCTCCTCGTCTATCTGGCCGAGTATCTCCTCGATGTCGTCGAGGCCGAGCATCTCGCGGGTCTCGTCGTCGAAGTCCAAGCCGTCGAGCACGTGGCCGTTCTCCTTGACGTCGGAGCCGGTGAGGTGCTTGCCGTAGCGGCCGACCAGCGAGGTGAGTTCCTGTGGGAGGATGAACGTCGTCGACTCGGAGCCGCCGATGTCGGCGAGCGTCTCCATCCCCTTGTCGATGACCGCACGCTCGCCCATCGACTCGGCGGACTTCGCGCGGAGGACGGTGGAGATGGCGTCACCCTGTGCCTCCAGAATCTGGCTCTGTTTCTCACCCTGCGCGCGGATGATGTTGGACTGCTTGTCACCCTCCGCGGTCTCGATGGCGGAGCGCCGTTCACCCTGCGCTTCGAGAATCATGGCGCGGCGTTTCCGCTCGGCGGAGGTCTGTTGCTCCATGGCCTGCTGGACGTCCTTCGAGGGGTTGACCTCGCGGACCTCGACGCTCTCGACGCGGACGCCCCACTCGTCGGTCGGTTCGTCCAGTTCCTTCCGGATGCGGGCGTTTATCTCCTGTCGCTTGTTGAGCGTGTCGTCCAGTTCCATGTCGCCCAGCACGGCCCGCAGGGTGGTCTGGGCGAGGTTGGAGACGGCCCGCTCGTAGTTGTCGACTTCGAGGAACGCCTTCTTGGGGTCCATCACCTTGATGTAGACGACGGCGTCGGCGGTGACCGGCGAGTTGTCCCGGGTGATGGCTTCCTGTCGAGGCACGTCCAGCGTCTGTGTGCGCATGTCGAAGCGCGTCACGTCCGAGACGAAGGGATAGACGAAGTGAATCCCTTGGTCGAGGATGCCGCGATACGTCCCGAGGACGGTGTAGGCTCCCTTCTGGTAGGGACGGATGATGACGACGCTCGAGTACACCAGCGCGATGGCGATGAGGAGGAATATCACCGCCACGAAGCCGATGATGCCTCCGAACACCTGTAGCGGTGCGAACGCGGGGAACATAACGTCCGGACTTCGGGGTCGCCGAAAGAAAAGACTTCTGTGTGAGTGTGACACACCAGCGTCGCACACGCGCCGGGATTTCAGGCCCGTTCGGACTCCGTCTCGGTGTCGGTCGGGGCGTCGTCGGCCGACTGCTGGCGGTCGCGTTCGAGCGCGCGGTCGATGTCGTCACCGGCGGCGACTGGCTCTACGTCGAGGACGTTGCCGCCACCGGGGTCGACGACCATCACCTCCGTCCCCTCCTCGATGGGGCCCCGCCCGCTGCGGGCCTGATAGTAGGGGTTGAAGCCGCCGTCTTCGAGTTTGACCTCGCCGCCGTCGCGGGTGACGCGCTCGGTGACCGTGCCGAACTGGCCCTGCAGGGAGTCAGAGCTGAGCGTCTGCCCGCGGCCCGACGCGGCGAAGTCCAGTTGCCGGTAGCCCCACAGCGTCAGCGCGGTGGTGGCGAGGACGACGACGGTGAGGATGACGGGCGCGAAGATGCCCAGACTCGCCGGGATGAACAGTCCCACCAGCCCCGCGGTCAGCAGGGCGACGCCGAGGACGATGAAGTGCGCGCCCGGTGCCAGTGCCTCCGCGACGATGAGCCCGGCACCGGCCAGAAACAGCAGTAGCGACAGCGACGTGTTGAACAGCGACCCGACCTGCGCCGGGGCGAGGGCGGCAATCGTCAGCGGGCCAACCATACGCTACTGTAGGGGCGGCGCGGGATTAAGTGTCCGGGTCGGTTCGGACGAACAGCCCGTACAACAGGAGCGTCCCGACGGCGACGGCGGCCGTCAGGACGGCGAGCGTCGTCGGCCGGTACAGCGCCGACCCGAGGATGCCGCCGATGGCGAGGATGCCGACGTAGACCCCTAGCGCGACGAACAGGACGTTTTCGGGGGCCGGCCGACCGGGGTCGACGGCCACGTCGGGCGAGAACGACCCCGCCACGGCCTCCTCGGGTTCGTCGTCCTCGACGCGGATGACGTCGGCCTCGGTGGCGTACTCGTACTCCTCGACGAACGAGTCCGTCTCGGCGTCGTCGTCGGTCGGTTCGACGCGCGACTCGGCGTCACCGTCGACCGGCCCGTCGTCGCCTCCGTCGTCGTCCATACCCGGCGTACGTGGCGGGGCTACAAAAGAACCCGCCGTCTACTTCACGCGCGTCCCCAGCGGGGCGTCCTCGTGGGTGGTCAGCAGGTCGGCCTCGTCGCCGGCGGCCAGCACCATCCCGTTGGACTCGATGCCGAACAGCTCCGCTTTCTCCATGTTCGCCAACAGGATGACCCGCGTCCCGGGCAGGTCCGCGGCGTCGTGTAGCTGAGCGAGGCCGGCGACGACCTGTCGCACCTCGTGGCCGATGTCGACCTCCAGACGCAGCAGCTTGTCGGCGTCCTCGACGGGGTCGGCGGTGACTATCTCGCCGACGCGCATGTCGACGCCCTCGAAGTCGTCGAAGGCGAGGCGCTCCTCGACCAGCGGTTCGAGGTCGGGGGTGTCCGCGTCGCCCTCGTCCGAGCCGTCGCCGTCCGCGTCGGCCTCGCTCGCGGCCGCGACCCGGGACTGGAGCTGGTCGTTCAGCGCCGCGACGTGGTCGTCCTCCACCTGCTCGAACAGCTCCGTCGGCGGGTCGAACGACGCCGGCGGGGCCTCCAGCGCGGTGTCGAGGGTCACGTCGGCGACCGAGCCCTGCTCGCCCAGTTGGCCCCACAGGCGCTCGGCCTTGCCGGGCAGGACTGGCTGCATCAGGACCGCGACGGCCTTGGTCAGCTGGACGCAGTCGCGGATGACCTGTGCGGCCCGGTCGGGGTCGTCGCCGACGAGGTTCCACGGCTCGTTGCGCTGGATGTACTCGTTGCCGAAGTCGGCGAGGTCGACGGCGACGCCGGCCAGCGCCCGGACGTTGTACGCCCGTACCGCGGCCTCGAACTCGTCGATGGCGTCGGTGATGCGCTCGCGCACGTCGTCGCTGACGGCCACGTCGGGCGTGCCGTCGTAGTTGCGCTCGGCGAACAGCAGCGAGCGGTAGATGAAGTTGCCGACGTTGCCGACCAGTTCGCCGTTGACCCGCTGTCCGAAGCGGTCCCACGAGAAGTCCACGTCCGAATCCAGTTCCGCGCCGGCCGCGATGTAGTAGCGAAACAGGTCCGGGTGGAAGCCGGCGTCGAGGAACTCGTCGGCCCAGACGGCGCGGTTGCGCGAGGTCGAGAGGGCCTTCCCGTCGATGCCGACGAAGCCGCTGGCGAGGATGGCCCGCGGCTCGTTGTAGCCCGCCCCGCGCAGCATCGACGGCCAGAAGACGGCGTGGTGCTGGATGATGTCCCGACCGATGACGTGGACTATCTCGCCGGTGTCGTCCCACGCGTCGTCCCACGCGGTGCCGTGGCGGGTCTCGCCGTTGACCTTCCAGACGTCCTCCCAGTCGTACTCGTCGGCCCCTACCCGCTCGGAGTACTGCTTCGTGGAGGCGACGTACTCGATGGGGGCGTCGACCCAGACGTACAACACGAGGTCCTCGGTCGTCTCCCCCTCGCTCTCCCGGGCGGGGTAGTCGATGCCCCAGTCCATGTCCCGCGTGATACAGAGGTCCTGTAGCTCGCCCTCGACCCACTCGCGGGGCTGGTTCTGTGCGTTGTCGGTCCCCTCAAGCCGGTCGAGAAAGCCCTGCAGGTACTCCTGAAAGTCAGCGAGTCGGAGGAACTCGTGTTCGCGCTCGCGGTACTCGGCGGGGTTGCCCGTCAGCGTCGAGACGGGGTCCTCTATCTCGCCGGGTTCGAGGTGGCGCTGACACCCCTCGTCGCACTCGTCGCCGCGGGCCTGCTCGCCGCAGTACGGGCAGGTGCCCTCGACGTAGCGGTCGGGCAAGGGTTGGTCCTCGGCGGTGTCCCACGCCACCTGAATCTCCTTCTCGTGGACGTGGTCGTTGTCGACCCACGAGCGGACGAACTCCTGTGTGAGTTCGGTGTTGGTCTCGTCGTCGGTGTGGCCGTAGTTGTCGAACTCGACGTTGAACTGGGGGAACGTCTCGGCGTAGCTCTCGTGGTACTCCAGCGCGAACTCGCGGGGCTCGACGCCCTCCTCGGCGGCGTTGACGGCGACCGGCGTCCCGTGCATGTCCGAACCGCAGACGAACGCCGTCTGCTGGCCGATGCGACGCAGGGACCGCGAGAGGGCGTCGCCGGCGACGTACGTCCGGAGGTGACCCACGTGCAGGTCGCCGTTGGCGTAGGGCAGCCCGCAGGTGACCACCGCCGGGCGGTCGGTCGGGAACTCGTCGTGGCTCATACCTCCGTCTGAACCACCGGCGGGTCAAAAGGCGGTTGGTTTCGCCTCGACCCTACAGCAGCGCCAGCGTTCCGCCGGCCAGCCCGAGCGTCACGACCAGACGGCCGGCACTGCCGGCGAAGGTCGCGGCGGCGAATCGACCGTAGTCCTCCTCGAGGACGGTGAAGGCGTAAATCGAGAGGGTGTCGGGGAAGAAGGGGACACACAGCGCCAGCGCGAGCCCGACGTAGCCGTACTGTTTGGCGAGCGTCACGGTCTTGCGCTCGGACCACTCGATGAGGTCGAACCGCGACTGCTTGATTCGCCGGACGAGCGGGCCGTACTCCTTGGCCTCCTGTCCGATGTGGAACGCGAAGAGGCTCCCGGCGGCCTTGCCGAGGGCGCTGACGACGACGATGGCGGCGATGTTGCCCGTCGTCGAGAGACCCAGCCGGAGCGTCTCGGCCGGCACGAGGACGACCTCGCTCGGGAGCGGGAGGACGAAGGCGATGAGAAACGAGTAGACGGCGATGATTCCGAGTCCGGTCGGCCCCGTCGCCGTGCAGACGGCCTCCTCCAACGGGGACAGCGCCGTCCCGGAGGACGTACATTCGCCGACGAACGCGACCAACGGTATCGGGGCGACGGGGTCCACACCGCTCCATAGCTAGTACCGGGTGGTAAGCTTTGGTATGTTCTCTCGGGAGCGCTCCCTACCGCTGCCGGGTCCACACCGAGAGGAGGCGACAGCGACCCGCTGGCCGTCGGCGAGCGGCCCGTCCGCTCAGTACCAGTCGAGGTCGGCCACGAACGACCGAAGCATCGACCGCGTGACGTGGGGCATGCAGACGACGCGCATCTCGCCGGCCCCGGTCTTGGAGACGCGCCAGCCCCGCTCGCGGAGTTCGTCGGTCATCGGTACCGAGAGGTCCGCCGCGACCAGCGGGAGCTCCGGGCCGACGACGGCGTGGCCGCGGGCGTCGAGTTGGTCGGCCAGCCACCGGGCGTTGTCCATCGAGCGCTCGTACTGCTCGCGGTAGCCGCCGGGCCACAGCGCCTCCATCGCGGCGACGGCGGAGGCGACGCCCGCGCCCGAGCGGGTGCCCGTCAGCGTCAGTTGGCTCGTCGATTCGAGGTAGGGCGTCTCGATGGCGAGGTCGTCGAGCAGCGAGCGGTCCCGGGCCAGCAGGCCGCCGGCGGGGACGGCCGCCTGTCCGACCTTGTGGGGGTCGATGGTCAGCGTGTCCACGTCGGCGTGGCCGAAGTGCCAGTCGTGGTCGGTAAAGGGGAGGTAGAAGCCGCCCCACGCCGCGTCGACGTGACACAGCGCGCCGGCGTCGGCCGCGAGGTCGGCGATGGCGGGAATCGGGTCGACGAAGCCGTACTCCGTCGAGCCGGCGACGCCGACGACACACACCGTGTCCTCGTCGACCAACCGCGCCATCGCGTCGGGGTCGGCCCGGTGGTCCGTGGCGGGCGCGGTCCGCAACTCGACGCCCAGCACGTCCGCGGCCTTGGTAAACGAGAAGTGGGCGTGGACCGGCGCGACGACGTTGGGGTCGTCGGTGTCGGCGCGGTTGCGGGCGACACGGACCGCCTGAATGTTGGCCTCGGTCCCGCCCGAGGCGACGTAGCCGGCGGGGTCGGCGAGGCCGGTCAGGTCACCCAAGTAGTCGACGGCCTCGCGTTCGAGGTCGGCGACCGTCTCGTAGGTGCCGGGGTCGCCGGGGTTCGTGGCGAGGAAGCGCTCGGCCGCCTCGCGGGCCGCCGGATGTGGTTCGGTACACATCGAGGAGAGGACGCGCTCGAACGCCTGTGGCTCGGCCCGCTGGAGCATTCCTACGCGAGCCCACGAGAGCGAGCGGTTTAGCCGTTGTGTTCGGCCCGGCCTCGGTGGACCGGTTCGCTCACCAGTTCGACGGCCCGACCTTCTTGGTCGCTTTCGCCCGGAAGCCCGTCGGGCCGACGAGGGACTCGAAGACGGTCTGGCGCTCCGCGTCGAGCGCCCCGCCGAAGGAGCCGACCCGCATCGTCCGGTAGGTCTCGAACCCCTTGTCGTTGGAGTAGAAGTACACCGCGCCGTGCAACAGACCGTTGACGAGGCTGTCCTCCCGGACGGCGGCCGCGGGGCGGTCGAGTTTGACGTAGGCGACGTTGCCCCAGTTGACGACCGCCTCGCGCAGCCCCACGAGGAAGGCGACCTCGTGGCCCTTCGGCAGGCCGAACTGGACGGCCCGCTCCAGCGACGACAGCGAGTCGACGACGACGAGGTCGTCGGTGGCGTCGGCGATGCGCTCGCTCACGTCGTCCAGCAGGCTCTGGAACGTCGCTACGTCTGGCTCGCCGTCGTCGGCCGCGCCGTCCTCCGCCCGCTCGATGTCGTCGGTTCGCCGGCGGGCGTCGAACAGCGCCGGCGGGACCGGGAGCAGTTCCATGAACCGCTGGGAGAAGTCCGCGACGGTCAGGTGTTCGGTCAGTGCCTCGAACTGGTGACCGTCGAGCACCGCGTCGAGTTCGCTGTAGACGTGCTCGCGGTCGTGCGAGAGCGTGACGTACGTCACCGAGTCGGGAATCCGGTCTCGCCGCTCCGAGACGGACCGCGGGACGAGTTCCGGCTCGTGCTTCGCCAGCATCAGCGTGGCGAGGCTCGTATAGGTGAAGGCGTCACCTCCGGCGTCGGGTGCGCCGGCCAGCAAAACGGCGCTCCCGGTCGGAATCCCGCGGACGTGACCGTCCAGACCCGGGACGCCGAAGGGGATGTACGAGACCCCCTCGCTGATGCTCTTGGCCGCCGGTGCGGTGGGAGAATCCATAGCGGACCGACGGCGGGCGACAGCAAAAGCGTGGCGTCCGCGTCAGCGGACGGATTCGAGCAGGAGGCGCTGTTCGACGCGCTTGACCTCGTGTTGCACGTCACGGACCGCGTCGATGTTGGGCGAGATGGACGTGACGCCCTCGTCGACGAGGAAGTCGACCATCTCGGTCTTCGAGGCCGCCTGTCCGCAGATGCTCGTCGCCACGTCGTGCTCGCGGCAGGTACCGATGACCTGCGCCATCAGGTCCCGTACGCCGGGGTGAAGCTCGTCGAACCGGTCGGCGACGGCCCCGTTGTTGCGGTCGACGGCCAGTGTGTACTGCGTGAGGTCGTTCGTCCCGAACGAGACGAAGTCGATGCCCGCCTCGCAGATGGACTCGATGCCGAGCGCGCTGGCCGGCGTCTCGACCATCACGCCCCAGTCGCGCTTCTCGGGGTCGATGCCGACCTCCTGCATGAGCGATTTGCCCCGCAGGACGTCCTCGGCGTCGGTCACCAGCGGGAGCATCAGCTCGACGTTGTCGTAGCCGAGGTCCCACAGGCGCTGGAACGCCCGGAGTTCGAGCTTGAACTCGCCGGGGCGGTCGAGCGACCGGCGGATGCCCCGGTAGCCCAGCATCGGGTTGTGTTCGTTGGGCTCGTCCTCGCCGCCCTCCAGTTGGCGGAACTCGTCGCTGGGGGCGTCGAGGGTGCGGACCCGAACCGGCCGCGGGTAGAACGCGTCGGCGACGGTCCGGATGCCCTCGACGAGCTCCTCGATGTAGGCGCGCTCGCCGTGGTCCTCGACGTAGCGGGCCGGCGTCTTGTTCGTCGACAACACCATGTGCTCGATGCGCAGCAGGCCGACGCCGTCGGCCCCCGTCTCGGCGGCGCGCTCGGCCGCGTCCGGAATCGAGACGTTGACCTTCACCTCCGTCCCGGTCATGGGTTTGACCGGCGAGTGGGCCGTCGTTCCCGTGTCGACGGCACGCTCCCGCGTCGGCCCGTCGTCCGCCTCCTCGGCGTCGCCGGCCTCGCCCTCGCTCTCGGTTTCGGGGCCCTCCTCGACGACGCCGCGCTCTCCGTCGAGCGTGACCGTCTGGCCGTCCCGGAGCTGCGTCGAGGCGTCGGCCGTCCCGACGACGGCCGGGACGCCCAGTTCGCGGGAGACGATGGCCGCGTGGCTGGTCATCCCGCCCTCGTCGGTGACGATGCCGGAGGCGCGTTTCATCGCCGGCACCATGTCGGGGGTCGTCATCTCGGCGACGATGATGTCGCCGTCCTCGACCTTGTCGAGGTTGTCGAGCTTGTCGACGATGCGGACCGTTCCGGTCGCGGTGCCGGGCGCGGAGCCGATGCCGTCGAGGCGGACGGTGTCGGCCTCGGACTGCATCGCGCCGCCGTCGGCGACGCCGCCCTCGTCGCTGGCCTCCGCGGCGGCGGCCTCCTCGTCGATGGTGGTGATGGGCCGGGACTGCAGGAGGTACACCTCGCCCTTGTAGATGGCCCACTCCACGTCTTGGGGCTCGCCGTAGTGGTTCTCGACGCGCTCGCCCACCTCGATGAGGCGGTGGACCTCGTCGGCCGAGAGGACCCGCTCGGAGCGCTTCTCCTCGGGGACGGCCCGCTCGATGGTCTCGCCGTTCTCGTCGCGGACGCACATCACCTTCTTCTCGGCGACGGTCACCTCGTCGATGTCGCCGCTCTCGCGGTCGACGACGTAGTTGTCCGGGGAGACCGAGCCCGAGACGACGGCCTCGCCCAGTCCCCACGCGGCCTCGATAATGGCCGTCGGCGCGCCCGTCGAGGGGTGGCTCGTGAAGAGGACGCCGGACTTCTCGGCGTCGACCATCTGCTGGACGACCACCGCGATGTCCACCACGTCGTGGTCGAACCCCTGCTCGTTGCGGTAGTAGATAGCCCGCTGGGTGAACAGCGAGGCCCAACACTCCTTGACGCGCCGCAGGAGGTCGGCCCGCGAGACGTTGAGATAGGTCTCCTGCTGGCCCGCGAAGGAGGCGTCGGGCAGGTCCTCGGCGGTCGCCGAGGAGCGAACCGCCACGTCCTCGTCGCCCATCTCGTCGTAGGCCGCGAGGAGGTCCTCGCGGACCGAGGGGGGCGTGTCGGTTTCCAGAATCAGTTCCTGCGCGCGCTCGGCCGCCTCGGCCAGCGCGCGCGAGTCGTCGCTGTCGACGTCGACGAGTTCGAACAGCTCCTCGTCGATGCCGGTCGTTTCGAGGAACGAGCGATACGTGTCCGCCGTGACGACGAACGCCGACGGGACCGGCAGTCCCGCAGCGGTCAATTCGCCCAGAGACGCCGCCTTGCCGCCGACCGTATCGAGGTCGTCGGCGTCGATATCATCGAGCCACAGTGTTGGCATGGACTCGTTCGGAAAATCACGAACGATGGATAAGGAGCTTCCGATTACGACATTACCCGAGCGCCGATTCACTCGAATTCGAGTGATTCAGGCTTCGATGATGCCGTCGTCGCTCGCGGCCTCCGGAACGGTCAGTTCGCCGGTCAGCGTCGTGACCGCCCGGCCGCCTATCCACACCTCGTGGCCGTCGGTGTCGACCTCGACGGTGCCGGGCCGGTTCCGGAAGTGGCCCTGCTCGGCGACCACGGGCTCGACCGTCCCGTCGATGGCCCCGTACCGGCGGACGTACGCGGCGACGGCCCCGGCGGCGGTGCCGGTGACTGGGTCCTCGCGCACGCCCGCAAGCGGCGCGAACGCCCGCCCGTGGAACGTCGCGTCGCCGCTCAGCGTGTCGAACGTGAAGGCGTACAGCCCCGTCGCGTCTGCCTGCCGGCAGAGCCGCTCGACGGCCGCCGTGTCGACCGACACGTCGCTCAGGTGTTCGAAGTAGTTGACCGGGACCGCGAGCCACGGGACCCCCGTGTCCGCGGTCACGAGCGGCAGGTCCGCACCCACGTCCCGCAGCGTCGCCACGTCCAGTCCCAGCGCGTCGGCCACCGCGGATAGTTCGAGGTCGACCTCGGTCAGTTCCGCGACGCCCTGCTCGGTCCAGACCGTCCCGTCGGCCTGCGTCTCGACGGCCAGCGTCCCCGTCCCGGTCGTCATCGTGTGCTCGCCGTCGTCGACGACGCCGCGCTCGCGTAAGAGCGCGTGGGCCGCGACCGCGGCGTGCCCGCAGAGGGGGACCTCCCGCTCGGGGGTGAAAAAGCGCAGCCGGCGGTCGGCCTCCTCGCTCGGCCGGACGAAGGCCGTCTCGCTGGCCCCCAACTCGGCGGCGACGGCCTGCATCTGGTCGTCGGTCAACCCCTCGGCATCGGGCACCACGCCGGCGGGGTTGCCCGCCGTCGGCTCCGTCGTGAACGCGTCGACGAGTGCGACCGCTCTGGTCTCCATGGCTCCGGGTTGTGCCAGCGCCGGGTTAACTGTTCCCCGTGGCCGCGCACGACCGCTGGCCGTCCTGAAACGGTTAAGTCGGCGCGCACCCGCCACCCCGTATGGGCGAGCTACCGGACGAGTTCTCGTGTACCATCACCAACTGGGAGTACATCTACGGGCGGTGTCGGGCAGTCGCCGACGACGTGAAAGCCGCCGACTTCGAGCCGGACGTGGTCGTCGCGCTGGCTCGGGGCGGCTGGTTCGCCGGCCGCTGCCTCTGTGACTTCCTCGGGCTGGACGACCTCGCCAGCCTGAAGGTCGAACACTACGTCGGTACCGCCGAGACCAGCGACGAGGTGTCGGTCCGCTACCCGCTCGCCGACGGCGCGGTCGAGGGCAAGGACGTGCTGGTCGTCGACGACATCGCCGACACCGGCCGCTCCATCGAGACCGCCGCACAGCGGGTCGCCGACCGGAACCCCGGCAGCGTCCGCACCGCGACGCTCCAGCTCCTCCAGACCAGCGAACACGAGCCGGATTTCGTCGGCGAGCGCCTCGAAGAGTGGACGTGGGTCGTCTACCCGTGGAACTTCGTCGAGGACATGATAGAACTGACCGCCGGCGTCATGGAGAAAGGCGAGGGTGCGGTCCACGACGCCGACGACATCCGTCACCTGCTGCGGGAGTTCCACGGCGTCGACCGCATCGAGATGGAAATCGCCCAGCCCGACCGTCTCGACGAGGTACTCACGGAGATGACGCGGCGCGACGTGGCCGAGGCCGTCGACGGCGGCTACCGACTCACCGACGACTGACGGCGTCGCGCGCGGTCGCCGGAACGGCCGGTCAGTGCCGGCCGTCGTCGCGGACGTATTCGAGCGCCGAGACGAACTCCGCCGGGTCGACGCTGCCAGCCGATTCGTCCAGCCGCTCGCGTATCTTCGTCGGTGTCATGCCTACTGGTAACAATGAACGCGGAGCTTCTTAGTTCTTTCTCCCGTGCTAACACGACCCGGCCGCGTCCGCCTCCCGTGGAGTCTTCCGTCCGGACCGCGTGGCGGGGGTATGGAGGAGCGCACCGGCCGGTTCCGCGTCTACCGCGTCGTCGCGGACGTGCCCCACGTCAACTTCCTCGACACCGGGGGGACGCGCCTGTACACCGTCTACCAGTCGGGCTACGGCGACATGCAGGCGACGGTCGACGGGCTTCGGACGGGCGACCTCGTCGAGGCGACGCTGGCCGGCGACCCGAGCGACAGCGACGAGGCGTGGTCCATTCGGTCGGTCGAGCGGGTCGGCGGCGTCCGGATGCACTTCGCCGTCGACGCCGCCGTGCCGCCGGTGGCAGTCGACCTCTGGACCGCGGGGATGGACCGGCCGGCGAGCGCGACGCTGGAGGACGACGGCGAGCCGGTGGCGGAGTGCCACGTCCAACCCCGCGCCCCGCTGCCCGGTGGCTCGTTCGTCCCGAGCGTCCTCACTGGACTGGTGCCGATGGAGGACCTGCTCACCGACCTCCCCGCCGTCGACGGGCCGCCGACCGACACGCTGTTCGTCGACCCGGACCCGCCGGGGGCCGAGCGGTACAGCCGCCCCTACGGCGCGGTCCTGCTGTTCGGCGAGGGCGGGGCGGCCCTGCGCGACGAGTACTTCGCCGAGTACGGCGTCGACCCCGCGGCGGACTCGCGGCCGGAATACGACCCCTACGGCCTTTGAGCCGGCTCAGAGCGTGATGACTATCGGCACCGGGACGAAACACAACAGCCCGAGGACGAGCGTCAGGACGCCGACGGCCTTCCGGCCCGGCCCCAGTTCCGCCTCGTCGAGCGGGCGGGCGGCCCGGACGCGGCTGAACGCCAGCGTCAGGACGCCCCAGAACCCCCACAACGGGGCCGCGCGGCCCCCCTCGAAGGCGACGAGGTAGCCGGCCAGCCCGAACAGGGCGACGGGGACCGCCAACTGGACCCGGGCGAAGGCGTCACCGACCAGCGCCCGCGCGACGTGCGCGCCGTCGAGTTGCCCGACCGGGAGCAGGTTCAGGAACGTGACGAACGCGCCGACCCAGCCGGCGATGACGACGGGGTTGGCGACAACCGAGGGGTCGGGGTACACCAACTGCTCGCCCAACAGCGCGGCGACGCCCCGGACCAACAGCGGGTAGCCAAGTTCCACCTGCGTGGCGATACCGCCGGCGAGCCGGACCGGCTCCAGCGTGACGCCCACGGCGGTCACCGCGACGGTGGCGACCAGTCCCGCAAGCGGTCCGGCGACGCCGATGTCGAACAGCGCCTTCCGGTCGGGGATGTTGTCGTTCATGCTGATGACCGCCCCGAGGGTACCAAGCAGGTTCGGCAACGGGATGAAGTACGGCAGGCTCGACTGGACCTCGTGGTGGCGGCTGAGGGCGTAGTGGCCGAACTCGTGGACCGCGAGTACGCCCAGCACCGAGAGCGCGAACGGCCACGCCTGTAGCAGCGCCGCCGGGTTCTCGGCGACCGAGAGGCCGTACCAGCGGGTGCCGGCGTACAGCGTCGACAGCAGCGTCAGCACTGCCAGCAGGACGTTCGTCCACGGCACGCCGTCGACGCCCAGCGAGCGCTCCGTGGCGACGAGGACGTGTTCGCCCATCTCCTGCTTGAGTCGGACGCGGTAGCCCCGCCGCCGGAACGCCGGGCCGAGGGTCTGCACTACTTGGTCGCGGTCGGTCAGGGGCTCGCCGTAGTAGCGGACGCCGTCGTCCGTCGGGGTGACCTCGTAGACGCTGAAGGCGTCGGCCAGCCCTTCGGGGTCGGGCACGTCCGCGGGCGGCGACTGCTCGTCCATTCACTCCGACTTGGGACTCGACGGCTTTAGTCCTGTTCGCCCGTGGCGGTATCGGTTGTTGCGAATACGGCGATTCTATCTCTGCTGTCTCCTCGTCGGTCTCGTAACGTCACCCCACGAGAGGGCGGCTTTGACCGCTGCTACGTCGCTGTCCGGGGCGTTCCCCTCTCCGACAAGGACCTCGGCGTACGCTGGGGCCGGGAAGACGAACCGGGCATCGTCATGGGCCAGTAGATACTCGGCGGTGGCGTCGACGCCGTCGAGATAGTCGATGAGAAACGTCGCGTCGAGTACTTTCATCCGTCGTCTGCCAGCCGATGCACCCGGTCTTTCGACTTCTGCTTGGACTTCTCACGTGCCTCTCGGGCCCGGTCAGCCCGTTCGTCCGACCACCGTCCGAACCCAGCCATGAGGTCGCGGTCGTCCTCAAGCATCCGCTGCAACACATCGTTATAGCTCTCGCCCTCCCGGCGGCGGTCAAGTTCTCGCTTCACCGCATCGCTAACTCGAATCTGCTCATCTTCGGTCGCCATCGTTGCGTTGACAGCGATTAATCCTTGTGAGGAAGCAGACCACCTTTTTCCCGGTCGGGTTTCCTCGCTCGCTCCGCTCGCTGTGGGAACCCTCCCGGCAAAAACGTGGGTGAAAAAGGCCGACGGCTCGGCCTCCCGCCTCGCCGTCGGTGAACCGCACTCGCTCCGCTCGCGCGGATGCTGGTGGTCAATACGCAGGCTCACTGAGCAGCCGTTTCAGAGACTGAACGAATAGAGAAATCGTATCTACAACTACTGTTATGTCGACCGGGACCGACCACGCGGGTATGGACGTCACCGAGAGCGACCTGCCCGGCGTGGGCAAGAAACACGAGGTCGACATCGGCGACGGGGAGCGGCTGGTCGTCGTCACCCACAACACCGGGAAGCGACAGGTGTACCTGAAGCCCGGCCCGGACGCCGACTCCGAGGCGCTGTTCGAACTCACCGACCGCGAGGCGCGGCTGGTCGGCACCGTCCTCGAAGGGGCGTACTTCCAACCGGTCGCCTCCGAGTCCGTCCGGACACTGCTCGGCGACGGGACTCTCCTCGAGTGGTACACCGTCGACGAGGGAGCGGAACTGGTCGGCCAGACCCTCGCCGACGCCGACGCGGGCAAACGGACCGGCGTCACCGTCGTCGCCATCCAGCGCGACGACGCGGTGGTCGCGAGCGGCGTCGCCCACACCGAACTCCGGGCCGGGGACACGATGGTCGTCGTCGGCGACAGGGAGAGCTGTGACGCGTTCGAGGGGCTGCTGTCGGGGGCCGACTGACCCCGATGGGGGTGGAGACGCGTGGCTGACCTGCTCGAAGTCGGCGTGCTGTTCGCCGCCGTCGCGGTCGCGGGCGCGGTCGCCGCCCGCCTCGACAAGTCGGTCATCCCCTTCTACATCGTCGCCGGGATGGGGCTGTCGCCGTCGGTAGCCGGACGGCTCTCGGTCGGCGGCTACGCCTTGCCCAGCGTCGCCGCCGGCGAGTTCGTCACGCTCGGCGCGGAACTCGGCATCGTCTTCCTGCTTTTCTTCCTCGGGCTGGAGGTCGACCCCCAGCGCCTGCTGGCGAGTCGCGACCGGGTGGCCCGGGCCGGCGGCGTCGACCTGCTGGTCAACTTCCCCGTGGGGGTGGTCGTCGGCTTCGCGTTCTTCGGTGACCCGCTGGCGGCGCTGCTGACGGCGGGCGTCGTCTACGTCTCCTCGTCGGCCATCGTCACGAAGTCGCTCATCGACCTCGGGTGGATAGCCAACGACGAGGCCGACCCGCTGCTGGGGACGCTGGTCTTCGAGGACCTCGTCGTCGCCGTCTATCTCACCGTCGCCGCGGCACTGGTGACCGGCGGCGGCGACCTCGCCGGCGCGGCCGCGTCTGTGGCCGTCGCCGTCGGGTTCATCCTCGCGCTCGCCCTCGCGGCCGTCCTCGGGACGGCGTGGTTCGAGCGGGCGCTCGCCACGTCCTCGCAGGAACTGACCGTCTTGCGGACGCTCGGAATCACCGTCCTCGTCGCCGGCGCGGCGCTGGCTGTCGGCGTCAGCGAGGCCGTCGCGGCCTTCCTCGTCGGGATGGGCTTCGCCGCGACGAGCCACGGCCACGAACTGGCGGACCTGTTGGAACCCCTCCGGGACACCTTCGCCGCCGTCTTCTTCTTCTACATCGGCATCGAGGCCGACCCCGTGTTGGTGGCCGGCGTGGCCGGCCTCGTCCTCGCGGCGGCGGCCGTGACCGTCCCCGCGAAGTTGTTCTCGGGCTATCTAGGCGGGCGCGCCTACGGGCTCGGTACGCGCCGGTCGACCCGCGTCGGCCTCGGACTCGTCACCCGCGGGGAGTTCTCGCTCATCGTCGCCACCGTCGCGCTGGCCGGTGCCGGGACGACGCTCGCGCCCGCGACGGCCACCACACTGTACTCCTTCGCTGTCGGGTACGTCCTGCTGTTGAGCGTCGTCGGCACGCTCCTGATGCAGTACTCGGCCCCCGTCGAGTCGTTCGTCGTCGCCCGCCTCGGCGAGTAGTCAGTCCGCCAGCGCTTCCTCGGAGCCCCCCGCCGCGTTGGGGTCCTGAATCCAGAGGTCGCCAAAGAGGTCGTCCTGCTGGAGGCGGACCTGCCCGCGGTGGGCCAGAAAGAGCAGGCCGAGGAACGTCTCGACGCGCGTGCCGCCGGCGGTCTGGACCTCGCGGTACAGCACCTCCTCGCGGCCCTGCTCGTAGTGCTCCCGGACCGCGCCGTGTACGTCGTCGATGATGTCGTCGATGTTCTCGGCGTGGGCCGTGCCGGTCACGTCCGCCGCCGAGGGCTCCTCGTCCAGTCGCATGTCGTCGGCCCCGCGGTAGTCCAGTTCCTGTGTCCCCCGCTGGAACCCGCTGGGGGAGTCGCTGGTGTCGTACTCGCGGGACTCCTTCCACCACGTGTCCCGCTCGGCGTCCCGGAGGTCACGGACCAGTTCGTCCAGCGTCTGGGGCATCCCGCGGGCGCGCCGGCGTTCGAGCCGCCGGTCCATCTCGGATTCGAGCGACGCGAACGGGTCGGGCTCCTCGATGGGGGCGTCCTCGGCCATCGCCTGCTCCCACGGCTCGGCCGGCTCGTCTTCGCCCTCGTCCTCGCCCAGCATCGCGTCGCTTTTCATCCGGACGAGCACGGAGGCGTAAAACAGCGCCCGCCCCGAGGTCCGGAGGTCCGCGTCGTCCAGTCGGTCGAGGAACTTGTCGGTCACCCGGACCACGTCGATGTCCCACGGGTCTATCTCGCCGTCGTCGGCCAACTGGACGAGGACCTCGACCGGCTCCACGTCGTCCTCGCCGTCGGTGCCGTCGGGCAGGTCGACGCCGCCGGGGGGCTCCCCGTCTTCACGGGTCGCGTCGCTCCCCGTTTGGTTGTCGGTGCCGCCGGGCGGCTCCCTTTCTTCGTGTCCGGTGATATCGAGCGGGATGTCGTCGGTCATGGCTCAGTCGTCGGCCGGCACCTCCTCGTTGTCGCTCTCGCCGGAGAGGTCGATGCCCGTCACGGCCGAGACGTTGTCGCCCTGCATCATCACGCCGATGGCCCGCTCGGAGCGCTCCAGCAGGGCCGAGCGGTGCGAGACCACGACGAACTGGGCGTCGCCGGCCAGCTCGTCGACCATCTCGCCGACCAGTTCGGCGTTGGCCGCGTCGAGGAAGGCGTCGACCTCGTCCAGCGCGTAGAACGGCGCGGGATTGTGTCGCTGGATGGCGAAGATGAACGCCAGCGCCGTGAGGGACTTCTCGCCGCCGGACATGGCGTTGAGCCGCTGGATGGGCTTGTCGCCGGGTTGGGCCTTCATCGTCAGGCCACCCTCGAACGGGTCGTCCTCGTCTTCGAGGTGGAGGTGGCCGGTGCCGTTCGAGAGGCGCTCGAAGATGTCCTCGAACTGGTCGTTGATGGCGTCGAACGACTCCATGAACGTCTCCTTCTTGCGGGCCTCGTAGGTGTCGATGCGCTCTCTGATACCCTCCGCCTCCTCGACCAGCGTCGCCTTCTTCTCCTCGAGTTCGTCGAGGTCGGCCTCGACGCGGTCGTACTCCTCGATGGCGCGCATGTTGACCGGCTCCAAGGCCTCCATCTCGCCGGTCAGCCGCTCGATTTCGGCCTCGACGGTGTCGTGGTCGGGCACGTCCTCGGGGTCGTAGTCGCCGACTTGGGCCTCGAGTTCGTCTATCTCCCACGCCAAGCGGTCGCGCTCCTCGGTGCGGTCGTCGAGGTCCCGCTCCACGTCGGCGACGGCCGACTGCTGCTCGTCGCGGGCCTCCTTGGCCGCCTGTAGCGCCTCGCGTTGCTCCTCGCGCTCGGCCTTGAGGTCCGCGAGTTCGTCCTCCAGTTCGGCGACGGCCTGCTCTTTCTCGGCCTTCCGCTCGCGCTTCTCTGCGACTCGGTCCTCGAGGTCGGCGATGCGCTCTTCCTGCTCGGCCTTCCGGTTCTGGGCTGCCTCGATGGTGTCGTGGAGGTCGTCGATGGCGTCCTCGGCGTACTGCTGTTCCAGTTGCAGTTCGTTCAACTCGGCGTCGAGGTCGTCCATCCGGTCCTCCAGCGCGTCGATGTCCTCGCGGATGGCCTCGCGCTCGTCCGTGAGAGCCGGCAGTTCGGAGTCGGCGACCTCCGCCTCCAGTTCGTCGATGTCGGCCTGCAGGTCGGCGATGGCCTCGTCTTTGGCCTCGATGTCGGCCTCCAGTTCGTCCATCTCGTCGGCGACGGACTCGCGGTCGGCCTGAATCTCTTCGAGGTCGGCCTCCAGTTCCTCGATGCGGGCCTCGGTCTCGCTTTTCTCGCCCTCGGTTCGCTCGATGCTAGTCTCGATGTCGCGCAGCTGTTCGGTCGCGTCGGACTCGCGGTCGCGGGCGTCTTCGAGGCGCTCCTCCACGTCGCGCAGGTCCGCGCGAACGTCGGCGCGCTCGTCCTCGAGTTCGGTGATTCGCGTGGCGACCCGTTCGAGCTTGCCGGCCCCGCCCGAGAAGGAGTAGCGCGTCCCCGAGGAGGACCCCCCGGTCATCGCACCGCTCTTCTCGACGAGGTCGCCCTCTAAGGTCACCATGCGGTAGTCGCCCATCAGTTCGCGGGCGGTGTCCATGTCCTCGACGACGACCGTATCGCCCAGCACGTACGAGAAGACGCCGGCGTACTCAGAGTCGAAGTCGACGAGGTTGCACGCGAAGTCGACGACGCCGTCGTGGGAGGGCAGCGACGGCAGCGAGCGGTGCTGCATCTGCGTGATGGGCAGGAACGTCGCCCGGCCGGCGTTGCGCGATTTCAGGTACTCGATGCAGGACTGGCCGACGCCGTCGTCGTCGACGACGACGTGGGCGAGTCGCCCCCCGGCGGCCGTCTCGCAGGCCGTGGCGTACTCGGGGTCGACCCCGCCCAGTTGGCCGACGGTGCCGTGGACGCCCTCACGGTCGGCGTTGAGGACGGCCGTCACGGCCCGGCCGTACGAGGAGTCGCCGTCCTCGCCGGCCTTGGCTTCGAGTTGGGCGTACTCCTGTTGCTTGGCGCTTATCTCGTCTTCCAGTTCGTCGAGGTCGGCCTGCAGGTCGCGCTTCTCGGCCCGGAGGTCGTCGACCACCTCGCCGATGGTCTCCTTGTTCTGTCGGGCCTTCTCCAGTTCCGCTTCGAGGTCGTCGATGTCGGCCTCCAGTTCCGGAACTTTCGCCTCCAACTCCTCGATAGTCTCGCGCTTCTCGTCCTCGGCGTTCGAGCGCCGGCGCGCCTCGTCGAGCAGGCGGTCCTGCTCGCGCTGGAGGTCGTTCTTCTCGCTTTTCAGCGCCTCCAGCCGGTCGCGCTTGGTTTCGAGTTCGTCCTTGACCTCCTCGAACTCCTCGCCGACCTCGTCGATGCGCTGTTGGACGTCCGCGAGCGCGGACTCCTTCTCGGCGATGTCGGCCTTGACGTTGGACTTCTCGACTTTCGTCTCGCGGATGTCGGCCTCGAGGTCGTCGATGGTCTCCTGCTTGCGGTCTATCTTGACGAACGCCTGCCGGCGCTCGTTCTCGGCGTCCTCGACGGCCGCCTCGGCGGACTCGATCTTGTCCTCCAGCCGGGAGACGTCGCCCTTTATCTCCTCGATGTCGCGCTTGATGGCGAGTTGTTCGTCCTCTCCCTTGCGCTCTATCTCTTGGTTGAGCTCGTGCAGTTCGTCCTCCAGTCGGACGACCTTCCCCTGTCGCTCGTCGAGTTCGGCCTGCAGGTCGGCGAGTTCGGCCTCCAGTCCGTCGATGTCGTCCTCGACGGCGTCGAGTTCCGTGCGCTTGTCCTCCAGTTCGGCGGCCTTGCGGTACCCCTCGTACTCCGCTTTCTCGTCGCGCAGGTCCTGATACTGCAGGGCCATCTCGCGCTCGTCTTCGAGTTGGTCGAGGCGGTCGCGTTTCTCCTCGATGCGGAGTTCGGCCTCGTCGATACGCTCTTGGACGACCTCCAGTTCGTCGAAGGCGTCGGCCTTCTTCGCGTCGAACTGCGCGACGCCCGCTATCTCGTCGATTATCTCGCGGCGAGCGCCCGGCGTCATGTTGATGATTTCGGTCACGTCGCCCTGCATGACGACGTTGTACCCTTCGGGGTGACGCCGGCCTGTGCCAGCAGGTCTTGGATGTCCGAGAGGTTGACCGAGCGGCCGTTGATGTAGTAGTAGGAGTAGTAGTTGTCCTCGGTCTCCTTGACCCGGCGGCGAATCGATATCTCGTCCACGTCGCCGACGTCCTCCGTGCCGGCGGCGTTGACGACCTGCGAGCGGTCGAGGGTGCGGTCCTCGTTGGCGAGGATGACCTCGACGCTCGCCTCCCGCTCCCCGGAGACGGCCACGTCCTCGTCGGCGTGGCCGGGGTTGTAGATGAGGTCGGTCAGCTTCTCGGCCCGGATGCCGGAGGTGCGGGCCAGACCGAGCGCGAACAGGACGGCGTCGATGATGTTGGACTTGCCGGAGCCGTTCGGGCCGCTGATGGTCGTGAAGTCGTCGTAAAACGGGATGCGGGTCTTCCGTCCGAAGCTCTTGAAGTTGTCGAGGACGAGCTCTTTGATGTGCATGCGGTGGTGGGCCGCCTACGCCACGATGATGTCGGACTCCGACTCCGTCTCCTCGGAGTCGGCGTCGGACGCGGCGGGGGCATCCTCCATGTTGTCCGACTCCTCGGGAGCCTCCGTGTTAGGTGTGTCGGCCCCGGCCGTCACGATGTCGCCGCCGTCGTCGGCCGCCGCCGCGGCGTCGTTCTCCGGCGGCGACGCGCTGTCGTTCTCCGGCGGCGCGTCGGCCTCGGCGGCCGGCGCGGCGTGGGAGCCAAAGCCCATGTCCTCGTCGACGGTGTTCTCCAGTTCGCGGAGACGAACCTTACACTCGACGAGTTCGTCGGTCAGCCCCTCGACCGAGGCTTCGAGTTCCTTGACGCGCGCTTCGAGTTCCTCGACGCGGTTGCCGCACATACGCGTAAGGGACCGTCCGTGCCCCCATAAACTTACGTCAGACATTGACAAAGAATGTGACACGTCGGTCACGGCTCCCGTCGCCGGAACCGCCGGGAACCGTTCGCGGAACCGACCACTCCAGTATCACGCGTGATACGCGTCGGTCAGGTACGCGGCCACCTCGGCGGTCACGTCGGCGTCGAACGTCCAGAAGCCCCGCCACTCGTTCGGCCCGGTCTCCTCGGCGACCAGCGCCGCACGCATGCCGTCGGGACAGTCCGCGTGGACGACGAACCACGAGCGGCGGAGTTCCGCACCGTCGTCGCCGTGGACGGCGGCCCCGTCGAGGCCGGGGGACCCGTCGGGGACGCCGTAGACGTGAACCGCCGCGTCCGTCCCGGCCAGTCGCTCGTAGACGCGCTTGGTCCCGTGTTCGTCCTCGATGCGCGAGAGGTGCTGAAACCCCGAGTGTAACGCCCCGTCACCGTGTTCGTGGGCCAGCGCCTCGATGTGCCGGGACATCTCGATGAGCAGCATCTTCTGCTTCCCGTCGACCGAGAACGTCGTCTCGTCTAACCTCGCCAACACGTCCGGCGTGTCCACCTCGTCGACGGCGCGCGTCCCGGTGACGTAGAGGTCGGAGTTGACCATCAGGACGCTGTCGCCGACGTCGCCGATGGTGGAGACGGCCAATTCGGTCCCGTCCTCGCTCTCCAGCACCGCGACGTTTGCCGGCCCGTCGTCGACCGGTTCGCTCTCTCTGACGGTCACTGCGGGCGCGTCGACCATCCCCTTCAGCATCCGGACCAGCGGCGCTGGCTCGTCGGCGTTGAACACCGTGAGCGTCTTCTCGGCCGCCCGCACGTCGTCGATGAACCGCGAGAGCGTCACGTCCCATCGACCGTGCCAACCCCTATAGAAACTGACGACGGCAGTATCAGTTCTGAATACGCACTCGCCCCTAGAGGGGTGTTTGCGGCGCGAGCGGTCGGCGGCGAGCGACCGCACGGGGTCGTTAGCCTTTAGCCGGCGGCCGCCGAACCGCGGGTAATGACTGCACAAGCCGCCGAGTCCCGCGAACTCGCGGCCGTCATCGGGCTGGAGGTCCACGTCCAGTTGGAGACGGAGACGAAGATATTCTGTGGCTGCTCGACCGATGTGACCGACGCCGAGCCCAACACCCACACCTGCCCGGTGTGTCTCGGCCTGCCCGGCGCGCTCCCGGTCGTCAACGAGGGGGCCGTCGAGGCCGCGGTGAAGGTCGGCAAGGCCGTCGACGCCGACGTACCCGACGAGACGACGTTCCACCGGAAGAATTACTACTACCCCGACCTGCCGAAGAACTTCCAGATAACGCAGTACGACGCCCCCATCTGTCAGGACGGGGAACTGGCCTTCACCGTGGCGGGCGAGCGCCGCAGCGTCGCCATTCGGCGTGCCCACCTCGAAGAGGACCCCGGTTCCGTCAAGCACGTCCGCGAGGGCACCGGCCCGCTGGAGTCGCGCACCTGCTCCATCGACCGGGCCGACTACACGCTCGTCGACTACAATCGCGCGGGCACGCCGCTGATGGAGGTCGTCACCGAACCGGACTTCCGGGACCCCGCCGAGGTCCGGGCCTTCTTGGAGAAACTGGAGGAGGTGCTGGAGTATCTGGGCGTGTTCGACCCGACGCGGGACGGCAGTCTCCGCATCGACGCCAACCTCTCGATGGTCGACGCGGGCGAGGTGGGGGCCGACGGCGCTATCGACGAGTCCGTACTGGAGGACGCCAACCGCACCGAGGTCAAGAACATCTCCAGCCACAAGGGCGCGGAGCAGGCCCTCTCGTTCGAGGCCTCCCGCCAGCGCAAGCTCATCCAGTCCGGCCGGGCGGTCGAACAGGAGACGCGCCACTTCAACGAGACCCACGGCAACACCGTCTCGATGCGCTCGAAGGAGGAGGAGAAGGACTACCGCTACTTCCGCGAGGCCGACCTCCCGCCCCTGCGGGTCGCCGACTGGAAGGCCGAACTCTCGATTCCGGAACTGCCCGACGCCCGCCGCGAGCGGTTCGTCGCCGAGTACGGCCTCAGCGAGGAGGCCGCCGCGAAGCTCACCAGCACGAAGCAGGTCGCGGACTTCTTCGAGAGCGTCGCCGAGCGCTTCGACGCCGACCTCGCGGCGACGTGGGTCGCCGACAACCTGCTGGGGGAGCTCAACTACCGCGACATGGAGATAACCGACGTCGACGACCGCTTCGACGAGGTGACCCGGCTGGTCGAACTCGTCGCCGAGGACGAGATAACGGCCAAGAACGCCCGCGAGACGGTCCTGCGGGACATGCTGGACGAAGGCGACGACCCCGACGCCGTCGTCGAGCGCGAGGGGCTGGGCAAGACCTCCGGCGACGAGGTGCAGGCGGCCGTGGAAGCGGCCATCGCGGAGAACCCCGACGCCGTCGAGGACTACCACAGCGGCGAGGACGGCGCGCTGAACTTCCTCGTCGGACAGGTGATGGGCAAGACCGGGGGGAGCGCAGACCCCGGTGATGTCAACGGCCTGCTGCGCGAGGAACTGGACGACTGACCGCGAGCGACGGCGGGAGCGGGTTACTGCTCGGTCGAGTCGCCCGAGGAGTCGCTCCCGCGCGCCGCCGGTAACAGCGCCGGGTCGCGCCACAGCAGCGTCACGAAGACAGCGACGGCGACGCCCTCGATGGTCTTGATGGCCGACTCGGCGGGTTCGGTGACGTAGTGGTCGAGCAGGAGGTGGACGACGCTGGACTGGCCGTGGGTGTGGCCGGTGGCGGTCGTCTCCGCGCCGCCGACCAGAAACGCGCCGTGGCCGGTGGTGTGCCAGAACGCCCAGCCGGCGATGGAGAGGGCGAGCATCACCGTCCCCGCGACGTAGGCGTCCCGGAGCGCGAGGACGCGGCGGGTGACCAGATACGGGCCGGCGAGCAGGGCGAGCGCGAAGGGGACGAAGAGGAACGGCCGGGGGTCCGGCGGCAGCCATCCCCCGAACCACTGGTCTATCGCCATGAGGTAGACGATGGCGCGGGGCAGCCCCCACCAGAGGTGAAACGCCGCCGTGGCGAAGGTCAGCGCGGCGGCGACGGCGCGCAACGCGCGGGCGGTCCGTCGGTCCATACTCCCGACTCGGCGCGTGTCGGACAAGAGCCGTTCGGTTTCACCTCCCGCGTGGGCGCGGCGCGCGACGCCCGTGCCCACCCGCAGCGAGCGCCCGCACACCCGCGCTGTCGGTCGATTACGCCGAAAGCCCTTAGTACGCGTCGCGGCGTAGCGACCCGCAATGACCGAGACAGGTGAGCGCCGATGCGGCTCATAATCACCGAGAAGGACAACGCCGCCCGGCGTATCGCCGACATCCTCTCCGAGGGGTCGGCGTCGGCCGAGCGCCGGAACGGCGTCAACGTCTACCGGTGGGGGGACACCCGCGTCGTGGGGCTGTCGGGCCACGTCGTCGGCGTCGACTTCCCGCCGGAGTACAGCGACTGGCGCGACGTCGAGCCGGTCGAGCTCATCGACGCCGAGGTGCGCAAGGAGCCGACACAGGAGAACATCGTCGAGACGCTCCAACAGCTCTCCCGCCGGGCCGACGAGGCCGTCATCGCCACCGACTACGACCGCGAGGGCGAACTCATCGGCAAGGAGGCCTACGAACTCATCCGCGCAGAGACCGACGCGCCCATCGAGCGGGTCCGCTTTTCCTCCATCACCGAGCGGGAGGTCCGGGAGGCCTTCGCCGACCCCGACGACCTCGACTTCGACCTCGCGGCAGCGGGTGAGGCCCGCCAGATTATCGACCTCGTGTGGGGCGCGGCGCTGACGCGGTTCCTCTCGCTGTCGGCCCGGCAACTGGGCGACGACTTCATCTCCGTGGGCCGGGTTCAGTCGCCGACGCTGAAGCTCATCGTCGACCGCGAGCGCGAGATAGAGGCGTTCGACCCCGAGGACTACTGGGAGATAACCGCCGACCTCCGGAAGGACGACACCGACTTCGAGGCCCAGTACTTCTACGACGACGACGGCACCGAGGCCGAGCGCGTCTGGGACGAGAGCGAGGCCGAGGCCGCCGACGCCGACCTGCGCGGGGCGAGCGCGGCCACCGTCACGAGCGTCCGCCGACGGACCCGCACCGACAGCCCGCCGACGCCGTTCAACACGACGGCGTTCATCTCCGCGGCGGGGTCGCTTGGCTACTCTGCCCAGCGGGCCATGTCAATCGCCGAGGAGCTGTACACCGCCGGCTACATCACCTACCCCCGAACCGACAACACCGTCTACCCCGAGGACGTGGACGAGGAGACGCTGCTCGACGAGTTCGTCGGCTCGGCCTTCGGCGCGGACGCCGAGTCCCTGCTCGAACAGGACGACGTGACCGCGACGGAGGGCGACGAGGAGACGACCGACCACCCGCCCATCCACCCGACCGGCGAACTGCCGCCGAAGGCCGAACTCTCGGAGGACGAGTGGGAGCTGTACGAACTCGTCGTCCGGCGGTTTTTCGCCACCGTCGCCGAGCCGGCGACGTGGGAACACCTCCGCGTCGTCGCCGAGGCCGCGGGCCGGTCGCTGAAGGCCAACGGCAAGCGCCTCGTCGAACCGGGCTACCACGCCGTCTACCCCTACTCCAGCGCCGGCGAGACCCACGTGCCCGACGTGACGGAGGGGGAGGCGCTGTCGATTTCCGAGGTCAGCTTGGCGGCCAAGCAGACCCAACCGCCGCGCCGGTACGGCCAGTCGCGGCTCATCCGCACCATGGAGGACCGGGGGCTGGGCACGAAGAGTACGCGCCACAACTCCATCGAGAAGCTGTACGACCGCGGCTACATCGAGGGCGACCCGCCCCGACCGACCCGGCTGGCGATGGCCGTCGTCGAGGCCGCCGAGGAGTTCGCCGACCACGTCGTCAGCGAGGAGATGACCGCGCGACTGGAGGCGGACATGACCGCCATCGCCGACGGCGAGGCCACGCTCGACGACGTGACCGACGAGTCCCGCGAGATGCTCGAACGGGTCTTCGAGGAACTGCGCGAGTCCCGCGAGGAGGTCGGTGACCACCTCCAAGAGTCCCTGAAGGCCGACCGCACCCTCGGACCGTGTCCGGAGTGTGGCGAGGACATGCTGGTGCGTCGCTCCCGGCAGGGGTCGTACTTCGTCGGCTGTGACGGCTTCCCCGAGTGCCGGAACACGCTCCCGCTGCCCTCGACGGGCGAACCGCTCGTGCTCGACGACTACTGTGAGGACCACGAGATGCACCACGTGAAGATGCTCGCCGGTCGGGACACGTTCGTCCACGGTTGTCCCCGCTGCGAGGCCGAGAAGGCCGACGAGAGCGAGGACGAGGTCATCGGCGTCTGTCCGGAGTGTGGGGTCCCGGCGGACGGCGACGACGCCGAAGCGGCCGAGGGCGGCGAACTCGCCATCAAACACCTCCGGTCGGGCTCTCGGCTGGTCGGCTGTACCCGCTATCCCGACTGCGACTACTCGCTGCCCCTGCCCCGCAACGGCGACATCGCGGTGACCGACGAGTACTGCGACGAGCACGACTTGCCCGAACTGGTCGTCGACCCCGACAGCGACGACCCGTGGGAACTCGGCTGTCCCATCTGCAACTACGAGGAGTACCGGGCGCGCAACGCGGTCGAGGACCTCGAAGACCTCGACGGCGTCGGCTCGGCGACCGCCGAGAAACTGGCGGCCGCCGGGGTCGGGGACCTCGACGCCCTGCGGACGGCCGAGGCCGACGCCGTTGCCAGCGAGGTACAGGGCGTCACCGAGAGTACGGTTCGGGAGTGGCAGGCGGAACTGGACGACTGACCCCCCGGCTACAGCAGGTCGGCGGTCCGGACGACGGCCGCGAACTCGCCGCCGAGGTGGGCCAGCGCCGTCCGGTGGACGGTTTCGGGGTCGAACTCCTCGCCGTCGAGGGACCGTCCGAACGTCGCCGTCGCGTCCGCGACGACGGCGACCTCGTAGCCGCGGTTCTCCGCCGTCCGGGCCGTCGTCGAGACGCAGTGGTCGGTCGTCAGCCCGCAGACGACGAGGCGCTCGTGGCCGCGCTCGCGGAGCCACGCGTCGAGGTCGGTGTCGACGAACGGACCGTTGACCCGCTTGACGAACTCCGGTTCGTCACCCTCGGGACCGAACCCGTCGGCGTAGGCGAACCCCGGCCGGTCCCCCCGCAGCGGCGAGTCCGGTTCCGTCGAGTCGTGGCGGACGTGGACGACCGGGCGGTCGGCCCCGCGCCACGCCGCCAGCAGGTCGGTGGCGCGGGCCTCTGCCGCGGGGTTGTTGCGCTCGCCCCACCCGTCGGCGTCGAACCCCCGCTGGAAGTCGACGAGGACGAGGACGGCGTCGGCGTAGTCAGTCATCGCCCCGGACCGCGCCCGTCGTGACGCCGGGGTCGAACGCCGGGTCGAACCGCGGGTGGTCCCGCGTGACGGTCATCGGACACTCGTCGGGGGCCTGTTCCTCGTCCGAGGCGAGCATGTACTGGGGCCACTCGCGGTCGCCCTCGACGCCCCAGTCGCCGAGGTCGGCGTGCGGGCAGACGCCGTCGTAGTCTTCGAGGCGGTCCTGAATCACGTCGCGGGCGTGCTGGCCGGCCTCGGTGTCGGCGGTCACGTCCATCGCCTCGAACAGGGCGCGTGGCTGGAAGGTGATTTCCAGCCCCACCGGACAGTAGCGGCTCTTGCGGTCGTCGTAAAACGGCGCGCGACAGGTCGGGAACATCGGCTCGCCGGCGAAGGAGAACTCCCAGTGGGAGTCGTCGGGGTCGGTCGGGATGTCGGCGGGCCACGGCGCGGGGTCGTGGAGGTGGAGGAACTGGAGGACGTGCCAGAGCGTGTCGTGGTACTCGGCCTCCGAGAGAGGGCGTTCGGGCGGCCGGAAGAAAGTCACCAGCGACGCGCGGTCGCTCCCGTCCCCGTAGCGCCCGACGTACTCGGCGAGCGTGTCACGGAACGACAGCAGGGCGTCGGTGTGGTGCGTCGACGGGACGACCGTGTACAGCGGGTCGCCCCGCTGGACCGACTCGACGCCGAAGAAACAGGGGAACGGCGAGCCGTTGCGCTCGCCCAACAGCCCCTCCCGGAACGTCCGCCAGTGGTCGGCGACCCAGCCCGGGGCGTCGCCGCTCTCGACCCACGTCTCCAGCGTGGACTGTGCCATGAGCGTCCCGACGCGTCCGTCCGTCATTGGCTCCACCTAAGGACCCGGCCGACTATATCCTCCGTGGTTCGTGCAAGCGTACCCGCCACCCGCTTCGGTCGTCGGGTCGCGGTGCCCGCTCGGTGCCGGATTCACAACTGCAGGTGCGAGGTGGAACTCGGCCCGTCGTCGTCGACGCCGCCCTCGTGGTCGAACTCGTAGTCGTCGTCGACGAGAAAGACCGTCCCGTGGCGCTGTGCGACCTCGACGCCGGGCAGCGTCGTCCCGGCGGCCTCGCCGTTGTCGCAGTCGCCCTCGCAGGCGTCGAAAAGCGACCCGTGGCGCGGACATATCAGTTCGCCGTCCCGCATCGGGACGCCCCGGCCGGTGTCGAAGCGCTGGTCCTCGTGCGTACAGCGGTTGACCCACGCCGAGACGCCGTCCTCGCAGGGGACGAGGACGACCTCCTCGGAGTCGCCGTAGGGGTCGGTCGCAGTGAACAGGTACGACCCGTCCTCGTGGACCTGCTCGACCGTCGTGAGTTGCTGCATGGCCGTCCCGTGGGCCGGGACGGACAAAAGCGGTCGGGCGGGGCGCGGCGTCGCGGGAGTTCCCCCTTCCGAAGCGGTTATACGGCCACGCGCAAGTCAGGCAGGTATGAGCGACTGGGCGGACTGGGACCACATCGTGAAGATAGACCCGGACAAGACGTTGGTCGACGGCGAGACCTTCGAGGACGTGGCCGCCACGGGGACCGACGCCATCGAGGTGGGCGGGACCACCGGCATGACCGAGGAGAAGATGGCCCGCGTGGTCGACGCCTGCGGGAAACACGACATCCCGGTCTACATCGAGCCCTCCAACCCCGCGTCGGTCGTCCACAGCGACCGCCACGACGGCTACCTCATCCCGGTCGTGATGAACGCCGGCGACGTGACGTGGGTCACCGGCGCGCACAAGGAGTGGATTCGAATCGACGACGACATCGACTGGTCCCGAACCTTCACCGAGGCCTACATCGTAATGAACCCCGAGGCCTCCGTCGCCACCTACACGCAGGCCGACTGCGACCTCGACGGCGAGGAGGTCGCGGCCTACGCCGAGGCCGCCGAACACCTGCTCGGACAGGAGATAGTCTACGTCGAGTACTCCGGGACGCTGGGCGACACCGACATCGTGGGCGCGGCCGCCGACGCGCTCGACGACGCCACCCTCTTTTACGGCGGCGGCATCCACGACTACGACTCCGCCCGGCGGATGGCGACCCACGCCGACACTATCGTCGTCGGTGACCTCGTCCACGACGAGGGCGTCGCGGCCGTCCGCGAGACCGTCGAGGGCGCACAGGACGCGAAAGCCGAGGCGACGCAGTAACGCCGGCTCTCAGAACGCGAGACGGCGGAGGAGGCGGTCGACCGGACCGGAGTCGTCGTTTCGCGGGTGGACCGATATGGACGGGTTCTCGACGTCCTCGATAGCCGCCGCGGCGGCCCGAGTCCGCGCGGAGCGGCCGGCGGCGAGGCCGTCGCCGAGACCGTGAACGACGAGCGAGTTCCCCGTCCCGGCCGAGAGGACCGACGCGAGGTCGTCCCGGCGCGCGAAGGTACACGTCGCCGGCCCCGCACACAGTTCGAGCAGTTCGTTGTGGTAGGCCCAGAGCGACGCCAGTTCGTCCTCGGAGGGGTCCTCCGGGAGGGGGTAGACGAACCGGATGTCGCTCCCCGTCGCCGCCGCGATGGCGTTCCCGAAGCGGACCTTCAGCGGGTCGTAGGGCCCGTGGGTTGCGACGAGCGTGACCCCGTCGCAGTCGCGTATCTCCCGGGCGTCGACCACGACCGTGTCGCAGTCGGCGGCCGAGCGGACCCGCGAGACGCTGTCGCCGAGCAGTCCGTCGTCGAAGGTGGCGGTGCGGTCGACGAGCAGCAGGTCGGCGTCGAAGTCGTCGACGGCGTTCGCCACCGCCCGCTCGGGGTGGTGGCTGACGAGTTCGCCGTAGACGACCGGAGCGTCGACCTCGCTTGCGAGCCCGTCGGTGCGGCGCTCGAACTCCACGTCGGAGGCCGACTTGACCGACGAGGCGTACGAGAGCGGCGTCTGGTCGGGGACCTCGTCGAACTGGATGACGGTGACCCGTCCGTCGTCGTCACACAGCCACCCGGCCAACTCGACCAGCGTCCGCTCGCGCGCGCCGTCGGAGCCTTCGGGCAACGCGACGAGTACGTCCGTCCCGGACGTGGGTTCGAGCGCGTCCGCGGTCCGGTCGAGCGCGCGCTGGCCGGCCGTCCGGCGGGCCTCCGAGCGGATGGCCCCCTCGCGGGACACCCGCGGGCGGACGTAGAACGCGTACCAGAGCGCGCTCCCGACGAGAATGACGGCCGCGCCGGCGAGCGCGACGGTCCCCATCTGCGTCAGCAGCGCCAGCCCGGTGACGAAGCCGAACACCTGCAGCCACGGGTACAGCGGAGCCTCGAAGGAGGGGTCGTAGTCGGCGTGGTCGCTCTCCCGGAACCCGACGAGCGCGACGTTGATGATGGCGAACACGAGTATCTTGAACGCGCTTGCAAGCTTCGCTATCTCCAGAATCGGGACGAAAGCGATGAGAACCAACATCACGCCGCCGGTGAGCGTGATGGCGTTGGCCGGCGTGGCGAACCGCTGGCTGACGCTCCCGAGGGACGCGGGTGCGAGCCCGTCCCGGCTCATAGCGAACGGGTAGCGCGACGCCGAGAGGACCCCGGCGTTGGCCGTGCTGACGAGCGCCAGTATCGCCGCGAGGACGACCGCGACGACGCCCGCGGTCCCCAGCGCCGCGTCCGCCGCGAGCGCGACGGGGACGTCGGTCGCGCCGAGGTCAGGGAGCGGGACGAGGCCGACGACGACGGCGACGACGAGGACGTACAGCAGGGTCGTAAACCCCAGCGAGCCGAGCATCCCGATGGGGATGACCCGGTCGGGGTCCTCGACCTCCTCGGCGACGCTGGCTATCTTCGTCACGCCGGCGAAGGAGACGAACACCAGCCCCGTGGCGGCGAAGATGCCCTCGACGCCGTAGGCCCAGAGGCCGTCGTAACTCGCCGGGTCGACGGCCGGGCCGCCCCCGACGACGAACCAGCCCATCGCGGCCAGCATCACGCCGACGATGACGACCTGCAACCGCCCGGTCTGCTCGGCTCCGAGTAAGTTCACGAGGACGAGGACGACGGCGAGCGCGAGCGCGACCGGCCGTATCGGGAGGTCGAACAGCAACACCAGATACGGGACGCCCCCGACCAGCGCCAGCGCGCCCTTGAACGACAGCGAGAACCACGTCCCGAGGCCCGCGACAGTGCCCAACAGCGGCCCCATCGACCGCTCGATGTAGACGTACGTCCCGCCGGCTTCGGGCATCGCTGTCGCCATCTCGGCCTTGCTCAGCGCGGCCGGAAGGACCAACACGCCGGCCAGCGCGTAGGCGACGATAATGCCCGCACCGGCGTCCTTGACGGCCAGTGCGGGGAGGATGAAGACGCCGCTCCCGACCATCGCGCCGATGGAGATAGCGATGACTGAGAGGAGTCCGAGGTCCCGTTCGAGGTCTTTCGGCATCGTTAGGCGGACTCGGTCGGCGCGAGAGCGGTTCCCGTCCGCTGGCAGAGCGCGTCGGCGAGAACCGCGCCACCGTCGACGGTGGCGGTCGCCACGCCGTCGAACGCCTCGCGTAACGCCGGGTCCGCGATGAGAACGACGACGGTGTCGATGTCGAACCGCGTGCGGAGGAGTTGGGAGACCAGCAGGGTCTGGCGGTCGGTTTCGAGCGCGACCAGCGCGGCGTCGGCTTCGGCCCCACCGGCCGCCGCCAGCGTCTCGACGCGGGTCACGTCGCCGGACGTGGCCCGGACGCCGTCGGCTCGACCGGCGATTCCGTCGCGGTCGGCGAGGAGTCGAACGTCGGCGTCGGCAGTCAGTTCCGCGGCCGCGGCCGCCACGAGGTGGCTATCGCAGACGACCAACACCGTCGGCGGTCCGCTGTCGCTGTCAAATACGTCTCGGGGTCCGGGTTGAGGAGTCATGATGGGTTCGGGAGCGAATCGGCACGGCGCGGCCGCCGGTGTCACACCGGTGAGCGGGCGCGTGCCGACGTTACCAGTGTGTACATTCCGTAACCGGATAAATCACTAGCTTCTGCTTCTGTTTCAGAAATATATATTGTATATACTTCTGAAACGGCTTTCGATTCAGTTCTCTTCGAGCGGCGCGCCGGGTTCGAACAGGTGGAACGGGCGGGTGTACTCGTTTCGGATGAGGTCCTCGTCGACGACCTCCAGCCCGATGTCGTTGAGTTCGCGCCCAATGCGGCTCAGGTCGTTGCCGTCGGTCCCGACGACCTCGGCGTGGACGTTTTCGGCACCCGTCATCACCTCGCGGATGGCGACGACGCCCGGGACCTCCAGCGCGCGTCTGGCTATCTCCTCGCGCTCGTGGATAGGGGCCGTACAGACGATGAGCGTGTGGAGCTGATAGCCCGCGGCCTCGTAGTCCACGTCCACGTCGTAGCCGCGGATGACGCCGTGCTCTTCGAGCTTGTCGATGCGGTTCCGGACTGTTCGAGCCGACACGTCACAGCGCTCGGCGATCTCGCTGGCGGTGGCGTGTCTGGCGTCCCGCTGGAGCGCGTGGATGATACGGCGGTCCAAGTCGTCGATGGAGACCTCTCCGTCGCCCATACCGACCCGTTGAACGGCAGCCGATACAAACGTTCGTGGTCCGGCTGTGCCGAAAGACTGTCCTTAAGTCCCGGCCACCAGAACGCACGCCTATGGACGACCGCACCTACACCGCGGACGCACAACCGGGCGACACCGTCACCGTCGCCGGCTGGGTCCACGAGATTCGGGACCTCGGCGGCATCGCCTTTCTCATCCTCCGGGACGCCACCGGGAAGATTCAGGTCAAGTTCGAGAAAGACGAGATGGACGACGAGTTGGTCGAGACGGGGCTGGACGTCCACCGCGAGTCCGTCATCGCCGTGACCGGCGACGTGGAGGAGGAGCCACGCGCCCCCACCGGCGTCGAGGTCACGCCCGACTCGCTGGACGTGGTCTCGGAGGCCGACCCCGAACTGCCGCTGGACCCCTCCGGGAAAGTCGACGCCGAACTCCCGACCCGGCTGGACAACCGGACGCTGGACCTCCGCAAAGAGGAGGTCAAGGCCGTCTTCGAGATTCGGGCCGAAGTCCTGCGGTCGGTCCGCGAGGCGTTCCGGTCGCTCGACTGCACCGAGATCAACACGCCGAAGATAGTCGCCACGGGGACCGAGGGCGGCACGGAGCTGTTCCCCATCACGTACTTCGGCCGCGAGGCGTTCATGAACCAGAGCCCGCAGCTGTTCAAGCAGCTGATGGTCGGCTCCGGGCTGGAGCGGGTCTTCGAAATCGGTCCCATCTTCCGCGCCGAGGAGCACAACACCCCTCGGCACCTCAACGAGGCCACCTCTATCGACTTCGAGTCGGCCTTCTTCGACCACACCGAGGCGATGGACGCCTGCGAACACGTCGTCAAGGCCGCCTACGAGGGCGTCGCCGAGAACTGCGAGGCGGAACTCGAAGCGCTTGGCCTCGACGAGACGTTCGAAGCGCCCGACGGCGACTTCCCGCGCCTGACCTATCAGGAGGCCATCGACCGCATCAACGCCACCGGCGAACTCGACGAGCCGCTGGTGTGGGGCGACGACCTCTCGACCGAGGCCGAGCACGTGCTGGGACAGGAGGTCGGCGAACACTACTTCATCACCGACTGGCCCAGCGAGATCAAGCCCTTCTACATCAAGGACCACGACGACGACGAATCGGTCTCGACCGGCTTCGACATGATGCATCCGTCGATGGAACTGGTCTCGGGCGGCCAGCGCGAACACCGCCACGACCACCTCGTCGCGGGGTTCGAACAGCAGGGGCTGGACCCCGAGGCCTTCGAGTACTACACCAAGATGTTCCGCTACGGCATGCCTCCTCACGCCGGGTGGGGACTGGGCGGCGAGCGCCTCGTCATGACGATGCTCGGGCTGGAGAACATCCGCGAGGCCGTCCTCTTCCCGCGTGACCGGCAGCGGCTGAGCCCCTAGGTCCTACTCCGGAAACAGCTCTTCCTCGCGCTCGATGGCCTCGATACGCTCGATTTCGTCGGCGGTCAGTTCGAGGTCGGCGGCCGCGAGGTTCGCGTCGAGGTGCGCGCGCGAGGACGCCTTGGGGACGGTGACGACGGCGTCGTAGCTGGTCACCCACGCGATGCTGACCGCCGCCGGCGTCGTGTCGTGGGCGTCCGCGATGGCCCGGATGGTCGGGTCCTCGAACACCAACCCGCCGGCCAGCGGCGAGTAGGCCACGAGCGGGTAGTCGTGGCGCTGTGCGTCGGTCAAGAGGTCGGGCGACCGGAAGAACGGGTGGAACTCGACTTGGTGGGCGGCGATGTCGTCGAGGTGTTCGCGGGCGGTGGCTACCTGGTCGGCGGTGAAGTTCGAGAGACCGACGTTGCGGGCCAGTCCCGCCTCGCGGACCCGCTCGACCGCGGGCAGCGTCGTCGCCGGGTCGTAGTCGCCCCGCGGGCGGTGGACGTAGAGGAGGTCGACGGCGTCGAGACCGAGGCGGTCGAGACTGGCCTCGGTGCCCGGCCGGACGGCGTCGCCGGCCAGCCTGTCGGTCCAGAGCTTCGTCGCCACGGTCAGGCCCGCGCGGTCTACGTCGGCGGCGGCGACGCCCTCGCCGACGGTGCGCTCGTTCTCGTACACCTGTGCGGTGTCGACGTGTCGGTAGCCGGCCTCGATGGCAGTTCGGACGACTGCGCGGTCGTCGACGCCCATCGTCCCGAGACCGACCGGTGGGAGGTCCATGGAGGGCTGTCAGCGGGGACCGAGTTGGGCGTATCGGTCAGAACTCGTTGCGGTCAGTCACTTCGTCGGCGTGTTCGGCCCACTTCTCGACGGTGGGTGACCCCCAGTACTTCACTGCCTCGCTGCGCGCGTCGAAGTCCAGAAGTCCGATCCGATGGAGTTCCGGCAGATGTGTCTCGGCGAGTGCCGTCGCTATCGCCTCGGCGTCGGTGTCGCTGTCGACGCCGCTGGCGCGACCCCGGCGCGCGACCGCCCCGGCGAGTGTCTCGACGTCGACCGAGTCGTCGTCGCAGGTCGCGAGGTACCGGCAGACAGCACGCCGACGCCAGTCCGACAGCGCGTCGAACACGTCGTCGACCATGGGCGTCGTGAGCCCGCGGTCGTGTGGCGTCATCCCCCGCCATTGGTCGCTCTGTGGACCCGGTGATTGATTACTCATGAGCGGGTAGTATCAATTCCTACCGACTCCATATTCAACGCCGCACCTAGGCGACTAGGCGCGGCTCGCTCCGCGTCCGAGAAAACCCATATCAATTGTCACGAAAGACCACCAGTTACAGGTTCAACAGGCCGTCGAGGAGGTTCCGCTCGCCGCGGCGCAGGTGCTGGTGGAGCGTGGGCGAGGAGATGTCGAGCGTCTCGGCGAGTTGCTCGGCGGTCGTGTCGCGGGGCCACTCGTAGTAGCCCGCGAGATACGCCGTGCGGAGTATCTCCAGTTGCCGGTCTGTCAGTTGCTCGCGGAGGCCCGCCTCGTCGGTCGCCGACGGCGGCGTCCGCTCGCGCTCGCGCTTCGAGGCGAGTTCGAGCCCCGGGACGAGCTCGGAGAGCGCACCCTGAATCGTCCGCGGGTCGGCGTCGGCCGCGGTCTCGACCGCGAACGTCGCGCCGGTCTCGTCGGCAGTGATAGCGACCGGGTGCGCGCCTACGTCGAGCAGGAGCGACTGGAACGTCCGGTCGCGCCGGAGTTCGACGACGCCGCCGTCCTCGCTGCCGCGGACGACCCGGCCGCCGCGGGTGTGGGTCGACGACAGGAACGTCTCGAGAACGGCCGCGGGTGGCGCGCCCTCGATTTCGACGTACTCGAGGTGTGCGTCTCCGATGTCGGTCCCACCGACGACCTCCAGCGTGCAGTCGTGTTCGCGGACCACCGGCAGCAGACAGTTGTCCGCGCTGGCCGTGTGGAAGGTCAGTTCGAGGACCGTGTCGCGTTTCAACAGCCGCCGGTTCTGGACGGCCGCGAACGCGAACCCGGTGGTCTCCCCCAGCACCCTGAAGCTCTCGACGGCGCGGTCGCTGAACGCCGCCGGTTGGTCCGCGTAGACGACGAGGACGGCGTGGACGACGCCGTCGTGGGCCAGTGGCACCGCCGCGACCGACTGGAACCCCTCGGCCAGCGCCGCCTCGCGCCACGGCTCGAAGGCCTCGCTGGCCGCGATGTCCTGCGTGACCTGCACGTCGCCGGTTCGGAACGCCTCGCCGACCGGCCCCCGACCGGTGGGGGTGTCGCCGACGGTGACCGTGACCTCGTCGAGGTAGCTGCCGCCGTCACCGGCCGCGGTCTGTGGCGCTATCCGGTCGCCGCCCTCCCGCTCGCCGACCCACGCGAACCGGTAGAGTTCGGACTCGACGATGCGCTCGCAGACGATTCGCTGGAGTTCCTCGCGGGTCGCCGCGCCGCCGAGGGCGCGGATGACGTCCTGAATGAGGACGCGGACGCGGTCGAGCATCGCCAGTTCGTCGTGCTGGCGTTCGAGTTCGCGCTGGCGCTCTTTCTCCTCGGTGATGTCCTGATGGATGCCGACGGCCCGGACCGGGTCGCCGTCCTCGTCGCGCTCGAACACCTTCCCGAAGTCCCGTATCCACTTCCACTCGCCGGCCTTCGTTCGCATCCGGAAGTCACACTGGTAGCGCTCGATGTCGCCGCCTTTGAGGCGGTCGAGGGCCGCCTCGGCACGGTCGAGGTCCTCGGGGTGGACGAGGTCGGCCCACGTCTCGTAGCAGTGGTCCAGTTCGTCGACCGAGTAGCCGAGCATGCCCGTCCAGCGCTCGTCGAACCGCACGTCGCCGGTCCCGGGCCGCCAGTCCCAGACGCCGAGTTCCGCGCCCTCGACGGCCATCTCCAGTCGCTCCTTGACCGCCCGGAGTTCGCGCTGGCGCTCGCGGCGCTCGGTGATGTCCCGGACGACGCCCATCAGTCCCCGGTACTGGCCCGCTTCGTCCCGAATCAGGGTGTAGTGGATGGACATCTCGCGCTCTTCGCCGTCGCGTCGCCGGAAGGTGAGGTCGACGGTCGTGCTCTGCTCGTTCCCCCGGTCGAGTAGCTGCTGGATTGTTCGCTGGCCTTTCGTCAGTTCGCCGGGGGCGAGTACCTCGGAGGCGTGCATGCCGCGGACGGTCTCGGGGTCGTATCCGAGGTTGTCCGCGAACGACTCGTTGCAGAAGTCGATGACGCCGCGCTCGTTGAGCGTGTACAGGCCGTCCTGCGCGCGCTCGACGAGCAGTTCGAGCAGTGCTGTCCGGGCCTCCCGGCGGGCGCGCTCGGTCACGTCTTCGAGCAGCGTCAGGGCCAGCCCGTTGGCCGCCGCGGGGAGGTCGTATTCCCGGCACAGTAGGTAGCGGTCCCGTCCGCCGGGCGTGACGCGGACGGTTGCGGTCTCCGTCGGGCCGTCACACAGGCGGGCGAGCGTCGCGTCCCTGTCGGCGGTGTCGGGCAGGACCGCCGCGAAGAACTCCCGCAGCGTCGCCGGGTCACCGATGTCGGCTGTCGGGACTAGCGAGGCGAGCGGGTCGCTCGCCCAGACGACGGTGCCGTCCTCGGCCGTCAGAACCGCGACCGCGTCGTCAGCGCCGGTCTCGATGTCCGACAGCGCCGCGCTCAACGCGTACTCGCTGCGGTCGTCGGACCGCCGGGCGACGCTGCCGACCTTCTCGGCGAGGAACTCGGCGTGGGCTGCGTTCGGCCCCTTCTCGACGACCGTGGTCGCCCGGTCGACGAGCGCGCCGTCGAGCGCTGACGGGTCCCGCTCGGTGAACAGGACGACTGGAGCGTCGACGACGTCGACCAACCGCGCCGCGCCGTCGAGGCCGGCCGGGTCGACCACGAGACACGCGAACGAGCCGTCGGCGGCGTGGGACAGCGCGGCCTCGACGCCGGCGGCGGCGGTGACCTCGAACCTGTCGCCCCGGTCGGCGAGCGTCGACTGCGTCGTCGACCGGTCGGCAGCGTCCGCGTCGACGTAGAGGACGGCGTCCGGAGCGCTGGCGGCTGGTCCGCTGCCCGTACTCGACAGAAGGTTCGTGTCTGGCTCGCGCTGGGTCATCGGAGAGAGGCAGTTCGGGGGATGCTGCCTGCAACGAGACGCGCTTGCAGTTATAAATCTTCTGGCCACGCTCCGACCGACGCGTCGGCGTCCTCCGCGACGCCGACCAGCGTCAGCCACGTGTTCAGCCCGGCCCGCAGCGCCGCGAGGTCCGTCGCCTCGACGCGGACCTCGACGGTCGCGCCGTCGCGGTCGAGCGCCGCCGTCGTCCGCCCGCTGCCTATCGCCCCGACCTCGGGCCGGACGCTGCGCTCGACCCGGCGAGCCTGCTCGGCGTCGTCGAAGACGAACGTCAGAACGGCGTCGTCGCTCACTCGACGTCTATCTCTTTGACGTCGGGTGCGCGCTCTTTCAGCAGGACGCGGTGACCGCAGTACGGACAGCGGACGCCGCCGTACTCGTCGAGCGTCACGTCACGCTTACAGCGAGAACACTTGTAGCTCATATGTAGACTGTGTGGGTGGAGCCGCTTTACTCCTCGTCTTCGGCCAGCGCGGCGCGGATGGATCGGCGAACGGTCTTACCACCGGGGGTCTCGGGCTTGTAGCTGCCGCCGGCGAACGTGTAGTCGCAGTAGCCACACTGCCAGATGCCGGTGCCCTGTCGCTCGACCCGCTTCTCCCCGCAGTTCGGGCAGGCGTGGTCGTCGTTCATCTCGCTCTCGATCTCGTTGACCCGGCGGCGCGCGACGCGACCGTACCGAGCGCCGAATCGGCCGGCGCTCCCGGTTCGTCCCTTCTGTTCGGCCATAGTGGTCATTCGTCCGCCGAGCGGGCACATAAGCCCTTCGAGACGGCGACCGGCAGACACACAGGCTTAACTGTCCGAACGGTGAAGCGGCGGGTGCTATCGACGAGGTACTCGAAGTCGTCGACCTCATCGCTGATTCCGGGTTCGAGGGAATCGTGACGTGGGTGCTGCGACTCGTCGGCCTCGTCGTCCTGTTGGGCGGGCTCGGCCTCTGGCTGTTGACGGACATGGGCCTGCTCGTCGTGCCGGCGCTGCTCATCGTCGCCGGACTGGTCCTGCTCGCCGCCCCGAGCGTGCTCCTGTTCCTCGCGGAACTGGCCTAGAGCCATTAGGGCCGGCTGCGAACCGGCCACACGATGGCGGCGACCGACGGCGTCAGAGCGCGCTTAGAGCGGGCCGCGCCGGCGACCACCGGACGGCTCTCGGAACGCGACACGCTCCGAGCGGGGGCGCTGGCCGGCACTGTCGGCTGGGGCGGCACGCAGGTCCTCGCGTGGGCCGCCCCGCCGGCGGCGGCGTGGCTCGCGGCGGGCCTGTGGGTGCTGCTGGCTACGGCGTTCGCCGGTGCGGTCGTCCGGCACGGCCCCGAGGCGCTCCGCTTTTCGGACGCGATGCTGGCGTGGGGCGCGGTCAACGGGGCTGCGATGGGGCTCACCGCCGGCGGGCTGGTCGGTGTCGTCCCCGAACGCCTCGCCTTCTGGGAGTCGTGGGCGGCCGCCGCGGCGCTTGGCTACTGCTGGACCGGCGGGCTGTTGGAGCGCGCCGGTTTCCCCGGTCGGGGGCGGGGCTATCTCTACGCGGGCGTGGTCTCGCTGGCGGCGCTGGCGGCCGGCACGGCCCGTCCCGAACTCGTCGAGCCGGCCGCGTTCCTCCTGCTAGGTGTCCTCCACGCCACCCCGCTCGCGCTGGACGCGGGGACGCGGCTCCCGGCGCTGGCACGGGGCGGGGTGGTGCTGGCGCTCGCGGTCGGCGTCGTCGGTGCCGGCGCGGCCACGTCGCTACTCCCTCTGTAGCTCGGCCTCGCGGAGCGCGTCGTTGAGGTCCGTGCGGACGTGCTCGCCAAGTTCCCGGTCGCCGGCGGTCGTGACGACGCGGTTCTCCTGCACGCTGGAGCCGTCCCGGATGAGCAAGCGGACGTTGCCGTTGCCGTCGGCCCGCGTCGCCTTCGCGCGGACGCCGGTCCGGGAGCCGGACCCCCCGGCGTCGATGGGGCCGGGGATGACCTTCTTGACGTGGGGGTGGCCCGCCACCGTCTGGATGGCGCGCTGGCCCGCCCGGTCGCCGATGAGCGTCGTGTGGCTCCCGCCGAGTTTTTCGGCCGGTGGGGCGTCGACGACTTCGAGAGCGGGTTCGCCACGGCGGTCGATGACCCGCTGGACGGGGTCCTCGCCCTCGACGCGGAAGAACTCGTTGTGCAGCTGCGCCCGCACCGCGGCGATGACCTCGCGGTCACCGGTGACGTACACCTCTTCGGGGCGCTTGCGCCGCACCTCGTCGGCCACCAACCCGGCGAAGTTCCGGAGTTCGACGACGGCCGCCTCGCTGCTGCCCTCGCCCTCCGGGGTCGTGGTGACCGTCCGCCGGCCCACGACCGACTCCTCGAACACGCAGGTCACCGTCGCGCGCTCGCGGCCCAGTTCAAGCACCACGGCGTCGACGTTGGCAGTGTGACAGACCAGACAGTAGTCGCCCGGTCGGTCCAGCGGCGCGGCGCACTGCCGGCAGTCCATGGCTGGACGTAGCGGCTCTCGGCGGCATAAGCCGGACGGTTCGGCGGCGTCAGGCCTCCGGGTCGCCCTTGCGGAACTCCCGGAGGACGACCGTCGCGTAGCTCCCCTTCGGGAGCGCGAACGCGACGGTGAGGTCGTCGCCGTCCCGGGCTATTTCGAGGTCCGTCCGCAGGAGGAGGGCCCGGCGGGTCCCCTCGCTGTGGAACTCGCCGGGCAGGTCGAAGTCGTCCGGTTCGAGGCCGACCGCCGACAACACCGACCGCTCGATGTCGCCGGGTTCGCCGTCGGCCAGTTCCGTCTCGGTCCCCACAAGCGGCGCGGTGACGAACGCCCGGCCGCGCTCGCAGTGGCGCTCGACGGTGCGCAGGCGCGCGTCGTCGACCCGCTGGGTCCGGTCGGGGTCGGGCAGCGCGAAGCCCTCGGGGGCGTCCGCGTCGGCGAAACACACCACGTCGCCCGCGACCGGTCGGTTGAAGGGGAGACCGCGCTCCAGTCGCTCCGAGAGGATTCTGTTGAAGACGTACGACTGCGCGGCGTTGACGAACAGCGTCTGGAGGTTCGAGGGGAGGGTTTCGAGCGCCCCCCGGAACGCCGCCGGGCCGTCGCCGTGCTCGGCGAGGTGGTGACAGATGGACCGCTCGTAGCCCAGCGCCCGCGGCAGGCGGTCCAGCGCGCCGGCCCAGTCGCGGGTCTCCTCGACGTAGGTGCGGGCCTCGCGGGTCGCGGCCGGCTCGCGCCCGCTGGGATTGCCCACGTAGGCGAGAACGGCGTCCTCCCACGAGCCGCGGGCGATTGCGAGGCCGACCTCGTGGGTGACCGGGCGACGGGAGCCAAAGCGCTGCTGGCCGAAGTAGTTGGGGACGCCGACGGTCACCGCGTCGTCGGGGAGGGGGCCGTCCGCGGGCGCGTCGTCGCCCGTCGGCGCGCCGTCGCCGGCGGCGAACGCGCGGAGGTCCCGCAGGACTGCCCCGGCGTTGTCCGGACGGTCGGCGTCGCGGACGGTAATCTCGAAGCGGTTGCCAGCGAGGTCGCCGAACAGGACCGGGCGGCCGGCCCGGCCGAGCGGGTCCAGCGCCGCGTCGGACAGTTCCGGCAGGGCGGCGGCGTCGATTCCCTTCACCGAGAACAGCTGTGTCGTGACCGCGTGCTTGTCCTTCGTGCCGGCCCACGAGACGCGCTCGCGGGAGATGCCCAGCCGGTCCGAGAGTGCGCTCGCGAAGTCGTTGGTGTCCCAGCCCCGCAGTTCGGCCCGGAAGACGAGGTGGGGGTACGCGCCGGTGTCCGCGTCGAGCGGTTCGACGCCGAACGCCTCTATCTCGGTGACGCGGAAGTCCTCGGGGGCGACCTTCAGGCGGCCACCCACCCCGTCGGTGTCGCTGACGTAGTGGTCCATGCCGACCGCCTGCTCTATGGGGTGGGCCTCGCGCATTGGCCGACTGTTCGGCCGCCGGGGCTTCAGTGTGGCGCTGTCAGGCGTAAGCCTCGAACTCCCGGCCGAACACGAGGAAGTAGACGACGCCGGCGAGGCCGACGACGGTGGCGACGCCGAAGGCCAACTGCGGGCCGGCCCGGAGCGCCACTGGTCCGAGCGGGAGGGTCCACGAACTCCCGTAGAGCCACCCCCCGAGGGCGGCGCTGGGGATGACGACGGTGTTGCGGACGAGGTAGTAGGTCCCGGTCACCCGGCCGCCGGCGTCCCGCTCGGCGGGGCCGACGATGAGCGCCTTGTGCGAGGGCAGGCCGGCGAAGCGAAGCCCCGAGTACGCGAAGAGGGCGACGAGTACCCACTGGTCGGCCGGGGCCGCCACCAGCGCCAGCGGGAAGAGGGCGTACACCGAGAAGCCAAGCGCCACGACGGGCTTGAGACCGACGCGCTCGGCGAGTTTCGAGACGGGGACCATCGAGACGACGGCGACGGCCATCTCGACGCCCAGCAGGAGCCCGAAGAAGGCGTCGGGGCGAAGTGAGAGGCCGAACCCCGAGAAGCCGACCGCGAGGAACTCCGTGACGACGATGACGAAGAAGACGTACACCATCCCGTTGGCGAACCGGACCAGCGTGTCCGCGACCAACAGCGGGCGCAGGGTCGCGGGCATCGCCCGAAGGTCGGCGACGACCTGCGAGATACCTTCGAAGGACTTTCCGAGCGAGTCCTCGCCGGCGTCGTAGAGGACGTGCTGGGCGACGGTGGCGACCGCCCCGCAGGCGACGGCGACCAGCAGGACCCGCCCGAACCCCTCGACGAACGTCGCCGTGACCGCGAGCAGGGCGGCGGCGGCCAGCGGCCCGAGGAGGAAGCCCAGCCGGCGGAACACCTCCGTACTCGCAAAGCCCATCGCCAGCCGCTCGGGCGGGACGCTCTGTTTGACGATGGCGAAGGTCGCCCCCAGCCCGAAGGACTTCCACGCCTGCGCGAGGAAGAGTCCGACGAACACCAGCCCCCACGCCGGCACCGTCACCGGACCGAGGGCGAAGTCGCCGACGACGGCCGCGAGATACCAGACGCCGAAGCCGACGGTGGCGAGCGTGGCGAAGGCCGTCAGCGCCAGCCGCGAGCCGACCCGGTCCGAGAGCGCGCCGCCGGGGTAGGGGTAGACGGCGCTGACGAGGTTCCCGACGCTACCGTACAGACCGATGACGCCCGCACTGGCCCCGAGGACGCGCATGTACTCCGGGACGTAGCGGCTGGTCATCTGGAAGGCGAGGCTGAACGCCAGCATCGACAGCGACAACACCAGCACGTCCCGTTCGAGCGCGAAGAACTGCCGGAACGCGTCCACAACGTCGACCCGGCCGTCGGTGTCGTCGGTCGCCATAGCCCTCGCTATCCGCGAGAGCCACTTATAGCCTCGAAAACCGGCACGGAGTTCGCTACGGAGCGGTATAGAGAGCTACGGAGGTCAGCGGCCGAACCGCTCAGGCCGCGGACTCGTAGTCGTCGAACCGGTCGATGTCGACGCCGTCGTCGGTGACCTCGGCGAGGACGACGCCGTTGCCCGACCCGGTGTCGCGCTCGGCGGCGGCCTCGACGGCGCTGATAGCCAGCGAGCGCGCCGCTTCGAGGCTCATCTCGGGGTCGTACTCGCCCTCGATGGTGCCGGTGGCGACCATCGTCCCGGAGCCGGTGACGGTGTAGTCGTCCTGCAGGACGCCCCCGGCCGGGTCGACGCTGTAGACGTGGCTGCCCTCCTCGTCGACCCCGCCGATGATGGGATTGATGGCGAAGTAGGGGCCGCCGCGGGCGAAGTTGCCCGCCAGCGTCGCCAGCGCGTGAATCGAGAGGGGTTCGTCCCGCCGGACCTCGTAGAGGTCGGACTCGGCCCGCAGCGAACGGATGAACGACTGCGCGCCGCCGACGCTGCCCACGAGGGTCATCGCGGCCGTCGGGTGAATCTGCTCGACCTTCTGGACGTTCTTGTTCGAGACGAAGCGGCCCCCCAGCGAGGCGCGTCGGTCCGTCGCGATGAGGACGCCCTCGTCGGTGGCGAGGCCGACGGTCGTGGTGCCGGTCTTGGCGACGTTGTCTTCCTCGCGGCCGTCGCGCTCGTTGGGGAGCGAGCCGACCTGCGGTTCGTAGGCGTCGGTGAGCCGGTCGTCGGGGTCGAACATCACTGCTCACCTCCGAGTTCGAACTCGGCGAGGCGGTCCGCGATGTCGTCCTCCGAGAGCTTGCTGAACTGCTCGGACTCGACGTCGATGGTGGCGATGTCGACGCCCGTGGCGTCGAGACCGTCGTCGTTGACCGACTCGAGAGCGCGCAGCGCCAGTTCGACGCCGGCTTCGAGGTCGACCCCGTCCTCGTACTCGTCTTCGAGGAACTGCTGGATGTCATCGCGGTTGCCGCCGATGGCGACGGCCTGCCACTCGTAGGGCGTCCCCGAGGGATCCGTCTCGAAGAGGCGTGGTTCGCCGTCCTCGATGCCGCCGACCAGCAGCGCGACGCCGAACGGGCGCGCGCCGCCGGTCTGGGTGTACTGCTGGATGTAGTCGGTGACCTCCTTGGTCAGCGACTCGACGGAGGCCGGCTCGTCGTAGCGCAGGCGGTTGACCTGTGCCTGCCGGCGCGCCACGTCGATGAGTTGGCGGGCGTCGGCGACGTGGCCGGCGCTGGCGACGCCGACGTGACCGTCTATCTCGTGTATCTTCTCGATGCTGTCGCGCTCGATGAGCGGCGACCGCGCGTGGCGGTCGGCGGCGAGAACGACGCCGTCGTCCGTGCGGACGCCGACGCTGGCGGTGCCGCGCTTGACGGCCTCGCGCGCGTACTCGACCTGATAGAGGCGGCCGTCCGGCGAGAAGATGGTTATCCCGCGGTCGTACGCCTGTTGTTCGTTGCCTTGCATGATGTGTGCTCTCTGTTGTTCACCTGAGGTTAGGTACGGTTATATATAACCCTTTTCCGGGTTTGCGCCCGCTGCCCTCAGTACAGCGAGAGGTCGCCGGTGACGCGGTCCACCAGTTCCTCCTCGGCGGGACCGACCGCGAGCGCGGTGGCCGTGCCCGAGTCGAGTTCGGTGTGGCCGGCGTCCCTGACGACGGCATGCGGCAGGCCCTCGCGCTCGGCGGCGTCGGCGAGTTCGAACAGGTCGGACTCGCCGGCGGCCCCGAGGACGACCTTCTTCTGCCCGCCGCCCTTCCAAGCGGTGCGGGCCCGCCGGTCGGCGTCCTCGTACGCCGACAGCGACGCGTGGGCGACTTGGGCGGCGAGTTTGCCCTCGCTCATCCCGATGTCGGCCCGCGCGACGATGGCCTGCTTCATACTCCTGTATGGCAACCCGTACTTAAGCCCTCGTCGGAGTCCCCGCCCGGTTGCACGTACCACAGGGCACTTACGCCATGGGTGCGGGCGCAGGCCGGACCGACGCGGGGCGAGCGGGGCGGCCTGCGTCACTCCACGCGGGCCGGGGCCGCGGCCAGCCGCTCGCCGTCCCGGCGTGCGGCGACAGTGAAGTTCGTCCCCGACGCGACGCTCTCGAAGCCCATCGTCACGGCGAAGGTGCCGTCGTCGCGCACTGTCGCCGTCCGCTGACGGAGGAACGGGTTACTCGAGTCGCTGCTGCGCGCGCGGACGACATCGGTTCCGGGCTCGCGGTCCGTCTCGCCCCGGACGGTCTGGTTCGGGGCGTCGGCGACAGTGAGTCGGTCGCCGTCGAAGACGAAGTGCGTGGGTGACGCCGAGGCGTCGTCGCCGCCGCCGGCGACGTGTCGTATCCGCACGGTCCGGTTCGTGAGTTCCGCACCGTCGGCGCGGACCGTCACGGTCGCCGTCGCGTTCCCGCCGACGCTCGAGAGGTCGACGACCGCTTCGAATCGACCGTCCGCGCCGACCGTCGCCTCGCGCTGGACGAGGAAGGGGTTGGCCGCGTCGGTGCTGCGCAGTCGGACCGTCAGCGTCGTCCCGGCCTCGCGGTCCGTGACGCCCCGGACGGTCTCGTTCCTCGTGGTCCGGAGCACCAGCGAGTCGTTTCGCGGGAGCAGGACCGTCTCGGTCACCGTGTCGGCGGGGGTGGCGGTGCCGTCCGCGGCAGGCGCGTCGGCCCCGGCGGGCGCGTCGGTCCCGGCGGGCGCGTCAGACTGCCCGGAGAGCGCGGGGACGGCGACGGCGGCCCCGACGAGCAGGAGCGCCCCGACCGCGACGGCGGCGACCACGGCGCGCCGTCGACCGTTCATCCGGCCCTCCCGCGGTCGCGGTGGGCTGTCGGTTCGGTGCGGGCCGTGCGCCGCGTGGCGCGTGGGCGGCTCGGTGGCACACTTCCGGCTTGGTCGGGGGCGGAAAAACCCCCGACGGATGCTAAAATCTCGCATTGAACGGTTCCGGCGGCGAGGCGGGACGCTTTAGGCACGCCGCGCCGGTACGTCGGGTAATGATACTCTCCGACGCGGACATCCTGCGCCGGCTGGAGGAGGGGGACCTCGTCGTCGAGCCACTCGACGACCCCGACATCCAGATTCAGCCCGCCAGCGTCGACCTCCGGCTCGGCCGGGAGTTCCTCGAGTTCCAGCACGCCAACATCCCCTGCATCCACCCCAACGCGGAGGAGGAGGTGGCCGACTACGTCGAGGAGCGAACCGTCGACGAGGACGGCGAGTACATCCTCCACCCCGGCGACTTCGTGCTGGGGACGACCCACGAGCGCGTCGGGATTCCCGACGACCTCATCGCCCACGTCGAGGGACGCTCGTCGCTGGGCCGTCTCGCCATCGTGGTCCACGCCACGGCGGGGCTGTGCGACCCGGGGTTCTCGGGGCGCATCACGCTCGAACTCTCCAACCTCGGCACCGCGCCCGTCGCGCTCACGCCGGGCATGCGCATCTCACAGCTCACCTTCACGGAGCTAAAGACGCCCGCCGACAGACCCTACGGGACCGAGCGCGGCTCGAAGTATCAGGGCCAGACGGGGCCGCAGGCGTCGAAGATACAGGGTGATAGAGAGTTCGGAGGCGACCAATGACCGACGCTCGTGTCGGTCGGCTGTCGGCGAGAAGCGATGTGGAGTTCGGAGGCGACCAATGAGAGCCGACGCACGCGGCTTCGTGGTCGTGTCTCGGCTCCGGACGAGTGAGTTCGGAGGCGACCAATGACCGGGGGAGCGTAGATGCGCTTCGTCGAGGAGATAGTCGTCGACGAGTTCCTGCCGACGTTCCGGTCGCTGCTGGCAGAGGCGCTGCGCGAGCGGGGGCTGACCCAGTCCGAGGTGGCGGACCTGCTGGGCATCAGCCAGAGCGCCGTCTCGAAGTACGCCCACGGGGACGTCGAGCGCAACGACGCGCTGCTCGACCACCGGGGGATGACCGAACTGGTCGAGCGGCTGGCCGACGGGCTGGCGTCGGGCGAGACGAGTCCGGTGCAGGCCCTCGTCGAGGCCGAGGTGTTCGTCCGCGAACTCGAACAGGGGGGCGTGCTCGCACAGCTCCACGAGGAGGCGGTGCCGGAACTGGCCGACTACGAGGGGGAGTTCGCCATCCACGACCCGGACTCGTCGCTGCGGGACGCCGAGCAGACCCTCTCGTCGGTCCGCCGGGGCCTGCGCGTTCTGGAGAACACGAGCGGATTCGCCACGCTCATCCCCGCGGTCGGGTCGAACCTCGTCCAGAGTCTGGCCGGCGGCGAGGACATCGAGGACGTGGCGGCGGTCCCCGGGCGCATCCTCGACGTGAAGGGGCGAGCGACCATCCCCGCCGAACCGGAGTTCGGCGTCAGCGAGCACGTGGCGTCGCTGCTGCTGGCGTCGCGGGCGGCCGGCAGCGACGCGCGGGCGGCGCTGAACGTCCGCTACGGCGAGGAGGTGCTGTCGGCCGTCGAGGCCGCGGGGCTGGCGGCCGTCGAGTTCGACGCCGAAGCGGATCTCGAACCGGCTGTCGAGGCGGCGCTCGCCGATACCTCGGAGGCGGACGCGCTCTACCAGACCGGCGGGATGGGCATCGAGCCGGTCGTCTACCTGCTCGGGCCGGACGCCGCCACGGTGGCCGAGCGGGTCCGCGACTTGCTGTGAGCGGGACGGCCGCGTTCTACGACCGCTGGGCGACCGTCTACGACCGGCTGGCGTCGCTGCCCGGCGTCCGGTCGTGGCGCGCCCGGGCGACCGACGCGCTCGACCTCGCTCCGGGCGCGACGGTGGTCGAGATGGGGTGTGGCACCGGCGCGAACGTCCCGCTCCTCCGGGCGCGCGTCGGGCTGTCGGGGACCGTCGTCGGCGTCGACCTGACCCGCGGGATGCTCGACCGGGCGCGCGAGCGCCCCGAGCGCGTCGGCCCGGGCGTCCACTACGTCCGCGGGGACGCGAGTCGGCCGCCGGTCCGCGGTGCCGACGCCGTGCTGGCGACGTTCGTCGCGGGCGTCTTCGACGACCCTGCGGCGGCCGTCGACGCGTGGTGTGACGCCGTCGCCCCCGGCGGGCGGGTCGCGCTGTTGAACTTCCAGCGCAGCGACCGCGCCGTCGCGGCCCCGCTGAACCTCGCGTTCGAGGCGTTCGTCCGACTCTCTGCGCCCGGGGCACGGCTCTCGCGGCGGTCCCACGCGGCGGCCTTCGAGCGGCGGGTGCGGTTGGCCCGCGAACGGCTCGCGGTGCGGACGGTCGACCGCCGCTACGAGACGTTCGCGGGCGGCTACCTCGGGCTGGTGTCGGGGCGGGTCTAGTCGGGGCGGTACCGCTCGGCGTGGGCGGGGCAGAACTCGGGGTCGCGCAGTTGCGCCGCCACGACGCCGGGCTGGCGGTGCGGATTGGCGAGCCGACAGCGCTCGTCGTCGCAGAAGGCCTCGCCCGTCTCGACGTAGTGGTACGCCTGCAGGACGTAGCCAGAAAGCGCCTCGGTCGTCCGTGAGTCGTCGGCGACCAGAAAGTCGCCCTCGACCTGCCTTTCGAGGACCTCGCGGGGCGGCGCGTCGCCCGACAGCAGCGCGTGTTTCTGCTGTTCCTTGTAGTACTGCTCGGGCTTGGCGGGCGCTTCGTACAGCCCGGGCACGGAGACCAGCGCGGGCTGGCCGAGGACGTTCACGCGCTTGTGCCAGCGGCCGTCGTGGTCGCCCCACGTCCCGACCACGCGGTCCAGCAGGGGGACGTGGAGGTGGTCGAGCGACCGCCGGTCGTCGGGGAGTCGCTCGTGGAGGGTCCGCTGGACCGCCTGCCCGTCGTAGACGACGCCGCCGGCCCGCTCGGGGTGTTCTATCGCTCGCTCCTCGTAGCGGACGATACCGAGCATCGTGTTGCCCGTCTCGCGCTCGGTGGGGTCTAACACGCGGGCGGCCGCCATCGCCTCGGGGAGGTCGTCGTCGGCGGACGACGAGAGGAATCGGTCCCGGACCCGAACCGCGGCGCCGACGCGCTCGCGGAGCCAGTCGGCCAGCGCGTCGGCGTCGGCGGCCGTCGTCGGCGCGCGGTAGAGCGTGACCTCGTCGACCATACCAGTCAGTGGTATGCCCGCATGATATTCGTTGTGAACGCGGCCGGTGTCGCTCCGCCCGCGCTCAGTCCGACTCGTGGGGCAGCCGGTCGGCGTCGTCGCCGAGCGCGTCGAGGAGGTCCTCCACCGTCCACGTCCGCTCGCCGTCGGTACAGGGGTAGAAACCGACGAGGTCGTCGCCGCCGTACACCGCGACGGCGAGCATCGGCGTCTTCAGCACCTCCTCGCTCCCGCCGACCAGCAGCGACGCCGTCCGCGTCTCGAAGGGGGGTCGGACGCTCAGCCCGTTGTCGCCGGCCCACTGCTCGAACGTCTCGACTGTCTCCAACAGGTCGTTCGGGCCGTCGCGGCCGGAGACAGTGACCTTCTCGGGCCACGTCTCGACCGAGAACTCGTCGAGGTCGCCGCTGGCTCGGAGGGTACTCAGCCGGTCGATGACCGTCGTTCGAGGACCACACACCGGGCGTCGAGTCCAGAGGACGACCGAGCGCTCGGGGACCGCCACGCGGTCGTCGGTCGCCTGTCGCGTGTCGCCAGACATTGATTGTCAATCACTCGCATATTCGCAACAGTCATACATAATCGTTGTTACTAGCGAGATATTAGTCCTAATACACAGATATATTCCGAGCTAAAGTGGACAGACGACCAAATCGACCGACGGGCGTCAGCGGATGGACGACCCGTCGACGGGGTGGGCGGCGTGTCGACGGGATGGGCGACCCGTCGTCCGGGCTGTCGGGGAACGGTCTCGCACACCGACGGCCCGACCGGGACTGCCGGAAGGGGGTACGACGAGTCGTCTCAGTCGTCCGCGGGCGTCGCGGCGTCCCGGGAGGTCAGGTCGACGGGGTCGGCGTCGACCTCCAGTTCGTCGAGCGCGACCTGCGCGGCGCGCTTGCCCGAGACCAGCATGGCACCGAACGTCGGCCCCATCCGCGGGAGGCCGTAGGTCGTCGCCGTCGCCATGCCGGTGACGACGAGGCCGTCGTGGGCGAGACCGGTGTGTTCGACGACGGCGTCCTCGCTCTCGCCGACCCACATCGAGTCGTGGCCGGGCGAGTCGTGGCCGGGCGCGCCGTAGGTGTCGTCGCCGGTCTGGTCCATGCCGCTGTTGTCCTTGGCGTCCTCGATGCCCGGCGCGTTCAGGACGCCGCGCTCGTCGAGTTTCTTGACCGCCATCGCGTCGTGACCGGTCGCGTCGATGACGAGGTCGGCCTCGACCGCGATGGGGTCGACGCAGGTGATTTCGCGGGGCAGCGCGTGGACCGGCGTCCAGTTCATCACGATACCACCGACGCGGTGGTCCTCGCGGATGACGATGTCCGTGAACTCGGTCATGTTCTGCATCTTCGCGCCCGCGTCACAGGCGGCCTTGATGAGACCCGAGCAGGCCTCCGGCCCGTTGGCGATGTAGAGGCCCTCGCTGTCCTGCGAGCGCTTGTAGTCCACGTCCAGTTCCTCCAGCACGTTCTGGGCCGGGTCGCGGACGGTGACCTTGTTCATCAGGAAGCCGCCGAGCCAGAACCCGCCGCCGAGGTAGTTGTTCTTCTCGACGACCATCGTCTGGACGCCCCGTTCCGAGAGTTCCTTGGCGGCCATCAGCCCCGAGGGGCCGCCGCCGACGATGATGACGTCCGAGTCCGAGAAGTCCATGAACTCCTCGGTCCACTCCTGTCCGATAGCCCGTGTGACCTCCGCCTCGCCGACGTCGCTGAACTTGTCGAAGTCGCTCATACAACTAAGTAATATCTAGCAGTGGTAGATAGGTGTTGTGGTCCGCGACAGGCGGGCCCGCGTTCCGGCGACCGTAGCGGTCGCTTCCGACGGGTGGGGCGTGTCCGGCCAAAGCGCGACCGGAGTTCCCAGCGGAATCAGCGGCCGGTCACTGCTCGACGACCGGCGTCGAACACCGCAGACACAGCACGTCGCCGCCGGCCCAGTTCACGTCGGTGGCGTCGCAGTCGGGACAGCGGTAGGTGGCGTTGTCGTACTCGGTCGTCCCGCGGGGTGCGGCGAGGTGCCCGTCGGCGACGGCCCGCTCGACGAGGCCGGCGAACCGCTGACGTTTGAACGTCGCGCGACGGGCGAGGAAGGCCCCGGCGTCCTCGGGGTCCGGGCCGTGGAGGTCCGCCCACGCGACGGCTATCTCGCCGTCTGCCGACCCGCGGGCGACCTGCTGTATCGGCGCGGTGGCGGCCTCGAACAGCGGCGTCGTCGCCAGCGCCTGCGGTCGCTCGATATCCGGGCCGGCGGACCTATAGGCGTCGGCGGCCGACTCGTAGGCGTCCGCGGCCCCGTCGAGGCCGCCGGCGGTCCGGAGGTCGGCGACGAACTCGCGCAGACACGCCGCCTGCCCCGGCCGGCCGAGCGCGTTCGTGAGGTCCTCGGCGACGGCGACGCCCTCGACGGCGCGCCGTGTGGCCCGGTCCGCGCGGTCGGCGACGCGGTAGGCGACGGCGGCGACGATCAGTTGTTCGAGCGCCTCGCCGACCCATCCCTTCGGGTCGGGTTCGAAGGGCGACCGCCCGGCGCGGGGCGCTGCGAGGCGGGTCCACGCCGCCCGGGTGTACTCGTCGCCGGCGTCGTCGTACCGTCGGGCCGCCAGCGCCGCGATAGCGGCGTCGCGGTGCCCGTCGTCCGCGTCGGTCATGGCCGAGACAGGGGCCGGCGGGACAGAAGGGTTGCGCTCAGTCGAGGTCGCCGCTGCGGATGGCCCGCTCGGCGGCGTCGAGCGCCGCGTCGGCGTCGAAGGCCTCGACCGCGTCGCGCTGGGCCGCCGTGTCGCCCGACAGGTCGTGGGCGTGAGCGGTCACGTTCGGAACCGCCCGGACGATGTTGTCGACGATGGGTACCTCAGCGACCTGCGCCGACCGCGAGAGGGGGTTCAGGTCGACGACGAGTTCGGTCTTGCCCATCTCGCCCAGCGCCTCGGCGCGGTCGCCGTCCTCCAGCGGGACCAGTACCACGTCCGCGCGTTCGATGCCGTCGGCGTCGACCTTCGCGCGCTCGTGGTCCAGTCCGGGGATGCACCCGTCGGCGTCGAGTCCCAGCACGTCCTCGGCCCCGTGGTCGCGGAGGTGGTCGGCGATGGCGCGCATCCGCTCCTCGGTGCGGTTGAAGAGGTTCACTTCGAGGGCCGCGCCGGTCGCCGCGGCGAGGGCGACCAGTTCGTCGGGGACGAGGGCGGCGGCGTTGCCGTTGACCGAGACGACGGCGTGGTCGGCCCGCAGGAGGTGGGCGGCGGCCGCACGCTCGGCCCGGTCGGCGCTGTCGGTGGTGCGCTCGCCCAGTAGGTAGTCGTAGGCCTCGCCCCGGCCCTGCGCGATGAGTCCCTGTCGGGACGTGATGCCCTTCTCGACGCCGGCCTCGATGCGGTGGCGCGTCAGCAGAGAGTCGTAGCGCGGGTGGCTCTCGGGAACGTTGACGTCGTCGCTCATGAGACGCTCTCGGGGACCGGGGGCGGAAAAGCCGTCGGTCAGGGGCCACTCTCGACGGTCGCACCGGGGGGGTACACTTCGCAGACGCTGGCGTCGTAGCCCGCGTCGGTCAGCCCGGTCCCGACGGCGAAGACCGTCTCGCCGAGCATCGCCATCGCCGCGTCGCCCCCGGCCGCGGTCACGTCCTCGACGACCGAGCGCACCGGCGGCGTCAGGAGGTCGGCCTCCCGGGAGAACTGGCGGGCGGCGCGGGTGACCGTCGACAGCGTCGGCTCATCGACGACCAGCGAGAGGGCGCGCTCGCCGGCGGCGGTCAGCGCCGCGGTGTCGTCGCCGATGACCGCGGCCGTCGATAGCTCGCCGAGCGTGTGGTACTCCACGCGGGCGCGCTCCGGAACCTCGTCGACGTAGTTGAACTCGGGACCGCCCGGCTCCAGTCGGAGCGGGACCCCGCCGCGAGCCTGCCCGACCACGTCGCCGAGGCCGGTACCGGCCTGCACCTCCGCGCCGTGGGCGACGGTCACGAGTTCGTTGTACGAGAGCCCCCGCGAGAGCGCGGCGTTGGTCGCCAGCGCCGTCCCCAGCGCCGTCGCCCCGGAGACGCCGAAGCCCGCACCCAGCGGTAGCGGCGTCTCGGCTGCCACTGCGACGGTCGCCCGGAGCGTGTCGAGCACCGTCTCGACGGCCGCCATCTCGACGGGGTCGCCGTTCAACTCGACCGAGCGCTCCGCGGCCGGCCGGACCGTCACGGAGACGCCGTCGGAGACGGCGATACCACCGCCGCGAGAGCCGGTCTCGATGGGGTCCTCGGCCCGGTCGACGGTGAAAAAGCCGGTGACGTGGCCGGGGACGAACGCCGAGGCTCCGTCGCTCATTGCCGCCACGTGGGGGACCGTGCGGGATAACTGTTGGCAGTCCCGGCCGTCCTGTCGCTCGGCCGACATCGGCTGCCACGACCCGTACTTTGATGTGTTTACGCAGAACGACTGCGTATACATGCCGACGATAAGTGCGCGACTCCCGAGCGAGGAGAAGGCGGAACTGGACGACGTGGCGGACCTGCTCTCGGAGGACCGCTCGACGACTATCCGGAAGGCTCTCCGGGAGGGACTGGAGACACTGCGCATCCGCGTCGCCGTCGAGCAGTACCAGTCCGGCGAGGTATCGACGGTCGAGGCAGCCGAAATCGCGGACCTCTCGGTCTCGGAGTGGCTCGACGTGGCCCGCGAGCGCAACCTCACGACGCAGTTGGAGCTGTCGGACCTCGAACTCGATGCCGACACGGCCGCGGAGCTATGACGCGGGTCTACCTCGGCCCCACCTCGCTGTACAGCCTCGGGCAGGTCGGGGAGCTTCCGCTGCTTGACGCCTTCGACGGCGAGGTTGTCGTCCCCGAGACCGTGGCCGACGCCGTCGACGTGGAACCGGCGGCGACGAACCTCGGGGAGTTCGTCGAGAGCGGCGGCGTCACCCCCGTCGCCGACGACCGGGGCGAGCAGGCGCAGTCCCTGTTGGGCGACCGGGACCTCGGCCCCGCGACCGCCGTCCTCTCGGGCGTGTTGGCCCACCGCGACCGCTCGGACCGCTCGGCGGTCGCCATCGTCTCCGAGGACCGTACCGTCCGCCGGGTCGCGCAGGGACTGGGCGCGGAGGTCACGAGCAGTTTCGGCGTCGTAGTCCGGGCCGCCATCGAGGACAAGTACCTCAGCACGGCGCAGGCGAAACGCATCGTCCGGCGCATCGACCAACACGGAACGCACCTGACCGGCGAGTTGCGCGAACGCGCCGTCGGCGAAATCGGGGAGTAGCGAGCCGCTCTCGCCCCGCCGCTCGGACACAACTCTCGCGGTCGGCGGGAGACTGAAAGCGTGGGTTTAACACGCCGGGCACCAACCGTCGGAGTATGCAGGGTAACCTTCCGCCGGAAGCACAGGAGAAGCTCGAGGAGCTACAGGACCTTCAGGAGACCGCACAGCAGGTCGCCGCCCAGAAACAGCAGGCCGAGACCGAGCTGCAGGAGTCCCAGACAGCGCTGGACGAACTGGACGAGGTCGACGAGGACACGACGATGTACCGCGAGGTCGGCGAACTCCTCGTAAAGACCGAGTTCGACGAGGCCGAGGACGACCTCGAAGAGAAGGTCAGCAGCCTCGAAGTCCGCGTCGAGACGCTGGAGAAACAGGAGGAGCGCGTCCAAGAGCAGTTCGAGAGCCTCCAGAGCGAGCTTCAGCAGATGCTCGGCGGCGGCGGTGCGGGCGGCCCGGCCGGCGGTCCCGGTGCCGGCGGCGCGTGAGATGCCGACCGACGACGAGGTAGTCGAGACGGCCGCCGACGCGGCCGAGAACGTCGTCTTCTCGCGGTTCGACGTGAGCGATGTCGAGGACGTCGACGTGACCGTCACGTTCGAGGACGGCGTGCTGGAGGTCGACGTGTACGTCAACGCGCCCGAGAGCCGACTCGACGAGGCCCGGGTGGCCGACGACGCGGCGCTGGCCGCGCGCGCGGCGGTCGACGACCTCTTCGACGCCTAGTTCTCGACCACCCTAGTTCTGTGGCTCCCCGGTCCGGTCGCTCGCGAACCCGGTCCGGAACGCTATCCAGCCCAACACGGTGACGAAGAGGATGGGCGGGAGAATCATGAACCCCCAGAGCGGGTCGAGCCCCCAGCCGAGCAACAAGACGAGGTCGAACAGCCCGATGAAGAGAAACGGCGAGACGTACTTGGCCGCCTGCCAGCGGTCCATCGCGTCGGTGTCGACGATGCTCGACTCGTCGCCGTCGGCCAAGAGGTCCGCCGTCGTCCGCTCGTCGGCTGTCTCCTCCGCCAGCCCGGACCCAGCGGTGTCGTCCATACGGGTACTGCGGGAGCCACGGGCAAAAACGTCGCGTTCGATGCGTGTGACCGTCGGCCGGCCGCGCTGGCGGCCGCGAGCGTCGCCGTTACGCGTCGGGCACGGACCGATGCGGAGGTGACACACTGTTGCGCGGGCCGCGGGGTAGCTTTTCATACCCGCGCGCCGAACTCCGGGTATGGACCACGAGGCCTCGGTCGAGGGCGTCGGCGTCGGGGTGAGCGAGGAGGGAACCGGGACGCCGGTGGTCCTCCTCGAAGCCCGCGAGGAGATTCTCCCCATCTTCGTCAGTTCCGACCAAGCCCAGTCGATGCAACTCGCCATCGAGGGCGAACCCTTCGAGCGCCCGCTGACCCACGACCTGCTCGTCGAGATGGTCGCGGAGTTTGGCGGTGCCATCGACCGCGTCCGCATCGACGACCTCGCGGACAGCACGTTCTACGCGAAGGTAGACACCGAGCAGTACACCGACGACCGGCGCAAGGACATGGTGTTCGACGCCCGCCCCTCCGACGGTATCGCACTCGCCCTGCGGGTCGACTGCCCCATCGTCGTCTCCGACGAGGTACTGGACGCGGCGGGTCGCCCGCCCGAAGAGTTCGAGGCGGCCGACGAGGACGAGGGGCCGGACGACGGCCCGGGCGAACTGGGTCTCTGAGGTCCTCCCGAATCGCCCCCGGACGACGCCGTGTGGCGGTCGGTCCCACAGAGGGCTTATACTGGTCACGCACGTTCGGTGTAGCTGGTGACAACCCCAGCCTCGTCCGGGTCCCGCGGCGTCAGCCCCGTTGTCTCGACGGTGTTGCTGGTCGCCATCGTCGTCGTGTTGGGGTCGGTCGTGTCCGTCCTCGCGCTCGGCGTGAGCGACGGCCTGGGTAGCACACCGACCGCGGATTTCGAGTTCTCGCTCGCCGACGACGGGCTGACGATTACGCACGCCTACGGGGACACCGTGGACGCCGCGGCGCTCTCGGTGACGGGCGAGGACCCCGACGGGACCGTCTCGTTCGGTCCGTGGCCCGGCTCCGGAACCGTCAGCGCCGGCAGTTCGATGCGGCTGTCGAACGCCGACGGGGACGAGCGCCTCCGCGTCGTCTGGGCGGCCGACGGTCGGTCGGCAGTCCTCGACGAGTGGACCGGGCCGGAGTACGGGCAGCGGGCGGGCGGGTCGACGCCGGCCCCGTCGGGACCGACCGACCCGGGACAGGCGTTCCGTGACGCGGACGGCGACGGCGTCTACGACGACGGCGAGACGACGGTCGCGGCGAGCGACTTGGCCGACGGCTACACGACCAGCGAGCGGTTGGTCATCCCCGACAGCGTGTCGGTATCGGCAGCGGACGGGACGACGATATCGGCCGACGGCATCTACCTCGCCGGCGAGGTGACCGTGACCAACAGCGGCGCGGCCGCCGGGGCGACCCTCGACGCCAACGGCGGCACGCTCCGCATCGAGAACGGCGTCGTCGACAGCCGGCGCGACCAAGCCGCGGTCACGCTCCGCGGCGCGGCCATCGAGGCGACGGGAGCGACGATCGCCGCCAACGGCGAGGTCGACATCGACAGCTCCGGCCCGGTCACGCTCGACGGGACGACCGTCACCTCGACGAAGGACGCGGCCCGCGTCGGCATCGACGGGGCCGGCGTCTCGGCGTCGGGCGCGACCGTAACCGGCAGCGGCCCCATCGAGATTCGCTCGACCGGCGGCGGCGTGGCGCTCGACGGCGCGACTGTCAGGACCGACAAGCGCGGGGCACGGGTCACGCTGGCGGCGGCGTCGGGTGACATCGACGTGCGCAGCGCGACGCTGGACTCCGGGACGACCAATCCCGGGCCGAACAACGAACTGGTGGCGACGGTCGACGCGGGCCGAACCGTCGCCGTCGAGGACGCCGTCCTCAACGACGGCGACGACGTGCTCGATGTCACCCCCAACGGCGCGGCGACGGGGACACCACAGACCGGCAGCGTCGGCTGAGCGGGCTCCGTTCTCGGAAGGGACGGCCGGTCGCCACGGTAGAGAAAACTTCTCGACGCTCCGGCCCGGAGTGGCTGTCGATGGGCTACGAAGCGGTCGTCTTCGACAACGACGGCGTGTTGCTGACCCTGACGAGCATGGCCGCCCACCGCGCCGGTGCACGCCGAGCGTTCGCGGCCGCCGGCGTCGCGGCCCCGGACCCCGACCACGTCGAGACGATGAGCATCGGTGTCACCGTCCCCGAACTGGAGGCGGTCTGTGACCGTTACGGCGTCGACCCGGCGGCGTTCTGGCCGTTGCGCGACGGCGAAATATCGGCCGTCCAGCGGGCCGAGATACGGGCCGGCGAGAAGAGCCCCTACGCCGACGTGGCCGCTATCGACGCGCTGGACTGCCCGTTGGGCGTCGTCTCCTCGAACCAACAGGCCACGGTCGACTTCGCCTTCGACCGTTTCGGGCTGGCCGACCGCTTCGAGACGGTCCGGGGTCGCCCGCCGACCGTCGAGAGCCTCCGCCGGAAGAAGCCCCGGCCGTACTACGTCGAGCGCGCGCTCGACGACCTCGGGGTCACGGACGCGCTGTACGTCGGCGACAGCGAATCCGACGTGGTAGCCGCCCACCGCGCCGGCGTCGACGCGGCGTTCGTCCGCCGGCATCACCGGGCCGACGCGACGCTGGACGAGCGGCCGGAGTACGAGGTCGATGGACTAAACGAGGTCGTCAGCGTGGTCGAGGAGGCCTAGCGGCCGCTTCAGTGGGTCTCGTACGTCGGCGACGACCCGCGTCCGTCGCGTGCATCGACGTAGCGGTCGACGACGTTCGACGCCCACTTGGCGTAAAACTGCGGCATGAACTCGTCGCCGTCTTGGTGCCGCCTGTCGACGCGCTCCCACGCGTTCGTGGCCGCGTCGCGGACGGCGGCGGTCGAGAGGGCGTCGAGAATCGACGCCGCGGCCGTTCGGGCCTCGTCCCGCCGTCGGCCCGATTCCCGGTCGAGAAGTTCCTTGGCGACCGCACTCAGCAGGCGGTCGCGGGTCTCTAACGCCGAGTCAGTGTCGGCGTATCGCTCGGTGAACCGGGACTCGATACCGCCCGCTTCGCGACCCCGTGCGAGCCAGTCGCGGTCGGACAGATCGGTCAGGTCGAGCCCCATCGCTGTACCTATCAGTTGTCTCCCACTCAGTATAAATTCTTCGTGCGCCTCACGCGTCGGGGCACAGGTCCCGTAACTGCGAGTCGAGGTCCCCGAGGGCGGCCACCTCCGAGACGCCGACGATGTCTCGGTACCTGTCGAACCACTCCCAGACGGACGACTGGGCGTCCGTGTCAGTTATCGTGAGCCCGGACTCGGCGGCAGTCGCGAGGAGCGTCGCGACCTCGTCGTGTTCCACGCGGCCGAAGCGGTCCGGGTCGAGAAGCGGGCGGTAGACCGGTTCGTCGCTGGTGGGGAGGACGACGTCGCGTCTGTCTACGATGTCCGAGATGTCGCCGCTGACCTGTACCTCGGCGTCTTTGAACCCGATACTCCCGCCCTCGACGAACTTCAGCACGAAGTCCGGTGCGAGGAGTACGTCCGACCGGTCGACGACCGTCTCGAAGACCGACAGTCCGTACTCCCGGGCAACGACGGGGTTGGTCGTGAAGTTGTTGACGCAGTTGAGTTGCAGGTCGAGATAGCGGTCCCCGGGGTTCGCCAGCACTTCCCGAACGAACTCGCCCGTCGAGTGGCGGAGCCCGCGATAGAGGCGAATCTCGTCGCCGAACTCGCGTTCGAGGAAGGTCTGCGTCGCGTCGTACAGCCGCTCGACGAAGGCCTCGTCCTCGTCTGACGGGGCCATGCCGAACAGATCGCCGTTTCGCACGGCGCAGTCGACCCCGTGTTCGCTCTGCATCGCAAGCGCGTGGGAGCGGGCGTAGTTCCCGTAGCTCGACCGCTTCCAGTCCCAGATGCGACCGAGATGTAGACGGGTCAGCCTGTCGCCGAAGGCCTCGGTGAGGGAGTCGACGAACCGCACCTGTGCCGAGTCGCTGATTGCGGGGTAGGGGTCGGCGGCCCGGCCGTCGAAGGTCAGTTCCGGGTCGACGAGGTCGGTCTCACAGTCCGCGATAATTTCACTCATGCGAGAGATACAAGTCTGAGAGATATGCCGCGTCGAGCGTTATAAAGCTTCCAACTGCCGGACAGGCGTGGCGAGTCGCCGCGTGGCTCGTGGACCGGTCGTGTTTAGTCGTCCGCGACCAGCGTCTCGCCGTCGTCGGCCATCAGCCGGTCCATGGCGTCGACCATCGCGCGCACGGAGGCCCGGGTGATGTCCGAGTCGCTGGCGGCGATGGCGACGTGGTCGTCGCCGCGGGACATCTCGATTTCGACGGTGACGACGGCCTCGGTGCCGCCGGTGATGGCGTCGACGTGGTAGTCCTCCAGCGTGGCGTCGGCGGCGTGTGACAGCGCGGTCTCGGCGGCGTTCATCGCGGCGTCGACGGGGCCGGAACCGGTCGCGGCCTCCTTGCGCTCCTCGCCGTCGACCGAGAGGCGGACGCTGGCCGTGGGCGTGTCCGAGCCCGAAACCGCCGTGAGTCCGAGCAGTTCGACGCGGCGGTCCTGTTCCTGTCCGGTCACCTCGTCGGCGATGGTCAGGAGGTCGGCGTCGGTGACGCGCTTGCCGCGGTCGCCGAGTTCCTTGACGCGGGCGACGATGTCGCCGAGCTGGTCGTCGGTCACGTCCACGCCGCGCTCGTCGAGGGCGGCCTTCACGCCCGCGCGGCCGGCGTGTTTCCCCAGCGCGAGGCGGCGCTCGCGGCCCACCTTCTCCGGGGGGTAAGGCTCGTACATCGCGTCGTCTTTCAGGGTGCCGTCGGTGTGGATGCCCGACTCGTGGGTGAAGGCGTTCTGCCCGACGACGGCCTTGTTCGGGGCCAGCGGGATGCCCGTCCGGTTGGCGATGAGTTCCGCGAGGTCGTAGGCCTCGGTCAGGGCCATCGTCTCGACGCCGTAGCCGTGGTCCAGCGCGATGGCGACCTCCTCCAAGGCGACGTTGCCGGCCCGCTCGCCGATGCCGTTGATGGTGCCGTGGACGAGGTCCGCGCCGGCCGCGACCGAGACCAAGGCGTTGGTCACGGCCAACCCGAGGTCGTCGTGGGTGTGGGCGCTGACCGGCCCCAGTTCCGAGAGCCGGGAGACGCACTCAAGTGCCCGGTCGGGGGTCGCGTGGCCGACGGTGTCGGCCCAGCAGACGCGGTCCGCGCCGGCGTCGACGGCGGCCCCGAGCAGTTCTTCGAGGTAGTCGAGGTCGGCCCGGGAGCCGTCCTCGCCGATGACCTCGACCCAGAGGCCGTGGTCGGTGGCGTACTCGACGAGGTCGACCGTCGAGGCGACGTTCTCCTCCCGGGAGGTGCCGACCTTCTGCTCGACGTGCTTGTCGCTGGCCGGCACGACGAGGTTCACGCCGTCGACGTCACACTCCAGCGCGAGGTCGATGTCGTTGCGGATGCCGCGACAGAAGCTGGTGACCGTCGCGTCCAAGTCGAGACCGGCCACCCGCGAGATGGTCTCGCGCTCGCCCGGGCCGGTGCAGGCGCTGCCGGCCTCGACGACGTCGATGGCCGCCGCGTCGAGCTTGCGGGCGATGTCGGCCTTGTCGTCGGGCGTCAGCGAGACGCCGGGGGCCTGCTCGCCGTCTCGGAGCGTCGTGTCGAGAAACTGTACGCCGGCTACCTCGTCGAGGGGACGCGTCGCTGGGTGGTCCCCGAACAGTGTCGTTGTCACAGAAGGGTCACGTCCATCAGGCTGCGCGGCGAATTTCGCGCCCAGCCGCCTCGCGGCGACTTCCTCTATCCTCCGTCGGGTGTTCCGACATGGTACCCTCTACTCTAACCTTCACTATCTAAAGTCTGGCGGAACGCCCCCGGTCGTCGTCGCCGCCGCTTACGCCTCGATAGCGACCGTATCGCCCGGTTCGACCCCGTCGGCCGCGCCGGCGGGGAGTTCGAGTACCGTGTCCGCCACGGCCCAACCGAACGACCGCCACGGGTGCATCGTCGCCACGTCCCGCACCTCGCCGTCGACCAGCCAGAGCACGTCGGTGGGGAAGCGGACGAACAGCATGTGGATGAACCGGCGGCCGACGCCGTCGAAGGGGAACACGAGCGCGTAGTCGTCGGGTATCGACGCTCGGAACATCAGCCCGCGGCTCTGTTCGAGCGCTGACTCCGCGCGGTCGACCTCGGCGGCGAGGACCCGACGGTCGCCGTCGGGGTCGTGGACGACGGGCATACGCCGGCCGACGGCGCGGGTCCGCAAAAGGGTTCCGTCGACTCGGCGGCCGGTCAGTCCCGCTCGGCGGACCCTCGCCGCTCGGAAGCCGCGGCCCGGAGCCGTCGTGTGGCCGCAACCAGTACGGCTGCCCAGAACGCGACTTCGAGGAAGAATGCGGGCGTCCAGAGGTAGTAAAAGAGGAACTCGACCGGCGGGAGTCGGAGCGGGGCCGGCGGGGCGACGAGTGGCCAGCCGAGAAACAGCGCGTCGCCGGGCCGGCCGTTGAGGACGACGTGAAGAGCGTCGAGGAACAGATGCGAGGCCCACCCGACGGCGACCGCCAGTCCCGCCCGCCCGGACAGCGCCAGCGGGAGCAGTACGACCGCCAGCAGCCCGCTGTGGCCGACCGAGTGAAACAGGTCGACGACGCCGGCCGAGGCGAGGGGCTTGTCGACGAGGTCCGGGAGCGCGGCCCCGGCGACGAGCCACAGCGGCGACAGCCGCACGTACCGGCCGAGGACCGCGGCGGCGGCCAGATGGGTCGGGAACAGCACACGCTCGCTAGAGCGCTCGCGGGTAACACCGTTACGCCCCGTCGAGCGTCGACACCTCGGCGGCGGACCGCTACGGACGAAAGAGCAGGTCGTACTGGTGGGCCACGTATGTCAGTTCCCCGGCGGCCAATTGGTCGCGTCTGGTCGCCAGCCAGTCGTCGGCCCCCTCGACGGCGGCGTCCGCGAGCGCGTCGGCCACGTAACCGAGGATGCAGTCGAGGAAGTAGCGCTCGTCGGCTGGGTAGCCGTCGCCGGCGGGCCGGACCACCCAGTCCGACGCGCCGACGGCGACGAGGGCGTCGCCGGCCAGCCGCGAGAGCAGGTGCCGACCCGCCCGCGGGTCCCGCCCCGGATGCGCGGCGATGGCGTCGTGGTAGGCCCGCTCGACGCGGTCGTCGGCGGGGTGGTCGGGCTGGAACAGCGTCGTGCCGTCGAAGGTAATCGGGAGGTAGGCGAGCCCGTCGGGACCGGTCGCCCGGTCGAGAGCGTCGCGGAGGTCCGCAAGCGGGACGAGGTCGGCGAAGGCCTGTCCGACGACGAGGTCCGCCCCGTCCGCCTCGACTGCCAGCGCGTCGCCGGTCGTAAACGCCACGTCGAGGTCGGCGACCCGGAGGCCGTCGGCGGTCCGCTCGACGGCGTAGCCCGCGTCGTCGAGTTCGTCGGCGCGGCGCTCCCGGGCGTGGTCGACGAGGTGGCGCTCGCGCTCGACCCCCCGATAGCGCCCGTCGGTGACGCCCCACGCGAGCAGTCGGGGGACCGTCGTCCCGGTGCCGGGGGCGAACTCCGTTATCGTCGGTGACGGCGGGAGGCGGTCGAGCAGCGCGTCCCGGACCCGGCGGTTCAGCGCCCGGTCGTCGACGGTGCGCTTGGCGTCGAGGTACCGCACGTCGTCGTGGTCCATGCTCACAGGGCCCGCTCGTAGCTCGCCCACGCGGCGTCGTCCTCCCACATCCGGACGGTCAGGCGCTCCGGCGTCGCCGGGTCGAGTCGGTCGGCCACGCGGTCCGCGAAGACCCGCGCGAACAGCTCGACGCTGGGGTTGCCGTCGAAGGCAGGCAGGTCGTTGAGCAGTTCGTCGCGGTACCGCTCGGTCAGGTCGTCCAGCGTCGTCTCCACGGCGTCGATGTCGACGAGGTAGCCGTACTCGTTCAGCGCCGGGCCGGCGAAGCGAACGTCGGCCTCGTAGCGGTGACTGTGGACCTCTCCCTCCGGGCCGGGGTCGGGCACGGTCAGGAAGTGCTGGGCGACGAACTCCCGGGAGACGGACAGTTCGTACATACCGGTGACTGGGGCGGTGGCCGCTTAATCCCCCTGCTCGTAGGTGAACACGACCGCCAGCGCGTCATCGTCCGCGGCGACCCGGTCGTAGGCCGTCGCCGCCTCGCCGAAGGGGACTCGGTGGGTGACGAGGCGGTCGAGTTCGTGGTCCCGGACGGCCTGTACCGCCCGGTCCATCCGCCGGGACTTGTCCCAGCGGCCCCGCAGCGTCGGCGAGATGGTGCTGACCTGACTGGAGACGAGGTCGACCCGCCCCCGGTGGAAGTGCCCGCCAAGGTCGAGTTCGGCCGGTTTGGTCCCGTACCACGACCCGACGACGACGCGGGCGTCGTAGCCGACGGCGTCGATGGCGTCGTCCAGCGCCGCGGGATTGCCCGACACCTCGACGGCGAGGTCCGCGCCCGAGGGGCCGCTCCAGTCACAGACCGCGTCCACGTCGGCGGGCGGACAGGTCGCCGTCGCGCCCAGTTCGGCGGCGACCTCGCGACGGCTCGCGACCGGGTCGACGACGACGAGGTCGGCCAGCGGGAACCCCGAGAGGACCGCCGTCGTCGCCAGCCCGACGGGGCCGGCCCCGAAGACGACGACGCGCTCGCCGACCCGCGGGGCGGCGTCCAGCACGAAGTTGACGGCCGTCTCGGCGGTGGGAAACAGCGTCGCGGTCGCGGGGTCGATGTCGTCGGGAACCGGCTGGAGCCGCTCGGGCGGCAGACAGAAGTGGCTCTCGTGGGGATTGAACCCGAACACGAGGCGGTCGCGCCACGCCGCGTCGACGTTGTCCCCCACCTCCGTCACCCGGCCGACCGCGGCGTAGCCGTACTGCACCGGGTAGTCGAAGCGACCGTCGAGCGTGTCGATGGTCTCGTCGACGGCCATCTCCTCGGGAACCTCGCCGCGATAGACGAGCAGTTCGGTCCCGGGGCTCACCCCCGAGACGGCGGTCTCGACGAGCACCTCGTCGGGGTCCGGGGCCGGTCGCTGCGCCTCGCGGACGGTCACCGACTCCGGCCGCTCGAAGTAGAGCGCGCGGTGGCGGTCAGTCATCGGCGCTGGCACGTTCCGACTCGGTCACCCACTCGCCGGTCGAACGACCCCGTTCGAGCGCGTGTTTGGCGTCGATACCCGCCGACTGGGCCGTCTCGCCGGTGCCGACGCCGACGCGCATCTCGACCCCGGTCGCCTCCCGGACGCCCGCCAGAACGTCGTCGTAGACCGCGGCCCCGAGCGGCGGGCAGACCGAGATGGCGTTGTCGCCGCCGACGAAGGCGGTGACGCCGCCGTGTTCGCGCATCCGGTCGGCCAGTTCGACGGCGGCCCGGCGGATGGTTCGCTCGGCGTCGAAGGCGTGCTCGCGGTCGGTGTACCGGCCCGTCGCGTCGACCACGTCGAAGTGCGCAACGGCGAGCGGACCCGACGGCGACCGCTCGCGGGCGGTCGCCAGTCGCTCGACCCGCTCGGCGTCCTGCGCGCTCCCGGTCTCCTGTAGCGCCTCGCTCGCGCCGCCCAGCGCCGCGGCCGGCGTCGCGCCGGTCCCGACACCGACGCTCGCGGTCACCGGATAGCGGTTCCCGACGAGGCGCTGGAAGCGGCGGTGTTCCTCGGGGTCGATGCGGTTCGTCACCGCGACCATGTTGTCGTACCGTCCGGGGAAGACGTAGCCGTCCCGGCTGCCGACGAAGTCAGCGAGGTCCGCGTAGAGGCGGGCCTGCAGGCTCTGTAAGGACGGTTCCGGCCGCGGCTCCGGCGTCACGGTCCACGGGCCGTAGTCGTCGAGTTGGACGAGCGAGAGTTGGACGACGGAATCGGGTGCCCCAGTCACATGGCGCTATTTGACCAGACTACCATTACTCTTCGGACCAGTCACGGCGACGAAGTCCCGAGCGAACACCGCAAGCGAGGGGAGCAACACGGCCGGGGCGGCAGCGCGGACCAGCGGCGTCGGCGCTGCGGGGGCAAGCGCGACGGTGAGAAACGCCATCTGCAGGGCGGCCAGCGGCCGGCGGAGTCGGCTCGGCGGGAGGTCCCCGACGGTCCCGCCGCGCCGGCGGTGGAGCCAGCACCCGCCGCGGTAGGCGTAGCGGGCCAGCGACAGCGAGAGGTAGTACACCGGGAGCCACCCCCACGCGACGGCCACGAGCGGCGCGACCAGAAACCCGGTCGTGTCGACCGCCATGTCGAGGCGCGCGCCAAGTTCCGTCTCGGTCCCCCACGACCGGGCGAGGGCTCCGTCGGCGGCGTCGAGGACAACCACGGTCCCGTAGCCCAGCGCCGGGAGCCACGCCAGCGCCCCGTCGACGTCGAGGAGCGCGAAGCCTGCGACGCCGGCGACGAGCGCACCCCGGCCAAGGGTCACGGCGTTGGCGACGCCCAACGTCGGCAGGCGGACGCCGTCGGCGTCGCGGACCGCGTCCCGGGACAGCCACAGGTAGCCCACGAGATACGCGAGGACGGCCGCGGTCGGGCCGGTCCAGCGCAGCGCCGGACCGGCGGCGACGGCGGTGAGCAGCCAGTGCCCGGCCGCGAGGGCCGCGACGCCGGCCGCGGCGACGCTCCCGACTTCGAGCGCGCGGCGGCCGCCCAGTCCGGTGGCGTCGTGGCTCATCGCCGCGCCCCCGCCAGCCGCCGGCGCTCCGCGGCCGAGAGCGGCGTCCCGGCACCGGCCAGCGCCGTGGTGGTGCCGTCGGCGACGACCGGAACAACCCCCCGAGACGCCTCGCGCGCGACCGCGAGACGCGCCGGCGAGACCGCCCGGTCGGCCGCGACCGCCCGCGCCGCGTCGTCGACGAGCACCGACGGGTCGGCCACTCGACACAGCACGCGGGTGCCCGCGTCGTGCAGCACCGATAGCACCCCGTCGGCCGGCGGCGACCCGGACGCGACGAGCGCCGGCGGGGCGTCGAACTCGGCAGCGATACTGGGGTCGGCGACCGCTCCGACCGCCCGCAGGTCACCCCGCTCACTGGCGGCCCGCGCGGCTCCGAGCCGGTCGGGCGTCGGTCCCGCGACGAGGACGGAATCGAGCGCGGCCACGCCCAGCCGCGACCCTAGCCTACCGACCGCCTCAGCGACGGACGACCCGGCCGGGACCACGCCGCCGACGTGGACCGACTCGCGGGCCGGCGCGCCGGGCGCGGACAGCGCGTCGTCGACGGCTCCGGCCGTCTCCGGGTCCGCGAGGAGGAGCCGACAGCCGGCATCCAGCGCCCGCTCGCAGGTGTCGGCACCGCTGGTCGCCGAGGCGAACCCGACCCGCGGGAGCGCGAGGCTCGCCGGTCGCGTCGGCGGGTCCGCCGGCGGCCGAGCGACGGGCACTGCCGGCCGCGCCGCCCGTGCGCCGCAGTCGGGCACCGACACCGGACCGCCGTCGGCCGCGGCCGCCTCGACGGCCGCACAGACCGCGACGACGTGAGCGCCGCGGCGGGCCGTCCCGAGCGCTGGCCGGTCCCGCTCGACCGAACGGGCGAGCGATACGGGACCGTCGGCGTAGCTGGCCGTCCGAGCGGGTCGAGTCGGTGGGACCGGCGTGTACTCGCGGCCGGCGCGTCCGAACTGCACCCTATCGGTCGTGTCGGCCTGTGCTCCGGCGTCGTCGAGGTACAGCGAGCCGTCGTCGCCGTGGAGTTCCACCCCGTAGAACTCCCGGCTCCGGTGGGGCACGTAGAGGCTGGCGGTCAGCCGGATGCGGGGGCCGTCGCGGTGGACGAGGACGGCGTCGACGTGCGAGTGGGCGTCCGGGGCCCGCGCCTCGCGGTCGGGCCACGGCCCCGCGCCGTCGGCGAGGACGACCCGCTCGACCGGTCCGAACCACGCGACCAGCAGGGTCAGGGGGTAGACGCCGCCGTCCCACAGCGGCCCGACCGCGAGGACGGAGCCGGGGTCGTCGTGCCACTCCGTGACCCGGCCGACGTGGGCGTGGGCGTAGGCGAGGCGAACGGGGCCGAGTCGGCCGTCGGCGAGCAGGCGGGCGGCACGGCGCTGCCCGGGGCCGTGCGGGTTCGTCGGCGCACAGCCAAGCCCCAGTTCCCGGCGGTCGGCGACGGTGACCAGTTCGCGGGCCGTCGCGGGGTCGAGCGCGAGCGGTTTCTCCGTGTAGACGTGTCGGTCGGCCAGCAGCGCGCGCCGGGTGACGGCGGCGTGTGCCGCGTGGCCGGTGAGGTTGACCACCAGCGGCGCGTCCTCGGCGTCGAGCGCGGCCGCCACGTCGACGTGGGCCGCGGCGTCGTACCGGTCGGCCGCCCGGCGCGCCCGCTCGGCGTCGGTGTCGCAGACGGCGGTCACGGAGAGCGCGTCGGCGGCGCTGAGGGCGTCGAGATAGCGCCCCGAGACGGCACCTGCCCCGACCACTACGCAGTCCATGCGACTGTTTGGGCGGCCGCGGGCAAAAGGGCGGACCCGATAGAGATGGGTTTTAGTCCGCTCCGCCGGAGTGGGGCTCATGGCTCGCGTGGCGGTGTTACACAACACGCTCGACCTGCGCGGCGGCGCTGACGCGGTCTGTGCGCACGTCTGCGAGGCGCTCCAGACCGCTCACGACGTGACGCTGTTCACCCTCTCGGAGACAGCGCTGTCGACGCTCAACGGGCTATTCGGCACCGCGGCCGACGTGCCAGTCCGGACGCCGCCGGGGACCGGCATCCTCGCCCCCGCGCTGGCCCGGGTCGACGACGCGTTCGGCCCACAACTCGCTCTCCGGAGCGCCGCCCTCGTCCGGTGGTTCCGCCGGCACGCGGCCGGGTTCGACTGCGCAGTCAGTACCGCCAACGAGTTCCGCCTCCCGGTGCCGTCAGTGCAGTACGTTCACTTCCCGCAGTTCAACGCCGCCGTCGGCGGTCCGGGCGAGGGCAACGGCGACGGCGAGAGCGGGCCCCGTGTGGCTGCCAACCGGCTGTGGACGCGGCTCGCGGGGCTCGGTGACCGGCGGCTCCCGGCCGACGCGACGCTGCTGGCGAACTCGGGGTACACCGCCGACCACGTCGCCGCCCGGTACGGACGCCGGCCCGCGGTCGTCCACCCGCCGGTCGACCCGATTCCCGGGCGGCCGTGGGCACAGCGCGAGCGGGGCGTCGTCACCGTCGGCCGCGTCGCGCCGGACAACCACACGCTCGACGCCGTCCGCGCGGTCGACCGCGCCCGAGCGCGGGGCGTCGACCTCCACCTCCACCTCGTCGGCTCGACCGCCGACGCCTACCGCTCGTACGTCCGCCGGGTCGAGACGGCCGTCGACGAGCGGGGCCACGTCACGCTGGAGCGGGCGGTCTCGCGGGCGCGCTTGGAGACGCTACTGGGGAGCCACCGCTACGGCCTCAACCCCAAGCCCGGCGAGCACTTCGGGATGGCGCTCGCGGAGTACGTCGCCGCCGGGATGGTCGCGTTCGCCCACGATTCGGGCGGCCAGCGCGACGTCGTCGACGGGGCCGAGGACCGGCTGTTCGACTCGCCTTCGGGGGCCGCCGACCGACTGGTCGCCGCCGTCAGGTCCGACGCCCGGCCGCGCCTGTCCGCCGACCGGTTCGCCAGCGACCGCTTCCACGAGCGGATACGCGAGGCGGTGGCGTCCCGGCTCGCCGCAGAAAGCGCTTGAACGTACCCGAAACGCCCCCGTATCGAGGTTTTGCATCTGCCGGTGCGATATATACGTTCGTTTCGGGCGTATCCGTGCACGGACACTGCGCGAGTCGGGTCATCCGACCCGTCGGTGCGAGGCCGGTTCGATGACCCGTCACGGGGAGAGACGCGAAAGGGTCACTCGTCCTCGTCGTCCCCGCCGGGCAGGCGACGGACCGCCGTCCGCCACCCGCGTTTGGCGGCCTGTCCGGGGTACGCGAGCGGGTCGTCCGCGATGTCGTACGGGAGGGTCCGCGCCGCGGCGGCGTCGAGGCGGTCGCTCAGCGCGCCGCTCCGCCAGAACCACAGGTCCAGCATCGCCACGAGCACCAGCGCCGCCAGCGCGACGGCGACCAACACGCTGGTGAGACTATCGACGGGCCACACCACGAAGTAGGCCAACACCGGCACGATAGCCAGTGAGGACGCGTAGAAGAGGTAGACGATAGCGCGGCCCGATATCTCGACCGTCCGGTCCATCGGCGTGTCGGACGGTCGCTCGGCGGACGGATAATACTTCCCCGACAGTTCGGCCACGTCGCGTCGCGCTCCGGTGACGGGCGCGGATAGTGTTCGACCTGCGGCCGGGTTTGGATGTATATATCCAAGTCTGTGGCCATATTCTCGGTATATATCCCCATATATCGGAATAGGTGGTCAGGTTCGCTGCCGGTTCAGCGCTCCGAGTCGGTCGCCGACAGCACGTGTGCGGTCTCGTAGTGCGTCCGGAAGGCGAACCAAAGGCCGTGGCGGCCGGGGATGCGGTCCCGGCTCGCGCCGTCGGCGCGGAGCGCGTCGCGCTCGACGGTCCACTCGGTCCCGTCGTCGTCCCGGAGACCGGTGTCGGTCCGCTCGGCGGGTGTCGGCGGGGCCGCGTAGACGGCGATGTCGTCGGTCGCGTCCCGGAGTGCGACTACCTCTCGCCCGTCGACGGTCCCGGTCAGGACGGCGTCGGCATCGAGGTCGTCGGCCGGGACGACCCACACCTCGTCGGGGTCGCTGCCCGTGACGCCGTAGACCGAGGCCTTCTCCGGCAGGCGGTCTTGGGTTTTCCGGACGCCGGGCTGGACCACCGCCTCCTTGTTCCAGTAGTGCTCGAAGAAGCCGACGTTGCCGTTGTAGTAGCCGTAGTCGTAGTCGTAGCCGGTGTCGATGTCGAGCGCGAGCGTGTCGGGGTACTCGGCGCTCCAGTCGACCCACGTGGTCTGCGTGACGGCGAACTGGTCCAAGAACAGGTCGGGGTCGCTGTCGAGGTACGGCCCGCCCATCGGCGTGCCGCTGTGTTGGTCCCACAGCGTCTCGGTCTCCTCGTCGTACATCACCTTGTTGCCCGAGCGCAACATCCCGGAGCTGCCGAAGGTCAACACCTCGTCGCCGACCCGCCGGTCGTAGAGGATGGGGGCGTTACAGAGCGTGCAGTAGGTGAGGCTCACGGGCACCCCCGATAGCTCGGCGTTCAGCAGTTCGTGGGGGAACAGCACCCACCGCGGGACGGCGTAGGCTTGTCCGTCTATCTCGAAGCCGAAGACGGTGTCGTCGGCGTCGAGGTAGCGCTCGGACGCGCCGCCGCTGCCAGCGGCGGCGACGGCGTCGCCGGAGACGAAATCGGGGGCGTTCAGCGCCGCGAGGAAGGAGCGGTCGCAGTTGCCCCAACGGATGTCCTGTAGGTCGAAGTCGCGGGGCTCACAGTCGAGCAACGCGCCGACCGGCGGGAGATAGGAGCGGTACAGCCGAAGCTTCCACTCGTCGAAGCCGGCCAGCGGTTCGATGTCCTGCTGGGAGTACCACGACTCCCACTCGACCCACGCGTGAGCGGAGTCGAAGTCGGGGTCGGCGAGGGTCGCCAGCGCGTCGCGGACGCCGGGCCAGCGCACGTCGGGCAGGTCCAAGTACCGCGGCGGGTCGCGCTCCCTGAGGACGGCCGGGAAGCCGAACTCCGCCCAGTCGTTTGCGATGGCGTCGACGATCAGCACTTCGAGCAGGTGCGGGACGACGCGCTCGTCGCCGACGGCGGCGAGTTCGCCGACGGCCTCGGCGTGGGCGTCGGCGTCCCTGACCAGCAGGCGGTCGGTCAGCGTTCGCAGGCGCTCGGTCGGCGTGTCGGATGGTGTGGTCACGGCTGCCAACAGGGCGGCGGTCGGCAAAACTGTACCCCCGCCGAACCGTGCCGACAACGGCGGGGTTAAGTGATTGGTTCCCACACTAGATTGCACATGCCCAACGACGACAGCGACGCCGCCCCCGACGGCGGCGTCCGCCTCGCCCCGACGGCGAGCGACGAGCGAGCGGACTACGACTACGTCGGCGGCCGGGTCGAGCGACCGGGACTCGTTTCGGACCTCGAATCGCGCGTCGACGGCGAGGTCCGCTTCGACGAGTACTCCCGCCAACTGTACGCGACCGACGCCAGCGCCTACGAGGTGACGCCCATCGGCGTCGTCTTCCCCGCTTCGACGGCGGACGTGGCGAGCGTCGTCTCCTACTGCGCCGACCGGGAGATACCCGTCCTGCCCCGCGGGGGCGGGACGAGCCTCGCCGGCCAGACGGTCAACGAGGCCGTCGTGCTGGATTTCACGCGCCACATGGACGCCGTCGAGTCGGTCGACCCCGACGCTAGCGAGGCCCGCGTGCAGTCCGGCGCGGTGCTGGCGGACCTCAACGACCGCGCCGCCGAGTTCGGCTTGACCTTCGGGCCCGACCCCGCGGCGGGCAACCGCAGCGCCATCGGCGGGGCCATCGGCAACAACTCCACGGGCGCGCACTCGCTGGTCTACGAGAAGACCGACCACTACGTCGAGGAGTGCGAGGTCGTCCTCGCGGACGGCACCGTCACCACGTTCGGCGAGGTGGCCGTCGCGGACCTGCGCGAGCGGGCCGACGCCGGGAGCGACGACCTCGAAGCCCGCATCGCCGCCGGCGTCGTGGAACTGCTGGACGACCACGCCGCGGAGATAGACGAGCGCTACCCCGAACTCAAGCGCAACGTCTCGGGGTACAACCTCGACCGACTCGTCGCCGAGTACGAGGGCGAGTACGGCGAGGCCGGCGTCGTGAACCTCGCGCGCCTGCTCGCGGGCAGCGAGGGCACGCTGGCCGTCGTCACCGCCGCCACCGTCTCGCTGGAGCCACTGCCCGAGACCAAGTCGGTCGCCCTGCTGACCTACGACAGCGTCGTCGAGGCCGTCAGCGACGTGACCCACGTCCTCGACCACGACCCCGCGGCGGTCGAACTCATCGACGACGTGCTCATCGACCTCGCGGCCGACACCACGGAGTTCGAGGACGTGGCCGCCAAGCTCCCCGACCGGGCGCGGGCCGCGCTGCTCGTGGAGTTCTACGCCGCCGACGACGCGGCGGGCCGCGAGCGGGTGGCGGACCTGCTGGCCGACCGGGTGCCCGACGACGCGGACGACGGCGAGGGAGACGACGGCGACCGCTACGCCTTCGACGCCTTGGAGGCCCACGACCCCGCCGACCGCAAGGAACTGTGGAAGCTCCGCAAGTCCGGCCTGCCCATCCTGCTGTCCCGGACCAGCGACGAGAAACACATCAGCTTCCTCGAGGACTGCGCCATCCCGCCCGAACACCTGCCGGAGTTCGTCGAGGGCTTTCAGGACGTGCTGGAGGACAACGACACGTTCGCCTCCTTCTACGCCCACGCCGGGCCGGGCGTGCTCCACGTCCGCCCGCTGGTGAACACGAAGTCCCAGACGGACCTCGACGCGATGGAGAACATCGGCGAGGCCGTCACCGACCTCGTCGTGGAGTTCGGCGGTTCGGTCTCCGGGGAACACGGCGACGGCCGCGCCCGCACCCAGTGGAACCGGAAGCTGTACGGCGAGGGGCTGTGGGAGGCGTTCCGCGACCTGAAGACCGCCTTCGACCCCGACTGGCTGCTCAACCCCGGACAGGTCTGTGGCGACGTGTCCCTGACCGAGAACCTCCGGTTCGACCCCGGCTACGAGTTCGATGCCGGCTTCGACGCGTCGCTGTCGTGGGACAACGAGAACGGGATGCAGGGGATGGTCGAACTCTGTCACGGCTGTGGCGGCTGTCGCACCCAGCAGTCCGAGGGCGGCGTGATGTGCCCGACCTACCGGGCCGCCGACGAGGAGGTCACCTCGACCCGCGGCCGAGCGAACATGCTCCGGCAGGCCATGAGCGGCGACCTGCCCGACGACCCGACCGACGACGAGTTCGTCTCGGAGGTGATGGACCTCTGTATCGGCTGTAAGGGGTGTGCTCACGACTGCCCGAGCGAGGTCGACATGGCGAAGCTGAAAGTCGAGGTCGAACACGCCCACCACCAAGAACACGGGGCGAGCCTCCGCGAGCGCGTCTTCGCCAACGTCGACACGCTGGCCCGCGTCGGCAGCGCGCTGGCCCCCGTCTCGAACTGGGGACCGAAACTGCCGGGGGCGCGGGCCGTCATGGAGAAGACGCTCGGCATCGCCCGCGAGCGCTCGCTGCCGACCTTCGAGCGCGAGAGCCTGCGGGACTGGTTCGCCGACCGCGGACCGGCAGTCCCCGAGAGCGAGGCCCAGCGCCGGGTCGTCCTGTTCCCGGACACCTACACCAACTTCAGCCACCCCGAGGTCGGGAAGGCCGCGGTGCGGGTGCTGGAGGCGGCCGGCGTCTACGTCGAGATGGCCGACGTGACCGACAGCGGCCGACCCTCGTACTCGAAGGGGTTCGTCGACGCGACCCGGGAGACGGCCCGGGAAGCCGTCGACGCGCTCGCGCCCCGCGTCGCCGACGGCTGGGACGTGGTCGTGGTCGAACCCAGCGACGCCGTGATGCTCCAGTCGGACTATCTGGACCTGCTCTCGGGCGAGGACGCCGAGGCGCTGGCGGCCAACAGCTACGGCGTCTGTGAGTACCTCGACACCTTCCGGCTCGACGAGGGGCTCGCGGCCGACGCGCCCGACCGCTCGCTGGCCTACCACGGCCACTGCCACCAGAAGGCGACGAAGAAGGACCACCACGCCGTCGGCGTCCTCCGGCGGGCGGGCTACGAGGTGGACGCGCTCGATTCGGGCTGTTGTGGTATGGCCGGCAGTTTCGGCTACGAGGCCGAACACCACGCGATGAGCGTGGCTATCGGTGACGAACTCGGCGGGCAGGTGCGCGCGAGCGACGCCGAGGCCGTCGTCGCGCCCGGGGCCTCCTGCCGGACCCAGTTGGGCGACCTCGACGTGCCCACCGACGGGGCGTTCGCGGGGGTCGACCGCGAGGAACCGCCGACCCCGGTCGAGGCGCTCGACGCCGCGCTGTCCGGGCGTCAGTAGCGGCGGCGGCCTCTCGCGGCCGCTGACATCGGTGTTACCAAAGGTTCATATTCGACTCGGTATCATGGTACGGTATGGCGCAGGACAGCGTATCCCGGTATAGCATCGACGCCGACTGGAGCAAGCTCTACATCGGTGGGGAGTGGCGCGAGAGCGAGAGCGGCGAGACCATCGCCGTCGAGGACCCGTCCACGCGCGAGACGGTGACGGAGGTCCCGCGCGGGACAGAGGCCGACGTGGACGCGGCCTACGAGGCCGCCGCCGAGGCACAGGCCGAGTGGGGCGAGACGCCGCCGGCCCGCCGCGAGGAACTCGCACAGAACCTCCTCCAGACGCTCGAGGAACGCGAGGAGGAGATAATCGAACTGCTGGCGACGGAGGCCGGCCAGATGCAGGGCGTCGGCGAGACCTCGCTGCACCTCACCGAGGACCAACTCGCCGAGGCCGCGACGATGCCCCGGCGGATGAAAGGCGAACACGCCGCCTCGAACATCCCCGGCAAGGAGAACGTCGTCCAGCGCGAACCGCAGGGCGTCGTGACGGTCATCTCGCCGTGGAACTTCCCGCTGAACCTCTCGGCGCGGGCCATCGCGCCAGCCGTCGCCGCCGGCAACACCGTCGTCGTCAAGCCGGCGACGAACACCCCTATCGTGGGCGGCCTCGTCTTCGCTCGCCTGTTCGAGGAGGCCGGCTTCCCCGACGGCGTCATCAACGTCGTCACCGGCCGCGGCTCCGAGGTCGGCGACGCCGTCGCCAGCCACGACGCGAGCGACGTGGTCGCCTTCACCGGGTCGACGGAGGTCGGTCGCCGCGTCGCCGCCGCGGCCGGCGAGAACCTCTCGGAGGCCGCGATGGAACTGGGCGGCAACAACGCCCACATCGTCACCGACGACGCCGACATCGACAACGCGGTCGACGCGGCCGTCTTCGGCTCGTTCTCCCATCAGGGACAGGTGTGTATCTCCATCAACCGCCATCTGGTCCACGAGGCCATCTACGACGAGTACGTCGAGAAGCTGACCGAGCGCGTCTCGAACCTGCCGGCCGGGAGCGCCCACGACCACGTCGTCGTCGGCCCCATCATCGACGAGTCCCAGCGCGACGAGATACTCGACTACGTCGAGCGGACCGTCGAGGCCGGCGCGACGCTGGAGACCGGCGGCGGCATCGTCGAACTGGACGGCGTCGAGGACTCGCTGGTCGTCGAGCCGACGGTGCTGTCGGACGTGACCAACGACATGGCCGCGGCCTGTAACGAGCACTTCGGCCCCATCGCGCCGGTCATCCCGTTCTCGGACGTGGACGAGGCCGTCGAACTCGCCAACGCCACCGACTTCGGCCTCTCGGGCTCGGTCCACGCCGGCGACGTGGGCGCGGGCAAGCGCATCGCCCAGCGGCTGGAGACCGGCATGGTCCACGTCAACGACCAGCCCATCAACGACGAGGCCCACGTCCCGTTCAGCGGCACCGGGGCATCGGGCGTCGGCGGCTACAACACCGACGACTTCCTCGACGAGGTGACCGAGAAGAAGTGGATATCGCTCCAGCACGAGCCCCGCGAGTTCCCGTTCTGAGATGCTCTCGGGGACGGTCTGTATCGTCGCCGGCGGCGGGAACGGCCTCGGCGCGGCGGCGGCGCGAGAACTCGCCGACCACGGCGCGACCGTCGTGGTCAACGACCTCGGCACCGGCGTCGACGGGACGGGGAGCGACCCGGCCGTCCCCGAGCGGGTCGCGGCCGACATCCGCGATGCCGGCGGCGCGGCGACGGCCCACCACGGCGACGTGAGCGACTTCGACTACGCGGACCGACTGGTGTCGGAGACGGTCGCCGAACACGGCCGGCTGGACTTCGTCGCCAACTTCGCCGGCGTTCTCCGGGACGGGATGAGCTACAAGCTCGCTCCCGAGGACTGGGACCGGGTCGTCGAGAACAACCTCACCGGCCAGTTCGCGCCGCTGCGGGCGGCCTGTGCCCACTGGCGCGAGGCGAGCGAGGACGGCTTCGACCGCCAGCGCTCCTACCTCGCGGTCAGCGCCGGCGCGGCGCGTGGCAGCCTCGGACAGGCCAACTACGCGGCCGCGAAGGCCGGCGTGTTGGGGCTGGTCCGCTCGGTGTCGACGGAGATGCACCGCTCGGACGTGCGGGTCAACGCTCTGGTCCCGAACGGCTACACCCGGATGACCGAGACGGTTCCCGAGGAACACCGGCCGTACACGCGCGAGGAGATGCCCCCCGAGCGGGTCGCACCGATGGTCGCCTATCTCGCCAGCGAGGCGGCCGCGGACGTGACCGGCTGCACGCTGTACGCGGGCGGGAATCGCGTGGGCGTGCTCTCGGACCCCGAGACGGAGGCGGTCGGCGTCGAGCCCGACGGCTGGAGCCTCGACACGCTGGCGGCGCACTTCCGCGAGGACGTGGCCGCCGACGCGGAACTGACGCGGACCGACAGCCACCTCTGAGCCCGCGGTGACACCGGCCGCGGCCCGTCTGTCGGTAGCCGGCGGCCGACACGCTCGCCGGCCGGAAAGGCATCTTTTATGGGGGTCTCGACCGACCACTCGTCTATGCGATTCGTCCGCTACGACGGCGACCAGCTCGGCTTGCTCACAGACGACGGCAGCGGCGTCGTCGCGCTGAACGACCGCCTCGGCATCGACGCCGACGAACCCCTCGTCGAGTACATCGACGGCGACTACGACGCCAGCGAGTACGCCGACGCCGACCCCGACCACGACATCGAGGACGTGGAAGTCGGGTCGCCGGTCGGCCGGCCCGGCAAGGTCATCGCCGCGCCGCTGAACTACGAGAACCACATCGAGGAGGCTCTCTCGGACCGCGACATCACCACCGAGGAGTGGTTCTCCATCAAGGACAAGGGGTACTTCCTCAAGGCACCCTCCAGCGTCGTCGGGCCGGACCACGGCATCGAACTGCCCTTCGCCGACCGCCGCACCGACCACGAGATAGAACTGGCCTTCGTCATGGAGGGCGACATCAAGGACGTACCCGCCGAGGAGGCGTGGGACCACATCTTCGGCTACACCATCCTGCTCGACATCTCGCTGCGGGGCGACCAGGACCGCTCGAACCGGAAGTCCTACGACACGTTCACCGTCGTCGGTCCGTGCGTGACGACGGCCGACGACATCGAGGACCCGCAGGACCTCCAGATGGAGCTCCAGCTCAACGGCGAGCGACGCCAGTACGAGAACACCGGCGACATGGTCTACACCTGCGCCGACGTCGTCCAGTACGCGTCGCTGGGCGCGACCATCGAGACCGGCGACGTCATCACGACCGGCACGCCCGAGGGCGTCAGCGAGCTCTCCGACGGCGACACCATCGACGCCGAGATCGAGTCCGTCGGCTCGATGACCGTCGACGTGACCGGCCGCGACGTGAGCTACGCCGAGGCCGACGTGCAGAAGGGCGGTCAGGAGTAACCCCGGACCGCGACGGACCGCACGCCGTAGCGGGCCGCGCGGCGCGGTCGACTCGTACCACTCGCCTTTTTCGGGTCACGCCCCGCCGATAGCGCCGACGCCCGTCGGTCCAGAGGGGTAGGCTTAAGAAAGCCCACGATAAATCACGTGACAATCGATGGCACTCCTCGAAGTCGACTCGATAGACGTGTCGTACGGGAACGTGCAGGTCCTCTGGGACGTCGACCTCTCGGTCGAGAAAGGCGAGACGGTCGCGCTGCTTGGCGCGAACGGGGCCGGCAAGACGACCACGCTGAAGACCATCTGTGGCGACCTCACGCCGACGGCCGGCGAGGTCCGGTTCCGCGGCGAGAGCATCGGCGACCTCCCCTTCGAGGAGGTCGTCGAGCGCGGCATCGCCCACGTCCCGGAGGGCCGGGAGATATTCACCGATAGCTCCATCCGGGAGAACCTCGAACTCGGCGCGTACGTCGACCGGAACGGCATGGAAGAGCGGCTGTCGGCGGTGTACGAGATATTCCCGCGGCTCGAGGAACGGTCCGGCCAGCGCGCCGGCACGCTCTCGGGCGGGGAACAGCAGATGCTCGCCATCGGCCGCGGGCTGATGAGCGACCCCGACCTCCTCCTGCTCGACGAGGCCAGCCTCGGTCTCGCGCCGGTGCTGGTCGACGACGTCTTCGAGGCCATCGAGCGCATCAACGAGGACGGGACGACGGTCCTGCTGGTCGAGCAGGACATCTACAACGCGCTCCGGGTCGCCGACCGCGGCTACGTCATCAAGACCGGGCAGGTCACCCTCTCCGGGACGGCCGCCGAACTCGCACAGGACGAGCGCGTCGAAGAGTCGTATCTCGGCGCGTAGGAACGCAGTTCTCCCTCGGAATCGAACCGTCGCAAGCGTGCCTTCTGGTCGGCGGCGGACAGAGAAAAAAGACTCGTAAGGCGGGCCTACTCTTCTTTCGGCGTCGCCTCGCCGGCGTCTGCCGCCGGCGTCGTCGACCCACTCGAACCGCCAACGTCAGTTATCAGGTAGTCGTCGGCCAGCCCGTAGAGCCCCTGCGGGAGGTAGATGATGAAGAGGATGATGAGCACGCCCTCGATGGTCGTCGAGATGCTCCCGACGATGGAGGCCAACCCGGTGTCCAGCACGAGGAACAGCCCCGCGCCCAGAATCGGGCCGGCGAACGTGCCCATCCCGCCGAGGATGACGATGACCAGCGAGTCGATGGTCCACGTCACCGCCAGCGTCGACTCGGGGTTGATGTACAGCGTGTAGTGGCCGTACAGCCCGCCGGCGAGGCCGGCGAAGAACGACGAGACGACGAAGGCGTACATCTTGTACTTCAGGGGGTTGACGCCGAGGCTGCTCGCGGCCTCCTCGTCGTCGTGGATGGCTTTCATCCCCAGCCCGCCTGCGCCCTCGACGATGCGGTAGGTGACGGCGATGGTGATGACCGTCGCCACCAGCGTCAGGAAGAACATCACGTCGCTGTGGCCGATGCCCAGCGCGTCGATGCTCAGGTCGCCCTGCACGTAGTAGCCGGTCGAACCGCCGGTCAGCGAGCGCTGGTCGAGCATCACCAGTTCGATGACGGCCGCCAGCGCGAGCGTCCCGATGGCGAAGTAGTGGCCGCTCAGGCGGAAGATGATGGGGCCGATGACCAAGGCGATGAGCGCGGCGGCCAGTCCGCCGACGACCACCGCGGCCAGTATCGGCAGTTGGATGGATGCCGGGAAGCCGGCTCCGGAGGGGGTGGTCAGCCACGCCGCGACGAACGCGCCCATGCCGAAGAAGGCGGCGTGACCCAGCGATATTTGCCCGGCGTACCCCGCGAGCAGGTTCCACGAGACGCCCAGCATCACGAACACCAACCCCGTCAGGACGAGGCCGGTCAGGGCCTCGGTCGTGACGAACGGGACGAGCAGGAGTACGACGACTGCCAGCGCGACGATGCCCTGAAGCCGTCGGTTGGCGAGCAGTGACTCCTCGGGATGGCGCTCCATGAGGCTCATTCACCACCACCTCCGGTGCCGAACAGCCCCTCGGGTTTGAGCAGCAACACGCCGAGGAAGATGAGCAGGCTCACGACGTTGCGGTACCCGCCGCCGAGGTACAGCGCGCCGAGGTTCTCCGAGACGCCGAGGATGACGCCGCCGACGAGCGTCCCGAGGATGCTGCCGACCCCGCCCAGCACGACGACGGCGAAGGCCTTCAGCAGGTACGACCAGCCGACGAAGGGGTTGATGGGGAACAGCATCGAGAGCAACGCCCCGGCCGCGCCGGCCAGCGCCGTCCCGATAGCGAGCGTGATGACGTAGATGCGGTCCGTGTCGATTCCCATGTACCGCGCCGCCGTGCGGTTCTGTGCGGTCGCGCGGATGGCCTGTCCCGTCCGCGTGTACTGCAGGAACGCCCACGTCGCCGCGATGAGCAGGACGGCGACGACGAACGTCACCGTCCGGGGCAGCGAGAGGAAGGCGAACCCGAGGTCGATGCCGTCGCCGGGGATGCCGAGGTCCGCGGTCCGAGCGTCGCCCCCGAGGATGAGTTGGCCGATGTTCTGGAGGATGAGCGCCAGTCCGAACAGCACGATGATGGGCTGTTCGATGCCCTCCCCGACCACGTGTTTCAGGAGCACCTTCTGGAGGACGATACCGAGGACGAACAGCAGCCCCATCGCGATGAACATCCCGACGAGCGGCGTGATGCCCGTCGCCGCGAACACGAGGATGGCGACGTACGCGCCGACCATCAGCATGTGGCCGTGCGCGAGGTTGACGATGTCCATGATGCCGAACACCAGCGACAGTCCCAGCGCCGCGACGGCGTAGATACCGCCCAGTAGGATACCGTTCACCACCGACTGCGTGAAGAGTTCTCCGAGTACCATGATAGAGACGTGGAGGCGGAGTTACCGCTCGCTCCACGGCGGGATGGGGTATCTGAAGTCCAGCGCGCGGTCGGAGTCCGTGTTGGGGTAGGCCAGCCGCTGGGCTCCGTCCCACCACTGTCCGGTCGGGGCGGTCAGTTCGCCCTCGGCGGGCAGCCCGTTGTCCTCGAAGCTGAACTCGCCGATGACCGTCTGGAACGTCTCGCTGCGGAGCGCGCTCTGGATTTCGCTCGCCTCGGTCGACCCGGCGGCCTGCACCGCCTGCAGCGCGACCTGCGTGAGGTTGTAGGAGCCGCCGACGTTGACCGGCATGTACTGGCTCTCGGTGTCGTACTCGCTCATGTACGACTCCCGAAGCCGTTGGTTGCCGTTACCGGTCAGGCCGGGCACCCAGCCCGGACACATCAGCGCGTACGCGCCGGCCTCGCCCAGCGCGGACCACCACGCCGACGGGTCGGCCCCGCGGACGAACTTGAGCACCTGCGGCGACCAGTTGTTCGACTGCATCTGGTTGACCGCGGTGATACCGCCCGGCGGCGTCGGGTTCGACAGCAACACCTCGACGCCGGCGCTCTGGGACTGCGAGATGAGCGTCGAGAAGTCCTGCGAGCCGATCTCGAACGTCTCGCGCAGGACGATGTCGTACCCCTCGGCGCTGAGCGTCTCCTGCCAGTAGTCGGCCTGTTCGCGGCCCCACCCCGAGTTGGGCTCCCAGATACCGACCTGCGTCGGCCGCTCGCTCTCGGGGATGAGTTGGAGCGTCCCCAGCGTCGAGCGGGCCACGTCCCGAGATTTGGGGAACGGGGCGTAGGTCCACTCGTAGTTGTCGTTGCGGTGGGGTGCCTCGTAGGCGAAGGCGATGCCGAGGAACGGGAGGTTCTGGTTCTCGGCGAACGCGCTCCCGGCGGTGACCAGCAGGCTGGAGAAGCTGCCCCAGATCATGTCCACCTCGTTGTTGCTGGTTATCTGCTGGAGGTTCTGCCGGAGCGTCTGGGCGTCGCTCTCGTCGTCCTGCAGGATGAGCTCGACGTCGCGGTCGAGCTGTTCGCTCATCCGGGCCTGTCCGAGTTCGTAGCCACGGCGCAGGTCCTGCCCGAGCGACGAGAACGACCCCGTCTCCGGAACCGTCCCCGCGATTGTCAGGGTGTCGTCGCCACCGCCCGTACCGCCGAACGCGCAGCCGGCGAGACTGGCGACCGCGGCGGCACCAGCGGTCCCTTTGAGATACGACCGGCGCGTTACTGGACTTTCATCGTTAACCATACCGTATGGGGTGATATAGATGATAGATTATAAAATTACCCGTTGCTGTCCCTACATATTCGGGCAGCGAAGGGGTGTGAGCGGGTTCGGTGAACCCAGTCGACCGCGGGCGTCGCGGATTACGACGAGGGGCTGGCCTCGGCGTAGAAGTTCATCGCCTCGAACACCGGCCGGTCGGTCATCCCGAGCAGGATGGCCTCCTCGTCGTCGGGTTCGTGGTGGTGGGTCGCGTCCGGCGGGACGACGAAGATGTCGCGCTCGCTCCACTCCAAGGCGTCGCCGTCGACGTGGGTCGCGCCCTCGCCCTCGACGACGAAGTAGACCTCCGTCGCGTTGTGGAAGTGCGCATCCGTCGCCTCGTGGAGCAACTGCGCCCGGAACGACATCGTCGGGAACAGTGGCGGCTCGCCGGTCGCCGGGTTGACGTAGGCGAGGCTGTAGCCGTCGTAGGGGTCGGGGTCGTCGTTGTCGGCACGCTGGCGCAGCGACTCGACCATCTCCGACCACTTGAAGCGGTACGGCGGGGTCGCCTCGCGGATGCCCTCGAAAGGGCCGGGGATGCCGTCGGCGTCGTCCTCCGGGCGGCCGCGGCCGTACTGGGAGTCCCAGTACCCCTGTGTCTTGGTCACCGGCTGGCGCTCGAGTTCGTGGTTCTCGAAGGTGTTGCGGGCGTTCAGCGAGTCGAGCACCAGCGGGAGGTCGAGCACGTCGAGCCACGCCGCCGTCTCGTCGGAGTCGTTGACGTGGTCGTGCCACTCCCACTGGGGCGTGGTGATGAGGTCGTTGTCCTTCATCGGGAACTCCTCGCCTGCGACGACGGTCTTCATGTCCTCGCTCCCGTCGATGCTAAAGCGCAGGGCGTTTGCCCCGTGGCGATGGGAGGGGGCCGTCTCGCCGGGCGAGACGGTCTGGACGCCGACGTAGATGGTGTTCGAGATGGCGTTCCCGAACGAGGCGTTGATGGGGACCGCCACCCGCCGCTGAAATCCCGGGGGAAGGTCCGCGATGGGAACGTCGTCCTCGACGCCGTCGATGGCGGACTGGATGTCCTCCCACTTCCAGATGTCCGCTTCGAGGTCGTCGATGGTGTTCCCGAAGTCGTCCTCCACCTCCCACAGCGGACGGAGGTTGTGCTCCTCGAGGATGCCCCGCGTGTCGGAGCTCAACTCGAGTTGCTCCTCCAGCTCCTGTTCCTCTTGCTCCTCTGGCTCTGTTTGGGCCATGCTGTACCGATACGTTAGCACACGACCAACATAAGTGTACTGGACGAACCGGCAGCCTGCGGCCTGAAACGCCCGACATCGGCCGATTAGTGGTTCGGACCCTCGCCTATCGGGCCCGGTCGTCGCTCGCGTTGTCGGGGGGTCGGCTACGCCTGCGCGTCGAAGACGTCCGCCGAGGGGAAGACCGCGCGGCAGTTCTCACAGACCATCTGGCGCTGTATCGCGTACTCCCAGAGCTTCCCGCCGCAGTCCATACAGTCGAAGTGGGCTTGTACGAACGGGTCCTCCTCCGCGTACGGGTTCTCGAACTCCGCCATATCCGTACCACCGGGCCGGAGTCCTAAAAGCGCATCGTTGCCCCCACTCCGGGCGGATTTCACCCCGTCAGTCCTCGGCGTAGGCGGCCATCTCCGAGCGCATTCCGTCGGGCACCTCGATTGCGCCGCCGCCGCCGTGTTCGGCACAGACCCGCTGTTCGTACCCCTCGAAGGCCACCTCGCCGTCGCAGGTCGCGGTGTACTCGAACCGGACGCTGCGGGACCCCACGTCGGGCGTCAGCGCGATGGTCACTTCGTCGCCGGCCTCGACCGGGGCCTCGAACTCGAAGTCCATCTCGACCAGCGGCAGGCCGAAGCCGTCGTCCTGCGATATCTCCCAGAACGGGTAACCGATATCCTGCATGAACATGTCCGAGGTCTCGTGGAGGGCGTCGACGATGCGCGGGTAGTGGGCGATGCCGAAGGGGTCCGTGTCCGAGAAGCGGACCGTCCAGACGCGCTCGTAACTCATCGGTCCCCCTCCGCCTCGGCGGCGGTCGCGTCCGCGTCTTCGAGCACGACCAGCGCGTCCAGCGCCACTGCGCCGTCGGCCGACGCCAGCACCGGGTTCACGTCGAGTTCGGCGATGGGGTACTCGGCCACGAGGTCCCCGACCGTCACGACGGCGTCGGCCAGCGCGTCCACGTCGGCCGGCTCGCTCCCGCGGTAGCCCGACAGCAGCGGGGCGGCCCGGAGTTCCTCTATTGCGGCCCGCGCCTCGTCGCGGTCGATGGGCGCGACCCGGTGGCTCGTGTCCTCGAACAGTTCGGTGAACACGCCGCCCAGCCCCGTCAGGACGACCGGGCCGAAAGAGGGGTCCCGCAGGCCGCCGACGATGACCTCGGTCCCGGCGTCGACGTCCATCGCGGCCTCCACGAGGACGCGCGCGTCGAGGTCCCGGTCGGCCGCCGCGTCGAGGATGTCGGTGGCAGCCGTACGGACCGCCCCGGGCGAGTCGAGTCCGACCGCGACGCCGGCCCCGTCGGCCCACTCGCTCTTGTGCGTGACCGCGGGCGAGGAGACCTTCGCCACGACCGGGTAGCCGATGTCTGCGGCCGCGTCGACCGCGGCGTCGGCGTCGTCACACACCGCGAACGGCGGCGTCTCCACGCCCGCGTCCGCGAGCAGTCGCTTGCCCTCGGCTTCGGTCAGCGTCCGCCGGTCGTCGGCGCGCGCGGCGGCGATGGGGTCGGCCTCAGTCATCGGCGACCACCTCCCCGGCGTCGGCGGCCATGCCGGCGTACCGGGCGAGGACGGCCGCGGCGTCGGCCGCCCGCTCGGGCGTCTCGAACACCGGGACGCCGGCCTCTGACAGCGCCTCCCTGTCCGGGGCCACGTCCTCCTCGATGCCCTCGGTGGCGAACAGGACCGGCTTCCCGACCCGCTCGGCGAGCCCGTCGAGTTCCTCGACGGGGAAGCCGATGGACTGCTCGAACAGTTCGTAGACGAGGACGATGTCGACGTTGTCGTCCTCGGCGACGGCGGTGACGACCTCGCCGAACTCCGGCATCGGCCGGCCGGTGTCGACCGGGTTGCCGGCGTAGGTCACTCCCGGCAGAATCTCGTCGACGCGGTCCTGCGTCTCGGCCGTGAGTTCCGGCAGCCGGCCGCCGCCGCGCTGGATGCGGTCGGTGATGATGATGCCCGGGCCGGCCTGTGCGGTGACGACGCCGACGTTCGGTCCGTCCGGCGTCGGGGAGTCGCCCAGCGCCGCGGCCGCGTCTAGCAGGTCGTCGGTGGCGTCGACCGTCGGCACGCCGTACTGGGCGAAGCCGGCGGTGTACAGCTCGTGGTCGCCGGTCAGCGCGCCGGTGTGGGACTCGGCGAACTCGCCCACGTCGGACTGGCCGACCTTGTAGGCGATGACCGGCGTGTCGCTGGCCCGACACGCCTCCAGCAGCGCGCGGCCGTCGTCGGTTCCCTCGACGTGGAGCACGATGGCGTCGGTCCGGTCGTCGCCGTCGAAGTACTCGATGGTCTCGGTGAAACCGACGTTGGCCCGGTTGCCCAGCCCGACCATCGCGGAGACGCCTCGGCCCTGCCGTCGGGCCTGAAAGGCGAGGACGTGGGCGATACCCCCGCTCTGTGCGACGACGGCGGTCCCGCCTGCGGGAATCTCCTCGGCCCCGCTGCCGAACGAACACAGCAGGTCGGTCTCGGGGATGACGAAGCCGCTGGTGTTGGGCCCGAGCAGGGAGATGTCGTGTTTCTCGGCCGTCTCGATGACGGTCGCCTGTAGCTGCCGGCCCTCCTCGCCGGCCTCGGCGAAGCCGCTGGCGTAGATGACCGCCCCGCCGATACCGGCCGCGCCACACTCTTCGAGCACGTCCGGGACCGCGGGACCGGGAACGCAACACAGCGCGAGGTCAACATCGTCGTCGATGTCGGTGACGGAGTCGACGAACGCCTCGCCGAACAACGTCCCCGACCCGGACGGATTGACCGGGTAGACCGCCCCGTCGAAGGCGGCGGCGTTCGCCATCGCCTCGTAGCCGATTTTCCCCTCGGTCGCCGACGCGCCGACGACGGCGACCGCCGACGGGTCGAACAGCTGTCTGAGAGTCACGCCGGACACTTCTCGGAACTGGCTGAAAGCGTTTTCCCTCGCCGCGGCGCGACAGGGGTAGGTTTATCAGAGTGGATGGGATACTCACACCCAATGGCGCTACTCGAAGGACAGAACCTGACGAAGAAGTTCGGTGGCGTCGTCGCCATCGACGACGTCTCGTTCACTGTCGACCGCGGGGAGGCCGTCGGGCTCATCGGACCGAACGGGGCCGGCAAGTCGACGCTCTTCCGGACCGTCACCGGCGTCCACGAGCCGACCGAGGGCAAGGTCTTCTTCGGCGACGAGGAGATAACCGGCGACGCCCCCCACGACATCTGCCACCGCGGGCTCGCCAAGACACACCAGATCGTGCGTCCGTTCGAGAGCCTCACGCTGCTGGAGAACGTCACCGTCGGGGCCGAGTTCGGCGGCCGGCAGTTCGACGACGTCCGCGAGCGCGCCCACGAGATGCTGGAGTTCGTCGACCTCGCCGAGATCAAGTACAGCGAGCCGGACGAACTCAGCGTCGGCCAGTTGAAACGGCTCGAAATCGCCCGCGTCCTCGCCACGGACCCCGACCTCGTCCTCTTCGACGAGGTGGCTGGCGGCCTCGACCCCGAGGAGACAGAGGACATCGTCGACCTCATCGGCGACATCAAAGACGAAGGCAAGACCGTCTTCCTCATCGACCACGTGATGCGCGCGCTCATGTCCGTCAGCGAGCGCGTCATGGTGCTCAACAACGGCCGGCTCATCGCACAGGGGACGCCCGACGAGATACAGAACGACGACGAGGTCATCGAGGCCTACCTCGGCGAGAACGCGAACGAGGACCTCTCGAACGCCGTCACCGGCGACTAGGGCTTCCCGGCGAAGTCGACGAACGACGCTATCTTCTCGCTGGCCGCTTCCGTGACGCTCGTCCCGTGATAGACCAGTCCCACGTCGAACTCGTAGTCCAGTAGCCGGTCGAGGTGTTCGTCGGCCGCCGCCACGTCCGCCGAGAAGAAGGCCGTCGGCAGGACGAAGTGGCCCGGCGGGAGCCCGCGGGCGTCCGAGCCGAACAGCGCGTCGCCGATGACGGCCACGCCGCTGTCCTCGTCGACCAGCGAGTGGTGGGCGGGCGTGTGGCCGGGGACGTGAACGGCCGTGAACTGGCCGACGGCGTCCCCGTCGCCGTAGCGGTGGTCGACCGGCGCGTCGGTCTCGACGCCCTCGGGGACCCACGTTTCGAGTCCGTATCGCTCTGCCAGCCCGGCCAGCCCGCCGATGTGGTCGGGGTCGCCGTGGGTGACGACGACGCGCTCGGGGGTCACCCCGAGGTCGTCGAGGGCCGCGGCGACGGTGTCGACGGTGTCCTCGAACCCGGCGTCGACGAGCGTGGGCGTCTCGCCGTCGAACAGGTGGACGCGCCAGCGGGCGTCCGGTGCGGTCTTGACGGTGATGTCGTACACGTCCGGCGATAGCTCTGTGGGCATACAGGTCATCTCTCGCGGGGCAGGCGCAAGCCTCTTTCGCCGTGGCACCGGTACGCTGATAACCGCTCGCGGTGTGCAGTCGTGTACGTAGGATGTCAGACGAGATAGCGAGTCGCACGGTCGCGCTCCGGGAGGTAGACCCCGCGTGGCTCTCGGTGCCCGCGGGGCTGTTGGTCGCAGGGACGGTGCTTCGCTTCGCACCGCTGTCGGCCGAAGCGGCACAGATGCTGGCTATCACGCTGTTCTGTATCGCACTCTGGGTCGGGTCGCCGATCAAGCCGTGGCTCACGGCGCTGCTGGGCATCGGTCTCATCGGCGTCACCTTCTCGACGGAGTTGGCGCTGACGGGGTTCCAGTCGCCGGCGACGTGGCTGGTCGTGGTGGGTATCCTCATCGGCGAGGCCGCCAGCGAGAGTGGGCTGGCCGGACTCGTCGAGCGGTTGGCGCTCGACCGGATGCCAGAGGCCGTGGCGACCGACGCCGTCTCGGCGTACCGCTATCTGCTCGTCGCCCTCTCCGTGGGCAGTCTGGCGCTGGCCGTGCTGGTCCCGTCCTCGCTGGTCCGCGTGCTCATCCTCGCGCCCATCCTCAAGTCGCTGGGCGACCTGTTCGACGAGCGCCAAGCGAAGGTCGGTCTCTTCCTCGGGCCGTTGTTTGCCACGTACTACGGCTCGTCGGGCATCTTGACCGGCTCACTCGCCAACATCATCATCACGGGGCTGGTGGAGTCGGGCGGGGGCCCCGCCATCTCGTGGACCGAGTGGGCGCTGTGGCTCGGCCCGGTGATGAGCGTCGGCCGCGTCCTCGTCATCGTCGGCATCACGTACGCGCTCTATCGGCCCCGGGACCGGGACGCCGTCGCCGTCGAGAGCCGCGACGGGTCGACCACCGTCTCGCCGCGCGAGCGCCGGATGTTGCTCTTCCTGCTGGTCGGGGTCGCCATCTGGGCGACGGACTTCGTCCACGGCCTCCACCCGCTGTTCGGTGCCCTCGTCGTCGTCGTCCTCGCGTTCACCCCTCGAATCGGCGTCGTCGAACCCGACGCGGTCGCGGATGCCGACTTCTCTATCATCTTCTTCCTCGGGGCTATCTTCGCCATCGCCGAGGGACTGCGCCGGGTGGCTTTCACCGACCTCGCCGCGGGGACGCTCCTGTCGTTCCTGCCCAGCGACGCCTCGCTGGCGCTGGTGCTCGTGTTCGTCGTCGTCGTCTCGATGGCGCTGGCGTTCGTCATGGAGGGGTTGGCCGTCGCCAGCGTCCTGACGCCGATTCTGGTCTCGTTCGCCAACAGCGCCGGCGTCCCGCTGGTCCCGGTGGCGATGATAGAGGCCGCCGCGCTCAACACCTACTTCTTCCCCTACCAGTCGGCCGTGCTGGTGGCGATTCTCGGCCTCGACGTGGTCGACACCGTCGAGTTGACTCGGGTCGCCAGCGCCTACTCGCTGGGGAACCTGCTGCTCCTCTTCCCGCTCCAGATAGGCCTGTTCGTCCTCCTGTTCTGAGCGCGAAAACGTGGCGGTGTCGGCGGCTATTTTTCACACTGAAAACGGAAATGTGAGTGACACGTATCGCCGACCCGGCGAGCGCGGCCGACACCCCGGTCTGTGGCGACGGGTACTCGGACGGCGAACCGGCGCGACCGATTCGTTTTGTATGTGAAAAAGCCGACCAACGTCGGTCACCGGCGAGCGGGATTCCCAGCGGGCGGCCGGCGGCGACCTATCGCCCGGGGAAGTACGTCTCGAGGAGTTCGCTCCGGAGGACGGTCCCCGTGTCGCTGCGGGGCAGCGAGTCGTCGGTGACCGCGTACTCCCGGGGCCGCTTGAAGTCCGCCAACGAGTCGTGGTCGAGGCAGAACTCGTCCAAGTCGTCCGCCGAGAGGGCCGCGTCGGTGACGACGACGGCGGTGACGACCTGCCCCCACTGCTCGTCGTCGAGGCCGAAGACACAGACCTCGTCGACGTCCGGGTGGCCTTCGAGCGCCGCCTCGACCTCGGCGGGGTAGACGTTCTCGCCGCCGCTGACGATCATATTGTCGACGCGGTCGACGATGTAGAGATAGCCGTCCTCGTCGACCGTCGCCACGTCGCGGGTCCGGAGCCAGCCGTCGAAGTACGTCTTGGCCGTCGCGTCGGGGTTGTCGATGTACCCCGTCGACATGCCGGGGCCGCGGGCGATGATTTCGCCCCGTTCGCCGGCGTCGACGGTGGCTTCGGGGTCGGGATGCTCGTCCAGCGGGGCCGTCTCGACGACCCGAATCTCCCACGAGAACGCCTCCTTGCCGATGGTCCCGGGGTGGTCGTCCTGCACGCTCGGGTGCGCGAAGGAGAGGTCCGGGCCGGCCTCGGTCATCCCGTAGGTGTTGTACACTTGGTCGGTGAGCTGTTCGGTCGTCTCCTCGACGAGGTCCTCGGTGACGATAGCGCCGCCGGTGCGGATGTACTCCAGCGTCTCCACGTCGTAGTCGGCCTCGCGCTGGACGCCGTTTATCGCCTTCAGTTGGGTCGGCACCGCGAGCATCCCGGTCACGTCGTGGGTCTCGATGAGGTCCAGCGCCTCCGTGGGGTCGAACGTCGAGTGCAACACCACGGTCGCGCCGGCGACGAGGTGCGGGTAGAGCCACGCGTCGGTCGTCACCATGTGGTACCACGGCGTCGTGCACAGCGCGGTGTCGGTCTCGTCGATGCCGTGTTCCATCACGCCCTGTACGGCCCCGTACCAGAGCTGTTCCTGGTCGAAGGGGACGGCCTTCGGCGTGCTGGTCGTCCCGCTGGTGTACAGGACGCCACACTCGTCGCCCGCGGGGAGGGCGTCCGAAAGCGTCGGCGCAGCGTCGTCGAGGACCGTCTCGTAGGACTCCACGTCGGGCCGGTCGATATCGCGCTCGCCGGCGTGGATGGCGACCTCGAACACCCCGCGGTCGAGCAGTTCGACCGCGGCGTCGGCGTTGGCGTCGTCGAAGAGGAACGCGCGTGCGGCGGCCGTCTCGGCCATCTCGGCGAGTTCGCCGACGGTCGCGCGGTAGGAGAGTTGGACGGTGCCGACACCGCGTTTGTCCCCGGCGAGCATCGACTCGATGGCGGGCGGGCTGTTGAGTGCGAGGACCGCACACCGTGCGTCGCCCGTCCGGTCGCGGAGCGCGTTGGCGAGACGCGTACTCCGCTCGTCGAGGGCCGCGTAGGTGAGCGTTCGCCCGTCTTCCGTGACGAGGGCGGTCTTGTCGGGGTAACAGCGGACGGTCCGTGCGAATGCCTCTCTGAGTTTCATCGTGGGCCTGATACCGTGTACCAGTCCAACTGAAGTATTAATTGTTCTGGTTACGGCGGCGTCACCGGGTCCGGAGGCTTATGCGTCCCCGGTGGGAAGCGCCGGCATGACCCGATTCGCCGCCGGCCTGTTCGCCCACGTCCGGCCGGTGTTCATGGTCCCCGCGGTCGGGATGTCGGTCTACGGCGCGCTGCTGGCTCCTGCCGTCGACCCCACGCTTGTCGCCCTCCACGCGGCGGGCGTGGGGGCGGCGCTGTTCGTGGCCCACCTCCGGGACGGCTACGTCGACGGCCACCTGCGCGGCGAGGAGCCGCCCCGGCTCTCGGTACGCGCCTTCCGGTGGAGCGGGGCGGTCGGGACGGCGGCGGCGCTGACCGTCGCCGCCGCGCTGGCCGCGCTGACCGACGCGCTGGCGGCGCTGTCGGTCGTCGCCGTGCTGGCGCTGGCGCTCCTGCACGCCCCCTATCTCGACCGCAACCCCGTCGCCGTCACCGTCGACTACCCGGTCGGCATCGCCGTCGCGCTGGTCGGCGGGTTCCTCGCCCAGACCGGGCGCGTCGACGCGTCCGTCCTCGCGGCCGCCGGCGTCGTCGCCGCCCTGTTGGCTGGCATCAAGGTCGGTATCGACCGCCTCGACGCGGAGTTCGACCGCTCTATCGGGAAGCGGACGGTCCCGGTGTTGCTCGGCCCGCGGGGCGCGACCCGCGTGGCCGCCGGCGTCTTCGCCGGGACCGGACTCGCCGTTCTCGCGCTCGCCGCCGGCCCCTTCCCGCCGGCGGCCGCCGTCGCGGCCCTCGCGCCCGCGGGCTGTCTCGCCGCGGCGGTCGCGCTCGGGCCGGCGCGGGCGGTGCGGGTCCAGATGGCGCTCACCTACGGCTTTGTCGCCGCCGTCTTCCTCGCGGCGTGTGGGGGCGGGTGTGCCGGGACGGCGTTGCTCGACAGCGCACTGGCGTCCTACTGGTAGGCCAGATTCAGCTCTATCTCGTCGGTCGCGGCCCGGAGTTGGTCGAGCACCTCCCCCTCGCAGCGCTCCCGGGAGAGGCGGTGGGCCGGCCCGGCGATGCTCAGCGCACCCCGGATTTCGCCCTCGAAAACGAGCGGGATGCCGATGGCGTGGACGCCCTCTAAGTCCTCGCTGAGGTTCAGGGCGTACCCCTGCTCGCGGACCTGCGCCAGTTCGTCGTGGAGCGCTGCCCGGTCCGTGATGGTGTCGTCGGTGCGGGCGGGCAGCCCGTGGCGGTCGATTATCCGGTCTATCTCCTCGTCGGAGAGGTGGGCGAGAATCGCCTTGCCCCCGGAGTTGCAGTGCATGTCGACCCACGTCCCGAGGATGGTGTTGATGTCGATGTCGTTCTCGCCGCCGCGGCCGTAGACGTACATCGCCTTCCCGTTCTCGTGGGTGATGAGCCACGCCATCTCGCCGGTCGCCCGCTCCAGTTCGTCGACGGCCGCCATCCCCGAGCGGAAGATGTCGAGGCGGCCCCGGACGTACTGACCGTAGTTGAAAAAGCCTAGCCCGAGCGTGTACTGCCCGTTCTCCTTGACGACGTAGCCGTGTTCGCGCATCGTCGTCAGGTGTCCGTGGACCGTACTCTTGGCGATGCCCAACCGCTCTGACAGTTCCGTCACGCCGGCCCCGTCCAGTTCCCGAAGCGTTTCGATGAGGGCGAACAGCGTTTCGTCGGACTTGATTCCCTTACCCGTTCGTCCGGTCTGTCCCATGGCGTGACACACGTGTACGTCACAATTAAATGTTCTTGCGCGCCCCGTTCGAGTCCGCGTGCCCGAACACACTGTTCGACGCTGTCGAATATATGTCCGGTACGGAGTTCGCACCCATCCGATAACGCGCGTACGTATGTTATTTACTCGGGCGCGCAAAGTCGAACTGGGCGACGGACCGCGGCCGCAGTCGGCGGGCACCGAGTCGGGTCATCCCCGCGGTTCACCCGCGTCCGAGTCCCGGTACCGGGCCGCCAGTTCCACGTAGTTCTCGTGAGTTCGGGTAATCTGTGCCAGTTGCTCGTCGCTGAGCGGACGCGTCTCCGCGGGCGTCCCGTAGGCCATGTGCCCCTCGGGGACCGTCTGGTCCTGCAGGACGACGGCGTTGGCGGCGACGATGCAGTTCGACTCGACGGTCGCGCCGCCCATCACCGAACTGCCCATCCCGACCAGCGAGTGGTCGTGGACCTCGGCGTAGTCGACGACCGCGCCGTGGCCCACGGTCACCTCGTCGCCCAGCGTCGCCCCGTGGAGCATGGTGAACTCCTGTACGTTCGTCCCTTCGCCGACGGTCACCGAACCGCCGTCACCCCGGAGACAGACGAACGGCCAGACGCTCGACGCCGCCCCGACCTCGACATCACCGACGAGATACGCCATCTCCGAGACGAACGCGTCGGCCGCGACGCTCGGTTCGTGTCCGCCGAACTCCCGTTGCATGCCCGCTACACCGCGGGGAACCGACAAAGAACTACGTGTCGTGGCAATCCGTTCTCGTTCGCCGTTATCGAACGAATCGCCGAGTGATTGTCGGTCAGCCGCCCGGTGTCGTCCCCTCCCGCTCGGCAGGCGGCCGCTGAACCCGCTCTGCGAGGGGTTGTTGGAGCGAGAGGCGCATCTCGAACTCTGCCCCCATTTGTTCGACGACATCGAACCCGAGATTGTCGTACACCGTGAGCGCCCGGTCGTTGTCCGCCGCAACGGTCAGCGTCAGCGCCTCGTACTCCCGGTCGGCGGCGTAGGCGACGAGCTGGTAGAGCAGTTCGGAGCCGACGCCCCGTCCCTGCGCGCCGTCGGCGACGAAGACGACGAGGTGGGGTTCGGCGGCGTCGGTGGGCGTGACCCCCGTGTGGCCGACGACGCTCCCGTCGACCTCGGCGACGAGGCTCCAGCCCGTGTCCGTGAACCGGTCGAGCCAGCCGTGTAGCCGCGACTCCGTCGCCGGCGGCAGCCCCATCGTCCGGTCAGCGGGGTCCAGCCCGAGATACAGGTCGACGAGGCGCGGCCGGTCGTCGGACTGATACGGGCGGACCAGCCCCGGTACCGATTCCCGGTCGGTGAACCGCGGACACCGCGGCGGGCAGTGAGGTGTCCCCCGACACTCAGAGTTGTCCCAGCCGTCACAGGCCCTCCGCTCGTCGGTTCCGCGTCCCATGATACGACGTACCACCTCCGCGCACTTAATCCGCGGGGCGAATATATTCGGCCGCGGGAATCTCGCGCGTCGGGAACGCACAGTGGATATAAGGGTGACTGGGCTGAACGTCGAGACATGGTTCGACTGCTACTGGCGCTAGACGACCGGTTGTCACAGGCTCGCGCGCAGATCAACGCCGTCGAGGACATGGTCGAGACGGCCGACGGGGCGGAGGCGTATCTCCTGCACGTCTTCGGCGACAATCCCGAGGGCGGGTCGGTCAAGCAGGTCGAGGCCGTCCGCGAGACGGCCGACCGCCTCGAAGCCGCGGGCGTCGACGTCGAGTTCCTCGAATCCAGCGGCGACCCGGCCGAGGAGACGCTGAAGTACGCCGAGGAGTACGACGTGGACCAGATATGCGTCGGCGGCCGGAAGCGGACGCCGGCGGGCAAGGCGCTGTTTGGCAGCGTCACGCAGGACATCATCCTCGGGACACCACGGCCGGTCCTCGTCTGCGGGAGCGAAGAAGAGGCGTAACGACGCTCGGGGGTGCGTTGAAGCGGCCGGAAGTCCCGCGCGGGACTCTCAGTCGGCGTCGACGGCCGCGTCGAGGTTGCGTTCGAGCGACTGGACGCTCTGGCGTATCTGGGCTATCTGCTCGGTCTGGCGCTGGTTGGCCGTCGCCAACTCGGATATCTGCTCGGCCACCCGCCTGACGCCCTCGACGGTAGTGTCGAGCAGCGCGGCTATCTCCTCGGCGCTGGTCGCTTGGTCGTTCGTCGCCGCCGCTATCTGGTCCAACTGGCCGGAGATGTCGGCGATGGCCTCCTGAATCTGGCGCTGGTTCTCGTTGACGCCGGTTATCTGTGTCTCGATGTCGGCCACCATGTCGGTGGTCTGTTCGACGCTGTCGACGGTCGTCGACGCGATGTCGGCCACCGAGTCGATGAGGCTCTCGATGCGGTCGGCCTCCGTCCGGGACTCGGCCGCCAGCGACTTTACCTCGTCGGCGACGACGGCGAAGCCCTCCCCGGCCTCGCCGGCCCGGGCCGCCTCGATGGAGGCGTTCAGCGCCAGCATGTTAATCTGCTCGGCGAGGTCGTCTATCGTCGCCACCACGTCGTCTATCTCCGCTACCTGTTCGGCGAGGTCGCCGGCGTCCTCGGCCATGCGCTCGCTGGCCTGCGAGACGTCCTCGACGGTCGAGAGGAGGTCCTGTGTCGCCGCCTCCGAGTCGGCCGCGAGGGACTCGGTCTCGTCGCTCTGGTCGCTGATGGTCTCGACGCTCGAGGCCACCTCCTCGGTCGTCGCGCTGAACGTCTGTATCTCCTCGTCCACGTCGTCGATGTTCTCGGCCTCTTCGTCGGCGATGTCGGCTATCTCCTCGGCGTTGTCGGTCACCTGTGCGGCCGCCGATTCGAGGTCGGCGACCGAGGTCTCTAGTTCCTCTTGGACCTGCCGCTGGACCTCCCGCATCGACTCCCGCTGCTCGACGAGGTCGGTCACGCGACTGACGTACTCGAAGCAGCCGACGGTCTCGCCGCCGGGCGCGACCAGCGGGACGCCGGTCGCCCTGACGTGCCACTCGGTCCCGTCGTCGTGCGTGCCCGACCGAACGTCGGTCTCGCGTATCGCCTCGCCGGTCCGGGCGACCTCCTCGGCGAGCGTCTCCGTGACTTCGTCGGTCCCGACCACCTCGTGGGCCGGCTTGCCCAGCGCCTCGCCGGCTGGAACGCCGATGAAGTCCTCCTGCTCCGTGTTCCAGTGTGTCAGCGTGCCGTCGCCGTCGACGACGATGACCGGTTCCGGGAACAGTTCGACCATCTGGTCGAACATGTGCCGCCAGTGGTCTCGCTCGGCGCGGAGACGTTCGGTCTCGTCGGACTCGTCCGGTAGCTCGGGTGAGAGTGTCGCTTCGTTCGGGGCGGGCTTCGACATACCCGGACGTTGTTCGTTTCTCTGTGTTAAGATGTTCTGTAGCGGTAACTTCCGCGCCGGTCCACCGTGGACGGTGGATGGTCGATGGCGTGCCTTTATTTCGGGGGCCGACCGAGGTTCGAACGACGCATGACAGACGACTTTCGCGTCGGGCTGATAGTCCCGAGTTCGAACGTGACGATGGAGACCGAGATTCCCGCGATGCTGCAGGGACGGCCCGAACACTATCAGGAGTCGTTCACCTTCCACTCCAGTCGTATGCGGATGCAGAGCGTCACACAGGAGGAACTGGAACGGATGGACGAACAGTCCGAGGAGTGTGCGACGCTGCTCTCCGACGCGCGGTGTGACGTGCTCGCGTACGCCTGTCTCATTGGTATCATGGCCCAAGGGCCGGGCTATCACGAGGAGAGCGAGGCCGCGCTCCGCCAGCGGACGGCCGCCAACGACGCCGACGCGCCGGTCGTGACGAGCGCCGGCGCGCTGGTGCGCGCGCTCGAACGCCTCGACGCCGAGCGGATAGCGCTCATCGCGCCGTACATGGAGGACCTCACGAGGACCATGATAGAGTACTTCGAGAGCACGGGCGTCGAAGTCGTCGACTACGAGGCCTTGGAGTGCCCGGACAACCTCGAAGTCGCGCAACTGGACCAGCGGAACCTGCTGCACATCGCCGACTCGCTGGAGACGGCCCACGCGGACGCGCTCGTGCTGTCGTCGTGCGTCCAGATGCCGTCGCTCGCGTCGATTCAGGCGGCCGAAGACAAGTTCGGACTGCCCGTCTTCTCGGCGGCGACGGCGACGACCTACGAGATACTCGACCACCTCGGTCTCAGCACGCAGGTCCCCGGTGCCGGTCGCCTGCTGGCCGGCGGCATCAACGAGTGACGGTGTCGGGATGGGCCGGTTCCACAGTCCCCGATGCGGGACGCGCCGGACCGACGACCACGGTTCGACCCGCTACGGCTCGGATTGCCGGCGGACCATCGCCGTCGCGTCGTAGGAGATGACGCGGTCGTCGTTCTGGTTCAGCCCCTCGTGGCGGGTCGTCACGTAGCCGCTGTCGGCCCGGTTCTCGGAGAGTCGCTTCTCGGCAACCTCGGTCCGGAGCCGGAGCGCGTCGCCGGGGCGCAGCGGCCGGTGCCAGCGCAGGTCGTCGACGCCGACACCGGCCTGCGTGGCCGTCTCGGGGACGCTCTCGACGTGGAGACGCATGCAGAGCGCGGCGGTCTGCCAGCCGGAGGCGACGAGGCCGCCGAAAATCGAGTCCTCGGCCGCCGCCGCGTCGGTGTGAAACGGCTGGGGGTCGTACTTCTCGCCGAACTCGATTATCTCCTCGCTCGTCACGCGGTACGCGTCGGACTCGTGGACCTCGCCGACTTCGATGTCGTCGAAGAAGCGCATGCGCCAGCGAACGCGGCGGCCGAACAAAAAACCGAGGTGCCGGAGGTCCACAGTCGAAAGGTATATTCAGACTTCCGGAGAAAGTGGCATATGAGTCTCCCGGACCTGTTCGACCCAAGCAGCATCGCGGTCATCGGTGCCTCAGAAACACCCGGTAAGCTCGGCAACGACGCCATGGCAAACGCCAAGGAGTTCGACGGGCCGGTCTACCCCGTCAACCCCGCCGGCGAGGGCGAGGTGTACGGCTACGAGTTCGTCGACGCTGTCGCCGACACCGACGCGGACCTCGCGCTGTGTTGCGTGCCCGCACCCGCGACCCCGGACGTACTCGAAGAGTGCGGCGAGGCGGGCGTCGGGGCCGCCGTGGTCTTCGCCGGTGGCTTCGCGGAGGCAGACGAGGCAGGACGCGAGCGTCAAGCGCAGATGCGCCGGACCGCCGAGGAACACGACATGGCCGTTCTCGGGCCGAACACGGCTGGTCACATCATGCCCAACCGGAACGTCTTCAGCTCCTTCGTCCCGGGCTTCGACGAGATCGAGGCCGGCGACGTGGCGGTCGTCGCACAGAGCGGCGGCGTCGGCGTGACCGCCACGTTCCAACTCGACCGCGAGGGGTACGGGACCGCCGGCATGTACGGGCTCGGGAACCGCGTCAACACCGACTTCGACGACGTGATTCCGGTCCTCGACGAGGACCCCGGAACCGAAGCGATAGCGATGCACGTCGAGGGGACGACCGAGATGGACGCCACCGTCGAGGCCATCGAGGCCGCGGACACGCCGGTCGTCGCGCTCAAGTCCGGGAACCGCAACGAGGAGTTCGTGCAGGCACACACCGACGCGCCGATACAGAGCTACGACAGCTACGAGTCGGCGTTCACCGACGCGGGGGCCGTCATGGCCGAGTCGATGACGGAACTGCTCGACGCGAGCCGCGTCCTCGCCACGTGCCCGACGCCGGACGGCCCCAACGTCGGCCTCGTCACCGCACAGGCCGGCCCGGGCATCATGATGGCGGACTCCCTCCGAGAGCGGGGCGCGAACTTCCCCGCGCTGACCGACGAGACCCACGAGCGCCTCGACGACCACCTCCTCGGGTTCACCTACGACCAGAACCCCGTCGACACCGGCCGGCCGATGCCGGAGTTCGGCGAGGTGGTCGACGCCGTCGCCCGCGACGACAACGTCGACATCGTCCTCGTCTACGAGATATTCGAGCACTCCTTGGGGTACCCCGTCGAGGAACTCGAAGCGCTCACCGAGGACGTCGACAAGCCCGTCGTCTTCACCGTCGCCGGCCCGGACGAGGCGCTGACGCCCGACCGCGAGCGGATGGAGGACCTCGGGATTGCGACGTTCGACGCCCCCGAGCGCGGTGCCTACGCCGCGTCCGTCCTCGCCGAGTGGTCGCAGTAGGCCCCGGCCTCGCTGTCCGCGCAGCAGAAACGTTTAGGTGGTATCAGTCATCATCGTCTGTATGGTTCGACAAAGCGACTTGGCAGAAGCGGCTGCCGAAGCCGACGACCTCCCGCACCCACGCGACGTCGTCGGCGAGCACGAGGAGATTCCCGTCACGGACATCTTCGACGAGGCGTTCGTGCGGGAGTACACCGACTTCGAGGACTTCGACGGGATGGTCGCAGCCAGCCCGTCCGATGCCACCTCGGCCGCGGACCTCGAACTGGTGCCCGACGGGACGTGGGACGAGTTCGTCGCCGAGACGACGGTCTTCGCCGACGAGGAGGAGCTAGTGTTCGCGGCCCGCGACCACTGGGTCGAGACGCAACTGGGACTGTAACTCCGCAGCCGCCGCGCGTGTTCGCCCGCCGATAGCCTCGCGTATACTCGCAGTAGCCGGTTTGTGACGGTCGTTCTGCCGGACCCAACCACAATAATTATCTTGGACCTGTCCCAAGCGACGTACAGATACGATGAGTAGCAATGACGCGGACGAGCCGGTGTTAATCGCCGGTGCGGGCCCGGTCGGGATGACGACGGCACTCGCACTGAACGCGCGCGGCGTTCCGGCGACCATCTTGGAGGCGGAGCCCGAGGACCGCGACCGGTCCGGCAGCCGGGCCATCTACGTCCACGGGACGACACTGCACACGCTCGAACGAGTCCACCCCGGGCTGGGCGAGAACCTCGTCGAGGAGGGGCTGGTCTGGCCGACCCGGCGGACCTGCTGGCGCGGCAAGGAAGTGTTCAAGCGGACCTACGACAATCCCGGCGGCGACGGGAAGTTCCCGCACTTCACGAGCGTCCCGCAGGTCCGCACCGAGGCGTACATGCACGAGGCCATCGAGGAGGCCGGCATCGACATCCACTGGGACTGCGCCGTCGAGACCGTCGAGAGCGACGCCGACGGCGTCCACGTCGAGACCTCGGACGGGCGCGAGTGGGAGGCCCCGTACCTCGTCGGGGCCGACGGCGGCGGCTCGACGGTCCGGGACGAGATCGGCGCGACGTTCGAGGGCGACCAGTCCGAGAACTCCTTCATCATCGCCGACGTGGACGAACTCGACGACGAGGACGAGCAGTGGCCCATGGAGCGGCTGTTCCACTACGACGCGCCGGAGGTCGGCGGGCGCAACGTGATGCTCGTCCCCTTCACCGGCGGCTGGCGGCTCGACATCCAGTGCATCGAGGGCGACGACCCCGACGAACTGGTCTCCGACGAGCAGATGCGCGAGTTCGTCACCGCGGTGATGGGCGAGCAGTACGCGGACAAGCTGACGTGGGTCTCCAGCTACAAGTTCCTGCAGGTGATGGCCGACACGTTCGTCGACGACCACCGACGAGTCCTGCTGGCCGGTGAGGCCGCACACCTGCTCGCGCCCTTCGGCGCGCGCGGGATGAACTCCGGTATCGCCGACGCCGACGAGGCCGCTTCCGCCGTCGCCGTCGCCTACCGCGCCCAGACCGACGCCGTCGCCCGCGACGAGGTCGAACTGTACGCGGCCCGCCGCGAGAAGGCCGCCGAGTACAACCTCAACGCCGCCGGCGAGGCGCTGGAGTACCTGCAGGGCGAGAACCCGGCGACCGTCCTGCGAAAGGAGGCCGCCGCGTCGCTGGCCGACTACTTCGAACCGGCCGGCGAGTACCTCGACGACGCACCCTACGGCCCGCACGACGCACCGCCTATCGTCTCGACCGGCAACTACTGACTCGGACGCGTATCTCTCCTTCTGTCTGCATATTCTCACTCTTCGTCTGTATACAATCTAGTATATTGTTTATATAGGTAGATATGGAAACGGATATGGCGTTCCAACAGTATCGAATCACATTCGAGTACCACTACCAGTCCAAATAGTTCTTTCTCAGCCACCTCTCCCGAGCGCCAGCGACGGCAGCCGGGTCACAGCGACCCGCCCAGCACCTTCACGGCGACGAGGACGGGGTCCCAGACGGGGCTGAACGGCGGCGCGTACGCGAGGTCCGTCCGTTCGAGTTCGCCGACGGTCATCCCGCTCTCGACGGCCGTCGCCAGCGTGTCGATTCGAATCGCCGCCCGGTCCGCGCCGACGACGGCACCGCCCAGCAGGCGGCCGGTCCCGGCGTCGGCGGTCAGCGTCACGTCGGTGTCGTCGCCGCCGGGGTAGTAGCCGGACCGCGAGCCGGCGGTGACCGTCTCCGAGACGGGGTCGAACCCGGCCGCGCGAGCGGCGTCGTGGTCGATAATTCCGGTCCGTCCGCACTCGAGGTCGAAGGCCTTGAGGACCGCCGTCCCGGCGATGTCGCCGACCGGGGTCGGGTCGCCGGCGACGGTCGCCCCGACGGCCCGGCCCGCGCGGTTGGCGGTCAAGCCAAGCGGCACCCACGCCGGGTCGCCCGTCACGGTGTGGGTCGCCTCCGCGCAGTCGCCGGCGGCGTAGACCCCGTCGACGCTGGTCTCGCCGTAGGCGTCGACCGCGACGGCACCGGAGTCGCCACACGCGACCGGCGTGTCCGCGAGGAGAGCCGTGTTCGGCCGGACGCCGATGCCGACCAGCGCGAGACCGACCGGAGTCCGCCCGCCGTCGTGGACGACGGCCTCGACGCGGTCCTCGCCTGCCAGTTCCTCGACCGCCGTCCCGAGGTGCAGGGTGACACCGCGCTCGCGGAGGTGGTCGGCCACGCGCGCGCCGACCGCCTCGCCGAACGGCTGGAGGAGGGTCTCCGAGCGCTGGAACAGGTGTACGTCGAGGCCGTGGGCCCGAAACGCCTCCGCCATCTCGACGCCGACGTAGCCGCCTCCGACGACGGCGACGCGCTCGGGCGGTGTCCAGTCGGCGTACTGCTCGACGAGAGCGGTGTCGACGTACTCGATAGACGTGTCGACAGCGTCGGCCCCCGGCTCCGACAGCGCGGCGCGGACCGCGGCCGCCGAGTCGAGGCCGTGCATCGTGAACGCGCCCGGGCGGTCCGCGCCCGGGAGCGGGTCCGTCACCGCGCGGGCTCCAGTCGCTACGAGCAGGTCGCCGTAGGGTTGCTGGAAGCGGCCCTCGGGCGACTCGACGATGACCCTCTCGGCGGCGGTGTCGACGGCGACGACCTCGTGGTTCCGCCGGAGGTCGATACCGCGCTCGGCCGCTTGCGCGGGCGAGAGCGACAGCAGGTCCGTGAGTCGCTCGACGATACCCTCGACGTAGTAGGGGTCCCGCAGTGAGCGTAGGAGACCCACTCGCCCCGCTCGAAGACGACGACCTCGCGGTCAGTCGTCTCGCGTGCGAACTTGCTCGCCGCGCTCAGCCCCGCCGCGTCGCCGCCGACCACTACGAACGGGTCCATACCGTCGACGAGGCGTGCCAGCACTAAATGGTTGGTCGGCTAACTAGACGGCGACCGGTCAGCGCTCGTTTCAGAGGGTCGCCTGCGTCGCACCGCCGTCTATCGGGAGGGCGGTGCCGTTGACGAAGCCGGATTTCGGCGAGGAGAGGAAGGCGACCACGTCGCCCAGTTCCATCGGGTCGCCGACCCGCCCCAGAGGGTTGTCGGACCACTCGGCGATGCCCGCCTCGTAGGAGTCGTACTTGCCGCTCTCGACGCCGTCCTCGACGAGGGATTCGATGCGCCGGGTCTCGTGGGAGCCCGGGAGGACGGCGTTGGTTCGAACCTCGGGCGCGAACTCCTTCGAGAGGGTCTTCTCTAGCCCGATGACGCCCATCCGAACGGCGTTGGACAACACGAGGTCGTCGAGCGCCTCCTTGACGCTGCGGGAGGTGACGTTGACGATGGTCCCGCCGTCGCCCTCGCGGAGGTGCGGGTACGCCGCCCGGGCCAAGCGGACGACGCTCAACACGAGCAGTTCGTAGGCGGCCGTCCAGTCCTCGTCATCGGTGTCCATGAACGCCCCGGCCGGCGGGCCGCCCGCGCTTGTCACGAGGTGGTCCAGCCCGCCGAACTCCGCGACGGTGGCCTCGACCAGCGCCGCCACGTCGTCGGGGTCGGTGAGGTCGCCCGCGACGGTGACGACCCGGCCCGCCGCGTCGGCCTCGATGTCGGCTTTCGCCGCCGCGAGCCGGTCGGTGTCCCGGCCGTTGAGTACGACGTTCGCGCCCTCGCGGGCCAGCGCCCGCGCCGAGGCCTTGCCGAGACCGCTCGACGATGCCGTCACCAGTGCCGCGTTGCCGTCCAGTTGCAGGTCCATACCGGGTCAACTGCCCTCGTCGGGGAAAGCGTTTGGACCCCGAACTCACCGCTCGGCGAACGCCGCCGTCCCGCCGTCGAAGGTCAGCGCCTCCCGGCCGACGACGGTGGCTGCTTCGGGCAGGTCGTCGACGAGCGCCGCCGACACCCGCAACTCGCCGAGGGCCTCGGTGTTGCGTATCCAGACCACCCGGACCGTCTCGGGGTCGTAGCCGCCAAGCGCCGACAGCGCCGTCCGGAGCGCCGTCTCGTCGTCGGGCGCGACCAGCGGGAGTTTCGCCTTCGCCAGCGACCCGCTGGTCACCGCGTTCGCGTAGGTCTTGTGCAGGTCCAGTCGGTCGACGGCCGCCCGCCGGGTGATGTCGGCCAGCCCGATGCCGACGCCGTTGCCGTCCGTCGCCTCGGTCAGCCCGCGGGCGTAGATGAGGTCGATGTCGGGCGTCTCTGGGTCGGGCGCGTTCAGCACGCGGTAGCGGCCGACGACGTTGGTGTCCATCCCCGCGCCCGATATCTCCTTGCCGAGTTCGTCGACGACCAGCAGGTCCACGTCCGCGACCGGGAGCGTCGCCATCTCGGCGTCGGCCAGTTCCAAAAGCGCCGGCTCGCGCTCCGCGAAGGCGTCGGCCGGGACGGCCTCGACGTGGGCGAGGCGCTCGTGGAAGTTCTCGACGAGGGCGATGCCGCCGACCAGCGGGGTCTCGGCCCGGAGCACCTCCAGCGCGGCGGTCAGCGTCTCGACGTACCCCTCGGCGATGGCCGTCGAGTGAAACGCCTTCGCGCCGCGTTGCTTGCCGAGGCCGACGACGGCCATCTTCGTCAGCCCGCTCTCTATCGGCCCGGTGAAGTTCGTGTGCGCCTTCACGCGGTTGAGGACGAGGACGGCGTCGGCGTCCAGCGCGGCCGTCGCGGCGTGGACCGGCATCTCGGTGTCGCCGACGGTCACCGACCCCACCCGTTCGGTGTCCATGCGGGCGTCGACCGGCGCGCCGACGCTCGACTCCGTGACGCCCAGCGACTCCAGCACCGCCCGCTGGCCCGCGGCCGTCGCGCCGCCGTGGCTCCCCATCGCCGACACGACCACCGGGTCGTAACCCCGCTCGTCCAGCCACGCCACGGCGGCCCGCGCCACCGCGTCGATAGCGTGGATGCCCCGACTGCCGACGGCGACGGCGACGGTCGCACCCGTCTCGACGCCCGAAAGTGGCAGGCGGTCCATCTCCGCCCGCACCGCGGCGGCCGGGTCGTCGACGCGCTCGCTGTCGGGGTCGTACCGGACCCGCGCGAACGGAGGGAGCGGCTGGGGGTCGACGAGGTCCGTCACGGCCTCGCGCTCGGGAAACTCCATGCTCGGAGGTGGCGGCCGACGGCATACAAACCTGCGGGTCGGCCGAGCGACTTCGAAGCCTGTTTGAGCGTCCCGTAGACCTTAGGGGAGCGACCCCGACGCTGGACCATGTACCGCTGTCGGCTCGTCGCGCTCGCGCTGGTGGCCCTCTCGGCGGGGTGCGCCGGGTTGGGGTCCGGAGCGGGCGCTACGACCCCGGCAGCGCCCGCAGAACCGCCCGGCGTCGCCGACGGCCGCCTCGTCGACGCGAGCGCGCTCGTCGCTGCCCACGAGCGGTCGCTGTCGGGAACGGCGGTCTCGCTCGGCGTCTCCCGGACCGAGCGTGCCACGGTCGCCGGGACGGCCAACCGGAGCGTCGAGACCGCACTCCGGACCGACGGCGACGGGCGCTCGCTGGCGACGGTCGAGACGACGACGGCGACCGGGACCCGCCGCGTCCGCGTCTGGCGCGGTCCCGACGGGGACCGACGGTACGACGGCGACGGCGTGCGTCCCATCGAGGCCGCGACCGACGCCGCCGGGCTGTACCGGACCGCGCTCCTCGAACGGTGGCTTGCGAGCGGCCGGTTCGTCGTGACGCGGGTCCGCGACGGGCCGCCGCGGCGCTACGTCCTCACCGCGACGGCGTACCGGCCGCCCGACGGCCCGCTGGAGGCCGATACCGTCCGGTTCCAGTCGACAGCCGTCGTCACGGCGAATGGGAGAGTAAGCGCCTTCGCCGCCACGTTAGTCACCGTCGAGCGCAACAAATGGGGCCGTCAGCGCCGGACGCGCGCGGCCGGCTATCGCGTCCGCACCGGCGCGACCAATCTCACGCGGCCCGCGTGGGTCGACCGGGCGGGGCGCGTCGGGGAGGTGACACCGGGTGCGTGAGTGGCAGGCCGCGACCGCCGTCGCCGCCGTCGTCGTGTTCGCGCTCGTCGTCGCCATCGGTGGGCTGGCGGCCACGACCGGTCCCGCGGTAGATTCCCCCGCCGACCGGTCGGCTACCACCCCCGTCACGGTCGACGGCGGCGAGGGGTTCGCCGCCGTACACGCGGCCGGCGTCACCGGTGGGAACGTCTCCGTCGGCGTCGTCGACGCCACCGGGTTCGACACGGCCGACCCCCGCCTCGCCGGTCGCGTCCGCGCGGCGCGGGCGTTCGGGTCGGCCGCGCTCGACGGCGACACCACTCACGGGACGGCCACGGCGCGGGTCCTCGCCCGGACGGCCCCCGACGCCGACCTCTATCTCGCCCGGGCCGACGGCGTCGACAGCTACCGGCGAGCGGTCCGGTGGCTCCGCCGGCAGGGCGTCGACGTCGTCGTCGCGCCGGTGTCGTTCTACGGCCAACCGGGCGACGGGACCGGCCCGGTCGCCCGCGCGGCACAGCGAGCCACCGAGGACGGCGTCGTCTTCGTCGCGCCCGCGGGCAACCTCGCCCAGTCCCACTGGCGGGGCACCTACGACGGGGCCACCGCCGACAACGGTACCGTCAGGTTCGCCGACGGGCGCTACCGGCGGTACGTCCGCGGCGGGACCGACATCGTCCTCTGGCTCAACTGGGACCGGAGCCACGCGAGCGAGGACTACACCGCCGAGCTGTACTGGACCAACGGGTCGGCGACCCGGCTGGTCGCCCGCTCACAGCCCTACCGGGCCGACGGCGTGCCCAACGAGCGCATCGTCGCCGACGTGCTCCCCGGCGAGTACTTCGTCGTCGTCCGCGGGCCGGACCGGCCCACCGGGGCACGCCTGCGCCTCGTCTCGCCGACCCACGAGTTCCGACGCGCCGACCCCGGCGGGAGCGTCGTGGCCCCGGCGACCGCCCCCGGCGTCGTCGGCGTCGGCGCGTACAACGACCGTATCGAGCGACCCGAACCCTACAGCTCCCGCGGTCCGACCGTCGACGGCCGGGCCGGCGTCGACGTGGCCGCGCCCGACCGGCAGTTCGCCGCGGCCAGCGCGGACGGCTTCGTCGGCTCCTCGGCGGCGACGGCCTACGTCGGCGGGGTGGCCGCGCTACTCGCGGACGCCGACCCGACCCTCTCGCCCCCGGCAGTCGAACTCCTGTTGGAACTGACCGCGCGCGACGTCCACCGCCCCGGCGTCGACTACGCGACCGGCCGCGGCGTCGTCGTCCCCTCGCGGGCGGTGGCGGCCGCGGCGAACGAGACCGGTGGGGCGAACGCGACGGCCGGCGGCTGACGGCTAAAAGCCCGATTTAAGCCAGCCGAAGCGCTATGTGGCCGGCCGTGTCACTGTCCGGTAACGACTGGCTATGTCGGGACTCATCGACAAACTACAGGGGCGGAACGCGACGCCGGACGAGCGGCTGCGGGTCCTCGATGTCGACGGCGGCGAGACCGACGCGGTGCTCGACGCGCTCGGCTCGGACACGAGCCGGACTCTGTTCCGGACGCTGTTCGACCGTCCGGGCACACCCTCGGAGATCGCAACCCGTTGTGACACCTCGGTCCAGAACGTCCACTACCACATCACGAACCTCGAAGACGCGGGACTGGTCGAACCCATCGACACCGTCTACTCCGAGAAGGGCAACGAGATGACCGTCTACGGCCCGGCCAGCGACCCCATCGTCTTCGTCGGCAACCGCGAGCTTCGGCCGCAGGTCCGGCAGTCCCTGACCGACGTGGTCGCCGGACTGGGCCTGTTGGGCGTCGCCAGCCTGTTCGTCCAGTGGGGGGCCGAAGCCGTCGCCCGGCCCGGCGGCGCGGGCGTGCTCAGTCCTGCCAGTCCCGACGCGAGCCCCGTCGACTCCGTCGGCACCGTCGGCTGGCTCGTCTTCGAGGTGTTCGAGCCCGGCCTGCTGTTCTTCTGTGGCTGTCTCGCCGTCGTCGCGCTGGTGCTACTGTTCGCCCGTGGCCGCGCTGTGTCCCCTTAGGGTAGAGCTTACTACTTCAGTCTCACAGGGGATTCGTCTGAAACAGTCGTATCGAAGTACGGTGCGACACCGACGACGTGGCTTCAACCCCACAAGGGGTCCGTCTGAAACTCGGCATCACAGATGCGCGCAGATATCACGGAGACAGCTTCAACCCCACAAGGGGTCCGTCTGAAACATTTTTCGCCAATCGCACTCAGGAACCTCTCACAGACGCTTCAACCCCACAAGGGGTCCGTCTGAAACAGTCGTGGCATCCCCGGCAGCCGCTCAATCTGCCGGGCTTCAACCCCACAAGGGGTCCGTCTGAAACTCGCTTCGTTTGTCCACACGTCGCGGATGTTCCACGCTTCAACCCCACAAGGGGTCCGTCTGAAACCTCGATTACGTTCCGGTAGTTCTCGGCGTCCACCTCGCTTCAACCCCACAAGGGGTCCGTCTGAAACACTACAACCGATGTGGGTAACGTAACCCACACAGTCGCTTCAACCCCACAAGGGGTCCGTCTGAAACCCGAGAGGCCGGAGCCCCGCGGCAAGCGGACTTCCGGCTTCAACCCCACAAGGGGTCCGTCTGAAACCCGTCTCTACGAGTGCGTCCGGGAGGGCCGTGCGCGCTTCAACCCCACAAGGGGTCCGTCTGAAACCCGTGTTCTGCTCCTCTATCTGAGTCCATGCCTGCGCTTCAACCCCACAAGGGGTCCGTCTGAAACCCGTCGCCGTCGCCGTCGGAGCGGTCCCGTTGGGCTTCAACCCCACAAGGGGTCCGTCTGAAACATGAGCGTCCACGGCTCCGCGGGCAGGGCGCGTTTGCTTCAACCCCACAAGGGGTCCGTCTGAAACTCGTCGTGAACGGCACGGGCGGCGCGGGCACGGCGGCTTCAACCCCACAAGGGGTCCGTCTGAAACCTGTTGCTGCTGTTGTACTGGTCGGCGGCCATCTCGCTTCAACCCCACAAGGGGTCCGTCTGAAACCTGTTGCTGCTGTTGTACTGGTCGGCGGCCATCTCGCTTCAACCCCACAAGGGGTCCGTCTGAAACGCGAAATTCTCCGAGCGACAGGTGGGAAAAATTGGGCTTCAACCCCACAAGGGGTCCGTCTGAAACGCGAAATTCTCCGAGCGACAGGTGGGAAAAATTGGGCTTCAACCCCACAAGGGGTCCGTCTGAAACCCACGTCGCCCGCAGAAGTCCGCTACGTCACGCAAGCTTCAACCCCACAAGGGGTCCGTCTGAAACTGGCCTGCGTGGTTACCTCGAAGCTCCCGGTTTGGTCGCTTCAACCCCACAAGGGGTCCGTCTGAAACCTGCCATTCCATCTCGTCCATGTCCTCGTCCCACAGCTTCAACCCCACAAGGGGTCCGTCTGAAACTCGAGTAAACGGATGCGGTCTTAGTGCCAGACTTGTGGCAGCTTCAACCCCACAAGGGGTCCGTCTGAAACCCTAATGCAACGAAATCGTTGCCAGTAACGAAGCTCTGCTTCAACCCCACAAGGGGTCCGTCTGAAACATTTGCTTCAAACGACCCGCTCGCGGGGTTCTGAGAGGCTTCAACCCCACAAGGGGTCCGTCTGAAACCAGCAGAGCGGGGCGACCGACGCCGCCGGACTCGTCGCTTCAACCCCACAAGGGGTCCGTCTGAAACCAGACCGAGCCCCGGTCCGTCGGCGGACTTCAAACGCTTCAACCCCACAAGGGGTCCGTCTGAAACCCTTGGTAACTGGTTTACATCATGTGCGGATTACTCGCTTCAACCCCACAAGGGGTCCGTCTGAAACGCGGGCGGTAGTGACGTGGCTTACATCCACGACGCTTCAACCCCACAAGGGGTCCGTCTGAAACTCGTCGAGGACAGGCTGAATGCGAGTGAGGACATTCTGCTTCAACCCCACAAGGGGTCCGTCTGAAACTGGCAAACAAGGAGGAGTACCGCCGGGACGCGACGCTTCAACCCCACAAGGGGTCCGTCTGAAACGAGGTACAGACAAAATGGCAAACAACCAACTCATCCGCTTCAACCCCACAAGGGGTCCGTCTGAAACGAGCATATTTCAGCTTTACCCCGCGCTTCGCTCAAGCTTCAACCCCACAAGGGGTCCGTCTGAAACCACGACTTCACCGACTCTCTTGACGTGTTCCATCTGAGCTTCAACCCCACAAGGGGTCCGTCTGAAACTCTTCCAAAAAGCAACGTTCGCACCAAAATATATCATGGCTTCAACCCCACAAGGGGTCCGTCTGAAACGAGACCTCCAAAGTCTCAGTACCTCACAAAGCATCACCAGTTAGCCTGACCTAAGTCACCTGTTCTGTCGTGATGAGTCGTCGATAGCGGTTGAACAACACTAATCGGAGACGGAGCTGTCGCTGTCGGCGGCGGTCAGCCGCCGACGCGACAGCGTAGCCACTCACAAGGCGGCGATCCTGGTAAGTGACTACCGATGAAACCGGTCGTCAGGTGGCCGGTTTGCGGGGACGGCCCGACGCACCGCGAGGGCCGTCCACGCGGCCCGGCGAACCATATTCACGAACTCCTTGTACGGCCACCACCAGAGGCGACGCCCACCTCGGCGGGGCGTCGCCACGTATTCGTAGTGGAGATACCGCCAGACGTTCTGCAACAGCAGACTCACCACGACGTACATCAGTCTCACCGTTGCGTCTCGTGTCGTTGTCGTCGCTATCGCTTGCTCGGACAAGCGATAGCTCGACTCGATACCGAAGCGTTTCGAGTAGTGGTATCGAGCGTCGCGTGGAGTCTCGATGAACGGCGCGTCAGCGGCGTAGCCGTGACGCGCCACGCCGTTCTCGTCATACCGTCCATTCAGGTACGTACAGTCGATGTAGACGGGAAACTCGACGGTCCAGCTATGACCGTCGAGTTTCCCTGTCAGGTCGTGTTGAATGACGCGGCTCCAGCCTTCCGAGAGTTCCTGCTGAATCGCCTCACCCCACCGGATGATCGGGACCACGTAGGCGTAGTTATGCGCCTGAAGCAGCGTGAGACACTTGCTGTCGTAGAATCCGCGATCGAGGTAGACGGCCTTGACCTCGGTGTCAAGGCCGTCAAGCACACCGAGGAACTCAGCGAGGACGCTGCTGGCGGTGTCGCCGTCTTCGAGACGGCGCACCGCCAGCGTGTAGCGTTTGTTCTTCACACGCGCGTAGAGTGTCGCGTACGCGTGGAACGCGGTGGTTCCCCGCTTCGCTTCCGAGTGGTAGAGGCCGTCTGTGTCGGCTTCGTCACCGTAGTAGGGCCGCAGGTGGAGGTCTGCGCAGACCTCCACCTGCTCGGGGAGCAGTTCGACGACATCCTGCCGAAGGAGTGTGTTAGCGACTCGTTCGAGCCGTTCCGGCTCGAACTTCGTCCGCAGGTGGTAGAGGATCGTGTTCGCCGATGGCGAGTCTTCACTGGAGTTGCACAGCGTGGAGATCGAGGTCCCGTCGGCGGTCGCGCCGACGAGGACCTCGTAGATGTCCTCGGGATCGATTTCAGCGTTATTCGCCAGGGTGAGAGAAACTTCCTCGTCAAGCCGGTTGACGAGGAAGTTAAGAAGTTGGTCTTCGTGGATTTCACTGTCCGCTTGCTTTGCTTGCTTGGACACAACTCAGCAAGCGGACTCCTTCAACTTGCGAGCTTTGTGAGGTACTGAGTCTCGGGTATCTCGGAGTCCGGGCTTCAACCCCACAAGGGGTCCGTCTGAAACAGCGATACAGTATATGCGGAACATTCGCTTAGCCTGCTTCAACCCCACAAGGGGTCCGTCTGAAACCATGCCCGATTCGGGCACGTAGCTACGGCTATACGGCCCGTAGCACTTCACGCTTTTCGTCGACCCGCAATACCCTCGCTTACCCCGGGGGGTCGACGAAACAGCGGGTCAGAGGAACTTCGGGTCGTCCATCGGGTCGTCGCCGAACACTTCGCGGTCGACGAAGCTCTCCGAAGCCATCCGGTAGACCATCACCGATTCGCCGTCGTCGACCATCGACTCCAGTGTCTCTGTGACTTCGGTCAGCGTTCCTTCGGTCAGTTCGCCCTCGAAGACGGAGTTTTGCACGTGGGTCAGATACCGTCGGAGATACTTGAGAAACTTGGGCGTGCGGTCGGCGCGGACGTCGTAGACGACGATGACGTAGGGCACGGTCACCACCACCGCTTGAACGGGACGTACTCCTCGCCGGTGAGGAGGTGTTTCTTCAGCTTGTACGTCTCGACGCGGAGCAGGTACTGGTAGCTCACTTTGCGGTTCAAACGTGGATGTTCGACGGTCTCCTCCAGCGTCGATTCGAACGCCTTCGAGAACGTCTTCCGGCCGTTCTCGTCGAGGAGGCAGGCGTTGAGGTCTTCCTCGAAGTCGTCGAGCGTCAACTGGCCCCGGTTGACGACGCGGAAGAGAACGCGGTCGGCAAGCAGCGGTTTGAACAGGTCGGCGATATCTAAGGCCAACGAGTAGCGGCGCTCGCCCGGTTCGTGCAGGAAGCTGACCGACGGGTCGAGCGCGGTCGCCCGAATCGCGGAGACGACGTTCGCGTACACGAGCGAGTTGCCGAAAGAGATGAGGCTGTTGACCTCGTTGTCCGGCGGGTTGTACTGCCGGCCGCCGAAGACGAACCCCTCGGGGAGGACGCTGTCGAAGACGGAGTAGTACGCACGTCTGGCCGTCGCCTCGACGCCCATCAGTTCGTCCGTGTCCATGGCCGGGTCGAGGGCCTCCGACTGCACGTCGAGACGCGAGAGTACGTCGGCGAAGTCGTGTCCGCGGCCGTCGTAGTACTTGACGTTCGCACGCATGTTGTGGATACTCCCCGCGATGAACTTCCGAGCTATCGACCGACGGCGGTCGGGCGTGTCGTACGCGCGGACCTGTTCGACGACGGTCTGGCCGGAGGTCTGTCCGCGCTCGGGCATGACCGAGCCGGCGTAGTAGTCGTTCCAGCCGAAGACGTGGATGGCGACGCCGTGGTCGTTGAGAAACGACATCAGGCGAGTGTTGTAGTCGATCTGGCCGTGGAGGAACAGCGCCTCGGCGTTCTCGACGGGAAGGTAGTTCGTCTCCCCGTCGTCGGTCACGAGCCGGACCGTGTCGTTGTGCCGTTCGAGCCGCCCGTCGCTGAACACGTGGTAGTTGTCGTTCATCGTCAACAGCTCCAACAGAAGTCGTGGTACGCACAGGATTCGCAGAACGGCTTTTGCTCGGCCGGCGGCGGCGAGTCGGCCGTGACGATATCGTGGACGCCGCGGATGGCATCCTCGACCCACGCGGCGTTGTCGTCGGTCAGCACGACCGGTTCGCGCTTCCGTTCGGTCGGGTGTGCCAGCACGCCGTCGCGCTCGACGCCGACGACCCGGTCGAGATACCAGAGGTAGTACAGCAACTGGAGCTTCGCCGGTTCGACCAGCGACGACGACGGCTTGACCTCCATCACGCGGCCGTCGTCGAGCACGTCGATGGCGATGATACCGTCGACGGAGACGTTCCGGCGCTTGTCCTCGTAGGCGCTGTCGTCGACCTGCGTCCCCCGGACGATGTTGGCGTTGTCCCGGTCGATTTCGAGGTGTCGGGACGCGAACCAGAGTTCGCGTTCACAGACCGCGTAGTACTGCATCATCACGCCGGTGACGTGGAACGGGTCGTCGACGGCCTCGTCGCGCGCCGAGCGGAGCAGTCGCTCGACCGGGTCGCCGTCGTCACCGTCGGCCGACGGGGCACCGGTCATAGGAACCTGTTGTCCACGGACGCACTCGGGACCGACAGGCCGGTCAGCGCCGAGTAGGCGTCGTACTGGTCGGTTCGCGCTTTCACCTGCCGGAGCGTCGTGTCGGCGTGAACCGGGTTCAGGTCGCTGATTCGGCGCGCCTCCTCGCTCGCCTCGTCGTACAGCGGAATCGACACCTGCAGTTCCCGCGTATCGGCGATCATCTCGTCGAGCACGTCGAACCGGTAGTCGTCGAACGCGGCTTCGATGTCGTCGAGCAGGTCCTCCTCGGGACCGGTTCGGGCGACGACGATGTCGACCCCACTGCCGGACTGAATCAGCGACTGGCGGCCGAGTTGCCTCGCTTTCGCGTCGGTCACGTACTCGACGTACTCCCGCTGGCCGGGGTCGCGCTCCTGCAACCGCTCGAAGTAGTCGGTGACAACGTCCCACGTCATCGTCGCCTCGGAGAACCGGCGCTGGCCGTCGTCGCGTGCGGCGGCTATCGCCTGTGCGGTCAGCTTCGGCCGGCTCTCCTCGCCGTCGCCGCCGTAGACGGCCGTCGCCGGCAGTCGCTGTAGCTCGCCGGGGGAGTCGAGGAGCCACACGGTCACCGTCCCGCGTTCGCGCTCGAACGAGCGGTTGCACCGCCCCGCCGCTTGGACGACGCTGCTCATCGGCGCGAAGTCGCGGAAGACGCGGTCGAAGCTGATGTCGACGCCGGCCTCGACGAGCTGGGTCGTGACGGCGACGACCGGGACGCCCGCCGACTGGAGTCGTTTCGTCGCGTCGACGAGGAGCTGTCTGTCGACCGGCCGGTGGCGGGTCGTGAGATGGAGGAAGACCGGCTCGCGCCCGTCGCGGGCGTCGCGAACCGCCGCGACGACCGACGCCGGTTCGACCGCGGCAGTCAGCGTCCCGCAGCCGGCGAGCAACTCGTCGTAGACGGCGTTCAGTGCGGTGAAATCCCGGCGCGCGGTGACCGCGTCGGTCAGCTCCCGCGCGCTGTCGATTGTGTTGCATATCGCCAGCGCCGACTCGTCGGTGCCGGTCTCGGACAGCAGCGTCTCGGCGGCGGTCCCGTAGTCCAGCGGGGCCGGGTCGCCGTCGACGAACGACGCCGCGGACGCGTGGAGGTCGAAGACGACGCGGTCGAGCGCGTCGTAGTACCGCTCGGGCTGCGCGACGAGTTCGTGGGTCGTTCGCCCGTCCCCGTCGAACACCCTCGGCTGCGTCGCGGTCATCACGACCGTCCGGACGCCGTACTGTGTTTCGAGCAGTTCCACGAGGCGACGCGCCAGCGGCCACCACGCCTCGGGTAGCGCCTGTGGCTCGTCGAGGACGACGACGCTCCCGTCGAGCGCGGGGAGCTTCGTCGACTGCCCGTTCGACGGGCCGGCGAGGCTCTCGAACAGCTGGACGAACGTCGTCACGACCATCCCGGAGCGCCAACTCTCCCCGAGGAGCTCCTCGATGTGGGCGGCCGCGTCCGGGTCCGACGTGTCGAGTTCGGCCTCGTCGACGACCGTCTCCGCGAGGTGGTGGTCGACGGTCAACACCCCGTCGCCGCCGCTGGTCTCGAACACGTCCCGACACTCGGCCGCGACTTGGTCGATGATGGAGGTGAACGGGAGCGCGTAGACGAGCCGTCCGTCGTCCGAATCGCCGCGCGCGAGCAGTTCGAGGCCGGCGTTGATACCCGTCAACGTCTTCCCCAGTCCTGTCGGGAGCGTGATGGACGCGACGGACGTGTCGGCGGCCTCGAACCCGTCGACGGCGTCCAGCACCTCTTCGTGGGCGTCGCCGCGGAGCTCGTGGACCCGCTGCTCGTCGGCCGTCGCGTCGGGGTCCAGCGACCCCTTCAGCCGCTCGATTTCGGATTCGAGACGGGACAGCGACGGCCGCTCGCCCTCGTAGGCGTCGGTGTCGAGCGTCGCGCCGGCGGTGAGCGCGGCGGCGCTGGTCTTGTCCGCGAGCGTCAGCGTCGACCAGACCGGCAACACCCCGTCGTAGAAGTCGTCGGGCAGCCCATCCGGCTGCGCGTTCGTCGGCGTCCGACCGGTCACGGGGTCGAGTACGTCCAGCAGGAACTCGTCGCCGGTCGCTCGGGCCGCGAACTCGTCCCACGACCCGTTCCCGTCGGTCGCGTCGGCCAGCATCTCGTCGGCCAGCGCCGCGGCGTCGCCGTCGATATCGTCGACCTGTGTCCCGACCATCTCGATTCGCTTCCGACCCCGTTGTTGGTCCGGATGCGTGTTGTCGAAGACGTAGTCGGCGACGTCGGGGAGGTCGCCGTGGTGCTTGGCGACCGCGACGAACCCGGTCAGCGCGTCGACGGGGTCGTACCCGCTCGCGTCGAGCGCGTAGAAGGCCGCGAACGCAGCCAGCGGCGCGTGTTCCGTCGGCTCGTCGACGGATTCGCCGTCGAGGTGGCGCTGGAACGCCGTCGTGAGTTTGCCGAAGTCGTGGACGAGGGCGACGGTCGCCGCGAGTTCCGCGACCGGCGTCCCGGCACAGGTCGTGGCCCCGTCCGGAGCGAGATACGCGACCCGCTCCGCCACGTCCCGCTGGTGGTCGGCGAGGTGAATCGGCTCCCCGTCGTGCCGGTAGTGCGAGTACCGGTCCGTTCGTTCGAGCATCGGTCAGCTGAACATGACCGTCCGCCCGTCGACGACGCAGGCGTCGGTGTCGCGGACGGTGAGCGGGTCCCCCCGCGGGCTGAACCCGTAGGAGACGAACTCCGTCGTGATGCGACCGCCGTCGTCGGCGCGCATGAATCCCGGCGACTGCTCGGTCCGCACGGGCGTCTCCGGGTCGAGCACGACGGCGTCGACGGCGTCGACGACCGCGGAGTCGACCACGGGGTCGGTCGCGTCGGCGGCCGCGATACCGTGTTCCCCGTGGTACGTTATCGACGCGAGACACTCCGAGAGGCCGAGACTGGGCGCGTAGTGGCTCTTCCCCTCCCGGAGCCGTCGGCGGAGGTCGGCGTACGCCGCCTCGTCGGCGAGCCAGCAGTCGACGCGGTACTCGGGGTCGACCAGCATCTCGTAGTTGTGCTGCTGGCGGAGGTCGGACGGGTCCGGGAGGCCGATGCGGGCGTGGCCGCGCGAGGGGTGCATCTCGATGTTCGCCTTCGCCGTCGACAGCGTGTTCTGCGGGACGTTCATCGTCCGGAGCCGCCCGCGGGGCTCGACGGCGATGGCCGAGTTCTCCGGGCCGAACAGGTCGTAGTAGTCGTCCCGGCCGATACCGAGGACGGCCGCGAGCAGCCCCGCGACCGTCGTCCGCGGCGGCAACCGATAGGTCTGCTTGACGATGTTGCCCTCGACGCGGCGGAAGTGGCCCCACTCGCCGCACACGGTAAAGGAGAGACACGTCTCCCCGACCGGGCGGTCGTCGGTGTCGGCGGTTCTCTCGCCCATCGTCACGCGTCGGTCTCTGGCAGCGTCGCCTCGTACTCGTCGTAGACGTCGATGACGTGGACGCCGTCGGTTCCGAGCGCCGCCCGGAGGTCGTCGTAGAACGTCTCTACGTCGGCCACTTCCCCGTCCGAGGCGACCTGTAGCGACGGGCTGCCGGCGACGTGGACCGTGTCGATGCGGTCGGCGTTCTCGGCGAGGCGGTCGACGAACGGGTCAACGTCGACGACCACGTCCCGGACCGAGCGGAGCTGTTCGTCCGGTTTCGAGTGCGCCTCGTCGACGCGGAACTCGCGCGCGAGGTCGCCGAGGTGGAAACTCTCCTCGGCGTACTCGACGCGGACGTAGAGCCGCGGCTCCTGCCCTATCTTGCTCCGACTCGTCGTCTGGTTCTTCAGGGCGCGCCAGCAGAGCGTGTCGAGCCGGCGCACGTCGGCTTCGGTCAGGTTCGTGTCGTCGGCCCCGTGCTCGTCGACGAGCCCGCGGAAGCGTATGAGCGCGTACTTCACCCGGTGGTCGTCCAAGTCGAAGCCGCCCTGTTCCTTGCCCTCGCCCGTGGCGATGACGCTGGTCAGGCTGTTGTACTCCTCGTTCTCGGAGACGGCGTGCATCGACTTGCCGGGCGAGAACTGGACCGGTCCCTGAAAGTGGTCCGGGAGGTAGTCGTCGAACCCCTCGTACTTGCCCTGCAGGTCGACGCTCATCGTCGCGCCGAAGTACCGCACGTCGGCGCTGTGTTCGAGGAAGGTGCCGTAGACCTCGTCGAACAGCGCTGCCTCCCCCTCCTCGTCGAGGTCGCCGAGGTCCCAGTCGTCCGGGTCCAGTTCGCGCAGGCGGTCGCCGAGCAGTTTCTCGCGGCTGTACTGGTTGCCGTCGTCGGACTGGACGCTCCGGATGTAGACGCCGTGGCCGTCGGCGTCGAGTTGGTCCCGGAGGTACCGCTTCAGTCGAACGTCGGTGACGACACACTGCTGTGTCTCCGGGTCGATACGCGGTCGGTCCGACCCGCTCAGTGGGTTGCCGTTGGGGTTCGCGTCGACGGCGTCGTACAGGAACACGATTTCGGAGCGGTTCGTCACGGACTGGTCTGTCTCGGACATGGGTTAGGCTTCCTCGGCTGTTTCGGCGGTCTGTTCGTCGCTCGATTCCCCGTCCGGGGCGTAGTCGTTGAGGCCGTAGGTGACCCCAAGCGAGTAGTAGAACCGGAGGTCGGTCGTGTCTATCTCCCACTCGTCGGGGTCGGTCTCGCTGGCCGCGACGGCCGCGCGGAGGCCGTCGACCACTTCGGCGTACATCGTCGAACTCATTCGGTTGTCCCGGGAGTAGACGACGTTCTTGTCCAGCGCCTCCTGTAGCGTCCGTTTGAACTTCCGGACAGTCAGCCCCTTGATTGGGTGTTGATCCACGAGCGTCGTCGCGCGGTTCTCGCTGGCCTCCTGATAGCCGGAGACGTGTCCGACGAGCGCGCCGAGGAGGAACGCCGCCCGCCGTCGCGGGTCCTCGCGTATCGCCGGCGTCCCGTCGACGAACGATTCGAGCTTCGCTTCGCGGTCCGCGGCGGCGCTGCCGCCGTCGGCCCGCATCTCGTCTGCGTGTGTCATCGTGAGTGAGTCGTAGGTCGGTGGTTCGGTCAGCGGTTCGTAGCGCGGGTCGTTCGTGTCCAGCAGGTCGGCCTCGGCCAGCGCGGACAGCTGTGCGAACTGCGAGGCGGCGGTGAGCGACGGGTGGTCGTCGCCCTCGGCGTCGGTCAGCGCGTCGACGTACTCCCGGAGCAGTTCCTCGACGAGCAGCGGCTCCCCCGAGAGGATTCCGACGAGCGCCTCGATGCGGTAGTCGTCCGGCGAGGTATCGGCGTCGGGGGCCAAGTCGGGGAACGTCTGCGTCAGATACCACCCCGTAGCGATGCTCCGGAGCTGGTCGCCCGGCGTGAGCAGGTCCCAGTCGGGGTGTGTCGGCATCGGCGCGCTCCGTGGCGACGCTCCGGCCTCGAACAGCGGACTCTCGATGACCGCGTCGTGGGCCTCCGAGAGGTCGACGGGGTAGACGAGCGAGCCGTCGAGCGTGTCGCCGAACACGTCGAAGCGCTTGGCCTGCTGGTACCGGATGGCACCGACGTAAAAGCGGAGTTCGTGGCTCGAATCGACGCCGAACGCTCGCTCGCCGGTGTAGGACTGGTAGGCCTGCTCGACCGGCGTCAGGTCGTCGTCTCGGTAGACGGCGTAGAGGATGTCGTAGAGCGCGAGCGCCTTCTCGACCGTCGGCCGGCCGAAGAAGTACGGCAGGTAGTACACCCGCATGTTCAGCGCGCGGTAGGAGCAGGCGTCGACGAACGTCTGGGCGTTGATGAGCGTCACCGCGCCGTCCTCCGAGACGGGGTGGGACCGCCACGCCTCCTCGGGGTCAAGCCCCGGGAACGACTCGTGTTGCTTGCCGAGGAAGTAGTTGAGCGGGTCCTCCGCCATCCCGACCGTCTGTGCGGCCTCGCCGGTGAGGAGGTCGACGGCCCGCCCGCGCGAGTCGTCGGCGGCGTTCTTGTCGACGAGCTTCGACAGCTTGCGCGCCCGCATCGCCACCTGAAACACGTCGGTCCGGTCGGCCCCCGCCGCTTCGGTGGCGAGTTCGCCGGGGTAGAAGTAGCTCTCGGCGTCGGGGGGCCGGACCAGCACCGTCGTCAGGGCCGTCGTCGTCCCGTCGAGTGCCGCCGCGACCGCCGCTTCGACGCGCTCGGGCAGCGACTCGTCCTCGCCGAGGTCGGCCAGCGCGTCGATTATCCAGCCGTCCTCGTGGTCGGCCGCGGCGTCGGCGACCACCTCGTCGGTCGCCCAGCGCGTGAGCCGGTCGACGAGGTAGCCGGCGATTCTCTCGGGTGACTTGTCCTGTCCGGTCCGGTGGGTGACGCTGTGGTCGATACCCCGCGACGAGTCGTAGTCGCAGTGTGCGACCGCGGGGACGAGGTCCGCGGTGAGCGTCGTCACGTGGACCGGGTCGTCAGCCAGCGCCGCGCTCCCATCGGCGGCGAGGTCGATGCGGAGCGCAATCAGGCTCTCGGGCTCGCCGCGGATGTCCCGGGACTCGTCGGGCGTGAGGTACGCGGAGAACTCCCCGCCGCCGGCGGTCGCCAGCGTGTAGAGCCGGCCGTAGAGGTACTGGATGTCCCGGAGCGTCGAGACCGGCCGGTCGGGAAGCTCCTCGTCCAAGCGGTCGCCGTGTTCAGACTCGAACTCATCAGGGGAGAGCATCCGCGCGCTCGCCCCCCGTGGTGGTCTTGTCGGTGATGTTGCAGAAACCAAAGCCCAGCGAGTTCCGCTCGCCGATGCCCACGTCGAGCGCGAGGTTCAGGTGCCGGCGGTGGTCGTCGTCCCGGACCGCGTAGTCGAACTTCCACTTGCTCAACACCCACGTCTCCTCGTGGCCGGTGGTCGGCGTCACCGGAATCGCGAAGGTCTTGACGAGTTCGTGCTCGTCGAAGAGGTCGCCGTCGACCTCGGTGGGGCCGGGCAGGTAGTCCGGTGCGTACAGCCCGTGTTTCTTGTCGAGGTTCGCGGCTATCTGGTTCCGGAACGGCTCCATCGTGTGTTCGGGTCTCCAGAATTCCGCTTCGTCGTGGTCGCTGTCGATGCCGTACTCCTCGAAGCGCCACGGCGGAATCCGAACGAGGACGCCCGTCCCGGTCTCGATGGTGCCGGTGGTCCCGGGCTCGCCCACGTCCGGCGCGAGCGGCGTCACCTCGTCGACGTGAAACGGCATCTCGCCGACGTTGAGTTCCCGGTCCCGCGTCAGGTCCTCGGCCACGTGGGCCAGCAGGTCCTCGCGCGCCGAGGCCACCAGCAGTGAGCGCTCGTCGCCCTCGGTCATCGCCCCCGGGGGGAACGGATTGCTGTAGGCGAACGGCTTGGGCCGGTTCTCGTCGTGGATGTCGTCGTACTCGCTCCCTTCGAGCGCTCGCCAGATGCGGCCGCGGAGCTTGTGGTGGTAGGCGTTGTCGTACTCGCTGTCCGCGCGGGCCGTCAACCGGACGAGTACCCGCATTAGGTCGACTCACTCCAACGTGGTCCGTTCATGTCACAGGGATAACGACATTTCATATACATATAAATCTACTTCTACTACGGTGAAAGTGGAACGACCCACTGAGGGCCGTCTGATAACAGGTCCCTACTACACTCTGTGTAACACAGATTGCTGCTTCAACCACACGCTGTTCCATCGGAATTTATCTATCTGGTAGGGACACTTGTGCACTCGTGAGGCTACGCCATATTCATTGTGTGTTGATTAACTTACTATTCTGACTCCGGTGCTTTTGGGTCAGCACGCACGTGACCACGTTTGAGCCAATTTATTGTCGGTTCTCGGTCGGAGTTGGTGGTTGTTCTTGGCATTTGGTTCTCCTGCCAACCGACCGGAAACCGTAAATCCAGCCAGACCTAACGCTACGATGGTCCGGCCAGACTTTCGGTGTCTGGTGGTTGGCCAGCTGTAAGCCAGCAGGCACAATCTATCCAAGACACATGCCTGCTGGCCACGCAGCCGTTTTGTTGGACTGCACTCTATGTCATTTCGCCAGCAACTTAGTTCCTTCTATTTTCAGCAAACTGTTACACACACACTCCTAGACACTGTCCGTGTGCGATAGAGTTAATCTATTCTGGTATATAAAATATAGCGTCTTACTCCCATCAGTCTCGTCTCGTTAGCGGTGGAACATCACCGGATAGTGCCAAGGCTTTTATATTCCCGAGAGATACCCTCGGATAGAGGCCGCTTTTCCGGGCCGACCCGTCCGGAGGCAACTCGCAACCGACCGCATGACTACAGCGTGTCCGTCCCGTCGAGACGCGACCGCGCCGTCCGGCGACGCCCGTCTCGAACGAGGACAGTACGACTTCGATATATGAGTACGGTAGCAAAGCAACTAGAGGACGTGAAGGCAACGATAGACGAAGAGATACCCGGCCACGTCACCGTCGCGGACGTGACCTACGAGGGCCCCGAACTCGTCATCTACACCCGGGACCCGAAGGCGTTCGCCGCCGACGACGAACTCGTCCGGCGACTCGCCTCGAAGCTCCGCAAGCGCATCTCGGTCCGACCGACACAGGACGTGCTCACCCGGCCGGAGGACGCCGAGCCGGAGATACGCGACATCGTGCCCGCCGAGGCCGGCGTTACCGACCTCGACTTCCAGCGCGACACCGGCGAGGTCATCGTCGAGGCCGAAAAGCCCGGGGCCGTCATCGGCCGCCACGGGTCGACGCTGCGGGACATCACGAAGGCGGTGGGGTGGACGCCCGAGGTCGTCCGCACCCCGCCCATCGAGTCGGCGACGGTCGCCAACGTCCGGAACTTCCTCACGCAGGAACGGGAGGAGCGGCGGGACATCCTCGAACGGGTCGGCCGGCAGATACACCGCGAGCCGATGTCCGACGAGGAGTGGGTCCGCATCTCCACGCTGGGCGGGTGTCGGGAGGTCGGCCGGTCGGCGTTCGTCCTCTCGACGGCCGATACCCGGGTCCTCGTCGACTGCGGCCACAAGCCCGGCGCGCGCGACGAGACGCCGTATCTGGACGTGCCCGAGGCCCTCGGGGCCGGGCCGTCGACGCTCGACGCCGTCGTGTTGACCCACGCGCATCTGGGCCACTCCGCGGTGTTGCCGACGCTGTACGAGTCGGGCTACGACGGCCCCATCTACTGCACCGAACCGACGCGGGACCTCTTTGGGCTGTTGGCGCTCGATTACGTCGAGACGGCCACCGGCCCCGCCCCGCCCTACGACGCCGAGATGGTTCGGGAGGCGCTCAAACACACGATTCCGCTGGAGTACGGCGACGTGACCGACATCGCACCCGACGTGAAGCTGACGCTGCACAGCGCCGGCCACATGCTGGGCTCCGCGCTCTCACACTTCCACATCGGCGACGGGCTGTACAACGTCGCCTTCTCCGGCGACATCGACTACGACGGGGGCCGGCTGTTCGACGGCGCGGTCAACGACTTCCCCCGCGTCGAGACGCTGGTGCTGGAGTCCACTTACGGCGGGCGCAACGACTACCAGACCGACCGCGGCGACGCCGAGCGAAAGCTCGTCGAGGTCGTACAGGAGACCGCCGAGCGCGGCGGGACGACGCTCGTGCCGGCCTCGGCCGCGGGCCGGGCACAGGAGGTCATGCTCGCGCTCGCCGAGGCGTCCCGCAACGGTGACCTGCCGGACGTGCCGGTGTATCTCGACGGCCAGATATGGGAGGCGACGGCGGTCCACACGACCTATCCCGAGTACCTCCGGGACGGGCTCAAAGACCGGCTGTTCGGCGACGACAACCCCTTCCTCGCGGACGTGTTCGAGGACTTCGACGCCGACGAGCGCGACCGCGCGGAGATCGCCGACGGCGACCCTGCCGTCGTCCTCGCGCCCGCGGGAATGGTCTCGCGCGGCCCGGTCCGGTCGTGGCTCGGCCACCTCGCCGACGACGCCGACTCGGCGCTGACGTTCGTCGGCTATCAGGCCGACGGGACGCTCGGCCGGCGCATCCAGCGCGGGATGAACAAGGTCGCCGTCGACGGCGGCGAGAGCACGCCACTGAACATGCGCGTCGAGACGATAGACGGTTTCTCGGGCCACGCCGACCGGCAGGGGCTGGAGAACTTCGTCAAGACGATGCACCCCCGGCCGGACAAGGTGCTCTGTGTCCACGGCGACGAGTCCGCGACCCAAGACCTCTCCTCGGAACTGTACCACGAGTACAACATGCGGACCTTCGCGCCCGAGAACCTGGAGACGTTCCGCTTCCGCTGACACGCTCCGCGATTCGCCGTTCCGGACGCTGCGGGCCGAACGCGAGCGGAAATCTACAACACTTTTCAGAGTCGAGTCCTCCGGTTGCGGTAATGACCCTTCGAGGAGGTGACAGAACCGGCGACGCCAGCGGCGAGCGAATCGAACAGCTCCACGCGGCCACTCGCCGGCTCATCGACGCCGAGAGTCGGGACGGCGTCGCCTGTGTGGCGGTCGACGCCGCGACCGAAATCCTCGATTACCCGTTCAGCATCTTCTGGCACGCCGACGAGGACGAGGGCGTACTGACCGCCGACGCCGTCTCCGCGGCCATCGAGACGTACCTCGACGACGGCGTCGAGCCGACCACGGCGATTCGACACGAGCGCGGCGAGTGGCTCTGGACGGCCTACGAGCGCGACGAGTCACAGCAGGTGACCGTCTCGACCGAGCGGGCCGCTGTCGACCTGCCGGTCCACTCCGCTATCGTCGTCCCCGTCGCCGACCACGGCCTGCTGACCGTCGGCACCGAGTCCGAGGCGGCGATGACCGACACCGACGTGAAACTGGTCGAGATTCTCGGCAAGAACGTCGAGGCGTCGCTGGCCCAATTGGACCGAGAGCGCGAACTGAAGCGGCGAAACGAGCGGCTGGAGGAGTTCGCCGGCATCGTGAGCCACGACCTGCGGAACCCGCTGACTGTCCTCGACGGGGCGCTCGAACTCGCCCGGACGACCGGCGACGACGACCACCTCGAGCGGTGCCGGCGCGCGACCGACCGGATGTCGGCGCTCGTCGACGACCTGCTCAGCCTCGCCAGACACGGGGAAGATGTCGACTCGACGCGCCCAGTCGCGCTGTTGGACGTGGTCGAGCGGTGCCGCCAGACGGTCGAGACCGGCGAACTGGCGGTGGCCGTCGACACCGACGCGACGGTGGTGGCCGAGCGGACGCGACTCCAACAGCTGTTCGAGAACCTCCTGCGAAACAGCGCCGAACACGGGGGCGACAGCGTCAGGGTCGGCCGGCTTGACGACGCCACCGGCTTCTACGTCGCCGACGACGGTCCCGGCGTCCCCGAGTCCGAACGCGAGGCGGTGTTCGAGCGCGGCTACTCGACGGCCGACGGCAACACCGGCTACGGACTCAACATCGTCCGGCAGGCCGCGCGGGCCCACGGCTGGTCGGTGTCGGTGACCGAGAGCGAGCGTGGCGGGGCCCGCTTCGTCGTCACTGGCGTCGAGTTCGCCGACGGCTGACTCCGGGAGACTCTTCCGGCGGCGACGCGACTTCTGAGCCGTGACACGGACGATTATCGACGACCGGCGGGCGCTCGCCGCCGCGGCGGTGGTCGCGCTGACCGCGACGCTGGGGAGCCTCTGGCTGTCGCTCGGCCTCGGGCTGACGCCGTGTCGGCTCTGCTGGTACCAGCGCATCTGCATGTACCCGCTGGTGGTCGTCCTCGGCGTCGCGGCCGCCGAGCGGCGGCCGGCCGTCGCGCGGACCGCGCTCCCGCTGTCGACGCTGGGCGCGGCGCTGGCCGGCTACCACTCGTGGCTACAGGTGAGCCAGACCACCTGCGGCATCGGCGCGGTGAGCTGTGCCGCCGTGCAGTACCGCGTCCTCGGCCTGACGGTGCCGAACCTCGCGCTGGCGGCCTTCTTGCTCGTCACCGCCGTCGTCGGCACGACGTGGTGGCGGTCGCGGTAGCCGGCGCGGTTGCCGGGCACGCCAGCGTTTTGGGCGTCGGCCGCGACGTAGCGGCATGGAGTACACCCGACTCGGTTCGACGGGCACGACGGTCTCACAGCTCTGTTTCGGGACGTGGCGCTTCGGCCGGGAGACCGGCGGCGTCGTCGAGACGGACCGCGAGGAGGCCCACGACCTGCTCGACGCGGCGTGGGACCGCGGTATCAACTTCATCGACACCGCCAACGTCTACGGGACGCCCAACGGCACCAGTGAGCGGTACATCGGCGAGTGGCTCGACGACCACGACCGCGAGGACTTCGTCCTCGCCTCGAAGGTGTACTTCCCGTTCGACGGCCGGGGTGAACCCGGCCCCAACGACTCCGGACTGGGGCGGAAACACATCCGCGCCCAGATAGCGGGCACGCTCGACCGACTGGGGACGGAGTATCTGGACCTCTACTACATCCACCGCTGGGACGAGGACAGCGACATCGTCGAGACGCTGCGGACGCTGACCGACCTCGTCCGCGAGGGGAAAGTCCACTACCTCGGGGCGTCGACGATGGCCGCGTGGCAGCTCACGAAGGCGCTGTGGAAGGCCGACGCCGAGGGTCTCGAACAGTTCGACGTGACCCAGCCGCTGTTTCACGCGGGCTACCGCGACGACGTGACCGACTACCTCGACGTGTGCGCCGACCAAGACATCGCCGTCTGTCCGTACTCGCCGCTGGCCGGGGGCTTTCTCACCGGGAAGTACGAGCGCACGGACGACGACGACCCGACGAAGTTCGAGGGGCCAGCGGGTGCCCGCGGCGACATCTACGACTCCTTCGAGGAGTACTACCTCTCGGAGCGGGGCTGGCACGTGCTCGACGAACTCCGGGCCGTCGCCGACGAACTCGACGCCACGCCCGCGCAGGTGGCCCTGCGCTGGTTGGTCGAACAGCCCGACATCACCTGCGTCCCCATCGTCGGCGCGCGGACCGTCGACCAACTCGACGAGAACGTCGGTGCCGTCGACGTCTCCCTGTCGGACGACCAGTTCAACCGCATCGTCGACGCCCGGTACACCGACGACGGTGACCGCTGGGGCCACCGGGCCTGAGAGCGTCTCCGGCCGCTGCTCGCGGCTCTCTCGTCACTCTACCGTCTCCGCCGGGTCGACGACCGAGTCGGTCGCGGGGTCGACCCCGACCTGCTCGCAGGCGTCCGCGAGCGGGCAGGCCTCGGGGTCGTCCAGACACGCGGGCTTGCGCGCGCTGCAGTACTCCCGGCCGAACTGAATCATCGCCGTGTGACCGAAGCCGCACTTCTCGGCCGGCACGTCCCGTTCGAGGTGTTCCCGGACCGCCTCGTGGTCGGCGTCGGCGGGGGCCAGTCCCATCCGGCGAGCGATGCGGTGGACGTGCGTGTCGACGGGGAAGAGCACTTAAAAGTCAATAAAATTTATACTACCAGCGCCATAATGTCTAAACAGAATCATGAGCGACCGGGACGCCCAAGTGAACATCAAACTGGCGCGGGGTACGTTGGACGAGTGGGACGAGTACATCGAGGAAGAGAGTGATTTCACCACGCGGTCGGAGTTCGTTCGGTTCGCCGTCAATCGTGAAGTGAGCAACCAGCAGGAAACCACGCAGGGAACTGACGAGGAAAGTCAGGCGCTCCTTCGAGAGATTCGGGACTCCGTAGTTGACCTGAACGACCGAATGAACAGCGTCGAGAAACAGGTAGATACGCTACAATCTGCTGTTCGCAAAGACCCACAGACCGAGGAATTAGCGAACGAGGTGTTCAGCCTGCTACCTGACGAGAAGCCCGGCACCCACGCGTGGCGCGAAGAGCGTAAAAACCTTCAGACGCAGGCACAGGCGGAGTCCGACCCGGAGATACAGAAGCAGGCCCACGCGTGGGAAGGGACAACCGAGGCGTTAGCAAGAGCGTTCGATACGCCCGAGAGACAAATTTACGACGCCCTCGATATACTTCTCGCGGAAACGCACCTCATATTCAGCGAAGAAACGGGCGACGGGAAAAAGCGCTACTACAAAGAGGTGTAACCAATGCAAGACCCTCTCGAAGAGTTCATCGCGGAAGAGGAAGCGAAGAATCTGGCCCACGATACCCACCGAAAGCGGCGCATGGTGATGGAATGGCTTGACGAATGGGCCGACAAGGACGTTCGAGACTTCGAGCGAACGGACGTTCGTGACTTCCTGAAGCACTTGCAATCGACCGGTCGGTCGGACGGGACGGTTTCGAGTTACATGGCGCAAGTCACGAAACTGTTCGAGTTCCTCGTGAACGAGGGCTACATCTCCGAAGACGAGAATCCACGCGAGAAAGTCACTTACACCGACTATCTCGACTACAAGACCACGGAAGCGCGAAAGGTTCTCCGACAGGGAAACAAGGACTACATCGCCCTTTCGGAAGAAGAGGCAGAGCAGTTGCTATCCAACGCTACTGCCCCGAAAGTACGGAACACTCTCATGATGAAACTCCAACTCGAAACCGGGCCGCGAGTTGGGGAACTGGTCAATGTTCGCCTTCGGGATGTTGACCTTGACGCTCAAGAAGTTACCTACGAGACGCTGAAGAAGGGCGGCGCTGAATGGCGGACTCTTCAATTCAGTGACGGCGTGGCTATCCTAATGAAACAATGGCTCAATGAGGGCTACCGGGACAGATTCAAGTCCGCGAACGATTCTCCCTATGTGTTCGTCTCTCGGTCGGCACCGAAAATCTCCGAAAGTGGATACAACCGCGTCGTCAAGAAAGCCGCTGAACGCGCAGGAATCCAACAGCGTACTCGTACCGACTCAAACGGGAATCAAGAGTGGAAGGTTCGGAGCCACGTTCTCCGCCACACCTACGCCGAGAGCATGGTTCGCAACGGCTGTGACATTAGTCGGCTGGCCGACCTGATGGGCCACGAATCTATCGAGACGACGCGAAAATATCTCGACCACGACCAAGAAGCGCTGAAGAAAGCACAGCGTGAGTTCGCGCCGGACTTTTCGGTCGAGGGGTGATTCCCGTGCCCCTCGCCCGACGCGTAGACGCGACCTGCCCGCGCTGTGGTGACAACAGCGATGTGTAGATGTTCGAGAAAACCGAGCCGACGCTCGTCAAGGAACACTACACCTGCGAGTCCTGCGGGTGCGAGTGGACGGAGAGAAGACAGGACTAACTCGTCCCTTCACTCTTCTACGGTATGCAACAGTTCTTCGAGGGCGACCGCGTTCGTGTGGACATTGGCGATATTGACTGATTGCGTCCCGACGACCTACTCAATCCTGTAGCGACCGATTTCGTCTGACCCACAGTTCAGACACTCGTCCGCGTCGGGTTCGGTTTCGCATCCGCAGTGGCGACACTCGACTACGACTGTTGACCCACCGTCTGTGAGTAGCCGAGTGACCAGCGAGCGGACGCCCATACCGACGTGAACAGTGTCGACGGTCATAACCCTACGGGATGGTTCAGACCCGCTCAAATCGACTCTTGGGGCGCTCACGCGCCAAAGGTTTACCTTCGACGCCGCCGAATTTTCGACTGGAAGGACCACTGTCACACGCTCCTTCCAATCCCTTTCCATGACGCCCGACGACACGCAGATACTCGGTCGGTGTCCGGACTGCGGCGAACCCATCCCTACTGCGTGGCTTCTGGTTGAGTACGAGAAAGACGACGGTAGCGAGGGCGTTTGGGCCGAGTGTCCGGTCTGTGACGACGTGGTCGCGCCGGAGTGACCAAACAGTGGTTTTCCCCATAGGACGGCAGGAATCGTTCAACGACCCGTAGAGCAAAGTAGAGCGAGTGGTGATGGAACACCAGAGACGTATAATGGAGATTCCGACGAAACTACTGACTCTCTTTTCAGCCGAGGTTGACCAGCAAGACGGAAGCTTTGTTATCGAAGTCCCAGAGCAAGAGGTAGACCTCGGTAACGTACAACCCGACGGAACGTATCGGGTGGCAGTACTACCGGGACCGGTCGAAGGTGAGAGCCATGACGATACCGAGGCTGACCGAGTCGACAGTCCCGACCACTCTGACCCACCAGTGGAAGAGGGTGAACGACGGACGGTTGAAATCGAAAGTCTTGGCGACCAAGGCGACGGCGTCACTCGCGTCGAGCGTGGATTTGTTGTTATCGTGAGTGACACCAGTCCCGGTGAACGGGTTACTGTCGAAATCACCAACGTCAGAGAGAACCTCGCGTTTGCCGAAGTGGTTGAGCGTATGAATTTACCCGGCTGATACACTTTCACACCGAGATTCATTCGCAGGGTTTGATAAACCGTCCCTGTGACGTGACAGGACAACATGAATAGGGATGCTGTTGATGAATATGTCGAACAATCTGAAGCTGTTCTTGGCTCTTCTCCACAGATGGATGAAGCCAACACGAAGGCGGCTGTTCTGCGTGACTTCTTGACCCTTCTCAACTGGCAGATTCCGCAAAACACCCAACTTGAATATTCCGTCGAGGCGTTTGGACAGACGTATAAGGTAGATTATGCACTGATTCTGGATGGAGCGCCAGTCGCTTTTCTCGAAGCCAAGGGTGCGGATACCTCTCTGACCGATGACCACGAAGACCAGTTGTCGTCGTACATGACGAACAAGAACGTCACCTACGGAATCCTTACGAACGGCAAGCAGTATCGCTTCTTTCAGCGACGTGTGGACGCCTCTAACGTGGATGTCCAAAGAGTCGGTGACGTAGCCCTCGATGACCTTCCCGACCGTCTTGCCGTCCTGAAAGCCTACGAGAAAGGTACTATCGAGTCCGGTGAGTCCGGCAAAATTCTCGGTCGAATCAACGAACTCCGAAAAGCCCGCCGAACTCTCAAAACAGACAAGGACGACTTGGCAGTCGAACTCTCGAACACGCTGGCAAACGAGGTTTCTGACTCTATCTCGTCACTGGCAGAAACACAGGCAAAAGAAATGATTGACCGGCTCGTGGCAGACATAGACTCGGAAATTGACGCAAACGGCGATGGCGGTACGGACGACCCGATAGGTGGTGGCGGTGGTGGTATCGAACCATCGAACAATCACATCGCTGGTCGGATTAGACGCGCCGAGGTGGATGGTGACGAGGACGCGAAAGTCGCAGTGTTCCCGACGAAGGAATCTGGTCTGCCCTTTTTGAAAGAGAATAATGCGTGGGGTTTTGTTCGTGTTGGGAGTGAGTTCGAGTACGTAGCGATGTATGTGACTGGCGATGTGCGTCAAGTGAAATACTTCGCTTCGGTCAAAGATGTAGTTCCGCCCGAACAGGCTGAACTATCCCGTCCCATCGAAGAGTACGCTGACGGTGCAAAAATAGCAGACGATAAGATGGTGATTCGCTTTGAGCCGGAGAGTCTGTATGAGTTGGACGACCTTCGCTTTGAGCCGGAGAGTCTGTATGAGTTGGACGACCCCGTTCCCTACGAAACGAAGTACCCGCAAGGTCTTCGATATACTACTCTCGGAGCGCTTCGTACAGCAGAGACAACAGACGATATGCTCTAATTCCCGCCGCTCGTTGGTCACAGCCCCGCAATACGGTTTTCGACCGAATTTACTATTACACGAATCACATATTATTGCTCATGACGTTCCGACTCTCCGAAGACGACATCCCCGATACCGAGCCGTGGAGCGACCGGGAGTTCCTGTGGTGGGCCTATCACGAGCGCGGACTGTCGCCCCGAGCTATCGCATACGAGTTAGGAGTCCGGAAGAGTCGAGTTACCGTACACATGGACAGCCTTGGTGTATTGAAGCCGTGGACACATGAACCAACCTTGCGTCGACTCTACGTCGAAGAGAGCCTATCTGCGACCGAGATAGCTGACTGCGAAGGCTTCGACTGCACCCCCGCGACCGTTCGGAAGTATCTGGCCGAATACGGGTTGACGGAGCAAGAGGGAGCTACCTACGGTCGACTCGATGCACTTGAAATATAAACCAGCCAACGCGATTCCAACCTCGGATAGCCGGGCCGAACTTTCCGAACTCGGACTTGGCTGGGTCGGTGTTGGTGTGGTGATAAATAACTCCGAGAGTGAGGGCGAGGGCCGCCGAATAAATCGACGGCGGCGCGACAGGTAGACACCGGCACCCGCTAATACCCCTATCAGCGGTTCGTCGGCAGTCCCAAACCGTCGATGGAGAGCCGGAATCCACAATCATATTGTGTGAAAGTACTGATATGCATACCCCGCAGGCGGGGTGTGAAGCAGTGTACCATGATTACTACGACAACGTAGAAGACGGACCCCGATTCCGCCGATACAGTAGGATTCACCGCCTATTCTGCCACATTCGTACTCTATCGAATAGCGGCGCTCTACGGCGCTTGCGGGTCGTCAGCGATTCTGCTGGTCGGTTGGGTCCAACTATCCCTGAAGACGACGAGAGCGACGACAGACAACACTCACGAACGAGTGACGGCGTCGACCCCGGTGTCGTCCGGAGTGGTTTTCGGGTGTTTCGGGGGTAGGTTGAGCAAGCGAAAGTATCGGCAGAGAGAATCAAACCAATTTTTGGGGGTCGACCTCGGGGGAACAAGGCTATTGCCGGTAGAAGCGATAAAGACGGATATGGGCGAAAACGACACCCCACCGGCGTTGTACGAAAACGTCGAGACTGGACACCGGTCGTCGGTCTACGATTTGGCTATCGGCGCTCGCCACGCGAAGCTCGACAAGGAGCCGGACAACGGACCCGAAGGGGCTATTCGGTTCGACGGCGACCTCTACGTTCCCGTCAACCCGGACTAACTCTCTCGCTGATAGCCCTATTAGCGATTATTCTTGAAATTTCTTCTCGGCTAAAATACAATTACAAGTTTACACTCCGACGAATCATGTAGGCCACCATGACCGACCCATTGCGGCCAGAGGATGAACGCACTGTAGCAACCATCCAAGATTTCTGCCTTCGGCTTTCCGAGTTGCGTCGAGAAGTGGACGACCCGGAAGTCCAAGCCCGACTCGGAGAGGCTGTTCGGAACGCCGAAATTGCACTCGAAATCGTCTACGGCTATCGTGAGGTCTGAACACGGACAGAGAGATTTGTGTCCGCAGATGAAGAACGGAACCGATGTCCAAGATGTCCAGGGTTCACCTGCGTTCTATTTTTGTTTTAGCTCCTTCCTATTCACATTCTATAGTACGAAGAAACCCTGGACATGCTGGACTGAATACGTTCTCGGTCCAGCATGTCCAACATCTATCGGAACAATATTTTCTACCCAGTAGAAGTACAGCAACTGATGAACATTGTAGGGAGAAACCTTGGACATGCTGGACCAGTTTGCCTGAATCCTTATTCGTCCAGCATGTCCAAGAAGAGCAGAGAAACAATATCGGACTTCGGATAGCTCTTCATTGCTACGTGTTACGGGTATGCATTTCCCTGGACATCATGGACGCAAAATTAGTTTAGAAAAGCATCTGGTAAATCACTGTCTTGCTCTTTATTCTTGTCAGTCTCCTTCTCAAAGGTATCGGGTATATCCGAATCTTGACTTTCGTCTCGACCTGTTTTCTGTTCAGCTTTACTCCATGGGGAACTGTTTGGTTGGGTGTGTATGCTGGCAGTGTCTTCGGTGTCTTCGGTGTCTGCGTCTACCTCTGGTCCAGAATCAGTGTTGGAGAACGGACTGGGGCCGTCATGCAATATTCAGTACCTCACAAAGCATCACCAGTTAGCCTGACCTAAGTCACCTGTTCTGTCGTGATGAGTCGTCGATAGCGGTTGAACAACACTAATCGGAGACGGAGCTGTCGCTGTCGGCGGCGGTCAGCCGCCGACGCGACAGCGTAGCCACTCACAAGGCGGCGATCCTGGTAAGTGACTACCGATGAAACCGGTCGTCAGGTGGCCGGTTTGCGGGGACGGCCCGACGCACCGCGAGGGCCGTCCACGCGGCCCGGCGAACCATATTCACGAACTCCTTGTACGGCCACCACCAGAGGCGACGCCCACCTCGGCGGGGCGTCGCCACGTATTCGTAGTGGAGATACCGCCAGACGTTCTGCAACAGCAGACTCACCACGACGTACATCAGTCTCACCGTTGCGTCTCGTGTCGTTGTCGTCGCTATCGCTTGCTCGGACAAGCGATAGCTCGACTCGATACCGAAGCGTTTCGAGTAGTGGTATCGAGCGTCGCGTGGAGTCTCGATGAACGGCGCGTCAGCGGCGTAGCCGTGACGCGCCACGCCGTTCTCGTCATACCGTCCATTCAGGTACGTACAGTCGATGTAGACGGGAAACTCGACGGTCCAGCTATGACCGTCGAGTTTCCCTGTCAGGTCGTGTTGAATGACGCGGCTCCAGCCTTCCGAGAGTTCCTGCTGAATCGCCTCACCCCACCGGATGATCGGGACCACGTAGGCGTAGTTATGCGCCTGAAGCAGCGTGAGACACTTGCTGTCGTAGAATCCGCGATCGAGGTAGACGGCCTTGACCTCGGTGTCAAGGCCGTCAAGCACACCGAGGAACTCAGCGAGGACGCTGCTGGCGGTGTCGCCGTCTTCGAGACGGCGCACCGCCAGCGTGTAGCGTTTGTTCTTCACACGCGCGTAGAGTGTCGCGTACGCGTGGAACGCGGTGGTTCCCCGCTTCGCTTCCGAGTGGTAGAGGCCGTCTGTGTCGGCTTCGTCACCGTAGTAGGGCCGCAGGTGGAGGTCTGCGCAGACCTCCACCTGCTCGGGGAGCAGTTCGACGACATCCTGCCGAAGGAGTGTGTTAGCGACTCGTTCGAGCCGTTCCGGCTCGAACTTCGTCCGCAGGTGGTAGAGGATCGTGTTCGCCGATGGCGAGTCTTCACTGGAGTTGCACAGCGTGGAGATCGAGGTCCCGTCGGCGGTCGCGCCGACGAGGACCTCGTAGATGTCCTCGGGATCGATTTCAGCGTTATTCGCCAGGGTGAGAGAAACTTCCTCGTCAAGCCGGTTGACGAGGAAGTTAAGAAGTTGGTCTTCGTGGATTTCACTGTCCGCTTGCTTTGCTTGCTTGGACACAACTCAGCAAGCGGACTCCTTCAACTTGCGAGCTTTGTGAGGTACTGATATTACACCTCGGTAACAACGAGTGCGGTCGCCATCAATTACCGGTCGTGAAATCGTAATACCGTATTCTTGTTTCAGATGGCTGGTGAATTGCTTTTTGCTTTCGACCGCCAGCCCATTCTCATAACAAAAGTCCGTGTATTTCTCGTATAATTTCTTTTTCGGAACTTTAGAATCACTGGCCATTCCAAGCTCGGAACTCACAAACTGGTCAATCGAGTCACCGTGGGTTTGCCAGAGGTCGCGTTTCTCTTCGCTTGAGCGCTCTCTGGTGAACCCACCTTGCTCTATTACCCTCGCATAGCCGTCAAGTGCCCAATTCAGGATTCCCGATAATTCGTCTTGCAGTTTAGATTTCAGGTTCCCATCACGAGCATCTTCAGATACTGATTCGGGGAACCGAACGTGGAGCCACCGTCGATAGAAGGCATCATCTGGGTCGTTGATACTTGGAACCTTATTGGTCGCATAAATCTGCTTAGCTGTCATCTCGAAGCTAAAGTGGTCTTCGTACTTCCGGTTCGCTTCAACCGCGTCTCCAGATACAAGCTGTTTGAATCTTCCTGTGTTTTGAATTGCACTATCATCCAGGTCATTGCAGATGTTTGCATGAACGTTGTGAGCTTTCGACAGTGCAAATTGGCTATCTACCATCTGTTGAAGCGTGAGGTGCGAGGTGTTTTCTTCGCCCAAAAGACTTGTAATTGTATCAAGGAATGTGCTTTTGCCTGCGGCAGTCTCACCTACTAATATCAGAGATTTATCAAATAGAACGTCGTTTGGCGAGCCTACAATGTAACCGATGAACTCCTGAAGTTTGGCAATATCCTTGTCAGCCACCTGTTCTGCAATGAATTGGTCGAACCGTGGTGAGTCAGCGCTTGCGTCAAACTCCGCACTTACCCGCGACCGGAAATGGTACTCGGAACTGTGTGGGAGAAGCTTCGGCTTCTTTGGTTTTGAGAGGTCAAGGACACCGTTTTTAACACAAACTTTCGAGTTTTTTGATACGGATTCTCTTAATATATTATTATGGTGTTTCAGTTTGTATATTATTCTGTCTGCTTCTCGCTCGCTATTGAACTGTCCGAGCTTCTTTTCCAATAAGCGCCGGACGCACTCTTCGGCGTTCTGTTCATATATTCCCGTCTCATCACTGTAGAGGAGCAACTCGCCGCTATCTGGGTCCACAGCGAACTCGCTTGTTTCTACCAAGCGCTCTACTGCTTTTTGCCTTGCTTCACCGGCACCAGACTTTTCGTAGACATGGCGAATCACTTCCCAAGGAACTGTCTCGTCAATTGATGTTACCGACCAAGGCTCCGGATTGTCGAGATAATCGTTGACTGGCTTCGGGTTTTTCAGTAGCACCGAGAGAGTAGAGAGAGAATTTCCATCAGGTAACTTCTGCTGTTCAAAGGCACGCTTCATTTCTTCCGCCGAAACGTCTCGGACAGCGTGGGTTGTGATTAGACAGTCTTCTGGGTAGAACCAAGTATTTTCATCCCCCGTGATGTCTGCCGCTACCTCGGCAGGGGAAAGGTCCGTTTCAGTATCTTCGGTGCTATTCGTTGATTTTTCAGTCTTTGAGTTCTTGTTTTCCATTGTTGGAGTAGTGTGTGAATTGTAGTCAGGTGGTCTGGTCAGGGCCAGCCCACTGTTCTTGACCTCATCAGCAGGTGTGCAGTTCTGGCTCGTACTGCTCGGCCATTTTTTGGAGTAGGGTATCGTAGGTCTCCCCACACCGTTTCAAATTTCGTATAGTTTCGAGCGTGTCCGGGTCGCACGTAATTGAGGTTCGGCTTCCACTCGCCATGATACACCCATTTTGTGGGCCTTGAATACAATGAATGTTGGTTTTGAAGTGGTAAGATAATCTACTATTCATTCCAAGTGCTGGGATGAAGTGACAAGTTATATATAGGAATATGCAGGAATAATCTGGCGCTATGCTTGCGCTCGTTCGCTCACAGAGTGTCAGGATTTCTATGTTCGGCTCACTTTCCCCAGTTCAGTTTCCAGGTGAGCCAGTGCCGACCGGGCTTCAGTTCTGTTAGTCGTACCCCCCACAATCACTTTTCCACTGGCGAAGACGAGTAGGGTTAATTCGTATTCTGCCGGTCGATAGATAAGACCAGGGAACTGTTCTGGTTCGTACTCCGTGTTCTCCATACCGAGAGCGATAGTCAGAGCTTCCAGATTCACGTCTTGGTCGAAGTCTTCGATGAAGACCGACGTGACGTGGGTGAACTCGTATGCGGGTACCTCAACGCCGACTTGAGAAAGAACATCTTGGAATCGGTCAGCCGAATCGGAAAGGTCGTCTTCGGTTTCTGCCCCCCGAATCTGGAACGTCCCAGTTCGGTAGAGAGTGTAAGCAGGGCCGTCGTCTTCGAGTCGCACCGTGGCCATACCGTTGCTGGTAAAGTTGGCGTCAACGTCGCCCAGACGGCTCTCAAGCGCTTCTACGAGCGTCTGTAAGTCCAACTCCCGCCCCAGCGACCCACTGCCCATCGTACTCACGATGTCCATTGCGGAGATAGTGTTGCGTACAACCCATGCGATGTAGTGGTTTGCCTTTCGGTGCCGACGACGGCTCCACCGCAGAGCATATGATGGCTCCGGGTAACGATGGTGATATGACCTTATCTCCGGACGAACTCGAAAATCATCTCTTCAAGTGTGCTGACATCATCCGAGACGCCGTCGACCCGACAGACTACAAAGAGTTCATCCTACCTCTCGTCTACTACAAATCCATCTCCGACGAGTTCGAGAAACAGTACGCCGAGAACGTTGAAGAGTACGGAGAAGACTTCGCTCGGCGGGACAACCTCTACGACATCCCCGTCGTTCCCGAAGGACACCTCTGGAAAGATATTCGAGCCGTTAACGACAACATCGACCAAGCGCTTGACGAAGCCTTCGACGCACTGGTGGAAGCGAACCCGGACCTGACCGGCGTTTTTCTGGCCGACTACATCGACGCCGACGCCCTCGGTGACGACCGGCTCGGTCGGTTGGTCGAACATCTATCGAAGCACGACCTCGACCGGGATAGCGTACCCCCAGATATGCTCGGAGAGGCGTACATGGACTTGGTACGCCACTTCGCGTCCCAGGAAGGGAAAGACGGCGGGCAGTTCTTTACACCGCCCCACATCGTCCGTCTGTGCGTTAGGCTGGTGGACGACTTCGAGGACGGCGAGACCTTCCACGACCCGACAGTCGGCTCCGGCGGGATGCTCACCGAAGCCGCGCAGTACTACCGCGAAGAGCAAGGTGGCGACCCTGGGAAGCTCAAATTCACCGGCCAGGAAATCAACCCCGACATCGCCGCCATAGCCCGGATGAACCTCTCCATACACGGCTTAGAAGGCGAGATAGCCCGCGAAGACTCGCTGGCCAGTCCCGCGTTCACGAACGACGACAGCAACGAGTTAGAGCGGTTTGACTACGTCTTAGCGAACTTCCCGTTCTCGGCAGACTGGGCGAAAGACGAGCTTCAGGACGACCCGTGGGGCCGCTTCCACTGGCACGAGAAGCTTCCCCGCGCCGACCGGGGTGACTACGCCTTCATTATGCACATGGCCGAGCAACTGAAAGACCCTGACCGGGGCGACAACTCCGGCGGGAAGGCCGCTATCGTCATTCCCCACGGCGTGCTGTTCCGCAAGCACGAACAGCGCTACCGGAAGCCGATGCTCGAAGACGACCTCGTGGAAGCTATCGTCGGTCTACCCGAGAACCTGTTTCAGAACAATACAATTCCGTCGGCTATCCTTGTCTTGAATACGGACAAGCCACCCGAGCGCGAGGGAGAGGTTCAGTTCATCCACGCCGCCGACGAGGACTTCTACCGCGAACTCTCGAACCAGAACGAACTGACTGACGAAGGGGTCGACCACGTCATCGAGAGCTTCCGGAATTGGACCACCGAAGAGCGGGTCAGTCGAACAGTGGGGCTGGACGAGATTCGGGAGAACGACTACAACCTGAATATCGCGCTGTACGTCGATACGACAGAGCCAGAGGAAGACATCAACGTAGAAGCGGAACTGGAGACGCTTCGGGAGCTACAGGCCGAGCGCGACGAGATAGAGGCGACAGTGGACCAGCACATGGAAGCACTGAACTATGAGTGAAGAAGCCACCCTGGATGAGTTCGTGGGTTCAGCAGACAAAGATGACGAAGAGTCAGAACCAGAACAACCTGAAAGTCGGTTTTGGGGACAGGTACCGACGGACTGGGAACTCGTGGACGGCTCCGACGTGTATGACGTAAATCCCAATCCGAAGCCCGACAAAGAACCGAACGCCTACATAGAGATGGACGCGCTCGACACGGAGCTTCCGTGGCCCATGTACTTCGGTGAACGGAATGCTTCGGAGTACAGTGGCAAGACGTTCACCGCTGGAGACACGCTCTTTGCGCGAATCACGCCGTGTACCGAGAACGGCAAGGCCGCACTCGTTCCCGAGATGGAGACCAAGGTTGGCATCGGGTCAACCGAGTACGCCGTTCTCTCTCCAGAGACAAGCAGAGTGAACCCGTGGTTTCTCTACTACGTGGGGAAGTCACACCCCGTTCATAATTACGCTGTCTCCCGAATGCGTGGGTCTACTGGCCGTCAGCGTGTCCCATTTACTGTGTTCCGTCGGGAACTCGATATTGCGCTTCCATCACTCGAAGAACAGCGCAAAATCGCCACTGTACTCCACAACATCGACCAAGCGATTCAGAAGACCGAGGAGCTAATTGACCGATACGAACGGTTACAAACCGGTCTGTTACGAAAACACTTCGGCAAACAGTCTATTGATGAGGAATATTCGGAAGAACGAGTGAAAAAGCAATTGGGGCCAAAAAAATACACCGTTCCGGCAGACTGGAAAATCACAAAAATCGGCAATATCGGTGAGGTAGTGACAGGCGATACTCCTTCAACGAAGAATGACGAATACTATGGCGGAGAACTACCGTTTGTCACTCCGGAAGACTTTGGTGAGGAAAAGTACGTGTACGAAGGTAGTAGAACTCTAACTAACGAAGGCTCTGAAAAGTCACGACCCATTCCGGACGGGTCAGTTATGATGGATTGTATCGGTATGGATATGGGTAAGGTTAGAATCGCTGGTCGGGAACTTGCTACCAATCAGCAAATCAATTCTGTTGTGGTCAATAGCGACGAAATGATTCCAGAGTTCTTATACTATCATCTAAAGTCCATATCGAATCTAATACAATCACAGGCTGGTCAGACACGAACACCCATAGTGAGTAAGGGTCAATTCATTAAATTCGACATATTCTGTCCACCAATAGAAAGTCAAAAAGAGGTGGTCTCATCGCTGTCAGTCTGTGACCAGTTGGCTGAAAAGGAATCAAGATATGCTGACCATCTTCGGAGAGTCAAGCAGGGCCTCATGCAAGACCTGCTGTCTGGAACAATCCGGACAACCGACACTAACATAGAGGTGCCAGACAGCATTACACAGCATGGTTAGTATCCCGTCCGAACAGGGCGTCGAACGCTCTATTCTATCCTGGCTTGACGGCGTCGGATGGGAGACCCACGGCCAAGACGGCGACCGTGGCGCGAACACCCTTGACGACGCATACGAGCGCCAGAGTCACGAAGTCGTCTACTGGAATCTACTGGCTGAACAGGTTATCGAACTCAACGACGAAGTGACCGAAGACAACGTCGACAAGTTCATTTCGTCGCTGAAACGCGACCTCGACGCCGAGAATCTTGCCGACGGCAACCAGACCGTACACCAACTACTCACGAAGGGCAAGACCTTCTCGGTCCAGCGACCCGACGGGTCCAGCGACACCGTCTACGTCGACCTGATAGACCACGAAACCCCAGAGAACAACCGCTTCCACGCGGTGAACCAGTTCTCGGTCTCGCGGGAGACGACCATCCGTCCCGACGTGAATCTCTTCGTGAACGGGATTCCGCTGGTCACGATGGAACTGAAGAGTGTCGCCCAAGATAACGACTGGCACGACGCTGTCAGCGACCTCTTAGAATACGAAGACGACGTTTCTCGGCTGTTCGTCCCCGGCCTATTCAACGTCGCCGCCGACACGATGGAACTGCGCTATGGCGCTGTCGGCGCGTCGAAAGAGTTCTACGAACCCTGGAACGACGCCCCCGAAAAGTACCAGGACGATAACGATATGAAACAGGCAGTCCAGGCGCTCTGCAATCCGTCGACGGTACTGGACCTGCTGAAGAATTTCGTTTTTTACGAAGAACAGACTGGCGGCACCGCGAAAATCATCCCTCGATACATGCAGTACTACGCGGTCAACGCGATTCTCGGTCGTGTCGACCGCGACGAACATGACAACGGACTGGTTTGGCACACCCAAGGGTCGGGGAAGTCGTTCACCATGCTCTATGCCGCCGAGAACTTGCTGTCACGCGACGTAGCCCGCAACCCACAGGTGTTCATCATCGTCGACACGGACAAGCTCAACAGCCAGATGCGGGACCAACTAGCGAATCTCTCGCTGGACCGCTGGACCGAAGCCGAGAGTATCGACCACTTGGAGACGCTTATCCAAGAAGGTCAAAGCGAACTGGTCCTGACCACCATCCAGAAGTTCGAGGACGTAGAGCCGGACGTACAGGGCAACGACGAAGTGGTGGTCATGTCCGACGAAGCCCACCGCTTCATGGAAGCCGACCTCGGGAGTCGACTCGACGCCGCGCTTCCCGACTGCTACCATTTCGGCTTTACTGGAACTCCCGTCCGTGAGGGCGAGCGCCACGAAGACCGAAACACGTTCCGCGAGTTTTCGCCCGAGGGTGAAGACTACTTACATCGCTATTCCGTCAAGCAAGGTATTGACGACGGCCTGATTCTCCCCGTCTACTTCACGCTCCGTCACGAGATGGAGTGGGAGATAGACGAAGCTGGGTTGGACGAGCGCTTCGAGCGAGAGTTCCGAGGGCTGACCACCGACGAGAAACGCGAGTTCATACAGAACAACGTCAATGCGACGACGCTGGCCGAAATCGAACCTCGCGTCGATAAGACAGTCGAAACAATCGACCAGCACTACGACAAACACGTATCCCCGAACGGCTGGAAGGGGATGGTCGTCACCCCAAGCCGACGGTCAGCGGCGATGTATGGTGAACGGCTCATCGAGCGCCGAAGCGAAGAGGAAGTCGAAGTTCTCTACACCGCTACCAACGACGACTCGGACCTGATTCAGCAGTTCCACACGGACCCTGACGAGCGCGATGGGATTGTCAAGCAATTCAAGAAGACCGACGAGGAAGCCGAAGAAGAGACGCCGAAACTGCTGGTCGTCCACAACATGCTCTTGACCGGCTTCGACGCTCCGATTCTGAAGACGATGTACCTTGACCGGAATCTCAAGAACCACAACCTAATGCAAGCCATCGCCCGGACGAATCGGCCCGCCGAAGGCAAAGAGAACGGCGAAATCGTGGATTTCCAGGGAGTCTTCGAGAACATTGACGACGCGCTCGACTACGACGCCGAGACGAAAGCCTACGCCGCCCGCGACAAAGACGAACTCTACGACGACCTCGTAGACCAGTTGGAGACAGTCATGGACATCTTCGATGGGATTCCGAAGGACGACACGCAGGAAGCCGCTTACGAAGCTGTCGAGCGAGTTAGCACCCACCCTGAACGCCGCCAGTTCAAACAGGGCTTCCGGCGACTCCAGAACCTCTACGAAGCCGTTGCACCCGACGGACGACTCGTTAGCGAGGGAATCGAGCGAGACTACAAGTGGTTGAGTCGGGTTCACGTCGCGTTCAAGCGAACCACGTCAGGGGAAGAAGACCCCGACGAAGACATGCGAGAGAAGACCCGCGAGATTCTAAACGAGAACGTCGACATCCCCGAAATCAAAGACGATTTCCCGACGTACAAGCTCGGAGAGGAATACCTCGAAGACGTAGAAGGATTGGATAATCCCGGCGTGAAAGCGTCCCAGATTGCTCACGCGACCCGCGAACACCTGCACCCACGCGAGAACCAGAACCCCCGCTACAAGCGATTGAGCGAGCGTGTGACCGACATCGTAGAGCGCTGGCAGGGCGAGGACATCAGCGACCCAGAAGCCGTTGAAGCGTTGAAATCGGTCGAAGAGGAGATTCAGGCCGTCGAAGACGAAGCCGACGAACAGGGGATGGACGACGCCGCCTTCGCTATCTACACCCACCTAACCGAAGAGACTCCCGACGCTGTCGACTCTGAAGACCAATCCGAAGACATCGCAGAGGCCATCGTTTCCGAGTTCCGTGACCGGGTGGACCGTGGCTATGCGGGTTGGCAGACCAACCAGCAGACGATTAACGAAATCGAACGTATCCTGCTAGACGTACTGGTCGTAGAGTACGACCTGGGCCATCTGATTCAGGGTGACGACGAGTTTGTAGACGCCATGCGGGACTACCTGATTCAGAACCATGAGTAAGACTCGGTCGCGGAACATCAACCTGTTGGGAACCACCATCGAGTACGATGTTCGCCAGAGCGGGGACGCGACGGAACCACGAATCGACGTAGACATCCACGGTGTTACAGTCGTCGTGCCGGAATCGGACGAACCACGTCCGTCGGAGTTACTGAAAGAGAACGCGGCCTGGGTGTTGGACAAGCATCGGTCGTATGAGTCCTACCGAGACCAAGTACCCGACCGACGCTTCGAGGCTGGCGAGCGGTTCCCGTTCTTGGGGGTTGACCGGGAACTCGTAATCGAGCCACGTTCCAAACACAGCGTGACCGACGATACGATTCGACTCCGGCAAAGCGCTATCGACCAATCGTCGGTCAAGACTGTTCTGCGGAACTTCTACCGAAGTCGGGCACGGGACTACCTTACAGACCGTCTGGACCACTACGCGGAACAGATGAGCGTCGACTACGAGAAGCTGGAACTCCGAAACCAGCGAACCCGGTGGGGGAGCTGTTCGACTGGCGGGACGATTAGCCTGAATTGGCGGCTGGTTATGGCTCCACCTGACGTGATTGATTATCTGGTCGTCCACGAACTCGCCCACCTCACCGAACAGCACCACGGACGGGAGTTCTGGCAACGGGTTGGCCGGTACGTTCCGGACTACAAGGAGAAAGCCGAATGGCTGGAAGAGAACAGTACGCGGCTGATTTTTAGCGAAGACGACGTGTGATTAGGCGAGTGGCCGTAATTTGTCAAACATCTCACCGACGGCGTCGGCTACATCTGTGAGATTCGTCAGACCGGTACAGAGAACCTTTCCGCTGGCAAAAATCAGAATAACGTGGTCCGATTCGCGGTACATGAGACCGGGGAATTGCTCGGGTTCGTACTCGACTTGTTCCATCCCGAGTTCGAGCGCAAGCGCTTCGAGTGGAAGCTGTGACCCGAAATCCGCCGTGGCAACGATGTTGCTGATTTCGACAGTCGGTTCGTACTCATACTGAAGAATATCTTTCATGACCTGATTGACGCGCCGGGCGACCTCGTGGAAGTGTTCGGTTGAGTTGCCGCCCGCGATTGAACACCGGCCACTCCGATAGAAGGCGACATAGGTGTCGTCAGGGGCGAATCGGGTTTGGAGCCAGTGGTTCTCTGCTGGTTCGTAGGTCACATCGGTAATTTCGTCGCGGGTCGAGAATGTATCCGCCAGTGCGTCTAATGCAATCTCTTGCTGGTAGGTGATTGTCCCGACGACGTTAGCGACCGTTACCTCTGTCACTGATTCATAACAGGCGGTGGGGGTGTATAACTCCAGCCGGTTCGTCTATCACGAGACCGACGTATGATGGACGGCTGTGTCGGCTATAGCTGTTGAATCCGGTCGTAGAATACTTCGTGGAACTGTTCGCCGTGTTCAAGCATCCAGTCGAGATATTCGTCCCACTGGTTTTGGTCGGTCACGTCAGCAGACTTCGTGGCCGCGATTCGGCTTCGCTCTTTCCCCGCCCGCGTCTCTTCGGGTTCGTGCCACGTCAGTTCCCGCTCAAATTCTGATTCGACTTGTTCGGCTTCCGCAACCAGTTGGTCGAACGCTTCGGCGTTATCTCGGATAATGAGTTCCGCCCGGAGTTCGTCGTCGCGGGAGTTGAATATGAACGCAAGCTCAAACCCAGTTTTCCCAATCGGGTTGTTATACCAGTGCTGGGGGTTCGGCTTCCGTGCGCTCAACGGCGTATCACGCTCTTGTATTCGGTCTCGGAACTGGGTCCAGAACTCTTCTTGAAGCTTCTCAATGTCGGTCAACTCGCTTTCCGAGCGCTGTGCCTTCTCTTTCCACTCGCTCGGTTCTGCGACGGGATTCAACCGGACAGCGGGGTCAGAGTCACCGATTTTCCAGACTTCCAGCCGGATAGCGAACAGGTCGACACCCTCGCGGCTGTTCTCGTTGAGCCACTGCATCGCGTCTCGGTGTTCGTCATAGAACCGGGGCGCAATCCAGACGATAATATCAGCATCGACACCGGAAGCGTAGGCGAGAGACTTGCCGAGATGGTCGTGGTCGGACGGATTCAGTTGATTTTCGATGACAACGTTACGGTTCCCGTCCGTCTCTTCGGCCAGAATATCGACGTTATAGCGTCCAACGCTCTTTTCCTGTTCTATAATCTCAAGGTCCAGTCCGAGCGCGTCTTCTAACTCTGATACATCTTCGCCCTGTATCTCACCCGCCAGCCACGGTGTGAATTGCTGGGCTTCATGTTCCCAGTACTCGCGTACCTCTTGGGATTCAAGCGATGCGAACTCGGGCATACCCAGAAGCCACCGAGCCAACAGTGAAAAACGTGCCTGCTACCCTGACCGACTCCGGTCGACAGTCTCGACACCGGCCAGCCGATGTTCCCAGAACACCGCCTTGACCAGTGCTTCGTCGGCCCCAGCGGTCTCGGTCCCGATAGTCGAACTCCCACAGTCGTCGCACCACAGTCGACGCATGACCCACCCATCGCCGTCGTAGTGGGTGGCGTAGACCCTGACGGGGTCGCCAGTCCTGACGCGCTTGTTACACCGGTCACAGATTCGTCCGGTCTGGCTCCCGTTCAGTGCCGACGCCGGACTGGGGCGGGTCATTCGTCTTCCCCCGTTCCGGCGGGAGTCTCGAAGCCCTCGCGGTAGCACGGCCAGCAGGGTAGGCCGAGACCGGCGTTCCAGTCGCCACAGTCGCAGTCGTCGGGTCGCCCGTCACTATCGTCGGTGTCGGTCTCGGTGGCCACGTCGACAGTGGTTCCCCCGTCAGTGCGAGTGGTCGGCGTGTCGGTCGCCGCGTCGAGGACCGGCTCTCTGATAGCGACAGCCACCATGTGCTTGCACGCGCCGGGCTGGAACTCCCACGCAGGGCAGGTACAGTCCGACGGGATACCGCCTTCGACGTGAACGATGTAGGTGTGGTCGTCGGCGTCTGCATGGGAGTCGTTGACCACCTCTACGTCGCCGCCACCGAGTACGGTGAACTCGAACGCTTCCCACTGGGCGCGTTTCTCCGTCGCTACGTCGGCGTCCAGCAGGTCGACTACGTCGGAAGAGGCGAGTTCCGACATCGTTACCCCTCGATGTAGGTGACGAACTCGGTGCCGCACTCGGTACATCGGTGGGTGTAGGTCACGAAGTCGCTGTACCCGACCGACTTGCTCGTCCGGATGGCGTCGACGCCGCAGGTACATGGCGACCCGGAGTCGAGATGGAACCCCGGTAGCTGACGAAGTATCTGCTGGTCGGTACGCTCTTGACTCTCGGCGTTCGTAGTTGGCATTGGCGTTCTCCTGACGAGAAGGCCACCGCTCGCGTGCCTCTAACACGCGGGCCTTTATACTGCGAGCAAAGCCCCGAGAAGCGGTCGCCTTCACTTGAATATAGGTTCCGTGGCACTATAATTCTTTTGAGTTATAAGATTATAGTATAAAATGCGCCAAAAGAATACCCTACCGCTCACACAGCCGCACAGAGCCGCAGAGCGCACGTCAGAAACGACGGTCGATACCACTCGCTCCGGTGGCGACCGCGCTCACGCCGCCAGCAGGCGGGTATATGGCTCTGCTGACGGTAGGGCGAACCCCGAAACAGAGAGTAGACGGCCCAACACTATCGTTCATTGCGGAATAAGGAATGAGAATACGAGAGAAAATCGGCGTCGTCAACGAATCCGAGCGTACAGAACAGCGCTCCCGAACTGAAGACCGACCGCTACTAAGAACGCCGCGATACTCGCGGTCGTATTTCCGGCCTGTGACAACCCGAGTTCGTAGACGCTCAAGAAGACGACAACCGTGACTACTCCGAACAAGAGTGTCCACATGACCGCGTACATCGGCCTGTACTCGACAGGCCAGTAGTCGTCATAGGCAAAGGCCATGTCCATGAGACTCAATGACAGCAGGAACTCGGCACCGAAGTCGGCTGATACAGGGAGTGGACTACTATCGAGCGACACCAGCATGAACGCCACCAACGCCAGTCCAATCGCTGTTACCGTCACCCACTGATTGTCTGTCAGGTCAGCACGCAGTCGGTTACGGAGAGACGGGGACTCGGGCATGAAAGACGTGTAAGTAGCGTGTATAAAAAAGCGCGTGGGAGAGTTTCAGGGTTCACAACTCGCCCCCGGACTTAACACTCTGTCGGGATGTTAGACACACATATGCCCGGCGCAGGTCGCTCGGATTCAGCGGCGGTTAGGGCCGTCGGTGCTACTGTTGCACTGGTTGCCATCGTCGGCTACCTGTTTTTTGGGTGGTCTTTCAACGGCTCTGAAACCACTGTCCCCACGGTAATCGGCCTTCTCGTCGCGGTCTCGGCAATCGGGTGGACACTGTATAGCCGTGTATCTTCATACAGGGGGCAGGAACGATGACCGGATTTTCCACAGACGAGACTGCGAGTATCGTAATTATCGGCATCACTGTCGCAGTGTTCGCTTGGTATCGGGCGGGTATGACTGGAATCCAACGATGGACTAACGCTACTATCGCATTTCTCGTGAGTATTGCCTTTGCAACGGCTGTAACCGCCATTCTAAAACGGTGGAATCCTGTCTGGTATCGCTCGTAGGCATATTGAACACCGAGGGATGGCTGACCCCAAAAATCAGGCAGAGCGGTCGAAAATCCCGCTCATGGCCGGATGAATAGGCGACTGGCGTTACGCTTCCCTGTCCGGTTCGACTTCCGACATGTCGAGTTAGTCAATACGAACCAATTAGTACCAACGTACCCAACAAGTAGAACACAGTGAGTTCGTCGTCACGAGCCGTTTCACCGGTCATAGCGAATATCCTAATGGTCGCTATCGTGGTGATACTCGCCGCGACAATCTCGGTGTTTGCGCTCGGATTTACTGACAAGGCCAATCAGCCCGGCCCTGTTGTTGGCCAGTCGAGTGGGGAACTCGTCTCACAAGATGGCTTCGACGGCGGGATTGTTCGACTTACGCATGTTGCAGGAGACACACTGACTGCGTCAGAGCTTGAGATTGTTGTTGACGCACAAGATGCCTGTGGTAAGACTGGTCGACTGGTAAATCTCCCGGCAAGTGGCGGGGACCCACAACCGACAAGTCAGTACGTTCGCGGCGACGACATTTTTGATAACTCCGCTAATTCTGTTGGCGGGCCAATTGGTGAGGCCGGTGGACAATGGGAAGCAGGTGAAACAGCAACTTTCCGCATAGCTGGGACTCCTTGTCAGCTGAACAGCGGTGATAGTATAACCGTTCGCGTTGTCCACACACCAACAAACTCTATCCCAATCAAGGAAACACTGACTGCCACCTGACTGATTTGCTCATTTCCGGCTTTGTTGGGTCTTTGTTTCCTGTTATTAACCGACGGTACTTCGAGAAAATGATGGACGTTGGTTAATTATCTTCAAGTGACAATGGCGTAGTGAGTACTACTATCCACTGCCCGACGATTCGTGGAAAGAGCGACCTGACCGGAACTCGGTGAGTTCGGCAATCCGGTCTTCGAGTTCTTCGATTTCCTCACGAAGTTCTTCGGCTTCCTCGCCTTCGGTCGACGCAAGCTGGTCTTTCAGCCCTTGCAAGCGGGTTTCTTTCGTCTCCTCGTCAACGTCGGCCTTCCGAACGTACTCGCTTTCCTCGACTTCGTACACGTCTGTCTCGGAAATCTCGGTCACGTCGAGCGCTTCGTCCACCTTGCTGGAGTCCACGGTGGTTAGCCGTTCACGGTCGATTCCAGCCGACTCAAAGGCGTTCAGCACTAGTTCATCGTCCTTGAGCGACCGGTTACGACGACTGGTCCGTTGCACCGACCCGAACTGACCGGACACCGGCTGGTCGTGGTGTAGGCGGTCGAGAAGGACAGCCCGCACGTCTTGGCGAAGGTCGTTGGCGTTGCGCTGTACGTCCGACAGCAGAGTATAGAGGTTCACCAGAGCGGGCGTTTCCACGTCTTCGATGGTAGTCACGTCATGCCGTTCGAGCGCATCAATCAGCAGTAGAGCGTCACTGTAGACAGCCACGTCTGGCTCTTGACGCTCGGTCTCGTCGGTCTCGCCACCACTCTGGGCTTCCACCAACGGCGACCCCGTTGACTGGCCACTCTCGGTTAGCGTGCCTTCCCGGTCGTCCACCTCGAAGCGTGGGTGTAGGGACAGCACGGTGGCGTAGGGTTCGGCGTCGGGCGGAAGACGGTCAAGGTCAAACTCGCCAAGTGACTCATTGACACGTTGGTACAGCGTCTCGAACTGGTCGCGCTGTAGGGGTATGGTTTCGTCGTCGTCGCGGTACTCAATAAGCACCCGATGTTCCTGTACGTCGGTCACGCCAAACGCCTTGCGCGAGAGTGGGGTGACAAGGGTTGCGTCGGATGGGAGTTCCTCAAGGTGGTCGAGAAGCGTGTGCCACGATGTTCCGAAGGGCATGAGGGCGGGTACGGGCAGGTAGAATAAAGATTTCAGGTGATTCGATGGAGACAACACCACAGAATCGCAGGAATCAATGATTCGCTGTCGTTTGATAGGATATGGAAGAGCGAATCCGTGAGATTCATTCTGCGCTCCTTGAGGAACACGGCAGTCCTGACCCGCCGTCGGACATGGAACCCATAGACTCAATTATCCATACGATTCTTTCACAGAATACCGCAGACGAAAACCGAGACAGGGCGTGGGAGTCCCTACTTGACGAGTTCGGACGTGATTACAAAGCCATTGAAGAAGCAGACCATGACCGCCTCGTAGATTCTATCCGAACCGCCGGATTAGCCAATCAGAAGGCAACGCGGATTCAGGACGCACTACGCACGGTTCGTGAACATACAGGTGGCGAGTATTCTGTCGAGTTCATCGAGAACATGGACGTGGAAGAAGCCCGAACATGGCTTACCAACATCAAGGGGATTGGGCCGAAGACTGCCGGAATTGTTCTACTGTTCCGCTTCGGGAAACCGTACTTCCCTGTGGACACCCACTGCGAACGGCTCGCTAAACGCTTCCAACTGATTTCCCCGGATACGTCGGCAGAAAAGGCGCATGACATACTCTCGGAAGCAGTTCCCGACGAAATCATGTACTCATTCCACGTCCTGCTAATCACTCACGGTCGAGGATACTGTACCGCGAGAAACGCGAACTGCGATAATGATGTGTGTCGAGAGTTCTGCGACTGCGAATACTGCTGACCGATACGCGTCAGGTTCAATCGCTATCAGAAACATCAATATACGAAATCTGTCATAACAAGTTAGAGCCGAAAGCGCATGAAGGCGCTCGAATTGCGAAATACCCCGACCAAAGTTAGTCTGACCCCCGGATTTTGCCGCTCAAATAGCCGATTTGAGTATAGTAAGTCTATAAGAATATCTTGTCTTGACGGGGAAGACGCCGCCGCGACCGCCGGCGAACAGGAGCACGCAGTCGGCCGTCTTGGGGCCGACGCCGTTCATCTCCAGCAGTTCGGCCCGGACCGCGTCGGGGTCGCCGGTCCGGACGAACTCGTCGAAGGCGGCCGCGCCGCCGTACTCCGCACACACCAACTCGGCGATGGCGACTATCCGCTCCGACTTCTGGTTGTACAGGCCCGCCGAGGAGATGGTCTCGGCGAGGCGCTGCTGGTCGGCCTCGGCGAGCGTCGCCGCGAGGTCCGGCCCGCCGTCGCCGTCGGGACCGTACCGGTCCATCAGCGCATCGTGGGCCGGTTGACTCGCCTTGTCGGAGGTGTTCTGGCTGAGAATCGTCCGGACCAGACACTCGAAGGCGGGGCGGCCGCCGTAGGCCTTCGTCCAGTACAGGTCGCCCAGCCTGTCGACGACCGCCGCCGCGCGGGTGCCGGCGGTCGCCGGGTCGAACGAGGCCGCGCGTCCGCCGCCGTCGTCGCCGCCGCTGATGTTCTCGTCGGGTTCCGGGTCGGCCATACCGGCAGATGGGGCGGGACCGACTAAACCCCTTCACCGAACCGGTGGGGTCAGGCCGGGTCGACCCGCAGCGTCATCTTGAGGTCGGCACCGTCGGCCAGCGCCGCGACCAGCGTGCGGTCGATGTCGCTGGCGGCAGCGTCGGCGTCGACCATCACTGTCCGGTCGTCGACGTAGTCACTCGTCCGGAGGACGTGACTGCGGTCGCCGTCGAAGGTGAGGTCGGGGTGGCCGCTCCCGGTGACTGTCACCGAGTGGCCGGCCGCCGACAGCGTGGCGGTGACGGTCGCCGCTCGGTCCCGGCAGGCGTCCGCGAACGCCGCGTCGAAGTCGGCCGGGACGCGGTCGGCCTCGATGCCGAGGATGCAGTCGCCGGCCGGCGTGAGGAAGTCGTCGCTGGTCAGTTCGAGCGTGCTGGCGTGCTCGCCGGAGACGTGTTCGTGGCCGGTGGCCCTGACGACCTCTTCGAGAGGCATACGCCGACTCTCTCGCGGGCGCACTTCAGCGGGGCGACTCGGTGCGCGCGACGGTGACCGTCACCGCACCGCAGGCGCACTCGTGGGCCTCTCGCCGGCCGGCGTCGGTCTCGAAGACGAGCGCCGGGTCGTCCAGCGGCCGGTCGCAGTCGGCCGCGTCACACGTCGGGACCGCTCCGTCGAGCAGGTGGTCGAACATACCGGAGCGAGGACCGGGAGGTACGTCAAGGCGAGCCATCCCCGGAGTGAAAGTGAAAGTGGACCCGGGGATAAAGGATATGCCCACGGCGGACGCGGAGACGGGTATGTCGCTGGAGTGGCGCGGCGCAGCGGTTGCGCCCGACGACGAGTTGCCGACCCCCGAGTCGTGGACGCCGGTGTCGGTGCCGGGGCGGCCGGCCGAGTTCGCCGACGCCGACGCCGTCGCCTACCGAACCAGCTTTGCCGACCCGCGCGACGGCGACGACGAGCACGCGATACTGGTCCTCGACGGCGCGTACGCCCACACGCGCGTCTGGTGCAACGGCGAGCGGGTGGCGAGCAGCGACACGTATGTCGACCCGCTCCGGGTGAGACTTCCCGACGCGGCGGAGTACACCGTCGTCGTGCAGTGTCGCCGCCCCGAGGACCGCTTTGGCGGCCTCCACGACACCGACCGGCTCCCCGCCGAGCGCCGCGTCCCCGGCATCTGGTGGGACGCCACCGTCGAGACCCGGCCCGACCCCTACGTCGGGTCGCTGCGGGCCCGCCCGCGGGTCGACGCGGCCGACGGGACCGCGCGCGTCGATCTCGCCGCCGAGGTCGTGACCGAGGACCCACTCGACGACCGCCTCACCCTCTCGCTCCGGCCGGCGGGCGACGTCCGGGGCGGCGGGATGATGGACCGGGCCCGCGTCGAGACGGATGCCGGACGGGCGACTGTCGAGCACACGCTGGCGGCCGTCGACCCGTCGCTGTGGTGGCCCCGGGGCCGCGGCGACCAGTCGCGGTACGTCGTCCGGGCGAAGGTCGGCGACGCCGAGCGGACGGTGACGACCGGGCTCCGGTCGGTCGCCCTCGACGGCGGCGACCTCTCGGTCAACGGCGAGCACGTCCCGGTCCGGGGTGTGACGCTCACCGACCCCACGCCGGCCGACATCGAGCGCGCCGCCGAGGCGAACGCCAACCTCGTGCGGGCCCGCGCGCAGGCGGTCCCGCCGGCCGTCGCCGCTGCCGCCGACGAGCGGGGCGTCCTCGTCTGGCAGGACCTCCCGCTGACGGGACCGGGGCCGTTCGACGAACAGCGGGGCCGCGAGGTGGCGCGCCGGCTGGTCGCGGCCCGCGGGAACCACCCGAGCCTCGCCGTGGTCGCGGTCCACGACGAACCGGTCGCGCCCTTCGCCGACGGACTCGGGTCGGGCCTGCTCGACAGGCTCCGCTTTCGCTGGCGGGCGTGGCGGGCCGACTACGACGCGACCGCGGCCCGCGGCGTCGCCGACGCCGTCGACGCCGTCCCGACCGTCCCGGTGGTCGGCACGCCCGGCATCGACCCCGACGCGGCGACCCTCTACCCCGGCTGGCGGTACGGCGAGACGGCCGACCTCGACTGGCTCTGTGACCGCTACGGGCTCGGCGACGTCGTGGCCGGCGTCGGCGCGGGGTCGCTCGGGACGGATGCGCCGGCCGACGAGGCGGGCTTCGACAGAGCCGTCCACGACAGCCGGGTCGACGGCGGCGTCGCGGCCTCACAGGCCTATCAGGCCCGCGTCGTCCGAGCGAACGTCGAGGCGCTGCGCCGCCGGAGCGCCGGCGTCCTCGTGGTCGACGCTCTGCGGGACGCGGCCGACGCCGGGACGGGCGTCCTCGCGCGCGACGGTTCCGACAAGCCGGCCTACGACGCCCTCGCGGCTGCCTTCGAGCCCACGCAAGTCGTCCTCTCGACCGCCGAACCCGGCGAGCGCGACGTGGTGGTGGTCCACGACGGGCCGGCCGAGCGCGAGGTGACCGTCGAGTGGGACCACGACGGCAAGCGCGAACAGACCGAGGTGACGGTCGCCCCGGCGACCCGGGAAGCCGTCGGGTCGCTGACGCTCTCGTCGGGCGACGAGGTCACGCTGGCCGTCGCCGTGGCCGACCGCGTCGTGAAAAACGAGTACGCGCTTTAAATACAATGCCGAGCCGCGCCGGGACCGTGTGAACACTTGTCTCTGGCACCCACGGGGCTTGTGAGGGGTCACCACGGTATTGCATGCACCGGAATATTTAAACAATATCCCCCGATAGTAGTACGTACCAGAACGCTCCTGCGTTCGGGCAGTATCGCCTTCCGCCCAACATGAGAGGGAACCCTTATTATCGGTGTCAGCCCCTCGGTAGCGGGCCGGCTGTTCGACCCGGAGCGGTGATGGCATAGAGGTTTCAACAATGGCAGACTCGATAGACGAATCGAAAAACGTCACAGTAACCGAAGAGGATCTCGAAAACAAATCGAAAGGCGAGCTCATCAAGCTCGCCGGTCAGCTCCGCGACCGCCGCAACGAGCTGAACCAGATGGCCTCCGAGCGGGCCTCCAGCCGCGACGACCTGAACGCGGAGACGCGCGAGAAGGTCGACGAGGCACAGGAGCACCGCGAGCAGCGCGACGAGCTCAACGAGCAGGTCCAAGAGCACAAGGACAAGCGCAACGAGCTCAACGCCGAGGCTAACGAGCTGTTCGACAAGGTCGACAAGCTCAAGAACGACCTCGAACTCGACGAGGGAACGTCGGTCGACGAGCTCAAAGAGGAGATCGAGGACCTCGAATTCAAGCAACAGACCGAGGTCCTCTCCTCCGAGGACGAGAAAGAGCTCATCGAGAAGATCGAGTCCAAGCGCGAGCAGCTCCAGGAGAAACAGGAGAAGCTCGACCAAGGCGGCGACCTCGAAGAGCTCAAGGAGGAGGCCGAGGAGGTCCGCTCGGAAGCCTCGAAGCACCACCAGAAAGTCACGGAACTCGCCGACGAGGCCCAGAAGCATCACAACGAGATGATCGAGGCCTACCGCGAGGCCGACGAGATCCGTGACGAGGCCGACGAGATGCACGAGAAGTTCGTCGAGGCCCAGGAAGCGGCCGACCAGCACCACGAGGACTTCGTCCGCGTCCAGAAGCGCCTGCGCGAACTCGACAAGAAGGAAGAGGAGCAGGAGCGCTCCCAGCGCGAGGAGAAGCAGGAGGCCGCCCGCGAGGAGGCCGAGGAGATCTACCAGAAGTTCAAGGAAGGCGAGACCCTCGACACCGAGGACCTGATGAAGCTGCAGAAGGCCGGCAAGCTGTAATTCTGCGCGCAGCTCTCTCTGTTCTCTCACACTGTAGATGCATCACTGGCTCGTTCCCGCACAGGCCGTCGGCCCGCTGTCGCTCCTGTCGACGGCCGTCGGCGGCGTCGTGTTCGGTCTCGCGCTGGCAGCGCCGCCCGGCCCGATGAACGCGGTCATCGCCGAGGAGAGCGCGCTCCGGGGCTGGCGTGCGGGCGTCCGCGCCGGACTCGGCGCGATGACCGCCGACGCGTGTTTCTTCGCTCTCGCGCTCGCGGGCGTCGCGGCGTTCGTGACCGACACGCCGGGACTGCGCCGGGCGATGGTCGGCGTCGGCGGGCTGTTGATGCTGTGGTTCGCCTACGGCGCGGTCCGGGACGCCGCTGCGCTCTCGACGGTCGAGACCGACAGCGTCGGGGCGAGCCACGGGTTCCGGAAGGCGTTCGTGCTGGCGCTGACCAACCCCTATCAGGTCGCGTTCTGGCTCACCGTCGGCGTCGGCCTGCTGGAACCCGGGACGGTCGACGTGCTCGCGGCGCTGCCGGTCGTCGGCGAGCGCACCGCCGGCCTGTTCGTCGTCCGGACCGGTCACCCGGCGCTGCTCGCGGGGCTGTTCGGCGGTATCACTGTCTGGATAACCGGGTTCCCGGCCGCGGTCACCGCGGCACGCGAACGGGTCGAGCGCCTCGCGCCGCTGGTCGCGTGGGCGAGCGCGGCGGTGTTGGCCGTCTCGGGGGCCGTCTTCCTGCTCGACGCCCTATCTTGATCCAGCGAAAGAATCCCGCCGTTCACGGCGGGCGTGAATCGCGTAAGCCCGGTGCCACAGTCCACGCGGTTCTGCCCGACCGAATACCCAACGGTACAAGAGTTATTGAGATTGGGTATCTTATATTCGGTGGGGCCAAATGGAGTATCACCTGCAGTCCGGGTCGCACACGGTCTACGCGCTCCAATATCACTTCGTGACCGTCACGAAGTACCGCGCCGACATCCTCACCGATGAGCGGCTGGAGCGCGTGGCTGAAGTCGCTCACGAGATTGCAGAGGACTTCGAGGCCAACATCAAGAACGTGGACAGAGGAACCGACCACGTTCACATCCTGTTCACGACCAAACCCACCACCGACCTCACCAAGTTCATCAACTCGCTCAAGGGTGTTACCTCGCGCCGGATTCGGCAGGAGTACCCAGCGGTGAAACAGACGCTCGAAGATGCGTTCTGGCAACCGGGATACTTCCTCGCCACGACCGGCCAAGTGAGCATTGACGTGCTGATGGACTACGTGGACGACCAGTAGCATGACCGGAACAACCACGAAAACGCTGGAGGCGACACTCGCCCCACCGACAGCACACAAAGAGCGGAAACTGTGTGACCTCCTCGAAACCTACCGTGAGGGACTTCACGAGGCGTTCGACGCCGGGTGTGACACGATGACCGCCACCAGCGACGTGGTGACGCCTTACGACCTCCCGTATCAGGCGAAGGCGGCCCTGTGTAACTACGTTCCGCAACTGCACGGAACCTACGATGCACAGGAGTTGGACGACGACCACCCGGTTCGGCTCACCAACCAAGCCGCCGAGTTTGACCACTCACCGGCACGGGACTACGAGTTCACGTGGTGGGTGCCACAGCCCGGTCGCGGGACGAACTTCTGGATACCACTCCGTATCAACCCCGCTCAAGAAGAACTGTGGTACGATCTCGTGGACGGTGAAGCGTCGGCAGGGCAACTCCGCCTGCAACGCCACCGCAGGTCGTGGACGCTTCACGTCACGGTCGAGTTCCCGGTCGAAGAACCGGACTACGAACCGACAGACGACGATGTAACACCAGTCGGCTTCGACATTGGCGAAGCAAACCTGCTCGCGGGCTGTGCCTGCGAGCAGGGGACTCCGACTGACCCACTGCTCATCACCGGTGGTCGGGCTCGTCGCCTTCGCAAAGAGATGTTCACGACGCTCAAGCGACTCCAAGAGCGTGACGCCGCACAGTGGCGGATGGACGAGCGATTCGACCACTACCAGAACGCACTCACAGACATCATCGAGAAGGCGTCTCGGCAGGCCGTCGAGTACGCCTGTCGATTCGAGACGCCAGTCCTTGTGCTGGAAGAGCTTTCGGACATCCGCGAAGACCTCGATTACGGCGAGTGGATGAACCGACGCCTCCACGCATGGGCGTTCGCTCGGCTTCAACAGCGTATCGAGGACAAGGCACGAGAGGCGGGGCTTCCGGTCAGATACGTCCGACCGGAGTACACGAGTCAGACGTGTCACGAGTGCGGCCACGTCGAGTATCGGGACGGCGACGAGTTCCGGTGTACGAACGACGAGTGTTGGGTGTCGGAGTACCACGCGGACATCAACGCGGCGGTCAACATCGCTGACCGCCACGACCCGTGGGGTGAGAGCCTGCCAGTGAAATCGGCGGGCGATGACATCTCACGGGATGGGAGCGCCTGTGACAGCGCCGCGACCCTCACCGAGCAGAGCCAACCACGGCAGATGACGCTCGGAGAGGTCGGGTCGGAACCCTCTGCCGGTAGTTAGCCGGCATTCCCATGCGGGGAAACCGCGCCGTCGTCGGGCTATGCCCGACTGCCTGAGGGAGCTTCGCTCCCTCTCCGTTCACGGCGCGGAGGATGTCACGAGTCGCCGACGCCGGTGGCTACGTCGTCGAGGGACTCCGCGGCGTCCATCTCGGCGACCTCGGCTTCGAGCCACTCCTGAAACCAGCGCGTCCGCTTGAGGCGCTTGTGGGCGATGGATTCGGCGGTGTCGCTCTCGATGCGCTCCTCGGCATCGCGGCCGCGCTCGATGACGCGGTCGACCATCTCGGCCGCGTCCATGTGGGTCCGGGCCTCGTAACCCATGCGTAGCAACATCAGCGCGGTCCCGTTGGCACCGACCTTGTCGAGGACGTCCGCCTCGATGAGACACTGCGTCTCCAGTGGCAGGTCGGTCAGCGGTCCCTGATAGGAGTGGTCGGCGACCGCGGTGCTGACCTGCTCGACGAACGACTCCGGGTAGTCTCCGTGGGCCGTGAGGTACTCGCGTGCGATGCGGGCCCCTGCCTCGGCGTGGACGTCCTGTTCGGCTTCCAACTTGGCGATGTCGTGAAAGAGGGCCGCCACGCGGGTCACGTCGACGTTCGCACCCTCCTCGCGCGCTATCTCCGTCGCGATGTCGACCACGTTGAGGATGTGGTTGAAGCGATACTCCGCGGAGTGCCACGGGTACCAGCGCATCCGACCGCCCTCCTCCTCGTTCTCGACGCTCGCGGCCAGATAGTCGTGGACGAACTCCCGCATGGCGTCGAACTCTGCCGACGAGACGGGCGACTCCTTAATCTCGACGCCCACGGCACCACCTCCCGAAACCGGTTGCGATATTCATCTTACAGACAAGAAGGCACGTTCGGCTCTTTAGCGTTACGACAGGACGAACGCGGCGAGCAGACGCAGCGACGCTATCGGACGGGACGGATTGAGAACAGACGGAGAGTACGGCAGGGTGGTTGAGCGACGCGACGGTGGCCGTAGTGGCTCAGTGGGATACCTGTCGCGCGGCGCCGAACTCTCGACGAACGCCGGACTATCGTCCGGCCAGCACACCAGTACGGACAACGATTGTGTGAGCGGGGTACGTTTTATCCATCCACCTCCGTGGACGTGTTCGACTCACACATCCAGTAATATAAGCTTTTCTTGGACGATATGTACACAATACCGAACAGTATTGAGTGTTCGAACATATATTAGGTCGCCGTCGCGGCCGAGAGCCGGGCTGTACGTTTATGCCAGTTCGCGCCGACTGACGGTACATGGACATCCGACCAGCCGAGCCTGCCGACCGGCCCGCTATCCGGGACGTCGCACGGCGCTCGCTCCAAGCGTCGTACTCGCTCGGTCCGCAGGCCATCACCAGTGCCATCGAGGAGTGGTACGACGAGGACCGACTCGCCGAGACGCTGGGCGACGACGATCGCCTCCTGCTCGTCGCCGAGACCGACGGGCAGGTCGTCTCCTTCTCCGAGAGCGTCGTCGACGCCGACAACACCGGTACGCTGCTGTGGCTCCACGTCGACCCGGCCCACCGCGGGGAAGGCATCGCCTCCGACCTGTTCGACGAGACGCGCGACCGACTGGAGGCCCGCGGCGCGACCCACCTCCACGGTCGCGTCCTCTCTGACAACGTCGAGGGCACCGCGTTCTACGAGGAGCGCGGCTTCGAGAAGGTCGGCTCCGAGAGCGTCGACATCGACGGCCGGCAGTACGTCGAGAACATCTACTCCGAGACCGAGCAGTGGGGCCGGGAACCGGTCGAGACCGGCGACGGAGAGACGGTGTACGTCGACCACGACAACCACGAGAGCGGCTCCATCGCGCCGTTCCACGTCGTCCACGTCGACGCCGAGGGCGAACAGCGGTACGGCTACTTCTGTAGCAACTGCAACACGCTCGCCAACGCCATGGACTCGATGGGCCGCATCGAGTGTGACAACTGCGGCAACGTCCGCAAGCCGATGCGCTGGGACGCCGCCTACCTCTGAGCGGTGCCGTCGTCGTCACCTGCCGTCTCGGTGGTCGTCTGGCGCGCGCGGAGCAACACCAGTCGGTAGTACAGCACGAACAGTCCCAGCGCCACGCCCACGCCGACGATGACGTCCGCGAACGGCTGCGAGGCGACCACGTGTGCCGGTGCGACCCCGTCCGGAAGGTGGACCAGTCCCGATTGCATACGTGACAGTCGAACGTCATCGAATAAAAACCGGGTTCGGGGTTCCCGCGGCGTGGGAACGGTCCCGCTGTCTCTGACGGGGGTCGTGATTCCGTCGTCCCGACACCGTAGCGTGGCTACGCTCGGCCGTCAAGTAGTGGATAGTCCCGGGCGGATTCGAACCGCGGTCACGCCGTTTCGCTCCGTTCCCTGCTTCGAATCCGTGGTCGGGACTATCCGTCCTGACTTCGTTCGGAGAATAGTCCCGGGCGGATTCGAACCGCCGTCATGGGCTCCAAAGGCCCATATGATTGGCCGCTACACCACGGGACTCCGGGGTCGCAATCGGAACAATCGCCGGAACGCACTTGAACGCTTCGAGAACGCTCAGTCGCTCGTCGCCTCGGCTTCGAGTTCGATGAGGCCGCACACGTCGTCCTCGGCGTTGAAGCAGTCCGGACACTGCGGCTCGCGGTCGATGATGGTGTCCAGTCGGTCGGCGACCGTCTCGTCGATGACGCCCTCGAGCTGTCTGGCCTCCGTCTGGAACTCCTCGACTTCGAGCACCTCGATGAGGAACCGCTCGATGATGCAGTAGTTCTGGAGCGCATCGCGGGCCTGTGTGATACCCTCGTCGGTGAGGTCGACGCCCTTGTACTTCTCGTGTTCCAGTAGCGACCGGTCCTCGAGCTTCCCTATCATCTCGTTCGCGCTGGCCGGGCTCACGTCCAGTAGGTCCGCCACGTCGCCGGTCGACGCCGGGCCGTCGGCCTGTTGCTGCACGAGATATATCGCCTTGAGATACTGCGCTTGCGTGTTCATTGCCGTGCCTCCATGAGTTCCGTCACCTCTTCGACGCCCTCTGCTTCCTCCTCGCGGATGTCTCTGAGTAGGTCGAGCAGTCTGTCGCGGTCGACGCTGAACTGTCGCTCGGCGGCCTCGACGGCCTCGATGAGGTCGTCGTAGAACTTGTAGGCCGTCTCCTCGTTACACAGCTGGTCGTAGAGGACGCCGTCGAAGTCGTCGTCGGCCTCGTACTGGGCCTCGACGAGCGTCTGAATCTCCTCGAAGGGCACTGTCTCGGCTTCGAGGTCGTCGACGAGCGCTTCGAGCCGCTGGCGGTGTTCGGCCGACTCCGCCGACGCGTGTTCGAGGAAGTCGGTCACCTCCGCGTCGAGGTCGCTGTTCTCGGCGTGTTTTCCCGCCCGCGCCTCGACCACCTCTTCGAGGACGATACCTATCTGGAGAAGCCGCGCGAGCTGGTGGTCCGACGCGACCGGCTGCGTCAGGCTCACGCGACCACCCCCGAGCGCCGTAGCGTGTCTGTCATGGGTGTAGGTCGGGGAGGCCCGAACTTAAGCGGTTCCCCCTCGGTGCGACGTTCGGCGGCACGCGAACCGGCATGGCCGCCGCTGTGGGGGTCACGGAAACGGCGACGGGCGGTACGCCCGTCCTCGTGGCGCTACCGCGTCACTCGCGCAGCCGCTCGTACACGAGGTCGTCGAGGTCCTCGCGGAGTTCGTCGACTTCGACCTCGTCGAGGACGGGGACGAAAAAGCCCTCGACGAGCATGTTCTTGGCCGATTCGGGGTCGACACCGCGGGAGGTCATGTAGAACAGGTCCTGCTCGTCGACCTGTCCGACCGTGGCCGAGTGGGAGGCCTCGGTGTCGTGGTTGTTGATGATGAGCTTCGGCGAGGCGTCGGCCTCGGACTCGTCCGAGAGCATCAGCGTGTTCTCGCGCTGGTAGGAGCTGGTGTCCCACGCCTCCCGACCGACGTCTTGGACGCCCTCGTACACCGAGCGGGCCTCGTCGTCTAAGACGCCGCGGGTGACGAGGTCGGCGACGGTGTGTTCGGCCTCGTGCCAGACCCGCGAGCCGATGTCGAAGTGCTGGTCCCCGTGGCCGAAGAACGCGCCGACTATCTTCGACTCGGAGGAGTCGCCCAGCAGGCGCGTCTCGACGCTGGTCTTGGTCAGGCGCGAGCCGATGTTACCCTCTATCCAGTTGACCGTGCCGTAGGTGTCGGCGTGGCCGCGCTTGACCTGATAGTTGTAGGTCTCCTCCGAGAGGTTCTGGAGCGCGCCGTACTGGACGTAGGCGTTCTCGCCCGCGACGGCCTCGACGACGCCGGAGTAGTAGCGCTCGTCGTCGACCTCCGCGCCGGTCTCCTGCCGTTCGAGGATGGTGACCGAGGCGGACTCCTCGGCGATGACCAGCGTGTAGTTGAACAGCGACCGGCTGTTCATCCGCGTGCGTATCTTCACGTCCTCGGCGTCGACGCCTTCGGGGACGTAGACGACCGTCCCGGCCGAGAACAGCGCCGTCGACAGCGCGGTGAGGTAGTCCCGCTGGGGGTCGACGACGCTGCCGAAGTGCTCCTCGATGAGGTCACCGTGCTGTGCGAGCGCCTCGGACCACGAGAGCACGTCGACGCCGTCGGCGTCGATGCGGTCTTTCTCCTGTGCGTAGTCGAGCGGGTCGACCAGCGATTCGTAGTCGAGCGCGTCGAGATTCGTCCACGTGCGCCCCGGCGTCCGGATGACGTCGGGCATCTCGAGGTCGTCGAGCGCCGACAGGGCCTCCTTACGCGTCTCCAGCAGCCACTCGGGCTCCCCGAGGTCCTCGGAAATCTGTTCGACCTGACCGACTGTGAGGTTCGCGTGTACCTGCGTGCTCATGGTTATCCGAGCGAGCCCTCCATCTCCAGTTCGATGAGGCGGTTCAGTTCGACCGCGTACTCGATGGGCAGTTCCTCCGTGATGGGCTCGATGAAGCCGGCGACGATCATCTGCTTGGCGTCGTCGTCGTCCAGACCGCGGCTCTGGAGGTAGAAGACGTCCTCGTCGCCGATTTTGCCGACCGTCGCCTCGTGGGCCACGTCGACCTTGCTCTCCTGAATCTCCATGTACGGCATCGTGTCCGACGTGGACTCGTTGTCGAACATCAGGGCGTCACACTCGACGCTCGTCGAGGAGTCCTCGGCCCCATCGCTGATGTGGACCAGCCCGCGGTAGTTCGTGCGGCCGCCGTCCTTGGAGATTGACTTGGACTCGATGGTGGACTTCGTCTCGGGCGCGTTGTGGTAGACCTTCGCGCCGGTGTCGATGTCCTGGCCCTCGCCCGCGAAGGCGATGGTGATGTGGTTGTCCGTCGCGCCCGGCCCCTTCAGGATGGTCGCCGGGTACAGCATCGTGGCCTTCGAGCCCATCGACCCAGAGACCCACTCCATCGTCCCGTCGGCCTCGACGATGGCGCGCTTGGTGTTGAGGTTGTAGGTGTTCTTCGACCAGTTCTGGACCGTCGAGTACTGGACGTGGGCGTTCTCGCCGACGAACACTTCGACGCCGCCGGAGTGGAGGTTAAAGGCGGAGTACTTCGGGGCGGAACAGCCCTCGATGTAGTGGACCTCCGAGTTGTCCTCGGCGACGATGAGCGTGTGCTCGAACTGGCCCATCCCCTCGGAGTTCATCCGGAAGTACGCCTGCACGGGCATCTCGACGGTCGTGTCCTCGGGGACGTAGACGAACGACCCGCCGGACCAGACCGCGCCGTGGAGCGCGGCGAACTTGTTGTCGCTCGGGGGGACACACTTCGTCATGAAGTGTTCCTTGACGATTTCGGGGTGCTCTTGGACGGCCTTGTCCATATCGCAGAAGACGACGCCCTTCTCCTCCCAGCGCTCCTGCATGTTCTGGTAGACGATCTCGGACTCGTACTGCGCGCCGACGCCCGAGAGGGCGTTCTTCTCGGCCTCGGGGATGCCGAGTTTGTCGAAGGTGTCCTGAATCTCCTCGGGCAGGTCCTCCCACGACTCGGCCCCGCCGCGGGTCTCGATGTCCGGGCGGATGTACGGGACGATGTCCCCGATGTCGACCTCCGAGAGGTCGGGCGCGCCCGGCCAGCCATCCGGCATCGGCATCTGCTGGAACTGCTCCAGCGCGCGGAGGCGACGCTCCAGCATCCACTCGGGTTCGTCTTTGTCCTCCGAGATGACCCGGACGGTCTCCTCGGTGAGGCCCTTCTCGGTCTCGAAGGCGGAGTTCTCCTCCTTCTTGAACTCGAAGCGCTTCTCGGTGTCTGTCTCTTTGAGGTGGTCTTGGTCTGAGCTCATGGTTTGATGTTACAGGTGTGTACGTATGGGCGTTACGCGGCCTCGTAGGCTTCCTCGCGGACCCAGTCGTACCCCTCGTCCTCGAGCTTCGCGGCGAGTTCGGGACCGCCGGAGGTGGCGATCTCGCCGTCGAGCATCACGTGGACGTGGTCGGGTTCGACGTAGTCGAGGATGCGCTGGTAGTGGGTTATCTGGAGGACGCCGGTGCCCTGCTCGTCGCGCAGGGCGTTGATGCCGTCCGAGACGTCCTGCAGGCGGTCGATGTCCAGCCCGGAGTCGATCTCGTCCAGCACGGCGATCGAGGGTTCGAGGATGGCGGCCTGCAGGACCTCGTTTTGCTTCTTCTCGCCGCCGGAGAAGCCGGCGTTGAGGTAGCGGGAGGCGAACGACTCGTCCATCTCCAGTTGCTCCATCTTCTCTTGGAGTATCTCCTGGAACTCGGCGACGCCGATCTCGCCCTCTTCGACGTTTCCTTCCATCGGGGAGGTGTCGTAGCCGGCGGCGTCCTCGTTGGTCTCCTCGGCCTCGGCAGCGTCGTCCTCCTCGTCGTCCTCGAACAGCTCCTCGCGCTCCTCGAGCTTGGCGTTGAGCGCCGTCCGGAGGAAGTTCACCATCGTGACTCCTTCTATCTCGGCCGGGTACTGGAAGCCGAGGAAGATACCGAGCGCGGCGCGCTCGTTGGGTTCGAGGTCGAGCAGGTCCCACGTCCGCAGGTCCGCGGGAATCTCGAAGTCCGAACCGAACTCGTCGTCTTCGAGGTGCAGGAGCACCTCGCCGTCTGTCACTTCGTAGGCGGGGTGGCCGGCGATAATCTTCGCTGTGGTCGACTTCCCGGAGCCGTTCGGTCCCATCAGCGCGTGAATCTCGCCGGACTCGACTTCGAGGTCGACCCCGCGGAGAATCGTCTCACCGCCCTCCTCTGCGACTTCGGCGTGCAGGTTGTTGATTTCGAGTACTGCCATGGTAGTCTGTTAGGTCTACCGAAAGGAGGTCCGTTTCGCCCATGAACCTTTCGCATTGCTCTGTATTCCTCTTCAGTATATAGAAACAATATTTCTCGGAGACGAAACAGCCGCGCCCGCGACGGGCGACCACGCGGACGGGTCGCCTGCTACATGTACTGGCCGAGTCCGGTCTGTTCCTGTCCCGACTTGACCTCCTCCCACGATACGTCGAGTGCCTCCAGAATCCGGGCGATGGGTCCCTTGAGCGTCTTGTCGAGCATCTTCTCCCAGTCGACCTCGAACTCCTCGGGAATCTGGTCGGCGTACTCGAAACAGATGACGTCGGGGTCCCGGCGGAACTCACCGTACAGCGGGTCCCGCTGGGGGTCCAGCCCCTCCTCGTCCTCGATACGCTCGAAGAAGTCAGAGTGGACCCGGTCGAGGTACAACCGCTTCGGTTTCGAACCGCTCTGGAAATTCGTCCCCAGCAGCATGTTGGCGTACTTCGCGCCCCGGACCTGCGCAGTGTCGGTGTCGTAGTTGTCCAGTTTCTTCCCGATACCGCCGGGGATGCCCACGTCGTCGTAGTCGACGTTCCCGCCTTGGTAGTCCTCGATGACGTCGCTGACGTACTGTTTGACGGACTCGGCGTCCTCGCCGCGGACGATGCGGTCGATGACTTCCTTCTGGACGCGCTTGGTGATGGGCGCGATGTCCGAGCGCTGGTACTCGAAGCCCGTGATGTCGATGTCGTCGACGTGCTTGCCCTCCTTCCAGACGATGTTGCCCGCGTAGCGCTTCTTCTTGCCCGCTTGGAAAAAGCGCCGGTAGAGCTTCTCGAACTCGATTTCGAACCGGTGGAACTGTGCGTTCAGTTCCGCCATCGCGAACTCGTCGTACGAGTCGTTGATGGTCTCCTCCAGCTCGAACCCCTTCTGGATGGTCGCGGCGACGAGTTCGAGTTCGTCGTCGCTCATCTCCGGGTGCTTCTCGCGCATCTCGTCGGTGACTGTCACGTCGCCCTCGACGTCCTCCGGGCCGATGTCGCCGAGCTGGAGCATGACCGAGTCTGTGTCTCCGTATACGACGCTGTAGCCCTCGCTTTCGACGACTTCGTCGGTGTAGTCGATGACCTCGCGGCCGGTGGCGGTGACCGCCGCGCCCATCTCCTTGTCGTAGAGGCGGAAGCGGTCCCATCCCAGAACGCCGTATAAAGAGTTCATAATCACCTTGACAGCTTGCTGCTGCCGGTCGAAGCGCTCGTACTCGGGGTTTCCAGGGTCGTAGCTGTTCCTCTCGGCTTTCTTTTCTTCGCGCTCGGTCAGGAGTTCGTCGACCATCTCCCGGATGACGCCGTCGGGCTCCTTCCGGAAGTGGGTGCCGTTGGGCGCGACGTAGGTGTCGCCGTCGTAGGTCTCGGGGTCGACCTTCGTCTCCGGGCTGGCGTTGGTCGTCACCATGCACATCGGGTACAGCGACTTCAGGTCAAGCACCGTCACGTTCTCGCGGACGCCCGTGATGGGGTCGAAGACGGCCCCGCCCTCGTAGTCCTCGCTCTCCTGTTGGCCCTTCGAGGGGAGGGCGTACTCGCCGTGGAGCTTGTGCAGGACGTACATGTCGACGGCGTCGCCCGGCGTCGTGGCGTCCTCCAGCTTACAGCCGACGAACGTGCGCACCTCGTCCCAGAAGTCGACGATGTCCTGCTCGCGGTCGAGTTCGACACACAGTTCGACGTCCCGGAGGTTGTACTCCAGCAGGCGCTTCGGTTCCTGTTCCCAGAGGTCGCCGATGTCGCCGGTGTAGCGCTCCTTGCCGACGCCCAGTTCCTGCTCGCCCACGGCGTCCAGCCGATAGGATTCGAGTTCGGTGAACTGCGTGCGCTTGTAGGCGTACAGCAGGTCGAAGACGACCCGGCCCTTGATGTCCGGCCCCTGCCAGTCGCTGCGCCAGACCTCGTCGACCCGCGAGAGGCGGTCGATGTCGAGGTCGTAGTCGTGGGCCGGGCTGGACAGTTCCTCCAGACGGTCGAGCAGGTAGGGCGCGTCGAAGTCCGCGAAGTTCCACCCTGTGAGCACGTCCGGGTCCGTCCCGTCGACGTAGTCGACGAAGGCTTCGAGCATCGCCTCCTCCTCGGCGAACGCCCGTACCTCGGCGTCGAGGGCGGCGTCCTCGCGGATGGGGTCGTAGTCCGCGAGGCTGTCCGGGCCGGCCGCGCCCTCGGGGGCCTCGTACAGCCAGACGACGTACTCGTCCCGGGCGGAGTCGTGGGAGGTGAGACAGACGATGGGCTGCTCGCCGTCCTCGGGGAACCCGTTTCGGTCGTCGACCTCGATGTCGAAGGTGTTCACCCGAGGTTCGGCGTGGGCCTCGACCGCCCGCACCTCTGCGTGGTGGACCTTCAGGCTCCCGTCGTCGAGTTCGCGGGCCGGCACGCGGACCCCGCTGGTGATGTCCTTGTCGATGAGCAGGCGGTTGGGAAAGAGGATGTCCGCCTCGTAGTGGTCGAAGTCGTCGCGTATCTGACCCACGTCGCGGGGGGTCTGTCCGAATATCTTGACCAGCCGCTCGCCCCGAATCGACTCGTAGGGCTCGCCGCCGGGGTCGGCCTCCTCCCATCCGGTAATCCGGTCGTACGACCGCAGGCGGTCAGCGTCGACGTTCGCGGCCGGCGCGTAGAAGTAGGGCTTGAACTCGTAGACGCGGGCGTGGATTGCCTCGCCGTCCTCGGTGCGGCCGAAGACGTGGACGACGGGGAACTCGTCGTCGCCCCGCCCCTCGACGGTGTAGTCGACCTGCGTGACGACGAACTCGACGGTCTCCTCGACCTCGGGGAACTGCCGCTCGTCGACGTCGACGACGGCCGCGCCGCCGTCCCCGTCGCCAGCGACCGCCGCCGCCTCGGCCGTCGGTCGCTCGTCGCCTCGCCCCTCGTCCGCGGCGTCCTGGGTGAACGCAGCGAGGTCCTGCTGGGCCTCGTCACTCATGTTGGACGCTCTTCGAGATGACCGATAAAAACACCCGCGGTCGGTATTGTCGAAGGCAGAAAGTATATGACAATGAATGGCATACCAGCCGACTGGAGACCATGTCGCACCCCGCATCCCCTCACGGCGAGTCGGACGGGCAGGACGAGCTTCGGTCGGAGCCCGCGCTCCCCGACGCGGTCCAGACCACCGAGACGTACGAGATAGACGAGGGGACAGTGTTCTACGACGCCGAAAACCCGCTGGCGTGGGTCCAGACGGACACCGCCGTTACGCTGCAGGACGTGGCCTGACACCGAGCGGGAACGCTTATTTCACTCTCGGGCCGTATCCCGAACGTGGCCGACATCGGCGACGACCCCGAGACGAACCAGAGCGTCCTCGACGAGCGTAGCGCACACGAACCCGAGGAGTTCGACCCCGACAGTCTGGGGCCGTCGCCGCCCGAGCCGCCGGACCCCTCGGCGGCCGACGCCGACCCGGCGGTGACCGCGCTGTTCTGGAAGCTCGTCCTCGTGTTCAACGCCGCCCTGCTCGGGCTCGCGGTCGGTCCCATGCTCGTCTACTTCGAGGGGATGGTCGACCGCGGCCTGCAGGTGTTTCTCGCCGGCCTCGTCCTCTTCGCCTACGGGACCGTCCGGTACCGCCGATTCAGACGGTCGCGGGACGCGGATGACGAATCGACCGCGTCGACGGCCGGTGGGTCGGGGGACGCCGACTCGACCGACGACGACCCGGGAGACGCCGACTCGACCGCCAGAGCGGACGACCCGGCCGACGACGCCCACCGCAACGGCTAACCGCCCGCGGCAGCAAGCCGACCCATGCGAACCGTCCGGGACGACTCGGGGACGCGGTACGTGCTCCTGAAACGCTCCGGGGAGTCGAGTCTCGTGCGCGACCCCGCCAGCGGCGAGCGCCGACACCTCCCCACCGACTCGTTAGAGCCAGTCGACGGCGTCCCGCCGCTTGTGGCGGCCGCCGACGCGGTCCCCGAACCCGTCCGCCGCCTGCTCACCGCGGTCCGCGACGAGCAGGCGCTGGGCCTGCTTGTCGACCTCGACGCCCGCGGCCCGCTGTCGGCCGCGGCCCTGCTGGAGGGGTCGGACCTCTGTGAGAGCGACCTCCACGGGCTGGTCGCGGAGTGTCGCGCCGCGGGTCTGCTGACCGAGGCGACCGTCGCCGGCCAGCGCGGCTACGACACCACGGCGACCGCCAGCGACGCGCTGGCAGTCCTGTGTGGTGGCGACGCGTCGGCCGACAGCGGCGACGAGCGGACCGCCGACGACGGGTCGACCGCCGACGGCACGGACTGACCGTCAGACCAGTTCCGCGACCGTGGTCTCGACGCGCTCGACGGTCGAGCGGTTCGAAGTGCTGTCCTTCTCGACGCGGACGAGGTCGTCGGCCGCCCCGACGAGTTCGTCGTCGTGGCTCACGACCAGTATCTGCTCGACGCCGACCTCGTCGCGCATGTACTCGACGAGGTCCAGTAGCCGGGTGACGTGGCCCGAGTCGAGAAACACCGTCGGCTCGTCGAGGATGAGCGGCGGCATGGGTGCAGCCCCCTCGATGCCCTCCGCGAGCAGGCGGTAGATGGCACACCGGAGGCTGAGGTTGAACAGCGCCCGCTCGCCCCCCGAGAGCTGTTCGGGGTCCAGCGGTTCGCCGTCCTTCTGGTACACCGTTAGCCGGTACTCGCCGTCGAGTTCGATGCGGGCGTAAGAGTCGTTCTGGTAGACCAACTCGAAGGTCTCGTTGAGCATCCGCTCTAACGTCTCGACGTTGCGCTGGCGTAGCTCCGCCCGCAGAGTGCCGTACATCTCCTGTAGCTGTTCGGTCTCCTCGTACAGCGAGTCGAGCCGTTCGAGCCTCGCTTCGAGTTCGTCCCGGCGCTCGCGCAGTTCCTCCAGTTCGGCGATCTCGTTCTCGACGCCGCCGATGGCGCTCTGGAGTTCGTCCCGGCGCTCGCGCAGGTCGTCGAGCTTCCCGTCGGCTTTCTCGACGTACTGCTCGGCCCGCTGTTTCTCCTCGCGGGCCTCCTCGATGCGGTCCTCGTCGAACGTCGCTGCCAGTTCCGTCCGCCGTTCGCGCTTCTCGCGCAGGCGCTCGCGGCGCTGGTCGTTCGTCTCGGCGCGCCCCTCGCGCTGCTCGCGCAGACGCTCGATTTCGGCCTCGCACTCCCCGATGTCGTCGAGCAGCGACTCGACCCGTTCGAGGCGTTCGATGGCTGCCGCGGCGCGCTCGCGCTCCCGGTTGCACTCGCCGACGACCGACCGGGCCTCCTCGGCGGCCTCCCGTTCCGTCTCGGCGGCCTCGCGCTTCTCGGCGGCCTCGTCTTCGAGGTCGGCCGCCTCCGCCCGGAGCCGGTCGACCCGCTCGGCGTCGTCGTCCAGTCCCGCCTCCGTCTCCGCGACGAGTTGGGCGACGCTTTCGCGGTTCGCCTCCAGCGTCGTCAGTTCGTCGGCGGCGTCGGCGAGGTCGGCGGCCCGCTCCGCCTTCGCCGTCAGTTCCGCGACGCGCTCGCGGGCCGTTTCGAGGTCGTCTTCCAGCCCCGCGACGCGCTCGCGGTCGTCGGCGATAGACTCGACGTGCGGGGAGCCGTCCACGTCCTGTCCACACTCCGGACACTTCCCCTGCTCCTGCAGGCGCTCGGCCTCGGCCAGCGACTCGCGGGCGCTCTCCAACTCCGTCTCCAGTTTGGCGACCCGCTGGCGCGCGGTTTCGAGGTCGTCGGTCGCCTCCTCGCGGAACGTCCCGACGCCGTCGCGGTCGACCGGCGCGTCCTCGAACCGCGCTTCGAGTTCCGCGATGTCCTCGTCCAGCCGGCTCAGTTTCTCGCGCCGGCTCTCGATGGTCTCGCGCGCGTCTTCGAGGTCCGCTTCGAGGTCGTTCGCCTCCTCGCGTTTCCCCTCGGCGCGCTCCTCGAGGTCGTCGGCCGTCGACGCGAGGTTCTCGGCCCGGCCGGTATGTTCGGTCACGTCGACCCGTAGCTCCTCGATGCGTGACCGTCGGTCCTCGACCTCGCTCTCTAGCTCTGCGATGCGGGCCGCGACGGCCTCGCGGTCCACCTCGTCGGCCCCGGCGGCGTCGAGGTCGGTCTCGGCCAGCGTCTCGTCGAGGGCCGCCGCCAGTTCCTCGCGCTCCTCGCGCTGCTCGGCGACGGCGTCGGCCAGTCGCTCGCGCTCGGTCGCCGTCTCCGAGATGGCCGCCTCCAGTTCCTCGATGTCGGTCCGCAGGTCGGCCAGTTCCGCCCGTTTCTCCTCGTACTCGTCGAGTACCGACGCGGCCTGCTCGCGGGTCGACTCGGCGCTCTCCCGCTGGTCCTCGATGCGCTCGATTTCGGCCTCGGTCTCGGCCAGCTTCGTCTCCAGCCCGTTCAGCCGCTCGTGGAGGTCCTTCTCCTCTTTGGCCCGAATCTGCTCGTCGAGTTGCGAGAGCGCGCCGTCCGTGTCGTCGCGGACGCGGCCGACGCCGACGCGGGCGTCGCTGGCGCGCTCGCGGTAGGTCTCCAGTTTCCCGAGTTGCAGGAGGTCGTCGAGCATGTCCTGTCGGTCGCTCGGCGAGGCGTTGATGAGCTTGTTGACCTCGCCCTGCCGGACGTACGCGCAGTTGACGAACGCCTCGCTGTCCATCCGCAGCAGTTCCGTCACGCGTTGGCGGACGGCGCGCGCGCCCTCGAAGGTCCCGTCGGGCGTTTCGAGGACGCACTCGGCCGTCGTGGCTCGTTCGCCCGTGTCGCGGACCCGCCGGGTGACGTGGTAGTCGCCGCCGCCGTGTGAGAACCACAGTTCGACGACGCACTCCTCGGCACCGATGGTGACGACCTCGCCGAGGTTCTCGTCGAGGGCCTTCGAGCCGTAGAGGGCGAAGAAACACGCCTCCAGCAGCGAGGACTTCCCGCTGCCGTTCAGCCCGTGAATGACCGTGACGCCGGCGTCGAGGTGCAGGTCGGCGTCGCCGTAACACTTGAACTGCTCCAGTCGGACGCGCTCGAACCGCATCAGCAACGCCCCCTCACAGGAACTCCCCCATGTCCGCTTGCCCGCTCTCGCTCTCGGCCGGCTGGTCGCCGTCCCCCTGTGCCAGCGCCGCGTCCTCGTCGGCGGCCGCCGACTGCTCGTCGACCCCGGCGTTCGCGTCGTCGGCCTCGGCCGCCCCCTCACCGTCCGGGCCGCTGGCCAGCGCGTCGGGGCGCTCTTCGAGGAGGTCCGACACCCGCCGTTGGACCGTGTCGGCGAGGTTCGCGTCGGCGACTTTCGACGCCCGCACCGTCTCGTCGATGTCGCGGGCCGCCTCGCTCAGCCCGAGTTCGCGGACGCGCTCCTCGACGGCGTCGTCCGGGTCCGCGAAGCTCACGTCGCCGGTGTCGTCTTCGGCGGCCAGTTCGCGGTGGTCGGTGACCCGCGCTACCAGCGCGCCGCGGTCGCGGGCGTACTCCTCGACGGCCGCGGGTGCGACGGGGTCGCCCTCGCCGGCGATGTCGACGACGACGACCGCGCCGTCGAGGTCGTGTTCCCCGACGCGGCTGCGGACCCGCTCCAGCCCCTCCTCGGAGCCGAGGTCGACCTCGACGAAGACGAACTCGCGGGTGTCGAGGCCACGCCGCGTGATGCGCACGTCGTCCTCGAAGGCGACGATGTTGTATCCGCGGTCTTCGCGCTCGCTGGCGCTCGCTCGCTCGGTCGAGCCACAGTAGGTGGCCCACGCGTCCTCGACCTCGCGTTTCCCGGGGTCGTGGTTGTCCCCGAGCAACATCGCGTCGAACGCCACCGGCGACGCGTCGAGGAGTTCCGCCGCGTCCCAGTCGCCGTGGTCGAACGGCTGGAACAGGCCGTGCGTGACCAGCGCGGCGTACTCGGCGTCGTGGGGCGCGAACTCGTAGTCGAGGTCGTCGCGCTTCGAGCGGGGGACGAAATCGAGCCCGTAGAAGGCCGTGTCCCCGACCCGCGTCGGCTTGCTATCCAGTCGGGTCGCCAGCCCGAGCGACTCGTAGAGGTCGAGCCACTGCGCGTCCCGTTTCGCCTCGTGGTTGCCCACTACCGCGAGGAAGGGGATGCCGGCGTCGTCGAGGTCCTCCAGCACGTCCAGCGTCCCCATGATGTCGACCAGCGTGGGGCGGCGGTCGTGGAAGAGGTCGCCCGCGTGGACGACCGCCGCCACGTCGTCCTCGATGGCGTCGGCGACCACCTGCCGGAACGCGTCGAGGAAGTCCTCCCGGCGCTCGGGCACGTGGTACTGCTGGTACCCGATGTGCGTGTCGCCGGTGTGTATCACCCGTGTCATCTGTCCGGTCGTATGCCAGCCCGGCCTAAAGAGGTGTCGTGAGCGGGGGCGGGCGGCGGTGTCGGTCCGTGCCCGGCACGCCGACGGGCCGACCGCATCGGCTCACTCCTCGCCCGCCGCGGCGGCCCGGAACGACTCGAAGGCCTCGACGGCCGCCCGTCCCTCGGCGGCGCGGCCGCTCACCTCCCGCTCGGCGCGCTCGACGGCCGTTTCGAGCCGGGCCAGTCCAGTCTCGTCGAGGAAGGCCGCGGCGGTCTCGATGTCGTCGGTCGCCGCGGCCGCCCGTCGGATGACAGCCTGATAGTCGCCCGCTGCCGGCCGCTCGTCCCCGTGGCGCTCTCGGTCCGCGGGCTCTCCGTCGGCCGCAGTTTCGTCCGCCAGCGCCGCGAGTGCCGCCGCCGCGCGGTCCGTCTCCACCATGGTCGGGGGTCCTCCCGGCATCCGTGATAAACCTCGGCACCGAACCGTCGCGTCCCCAGCGCATACCCGTCTCCGCGTCGAACCGACCCACGAGATGAGCGACGGAAAACTCGGACTCGCGGGCGCGGTCGCCATCGGGCTCGGGGGGATGATAGGCGGCGGCGTCTTCTCGGTGTTGGGCGTCGTCGTCGGGGTGGCCGGTCCGGCGGCGTGGCTGGCCTTCGTCGCCGCCAGTCTGGTGTCGATGTGCGCGGCGTACTCCTACATCGCGCTGAACGAGGTGGGCGAGGAGAACGGGGGTTCGGTGACGCAGATAGAGCAGTTCGTCGGGAACAACACGCTGGCCGGGATGGCCGGGTGGACGCTGCTGTTTGGCTACGTCGGGGCCATCGCCATGTACGCGTTCGCCTTCGGCGAGTTCGCCGTCCGGCTAGCCCCCGCCGTCGGGCCGGCGGTCCCGGTCAGGCCCCTCGCCTCGGTGGCAGCCGTCGCTCTGTTCGTCGTCCTGAACGTCGTCGGCGCGCGGGCGACGGGGGCGTCGGAGGAGGTGTTGGTGGCGCTGAAAGTCGCCATCCTCGGGGGCATCAGCGCGTGGGGGCTGTACTTCGGCTGGCAGTCGCCCGACTACGCGGTCTCGCTCGGCCTCGCGGAGGCGACGGGGGTCGGGTTGGTGACCGCGACGGCGGTCTCGTTCGTCTCCTTTCAGGGCTGGCAGCTGCTGGTCTACGACTACGAGAGCGTCCGGGACGCGGCGACGAACGTCCCGCGGGCCATCTACATCTCCATCGTCGGCGCAATCGTCATCGACAGTCTGGTCGCCATTCTCGTCGTCAACCTCGCCGACCGGAGTACGATTCAGGCCAACCCGGAGATAGCCGTCGCGCAGGCCGTCGAGCCGTTCCTCGGTGGCATCGGCTTCACCTTCGTCGCCGTCGCGGCGCTGTTCTCGACGGGCAGCGCCATCAACGGGACGCTGTTCTCGGCGGCGCACTTCGCCAAGCGGCTGCTCGCCGACGGACTGGTCCCGGACCGACTGGGCGACGCCGACAGCGACGGCGCGCCCGAACGGACCGTCGTCGCGCTGGGCGCGGGCGCGGCGCTGTTCTCGGCGGTCGGCAGTCTGGAGGGTATCACCTCCTTCGGCTCGCTCGCGTTCATCGTTATCTTCGGTGCGATGAGTTGGCTGGCGTTCACCCAGCGCGACCGCGAGGCTGTCTCGGCGGTCCCGCCGGCGCTGGGCGTCCTCGGCTCGGTCGCGTTCGGCCCGATTCTGCTGTGGCATCTGGCGCGGAGCCAGCCGACGGTGTTCTCGACTGTCGTCGTCATCAGCGTCGCCGTCGCCGCAGTCGAGTTGCTCTACTTCGAGCGCGAGACGATGGCCGACGGCTTGCGGACGGCGGCGAAGCGGCTCTGACTGTCGAACTCGGCCGCGACGGCCGGCGCTGGGAGCGGTCCGAACCGGAAAGAGTAGCCCGCGTTAGCGGGCAAAAATGGGACAGACACGAGTCGGAACCCGTGTTGTGCGGCGACGGAGCCCGACCGTCGGACGGACACTGGGAACCGCCCGACGGCGGGCTGGCAGCCATGCCCACGGTCGCGTCGCCGCGATAGGATGGTCGAACGACTCCGGTGCCCTCACCCGACTACCCCACCCCCTCGCAGCTCGGATAGCGCCGGAGCGTAACCGCTCCCGTACCGTCTCGGCTCAGCCGACCGCAAGCGGGGACTGTGCTCCGGCATACAATAGTTTAGGAGGGCCTAAAATACAAAAACCTGTCGGTTTTTCGGGACGCCTAAATCACTCCTCGACGACGACGGTCCCGACCATCCCCGCGGCCTCGTGGGGGATACAGCAGTAGCCGTGTTCGCCGGCCGTCTCGAACGTGTGGACGTAGCTCTGACCCGATTGGACGGCTCCCTCGCCGTCCTCCCACCCCGAGCGGGCGGCGTCCTCGGAGTCAAACCCGCCCGAGGCCCAGTAGGTCGCCCCGTCGGGTAGCTCCGCGCCGTAGGCGGTGACGCTGTGGGGTTCGCCGCCGGCGTGGGTGAACGCGACGGTGTCGCCGACGCCGACGGTGAGGTCCGCCGGTTCGAAGGCGACGGCCGTCATGTCGACGACGTGGTCGGCGTCCTCGGGAACGCCCTCGACGACGTTCGGCCCGCCCGACAGCGAGGTTTCGGTCCCGGAGTCGCCGCCCGCGTCGGCCTCGGTGCCGGGCGCGGCGTCGCTCGCGCCGACGACGGCGAACTGTGCGGTCCGGGCGGCACCGGCGAAGGTCGCCGCCGCGTCGGCCGAACCGGCGTTCAGTCCCTCGACGTACGCGCTCAGCGCGCTCTCGAAGGCCTCGTAGGCCTCGATGTCGGCCGATTCGAGCGCGTCGTGGACGGTCGCCTGCTCGAACGTCTCGAAGACGCCGCTCGCCACGTCGGCCGCGCCGGTGTCGCTCCCTCTGCTCGCGCCGACGAGCGCCGAGACCGTCTCCAGCGCCACGCCGTAGAAGGTCTTCGCGGCCGCGTACACGTCCTCGCCGTTGTTGGCGGCGCTGATGACACTCGACAGCCCCTCGTCCTCGAACCGGTGGTAGAGGTCCTCGTCGGTCTCCTCCAGCGCCTCGTGGTAGCCCGCGGCGCCGGATTCGAAGAAGGCCAGCGCCCGCTGTCCGAGGGCCGCGGCCCGGTCGTCGTCGCCCAGCGCGTCGACCGCGCCGGCGTCGAAGGCGAGCCCGGACATGTACGCCGCGCCCGACCCGGCCGCGACGGCGGGGCTGTACTCGCTCTCGAACCGCAGGAGCGCGTCCAGCACGCCCTCGTGGTGCGTCGACACCGCGTCGTCGTCGCCGTCCTCGTACGCGGTCTGGAGGTTGGCGAGGTGCTCCTCCTCGAAGGTGTGATACAGTTCCTCGCTGCTCTCCTCCAGCGTCTCGTGGAAGCCGAGTTCGTTCGACTCGAAGCGGGCGAACAGGTCCTGCACGACGGTCGCCGCCTGTCCGTTCTTGTCCTGCCGGTACAGTTCGCGGGCGTCGGCGAAGCGGGTCTTGAAAAAGCCCGACTGCAGCACCGGTGCGGCCTCGCCGGCCAGCGCCTCGATGCCGGTCACGAGGTTCGAGTCGACCGCCGAGACGGCGCTCTCGACGCCCGAACTGTTCCCGTTCTCGATGGCCGTCGAGAGGTCCGAGAGCCCGCCCTCGAAGCCCTCGTAGGCCTCGGCGTCGGCCTCCTCGAAGGGGTCGTGAGCGGCCGCGCCCTCGAAGTGTGCGAAGGCGTCCTCGACCATCGCCGCCGCGGTGTCGGTCCCGCCGCGGCGGGCGAGCCAGCCGGCGTCGTAGGCCCGGCTCCGGTAGGTGTTCAGCGTGGCCGCGTGGGCGTAGTCCGCGCCGACGCCGCCGGTGCCGGCCAGCGCGGCGGCGTCCCAGCCGCGGGCCTGCAGCGCGGCGACGTGTGCGGCCCCGGCGACGGCGTCGCTCGGCGCGAGCGCGTACGCCCCGTCGACGGCCGCGGCGAGGGCGGCGTCGGCCTGTTCGACGACCCCGCTGCCGTCGCCGTTCGACGCGGCGTCGGCGACACCCGAGAGCGCCCCCTCGAAGGCCTCGTAGACCTCGGCGTCGGCCTCCTCGATGGCACCGTGTACGGGGGCCTCCTCGAAGTCGGCGGTCGCGGCCTCGGCGACCGCACCCGCCGCGTCGACCGACCCCGAGCGGGCCGCGACGCCGGCGTTGGCCGCTCTGGTGCCGAACCACAGCATGTCGAGCGCCTGCGTGGTCGACTCACCGGTCGCCGCCAACTGCGCGGTCCGGAGGTGGCCGGCCGCCTCGGCGGCGGCGTCGGCAGCCGACGCCACGTCGCCGCTCTGCAGTGCCGACCGAACCGAACCGAGCGCCCCCTCGAAGCCCTCGTAGGCCTCGGCGTCGGTCGATTCGAGGCGCTCGTGTGCGCCGTACTCGCCGCTCGCGCCCTCGAAGCGAGCGAACACCGACTGCGCCACCGACGCGCCGAGGCCGGGCGACCCCGCTCGTCCCAGCGCGACAGCGTCGTACAGCCGCGCCCGGTAGACGTTCCACTCGGTCGCCACCGCGGTCATCGGACCGACTGCGCTCTCGCTTTCACCGTCGCCGCCGTCCGCGTCGGCCTCGGTGTCGGTTGCGGCGTCGGTACTCCCCGTCGACGAGTCGCCGGGACAGCCGGCAAGCATCCCGCTCGCGGCCACGCCGACTGTCTTCAACAGGTCGCGTCGTTCCATACAGCTAGGTTAGGTCGGCCTAAACGTCTTAAGTCCGTCGAAGTTTTGGCAGTCCTAAAAACAGCCGGTTCGGCTACAGCGTCAGTCGGACCGCCTCGCCCGCCGCGACGGCGAACGCCTCGTCGCCGCGGCCGCGGTTGACCGCCAGTTCGACGTTGCCGTGGCTCCCGACGGTGACCAGCCGCTCGCCCGCGCCGACGGCCGCGTACGCCCGCCGGACCGGCGCGTCCGCGGTCCGGCTGCCGTTCTCGACGGTGACCGAGTTGCCGAACGCCCCGTCGAGGACACGACCCGGGACGTTCGTGACGGCGTTGCCGAAGTCGTCGACGACCAGCACCTCGCCCTCGGCCGCCCCGTCGCCGACGGTCGCCTCGGGGAACCGGAGGTCGACGACGCCATCGGCCGGACGGGTCGCAGACAGCGTCTCGACGGCGTCGACCCCGGCGTCGTGGACCGCGGCGGCCGCGGGCGCGAACACGTCCCGGCCGTGAAACGTCGTACTCGCCGGGTCCTCGTACTCCCAGACGAACGCCTCGACGCCGTCGCCGTCCGCGAGTTCTCGCGCGACCGGGCGGAGGACGCCGTTGTCGGGGCCCACGAGCGCGTGCTCGCCCGCGCGGACGACGAGCGCGTCGCGGTCCGTTCCCACGCCGGGGTCGACGACGACGCAGTGGACCGCTGGCGGGAAGTACGGGAGCGTCTGGGTCAGCCAGAACGCCGCGGCCCGCACGTCCTGTCGCGGGAAGTCGTGGGCCACGTCCTCGATGCGGGCATCGGTCCGCGCACAGAGCACCCCCTTCATCGCCGCCGGGTACGGCGACCCGAAGTCGGAACTCAGCGTTATCATACGTCGCCGTCGGAGTCGGCGAGCGTCTCGTCCTCGGCGGCGTAGCGGTCCATCGCGTCGCTCTCGGAGACGTGTTTCAGCCGCTGGACGCCGTGAATCTCTTCGATGACCGAGACGACGGCGTCGGGCACCCGGTCGCGCCACTTGTCCCCGCGTATCATCCGCTCGCGTATCTCGCTGCCCTCCAGCCGGTCCCGGTCGAACATCGGGGACTGCCGGACCTCGATGCCGGCCTCCTCGAACAGGCGGACGACGAGCGGGTTGTTCGAGTACGCCACCTCGAAGTCAGGGCACATGCTCTCGACGTGGCTCACCCAGACGGCGTTGCGGTTGATGTCCTCCAGCGGGACGACGTAGGTCGTCAGGTCGAACTCGGCGACGGTCTTGGTCATCATCATGATGCGCTCGCCGGCGGTGAAGGGGTCGTGGGTCGTGTGGGAGTCGTCGGCGCTCCCGATACCCAACACCAGTTCGTCGACCTCGTCGGCGATGCGCTCGACCATCGAGTGGTGGCCGTTGTGGTACGGCTGAAACCGGCCGATGTAGAACCCGCGCATACCCGTACTCCGGATGGGGCTCTGATAAACCCGACGCCACCGCCGCCGGGGTCGACGCACCCCGCTCATCACAGCGCAGTCCGGCGGTTTCCGGGGTTCGGCAAAGGCGGACGCGGGGAGAAAGTATATCAGTCGACAGTCCCTGAAGTCGGGTGTTAGCAACGTTTGCATGAGCGACAACACCGACACTGACGCGGCTCCCGACGCCGACCCCGCCGAGGACGCGCGGTCGGACGACGGTCACGGGGACGTGACCGAGGAACAGCCGGCCGACCGCGGGGCCGGCGACGCCGACGAGCCGGCCGAGGAGACCCCGGCCGGCGACGGAGCAACGTCGGGTACGACACTCGGAAGCGATGTCGAGGTCGAGGGCGAATCGGCCCTCGAAGACGCCGAAGAGGACATTCTGGGCGGTCTCGACATCTCCTCGACCGCCGACATCGAGGTCCCGGACCGCCTCGTCGACCAAGTCATCGGGCAGGACCACGCCCGCGACGTAATCAAGAAAGCGGCCAAACAGCGCCGCCACGTGATGATGATCGGCTCGCCCGGGACGGGCAAGTCGATGCTCGCCAAGGCGATGAGCCAACTGCTCCCCCGCGAGGAGCTACAGGACGTGCTCGTCTACCACAACCCCGACGACGGGAACGAGCCCAAGGTTCGGACCGTCCCCAGCGGGAAAGGCGAGCAGATAGTCGACGCCCACAAGGAGGAGGCCCGCAAGCGCAACCAGATGCGGACCTTCCTGATGTGGATAATCATCGCCATCGTCATCGGCTACTCGCTGATAATCGTCCAGCAGATTCTGCTGGGCATCCTCGCGGCCGGCGTCATCTATCTGGCCTTCCGCTACGGCTCGCGTGGCAGCGACGCGATGATTCCGAACCTGCTGGTCAACAACGCCAGCCAGAAGACCGCGCCCTTCGAGGACGCGACCGGTGCCCACGCCGGTGCGCTGCTTGGCGACGTCCGCCACGACCCGTTCCAGTCCGGCGGGATGGAGACGCCCAGCCACGACCGCGTCGAGCCCGGAGCCATCCACAAGGCCAACAAGGGCGTGCTGTTCGTCGACGAGATAAACACGCTCGACATCCGGAGCCAGCAGAAGCTCATGACCGCGATTCAGGAGGGCGAGTTCGGCATCACGGGCCAGTCCGAGCGCTCCTCGGGCGCGATGGTCCAGACCGAGCCGGTCCCCTGTGACTTCATCATGATTGCCGCCGGGAACCTCGACGCCATGGAGAACATGCACCCGGCGCTCCGGAGCCGTATCAAGGGGTACGGCTACGAGGTGTACATGGACGACACCATCGAGGACGACGCCGAGATGCGTCGGAAGTACGCCCGCTTCATCGCCCAAGAGGTCGAAAACGACGGGCGGCTCCCGCACTTCACCGAGGACGCCGTCGAGGAACTCATCCTCGAAGCCCGCCGCCGCGCGGGTCGGAAGGGCCACCTCACGCTGAAGTTCCGCGACCTCGGCGGACTGGTCCGCGTCGCCGGCGACATCGCCCGCGCCGAGGACAGGGACTACACCGGCCGCGAGGACGTGCTGCAGGCCAAACGGCGCTCGCGCTCCATCGAGCAACAGCTCGCGGACAACTACATCGAGCGCCGCAAGGACTACGAACTCACGGTCAACGACGGCGACGTGGTCGGCCGCGTCAACGGGCTCGCCGTCATGGGCGAGGACAGCGGCATCGTCCTCCCGGTGATGGCCGAGGTCACGCCCTCGCAGGGCCCCGGACAGGTCATCGCCACCGGCCAGCTACAGGAGATGGCCGAGGAGGCCGTCCAGAACGTCTCGGCCATCATCAAGAAGTTCAGCGACGAGGACATCTCCGAGAAGGACGTCCACATCCAGTTCGTGCAGGCCGGCGAGGGCGGCGTCGACGGCGACTCCGCCTCCATCACCGTCGCCACCGCCGTCATCAGCGCACTGGAGAACGTCCCGGTCGAGCAGAACATCGCCATGACCGGCTCGCTGTCGGTTCGGGGCGACGTGTTGCCGGTCGGGGGCGTCACGCACAAGATAGAGGCCGCGGCCAAGGCCGGCCTCGACACGGTCATCATTCCCGAGGCCAACACGCAGGACGTGATGATAGAGGAGGAGTACGAGGACATGATCGAGATAATCCCCGTCTCGCACATCTCCGAGGTCCTCGAAGTCGCGCTGGCCGGTGAGCCCGAGAAGGACTCGCTGGTCGACCGCCTCAAGTCCATCACGGGCAAGGCGCTCGAACACGAGGTCGGTCGGCAGGGCAGCGGCAGTCCCAGCCCGCAGTAACGGATGCCCCAGTGGGCCGCCTTCGTCGGCCTGACGGGCTTTCTTCTGACCGCGTTACTCGCGCTCGCACGACTCTCACAGGGAGCGGTGCGTAGCGACCGTGCAGTCCCGAACGGTGCGGCCGTCGACGCCGCGGACCCGGTCGTCCCGCGGTTCGAGACGCGGGCGGCGGCCACCCAGCGCCGACGACTGGAGCGTCGGCTCGAACCCGGCGACGTGTCCACCGGCGCGCTGCTGGCGAACGTCGCGCTCACGCAGGGGCTGTTCGGCGTCCTCCTGCTGGGCGGGGCGGCCTACTTCGCCATCCCGGCCGGCGCGCTGGGCGTCGCCCCGGACCCGCTGTCGACCGGCCTCCCCGCCGCCGCTGTCGGGGTGGCCGCCGGCGTCGGCTTCTGGCTCGGCAACGAGGCCGCGGCGGCGCTGGCCGACGGCTTCGGGATGGCCTTCGACGAGTCCCTGCGGGAGCTACTAGCCCCCTCGTCGGCCGGCGGGTGGGCGCTGTTGCTGGGCGGTATCCTGCCGGTCATCGCCGTCGTCGAGGAACTGCTCTTCCGGGCGGCCGCCGTCGGCGTCCCCGTCGCCGGACTCGGCGCGCCCGCGTGGGCGATGGCTGTCGTCGCCTCCGTCGCGTTCGCGCTGGGCCACGGCGCGCAGGGGCGGGTCGGCGTCGCCGTGACGGGTGCGCTCGGGCTCGGGCTGGCGGGGCTGTTCGTGGCGACGAACAGCCTGCTCGCGGTGGTCGTCGCCCACTACCTCGTCAACGCCTTGGAACTGGTCGTCCACGAGGGGCTGGGCGTCGACCGGCTCTCGCTCTAGAGGCCCTCGACGGCGCGGAGTTTCTGTTCGACGGGCGGGGGCGCGGCGCTGGGGCCGTCACGGACCCGGTGGTCGGGGACCAACAGCGGCACCGGGTTGGCCGCCAGCGCCTCGCGGACCCGCGTCACGTCCTCGGACTCGTCGGGGTCCAACTCCGGGGTCATCCGGGCCACCTGCGCGACGGTCGCGTCCTCGCCGTAGGGAACTTCCCGAACGGCCTCCAGTACCCGGCGCTGGACCGTCGGGACGGTCAGGCCTACGTCCACGTCGGCGAAGTCGTCCTCGGTTCCGGTCAGGTAGTCGTCGATGCGGTCCAACAGCGGGTGGTCGTCGCTCGCGTCCTCGGGCGTCTCGGGGAAGGAGACGGAGATGACTTTCTCCCCGGCCGCGCCGAGTTGGACGTACCGGTCGAGATACGTCGACTCGCGCGCGTAGATGCCCGCATCCGCCGTGGGCGCGTCCATACGTCTCGGTCGGGCAGCGCGGCCTTGAAGATTCGGCCTCCGTCCGAAGGCAAGCCTTATGTACACTTCTGTACGTTAGTGGTCAGTAATGAGCGACAGTGAGGAGATTGCACCGGAAGTCCGGTCGATTCTTGACGCGGCGCGCGAGCGAGGCGGGGGCGGCGACCGCGTCTCGGTCGACGCGCGCTCGCTGGCCGACGCGTTCGCGGCCGCCGAGGCAGACGGCCGCGTGCCGCTGCTGGCGGAGATAAAGCCCACGAGCCCGACGACCGACGGCGAGCGGACCGACGACCCGGTCGCGCTGGCCGAGCGGATGGTCGCGGGCGGCGCGGCTGCCCTCTCGGTGCTGACCGAGCCGGACCACTTCGGCGGCTCGCCGGAGACGCTCGAACGGGTCCGCGCGGCCGTCGACGTGCCGGTCCTCCGGAAGGACTTCGTCCTGCACGAGGCGCAGTTGGACGCCGTCGAGGCCGACGTGGTCCTGCTCATCGTCCGCTTCTTGGAGGAGGCGGACACGGACGACCTCGCGGACCTCGTGGCCGCCGCGCGCGAGCGAGGCCTGCAGGTGCTCGTCGAGACCCACACCGAGCGGGAGGTCGAACGGGCGATAGCGGCCGGCGCGGACGTCGTCGGCGTCAACAACCGCGACCTCGGGAAGCTGGAGGTGGACCTCTCGACGTTCGAGCGGGTCGCCGAGTCGGTTCCCGAGAGCGTCACCCTCATTGCCGAAAGCGGCATACACACGCCGGACGACGCGCGACGGATGCGGGCGGCCGGGGCCGACGCCCTGCTGGTGGGCTCGGCCATCATGGACCACGGTGCGGACACCGACGTGGCCGCCAACACGCGGCGGCTGACCCGTGCTGAGGCGGACGGCGCGGACGCGGAGACGGAGACACAGTCATGAGCACTGACGACGCACACGACCCCAAGTTCGGCGAGTACGGCGGACAGTACGTTCCCGAGGCACTGATGCCGGCCATCGAGGAGCTGACCGACGCCTACGAGCGGTACGTACTGAACAACGAGGACGGCTTCGTGGACGAGTTCCGCGAGCGGCTGGCGGACTTCGGCGGGCGGCCGACGCCGCTGCAGTACGCCGACCAGCTCTCGGAACGGTACGACCGGGACGTCTACCTCAAACGCGAGGACCTGCTCCACGGCGGCGCGCACAAGCTCAACAACGCGCTCGGGCAGGTGCTGCTGGCGAAGTACATGGGCAAGGAGCGCATCATCGCCGAGACCGGGGCCGGACAGCACGGCACCGCGACGGCGATGGCCGCCGCCCACCTCGACATGCCCTGTGAGATATACATGGGCGAGACCGACATCGCGCGCCAGCGGCCCAACGTCTTCCGGATGCGCATCAACGGGGCCGAGGTCAACCCCGTCACCGTCGGGCGCGGGACGCTGAAGGAGGCCATCTCCGAGACGATGCGGGACTGGGCGACCACCGTCGAGGACACCCACTACGTCATCGGGAGCATCGTCGGCCCGCACCCGTTCCCGAAGATGGTCCGGGACTTCCAGGCGGTCATCAGCGAGGAGGCACGCGAGCAGTGCATCGAGGAGACCGGTGGCCTCCCCGACGCCGTGCTGGCCTGTGCCGGCGGCGGGTCGAACACGATGGGTGCGTTCGCCGAGTTCGTCGGCGACACCGACGTGGCGTTGGTCGCCGTCGAGGCCGGCGGCTCCTCGCTCCGGGTCGACGAGGACGAGGGCGTCGCGCCCAACTCCGCGTCGCTGTCGACCGGCGACGAGGGTGTCCTCCACGGCGCGCGCACGAAGCTCCTGCAGGACTCCGACGGCCAGATAATGGAGTCGCACTCTGTCTCCGCGGGGCTGGACTACGCCGGCGTCGGTCCGGAACTGGCTCACCTCGTCGACGAGGGCCGCGTGCGGCCGGTCAACGTCGGCGACGACGCGGCGCTGGAGGCCTTCCACCGGCTCTCGCAGGACGAGGGCGTCATCCCGGCGCTGGAGACGGCCCACGCCTTCGGCTACCTCGAACGCGTGGCCGGCCCCGAGGCCGACGGGGACGACGCCCTCGGCGACACCGTCGTCGTCAACGTCTCGGGCCGAGGCGACAAGGACCTCGAAACCGTCATCGAGGAGACGGGCAAGCGGGACCTCGACATCGCGCCGGACATGTCCGTCTTCGAGCGCGTGGGAGGAGGATTCTGATGGGGCTCGAACGCGCCTTCGCCGACGAACCGGCGTTCGTCCCCTATCTGGCGGCGGGCGACCCGGACTACGAGTCGTCGGTCGCCTACGTCGAGGCGCTGGCCCGCGGCGGCGCGGACGCCATCGAACTCGGCCTGCCCTTCTCCGAACCCATCGCGGAGGGCAAGACAATCCAGAACGCCATCGTCCGCGCGCTCGAATCGGGGATGACCGTCGAGCGCTACTTCGAGTTCGTCGCCGACGTGGACGTGGACGTGCCGCTGGTCTGCATGACCTACTACAACCTCATCTACCAGTACGGCGACGCGGAGGGGCCCCGCCCGTTCGTCGAGCGGGCCGCCGACGTGGGCATCGAGGGGTTCGTCGTCCCCGACCTGCCCGCCGAGGAGGCCGGCCCGCTCCGGGCGGCCTGCGACGAGTTCGGCCTCGATCTGGTGTTCATCGTCGCGCCCACGACGACGCCGGACCGTCTCGACCGGATGCGCGAGCAGACCTCCGGCTACGTCTACGTGCAGGCCCGGTTGGGCGTCACTGGCGCGCGCGAGGACGTCGACGACGCCACCGGGGCGTCACTGGCCCGCATCGACGACTGGGCGGTGCCCAAGGCCGTCGGCTTCGGTATCAAGACCGGCGACCACGCCGAGCGCATCGTCGCGGCGGGGGCCGACGGCGTCATCGTCGGGTCCGCGCTGGTCGACATCATCGCCGCGGGCCACGAGAACGGCGACCCGGCCGCGGCGGTCGCCGACCGCCTCGAATCGAAGGCCCGCGAACTCAAGGATGGGGCCGTACGGGGGGGACAGGAACGGCCGCAACCGGAACGCACATAATCGTACTTGCCACACTGTCCCATAACATGAACGTAGGCACACGCGCACGACTGAACCGAATCGGGACAGACGACCGCTACGTCGTCGTCCCGATGGACCACGGCGTAACCATGGGTGCCGTGACCGGGCTGAAAGACATCGAATCGACCATCGACGCGATTACGCGGGGCGGCGCGGACGCCGTTCTCACGCAGCGGGGCATCGCCGACCGGGTCCACCCGAACAAGAACGACGCTGGCTACATCGCCCACCTCAACGGCTCGACCACCATCGGCCCCGACGAGAACGACAAGCGACGGACCGGGACCGTCACGGACGCGGTCCGGGTCGGAGCCGACGCCGTCTCCTTCCACATCAACGTCGGCAGCGAGTACGAGCGCGAACAGATAGCCGCCCTCTCGGACCTCACCAGCGAGGCCGAACGCTACGGCCTGCCGGTGCTGGCGATGGCCTACGCCCGCGGTCCGGACATCGACAGCGAGGCCGACGACTACAATCAGGCCGTCGGCCACGCCGTCCGCCTCGCCGAGGAACTCGGAGCCGACGTGGTGAAGACCGGCTACACCGGTGACGCCGACTCGTTCCAACACGTCGTCGAGTCCACGTCGCTGCCGGTCGTCATCGCCGGCGGCGCGCGCGGCACCGACGAGGAGACGCTCGACATGGTGCGGGGCGCGATGGACGCCGGTGCCGCCGGCGTCTCGATGGGACGGTCCATCTTCCAGCACGAGGACCCCGAGGGAATTACGCGGGCCGTCGCCAGCGTCGTCCACGAGGACAGTGACGCGGCGGCGGCGCTGCGCGAGGCCGAACTGACCGTCGAAGCCTGACTGTTTTGCCGGCGGCGGGACGCCCCCGTCGCGCGTTCCGCCACGTTCAAGCCCTACCGTTGCGGACGTGGGGCCATGACACGAAGCGTGTGGCTCAAAGCCGACGACGAGGTCGGCGACTGGGAGACGCGAAAGCGGCGCATCACCGCCGGCATCGAGGCCGGCGTCGACTGGGTGCTGGTCGACGAGGCCGACGTCGAGCGGGTCCGCGAACTCGGCGCGGTCGACGTGGCCGCGTTCACGAACGGCGACGTTCACGTGTTAGACGCCGAGGGCGACGTTTCGGACGCCGACGCCACCGTCGTCGGGAAGGGTGGCGAGGGCGACGGCACCGTCGACCTGCCCGCCGACCTCTCGGGGTCGGCCGACCTCTCGTCGCTCCGGCAGGACGGGGGCGCGCCCGAGGCCGGCTACGTCCGCATCTTCGACGAGGACTACGAGGCCTTCGCCGAGGCCGTCGCCACCGAGGCCGACCACACCATCGTCATCGGCGAGGACTGGCAGATTATCCCGCTGGAGAACCTCATCGCTCGCGTCGGCGACGAGACGGAACTTGTCACCGGCGTCCGGTCGGCCGAGGACGCCCGCACCGCCTACGAGACGCTAGAACTGGGGGCCGACGGCGTCCTGCTCGACACCGACGACGTCGACGAAATCCGCCGGACCGTCGAGGTGCGCGACGAGTTGGGCCGCGAGCAACTCGACCTCCAGTACGCCGAGATAACCGCCGTGGAGCAGACCAGTTCCGCCGACCGGGTCTGTATCGACACCGGCAACCTGATGGAACACGACGAGGGGATGCTCGTCGGGTCGATGGCCCGCGGGCTCTTCTTCGTCCACGCGGAGACCGCCGAGTCGCCGTACGTTGCCTCCCGGCCGTTCCGGGTCAACGCCGGCGCGGTCCACGCCTACGTCCGCACCCCCGACGGCGGGACCAAGTACCTCTCGGAACTGCAGTCGGGCGACGAGGTCCAGATAGTCGACACCGAGGGTCACACCCGCGAGGCCATCGTCGGCCGCGCGAAGATAGAGAAGCGCCCGATGTTCCGGGTGCAGGCCGAGACGGAGGACGGCGACCGTATCGAGACGCTGCTCCAGAACGCCGAGACAATCAAGGTCAGCACCCGCGAGGGCCGGACCGCCGTGACGGACCTCGAACCCGGCGACGAGGTGCTGGTCCACTACGAGGACACCGCGACGCACTTCGGCGAGCAGATAGAGGAGTCCATCATCGAGAAGTGAGCGGCGGTTCGGACCGCTACTGACCGTCGCCGTCGGGGTCGATCGGTTCGAGTTCGGTCGTACACCAGTGACAGAACGTCAGGTCCTCGTCCAGTTCCTTCCCGCAGTTCGGACAGGTCCGGCCCTCGACGACCTCGGCCGTAGCGTTGGCCTTCGACGCTATCCAGTATGCGTCGGCCACGCTCAGCGCGGTCAGCGCGAGCAGGGCGAGTTGGACCTCCAGCCCCATCGCCTCGTAGCCGGCCCGCGCCCCGTCGAGAGATAGCCGGCCGAACTGCGCCAGCGTCTCCTCGCTGACCAGCAGCATCGTCGAACTCCAGACCAGTCCGAACCACAGTACCGCGCGAAGCCACTCCCGCAGGTAGACGTGGCCCAGTCCGGGGTAGAGGACCGAGAGCACCGCCGCGAACAACGGCCGCTTGCGGCCCGCATCAGTCATGGCTCGGAGTTCGCCGCCCGAGCGTGGTATAACTTCCGTCTGCCGGCGCTCGTCCCGGCACCGGACGCTGGCGGTCCGTCGCGCCCGCTCACTCGACGGGCGCGTGGGTGGCGCGGTACCCCTCGTCGGTCGACTCGACTTCTTCGACGGCGTACAGGCGGACGCGGCGCTCCTGTTTCGTGGTGACCGGGAAGTCGTAGTGTTCGGCCTCGTATTCGGGTTCGTCCCCGTCCTCGCGGCGCTGTGTGACCCACTCGCGGTGGTCGGCCAGCCGCTCTTCCGTGACCTCTCGGGAGCGGGCCGGCGTCGCCGCGATTCGCTCCTCCAGCGCCCCCAACAGGTCGGCGTCGCGCTCGACGCCGACGGAGTTCCGGGTGGCGACCGCAGCGGCCTGCGTGGTCGTGCCGGTCCCGAGGAAGGGGTCCAACACGGTGTCGCCGTAGATAGAGAACATCGAGACCAGCCGGTAAGGGACCGTCAGCGGGAACGCGCCCGAGCGCTCCCGGAGCCCCTCGTCGACGGCCTGTCGCTCGCCGCGAAGTTCCCAGAGGTCGGAGAACCACTCGTTGCGCTCCTCCCAGAAGTACGCGCTCTCGTAGCGGCGGTCGCTGCCCGGTTCGAACCGGCGGTGGTCCCCGTTGCGGAACACGAGGATGTGCTCGTGTTCCAGCGTCGGATAGGCGTTGGGCGGGACCATCCCCGACCCCATGAACTTCGCGGCGCTGTTGCCGGGCTTGCGCCAGAGGATGTCCGGCAGCGCCCGCAGGCCGCGGTCGGTCAGCCGGCCGGTCACCTCGGCGTGGTTCGGGTACGACCGGAAGCCGTCAGCCATCGACCGCGTGGCGTCGCCGACGTTGACGCAGGCAATGCCGCCGGGCACGAGGACGCGGACGACCTCGGCCCACACCTCGTCTAACACGTCGTGCATCAGCCGGAACGCCCGGTCGCCGTCGTCGTCCTCCAGCGCCGCCCCGACGGCGGGGTCGAGGTCCGAAAACACCTCGTCCCACATCTCTATCATCGGGTACGGCGGCGAGGTCACGACGAGTTCGACGCTGTCGTCGGGCAGCGGCAGGTCCCGGGCGTCGCCGGCGACGACCCGGTGTGTCGTCTCCATACCCGGACAAGCGCGGGGTGGGACTCGTGTCTTGCGGTCAGCGGGTGTCGACCATCGACTTCAGCTCGTTTATCTTCGCCGTCTGCTCCTCGTTGGCTGCGGCTATCTGCTCTATCTCCTCGGCGACTTCCTCGGCGTTCTCGGCGGTCACGTCGACCATGCTCGCCACTTCCTCGGTCGAGGCGGCCTGCTCGTCGGTGGCGGAGGCGACCTCCTCGGCACCGCGGGCGGCCTCCTCGACGGCCTCGTCGATGTCCCGGAGGATGTCGACGGTGCGTTCGACCTGTTCGATGCCGGCCTCGACCTCCTCGTTGGCGCGCTCGATGCTCTCGACGGTGTCGGCCGAGTCGGCCTTGATGTTCGAGACCAACTGCTCTATCTCGGTCGCGTTCTGCTGGGACTCCTCGGCCAGCGATTTGACCTCGTCGGCGACGACGGCGAACCCTTCCCCGGCCTCGCCGGCGCGGGCGGCCTCGATGGAGGCGTTGAGCGCCAGCATGTTCGTCTGGTCGGCGATGTCGTTGATGACCTCCACGATGTCGTCTATCTCGTCGATGCGGTCCCGGAGCTGGTCGACGTCCTCGGAGACGTCGCTGTTGGCCTCGTCGACGGACTGCATGGCTGCGATGGCGTCGTCGGCCACTTCGCGGCCCTCGTCGGCGAGGTCACGAGCCGTATCGCTGACCTGTTTGACCTGCTGTGCGGAGGAGGCGACCTCCTCGACGGTCGCCGAGAGGTTCGACACCTCGCCGGCGACCTCGCGCATGTTGTCCGACTGCTGGTTGGCGAGGTCGCTTATCTCCTGTGAACTCTCCGAGACGTTCTCGGAGGCCCTGAGAAGCTCGTCTATCGCACCGCCCACGTCGCCCGCGGAGATACTGCTCGACCCGCCGAGAGACTGTCCGCCGTCACCCGTATCTGATGCCATACGTGTGACCGAACGGGCCAGCGGATTAAACGTATCTCCGTCGTTATCAGGGCTGATTCTATTCGCCGTCGTCTCAGGCGACCGGGAGGTCCTGCTCGGCTTCCAGCAGTTCGTGGTAGCGGTTGCGGATGGTGACCTCGGAGATGTCGGCCACCTCGCTGACGGCGGCTTGGGTCGTCTTCTCGTTGGTCAACAGCGCGGCGGCGTAGACGGCGGCCGCGGCCAGTCCGACGGGGGACTTCCCGGAGTGGACGCCCTGCTCTTTGGCGTTCTGGAGCAGCTGTCGGGCGCGGTGTTCGGCCTCGTCGGACAGTTCCAGCGAGGAGGCGAACCGCGGGACGTAGCTCTCGGGGTCGGCGGGTTTGACCTCCAGTCCGAGTTCCCGGACGACGTAGCGGTAGGTGCGGGCGATCTCGCTTTTCTCGACCCGGGACACGTCGGTAATCTCGTCGAGCGACCGCGGGACGCCGGCCTGCCGAGCGGCGGCGTACACCGAGGCCGTCGAGACGCCCTCGATGGAGCGGCCGGGCAGGAGGTCCTCGTCGAGCGCGCGGCGGTAGATGACACTCGCCGTCTCGCGAACGTTCTCGGGGAGGCCGAGCGCGGATGCCATGCGGTCTATCTCGCCAAGGGCCTGCTTGAGGTTGCGCTCCTTGGAGTCGCGCGTGCGGAACCGCTCGTTCCACTTGCGCAGGCGCTGCATCTTCTGGCGCTGCTTGCCCGACAGGGAATTGCCGTAGGCGTCCTTGTCGCGCCAGTCGATGTTGGTCGAGAGCCCCTTGTCGTGCATCATGTTCGTCGTCGGCGCGCCGACGCGGGACTTCTCGTCTTTCTCGCTGGCGTCGAACGCGCGCCACTCGGGGCCGCGGTCTATCTCGTCGGACTCGACGACCAGTCCGCAGTCCTCACAGACCGTCTCGCCGTGTTCGTCGTCCATGACGAGCGTGCCCGAGCACTCCGGGCAGGCGGTCGACGTCGATTCCGTCGTCTCTTCCTCTGTTCGCTGTCGCGTTCGTGTGTGTTCGCTCATGGTGCGAAGGCGGGTGCTCACCGGGTAGGACGGGCCGTAGAACCCGGCGGCAATCGGTAACACTGAGTCGGTTCGAAAGAGATTTAAAATCTTTGGTATCCGGAGCGAGACTGCCGAGTCACGTCCCGAAAAGCGCGTCTGTGTACCGTCCACACGGGGGTTCAAATATCAATCGTGAAGGACCGGCCGTCTCACGGGGGCGGCGCTCGCCGTCGGGCGGACGCGGCGACCGCTACTGCGCGTCGGCCTCGGCGTCGACCTCGCCGGCGGCTTTGGACTCCTCGACGGCCGTCGTCAACGAGACGTTGAGCCACGCCATCGAGGCCACGCCGCCGACGATGGTGACGGCGTTTTTCACCGCGTGGTCGACGACGGCGATGCTCAGGGCGGCGGTCACGCCCGCCGGAGTCAGCGGCGCGACGATGACGGTGAACGCGCCCTCGTAGAGGCCCACGCCCCCCGGCGTCAGGGGGAGGACCTTGGCGAGGTTGCCGACGCTGACCGCGAAAAACGAGACGGCCACCAGCGACGCCGTCACCTCGAAGCCGAAGGCGGCGAACACCACCAGCGCCGTCACCACGTCTAGCGTCCAGATGCCGAGGCTCCCGAGACCGACGCGGGCGAAGGCCGGGCCGTCGGCGGCGACGGTCTGTACGTCGCCGACGAAGCGCTCGACGACGCCCGCGACGTAGTCGGCGTAGGAGTCGTCGCTCAGCCGTCCCACCGCCGCCCGGACGTAGTTCCGGTCCGTGCGGGCGCTGGCGACGATGACGAGGACGGCGGCGATGGCGGCCGCCCCGACGGCCGCGGCGACGACGACGGCCGTCTGCCCGCTGGCGGCGGTGTCGCCCCCGACGGTCCCGCCGGCCAGCGCCGTCAGGAGCGGGTCGACGGAGCCGGTCGCGGCCAACCCGACCATGACGACGCCGGCAAGCAGCGTGATGGTCAGCAGGTCGAACACCCGTTCGACGGCCAGCGAGGCGAAGCCGGTGGGGTACGGAATCGAGCGCCGCGCCTTCACGACGTAGGCACGGACGGCGTCGCCCGCGCGGGCGGGGAACACGAGGTTGCCGGTCTGGCTGATGAATATCGCGCCCGTGAGAAATCCCCACCGCTCGCGGTGGCCCGTCGAGGCGAGGATGTCGCGGTACCGGACCCCGCGAAGCGGCCACGAGAGCGCGTAGACGGCCCCGCTGACCGCGACGAGTTCCGGGCTGGCGTCGGCCATCCGAGCCAGCACGTCCCGGGGGTCGAGGTACTGGGTCATCAACAGCAGGGCAACGACGACGAGCGCGGTGCCGGCCCCCAGCGAGACGCGGGGGGTGATGCGCGGGCTGACCGACAGCTCCCACCACGTCCGGAGAATCTGGCTCCCCATGCCCAACACGTCTCGGACGATGTCGACCTTCGAGTCCCCCTTGGGCGTCCAGTCAACGGGGAACTCCTTGACGCGGAACCCCTCGCGCTGGGCCTTGACGAGCAGTTCCGTGTCCCAGAACCAGTGGTCGTCGCCGACCTGCGGGAGCAAACTGTCGAGCGCCGCGCGGTCGAAGGCCTTGAAGCCGCACTGGTGGTCCCGCAAGTCCGACCGGAGGAAGGTCCGGACGAGCGTGTTGTAGCCGAGGCTGGGGACGCCGCGCTTGGCGGGCCGGTCGGCGCGGTTCTCGGGCAGCCAGCGGGAGCCGGTCGCCACGTCGTACCCCTCGGTCCGGACGGACTCGACGAGTTCTTCCAGGTGGCGCATGTCGGTGGCGAGGTCCGTATCGAAGTACGCCAGCGTCTCGCCGCGGGCGCGCTCGAAGGCGAGCGCCAGCGCGCCGCCCCGGCCGAGGCGCTCGTCGCTGTGGACGTGGCGCACCCGGTCGTCGGCGGCGGCCAGCCGGTCGGCGATGGCGGGCGTGCGGTCGTCACAGCCGTCCTCAGCGACGATAACCTCGAAGCTACCGGCGGGGAGGAAGGAAGCGAGCGTCTCGAGCGTCACCGTGACGGTCCGCTCGATGGTGTCCTCCTCGTTGTACGCGGGGAGGACGACGCTCACCTCGACGTCGGTCATTGACCCCGGATAGTCCGAGCGGCGTCAAGAGCTTTCTGATAGCCCGAACGCGGTACGCCGTCGTTGTCGCGGGTAAGGACATCGTTACGAAGCGGGCGAGCGCGAGCGGCCCGCACGCCGTCGGCGGTAGGGACATCGTTATCCGGGTTCGAGCCCCACTACCGGTATTCGAATGGTCATCGGCACTGTCATCGCGGGCGGGATGGTCTGCTCGCTGCTCGCGACGCTCGCCGTCGTCGCCGTGCTCGGTGACCGCGACACCGTCCCGGGCGTCGGTGCCTACCGGGTGTTGCTCTGTATCGGTGCCGTCTGGATAGGGTCGTACCTCCTCTCCCTGTTCGTCTACGACCCGGCACTGCACCGCCTGCTGGAGATTCCGCACTACGGCGTCGCCGGCGTCGCGGCGGCTGGCTGGCTCGTCTTCGCGCTGCGGTACACCGGCCGGGGCGAACTCGTCACGCAGCGGTCAGTCGCGCTGTTGCTCGTCGTACCGGTGTTGACCGCGGTCTTCGCCGCGACCAACTCGTATCACCACCTGCTGTGGACCGACTACGCGGTGCGGTCGGTCGCCGGGCTGGCGTCGTCGACGTACGACTACGGTCCGTGGTTCGTCGTCTTCGTCGTCTTCTCCTACGCTGTCATCGGTACCGGCCTGCTCCTGCTCGTCGAGGTCGCGGTCTTCTCCCGGGGCGTCTACACCCGGCAGGTCGTCTCGCTCGCCGTCGCCGCCACCGTGCCGCTCGCGAGCAACCTGAAGTGGATACTCCGCTTGGAGCCGCTGCCGACCATCAACCTCACGCCGGTGACGTTCACGCTCTCGTCGATACTCATCGGCTACGCCCTGCTCCAGCGGGACCTGTTCGACCTCGTCCCGGCGACCCAGCGCTTCGGCACGCAGACGGCCATCGACGACCTCGGCAACAGCGTCGTCATCGTCGACACTGGCGGGGCTATCGTCGACGCCAACGCCGCCGCAGAGGCGCTGTTCGGCGCGTCGACGGACGCCCTCGTCGAGACGGACCTCTGGGACCGCCTCGGCGTCGACGAGTTCGACCCCGACGGGGGGACCGGTCCGGTCTCCATCGAGACCGAGCGCGGACGCCGGGAGTTCGGCCTGACGACCGCGCCCGTCGAGGACCATCACGACCGCGTCATCGGCCACGCCGTCTCGCTGTACGATGTCACCGACGAGAAGCACCGCCAGCAGCGCCTCGCCGTCCTCAACCGCGTCGTCCGACACAACATCCGCAACTCCATGTCGGTCGTGATGGGAAACGCCGAGTACGTCGCCGATAGCGGCGGCGGGGACGTGGCCTCGGCCGCCGAGACCATCGTCGGCAACGCCGAGTCGCTGGTCGAACTGAGCGAGCAGGCCCGGGCGGTCGACCGCGTGTTCGAGGGCAGCGGCTCGCGCGCGACGGTCGACCTCGCCGCCCTGCTCCGTGACCGCGTCGAGGCGTTACGGGCCGACCGCGAGGAGCTGGCCGTCTCGGTCGACGCGCCGGCCGACTGCGACCTGTACTGCCAGCCCGGGACGCTGGAGGCCGTCGTCGACGCGAGCGCCCGGACCCTGTTGGACGCCGCCGGCGACGCCGACGAACTCGACGTGACCGTCGAGCGCCACGGCGGGTGGGTGACCGTCGGCCTCACGACCGACGGCCCCGGAATCCACCCGGACGACCGAGCAGTCATCACCAGCGAGACGGAGACGCAACTCGAACACATACAGGACCTCGACCTCTGGCTCGTCAAGTGGGGCGTCGAGACGCTGGGCGGGGAACTCGCCTTTGCCGACGGCGGGCGCGAGGGGCTGTTCTTCGACCTCCCGGCAGAGGTCGACGGCGGGACGGGCAACGCCGGGCGAGAGACGGCGGTCGCGGACGGCGGACGCGGTAGCGGCGACGGGACGTGACCGCGCCGTCTCAGTCCGCGCCCTCGGGGTTCCCGGCGGTGACGAACGGGCGGAGGTCGTCGCCCACTTCGCTCGCCGCGTCGTAGGGGCGGCCGACGAGGATGTCGCCGGCGCGGCTCTGCCCGACGCCGGGGATAGTCGACAGCTCCGCCATCGACGCCGCGTTCACGTCCAGCGGGTAGGGGACGCCGGTCACCGAGCGGTAGCCGTGGTCGGTGACGGCCACGTCCACGGTGCGGCCGAGGGGACGCTCGCCGGGGAGGCCGACGAGAAGCGGGTAGGTTCCTAGCTGTCGGCCGAACGTCTTGCCGTCCTGATGGTACTCCAGATGCACGTCGGGCAGGACCGTCCCCGGCGGGGCGACCCGCTGGAGCATCGGGTTGTCTATCTCCTCGCGGACCTCCCGCTTGTACTGCTTGAACAGCTTCTTGTGGTCGTGGGCTATCTCCGCGCCGGTGTCGGCCATGTCGGTGCCCTCGAAGGCCATCACCTGCCGGATGTTCACCCGGCGGAGCATGAGGCCGGCGTCGTAGACCCGCTGTAGGAACCGCTTGTTGTGTTCGAAGGTCTCCTTTCGCTCGCCTTTCAGCCCGTGGACGAGGTTGATTCCCGGCAGGAGCTTCGGGAGCCGGCGGGCCGCGTCGTCGCCGAAGTTGGGGGCGGAGTCCCTGTCGCCGTCCGGCCGCCAGCCCGCGACCTCGTTGACGACCTTCACGGCCTCGAAACACTCGTCGGCGGTGACGTTGAGGTTGTTGTCGCTCATCACCTCGGGGTCCGCGGATTCGAGGCCGAAGGCCGCGGTGTCGCCGGGGGTGTTGTGCTCGGCGATGATTCGAATCCCCTCCCGGGCCTTCTCGGGCCACTGCACGACGGTGATGGGGTTCATGTTGTCGAGGTGGAGCGTCTCCAAGTCCGGGGCCACCTCGCGGATACCGCCGTAGAGCCGCCGGAGCGCGTCGGGGTTCGGGGCCTCGCCGTCGCCGCCGTAGGCGAGGATGTCGGCCTGTCGGCCCAAGCGGAAGTGTCTCACGCCGTGGTCCGAGAGGGCGTCGACCTCGTCGACGACGCTCTCGGGCGGGCGGAAGTCCGGGTCGCCGTACATCGGCTCCGTGCAAAAGGAGCAGCGGTACGGACACCCCCGCGAGGTCTCCATCTCGCAGATGAGGTAGTCGGGGTGGTTGGGGTGTTGCTCGACGACGAACGCGCCGGCCCGCGCCCAGCGCGTCTCCTCCTCGACCGAGCGGTAGCGGTCGTTGAACCCCTCCAGCCCGGAGTCGACGAGGTCGAAGGCCGCCGCCTCCACGTCGGCCATCGCGAGGAAGTCGAAGTCGAGGTCGTCGCGCGCGGTCTCGCTGGCCCCCTCGTTGGCCTCGCCGACGCCGAAGCGGACGGGGCCGCCCATCAGCGAGGTCCCCTCGGCGGTCCACGCCAGCCGGCGGACCTCGTCGGGTTCGGCGGGCGTCCCGCCGACGTACTTCCCGGGAACGGTCATCCCGCCGACGTACACCAGCAGGTCGGCCGTCTCCACGTCGCGCCACCGCTCGTTGTCGTCGCGGAGTTCGTCGATGGTGTGGTACGTGACCCGCTCGCGGGGGACGCCGGCGTCGACCAGCGCCCCGGCGGCGTAGCGCGGGTACGTCGAGACGTACGGCGGGACCCCGAAGTGCGCGGGCTCGTCGACGTAGCCGTCGACGATGGTCACGGAGAGCGTCTCGGGGTCTGTCATGGGCCGGGGTTGACGCTCGACGCCTAAAACGGTGTCTGGTCCCCGCTGTCCTCAGCGACCGACCGCGCGGTGGCCCGCCAGCGCCAGCCGACCGACAAGGACGGCGAGCGTCCCGAGGACCAGCGCCTCGACGCCGTAGAACGCCAGTCCGTCGAGTCGGAGGAGCATCCCCAGCCGCCTCGCCGGCGCGTCGCCGGACTGCCCGAGCAGCGCGTGGTCGGCCCGGGCCGCCAGCAGCGCCGCGTAGACGGCCAGCCACCCGGTCAGGAGGCCCCGGCGCGTGTAGCCGACCCACGCCGCGGCGACGGTACCGACCGCGGCGGCGTCCATCGGGAAGAAGACGACGCCGCCGGTCGTCTCGAAGACGCCGACGGCGTAGCAGGCGAACGTGACGGCGAACAGGCTGGCGAGCAACTGGACGCGACGCGGCCGGCGCTCGCCGGTTCCAAACAGGAGGGGCGGACGGGCGACCATGTCGACTCTCCCCGCCGGCGGACGGATAAAACCACGCGCCGGCCCCGGCACGGCAGGCGGTCAGTCGTCCGCACTCGCCGCACTCTCGTCGGCCTGTGCGGCCCAGAGGTCGGCGTAGTCCCCGCCGGCCGCCAGCAACTCGGCGTGGCTGCCCCGCTCGACGAGTTCGCCGTCGTCGAGGACGGCGATGGTGTCGGCGTCCCGAATCGTCGAGAGGCGGTGAGCGATGACGAAGGCGGTGCGGTCCTCGACGAGGCGTTCGATGCTGGCCTGAATCCGCTCCTCGGTCTCGGTGTCCACGTCGCTGGTCGCCTCGTCGAAGACGATTATCTCGGGGTCGTTGAGCAGGGCGCGGGCGATGGCGACCCGCTGGCGCTGGCCGCCCGAGAGCTTGATGCCCCGCTCGCCTATCTGGGTGTCGTATCCCTCGGGGAGAGCCGCGACGAACTCGTGGGCCTGTGCGGCGCGGGCGGCCTCCCGGACCCGGTCGCGAGCCTGCTCCTCGCCGGCCGCCTCGCCGGCCAGCACCTCGCGGTCGCCGTAGGCGACGTTCTCGGCGACGGTGCCCGAGAAGAGGTATGGCTGTTGCTCGACGATGGCGACGCTGTCCCGGAGGGACTGCAGGCCGTACTCCCGCACGTCGACGCCGTCGACTTCGACCGCGCCCGCGTCCACGTCGTGAAAGCGCGGGACGAGTTGGAGGAGGGTGGACTTCCCCGCGCCGGTCGGTCCCGCCAGCCCGACGGTCGCCCCGGCGGGCACGTCCAGCGACACGTCTTCGAGCACCGGCCGGTCGGCCTCGTAGCCGAAGGTCACGCCGTCGAAGGCGACCCGCCCGTCGATGTCCTCGGGGGTGTGGGGGTCCGGCGGGTCGGTGACGGTCGGGGACTGCCCCAGCAGGCCGAAGACCCGCTCGGCGCTCGACTTGGCGAGTTGGTACTTGTTCGCCGACTTCCCGACGCGGCGCATCGGCGAGTAGAGCCGGCGGAGATAGAGGAAGAAGAGCGCGAACGTCCCGGCCCGGAGCATTGTCTCCCCGTCGGCGGTGACGAAGTCTCTCCCGGCGACGAAGAGGATGCCGACGAAGACGACGCCGGTGAGCAGGCGCAGGGCGGCGAAGAAGGCCCGCCGGATGCGTAGCGCGGCTACCTTCTCGTCGTGGTAGGCCTGACTCTGCTCGGTCACCCGTCGGTTCTCGAAGTCGTAGCGGTCGAAAGCCTTGATGACGGGGACGCCGCTCAGGTTGTTCTCCAGCCGGGTGTTGAGCCGCGAGACGGTCTGTCGAATCGAGCGGTACCGGGGCTCTATCCACGTCAGGAAGTAGCCGCTGGCGACGCCGATGACGGGGACGGGCGCGAGCGCGATGGCGGCGAGCGTCGGCGAGTGCCAGTAGAGGACGACCGCGATGCCGCCGACCGTGGCGACGACCCGGATGAACTGCCGGAACTCCGTGTTCAGGAACGACTCCAGCCGGTTGATGTCGCTGTTGAGGATGGACATCATCCCGCCGGTCTGGTGGTCGGCGAAAAACGACAGCGAGAGGTGCTGGAGGTGGTCGTAGGTGTCGTTCCGGAGGTCCCGCTGGACCTTCTGAGCCGTCGACTGGAGGAGGTACCGCGAGGCGAAGCGGGTCACCGACCGGACGAGATAGGCGATGGCGGCGACGGCGACGAGCCGCCGGAGGAAAGCGAGCTTCGCCGCTTCGCCGGTGATGGTCCCCCCGGGCAACAGCCCGGCCGCCGTCAGCAGTCCGGGCTCGCCGCTGCTGAGGACGACCCGGTCGATGGCGGCGGCGACGACGATGGGCGGGACGAGCCGGGCGAACCGCGTGCAAAACGCCGCGAGGACGCCCGCGGCGAGGCGGAGCCAGTACGGCGTCGCGTAGCCGACGAGGTTCACCATCGGGTGGCCGTCGACGTTCTCCCGGACGCCATCGAAGCCGCCGTGTTCGTCGGCCATACCGGCTAGTCCGGTCGGAAACTGAAATACTCCGGGCTTGCGGACTACACGTAGATGTGGCCTTCCTGCGTCTCGGCCGGCGTCGCCCCGGCCCCGCTGGCGACTCGGCCGGCCGAGACGGCCGCGGCCAGCGAGTCCAGCGCGTCGTGGCTGTCGAGGTACGCCTCGCGGTGGTCGCCGACGGCGACGCCGCAGTCCGCGAGCGCGTCGAGGTTCGCCGCCCGCCGCTGGCGTGCGCCGTCGGTCGTCTTGTACCCCTCGCGGTAACAGCCCAGCCAGCCGAACGTCGCCGCGGGGTACACCTCACAGACGACGGTGTCGGCCCCGCGGCCCTGCATCGGCGCGACGGCCACGTCCGGCGCGTCGGCGAGCCGGCCCAGCACGTCCCGGAGGCCGTAGAAGGTCATGCTCCTGACGTGGCGCTCGTACGGGCAGAGGCCGCCCCGCCGGAAGTCCGTCTCGCGCCGCAGCGCGCGCTTGCCGGCGACCATCTCGGCGGTGTGGCGACAGGCCTCGGCGAAGGCGTCGGGGTCGGTCGGGCCGCCGTCGCTCGCGGTCCACGACAGCAGCCCCCGCCAGTCGCCGTCACACTGCGCGTCCAGCAGCGACTGCGGGAGGCTGAAGGGGAAGTCAAGTCCCACACAGGCCGGCCCGTCGGCGACGCGCTCGACCAGCGCCGCGTGGGCCGTCTCCCGGTCGCGGCCCCACCTATCGGCCGCGCGATAGCAGTCGTCCACTCGCAACCCCCCGTCTGTTCGCGTGGCCTCAGTCACCCAGAGCGCGTCCCCGGCCGCGCTCGCGCCGCTGAAGTCCACGCCAAGGACACCGGAACCCATACCGGGCCTCTCACGACGTACTACTATCAATCTACCGACGGGAGAGTGCGGCCGCGACCGCGGTCGCCGAAAGGGGTTTGTCGCTGACCGACCAACGGAATACCATGCCGACTACACTCGAAATCGTCTGTAACGACGACGACTGCGAACTCGACATGTTCGAGTTGCACTACACCTACGACATGCCGGAGTCGGTCGGCGTCGCCGACTTCGACTGTCCGTACTGCGGGACGACCGAGGAACTCGAAGCCATCGAGCTATGATGCGCGGACTGGGCGAGTCCATCGGGGACGCCATCTTCGAGAACATCGGGCGCGCCGCGGGGCGTGTCCAAGAGAACAAGCCGCTGCCGGCGGACCTGCTGGAGTCCGACGACGCCTACCTCGTCGTCTTCGACGCGCCCGGTGCGACCGCCAGTGACATCCAAGTCCGATACGTCGACGACAGCATCGAGGTCCGGGTCGACCGCTTCCGGGAGTTCTACGACGAGTTCGAGATGCGCTACCCCGGCCGCGGGCTGGCACTCGACGGCCGCGTGACTCTTCCCGACGACGCCGTCGTCGACCCGGAGACGGCGACGGCGACGCTGCGAGACGACGGGACGCTCCACGTTCGCGTCCCGAAGACGGCGGCGCTCGACGACGCGGACGAGACGGGCGACGCTGGCGGCACCGACGACGCGGACGGCGCTGTCGACGTTCAAACGGACGTTGGCGCGGACGACGACGCTGACGACTGAACCGCATCCGCTGTTTTACGACGTATACACTCACCAGTCCCGCGTCGGGTCCCCCAGCGCGTCGAACGTCTCGCCCCCGTCGAAGCGGGTCGGGTCGACCCGCTCGGGCAGTCCCGGCGCGACCCCCCACTCCCCGTCGAGCAGTCGTGCGGCGACGTACTCGCCGACGGCCGGCGCGCGCATCAGGCCGTGGCCCTGCCACCCGGTTGCGACCCACAGGCCGTCGGCGACGCGGCCGAGGAGGGGGTCCCGGTCCGGCGTCGCCGTACAGAGGCCGGCCCACGACCGCTCGACGGCGGGGTCGAGCGTGGTCGCCTCGGCCACCCGCCGCAGCGACGCGTCGACGAACGCCGGGTCGGCCGCGGCGTCCCAGTCGTCTGGGTCGACCTCGTGGGCACCGTCGCCGACCAGCAGGCCGCCGTCGCGGGGCCGCCAGTAGAACTCCCGCGCGGCGTCGTACAGCGACGGCAGGTCGGCGTCGACGGCGGCGGTGACCAGCGCCTGCGCCCGGTAGGTCTTCAGCGGGAGTTCGACGCCGGCGGCGGCCGCCAGCGGCTTCGTCGCGGGGCCGGCCGCGACCACGACGGCGTCGTAGTCGACCTCGCCGTCGGGCGTCGACACCGTCGTCGCCGCCGCGAGCGACACTTCGGTCCCCGTCTCGACGGTCGCGCCCGCGGCCCGCGCCCGGTCGGCCAGCGCCGCCGCGACCGCTTCGGGGTCGACGGTCCCGGCGTCACGGGCGACGCCGGCCGCGGTCACCGTCTCGGTTCGGAGCGCCGGATACCGCTCCCCGAGGTCGGGCGGGTCTACGAGCGCGGCGTCGACGCCGCAGTCCTGCATCCCCGCGACCTGCTCGCGGACGGCGGCCGCGTCGCTCTCGTCGCGGGCCACCCAGACGTAGGGGCGGTCGGTCAGCAGGCCCCACTCGCGGTACCGAGTCAGCGCGCGGCCGGCGACGGCGGCGTCGGTCCGGTCCGCGAAGGCGTCGTAGCAGATACCGGCCGCGCGCCCGGTCGCGCCGTTGCCCGGCGTGTCTCGCTCGTACAGCGTCACCGCCGCGCCGCGGGCCGCGAGGTCCCCGGCCGCGACGAGTCCCACCGCCCCGCCGCCGACGACGGCGACCCGCATCTATCGCCCGAGCGGGTCCAGCCCGCGGGCCGGGTACGCGACGACGGTGTCGACGCCTGCCTCGCGGAGTCGTTCGACGCGCTCGGCGACCGCCCCCGGCGCGCCGACCAGTCCGTAGTCCCGGACCGCCTGCCGGAGGACCTCCCGCGCGCGCCCCTCGGCGGCCGCGCCGGTCGCGGCGTCGTCGGGGAGCGCCCGCCGGACCGGGCCGCGCCGGGCGACGTAAGGCCCCAGCGCGTCGAGCGCGGCGTCCTCGTCGTCAGTCGCGACCAGCGGCGCGTAGACGGCCACCCCACCGTCGAACCCCGCCGCCCGCAGCGCCCGGACCTCCTGCGCGGTGGTCCGAGAGAGGAGGTCGTACTGGGTCCCGCCGACGGCCAGCGCCACGCGCTCGATGCCGTCGGTCCCCACCCACGGCGCGTCGGCGTCGGCCGCGGCGGCCCGCAACCGCGGCGCGACGGCACGCTCGCGCTCGCTTTCCGTGAGGTAGTCGCCGTGGCCCGCCACGAGGACGCGCCCGACGCCGTCGGGGAGGTCGGCGACGGCTCCGTCGTCGCCCAGCGGGTCGAAACCGTCGGCCCGTACCGGGGTGGTCACGCGGACGGTGGCCGATGCCGCGAGCGCCGACAGCGTCTCGGCGTCGGGGACAGCCGCCGCCCCCTCGTAGTCGACCGCGAGCGTCTCCACCGCGAGGTCGGCGGCCGCAACGAGGTCGGTCTCCGTGGGCTTGAGCGCGACCGCGTCGACACCGAGGTCGGGCAGCGTCGCACCCGCGAGTGTCGTCATGTCGGTGTAGTATCGGCGGTGTGGCGCAAAGTCCTGTCGCTCCCGGCCCGCACGGCGGCGCTCGCTCAGACTTGGTCCCGGACGCGCTCGGGCAGGTCGTCGTCCGGCCCGGTGTAGCGGTCGGGTTCGGGCGGGACGTCCCAGTCGGTGCCCAGTTCGAGCAACTGGACGAGCATCCGAGCGGTCGCGCCCCAGACGGTGTAACCGTCGACGTAGAAGAAGTGCAGCCGTATCTCGCCGTAGTGGTGGTGGTCGCGCTGCTCGGACTCGTAGTTGTCGGGGTCGGTGAGTTCCGACACGGGCAGCGGGACCACCTCGGCGACCTCCTCGTCGGTCGGGAGGTAGTCCCGGTCCGGGATGCGGCCGACGAAGGGGCGCACCGAGTAGTGGGTCACCGTGCGGATGTCGTCCAGTCGGCCGACGACGTTGACCGCCCGCGGGTCCAGCCCGATCTCCTCGTTGGCCTCGCGTAGCGCCGTCGCGAGCAGGTCCTCGTCCTCCGGCTCTCGGCCGCCGCCGGGGAAAGACATCTGTCCGGGGTGGTCGGGCAGGTGGTCGGCCCGCTTCGTGAACAGGACGGCCTCGCCCTCCGGACGGGTGACGACCGGCGCGACGACGGCCGCCGACTGTGGCTCGTCGTCGACGGCCAGCGGGTCGTGTGCCCGTATCCGGTCGAACTCCATACCGGACGAACGGCGTGGACGCTCTTAATCGCGTGGGTCCGCGTGCCGGCTCAGGCGTCGTCGAGTCGCTCGCGCGCGCTCCGCAGGTCGACCGGGCCCCACGCTTCGAGGTCGTAGCTGGCGTCCAGCAGCCGGTCGATTCGCTCGCGGTCGCCGTCGGTGACGGCCCGCGCGGCGTCCTCGCGGAACCGCGACTCGACGGCCGCCGCGACGCGCTCTCTCGGCAGCGTCCGCTCGGGCACGTCCATGATGTGCGGGAGGTCCGCCGCGCCGTCCGGGAGCGCGGGAAACGCCGTCGGCCCGACCGCGAGCAGGGGGTCGACCCCCTCCGCGTCGTGGTCGGCGACGGCGACGAGGTGATAAGAGTCGACCGCCGCGTCGATGGCGTCGCCGAAGGCCGCCGGGTCGGCGTCCGCGCCGCGCTTGAAGGCGAGTTCGGCGCAGGCCTCCGCGAGTTCCCCGCGGGTCAGCGGGCCGACCACGTCGACGACGCCGGCGAGTTCGTCCGGTGACGGGTCCATGTCCGAGTCCGCGCGGGCGAGGGGCTTGAGCCTTAGGTCTCCGCGCGACTCGGTAGCCGGCCGTCGGCGTACATGGCGAGCAGGGCGGCCAGCAAGACGAGCAACGCGGCGGCCATCCCGCGGAAGATGGTCGGGAAGCCCACCCCGGCGTCCCGGAGGAATCCGATGACGGCGCTGCCCGGGGCCTGAAGGACCATCATCCCGGTCCCGTAGGCCGCGTAGGCGCTGGCACGGTGGCGGTCGGGCAGGGAGCCGAGGAGGTAGGTGTCGGCAGCCGGGAAGATGCTGTGGATGACGTAGCCGGTGACGGCGCTGAAGACGGCGAGCGCTCGGAACCCCGACAGCGCCGGGAGCGCGAGGATACAGCCGGTGAAGGCCGCGACGATGACGAGCATGTACGGGACGGCCGGCAGTCGGTCGGCGAGGCGACCGCTGACGTAGAAGGCCGGGACGCCGGCCCCGAACGCCACCAGCAAGAGGACGCGCCCGTCGCCGTCGGGGACCCCCAGCGTCCCGAGGTAGGTGACGTAGAAGTTGAACAGGCCGTTCCAGACCATCGTCGTCAGCCCGAGCGCCGCGACGGCCGTCGCCACGATGCGCCACTGCGCCCGCACGGCCCCGAGTACGTCCCGGTCCTCGGTCCCAGCCTCGGGTAGCGAGACGCGACGCGCGACGACGGCGAACGCCACCGTCGTCAGCCCGGCGGCGACGGCAAGCAGTTGGAGCGTGATACGCCACGGGCCGTACAGCAGGACCACCGAGACGAGCGCCGGCGCGACGACGGCCGCGAGTTGGCTGGCGACCCCGTGCCGACCCAAGGCGCGACCCGGCCGGGACGGGTACAGTTCGCTGATGAGCGTGTTGGCCGCGATGAGGTAGATACCGCTCGCAAGTCCCATGACGAACGCGCCGGGGAGCAACAGCACCGGGTCCGGAACGAGCGCGGTGGCGGCTGTCCCGACGGTCAGGACGACGCCGGAGCCAACGACGGCCGCCGACCGGCTCACGCGGGTCAGGAGAAAACCCGTCGGGAGCCGCGAGAGGGCACTGCCGGCCCAGACCAGCGTCGCGAGCAGCCCCAGCGTGGCGTCGCTCGCGTCCGTCGCCAGCCGTATCGGCTCGATGAGCGGCGCGAAGACAACTCGGGAGAAGTTGATGAGGAAGACGAACCCGAGCAGGGTGCCGAACACCTGTCGTCGTGACACGGCTTCGGGTCGGCGGTCGACCCACAGAAGGGTTCCGGAACGCCGCGGCCTTTTTACCCGCGGGTGCCGCACTCCCGCGTATGGATTCTGTCAGGAAGGCCCTGCGGGCCGGGGACGTCGAGAAAGACAGCTACGGGCGACTCTCCTGTACGGCCTGTGACGAGCCGCTGGACACCGACAACGACCCGGACCAGGTCGGGAAGGTTCGCACCTGCCCCGAGTGCGGGAGCGAGTGGAAGGAACTGAGCTGAACCTACTCGAAGACGGCGTCGAACGCGTCGGCCCCGAGCGGCTCGTGACGGCCCGCGGCGACGTTTTCTTCCGCGTGGGCGACCGACCCTGTCCCGACCAACGACGCGGTGACGCCGGGCGCGCTCCGGGCGAAGTTGATGGCGCGCTGGGCCCGCGTTTCCCCGTCGAGACGGGCAGCGACGGACTCCGGCATCTCCTCGGCCAGCCGACCCTGCATTATCGACGCGCTGGTGAACACGTCTAGCCCCGCCTCGTGGGCGAACCACAGCGCAGACTGCGGGCCGTCGGCCCCATCGTGGGCGGCGACGGTGAAGGCGTCGGCCATGTAGACGTTGAACGGCACCTGTATCGCCCGGAAGTGGGTCGCGGCGTTGCCCGCGCTGTCGGCGGCCGCCCGCGCTCGCTCGACGACCGCCGGCAGGGAGAGGTACCGCTCGTGGTCGGCCGGCACGCGGAAGGCGTCCCAACTGGCGACCCCGTAGTGGCCGATGTCACCGTCGGCGGCCCGTCGCTCCAGCCGCTCGAACGCGGCTTCGAGTTGGTCGTAGACCTCGCTCCGGGAGCGCTCGGCCAGTTGCGTCTCCGGGTTGTGGACGTAGTAGAGGTCGACCGTCTCCAGCCCGAGGTTCGACAGCGAGCGGTCCAACTGGTCGTCGAGGAAGGCCGGCGCGATGCAGTGCTGGCCGCCCGCGAGGTCCGCGCGGTCGACGATGCCGGTGTCGACGTACTCGGTCTTCACGAACCGGCCGGGGTCGGCCGGCCGCTCGCCGTCGAAGGGGACGAACCCACCCTTGGTGGCGACCACGACGGCCTCCCGGGGCACGTCGGCGTCCGTGACGGCCGCGCCGACGGCGCGCTCGGAGCGCTGGTGGCGGTAGTTGATGGCCGTGTCGACGAGGTTGACCCCCGAGGACAGCGCCGTCCGGACGGCGTCGCGGTAGGCCGCGTCGCGTTCGTCGGTCGCGTCCCCCAGATACGTGCCGACGCCGATGCTGGAGACGACGCCCTCGCCGAACCGGCGGAAGAACGTCCGCGCGAACGCGTCGCCGTGGTCGTCCCGGTACGCCCATGTCCCCTCGCGTGTCGCCATGGCGTCCCTTCGACGGGGACGGACAAAAGCGCGGAGTTTCCGCGCGGTCAGCGCTCGCCGCCCAGCGCCTTGAACATCTCCTCGCGGAACTCGGTCCGCGAGAGCCCGTCGCTGGGGCCGATGCCAGCCATGTACTCGACGGGGACCTGCCCCCCGCCCATCCGGGCGTGGCCGCCGCCCTCGGCCATCGGGATGTCGTCGAGAACTGCCTCTATCACGTGGCCGATGTGGACCCGGTCGTCCCGGGAACGGCCCGCGACCCGCATCGTCCCCTCGCTGACCCCGACGACGACGACCGCCGAGACGCCTTCGAGGGTCTCTAGTTCGTCGGCGGCCTGCGGGATGGCGTCGGTGTTCGACACCTCGCCCACGTCGCTGAAGGCGTAGGGCGCGCGGACCTCGCGGTTGGTGATGGCCCGCGCTTTCACCTCCAACACCTCGGCGTCTATCTGCGGGTTGGCGATGCGGTTCAGGAGGTCGCCGTCCATGCCCTCGTAGAGAAACGCCGCGGCCTCGAAGTCGGTCGCCGAACAGCCGTTGGTCAGCGACCGGGTGTCCGACTGGATACCGTAGACCAGCCCCGTGGCGACGTGGCTCGGGAGCGCCCGCTCGGGAACCTCGTCGGGGTCGACGCCGCCGTCGTCGGGGTCCACGTCGACCTCGTGGAACGCCCAGTCAAGCGCGTCGAAGTACGTCGCAAACAATGTCGCACACGACCCCATGTCCGGTCGCACGTCGGTGAACCGCCGCCCGGTCCCCTCGCCGGGATGGTGGTCGACGACGGCGACGGGCTCTATCTCCGCCGCACCGGGGAATCCGCGGGCCTCGTTGTGGTCGACGAGGACCGTCGCGTCGGCGTCGATGCCGTCGGCCGACTCGACACGGTCGAAGTCGAGGTCGAGGACCGTCTCGAACGCCCGGTTTTCCGGCCGGCGAATCTCGCCGGGGTAGTGCAGCGTCGCCGCAGTGTCGACGGCCCGGGCCAGTTGCTGGACGGCCAGCGCCGAGGACATCGCGTCGGGGTCCGGGTTCGGGTGCATCAGGACCGCCACCTCGTCGTAGTCGGCGAGGACCGAGGCGAGCCGTTTCCCCGGCGAGCGCCCGACAGTGCGCCAGAGCCACACGCCGGCGGCGGCCAGCGCGAGGAGGGCAACGGCGACACCGGCGGCGACGGCCGGGTCGGACCTGACGACCCCCGCAGCGGTCTCGGCCCACTCGCCGGGACCGCCCGCGGGTACCTGTGTCATACGTGGGAGATACCCCGGCGGCGACAAGAAGGTTCCCCCGCTACCGCTGCGACTCGCGGTATCGCTCGACTGCGGCCAGATACCCTTCTCGGAACGTCGGATAGGCGAACTCGTAGCCAAGCGTCCGGAGCAACGTGTTCGAGCAGCGCTTGCTCGTCTGAATCCGCCGCCGTGCAGTCGCCGAGAGGTCGGTATCGTCGAGACGCTGGGCTTTCGTCTGTTTGGGCGGGTAGTCGACCTCACACTGCTCGGCCAGCCAGTCCGCGAACGCCCACTTCTCGACCGGTTCGTCGTCGACCACCAGCACCGTGTCCTCGCGGTGGTCGCCCTCGAGCAGGAACCGCACCGCGCCCGCCGCGTCGTCCCGGTGGACCATGTTGAGGTAGCCGGCCGTCACCGGGCCGTCGAGGTACCGCTCCAGCCGGTAGCGGTCCGGTCCGTACAGCCCGGCGAAACGGGCGACGGTGCCGTGCCCGCCGTGTTCCGCCGGCCGTTCGCGGGCGACGCGCTCGGCCTCGGCCAACACCTCGGTCTTCTCGGTCCGCGGGTCCAGCGGTGTCCCCTCGTCGACCCACTCGCCCCCGTGGTCGCCGTAGACGCCGGTACTGGAGGTGTAGACGAGCCGTTCTGGCGGGTCCTCGCGGCCCCAGAGGTGGTCGACGGCCGTCCGGAGGCCGTCGACGTACACTTCGCGCGCGGCCGCGGCCCCGCGACCGCCCGAACTCGCGGCGAAGACGACCCAGTCGGTGTCCGGGACCGCGGCGAGCGACTCCGCGTCGGTCACGTCGGCACGGACGCCGTCGAAGCCCGCGTCCTCGATGGCCGCGACGCCCACCTCGGACCGGCGGACGCCGACCACGTCGTGAGCGTCGCGCAGTTGGCGGCCGAGTTCGAGCCCGACGTAGCCACAGCCCAGTATCACGACCCGCATGGTCACCGCTGCCGGCGCTCGATGTAGCCGTGCAGGCGGGCGTACTCCGCGAGCGTCACCGGGTAGCGCCCTTCTATCTTCTGCTGTATCGCTTTGGGCTCCATCTCGCCGTCGATACCCGACGCCAGCGACTCGACGTCCAGCACCGCCGTCGTCATCCCCATCAACAGGATGTCCTGTGCCTCGGCGCGAATCGCCGCCGCGTCGGGCCGCTCGGGGTCGGTCGCGAGCAGGGCTGCGGCGTCTTCCAGCGTCAGGTCGGCCACGTCGCCGTCCGCGGCGGCCGCGACCGCCTCCTCGTCGACCCCGCTTTCGTCGGCGGCGTCCGCGACACCGACCCGCTCGACCGCCTCGGCGATGACAGTCCCGTAGGCCGTCACGAGTTCGGCCGTCGACTGCTCGCCAGCGTCCGGGAACTCGGCTCTGAGCATACCGACTGGTACGGCCGGGGGGTATTAGTGGGTGTCACTCTCCACCGCGGCCGGCGTCGGGCCAGCCCGCCGAGCGCTCGTCGGCGTCGCCGCCCTTGTCGCCGACGCCCCGGGGCTTCGGGGGCACGACGACCACGACGCCCGTGTTCGCCCGGAACGAGATGCGGTCGGCCGTCCCGAGGCGCTCGCGCGTGTCGTCGCTGTCGACATCCAGTCGCGCCGTGTCGCCGTCGCGTGCGTACGTCAGTTGCCCGCCGGGCTCGGTCGGCGGTCCGTGGCCGGCCGTCACCGTGAAGCGGGCGTACTCGCCCTCGACGGTGACCCACCAGAGGTTCGTGGTCGCGTACCACGCCGTCAGCGGCGGTGCCAGCGGGAGGCCGGCGGGGAGACCTTTCGTCCCGAGCCGTCGCTTGGCGACGCGCTCGGCCTCGCGCTGTCCCGCGCGGGCGAACGCCTCGCTGACCGCCGTCCGCGAGACGGTCCGGACCGCCGACGCCGTCCGGTTGACCGTCGTCTCGCGCGGCCGGGCGGTCCGCTGTGTCGTCGCCTCGTTGACGGTCCGGGACAGCTGTATCGCCAGCCAGTCGCGTTCGAGCGCAGAGAGTCCGTGCCGCCGCGCGGCCGCGTCGGCGACGCGGTCGGCCGCCGCACCGCTCGCGAGCGCCTGCCCGCGCGCCGCGGTCGTCTCCCACCGCCCCAGTGCCGCCGCGACCAGCCGCTCGCTCTCGCGCGGTCCCGCGTCGGTCTCGGCCCGCACCGTCGCTTCGAGGCGCGCTGCGACGTACCCGTTCGACACCGCCACGACCGACTGGAGGCGGTCGCGCTTCGTCCGCAGGTTCGGGGCCGAATCGTTGTCGAGGGTCGCGTTCGCCGCCGCCAGCGTCGCCGCGGCCACGCGCAGCCGCGACCGGTCGGCAGTGTCGAACAGCCCCTCGGTCGCCACGTCCGCCGTGTCGGCATACGGGGCGGTAAAGAGGTTCACGTTCCGTGCGACCAGCGGGTGTTCCGTTCCCTCGACGGCGTGGTAGTTCGCCCCGTCCAGTTCTGCGAGCGTCAGGTACGCCGGGCTGGCGTCGACACGGGTCCGGACCGGACCCGCGGGACCGGTCGGGACCGGCCGCGTCCGCGGGACTCGGGTGTCCCGCGCGCCCAGTCCCCGCCTGAGTTCGGCGAGCGTCCCGCCGGTGCGGTCGGCCACGATATCGCCCACGGCCCCGCGGGCCGACGACCGCTGGCCGGCCTGCTCGTCGAGCCGGTCCTCGACGGCGTTCAGGTACTCGATTCGCGCGGCGACGCGGGCCTTCTCGGCCACGCTGTCGTACGTCTCCGGAGCGGCGACCAGCGCCGCGCGCCGGGCATCGAGCCGCTCGCGAAGCCGTCGCGGCGGGTTCACCCCGAAGGTGCCGACCTGTCCCCGTTCGAGCGTGACGCTCGTGTTGCGGACCGTCTCCCGGAGCCGCCGGAGGTCGCGGTACACCCACGCCTGTAGGTCGGGGGGACGGTCTGCCTGTATCCGTACCGCGCCGGTGTCGACGCCGTCGGTGACCACGCGGGCCGCCACGCCGTCCGCGCCTCCGCGGTCCTCGACCAGCCGCGTCGTCGCCTTCGGCTCGACGTCCGCCAGATTCGGGCCGTCGAGCGGTCCGGCACCGCGTCGGTGGGCGGTCCGAATCGGGCGCTCCGGCGCGACGGACCGGTCGACGTGTCGCCCGAGGACGCTGACGCTCACCACCCGCCGCTCGGTGCTGGTCGACGTGGTCCACAGTCGCTCGCTGCCGTTCTTCCACTCGGCGGTCCGTCGGTGTGTTATCTCGACTACGCGGGCGAACCCGTCGAGGCGATGCCAACCGTCGCGGTCCGGGAGGGTCGCGTCGGCCGGCCCGACGACGCGAACGTCGCGGAACGTGTCCGTGTCGACGTTCGTCCAGTCCGGCCCCGGCGACGGAGGCACCGAGGGCGTCCCGCCGCCCCGGTGGCGCGACCGGGTCGCGAGTCGCGTCTCGACGCTGTAGACGTGCCGCGTGAGGCTGTCGAGGCGGGTCGGCTCTGCAACCGATGCGAACGCCGCGTCGGCCGTCTCGTTGACGCCGATTCGCATCTCGTCGCCGGGGTCGGGGGTACTCGCCGGCGTCTCGGTCGGGCTGATACCGTCCGGCGGCGGCCGGTACTGCGGTCCGCTGAGCGCCGATGCGCCCGGTGGCGCGGCCCCGCTCGCCCGGACGATGTCGGTCACGCCGGCCGCTGCCGTCGCCTCGGTGAGCGCCCGGCGACCGTCGGGGTCGCTCCGCCCGAACGTCGACCGCTGGACCCCCAGCAACGCGCCGTTCGCGGCCAGTCCCACGTGGCGGTTGGTGACGACGTTGGCTATCGGCGCGCCACCGAACTGCGCGTAGCCGCGGGCCCACGCAATCGGGTAGAGGCGAGCGGTGAGCCGCTGTGTCAGTCCGGGGCGTCCGATGCCGTGGTGCAGTCGCTTTTCGTAGGTCCGGACCTGCTCGTGGACCGCGAGTACGGGCGTCGCGACGACGACGGTCGGCGAGACGGTCCGCGTTGCCACGACCCGCTCTCCCCGCCGGACGGTGAGGTTGACACCGGTCACCGTCGCGCGCATCGCCGTCCCGTTCGCTCCCGCGCGGGCGAGGCGGACGCGGCGCTTCGCCGCCCGGAGCGAGGCCGTGTCGGTCGTCTCGGGCAGCGAGGCGGTCACCGTCACGCCGTCGCTGGTGTGGCCGACGCGGCGGAGTCGTTCCCGAACGCGGACGTAGACGCGGAGCCTGAGCGCGTCGCGGAACGGTCTCGACTCGTTCAGGGCGTGCCCGGCGGTCGTGTTCGCCGGGGTGACGACCGGCGTAGCGGCCGCCGCCCGGCCGGCCGCGGCCGCCCCGTCGCGCAGTGCCGTCCGCGTCTCCGCCGTCGCCCGGTCGAAGGCGCGCTCGACGGCGGTGTCGTCGGGTGCCGGCCGCTGGGCCAGCGTCGGCGCGAGGACGAGGCTGCCCACGAGCAGGAGTACCCCGACGAGCGCGAACGGGACGCGACCGCGTGTGTCGACGCGCAGGCTCCGGCCGCGCCGATTCACGGCGACCACGTCCTGACAGTGACCCGAATTGACTCCGTCCGGACGGCGTCCGCGGCGGCCCGCGGGGAGTCGAACGTCCGTCGGAGGTCCGTAACCAGTTTCGCGCGCAACGCGGCCGTCAGCTCCCGGTTCATCGCCTCGACGGACTGGCTCTCCGGGTCGACAGCGCCGCCGGTGAGGCTGGCTGCCCGTCGGTACCGAGCCGCCATCAGGCTGTCGCCCGGGTAGTCGCCCCGGAGCGCGAGGCGCGTCCGGTCGGGCGGGAACAGCCCGTCGACGACCGCCCGCGCGACGACGACAGCGACACCGTGGTAGCCGTCGTTCCGGGCGGCGGCCCGCGCCGGCGCGGTGGCATCGTCCATCCCGCTGGGGACGGTCACGGCGGCTGCTCGGACGTCCGCGTCGCGAGGCGGACGGCCGCCGACGTGGAACCGGCCACCGACCGGCGCGCCCGGGTAGGGACGCCAGTCGGCGTCGACGGCGACCCGCCGCTCCCGGAGGACGATTCGGTCCCGGGTCACCGACGCCGTCCGCCGCTCGAAGTCGCGGCCGGCCTCCGAGAGACGGTGTCCGTCAACCGTCGCGTTGCTCAGGGCGGCCTCGCCGAGCAGTTCGGCGACGGTCCCGTGGGCGGTCCGTCGGTGTCTGTCGGCCCTGTCGGCGACCCACGCCGGCGGTTCGCCCGGCACCGCGAGGGCGTACTCCACGCTCGCGGTGTCGGTCGCCAGTCGCTCGGCCGTCGCCGCGGCCGGCGTGGTCCCGGTCGCCGGCTGTTCGACCGCGCTGTCGACCACTACGACACTGGCCGCGCTGACGAACAGGAGACAGAGCGTCACGTCGACGACGGTGCTGACGCCTCTCATCGCCAGACGCGCACCTCCAGCCGCCCGGTCCGGACCCGTCCCGGCGCGACGGCGACGCTGACCGTTCGCCCGTCCGTATCCGCGGCCGGCGGCGGGGCCGGACCAGCCGTCCACGCCCGGTCGTCGACCCGGAGCGTCGCGTTCGCCCCGTAGGCTTCGGGGACAGCCCCGAGTGCGGACTCCACCCGCGTCGGTTCGACGACACCGGCCGTCGTGAGGTTCCGCTCGACGGCGTCGCCAGCGGCCGACGCGAGGTTCCGGGGAGTGCGCTGACCGAACGCGTCGTCGAGGACGCCGGCGTACAGCGACAGGCCCGCGGTGACGGCGAAGACCGCCAGCAGCGCTGCCAGCGGCTCCGTCGCGCCCCTATCCGACGAGCGTGACATCGACGCCTCCCCACACCACCCGTCTGACGGTGAGCCTGTCCGGTGTCGGCCGCCACCCGTCCTCGGTCGACCGCGCGTCGGCGACGGCGCGCTCGAACGACGCCGGTGAGCGATACACCCGCGCCGGGTCGCGTCCCGTCAGCACCGTCTCGAGTCCTGTCGTCGTCGCCGGCACCGCGGGGTACAGCAGCGTCGCGTGCGCGGTCCCGGCGTCGTTCCGGAGGCCGAACTGCCGCCCGTCGAGCGACCAGTGGCTCGCCCCGAGTTGCCGGTGGGCCACTGCCCCGTCGGGGGCGGTCGACACCTCGTCTATCGTTCCTGCCGTCGGCGTCGCGTCGGGTGGTGCCGTCGTGGGCAGAGCGACGACCACCGCGAGCGCCGCGACGCTGACGGCGCTCACCCCGAGCCAGACCGGCAGTGTGTCGGCGTGCGTGTCGAACACGTGGCCGACTGGTCCCGGTCTCTGATTTAAACCTTAGACCACCAAGCCGGTCGCGACGACGGCGAGCAGATAGGTCGCCGTCGCCGACAGCAGAGCCAGCCCGGCGCGGTAGCCGACCAGCGCGCGGTCCAGTCCGCGGTGTAGCCCCGTCGACAGCGCGGTCAGAACGACGGCGAGGACGAGGACGTACCAGCCGATGACGACGCCGAGCGTGGCCGTATCGACCGCGGCAACCGGACCGACCGCGCGGACTCGGCCCGACAGCGCGACCGTCACACCGCCGACGAGCGGACCGAACAGCCCGGCGGTGTTCGAGAAGGTGGCGGTGACCTGTTCGAGGTCGCGTCTGGTCGCCCGCTCGACCGCCCGGAGGTCGTCGAGGTGTTCCCCCATCGCCGCCACCGCTGTCCCGGCCGGCGGTCCGATGCTGGCCGCCGCCGCCAGCAGCGACGCCATCCGGCGAGCCCGACGGCTGGGCAGGGTCACGAGCGGGCCGTGGTCGCCGCCGAAGGCGCGCTCGACGCCGACGCCGAGGGTCCGCTGTCGGGCCGCCGCCGCGTCGAGCAGTTTCGCGGTCGCTTTCGGCGTCGCCGCCACCGCCGCTTCCAGTGCTGTCTCGACGGACTCCCCCCGGTCGAGGCGGCGACCGACCGCAGTCAGGGCGTCGGGGAGTCCGCGCTCGACGGCGTCGACGCGCGCCCGGACCTGCCGGACCGGCCTGTAGTAGACGACCAACGCCGTCCCCGCGGCGGACCCGGTGGCCGCCACCGGCGGGCTCCACGGCGGAAGCGCGAGCGCGGCGACCACCCACGCGGCGGCCCCGCAACACGCCCCCAGCGCCAGCGCCGGCCACCGGTGCGAGGGCACGTCGGGGTGACACCGGGGCACGCGCACCGGCGGGAACGCGACCGGGCGCTTCCCCAGCAGCCACCCGGCCGCGACGAGCAGTACGCCGGGGAATGCGACCCCGTACAGCGCGGCCAGTACGCCGTCGGTCACCGGGAGCCCGGCCGCGCCGGCCGCCGGGAGCAGCGACGCGAGCGCGAGCGGGACGAGGACGCCGAAGGCGTACAGCGCCGTCGCCGGCCCGCGGAGCGCGCCCGCGAAACGCGCCATCTCGTCGCGGGTCCCGTCGAGGACGCACCGACGGGCGGCCGCGAGCTGCTCCGGACGCTCTGTCGGCGGCGCGGCGACGGCGCGTTCGACGCTGTTGACCGCACGGTCGAGCGCCGGGAACGCGTCGTTCCACCGGTCGGCGAACGACTCGAGCCCGCTCCGGGGCGTCTGTCTCGCTCGCCGCTGCTGGGTGTCGAGACTCGCCGCCAGCAGGCCGTCGCAGGTCTCGGCTGTGAACGAGACTGCCCGCTCGGCTGTGGGCCACAGTGCCGCGCCGAGCGTCAGCGTGGCGACGAGCGCCGGCGCGGCCCCGAGTGCGCGAACCCGCCGTGCTCGGGCGGCGAACGGGACGCCGTACCGGCCCAGTACCGCGGTTCCGACGCCGAGCCCGAGCAGTCCGACGCCGGCGACGACGCCGACCGGGCCCCCCGCCGCGGCGAGTGCGACGAGGCCGAGACACCACGCGAGCGTTGCGGCCGCGTAGCTGGCCCCGAGGAGCCGCCCGGGGTCGGCGTCGAGGTCCAGCAGCCGGCACGCTCGGCTGTACTCGTCCGGGGCCGCGACGGCGACCGGCCAGCGGCCGGCGAGCGCGACGGGGATCACGACCCGCTCTCACTCCGGCCGGCGGCGGGTGACACGTTCCCGACCTCCGCCCGCTCGAAGCGGGCCGTTTGGTCGGCGAGTTCGCCCCGAACGTCGGCGTAGGACTCGCTCGGGGCGGCCAGCGCATCGACGAGATGGCTGTTCCCGCGTTCGATGCGGCCCGTCGCCGCGGCCGACCGACCGGTCCGCTCGAAGAGGTGCTCGAAGGCGGCCCCGCCGTTCCGCTCGTGGACCTCCGCGACGCTGGTGACACCGCGACCACCGGGGCAGTCCGGCGGCGCGAGCGTCACGACGAGGTCCGTCGCGGCGAACGACCGCTCGGGGACGCCGAGGTCGGTGACGAGGCGCTCGCGGACCCCGTCACAGCCGTCGCCGTGAATCGTCCCCAGCACCGCGCCGTCGCCGCCGCCGACCCGCATCGCCTCGTAGAGGACGCTGGCTTCCTCGCCCCGGACTTCACCGACGACGAGCGCACCCTCGCCGAGTCGGAGCGCGGTCCTGAGCGCCGCCGTCGCGTCTATCGACGGCCCGTCGCCCGACGCCGTCCGGAGCGGCTGCACGTCGCGCCCGTCGGACTGGAGCGGCGACACCGGCAGTTCCGGCGTGTCCTCGATGACGAGCGTCCTGACGGCCCGCGGGAGTTCCCACAGCAACGCGCCCAGCGTCGTCGTCTTGCCCGCGCCGCGGGGGCCGGCGACGAGACACGCCGCGCCTCGCTCGACGGCGAGCGAGAGCAAGGCCGCGACCCGCGGCGGGAACGTCCCGTTGCCGACGAGGTCCGAGAGCCGCCAAATGTCGTCGTCGTGGGCGCGGAAAGCGAAGGCGACGCCGTCGCTGACCGGCTCGGTGACGCCGGCGACTCGCACCCGGCGGCCGGCGACGGTCGCCGTCGCGTCGAGGGTCGGGCTGGCCCGGGAGAACGCCCGCCCGCTGGTGCGCCGGAACCGGGACGCCAGCGCCGCCGCGCCGTCGGCGGTCAGCCTGACGTTCGTCCGTCTGGCCTCACCGTCGACCCGGACGCGAAGCCGCGTCTCGGTCACCGGGGCCGTCACGAACACGTCCGAAACCAGCGGGTCCGAGAAGAGGTCCGCGAGCACGCCGTGGCCGCGGGTGTGTTTCGCCAGCGTCTCGCCGACGACCGCGGCGTCGTCGGCGACCGCCTGCGCGGCGTCGTGCGGGGACTCGTCGTCACCCCGGGGTGCGGCCGCGAGGCGCTCGCTGGCGGCCGAGAGCGCGGCGAGTCGGTCGTCGTCGAACCGGGTCGCGCGGGGTTCGACGTGGTACCGGTCGACGGTGTCGTCGCCGGTGTCGTAGCGCCTGACGACGGCCCCGGTGTCGGTCGTCCGACGGTCGACGAGTCGGCCGTCGGTCGGCGGACGTGTCCGGACGCGGGTGTCGCTGACCGCGGGGCCGACGTACGGGGCCAGTACGGACTCGTAGTCGTCGCCCTGCTCGGCCGCGACGGCCAGCCCGGTCGTCGCCGCGAGGTCCGCGACCGGCCCGCTCCGTCCGGTCGCTTCGGTCGCGGCCGCCAGCGGGTCCCGGCGCGTCCGGGCCGCAAGCCGCTCGTCGCGAGCCGCGACGCTGGCCGCGAACCGCCCCGCCGCGACGAGCAGCGCCGCCGCGCCGTCGAGATACGCCCGCTCGCGCCCGCGGCGCTCGGTGACGACCGCCGACGCGTCGTCGCCGGCGAGCGCGCCGACTACCGTCGCACGACAGGCCGGTTCGGTCGCCACGTCGCCGCCGCCCGGACAGTCGGTGCTGTCGACGGTCAGGACCGCGCCGTCGCGTTCCGGGACACACTCACAGCGGCCGTCGTCGCCGTCGCCGAACCACCCCCGGTCGCTGAACCACTCACGCATGCGCCGCGTTGGCCGCGGTATCGGACTTAAACCGTCGGACCCGGAACGCGCGGCGGCCGTCGACGCGGCGCAACTCGAAGACGAGCGTGTGCGTGCCGGCGGCCGCGAGCACGAGCGGACCGCCGCCGGCCCGTCGGACCGGGACACCGACGAGACGCGCCGCGTCGCGGCCGCGGTCGCCGACCGACCACTGTGCGACCGCGACGCCGTCTCGCGTCGAGAACCGGACGACGTCGACGCCCGCGCTCGTCGCCGTCGCGCCGGGGACGCGGAACTCGACGACGGCGCGGGCGTAGCCGCGGCGGGTGGCGTCGTCGGTCGCGGCGACGCGGTCGAGTCGGTCGGCGAGGGCCGTTAGCTGTCGCTCGACGGCCGCGTCGGCGGCGTCGGCCCGGGCGGTCGAGACCGCCGGCGCGCTGACCGCGACAAGCGCCGTCGTGAGGACGGCGGCGACGAGCAGTCGGACTATCACAGCAGCGACCGGATGCGCGTCACGAGGCCGGCGTCGCCGCCGTCGTCCGTCCGCCCGCCCTCGTCGGTCGCCGACGGTGTTGCCGACGCCGGTCCGTCACCGCCCGCGCGGTCCCGCGGACTCATCGCTGGGTCGCCGGTCGGGCGCTCTGGATCTGTGCCGCCCTCGTCGAGCCGTCGCTCCAGTTTCTCGACCGCCGCCAGCGCGGCGTCGGCCCGCCGCTCGACGTCCTCGTTGACCGAGCGGACGTTGCCGACGTACCCCCGGACCGCCTGCGTCGCCGCTTCGAGTTCCTGCGTCTCCGATTCGAGGGCATCGAGGCGCTCCTCGACGGCCTCGACCCGCGCTTCGAGCGCTGCGGCGTCGGCCGCCTCGGGGAAGGTGTGGTCGCCGTCGGTCACGGCCCGCTCGACGGTCCGCACGCGTTCTGTGAGCGTCTCTACGTCGGTCATGGCCAGCCCTGCGTCCGTCCCGGTACTTCAACCTACGGCGCGACCCCGAAAGCCTATCCTTCCGGGCCTGAGAAACACCCGTATGACCGTATCACATCCGGGACAGCGCGTGGCCGTACTGGCCGACGCGCAGAACCTCTATCACACGGCCCGGAGTCTCTACTCGCGCAACATCGACTACGCCGCGCTCTTGGAGGAGGCCGTCGACGGCCGGACGCTGAGTCGCGCCATCGCCTACGTCATCCGCGCCGACGCGCCCGACGAGGAGTCCTTCTTCGAGGCGCTCGTCGACATCGGCTTCGAGACCCGTATCAAGGAGATAAAGACGTTCGGCGACGGCTCGAAGAAGGCCGACTGGGACGTGGGGATGAGCTTAGACGCCGTCACGCTGGCGAAACACAACGACGCCGTCGTCCTCTGTACCGGCGACGGCGACTTCGCTCGCCTCTGTCGGTACCTCCGCCACGAGGGCTGTCGCGTCGAGGCGATGGGGTTCGAGGCCTCGGCCGCCGAGGAACTCAAAGCCGCGACCGACGGGTTCGTCGACATGAGCGACGATCCCGACCGCTTCCTGCTGTAGCGGCCGCTGGTCGGCGGCGTCTCGGAGAAGGGTGCTGGTTCAGACCGGGCGGCCGTCTTCGGACGTGCCGACCAGCAGTGCGCCGGCGGCGAGTCCGAGCGCCGCGGCCGCGGCCCCGACGGCCGGCACGGCGATGTCGATTGTCCCCGCACCGAGGATGAGCGCGCTGCTGACGAACAGCAACACGGCACCGAGCAGTACTTTGCGCTTGTCCGTTGCCATACCGACCCCTTAGAGGTCATTCGGTATAAATTTCCCCGAAATCGCCCGACGGAAGTGCGTTAGTAAGTCACACGCACGACAAACTGTCCCGCAGTCGTCGGTCCCGACCCCTTCCCGCCGACCGAAAGGCCGTTACCCCCGCGGTGCTCACGACCGACGATGACCGACCGCGAACTCCGGAGCCTCCGCCGGACCGCCGACTACCAGTTCGGTCGGGGGGCCGGCCGCGCGCTGTTCCCCGACGCCGACGCCATCGAGGTCACGCACACCAGTTCGGGCCGCCCCCGGCAGGTCCACACCGACGACGGCCGCCTCGCCACCTACGCCAGCGACGGGCGGTACGTGCTGGGTCTCGCCGGCGGCCGGAGCCTCGCCGCCAGTTTCGACCCGCCGCGACACCGCGTCGTCGTCGGCGACGAGAGCGACCCGTTCGTCCGCGAGGGTCGCAACGCCTTCGCCAAGTTCGTCCAGCGGGCGGACCCCGAGCTCCGGCCCGGCGACGAGGCGCTAGTCGTCCACGAGGACGGCGGCCTGCTCGCGGTCGGCCGGGCCGAACTCCCCGGTGCGGGCATGGCCGACTTCGAGACTGGGATGGCCGTCAAGGTCCGCGCGGGTGCCGAGGACTGACCGAAAGCATATACCGCGGCTCCCGATACGGCCGTCATGCGCCGTCGTGCCCTCCTCGCGGCCCTCTCAACGCTCCCGGTCGGCGGCTGTCTGGCCCCCGATACCGCCGATGGTCCCGTCGACTCGGCGACACCGGCCGACACGTCGCCGGGGACGCCGTTACCGACTCACGCGACGCCGGCCGATACGTCGACCGTGACTCCCGACCCCGAGGACCCGATTCTGTTCGTCGTCTCGAACCGGACCGAGCGCGAGCGGACGGTCTCCCTCCGAGTCGCCCGCGGCGAGACAGTGCTGCTTGACCGGCCCGTGACGCTCGCGCCGTCGGCGAGCGCGGAGTTCGACCCCGGTATCGCCGCACCCGGCGAGTACGCGATTACTGCCGCCGTGACCGACGGCCCGTCGCGGACCGTCGAGCGCGCTATCGGCCCGTACGACGTTCGGACGGGAGCGAACCACTTCGTCGAACTCACCGACGGCGGTCTCCGCATCTACTGGGAGGAGTAGTCAGAGCACGAGCCCGGACTGGAGCGCCCAGACCAGCACCGTCACCGTCAGCGCGCTCCCGACCGTCGTCAGGAGCACGGTCGCGCTGACGAACTCGCCGGGCGGGCGCTCGGTCGACTCGGCGCTGAACGCACCGACGAGGATGAGCGTCGTCACGCCCGTCGGCGTCGCCAACAGGAGGACGACGACGCGGGCGACCGTCGTGTTCTGAAAGCCGACGGCGAGTACCGCGGCCAGCGCCAGCACGGGGGCGAGCAGGAGGCGAAGCCCGCTGGCGACGCCGACCGACCGGAGGTCGCTGCTCCCGTCGACGTTCGACAACTGGATGCCGAGGATGAGCAGCATCACCGGGATGGAGGCGTTGCCCAGCAGTTCCAGCGTCTGCATCAGCGTCGAGTCGGTCGGCGGCACCGCGCCGAGCCACCGGAGGGCGAGCGCGACGACGACGGCGTACACGAGGGGCACGCCGAACACGCGGCGCATGTCCGCAAGCGGACTCCCGCCGCTCCCGCGGGCCGCGACGTAGATGCCGACGGTGTACAGCATCACGCCCTGCAGCGCGGTCACGAGGACCGCTGTGCTGCGCCCGGTCGCCCCGAACGCGAAGTCGGCCAGCGGGATACCGTAGTTCCCGGTGTTGGGAAACGCCGCCACGAGGACGAACGCGCCAAGTAGCGGCTCCCGGTGGCCGGTCAGCCGACCGACGCCCTCGGCGACCGCGAGCATCGCCGCGGTGAACGCACCCACCGCCAACACGACGCTCAGAATCGTCCCGCCGCCCAGCGTCGACGTGGTGAGGCTGTGGAGGACCAGCGCGGGCGCGAGGACGTAGACGGTGACGGCGTTGAGCGCGTCGGGGTCGACGCCTCGCGTTCGCCCCAAGGCGAATCCCGCAGCGGCGACGCCGACGACCGGGAGGATGGCCGTGGCGAAGATGGAGAGCAGCGACACGGCGGGGATGGACGGGCGAGCCTTAGAACCGTTACGAATCCGATGGGTAGGGCCGGCCTGCCGCCGACCGACGGGTCGCTACGCTTTTCTGCCCGGCCCCGCCACTCACAGGTATGTTCGGCGGAGGCGGCGGGATGAACCCGCGCAAGATGAAGCAGATGATGGAACAGATGGGCATCGACATGGAGGACATCGATGCCGAGGAGGTAATCATCCGGACCCCCGACGAGGAACTCGTGTTCACCGACGCGGAGGTCCAACTGATGGCCGCGCAGGGCCAGAAGACCTATCAGGTCGTCGGCGACCCGGAGAGCCGCGAGCGGAGCGGCGACGCGGCCGCTGACGCTACGAGCGGTGACGACAACGACACCGCGACCGACGACGGCGTCGACGAGGACGACGTGGAACTGGTCGCCATGCGGGCCGGCGTCGACGAGGACACCGCCCGGCAGGCGCTCGCCGACAACGACGGCGACCTCGCGGACGCCGTCGACCAGTTGGAGTAGCGTGGCGTACCTCTTCGTCAGCGACGAGCGCGAGTACCTGCTGGAACCCGGCGAGCGCTTCGAGTCCGACCTCGGCATCCTCGAAGTCCCGACGGACGTGGAGCCGGGCGACGTGGTCGAGACCCACCTTGGGACGGCCTTCACCGTCCGTGCGCTGCGGGGTCCTGACCTCTTTACGCACCTCGAACGGACCGGCGCGCCGATGATGCCTCGCGACATCGGGTTGGTTCTCGGGAAGACCGGCGTCGCCGCCGGCGACCGGGTGCTCGACGCGGGCACCGGCACCGGCGTCCTCGCGGCCTACATGGGCCGGACCGGGGCCGACGTGGTCACCTACGAGCGCGACCCCGACTTCGCGGACGTGGCCCGCGAGAACATGGCGACGGCGGGCGTCGCCGACACTGTGGACGTGCGGACAGGCGACGTGACCGACGACCTGAACGACCTCGCGGGGTTCGACGTGGTGACGCTGGACACCGAGGACGCCGCCGCCGTCGTCGAGCGCGCCCCGACGCTGCTGGGGCGCGGTGGCGCGCTGTCGGTGTACGCGCCGTTCGTCGAGCAGTCCCGGGCGGCCGTCACGGCCGCCGAGGACGCCGGACTGACGGCCATCGAGACGCTGGACACGGTGCAACGGGAGATGGACTTCGACGACCGCGGCTCGCGCCCGTCGACGGCCGGCGTCGGCCACACCGGCTATCTCACCTTCGCCCGGCGGCCCTGAGCGCCGCCGCTGCCCGTTTTCCGGGCCGCCCGTTCTCTCTACCCGACTGCGCGCACGAGGTCGAGCAGTTCGTCGCGGTACTCGCCGGGACCGCGTTCGAGGCGCGCCGGCGGGTCGTCGAGACCGAGCACCGCCGCGACCGGTTCGTCGGGGTACGCGCCGGCGGCGACGCGGAAGCCGTCCCCGTGCCAGACGGCGACCCAGCCAGTCACCGACAGCGCGGCGTCGACGCCGTCGAGGGCGAGACGCCCCGTGTAGGTCCGGAGGCGCGCTCGGTCGCCGGAGTCGACCCGGACCCGCTCGCGTCGCCCCTGCTGGACGCCCTCGAACCCTCGCTCGCGCAGCTCGTCCCCGAAAGCCGATTGGGCCTCCGAGCGGACCGTCGGCAGAATCATCGCCGGCCCGATGCCCGGTGCAAGCGGGGGCGTGAACGTCAGCGCCGTGGCGAAGAAGAAGCGCCACTGTTGGTCGACGCCGGCCGCCTCGCTGGCCGCCGTGCGGGTCGCGGCGTCGTCGTACAGCAGCGTCGCCCCCTCGACGCTCGCGGTCGGGAGCCGGAACACCGTCTCGACGCTCCGGTCGACGCGCTCCCAGCCGCTGTCGCGCAGGCGGTCGTCCGGCACCGTCGGGAACGCGGCGTCTGGCACGCTATCGCCTCAGTGGTCGTCCTCGCGCCACTTGTGTTCGCACTCGGTGCAGGTGAAAAACCGAGTCTCGGACTCGTCGGCCGCGCGGATCTGTTTCATCTCGTAGAAGGCGGTGTCGTTGCCACACTCGGGGCACCGCTCGTTGGTCGTCGGCCCCATGTCGCCGGCGTCGACTTCGGAGGTGTCGACGATTTCGGACTCCTCTTGGCCCTGCGTGGTGACGGCCATCTCCTGTTCGGTCTCGGCGTTGCGCGCCTTCTCGAACCCGCAGCTGTCACAGACCCAGCGGTCGCCCTCGGTCTTCATCATCGAACCGCAGTCGTCGCAAAACTCCATTGTTGGGCACGTGTAGGTGGCCGGCCCGTGTTAAGGATTCCTCATACCGCCCGTCGCCGGTTCGAGGGGTCTCGCGTCGCCATCACTCGTTTTCGACCCACGCGGAACACGGCTCCATGTCGTCCATCAACTCGCCGTGAAAGGAACAGTACGGCTCGATGTCGCCGTCGTGCATCACGTACTCGAAGTGCCGGCAGTTACCGCAGTAGGTGTCTGGCTCGCCCCGGTGGGTAGCCGTCTCGGTGATAGTGTCGTGGCCCGTCGCGGCGGTGCCGCCGTCGGTCGACGCCGAGGCCTCCGGGCCGGCGCTCGCCACGTCGGGGTCCAGCGAATGTTCGCTCGGGCCGGTCGGAGTCGTCCCGGCCGCCGACCCCGCGGACTGCCGTCGGCTCGGTTCGTTGTCCCGGGACTTCGACTCCGCGCTCTCCGTCGCCGCGTCGCCGCCCAGCACCTCGGCTCCGCCGCTGTCGCCGCCGTCGCTGACTGGCGCGTCGGCCCGGTTCGTCTGCGTCTCCACGTCACCGTCCGGGTCCCGGCCGAAGAAGCCGATACCGCCCATCCCGGGCAGCGAGCGCGCCTCCTCGACGAGTTCGATGGTCCCCTCCTCGGTGACCGCCATCCGGGCGGTGCCGCCGGGATCGCTCCGGGTCTTGAACGTCGCCACGGCGAGGAACAGACACCAGAACGTCGTCAGGACACCGGCGGCGTAGACCACGCCCGTCCCGAGCGCCAGCAGCGGCTCGCTGCTCATCCAGCTGTACGGGTAGAGGTGCTGGAACGCGGCGACGCCGAGGACCGCGAGGCCCGTGCCGGCAAGCGCGCCCGCCCGGACCCGGCGACCGGTCGGGAGGACGGCGAAGACGCCGAGCATCACCGCCGGAAGGCCGAGGCCGGCGACGACCCCGGCGACCCTGCGGGCGGCGTACTCACCGCTGGCGACGGCACTGCCGGCGTCCGTCGTGGCGATGGCGATGGCACCGACGAGGCCCGCGGCACCCGCGAGGAACAACCCGCCCCCGACGAGTTGCTGCCGCCGCGACGCGGCGCGGGCCGCGCTCCCCTCGTACACGTCCGTGAGACTGGTCATGAGCGTCTCTATGACCGCTCCCGTCAAAACTACCCGTCAGACACGCGCAAGACACGCGGACGCGGGAGAGCGCGTGTCGGTCCGCTCCGAAACCCACAAGCGCGCACCTCGCCAACGGCGGGGCAATGAAGCCACTCGAACGGTACCGGCCCATCGTCGACGACTTCGCGGCGCTCCGTACGGCCTGTGAGCGTCCGCTCCCGTCGGTGGTCCGGGTCAACGACATCAAGGCCTCGCCCGAGCGGGTCGGCCGGGCGCTCGACGACGCCGACATCGCCCACGAGGCCGTCGACTGGCACGACGGTCTGTTCGTCCTGCCTGAGGACTCCGCGGGGGGCAACTGGCCGTACTTCCACGGCTGGATTCACGGGCAGGAGGAGGTGTCGGCCGTCCCCGCGGCCGTCCTCGACCCCGACCCCGGCGAACGGGTCTGGGACGCCTGTGCCGCGCCGGGGAGCAAGACGACGCAACTGGCCGCGCTGATGGACGACACCGGGGCGGTGGTGGCGACCGACGACAACCTCGGACGCATCTCCGCGCTCCGGTCGAATACGGAGCGACTGGGCGCGACCAACGTCGCCGTCACCCACGAGGACGCCCGCAACCACTCGCTGAAGCCCTTCGGCGGCGCGACCTACGACCGCGCGCTCGTCGACGTGCCCTGCTCGTGTGAGGGGACCATCCGGAAGAACCCCGACACCTTCGAGGACTGGTCGCTGTCCCACGTCGAGGGTATCTCCGGCGTCCAGAAGGGCGTACTCACCCGCGCCGTGCAGGTCACCGACCCCGGCGGCACCGTCGTCTACTCGACGTGTACGTTCGCACCCGAGGAGAACGAGGCCGTGCTGGACTACGCGCTCGCCGAGGCGGACTGCGAACTCGCCGAGTTCGACCTGCCCCTCGCCCACACCGACGGCGTCACCGAGTGGGACGGCGAGGAGTACGACCCCGCCGTCGCGGCGGCGAAGCGCATCTACCCCCACCACAACGACACGGGCGGGTTCTTCTGTGCGAAACTGGAGGTGACCGGATGAGCAACGACAGCACCGTGTTCACGCGCCTGCCCGCCACCGACGCCGAGCGCGAGGCCCCGGAACGAGCGACCCGCGCCGAGGTCCTCGACTTCTGGGACGACCGCTTCGGCGTCCCGCCCGAGACGTTCGCTGACCACACCTTCTGGGAGCGCGGTGCCGGCAAGGTGTGGGTCGCCCGCGGCGACCCGCCTTCGCCCGTCGACGCCGAGGGGCTGGGGATGGCGTTCCTCCGGACCCGGCAGGAACACTGGAAACCGACGCTGGAAGCCGTCCAGCGGTTCGGCCATCGCGCCACCGAGAACGTCGTCCACCTCGACGACGAGCGGGCCGCGGCCTTCGCCGCCGGCGAGGACCGAAACATGGACTGGGACGGCGACTGGGGCTACCTCGTGGTCACCCGCGACCTCGCGGGCAGGCCCGAACCCGTCGGCGTCGGCCTGTACGTCTACGGCGAACTCCGCTCGCAGGTCCCGAAGGGTCGCCGGCGCGACCTCTGACAGCGGGGTAGGTTTATCACCGAACCCGGGACCATCCCCGCCGTGACCTGACCGTCGCCGCGGCGCGGCCAGCGGTCGCGCACCACTCCGCGCCGCGGACGCCCGTGGTGCCTGCTCGCCCCGTCAGTCGGTTTTCTGTCCCGTCGCACCGTCCGGTCGTCTCCGTGCCGGCCGACCGTCCCCGGTCACTCGCGCTCCCGGACCGTCCCGCCGCTCAGCCCGTCCCACTCGACGCGGTAGCCCAGCCGCGAGAGGACGGCGCTGGCGTCGTCGAGACCCCGCTCGCCGAGGACCGACTCGGCTTCGGCCAGCGACAACCCCGCCTCGATGTCGTCGGCCAGCGCGTCCAGCACGGCGGGCCGGACCAGTGTCCGCCCGACTCGTTCGTGTTCCGGGAACGGCAGGTCCTCGACGACCGCCTCGCTCACGCCGTGGTCGGCCGCCACGTCGGCGAGTCCCACCACGTCCGCCTCGGGACGGAGTTCGTCGGGCAGTCGCGCTGTCCCCTCGGCGACCAGTTCGTCCTCGTAGGGGCGCAGCGCGTCCCGCACGTCTTTGACTCGGACCGTCCCCGAGTACGGAATCGCGCGGTGGTCGCTGGCCTCGATGGCCTCGCCGACACCGAGGGACTCGTCGACCGCGACCAGCATCGCCACGTCTTCGAGGTCGGCCAGCCGCGAGAGCTTCTTCTCGACGTATTCGGGGGTCCAAAAGCCCATTATCTCGAAGAACACGCGGAAGTCGGCGTCGGGGTCGACGGCGTCCCGGACCGCGTCGTCCCCGCCGGGTACCCACTCGAAGGCAAAGTCGGGGACGACGACGTACTCGCCGGCTTCGAGCGGCTCCGGCTCGCGGACCAGCCGCCAGTCCAACCCCAGCGCTCCGAACCGCGCGGCGAAGTCCGCCTCGACGCCGCTGTCGTAGGTGACCTCCGCCAGCGGCTCCACGTCGGGGACCGAAACGTCGCCCGCCGAGAGCCGCAGTTCCCGCTCGGTCCCGCGGTCGTCGACGGTCGCCGTCAGCTCCCAGTCGTTCGATTTGGCGACCGTCCGGAGGAGCCGCGCGAAGCCGGTCCCGTAGCGGCGCGTGTTCGAGAACAGCGCGTCCGGCCCGGTGACGACGAGTTCCCGCCCCGTCGGCGTCTCTCGGACCTCGTACAGCAGGCGGAAGCGCTTGACCGCCGAGACAAGTGTGGTCGGGTCGGTCGACCGAACCCGGAGTTCGGTAGCGTCGAACAGTGCCGTCTGTGCCAGCGAGAGGTTGTACTGCTCGACCAGTTGCTCGGGCGACCAGCGCACGTCTACCGCCGCGAGCACCTGCCGCTCCTCCAAGTCGGCGTAGAGCCCGTCCGCGAGTGTCTCGGCGTCCGTTCCGAAGTGGTCCGCGGCGGCGGCCAGCGCCCGCTCGCGCTCGTCGTCGGTGACCACGCCGACCGATTCGGCGGCCTCGAACACCTGCCGACGCGCCCGCACCGGGTCGACGGCGGCCCGCGTCTCGAACGTCGTGCCGCGCTCGACGAGCTTTGCGAACCCGCGGACGAGCTTGAAATCGTCGGCCTCGCGCTCGACGTCCGTCAGGGCCTCCTGCAGGCGCGCCCGGGGCTCGCCGACGTGGCCCTGATAGACGCCGAGGACGCGAGCCGCCAGCCGCTCGGCCTCGTCGCCGACGAACTGTGGGTGGTAGCCGCCGCCGGCCCGCGAGACGCGCAGGAGGTCCTTCGTCAGCACGCCCGAGAGTGCGGGCGGGCGCTACAAAGGCTCACCGCCGTCGGCGCGCGACCCGCTCCTCGGCGGTCTCCTCGGTGACGAGTTCGTACAGCAAGGCGCGCGAGCCGTCGGCCTTCGGCCGCAGGACGCGGCCGAGCCGCTGGGTAAACTCCCGCTCGGAGCCGCTGCCCGAGAGCACGACGGCGACGTTCGCGTCGGGCACGTCGACGCCCTCGTCCAGCACGTTGGCCGTGACGACCCGCGAGTAGTCGCCTTCGCGGAACCGTGCCAGTATCTCGCGGCGCTCGGCGGCGCTCGTCTCGTGGGTGATAGCCGGCAGCAGGAACCGCTCGGAGAGGCGGTAGACGAGGTCCGTGTGGGCCGTGAAGACGATGACGCGGTCCCCGCGGTGGCGGTCGAGGATGTCGGCCAGCCGGTCGACTTTCCGCCGGGCGTTCATCATCACCTCCCGGGCCCGCTGCTTGGCGAGCAGCGCCTCGCGGGCCCGCGGGTCCGAGCCCGAGCGCTTGACGAGTTCCTGATAGTCGCTGCCCGACCGCAACTGGATGTTCGAGGACTCGAGGTAGTCGGTGAACGTCCCTTGATGGGTCTCGTAGCGCTCGCGCTCGTCGTCGGTCAGCGCCACCTCGATGCGCTTGATGTCGTAGTCCGCGAGGTGCTCGCCGGCGAGGTCGTCGACGGCGACCGACCGGACCAGCGGCCCGACCAGTTCCGTGACAGCCTCGTGTGCGCCGTCGGGGCGTTCGAACGTGGCCGTCAGGCCGAGGCGCGCCGGCGCGGCGAGCAGGCGGGCGATGTCGCGGTATCCCTCGCCGCCGAGGTGATGGACCTCGTCGAAGACAACCAAGCCGAACCGGTCGCCGAGTTCGTCGGCCCGGAGGTACGCCGAGTCGTAGGTGGCGACTGTCACGTCGGCGACGCGCTGTTCGCCCCCGCCTAGCCGGCCGATGGGCGCGTCGAACTCCCGTCGGAGTTCGCGCTCCCACTGCTCCAGCAGGTCGATGGTCGGCACGACGACGAGCGTCGGCGTGCCGAGCGCGACCATGGCCGCGATGCCGATGACCGTCTTCCCGCTCCCGGTCGGCAGTTCGAGCGACCCGCGGTCGCCGGCGTCACGCCACGCCGACAGGGCCGCCTGCTGGTACTCGCGCAGGTCGTAGGTCGTCGTCAGCGAGAGGTCCGGAAGGGGGAGGACGCGGTCCTCGTACGCGACGCCGCGCTCGTCGAGGGCGGCGCGGAGGTCGGCGTACCGGTAGCCGGGCGCGCGGGCGGCCTTCGAGCGCGGGTCGCGCTCGACGCCGGGGAGGTCGGCCGGTACGTCGCCGTCGAGTCGGACAGTTCCCGACTCGAAGGTGAGCCTGAGCGACACGCCCACAGTTCGGCGGCGGCCGGTGTTAACCGTGTGGGACGGGGTAAAAACGTATAGGAATAGAAACACAAGATGAAACGATGGCCCACTGGAGCGACCCCGACGAGTCCGACCCGCGGACGTGGCGCGGCGAGCGACCGCACGAGGACCTCCGGCGGGGCGACGACCGGCTGTCGGTGCTCGAACGCGCCGAGCGCTCGCCGCTGCCTTACCAGTACGAGGCCGACGTACACCACACCGACGAGGTGGCGGCGGAGTTCCGGTCGCGGACGTACGCTAACGCCCGGGTCGTCTACAACGCCGGCGTCGACGTCAAGCGCCGCATCAAGCTTCTCACCCGCGGCGTACTCTGGGGCGACGCGGACCGGACCCAGCGGTTCAAAGCCCAGTACCGCCGCGAGCCGCCACCGACCGACAGTGCGCCCTTCGACGAGTACACCGTCTGGACGCGCTACCAGTTCGGCCACATCGACCGGCAGACCGGCGAGGTCAGGTTCGTCGCCGACGACAGCGACGCCGAGGAGACGATGCGGACCCTCGATTGGGACGACCTCTACGAACCGGTCCGGGAGCGGCTGGTCGAACTCGAACTCGTCCGGAACCCGGCGTTCGCCCGCTATCGGCTGGTCGAACTGGACGAGTGGGAGACCTACGGCACGCAGTTGCGGTACGACACCGACGCGTTCGCCCTCGGTCCGTAAGTCGCCGCGACGACACTGGCGGCCCGAGTCGACAGGCGGATTAGCGTCGCGGTCGAGGTGTCGATGATGCGAGCACGCCTCGCGTGGCTGGCCGCGGCCGTGGCCGGCGCGCTGGAGCGAGCGGGCGTCATCGACCGCCGCCGCCTCGGCGAGACGGTCGACCTCGCGTGGCCGCGGGTCGTCACCGGCTTCGCCATCATGTCGAAGCGGGCCGCGGACGTGGCTATCGTGGGTTGGGCGCTGGGCCCGCCGGCCGTCGCCGGCCTCGCGTTCGCCAACGTCTACTGGCAGGTCGGGAAGTTCCTCGGCATCGGGCTGGCCGGGGGCACCATCAGCCTCGTCTCGCAGAACTACGGCGGCGACGCGGGCGGGCGAGCGGCGCTGGTCGTCGAGCAGAGCCTCGGAGTGGCGCTCTTCCTCGCCGTCCCCCTCGTGGCCGCGCTGGTGACGTTTGCGACGCCACTCGTCGGACTGTTCGGTCCCGAGACGGACGTGCTGGGCTACGGGAGCCGGTATCTCGCTGTCGCCGCGCCAGCGCTCGGCTTCGAGTTCTGCAACCTCGTCGCCAGCCGGACCTACGCCGCCGGCAACGACACCATGACGCCGATGGCGTTCCGGGCGGGCGGCGCGGTCCTCAACGTCGTCATCTCGGCGGCGTTGGTGTTCGGGGCCGGGATGGGCGTCGTCGGCGCGGCGCTCGGGACGACCCTCTCGACCGTGCTGGTGACGCTGGCGTTCTCGTGGGGGATGTTCGGCCGCGAGTACTGGGGCCGCGGTGCCAGCCCGGTCGCGCTCTCGTCGGCCCCGCCCCACCTCGACATCGGCTTGGTCCGGCAGCTACTCCGGGTGAGCGCGCCGCTGATGGCGCGCCGCGTCGCCGAGGGGCTCGTGGCGTTCCCGATGCTCGCTATCGCCGGCCGCTTTGGCTCGGACGTGGTCGCCGCGCTGGAGGTCGGCCGGCGCGTCCGCGGACTGGTCAACAGCTTCGGCTGGGGGTTCAGCATCGCGTCGAGTTCGCTCGTCGGCCAGCGGCTGGGTGCCGGCGACGAGACCGACGCCACGGCCTACGGAGCCGCCATCCTCCGGCTGTCGAGCGTGGTCTACGTCGTCGCGGCGGCGGCCGTCGTCGCCCTGTCGGCCCCCATCGCCCTGCTGTTCGTCGGCGACGCCAGTGCCGTCCCGGCCGCGCGGGCGTTCGTCGTCGTCGCCGCCGTCAGCGTCGTGCCGTTGGGCGTCGGCGGCTCCGCGACCGGTGCCCTGCGCGGTGCCGGCGACACGCGCTACCCGTTGGCCGCGTCGCTTGCGGGGCGGTACCTGTTCGCGCTCCCGGTCGCCGCCGCGGCGCTGGTGACGCCGCTTGGCGTCGCCGGCCTGTACCTCGCGCTCGTCTTGGAGACGCTGGTGCCGGCGGTGCTCAACACCCGGCGGTTCTACGACGGGACATGGCGCTCGCTCAGCCGTCGGTACCGGCCGACGACGGACTGAGACCGGCCGCCACGGCGTCGCCGGTCGCTACCGGTTCGGGACGGCGAGATGCGGACCCGCCGGACGGCACGCCGGATGCCCGCCACGCGGTTTCTGAATCCTTTTACCCGTGTGACGCCTCCGTGGAGGTATGACCGAGCAGGACACAGCCGACGGCGTCGACGCGACCGCGACCGACGGGGAAGCGGCCACGGACGGGGACTCCGAGGCCGGCCCCGACGGAGCGGCCGACGAGGGCGGTGCCGGGGCGGTCTCCCTCGACGACATCGCCGCGGACTACGACGGCGGGGTCGACGACGAACTCGTCGACCGGGTCGCCGACGCGGAGCCCGAGGACGTGGCCCGCGAACTGGCCGCGCTGCGGACCCGCGTCGACGGCCTCGAAGGGCAAGTCGACGCACAGACCGCGGAGATAGACGAACTGGAGGCGAAGCTCAAGCGCAAGCAGGCCGACTTCCAGAACTACAAGAAGCGGATGGAGAAGCGCCGCGAGCAGGAGAAAGAGCGGGCCACGGAGGACCTCGTCGAGCGGTTGCTGGACGTGCGTGACAACCTCGACCGGGCCTTGGAGCAGGACGCGGACGCGGACATTCGGGGCGGCGTCGAGTCGACGCTCCGACAACTCGACGACGTCCTCGACGCGGAGAACGTCGACGTGGTCGACCCTGACCCCGGCACCGAGGTCGACCCCACCCGCCATCAGGTGCTCGCGCAGGTCGAGAGCGACGCCGAAGCGGGCACCATCGCCGACGTGCACCGTCTCGGTTACGAGATGGCCGGGAAGATGCTCCGCGAGGCCCAAGTGACAGTCAGCCGCGAGGAGTAGGCCGGAGCGCGCTGTTTGCGGTGCGTGATATAGCCTCCGGTCGCTACGTTTCGAACCGTATAAAACCGACGGCAGGCGCGCCCTCCGGACCGTTCGCGGGTCGGCCAATCTAGCAACTTTTAACCGGCCGAATCCGATAGGAGCGTGTAAGATGGCGAGCAACAAGATTCTCGGAATCGACCTCGGGACCACGAACAGCGCGTTCGCGGTCATGGAGGGTGGCGACCCCGAGATAATCGTGAACTCGGAGGGTGAGCGGACGACACCGTCGGTCGTGGCGTTCGACGACGGCGAGCGACTGGTCGGCAAGCCCGGGAAGAACCAAGCCGTCAAGAACCCCGACGAGACCATCCAGTCCGTCAAGCGCCACATGGGCGAGGACGACTACACCGTCGAACTCGACGGCGAGGAGTACACGCCCGAGCAGGTCTCGGCGATGATACTCCAGAAGATAAAGCGCGACGCCGAGGAGTACCTCGGCGACGACGTGGAGAAGGCGGTCATCACGGTCCCCGCGTACTTCAACGACCGTCAGCGACAGGCCACGAAGGACGCCGGCGAAATCGCCGGCTTCGAGGTCGAACGCATCGTCAACGAGCCGACCGCGGCCGCGATGGCCTACGGCCTCGACGACGAGTCTGACCAGACCGTCCTCGTCTACGACCTCGGCGGCGGCACCTTCGACGTCTCCATCCTCGACCTCGGGGGCGGCGTCTACGAGGTCGTCGCCACGAACGGGGACAACGACCTCGGTGGCGACGACTGGGACGAGGCAATCATCGACTACCTCGCGGACAACTTCGAGGACGAACACGGCATCGACCTGCGCGACGACCGGCAGGCCCTCCAGCGCCTGACCGAAGCCGCCGAGGAGGCGAAGGTCGAACTCTCCAGCCGGAAGGAGACCCGCATCAATCTGCCGTTCATCGCGACGACCGACGACGGCCCGCTGGACCTCGAAGAGAAGCTCACCCGGGCGACCTTCGAGAGCCTGACCGAGGACCTCATCGACCGGACCGTCGGCCCGACCGAGCAGGCCCTCTCCGACGCCGGCTACGACAAGGGCGACATCGACGAGGTCATCCTCGTCGGCGGCTCGACCCGGATGCCTCAAGTGCAGGACCGGGTCGAGGAGATGACCGGCCAAGCGCCCAAGAAGAACGTCAACCCCGACGAGGCCGTCGCGCTGGGCGCGGCCATTCAGGGCGGCGTCCTCTCGGGCGACGTGGACGATATCGTCCTGCTGGACGTGACGCCCCTGTCGCTCGGTGTCGAGGTCAAGGGCGGTCTCTTCGAGCGTCTCATCGAGAAGAACACCACCATCCCGACCGAGGAGTCGAAGATATTCACGACCGCACAGGACAACCAGACGCAGGTCCAGATACGCGTCTTCCAAGGCGAGCGTGAAATCGCCGAGGAGAACGAGCTACTGGGCGCGTTCGCCCTCTCGGGCATCCCGCCGGCCCCCGCCGGCACCCCGCAGATAGAGGTCTCGTTCAACATCGACGAGAACGGCATCGTCAACGTCGAGGCCGAGGACAAGGGGTCGGGCAACAAGGAGGACATCACCATCGAGGGCGGTGCCGGCCTCTCCGACGAGCAGATAGAGGAGATGCAGGAGGAGGCCGAGCAACACGCTGAGGAAGACGAACAGCGCCGCGAGCGCATCGAGGCCCGCAACGAGGCCGAGGCCTCCATCCGCCGCGCCGAGACCCTGCTCGAGGAGAACGAGGAGGAACTCGATGCCGACCTCGTCTCCGACATCGAGGCGAAAATCGAGGACGTTGAGGACGTACTCGACGACGAGGACGCCACGAAAGACGACTACGACGAGGCCGCCGAGGAACTCTCGGAGGCCCTACAGGAGATCGGCAAGCAGATGTACGAGGGACAGGCCCAGCAGGCCGCGGGCGGTGCCGGCGCGGGCGCTGCGGGTGCCGGTCCCGGCGGCATGGGCGGTGCCGCGGGCGGTGCCGCCGGCGGCGCGGCCGGGCAGGGCGAGGAGTACGTCGACGCCGACTTCGAGGACGTCGACGAGAACGACGACGAATAAGTCGCCGCCGTCAGCCCGTCGGCCGTGAACTGACGACGGAGACGTGTACGCGCTCCCGTTTTCACGCGGTTTCGTTGGCGAGCGTCGCTTCGGTCAGCGTCGCCGTTCGCGTCCTCGGGGCACCGAGCGGGCGGCCGGTCCAGACGACGCGGACGGTGTCGCCGGCCGCGAGGTAGAAGCCGACCGAGGCGTCGCCGTCGAGGTAGTTCCCGTCGCCGTCGGCGTCGACACGGGGGTCGTCGACGACGAAGGCGTCACCGGCTCTCACGGGGCCGTCACCCGCGCCGGCCCAGCGGAGGCGCGCGGTCGCGTTCCGGTCGGCGTCGGTGACGACGACGGCGAGTTCGCTCGCGTCGCCGCCGACTGTGTCGCCGCCGGCGTGAGTCAGCGTCACCGACCCGGTCGCCGCGTCGAACGCCACGTCGACGGTCGCCTCGGGGGCCGCGGTCGCGGCGTCGACCGGGCCGTAGGCGACGGCGACGAGGCCGCCCAGAGCCACCAGTGCGAGACACCACACCGCGACCCGCTCGGCGGTGACGGCTCCTCGGTCGGCGGCCGGCGCTCCCCCTGTCATTACGAGAACCGTCCGCCGGGACGGAAATAAGCCCCCCGGTCTGTGCGGGGCATCGGTGGGCCACGGCGTCAGCAAGGCGTGACTCGGGGTCGCCGCCGGTCTCGGCCGGACCCGTTCTTTTCAAGTGGGTCAATCGTCTATGCTTCGCACAACGAATGAGCGAGGACTTCTACGAGGTGCTGGGCGTCTCGCGAGACGCGTCGGAGGAGGAGATTCAGGAGGCCTATCGGCAGAAGGCCCGCGAGTACCACCCGGACGTCAGCGACGAGCCGAACGCGGAGGAGAAGTTCAAGAAAGCCAAGAAGGCAAAGGAGGTGCTGACCGACGCCGAGAAGCGTCAGATGTACGACCAGATGGGGCACGAGCGCTTCGAACAGGCCGAGAAGCGCGGCGGGGCCGGCGGCGGTGCCGGCGGACGCGCCGGCGCGGGCGGGGACCCCTTCGGCGGGGCCGGCGGGTTCGACATGCAGGATATCTTCGACCAGTTCTTCGGCGGCGGCGGACGTGGCGGCGGCAACCGCCCGCGGCAGGGACAAGACCTCCAGACCCGGCTGGACATCGACCTACAGGAGGCCTACGACGGCGCGACGAAGCAACTGCACGTCACCCGGCCCGAGACCTGCGGCGACTGCGACGGCTCGGGACACCCGCCCGGAACCGACTCGCGGACCTGCCCGGAGTGCGACGGGCAGGGTCAGACGCGGCAGGTCCAGCAGACGCCGATGGGGCGGGTCCAACAGACCACCACGTGCCGGCGCTGTGACGGCGAGGGGACCGTCTACGAGGAGACGTGTTCGACCTGCCGTGGCAACGGCACGGTCCAGAACGACGCGACCCTCGAAGTCGAGATTCCGCCGGGCGTCGAGGACGGCCAGACCCTCCGGATGGAGCGGGAGGGCGCGCCCGGCGAGCGCGGCGGCCCCAACGGCGACCTCCTCATCGAACTCCGGGTCGGCGACCACCCCGACTTCGAGCGGGAGGGCGACGACCTCGTCCACCAGCACGCCGTCTCCTTCCCGCAGGCGGTCTTCGGTGCTACGGTCTCCGTGCCGACGCTGGACGGCGACGTGGAGTTCGACGTGCCCAGTGGCACTCAGAGCGGCGAGGTGTTCCGCCTCGAAGGCAAGGGGATGCCCCGCCTGCGTCGGCGCGGCGACGGCGACCTCTACGTGAAGGTGCAGGTCGTCACGCCCGAGGAACTGAACGCCGAGCAGCGGGAGGCGCTGGAGGCGTTCGCGGAGGCCGGCGGCGAGGAGGTCGAGGTCGACGAGGGCTTCTTCGAGAAGCTGAAGAACTCGCTGTAACCGGTCGCACTCGCGGCGTTTTTCTCCCGGCGGGCCCAACCCACGCCCATGCAGACACTCGGCGACCTCGTCGCGCGGGCCCGCGAGCGGGACGGCGTGTTGTTCACCGCGCCCGAGCGGACCGCGCCGTACAGCTACAGCGACTTCGCAACCAACGCGTGGAAGGGCGGGAACCTCATGCGCCACTACGGCGTCCGCCACGGGACCCGCGTGGCGGTCGTCGCCGGGCCGAAAGAGCCGACGGCTGACGACGAACCGGGCCGGCTACGCGACGCCCCCGACGCGCTGTTGGCCGTCCTCGCCGCGGCGCTCGACGGAGCCGTCGTCGACCCGGACCCGCCCGGTGCGGTCGACGCGACGGCGCTGGTCGCCCCGGCCGGCTGGCTGGACCGCTACGAACTCGGCCCCGGGACGAAGGCGCTGGCCTATGGCGGACCGGCCGAGGACCCGACGGTCGCCCAGTTCGAGCGCGAACTCTGGAGCGAGAACCCGCTGGCCCCGCCGGCCGAGGTCGCGCCCGACGACGACGTGCTGGCCACGGACGCGCTGTACTCCCACGGCGACCTGCTGGCCGCGAGCCGCCGCGTCGTTGCCGACTACGACATCGACGAGGGGACGACGGTCGCGCTCCGCGCGCCGGTCACGAGCGCCGGCGCGCTGGTCGCCGGCCTGCTCGCGCCGATGCGGGCCGGCGCGACCGTGCGACTGAGCGGCGACGACCCGGCGGACGTGGCGGTGGCTCCCGACGACGACGTGCCGGAGACGCGGGTGGTCACCCCCGCGGACGCCTCACCGTGAGGCGCGGTACTGGCCGTGCTGGACGCCGAGAAACAGCGTCAGCAGACCGAACACGAGCAGTCCCCCCAGCACCATCATCACCGTACTCGTCGTCATCGGGCTCATGAACGTCCCGACGGCGAGTACGGCGAACAGGACGACGAACGCCAGTGCCGTTTTCGTCCGGTCGAACTCCATGACGGTCGGCCGTTGGGGCTTCGGGGGCCTAAGCGTTCGCGTCCCGGTCAGTCTGTGGGGCGAACGAGGTCCGCGAGCGACACCAGCGACCCCAGCACCCACCCGAGCGGGAACGAGATGCCGAGCCACATCAGGACGTACGCGACCCCCTCGCGCTCGAAGTTCTCGATGAAGAACTGCGCGACGCTGTTGCCTCCCAGCAGGTCGTAGAGGAGCCAGCGGGCCAAGGCGTCGCTGCCGGTGAGGACGATGCCGGCGACGAACGTGGAGTACAGCGCCGCCACCACCGGCGGGAGGAAGATAGCCGTGACGGCGAAGGGGTACGCGAGCGCGACGGTCGTCACGCGGCCGCCGACGGCCCGGGACCCGACGGCGAGCGCCGCCGACAGCGTCGCCACCCCGCCGGCGACCGCGACGGCGACGAACCCGCCGGCCGCGAGGTCCAACTGTCCGGGTTCGACCCTGACGAGCGCGGCCAGACCACCCCAGACGAGCAGGGAGAGGAGGACGACCCCGACGAGTCCGAGACGGGTCGCGGTGAGGCTGATGCGCCGCGTCTGGTAGCGCAGGATGACACCGAGCAGTACGAGCGGGTAGACGACGCCCACGATGGGGACGCCAAGTACCGACCACGCGCGATAGAAGAGACGGCCGGCCTGCGAGTCGGGGGTCCACGTGCCGAGGACGGTGTCGCTGGCGCCCCGCTGGCGCGGGTAGACGAGTTCCATCCACGTCTCGTGCATGCGCCTGAGGTCGACCCGTGCACCGCCGACGATACCTTCGCTCTGGACGGACATACGCGATGGTATCGCCCCACCCGCGTTAAAGTTTTGAGGCCGACCGCCGCGGTGTGTGGCCCCCGCTCAGTTCCACGGGGCCCAGTCCGGGTCGACGCGCCGGTCGGTCGTCTCGATGGCGTCGATGCGCTCGATCTCGGCGTCGGTCAGCGACAGGTCCGCGCTGGCGAGGTTGTCGACGATGTGGTCCCGCCCGGTCGCCTTCGGGATGGCCGTCACGCCCTTCTCGCGGAGCCACGCGAGGCTGACCTGCGCCTCGCTGACGCCGTGGGCGTCGGCGATGTCCGCGAGGGTGTCGTTGTCGAACACCGCGCCGCGGGCCAGCGGCGAGTACGCGACCAGTTCGTAGCCGTGTTCGTCGGCGTGGGCGCGCAGTTCCTCCTGCTGGAGGAAGGGGTGGAGTTCGACCTGATTGGCGAACAGCGGCGCGTCCAGCACGTCGAGGGCGCGCTCGACGTGTTCGGGCCCGAAGTTCGAGACGCCGACGCGGTCTATCTTGCCGTCGGCGTACAGTTCGTCGAACGCCGAGAGCGTGTCCTCGGGGTCGTACTCGTTCGTGGGCCAGTGGACGTACAGGAGGTCGACGCTGTCGACGCCGAGGGCGTCGAGGCTCGCCTCGGTCGTCGCCAGCACGTCGTCGCCCGCGAGGTTCTTGGTCCAGACCTTCGTGGCGAGGAAGACCTCCTCGCGGTCGACCTCGGCCGCCGCGATGCCGTCGCCGACGGCGTCCTCGTTGCCGTACGCCTGCGCCGTGTCGATGTGTCGATAGCCCGCTTCGAGGGCCGTCCGGACGCTCGCGGCGCACTGGTCCGCGTCGTCGTTTTGCCACGTGCCCAGACCGAGCATCGGCATCCCGTCGGCGGCCGGTACACTGCCGGGTGTCGCGTCTGTCTCTGTCATCACCGACGATGAGGGCTTGCGAGTAAAAAGGGGCCGGGAACCGGCCGCGATGCCGAATCCAAACCGACATATTCAGGACGGGGACCGCCGAAGTGCCGTGTATGTCAGACGGTAGTGTGGACGTATCTCGTCGGGACTTCGTTCGGACGGCCGCGGGGGCCACCGCTGTCTCGGCCGCCGCAGGGACCGCGACCGCACAGGAAGAGGGCGGCGGCGAAGGCGGTGGCGGCGGGACCCCCGACTACGGCAGTTGGTTCAGCAACGTCGGGAACTTCGACGGGACGACGGTTGACGCCACCGGCCAAGACACCGCGACGGTCACTGTCGGGGCCGAGGGCAACGGCGGCGCGTACGCCTTCGACCCGCCGGCGATCCACGTCGATAACGGCGCGACGGTCCAGTTCGAGTGGACCGGCAACGGCGGCGGCCACAACGTGGTCTCGCAGGGCGACGGCCCGCTCGACTCGGGCAGCGCCGTCTCACAGAGCGGCGTCAACTACGAGCACACGTTCGAGTCCGACGGCATCTACCAGTACGTCTGTACCCCCCACCAAGGGCTGGGCATGAAAGGTGCCGTCGTCGTCGGGACCGACTACCCGACCGCCGGCGGCGGTGGCGGCGGTGGCAGCAGCGGGCCGCCGGAGGTCCCCGGCAGCGCCAAATCCCTCGGCATCGCGACGACGTTCGTGATGATAGCGACGCTGGGGCTGGCGTACTTCTTCATGCGGTACGGCGGCGACTACGAGACGCCGGCCGGCGAGTAGTCAGACCGACTCCGGCCCGGTCCGGATGTCCAACTCGACCTCGCGGGACCGTCCTTCGAGGTCTCTGACCACCCGTTCGACGATGCGGGTCGCCTCCTTCTCGACGAGGGGTTTCACTCTCTCGATGACCCAGTCCATCGAGACGAGTCGCGGGAGGTCGACCGCGTCCGACGACGCCGACCCGGGGTCGAACTGGATGTACAACCGCACCCGCGAGGCGGTCGGCGCGTCCGCCGGCGCGGCCTCCGGGGCCGCCTCGACCTGCCAGTACCCCTCGGCGTCGATGTCCTTGACGATGCGCCAGTCGATGCGGTTGGGCGGGTCGGTGCCGGTCACCTCGGACCGAGCGGTGTAGGATAGCTTCCACCACGAGAAGACGAGGTCGTACCGGGTCCCGCTCGCCCCGTCGCCCTCACGCCCTACGCGGTCGATGTACTCCGAGTACCGCGCGTAGCCGGGGAAATCGAGCAGAAACTCGTATATCTCCGACGGCGGCACGTACACCGTCGTCGTGACCTCGATCTCGTCCACGTACGGTATGGGTGCGGTTCCCGACGTAAGCTTTCGGGACCGACAGCTGCCGGCGATGACTGCCGGAAGATGCTTAGAAAGCATATATTAGAACAAGAAATATTATTACCCTGTATCCGCTACGAGTAGCATATGAGCGCATCCGACGCACACCACGCGGACGCCGACACCGACGCGGACACAGACGGCTGGGACGCGGTCCGGGACCTCCCGCCCAGCGCGAAGCTCGTCGCCAAGGTGTTGGAGTACAACGACACGCTGACCCAGAGCCAACTCGCCGACGAGACGCTGCTACCGCCCCGGACGGTCCGGTACGCGCTGAACCGCCTCGAGGACGCCGGCGTCGTCGACGCCCGCTTCTCGTTTGCCGACGCGCGAAAGCGTATCTACGCGCTCAGCATCGAGTAACGTCCTCGCCAGCGGGCACGCGCCGGCACCGACGAGGCCGTCCACCGACGACCCACGAGCGGTCGCGGCCGCCCATCCGCCGGCGTCCGCCGGCGTTCGACCGCGGTCAGCGGGGGTTTTTTCCGATGTCTCGGGGTAACGTTGATTAGTCGCCCTACCGAGACGTTCGGTATGAAGGTCGTCCTGATTGGTGTCGGACAGGCGGGTGGGAAGGTAACACAGGCCCTCGCCGAGTTCGACTACGACATGGGGTTCGAGGCGGTCCGCGGTGCGATGGCGGTCAACACCGCCAAGGCGGACCTCCAGAACCTCGACATCGACACGACGCTCATCGGCCAAGACCGGGTGAAAGGCCACGGCGTCGGCGGCGACAACGAACTGGGCGCACAGGTGATGCAGGAGAACGCGACCGAGGTCATGGACAACCTCGACGGCCGCATCACCACCGAGGCCGAGGCCGTCGTCATCGTCGCCGGACTCGGCGGCGGCACCGGTTCCGGCGGTGCGCCGATGCTCGCGCGCGAACTCAACCGCATCTACGACATGCCGATCTACGTCCTCGGCATCCTCCCCGGGCGCGACGAGGGCGGCATCTATCAGGCCAACGCCGGGCGGTCGCTGAAGACCGCCGCGCGCGAGGCCGACTCGCTCCTGCTGGTCGACAACGACGCGTGGCGCGGCACCGGCGACAGCGTCGCCGAGGGGTACGAGCGTATCAACGACGCCATCGCACAGCGAATCGGGCTGCTCTTCGCCTCCGGCGAGGCCGTCGAGGGCGTCGGCGAGAGCGTCGTCGACTCCTCGGAGATAATCAACACGCTCCGCGGGGGCGGCATCGCCTCTATCGGCTACGCCAGCGCCGAGGCCAGCGAGGACCCCGCGGAGAACGTCAACACCATCACCAGCGTCACCCGCAACGCGCTCCTGACGAGCATGAGCCTCCCCGACGCCGTCGACGCCGACGCCGCCCTCCTCGTCGTCGCCGGCGACCCCGAACGCCTCTCCCGGAAGGGGGTCGAGCGCGCCCGCCGCTGGGTGGAAGACGAGACCGGCAGCATGCAGGTCCGGGGCGGCGACTTCCCCATCGGCTCGGACAAGATCGCGGCACTCGTCGTCCTCTCGGGCGTCGAGCGCTCCTCCCGCGTCGACGAGTTCATGGAGCGCGCCCAAGAGGCCGCCGAGTCTCAGGGCCAGTCCGTCGACCCCGACGAGTTCGAGAACGACGACCTCGACAGCTTACTGTAGTCGATTCCGACGGCGAGGGCAGTCTCAGACCAGACTGCTGCCGTCGAACTCGGCGCGCTCGTAGTCGTGTTCGAGGAGGTCCAGAATCGTCGGCGCGATGTCGTAGAGGTCGGCGTCGGTGACGTTCGCCCCGGGGTCGTCGACCAGCAGCGTGGCGTTGTCGAAGCTGTGCATCCCGTTGCGGGGGCCCACGTCGAACACCTCGTCGCTGCCCTTGAAGCCGGCCTTGAGGTCGAACCCGTGGTTGGGGACGACGACGAGGTCCGGCGCGATGTCGTCGTGGTCGCCCCGGAAGGCGTCCTCGCGGGTGACGACACGGTCGGCCACCTTCTTCCCGTCGGGACCTTCGAGGGCTTCGAGTTGCTCTTTGAGGTCCGCGCGCACGGACTCGTACTCGTCTTCGGGGACGCTGCCGCGCGGTTCGCGCCCTTCGAGGTTGATGTAGAACCGCCCGGGAATGAGCGAGTAGGCTGTCGTGTCCTCGCTGATGTCGCCCAGTTCCGAGTGGTCGTCGTCGGCGTAGGAGAGCCACCCCTCCTGTCGGAGCCACTCGTTGAAGTGGACTTCGTGGTCGAGCGAGGTGAACCCGTGGTCGGAGGCGACGACCATCGTCACGTCGTCGGGCAGTTGCTCGCGGAGTTTCCCGAGGTACTCGTCGACAGCGCCGTAGAACTCGAGGAAGGCGTCCTTGTTCTCGCCGTCGCGCTCGAAGTCCTTGAACAGGAAGTGGTTGACCCGGTCGGTGGTCATGAAGACGCCGAAAAAGAGGTCCCAGTCGTCCTGCTCGACGTAGTGGCTGAACGTCTCGTAGCGCTTCTCCAGCGTCTCGTGGGCGTCGGCGACGAACTCCGATTTGTCGTCGTCGTGACCGAGTTTGGCGTTGACGTCGATGCGGTAGTCCGTCGATTCGAGGTAGTCACGGAGTTCGTCGGGGTAGGCGGCCTTGTCGACGCCCGGTGAGAGAAAGCCCGAGACCATCCGCTGGACGTTGCGCTGGGGCGGGAAGGTGACGGGGACGTTCAGCACCGTCGCGTCGCGTCCCTCCTCGGTGATACGGTCCCACAGGCGGGTGGCCTGTACGTCCCGGCCCATCGGGACGTAGGTGTCGTAGGAGCCGACTTCGCGGTCCTGAAAGCCGTAGACGCCGGTCTCACCGGGGTTGACGCCGGTGGTCAGGGCCGGCCAGCAGGCGCTGGACTCCGGGGGGACGATGCTGTCGATGGGGCCGGCGCTACCCTCCTCTTTGAGTTCGGTCAGGTTCGGGAACACCTCGGGGTGCTCGTCGATGAGGCTGTACGGTACCCCGTCGATGCCGAAGAAGGCGACGCGGGGGGCGTCGTCGCCTTTCAGACGGTCGAATAGTCCCATGTGGCCCGGTAAGCCGGTCGGGACCAAGAAGCTTCTTTTCGGGAGACCGTCGGGGAAAGCGGCAAGGCCTACGCGTCGCCGTCCGTCCGCGGCGCGTTCTCCGGGACGACTGTCACGTGTGCGATTCCCGGCACGGTCCGGTCAGTCCGGTCCGGAACGACCGTCGAATGCTCGATTGCGGGGTCTGAGTGGTCGGTCGCCATCGTGGTTGCGCGTACGCCCCTCACGTTCAAAAGATTACCCATGCTCATACATAATCGGCAATCACTGCCGATATTACCGGGGAGCATCGGTCCGGCGTGGGTCGGGACCGCCTACGACGGTTCGGCTCAGTTGAAGTGCTCGTCGTAGAGGTCCTGCGCGTGTTCGATGGCGTCCTTGGCGGCCTGCTTGTCCTCCCAACCCAGCGTCTCGACTTCCTTGCCCTCCTCTAAGTTCTTGTACGTCGCGAAGAACTCGTCAATCTCGTCGAGCGTCTGCTGAGGGATGTCGTCGAGGTCCTCGATGTGGTCGTAGCGGGGGTCCTCCGTCGGGACGGCGATGACCTTGTCGTCCTGCTCGCCGTCGTCGTCCATCTTCATCAGGGCGACCGGCCGGGCCTCGACGATACAGCCGGGGAACGTCTGGTCCTCGACGAGGACGAGCACGTCGAAGGGGTCCTCGTCGTCGTAGTAGCTCTGCGGGATGAAGCCGTAGTCGCTGGGGTAGTGGACGTTGGAGTGAAGCACCCGGTCCAGCACGACGCCGGGGACGTCCTTGTCGTACTCGTACTTGTTGCGCTCGCCCTTGAGGCACTCGACGACGGCGTATATCTCTTCGGGCGGGTTCGGTCCGGTTTCGAGGTCTTCCCAGAGGTTCGTCATCATCGGCGACTGCGCCGGGCGGTCAAAAAGTCCTTTCGTAATCCCTGTCCGTTCCCACAAGATATATCTACGCAGTTGCGCAACGGTCTCGTACTCGCCGCATCCTCGGCCGCAGCCGACCGTCTGCGACGAACAACAACGGCTGTTATTAAAAATAATACCGACACTCGCTCGCGCCGGGCGGACGTGGTACTGTCTCGCAAAAAGAGGGCCGCTATACGTTGGAGTTAACAAGCGTTAAATAGCTTGCTGACATTTTGCTAACCATGTCAGAGGCACAAGCAGTCAGGGACAGTCCGGGCATCGCAAAAGAGCTCACAGCCTTCCAGCAGAACATCCTCGTCATCCTCGCCGAGGAGCCACGCTACGGACTGGCTATCAAGCGGGAACTCGAATCCTACTACGACGACGAAGTGAACCACGGCCGTCTCTACCCCAACCTCGACGACCTCGTCGAGATGGGGCTGGTCGAGAAGAGCGAACTCGACAAGCGGACCAACCAGTACTCCCTGACCGAGGACGGGAAGGCGGCCGTTCTCGACCAGTTCAGCTGGGAGTTCTCGAAGTTCGTCACCGACGAGACCCGCGCCGACGAACTCCGCGACCTCGTCACCTCCGAGCAGTAAGCTACTCCTCCGGCCGTCCCGCGTCCGCTTCCGCGACCGCCAACCGGACCGACTCCGACAGCAGCGACCGCTGTTCGTCGCTGGGCCACCCGTTGCGCGGGAAGTACTCCGTCTCGAACTCCTCGAGTTCGTCGGGCGTCGCCGCCGCGATGGGCTTGGCGTAGTGGTTGCTCATGAAGTCCGCGAGCGACGCCGCGGTCGCGCCGTGGACCGGCCCGTGGGCCTCGGCGACGGCCTCTGCGACAGCGCGGTTGCGCTCGTCGACGGCGTCCCACGAGTCGGGGTCGTCGGGACCCGACAGTCGGACCTCGACGCCGCGGTCCACGTCGTCGACCCGCTCGGGCCTGATGACGCCCTCTTCGACCCACTCTGAGGGGTGGCAGACGAGCACGTCGCCGGTGTCGTCCTCGCGGACGCGGGCGGTGTAGTCGTGGCCGGCGAGCAGGTCGTCGCGGTCCCGTCGGTAGGCCGCCGCTTCGTCGTCGTCGACCGCCTGCCGAGCCAGTCTGGTGAGCCGTTCGGCCTCGGTGACAGCGTCCTCGGGGAGGTCAGTCATCGTCGAGTGCGTCGTTGGCTAGTTGGTCCGCGCGCTCGTTTATGTCCCGCGGAACGTGCTCTATGGACCACTCCTCGAAGCCCATCAGTAGCTCTCTGGCCCGGACCCGCCGCTCGCGAAGTTCGGGGTCGTTCGTGTTCCACTCGCCCCGGACCTGTTTGACGATGAGTTCCGAGTCGCCGCGCAGGCGGACCTCGTCGAACCCGTAGTCCGTCGCGGCTTCGAGCGCGCGTATCAGCGCCGCGTACTCGGCTTGATTGTTCGTGGCGCGGCCGATGGTCTCCCCGCCCTCGGCGACGATACCGCCGTCGTCGACGAGGACGTACCCGACGGCGGCCGGCCCCGGGTTCCCCCGCGAGGCCCCGTCGAAGTAGGCGTGGACGCGCCCGTCGCCGTCGTCCCGGAGCAGGGCCTCCAGCCGCGCGGTCTCCCCGCCCTGTACGACCACCTTCCCCTCGTAGGCGACGGCCGTCGCGTCCCCGTAGGAAGCCCGCCAGCGCTCGTGGTCGGTGTTCCCCTCGGTTATCTCGACGCCCTCGGCCGCCAGTCGCTCCCGGGCTACCGCCTCGTCGCACTCGATGACCGGCATCGTCCGTGGGTGGCCCACCCGCCTGTATAGCCGTTGTGGTCGGCGCTCACGACCGGTCGGCGAGCCGCCGCGCTCCGCTGTGGTCCGCCTCGCCGCCGCTCCGGAGCAGTCCCACGACACCGAGGACGCCCGACAGCGCGATGACCGCCCCGAACAGCATCATTATCGTGAGGAACGGGTCGACCGGCGTGAGAAAGACCGCCGAGACGGCGAGGACGGTCCCGCCGACGACAGCCGTGACCGCGGCGACGGGATTGGCCTGCTTCCCGGACGCGGCGCGGTACGCCGTGTGGCCGGCGGCGATGGCGGTTATCTCCCCGACGAGCAGGTTCGCCAGGGCTTGGGTGTGCCCGACCGACGACGTCGCCGGGATGAGGACGACGAGCAGACTGAGTACCGCCGCGACCGTCCCGAGGTACTTCGTGGCGCGCATCATGATTTATATCACCCGTTGTTACTCCCCCCGACTATGTAATAGTTGGTCACGGCGGGCCGACGGGGACACCTTCTTATCCGGCTGCGTCCAACCGACGGACGGATGCGGCTCGACGAGTTCATCGAGGGGTTCGAACGCGACGAGCGCGACGAGAAGCGCCGGCTGGCCGCCGAGAAGTCCTACGCCGTCACCGACCACCTCGAAGACGTCGAACGGCAGTTCCGCGAGACGGTGCAGGGCGACTCGCTGTTCGGTTCGACCGCGCCGGAGATATTCGTCGGCCGGTCGGGCTACCCGAACGTTTCGACGGGACTGCTCTCGCCGGTCGACGCCGACGCGGCCGCCGCGGAGTTCGCCACCAGCGGCGACTGGTACCGACAGGGGCTGAACATCGAGGACGTGCTCCAGCGCCGTACCGGCCTGTTGAACTCCACGCGGACGACTGCCGTCGACGCCGTGCAGTCGGGCGGGCGCGACGCCGGCGGCGCGTACGACGTGTGGGAGGGGTTCGTCGGCGTCCAGCGCGAGGTCGCCATCGCCCACCGGCCCGTCGACGTGGAGGTCGGCCTCGACGGCGACCCGGACATCGACGTGGGCTTCGACGACGTGCGGACGCCGACTGGCCCGCGCGCCCGGGCGACCGGCGCGGACCTCGCGGAGAACCCCCACGTCCCCGTCGAGGTGGAGAAGACGCTCTCGGACGACGACTGGCGCGCCGAGGGGGCGATGACGTACCTCTACCGCCGCGGCTTCGACGTGTACGACATCAACACGATTCTGTCGGCGGGTGCGCTCGGACAGGCCAGCGAGCGGTCGCTGGTGCCGACGCGGTGGTCCATCACCGCCGTCGACGACACCGTCGGTCAGTACCTCCGCGGGACGCTCCGGAACAGCGACACCGTCGACGCCCCCGAGGTCTGGTACAACGAGTACATGGGTAACCGCTACTGGGTCCTGCTGGCCCCGGGCCAGTGGGAGTTCGAACTCGTCGAGATGAAGGCCCCCGAGAGCGTCTGGAACCCCCGGCCCGGGGCCGGCTACTACCTCGCCAGCGCCCACGAGGGGTACGAGGGCCGTTCGGGCTACGTCGAGGAGACGGCCGGCGCGTACTACGCGGCCCGGCTTGGCGTCCTCGAACACCTGCGCGAGCGGGGCCGGCAGGCGAAGTGTCTGGTCCTCCGGGAGATAACCGACGACTACTGGGCCCCGGTCGGCGTCTGGCAGGTCCGCGAGGGCGTGCGCAACGCCTTCGACGGCGAACCCGGCGAGGGGGAGACGTTCCGCGAGACGCTGTCGGCCGTCGCCGACCAGTTACCCGTCTCCGTCGGGGCGCTCCGGCGCAAGTCGAAACTCGTCGCCGGCCTCCAGTCGCGGCTCTCCGACTTCGGGCCGTGACAACTATGTGTTACCGCCCCCGACGGCCGCTATGCCCGCTCTCCTGTTCCCCGGCCTCCCCGGTGGTCCCGAACTACTCGTCCTCTTGCTCGTGATGTGCGTGTTGCTGGTCGCCCCGCTCGCGCTCCTCGCCGTCGGCTACCTCGTCGGCAGACGGCGCGGCCGCGCCGAGTCAGAATAGACAGACGGCACCGCTACGGACGCGAAACGACTGCTTTATCCCTCCGAACCGGTGAGCGGTGGCTGTGCCACGCTCGCAACCGGACCGAGCCGACCCGCTCACCGCCCGCGCGTTCCGTATCGTCGTCGACGACGAGGAGGCCGTCGACGCTCTCAGCATCGAACGCGAGGGCTCGGAGACCGCGTGGCTGGTCTCGGACACCGTCTACGCGCTGGAGTCGATGCGGTGACCGCAGAAGGCTTCCCCGTCGCGCCGGAAGTAGCGCCATGCTCGCGCTGATACCGCTCCCGGGGTTGGCCGAACTCGTCCTCGTCGCCCTGTTGCTCGCCGCGATGGTCGTCCCGGCGCTACTCGTTCTGGGCGTCGCGCTGTCGCTGACGAGCGGCCAGTGGGGGAACCGCAGCGACGCCGTCGAGAAGAGCCTCGACGCGAGTCTCGGCGGCGACTCGGTCGGCGGAACCGCCTCCGAGGCCGACGACCGCCCCGACTGACTACTCGGTCTGGACCGGACCGGAGCCGATGGCCTCGCGGACGGCCGACTCGAACTCGTGGCGGTCGGAGAAGTACGGCACGTCCACGTCCTCCATCACGTCGGCGAGTTCCCGCGGACCGTCGGGCGTCCGCACTGTCGTCTCGCCCTCGCGGTCGACGACCGTGCTGTGTTCGATGCCCCACGTGAGTCGCGCGATGACACGGGCAAGCGGTGCGCCCTCCACGTCCGGGCCCTCGCCGAGTTCGACGGCGGGGGCGTCCTCGTCGCTGTCGTCGTCGCTCATACCCGAACTGTCCGTCCCAGCCCGATTAGTGCTTTCGGAACGTCGGCCGCGGCTTTCAAGCCGACGGCGACCGACTGGTGTGGTATGGCACGCGTCCAGATACACCGCCCGGACCTCGACCTGACGGCCCCGACGCTCGTCGAGGGGCTCCCCGGCGTGGGGTTGGTCGGCAAGCTAGCCGCCGACCACCTCGTCGACGCCTACGACATGACTCACTACGCCTCCGTCCACTGTGACGGACTGCCGGAGATCGCCGTCTACGCCGAGGGCGACCGGCAGATCCGCGCGCCGGTCCGCCTCTACGCGGACGCCGACCGGGACCTGCTGGTCCTCCAGAGCGACGCCCCGGTCTCGCCGTCCGGTGCGGAGGAGTTCGCCGGCTGTCTCGTCGGCTGGCTGGAGGCCAACGACGTGACACCGGTGTTTCTCAGCGGGCGACCCGCCGAGAAGGAGGGCACACCGTCGGTCTACGGCGTGGCGACCGGCGATGGGGCGGCGCTGCTGGACGACGCCGCGGTCGACCCGCCCACCGAGGACGGCGCTATCACCGGTCCCACCGGCGCGCTGGTCCACGAGGCCCAGCGCGTCGGGCTGTCCGGCGCGGCGCTGGTGACCGAGGCCGACCCGCAGTTCCCCGACCCCGAAGCGGCCCGCGCGCTCCTCCAGACCGCCATCGGTCCGCTCGGCGCGTTCGAGGTCGACACCGACGCGCTCGTCGAGCAAGCCGAGCACATCGCCGACGCCAAGGAGCGCCTCGCAAAGCAGATGAGCGAGTCCGAGGAGGAGAGCACCAGCGCTCGGCCCCTCGGCATGTACCAATGAGGTCCACCGGCGACACGGTCGTCCGCCTGCTCGTCGCCTTCGTGGCGGCCGTCCTCGTCGGTGCCGTCGCGTGGTTCCTCTTCGTCAACGTGCCGGGCGACCTCGCCGACCTACTCGGCGTCCTCCTCGCGCTCGCCGCGGTACTGGCGGCCGTGCGGCTCGTCGGCAGCGTCACCGACTCGTATCTCCCCGCGCACAACGTCGCCGAGGTCGCCGTCGAAGGTCCCATCACCCGCGACAGCGGTGGCGGGCTCACAAGTCCGCCCGGCGGGGCCGGTGCCGACGACATCGTCGAGCAGATAGAGCGGGCCGACGACGACCGCGGGTCGGAAGCGCTGTTGCTGAAGTTGAACACGCCGGGGGGCGAAATCGTCCCGAGCGAGGACATCCGGCTCGCGGCGGAGGCCTTCGACGGCCCGACGGTCGGCTACGCCACCGATGTCTGTGCCAGCGGCGGCTACGACATCGCCGCGGGCTGTGACGAACTGTGGGCGCGCGAGGGCTCTATCGTCGGTTCCATCGGCGTCATCGGCTCGCGGGTCAACGCCAAGGAGTTGGCCGACCGGGCGGGCCTCTCCTACGAGCAGTTCACCGCCGGCGAGTACAAAGACGCCGGCACGCCGCTGAAGGAACTGCACGACGACGAGCGCGAGTACCTGCAAGGCATCGTCGACGACTACTACGACCAGTTCGTCGAGACCGTCGCCGAGGGCCGCGGGGTCGAGGCCGACCGACTCCGCGAGACCGAGGCGAAGATATTCCTCGGCGCGGACGCCCACGAGCGCGGTCTCGTCGACGAACTCGGCACCCGCGAGGAGGTGGAGGCGCACCTCGAAGAGACGCTGGGCGAACCCGCCGAGGTCCGCGAGTTCGAACCCTCCTCGGGCCTCGCTGGCCGCCTCCGGGGCGGCACGGAGCGGGTCGCCTACGCCCTCGGGGCGGGGGTCGCGAGCGCGTTCGACGGCGACGTGGACGGGCTGTCGTTCCGTCGGTGAGGTCACGAGAGGTTTTTAATCCGCGCGTGTGTCTCTGTCACTGTGTCGACGCTGGTAGTGTGTATCGACCGCGGGAGTCCCGCCGGAGCGGCGTGTCCGGTCGTCGGCCGCGCGGCCGTCGAATCGCTGGTCACCGAGACGGGCATCGCCGACCCCGAGGACAGCCGCGTCAACTGCCTGCTCGAAGGACTGCGCGTCGCCGAGGACCTCGAAGCCGACGGCGACGACGCGGTGGTCGCCGTCGTCGGCGGCGGGAGCGACGGCGTCGGGACCGACCGACAGATAGCCCGCCAGACCGAGGAGCTCGTCGCCGAACACGACCCCGACTCGGCCGTCGTCGTCGTCGACAGCGCCGAAGACGAGCGGCTGGTCCCCATCGTCGAGAGCCGCGTCCGGGTCGACGCCGTCGACCGCGTCATCGTCCGGCAGGCCCGCGACATCGAGTCCACCTACTACCTGCTCAAGCAGTTCCTCGCCGACGAGGAACTGCGCAAGACCGTCCTCGTCCCGCTGGGTATCGCCCTCATCGCCTTCCCGGTGTTGCTGGTGGCCGCCGACAGCCCCACCATCGCCGTCGGGGCCATCGCGGCCGCCGTCGGCGTGTTCCTCATCTACAAGGGGCTGGGCATCGACGACTACCTCTCGCGGCTCCCGAGCCAGACCCGCGAGGCGCTGTACTCCGGGCAGGTGTCGCTGGTCACCTACGTCGTCGCCGGCGGGCTGTTGGTCGTGGGCCTGTTCGCCGGCGGTCTCAGCATCTCCTCGATGGACGACCCGAGTCCGTTCATCCTCGCCAACCGGTTCCTCTTCGACGCCGTGCCGTGGCTCACCGCCGCGGCGCTGGCGGCCTCGCTCGGTCGCCTCCTCGACGAACTCATCCAGCGGGAGGGGGTCCGCAGCGCCTACGTCAACCTCCCGTTCGGTGCCGTCGCGGTCGGCCTCGTCGTGCGCGGGTTCTCGGCGTACTTCCTCGAACGCGCCGGCGTCTTCGACCGGTTCGTCGTCCAACCGACCGACCTCGGCGTGCTGGAAGTGCAGCGTTTCGCCATGGAGGCCGGCCAACGGCTCGCGCTGTTCATCCTCGCCGGCATCCTCATCAGCCTCGTCGGCGTGCGCGTCGCCGCCTACGTCAGCGAGGCCGACATCGAGAGCGAACTGCCCGAGCGGGGATAGACAGCGATTTACGCCGGCCCCGGCTACCGACGGGCATGGCAGACGGCGCGTGGGTTTCGCTGTTCTCCGGCGGCAAGGACTCTTCGTGGGCGCTGTACCGGGCGCTGGAGCGGGATTATCCCGTCGAGCGGCTGGTGACCGTCCACCCCGACGGCGACTCCTACATGTACCACGTCCCCGCGACGCGGCTGGCCGCACTCGCGGCCGAGAGTATCGGCATCCCGCTCGTCGAGGTCGAACCCGACGGCTTCGGGGCCGAGGACGCCGCCGACGCCGGCGCGCAGGGCGACGCCGAACTCGAACCGCTCGAAGCCGCGCTCCGCGACCTCGACGCGGACCTCCCCGACGGCATCGCCGGCCTCACCGCCGGGGCCGTCGAGAGCGAGTACCAGACGACCCGCATCGAGGCGATGGCCGAGCGCCTCGAAGCCGCGGTGTTCGCCCCGCTCTGGCAGGAAGACCCCCGCGACCTCGCGGACGCGATGCTCGACGCCGGCTTCGAGATTCGCATCGTCCGGGTCGCCGCCTACGGACTGGACGAGTCGTGGCTCGACCGGACGCTCGACGCCGACGCGCTCGACGACCTCGAAGCGCTCAACGACGAGTACGGCGTCCACGTCCTCGGGGAAGGCGGCGAGTTCGAGACGCTGGTGGTCGACGGCCCGCATATGGACCGCCGCATCGAGTGGGACGCCGAGACCGAGTGGGACGGGACTCGCGGGACACTGCAAATCGCGGACGCGTGGCTGGCGTAGTCCTCTTCTCGACGCCGAGCGAGTCCTGCGAACGAGGCGGCGCTCTTTAGCAGCGGTTTTTCGAGGAGCGGTTCCCGCGGCGACCGGCGGGAGCGAGAAAACCCGAGGAGGAAAACGGTACGGCCGTCAGTTCCCGTTGGTCAGTTGCGTGTGGGCACCGATGAGCGCGCCGGCGAGGTCGAGGCTCTCGATGTGGGTGTCCTTGTCGATGATGGAGTTGCGGATGTCGGCGTCGAGGATGGTGGCGTTCGGGAAGACGACGGAGTTGTCGAGCGAGGAGTTGACGACCTCCGCACCCGGGAGGACGTGGACGTTCTCGCCCAGCGTGGTGTTCTCGACGGTGGCGGTCTCGGCGACGACGTTCTCGCCGTCGAGTTCCCACGCGACGGCGTCGAGGTAGCTCTCGGGGGTGCCGATGTCGTACCACGCGCCGTCGAAGGTGAACGCGCGGACGGGTTCGTCCTCGACGAGCCACTGGATGAACCAGCCGGGTTCGTCGGGATTGTTGCCCCCCGAGAGATACTCCTCGAAGCGAATCGAGTCCGCGGGGAAAGCGTAGCAGGCGATAGAGACCAACGTACTCTTGGGGTCGGCGGGTTTCTCCTGGAAGTCCACGACCTCCTCGCCGTCGACGTCGATGAGGCCGTAGGACTTGGCTTTCTCCAGCGAACCCACGTCGTAGGCGGCGAGTGTGGGGTCGTCGTACTGCTGGAAGTAGTCGAGGAACTCGGCCACGTCGAAACTGATGAGGTTGTCGCCGGCGATGACCAGCAGGTCCTCGTCGCCGAGGCGCTCGCGCTCGACGAGTTGTGCGAGCGCGCCGACGACGCCGAACTTCTCGTCTTCCTCGACGGTCTCCTCGATGGTGAGCGAGGGCTTCTCGAAGGAACTGGCCGACAGGTGCGAGCGGAAGTCGTCGGCGAAGCGCTCGTTGGTCGAGACGAACACGTCGGAGATGCGCTCGTCGGCTTCGAGTTCGCCCAGAATGCGGTCGATGACCGTCGTGTCGCCGACCGGGAGGAGCATCTTCGGGCGGTTCTTGGTGACTGGCCACATCCGCGTCGCGTACCCGCCAGCCAAGACGATGGCTTTCATACACGCAACTCCGCGGTCGAAATATAAGGTCTTTTTCATCCTCGAAACCGCGCTCGTCCCCGGCACCGCCGTACTTATCCGCGTCCGCGCGAATCTGCCCGTATGACCGACGACGGCGAGCGCGCGGGCGAAGAGCGGACGGCGGACGGGGACGGCGGTGGCGGGCTGTTCGAGATAGACGAGGACGCACTCGACGAGGAGACCCGTCGGGAACTGGCGGACCTCGAAACCCCGGACACCCGCGAGACAGACGTGAACCTCGCCGACAAGATAAATCAGCTCAACGTCGACCAGCGCATCGACACGCTCGAAGCGGTGTACGACGACGTGCCGGTCACCGAGGAGACGTACGAACTGACCGCCGAGGAGTACGCCGACGTGTACACCGCGACACAGGGGACCGGCTACTCGGGCAACAGCGTCGTCTTCGTCACCCGGAGCGGCGAGGAGTTCCCGGACCTGAGCGAGAACATCCCCGAGCAGGCCGCGAGCGACACCCGCGACCGGGTGTTGATGGTGCTGGGCCGCGGCGCGGACATCTGGGCGCTGCCCGGCGACGGCAAGGGCGGGCAGTACGAGTCAATCCAAGAGACGGCTGTCCGGCGGGTCAACGAACAGACCGGCGTCCGGTGTACAATCACCGGCGTCGAGGAGGTCTTCCACCGGAAGTACTACCCCGACACCGACGCGGAGGGGTCCGTCCACACCCTCGACGTCTACTTCCGGGCGGAGTACCACAGCGGCTCGGTCGACGTGGACGAGTCGGAACTGACCGGCGCGGCGTGGCTGGCCGACCCCCCGGAGAACGTCACCGAGGGCGCGCGCGATGTCTGGGAGCGGGTCCGCGGCGACGCGGACTGAGCGCCGCCGTCCGGACCGGGCGACGACTCGCCGACTCCGCTCTCAGTGTTCGACGAGTTCGAGCAACACGCCGCCGGTCGACTTGGGATGGAGGAAGGCGACCTCGTGACCCCACGCGCCCGGGCGAGGCTCCTCGTCGACGAGGTCGATGCCCGCGGTGCGGGCGTCGTCGAGCGCCGCCTCGATGTCGGCGGTCGCCAGCGCGAGGTGGTGGATGCCCGGCCCCTCCCGCTCCACGTAGCGCGGAATCGCGCCGTCGGCGTCGGGTAGTGGCTCTAGCAGTTCGAAGTAGCCGTCGCCCACGTCCAGAAACGTCACGCGTAGGTCGCCGAACGTCTCCTCGTGTCCGGTTTCGAGTCCGAACGCGTCGGTAAACAGCGCGGCCAGCGACGCCGCGTCGTCGGTGGCGATGCCGGCGTGGTCGAAGTGCATACTCGTCGGTCGCCCGCCGGGGAGTTAACTGCGGTGCCGGCGCTCACATCGAACTGCCGGGCTGGTACTCCCCGAACACGTCCCGGAGGGCGTTACAGACCTCGCCGGTCGTCGCGTAGGTCTTGACGGCGTCGACGATGTACGGCATGAGGTTCTCGTCGCCGCGGGCGGCCGTCCGGAGGTCGTCGAGCGCCGCCTCGACGGCCGCGTCGTCGCGCTCCTCGCGGATGGCCGCGACCCGCTCCTGTTGGGCCTGCTCCAGTTCCGGGTCGACCTCCTCGATGTCCTCGTCCTCCTCCTCGTCTATCTGGAACTCGTTGACGCCGACGATGACCCGCTCGCCGGCCTCCTGCTCGCGCTGGCGCTCGAAGGCCACGTCCTGAATGCGACGTTGGACCCACTGCTCCTCGATGGCCCGGCGCATCCCGCCGCGTTCGTCCACGTCGGCGATGATGTCGCGGGCCTCGGCCTCGAGTTCGTCGGTGAGGGACTCGACGTAGTAACTGCCCGCCAGCGGGTCGATAGTGTCGGCCGCGCCCGACTCGTGGGCGAGAATCTGCTGGGTCCGCAGCGCCGTCCGCACCGACTCCTCTGTCGGGAGGCCGATGGCCTCGTCTTTCCCGTTCGTGTGGAGGCTCTGCGTGCCGCCGAGTACCGCCGCCAGCGCCTGATAGGCGACGCGGACGACGTTGTTCTCTATCTGTTGGGCGGTCAGCGTCGAGCCGGCGGTCTGGGTGTGGAACTTCAGTTGCTTGGACTTGGGGTCCGAGGCGTCGAAGCGCTCGTCCATCAGCGAGGCCCAGAGCCGGCGGGCCGCCCGGAACTTCGCCACCTCTTCGAGGATGTTGTTGTAGGAAGCGAAGAAAAAGGACAGTTGCGGGGCGAAGTCGTCGACGTCGAGTCCGGCCTCGACGGCGGCATCGACGTACTCGATGCCGTCCCCGAGGGTGAAGGCGATCTCCTGTGCGGCGGTCGACCCGGCCTCGCGGATGTGGTACCCCGAGATGGAGATGGTGTTGAACTTCGGCGTCTCGGCCGCGCAGAACTCGAAGATGTCGGTGATGAGCCGCATCGACGGCTCCGGCGGGAAGATGAACGTGTTCCGGGCGATGTACTCCTTGAGTACGTCGTTCTGGATGGTTCCCCTGAGTTCGGCGCGGTCGACGCCCTGCTGGTCGCCGACGGCGATGTACATCGCCAGCAGGACGCTGGCGGGCGCGTTGATGGTCATCGAGGTCGAGACCTCGTCCAGCGGGATGCCCTCGAAGACCCGCTCCATGTCCCGCAGGGAGTCGATGGCGACGCCGGTCTTGCCGACCTCGCCGGCGGCCATCGCGTCGTCGGAGTCGTACCCCATCTGGGTGGGGAGGTCGAAGGCCATCGAGAGCCCGGTCTGGCCTTGGTCCAGCAGGTAGTGGAACCGCTCGTTGGTCTCGGCGGCGGTCCCCATCCCCGCGTACTGGCGCATCGTCCACAGTCGGCCGCGGTAGCCCGTCGAGTAGACGCCACGGGTGTACGGTTCCTCGCCGGGGTACCCGAGGTCCGTCTCGTAGTCGAGGTCGGCCACGTCGGCGGGTGTGTACAGACGGTCTACCTCGGTCCCCTCGGTGTCCGTCGTGAACGTCTCTTGGCGCTCGCCGAAGCGGTCGACGGTCGGTTGGACCTCCTCGGCCTCCCACTCGGCTTTCGCCTCGCGGATGCGGTCCAACTCGTCGGGGTCGAACATACCCGGAGCGTCGGGCGGGGGTGGCTTAAGCGGTGCGAATCTTACATGGTTGTTCACGAACGGCCGCGCCGTTCGCCGGGGTGCTTTTGGTCGTGGTCGCCCGACGTGGCGTATGGTCATCGAACCCGGCGACGGCGTCACCATCGAGTACGTCGGGCGGTTCGCGGACGGCACCGTCTTCGACACCTCGCGGTACGCCGTCGCGGCCGAACACGGGCTGGACGATGCACAGGACGCCGCCCCCGAAGACTACCGGGCGCTCTCGTTTACCGTCGGGGCTGGCGAGGTAGTCGAGGGGTTAGACGAGGCGCTGGTCGGAATGACCGACGGCGAGACGGCGACCGTCGAGGTGCCTCCCGAGCGGGCCTACGGCGCGGTCGACCCCGACCGCGTCCGGGAGTACGACCCGGCGGCCTTCGAGGAGATGGTCGGCTCCGCGCCCGCGGTCGGGATGCACGTACAGGCCGCCAACGATCTCCACGGCGACGTGACCGCCGTCCGCGAGGACAGCGTCGAGGTGGACTTCAACCACGAACTCGCCGGCAGGACCCTGACCTTCGAGATAGAAGTACTCGACACCCGGTGAGTCAGTTTCCGGTGTCGTACTTGTAGGTCGCCTCGTCGGGGTCGATGCCGAAGTCCTCCGGCCCCTCCTCGTGCTCGGAGGTCTCCTCGGTCTCCTGCGTCGAGGCGTTCTTGAACCGCTCGCGGAATCGGTCGGGCATCCGGAACCCGTCGACCGCCAGCCGCAGCGGGACGGCGTCGGGCTGGATGTTCTCCTGTTTGGTCGCCAGTCGCTCGCGGAGCCGTTCGGGCAACTGCGCGGGCTCGATGCGCTCGAAGCCGAACTGCGCGAGGTAGTCGGCCGCGTTCGTCAGCGAGTACACCGTCTCGAACCCCTCGTCGTCGGCGTACTCGACGAGGCGCTCGATGACGTGTGCGCCCACGCCCTGCCCGCGCCACTCCTCGCGGACGCCGATGCTCGTCAGTTCACACAGGTCGCCCTCGTCGGTCTTGTGGATGCGGATGCGGCCGAAGCCGGCCTTCTCGTGGCTGTGTTCGTCGATGGCGACGACGTAATCCCGGGAGCGGAAGGCCGTCTCGTCCAGCCCCATCTCCTCGATACGGTCCAACAGCCAGACCTCCTCGCGGTTTTTCGCGTCCCGGACGTACATACGACGGGGTTGGCCGTCCCCGGTGAAAAGGGTTGCCTGTAACAGGATTTTCGCCGCCGCTGGGCGCGGGTCGCCGATGGACGCCGCCGCGCAACTACTTTGGTGATTGTCACCGTCTGTCAACTCATGGCCGACGAGGAGTTCGAGTCCGTCCGTCACGTCCCCGACCGGTCGTTCGTCGAGTCGACCAACGTCTGGCAGTTCATGCGGGCCCACGACATCGACGACTACGAGGAACTGATACGGCGCACGACCACCGAAATCGAGGGCGAACCGGCCTCGGGCGTCGACTGGTTCTGGGACGAACTGGTCGACTACCTCGACATCGAGTTCGACGAGCCCTACGACCGGGTGCGGGACGACACCGACGGCCCGCAGTTCACCGACTGGTACCCCGGCGGGAAGCTAAACGCCGCCCACAACGTCGTGGACCGCCACGCCGCCCGCGACAGCGGCGCGCGAAACCGCGTCGCGCTCGTCTGGGAGGGCGAACCCGGTGACGTGCGCCAACTGACGTTTCACGACCTCCACCGGCAGAGCAACCGCGTGGCGAACTACCTCGACGCGGCCGGCGTCGGGACCGGCGACGCCGTCGGCCTGTACATGCCGATGGTCCCCGAGGTGGCGAGCATCCTCTATGGCTGTCTGAAGGTCGGGGCCGTCGCCGTCCCGATATTCTCCGGGTTCGGGACGGACGCGACGGCCACGCGACTGGCCGACGCCGAGTGTACGGTGCTGTTCACCGCCGACGGCTTCCACCGCCGAGGCGAGCGCGTGCGACTGAAAGACACCGCCGACGCGGCCGTCCGGGCCGCCGAGGACGCCGTCGACGACTTCGCCGTCGCGGAGGTGGTCGTCTACGACCGACTCGGCATCGCCGACGCGCCCGACGAGTCGCTGACGTGGACCCGCCGCGACGCGTGGTGGGACGAGGCGGTCGGCGCGCGCTCGGACGCCTACGAGACGCAGTCGCTGCCCAGCGAGCAGGCGTCGATGCTGCTGTACTCCTCCGGGACGACGGGCGAACCGAAGGGCATCGTCCACACGCACGCGGGGGCGCTGTTGCAGGCGGCCAAGGAGATATACTTCGGGTTCGACCACAAGCCCGCCGACCGCTTCTTCTGGGTCAGCGACATCGGGTGGATGATGGGGCCGTGGACGCTGCTTGGCAACCACGCCTTCGGCGGCACCGTCTTCCTCTACGAGGGCGCGCCGGACCACCCCGAACCCGACCGCCTCTGGGCGATGATAGACCGCCACGACCTCACCGTCTTCGGCGTCTCGCCGACCGCAGTCCGGGCGCTGCGAAAGCACGGCGACGAGTGGCTCGCGGGCCACGACCGCTCCAGTCTCCGGCTGCTGGGCTCGACCGGCGAGCCGTGGGACCCCGAGAGCTGGGTGTGGTTCTACGAGCGCGTCGGCGGCGGCGAGTGCCCCGTCATCAACATCTCCGGCGGCACGGAGATTATGGGGTGCTTTCTCATGCCCATGCCGATTCAGGAGTTGAAGCCATGCACGCTCGGCGGGCCGGGACTGGGGATGGCCGTCGACGTCGTCGACGACTCCGGGGCGTCGGTCGCCGACGACCACGAGCGGGGCTACCTCGTCGCCCGGGACTCCTGCCCGTCGATGACCAAGTCGCTGTGGCGCGGCGATGAGCGCTACGTCGAGGAGTACTGGTCGACGTGGCCGGACCTCTGGGACCACGGCGACTGGGCGCAGGTCGATGCCGACGGCCTGTGGTACCTGCACGGCCGGGCCGACGACGCGCTCAACGTCGCCGGCCGGAAGGTCGGCCCCGCCGAAGTCGAGGGCGCGGCGCTGGAACACCCCGCGGTCAATCAGGCCGCCGCCGTCGGGCAGCCGGACGACACCACGGGGACGGCCGTCGTCCTCTACGCCGTCCTCGAACCCGGTGTCGAGCCCGGCGACGACCTCCGGGCGGCGGTCCGAGACACCGTCGGCGACGAACTCGGGAAGCCGTTCCGGCCGGCCGAGGTGCTGTTCGTCAACGCGCTCCCGAAGACCCAGAGCGGGAAGGTGGTCCGCCGCGCCATCGGCGCGGTCCACCGCGGCGAGGACCCGGGTGACCTCTCCAGCGTCGAGAACCCGAACGCGCTCGACGCCGTCCGGGCGTCGCGGTGAGTCAGCCCGACTCGGGCTCCGGTTCGGCTTCGGCGTCGGCCCGCGTCCCGTCCAGCCCGAGCAGTCCGGGGAGCGCGGCCAGCGCCAGCACGACCTCCGCGCCGCCGGCCACGACGAACGCGGCGAAGTAGCCGAACGTCCCGGCGACGCCGCCGCCGACGAGCACCCCCGCGAGGAAGCCGACGCTGCCGAAGGCGTTGAACCCGGCCATCGCGGCCCCGCGTTCGGTCGCCGGTGCGAGGTCCGAGACCAGCGCCATCGTCGCGGGGGCCATCAGCGCGCCGATGACGCCGACGACGACCATCCCGACGCCGGCGACGGTCGGCGCGGGGGCCAGTCCGACGCCGACGACGGCGATGCCGTACAGCGACGACCCGGCCGCGATGGGGACCGTCCGCCCGATTCTGTCGGAGAGGACGCCGAAGGGGTACTGCAGGAGGGCGAACGGGCCGAAAAACAGCGCCAGCAACACGCCCGTCTCGCCCGGCGAGAGCGCGAACACCTCCCGGAAGTACAGCGTCCCGACGAGCGCGAAGAACCCGGCGGTCAGCCGGTCGATGAACCCGAAGGCGTAGGGTATGGCCAGCGTTCGGGTCCGCCGGAGCAGGGTGACTGCCTCCCGGAGCCGGCCCGCGTCGCTCGCCCGGGCGCGGTCGTCGACCAGCAGCGCAAGCGTCGCCACCACCAGCAACAGCACCGCGGCCACGTACAGCGGCAGCGTCGTCCGCACCTCGTACAGTTGGCCGCCGAGGGGCGCGCCCAGCGCGGTGCCGCCGCCGATGGCGATGCCAGCCGCGCCCATGTTTTTCCCGTGGCCCCCGTCGAGGTCCATCAGCATCGTCATCGACAGCGAGAACGCGGCGATGGTCGCCGCCCCCTGTAGCGCCCGGAGGACGAGGACGCCGGCAAACGAGATGGGGACGACGCCGGGGAGCCACGCCAGCAGGGCGTACAGCCCCGCCCCGGCGGCCGCGCCGCCGACGACGAACGGGACCCGCCGCCCCGTCCGGTCGCTCAACGCGCCCCAGACGCCCGCGAAGACGACGAACGCGGCGAACTCCGCGCCGAGGAACCACATGCTCGCGTCCAGTTCGGTCGTCGCGCCAAGCGCCCGCACCAGCCGGTCGATGCCGGGGTACAGCAGCACCTGCGCGAGCAGGACCACGAAGACGACGCTTGCAAGCACCGCTCGGTCACGCCGGGTCGACACGTCGATACGTACGCCCAGCGGGCGAAAATATGTGTCGGAGCGGGCCGGACCGCCGGCGGCAGCTATACCTCGCCGCCGCGCCTCCGTTCGCGTATGGTCACCGACATCACCGCTCGGGTCGTCGAGACGGTCCGGGACGCCGCCCGCGACGGCTGGTGTTCCCGCGAACAGGTCGACTCGCTGATGGGAGCGACGACAGTCGACAAGCGCGAGGTCGACCGCGCCCTGAAACGGGCCGTCGCCGAGGGGCGACTCGAACGCGACGGCGACCGCTACCGGGTCCCCGAGGACGACGGCGACGCCGCGACGGCTGCCGACGCGGACGCCGACGACGCACCCGCCCGCACCGACGGCGGCGACCTCGATTCGGCCGTCGTCGACGCGCTCACCGAGGCGGCGCTGGTCGGCCACCTCGCCACCGCCCGCGACGACCGCCCACACGCCGCGCCGGTGTGGTTCGCCTACCACGACGGGGCCGTCGAGGTCGTCACCACGGGGCGGAAACTGGCCGACATCCGACACAACCCCCGCGTGGCGCTGTCGGTCCAGCGGGACGACGACGGTGACGCCGTCTGGGGGCTCTCGCTCCACGGGACCGCGACGGTCGTGACGGACGAGGAGCGGGCCGACGCGATACGTCGGCGCATCAATCGCCGGTACGGGGCCGACCCGGACGCGTGGGCGGAGAACACCGCCGTCCGCATCGCTGTCGGGTCAGCGAGCTACTGGACCTACGACTGAAGGGAACTGCGGCGGAAAAGAGCCGGGAGGCCGCCTACCTCACATGTAGCCGAGGTCGCGCAGGCGCTCCATCAGGTCTTCTTTGTCCTGTGCGCGGCCGGCGCGCTCGGTCGTGTTCGCCATGTCCTGTAGCCACGCGGGCTCCTCGGCGGACTTGTCCGTCGAGACCTCGCTGCCCAGCGAGCGGAAGCCGGCGAAGTACTTCGGCGAGACGGGCACGTCCTCCTTCTCGATGCCCTCGGGCAGGTCGTCCTGGCCCTGCGGGACGTAGCCGTCGTCCGGGAAGCCGGCGACCGTGTCCGGGACGACGAAGTTCCAGAAGGCTTCCCACACGTCGGCCTCGGCGAACTGGAGGATGGGCTGGATGCGGTCGTGAGGCGGGTAGATGTCCGGGTCGTGCCGGGGCGAGAAGAACGTCTCGTCGGCACGGGACTCCTGCTCGTCCCAGCGGATGCCTGAGAGGATGCCGTCGACGTCGTGCTCCTCGATGGTGTCGTTGAGCGCCACCGTCTTGAGGAGGTGGTTGCCGACGTAGGTGTCCAGCAGGAACGGGAAGTCGTCCTCCTCGTACTCGAGGATGTTGCGGATGTGGTGTTGGTTGTGTTCCGAGAGGTCCGAAACCGGGATGTCGTCGCCCGGTTCCAGCCCGTTCTCGTCGACGTACTCGCCCACGTCGGTGTTGCGGGCCCAGATGACCTCGAGGTCCCACTCGTCGGCCCAGTGTTTCGTGAACTCGATGAGTTCGTCGAAGTGCTGGTAGTGGTCGATGAACACCACGGGCGGCACTTCGAGGTCGAAGCGGTCGGCGACCTCCTTGACGAAGTACAGCGTCAGCGTCGAGTCCTTCCCGCCGGTCCACATGACGACCGGGTTCTCGTACTCCTCGAGGCCCTCCTTGGTGACCTCGATGGCCTTCTCTATCTTGTGGTTGATGGAGGGGTAGTCCTCGGGGGACTCGCCCTCGCCGTCGGTGTAATCAACGTCCAGATAGTCGGGGAACTCTGTCTGGGACATCGTGTAATGAGATATAATTAGCTTTTGTAAGTACTTTTCGGGAGACCGACAGGTATGTCAACGAGTTACACCCGCTCCAGTGTCCTTTTGTCGGCGACGCACCTGTCGCCGGTATGAACGACCGCCTGACCGCCGCCAGCGCCGTCTGCCGGCGCTGGCTCCTCGTTTACTTCCCCGTCGCGGCGTTGGTCCTCGGCGTGAGCACGCTGGTCGGCTTCTTCCTCGGGAGTCTGGTCCCCATCGAATCGCTCCCCGACCCTGCCACCGGTACCGCCGGGTCGAACCCCTTCTTCCCCGACCGCATCACGACGGTCTCACTCGCGGTCAACAACCTGACCGCGATGCTGGTGATACTGCTCGGGGCCGTCTCGCTCGGTCTCGTCACCCTGTTCGGACTCGTGTTGAACGGCCTGCTCATCGGCGGCGTCGTCGGACTCGTCGTCCAAGAGGCTCCACCGCTGGTCGTCGCGGCGCTTCTCGTGCCACACGGCGTCTTGGAGATTCCGGCGTTACTCATCGTCTCGGCCGTCGGGCTACGCTTTGGCTGGCTGACGGTTCGGTACCTGCTGGGGTGGGACGACGAACTCCTGCGGACGCGGGACCTGCGGGAGGCCGGGTGGCTCGTCGGCGTCGCCGCGCTGCTCATCCTCGTCGCGGCCTACGTCGAGGCGAACCTCACTATCGCCGTCGCCGAGCGCGTCGCTGGCGGGGAACTCGGGTCGGTCGGCTGAGAACCGGCGGCGGCGTCAGTTGATGAACTCGTTGTCCCGCCAGTCGACGCCGCCCTCCTCGTCCTCGTCGCGGGGCTCTTCGGCGACGTTGATGGCGGCGGGTCGCTCCTCGCCGTCGACGATGCGGATGGCTTCGAGGTCCTCGTCGACCGCCGCGATGGCGGTGAGTGTCCCCTTCTCGGCTATCTTGGCGACCTCACACAGCACCTCGAACATCGCGTACTGGAGCGCAGTGTTCTGGAGTACCGTCTCGCGGTCGCCCTTGAAGCAGGCGTACTCGACGAGCTCGGACTCTATCTCTTCTTCCTCCTCCTCTTTGAGCGCGCCCCACTGTGGGCCGGTCGAACTCCCCGTGCTGGCCGCGCTGGACGGCCCCATCTCTTCAGGGTCCTCCTCGTAGACGCGGTTCTCCGTCACGCTCGCTTTCAGCTGTGCCGTCGGCGTGTACTTGCTCATGCTGTCGTCTTTCGCCACGGCACTCACGATGAGCGTGTTGTTCCGTCGGGTGATGTCCACGTCAGCGATTTCCGGTGGAAGGTCGGGGTCCTCGAAAAAGTCGTAGGCGTCTTCGAGTGGCAGTTCGAGCGTCGAGTGCAGTCTGTATACGCGGCTGGTCATGATTGGGAAAGGGTGTCGGTCATCGCCGGCCGTCCGCTGACGCTGCGGTCGCTCCACTCTACGAGCCACATGCTTATATGACCTGCCCTTCTTTCTGCCGGCCCCTCTCCCGATTCGGTTGACCAGCCGAGAGGACGCTATCACGCCTCCAGACCGCCTTCGAAAAATCTTCCGAGAACGTGCGGGCGGAAGGATGTCAGTCGTCGGCCGCGGCCGAGTCGCTCCCGTCGGCGACGGCTTCGCGCTCGATGCTCGGCGGGTACTTCCCGCGGTCCAGTTTGAGGTCCGACGCGGGCCGGGCCATGCACGTCAGTGCGTAGTCCTCTCGCTCGCTCTCGGTGAGTCCCCGGGCCGCCGGCTGCGTGACCTCCCCTTCGAGGACCTCGGCGGAGCAAGCGAGACACATCCCGACCCGACAGGAGTACTCCTGTGCGATGCCTTCCTCCAGACAGCGGGCGAGGATGGTCTCCGTGTCGGCGACGGTGATCGTCTCACCGGTACCGACGAACTCGACGGTGTAGTCGGTCATACCCCGCCGTTCGGTACCCCCCGGCAAAACTCTTTATTCCCGGACGTGACACCGAGAGGCCGGCGGGTTCGACAGGCCGGAATCGTTTTGCCCCTCCGGTGACGACGGGCGGGCATGACCACACACCAGTACGACGTCGTCGTCGTCGGTGCGGGGACGTCGGGGTGTTACGCCGCCGCGACGCTCGCCGACGCGGGGTACGACGCCGTCGTCGTCGAGCGCAAGGACGAGGAGGAAGCGGGCCACATCGCCTGCGGCGACGCGTTGAAGGGGGCCAGCGACTTCCCCGAGGCCATCCCGAAGTCCCAACTCGAACCCGCGTTCACGAACACCGGCGTCGACCACGGGCGCTTCGAGATTCCCCAAGAGGACACGGTGCTGGAGATTCCGGTGCCCGGCGAACTGGCCGTCATCGACCGCTGGGAGTACGGCCGGCGGGTCATCGACGGGGCGACCTCCGCGGGCGCGACGTTTCACTACGACACCGTCGTCCAGGACGTGCGACAGGCCGACGACGGCCGAGTCACCGGCATCGACGCCACCCGGAAAGGAGAAGCGGTCACCTACGACGCCGACGTGGTCGTCGACGCCGCGGGCGCGCTGTCGGTCCTCCAAGACAAGGTCGACTTCGAGGGGACCACCTTCGACACCAACGTCCAGTACTCGCAGTTCTGCTCGGCCTACCGCGAAATCGTCGAGGTCGACGAGCCGGTCGAGTGGGACGACGCGCTGGTGTTCAAACCCACCGACCGCTCGGCGGGCTACCTCTGGTACTTCCCGCGGACGGAGACGGAGATAAACGTCGGGCTGGGGTTCCAGATGAACGAGGAACCCATGGAACTGGTCGACGACCTCAAGCGGGACCTGCAGGGCCGCGCCGAGTTCGAGGACGCGACCGTCACGGACAAACTCGGGGCGGCGCTGCCGACCCGCCGCCCGTACGACTCGGCCGTTGCACCCGGTTACATGGCGGTCGGCGACGCCGCGGGCCACGTCAACCCCACGACCGGCGGCGGCATCGCCGGGGCCGCCTACGCCGGCAAGTACGCCGCCGAGCAGGCCATCGAGGCCATCGAGGATGGCCGCACCGACGACGAGGCGGCCCTCTGGGAGTACAACCGGCGCGTGATGGACCACTTCGGGGCCCGCTACGCCGCCTTGGACGTGTACAACATCTTCGCGACGGCCTACGACGTGGACGACCTGATGGGGCTGTTGGCGGCACTGCCGGCCACGAAACTCGCCGAGGCGCTGTACTCGGGGTCGACCAGCGTGGGTCTCGGCCTGAAGCTCAGGACCGCGGTCAAGAGCTTCGGCCACTGGGGGACCATCCGCGACCTCTACCGGACCAAGCAGTTGGCCGACCGCCTGCTCGACCACTACGAGTCCTACCCCGAGACCCCCTCGGGCCTCGACGCGTGGCAGCGCGAGCGCGACGCCATCATGGACGACATCTACGCCGCGACCGGCGCGGAACCCAAGTACTGACTCCCGACGACCGACAGGCCGTGCCGCCGTGGAACCGACCGCCCCGAACCGTCGCGGATTCTCGCCGAGGCTCGGACGCCGAGCCGCGCCGTCGTCTCAGTTAGGACGACAATATTTATTTCGACCACTTCCGAAGTGAACTAACGTGAAAACGAGCGCGTGGCCGTCGCCGACGGCCCGCGCCGGGGGGAATCCATGACAGCAACACGACTCACGTCAGCGAACCGAGCCGTCTCGCCAGTCGTCGGCGTCGTCCTGATGGTCGCCATCACTGTCCTGCTCGCGGCGACGGCCGCCACCTTCGCCTTCGGACTGGGCGAGGACGCGACCGACGCCGACACGCCACAGACCGCGTTCGACTTCGAGTACGCGTACGCGTCCAGCGGCGACGACACGCTGCGGATAACACACGCCAGCGGGGACCCGGTCCCCGCCGGGACCGTCTCCGTCACCGTCGAAGGGGCCGCCTACTCGGGGCCGGGCGACCCCGACGGGCGGTACGAGTTCGAGGCGCTCGACGCGGGCGTGTCGACCACGTCCCGGCTCTCGGCCGGCAGCACCGCCACCTTCGACGCCGCCGACGCGGGCCTCTCGGGCGGGGTACTCGACCTGACCGGCGCGACGGTCAGGGTCCACTGGGCGTCACGGAACACCGACCGGACGGTCACGTTCGCCACGTGGCGCGGCCCCGAGGCGTGAGCTACCGGCCCAGCCGCGCTACCGCCCCGGCGAGGACGTCCACGCCGACGGCCAGCGACCGCTCGTCCACGTCGAACGTCGGCGTGTGGTGGCCGCCGGGGTGGTCGGTGCCGACCCCGACGAACGTGGCCCGGCCGCCGGTTCGCTGGACGCGGTCCATCAGGTAGGTGGCGTCCTCGCTGCCGCCAAGCGGTGCCTCGTGGAGCCAGCTGTCGACGCCCGCCACCGTCCCCGCCACGTCGTACACCACGTCCGCCAGCCCGGTGTCGCTCTCGGCGCTGGGGGCCTCGGCGGTCGTCTCGACGGTCCACTCGCAGCCGTGCATCTCCGCCGCGTGTTCGACCACGTCGTCGGTCCGCTCGCTCATGTACTCTTTCAGCGCTGTCGTCTCGCCGCGCACCTCGCCCTCGATGCGGGCGCGCTCGGGGACGATGTTCGTCGCCGTGCCGCCCTCGACGACGCCGACGTTGACCCGCGTCGCCCCGTCGGCGTGCCGACGGACGGCGTGGAGATTCTGGACCGCCGTCGACAGCGCCTGCACCGCGTCCCGCCCCTGTGCGGGGTGGCCGCCGGCGTGGGACGACTCCCCGGAGAACGTCGCTTCGAACTGTCGGACGGCGAGGAACCCGCCCACGCCCGCGACCACCTCGCCCGTCGGGTGGTCTAAGCCGATGTGGACCGCCAGCAGTTCGTCCACGTCGTCGAGCACGCCGCTCTCGGCGACGGCCTTCGCGCCGCCGATGACCTCTTCGGCGGGCTGGAACAGCACCTTCAGCGTCCCGCGGAAGTCGCTCTCGGCGACGGCCGCCAGCACGCCGAGGCCGATGGTCGCGTGGGCGTCGTGCCCGCAGGCGTGCATGTACCCCTCGTTGCCTGACCGGAACCCGCCGGCCGCCGGCGCGTGGGCGTCGGCGTCGCTCTCCCGTATCGGCAGGGCGTCGACGTCGACGCGGAGACCAACCGTCGGGCCGTCGCCGCGGTCCAGCACCGCCAGCGCACCCGTCAGCCCGCCGGCCGTCTGTTCGAGCACGTCGGCACGAGCGCCCGCCTCCCGCGCCCGGTCGTGCCACTCCTCGAGCGTCTCGCCGTCGGGGACCGACATCCGCGCGTCGGCGTCGAGAAGCTCCGGGCCGACGCGTATCTCGTCGACGCCGATTCGCTCCAGTTCGTCGACGACGCGGCTGGTCGTGTAGAACTCGCACCACGCCGGCTCGGGGTACGCGTGGAACGTCCGCCGGAGCGAGACGAGGCGGTCGTACAGGTCGGTGTCCATACCGGGCCGACGGCGGCCACCGACTTATCGGCCGCGCCGTTCAGGAGCCGCTGGCGTGGGTCCGCTGTTCGATGTCGGCCTCGACGTGGACGCCGCCGGGGAATGTCTGTTGAGTCACGTCGCGGGCGAACTCCTCGTAGCCGACGATTTCGATGGTTCGGACGTAAACGGTGTGGGTCCACGGCTCGAACCGGTCCCCCGAGGGACCGAGCGTCTTGGACTGCGGGACGCGCAGTTCCGACGGCGGCTCGGGGTGGGGGCCCTTCAGTTCGACCCCCTTGCGCTCGGCGGATTCCTTGATGTCCGCGACGACGTCGTCGAGGCGGTGGCGGTCCCCGCTGGTGAGCCGCAGGGTGGTGACGAAGGGCATCTGTCACCCACTCTGTCCGGCGAGCACCAAAAACGCATCTGTTCGCGTCGCCCGCCGACCGACCGCCACCGAGACGGCCGCGGTCGCCCGATTCGCTCTCCGATATTCACTTAAGTACCGACGTTTTACCAACGGGGTAATGATAGAGGCCACGAGCGCGGGAGCCATCCTCTTTCGCGATACGCGTGGCCGGCGTGAGTACCTGCTGCTCAAGTCCCGCCCCGGCGATTGGGAGTTCCCCAAGGGCGGCGTCGAGGGCGAGGAGGAACTTCAGCAGACCGCCATCCGCGAAGTGAAAGAGGAGGCCGGAATCGAGGACTTCCGGCTCTTAGACGGGTTCCGCGAGGACTACGACTACGTGTTCGAGGCGAACGGCAACACCATCCACAAGACGGTCCACCTGTTCGTCGCCAAGTCCTACGAAGCGTCAGCCGAACTGTCGACCGAACATCGCGACATGCAGTGGCGCGACTACGACCAAGCGGTCAACACCGTCACGCAGGACGGTCCCCGGGAGATACTGGAGCAGGCCCACGAGTTCATCGACGAGAACTACGATGACTGAGTCGGTCAGTTCCGGATAGCGCCGCCCGGGGCGGCGCGTCCCGGCCCACCGGGACGACTGCGAGAGGTTACGGGCCACCGGCGGGTAACGCCTCCCTACCGTGCGTCGACAGCGACGGCGACTGCTCGCTACTATTTTATACGGCGGGGATATAGTACGACCGAAGACATGATATTCGGATTCGACGAAACCGCCGTCAAGAAATCGGTCGCCGTGACGTTCGTCGCCCTCCTCCTCGCCGGCTTCGTCCCGATTCTCGGGACGCTGGTGCGACTCGTCCCGACGCTCAAAGAGATATTCCTCGGTGCGGCCGTCGTGACCCTGTTCACGACCATCGACGACACGGGCGAAGCGGTCAAGTTCGCCCTCGTGACCGGGATGGTCGCGGCTGTCGCGTTCAACGTCGTCTACATCCCCGGCTCGTTCCTGCTCGGCGGCGTCCTCGGTGCCGCCACCGGGTCCGGGATGGCCCAGACCGGCGGCGGGATGGCGATGATGGCCGGGTTCGGCGCGCTGACGAACCTCATCGGCCTCCTGTTTTTCTCGCCCATCGGCTACGCCGCCGGCGGTGCCATCGGCGGCTACCTGAACCAGTGACGGCAGCCTGACCCGCCGGGCTGCCCGAAACTATCGCCAGTTCGGAACTGAAAACCGGCTGCCCGCCGGCAACACCGTGGGCGGCCCCGGTCCGTCCGCTACATGCCGAGGAGGACGACGGCGAGCAAGAGGAGGACGAGAACGAACAGTCCCCACAGCACCTTTGCCGCGGTTCTCCCGCCGACCTCGACGGCGATGATGCCGATGATACCGAAGAGGATGGCCGTCCACGCCTCCAGCCCGCTCTGTTCCTTCCCCGTCCCGTTGGAGGCCTTGTAGAGCATGTACCCCGGAACGATCAGCCCGACCGGGAACGTGGCAACGCCGACGACTATCGCGACGAGCCACTGCAGGATGCTGTATTCCTCCAGATAATCGGTACTCTCAGCCCCCGCCGTCTGAGTCGTCCCTTGCCCTTGGGTCGCCTGTCCGCCCGCGGCGGACTGCGACGACCCCGCCGGAGTCCCCGCTGCGGCCGGTGGTGCGTCCTGCTGCCTGACGCCACACTCTTTACAGATCTCCGCGCTGCGCCGTATCTCCGCGCCGCACTCGAAACAATGCACCAAGTCCTCGTCGTCATCGGAACGGTCTCTATCTGACATTTATGATTCAGGCGATTGTGTTTCCGGATCGCTGCCACTCACTGGACGTGAGTGAAGGTCGTCCACACCTTCTGTTTGCTTTCGTCGTACGGTTGGCTGTCGCCGTTGTTCAGGTTCCGGTAGTGGACCAGTCCCTCGACGAGCAACACGCCGAGATACACGCCGACGGTACTGAGCGCCAGAATTATGTTCAGCAGGTGCCGGAGGACGTTCTGGTACTTCCACGAGTCGATGATGGCGAAGATGAGCCCGTAACTCTGGCTACCGGCCGGCTGGGCGTTCTGAACGGCGGCTCCGCCTCCCGCGCCGCCCCCAGCTCTCCCGCCGCCGCTTCTGGGCTGTTGGCCCTGCTGTGCGGTCGCGTTGTTCTGCTGCCGGACCCCACACTCCGGACATATCTCCGCCTTCGAGAGGATTATCTCGCCACACTCTCGACAGTACTGCTCGTTGTCCCCGGGTGATTCTGCTGACATTAACAGATATGCCGTCAAAAGCTTTATACAAAAACCTAATGATGCCGGAAACGGCTCTGCCAACTATTCCTGCTAGCGAGTTACTTCCGTGGCTTCTACGCGGGATATATTCTGGGACTGGTATATCTAAATAATTCACACGGCTGTCTGCTCGGCGACCCACGGGGTTTTACCGACAGCGGGTCAACGCCGAGTGTGCGCGCCGTCGACTCCGAGTTCGCCTTCGAGCTAGCGGTCTGCCAGTGGGCCGAGCGGTCGTGGGACCCCGCTCGCGCCGACTCGGCCGTCCTCGTCGCGCGGCAACTCGGGACCAAACACCGGCGCTGGGACACCGTCGTCCTCGAATGCGACCCCGACGGTCTCCGCCAGCGCGCCCGCTTCGGGGCCGCGGCGCTGGACTCGGACCTGTTGCACGTCGTCCGGAACGCCCCTGCGGAGTGGACCTACTACCGCGAGGCCCTGCCGGACCCGGGCTACCCGTGGCGGTACGTCCGCGAGGCGGTCCACGCCGCCGCCGACCGCGACGCCGTCGAGACGCGCAAGCGGGGCAACCGCATCGAAATCCGGCGTCGCCACCGCTACCCCGACTGGCTCCGCCGGGTCGTCGCTATCGAGAACAAGCCCGACCTCTCGGCCAGCGCCGCCCGCGACCTCGTCCCGCAACTGGAGCGCGACGCGGCGCTCTCGCTGGCCGACGAGGTGTGGGTCGCCAGCGCGGCCACCGGCGAGCGCGTCGAACCGGTCCTGCTCGCGGACCTCCCGGGGGAGGCCGGTGTCCTGACCGTCGACCCGGCGGCCGGCACCGCCGACGCGGTCTGGCAACCGCGCTCACTGGCCGTTTCCGACCCCGGGACCCGAATCCTCGACCGGCCCGACGACGGCGCGAGCGCGGCCCGCTTCGAGTACGCCGACCCCGAGTGGAAGCGCGCCAAGCGGCTGGAGATAGCCGAGCGGGCCTACGAGCGGGGGTGGCGCGCCTACGCGGACACGATGCGGCCCGACTGCCGGCACTTCTCGTTGTGCGCCGACGAGTCCGGCGTCTACCCGCACTGTGGTGCCAAGGAGCGACTGCCGACGGCCGGCGAGTGTCGCGGCGCGTGCCCGTCGTTCGAGCCGGAACCGCCGGCGTGGCGCACGTCGGGGTGGCCCATCGAGGGCGGGCCGGGCGCAGCCAGCAAACGACTGCTCGACGACCGCCGCCGCCGTCGTCGGCCAGGGCTGGACGAGTAGGCTACTCGACGAGGGCCACGTCTATCTGGTCGCGCGCGACGGCGAGTTTGAACGTCGGGACGGTCTTCTGGACCGTCTCGACGATGCCCTTGTCGGCGAGGCTCCGCAGCGCCGACCGGACCGCGTCGACCTCGGGGTCCTCGCCGGCGTCCCGGAGCGCGTGGAGGACGGCGACGACGCTCTGGCTCTCCTCGTCGGGCGCGGCCAGCACGTCGATGACCGCCTGCTGGAGCGGTGTCACGGTCACCGTCTGGACGCGGTCGGAGTCCTCGCCGTCGATGAGCGCGGTCGCCTCCGGCGTCGCGCAGATGAGGCTGTCTTCGTTGCGGTAGTAGTGCTCCTTGAGTTCGGATTCGAGGTACTGGTGGACCTCGCTCCCGCTTTCCATCCCCCAGCGGTCCTGCAGGTCGGCGTTTTTCGTCGGTTGGAGTTCGACGATGTCCGCCAGTCGCTCGCGGGCCTCCTCCGAGAGGGTCATCGCTCGCACCTAACGGGAGGGGCGTAACAAGCGTTCTGGACTGCGGCGGTCGGGCCGGGCGTTCGGACTGCCCCCGATTGCGCGCCGTTCCCGGCCGGAACGGAAACCGATACGGTCCCCGCCCTCTTCCCCCGACGCGTGCAGCCGCCCTCCCGGACCTACGCCTCGACCTCACACAGGCTGGTGACGAACCGCGACAGCGCACCGCTCCGGGCGTGGGTCCGCGCCGAGAACGCCGCCGTCGAGGCGCTGCTCGCGGCCGGGATGACCGCCCACGTCGCCGTCTCGCCGAAGATACTCGACCGCCACGTCCCCCAGCGCCTCGCGGAACTGCACCGGCTCGAAACCGACGACGGCCCGCTGCAGACCGAGCTACCCGTGGTCCGTGCGACGCCCGCCGACGCCGACGCGCTCGGTTCGTGTCTGGCCCTCGACGACCCCGACGCGGACGCCGACGTGCCGGGCTGGCGGGTCCACGGCATCGACCACCTCGCGGTCGTCGACGGCGACGACTGGCACTACTACTCGGAGCCCCGCCACGACGCCGTCCGGGCCGTCGACGGCCTCGACGAGGCCGACCGGGAACGGGTCAGAGACGCCGTCGCCGACGTGGCCTGCACCGAACTGTTCCCCCACGGCGCGCTGGCGGCGTGGACCGTCGGCGACGTGGCGGTCGAACTCACCGTCGAGGGGCTGTGGCTCGGACGCGCCGACGGGACGACGCGCTGGTACCCACACGGCGACCTGCGCGGCGTCGTCGTCGACCCCGCCGACTGCGAGGTGTTGCTGGCGTGGCCCACCCGCCGGTCGCGGGCCGACACCTCGCTGGGCCGGGCCGTCCGGGGACTCCTCGACAGGGTGCGTGAGTCGCCGCCGCGGTACCTCCACCCGCCCGACGAGTCGATGCTGGAGACGGTCGCCACGGCGTACGAACTCGTCGCCGAGCAGCTCTGCTACGACTTCGAGGTCCGGCGACACGCGGGCGACCGGCCGGTCGAGGCGGTCCTCTGAGGCGGTCCTCGAGGGCCGTTTCCGAGACAGCCCGACCGCGCGGCGACGCGGCGGGCTACAGGTCGGCCAGCGTCGCGGCTACGTCGTCCCAGTGGCTCCCCTTCCAGAAGTGTTGGCCGCAGTCCCGACACCGCCAGACGGCCACCTCGCTCGGGTCCGGCGCGTACTCGGGCGTCGGCTCGGGCCACGCGACCGGCTCGACGCGGCCGTTGCACGTGCCACAGTACCGGGGCTCGTCGTCGAGTTGGAGCGCGAACCCGGCCGCGGCGAGTTCCCGGAGCTGGTCGGTCACCTCGCGCTCGGTCAGCAGGACGGCGTCGTCGGCCCGCCGAGCGAGGTCGGTATCGCGGGTGAGGATGCGCCGACTCTCCGTCCGGGCCAGCGCGAGCAGGTCGTCGTCGGCCTCGGCGTCCCGGTCCAGCGCGTAGGCCGCGTCGTAGCCACACATCCGCAGGCGCGTCGCCAGCGACCCCAGCATCGCGTCCAGCGCCAGCGGCGGGCGGTCGTCAGTCATCGAGGAACGCGCGGACCCCCGCCGCGTCGCGGGCGTTGAGCACGTCGGCCGTCTCCGCCCAGCCCCGCCGGGCCGTGTGGACGCCGTAGCGGACCAGTTCGAAGTCGCCGGGCGAGTGTGCGTCGGTGTCGACGACCACGGTCGCGCCGGCCTCGACGGCCTGTTTGACCGCGCCGCCCCCGAGGTCGAGCCGGGCCGGATTGGCGTTTATCTCCAGTGCCGTCCCGTTGTCGGCGGCGACCGCGGCCAGCCGCGCCACGTCCACGTCCAGCCCCGGCCGCCGGTTCAGGTACCGGCCGGTCGGGTGGCCGACGATGTCGACGTGTGGGTGTTCGGCGGCGGCGACGAGGCGGTCGGTCCCGTCGCCGTCGAGCGCGGCGTGGGGCGAGGCGACCACCACGTCCAGCTCTGCCAGCAGGTCGTCGGCGACCGACACCGAGCCGTCGGCGTCGACGTTGGCTTCGACGCCGGTGAACACCTCGATGTCGGCCTCGGCGGCGACCGACTCCACCGCGGCCATCTGCTCGCGGAGTTCGTCGTCGGGGACGCCGACACCGCCGACCATCCCGGGCCCGGTCGCGTGGTCCGTGACGGCGAGGTAGTCGTGGCCGAACGCGGCGGCCCCGGCGACCATCTCCGCGACGGTGTTCCCGCCGTCGGACCACTCGGTGTGGGTGTGGAGGTCGCCTCGAACCTCGCCCTCGGCGAGCAGGTCCGGGAGGTCGTCCCCGGCCGCGGCGTCGACCTCGCCGCGGTCCTCGCGCAGCTCCGGCGGGACCCACGCCATCCCCAGCGCCTCGTAGACCCCCTCCTCGGTCGCGCCGGCGACGCGCTCGCCGGCCCGCTGGCCGTCGTCTTCGACGCCGGCCACGTCGAACACGCCGTACTCGTTGACCTTCAGGTCGCGCTCGATGGCACGGTTGCGGACGGTGACGTTGTGGTCCTTGCTCCCGGTGAAATACTGGAGTGCGGCCCCGAACTCCTCGGGGACGACCACTCGGAGGTCGACGCGCACGTCGTCGGCTCGGACGCTCGCCTTCGTCTCGCCGGCTTCCAGTACGCGGTCGACCTCCGCCCAGTCGGTGAACGCCGCGACGACCGCCTCGCCGTCGTCGCTGCCGACCAGCACGTCCACGTCGCCGATGGTCGGCTTCCAGCGGCGGATGGAGCCGCCGAGTTCGCACCGCTCGACGGCGTCGACGCCGGCCACGTAGTCCCGGACCCGCTCGCCGTAGGGCCGCGCCTCGCCCAGCAACGACCGCTCGTGGGCCTCGCGGGCGAAGTCGACGTTGTCGAGGATGTTCGCCTCCGTCTTCCGGCCGAAGCCCTTCACCTCGCGTATCTCGCCGGCCTCGGCGGCGGCCTCCAGTTCGTCCAGCGTCGTGATTCCCAGTGCCTCGTAGAGCGTCCCGACGGTCTTTGGACCGACGCCCTCGACGGCGGTCAGCGCGGCCATGTCGACGGGGAGTTGGTCCCGCAACTCCTCTAGCTCGGCTATCTCGCCGGTCTCGACGTACTCGACGACCTTCGAGGAGATGGCGTCGCCGACCCCCTCTATCTCGGCGACGGCGGCCTCACCGTCGGCCGCCAGCCCCTCGATGGCTCCCGGGTGGTCGCGGATGTTCTCGGCCGCCCGCCGGTAGGCGCGGGGCTTGTACTCGACGCCGTTTGCCTCCAGCAGGTCGGCGAACGCCTCCAGTCGCCGCGCGACCTCGTCGTTGCGGCTCATCTCAGCGGCTCCGCCCGGCACGGCCCGTGCCCGAATCGGCGTCCTCGTGGCCCAGTGCCTTCCGGAGGAACGTCATCCAGCGCTTCTTGTCGGCCGCCTCCTGTGCCCGCTGTTCCTGTTCGAGGTTCGCCGGGCCGAGCTGTTCGAGGGCGTTCAGCGCCCGGTCGATGCCGATGATGGCGTTCGCCAGCCGCTCGCCCTCGGCGTAGCTCACCGCGCCGTCCTCGATGCGCTGTCGGCGCTGGAGGCGCTCGCGCCGCAGGTTCTTCTTGGCCTGCTCGACGCGCTCGCGCTCGCCGGGCGGGACGGTGTCGCGGCGCTTTATCTCGAAGACGAACGACCGCAGCGCTATCTCCTCCCCTTGGACCGTTATCTCGTCGGGGATGTCGGCACCGACGGTCGCCCCCTCCCGTTCGATGCGCTCTAACAGTTGCTTGCGCTCGAACTCTTGCACTACTCCTCCGTTCGTGACGGTGCCTCTTACCCGCTTCGCCCGTCGACCCACTCGCGCAGCGAGGGGCCGACCGCGGCGAGCAGCACCGCCTCGGTCCCTCGTGGCACCCAGCCGTAGACGTGGTTGAGCATCACGTAGGTCACGAGCCCGAGAAAGAGGCTGAGGCCCCACGCGGCGACGGCGATGCGGCCGACGCGGGCGTGGGCCGTCTCGCGCAGTTCGGCCGGCGAGTGGCTCAGCCCGAGGACGACGGCGTGGACGACGACGGGGACCGAGACGGCCGACAGGAGGATGTGGACCGCGAGCATCACGATGTAGGCTCCCCAGACGAGTCCCGTGGCCGTGATGGCCTTCTCGAAGCCGCCCCCGACCTTCGTGAGATACATCACGAGGAACGTGAGGATGAGCCCGAAGGCGGTGAGCATCGCCGCGCGGTGTTTTCGGACCGCGCCCCGCTTGATGAAGTAGACGCCGGCGAGGATGGCGAGCAACGCGGCGGAGTTGACGACGGCGATGGCGTCGGAGAGCAGGATGACGGTCTCGTTCGAGAGCTCCGGTAGCGGGAGGACACCGCCGAAGGCCCCGAACACGAGCGCGTAGCCGACGACCGAGACGGCGGCGGTGACGCGCTTGGGACTGGCTCGTGCCTGCGACTGGAGTCTGTCAGCGACGGCCATGGCGGTACTGAGAAGCGGACGGCTTTCTGTGTTCTGGAACGCGGCTCAGGCGAACGTCCGGGAGACGTCCTCGTCCTCGGTGTCGTCCTGCTGAATCTTCTCCCACGCGTCGTGGAAGTCCTGCATCCGGACCTCGGTACGGTCGTCGCGGATGGCGAACATCCCCGCCTCGGTGCAGATGGCCTTCACGTCCGCGCCGGAGGCCTCGTCTATCTCCTCGGCGAGGGCCTCGAACGCCACGTCGTCGGCGACGTTCATGCTGCGGGTGTGAATCTGGAATATCTGCTTGCGCCCCTCGAAGTCCGGTTTCGGGACCTCGATGAGGCGGTCGAACCGGCCGGGGCGCAGAATGGCGCGGTCGAGCATGTCGAAGCGGTTGGTGGCGGCGATGATGCGGATTTCGCCGCGGTCGTCGAAGCCGTCCATCTCCGAGAGCAGTTGCATCATCGTCCGCTGGACCTCCGCGTCCCCCGAGGTCTTCGACTCCGTGCGCTTGGCCGCGATGGCGTCTATCTCGTCGATGAAGACGACGGCGGGCTCTTCCTGCCGGGCGAGTTCGAAGAGGTCCCGAACCAGTTTCGACCCCTCACCGATGAACTTGTGCACCAGCTCGGAGCCGGCCATCTTGATGAAGGTGGCGTCGGTCTGGTTGGCGACGGCCTTGGCGAGCATCGTCTTGCCCGTCCCCGGCGGCCCGTGCAACAGGACCCCGCTGGGTGGGTCGATGCCCACTTCCTCGAACATCTCGGGGCTCTTCAGAGGCATCTCGACGGTCTCGCGGACCTCCTCCATCTGCTCCTCGATGCCGCCGATGTCCTGATAGGTGACGTCCGGCGACTGGTCGACCTGCATCACGCGGGCGCGAACGTCGGTCTCGTCGTCCAGCGTCTTGACGATAGAGAGAGAGTTGTTGACCGCCACGCGGTCGTCGGGCTCGATGTCCTCGCGCATCTCGTCGGTGACCTCGGTCAGGGCCTCCTGATTGTTGCCGTGCTGTTTGATGATGACGCCCTCGTCGGTGAGCTCTTGGACGGTGGCGACGAACAGCGGCGACTGCTTGAGCTTCTTGTTCTCGTGGGTCAGCCGTTCGAGCTTCTGCTGGTACTTGTTGTTCTCGGCGTTCGCGTCGAGGAGCTTGTCCCGCATCTCCTCGTTCTGGGCTTCGAGCACCTCGAGCCGCTCCTGCAGCGCCTCTATCTTCTTCTGTTGGGAGGCGTCGTCGTCGTATGGCAGGTCGACTTCGTCGACGGTGTCGGTCATTACGCCACGTCTAGCAGGTGAACCGTTATGAGGCTTCGGGTAGGGTCAGATACCGGTAACGCCCGCCGAGAGGTCCGTACAGGCGGGTCTGTCGACCCCGCCGAGCGCGAACCGGCAGCTTTCTGGTCGGGCAGTGAGCACGCACGCCCATGACAGACGACCGCGAGGACGTCATCGTCGTCGGCGGCGGGGTGGCCGGCCTCTCGGCGGCCATCTTCACCGCCCGCGCGGGTCTCTCGACCCGAATCGTCTCCGTTGGCGAGTCCATCCTCGGACGGAACGCCCATCTGGAGAACTACCCCGGCTTCCCGGCGGGTGTCAACCCCCGCCTCCTGCTGGAGTTGATGCAGGCCCAAGCCCGTCGCGCCGGCGTCTGGTTCATCGACGGCGAGGCCGACTCGGCCGTCGAGACCGACGGCGGCTTCGAGGTGACGCTGACCGACGGCGAGGCGTACGACGCGACGTACCTCGTCGCCGCCTCGTGGTCCGACCCGTCGTATCTGGACGGACTCGGCGTCGAGAGCATCGACCGCGGTTCCAAGGAGTTCGTCGGCACCGACGACGTGGGCCGGACCGCCGTCGACGGCCTCTACGCCGCCGGCCGCCTCGCCGAGCGCCACCACCAAGCCATCGTCGCGGCGGGCCACGGCGCGCAGGTCGGCCTCGCGCTCGTCGAGGACTCCGACGTGGACTTCTACCACGACTGGACCGCCCCCGAGGGGTACTTCACCGACCGCGGCCGGCCGGTCCCGCCGGGCTGTGAGGAGATCTCCGACGAGGAGCGCGAACGCCGCGAGCAGGAGTCACTGGAGGTGATGCGGCGGTACTTCGCCGAGCCGATGCCGAGCGAGCCGACGCCCCACCCCAGCCTCGCCGACGACGAGGCGGAGTAGCTACGCCTCGCCCGCGACGGCGCGCAGGCGGTCGATTCGTTCGCGCGTCGGCGGGTGCGACCGGACCGCTATCGGGTCGTCGTCGTGCTCCCCGGCTGGGTCGAAGCCGTGCGGGAGGAAACACAGTCCGCGAACGCTCGCATACGCGCGGCGCTTGTCCGCCGCCGGCGTCCCCTCGACCCCGTCGTCGAGCGACCGCAGGGCGTCGACCAGCGCCGCCGGCTTCCCGGTGAGCGCCGCCGCGCTCCGGTCGGCCGCGAACTCCCGCGACCGGGAGAGCGACCGGCCGAGGACGACCACCGGCGCGGTGAACACGCCCAGCAGGACGCCCCCCAGAACCACCGTCACCGCCGACAGGAACAGCACCGCGGCCCCGAATGCCGGGCTGGCGACGGGGGCGTCGACGAAACGGACGCTCAGGACCGCGGCCCCGACCAGCGCGGCGACGGCGGCGAGCGCCCGGCTCCCGCGGCGACCCGGGAGGAAGTCGTCGAGCGGACCGTACTCGCCACGGGTCAGCGCCGGCAGGAAGCTGGCGAGCGTCATCACTGTCGCGTCCCGGTTCGAGACGTGCGCGAGTTCGTGGGCCAGCACGGCGTCGAGTTCGTCGCCGTCGAGCGCGGCGAGCAGGCCGTCGCTGACGACGACGGTCGCGCTCCCGAGCGTGCCGACCGCGAAGCTGTTCGGGACGTCCGTCGCCGCGACCGCGACGGTCGGCGGGCGAACGTCGGCGAGCTGTGCGAGCCGCTGGACCCGTCCGTGGAGGTCGGGGTACTCGTCGGGACCGACCTCCCGGGCGTCGACCTCCGCGAGGGTCTGTGCCCGCGTGTACCGGAGCTGTGCCCAGACGAAGGCGACGAGCGCCGGAGCGACCACGGCGAGCCACCACGCGGCGGCCGCCGAAGCGCCGCCCAGCGGGAGAGCGTCGGCGACGACGGCTCGGAGCGGCGACAGCCACGGCGTCAGGAGGGCGGCGACGGCCGTGACCACCGCGAGGTCGACGACCACCAGCAGCGAGAGCGTCAGGACGATGCGTCGTGCGAGGGACCCCATACAGTGTATCGACGTTGCTGTCAACGAATGAAAATCCTTCTGGTGGGTCCGACCCCGGTTTTGCCAAGGACAATATTTTAGCTTCGCTGGCATGAACTACGATTAACGTGCCCTCCACTCTGGTCCGCACCGCCCTCGCCCTCCTCTGTGCCGGTGCCGTGGTGTTCGCCACCGGACTGTTCCCGGCTGCCCTCGACGCCGAACTCGACACTGGCCCGACCGTCGCGGGACCGACAGAGCCGTCGGTCCCGGAGACGACACCGACAGCGACACAGACGCCGACGCCCACGCCCGACCCGACGCCGACGGACACCCCCAGCGCCGCGACCGCCCCGGCCGGCGGTGGCGACCCGCTGTCGTTCGTCCCGAAGCTGTTCGCCGTCCTCGTGGTGGGCGGGCTGGCGTACCTCGCGGTCGCCGTGGCCCGCTCGGTCGACGGGGTCGACGGCTCCCTGCCCGGCCTCGGCGCGCTCTCGCTGCCCGGGATACCCTTCGCCGGCGTCGTCGGGCGTATCCCGCGGCTCACGACGCTGGTCCTGCTGACCGGGGCCGGCGCGCTCGGCAGGGTCGCCGCGGGCGTCGGGAGCATCGCCGGCGGCGTCGCGCGCGGCCTCACCGCCGGTCTCGGCCCGTTCGGTCGGATGGCCCGACGGAGCCTCCGGGTCTTCCCGGGGGCGCTGGGCGCGCTCGTCGCCGCGCCGCTGACCGCGCTCGGCTCGCTCACCGCCGGGAGCGGGCTCCTGCCGTCGGTTCGCGACGGACTCTCATCGCCGGGGTTCCTCTCCGACGACAGCGCCGACGACGGCGGGGCGAGCGAGCCGTCCGCGGCCGACGACCCGACGCCGACGCCGTCCTCGGTCCGCGAGGCGTGGGCGTGGCTGACCGACCTCGTGTCGGTACCCAATCCCGACGCGACGACGCCCGGCGAGTACGCTCGGACCGCCATCGACGCGGGGCTCCCCGCGGCCCCCGTCCGGACACTGACGGCCCTCTACCGCGAACTGGAGTACGGCGGTGGTTCGTCCTCGCACGACCGGCTGGAGCGCGCTCGCGCGGCCTACGCCCGCCTGCGGCGCGGGGGTGAGGACCGATGAGCGCCACCGAGACGACGGAGCGAGACGCCGACGACGCGGCAACTGACGCGACGGCGTCCGAGGCGACGACCGGCGCGGTGGCCTCCGACGACCCCGCGGCGCGGACCCGAGACGCGACGCGGGCGACGATAGACGCTACCGTCGAGCGGACCGCGCCGGGACGGCTCTGGGCGGCCGCCGCCGTCGTCGGCATCGCCGCGCTGGCCGGAAGCGTCCTCGTCGCGACGTTCCCCGGCCTCGTCCCGGCCCCGCCGGACCCCACCGCGGTCGAGTCGCTGCGCTCGTTCACGCTCCTGCTGGGCGCGTTTGTCGGCCTGTTCGGGCTGTACGTCGCCTACGACCGCTCGCGCGGCGCACCCGAGGACGACGGCGACCCGATAGAGGTCCCCGCGCCGACGCCCGACGCGGTCGCGGCCGACCCCCGCGTCGCCGGTGCCGACTTCGACGAACTGCTCGCGGAGATAGACGGTCGCGTCGACCCGTACGACGGGCTACAGGCGAGCTACGCCGCCGACGTGCGCTGGCAGCTCCGACAGACCGTCGAACGCGCGCTCGTCCGGCGCGGGTACAACGAGGCGGAGGCCGGTCAGGCCGTCGAGAACGGGACGTGGACCGACGACCGGCGCGCAGCGGCGTTCCTCGGCGGCCGCGACGTTCCGGACCCGCCGCTGTCGGTCCAGTTGCGGGACTGGGCAAGCGGCGAGGGGTTCGACCGGCAGGTGCGAGCGACCGTCGCGGAGCTTCGCCGCGTCGTCGACGGGGGTGAGCCGCAGTGAGCGAGCGCCGGTCGCCCCGCCGCGCAGTGGGCGTCGCGGCGGCGCTGGTCGCCGGGGCCGTCGGCGTCGTCACCGGTAACGCCGCCGTCTTCGTCGCCGCCACCGTCGGGCTGGTCTACGCGGCCTACGAGTCCGCCGTCGACGCCCCCGAGCCGCGGCTGTCGGTCACCCGCTCGCTGGACCCGCCCGCGCCGACGCCCGGCGACGACGTCGAGGTGACGGTGACGGTCCGCAACGATGGCGACGACTACCTCCCCGACGTGCGCGTCGTCGACGGCGTTCCCGACCGGCTCCCGGTCGTCGACGGCTCGCCCCGCCTCGGGACGACCGTCGACGCCGGCGAGTCCGCGTCGGTCACCTACACTGTCCGCGCCCGCCGCGGCGAACACGAGTTCGGCGAGACGACGGTCGTCTGCCGGAACCTTACCGGGGGCTCCGAGTACCGGACGGCGGTGGCCGTCGACTCGCCGCTGACCTGTCGCGCTCCCGTCGAGGGTCTCGACGTGCCCGCACAGACGCTTCGCCACAGCGGCCGTGTCCCGACCGACGCCGGCGGGACGGGCGTCTCCTTCCACGCCATCCGGGAGTACCACTCGACGGACCCGATGAGCCGCATCGACTGGAACCGGTTCGCCCGGACCGGCGAACTGGCGACCGTGCAGTTCCGGGAGACGCGGGCCGCGAGCGTCGTCGCGCTGGTCGACACCAGACACCACGTCTCGGCGACGCCACGTGGCCCGACCGCCGTCCAGTTCGGCACCTACGCCGCCGAACAGGTCGCGTGCCGCCTGCTCGCGGCGAACAACCGCGTCGGCGCGGCGACCTTCGACGCCGGGGACTACCTCGCGCCCGACGCCGACCGCGCACAGGCCAAGCGCGTCCGGCGGTTCCTCGCCGACGCTGTCGGCGCGGCGGCCCCGTCCGACGACGGGTCGGACACGTGGTTCTTCGAGGGCGTCGAGCGGACGTTCTTCGAGTCCGTCGATGAGGTCGACCGCCGCTACGGGGTCGCCGACGGCGGCGACCCGCTCGCCACGCTCGAACGCCGTCTCCCCGATGGGGCGCAGGTGGTGTTTTGCACGCCGCTGCTCGACGACCGGGCGGCCGACGCCGCCAAGCGACTGTCGGCCTTTGGCCACGCGGTCACGCTCATCAGCCCCGACGTGACCGCGACGGACTCGCCGGGCGCGACCCTCGAAGCGCTCGACCGCGGCGAGCGCGTCGACGACCTCCGCGGGACGGTCCGGCTCGTCGATTGGTCGCCGTCGGAACCGCTCTCGGCGGCGCTGCGCCGGGCGATGGCGGGGTGGTCGGCGTGAGCGCCGTCACGCCGGACCGCCGGCCCGCCCGCTCGGGGGCAGCGCTGGCCGCGACGGTCGCGGTCGCGGTCGCGCTGGCGGTCGGCGTCGGCATCGGCACGCCGCGTGCGGCCGTCGTCGCCGTCCTCGGGGCGCTGGCGCTGGGCGGCGGGGCGGTCGCGCTCGGCGGCGAGACGAACGCCCGCGTCGCCGCGGGCAGCCTCGGCGTGGTGGCCGGCGTCGGCCTGCTCGGTGCAGTGGCGGCGCTCGCGCCGACCGCGGGCGCGCTCGCCGTCTGTCTGGGGCTTGCCTTCGGGACGGCACTGGTCGTCCTCGACGCGACCGACGAGGGCCACGGGCCGGGCGACGCGCTCTCGACCGCGCTCCGGGAGGGAGTCAACGTCCTGCTCGTGGGCGTCGTCCTCGGGGTCCTGTTGAACCTCAACGCCACCTTCGACGTGGCTGGCGTAGTCGCCGCGGCGGCGTTCGCGGCGGCGACGGTGACGCCGTTCGTCGGCTTCGTCACGCTCCAACTGGGCGTCGTCCTCGCCGCGGTGGCGCTGCACGCGGCGGTCCCGGTCCTCGCGTCGTGGCACCCCGGTGCGAGCCCGGCCGAAGACGGCCCGCTCGCCCGCCTCGACGACGTCGGCGTCCCGTTCCGGTCGGTCCCGGTGTCTGTCTGGGGTGCCATCGCCGTCCAGTTGGTGCTGGCCGCGTCGCCGTTCGGCGCGCTGTTCGACCGCTTCCTCGCCGCGGTCCCGGTGTTGGGCGCGGTGCTTCGGGTGGCTTTCGCCGGCCCGCTACACGCTCTCCTCGCCGCAGTCGTCGTCGCGCTGGTCGGAGTTCGAGCCAGCGAGACGCTGCGCTCGTGGCTCGTCGACTGGCTGGGCGACGACCCAGCACGGACCCTCGCCTACCAGACTGGGACCGTCGTCGCCGTCGCCCTGACGCTGGCCGCGGTGGCCGTACTGACCGCCACCGGGGCGACGCTGACGCCGGCCGGCAGCGGGATGGCGACGCTCGTCGGCCCGGCCGCGGTCGCGCTGACGGCGCTTCTGGGCGCGCTCATCGTGGTCGGTGCCGCCGTCGGCCTCCCGTCGCTGCTGGCCCGGTACGACCTCGTGCCCGACACCGCGACCGGGTTCGCCGTCGGGAGCGCGGCCCTGTTCCTGACGACGCTGGGCGCGGCCCAACTCGGGCTCCCGACCCCGCTGGTCGTCTGTGCGGTCGCGGGCTCCCTGCTGGTCTGGGACGCCGGCGCACACGCCACGAGCCTCGGGACGCAACTGGGTCGGGCCGCCGTCTCGACGGACAGCGAGTTCGTCCACGTCACGGGCGCGGGACTGGTCCTGCTTGGCGCGGTCGCGTTCGCGCTCGCCGCGCGGTACCTGCTCGTCCCGACGCTGGCCCCGCCCGCCACCGGAGCGGCGGCGTGGCGCTCGGCTATCGCACTGGGCCTCGTGCTGGTCGCCGTCCTCGCGTTCACCGTCGCGCTGACGCTGCGCGACGACGCGCCGTCGGCGTAGGGCGAGCGGACTCTTTTAGTCGGGACCGGCACAAGGGCTGGTATGCTGACGGGAGTCAACGTCGTCCTCGGCGTCTCCGGGTCCATCGCCGCGGTCAAGACGGTCGAGTTGGCCCACGAACTCCGCCGACGGGGGGCCGCGGTCAGGGCCGTGATGACCGAGAGCGCGGCGGGCATCGTCCACCCGTGGGCCGTCGAGTTCGCCACCGAGGCCGACGTGGTGACGGAACTGACGGGGGCGGTCGAACACGTCGACCTCTGTGGGACCGACGGGTGGGGCGACGTGCTCGTACTCGCGCCGGCGACGGCAAACACCGTCGGGAAGGTGGCGGCCGCCGTCGACGACACGCCGGTGACGACCTGCGCGACGACGGCGCTGGGGGCGGGCCTGCCGGTCGTCGTCGCGCCGGCGATGCACGAACCGATGTACGACCACCCCGGCGTGTTGGACGCCATCGAGCGCGTCGAGTCGTGGGGTGTCGACTTCGTCGCCCCGCGCGTCGAGGAGGGGAAAGCGAAGATAGCCACCGAGGAGGCTATCGTCACCGCGACGGCTCGCGCGGCGGGCGACCGCCCCCTCGCGGGCGAACACGTCGTCGTCACGGCCGGCGCGACGACCGAGTCCGTCGACCCGGTGCGGACCCTCTCGAACCGCGCGTCGGGTGCGACCGGCCGCGCGGTGGCGCAGGCCTGCTACGTCCGCGGGGCGTCGGTGACGCTCGTCCACGACGGGCCGGACGTACCCTACGCCGACGTGGTCGCGGTCGAGTCCGGCGCGGAGATGACCGACGCCGTCGCCGAGGCCGCGTCGACGGCCGACGCCGTCGTCTCGGCGGCCGCTATCTCCGATTACACCGTCGAGGCGGCCCCGGAGAAGATACCCAGCGGCGAGGACTCGCTGACGCTGGAACTCGAACCGACGCCGAAGCTCATCGACACCGTCCGGGCGGCCCACCCCGACCTCCCCATCGTCGGGTTCAAGGTCGAGACCGACGGCGACGACGCTCGGTTGGTCGAGCGTGCCCGCGAGATACAGCGGCGGGCCGACCTCGCGTTCGTCGTCGCCAACGACGCGAGCGTGATGGGCGAGACGGAGACGCGGGCCCTGCTGGTCGACGGCGACGACCGGAGCGAGTACGTCGGCGACAAGCGGGGACTCGGACTGCGAGTGGCCGACGAACTCGCGGACGTAGTGCGTCGTTGACCGTCGTATCCCGAAATAGTTTTCCGCGCTCCACGGTACCCACCGATAACGAACCGTATCGCCCGACAACTGTACACACATTGGATTTTCACACTACCGTGACCACATCCGACGCCACCCGACTGTTGGTTCCGGTCGCCGACTCGGTGACGGTGCGAAACACCGTCGCCCACGCCGTCGACCGGGCCGTGACGGCGGCCAGCGACGGCCCAGCGGAACTGCACTTCGTCGTCGTCGCCCGAGCGCGCGCGGTCGACCCCGAGGCACAGGGGGAACTGGACGCCGCATCGGACCTGCTCGACCGGGTCGAGGTCTGGGTCGACGAGGACCTCGGCGACGACGCCCCGGCCGACCTGACCGTCGAACTCGGCGTCGTCGGGGCCGACCGCTACCTGTTCGGCCCCGGCGACTACGCCGACGCGCTCACCGAGTACGCCGCCGCCCACGACCTCGGGACGGTGGTGCTCGACCCCGAGTACAACCCCGGCGGCGCGACGCCGATGCTCCGCCCGCTGGAGGTGGAACTGGCCCGCGCCGACATCGACATCGAGGAAGCGCCCATCGAGCGCCAGACCCGCTCGACGGCCGTCGCCCGGGCCGCGACGCTGCCCAAATACCTCACGGTGTTCGGGGCCTCGTACCTGTTTTACATGCTGTTGAGTTCGTACAAGCCGCTGGATTTCTTCACCGGGGCCGTTACGGCGACCATCGTCTCGGTGCTGCTCGCGCCCATCGCGTTCAGCGAACAGCCGTCCGTGACCCGCATCCCCCGGCAAGTCGCGCGCCTGCTCGTCTACGTCCCGTACCTGCTCAAGGAGATCGCCGTCGCCAACCTGCAGGTCGCCTACGTCGTCCTCCACCCGGACCTGCCCATCGACCCCAAACTCGTCCGCCTGCGGGCGGCCGTCTGGGGTGACGTGCCCGTGACGACGCTGGCAAACAGCATCACGCTCACGCCGGGGACGCTGACCGTCAGCGTCTCGGCCCGCGAGTTCGACGTCCACTCGCTGACCGACGGCTCCCGGGCGGACCTCTTCGAGGGCGGCCTCGAACGGGCCGTCCGGTTCGTCTTCTACGGCCGGGACGCCGCCGACATCGTCTCGCCCCGCGAGCGCGGCGACGGCGAGGAGGTACAGGATGGTTGAGTTCGAGACGGCCATGCTCGCCGTCGCGGGCGCGTTCGTCGTCTTCGCCGGCGTCGGCCTCTACCGGGTCTTCGCCGGACCGACGGCCCACGACCGCGTCATCGCGGTCAACGTCGTCGGGACCAACACCGTCATCGCCATCGCCTTGGTCGCCGGCGCGCTCGACCGGCCGGTCTTTCTGGACGTGGCGCTGGTCTACGCCCTATTGAACTTCCTGCTCTCCATCGCGTTCTCGAAGTTCAACGTTGAGCGGGGTGGCGTGCTGTGACGCCGACGGAGTACGCCGCCGTGGCGCTGGCCGTCGCGGGCGCGTTCTTCGCGCTCGTGGCCGCCGTGGGCATCGTCCGCCTGCCGGACGTGTACACACGGGCCCACGCGGCCTCGAAGAGCGACACCCTCGGTGCGGTCCTCTCGGTCGCCGCGGCGGCGCTGGCGCTCCAGACCGACCTCTCGACCATCAAAGCGGTGTTCCTGCTCGTGTTCCTGTTTATCACCAACCCGACGGCCGCACACGCTATCGCCCGCGCCGCACAGGACCAGGGCATCGAGCCGTGGACCGTCGACGACGAGGAGGGCAAGCCGTGACCCTCTCGCTCGTCGACGCCGCGTTGCTCGCCTTCGTCCTCGCCTGCGCGGTGGGCGCGGCGCTGTTGCGGGACCTGCTGGCCTCCGTCATCGCCTTCGCCGCCTACAGCCTCGGCGTCTCCATCATCTGGCTCCTGTTGCAGGCCCCGGACGTGGGGCTGACCGAGGCGGCGGTCGGCGCGGGCATCATGACGCTGCTGTTCCTGCTCGCGCTCTCGAACACCGTCCGCCCCAGCACGGACGAACTACTGGAGTCGGTCGACCTGCGGACGGCGCTGGGCGTCGGCGTGTTCGTCGTCGTCATGGGCGCGACGGTTCCGCACCTCCCGGCCATCGGAAGTTCGGGGGCCGCCAACCCCGTCGTCGGCGGCGAGGTGACCCAGTACTACCTCGACAACGCCTACGCGGAGACGGAGGTCCAGAACGCGGTGACGGCCGTACTCGCGGCCTACCGCGGGTTCGACACGCTGGGCGAGGCCGTCGTGGTGTTCACGGCCGGCGTCGCCGCGCTGTCGGTCCTCCGCCGGGAGGTGTTCGCATGAGTTCCAGCGCCGACGAGACGGCCGGCCTGTACGTCGAGAGTACCATCATCATGACCACCGTCCGCGTCGTGGCCCCGTTCGTGTTGACTTTCGCCCTGTTCGTGATGTTCCACGGCGCGAACTCGCCGGGTGGGGGCTTTCAGGGCGGCGTCATCGCGGGGTCGGTCGTGATGATGCTGGGCTTCGCCTACGGCATCGAGTCGGCCCGGCAGTGGGTCGACGCCCGCGTCGCCGCGGCGCTGGCGACCGGCGGTGTCCTGCTCTTTGCGACCATCGGGCTGGTCCCCATCGCGCTGGGCGGGCAGTTCCTCGAGTACCACGAGTACGAGCCCTACATCGCACACGCCAGTGCTTACGGCATCGAACTTGTCGAACTCGGCATCGGCGGCATCGTCGCCAGCGTCGCCATCGGCCTCTTCTTCCTGCTCGCCGCCGGGTTCGGCCACGTGACAGACCGGGACGAAGGGGGTGAGAGCGCGTGATAGACCTGCTCCAGTCACACTACAACTACTACGCGGTCGTACTGCTGCTCGGTATCGGTCTGTACATGGTCGTCGACTCCGCGAACCTCGTGAAGAAGGTCATCGGGATGAACATCTTCCAGACGGGCATCTTCCTGTTTTTCATCACGCTCGCGTACCGCACCGGCGGCGGACCGCCGGTCATCGAGGACGGGGCCGGCCCCTACGTCAGCCCGCTCCCGCACGTCCTCATCCTGACCGCCATCGTCGTCGGGGTGAGCCTCACCGCGGTGGCGCTGGCACTGATAATCCGCATCTACTCCGAGTACGGCACGCTGGACGAAGACAAACTCGAACGTCTCTACTATGATTGAACACCTCCCCGTCCTACTGGTCGTCGTCCCCATCGTCGGCGGGTCGCTCCCGCTCGTGTTGAGTTTCGTCTCCGACCGCACGGGCTGGTCCGTGGCGGCCGCGACGCTCGCGGTCCACACGGCGCTGGCCGCGGCGCTGGCGTGGGGGGTCCGGACCGGCGGTCCGGTCGACTACGCCGTCGGCGGGTTCGAGATACCCTACGGTATCGAACTGGCAGTCGACGGGCTCTCGGCGGCGGTGGTCCTGCTGGTCGCCGTCGTCGCGTTCGGCCTGCTGGCGTACGCCCGCCGTGCCGGGCCGCGCTCGAACGCCTTCTACAGCCAGTACCTCCTGCTCGTGACCGGGCTGACGGGGATGAGCGTCACCGGCGACGTGTTCAACCTCTACGTGTTCCTCGAAATCACGGGACTGGCCGCCTACGGCCTCGTCGCCAGCGGCCGGGAGGCCAGCGCCGCCGTCGCAGCGCTGAAGTACCTGATAATCGGCACTATCGGCGCGTCGCTGTACCTGCTGGGCGTGGGCTACCTGCTCGCGGCGACGGGGACGCTCAACATGGCCGACCTGACCGGGAAGATCGCCGACGTGGGCTACCAGTCGCCGCTGATACTGACCGCCTTCGGCCTGCTGGTCGGCGGACTCGCGGTGAAGGTCGCGCTGTTCCCGCTGCACACGTGGCAGCCCGACGCCTACTCGAACGCGCCCGACACGGTCAGCGCATTCATCTCCGCGCTGGTCTCGACGGTGTCGGCCTACGCGCTCGCCCGCATCGTCTTCTCCGTGTTCACCGTCGACTTCCTCGCGGCGGTCCCGATAGCCCGCCGGGCGCTGGTCGGCCTCGCCTGCGTGAGTGTCGTCGTCGGGAGCGCCCTCGCGGTGTCCCAGTCCAGCGTCCAGCGCATGCTCGCGTACTCCTCGGTGTCGCAGTTCGGCCTCGTCGTCGCCGGCTTCGCGCTCGCCACGCCGACGGCCGTCGTCGGGGCGACGGTCCACCTGCTGGGCCACGCGGTGATGAAAGGCGGCCTGTTCGCCGCCACTGGCGTCATCGAGCGCCGGACCGGCGAGACCACCGTCGCCGGCTACGCCGGGCTGGCGCGGCAGACGCCGGTCGCCGCCGGCGGGTTCGCCGTCCTCGCGCTGGCGATGGTCGGCGTCCCGCCCGCGGTCGGCTTCGTCGGCAAGTGGTACATCGTCGTCGGGGCCGTCGAGGCGGGCTTTTGGTCCGTCGTCGCGGTCCTGCTGGCGAGTACGCTGTTGACGCTCGCGTACTTCGCTCGGCTGGTCGAGCGCCTCTACTTCGCCGACTCGCCGGTCGCCGAGGGCGGCCCCGGTGAGCCGGTCGCCGACGGCGGCGACGACGCCGTCTCCACGGGGATGGTCGCCGTCGTCGTCGCCGCGGCCGTCCTCGCCGTCGCGCTCACGCTCGCGGTCCCGTCGCTGGAACAGCTTCTCGTAGACACGCTCCCGCCGCTTTTGAACCCATGACAGACGTCGCATCCCTCAGACCGCTGTTGGCCGTTCTCGCCTCGACAGCCGCGATACCGCTCATTCTCGCGCTCGCCGACCGGCCGAACCTCCGAGAGGGCGTCACCGTCGCCGCGGCCGTGGCGAAGTTCGCGCTCGTCGCCAGCATGGTGCCCGGCGTCCTCGCCGGCACCCGGTACGTCTTCCGGGCGGGCCAGTTCGCCACCGGCATCGAGTTCGCCTTCCGGGTGGACGCGCTGGGGCTGCTCTTTGGCCTGCTCGCCAGTCTGCTGTGGATAGTGACGAGCTTCTACAGCATCGGCTACATGCGCGGCCTCGACGAGCACGCCCAGACGCGCTACTTCGCGTCGTTCGCGGCCAGCCTCGCCTCGGCCGTCGGCGTCGCCTTCGCCGCGAACCTCCTGACGCTGTTCGTCTGCTACGAACTGCTGACGGTGTCGACGTACCCGCTGGTCACCCACGACGAGACCGACGAGGCCCGCGCGGCCGGCCGGAAGTACCTCACCTACACGTTCACCGGCGGCGTCGCCGTGTTGGGCGGGACCGCGCTCGTCTTCTTCCTGACGGGGACGACGGCGTTCACGCCCGGCGGCATCGAGGCGCTCGCCAGTGCAGACCCGGTGTTGGCCCGTGCGGCCTTCGCCCTGCTGGTCGGCGGCTTCGGCGTCAAGGCCGCGTTGATGCCGACCCACTCGTGGCTCCCGGACGCGATGGTCGCGCCGACGCCCGTCTCGGGCCTGTTGCACGCCGTCGCCGTCGTCAAGAGCGGCGTGTTCGGCATCGCGCGGGTCGTGCTGGACGTGTACGGCCCGGTCACCGTCGGCGACCTCGGCGTGGGGCTGCCGCTGGCCGCCGTCGCCACGTTCACGCTCCTCGTGTCCAGTCTCATCGCGCTCAGACAGGACAACCTCAAGCGCCGGCTGGCGTATTCGACCATCAGCCAACTGTCCTACATCGTGTTGGGACTCGCCTTACTGCGGGGACAGGCGCTCGTCGGCGGCCTGCTCCACATCCCGGCCCACGCGTTCATGAAGCTCACCCTCTTCTTCTGTGCGGGAGCCATCCACGTCGAGACCCACACCGACGACATCAGCGACATGGCCGGCATCGGGAAGCGGATGCCGCTGACGATGGCCGCCTTCGCCGTCGCGTCGGCCGGGATGGCCGGTATCCCGCTGGTCGCCGGGTTCGTCAGCAAGTGGTACCTCGTCATCGGCGCGCTCGAACTGGGGGGCAGCGGGCTCGTCTTCGCCGGCGCGCTGTTGCTCTCCGGGGTCCTCAACATCGCGTACTTCTGGCCCGTCGTCTATCAGGCGTACTTCGAGTCCCCCGAGAGTCACGACGAGAAGCCGCTGTTGGAACACGCGTTCGGCGGCCGCGTGGGCCTGCGAGCCGACGGGGGCGGTGCTGGCGGGGCGAGCCACGCGGCACACGCCGCCGACGACAGTGCGGGCGACGCCGACAGTGCCCCGGCCGAGGGCACCGACGACGCGGACGGCGTCGCCGAGTCCCAGCACGCCGACCACGAGGGGATGCACCGCGAAGCCCACGACCACCACGGCGGCCCGCCCGAGGGAGGATGGGACGCCCGAGGCTGGCGCGGCGGCGAGAGTACGTGGTTCATGCTCGCGCCCGTCCTGACCGCGGCGACGCTGTCGCTGCTGTTGGGTATCGTCCCCAACGGCGTCGTCTTCCTCCGCATCGTCACTACCGTCGTCGGGAGCCTCCCGGGGGTGGCGCTCTGATGGACCCGCTCACCGCCGTCCCGCCGGTCGTCGTCCTGCTGGCGACGGCGTTTCTGGTCGCCGTCCTGCCCCGTCGGAGCGGCCACGCCCTCGGGGCCGTCGCCTCCGCGGCGGCCGCGGCGTGGGCGGTCGTCGTCCCACAGGGAGCCCACGTCCGGGCGACGTTCCTCGGGTTCGAGGCCGTCTTGCTCAACGTCGACGACTTCTCCCGGCTGATGGGGCTGATATTCGGGCTCATCGGAGCCGTCGCGGTCACCTACTCCTACGCCAGCGACGCCGAGAACGTCCAGACGGCCTTCGCCCTCTCCTACGTCGCCACCAGCTTCGGGGCCGTCTTCGCCGGCGACTGGCTCTCGATGCTGTTCTTCTGGGAGCTGATGGCGATAACGAGCACGCTGCTGGTCTGGCACTACGGCGGGCGGGCGGTGCGGGCGGGCTTTCGCTACGCGCTCTTTCACGGCATCGGCGGGACGCTGCTGATGGCGGCCATCCTCCAGACGTACGTCGCTAAGGGCACCTTCCTGTTCGCGTCGGTCCCCGGTGGTCCCGAGGCGGCCGGCATCACGGCCGGTCTGCCCGCGGCGCTGGCCGCGGTCGGCATCGGCGTCAACGTCGGCTTCATCGGCCTGCACGCGTGGCTGCCCGACACCTACCCGCGCCCCCACGTCGCCGCGAGCGTCTTCCTCTGCGTATTCACGACCAAGACCGGCGTCTACGGGATGTACCGGGCGTTCCCCGACGGCCACGTCGCCATCGCCTACATGGGCGGCGGGATGGCGGTCTTCGGCGCGATGTTCGCGCTGTTCCAAAACGACATGCGCCGCCTGCTCTCCTATCACATCCAGTCGCAGGTCGGCTACATGGTGGCCGGCGTCGGCATCGGCGGCGCGCTGGCACAGGCCGGCGCGTTCGCCCACGTCTTCAACCACATCCTGTACAAGGGCCTGCTGTTCATGACCGCGGGCGTCGTCATCTACCGAACCGGCGAGGAGAGCCTGAAGAAACTGGGCGGCCTCTGGCGGGAGATGCCCATCACGGCCGGCGCGTTCTCCGTCGCCGCGCTGTCTATCGCCGGCTTCCCCGGGTTCAACGGCTTCGTCAGCAAGGGCATCATCATCTCGGCGAGCCACTACGACTTCTCGAAGGGACCCTTGCCCATTGGCGAGTTCTACACGCTCGAATGGCTCCTCTTGCTGGGCGGCGTCGGCACGTTCATGTCGTTCATCAAGTTCGGCTACTACGCCTTCTTCCACGGCGAGTACGACGGGAGCGTCCCCGACGCCAACCGCCTCCAGAGCGTTGCCATGCTGTCGGTCGCGGCCCTGTGTGTCTACTACGGCGTCTTCGACCACTCGTTGTTCGAGCTTCTGCCCTTCGACGTGACCGACGGCAACGTCGTCGCGCACGTCTATCACACCTACACCGTCCCCCACGTCGTCGAAGGCGTCGCGCTCGCCGTCCTCGGCCTCGTCGGCTTCGCCGTGACGAAGAAGCCGCTCTCGAAGCTCGGTCGCGTCCCCGACATCGATTCGCTGTACAACCCCGCCGTCTTCTACGGCACGCGCGCGCTGGTCGTCGGCGTCACGGAGCTGTACGCCGCCGTCGACCGGGCCGTCGTCGGTGCGACCGGGCGCGTCGTCTGGGCCGTCACCACGCCCGACGAACTCCTCGCCCGCCTCCGCCCCGAATCCGACGCCGAAACTGGGCTGTCCCACCCGCTCCGTGCCGGTATCGGGTTCAGCGTCCTCGTCCTCGCGGTGTTCGTCGCGCTCGCGCTCATCGCACTTTCCTGACGGATGCGCGATTATCACGACGCGTATTGGTTCGGAAATATACAGTAATCGCCCGGCACAGTTCCGCTACCTAACGTGAACGAGCCGTGAGTTCAACTGTACATTTATATGCGGTGATACTCATTGTCTGGTAAGCACGGCGTCGTGGGCAGGGCCCCCTCTCGCGGTCGAATCTGCCACGACAGCGCGTGTCGGACATAACGAAACCATGGAACTACAACGATTCTTCCGGGACGACGACGCGGTCTCTCCCGTCATCGGGGTCATCCTGATGGTCGCTATCACGGTCATCCTCGCGGCCGTCATCGCGACGTTCGTCCTCGGCCTCGGCGACCAGATAAGCAACACCGCACCGCAAGCCAGTTTCAGCTTTGACTACGACACAAGCTCAGGCGTCGGTGACGACGCATTCAGCGCGAACAACGGGGACAGCGCAGACGGCGTACTCTCTATTGTCCACGATGGGGGTGATACCATCGAAGCCAGTAATCTACAAGTAACCGGTGGTGTCGGTGGCTCATTCGTATTCACTGATGCTGATGAGAACAGTTTCAGTTTCGGCCCGAACAGTCAAATTGCTGCTGGCACGAACATCAACTACGCCGTCCAGAACGACGACACCGTCCGCGTGACCTACCAAGACGACACGGGCGGCAGTTCCGCGACGCTCGCTCGCTGGACCGGCCCCGAAGCGTAACCGCCATCCGACGCTCGGCCCCGCCGCCGGCTGGGCTGTCACCGCGCTGACGTACCGCTGTAATTATTACTTCGCACTCCACATCACTTCTCACGATGGTATCGGGTGTCGAGAGCCGAGGTGTCGGCTGGCCGTGAGCCAACAGACCGAGGTCGGTACTGTCCGCGACCGCTCGGCGTCGCTGTCCGACGGCGAGATATTCGACGTGCTCCAGAACGACCGTCGCCGGTACGTCCTCCAGTATCTGGAAGATGACGGCGGGCCGGTCGAACTCGGCGACCTCGCCTCCGCCGTCGCCGCGCGGGAGTACGACTGCGACGCCTGCGACGTGTCGAGCGCACAGCGCAAGCGCGTCTACACCACGCTCCAGCAGACCCACCTCCCGCGGATGGCCGAGGCGGGAATCGTCGAGTACGACGCCGACACCGGCCGCGTCGCCCGGACCCCACAGACCGAGGAGCTGACCGTCTACCTCGAAATCGTCCCCGGCGGGGAGTTCCCGTGGCGGGAGTACTACCTCTCGCTGGGCGCGGTGAGCCTCGCCGTCGTCGTCATCCTCTGGGTCGGCGTCTACCCGTTCACCGCGGTCCCGAACCTGACGTGGGCGGGGCTCATCGCCGTCTCGCTCACCGCCTCCGCGGCCTACCACACCTACGCCGGCCGAGAGCTCACGCTCGCGGAGTACGGCGCTCGTGACGACGAGTAACCGGCTGCCGGCCGATATTTAACTTTGATAATCGGGCCGGGAAAACAGTCCGAGAGCGGCCGCCACGAGCGGGCCGAGCGGTAACCGGGTGCAGGCCGCTCTTGAACCGCTTCAGGCGACTCTTGAACCCGTGAAACGTTCCACCAGTATAAGTCCCCGTACCACATGGGATTCGACCAGCACACCACCGCGAGCAAGTCACCCTTGGTGGGGCGGCACACGCGGACTCGTACGACGGTGTGTGATACTATGGCACAACCATGGATCTGAAGCAACTCATCCGAGACGACGACGCTGTATCGCCGGTCATCGGGGTCATCCTGATGGTCGCTATCACGGTCATCCTCGCGGCCGTCATCGCCTCGTTCGTCCTCGGCCTCGGCGACCAAGCACAGCAGACCACGCCGCAGGCCAGTTTCGCGTTCGAGTACGACAGCGGCGATAGCGAACTGCAGATAACCCACGACGGGGGCGACTCGATTCAGGCACAGGAGCTGTTCGTCCGCGGCACCATCAGTTCGAGTTCGTCGAACACCGGGGCGTGGCACAATCTCCCGGGTACTTCAACGAGTAGTACAAGCGATGTGACTGCCGGTAATTCGGCCTTGCTCACCAGTGTTGACCCGGATTACGACATCCGCGTCGTCTACGAGGCGCTGGAGGGCGACAACTCCGCGACGCTCGCGCAGGACAGCGGTCCGAACGCGTAACGCCGCGTTCTCTTCTCCGTTTTCTCGCCGACCAGCCGCGGCCGTCGCGCCGCGATGCTTTTATCTTCGACGGCCAAGCCCGTTGTAACGATGGACGCAACGCGCGGGGCTGTCGCGGGGGTGACGGCGCTCGTCGTCGCGGTGACGCTCGCCTCGGGGCCGTTGGTTCCCGGCCTCTCTTTCGCCACCGCGGCCGAACCGGCCGACTACGGGACCGGTAACGCCACGGTCACCGAGGTGTCGCTACCGGCGTCGGCGACCATCGAAGCAGGGTCGTTCGGTGCTGCGGGCTACTACCTCACCGTGCCGCCGGCGACGGTCCGCTTCGCGGAACTCGACGGTCACCCGACGCTCATCTACGCGCTCCGCATCGACGCGCTCAACTACACCCGGTCGACCGCACACTTCCTCAGCGCCGCGAACGCGCCGGTCTACGAGGCGTCGATGCGCACCGACGCCTTCGGGACGACACAGCGCGACCGCTACGACGGCACGCTGTCGCTCACGCTCCGCGACGACCGCGGCGAGACGGTGCTCGCGACGCGTAACGTCACCGTTCGGGTGGTCGCGTGAGCGTCGCCGCCCTCCGGACGCGGGCGCGCCGATACGCGGGTGCCGAGGCCAGACGGACCGCGACGCGGGTCCTGTTCGGGGACCGCTGCGGACTGGTCGTCTTCTTGGGGACGCTCTGCCTGCTCGGACTGGTCTGGCGGACGACGTTTCTCATCAACGACTCCTACACGCTCGCCAACGGGCTGTACGCACTCACCGAGGGACGGCTGTTCCTGACCGAGGCCGCCTACGGGCCGGGGCTGGAGACGCCGGGCGCGACGCCGGTCGACGGGGGCCTGATAGCCAGAAACTACGGCGTCATCGTCCTCTCGCTCCCCTTGTGGGCCGTCCTCGAAGCGGCGTCCGCGGTCGCGGAGCTGCGAATCGTCCTGCTGGCGCTGTGGTCGCTGGCGCTGCTCGCCTTCGGCGTCCAACTGGGGCGGCTCCTCGACAGCGAGCGGGTCGTCGTCGGGACCGCCGCCGTCGTGGCCGCGCTGTTTCTCGGCAACGTCGCGCTGGCGCGCCCGCTCGACGGGGCGACACACCTCTACGCGCTCCAGTTGTTCCACGCGACCGTCGCCGCGTTCGCCCCGGTCGTCCTCTACCGATTGCTCGCCCGTGCGGCGTCGGTGCGGGCCGGGCTGTTCGGCGCGGCGTTGCTGGTGTCGGGGACGCCGTTCGCACTCTGGGGCGTCACCCCGAAGCGACACGTCGTCACCGCCACCGTCGTCGTCGGCGTCGCGTACGCGCTGTACCGGTCCAGAGCCGCCGACGGCCCGGCCGCGCTCGGCCGCCGGCGGGTCTTCCGTGCGCTGGCGTACGCGCTCGTGGGGCTCTACGCGTGGGTCCACGCGGCCGAGGCACTCCTGTTGCTCGTCGCGTTGCTGGTCGTCGACGTGCCCACGGCGCGGGACAACGGCCCGCGGACGGTGGCGGTCGTGGCGCTGGCGTTCGCCGCGTCGCTGGTGCCCTTCCTCGTCACGAACGCCGTACTCACCGGCTCACCGCTCACGCCGACTCGGCTGCTCGACAGCGCCGGGTCGGCGAGAACCACGGCGGCGTCGGCCGCCGACGGCGCGGGTACCGCCTCCGCAGGCGACGGGTCGGCGGGCGGGTCCGCGGGACTCGCTCTCTTCGGGCCGCTTCTCGCGCTCGTCGGGGAGGCCTACCGCCCCCTCTCTATCCTCCAGCGCCACCTCGAAGACGGGCTCGAAGCGTTCCTCCGGCGACCCGAGGAGGTCTACCACGTCTTCGTCCGTTCCGGGCAGGCCGTCGGGATGCGCGGCACGTCGAACCGGGAGTCGGTCAACCTCGCCCTGCTCGAATCCGCGCCGCTGCTGGCCGCGACGCTCGGCGTCGTCCCGGCCGCCGCGGCGCGTCTCCGGCGGCGGGCGTTCGCCGGCCTCCGGTCGCCGTTCGACCGGCCGCTTCGGGTCGTCGACGCCTTCGCGGCCGTCGCGGCCGCCGCCGTCACACTCCAGTACGCGGGTCTGCTCCCGATTCACGCGCAGGTGACCGTCCGGTACCTCTTCCCGCTCTACCCGCTGGGCGTCTACGCAGTCGTCCGCCTCCCGGCGGTCGAGGCGGTGTTCAACCGCCACTGGCGGCTGTTCGCGTGGACGCTGGCCGCCGCCGTCCTCCTCGGCGGACAACTCGTCGTCGTCGCGGTCTTCCTGACTGTCGACGGCCGCGGCGAGGCGTTCCAGTTCCACGCGTTGCTCGCGCTCGCGACGGCCGTCCCGCTTGGCGCGTGGTCGCTCACGGGTCGGTCCGATGGGTGGGCGGGCCGCGTCGGGGCTGTCTGCCTCGCGCTCGCCACCGCGACCGCGGCGCTGTTCGTCGCGCTGACCGCCGTGGAGTACTACGCCCTCGGCGACGCTCACTTGCTGCCGATGGTCCGTGCGGTCGGCGAACTACTGGCGCTCCTCTGACCCGGTGACGACGAATTTTTGTATCGGCTCGAAGTACCGACGACATGGACCAGTTGAAGGAGTCGCTGCTCGAGGCCCCTATCATCGAAAAAGACGGGTATCACTACTTCGTCCACCCCATCAGCGACGGCGTGCCGATGCTTCGCCCGGAACTCCTGCGCGAGATCGTCATCAAGATCATCCGGAAGGCGGAACTGGAAGACGTCGACAAGATAGTCACCCCGGCCGCGATGGGCATCCACCTCTCGACGGCCGTTTCGCTGATGACCGACATCCCACTCGTCGTCGTCCGCAAGCGCCAGTACGGCTTGGAGGGCGAGGTGGCGCTCTCGCAGGTCACGGGCTACTCCGAGAACGAGATGTACGTCAACGACGTCTACGACGGCGACCGCGTGCTCGTCCTCGACGACGTGCTCTCGACGGGTGGTACCCTCGCGGCCCTGACCGGCGCGCTCGAAGACATCGGTGCCGATGTCTGTGACATCGTCGCCGTCATCAAGAAGGCCGACGGCGAGAACCGACTCGACGAGGCCGGCTACGAGGCCAAGACGCTCATCAACGTCGAAGTAGTCGACGGCGAGGTCGTCGTCGTCGACGAGTACGGCGACGGCTGAGTTTCGCCCGCTCCCTGGTCGGACCGCACCGTCGCTTGTCGGCCGATACGACCCGAACGACGAGACGACGCCGAGCGAACACGGAGACCGAACTCCGAGTCGAAATTTCGGTGAGAAGTAGCGGGAGGTGGATTTGAACCACCGGTCTGCGGGTTATGAGCCCGCCGGAATCTCCTGGCTATCCCATCCCGCTACCAACTCGTACCCGACGCCCTTCATTAAGGGTTGTGATTCACGCGCCGTCCGTGAGATAGTGACGCGCTATCCGTCTTGGTGGACCCGCCACGTGAACAGGCTCTCGAAGACGTAGTTGACCGACATGGCGACGCCGATGGCCAGCGGGCTGGCGGCCAGAAACCAGAGGTCGGTCCCGAACACGACGAGTTCGACGGTCAGCAGTTGGGTCAGAACCCAGTAGACCGAAAGCTGGACTGCGACGCCGCCCGAGCGAACGAGGTGTGAGCGGGCCAGTCGCCCCAGCATCGCCCGGCGGCCGCCGCCGCCGGCGTCGGCGAACGTCCAGCGCTCGTTGACCAGAAACATCACGAGGATGGCCGTCTCGACGCCGGCGGCTTTCGCCACCATTTCGGGGACGCCGGCACCGAGCCGCAGCGCCGCGAGGACAGTGTTGTCGCTTATCGCGCCGACGACGCCGACGGAGGCGAACTGCCCGAAGCGAGCGCCCGAGACCAGCGACTCGAACCGGTCGGGGACGGCCCGGCGGAGGCGGTCGACGGCGCTCATCGGTTCTGCTCGACGAGCGCCGTCGGCTCCTCGCGGCGGGCGGCGATGGCGGTGTGCAGGCGGTCGTCGCTGAGCCGCTTCGCGCGGTGGCGCGCGGCCAGCAGGGCGCGAAACAGCGCCACGGAGGTCCGCACCGGCGACACCGTCGACCCGGCGCGGTCCTCCCAGACGATGGGGACCTCCGCGACGCGCAGGTCCAGCGCGCCGGCCATGGCGACCAGTTCCACGTCCCACGCGAAGCCGGGCTCGTAGAGGTGCTCCCGGACCGCGGTCCACGCCTCGGCGTCGATGGCCTTCGCGCCGCACTGGTAGTCGTGCAGCGAAACCGAGAGCAGCTGCCCGGCCAGCCACGCGAACCCGTCGCCCAGAAAGCGGCGGGCGAACGTCTGGTGGCTCGCCACCTCGGCGTCGGGGTGGCGACGGGAGCCCACGGCGAGGTCAGCCCGGCCCTCGCGGGCCGGTTCGACGACGGCCACGAACTCCTCGACCGGCGTCGACCCGTCGGCGTCCGCGAACGCCAGCACGTCGGTGTCGAGGCGCTCGAACCCGGCGGTGACTGCGGCTCCCTTTCCGCGGCGGTACGGCACTGTCTCGACGCGCGCCGGGAGGTCGGCGAGTCGCTCGGCGACCCGCTCACGGGGCGCGTCGAGTTCGACGACGACGGTCGCTGGGTCGAGAGTGGCGTCGATGGCGTCGACGTAGGCTCGGAGGCGAGCCACGTCGGGCCGATAGGCGGGGACCACGACGCCGACGGAGCGCGGCATTAGTGTAAACTCCGCCGGGGGCGAGTAAAAACGGTTCGACTGGTCGGTCCCAGCGGTCGGGAACGGCCGCTCGGTCCCGTCGGGGACTGTCGGTTGCGGACCCGGAGACGGGACGACCGCCGACCGCCGTACAAAAGACGTATAGGGGAGCGCCGCGCCCTCTCCGGTGATGGAGTACGGGCTCGTCGCGCTGTGGCTCGCCCTCTACCTGCTGCTCCTGTACGTCGGCGGCACCGTCGCCACGGCGCTGTTCCCGCGCTTTCCCGACCGCGGCGTCGCCCTCGGCGTCCCGGTCGCGGTGACCGTGCTGTGGCTCGTCACGTACCTCGTCGGCCGGCTCTCGCTCGCGGTCGGCGTCTGGCTGGGGCTCGCCGTCCTCGTCGCCGCCGCCTTCGCCGCCACCACGCGCGGCGCGACGGTCGACGGCCGGGCCTACGCGGAGGCGGCCGGCGTGTTCTCGCTGGCTTTCCTCTTTCTGGTCGCCGTCCGGGCGCTGGACCCCGCTATCGTCCCGCTGGGCGGCGAGAAGTTCCTCGACTTCGGGCTGTTGCAGTCGCTCCTGCGGGCCGACAGCCTCCCCCCCGAAGACATGTGGTTCGCCGGCGAGCCGGTCGCGTACTACTACGGCGGGCACCTCGCGGCGGCGATACTCACCCGGCTGACCGGAACCGCCGGCCAGTACGCCTACAACCTCGCCCTCGCGGGCTTCTACGCGACGCTGGTCACCGCCGTCTACGGGCTGGCTGGAGCCGTCGCCGCCGACCACGGGCTGGCCCGCCGGCCGGCCGCGGCCCTCGCGGCGTTTTTCGTCGGTGTCGCCAGCAACCTCTCGACGCCGGCGCGGTTCCTCGTCTGGCTGCTCCCGCAGGGGCTCAGCCGGCGGTTGGTCTCGGCGACGGAGTACGAACTCGACGGGCTGGCGACGGGACCGGAGTCGTTCAGCTACTGGGACGCCAGCCGCGTCATCACCGACGACCCGGCCGACTTCGCCACCTACGAGCCGCCCGCCGCGCCGGTCATCGACGAGTTCCCCCTGTTCGCGTGGCTCAACGGCGACCTCCACGCCCACATGATGAGTACCGGCTTTCTGGTGCTCTCGGCCGCGCTCTGTTTCGCCTACTACCGGACGCCCGCCGCCGACCGCCGCCGTCGGCTGGCGCTCCTGTTCGGGGCGCTCCCCCCCGTCGCCGGCCTGCTCGCGGTGACGAACACGTGGTCGTTCCCCTCCGTCGGCGGCCTCGCCTTTCTGACGGTCGCGCTCGCGCCCGCGGACCCGGCGACGCTGCTGCCCCGTCGCCTCCGGGCGCGGCTACCGGCGACTGCGAGCGTCGCCGAGGCGGTCCGGCTCGGCGTCGGGCTGGCGGTCGCCGCCGGCGTCCTCGCGCTGGGGCTGTGCTGGTCGCTACCGTTCTGGTTCGGACCGGCGGCGGGCCGCGCCGTCGCGGTCCTACCTGACCGGACCGGGCTGGTCGAACTGCTCGCGGTCCACGGCCCCTTCGTCCTCCCGTTCGCGCTGTACCTTTACGCCCGCGCCGGCTCAGCGGTGGGGACCGACCGCGCGCGGCTGTTGGGTGCGCTCTCGCTCGCTGCGGTCGCCGTCGCTGCCGCGGCTGACCTCGCAGCGCTCGGCGTCCTCGGTCCGCTGCTCGCCGCCGCGTGGCTGCTGTCGCGCTCGCCCGCGCTCTCGCGGGCCGTCGACGCGGTGCCGGCGGCCGCCGACGGCGGCGAGCGCCCGGTCGGCTTCGAAGCGGTGCTGGTCGTCGCCGGCGCGGGGCTGGTCGTCCTCGTCGAGTTCGTCTTCGTCCGGGAGAACGTCGGCCGGATGAACACCGTCTTCAAGACCTACATGCAGGTGTGGGTGCTCTGGAGCGTCGCCGTCGGGCCGGCGCTCGCGTGGCTGACGACCCGCTGGCTCGCGGACCGCGCTGGCCGCCGGTGGGCCGCGGTCGCCGTCCGCGCGTTCGTCGCCGCGTTGGTCGTCTCCGCGTCGCTGTACGGCGCGTTCGCGCTCTCGAACCACGTCGGCAACGGCGGCGACCCGACGCTGGACGGTCGGGCGTACCTCGACACCGCACACCCCGGCGAGGCCGAGGCTATCCGCTGGCTCGACCGCACGGTCGAGGGACGGCCCACTATCGTCACGGCGGCCCCCGCGAGCTACCGCTGGTCGCCCGCCGACGGCGAGGGCGCGAGCGCGCCGGCCAGCCTCACCGGCATTCCCACCATCGCCGGCTGGAACCACGAGGCCCAGTACCGCAACGAGACGGTGTACCGGGAGCGGGTCGACGACGTCGAGACCATCTACACCGGTCCAGCGACGGCCCAGCGCACCCTGTTGGCCGAGTACGACGTGCGCTACGTCTACGTCGGTCCCGCGGAGCGCAGCCGCTACGACGAGATAACAGTCGACCACGTCGCCGGCGTCACGCCGGTCCACCGGTCGGGTGACGTGACGATATACCGGGTCGGCGAAGAAGGGTAGTTACGCCTCGGCGTCGGGCGCGCCGCGCTCGCGCAACACCGTGACGGCCTCGGCGTCGACGTCGTCGACGTCCAGATGCATCGGGATGTAGTCGCGCTTCTCGAAGGCCTCCTCCTCGTCCTCGCTCCCGACGGTACACCACAGTTGCGGGCGCTCGGGGCCGTGCCAGTCACCCTGCCGGGAGACGGCGAACACCTCGTACTCCGCGCCGTCGTACTCGATGCGGCCGCCCTTGCGGAGGCCGGGGTCCCCGTGGATGATGAGCTTCTGCATGTGACGACCTTCGGAAACGGCGTACTTAGGGACTTCGAAGGCGCACCGCCGGCTCGTTCGTGCCGCCCGCACCGGGCGCGTGGGGTCGTGACACACCGACGGCGCGACGGTGGCGAACCAAACGGGTTTTAAGCGGCCACGCCAAATCGCCCCGTAAGGTCGATATCTATGGAGATGCCGCGACGCTTCAACACGTACTGTCCGCACTGTAACGAACATCAGGAACACGAGGTCGAGAAGGTCCGCTCCGGCCGCGAGACCGGGATGAAGTGGATCGACCGCCAGCGCGAGCGCAACTCCGGTATCGGGAACGACGGCAAGTTCTCGAAGGTCCCCGGTGGGGACAAACCCACCAAGAAGACGGACCTCAAGTACCGCTGCAGCGACTGTGGCAAGGCCCACCTCCGCGAGGGATGGCGCGCCGGCCGACTGGAGTTCCAAGAATAATGGCTGGGAGCTTCGTCACCGTCACGTGTCCGGACTGCGAGAACGAACAGACCATCTTCGAGAAGGCCGCGAGCGACGTGTCCTGTGCCGTCTGCGGGCACACGCTCGCCCGCTCCACCGGCGGGAAGGCGGCCATCGAAGGCGAAGTGACCGCCGTCGTCGAGGCACGATAGGATGAAATACAGCGGCTGGCCCGAACCGAACGAACTCGTCGTCGGCAAGGTCGACGAAATCGAGGACTTCGGCGTGTTCGTCGACTTAGAGGAGTACGAGGGCAAGCGCGGCCTCTGTCACATCTCCGAGGTCGCCAGCGGGTGGATAAAGAACGTCCGCGACCACGTCAACGAGGGGCAGACCGTCGTCGCCAAGGTACTCGACGTCGACGAGAGCGCCCAGCAGATAGACCTCTCGATAAAGGACGTCAACGACCACCAGCGCAAGGAGAAGATTCAGGAGTGGAAAAACGAGCAGAAGGCCGACAACTGGATGGAACTGGCCTTCGGCGAGGACATCGCCGACGAGACCTACGGTGCCATCGCCAACGAACTGCTCGCGGAGTTCGGGTCGATGTACGACGGGTTCGAAGCGGCCGCCATCCACGGCGAGGAGGCGCTCGACGAGACCGACCTCGACGCCGGGGAAGTCGAGGCCATCGTCGAAACGGCCCGCTCGAACGTCTCGGTACCCTACGTCAACGTCACCGGTTACGTCGACCTGACCTGTCCCGACGGCGACGGCGTCGACGTCGTCAAGGAGGCCCTGCAGGCCGCCGAGGGTAACGGCGAGGTGCCCGACGAGATAGAGCTGGAAGTCACCTACGTCGGCTCGCCCGAGTACCGCATTCAGGTGCGGGCACCCGACTACAAGACTGCTGAGGGCGCGCTCGAAGACAGCGCCGACCGCGCCGCGGCTGTCGTCGAGGACTACGGCGGCACCGCCGCCTTCCACCGCGACCGCAACGAAGACGACGAGTGACTAGCCGTGAAGTCGGACATCCGGGTCTGTGCCGACTGGGAAGCCGAACACGACCGACCCGTCTACACGCTCGCCGACACCTGCCCCGACTGCGGGGCCGAAGCGGTCAACAGCGCTCCCGCGCCGTTCGACCCCGAGGACCGCTACGGCGAGTATCGACGTTCTCTTAAGCGCCGCCGCCGCAGGTAGGCGGTATGGACGAATTCGACATCGAGACCGTCGCCGACCCCGACCTGTCGGACCCGGTCCTCGTCGAGGGGCTGCCCGGCGTCGGCCACGTCGGCAAGCTCGCCGCCGAGCACCTGCTCGAAGAGTTGGACAGCGAACTGGTCCGGCGGGTGTACTCGACGCACTTCCCGCCGCAGGTCAGCGTCGGCGACGGGCAGGCGGAACTCGCCTGCGCCGAGTTCCACGCCGTCACGCCCGAAGACGGGCGGGACGTGCTCGTCCTCTCGGGCGACCATCAGGCACAGGACAATCAGGGCCACTACGGCCTGACCGACACGTTCCTCGACGTGGCCGCGTCCTTCGGCGTCGAGCAGGTGTTCGCGCTCGGGGGCGTCCCGACCGGCGAACTCGTCGAGGAGTACGACGTACTCGGCGCGACGACCACCGACGGGCTCGCCGAGACGCTCGAAGACACCGGTGTCGAGTTCCGCGAGGACGAGCCGGCCGGCGGCATCGTCGGCGTCTCCGGCCTCCTGCTGGGACTCGGCCGCCGCCGCGGCGTCCCCGCGGCCTGCCTGATGGGCGAAACGTCGGGCTATCTCGTCGACCCCAAGAGCGCACAGGCCGTCCTCGAAGTCCTGCAGGACGTGGTGGGCTTCGAGGTCGACTTCGCGTCGCTGGAGGAGCGGGCCGACGAGATGGAGGAGGTCGTCCGGCGCATTCAGGAGATGGAACAGCAGAACTCGCCCTCGCCTGCCGACGAGGACCTCCGGTACATCGGCTGACGGGCCGAGCGTTTCTTGATTCTGCGCGCCCAATAGGGGACCGTGCAGCCGGAACTGGGCGCGGCCCCGGAGTGGCTCCTCGTCGGCGTCGTCCTCGGCGTCGCGGGCAGCGTCGCCGCCGCCGTCACTTTCCTCGCGGCCGGTCGTCTGTTCCCCGCCGAGCGGCCCGAGCGCCGGGTTCGGGGCGACGGCGGCGAGCGGCGGCGACGTGGCGAACTCCGGGAGTACCTGCGGGCCATCGAGGAGCCCTTCGCCGAGGACCACTTCGTCGAGGGCCAACACGTCGCCTTCTACCTGCCCCGCCGGGACGTGGCGATAACGTTCGACGCGCGGGCGTACTACCGCATCGAGCGCTCGCCGACCCACCCGGTGCTGGTCGAACACGAGATGCCCGGGGTCCACCTCGGGGCGCGACTCCCCTTCGAGACGCCGACGGTGGACCTCGGTATCGACCCCGAACCGCCACAGGACCCCGCGGTGCAGGCGTTCGCCGAACTCGGCCTCCGAGAGTCGGCCACGCTGGCGGAGGTGAAGTCGGCCTACCGCGACCGGGTCATGGAGGTCCACCCCGACCACGGCGGCGACGAGGAGGAGTTCAAGCGCGTTCGGGACGCCTACACGCTGGCGAAACAGCGCGCCTCGTGACCGCCGGGGTCAGGCGTCCGCCGCCTCGTACAGGTGGACCATCTCCGCGACGAACCAGAACTTCAGCGCCATCGCCAGCGCCGCCGCCAGCCCCGCCTCGGCCGGCCGCCGCCTGATTGCGGCGTAGAACGCGTACGCCGTGGCCGCCCCGTTCAGGGTGTTCAACACCTCGGGGTAGTCGGTCGGGCCGCCCCGTTCGCCCGCGAGCCACAGCCGTTCGCCGTAGACACCGCGCGTCATCCACGACGCGTCGTCGGTCGGCGGCGGAAACAGGACGGGGTTGACGGCGACGAACAGCGCGGTCAGCGCCAGTCCACGCCAGTCGCGCCGGTAGACGCACGCGACGAGCAGCGGCAGCGACGCCGCCCGGGACCACCCGCTTTTCGGGTTGGCGTGGCGCGCCCAGAAGTACCGGTTGAGCGGCGAGCCCTCGGGGTCGGGCCGCGGTGACGGTGCCATAGTGAACCCAGAGCCGCCACCGACAAGTCGCTACCGCCGCGGCTCAGAGCCCGCGGCTCATCAGGTGGCTGCGCAGGAGGTCGGCCTCCTTGCTGCCGGCGACGGGGTTGACGAGGACGACCGCGTCGTCGGCGTCGAACGCGCCCCGGTCAGCCAGCGTGCGGGCGGCGGCGACCGCCACCCCGCCCGTCGCGCCGACTTCCGGGCCGAACTCGCAGCCGTCGACGGCCCCCCGCAACACGTCCTCGTCGGGGACCGCGGCCGCGCCGCCGCCGGTCCGCGAGAGCGCGCCGAGCGCGGCGGTCCCGGCCGCCGGGTCGGGTACCTCCAGCGGCCCGACGATGGTGTCGGGGTGGTCGACGGTCGCGGGCGCGTCGTCGCCGTCCCGGGCGGCGTCGGCGACGGGCGCGCAGTCGGCTGGCTGTGCGGCGTACAGCGCGGGCGCGCCGTCGGTCAGCCCGCTCGCCGCGGCGCGGTCGAACCCCGCTTCGAGGCCGACGAGCGTCTCGCCGTGGCCGGTCGGGTGGACGACCGCGTCCGGCGCGGTCCAGTCGAGTTCGGCGACCGTCTCGTAGGCCACCGACGCCGCGCCCTCGGTGCGGAACGGGTGGCCGGGAGCGACGCTCTCGGTGTCCCCGTCGCGCTCCGTGAACGCCTCGACGGCGTCGGCGTACCGCCCCTCGACGACGCGCATGTCGCCGCCGTGGACGTTGACCATCGCCTTGTTGAGAAACGGGCACCGCGAGGGGACGAACCCCTTCGACTCGACGCCCGCCCGCGCGGCGTAGGCCGCGGCCGCCTGCGCCCCGTTGCCCGTCGAGGGCGCGGCGACCCGCTCGGCCCCCTGTTCGGCCGCGGCGGTCACCGCCAGCGATAGCTTCCGGTCGGCCAGCGAGCCGGTGGGGTTACGGCCCTCGTCTTTGACGTAGACCGCGTCGACGCCGAGCTCGTCGGCCAGCGCCGGGACGGCCACCAGCGGCGTCGCGCCCTCGTCGAGTCCGACCGCCGCGCTCGCCGGGACCGCCGACAGCGGTTCGAACCGGTCGGGGCCACGCCCCGCGGGGAGGTCCGCCGGGGACAGCGCCGGCACGTCGAGGTCGGCGACGAGGACGCCGCCACAGTCCCGGCACCGCCGCGCCGTCGCGTCGGCCCGCTCGCCACACGCCGTACACACCAGCCCGTCGAACGCCGAGGTCGTCTCCATACCTCCCGGTCGGGACGGCACGGCCTTGTGTCGTCCGGTCTCGACACGCCGTATCACTGCCCGCGCCCCGCCCTCGGTTCCCCGAGGCACGCGACTCCAGCACGCTCATGGTCGGGGCGTTCGAACCACCGGGCATGACAGACGTCGTCGTCGCAGGTGCGGGACTCGCTGGACTGGTCGCCGCCCGCCATCTGGCGACCGCCGGGCGTGACGTGACGGTGTTCGAGGCCGCCGAAGCGGTCGGCGGCCGCGTCCGGACGGCCCACGAGGACGGCTATACCCTCGACCGCGGCTTTCAGGTCCTGTTCTCGGCGTATCCGGCCGTCCAGCGGGAACTGAACGTCGCGGCGCTCAGCCCCCGGCCGTTCACTCCGGGCGCGACCATCGCCCGGCCGAACCGCCGGACGGTGCTGTCGGACCCGCTTCGCAACCCCACGGCCGCGCCCGAGACGCTGTTCAACCGCGACGTGGCCTTTACCGACAAACTCCGCCTGTTCGCGCTCCAGCGGGACCTCCGGCGCGCGGACCCCGAGCGACTCCTCGACGGCGGCGGGGAGACGGTCCGGGAGTACCTCGCCGACTACGGCTTCTCTCGGCGGTTCGTCGAGCGGTTCGCCGAGCCGTTCTACGGGGGCATCACGCTGGACCGCTCGCTCGGTACCGACAGCGCCGTCTTCGAGTACACCTACAAGATGCTCACCGAGGGCGAGATATTCGTGCCCGCGGCGGGGATGCAGGCGATGCCCGAGCAACTGGCCGACCGCGCGACCGCGGCCGGCGCGACTATCGAGACGGGGCGGGCGGTGACCGCCCTCGACAGCGGCGACGGCGAGGTCACCGTCGAGACCGGCGGCGAGACCGTCACCGCCGACGCGGCTGTCGTGGCGACCGACCCGGCGACGGCCCGGGACCTGACCGGCGTCGACGGCGTCCCGACGGAGACGCTCGGTTGTGTGACGCAGTACTTCTCGTTACCGACGAGCAAGGCCCCGGACACGGGCAAGCGAATCGTCCTCAACGCGGCCGACGACCGGCCCAACACGGTCGCGCCGATGTCGGCCGTCGCCCCCGAGTACGCGCCCGAGGGGATGGAACTGTACAGCGCGACGTTCCTCGGCGTCCCCGACGAAGACGACGCGGCGCTGGCGGACGCGGTCCGGCGGGCGCTGTCGTCGTGGTACCCGGCCGCCGGCTTCGAGGACCTCGCCCACCTGCGGACCGACCGCGTCCCGCTGGCGCAGTTCGCCCAGTCGCCGGGCTTTCGCGCCGCCCTCCCGGACCCCGACGCCCCCGACGGGCCGGTCGTGCTGGCCGGCGACTACACCCGTTGGTCGTCGATACAGGGTGCGCTGGAGAGCGGCCGGGTCGCCGCGGACCTGCTCTCCGGATAACTGTCGTGGCGCGGCGGCCTACGCGACCGGGCCGCCGCTACTCCCGTTTCCCTCGCTCTCCTCGTCTTCGGGGTAGAGAACGTCGGAGACGTACTTTATCGTCGCGAAGTACAGCGCGAGCAGCGACACCAGCGTGAGTGCGATGAGTGCGAGCGCGGCACCAGTCTGGACCATACCGGTCGTCCACCGCGACGGCTCAAATACCTACCGCTATAGCATCCGCCGGAACTCGCCCAGCGGGGGAAAGGAGAGGGTCTCGCGCGCGTTCTCGTCCCACACCACCGGTTCGAGCGCGTCGGCGTCGGTCACGAGCGGCGACTGGAAGTCGCCGGCGTCCATCCGGTTGACCGCCACGCCGGCGTTGAGTCGGTTGAACGACGGGAGCATCACCATCTCGCTGCCCCGGTACTGCCCCTCGCCGACGAGATAGCACGGGCGGCGCTGGCCCTCTATCTCGATGGTCGGGTGGTCGTGGCCGACGACGTACCGGTCGGCGTCGGTCTCGGGGCGCTCGTGGCCGTGGCAGACGACGGTGTCGCCGACGCGGTGTTCGCGCTCGGTCGGGCCGTCCCACGCCGAATCGAGCATCGTGTCGTGGTTGCCCGGCGTCACGACCAGTTCCGCGCCGCGGTCACGGCAGGCCGACCGGAGGCCGGCGACGGTGCTCTCGACGGTCCGGGGAACCGTCCGAAACGAGTGCAGGAGGTCGCCGGCGACGACGACCGTCGCGGGGTCGTGGCGGTCGACCAGCGACCCGAACCGCTCGACCATGTCGGTCCCGGAGCCGACGGGGAGTTCGAGGTCGCCGCCGGTGCCCCGGCCGACGTGGAGGTCGGCGACGACGAGCGTCCCGTCGAGGACCACTGCCCGGCCGTCGTAGGTCGCGTCCATCGGTCCGCTCTCGGGGCCACACGCACAAACCGCTGACGTTGCGGGTCGGTGGTATTTTTAAGTCCGACACCCGAGGGGGAGGTATGGTCGACGTCCTCGAAAACAAGCGGGCCGCGACGCGATTTCGCATCCTCGTCGAGATCGCCGAGCGCCAGCCCGCGGTGAGTCAGGGCGAGATAGCCGAGGCCGTCGGCGTCACCAGTCAGGCCGTCAGCGAGTACATCCGCGAACTGGTCGACGAGGGCCTCGTCGAGAAGGAGGGGCGCTCCCGCTACCGCGTCACGAAGGAGGGCGTCGACTGGGTGTTCCAGTCGGCGACCGACATGCGGCGGTTCGTCGACCACGTCACCGACGACGTGCTGGGCAGCGTTCAGGAGGACGCCGCAATCGCCGCGGCGGCCCTCGACGAGGGCGAGACGGTGACCCTCTCGCTCGAAGACGGCCTCCTCCACGCCGCGCCCGGCGACGCCGGCGGCGCGACCGGTATCACCACCACCGACGCCGCCGAGGGGGAGGTGGTCGGCGTCACGGGGTTCGAAGGCGTCATCGACCTCGACCCGGGTCACGTCAGCGTCATTCAGGTCCCGCCTATCCGCTCGGGGAGCGTCCGGGACACCGACGCCATCGCCGCGGCCTGTGCCGACGCTGCCATCGTGACCGCCGCCGGCGTCGAGTCTGTCGTCGCCCTCCGGGACGCCGGCGTCGAGCCGACGACGTACTTCGCCGCCGGCGAGGTGGCTGCCGACGCGGCCTCCCGCGGCCTCGACGCCGTCGTCGTGGTCACGCAGGACAGCGTCGGCCGCGTCACCGACGCGCTCCGGGACGCGGCCGTCGCCTACGACGTGGCTCAGTGAGGACGCTTTTGCCGCCGCGGCTCCTGCTCCCGCGTATGACCGACGACACCGACGCCGACAGCGCTGGCGAAATCGACACCGACAGCCCCGGCGATGCCGACTTGGCGGCGGCCGTCGACGCCTTCCTCGCGGAGGCCGACGACGCCTACGCAGTCTACGAGAAGGGATACACCGACGCGGACGCGACGCTCCGGCGACTGGAGACGGCCCTCGCGGAGTTGCGCGCCGCCCGGGAGTGACGGCCGACGACGGGCGGTTCCCGGCGAACCGCCCCGAGAGACCGGCGTCGGCCCGGAACCACCAACAGTTATCGGCTGTGGCCGCCCCCTAGAGGTATGACAGGCTTCTCACGCCGCGTCGAGCAGGTGTCGATTTCGGGCATCCGTGAGGTGTTCGAGGCCGCCGGCGACGACGCCATCAACCTCGGCCTCGGCCAGCCGGACTTCCCGACGCCGGACCACGCCCGCGAGGCCGCCGTCGAGGCCATCCGCGCGGGGAAGGCCGACGCCTACACCTCCAACAAGGGCACCGAGTCCCTGCGGGAGGCAATCGCCGCGAAACACTGCAGGGACAACGACCTCGACGTGGCTCCCGGCGACATCATCGCCACCTCTGGCGGGAGCGAGGCGCTCCACCTCGCGCTGGAGGCCCACGTCGACGCGGGCGAGGAAGTGATACTGCCGGACCCGGGCTTCGTCTCCTACGAGGCGCTGACTCACCTCGCGGGCGGCACCCCGAAGCCGGTCGCCCTGCGCGAGGACTTGACGCTCTCGCCGGCGGCCGTCGAGGAGGCCATCACCGACGACACCGCGGTCTTCGTCGTCAACTCCCCGGCCAACCCCACAGGCGCGGTCCAGTCGCCCGAGGACATGCGGGAGTTCGCCCGCATCGCCGACGAGCACGACGTGCTCTGTATCTCCGACGAGGTGTACGAGAAGCAGGTGTTCGAGGGCGAGCACCGCTCGCCGGCGGAGTTCTCCGAGTCGGGCAACGTCGTCGTGGTCAACGCCTGTTCGAAAGCCTACTCGATGACCGGGTGGCGGCTGGGCTGGGTGACCGGCCCGACCGACCGCATCGAGCGGATGCTGCGGGTCCACCAGTACGCGCAGGCCTGTGCCTCCGCGCCGGCCCAGTACGCCGCCGAGGCCGCGCTCGACGGCCCGCAGGAGCCGGTCGCCGAGATGCGCGCGGCCTTCGAGGAACGGCGGGACATCCTGCTCGACGGCCTCGCCGAGATGGGCCTCGAGTGTCCGACGCCCAAGGGCGCGTTCTACGCGATGCCGAAAGTCCCCGACGGCTGGGTCGACGAGGTCATCGACCGCGGCGTCGTCGTCGTCCCGGGCGAGGCTTTCGGCAGCCACGGCGAGGGGTACGCCCGCATCTCCTACGCGACCGACGCCGAGACGCTGACGGAAGCCATCGGCGTGATGGCCGACGCCACGGCCGCCCTGCGCTGAGTGGCGACGGCGTTCGCCGGGCGGGGACGACGCCGCTCGCCGGGGGGACCGAGAGACAGACATATACCGTGGCCGGGCGCACGACTCGGCAAGACAGTGCGATGGAGAAAGCGCTCTGGTACCTGCTGACGGCGACGCGCGGCGGGGCAAACCGGGCGCGCATCATCGACGCTCTCTTGGAGCGACCAATGAACGCGAACGAACTCGCCGACGAACTCGACGTGGGCTACAAGACGGTTCGCCACCACATGGAACAGCTCGAAGATCACGGGGTCGTCGAGTCCGGCGACGAGGACTACGCGAAGCTGTACTTCCTCACCGACCGATTCGACAAGTACCGCGACACCTTCGAGGACATCGTCGACCAGATGGACGAATGACCGGGACCACCACACGACGGCGCGGACCGGCGGGAGCGTGGCGCTGATGGCGATGGGGCCGCTCATCACCGCCGCGGCGGTGTTGGCCGGACTGAACGTCCTCCTCCTCCTGCCGCTGGTCGGCGTCTGGGCGCGCAACTACGCGACGTTCCGGACGGGGCTGGTGGCCGGGCTGCTCGCGTTCGCCCTCGCCATGCTCGCGGAAAACGCCGTCGCGCTGTACTACTTCTTCTCGATGCAGAGCTTCTACGCCGGCGACCCGCACGTCCAAGAGGCCGTGTTCGTGTTGCGTGCGCTCCAGTTCGTCGCCGTCGCCGGGCTGAGCTACACGACGCTGCGGTGACGCCCCCTCACTCGTCGCTGTCGTCGCGCCGCTCGGCCGGCCGGATGCCGAGGAACCGAAAGAGGCTCAGCGCGCCCTCGGACCCCTTGCTCCCGCGTTCGGGCTCCATATCGCGGCCCGTCTTCTGTGACTTCACCATGCTGTGAGTTTTCGTCAGCGCACATATAACTCTTGGGCGCTAGGCGAGGTCCCACGTCGCGGCCCGTATCGACTCGACGACCACGACGAGTCCGGACACGAGCGTCGCCACTGGATGGACGGCGAACCGTGCGTCGAACAGTCGCATCCCGGACGCGACCAGCAGACAGACGATACCGAGAATAAAGAGGATTTGGACGCGGTTGAGATACGCCGCGTTGTGCTCGTTTTGCTTCGCCAGTTCGGCCGACCACTCGTTGTAGCTCCTGATGAGCGAGACCAGCCACTCGCTCCGTGAGTACCCCTCGCGGAGCACTTCACGCCGGTGGTCGCTCGCAATCCCGTACGGGATGGACGTGCTGACGGTGTAGGTGCCCGTCCCGAGAACCGACGAGGCGACGAGCAGGAGCACGCCGACGGCGGCCACGGCCAGCGTGAACACGCTGACGGATTCGAGGGGGCTGCCGCCCGCGATGCCGAGCGCCGAGATGACGATACCCAGCACCAACACAGCCGTCCGGGTGGTCCGCATCGCCTTGTCGTCTATCTCGTCGGCCAGTTCGATCTGGTTCGACAGCGTGTGGCGCGACTCCTCGACGGTCCGCTCGTAGGTCGCTACGTCGGTTTGGTGACCCCCGGTCGGTTCGGCGTCCAGTTCGAAGTGCGTCTCGGCGGGGTAGGTACTGCCCGCCGTCTCGGGGTCGTACGTCACGTAGGTCCCGACGACGACGGTGGACGCGTACATCAGTAGCGCGACCTCCACGCGGTTGGGCCAGACCGCCGCCACGGCGTCCGGGGACAGGGCCCGAGCGAGCGGTAGCAAGGCGACGTACGCCACGGCTGCGAGCGCCGCTCCGACCAGATGGGCACCGACAGCGAGGCCGCTCCCCGACTGTACTTCGCCACTCCGTTCGCTCATCTGTCAGGTCTGTCCGGTGGTGGCGTAATAATCGTACCGCCCCACCGGGCCGAAGCACCGATACCGCTCGGGCACGTACAGCGTTCCGATGGACCATCTCGCACCGTCGAACGTCCCGGTGTACGCGACCCCGGAGGAGCGCGCCGCGATTTGGGACCGCTGTGCCGACCGGGGACAGCCGGTCGTCGCCGTCCGGGCCGCGACGCGGGGCTTCATCGTCCGCTACGACCTCCAGCACCTCGACCGACAGCTCTCGCCGTCGACGGTCCAGCGCCTGCGCGACCGGGTCCGTTCCCGGCGGCCGTACCCCACCGGCACGGACCCCGTCTCACAGACCGAGGGGTTGGGCGGGGAGGCCGGCCCGGTGTCGGGCGAACTCCACACGCCGACCGAGGACGCCGGCCGCGACCTCGCCTCGCACATCTCCCCGTTCGTGCTCGACCGCGACAACTGGCGCGCCTGAGCCGCGCACGAGACTTTTTCACACGCCGCTCCCTCCCTCCGAGCATGGCAATCGCCCGACACGATTCGGGAGCGCTTGCGGCTGGGCGCGCCCTCGCGTCGCAGGTCCACCCCGTGTTCATGCTCCCGCCGCTGGCCACCTCGCTGTTCGGTGCCGCGCTCGCCGCCGCCGACTTCCGCGTCTCGGTCGCCGTCGTCCACGCCGCCGCGACCTTCCTCGCCGTCTACACCGCCCACGTCACGGACGGCTACGTCGACTTCCACGTCCGGGACGAGGACGACGACCACCCGCTGACCGTCGGCGGCTGTCGGGCCGCGCTCGTCGGCGCGACGGCGGGCTTCGGGGCCTGTCTCGCCGCGCTCTGGGCGCTGGCCGGCGTCGGCACGGTCCTGTTGACGCTCCCGATGTGGGTCCTCGGCTACGCGCACGCGCCCCAACTGGACCGTAATCCTGTCGGCGCGACGATGGGGTACCCGGCCGGTATCGCGCTGGCGTTGCTTGGGGGGTTCTACGCGCAGGCCGGGAGGCTGTCGGCGGCGGTGCTGGGCCTCGCCGCGGTGTTTTGCCTCCTGCTGACGGGCATCAAGGTTATCGACGACGAGACGGACTACGACTACGACCGCTCCATCGACAAGCGCACCGTCGCCGTGGTGCTGGGCCCGCGGCGCGCCCGTCGACTCGCGGCAGCGCTCATGCTGGCGGCGATGGGCGGCGTCGTCGCGCTCGCGGCCGCCGTGCCCGCGGTGCCGCCCACCGCGGCGGGGGCGGCGCTGGCGTTCGGTGCGGTGGCCGCCGTCGCCCGGCGGGCCGACCCCGAACTCGCCACCATGTTGCTCGTCCGGGCGTCCTACCTCTTTCTCGCGGTGCTGGTGGCGGCGGTGTGGTTCCGGCCGCTCGCCTAGTCGTCGCTGACTATCTTGACGACCGAACCCTCTTCGAGTTCCTCCTCGTCGCTGACCCGCATCCCCTTCCGGGCGTCGACGGCGTGGATGTAGCCGTCGCCGATGTCGGAGTGGACGGCGTAGGCGAGGTCCAGCGGCGTCGACCCACGCGGGAGGAGGTGGGCGTCCGGGAGGACGTTCCCCTGCCCGTCGGTCCACTGCGTGTCGTTCTGGACCGGGTAGGCCGTGACGTGGTCCAGCAGGTCGTAGACGGCGGTGTCCATCGCCGTCTGGACGCCGGTCCCGCCGAACTCGGCCATCACCTCGCGGACTCGCTCTAACCCCTCGCGTTGCTGTGTACTCACGTCGCCGGTTATCTCGAAGTCGGGGTCGCCGGGGTCGTAGTCGACGACGCCGGCCTCGGCGGCCCGCCGCAGGGCGAGTTCGCCGTCGGCGGTGGCCGGCACCACCACGTCGGCGGCCTCGTGCAGGCGCTCGACGTTCTCCGGGGGCGCGATGTCGGCCTTGTTGGCGACGACGACGATGGGCTTGGTACGCCGGCGAATCTCGCGGGCCAGCGCCTCGCGGTGGTCGTCCTCCCACGCGATGGGGTCCTCGGGGTACTCCAGTTCCCGGAGCGTGCGAGCCACGTCCAACTCCGTCGCGCCGACGCCGGCGAGCAGGTCCACCAGCGCCTCGTCCAAGTCGAAGTCGGGTGACCGGGACTGGCGCTCGACGGACTCCCAGTTACGGGAGACGATACTGGCGAGCCACAGGTCCATCTCCGTCTCGACGAAGTTCACGTCCTCGACCGGGTCGTGGCTCCCGACTTCGACCGGTTCGCCCTCGGCGTCGGTCCCGCCCGAGGCGTCGACGACGTTCAGGATGACGTCGGCGTTGGTGAGTTCGTCGAGGAACTGGTTGCCCAGTCCCCGGCCCTCGTGTGCGCCGGGGACGAGGCCGGCCACGTCGACGAGTTCGACGGGGACGTAACGTTTGCCCGCCCGGCAGTCGTCGTCGCCACAGCGCTGGTCGCGGTCCAGACACGGGCAGTCGGTGCGGACGTGGCTGACGCCGCGGTTGGCGTCGATGGTCGTGAACGGGTAGTTGCCCACGTCCACGTCGGCCATCGTTGCGGCCGTGTAGAAGGTCGATTTCCCGGCGTTTGGCTTGCCGGCGAGCGCGAGAGAGAGCATGCCATCTGCTACCGCACTCGCCGGAAAGGGGGTTTCGGTCTCGCCCGCTCATTCGGGGCCGTACGCGGCCAGTCGGCCCTCGATGTCGCTGACGAGGACGCGGCCCTCGGCGACCGCCGGCGAGGAGTGCACCGCCGCGCCGACCGTCGCCTCGCCGGCGACCGTCCCGTCGTCGGCGTCGAGCGCGACGAGGCGACCGTCGGTGGTCCCCGCGTATAGCACGCCCTCGACGAGCGCCGCGGCGGCGGCGTTCAGCCGCTCGGCTTCGGGGCCCGCGTCGTGGAGGCTAGTCCGCCACTGCTCGGTGCCGTCGGCGGCGTCGAGAGCGGTGACCGTCCCGCTCGCGTCGGGGACGTACACCGTCGACGCGTCGACGGTCAGCGACGCCCGTATCTCTGCACCGACAGTCGTCGCCCACCGCTCGTCGCCGCTGGCGGCGTCGAGGGCGACGACCCGGCCGTCGCGGCCGAAGCCCGCGGCGTAGACCCCGCCGTCGACCACCGTCGGGGCGGTGGTCCCGTTGACGCTACGGTCCGTGTTCGACCACAGCCGCTCGCCGTCGGCCGCATCGAACGCGAGGAGGCTGGGCTGGGTCGAGCCGGTGGTGAACACGCCGACGTACGCCGTCCCGTCGGCCGTGACGACGCCGGTAACGTGGTCTCCCTCGACCGTCGCCGACCAGCGGGTCTCTCCTCCCTCGGCCCCGACTGCGGAGAGAGATGTCTGCTCCGCCACGACGACGGCGTCTCCCGCCGGCCGCGGCGTCAGGTGGCTCAGACCGCTCCCCGCCGTCAGTTGCGTCGACCATCGGAACTCCCCGTCCGTCGAGAGCGCGTACGCGAACCCGTCGCCCGGCGTCGCGTACACCGTCCCGTCGCGCACCGTCGGTGCGGGGCTGACGGAGTCGGTCAGACCGACCTCGAACGCCCACCGCTCGTCACCGGTGGCCGCGTCCAGCGCCCGCAGGTTCGTCCGAGTGACGACGTACGCCGTCCCGGCCGCGACGGCGGGGTCACAGCCACCTGACCACCCGTCGAACGTCGCCGACCACTCCTCGGTGAGCGCGCGGCCCGGCCCGGTCACGTCGGCGGCCCCGCGACCGGTCCGGTCCGCGCCGAACGTCGGCCACGCCTCGGTGCCGCCGGTCGCGGTCGTTTCGGCCGTCGTCGCCGTGGCGGTCGCCGGGTCTGCCGTCCGCTCGCCGCCCGGTTCCGTGTCCGTCCCGCCGCCGGCCTCCTCGACACCCGTCCTGAGACAGCCTGCCGTCCCGGCGGCGGCCAGCGACGCCAGCAGCGCCCGCCGTGACGGTCGCTTCCCGTCCATCACTCGGCCTCCGTCACGGCGAACCGTCCCAGTTCCGCCCGGGTGCTGGCGACCAGCGCCGACCCGTCGCCGGCGAGGTGGCCGGCCATCGGGGGGTCGTCGCGCCGGTAGCGAAGTGTCCCCGACTCGCGGTCGTACCCCCGCAACGACCCGTCGCCCGTGACGACCCAGACGGTCGCGTCGGTGAGCGCGACTCGGCCGTCGGTGACCGGGGCGTCGAACTCGGCGTGCCACCGGCGCTCGCCGGTCGCAGTGTCGAACGCGAACAGGTGCCGCTCGACGCCGAGCCAGCCGACCCCGTCCTCGAAGACCGGGCGGGACACCGGCGGTAGCTCGCCCGTCCGCGTGTCGAACTCGAACAGCCACAGTTCCTCGCCGGTCGCCGGGTCGAGGCGGCCGACGGCCCGCCGCTCCGAGTCGACGGCGACGACGCCGCCGGCCCCGTCGGCAAAGGGGCCGTTCCCCGGGCCGGGGACGACGAACTCCGTCAACCATAGTTCCTCGCCGGTCGCCGGGTCGTAGCCGGAGAACCGACCGTTGCGGTAGGCCGCGACGACGACGCCGTCGACCGCGGCAGCACCGTCGAATCCCGAGGTGACCCAACTGTTTTCACTGAGGTCGAGGCGGCCATCGACGGTCCAGCGGACCGCCAGCGTCTCGGGGTCGAGCCCGTAGAGCGTGCTCTCCTCGACGAACGTCGTCCCGACGACCAGCGTGTCCCCGGCCACGGCCGGCGGGCCGCGGGTGTCGCCGAGTTCCCGGCGCGCGAGGACGCCGCCGTCAGCGGTATCGACGGCGAAAAGCGTCCCGTCCGCGGTCAGGTAGAGCACGTCGCCGGCGACCGTCGAATACAGACTGTTCGGCGAGGTGCCGAGCGCGGCCGTCCACAGCGTCTCGCCGGTGTCGAGCGCGACCGAGCGGACCCCACTTGGCTCGCCGCTCTGGCCCCGGAACGGGGTGTAGAGGGCGTCGCCGTCGACGCGGACCCCGTCCTCAGACGGGAACTTGCGGTGCCACGCCTCCCCGAGCGCGACCGCGTTCTCGCGGGGGGTCTCCGTCGGCGTCGCTGTGTCGGCGGGCGATGGGTCCGTCGCGGCCGCGGTCGTGTCAGTCGCGTCGGACTCGCCGCCCGACGCCTCGGACTCGAACGTGAGACAACCGGCGAGCGCACACGAACAGATGGCTCCGATGGCGGTCCGGCGGCGCATTACCGTGGCGGTCGGTCCCGCTGTCAAAAACCCCTCCGGTACGGGCGGGTATCAGTCCGACGGGTCCGGCGACGCGGCGTCGTCGGTACCGCCGTCGGTCGCACCGTTTGCGTCCTCGGTTTCCGTCCCGTCCTCGCCGCCTATCTCGGCCTCGTCGAGTTCCTCGGCCATCGCCGCCATCGCCTCGGCGGACTCGTCGGGGCGGTCCAGCACGGCATCGGTGTGCATCCGCATCTCCTCGCGGGCGCGGATGGTCCCGTCGACGGTGGCGTTCTCGTGGAGTTCGACCGTCTTGGCGGCGATGTCGCCCCACACCGTCACGCCGGGGCCGATGCGGACCGTCCCGTCCCGGGTCGTCACGTCGCCCTTTATCTCGGTCCCCTTCCCGACGACCACGTCACCGCGGGCCCGAAGGCTCCCGAAGACGACGTTGTCCCGGCCGACCTCCATCGACTCGGCGCGGATGTTTCCGTGGAGCCGGCAATCGTCGCCGATGGTTGCGGGCGTCGAGACGCGCCACGCGTCGTCGGAGACGCTGGCCCCGCGAGGGACCAACACCGGGTCGGCGTCGCCGTCCTCGCCGAGCATCGACTCCAGCACCGCCTCGGCGGCCTCGTCCTCGCCGAGGCGGAAGAGATGCGAGAGGTAGACGAACAGGAAGACGATGGTCGGCATCGGGTTCCGGATGACTATCCAGCCGTTGACCTCGAAGCCGTCCTCGATGTCGACGTCGTCGCCGATGTCGAGTCCACCCGCGACCCTGAGTTCGCCGCCGATGTGGACTCGCTCGCCGATGTAGGCGTCCTCGCCGACCAGCACGCTGTCGGCCACCTCACACCACATGTCGAGCCGACAGTCGCCCTCGGCCTCGATGTGGCCGCCAAAGCGCACCCGCTCGTCGGCGATGAGCGAGCGACAGCGGACACCGAACTCGACGGTGCTCTGTCCACCCACGATGACGTCGCCCTCCGTCACCAAGTCGTGTTCCTCGACGGTGGTCCCGTCGGGAATCGAGAGTTCCGAGAGCGGAGCAGAGCCCAGTTGCACGTCGTCACAACGGTATTCCGGCGTATTAAAGCCTCAGGGCGCGCACGACGGGTGTCTGACGTGCGTCTGACGCCGTCCTCCGAGAGGAGCGAACGACCAACTTTTATCCGCGCCAGCCGTACCGTCGCCCATGACTGCACTGTCGTTCGACGAGCAGGGCGTCGATGTCGTCTTCGAGGGGACGGAGTTCCGGTTGGAGAAAGCCCTCATCGAGGATGCGACCCAGAAGTCCTACCCCGACGTGACCGACCACGAGGTACTCAAAATCGTCGAGCCGGAGCCGGCGCTGTCGGGTGAGCCGCGGCGAGTCGGCGAGATCGTCGACTGACCGGCCCGTCGTTTTCCGGTACCTTCGTGGGATATTAATCCGTCGTGGGAAAAGTACCAAATTCCAACTAATGTGGTGCCCTCTTGCGGTAATTCGACGCCGGAACCGTGGCAAAAACTCACACAGTCGGCAGGCATTTATGTCCCAAGCGCCGACTGAGAGGTAATGACAGACCCACGTGTCGCCGGTGTCGGCGTCACCAACTTCGGGAAACACCCCGAGCGCACCGGCCGCGATTTGTTCGCCGAGGCCGGCCTCGAAGCGCTGGACGATTCGGGGGTCGACCCGGACGACGTCGCGGCGCTGTACTACGGCAACTTCATGGGCGAACTGGCCGAGCATCAGGGCCATCAGGGACCGCTGATGGCGGAGGCCATCGGGCTCGACGCGCCGGCCACCCGCGTCGAAGCGGCCTGTGCCTCCGCTGGGGCCGCCATCCGCGAGGCGGTCAAGACCCTCCGGAACGGCGAGGCCGAGGTGGCCGTCGTCGGCGGGGCCGAGCGGATGACCAACGTCGGGACGGCCGCGGCGACGGACGCGCTCGCCATCGCCGCCGACGACCTCTACGAGGTTCGGGCCGGGATGACCTTCCCCGGCGCGTACGCGCTGATGGCCCGGTCGTACTTCGAGGAGTACGGCGGGAGCCACGAGGACCTCGCCCACGTCGCGGTGAAGAACCACGAGCACGCGCTGGTCAACGACCACGCCCAGATACAGAAGGAGATTACCGTCGAGGACGCGCTGGAGGCCCCGACGATAGCCAGTCCGCTGGGGCTGTACGACTCCTGTCCCATCACCGACGGGGCCGCCGCGGCGGTCCTGACCACGGAGTCCTACGCCGACGAACACGACCTCGACGCGCCCGTCGCCGTCACCGGCACCGGGCAGGGCGGGGACAACCTCGCGCTGCAGGACCGCCGCCACCTCGCACAGACCCCGGCCGCCGACAAGGCCGCCGAGGAGGCCTACGCCGACGCCGGCGTCGGCCCCGACGACGTGGATGTGGCGGAGGTCCACGACTGTTTCACTATCGCCGAGGTACTCGCCATCGAGTCGCTGGGCCTCTTCGAGCGTGGCGAGGGCATCACCGCCGCGACGGAGGGCGTCACTGACCGCCACGGCGACCTGCCGGTCAACCTCTCGGGTGGCCTGAAAGCAAAGGGCCACCCCGTCGGCGCGACCGGCGTCGCCCAACTGGCGACCATCGCGTGGGTCCTCGACGGTTCGCACCCGCGGGCCGACGCCGTCCCCGACGGCACCGTCGGCGTCGCGCACAACGCCGGGGGCACCGTCGCGTCCACGACCGTCCACGTACTGGAGGTGCGCGGATGAGCGAGACCGCGCGCGACGGCGAGTACGACGCGTGGCTGGACGGCGTGGCCGCCGGCGAGGCGACCTACCGCGAGTGCGAGAACGGCCACGGCTGGCTCCCGCCCCGGCGGGTCTGTCCCGACTGTGGCTCGCGCGACCTCGCCTCGGAGCCCCTGCCCGACGCCGGCGAGATAGTCACTCACACCACGATTACGGTCGCCACGCCGCAGTTCGAGGACGACGCGCCCTACGTCACCGCCATCGCCGACTTCGGCCCGGTCTCGGTGACCGGGTTGGTCCGGGGGGCCGACGACGTGGCTATCGGCGACGTGGTCGGTATCGAGGTCGGTGAGCGGGCAACGACCGGCGACCGCGTGGTCGTGTTCCGGCCACGGTAGCCTACTCGACGGCCACCGTCGTCGTCTCGCCCCGGACCACGTCGACAAACGCCTCGGGGTGTTCGACGTGGGGCAACAGCAGCGAGTCGCCGAAGACGACGAGCGTCGCGTCGGCCGCCTCGGCGAGTTCGCGGCCCGCCGACAGCGGCGTGATGTCGGCCTCCTCGCCCCAGACCAGCGTCACCGGCACGTCGAGTTCGGCCAGCACCTCGGCGAGGTCCGTTTCGGGGTCGAGAAAGCCCGAGATGAACGACGCGGGCGCGAACCGCGCACCGGGCTGGTGGGCGCTGGCCCACTCGTAGTCGACGACCGCCTCGGTGAGGTTCGACAGGTCGTAGTAGCCGTGGTCGTCGTGGAAGTACCGAATCGACGCCTTGGAGCCGACGAGGTTGTAGATGGCCTGCCCGAGCAGCGGCGACCGGAGCACCGACCGCAGCAGGACGTTCCGGTCGCCCATCGAGGCGTCGGTCGGACAGATCAGCACCAACTCGGCGACGTCGACCTCGGTCGCAGCCTCGGCGGCGTAGGCGGCCGTCAGCGAACTCGCCACGACCGTCGGGGCCTCGGTCTCGTCGGCGAGGAACTCCCGGACGAACGTCGTCAGCAGCGATGCCGAGTACAGCAGCGGCGGCCGGTCGGAGTGACCGAAGCCCGGCAGGTCCGGCGCGAGGACGTGGTACTCCTCGGCCAGCGCCTCGAAGACCGCGTGGAACTCGTGGTTGCTCGCGGCGGCGTTGATGCCGTGTAGCAAGACGAGGTCGGGGTCCGACGGGTCGCCGGCCTCCGCGTAGGCCACGTCGAAGCCCCGCCAACGGTACTCGCCCTGTATCCCCGGCAGGAACGGGTCGAAATCGGCGGCGCGCGACTGGAGGACGCGGTTCGCCAGCGCCGTCGCCCCGGCCGCGCCGACGGCGGCACCGAGTGCCTTGCGGAGTCTCATACCGAACGGTAGGCCGGGAAGCCGCTTATACGTGGCGGGCCGCCGACACTACCCGCTCCACGTCCCGGCTTCTCAGTCGCGGGCGAGCACCGCGTAGCCGACCGTCACCGGGAGCGCGTAGACGACGTGGCCGCCGACGCTCCAGAGCTTCTCGGGCATCGTCAGGTCCGGGACGGGTGGCGCGTACGGGTACCCGACGGCGTGGAGCCACAGCGGCATCACCAGCACCGAGAGCAGCGCCGTCGTCCCGACGCCGACGACGAACGCGAACCCGACCGCCCCCCGGAGCGTCGCCGCCGTCCAGCGGACGGACGGCCACTGGACGGCCGCGACGTACAGCACCGCGAGCGCGACGCCGTGGCACTGGTGCAGCGCCCACCCGAGCCGGATATCGGGGCCGCCGAGCCCGTACATCCGCGGGAGCGCGAGCGCGAGCAGCGGCTCCGGGTTGCCGAACTGCATCATCAGACCGAGCGGGACGCTCCCGAGGAAGCCGGTGACGGCGGCGGCGACCCACTGCCGCGGCGGGACGGCCGCGAGGCGGGACCGGAGTCCGGTCGCCCGCGTCGGCCGGGTCGAACTGGCTGACATCTACGCGACCAGTCGTGAATCCGGTATATAGTTCTGTGTCATCGCCGCGGGCGAACGCCGTGACGAGTCACCGTTCGACCCGCGGCGCTCTCACCGCTGGTCGTCCAGACACTCCCGCAGCGGTTCGAGCACCTCGGCGGCGACGGTGTAGGGGTCGGTCTCGCGGGCCAACACCCGGTCGACGTAGCCGTCGACGCCGCCGCGACGGTCGAGTTCGTCCGCGAGCAGGTCGTTCACGTCCTCTCGGAGGAGGGTCCGTATCTCCGAGGCGTAGCGCTCGCGCGCCCGCCGCTCCCGGCGGCCGGTCCGGTCGAGGTAGTCGGCGTGGTCGGCCAGCGCCCCGAGGAAGTCATCGACGCCCTCGCCGCGGTTCGCCACCGTCTCGACGACGACGGGGTCCCAGCTGTCGTCGGCCCCGCTGTCGGCCGGGCCGTCGTGGCCGGCCGCGTCCGCATCCGCCGCTCCCCCGCCGTTTCCGCCGGCCGTACCACCGGCCGCGCTCCCGCCGACCGTCTCCCCGCCCGCGGAGATGGTCCCGTGGTGGCCCGTGTCCGGCCGGCCGTCCCGTCCCTGTAACATCTCCTTGAGCTGTTGGACCGTCCGGTCGGCCCCGTCGAGGTCGGCCTTGTTGACGACGAACACGTCGCCGATTTCGAGGATGCCGGCCTTGAGCATCTGCACGTCGTCGCCGCTGCCCGGCGGGACGAGGACGGCGACGGTGTCGGCGGTCCGCACGATGTCGACCTCGTTCTGTCCCGCGCCGACCGTCTCGACGATGACCACGTCCTTGCCGAAGGCGTCCAAGGCGGTGACGGCGTCGGTCGTCGCCGTCGAGAGGCCCCCGAGCGACCCGCGGGCGGACATCGAGCGGAAGAACACGTCCATGTCGCCGGCGTTCGAAGCCATCCGGATGCGGTCGCCCAGCACCGCGCCGCCGGTAAAGGGCGAGGAAGGGTCGATGGCGATGACGCCGACGGTCAGCCCCTGCTCGCGGTAGGCGGCCGCCGCCTTGTCGACCAGCGTCGACTTGCCGGCCCCGGGGCTGCCCGTGACGCCGACGACGTCCGCGTCGCCGGCGTGGGCGTGCAGCGCCGAGACCACGTCGCGGTAGCCCGGCGACCGGTTCTCGATTTTCGTGATGACCCGCGCGAGCGCGCTGTGGCTGCCGGCCAGCAGGTCGTCGACGAGGTCGCTCATCGCTCGGGGGCGTTGGCCCGGATGAACTCGACCATCCGGTCCATCGACGCCCCGGGTCCGAATATCTCGTCGACGCCGCGGTCGTACAGCTCCTCGCGGTCGTCCTCGGGGATGATGCCGCCGACGACGACGAGCCGGTCGTCGAAGGCGTCGTACTCCCGCAGGCCGTCGAGAATCCGGGGGACGAGCGTGTTGTGCGCCCCCGAGAGGATGGAGATGCCGACCACGTCCACGTCCTCCTGGACGGCCGCCTGTACCACCTCGTCGGGCGAGCGGTGTAGCCCCGAGTAGATGACCTCGAAGCCGGCGTCACGGAGCGCCCGCGCGATGACGTGGGCTCCCCGGTCGTGTCCGTCGAGTCCGACCTTCGCCACCAGACAGCGGATGGTGCGTTCGGCCTGCTCCTGCTCGACACTCATGCCGGGCAGTACCACGGGTGGCACTTTCACTCTTGCCCTGTCTCGTTCCCGTCCGCGTCAGGCCGGAAACAGGAGGGAGGGAACCACGAACAGGAGCGCGAACAGGGCGAGCAAGACCAGTCCGTAGCCCGCGAGCGTCGCCACGGCGGTCGCCCACGCCGGGTGTCCCAAGCGGTCGGCGAGCCGTACCATGACTGACGCTAACACGCCTCTCGAAAAAAGCGTTTGCCGGTCACATCCCCATGTCGCTCGCGGCGTCGGGGACCGGCAGGTCGTGGGCCGCGACGCCGAGCAGTTCGGCGGCGTGGTCGAGCGCCATGTCGAAGCCGTAGTAGCGCTCCAGTTCGTCGCCGTCGGCCGTCGGCCGGACCTTCAGCATGGCGTACCCCTCGACGTTCTGGGCGATGGCCGCCGACCCGCCGGGACTCTCGAAGGTGAGGCGGCGCTCCCCGTCGGTCTCCCGGTAGCGGGCGGTGATACCGTCTGCCTCGGCCGTCGCGTGCTCGCTCATCGACTCCCCGTTGGGACCGCGCGTAGTGAAACCTGTCGATGGCGACACTGTAAGACTTATCCCGCCGTCGGGCCAGTCGTCGTGCAGTGACAGAGGCCTCGTGGAGCGAGCGCGCCCGCGCCGCGGTAGCCCGCCGCGTGGCCGTCGACCGACGCGCGCTGGCCGCCGTCCGCGTCTCGCTGGGCGCGGTGTTGCTCGTCGACCTCCTCCGGCGCGCCCCGGACCTCGTTGCCTTCTACACCGACCGCGGCGTCCTCCCGCGGGCAGTGCTGGCGGCGCTGTACCCCGGCTGGAACCGGCTCTCCCTGCACGCGCTGTCGGGCGAGGCGTGGCTCCAACTCCTGTTGTTCGCCGTCGCCGGCGCGGCGGCGCTCGCGCTGCTTGTCGGCTACCGGACGCGGCTGGCGGCGGCGGTGTCGCTGGTCTTGCTCGTCTCGCTGCAGGTCCGCAACCCGATGTTGCTCAACGCCGGCGACTCGCTGCTTCGACGGCTGGTCTTCTGGGGCCTCTTTCTCCCGCTCGGGAGCCGGTGGGCCGTCGACGCCGGCCCGCCCTCCGAGACCGACCACACCGTCGCCGGTCCCGCGACGGCCGGCCTGCTGGTGCAGGTGCTCGCCGTCTACGCGGCCAACGCGCTCGTGAAGTTCCGCGCGGACGTCTGGCTCCGCGGCGACGCCGTCCGCTACGTCTTCCAGTTGGACCAGTTCACCACCGTCGTCGGGAACGCGCTGGCCGGGGCCGCGCCGCTGCTGACGCTGGCCGACTGGGCGTGGGTGGCGCTGCTGGTCTGCTCGCCGCTGTTGCTCCTCTCGACCGGGCGCGTCCGGGGGCTGCTGGCCGGTGCGTTCGTCGCCGCCCACTTCGGCATGCTGCTGACGCTCAACATCGGCGTGTTCCCGCTGGTGTCGATGACGGGCCTCCTCCCCTTCCTCCCGAGCGAGGTCTGGGACCGCGTCGAGCGCGCCGTCTCGGGGGTCCCGAAGCGCCTCCCCGACGCCGACCCGCGCCCACCGCTGGCGGCCCGACTGCCGGCGCTGGGCCGGGTCGCCCGCGCGTTGGCCGTCGTCTGTCTGGCCGTGTTGCTCGTCGTCAACGGCATCGGACTCGGCGTCGTTGACGCGCCCCCCGGGACGCCCGACCGCGTCGAACAGCGGACGTGGGACATGTTTGCGCCGTCGCCGCCGCTGGCGACGTGGTGGTACGCCGCGCCCGCGACGCTGGAGTCCGGAGCGAGGGTCGACGCGCTCGACGGCGCGCCGGTCGACCTCTCCCGGCCCGCGGAGGCGGCGGCGGCCTACCCCAACGAGCGCTGGCGGAAGTTCCTCGACGACGCCCGCGGCGAGGCGCGACTGCGGCGCTCGCTGGCGGACTACCTCTGTGGGCGCTGGAACCGCGCCCACGACGACCGGATGGTCGGCCTACGGCTGGTGTATCTCGTCGAGCGGACCGACCTCGACGGGCCGGAGTCGGTCACCCGCGAGACGCTCGGGCGCTATCAGTGCGGGGCCTGACGACGCCGGCAGCGCGCTCGCGGTCGGCGAGTCCGCCGCCGGCGATTCTCGCTCACAGGACGAACGGGCCGCGCTGTCGTATCGGCTCGCCGTGGGGCTCGCCCGAGACGGCCGCGACGCGCAGCGAGTCGTCGCTCCGCACCCGGACCGTCCGCGAGTCGGTGACCGGGAGTACGTCGCCGTCGCCGAACGCCGCGCCGTCGACCGTCCCGCTCCCGTCGACGCCGTAGAGGAAGCCCCGCCACCCGTCCCGGAGGTCCCACGCCCACTCGCCCGAGACGGTGGCGTCGAGGTACTCCATCTCCGTCCGGAGGGCAAGCGGCGACCCCTCGCCGACGACCGTCGTGACCGTCGCCCCCGCCCGCGTGGCTGTCGGGAGTTCGTCGGCGGCCGCGTCGACGTAGCCGGGGTCGGCATCCTTCTCCGCCCGCGGGAGGTTTACCCACAGCTGCAGCCCGTTACAGCCGGCGTCGCCGGCCGGGAACTCGGAGTGTTTGATGCCGCTCCCGGTCGTGATACGCATCGCCTCGCCCGCTCGGGCGGTGTTCGTGACGCCCAGCGAGTCCTCGTGTTCCATCCCGCCTTCGAGCATGTACGAGACGATTTCGAAGCCGCGGTGGGGGTGGGTCGGGAACCCCTCGTCGGGGTCGATGTAGAAGCGCTCGAAGAGGACGAACGGGTCGAGGTTGTGGGGGTAGCCGTCGGTCGGAAACGCGCGCGTCGATGTCACGCCCGTCCCGTGTCGCACCTCTTCGCCCGGAATCGGCCCGTCGTCGCCGTGTCGTGTCTCGTCGGCGGCCATACCGCTCCCACGGGACCGCGGCGCATAAGCGGCCGGGCGGGTCGGTCGCCGGTCCACACGACCGCTCTCGACCGCAAGCGCCAAGGTCGGCTCGCGCCCGCTACGGGTATGGCGAAGTGGTTCCAGAGCGGCCGCCGCCGCGACGTGTGCGTCCTGCTGGCCGGGGCCGAGGACGGCGAACTGACCGGCCAGCGGCTCAAGACCCGTCTCGAAGACCGCTACGACACCCGCATCGAGCCACAGAGCTTCTACGCCGCCCTGCGGGCGATGGAGGATGCCGGGTTCCTCCAGAACCGGACGGAGGGCATCGCCGACGTGTACTCGCTGACCGACGGCGGCCAGCGCCGCCTGCGCGAACAGTTCGAGTGGATGGCCGCGAACCTCGACGCGTCGGAACGGTGACGCCGGCGCTCAGTCGAGCAGCCGGTCGGCGATGGTGTTGCGCAGCACCTCGCTGGTCCCCTCGTAAATCTCGTTGAGCTTCGCGTCCCGGTAGAACCGCTCGACCGGGAACTCCTTCGTGTAGCCGTAGCCGCCGTGAATCTGGATGCCCTCGTTGGCGACCTCCCGGGAGATTTCCGAAGCGTACAGTTTCGCCTGCGCGGCCGCCTTGACGAAGGGCTCGCCGCGCTCTTTCAGGTCGGCGGCCCGGTGCATCAACAGTCGGGCGGCCTCGGTCTTGGTGTCCATATCGGCCAGCTTGTGTTGGATTGCTTGGAAGTCGCCGATGGGACGGCCGAACTGCTCGCGGTCGCCGGCGTACCGCAGGGCCTCGTCCAGCGCGGCCTGTGCGATGCCGACGCCGCGGGCCGCGATGGTGATGCGCCCGCCGTTGAGCGTCTGCAGCGCGTGGCCGAACCCCTCGCCCTCCTCGCCCAGCCGGCGGTCCGCCGGGAGGTACATGTCGTCGAAGCGCAACTCGGCGGTCGGACAGCCCTTGTCGCCGAGTTTGTGCTCGGTGCCCTCGACGACGAAGCCGTCGTCGGTCTCGGGGCGGACGACGAACGACGAGATGCCGTCCCGGCCGGCGTCGGGGTCGGTCTTGGCGAACAGGACGACCGTGTCGGCCACGGAGCCGTTGGATATCCAGAGCTTCCCCCCGTCGACGACGTAGCCGTCGCCGTCGCGCTCGGCGGTCGTCTCCATCGCCGGCACGTCGCTGCCGGCCCCGGCCTCCGAGAGCGCGAACGCGCCGATGTCTTCGCCCGCCGCCAGCGGCTTCAGGAACCGCTCTCGCTGGTCGTCGTCGCCGAACTCGTAGACCATGTTGCAGGCCAGCGAGACGTGGGCGGCGACGACGGTCCCGAGGCCGCCGCTGCCCCGCGATATCTCTTCGAGCGCCATCGCGTAGCTGTGGTAGTCCAGCCCGGCACCGCCGTAGGTCTCGGGGATGGGCATCCCCATGAGGCCGAGGTCGGCCATCTGGTCGACGAGGTCGGCGGGGAACTCGTCGGTCTCGTCTATCTCGCCCGCCCGCGGAACGACCTCCTCGTCGACGAACTCGGCGACCATCTCGCGTATCTGGCGCTGCTCCTGTGTCGGGGCGAAGTCCATGCGACGAGGTACCGTGGCCCGAACCTTTACTGTTGGCCACCGGGGGACGGGTATCCCGGTGGTCCCTCGGCGGTCGGACCGCGCCGTCGCTACTCGTACTCGTAGAAGCCGATGCCGCTCTTCTTCCCGAGGTCGCCGGCGGCGACCTTGCGCTTCAGGAGGTAGGCAGGCTGGTAGCGGTCGCCCAGTTCCTCGTGGAGCGTCTCGCTGGCATCCAACACCACGTCCAGTCCGATGTGGTCGGCCAGTTCCAGCGGGCCCATCGGGACGTTCGTCCCCAGTCGCATCCCGCGGTCGATGTCGGCCATCGAGGCGACGCCCTCGTCGTAGGCGCGGACGCCCTCGTTTATCCACGGCATCAGGATGCGGTTGGTGACGAACCCCGGTTTGTCGTCGGCCTCCCACGTCTCCTTGCCCAGTTCACCGGCGAACTCGTGGGCCAGCGTCCGGGTCGCTTCCCCCGTCTTCTCGCCGACGACCACCTCCACGCCTTTCATCAGCGGGACCGGGTTCATGAAGTGAAGCCCCACCACGCGCTCGGGGGCCGGGATGGCGCTGGCGATGGTCGTTATCGACAGTGTGCTGGTGTTCGTCGCCAGCACTGCCTCGCGCGAGCAGTGTTCGGCCAGCGTCTCGAAGACGGACTGCTTGACGCTCATGTCCTCGGTGACGGCCTCGACGACCACGTCGCAGTCGGCGAGGGCGGCCGCGTCGGTCGTCCCGTCGATGCGCTCGCGGGCGGCGTCGGCCTCCGCCGACGAGAGGTCCGACCGCGCGACCAGTTTGCCGAGGCTCTCGTCGATGCGCTCGAACCCCGCCTCGACGAGGCCCGGTTCGATATCGCGCATGACCACGTCGTAGCCCGCCGCCGCCGCGACCTGCGCGATGCCGCTGCCCATCGTCCCGGCACCGACGACGCCGACCGCCTCAATGTTTGACGTGCGCATACCACACGCTTGGGCCGGCAGTCGTGTAAGTATGCCGCTGACGGTGCTACAGGACGGTCCGCGGACCCTGTCGGCAACCCCGACAACCGCGCAGTACGGGGAGTGTCTCGGTTAGTCCCGTCTGTAGACCAGCCAGTACGAGAGCGGGAGCGTCACCGCCAGAATTATCGCCGTCGATATCACTTGGCTGAAGGGGTCCGGCGGCAATACCTGAGCGGCAAGGGCGAACCCGAGCATAATCAAGAGGGACTCGAATACGGCGAACTGCATGCGCTGTGACATCCCCATCGGTGGGACACACTCTCACCCGGACAATAATTCTGTCGACAGAGTTACTTATACTATGTATGGAACTTTGTGACGGCAGTTGCCACGAGACGGTGCGTCCGGAGACGCCTCCGTTGTCAGGGTTTCGCACACTTTCGGGCAACGACTTGGCCGTTCCGAAACGATTCACTCGCACCGTAGTAAATGTCAGGAATAAGATACTTATGCTGGCCCGATGAACCAGCAGGTGATGCCAACCGGCGGTCGCCGCTGTCGGCGCCGCGGCGACCGTCGGCCCGCGCAACCGCACCCGCCTGCCACAACCAATGAGTAAGTCACTCGACGCCTCGACTGCTTCGGCCGACCGGACGCTCGAACGGATAACCGACACCATCGCCGGGACGACACCGGCAGTCCGCACTGCCATCGCGCAACACCGCGAGGGCAGCGGCACGGTCAACCCCAGCGGCGACCGGCAACTGGCCGCCGACGTCCGCGCGGACGAGCTGTTCGAGGACGCGCTGCTGGCCGTCGACGGCGTCGCCACGTACGCCAGCGAGGAGCGCACCGAAGTCGTCGAGGACGAGGGCCAACTCCACGTGGCGATGGACCCCCTCGACGGCTCCTCGAACCTCGAACCCAACAGCGGGATGGGGACGATTTTCGGCGTCTACAGCGAACGCCCGCCCACCAGCGGCCGGAACCTGCTGGCCGCCGGATTCGTCATCTACGGCCCGGCCACGTCGATGGTCGTCGCCCGCGACGGCCGCGTCAACGAGTTCATCGTCGAGGACGGCGAGCGGACGCTCGTCGACGACGACGTGACCGTCCCGTCGGAGCCGACGGTCTTCGGGTTCGGCGGCGGGGTCGATTCGTGGACCGACGAGTTCACCGACTACGCCGAGAGCGTCCGCCGGGAACTGAAGCTCCGGTACGGCGGCGCGATGATAGCCGACATCAATCAAGTGCTCTCCTACGGCGGCGTCTTCGCCTACCCCGAACTCCAGTCCCGCCCCGAGGGCAAGCTCCGCCTCCAGTTCGAGGGCCAGCCCATGGCCTACGTCGTCGAGGCGGCCGGCGGGCGCTCCTCGGACGGATCGGCGTCGCTGCTGGAGGCGACGCCCGACGAACTCCACGCTCGGACGCCGCTGTATCTCGGGAACGCGCCGCTCATCGAGCGCCTCGAAGCCAAGACCGACTGACGGTCCCTTCTTCGGCTCGCCGCGTTCAGTAGCCCAGATAGATGGCGAGCGCCTTCAGGACGCCGTAGACGACCACGACCAGTCCGACGAGCGCGCTCAGAACCGTCCCGAGCAGTCCGCTGGGCCAGAGCGCGAGCGGGTTCGGCAGCGACGGCAGCCCCGGTAGCGCGGGCAGTCCGACCCCACCGCCGGCCGCCACGGTGGCGACCCGCTGGCCCTCGACGGTGACGTTGCCGCCCTCGTCGGCTTCGAGCGCCAGCGTGGTCTCCCGGCGCTCGCCCGGCGGGACCGTCACCGTCCGCGTCCCGAGCGCCGTCCCGTTGAGGACGACGAGGACGCGGCGGTCGCCGGTCGCCGTCCCGCGGTTGGTCAGTTCGGCGTGGACGACGAACGACTCGCCGACAGAGAGGTTCGCCGGGTCGGCGGTGGCGTTCGTGACGACGACGTTCGGCTCGCCGGACGCCGCCTCAGTTGCGTTCCCGTCGACCGCGCTGTCGCCGCCGGTCGCGTTCCCCGCCTCGGCGTCCGTGGCCGCGAGGTCGGCCTCTGACGCCCCGTCGGTTCCGTTGGCCGCGCCGACGACGAACGTCGACAGCCCGGGCGACGACGCCTGATAGGTCACGGCCGCGTCGGTCCGGCCGACGACGGCGGTGTCGAGGGGCACCCAGCCGCCCTCGTCGCGGTAGAGCGTCACGTCGTTCGGTCCCGCGCCGGTCCGGTTCAGCGCCGTGCGGTTCACCGAGAACGTGACGGCGACGCTGTCGGCGCTGGCGTTGCCGTGGGCCACGTCGTAGCGGGCCAGCCCCGTCTCCTCGGTCGCCGTGGCGAACGACGGCGGCGTCCGGTCCGACGACCGCAGCCACAGCGTCGTCTCGTTGGCCCGGAAGGTCGCCCGGAGCCGGTCCAGCGACGTGTTGCCGGCAGCCGCCAGCGAGCCGTTCGCCCACCGGACCTGCTGGGTTCGCCCGGTGCCGGCCACGGCGACACGGGTGTAGGTCCCGTTGTATCGTGTCACGTTGATACCGGCGTCGCTGCCGTTGCGGGCGACGGTGACCACGTGGGTCGCCCGGGCGGCGTTGCCCAGCGGGTCGGTGACGGTGGCGGTGAGCCGGTGGGTGCCCGGCGTGGCGAAGGCCACGGTGACGTTCGGGCCGGCGAGGATGGTCCCGCCGTCGACGCGCCACCGGTACGAGGCGATGCCCTGTTCGTCGGTGCTGTTGCGGGCCGTGACCGTCACCGGCTCGCCGACCGTCGCGTTCGACGGGCCGCTCACTGTCACGTTGGGCGCGGAGCCGTCGTACCGGAACGTCGCCTGTCGGCTGAACTGTATCGTGTTGTTGCTCTCGTCGGTGGCGGTCAGCCACAGCAGCGAGTACTCCCCTTCCTCGGGGAAGGTGTACTCGGTGCGGTACACCGCCGACCCGCCGACGGACTCGGTGAAGTTCGAGGCGTTGAGCCGGTCGACGGTCGGGCCGCCGATAGAGACGACGAGGTTCGAGAGCGGCTCGTGGGTCTCGGCGACTATCTCGGCGGTCGAGCTGTTGACCCGAGTGACCGAGAACGAGCGGTAGCTCGGCGTCACGGTGTCGGTCCCCGTCGCCGTCACCGTGCCGTCCCGGATGTTGTTGCCGGCCTCGTCGGTGATGCGCTCGCCCGAGACGAGCCCGATGGTGACGTTGTCCACGTCGAACCGGCTGGTGAAGTGTAGCGTCACCTCAGCGGCGGTTCGGTTCTCGCCGGCCGCGTCCACCGACCGAACGGAGATGTTCTCGACGGTCCCCTCCGAGGTGACGAAGTCCCCCTGCTCGATACTGCCGGTGTCTATCGTCGCGTTGTCGGATATCGTCACTGCGATGGCCGTGCCGTTGACCACCGTCGCGTTCTCCCACTTCGGCCGTTCGGTGTCGGCCGCCGTCGCCGTCCCGCCGAGCGCGACCAGCACGCACAGCGCGACCACCGCCGCGGTCAGCGCGAGGCCGACGCTCCCCGCCGACCGCCGTCGCCGCCCGCCGCCACGAGTCATCACCCCGACGTTCTCCGGCACCGGCTATCAATCGCTCGGCGGGATTACGAACTCTGATAATCGCGGGGCGGACACAGGGGTAACTACTGTGGTCCCGGAGTCCGTGTGGTGTGGTATGAAGGTACGTATCGCCGCGGACGCGAGCCGAGAGGAGGCGTCCGCTATCGCCGCCGCCGTCGCCGAACACGTCGGGTCGGGCCACACCGTCGAGGTGTACGTCGGCGACGCCGCCGAGCCGACGCTCGTCAGGGAGGTCACGTCCGACGGCGCGGACGAGCCGACGGACCGCACCGGGGCGTCGGACGGGGCGACCGACGGCGACCCCGACTCCGGACCGACCGACCGCGAGCGCCGCCTCCGAGAGGAGATAGCCGACATCGAACGCGGCGGGCCCGAGAAGTACCGCGACCGCCTCGCGGAGCAGGGCAAACTGTTCGTCCGGGACCGCCTCGAACTGTGGTTCGGCGAGGGCGGCCTCGACTTCGAGGACGGCCGGTTCGCCAACTTCGACGCGTGGCACGGGACGGGCGGGGACAGCGCCGGGGACGCCGACGGCGACCGCCTCCCGGCCGACGGCCTGCTGACCGGCGGTGCTACCTTCGAGGGCCGGCAGGTCTCGGTCGCCGCCAACGACTTCACGGTGAAGGCCGGCTCCATCGCCGAGCGCGGCGTCGAGAAGTTCCTCCGCCTGCAACAGCGCGCCCTGAAGGCCGGCCGCCCCCTGCTGTACCTCGTCGACTCCTCGGGCGGCCGCATCGACCGCCAGCGCGGCTTCTTCGCCAACCGGGAGGGCATCGGGAAGTTCTACTACAACCACTCCCGCCTCTCGGGGGCGGTCCCCCAGATATGCGTCCTCTACGGTCCCTGCATCGCCGGCGCGGCGTACACGCCGGTCTTCTCGGATTTCACCGTGATGGTCCGCGGGATGAGCGCCCTCGCCATCGCCTCGCCGCGGATGGTCGAGATGGTCACCGGCGAGGACATCGACTTGGCCGAACTGGGCGGTCCCGAGGTCCACGCCCGCCACTCCGGCAGCGCCGACCTCGTGGCCGACGACGAGGAACACGCCCGCGAACTCGTCGCCGCCCTCCTCTCGTATCTCCCGGACGACTGCGACGAGCGCCCGCCGCGTCGCTCGCCGACCGCCCCCGAACGGCCGCCCGAGGGCATCGACGGCGTCGTCCCGGACGAACCCAACAAGGGCTACGACATGCGCCGGGTCGTCGAGCGGGTCGTCGACGCCGACTCCTTCCTCGAACTCCAACCGGAGTACGGCCCCGAAATCCTGACCGGGTTCGCCCGGCTCGACGGCCGTCCGGTGGGCGTCGTCGCCAGTCAGCCCGAGCGCCGCGCGGGCGCTATCTTCCCCGACTCCGCCCGCAAGGCCGCCGAGTTCGTCTGGAAGTGCGACGCGTTCAACGTCCCGCTGCTGTACCTCTGTGACACGCCGGGGTTCATGGCCGGCTCGGATGTCGAGAAGGAGGGCATCCTCGAAGCCGGCAAGAAGATGATATACGCCACCTCTGCGGCGACCGTGCCGAAACAGTGCGTCGTCGTCCGGAAGGCCTACGGCGCGGGCATCTACGCCATGTCCGGCCCCGCCTACGACCCGGAGGCGACGCTCGCGCTCCCGAGCGGGGAGATTGCCATTATGGGCCCGGAAGCGGCCATCAACGCCGTCTACGCCAACAAGCTGGACGCCATCGACGACCCCGAGGAGCGCGCCGAGCGCGAGCGGGAACTCCGCGAGCAGTACCGCGAGGACATCGACGCCCACCGGGCGGCCAGCGAGGTCGTCATCGACGAGATAGTTCCCCCCGGCGACCTGCGGGCCGAACTCGCCGCGCGCTACGAACTGTACGAGGACGTAGAGAAGCGACGCCCCGAGAAGAAACACGGGACAGTGCTATGACTCGGCCCGCTCGACCAGCGCGGTCCGCTCGAACGTACAGACGAGCGTGTCGTCCCCGTTGTAGGCGTCGACCCGCATCGTGACGACGCCCCGGTCGCCGTCGCTCGTGAGCCGCGTGTCGAGCACCGTCGTCTCCGCCCGGATGGTGTCGCCGTGGAACACCGGCGCGGGGTGTTCGACCGCGTCGTACGCGAGGTTGGCGACGACGGTCCCGTCGGTGGTGTCCGGGACCGTCAGCCCGACCGCCAGCGACAGCGTGTAGAGGCCGTTGACGACGCGCTCGCCGAACTCCGTCCCGGCGGCGAACTCGGCGTCCAAGTGCAGGGGCTGTTGGTTCATCGTCAGGTCGCAGAACCGCTGGTTGTCGCTCTCGCTTATCGTGCGGCGCTTCTCGTGGCGTATCGTCTCGCCCTCCTCGAACTCCTCGTAGTACAGGCCGGGCATGGGCGGACCGACGGGCCCCGTTCCCTTATCGGTGCGGCCCGCGCGACCCGGTGTGAGCCGCACGAACCCACCTCGACCGTCGTATCCCGGTCACGTCCGTCGGTATTCTTTTGTCGATGCTGACTGACTGCTAGGGCATGTCCGACGAGGTGAACCCGTTCGAGAGCCTCCGGGAGCAGATAGACGACGCCGCCGCCTATCTGGAGTACCCGACCGACGTGCTCGAACGGCTCAAACATCCCGAGCGAGTGCTGGAGACGACGCTCTCGGTCGAGATGGACGACGGCTCCGTCGAGGTGTTCACGGCCTTCCGCTCGCAGTTCAACGGCGACCGCGGCCCCTACAAGGGCGGTATCCGCTACCACCCGCAGGTCTCCCGCGACGAGGTCAAGGCCCTCTCGGGGTGGATGGTGTACAAGTGCGCCGCCGTCAACATCCCCTACGGCGGCGGCAAGGGCGGCATCCGCATCGACCCCCGGAACTACTCCGACGACGAGATGGAGCGCATCACCCGCTCGTTCGCGACGGAACTACGGCCGTTCATCGGCGAGGACAAGGATATCCCCGCCCCCGATGTCAACACCGGCCAGCGGGAGATGAACTGGATAAAGAGCACCTACGAGACGCTGGAAGACACCACCGAACCCGGCGTCATCACCGGCAAAGCGCCCGAGTCGGGCGGCAGCGAGGGCCGCGTCGAGGCGACGGGGCGCTCGGTGATGCTGGTCACCCGCGAGGCCTTCGACTACCTCGACCGCGCCGTCGATGGCGCGACCGTCGCCGTACAGGGGTACGGCAACGCCGGCTCCGTGGCGGCGACGCTCATCGACGAACTGGGCGCGGACGTGGTCGCCGTCTCCGACTCCTCCGGGGCGGTTTACCACCCCGACGGACTGGACACCGAGGCCGCGAAGGACCACAAGCGCGAGACCGGGTCGCTCTCGGGGTTCGAGGGCGCGAGCGAAGAGCTGACCAACCGGGAACTGCTGACGATGGACGTGGACCTGCTGGTGCCCGCGGCGCTGGAAAACGCCATCGACGAGGACATCGCCCGCGACGTGCAGGCCGAGGTCGTCGTCGAGGCCGCCAACGGGCCGCTGACGCCCGACGCCGACGACGTACTCGCCGACCGCGACGTGTACGTCTTCCCCGACATCCTCGCCAACGCCGGCGGCGTCACCGTCTCGTACTTCGAGTGGGTCCAGAACCGCCAGCGGTTCTACTGGTCCGAACAGCGGGTCAACGACGAACTGGAGACGGTCATCACCAACGCCTTCGAGGACCTCGTCGACACCTACGAGTCGACCGACACCGAGACCTTCCGGACGGCGATGTACGTCGTCGCCATCCGCCGGGTCGTCTCGGCGACCGAGGAAGGCGGTATCTGGCCCTGACCGGCCCCGGTCGCGGGCGGTCGCCGCCACCCACGACGTTTTGCCGCTCTCGCCCCTAGCAGGGGCATGGACACCTACGAGCGGCGGGTCCGCGTCGCGGCCCCGCTCGACGAGGTCGTCGCGTTTCACTCGACCGGCGACGGACTGGTCGCGCTGACGCCGGACTGGATGCACCTCCGAATCGAGGACGAGCGCGGCCCGGACGGCGAGTCGGACCCCGAGGTGTTGGCGGCGGGGTCGACGGTCGTCTCGACGGTCCAGCCGTTCGGCGTCGGGCCGCGCCAGCGGTGGGTCTCGGACATCGTCGCCCGCGAGACGGGCGACGACGAGGCGATGTTCCGCGACGTGATGGCCGAGGGGCCGTTCCCCCACTGGGAACACACCCACCGCTTCTACGCCGACGGCCCCGACGCCACCGTCGTCGAAGACCACGTCGAGTACGAACTCCCGGGCGGGCCGCTCGGCCGCGCGGTCGGTCCGCTGGGCGTGCTGGGCTTCGAGCCGATGTTCCGCTACCGGCACCGCCGGACCCGCGAACTGCTGGAGGACTGACTGCCCGTTATCGGTCGCCGAGTGTGTACGCTGGCGGCACACGCGTGCCTTTATCCGTCCGTGCGCCGGTGTTTCGTGTATGACCGACGTACTGATAGTCGGCGGCGGCGCGGCCGGCCTGAGCGCCGGCCTGTTCACGGCGAAGAACGGTCTGGACACGGTCGTCTACGACACCGACGAGACGTGGATGCACAAGGCCCACCTGTTCAACTACCTCGGCATCGAGTCCAAGGACGGCACCGAGTTCATCGAGGACGCCCGCGAGCAGGTCGCGGAGTTCGGCGTCGACCGCCGCGACGGCGAGGTGACGGCGGTCGAGTCGACCGACGACGGCTTCACCGCCGAAACGCCCGACGGCGAGGTGTCGGCCGACTACCTCGTCCTCGCCACGGGGAGCGACCGCTCGCTGGCGGAGTCGCTCGACTGCTCGTTCGACGGCGACGTGGTGTCGGTCAACGTCTCCATGGAGACCAGCGTCGACGACGTCTACGCCACCGGTGCGATGTGTCGTGACCAGGAGTGGCAGGCCATCATCGCCGCCGGCGACGGGGCCGCGGCGGCGCTCGACATCCTCTCGAAGGAGAAAGGCGAACACTTCCACGACTTCGATACGCCCGCCGACGCGGAGTAAGTCGGGTCGTTCCGGCCACTCGCTTCTCGGGTCAGGAGCCGGTACCAGCCGCCCGCTTCTCGACGGCACCGCGTATCGCGGCCGCGTCGAAGTCGTGGTCCGGCCGGAGGTTGACGAAATCGAGGAACTCCTCGGCGGCCAGTAGCTCCTCGGTCGTGTAGTGGGTCGCGGCCGCCCCGACCGTCTCGGGCGCGCCGACGAGTGGCTCCAGCGCGCCGAGCGCACAGGCCACGTCGTACGCTCGCGCGTCGGCGATGGCGTCCTCGCGGACGCTGGTCGCGTCGATGAAGTAGAGTTCCCCGTCGGCCACGAGGACGTTCTCACACCGGAAGTCGCCGTGGGCGAGGCCGTCCTCGTGCATCAGGTGGAGGTACTCGAACACCGCCGGCGCGTGGGCCTCGATGGCGTCGGGGGCCAGCGCGTCTAGCGGCTCGAACTCCCGGAGGTACTCGAACACCAGCACGCCCATCCCCTCGTACTCGAAGGCCTCGATGGGCTCGGGGGCGTTCACGCCGAGTTCGCGCATCCGCTCGGTGGCGGCCAGTTCGTGCTCGGCCATCTCGTAGGGCGTTCCGAAGTGTTCGAAGAACCCCTCCGTCCCCGACGAGAAGGCCCCGAGGTTTCGCCCCGTCGTCAGCAATGCGTGGACCAGCGAGTTCTGCTGGGTGATGAGCTTCACGAACCACTCCTCGTCGACGACGAACGGCGTCGACAGCCAGTTGTCCGCTTCGAGGAAGGTCACGCGGGCGTCGGACGCGCCGTAGCGGGCCATCACCGCCCGAGCGACGCCTTCCAGCTGGTCCCACGGCACGGTCCCGCGGACCAGTCGACGGAAGGCCATGCCACGACCAGAGGGGCGGGGGTGGCAAATGGCTTGTGTCCCCGACGGTCCCGGCCGACCCCGTGGTATATGGTGACAGGGGACGTATATCGGCCCATGGAGTTCTCGCTGCCCGACGAACACCGGCTGATACGGGACTCCGTTCGGGAGTTCTGCGAGGAAGAGATCGCTCCTATCGCACAGGACATCGAGGACGAGGGACGGTTCCCGGGCGAGGTGTTCGAGGAACTGGCGGCTCTGGACGTGATGGGCGTCCCGGTCGACGAGCGGTGGGGCGGGCTCGGCGGCGACCAACTCATGTACGCGCTGGTCTGTGAGGAACTGGGGCGGGTCTCGGGGGCCGTCGGCCTCTCCTACGCCGCGCACGTCTCGCTGGGGAGCAAGCCAATCGAGTCGTTCGGCACGGACGCCCAGCGCGAGCGGTGGCTGGAGCCGCTGGCGACCGGCGACCACCTCGGCGCGTGGGCGCTGACCGAGCCCGAGAGCGGGAGCGACGCCAGCGACATGGACACCCGTGCCGAGCGCGACGGCGACGCCTACGTCCTGAACGGCACCAAGCAGTTCATCACCAACGCCTCCGTCGCCGGCTCCGTGGTGGTCAAGGCGGTCACGGACCCCGACGCGGGCTACGACGGCATCTCGACGTTCATCGTCTCGCCCGAGGACGACGGCTGGGAAGTCACCACCGAGTGGGAGAAGCTGGGGCTGAACGCCTCGCCGACCTGCGAACTCCAGTTCACCGACTGCCGACTCCCCGCGGACCGCATGCTCGGCGCGGAAGGCGACGGGTGGGACCAGACGCTGGCGACGCTGAACGGCGGGCGCATCTCCATCGCGGCGCTCTCGGTCGGGCTGGCACAGGGGGCCTACGAGGCCGCCAAATCCTACGCCACCGAGCGCGAGCAGTTCGACCGCCCCATCTCGACGTTCGACGCCGTCCGGGACAAACTGGTCGAGATGGACCGCAAGATAGAGCGCGCTCGGCTGCTGACCCACAAGGCCGCGACGATGTACGACGACGGGGCGGACGTGACGCGGCTGTCCTCGCTCGCCAAACTCGACGCCAGCGAGATATGCCGCGAGGTCGCCGAGGACGCGGTGCAGGTGTTGGGCGGCTACGGCTACACGACCGACTTCGCGCCCCAGCGGTTCTACCGGGACGCGAAGCTCATGGAGATCGGCGAGGGGACCAGCGAGATACAGCGGCTCGTGTTGGGCCGGGAACTCGGGCTGTAGCCGGGGCGCGCGGTCAGTCGGTCGCTTTCAGGTTGTGGACGGCGTCGAGCCACTCGACGACCTCGGCGGTCGGGCGGACGGCCTCCAGAATCGCGTCGGCGTCCTTGTACGCCATCGGGGCCTCGTCCCGGACCGCCTCGACGACGGACTCGGAGTAGACGCCGTCCATCGCGGTCTCGAACTCGCCCATGTCGACCACGTCGTGGGCCCGCGACCGACTCATCACCCGGCCCGCGCCGTGTGGGGCCGTCCGGTGGTAGTCGTCGTTGCCCTTCCCGCGGGCGAGGACGGAGCCGTCGGCCATGTTGAACGGAATCAGCAGGCGCTGGTCCTCGCGGGCCGGCGTCGCGCCCTTCCGAATTGTCAGGTCCCGGAAGTCGATGTAGTTGTGGACCGACTGGAACTGCTCGACGGGGTCGACGCCCAGCGCGTCACAGACGGCCTCGGCCATCAGTTCCCGGTTCCAGCGGGCGTACTGCTGGGCGAACAGCATGTCGACGTAGTAGCCGTGGGCCTCCTGCCCCTCCAGCCAGTCCAGTTCCGTCTCGCGGTCGCTGTCGTCGTCGTGGACCGCCCGCTGGAGTCGCCCGAGCGCGTCGAAGGCGGCCTCTATCTCGCCGCCGTCGAGCTCCCGGCGCAGGCGCTCCTTGTCGATGTGGGACTCGCCCTTGCCGCCGGTGACCCACTCGTAGAGGTCCCGGGACTCGACGGTCTCGGGGTCGAACTTCAGGTACTCGGCGTACTCGTCGGGGATTCGCTCGCGGAGTTCGCCGACGGTCCGGCGGTCGGTTGCCGTCCCCTGCCAGTACTGCGCGACGGACATCCCCAGATAGCGCGACCCGCTGTGGATGACCAGCCAGTAATCGCCCGATTCGCGGGCCTGCGCGAACTCGACGAAGTGGTTGCCCCCGCCCAGCGTCCCGGCGCTCTTGATGACGTGGTCCATCCCCTGTCGCTGGGCCGCCAGCACGCGGTCACACAGCGACTCGAAGTAGTCGCCGTCGTAGCCGTCGAAGTCGAACTCGACGGGGTCGATGCCCTCGCCGAACCGCTCGCGGAAGGCGTCGTCGAACCGCTCGAAGACCCGGGTGGCGCGTTCGAAGGGGAACTCCTCGACGAGATGGGGCGCGTCGTCGTAGTCGTGGACGGCCCGGCCCATCGGGACCGCCTCGCGGACGCGGCGCTCGCGCTCGGCGTCGGAAAGCGGGAGGTCCGGCCCGAGGTTGGTCGCGCACATCCCACACCCCACGTCCACGCCGACGATGTTGGGGACGACGCGGTCGGCCAGCGGCATGGTGAAGCCGATGGGCGCGCCGGCCCCCCAGTGGGTGTCGGGCATGATTCGGACCGGCTCGGTGAAGGCGGGGTGGTCGATGAGCGTCTGTATCTGCTCGCGGCACTCGCGTTCCAGCAGCGACTCGTCCTCGACCATCACGCGTGCGGTCGTACACTCTCCTCGCAGTTCGAGCACCATACACGGTGGTAGTCCGGAACCGGGTTTGAACCTCACGGTGGGCCGCGGCCGCCGCCGGACGGAAAAAGCCGCGGCCGAACGGATGACTGACGCCGATTTCGTGGTATATCGACCGTTCAGAATTCCTACGGCGTTTTCACGGGATGGGAACGCGCGCTGGTTTATATGCTCTCCCGCGGCGGAGATACAGATGTGAGGTGACACAGATGTCCTACCAAGCCGCGAACCCGCTGGACGACCGGTTCGAGTTCGCACTAGGCGGGCCGTGGGCGACGTACTGGATAGCGCTGCTTCGGGTGGTCACCGGCTGGTGGTTCTTCCACGCCGGCGTGACGAAGCTCATCGAGGACGGGCTGGCCTACACCTACGGGCCGGCGTACCTCCAGCAGATGACCGGCACGGCGCTCGGTCCCATCCCGGTGTGGATGGGGAACAACCTCGCGTGGCTCATCGCGCCGGGCGTCCCGCTGTTCGAGACGCTCATCGGGCTGGCGCTGATGGCCGGCGCACTCACCCGGCTGGCGGCCTTCGGCGGGGTCGTCTTCATGACCCTGTTCTGGGTCGGCAACGCCAGCTTCGGGCACGGCCTCGTGAACAGCGACCTCATGGGCCTCATGCTGTTCATGACGGTGCTGGTGCTGGGCGCGGGCCGGTACTACGGCCTCGACGGCGTCATCGAGCAGCTGGGGTTCGTCAAGCAACGGCCGCGGCTGAAATACATCCTCGGCTGAGGAGGTGACAGGATATGCCAACTACTATCATCGACAAGGCGGCGATGGCACTCAGCGGCGGACTGCTGCTGCTGGGCGTCGTCGTCCTCGGAATCGTGGAGATACTGGCGGGCCAGCCATACGGGCCTGTCCCGATGACCAACGACGCGGGCGAGGTCATCGCCACCCCGGCGGTCGACCCGACCATCCGGACCGGACTAGTCATCGCCGGGCTGGTCGTATTGGGCCTGTACGCGGTGTACAAGCTCGTCACGCCCGTCGAAGACGCGGACGACGCGGCGGTCCGTGCGACGGCCGACTGACGGGTCCACCTGACGACTGACGACCCGCGTCCGGTCGACTGACGGCCTGCGGGACCGCTGACTGACGACCCGGTCGGTGCCGCCGACACCCCCGTTTTTCCGGTCTTTTCGACCGCCCGAGCGGGCGGGTCCGTCCGCGGACCGCGGCAGGCTTTTGTCGCCGTCGCCGCTCTCTCCGGTATGCTCGACGCCGGCGCACCAGCGCCCGACTTCGACCTCGACGGCACCGCTGACGGCGGCGCGGGCCGGTACCGACTCTCGGCCGCGGCGAGCCGCGCGCCGGTGGTGGTCGCGTTCTACGCCGCGGACTCCGAGCCCCGGTGCCGGGCGTACCTCGAAGCGCTCCGGGACACCGACTGGGGCGACCTGACCGACGCCGTCGCCGTCTTCGGCGTCGCGCCCGGCGCGCTCGAAGACCACCGAGCCGCCGCGGACGACCTCTCGCTCCCGTTCCCGCTGCTCGTCGACCACGCCGGCGTCGCGGCGCAGTTCGGCCTCGGGGGGCCGGACGACGAGCCGCGGCGGGCCGCCTTCCTCGTCGACCGGCGCTGTCGCGTGCGGTTCGCGTGGGCCGACGACGCCGCGGGGGCGCTGGACCTGACGCCGGTCCGCGACGCCGTCGCCTCGCTGTGACCCGCTCGCCGGGAGCGACACCGGGAAGTCGCGTCCGCCCCGCACCGTGGACATGGGACAGCCACTGGACTCTCGCGAGGCCCACGCCGCCGAAATCGTCGACCGGCTCCACGAGGAGTACCCCGACTCGACCATCTCGCTGAACTACGCGAACCGGCTGGAACTGCTGGTCGCCGTCGTCCTCTCGGCGCAGTGTACCGACGAGCGTGTCAACGAGGTCACCGCGGACCTCTTCGAGACGTACCGGACGCCACAGGACTACGCCGACGCCGACGAGGAGCAACTGGCCGAGGACATCTACGGCATCACCTTTCACAACAACAAGGCGGGCTACCTCAAAGCAATCGGCGAGCGGCTGGTCGCCGAACACGACGGCGAGGTGCCCGACGAGATGAGCGCCCTGACGGAGCTCTCCGGCGTGGGCCGCAAGACGGCCAACGTCGTCCTCCAGCACGGCCACGACGTCGTCGAGGGCATCGTCGTCGACACGCACGTCCAGCGGCTCTCGCGCCGGCTGGGACTGACCGAGGAGGAGCGCCCCGAGGCCATCGAGCAGGACCTGCTGGGCGTCGTCCCCGAGTCCGAGTGGCAGCAGTTCACCCACCTGCTCATCGACCACGGGCGGGCGGTGTGTGGCGCGCGGTCGGCCGACTGCGAGGCCTGTGTCCTCGCCGACATCTGCCCCTCCGAGCGGGGCGACAGCGACGTGGACCTCGCCAGCGGCGAGGCGTGGTGAGCGACGGCCGCCCGGTCACCCGAGGTATCGGAGCACGTACCGCGCGACGCCGACGACGTAGGCCAGCATCCAGAAGATGACGTAGCCGAACACGCCGATGCGGAGCCGCTTTCGCCAGTGGTCGAACGTCTCGTCGCCGATCTCGTCGAGCAGCACGTCCTCGTCGTAGTCGTTGTAGAGGTCGTGGCGGCGCTTGGCACGGAGGATGCGGACGATACCGGTGCCGCCGAAGGCCAGCAGCGCGTACGCCTGCAGGCCGAGGTAGGCGTGGACCGCCGACAGCCCGCCCAGTTGGCTCGGCAGGCGCGGGGCCATCCAGACCAGCAGCGGGACCGTCGTCAGCGTCAGCCCGGTGACGACGAACTTCAGGTGGTGCATCAACACGCCCCACGTCACCGGCTCGGTCTCGATGATGTAGTACGCGCCGTAGACGAAACAGGGGAAGCTCAGTGTCACCGACGCCAGCACGACTGTCGCAATCAGCGTCTCCGACACCATGGCCCACGGTTGGGACAGGGCGCGCTAAAACGTGCCGGATGCCGGAGGTCAGAACGCGTAAGTCCCAGCAGTCCCTACGTCCGGCAATGGCTGACCCGGACCCGGCACCGTCCGAGGCGTCCGACGACGACGCGGCGGGCAGCGACGCCTCCGGTTCCGACGCCCCGGACGGCGCTTCCGACGCGGGCGCGAGCGAGGACCGGCCCGCGCCGGACCCGGAAACAGAAGCACCGGACGACGAGGGGCTCGACACCGAAGCGCTCCGCGAGCAGGTCGAGGCAAAGTACGACTTCGACGACTTCGGACCGGCGGACATGGCCGAGATGACCGCCGAGGAGTGGGAAGTGGCCTTCGACGACGAGTCGTGGATAACGGGCGCGGACCTGCTGGACCGCGTGACCCGGGACCTCCGGAACCGGGTGGCGAACCGGGACGTGTTCGCCCGAATCGAGCGCCACCGCGACCCGCCGCGCGTGCTGGCGTACTCCGACGAGGGGTACGCGCTGGTCTATCCGGACGGCACCGTTGAGGGCGAGGGGACGGTCCTCCGGGACGTGAAACCGACCGTCGCGCTCGCCTCGATGGACTCCTACGAGGTGCCCGAGACGGTCCCGGACAACCCCCTGCCCGAACCCGACGCGGTGCCCGAGGGCGGGGGCGAACTCGGCAACCGGATGCTCCAGTTCATCGCCGGCGCGCAACTGCTCGCCGGGCTGGCCCTGCTCGGCAGCGGCGTCCTCGTGGCTGGCGGCGTCGTCGGCGGGCTCGGGGCGAACGTCTACCTCCTGTTCGTCGCCGGCCTCGCCTTCGTCGGCGTCGCGCTCGTCCTGTTTTTCACGGTCGCCAACGCCCGCCTCTCGGACAAGTTCCGCGCGGAGGAGTACCGCGACAGGCTCCGTGCGGTCGGGCTGGCCGGCGGCGAGCGGCCCGACTTCGTCCCCGAGCTGGAACCGCAGAATAGAGGGGGTTCCGACGCGGACGACGAGGGCGACGAACGCGGGACGTGACACCGCCTGCGGGTGTATTCGGTGGGTTTATACAAACTCGGTCCTGACGCCCACGTGTACATGAACAGACGGGAGTTCGTCCGGACCGCAGGGGGGGCCGCCGGGACAGCGGCCGCCCTCAGTGCCACCGGTTCGGCCGCCGCCCAAGAGGAGGGCGGCGGCGGTGGCCAGACGGCCCCGGACTACGGCGGCTATCTCGACCAAGTCGGGAACTTCGGCGGCCCCGGCAGCACCGTCGACGCCACTGGGCAGGACACGGTGACGGTCGAGGTCGGCGTGCAGGCCAACGGCGGTGCCTACGGGTTCGGCCCGCCAGCCGTCCACGTCGACAACGGCGCGACGGTCCAGTTCGAGTGGACCGGTGAGGGCGGCGGTCACAACGTGGTCTCGCAGGGCGAGGGTCCGCTGGACTCGGGCAGTTCCACCTCGTCGGCCGGCGTCAACTACGAACACACGTTCGAGTCCGACGGCATCTACCCGTACTACTGTTCCCCGCACGAAGGCCTGCAGATGAAGGGTGCCATCGTCGTCGGCTCGGAGTACCCGACGCAGACGCTCGGTGGCGGGGGCCCGGTCGAGGTCAACCCCCACGAGGCCGGCGTCCCAATCCAGCCACACTTCGTCGGCTTCGGTGCCGGGCTGGCCGTCATACTACCGCTCATCTTCACGTTCTTCACACTGAAGTACGGCGAGTCCCCACACACTAGCGGAGGGAACAACTGATGGCCTCGGAAGGCTCCACCTACGGCGACATCCACCGGTACGAGCCGCCCCGTGAGAGCACGGCTGCGGCCGTCGGCATCGTCCTGCTGACGGTCATCCAGATCGTCCTCGTCGGGCTGTTCACGTTCGGGATGATATCGGGCTGGGCCTCGGGCGTCGGGACGACGCTGACCGTCCGGCTCATCGAGGCCAACATGTTCCTCGGGGGCGTCCTGACGGCTATCTTCCTCGACCTAGCGTTCATCATGCTGCTGTACCGCAAGGAGTTCCTCCCGGATGTGATGATAGTCAAGAAGCGCCGGCGCAAGTGGGAGGACCTCTACATCCGGCAGGACGACGCCGACGGCACCACGATGGCCGACCAAGAGAAGTTCGTAGAGACAATCAAACGCGCAGTCTACCCCTACTACAAGAAGTAAGATGCCACTAGACGAAGACAAGTACCCGGCCGAGACAGGTCGGCGCCGCTTCGTGAAAGGCGTCGTCGGCAGCGCCGCGCTCTCCACCGTCGGCGTCGGCGGTGCGGTCGCCGTCGACGCGACGACCGACGCCGCCGGCGAAGGCGGGGGGACGACCCCCTTCATCGGCGTCGAGAACACCGACGGTCCCGCCCCCCGCGGGATGCCCATCATCCCCATCGAAATCAACGGCGGCGAGCTACAGGGGCTCTGGCCCGAGTACGATTCGGAAGCCGGCGCGGCCGTCGCTCGGGACTTCGGCGGCAGCGGGATGGACTACTCCTCGCAGTGGTTCCAGTACTGTGGCATCCAGAGCAACGGTGCCATCTACCCGCAGGCCGAGCGGGACAACACGTTCCGCAACAGCACCGGGACCTTCTCGTGGCAGGGCGAGTACGAGAGCGGGACCGCGCTCACCGTCGACATGTTCGACGACTACCAAGAGTGGGGCAACGGCATCGGAAACGCCGGTATCGGGAAGCCCGCGAGCGTCACGTGGCGCGCCAACGACGACGGCTCGGGCGGTGTCCCGGTCCAGACTATCCGCTCGGTCGAAGTCGAGCGGATGGCAAACGGCGAAGGCGAGTACTCCGAGCTCCCGGGTACCGTCCAGCAGTTCATCTCCGAGGCGACCGACCAAGGCTTCATCGCGTGGCTGAACAAGTGTACGCACTTCTGTTGCGTGCCGGGGTTCAAGACCCAGTCCGGGAGCGCCAACTTCGGCGCAGCGAACGACATCTACTGTCAGTGCCACCAGTCCGTCTACGACCCGTTCAGCCCGGTCCAGAAGACGTTCGTGGCGCTGCCGCGCCCACCACAGACGGAGTAACCAATGAGCTTAGAACGCAAAGACGAACACGACCACGAAGGGTGGATGGACACGCGGGACCTCTCGCCGATCGAGTCCATCTACCTGACGACGCTCATCTGGCTCGACAAGCGGCTGCGCATCGTTGACTACCTCGAAATCCTCGAGGACCTCTACTACAAGGTCAACATGCAGATGCCGAAGAGCCACACCGAGCAGTACAACCTCGACAACAAGTTCTGGTACTGGTATCCGCTGTACGCCCTCGGCTCGTTCTCGACCGTGGCGTACATCGTCGCCGCCATCTCCGGCGCGTTGCTCGGCTTCTACTACGCCCCCGCCGCGGCGGCCGCCAACGGGAGTCCGACCGTCGCGTACGACTCGGTGATGCTCATCATGGGCCAGCTGAATCTCGGCTACTTCCTGCGTTCGGTCCACCGCTGGTCCGCACAGGTGATGGTCGCGGCGGTGTTCCTGCACATGCTGCGCGTCTACTTCACGGGCGCGTACAAGGAACCCCGCGAGCTGAACTGGCTCATCGGTATCGTCCTCATCTCCTTGACGCTGGTGTTCGGGTACACCGGGTATCTGCTCCCGTGGAGTCAGCTCTCCTACTGGGCGGGCCAGATCGGCGTCGAGATGTCGCTGTCCATCCCGCTCATCGGCGAGTGGGTCGCACAGCTGATGTTCGGCGGCTTCACGCTCTCGCAGTCGACGCTCCAGCGGATGTACATCCTGCACGTGTTCCTCCTGCCCTTCATCACGACCAGCGTCATCGCGGTCCACATCGGCATCGTCTGGATGCAAGGCATCGCGGAACCCCACTGAAACCATGAGCGACAACGACACCGACACCGACGACGTTCGCACAGACGGCTCGGGACCCGGCATCGTCGCCCCCGACGACGAGACGCCGACGTGGTCCGAGCGCAAACAGCGTTCGCAGGGGCTCGCGCGCCTGACCTACGAGTACTTCGAGCGCTCCCGCCGCGAGGACCAGGACCTGCGCCAGCAGTCCGACTACGTCGAGCGTGACGTGCTTGCCTTCCCGGCGTGGCCCCACGAGATGATCCGGAACCTCGCGCTGACGAGCTTCTTCGTCGGGATGATACTGTTCGTCTCGGCCGTGCTTCCGCCGGAGATGCCAAACGCCGCCAACTCCGCGGTCACGCCCGCTATCATCCTGCCGGACTGGTACCTCTACTGGTCGTTCGGCCTCCTGAAGCTCGGCCCGCTGAACCCCAACCTCGCCATCCTCGGCGGGTCGAAGCTCATGGCCGACCGGACCTACGGGGTCATCGCCAACGTGGTCGTGGTCGGCTTCGTCGCCATCGTCCCCTTCCTCAACAAGGGGTCTGCCCGGCGACCCGTCGAGCAGCCCTTCTGGGCCGCCGTCGGGATGGCCGGCGTCATCTTCAGCCTGACCATCGCCGCGCTGTCCATCAAGAACCTCATCCCGATGGACTCCCACCTGCTGTTCGACCTGACGTTCCTCGTCCCCATCATCACCGGCACCCTCACTTACGCCGTGTTGAAGTCGATGCGCGAGGGCTACATGTTCGACCTCAACCGCCGGTACTACCGGCTCCGGCCGCCGAAGTAACGCCGGCCTCCCGCTCCGTCTGTTCTCCGGCCGCTTTCTCGGTCTGGTACGCCCCGACACTCAGCGACAGCACTGCGCTCTCGCCGCAGTAAAGTAGTTCCCGTCCCTACAGCCACCAATGACGGAGGGCCCACAGTCCGACCGGCGCGACGTGGTGGTGCCGCTGCGCGTGTACAAGACGGTGACGGTGTTCTCGACGCTGTTTGCCGTCCTGTGTGTCGTCGTCGGGTTCGTTCTCATCGACGCCGCGACCCAGCGGGCGTCGGTCCCGGCCTCCGAGATAGACGTTCCCCTCGGCGTCGGCGGCATCGGACTCATCCTCGCCGGCTCCGCAGTCTACGCGTTTTCGACCCGGTTCCGGACCGAGGAAATGGGAAAGTCTAAAGACGAGGGTGACGAAGAATCGGGTAATGGCTGACGAATTCATCAAAGGACTCGGTGTCCTCCTGACCGGTGGGCTCGGCTGGATGAGTCTCGCCGGCTGGTATCGGACGCCCAGCTTCGAGGGCGCACAGCTCATCGGCGAGGTGACGCTGGAGAACCCGACGGTGTACGACCAACTCGGCCTGTTCCTGATGGACGCGTTCTTCTGGTTCGCCGTCACCGGCGCGCTCACCTTCTGGGTCCTCATCCCGCTGCTCGACGAGTTCCGCGACTATCTCGACGAGCGGTCAGCCTGACCGTCGTCGCTCGCAAGCGGTCGCCGTCGACCCGCCAGCCTTTTTCCGACCCACCAGCGTTCTCCGACCCCGCCAACGTCGGCTGTCGCTCGTCGCACGCTCCGGTGCTGCGAGTGTCCCGCGTTCGCTACCGAGTCACTGCTCGGCAGTCCAAGCGCTATCGTGACTGCACGGGCCGAGACGGTGGGCCGGTTCAGACGACCGCCGACCACGGGGCCTTGATGGCCCAGAACAGGCTCTGGTAGCCGGCGTAGAGGAACAGGACTCCGGCCGCGACGATTGCGCCTTTCGGCACGTCGAGGTCGAGGTCGCGGCGGGCTTCGACCTTGCGCGATTCGAACTCGAAGAAGTCGGTGAGGACCAGTCCGACGACGAGCGTCGACATGACCATCCCGCCGTGTGCCGCCAGCGTCATGTAGAAAAACGACGTGAGCACCAGCACGACGTTGCTCGCCGTGTGGACGGGGTGGCGGCTGATGGCCTCGGAGCCGCCGTCCTCGTACTGTTTCTTGTGCCGTCTGTGGGCCAGATGTCGCGTCCCGAAGTTGGCAACCACCAGCACGAGCAGGACGTACTCTATCAGGAGCACGCCGCCGGGAGCGGGACTCCCCATGATGGCGTCCAACGGCCCGAAGAGGGTTACGGATGGCTGCATATCTGCATCTCAGTCCGAATCCCATTAGTGTCTTTCCACTCGCGGTGGGCTACCGGAACCGCATCCGGCTCGCCGAACCCACCGCGACCCGGAGCGTCCCGGTCCGGGCGAGCGTCACAGCCTCGCCGTCGGCGACCGTCCCGACGCGCGTGCCGTCGACCACGAGTGCGACGGTCGCCTCGTCGCGTTCGACCGAACAGGTCAGGTCGTCGGCCGCGACGACCCAGTGGTCGGGGTCGGTCGCGAACGGCGCGATGGGGGTGACGGCCACCGCCTCGCCCGGGGCAAGCACCGGCCCGCCGACGCGGCGCGCGTACTCCGGGGAGCCCGCGGCCGTCGCCACCGTGACGCCGTCGGCGCGGAAGCGACCGACCCGCTCCGGGCCGGACCTCACGGCGTACTCCGAGATGCGCGCCGCGTCGGCGGTCACCAGCGTCACGTCCCGGACCGCCGGCGACCGGCGGCAGCCCCCGCGTTCGACCGCCAGGACCGGGTGGCGTTCGACCCGGGCGTCGTCGAGGCCGGCCACGGCGTCGACGACGCGCTCTCGCGGGACCGAGCGCAGTCCGCGCCCGGCCGCGACGGGGACCACCAGCGGGTCGCGGTCGCCGGTCGCGACGGCCCGGACGGCCTCGAAGCCGACGGCGACGACGCGGTCGGTCTCGGGGACGGAGTCGACTGTCCCCGTCGCCACCGTCCGGCCGGTCTCACGCACCGCGGCGGCCACGTCGTCGTCGCCGACGACGCCGACAGCCTCGCTGTCGCTCATTGTGAGTGGGTCCGCGGCGGCGGTGGAAAAACCCTCGCACTCCGCCCGCCCGCGGCGGAGTTCACATCCCGAGACGCTCGCGGGCGTAGCGGGCCAGAATCGGCAGGTCGTTCAGGTGGAGCAGCGTCCGCATCGCCAGCTTGTTGCCGCCGTTTACCTTCCGGAGCGTGTCGCCGTCGGCCGCTTGGAGGTCGGCCATCAGCTGGTCGTATCGCTCGTTGGGTGCGAGATAGAGGAGTTCGGTCATCATGATACGGGTCTTGGCCTTCGGGGCCACCTCGCCGTGCCAGAGTTCGTCGTAGACGGCCATCGTCTCGGCGGAGGTGTCCGGTTCCTCGGGCGTGAGCGCGGCGTCGATGGTCGCGGCGGCGGCGCGGGCCGACTTCATCCCCTTGTGGATGCCCTCGCCCCACAGCGGGTCGATGCTGGGGACGGTGTCGCCGATGGCGAGGAAGCCGGCGGTGCTGAGCGACCCCGGCGGCTGGATGTGGGCCGAGCCGCGGTGGGCGCTCTTGTCCGAGATGCGCTCGGCGTCGTCGAACCGTGGGTCTCGGTCGAGCCAGTAGTCGAGGTAGTCGTCTATCGCCATCCCCTCCTTGCCGTAGTCGCGGTGGGCGGCGTTCTGGATGTAGCAGAGCCCGACCTTGGCGGTGTCCGCGCCGGTGTGGAATATCCACGAGTAGCCGCCGGGCGCGAGGTCGTGGTCCAACCGGAGCATCATCGCGTCGGTCAGGTCGGCGTAGTCGGGGTGGGCCACGTCGACGCCCTCGTACTCGTACTCGATGCCGATGGCCTGTCGCTCGCGTTCGAGGTCGCTGACTCCCAACTTCTTCGCCAGCGGCGCGGCCGGGCCGGTGGCGTCGACGACCACGTCGGCGTACACCTCCTCGTCGCCGTCGTAGCGGACCCCGACCACGTCGCCGTCGTCGGTGATGGGCGCGGTGGCCCGCGAGTCGAAGCGGTAGGTCGCGCCCTTCTCGCGGCTGTCGTCGACGAGGAACCGCTTGAAGTCGGCGAACTCCAGTACCGCGCCGGTCTGTTTGCGGACGTAGTGGTCGTTCGGGGACTCCAAGACGACGTTGTCGGTGTAGTTCATCACCACGTCGTCGGGGACACCGAAGGCGGTCATCATCGACGGGAACGTGCCGGCGGTGGACTTGTTACTCTGGCGCGGGAACTCCGCCTCGGCCTCCGTCTCCAACACGAGGACGTCGTAGCCACGCTCGGCCAAGTCCCGGGCGCACTGCCCCCCGGCAGGGCCGGCCCCGGCGATAACCACGTCGAAACGGTCGCGCATAATCGTGGGTTACACCTGTACGTAATCAACCTTGCTGAATCCGCACGTTCCCGGTCTCGAAAGGGTAAAGACGCCGCCCGTCACATGCGGGGACACGCGATGGTCCTGAAGACAGGTGCGGGCGCGCTCGCCGACAGTCGCCGCCTCCCGACCGCGCTCCGAGCGGTGCTTGGCTACTACGCCGACGCCGGCGTGTTCGACTACCGGAGCCTCTCGCTGAAGTCCGAGACCGACGAGCGGACGGAGCGGATGGTCGCCGACGTGATGGCCCGCGTCGAGGACGCCCTCGAAGCGGAGTTCGGCCACCCGGTGTCCTTTAGCTACGACACGAAGCTGACGCTCCCGGCGCAGTTGACGCTGGGGTACGTCTACCGCAACGCCCGGCGGCGGGCCGACGGCGACCCGGTCACCGAGACCGTCGCCACCGGTGTCCCCGCGGTCGACGCGGCGGCGCTCGAACGCGGGCCGGCACAGGAACTCACCCCTCGCGAGATGGTCGTCCGCGGCGAGCAGATGACCCGCCTGTCCATCGAGGCGCTGATAGACGGGGACATGCGCGACGCCATCAACGACGACGAGTTCGAGGACTTCGCCGTCGACTTCGACGCCGATGCGGCCGACCGCCGCCGCGTCGCCGAGGTGGCCCAGTCGGCCCTCCAGTCGCATCTGGACGGCCTGCTCGACGATATGCCACCCGCCGTCGCCGAGGCCTACCAGTGGGCGGTCGACTACAGCGAGGCCCACCAAGAGCGCGACGACTACTTCCGCGAGCGGATGCGCGCCGCCGAAGACGGCGACGAGGACGCGCTGACGGCGATACGCGAGGAGTACAAGTTCGCCGGCTACGACGAGGCCCCGCCGACCTTCGGCGAGCGCGAGCGGGCCCTCCCATACAGCAGAACCCAGTACGCCCGCGTCGGCGTCCTCTACGACGGGATGCTCGACCTCTACCGGCTCGCCGGGATTGAAATCGAGGACGCCTTCGCCAAGGCCATCGTGTTGGCGATAATCGGCGCGCAGGTGTGGCTCGACGACGTGGACGACTACCCCGACGACCGCCGCGAGGGACAACTCACGCCGGTCACCGCCGAGTACCTGCTGGCCCCCGACGAGGAGGCCGGCTACCGCCGGGTCGTCGACGTGACCGAGCGGTACCTCGACCTCGCCAAGGCGGCCGCGACGGCGGCCGACTCGCCGCTGACCGGCATCGCCGCCGAGTACATCTACCGCTCGGGCGACCCGAGCGTGCTGCCGGGTCACGACCGCGTCCGCTGAGCGCCCGGCTACCGCTTTTCGAGCGTCTTACCGCTTGCCGAGCGCCCGCTCGAACACCCGCTGAGCGCGCTCGTAGGCCGCGTCCCGGTCGACGATGGGGTCGGCGTAGGCCGGTGCGAGTTCCGCGCGCTCCGCGGCGGACAGCGTCGGCCAGTCCACTATCTTCCCCGGCGGCACGTCCCGCAGTTCGGGGACGTACTCGGTGACGTAGTCCGCGCCGGCGTCGTACTTGTGCATCTGGGCGATGGGGTCGAAGATACGCACGTCGACGGAGTCGGTCCCCGTCGAGGCGGTCCACTGCCAGTTCCCGTAGTTCGAGGCCGGGTCGTGGTCCACCAACTGCTCCGCGAAGTACCGCGCGCCCGTCCGCCAGTCGACCAGCAGGTGTTTCGTCAGGAAGGAGGCGACGTTCTGCCGGGGGCGGTTGTGGACGTACCCCTCCGCGTTCAGTTGGCGCATCCCGGCGTCGACCAGCGGATAGCCGGTCTCGCCGTCTTTCCACGCCGCGAACGCCTCGGGGTCGTTCTCCCACTCGATGCGGTTCGGGAAGTCGACGTAGTTCTCGGTCAGCAGCGTCGGGGTGTGGTACAGCAGGTGGTAGTTCTGCTCGCGCCACGTGAGTTCGTAGCGGTATTTCCCGACGTTGCGTCGTTCGTCGTCGGCGTCGCGGTAGCGCTCGGTGGCGTCTCGCCACATCTCGCGGACGCCGATCATCCCCGCAGCGAGGTACGGCGACATGCGCGAGACGGCGCTCGTCGGGCGGTCGACGGCCGCGCTCATGTCGTCCCGCGTCTCGGCGTAGGTGGCGATACCCTCGTCGAGAAAGCGGTCGTAGCGCTCGCGGGCGGCGTCGTAGCCCGCCGGCGGCAGGTCGATGTCCGCCTCGGCGTCCGGCACCGGTTCCGAGTCCGAGACGTCGGCCAGCGACGCCGCGTCCGGCGCGTCGGCCGGCGGGAGCTTCTCGCGGGCCTCCCAGTCGTCGTGAAAGCGGCTGTGGTTCTCGTAGCGCTCGTCGAGCGCCGCGGGGTCGACGAGGACGAGGTCGGTCACCGATTCGGTCGGGGTGGCGTCGTCGACCCGTCGCTGTCGGTCCCGGCGCGCGGGCCGGTAGTGGTCGTTGTAGAACACGCGGGCGGCGTCGTACTCGGCGACCACGTCCCGGAGTACCTCCGCGGCCGCGCCCGACCGGACCAGCAGGTCGCTCCCGCGCTCCCGGTAGGCGCGTTTCAGTTCTCGGACGCCGCGAGCGAAGAACGCGCGCTGGCGCTGGCCGACCTCGCTCAGAACGTCGTCGTCGACGACGTAGACCGGAACCACTCGGTCGCCCTCGGCCGCGCGCGCCAGTCCGCGGTTGTCCGGAAGCCGGAGGTCCCGCTGGTGCCAGAAGACGTGCATACCACGGGTACGGCCGGCCCCGGCTTGGCTGCTGTCCCAACGCTGTTGGGTGTGCGACGGTGTGACACCGGAACGCGCCGGCGAAGCGGGCGCGAACCCCTGCGGCGTCAGTAGAACTCGCGGACGAGGTCCATCGCGCCCTCGGGCGCGCCGTCGGGAATCTCGGCCATCGACCCCTCGACGCCCTCGCGCTCCTCGAAGCCCACGGAGTCCTCGTCCTGATAGAGGACGCCCATGTACTCCTTGTCGCTCTCCAGAATCTTGTCCTTGGCTTGGTCGCGGTTCGCCGGGTCGTGGTCGGTCTCGTCCAAGTCCACGATGGCGTCCCGGAAGTAGTCGTAGGTGTCGACGTCGTTGAACGTCACGCAGGGGCTGTAGACGTTGACGAAGCCGAAGCCGTCGTGTTCGACGGCCTGCTGGACGATTTCGGCGTGGCGCTGAGCGTTCGAGCTGAAGGACTGTGCGATGAACGTTGCGCCGGCCGACAGCGCCAGCGCCTTGGGGTTGACCGGGGGCTGCTGGGGCCCGTCGGGCGAGGTCGATGTCTCGAAGTCCTCGCGGGAGGTCGGCGAGGCCTGCCCCTTGGTCAGCCCGTAGATGCGGTTGTCCATGACGACGTAGGTCATGTCGACGTTCCGGCGGACGGCGTGGATGAAGTGGCCGGCCCCGATGGAGTAGCCGTCGCCGTCGCCGCCGGCGACCATCACTTCGAGGTCGGGGTTCGCCATCTTCACGCCGATGCCGACCGGCAGGGCGCGGCCGTGGACGCCGTGCAGCGCGTAGCTGTGCATGTACGTCCCGATTTTGCCCGAGCAGCCGATACCGGCGACGACGAACGTGTCGTCGGGGGAGTTCCCCGTCTCGGCCAGCGCCTTCATCATGCCGTTCATCGTCCCGAAGTCACCGCAGCCGGGACACCACGTCGGTTGCTTGTCGGATTTGAAGTCTGTGAATCGAACGTCGGAGCTCATTCTGCCTCCACCTCCTGTGTGCCGGCGGCCTCGCCGGCGAGTGTCGCCTTGATTTCCTCGGCCAGTTCGTCGGCCTTGAACCGAACGCCGTTGTACTTGTTCACGCGGTCGACCCGCTCCAACACGTCGTGTTCGATGACATCGGCGAACTGCCCGGTCGCGTTACACTCGACGACGATGACCTCCTCGGCGGCCTCGACGGCGTCGCTGAGGTCCGGCCGGGGGAAGATGTAGGGGACGGAGATGAACCGCACGTCGTGGCCCTCCTCCTCGAGGAGCGTCATGCCCTCCCGTATCGCGCCCTCGTTGGAGCCCCACGAGATGACCAGCGTGTCCGCCTCGGGGTCGCCGAACTCGCGATAGTCGAACTCCTCCTGTTCGCGGGCGGTCTGGACCTTCCGCTCGCGCTTGTCGACCTGTTCGAGGCGGACCTCGGTGTCCTCGGTCCGGCGGCCGAGTTCGTCGTGTTCGAGGCCGGTGGTCATGTGCGCGCCGTCGGTCGTCCCGGGGAACGCCCGCGGGGAGACCCCGTCGGCCGCCGGGAAGTGGGCCTGAAAGCGCCCCTGCTCGTCGAGCCACGCGTCGACGTCGTCCTCGTCGACGACCTTCCCGCGTTCGACCTCGACCTCGTCCATGTCGAAGGTGTCGGGCGTGAACGTCTGCTCGGTGACCGCCATCGCGAGGTCGGAGACGAGAAACACCGGCGTCTGGTACTTCTCGGCGAGGTTGAACGCCTCGACGGTCTTCCAGAAACACTCCGAAATCGTGGTCGGCGCGACGACGAAGCGGGGAATCTCCCCGTGGCCGCCGTACAGCGCCATGTTGAGGTCGCCCTGTTCCTGCTTGGTCGGCATCCCGGTCGAGGGCCCCGACCGCATCACGTCACAGATGACCAGGGGGGTCTCGCTGGTCGCCACGAGTCCGAACGTCTCGGTCATCAGGTCGATGCCCGGTCCGGAGGTGGCGGTCATCGAGCGCGCGCCGGCCCGCGCCGCGCCCAGCGCCATGTTGATGGCCGCGAGTTCGTCCTCGGCCTGTACGACCTTCCCGCCGAACTGGTCGACGCGCCCGGTCATGTACTCCATCACGTCCGTCGCCGGCGTGATGGGGTAGCCGGCGTAGAACCGACAGCCGGCGGCGATAGCGCCCATCCCGATGGCCTCGTCGCCGTTGAGCAGAACGTAGTCCTCGTCGGTCGTCTCCAGTTCGTAGCCGAAGTCGTCGACCTCGAACTCCTCGCGGACGTAGTCTCGGCCCTTGCGCGCGGCCTGCTTGTTGTTCTCGACGATGGCCTCGCCCTTGTCGCCGAAGCGCTTCTTGAGGCTCTCGTCGAGGTTCTCGATGGGGAAGTCGGTGACCTCACACGCCGCGCCCAGCGCCACGACGTTCAGCATGATTGCGCCGCCGGCCTCCTCGGCCAGTGCCTTCAGCGGGACCTCCAGCGCGGTCGCCCCGTGGGGCACCTCGACGTCCTGCATCGTCGAGCGCTCGCCGTCGTAGATGACCACCGAGTCCTCGTGGAGCTCGTCCTCGTTCTCGTGGACCGTCCGCTCGGTCAGAGCGATGAGGATGTCGAGTCGGTCGACGACGCTCTCGACGCGGTCGACCGAGGTCCGGACCTTGTAGGCGGTGTAGCCGCCCCGAATCCGGGACGCGAAGTCCTTGGATGTGAAGACGTGTCGACCGGCCCGGGAGAGCGCCTGTGCGAATATCTTCCCGGTTGAGTCGATTCCATCGCCGGCTTCCCCGCCGATGGCCCAGTTGAGGTCGTCTGGCATACTACCGCACGGATAGCTCGTCGGGGTGGAAAAGCCTTCTGCATGCGCCCGCGCGCGTGAACTCGGATGTGGATAAACCGATACTATCTCCCGGCAGAATCGACCGAAACCCCCTTAGCCGGCCCCCGCTACGGGCCCGACATGGACGAACGTTCACTCGCCGTCACCGCCGTCTCGGACGCGGGTCCCGACGCGGTCGCTATCGACTTCGAATCGCCCGACGAGTTCGACGCCCGGCCGGGTCAGTTCGTCAAACTGACGCTGTCGGTCGACGGCGACGACGAGTCCCGCTTCTACACCATCTCCTCGCCGACCGTCGCGGGGACGTTCGAGGTAACCGTCGGCGTCGACCCCGACGGCGACGTGGCTCCCCTGCTCGCGGCGCTGGAACCCGGCGACACCGTCCGCGTCGCCGGCCCCTTCGGCTCGGACTACTACGAGGGCGAGTCCCGCCCGGTCCTGCTCGCCGGCGGCCCCGGCATCGGCCCCGCCGTCGGCATCGCCGAGCGCGCGCTGGACGACGGCAACGACGCCGCCGTGGTCTACCGCGACGACAGTCCCCTCCACACCGACCGGCTCGAAACCCTCCGCGAGCGGGGCGCACACGTCACCGTCCTCGGCGGCGACGACCCGCTGACCGACGCCGTCGCCGACGCCACCGCCGACGGCGGACAGGTGTTCGTCTACGGCTTCGCGGAGTTCCTCGACGAGGCGACGGCAGCGCTCGAAGCGGCCGGCGTCGACGCCGACGACGCGAAGGTCGAGAACTTCGGCTGAGGGCGGCGGTAAGACATATACTCGTCGCTCGCCAAGCGCTCCCATGCGCGAGGCAAGTCGGACGACGCGCCAGCGTATCGCCGACCGACTGCGCGAGGAAGCGATGGCCGCCGGAACGATAGCCAACACCTTCGAGATACGGACGACAACGGCGCTGTCCCACGTCGAACACATCGCCAAGTCCTTGGACTCGACAGAGGAGGAACTGCTGGTCGCGCCCCCGGAGTGCGAGGAGTGTGGCTTCGCCGACTTCGACGACCTGACGAACCGGCCCAGCCGGTGTCCCGAGTGCAAGAGCGAGAGCGTCTCCGAGCCGGCCTACCGCATCAACTGAACCGCGCGGCGTCGCGCCCAGCCGGGACCGCCGGCCTGCCGGAACTCACTGGCCGGAGAAGCCGATTCGGCCCCGCGAGGAGCGGTCGTGGTCGCCCGACGGCCCCACCGCCTCGAACTCGTAGCGGTCGTCGGTGAGATACACCGCGCCGTCGGCGACGGTCACGTCCACCTCGTCCAGCACCGCCCCCTCGCAGGGGCCGTAGGTACACTCCCCGGTCGCCGACTCGAAGGTCGCGCCGTGTTTCTCACAGACCAGTTCGTCGCTGCGCATCGTCGCGCCGTCGCCCTTGTCGAGCCGGATGTCCCGCCAGTGCGGGCAGTAGTTCTCGAAGGCGACGACGGCGTCAGTCAGATTCACGAGGATGACCTCCTCGGTGTCGAAGCCGTCCCGGACGGTGACGAGCAGCGACCCCTCCTCGGGCACGTCCGCGACCGGCGCGATGCGGCTGTCTTCGTCCATCGTGGCCTCCGATACGGGGCTGTCCGGTTTCAACGCCCCGGTCGGCGCACGTGTTGTCGGGACCCCGCTCAGTAGTGGCGCTCCGCGACGCGCTCGTCGAACAGCCGCTGCAGGAGCGTCGTCATCGGTCCCGTCCCCACCTCGATGCCGTCGACGCTCCCCACGGGGCGTATCTCCCACGTCGAGTTCGTGAGAAACGCCTCGTCGGCGTCCCGGACGGCGTCGAGCGAGTAGTGGCCCGTCTCGACGGGGAACTCCTCCTCGCGGGCCAGTTCCAGCACCACGTCGCGGGTGACGCCCGGCAGGAGGTCGAGGTCCTCGCTGGGCGTCCGCAGGCCGGCCTCGGTGACGAAAAAGAGGTTGCTCGTCGCGCCCTCGACGACGGTGCCGTCGGTGTCCCGCATGAGCGCCTCGTCGGCCGCGTCGCCGTCGACGGCCGCCCGCCGGAGTTCGAGGCGGGCGAGGACGCCGTTGAGGTAGTTGTGGGTCTTCGCGTCGGCGGGCAGCGCCTCGCTCGGGGCGCGCCGGGTGCGAACGGTCTGTAGGTCGGCCGGCCCGTCCCAGACGCGCTCGCCGTCCTTGCCGCCGCGGGGCAGCTCCGAGCAGACGACGACCACCGTCGGGTCCACCTCGGAGTCGGGAGTGAGCTTCCCGGGTTGGACGCCTCGGGTGACCGACAGCCTGACGTACGCCTCGGTGAGGTCGTTGGCGGCCAGCGTCTCGTCGACGCGCTCGCGCAGGTCCTCGGGGACGGCGTCGGCGAACCCCAGCGTCGCCGCCGTGTGTCCCAGCCGGTCGCGGTGGGCCGCCCACTCGAAGGGGTCGCCGCCGTAGACCCGCAGCGTCTCGAAGGCCGCGTCGCCGTACATGAACCCGCGGTCCCGGACCGACACCGTCGCCTCCTCGGCCGGCACCAGTTCGCCGTCTACGTGGTACTGCATAGTTGACAGAAGTTCCGTATCATCGTTTTCCCGTGGTCGGTGAGGATGCTCTCGGGGTGGAACTGGACGCCGATGTGGGGGCGCTCGCGATGACGCACGCCCATGACGACGCCGGCCTCGTCGTCGGTGTAGGCCGTCTCTACGAGTGCGTCCGGGAGGGCCGTGCGCTCGACGGCCAGCGAGTGGTACCGCCCCACTTCGACGGGGTCGGGCAGCCCCTCGAACACCCCGGTTCCGTCGTGGGTCACCGCGGAGGCCTTGCCGTGGACGACCGACTCGGCGTGGCCGACCGGCGAGCCGTTTGCCGCACACAGGGCTTGGTGGCCCAGACAGACCCCCAGCGTCGGGTACGACAGGTCCGCGAACACCGGCATCGAGACGCCGGCGTCCTCGGGCGTGCCGGGACCGGGCGAGACGACGATTCCGTCGGGGTCCAACTCGCGTATCGCGGCCGCGTCGACGGCGTCGTTCCGGCGGACGACCACGTCCTCCTCGCCGCCGCCGAGGCGCGTGACGACCTCGCCGACGTACTGGACGAGGTTGTAGGCGAACGAGTCGTAGTTGTCGACGACCAGCACGGTCGGCGCGAGGTCGGGCGCGGCGGCCGTCCCGGACCCCGGCCGTGGGTCGGTAGTCACCGGTGACCCTCCACACTGAGCGCCGCGTCCCGGCCCAGCGCCTCGTCGACGGCGGTGATAAGCGCCCGACCCTTGTCGAGCGTCTCCTCGTACTCCCGGTCGGGGTCGGAGTCGTGGACGACGCCGGCCCCGACCCGAAGCGAGTACGTCCCGGCGTAGCGCACGAGCGTTCGGATGACGATGTTCAGCGTCGCCCGGCCGTCGAAACCGAAGGCGCCGACCGAGCCGGTGTAGGGGCCGCGCCGGGTCCGCTCCACCTCGTCGATTATCCCCATCGTCCGGGGCTTGGGCGCGCCGGTGATGGTCCCGCCGGGGAACACCGCCGCCACGGCGTCCCGCAGCGTCGCGCTGTCCCGGAGACGTCCCTCCACGACCGAGACCAGATGCATCACCTCGGAGTAGCGGTCCACCCGTCGGTAGTCGGTCACGTCGACGCTCCCGAAGCGGCTCACCTTGCCGAGGTCGTTTCGCTCGAGGTCGACGAGCATGGCGTGTTCGGCCCGTTCTTTCTCGTCGCTCAGCAGGTCCGCGGCCAGCCGCTCGTCGGCCGCGTCCGTCCCGCCGCGGGGCCGCGTGCCGGCGATGGGTTCGGTGACGAGGCGGTCGCCGTCGCGGTGCAAGAGGAGTTCGGGGCTCGCGCTGACGAGGTCGACGCCGGGGAACTCCACCAGCGCGGAGTAGGGCGCGGGGTTGCCCGCTCGGAGCGCGTCGAACACCTCGACCGGGTGGACCGCCGCCGGTGCTTCGAGGCGCTGGGAGACGTTCGCCTGAAAGGTGTCCCCGTCCCGGATGTACTCCTTGACCGTCCGCACCCGCTCGGCGAACGACTCGCGCGTGCAGTCGCTCTCGAAGGTCGCCGTCGTCGCGTCGACCGGCGGCTCCCCGACCGCGGGGTCGCCTTCGAGGGCCTTCCGCGCGAGTGCCAGCGCGTGCTGTCTCCCGAACTCGTAGGCGGCCCCGACCGTCTCGTACTCGCCCAGTCGCGGGCAGGCGGTCACCCGCAGGGTCACCGGCTCGCCGCGTGGCTCCTCCCACGCCGCGACGCGGTCGTAGGTCGCAAGCTGGAGCCGCGGGAGCGCGCGGTCGGCGACGGCGTGACTCGGCAGGTCCTCCAGTTCCCGCACCACGTCGTAGGAGAGCCAGCCGATAGCGCCACACGGGTACGGCACGTCACAGTCGCCCCGTTCGAGGGACTCGCCGGCGAGCGCGTCGGCGAGCGCGTCCAGCGCCGGCCCCTCGTCGGGTGCGACCTCGCGGAACGCGGCCGGCGCGGTGGCGAAGTACCCCCACCCCGACTGGCCCCCCGTCGTCCCGAGGTAGACGCCGCCGACCTCGTCGCGCGCCCGCCGGTACGCGACGAAGGGGTCGTCGACGGTCGCGCGGACCTCGACCGGGACCCGGGCCGCCGGCGCGGCCCCGGCCGTCCGCTCGAACGATTCGCGGTCGGTCTCGACCGTTGGCATCACCGGAGAGAGACGCGGCGCGACTAACTCCCTTGCGGTTCGGCCGGTCCTGCGGCCGGCGACGCGGCGGCTACCCGGTCGGCCAGTGTCGCCGTCTCAGTACTCGCCCGCCCGCTCTATCCAGCCGTCGACGCGGCTCTCCGAGAGGTCCGTCTGCCCGGCCACGTCGGCGGCGTCCGCGGCCGCGAGGTCGCCGACGGTCTCGATGCCGATACCGGAGAGGCGCTCGGCGTAGGCCGGACCGATACCCTTGACCTCCGTCACGGGGTCGCCGCTGCCCTCGCTCGCGGTCGCATCGCCGGCGTCCGCTGTCGGCGCGGCGTCGCCCCCCTCGTGGTCGTCCTCGGACAGCGCCGACTCGGCGTCGTCGTGGTCGTCGGTCGTCATGGCGGACTCGTCGCTCGCGCCCGCGGTGTCGGTCCCCTTGACGGCGTCTTCGCCCGCAGTAGAAGGCTCGCGCTCGACTGTCACGTCGACGTCGCCCGACCGCCCCCCGGTCGCGGACTCCGTCCCGTCGAGCCCGAGCGCAGATTTGAGTTTCTGAAGCAGACCCATATCCGGACGTATTGCCCCCCGACACTAATCTCTTGCTGGTAAGGCGTCGCCTAGAGGTGCGCTCGCAGCGCCTCGTTCATCGCCCCGACGGGCGCGTCGGCCCCGGTCCAGCGCTCGAAGGCCTCGACGCCCTGATACAGGAGCATCCACGCGCCGTCGACGGTGGTCGCGCCGGCCGCCGCGGCGTCCCGGAGCAGCCGCGTCTCGACCGGCGAGTACACCGCGTCCAGCACCGCGAGGTCACCGTGCAGCGCCGCCGCGGGCACCGGTGTCGCGTCCTCGTCCATCCCGACGCTGGTGCAGTTGACGAGTACGTCGGCGTCGGCGAGCAGGTCCTCGACGGCGTCGAGGCCGTGGCCGCTCGCGTCGGGCACCTCGCCGGCGAGGTCGCGGGCGGTCGACTCGGTCCGGTTCGCCACGCGGACGGTCATCCCCTCGTCGGCCAGCCCGAAGGCGACGGCTCGACCGGCCCCGCCGGCTCCGACGACGACGGCCGTCCCCGACAGGTCGACGCCGTGGTGACCCAGCGCCCGGACCGCGCCGACGGCGTCGGTGTTGTACCCCATCGGCGTCTCGCCCGAGAACGCTATCGTGTTGACCGCGCCGATGCGCTCGGCCAGCGGTGCCGGCTCGACGGCCGTCAACACGTCCTGTTTGAACGGGATGGTGACGTTCAGCCCGGCGACCCCGAGCCGGTCGGCGGCCGCGACGGCCGCGGCCCCCTCGTCGGCCGGCGGCTCGAAGGTGACGTACTTCGCGTCGAGGTCCAGCGCCGCGTAGCCCGCCTCGTGCATCGGCGGCGACAGCGAGTGCCCGACCGGGTTCCCGATGAGTCCGTAGACGTCCATACCGGGTGAGCACGCGCGGGGGACATGAACGCCACGGCTCCGGCCGGGGTTTCGCAAGCTTTTCGGCCCGACCCGCGTAGGCTCCGGTAGTGAGCCGTCTCCGCCACCCGCTCGCACAGGTCGCGTTCGCCGTCGCTCTCACGCTCGGCTGGGTCTGGGCCGGTGCTACCGGGGTCCCGATTGGGACCGCGGGAACCGTCGCCGTCGCCGGCATCGCCATCCTCGGCGGCTCGTTCCTGCTAGCGTGGGGCGCGGAGACCGCCGAGAAAGACGTCCCGCGGGCCTTCGCTATCGCCGTCCTCGCGGTACTGGCCGTCGCCCCGGAGTACGCCGTCGACGCCCTCTACGCGTGGAACGCCGGGGCCGGCGGTGCGACGGCACAGGCCTGCAGTCAGCTGACGGCCGCGGAAGTCGAGGCCGGTGCGACGGGGCTCGCCCGGGCCTGTCACGACGCGAACCTCGCCATCGCCAACATGACCGGCGCGAACCGCATCCTCATCGGCATCGGCTGGGCCGGCATCGCCGTGTTCACCGTGATGCAGGCCGCCTCGACGCAGGACCCCGCCGTCGTGAGCCGCGAGGGAACGCTCCGTGACGCCGTCCAACTCGACGAGGATATCGCGACCGAAATAACGTTCCTGTTCGTGGCGACGCTGTGGGCCTTCCTCGTCCCGCTGGGCGGCGGTATCGGCGCGTTCGACACGCTGTTTCTCGTCGGCCTCTACGTCGCCTACATCGGTCTGACGCTGCGCTCCGACGTGGAGACCAGCGAACACACGGTCGGCGTCCCCGACTACTTCCAGTCGTGGTCGCTCCCGTGGCGGCCGCTGGTCGTCCTCGTCCTCTTTGGCTACTCCGGTGCGATGATATTCACCGCCGTCGAGCCGTTCGCGCACGGACTGGAGGTGCTGGGTGTCGAGAACGGCATCCCCGAGTTCTTCATGATTCAGTGGATAGCCCCCCTCGCCAGCGAGTCCCCGGAACTCATCGTCGTCGCCGTCCTCGTCAACAAGGCGCGGTCGACGGCGGGGTTCAACGCCCTCATCTCCTCGAAGCTCAATCAGTGGACGCTGCTCATCGGTACCATCGCCGTCGTCTACTCGCTGGGACTGGGCGTCTACGGCGCGCTCCCGTTCGACGCCCGACAGGCCGCGGAGATATGGATAACCGCCGGCCAGTCCTTCTTCGCGCTCGCCATCCTCTGTAACTTCGAAATCAGCATCCGCGAGTCGGTCGTACTCTTCGTCCTGTTCATCTCGCAGGTGATACTCGAGTTCGCGCTCATCCGCGACCTCGTCGCGCTCCCGTTCGGCAGTCACGACCTCCTCGTCGGCTACACGGTGCTGTACGTCGTCGCCGGCCTCGCGCTGTTTGCCGTCCGACGGGAGTCGCTGGTCCACCTGCTCGCGCTGGCCGGTGACGCCGTCAGAACCGCCTTCGGCCGCGAACCGCAACACATCGACCGGGCCGACTGATGCTCGCCATCGTCGTCTCCCGGGCCGACGAGGCCTCGACACACGTCGGAGAGCGCCTTCGCGCCGTCGCCGACTGGGAGACACACGTCGACGAGAGCCGTGCCGACGCCGACGGCGGCGGCACCGTCTACCGGACCGACGGTGTCGAACTCCGGGCGTTCGAAGCTCTGCACTTGGACCTCGACGACGCGGCCGACGCCTTCGACGACCCGGACCTGCTGGTCTTCGCCTCCAGACACGCCGGCGAGACGGGGGAACTGTTGACCGCCCACCACACCGGCAACTTCGGGGCCGCGGAGCACGGCGGCGCGCCGGGTCGGTTCGCCCGCGCCTGCCCGCAGGCCCACCGCATCGTGACACGCGCACTGGCCGAGTACGCGCCCGACGGCTACGAGGTCGGCACCGAGTGTACCCATCACGGCCCGACGAGCGTGGGCGTCCCGTCGATGTTCGTCGAGGTCGGCAGCGCCGAACCCCAGTGGCGCGACCCCGCGGCGGCCGAGGCCGTCGCCCGGGCGATTCTCGACCTCCGGGACGTGGCCGCCGACGCGCCCGCCGAGGACGGCACGCGCCGGCACCTCGTCGGCATCGGCGGCGGTCACTACGCCCCGCGGTTCGAGCGCGTCGTCCGGGAGACCGACTGGGCGGTCGGCCACGTCGCGGCCGACTGGTCCCTCGACGCGCTCGCCGAGTGGGCCGCGGACGGGACCGAGCGCGCGGCGGTCCTCGACCGCGCCTTCGCGGGCAGCGCCGCCGACTACGCGCTGTTTGGGAGCGAGTACCCCGACGTCGCCGCGACCGTCGAGTCTCTCGGGTACCGCGTCGTCGACGAGACGTTCGTCCGCGAGACGACGAGCGTCCCGCTGTCGCTGGTCGACGCGCTCGAATCGGCCGTCGCCTCCGTCGACGAGGGGCTTCGCTTCGGCGACCCCGCGGCCGGCTACGAGGGCGCGTGGCGGACCGTCGCCGTCCCCGACGACCTGCTGGCCGAGGCCCGCGGTATCGACCGCGAGGCCGCCCGCGAGGTCGCCAAACGCCACGCGCTAGCGTTCGGGACGGAGCAAAACGGCACCGTCGTCGCCGGCCCGTTCGTCCTGCCCGCGGACGGCGACAGGGACGCCGTCCTCGCGGACCTCGCCGACGTGCTTCGACAGCGGTACGACACCGTCGAGCGCGCGGACGGCGAACTCCTCGCCCGCGAGACGGCCTTCGACCCCGACCTCGCCCGAACCGCGGGCGTGCCAGAAGGTCCCAAGTTCGGGCGGCTGTCGGCCGGCCAGTCGGTCGAGGTCGACGGGGAAGAGATAGGCCCAGAGCGGTTCCAGCGCGAGCGTATACGTCGCTTTACGCTGTGAGAAACCGGGACGAGCGACCCCGAAAGCGTTGCCGAAATCGTCAGCCGTACGTCAGACACAGGGGGAAAACTAATAACGGTCCGTCCGCAACGGGGATTTAAATATGGACTCGATTATCGACGACGCCATCGAGGAGGCCGAGGACGAGCGGGAGGAGCCGTCGTCGGAGCCGGCCGACGAGACGACGCCGACGACCACGGAGGACGTATCGACCTCCGGACAGATGAGCGACGAGGAACTCGCCAGCGTCGTCAAGGACCTCGAGACCAAGATAACCGTCGTGGGCTGTGGCGGTGCCGGCGGCAACACCGTCACCCGGATGATGGAGGAAGGCATCCACGGGGCCAAACTCGTCGCCGCCAACACCGACGCCCAGCACCTCGCCGACGAGGTCGCGGCCGACACCAAGATTCTCATCGGTCGCAAGCGCACCGGCGGCCGCGGTGCCGGCTCCGTCCCGAAGATCGGCGAGGAGGCCGCCCAAGAGGACCTCGAAGACATCCAGCAGTCCATCGACGGCTCGGACATGGTGTTCGTCACCGCCGGGCTGGGCGGCGGGACCGGGACCGGCGCGGCACCGGTCGTCGCACAGGCCGCCCAAGAGGCCGGCGCGCTTACCATCTCCATCGTCACCATCCCCTTCACCGCGGAAGGCGAGCGCCGGCGGGCCAACGCCGACGCGGGCCTCGAACGCCTGCGGGCCGTCTCCGACACGGTCATCGTCGTCCCCAACGACCGCCTGCTCGACTACGCGCCCAGCATGCCCCTGCAGGACGCCTTCAAGATCTGTGACCGCGTCCTGATGCGCTCGGTCAAGGGGATGACCGAACTCATCACCAAGCCGGGCCTCGTCAACGTCGACTTCGCCGACGTTCGCACCATCATGGAGAACGGCGGCGTCGCCATGATAGGGCTGGGCGAGTCCGACTCCGAGAACAAAGCGCAGGACTCCATCCGCTCGGCGCTGCGCTCGCCGCTGTTGGACGTGGAGTTCGACGGGGCCAACAGCGCCCTCGTGAACGTCGTCGGTGGCCCGGACATGTCCATCGAGGAGGCCGAGGGCGTCGTCGAGGAGATCTACGACCGCATCGACCCCGACGCCCGCATCATCTGGGGGGCGTCGGTCAACAACGAGTTCGACGGCAAGATGGAGACGATGATAGTCGTCACCGGCGTCGAGAGCCCCCAGATATACGGCCAGAGCGAGGCCGAACAGGAGAAGGCCGCCCAGCAACTGGGCGACGACATCGACTACGTCGACTGACCCGGCCGCCCGCCGTCGAATAGCCCGTCTCGACCGGGACCACAATATAGAAAAGCCGCCGGCGGGTACGCTCCGCCATGGACGTCCCGTACGACCTCACATCTTACATCCGCGTACTCAAACTGGCGAGTACGCCCTCTTGGGAGGAGTTCTCCCAGATCGCCAAGATCGCCGGCGCGGGCATCGCGCTGGTCGGACTGCTCGGGTTCATCATCTTCGTCGTGATGACCTTCGTCCCCGGCAGCAAGCCGGTGTAAACTCATGGGTATCTACGCAGTCAAGACCACGGCCAGTCAGGAACGCACCGTCGCGGACATGATCGTCAACCGCGAGGAGCCGGAGGTCCACGCCGCCCTCGCGCCGGACTCGCTGACCTCCTACGTGATGGTCGAGGCCGACGACGCCGCGGTCTTCGACCGCATCCTCGACGAGATTCCCCACGCCAACGGCGTGGTGCAGGGCGAGTCCTCCATCTCCGAGGTCGAGCACTTCCTCTCGCCGAAACCCGACGTCGAGGGCATCGCCGAGGGGGACATCGTCGAACTCATCGCCGGCCCGTTCAAAGGCGAGAAGGCGCAGGTCCAGCGCATCGACGAGGGGAAAGACCAAGTCACGGTCGAACTGTACGAAGCGACGGTCCCCATCCCCGTCACCGTCCGCGGGGACCAGATTCGCGTGCTGGACAGCGAGGAACGCTGAAAGCGCCTCTCTCGGTCGTCGTGGCCTCGCCGCGACGAATATAGCGAGAGACGGCGGTTCCCCGCCTCGGTCGGACGGCGCGACGCGGCCCGTTTCTCAGGTGTCGCCCTCGATTCGCTCGATGACCTCGTTCATGTCGGCGGCGGCCTCGATGGACTCCTTGATGTTCTCGCGCCGGCGCACGTCGGCCGCGGAGGCGTCGTACGCCCGGACGTACTCCGCGCGGGAGTGCTCGTCGAAGGCGTGTTTGATTGCGAAGTAGCCGTCGGGGACGACGGCCCCACAGACCTTACACGAGATTCGCTCGTGTTCGGTCGACTGGTGGACGATGAGGTCCTCGACGCGGTCGAACTGGCTGCTGTCGTCGCCTTCGATGGCGCACTCCCAGCGTGTCATTTGCTCGGTGGCAGGCGACGCTGGGGTAAAAGCGTTCCCCGCCGACCCCGGATTCCCGCCGCCGTCTGCCGAGATAGAAACCCCTAATGGCGACACGCCGGTAGGCCGGGGCGTGACGAGCGAGGGGTTCGATATCGACCTGCACGTGAAGGTCCTCGACGAGCGCGTCGTCGAGCGCGCGAAGGCCCGCGGCCTCGACGCGCTCGTCTACGCCCCGCATTTCGAACGCCTGCCCGACATCCGGGAGCGCGCCGCGCGCTTCTCCGATGCGGACTTGCGCGTGTTCCCGGCCCGAGAGCTGTTTACCGGCACGTGGCAACAGCGTCGGCACGTCCTTGCCCTCGGGCTCTCGGAACCGACGCCGGACTTTCTCACGCTCGCGGGCACCCTCGACGAACTCCGGCGTCAGGACGCCGCGGTGTTGGTCCCTCACCCCGGATTCCTCAGCGTGAGCCTCGGTATCGACGAGATTCGCCGCCACGCCGACGCCATCGACGCCCTCGAAGTGTACAACCCCAAACACCTGCCCCACCACAACCGCCGGGCGCGCGAGTGGGCCAAGGAGACGGGACTCAAGACGTTCACCTCGTCGTACGCCCACCTCCGGGGGACCGTCGGCGAAGCGTGGGTGCGCTTCGACCGACCGATAGAGAGCGTCGACGAACTGGCAGCGGCGTTGCGGGCGGGCGACCCGCGGCGCATCTTCCACCGCAGCGGCGTCTCGCACGGACTGCGCCGCGCCTTGGAGTTCGCCCACCTCGGCTACGAGAACTCGTGGGAGAAGTTCGACCGCGTGATGCTACAGGGCACTGCGGCGACCCACCCCGACCACGTGGCCTATCAGGGGCGCTTCGACGACGTGAAGGTGTACTAACGCGCCGCCGGCTCAGACGAGAAAGGCGGTGTTCTCGGCGAGGAACTGGGTGACGGTCGGGGGGAGGTACCGCGGGATGACGTGGACGAGCAACGCGACGGCGGCCAGTTCGACCCCGGTGATGACGACGGTCACTATCTCCGCGCGGTCGCTCGACGTCGTCACGCCCGACGGGAAGCCGAACTCCTCGTCCCAGACCGGGTAAAACAGGGCGATGCCCCGCCGGGACCCGAAGTAGTCGAGGACGTAGTGGGTCAACACGCCGAGCCACACCCACTGGAGGTTGCCGCCGTGGTAGATGGGGTGGGCGAGGAAGATAGCCAACACCAGCAGATTGTGCAGCGTCTTCCGGTGTTTCCCGAAGGCCGTGTCCACGTCGGGAAAGAGCGCGCCCAACACGACGGGGAGAAACACCTCGGCTATCGTGGCGAAGGTGCCGACCCCGCCGGAGGGGTCGAGGACGTAGCCGAGGCCGATGCTCAGGAGGACCGCGTTCAACACGTGGCCGCGTTTGTCCATCGACGGGACGGTCGGGCCGTCGGCCGAAAGGTCTTGCTACTGCGAGGCCGCCCGTTCGAGGTCCGACAGCGCCTGCCGGGCTATCTGCTCTTTGACGGCCGTTCGGTCGCCGTCGAACTCGTAGCGGGCGACCGAGGCCCCGGAGTCGCCCGACCCCCACGGCGCGGCGCGGGCGACGCCGACGTACACCGTGCCGACCGGCGTCGCTTCGGTGCCGCCGCTCGGCCCGGCGACGCCGGTGGTCGCCACCCCCCAGTCGGTGCCGGCGGTGTCCCGGACCGCCCGCGCCATCGCCCGCGCGACGGGTTCGGAGACGGCCCCGTGTTCGTCCAGCGCCTCCCGCGGGACGGCCAGTAGCTCCCGTTTCGCGTCGTAGGAGTAGGTCACCACCGACCGGTCGAAGTAGTCGCTGGAACCGGGCACGTCGGTCAGCAGCGACCCGACGAGGCCGCCGGTGCAGGACTCGGCGACGGCGACGCGTTCGCCCCGTTCCCTGAGCAGGTCGCCGACGCGCGATTCGATGGGCTCATCGGCCATGCCCGCTCCTTCGCCACACCGGGCCAAAAGCGTTCACTCCACCGACGGGTTTTCCGTCTCCGGCCCGAACGTCGCGCATGGCCTACCGAACCACGCTCGGCTGGTCGCTCGTCAGTTCCGGTCTCGTGACGCTGCTGCTGGGCGCGTTGCCGGGGTCGGACCTGTTGTGGGGACTCCTCCTGTTCGCGGTCGGCGTCGCCGTCCTCTACGCCCGCAGGTAGGGGAAGAGCAAAGGGCGGCTCGGTTCCAGTGACCGTATGGACTACGAGACGCCGCAGTTCTTCCGCGTCATGCAGTACGCTGCCCGGGCCGACCGGGACGTGGTCGACATGGTGTCGGGAAGTCCCGACTGGGACCCGCCCTCGGGGGTTCGCGACGGCCTCCGGGACTACGCCGAGGCCGACGCCGAGGAGTACCAGTACGCGCCCAGCACCGGCCTGCGCTCGCTGCGCGAGGAGATAGCCGCCCGCCGCGGCGTCGGCGTCGACCGGGTCGTCGTCACCAACGGCGCGGGCGAGGCCAACCACCTCGCCATGACCGGCGCGCTGGAGGCGTTCTCGGGCGAGGAGATACTGCTGACCGACCCCGTCTACCCCTACTACGCCGGCCGGGCGAACTTCTTGGGGGCTGAGACGACGTTCGTCCCGGTCGCCGACGACGGCCACCTGCGGCCCGCGGCCGTCCGCGAGGCGGCCTCGGCCGACACGGCGGTCATCGTCGTCAACACGCCAAACAACCCGACGGGAGCCATCTACGACGCCGACGCGATGGCCGAGTTCGTCGCTATCGCGGAGGACGTCGACGCCCTGCTGGTCAGCGACGAGGTGTACGACCACTTCGACTACACCGGCCGGTTCGCGTCGGCGCTGGCCCACGACTCGGCCAACGTCGTCGCCACGAACGCCTTCTCGAAGTCGATGGCGATAACGGGCCTGCGGGTCGGCTACGCCGTCTTCCCGCCGGCCGACGGTCCGAACGGCGACCTGCTGGAGCGGGCGCGGACGCGGCACATGCTGACGAACGTCACGGGCAGTCGCCCCGCCCAGTACGCCGTCGACCGGGCGCTGCGGACGACCGGTCCCGACTACTACGCGCGGTGTCGCCGCCGCCTCGACCAGCGCATCGACGTGCTCTGTGAGGCGCTGGACGCGGTCGGCGCGACGTACGAGCGCCCCGAGGGCGGCTTCTACGTCATGGCTCGCCTCCCGGGGTTCCCGGGGACCTTCGAGAACGTCTACGAACTCATCGACGAGGCCGGCGTCGCCGGGATGCCCGGCGCGGCCTTCGGCGAGTCACGAAAAGCGTGGATTCGGTTCGCGCTGGTGACGCCGCGGGTCGACGACGCGGCCGCCCGTCTCGAAGCGTTCTTCGCGTGAGGGCCCTTCACGGGTCGGTAGCCGAGCGGTCGGCCACACCGGTCCCGTCGCGTGTCCGGCGACGCGGCGGCGCTCCGGTTCCGAAGCGCTGATTAGTAATTAAAACCAATCGATACAGTATGCGGAACAAAATCGCCACGCTCGTCTCCTCGCCGAACCGGTTCTTCGCGGAGGAGCAGCGGACCGGGGACCTCCGCGGGGCGACCGCCGTCGTCACTATCGCCGGCGTGTGCTACGGGCTCTCGGCCGTCGCCACCGCGCCAGTCCAGTCGCGGCAGTTCGCCGGGGACGCCGTCGCGTATTTCTATCTCGGCGCGGCCTTCAGCGCGCTCTCGACGGCGCTGATGCTGTACCTGTTCTGGGTCCTATACGCGGGCGGGTTCTATCTCGTCGGCGTGAAGCTGTTCGGCGGGCGCGGGGAGTTCCGGACGCTGTTTGCGCTGACCGGATGGGGGTTCGCGGGACAAGTCGTGGCCGGTGCCGTCGCCGCCGGAACGCGAATCGCGCTCACGTATCGCTTCTTGGGGACGGACGCGGGACAGGCGGTGGGTCAGTTGCAGGCCCACCCACTGTTTACCGTCTCCAGCGTCGTCGGTATGGTCGCCTTTCTCTGGTCCATCGTTCTCTGGAACTACGCCGTCCAGCACAGTTTCGGCCTGCCGGTGACGAAGTCGCTTCCGACGACGCTGGTCCCCGTCGCCGTCAGCATCGGACTCTTTGTCCTGTCGACCGCTGTCTGACAGCCCCGTCGTGCGTGTGTGGGTTCCGCTCACGGTCCCGGTCGTCCGGACGTGCGACAGGACCGGACCGCCCGGCTAGGGGCCCTCGCGCCCACCGGCGAGTTCCCGTCCCACCGACTGGAGGTTCGAACTCGTCTTCACGATGAGTACGAGCGACGTAGCGACCGCCGCGACGGCAGCCACGAATCCCGCCGTGCCGACCGTGTCGAACACGAGTTCGGGGACGACGAAGGCACCGCCGACGACTGCCGCCCCGAGTACGAAAACCACGTACGGGGCCAGATACCCCAGAAACCGCACTGTCGTGTTCATATCGACAGTTACAGCCAATAAAAATAAGCCTTGGCCTCAGAAAAAACAGCGACACGCGCCGGCGGCCACGGCGTTCAGATAAACGACAGCGTGACGTAGAACTCCACCAGCGCGGCGACGACGGTGAGGCAGACGGCCGCGAAGCCGAGTACGAACGAGTCCACGAGCGCGGTCCGCGAGACGGGTGTCTCGTGGTCGCCCCGAAGGTAACCGACGAACCGACGGGGGACCCGCAGCCCCGCTCCGGCAGCGACCCATATCGCCGGCAGCTCTATCACGGCGTGTGGGAGAAACAGGAGGGCGACGAGACCGGGGGCCCCCGACCCGACCAGACTCGCGGTGACGATGACGCCGTGGGCGAACCCGTTCTGGAGGGCCAACAGGACCGTAATCGTGCCGAACACGACGAACCCGAGCGACATCGCGACGACGTTGCTCAGGTTCGGTCCGAGAATCCGGTTCAGGTCTATCTCGTCGGGGGACTGGTTCGGCCTCTCGTGTGCCCCCGGGAGGTCTTCGGAGCCGACCGGACCGACGCCGACGACTACCGACGCTCCGAGCGCGAATCCGACGAGATAGACGAGCATACCCGTGCGCACGCTGCGGTAGGTCCGGGTACGAACCCCGCTGACGCCGTCAGGGACCAACTCCATCACTGAAAAAAACTGAATCGGGGTGTCGTTACGCCATCGTGCCGAACTTGAGGGCCGCTCCCCCGGGTCCGGTCGGCATGTTCATCGTCGCACCGGCGTTGAAGACGGTGAGCCCGATGGCGGCGTCTCCCGGCACAGGGGTAGCCGCACCCGCCGCCGTCAGTCCGATGCCGGCGTTCGTCGACGCGAGAGTCGGGGCGAGCGCGAAAAGCAGCAGTCCGACGAAGGCCCCGACGGTTATGAGGCCGATACTGATGTCCTGACTGTCCGAACCCATCGGTTCGGTGTGAGCGTTACACGCCACGGACGGAGGAAGGACCCGAGGAGGCATAATTTCTATGCATTAAATGTAATACCCAAGAAAACAAGAGTGAAATATTCTCGGAACTACACCGCAACGCGACACGCGCCGCTCGTCCGTCGGTTCGATGCGTGCCCGCTCCGGCCGGCCGTCCGAAGAGAGAACGTGGGCGGCCAACGCGCCGTCCGGACGCCTACTCGTACCCCAAGTCGACCGACCGGGTCCGCTCTAAGAGCCCCGTTTCGTAGCGCTCTCCCGTCTGCTCGGGGTGGCGCTCGTCGATAGCGCGGACGGCCCGCACGGTGTTGGCGAAGTTCTTGTAGGTGGCCTCGTCGACCATCTGTCCGTCGAGGACGACCGCGCCGGTTCCCGACTCCTTGGCCTCGTTGAACCCCTCGATTTTCGAGACGTCCCGCTCTAGCTCCGCCGGCGTCGGCATGTGGATGCGGTTGGCCTGTGCGGTCTGTTTGGGGTGGAGCGACCACGAGCCGTCGAGGCCGATCTTGGCCTCCCGCTCGACTTGGTCGGCGTACCCCTCGGCGTTGTAGTAGGTGACGCCGGCCCGCTCGTGGAACAGTTGGTCGAAGGGGCCGCCGACGGCCAGCGCGCCCGCGGCGCTGGTCTCGTTCGAGAGCGCCTCCAGCAGGCCGTCCCAGCGGGGCCGCTCCCCGCCCATCGAGCGGCCGCCCAGTTCCGCGGTGTAGTCGACGGGGCCGAATATCAGCGCGTCAAGCCGCGCGTCGGCGGCGAACTGACATATTTCCCGCAGGTCCGAACGGGCCGGCGCGGTCTCCAAGATAATAGACAGCGACAGCGCCCCGTCGTCGAGTCCCGCCTCGCGCTCGGCCTCGGCGACGACGCCGGCGGCCTCGCGCACGTCGCCGAGTCGGCCCACCTTCGGGACGACGAAGCCGTCGACGGACTCGCCGACGCCGTCGGCCAGCCGACGCATCTGGTCGGTCCCCCGCTCTCTGGCGGCCTCGTCGTCGTAGGCCCACTCGACGCGGGGGCGTATCTCGCCGGCGAACGCCGCGGCGTGCTCGGGGATGTGTTCGAGGACGTTCTCGACGGCCTCGTCTTTCATCGACGGGGCGGTTCCGTCCTCGATGTCGGGGACGAGCCAGTCGGGGGCCTGAAACCCCTCGCTGGTCAGGCCCGAGCGCAGGAACTTCGCGCTGTCGTCTCGCGGGACGGCGGCCGGTGCGGTCTGGAACGTGCGGCAGAGTCGTGTCATGGGTCGGTGGTGTCGTGTCGGTCACTCGCCCTCTCGCCGGACGAGCGCGGTTCGCCGGCCGGAGTAGACCGGGGTGTCGTGCTGATTGAAGGCGACGTGTTCGAAGGTGACCGCGCCGGCCTCGGGCGGCCCCTCGCTCCCGTCGCAGTCGAGGACGCGGGTGAAGCCGTAGACGGTGTCGCCGAGCGTCACGAAGTCGTGGAACCGCTCGTCGACGAACCGGCGCTCGCGGTAGGTCGCCTCGTCGGAGCGGGCGTGTGCCAGCGCGACCGAGCGGGTCACGTCGCCGTAGGCCACGATGTCGCCCGACGGCGAGTCGGCCATCTCGTCGCGGTTGTGGTGCTGGCGGGCCGTGTTCAGCGTCGCCAGCGGGAGGCCGGCGACGAGGTGGTCGTCCATCGTCCGTCCGCGTTCGTGGCGGTAGGCGACGGCGGCGTCGGCACCGTCGGCCCGCTCCAGCGCCGCCCGGAAGTCCTCGAAGCGCCCGCCGTCGGGCGCGACCAGCGTGTCCGGGAGGGCCGGGCCGTCGTCGGCCTGCTCCGCCGACTGCCCGCCCCCGTCAGTCGAGACCGGGTCGCGCCGCGGGAGCATGTTCGTCCGTTCGTAGGAGACCAGTACCTCGCCGGTCTCGGGGTCCCGGCCCTCCGTCGCCCACGAGACGATGCCGTACTCGGGCCGCGAGGACGACGTGCGCGTGTCGGTCACCGTCGAGGTGACCGCCAGTTCCGTCCCGGGATAGGCCGGGCGGTGGAACGTCACGTCCGTCCGGCCGAGGAAGTAGCCGCCCTTCTCCGAGAGGTCCTCGACGGTGACGCCCATCACGCAGGCCAGCAGGTAGTCGGGGTGGACCGGCGGCTCCTCGAACCCGCGGTCGCGGGCCGCGTCGGGCCGCCAGTAGGCCGGGGCGTGGTTGAGCGTCGCCCCCATCCACTCCTCGCTGCCGTGCTGAGAGAGGCGGAGGCCGGGGTCGTGGTCGAGCGTGTCGCCCTCGGCGAAGAACTCGAAGTAGTGGCCCTTCTCGCGGGTCGCCGCGCGGTCCAGCAAGGCGTCGAAGGTCTCGCCGTCGGCGGTGTCGAGCGCGTCGGGGTCGCTCCAGTCAGTCATCGGCGGGCACCTCCCGCCCGTCACGGCGACGGGCCAGCGTCCGCCGCATCTCGTTGGTGACGACCATGAACCCCTCGTCGAACCCCATCCCGGGCTTTGCCAGCACCTGCGCGGCGTCGGTCGCCATCGCCACGTGGGCGCAGGCCCGCGCCGAGGTGACCGTCTCGTTGCAGGTGCCGCCCAGATACGCCCGCGTGTCGGTGCCCTCGCAGTACAGCACCGCCTCGGCCGAGCGCTGGACGCCGCCGAGGTCGGGCGTCTTGACCTGCACCACGTCGGCCGCGCCGGCGTCGACGAACGCCCGCACGTCGTCGAAGGTGTTGCACCACTCGTCGGCGACGATGTCCACGTCGACGCCCGCGTCGGCCAGTCCGTCCCGGAGTTGGGCCATCTCCCGAATCTGCTCGCTCCGTCCGCCGGCGTCCATCGGCCCCTCGACCTGCAGGGGGTACGGCGCGGCGGCCTCTTGGAGCGTCCGGAAGTAGTCGGTCACCTCGGCGCGGTCGTAGGGCGGTCCGAACACCTTTCCGAGAATGCCGTACACGTCGACGTGGAACCGCGGGGCGTACCCGTCGGGACCGAGTTCGCCGGCGCGGTCGGACAGCCACGCGAGGTACTCCCGCAGTCCCTCGCCGTCTTCGCCGACCTTCTCGACGCTGTTGAACAGCCCGTGTGGCAAAACGGGGACGCCCTTGATGAGCATCTTCTCGGCGTTGGTCCGGCGCTCGTCGCCCGACTGGCCGAACACCGGCACCGGCCGGTCGGCGGGGTCGGTGTCGTAGGCCGCCGCGAGCACGTCCGTCGGCGTCGTCCGCTCGGCGGTGGCCGCGGCGTTCAAAAGCGCCTGCGAGACGCCGTAGCGGACCGCGGTGTGTAGGCGGTCGCCGCCGGACTCGCGGGCGTCCAGCGACTCGACGGTCTCGGCGTTGTCCCGGAACGCGGTCGCGTTCCGGCCCCGGAGTTCGTCGGCGACCTCCCTTTCCACGACCGGCCGGTACTCGGCGGCGCGAAACAGCGGGTCCCGGCCGCCCGCGCCCGAGTACTGGACCGCGGCGCAGTCCCCGGAGACGACCGTGCCGTCGGCCAGTTCGAGTTCGACGACGAGCGACTCGCCGGCCTCGCGGACCCGCTCGAAGCCGTCGGTCACGGGCTGGCCGTCGTAGTCGAACCCCTGTTGGGTCGCCCCGTCCTTGATGGCGCGCTGGTCGTCGAAGAAAAAGCCCGAGACGCCCGGGACCGCCCGGACCGACTCAATCCGCATCGCTCGCACCTCCCTCGCCGGCGGTCGGCCGACCGATGAGTTTCCCCTCGCTGATGGCGTCCACGTCGTCGGCGACCATCCGGAACGACTGGTCGCGCCCCTCCGTGCGGGCCCGCTCGCCCAGCAGGGCGCTGTGGGTCTCCTGTATCTCCTCGGGGAGCGCGAGGTCGCCGAACTCGAAGATGCGGACGCGCCCGTCGTCGTCGCGGGCGGGCAGGACCGCCCCCTTCGCGGCGTCGCTGGGCGCGAAGGGCACGTCCAGCGCGCCGCTGTCGAACGCCCGGACGACGCCGCGGGCCACGTCGCCGTCGCCGGCGTCGGAGACGGCGTCCATCAGCGCGTGGGTCGCCCGTTCGATGAGTGCCTGTTCCTCGTCGATGCCGCCGAGGTCGATGTCTTGCTCTATCAGCATGTCGATGAGCTGTCGTGTGGTGCGGAGGCCGGAGGCGTTTGCCTCCTTCGTCGGGACGCCTTGGAACTCCTGTGGGGACTTCGTGATGACCTTGTCGGGCTGTGCGACCGCCGCCGTCGCGCCGCCGAGGCTGATGACGCCGTTGGCGCGGGCCTCGTCGGGCGGGAACCCGCCCATCCACTCGTGGAAGACGGTGGTGACCGTCACTGGGTCTGGCAGATACGCCTCGCCCAGCGCCCGCAGTGCCCGCAGCGCGGCCACGTCCTGCACGAGGTTGCCGACCTGCCCGTAGCCCAGCGTCAGCGAGCGCACGCCCTGCGTGGCCGCGAGCTGCCCCTCGATGAGCATCACCGCGATGGCGATGCAGGGTGGGACCAGCGTCCCGGTCAGCGGACCGAACGGCTCGCGGTTGATGGTGACGCCCCGCTCGGTGTAGGCCCCACAGAGCCGGTCGACGAACTGCCAGTGCTCGATGGTCGTCTCGAGGTCGTGGCGTTTCGTGTAGGGGATGTTGTACGAGATGGGGCCGCCCTCGAAGCTCTGGAAGCCGCCCGCGAGGGTGACCATCGCCAGCAGGCGCGCGTCGGGCGTCCCGTGGCGCACCTCGATGGGGGCGTCGAGGGCCCGGATGAGCCGGCGGCAGTCCTCGACCCCGTGGTTGACGGCGGGGAAGCCGTTGAGTTCGTCGGACTCGCTGTTGCGAGAGGCCGATAGCCCCTCCTCGGCCTTCTCGTACTCGTTGTCACGCGTGTAGGAGTCGATGGTCGTCGGCAGGAGGTCGGCCCCGCCCTCGTCTTGCAGATAGCGCAGGAGGTCTATCTGGTCTTCGAGCAGCGGCACTCCAGCGCGCGGCTGGAGCAGCGGCCGGTCGGCCGTCTCCAAGACGCGGGCGAACGACTTCGAGGCGGGCAGGGAGTCGTGGAAGGCGACGGCCTCTTCGAAGTCGACCTCGCGCCCGGTGGGCCACTCGTCGCGGAGGTCGCCGGCGATGCGCTGTAGCTGGTCGGCCGGGAGCTTCGTGTCCGTGGGCATGGTCAGCTATCGACCGTGACCCGTTCGCCCTCTGTGGTCGTGACCTGCAGGTCACGCCGGAGGTCCGCGATGGCGTCTTCGGGGTCCGTTTCCGCGTCGAAGACCCGGTCGAAGCCCATCTCGCGGAAGCGCTCGCGGGTCTCCTCGAAGTCGGCCTGCCCGACCGAGAGGTTGCCGCCGACGTAGGTCAGGACGTCCAGCCCGGCCGCGTCGAGTTCCTCGTGGAGCCCGTCGCAGTCCTGCCGGGCGTGCCCGTAGAGCGAGGAGACCAGTACAGCCTCGGCGTCGTGGGATTTCGCGGCGTTGACGAACTCGGCCTGCGAGGTCTGGACGCCGAGGTTGACGACGTCGAAGCCGGCGGCCGAGAGCGCCTGCTCGAGAATCGTGATACCGACGACGTGTGCGTCGGAGCCTATCACGCCGAGGATGACGGTCCGGGGCATGTACAACGGACTGGCAGCCGCCCGGGGATAAACCTAATGGTCTATCATGATAATATCTCCTTAAACAATCTATAATGGTTAATCACGAGGATTTATGCCCGGCCGTCGCCTCGCTCCGGCCATGGGTGCGCTTGCCGACCTGCGTGTGCTCGACCTGACGCAGGTCCTGTCCGGACCGTACTGCACGATGCTGCTCGCGGACATGGGCGCGGACGTGGTAAAGGTCGAGCGTCCCGGCGGCGACATGATACGCTCGAACCCCCCGTTCGTCGACGACCGCGAGGCCGAGGCCTACGGCGGCTACTTCCAGAGCGTCAACCGCGGCAAGCGCTCGCTGGAGTTGGACCTCCGGACCGACGCCGACCGCGAGGCGTTCCTCTCGCTGGTCGAGCGCGCGGACGTGGTCGTCGAGAACTTCAAGGCCGGGACGATGGAGTCGTTCGACCTCGGCTACGAGACCCTGCGCGAGCACAACCCGCAGCTAATCTACTCCTCCATCCGTGGCTTCGGCGACCCGCGGACGGGCGAGACCCACCGACAGGGCCAACCCTCCTTCGACCTCATCGCGCAGGCGCTGGGCGGCGTCATGGAGATTACCGGGCCCGAGGACGGCCCGCCGACGAAGGTGGGGCCGGGCGTCGGCGACATCTTCACGGCCGCGCTCAACGCCGTCGGCGTCCTCGCGGCGGTCCACCACCGCGAGCGGACCGGCGAGGGCCAGTACGTCGACACCGCGATGTACGACGCGATGGTGTCGCTCTGTGAGCGCAGCGCCTACCAGTACTCCTGTGACGGCGACGCGCCGACCAGACAGGGCAACTCCCACCCGACGCTGTTCCCCTACGACGCCTTCGAGGCCGACGACGGCTACCTCGTCCTCGCGGCGTTCAACGACCGCCACTGGACGGCGCTGTGTGAGGCGATGGACCGCCCGGAACTCGCGGCCGAGTACGACGACGCGGGCGCGCGGCTGGCGAACCGCGAGGACCTACGGGCCGAAATCGCCGACTGGACGCGCCGATATACCGTCGAGGAAGTCGTCGAGACGCTGGACGGGTCGGTGCCCGCCGCGCCCGTCCAAGACGCCGCGGACGTGTTCGCCGACCCCCACGTCCGCGACCGGAAGATGCTGGCCGACGTGGACCAACCGGGGGCGGACGCCCCCATGACCGTCGCCGGGTCGCCGGTCAAGATGACCGAGACGAACCCCGAGCCCCGCGGCCGCGCGCCGCTGCTGGACGAACACCGCGAGGAACTGCTGGGAGAGGACGCGCCGACGCCGACCGGCCGCGCTGACGACGACTAGGCAGGCGTCCACTCGAACCGGTAGACGACGTTCAACACCGAGTCCGAGAGACAGACCGTGACGCCCTCGGGGCCGGGCGTCGCGCTCACCGTCGTCGGGAACCAGAGGTCCCCCCGCCCGGTTTCGCCGCCGAAGACGCCGAACGAGTCCACCGGCTCCGCGCTCGGGACGCCGTCGTCGTCGAGCGCGAACACCTTGATGGCGCGGTTGACGAGGTCGGTCACGAACAGGTGGCCGTCGGCCAGCGCCAGCCCGGTCGGCAGGAGGAACCGGGCGCTGTCGTCGCCGTAGCCGGCCGTCCCGAGGCTCCGCCACCCCTCGCCCGTGTCGTACTGCACCCGGTGGTTGTTCCGGTCGGCGACGTAGGTACCCTCGGGACCGACCGCCACCGCCGACGGGAGCCAGAACTCGCCGGCGTCGTGGCCGAAACCGCCGGCGTAGCCGTCGTCCTCGACGGTCCAGCCGTCGGCGTCGACAACCCACTTCCCGACCCGGCCGTTGAGCGAGTCGGCCACGCGGATGCGGGCGCGGCCCCCGCCGAGCGGCTCGACGGCGACGCCCCGCGGGAGCTTCACGTCCGGACCGAAGTACCCCCACTTCCCGAACGAGGCCACCGGTTCGAGCGTCCCGTCGGCGACCCGGTAGCCGTGTATCTGGCGCTCGTCGTCGCGCTCTCCCGCGTCGGCGCTGTAGTCCGCGGCGAAGAGGACCCGCTCGCCGCCGACGCGCCACGTCGCCAGCGCCGCCGGGAAGTAGTTCCGCGGGAGCGCCAGCGGTTCCAGCGGCGGTTCCAGCCCCGGCCCCGTGCGCTGGACGCGGCCGTTCCCGCCGTCGGCTATCCAGAGCCGTCGCTCGCCGTCGTCCTCGGTGACGACGCTCCCGGCGGGGTAGTCCAGCCACCCCGCCGCGTCGGGCCGGCCGCCGGTCCGCGCCAGCAGGTCCCGACGCTCGGCGACGAACCGGAGTTCGAACCCGGAGACGGTGTGGGAGAGCGCCTCAGTGACGAGCGCGCGGCCGCGAATCAGTCCGGTGTCGTCGCCGGCGTCGCCCGCGTCGTAGCCGGCGACGGCCATCGGCCCGGCGAACCGGCGGTCGTCGAGGGCCGGCGCGATTACCGAAGGGACCTCGCCCTTGCTGTCGCCGTCGGCGTCGTAGGCGAAGACGTGGCCCCCGCCCACGTCGGGGACGAGGATGCGCTCCTCGTCGGGGAGGTAGCTCACACCCCGCGGGACCCGGAACTCGTCGTCCAGCACCGGGCTGTCCGTGTGGTCGAACGGGACCCCCCGGCCGCGGCCGTCACACCGCACCACGTTGGCGTAGTAGGGCGGGTCGCCGTCGACGCGGTGCTGGACGCCGTAGCCGGTGTTGGCGACCAGCAGGTTCCCCTCGGGGCCGATAGCCAGCCCTTGGGGCCAGTACAGCGGTATCGGGTCGTCGTCGGGTCGGTCGACGGCCTCGATGTGGCGACGGACCGCCCCCTCGCCGTCGAAGACGACCACGCGGCTCCGCGTCCGTTCCGGGCCGGCGTGGTAGAACTCGTCGGCGACGAACACGTCGAGGCCGTCCGGTCCTTCCCGGACCGCGACGCCGTTGGGGTGAAAGTTCCCGTCGCCGACCGCGAGCGTCCGCTCGTGGGTCACTGCGGGCCCGGCGTCGTCTCCGTCGTAGCGATACGAGAGCGCCTGCACGCGGTGGTTTCCGAGGTCCGTGACGAACACCGTCGGCTCGTTCGGATGGTGGGCGAGCCGGAAGGGCAGGTCGAACTCGCCGGGCGCGGCCCCGACGCCGCCGACCCGCGTGAGGACGCGCTCGAGCGCCGTATCGAACACCAGCAGGCGGTTGCCGCCGGCGTCGGCGACCCAGACGTTCCCGCGGCGGTCCTGTAGCGCGCCGACCGGCGTCGTGAGCGCCACGTCGTCGGCGGGTCCGGGGACCGCGTCGGCGGCGGGTTCGGGGCGGACACCGTAGGTGTGGACGTGTCGGGCGGGCATCGATACCGGGGTTCGGGCCGCCCTCAAGTAGTACTGTCGGCGGCGTCGAGTTCGATGCGGACCGTCGTCCCGCCCTCGTCGGTGTCGACGTGGAGGTCGCCGTCGGCCCGCCGGACCACCCAGTCGATGAGCCACAGGCCCGCGCCGCTGGTGTGTTTGAGCTGGGTCTCCTCGCGGCTCTCCAGCGCGGCGAGTTCGTTGGTCGGGATGCCGGGGCCGGTGTCACTGACGCTGAGGACGACGCGCTCGCCCCGCCGACGCGCCTCGACGGTGACCGACGGCTCCGCGTCGTCGTGGACGACGGCGTTCTCGACGGCGTTCTCGACTGCGAGCCGGAGTGTCGGGTGCGCTCGGACCGCACAGTCCTCGGGCACGTCGACGGCGTAGTCGGCCTCGGGATGTGCCTCGGCGACGGTGCCGACGGCGTTGCGGACGATGGCCGCGAGCGCGAGCGTCGTCCGCTCGGCCTCGCTGTCGACCAAACGCTCTATCTCGCGGGCCTTCTCCGCGGTCCGGAGGAGTTTCGTTGCGCTCGCCGCTATCTTCTCGCCGGCCGTCTCCGGGTCGGCCTCGCCGGTCCGCAGCCTGTCGCCGTGGTGCTGGACGAGCGTCAGTTCGGACCTGATGTTGTGGCGGAGGAAGCGAGCGAGTACCTGTTTGAGAAGGTTCAGTTCGGCCCGGCGGCGCTCGCGGTCCGTCACGTCGTGGAGCGTCCCGACCACGCCCGCGCCGTCGTCGGTCCGTACGGTCCCGAGCGTCAGTTCGTACCGCCGGTCGGCGCCGTCGCCGTCGGGCACTCGGAGTTCGTCCCGTTGCCACTCCTCGTCCCCGTCGTCGAGCGCGTCTAGCGCCGCCGAGACCCGCTCGGCCGCTCGGGCCGGGAACAGGTCGACGAGCGCGCGGCCGGTCAGCGACGCCCGGTCCGCGTCGAACAGCGCCGCCATCGCCCCGTTGAGCAGTTCGATGCGGCCCGCCCTGTCGAGGACGTACATCGGGTCGCGCGCGGCCTCAACGAGCCGCTCGTAGCGCTCCAGCGTTCGCTCGCGGCGCTTGCGTTCGGTGATGTCGCGCGCGACGCCCATCAGCCCGGCGTACGCGCCGTCGGCCGACAGCAAGAGCGTGTAGTTGACCGCCACGTCCTTTCGCTCCCCGGTCCGCGTCTCGAAGGTCATATCCAGCGTGACGCTGTCGGGGCCGTCGTCGGCCAGTAGCTCTTCGACGCTCTCCTGTCCACGTTCGAGTTCGCCGTCGGCGAGGACCCGCGCCGCGTGCGAGCCGATGAGGTCGTCGCGGTCGTACCCCACCAACTCGGCGAACGCGCGGTTACAGAGGTCGATGTTGCCGTTCTCGTCGAGCGTGTAGAGGCCGTCCTCGGCCCGCTCGACGAGCAGGTCGAGCAGTTCCAGCCGGGCCTCCCGGTGTACGTCCGCGGTCACGCGCTCGAACACCTCCAGCCTGAGCGACCCGGCGGCCGCCGGCAGTCGGTGGCGGCTGTGACGGAAACAGACCGCGCCGTCGGCCGTCGGGATGGTGAACGTCGCCGGCTCCCCGTCGGCGGCCGCCCGTGTCACCGTCTCGATGCTTTCCGGCTCGTCGGCGAGCAGCGCCCGCAGGCGCTCGTCGAACGTGCTCGACGGGACCGCCGTCTCGACCCGGTCGACCGGAAACACCGACTCGAACGGCGCGCTCGCCCAGACGGCTGTCCCGTCGTCGGCGACGAGGAACTGCTCGGTCCGCCGGTCGGTGTCCGTCTCGACCCGTGCCAGCGCCCGGGCCAGCGCGTACCGCGTCCGGTCGGTACTGCCCGCCGGGTCGGTCAGCGACTGGACCTTCGCCGCCAGCAGGTCCCCGTCGTCCCCGCCGGCCCGGCGCTCGACGACGGTGTCGACCGCGGTGAGTACGTCGGGGTCGACCCGGGACGGGTCGATACCGGTGTAGAGGACGACTGGAGCCGCGACGCGGTCGAGAAGGGCCGCCAACGAGACGCCGTCGACGCGGTCGGCGACGACGAGACAGTCGATGCGCTCGCCCGCGAGTAGCTCGCGGGCGCGTTCGGTGTCGCCGGCACCGAGGACCGTGACGCCCTCGCAACGCCGTTCGAGCGTCTCGGCGACCGCGGCGCGGCAGTCGTCGTCGCCGTCGACGTGGAGGACGCGGCGGGCCGGTTCGTGGGGTTCGTGGCTCTCTGTCATCCTGACCCGTCTTTGGAGTACGGTACCACACCTTCCGAGGGGGAGCTAAAAAACATGTCGTCGATGAGACACCGGGCGGGTGACGGAACCCGGCGGTTGAAATACGGGCGCGCCCAACCCCGCCGTGATGTCCGACCGGGCCGCGACGGACGACGAGCCGTGGCAGTCGTACTTCGGCTTCGACGAGCCCTACGCCAATCAGGCCGACGCCATCGAGCGCGCCATCGAAGCCGGCAAGTCGCGGGGCTTTCTCGCCATGGAGGGGCCCTGTGGCACCGGGAAGACGATGGCGGCGCTGACGGCCGCGACGCACCTCCTCCGGGACACGGAGCTGTACGACCGCCTCGTCGTCGTCACGCCGGTCAAACAGCAGCTCCAGCAGTTCGTCGACGACCTGCGGACGCTCAACGCCGGCCTCGACGAACCGATGGACGGTATCGCGCTTGTCGGCAAGACGGACCTCTGCCCGTACGGCCGCGAGGGGAAGTTCCCCGCGGACGTGGGGACCCACGACCGGTGTGAGGACCTGCGGGAGGCGACCGCCCGGCTCGTCGAGGACGACGGGACGGCCGCCGGCGGCGCGGCCGCGTCGACGGCCATCGAGCCGGCCGTCGACGACGAGGACCAGTGGTGGGACCCCCGGAAGGGCACGGACCTCGCGGCCGCGGCCCGGCCCGACGCCGTCGACCAGACGACGCTGGGCGACGACGCGCTGTCGACGGCCGGTGCCACCTCGCCGTACCGTCCCGACCAGCCGACCGCGCCGGCGTCGATGGCCGAGAGCGACGACCCGCCGCTGTACTGCCCGTTCGAGGCCGACTGGTACGCCCGCAACCGCGGGTCGCCGGTGGACTTCTCGGTCGGCCCGGAACACGTCGTCACGCTCGACGAGTACCTCCCGGCGGCCGTCGAGCGCGGGACCTGCCCCCACCGCGTGATGGGAGTCATGCTCGACGCCGCGGACGTGGTGGTCGGTAACTACAACCACCTGTTCGACCCGGACGCCCGGCCCCTGCTGGAGTCGGTGCTGGACGACCGGACCTTCGTCGTCGTCGACGAGGCCCACCGCCTCGAAGGCCGGGTCCGGGACCTGCTCTCGGACCGCATCGGCCGCCAGACCATCACGCAGGCCCGCAACGACTGCAACCTGCTCGTCCAGCGCGCCCAGCAGAGCGCCGACCACAAGCAGCAGGTCCGGGACGTGCTGAGCGCCCGCGAGGTGCCACTGGAGGCCGTCGACCGCGCTCGGACGTTCTACGACGACCTGCTCGACTGGCTCGACGAGCGGGTCGCGTCGTTTCTCGACGCCGAACACGAGGGGTGGCGCGCCGACCCGAGCCGACTCCCCGAGCGCGACCGGGAGATACCGCTGCGGGACCCCGACGCCGTCGAGCGCGACGAACTGACCGCGTGGGCCGAGCGCCAAGGGTACGACGGGGGGTTCTGGCGGACGCTCTCGCAGGTCGGGGCGGCCGTCGAGGATGCCGTCGACCAACTCGGCTTGACCCGCCAGCCCGTCTGTGCCGCCGTCGGTGCTCTGCTGGGCAACTGGTGGGAGCGGGACCACGCGACCTTCCTCCGCGAGGTGGAACTCGAACATTCGCCGAAAGACCGCCGCTCGGTCGACGCCGACTACGAGGCCGCCTACACCGCCGGGCTGTGCTGTTACAACTGCATGCCGGCGACGGCGTTGCGGGACGTCTTCGACGACCTCGGGGGTGGCGTGTTGATGAGCGCGACGCTGGAGCCGCTGGACGTGTTCACGCGGGTCTCCGGGCTGGACGCGCTGGCGGCCGACGGGGACGACGCCCGCCCGGTCCGGACCGCGACCTACGACCTCCCCTTTCCCCGCGAGAACCGCGCCTCGTATCTAGTCGACGCCGCGCCCTTCACCGCCCGCAACCGCGGCGACCCCGAGGCGATGGAGCCGCTGGGCGCGGAGTGGAACCGGACCCGCGACGAGTACGCCCAAGCGCTCCGGGCGCTGGCCCGCTCGCCGGGCAACGTCATGCTCGCCATGCCCAACTACCGGGAGGCCCGCTGGGCCGGTGCGTACCTCGACGGGGCCGTCGACAAGCCGGTGTTGGTCGACGAGTCTTCCGGAAACGAGGCCACGGAGGCGCTGAAACGGCGGTTCTTCCGCGGTGACGGGAAGGTTCTAGTCACCTCGACTCGCGGGACACTCACCGAGGGTGTCGACTACGACGGCGCGAAGCTCTCGACCTGTGCCGTCGTCGGCGTCCCGCTCGTGAACATCGGCTCGCCTCGGGTGCGGGCGGTCCAGCGGGCCTACGGCGACGCCTTCGGCGAGGACGTGGCCTTCGAGTACGCGCTGACGGTGCCGGCGGTCCGCCGGGCGCGACAGGCGCTCGGGCGGGTCATCCGCGGCGTCGACGAGGTCGGCGTCCGGGCGTTCGTGGGCCGGCGCTACACCGAGGGCGCGCGCCACTCTGTCTTCCCGTATCTCCCGGCCGGCGAGCGAAGGGAGTTCACCCGCATGACGCCGGACTTCCTCGCCGACCAGCTCGACGCGTTCTGGGGCGCTCACCGCTGAGTCGGCGGGTCCCACACGTGCCTATCAACCGGAACATTTCGGGGGCAACAGAAAGACTATACACGATGGCCGGAGTGTTTCAGGGGATGCCCGAGTGTCAGAACTGCGGCGAGTTCGTAACAGAGCAGTACGTGCGGGTCTTCACCCCCGAGGCCGCCGAGAGCCACGGGCCGCGGGTCTGCCCGAACTGCGAGGACAAGCTCCGGGACGGTGCCGACGTGCGCGAGGCCCGCTCCTCCCGGCAGTGACCTGACTCTTTTCCGGGAAGTACACAAGTCTGGGGGCGCGTAGTCGCTCCCATGACCGACATCGACGTCGAGGCCGTCGACGACATCGCCGCACCGACCGGCGTCGACGCCCCCGACTACGTGCTCTACGGCGGGAAAGGCGGCGTCGGGAAGACGACCTGTGCGGCGGCGACGGCGCTGGCCTCGGCCAGAGACGACACCGCGACGCTGGTCGTCTCGACGGACCCGGCCCACTCGCTGTCGGATACGCTGGGGACGGACATCCCGGCGACCCCGACGCGGGTCCGCGAGGACATCCCGCTGTACGCCGCCGAGATAGACCCGGAGGCCGCCGTCGGCGACGGCCCGCTCGGGATGGACGGCGACGCGCTGGGTGGCCTCGGCGAGATGCTCGGCGGTGGCGGGCCGGCGTCCGAGGGCGGTGCGGGACCGCTCGACGGCGACGACGGTCTGCTCGACGGGTCGATGCCCGGGGCCGACGAGGCCGCCGCGATGCGGCTCCTGCTCGATTACGTCGACGACGACCGCTTCGACCGCGTGGTCGTCGACACCGCGCCGACCGGCCACACGCTCCGCCTGCTGGAACTGCCCGAGACGATGGATTCGATGGTCGGGACGGTCCTCAAACTGCGCGAGCGGTTCTCGGGGATGATGGACAACCTCGGCGGACTGTTCGGCGACGACGAACCCGACACCGAGGCCGGCGTCGAGGACCTGCGGGAACTCAGCGCCCGCATCGAGCACCTGCGGGGCATCCTCCGGGACCCCGCCCAGACCGACTTCCGCGTGGTGATGGTGCCCGAGGAGCTGTCGGTCGTCGAGTCCGAGCGGTTGCTGGGCCAGTTAGAGGAGTTCGGCATCCCCGTCGGCACTATCGTCGTCAACCGCGTGATGCAGGACCCCAGCGAGATTCTGGGCGAACCAGTCGACATCGAGGGGCCGAACCACGCGGACTGTGGCTTCTGTGCCCGCCGCTGGGACGTCCAGCAGTCGGCGCTGGCCCGCGCACAGGACCTGTTCCGGGGCCACGACGTGCGGCGAGTCCCGCTGTTCGCCGAGGCGGTCCACGGCGAGCGCCTGCTGTCGGTCGTCGCCGCCTGTCTGGACTAGTCGCTCGCGGCCACCCGCCGGACCAGTCCGACGGCGGCGTCTCGCCACTGCTCGGGGACGTACCGCGCCAGCCCCGCCAGCCGCGCGCTCTCGCCGACCGGATACCGCGGCGCGGGGTCGCTGGCGCTGGCGGCGTCCCGAATCGTCAGTGCGACCGCCCACGGCGTCACCGAGACGGCGTCGTGGACGCCCGAGACCCGCGAATCCTCGGCCAGTCTGTCGAGCCAGCCGTAGGCGGCGGAGGGACGGGTTCGCGCGCCCTCGCCGTCGACGGCGCTCTCGACGGGCCCGGGTTCGACCACGACCACGTCGACGCCGAAGGGGTCGACCTCCGTCCGGAGCGCGTCGCTCAGCGCCTCCAGCCCCGCCGCCGGGGCCGCCGTCGCGCCCTGTCCGGCCACACCGAAGCGGGCCGCTATCGTCGAGACGTTGACGACGGTCCCCCGCTCCCGGTCGCGCATGTGCGGGAGCACCTCGCGGACGAGCCGGTGTGGCCCGTTGACCCACCGGTCGAACTGCGCGTCGAGGGTGTCGGTACCCACGTCCTCCAGCGCGCCGAAGTGCGCCCGGCCGGCGTTGTTGACCAGACAGTCGATTCGCCCGGTAGCGTCGACCACGTCCGCGACGACCCGCTCGCACTCGCGGGCGTTCGTCACGTCCAGTTCCGCCGTCTCACACCCCTCACGCTCGGCGAGGTCGCTCACCGCCTCCGCGTCGGCGGCGGTCGCCCACACGGTCCAGTCGTCGTCCAGAAAGGCCTCGGCGGTCGCTCGGCCCACGCCCGAGGACGCGCCCGTAATCAGCACCGTCTTCGCCATGGTCGCCCGGACACGCCCGAGGCAGTTAAGGCCACACGGTCGACGCCCGCGACCCCGAGCCGGCGGCTCGCGCCACGGGGGCTCACACGTCGGCTTTCGCCTCGTCGGCGGCGGCGTCGGCGAGCCGGGTCGGCTCCGGGAGCTTGTAGTCCTCGGCGGTCGCCGCGACGAGGGCCGCGGCCGTGTCGGCGCTCACACGGTGGCCCGGGCTCACGACCAGCGGATTGACGTGGCGGTTCGGCGAGTCGTACTGCCGGGTTTGGACGGCGTAGCCGACGACGGTCCCGGGGGCGGCCGTCTCGTACTCGTCGTCGGCCTCGATGGGGACCGTCGTCCCGGCGGGGAAGCCGCCGTCGAGCGGCTCCGCGGGCGTCCCACAGAGCAGGCTCTTGGCGACCCCGACGGTCGGCACGTCGAGCGTGACGCCGACGTGGGTTGCCAGCCCCGCCTCGCGGTAGTGGATGCGGCCGCTGCCGTCGACGAGCACCACGTCCGGCTCGCGCTCCAGCTGGTCGAGCGCCGCGAGGACGGCCCCGCCCTCGCGGAAGGACAGCAGGCCGGGGACGTAGGGAATCTCCGCCGGCTCGACGGCGTGGACCCGCTCGACGACGTCGCCGTCCCGCAGGACGACCGCCGCCGAGACGGCCCGGTCGCCGGCGAACGCTTGGTCGACGCCGGCGACCAGCGGCGGCTCCGCGCGCGCCGCGTCCCCCTCGGTAAGCGTCGCCTGCCCCGCGTCGGTCCCGAGCGCGGTGGGGTCGACCGAGAGGTCGTCGTCGAAGACGGCCGCCGCCGCGATGTCCCGCTGGAGCGCCTCCATCTCGGCCCGCGAGAGCGACGGGTCGGGAACGAACTCGGGGCGGGCGGGGACCATCGTCACGGTCGCCGCCGGCCGGGACCGCCCGGGCCGCCGGGGCCGCCGGGGCCGCCGCCCGGGCCGCCCCCGCGGCCGAACTGGAGTTGGCTCGGAACCCGCGTCTGCCCCTTGATTCGCTTCCCGTACCAGAGGCCGATGCCGAGGCCGATGAGGTGAGCCGCGTGGGCGACGTTCCCGCCGAGCAGGCCGCCGGCGAACGGACTGAACGCGCCGAAGACGCTCAACAGCAGGTAGAAGCCGGTGATAGCCCAGATGGGGACCGGGATGAGGAAGTAGAGGTACACCCGGAGGTCCGGGTTCAGCACGGTCAGGAACGCGAGGATGGCGAGCGCCGCGCCGCTGGCCCCCAGCACCGGCGCGGTGATGCCTTGGACGGCCATGATGAGTATCTGCCCGAGGCCGGCGAGGACGCCCGCCGCGAGGAAGAAGGCGGCGTAGCGCCGCGAGCCCAGTTGCTGCTCGACGATACGGCCGAAGAAGTAGATGATGATCCCGTTGCCGATGATGTGGTAGAAGCCCGCCGGCGAGTGCGAGAAGATGGACGTGACCCACGTCCAGACGTACTCGGGGTGGGCCGGGCTGAGCGTGAATATCGCCTGCCACGCCGGCGACCGCGGGTACAGCGCGGGATTGGGGATACCCAACACCAGCCGCCCGACGACGTGTTCGAGGACGAAGACGACGGCCATCACCGCGAGGAACAGGTACGTCACGTTGCCCCGGAAGTAGCCGAAGACGCCGCCGGGACCCGTGTCGAGGCCGAGACGGTCCGCGAGGCTCTGCGAACCCGTCGACCGGTCGGTCGTGACGCTGTCGTCGAAGCCGCTGTCGAAGACGCCGCCGGGGTCGTCCCAGCTATCGAGGCCGGGACAGTCGTGGGCCTCCGGGAGGCGGTGTTCCGAGCAGAACGTCCCGCCGCAGTGGCCACACTGGTACGGCATGCTCTCTGACCTGCCGCACTCGTCGCAGTTCGACATTACCGGCGGTATGGGTGGCCCGGCCAAAGGGGTTGTGTTTGCCGGGACGCTCGCCACCGCTCTCGCCCCTCCCCGCCCGCCGGCCCGCGACGCCGAGGGGCGTGTCCTTTTGGTCGCCACGCGCGAACGGTCGCCCATGCGTGCAGCAGTGTTCCGCGGCCCCGGCGACATCCGCATCGAGGAGGTACCCGACCCCGAGGTCGAGGCTCCGACGGACGCGGTCGTCCGCGTCACCCACACCGCGGTCTGTGGCTCGGACCTCTGGTTCTACCGGGGCGAGAGCGACCGCGACGAGGGCGCTCGCGTCGGCCACGAGCCGATGGGCGTCGTCGAGGCTGTCGGCGACGACGTGACCAGCGTCGACCCCGGCGACCGGGTGCTGGCCCCCTTCGCAATCAGCTGCGGCGAGTGCGAGTACTGCCGGAAGGGGCTCTACACCTCCTGTGTCGAGGGCGAGTCGTGGAGCGGGACGACTGACGGCGCGCAGGGCGAGCAGGTCCGGGTCCCCTTCGCCGACGGGACGCTCGTCCGGGTGCCCGACCGCCACGCCGACGACGAGGCCACGCTCGAATCGCTCCTCCCGCTGACGGACGTGCTGTGTACCGGCCACCACGCCGCCGTCAGTGCCGGCGTCGAGCGGGGCAGCACCTGCGCCGTGGTCGGCGACGGCGCTGTCGGGCTGTGTGCCGTTCTCGCCGCCCAGCGACTCGGCGCGAACCGCATCCTCGCGCTCGGCCACCACGAGGACCGCCTCGACATCGCCGAGTCGTTCGGCGCGACCGACACCATCGCGGCCCGCGGCGAGGCGGCCGTCGAGGAACTGCGCGCCCGCACCGCCGGCGGCGTCGACCACGTCATGGAGTGTGTCGGCGCGTCGTCGGCGATGGAGACGGCCATCGACTGCTGTCGCCCCGGCGGGACCGTCGGCTACGTCGGCGTCCCCCACGGCATCGGCGACGACGGCGCGGTCATCGACTCGCTGTTCCGGGACAACGTCACGCTCTCGGGCGGCGTCGCCCCGGTCCGGGCCTACGTCGAGGACCTGATGGCCGACGTGCTACAGGGAACGCTCGACCCGTCCCCGATATTCACGAAGACCGTCGACCTCGACGGCATCCCCGAGGGGTACCGCGCGATGGACGAGCGCGAGGCAATCAAGGTTCTCGTCCGGGTCTGAACCGGACCGACTCCCGAGAACCCGCTCCGTCGGCGGCAAAAGATAGGGGTCGGTAGCCGACGGCGACTTCAGCCGTCGCGCCGGGCCGCGAGCAGCGCCGCGGCCAGCAGCGCCACGAGGGCGAGGCCGGCGGTGAAGCCGGGACCGCTGCTCCCGGTCGTCCCGGCGGCGGTCCCTGCGCCGCCGCTCTCGTCGCCGCTCGACGCCGCGTCGGTGCCGGGCTGGTCGCCCTGTCCGGCGCTCTCGCTGCCGCCGGAGTCGCCGTCGCTGTCGTCGCTCTCTCCGGCGCTCTCGTCGTCCTCACCGTCGGACGCCGTCGCCTCTGCCGGCGTGTCGGTGCCGGTCGATTCGGGCGTCACCGTGCCGTTCACGGTCGGTGTGGGGGTCTCGGTGTCGTTCTCGGCCGGTTCGGGCGTGTCCGTGTCGTCGTCGGGGTAGGTGACGCCGTCGCCGCCACCGCTCCCGCCGTCACTGCTCTCGTCGCTTCCGTCGCCGTCACTGCCCCCGTCACCGCTGCCGTCGTCGTTTCCGCCGTCGTCCCCGCTGCTTCCCTCGTCGCTTCCGTCCCCGCTTTCGTCGCCGTCACTCCCGCCGTCCGCTCGCGGTTGGACGCTGACGGTGGCCGACTGCGACCCGAACGCCACGGTCCGTTCGCCGGTCGACTGGAACGTGTAGTCGAGGCTCACACTCTGGCTCTCGCCGCCGGCGACCGTCACGTCCTGCGTGGTCACGTCCGTCCCCGCGACGGTGAGCGTGACGCTTTCGGTGCCCTCGATGTCGCCGGCGTTCTCCACCGTCGCTTCGAGGGTCGCGGTGTCGCCGACGGTTACCGTCGACGGCGCGCTGACCCCGGTCACGGACAGCGCCGCAGGGTCCTCGACCATCAGCGTCGCCGACCGGGAGCCGACCGCGAGCGTCCGCTCGCCGCCCGTCGACGGCGTGTAGTCGAGCGCGACCGTCTCGCTGTCGCCCGCCGCGACGGAGACGCCCGTCGAGGCGACGACGGTGCCCTCGACCGCCAGTTCGGCCGCGTAGATTCCGGCGGTTCGGCCGCTGTTCTCGACGGTCGCGTCGACGGTCACCGTCGACCCGGTCGTCGTCGCGGCCGGGGCGTCGAGCCCGGTCACGCTGAACGACGGGTCGGCGTCGACGAACTGCTCGACCGCTCCCTCGCTGGTCGCGACGTAGAGGCTCGACCCGACGACCGTCGGCGCTGTCAGGAGCGGCGACGAGTCGACCGACGCGGCGGCCGTCTCGCTGCCGTCCGCGGCGTCGAGGACGACGACGGAACCGGTGTCGGTACCGACGAACACGCGGTCGCCCGCCGTCGAGACGGACGCGCCGAGCGCGTTCTTCGTATCGACGACGGCGGTCCACAGGTTCACCCCGTCGCTGAGTCGGTGGCCGGCGACGGCACCCTCGGAGGTGCCGACGACGACCGTCGTCCCGTCGAGCGCGGGGCTGCTGTATATCTCGCCGTAGGCGTCCGCGTCGCTCCAGCGCTGTTCGCTCAGGTCGGCCGTGTAGGCGGCGACCGTTCCGTCGGTGGCCGTCACGACGACCGTCCCGGTGCCGTCGTGGACCGCCGGCGAGTTCAGCGCGCGGCCGGCGGCGTCGACCGTCGCCACGCCGCTCCCGTCGGCGGCCGCGACGGCGTGGAGCGTCCCGCTGGCGTCGCCGACGTAGACGGTCCCGTCGTGGACCGCGGGCGTCGCGGTCTGGGCGGAGCTTCCGATGTCGTAGGTCCAGCGGGGCGTGCCGTCGCTCCCGATGGCGTGCAGCGTCCCGCGCTCGGTGGCAACGTAGACGGTCCCGTCGCCGTCGACCGTCGGCGACCCGACCACGGAGCCGATGTCGTCCCTGTCGGCCCCCTTCGTCACCGGCCAGCCGGCGCGGCTGTCGCCGGTGGCGGCGTCGAGCGCCGTCACCTGTCCGGTGTCGGTGGCGACGTAGACGGTGCCGTCGTGGACTGCCGGCGTGCCAAAGGCCTGTCCGTCGACGGTTGTCGCCCAGTTCACGGCCCCGTCGCCCTCGGCGAGCGAGCGGACCGTGTCGCCGTCGGCCGCGTAGACGCGCCCGTCGGCGACGGCCGGTCCGGACGCGACGTCCGTGTTCCCGGCGGCCGTCCAGCCGGCGGCGACGCCGCCGTAGTCGGCTGTCGTCGCGCCGGTCCCGGCGTTGTCGGCCCCGGCTTGGTAGCTCGTCCAGCCGGCGTTCCCGGCCGTGTTCGCGGCGCTCGCAAGCCCGACCGGGGCGACGACGGCCACCGGCGCGGCCGCGACCACGAGGACGCTCAGCGTCAGCGCGAGCAGTCCACGCGTGGACCGGTTCATCCGTCGGTCACCTCCGCGGCCATCTCGCGGACGTCGCCGTAACTCGGCACCAGCCCGCCGGTCCCGTCGACGGCCTCGCCGCGCTCGTAGGCCCGCCGGACGGTCTCGAAGTGGCGCGCCGTGACCGGCCCGTCGCCGGCCAGCGCCGCCCTGATACCGTTGGCCCGCTCCGATAGCGAGACGAACGGCACGTCGTAGCCGGAGAAGTCGTCACCGGAGCCGATGTCGCCGGCCGTCGGGTCGAGGATGTCCGCCTGCGAGACGCTGTCGGGCAGCACGATATCGAGGACGTTGGTGTGGTGGTAGTCCGAGGGCGCGCCGCCGAAGTCGAACTCCCCGCCGACGTTCCCGCTGGACTGGACTTTCCGCACCTCGCCGGTCCCGGCCCCGTCGTAGCTGAACAGCATCGGGACGAGGCTCACCTCGCGGATGTCCGACGGGATGGCGCTGCGCGGGACCGTGACCTCGATGGCATCGATGGCCTCGATACCGCGGGTGCCGACGCCGCTGTCGGCGTCGGCGACGAGGCCCCACGACCCGTCCTCGACGACGGGGTACGTCCCCGAGACGACCTCGTTCGCCCTCGCGAACCCGTGGGCGACGATGCGGCGGTGATAGCTCTCCGCGAAGATGTCCTGTGCGCTGTCGAACGCGTGGACGCCGTCGCGGCTGTACGTGTTCGCCCCGATCTCGGCACCGGGGTCCCGGACGTATATCTGGAGGTGCTGGAGGCCGTAGCCGTAGTCGCTGTTCTCGGCGAAGGTCTGTGGGTTGCGCAGTTCCGGCAGGCGGACGAGGAACGTGTACTCGCCGTCGTCCTCGTATATCTCGACACGCTCGATGTCGTGGTCCGGGGGCGTGATGTCGCCTGTCGACGGGTAGTCGAAGGCGTTCGCGCCGTCGGCGGACGTGGCGGGTCCGTACGGGTCGCCGCCGTCGTCGTCGAGCGTCGCCACGCGGTCCACGTCGCCGAGCCGTCCGGTGTACACCGGCGTGAACGGGAGCGTCGCCCGCTCGGTCGCCGAGTACGACAGCGCCTCGGCCCGCGTCGTCCCCGGCGGCGTCGTGATGTCCATTATCCGCGGGGCGTTCCCGGCGGCGTCGGGGTCGAGGCCGCCGAACTGGTCGGCCCCGGCGCTCTCGGCGATGGACCGCAACGCGCCGTAGCTCTCGGAGTGGACGCCGGCGACGAACTCCATGTCCCAGAGGTCGGTCCCGCCCAGCGCGCTCTTGGGGAGCTGGAGCGAGACCGTGTCGGTTTGCTTGTCGGTCGAGACCGACAGCGAGACCGGGTTGTCCTCGCCGTCGGTCAGTCCCGCGCCGTTGTAGTCGATGGCGTTTTGCCCGAAGCCGTAGGCGTCGAGTCGGTAGTGCCACGCGGACCCGAAGTCGGTGTTCAGGCCGGGGTCGCCGAGGTTCCCGACCTCGGTGACGCCGCCGTCGCTCCGGGTCGGGTCCCGCAGCCAGACGAAGAACCACTGGGGCGAGAAGGCGTTGCTCCCGTTCTCGGCCGCGTTGTACGGGTCGTTCAGCGAGCCGACCTCTATCTCGAAGACCGCGTTCGTTGGGGTCTCCGTGACGGTGAACTGTCGGATGTCCATCGAGCCGTCGGCGTAGTTCGTCGCGTTGACGTACGACCCCGGCCCCAGCGCGTCGGCTGCGTCGTCCGGGTCGCTGAACTGCGCGACGGTCGTCGGGTCGGTCACCGTCACCGTCTCCGAGGCGAGGACGTCGCCGTCCAGCGAGCGTATCTCGACCGCGTACTCGCCGGTCTCCTCGAACGTCGGCCCGAGTTCCACGGTGCGGCTCTCCGAGTTCGGCGGGAGCCTGATGTTCTCCAGCGCCGTGGCCGTCCCGTCCACGACCACCTCGACGGTCTGGCCGCTGATGAACGCCGTGTCGTTCGCCCCGGTCGCGCGGGCGTAGGTCTCGCTCACGACGGTCTGGCCGTCGAGTTCGAGCGAGAGGTCCTGCGCGGGGCGCTCGTAGGACTGGAGGCTCGACGCCTCCGCGGCGGTCGCCGGGACGAGCCGTAGCGCCGTCCCGCCCCCGCGGGCCGCCGAGAGCGTCACCGTGTCGCCTGCCGAGACGACTGACTCGGTGCTGCGGACGCCCGTCGGGGCCGTGTCGACGGTCGTCCCGTAGGCGTCGGTGTACATCTCCATCTTCCAGCCGTCGGCCTCGCTCCCGAGGAAGTCGAGCGGCAGTTGGAACGACCGGCCGTTGTCGTCGTTCATCGCGCCGACGTACCACGCCTCGCCCTTCCGGCGCGCGACGACGAGGTACTCGCCGATGGCGCTGTCGAGCACCCGCGTCTCGTCCCAGCCGCCGGCGGGCACGTCCTCGATGTAGTCGAACTCGCGCACGGTGGCGAAGTTCTCGTTCGCGGCCGTGGTGTCGGTGAAGTCGGTGTACGCCGCGGGGAAGGGGGCGTCCGCACCCCGCTGTGTGACGCCGACCGTGTTGAGGTTGAACCCGCCCACGTCGCCGGTGAAGCCGTCGGCGTCGTCGTAGTTCAGTTCGACGGCGACGGTGTTGTCGCCCGACTGGAGGTCGACCTGCGTCGTGAGGACCGCCCACTGGTCCCAGCCGCCGGTGAACGCCGGTTCGACGGTCTGTGTCGACCCGTTGACCGAGACCGTCGCCTGTCCGTTCCCGTTGTCGATGACCCGCTGGGCGTTGACCTCGCCGTCGCTGGCGTACCGGAGATGGAGGTCGTACGTGCCGGCGCTGGCGACGCCCGCGACGGTGAACTCGACGCGGGCACCCGAGGGCTCGCTGTTGGGGTCGATGGGGACGTAGTTGGTCCCGAAGGCGTTGCGGTAGTCGTCGTTCGTTATCATCCCGTCGAGGGTGCCCGACGCGGCCTGTACGAACTCGCCGACGCCGAGGCTATCGTCGACGTAGGCCTCGATACGGTCGGCCGCCATCTGGATGCCCGCGTTGTACGCGGGGTACATGGCGAGCTGTTTCGCCCGCGTCGTCTGTATCTGGTCGCCCTCGCTGTCGTTGAACGTGATGTCGAAGATGCCCGGCTGGTAGCTGGTCGGCCCGGCGAGCATCCGCGTGAACGGCAGGGTCACGTGGTGGTCGCGGCCGACGTTCGACCCCAGCGCGCCGAAGCCGTCGTACTCCTGTGCCTCGACGACCTCGCGGGCGGCGACGTTCGGGTATGTCCGTCGCTCGCCGGTCGGCTTGATTCCCTCGTGGATTTCGAGCATCTGGCGGTTCGCCGCCGCCGCCTCGATGACGCGCCGGTGGTGATTGACCGCCTCCTGACTGTGTTGGTTGCTGGTGACTTGGTCTTGGTCGTCGGCGTTCGCGAACAGCCCCGGGTCGGAGACGTAGCCGTTCTTGATGCTCCGGATGCCGATGTCGTCGTACTCCTCGAAGACGTTCTGCGTGAATATCTCGTTCTCGTAGTTCGAGAGGTTCCCCGAGGTCTCGTTGTGGACGGTCATCTCGACCGGGCTGTCGAGTCCCTGTCCGTAGTTCACGACCTCCGGAACGTCGAAGTCCGGATAGGAGTCGTCGACGCCCATCTTCAGCCCCAGTCCGTCGGTGGCGGCGCTGGACCCGTAGCTGTCCCAGCCCTGATTCCACCCCTCGACGAGGACGCTGTCGACGTTGTTCTGGCTGGCAAAGCGCATGTAGCGCTTCATCCGCTCGGTGCGGGCCCCGTGGATGTACTCGGCGACGCTCCCGACGCCGCCGATGCTGCCGAGTTCGTTCCGGACCTGCTCGTCGGTCCGGTACTGCCACTTGGCCTTGCCCGCTATCATCGTCCACCAGATGCCGACGTACATCCGCGGCGTTATCCAGTCGGTGTCCGGGTCGCCGTTCGCGTCCGTCGGGAGACTCGCCGTGTCGAGTGGCTCGTTCAGGAGCGGAATCAGCGAGGACTCGACGAGGTCCCCCGGCGACCGCCCGACCTGCACCGTCCGCCACGGCGTGACGTGCGGGGCCGACGCCGACACCTTGCTCCCGTCCCGCTTGGGCGCGAGTTCGGCGGCGAACTCGGTGCCGCCGTCGCTCTGTGGCGCGAGCGACATCGTCGCGTAGTCCTCGAGGTTCGCCTCGTGGACGCTGAGGTACGTCCCGTCGCCGGTGTCGACGGTCAGCGGGGTGTGCGCACCGGCCTGCCTGTCGTTGTCGCCGACCGGTCCGACTCCCTCGTCGTTCTCGATGGGTTTCGTCCCGGAGGGCAGTTCGCTCAGATTCGACTCGGTGTACTCCTGCTCGAAGCGCGGATTGACGAACGTGTTCTCTATCCACCAGCTCGTGTAATCGTCCGCGAAGTTGAACTCGGTGTTCTCCGAGGTGACGACGAGGTTGCCGCTGTTGGCGGCGAAGTCGTCGTCGAACGCGAACCGGAAGCCGAGTCCGTCGTCGAACACGCGGAGTTCGAGGTTTCCCGAGCGGCCGGGGTCGGCCGACTCCGCCAGTCCGAGCCGGAGATAGTTGTAGTCCTCGGCGACGCTGTCGTACTGGCCCCACAGCGGGTCCCACGTCTCCGTCGCCGTCCCGCTCTCGCTGCCGGTGACGGTGACGGCGGCCCCCGTCGTCCCGTCGGCCGCCACGCCGAACGTCGGCTGGTTCTGGAAGTCGAAGCCGACGTTCGAGGACGTGATGTACGTCGTCCCGTCGACCGCGACGCCGTACGACGGGACGCCGTCGGACACGTCGACCGTGACCGCGATTCGCCCGTCGGGTGACGTGACCGTCTGTACGTTCGAGTCGTCCCCGTCGGTCACCTGTGCCGTGACCGTCTCGGGTACGTCCGCTGTGTACGCCGCCGCCGCAAGCAACGACGTCACCCCGCCGAGGAACCCCCGGCGGTCCACTTGTTTAAATGTTTGTTCGGATTTTCTATTAACCATCGCCAACGGCCCAAGGGGAATTGTACAGTATAAATCCAACGGTTGTGGACGATGATGATAGTACGGCGGAACCGACGCGAGCGAGTCTCACGCGCGATACTCGGACGGGACGAACGACGCCGTCAGAACGACTTATCCGGATTATAGTTAATCGATGGGGCCATCAGCGGTGAGACGCGCTTCGACCGGTCGCGGCCGTAGTGACGACTACTTCACACGTTTTCGCGTCGCTTCGGCTCTCTCGGGGACCGGGGGTTTATATACGCTCGCTGGCGCGCGCTCCGCGAGGGACGCGGCCCGCCTCAGTCCGTCCGGGGCAGAAGCCGGGCCCCGGCCGCCACGGCGGCGACGGCGCAGGCGGCCAGCACGACCAGCGGGAACGCCACGTCGCCGCTCCCGGTCGTCGCCGCGCGGACGCCACGAGAGAAGTACGTCAGCGGCGACAGCCACGTCGGGAGCCACGCCGGGAGCATCGACGGCGGGACGAACGTCTCCGAGAGGAAAAGCAGGGGGAGCGCGACGGCGTTGCTCGCGGAGATGACGCCGTCTTGGGAGTCCGCGAGGCTCCCGATGACGGCCCCGACCCCGCAGAAGCAGGCGACGCCCAGCGCGACGAACGGGACCAGCGACGCCGCCGGGCGGACCGTCGCCCCCGTCAGCGCGACCATCACGCCCAGCAGGAGGACGCCCGCGAGGCCGATGACGACGACGTTGACGAGCGTCTGGGCCAGCACCCACTCGGGCCGCGTCAGCGGCGTCGTCGCCAGCTTCTCGAACCGGTTCCCGTCGCGGTGGCGCGCCACCTCGCTGCCGACCCGCGACAGCGGCGTGAACAGGACGACGACGGCGAGATACCCCGGCACGTAGTAGCTCGGCGGCTCGGTGAACAGCCCGCCGCCGCCCGGTTGGGTCCGGACGAGTACGCCGAAGATGACGACGATGATGACGGGGAAGAAGAAGGTGAAGAAGACGGCCGTCCGCCGCCGCAGGAACGACAGCGCCGCCGCCCGCGTCTCCGACCGCAGCCGCCCGAGGCGGCTCATCGGTCCCCTCCCGCGACGGCTCCGGCCCGCGCCTCGCCGCCGCGCTCGACGGCCGTGCCGGTCAGTTCGAGGTAGACGTCTTCGAGGTCCGGTTCGCTCCACGTCAGGCCGTCGTAGGCCACGCCGGCAGCTTCGAGCGCGTCGACGACCCCCGCGATGGCGGCCGGCTGCACCCCGTAGACGACGAGGTCACCGTTCCGGACCGCCGTGCGCGCCGGGTGGTCGAGCGACGCCGCCGCGTCGGCGTCGAACGGCCCGCTGACGACGAGTCGGCTCTCCCCGCCGTGGTCCGCGACGAGCCGTTCGGGGGTGTCCAGCGCCGCGAGTTCGCCGTCGGCCAGCAGCGCCACGCGGTCGGCGAGTTCCTCGGCTTCCTCCATGTAGTGTGTCGTCACGAGAATCGTCACGCCCGCGTCTGCCAGCCCGTCGAGCAGGTCCCACAGCGCCCGCCGCCCCGCGGGGTCGATGCCCGTGGTCGGCTCGTCGAGGACGAGCAGGTCCGGGTCGTTGACCAGCGCCGTCGCCACGCAGGTCCGGCGCTGTTGCCCGCCCGAGAGGTTCTCGTAGGCCGTGTCGGCCGCGTCGGCAATCCCCACGTCGTCGAGCACGTCGGCCACCGGCCGCGCCTCGTCGTACAGCCCCCCGTAGTACGCCACGAGTTCGCGGGCGGTGAGCCGCTCGTGAGGGTCGAACGACTGGGGTAGCAGTCCGATTCGGTCCCGGTCCACGTCCCGCGGGTCCCGCCCGAACAGCTCCACGTGACCCGTCGCGTCGGTCGTGCCGGTCAGGGCCCGGACCAGCGTCGTCTTACCAGCCCCGTTCGGTCCCACCACCGCCAGCACCTCGCCGCGCGCCGCCGACAGCGAGACGCCGTCGAGCGCGACCGTGTCGCCGTAGCGCCGGCGCACGTCTGCAGCGACCAGTACCTCGTCCATACGCCCCGCTCCGACCGCGGGACCGAAAGCCGTTCCGCTCTTGCCTTACAGCGCCGCCCGCACCGCCCTGACGATGCCGTCCACGTCGTAGTCGTCCTCCTCCTTCTCGTAGACCGTCTCCCCGTCGACGCGGACGGCGAAGACGCCGTGGCTCCCCATCTCCAGTTCGAGGCTGTCGAGGTCACTCTCCAGCCCGGTCAGGACCGCCTCGGCCACGTCGAGGGCGCGGCCGCGGAACCCACACGGGACGCAGTACTCGATGGTCACGTCGCTCATACGCCGGCTACGCCCCGGCCGCTGATACCGGTTGCCGTCCGGACCGGCGTCACCGACCGAACGGTCGCCAGTACAGCAGGGCCACCGAGACGACGTACACCACCGTCGCCGCGCCGTAGGACTGGGGCAGCGCCTGCCCGACGACCGCGACGCTCCCGCCCAGTAGGCTCGACACCGTCGGGACGAGGATTCCCAGCACGCAGGAGACACAGGAGAACAGCCCGGTCAGCGTCCCCAGGGACAGCCCCGACGCGTCCAGCACCATCACGTAGACCAGATACGCCAGCGCGCCGTAGCCAACGACCTTGTACGGGATGAGCGTCACGCTGACGACCGACCCGAAGTACGCCAGCATCGGGTTCCACCCCGGCGGGAGATAGAGGAGATTGAACTGGAGGTACGGCTCGATGCCCGGCGACCCCGGCCGCAGGAGGCCGCCGATGGCGGCGAGGACGAGGAAATACACCGCGCCGACGGCCAGCGCCCGCCTGCGCTGGCTCTCCGACACCGGCGGCGGGTCCGTGGCGACGACGGCCGCCAGCCCGACGTTTATCCACACCAGCGGGTAGACGTACTGCGCGACCCCGCGCAGCGATGCCGCCGATGTCCCGCCGACGAAGACGTGCAGGGCGACCAGCAATAGCTCCGTGTTGAGGACGAGCGCGCCGTAGACCAGTGTCCGCCGGTCCAGCGAGAGCTCCCGGCCCCGAGCGAACGCGCTCATACGGCCAGCGCGTCGACGACGACGGCCACGAGGACGGCCCCGAGATAGGCGTTCGACGCGTGGAAGGCCCTGAACGCGGCCTGCTCGGTCTGCTCGCGGTGCAAGCGCACGACTGCCCAGAGGAACACCGCCCCCAGCACCGTCGCGGTCAGGGTGTACACCCACCCCAGCGTCGTCACCGCGGCAAGCACCCCCGCGGTGATGAGCGTCGCGCCGAGGTAGTAGACGATGTGTTTGCGGGTCTCTGTCGCCCCGCGGACGACCGGCATCATCGGGAAGCCCCCGCGCTCGTAGTCGTCGCGGTACGCCAGCGCGAGGTTGTAGAAGTGTGCGGGCGTCCACATGAAGATGAGGCCGGCCAGCGCCAGTCCCGGCAGGTCGATAGAACCCGTGACGGCGACCCAGCCGATGAGCGCCGGGAGCGCTCCCGCCGCGCCGCCGATGACGGTGTTCTGGACGGTGTTTGGCTTCAACAGCAGCGTGTAGACGACGCTGTAGAAGACGATGGCTGTCAGCCCCAGCACGGCGGCGAGGACGTTGACCTGCCAGAACAACACGAGCGCGGCCAGTCCCAGCGCGACGCCGAACGCGAGCGCGTTCCGGACGGGAATCTCGTGGGTCGCCACCGGCCGGTCGGCGGTGCGGTCCATCCGCTTGTCGATGTCGCGTTCGAGCACGTGGTTGAACGTCCCCGACGCGCCGATAGAGAGGACGCCGCCGCCGAGAGTCAGCAGGACCGTCCGGACGGTCAGGGCCGGTCCGGCGGCGAGCGCCATCCCGGCGGCCGCGACCAGACACAGCAGCCACATCAGCCGCGGCTTCGTCAGCCGGACGTACGCCGAGAGGGTCCCGACGACCCGCTCGCGCGTCGACAGCGCGGGCGACGGCTCCGGTTCGTCGGCCGCCGCGTCGGGTGCTGGCGCGGGCGAGGGGTCGGCGACGCCGGTGTCGTCGGCGTCGCCCGTCTCGGCTTCGAGATGCCACGCTAGTGCGAGCACGAACGCGCCGAAGATGACCGTGCCGATGAGCAGGTGCGCGCTCGGTAGTCCCGTCGCCGCGCCGGTCGTGGCGACGAATGCGCCGAGGGCGACCTGCACCGGGTACAGCGCGAGGCCGACGGCCAGCGCGGCCTTGACGCGCGTCTCGGCTGCTCGGCGGAATCCGACGGCGGTGGTCACGACGGCGAGGACGCCGACGGCGGCCGCGGTCAGCCTGTGACCGCGCGCGACGAGCAACGCCGGGTCGGACAGTGTCACCGGACCACGACACAGCGGCCACGACGAACACGCCGCCACGGCGTCGGTTATCGAGGCCGTCGCACCCGCGACGACCAGCAGGTAGACGCCGACGGCGGTGGCCGCCAACAGCCCCGAGAGCGTCGGCTTCGATGCCATTGTTCGTGTCTTCGGTGCTGGACACTTAGACCCCGCGCTTTCCGGTTCTTCGGCTCGAACGTGTTCGCCCGGTAACGGGCAATTGACCACAAGACAGCAGTTATTTATCTCCCAAATCCTAAGCCGCGAGCATGACCCGGAAACGCGCCGGCTTGGTCGCTCTGTTCGGCGTCGCGTTGCTCGCGTTTCTCGTCGAACCGGCCGCCGCGCAGACCGCCGACACGACGACGGAGCGCCTCATCTGGAACCTGAACCAGAACCTGCTCTACGTCGCAATCCCGATCACGGTGCTGGTCGAGGGTATCCTCATCTACACCGTCTGGCGGTTCCGCAATCAGGAGGAGGCCCTGCCGACGAAGGAGAACCGCCGCCTCGAAATCACGTGGACCGTCGCCACCGCCATCATCCTTCTGTTCGTCGGCGTCGCCTCGTATCAGGTGATGGCTCAGCCGGCCGTCACGGCCGAGGCCGGCAATCAGGCCGAACTGCAGGGACAGGACGTCGAACACATCGAGGTGCAAGCCTACCGCTACGGGTGGAGCTTCTACTACAACGGCAGTCAGCGGAGTTCCGAGGCCGCGACTTCGACGACCACGACACTCCGCCTCCCGGCCGACAGGCCCGTGGTCTTGCACATCACCTCGCGCGACTGGCTCCACGCCTTCCACGCGCCGGGGCTCGGGCTGAAGTCCGACGCCTTCCCCGGCCAGTACAACAAGCTCCGGACCACCGCCACCGAACCGGGCTCCTACCAACTCTACTGTGCGGAGTACTGTGGCTCGGGCCACTCGCAGATGCTCGGCGAAGTCGTCGTGATGCCCCAAGACGACTACGACGAGTGGGTCAGCAACCAGTCCAGCGCGTAGCGACTCACTCTCACCGCCTTCGCGTTCCCGCGCTCGTCGTGTTTTCTCACCGCTCGCTTCCGAGTACCAGTTCCTCGTTTCGCTCTGTCCGACCGTCAGTGGGTGCGCCCCCGGACAACCGTCTGCGCCGTCGCGCTGGCGGCGACGCTGCTACGTCGACAACGATAGAACAGCGCCACACGCGCGAGCGTCGCTTCCCGGTACGCTGGCGTGGTCAGTCGCCGGTGACCGACTGTGGGGGCCGCCCGGACTGCCCGAGCAGTCGCCCGGTTCGCGTCACTCGGAAGACCGGCTCCGGGGTCACCCGTTCGAGCACGCCGCGGTCCGCGAGAGCCACGCAGCGCTCGCGGATCGTCTCGGTGTCCCGGCCACGGCGTGCCGCGACGACCGCCGGCGCGCTGATACCGGTTGCGGCGACGGTGCGGACGATTTCGGTGTCGACCGGCTGTACCCAGTCGGCGTTTGATTGTGACATGGTAGCTCATCACATGCGAGACGCGCCCCGGACTTAGTTCTGACGGTGGTTCGGATTCCGACGAAAACGACGCCGACAACGGACTCAGCCGCAGATGTTCGCCGTCGCGTAGACCGCTCCGGAGTCGGTCACGGTGACGCCGACGCCGACACGGCCGGCGTTCTCGTAGGAGAGGCGCTCGCTGTAGATGACCGAGTCGAACCAGTTGTCGACGATGGCCTCGGCGACTTCCTCCTCGTCGCGGTTGATGCGCCGTTGCCCGTCGTCCGTGTACAGTTGGCCGGCGGTGGTTCGACCGACGGCCTCGAAGTTGTTGTCACGGGAGTTCCGGATGAACGCCTTGTTGGCGGCGGGGAACGTGCAGGTGTCGGCGAGGTCGTTTCGCTGGTACCGGTCGTGGCTGCCGACGCCGTCTATCGTGTGGACCGTCTCCCCGGCGCGGGCCATGCCGTCGCTGTGATTTCGCGCCATCCGCGTGAGCGATTGGACGGTCGTCCCGCCCGTCGAGAGCGTCCCGGCCCCACGGTTCGACCGCCGCGCGTTGATGTGGGCCTGAATCTCCTTCTCTATCGTCGTTTCGTTGTAGTACTCCGGTGGGACGTACGGCTCCCGCTCGTCCGGCGTGGGCGTCGCCGTCGGCGTCGCCGTCTCGTTGCCCGCGGCGTTCGTCGGTGTCGTCGTCTCGTTGCCCGTGGCGTTCGTCGGCGTCGCCGTGGCCGTGGCCGTTCCGTTCCCGCCGTCGTCCCCACCGCCCCCACCGTTACCGCTTGGGGTCGACGCCCCACCGTCGTCACTGGGTGCCGGGGCGGCCCCGCCGAGTTGCATCCCGACGAGGACGCCGACGCCCAGCGCCGCGACGAGGACGACGACCACGAGTGCGATACCCGATTTGTTGACCATTCCTTCCGAGATGTTGACCGTCTTATTATGTAAACCCCCCGTTCCAACCTGCCGCGTGCCGTCGGAAAGGCACATAAGGGCGGGGCGGCCACTCCCGGTATGGTCGAGAACGTCATCTGGCCGGTCGCGCTTGACGCCGACCGCTCCCGGAGTGAGGGGCGGCGCGTCGCCCGCGACCTCGCGGTCAGCGACCCCGCCGCCGACGAGATAGCGAAAGCCGTCCAGCAGGTCGGCTACGACGCGGTCATCGAGCGCGACAAGACCTACCCCCGAGAGACGGAACAGCGGGGTCGCGTCGTCGTGAAGAACGCCGACGACGCGACCAAGAGCGACCTGCTCGGGGCCGTCGGCGCGTACCTGCAGGCGCTCCGGGAATGAGGCGCGTCGGGACGGTGGTCCGGGTCGCGCAGGGCCGGTTGGTCGTCCGCTCGCCCGACGAGTCGACGCCCGACTTCGGAACGGACGTGGTCGACGAGGGGCTGACCGAGGTCGGTACCGTCGTCGACGTGTTCGGGCCGGTAGCCCGACCATACGTCGCCGTCTCGCCTGCGGACGACGTTCACCTCCCGTCGCTCGTCGGGTCGCCGCTGTACGCTCGGTGACTCGTTGTTCGCGACGACTCGCTGTCCACCGTCGGTGCCGCGCCGAACGCGGCGACGGTCGGCCCGCCTCGTCCGCTCCGAAATCCTGAAACCGCCGCCCGCCGGAGGGCGTGACATGGACGCTCGCTGGCGTGCGACGGCTGGCTGTGGTCTCATCGCCTGTATCTTCCTGTTCGTCCAGTTGGGGGCGCTGTCGCTCGTGGGACCTTTCGAGTCCGCCGGCTATCAGGCCGTCGAGGACCCGTCGAACCCGACCAACAGCCTGCTGTACGTCGGCGGTATCCTCGTCGCTACGGCGGTGATGTTGCTTGCGTTCAAGTACGACGCCGACCAGTTCATCCGTGGTCTCATCGTCTTCTCGGGCGCGTGGCTCTCCCTGTACGTCTTCCGCGTCCTGGTCCCGCCCGTGGTGACTGTCGGCGGGCGGAACGTCCTCGCGCTCGGCCTCGCGGCGGGGCTGGGAATCGCGTTGCTGGTCCACCCCGAGTGGTACGTCGTCGACGCCGCCGGCGCGGTGATGGGCGCGGCCGCCGCCGGCCTTTTCGGCATCAGTTTCGGCGTCCTCCCGTCGCTCCTCTTGCTCACCGTGTTGGCCGTCTACGACGCCATCAGCGTCTACGGGACCGAGCACATGCTGACGCTGGCCTCCGGCGTGATGGACCTCCGGGTGCCCGTCGTCCTCGTCATCCCGCTGTCGCTGTCGTACTCCTTCCTCGACGCGACGACGCCCGACCCGACGGCCGAGGGCGACGCGGCGGCCGACGGCGCGACCGACGACACCGAGAACGCGGCCGCGGAGGATGAATCCGACGGCACCGACGACGGAGACGGCGACGCCTCGACGGGGATGGACGAGGGGCCACTGGAGCGCGACGCTCTGTTCATCGGCCTCGGCGACGCCGTCATCCCGACCGTGCTCGTCGCCAGCGCGGCCTTCTTCGCCCCGGCCGGGGTGGCGACGGTCGTCGGGGTTCCGCTCCCGGCCCTGACCGCGATGGTCGGGACCTTCCTCGGACTCGCCGTCCTGCTCTGGATGGTCCTCAAGGGCCGCGCGCACGCCGGACTCCCGCTTTTGAACGGCGGGACCATCGCCGGCTACGTCGTCGGCGCGCTCGTCGCCGGCGTCGGACTCGTGGAGGCGCTGGGTCTCGCGCCGTACGTCTGACTCACTCCCCGGTCAGCGCCTCGCTGGCGGGCGCGAACTCGATTTCCTCGCCCCGCCCGGCCTCGCGTGCGCGCTCGTAGAGCATGTGGCCCGCGGCGACCGTCTCGATGGCCGTTCCGCCGGAGTCGAAGACGGTAATCTCGTCGTCGTTGGTCCGGCCGGGGGCCTCGCCCGCGACCACCGCGCCCAGTTCGGCGTGGACGTGATCCTCCTCGACGACGCCCTCCTCGAGGGCGTGTCTGAACGACCCGGCGTCCTGTTCGACGCGGGCGCGCAGGTCCGGGACGTACGTCGCTCGTTCGATAGTCGTCGCGTCGAGTTCGCGCTTCTCCGGGTGGTACTGCCCCATCGCCGTCACGTGCGCGCCGTCGGCCAGCAGTTCGCCGTCGAACACCGGCTCGCTGGCGTCGGTCGCCGTGACGACTACGTCGGCTCCCTCGACGGCCGCCGCCGAGGAGGCGACGGCCGCGACGGTGGCGTCCAAGGCCTCGTTCATCTCGGCCGCGAACGACTCCCGGTGGGCGGCCGTCGGCGAGTACACCTCGACGCGGTCGAACTCTCGGACCGTCGCCGCCGCGCGGACCTGCCCCCGGGCCTGTGCGCCGCTGCCGATGACCGCGAGGTCCGAGGCGTCAGCGCGTGCGAGGGCGTCGACGCCGACCGCGCCCGCCGCGCCGGTCTTGAACGGGTTGAGGCTGGCCCCGTCGAGGACAGCCAGCGGCTCGCCCGACTCGGCGTCGAAAATCGGCAGCGCGAAGTGAGCGTCCCGTTCGCCGAACCCGGCGGCGTAGGTGTACCCGCCCATCGCACCGGTCTCGGGCAGGATAGCGAGATAGCCGGTGAGCATCCCCGCCGGTTCCTCGCTGAACAGCGTCGTCCGCGGCTCGGCCGGCGCGCCGCGACCCCGCTCCCGGTAGCCCTCGCGGACGGCGTCGACGTAGTCGGCGGGAGCTGCGAGGTCGGTGAGGTCGTCGCTCGTCAGGAAGTAGGCGGTTCCGTCTGGCATACGCGGCCCTTCGAGCGAGGCGGTGTTAACACTCGGGGGTCGGGCAGCGAGAACGGTGACGGGTCGGCACAGTCAGTCGGCTGCCTGCACGGGGTCGGACCCGACTTCGGGGCGCGGGTCGACCGGTGCGCGGACGAACATCGCGTGGCCGATGAGGCCGACCGCGACGAGCGAGGCCAGCGGGATGGCGGTCGTCAGCGCGAACCCGGCGACGCTGAGGACGCCGGTGATACCAGCCATTGCGAGCGGAATGAGACCGAGAACGATGTCGTAGTAACCCGTCATAAGTGTGAATAATTGTTCGAGCTATGGGTACATAAGTGTTTCCCGTATGTGTTCAGTAGTATTCTATGTAGGCACAGAGTATTTACTCTGCACTGTAGACAGATACAACTCATAACTTATAGCAATATAAACCACAGATATGCGACGGAGAGTGTCTCTCCCGGCAGTTGTGCTGTCCACCCCGAGGGCCGCTCCGCCGTCGTATCCCGTGGCTCCGGAACCGGGACGCTGGGCGACTGGACTGGTCGGCACCGCTGTGTGAGCGGTCGTCGTCCCCTCCGGACGGATGCTTCGGCCGGGCCCGCGTCTCGCACGCGGGGAGGGACCCGCTCGGGTGCGTTCGCGTCCCGGTCGCGGCCGAGACCCGCCACCGCGGCCGTTTTCAGTGTCTGATAACGAGTTCGACGCTCACGGGTCGCCTTCCGATGCCGATTTTAGCGTCTGATAACTGGGGGGTTGCCCTTATTATAGACCGTCCAATACGACCACGTGGAGAGACGGCGGCACGGACCACCTGTCTCCCCCGAGACCAATGAGTACGAACGCCACGGACGACGCCCGCGACGCAGCCAAGGACGGTGAGCGACGGTACGCCGAACTGAACATCGGCGACGAAGAGTTCGTCATCTACGACCGCGAGAACCATCAGGCGTGGATTCAGTCGACACTCGCCCTCGACGTAGACCAGCTTCGGTGACCGGTCCCGTGGCGGTCACGGCAGCCCCCTGCGGAGCCCCTTTTGACGGACTATCGGAGAAACAGCGTCGCGGCCGCCCGCCACAGACAGAGTAACGTCCCGCCGACAGCGACGGAGACGAGCGCGAAGGTCAGCGCCGCGCCGCCGTGAAACACCGCCGTCGACCTGAGTAACTGGGCGATAGCCACGGCGACGACCCACGAGGCGAACGTCCGCGTCAGCGCGGTACGGACCGACTGGGTGAGCGCGGTCGTGTACTGCCGGCTCGCCAGCGAGACGACCGTCCACCCGACGAGAAACGGTGCCAGCGTCCCGGCCACTCGACCCACGTGGACTAGCGGGTCGTAGCCGTGCGTGTACTCCCCGACCGCGACGAACAGCGTTATCGCCAGTACGTCGCCGACCGCGAGGACCGCCGTCGTCGCCGAGACGTCGACCCGCCCTCGGGCGGCTGTGGAGACGCTCATGTTCCACCCTCGTCGCTCGGCCTACTTTCATCTTCCCCGTCTTCCCGGTGACCGACGACGGTGTAGGCGAACCCATGCTCGGTGACCGTCGGCGACAGGCCGGCGTCCGCGAACGCCGTCGCCAGTTCCTCCGGCGCGACGAACCGCGACTCGAAGCCGACGAGGTGTTCGGCCGCGGCGAGCGCCCGGCCCCTGACCGTCGTCGGGTCGAACTCGCGGACGACGAGGACGCCGCCGGGACGCAGGACCCGCGCCGCCTCGGCGACGACTGCATCGAGCGGGCGCATGTGGTGGAGCGCGTCGACGACGAGAACGGCGTCGACCCGCTCGTCGCCGACCGGGAGTCGCGTCGCGTCGCCAGCGACCGCGCCGAGACCGTGGCCGCGGGCCCGCTGGAGCATCCCGCGGGCCGCGTCGACGACGACCCGCTCGGGCGCGTCGACCCGCCGGACCGCACGCCCGGGGCCGCCGCCTACGTCGAGGATGCGCTCTACGTCCCGTGTCGCCAGCGCGAGCCCCGCGTCGAGTTTCGACGCCCGCGCCCGCGGCATCAGGCGGTCGTACACCGGCGCGAAGCGGTCGAACGACCCCACGTCGTGCATGTTCCGTGATACGGGGCTTCGAACGCATGAAGCCACTGGACGGTGTGACCGGTGACCGCTCCTCCAAGCCGGGTTCGGCGCTCGCGCGGACGCTCTGACTCGGTTGCCACGATACACTGACGGGTCGCATTACCGTGCGAGCGACCGAAGAACGCCGACCCTACCGCCCGTTAACAATCCTCACTATCTAAGCGCGCGGCCGCCCTACCGGGGGGCATGTACGACCGCATACTGGTGCCGACGGACGGGTCCCCGGCGATGACGGCGGTGATCGACCACGCCGTGGGGCTGGCGGAGACACACGGAAGCGAGATACACGGGCTGTACGTCGTCGATACGGGCCGGCCCGCCACCCTCCCGGCGGGGTCGGCGTGGGACGGCGTCACCGGCCTGCTCGGGGAAGAGGGCGACGAGGCGCTGGCCGCGCTGGAACAGGCCTGTGGCACCGTCCCGGTCCGGACCGGGACCAGAGAGGGAACGCCGAGCCGCGAGATAGTCGACTACGCCCGGGAACACGACTGTAACATCGTCGTGATGGGGACCCACGGCCGCGGCGGCATCGACCGCCTCCTGCTCGGGAGTGTCGCCGAGCGCGTCGTCAGGGGCGCTGGCGTTCCGGTCGTGACGGTACCCGTCGGCGCGACCCGCGACGAGTCCGCCGGCGAGGCGACGACGGCGGGACCGCCGGAGTAATTGCCGGTCGACGCCTCACCCGCTCGTCGTCCACCTCAGACCGGTCGCAGGTGGTCGCAGTCCCCCGCCGAGACCGTCTGCCGGCCGTCGTCGGTCTCGACGACCAGCGCGCCGGGGAACGCCACGTCGACGGCCTCGCCCTCGACGGTGCCGCTCGGCGTCTCGACGCGGACCCGCCGCCCCAGCGTCGTCGCGTACTCCCGCCACGCATCGAGGACGCCGTCGGGGTCGCCCCGGAGCGCGTCGAACGACTCCAGTACGCGCTGGGTGAACACACGTCTGTCGACCGGGTCGCCCCGCTCCGCGAGGAGGCTGGTCGGGTTCGCCCCGCCGGGCAGGTCCGCGGGGTCGACGTTGGCGTTGACGCCGATACCGACGACCACCCACGAGGCGCGGTCGGCCTCCCCCTCCATCTCGGTGAGGACGCCGACCAGTTTCCGCTCGCCGCCGCCGGGGCCCGGCACGAGCACGTCGTTGGGCCACTTGATACCGGCCTCGACGCCGGCCTCGCGAGCGGCCCGCGTGACCGCGACGGCGGCCGCGAGCGTGAACACGGGCGCGTGGGCCATCGGCACGTCCGGCCGGACGAGTATCGAGAGCCAGACGCCCCCACTGGGCGAGGCCCACTCGCGGTCCAGTCGCCCGCGGCCGCCGGTCTGCTCGTCGGCCAGCACGACGGTGTCGGTCGCCCCCTCAGCCGCGAGCTCCCGCGCCCGGGCGTTCGTACTCGGGATGCTGTCGTGGTACTCCACCTCGAAGGGGGCGTCCAGCCCGTACTCGACGGCGGGGCCGCCGAACTCCGGGACCGACGCCAGCGCGTAGCCGTCGTCGCCGCTCGTCACCTCGAAGCCCGTCTCCCGGAGCGCCTCGACGTGTTTCCAGACCGCCGACCGGGAGATGCCGAGGTCCTCTGCCAGCGCCGGCCCGGAGACCGGGCCGTCGGCGAGCGCGTCCAGCACGCGGTGGCGCGTTGTTTGCATGCCCGTCCATTCGACGGCGGGCGGTAAAAAGCGGTGGGCGACGCGGTCGGGCGGTCGACTCGAACCGCCCGCGGGTGTCGGCGCGAGCTATCAGCCGATGACGAACAGGAGGTCGCCCATGTCGACGGATTCGCCCTCGCCGACCGCGACCTGATTGACCGTCCCGCCGCGCTCGGCGACGATGTCGTTTTCCATCTTCATCGCTTCGAGCACGCAGAGCACGTCGCCGGACTCGACCTCGTCGCCCTCGTCGATGTTGACTTCGAGGATGGTCCCCTGCATCTCCGCGGTGACCTCTTGGCCCTCGGCGCTGGAGCCGCCGCCGTCGCCGTCGGAGCCGCCGGCGTCGGGACGCTGTGGCCGGTTGCCGCCGCTCCCGTCCCCGGCGTCCACGTCGCCGATGTCGATGGCGGGCGCGCCCTGCTCTTCGAGGTCGACCTCGAAGCGCTTGCCGTTGACTTCGACGGTGAACTGGCGCTCGACGACCTCCTCGTCGTCGCCGCTCTCGCCGGTGGCGTCGCCGCCCCACCGCTCTTGGGCCTCCTCGATGCGCGAGCGGTCGAGGTGTTCGTCGAGGTACTTCGTGGTGTGGGTGCCCCCGACGAACGCGTCGTCGGTGAGCATCAGGCGGTGGAAGGGGACGACTGTCGGGATACCCTCGATGTCGAAGTCCGCGAGCGCGCGCTTGCCCCGCTGGATGCACTCCTCGCGGTCGCCACCGTAGGTGATGAGTTTCGCTATCATCGAATCGTAGTCGGTGACGAGGTCGTCGCCCTGCCGGAGCGCGTCGTCGAGCCTGACGCCGATACCCCCCGGCGGGTCGTACGTGTCGAGGCTCCCGCCGGTCGCCGGCGCGAAGTCGTCGGCGGCGTTCTCCGCGTTGATGCGGAACTCCATGGCGTGGCCCTCTATCTCCACGTCGTCCTGCGAGAAGGTTATCTCCTCGTCCATCGCCACCCTGAGCTGCCACTTCACGATGTCGATGTCGGTTATCTCCTCGGTGACGCAGTGTTCGACCTGAATGCGCGTGTTGACTTCGAGGAAGTAGAAGTTCGTGTCGTCGCCGAGCAGTTCGCCCGGTTCGCGCTCGGTGTCCTCTTCGACGAGGAACTCGACGGTGCCGGCGTTGTAGTAGCCGGCCTCCCGGACCCCGCGGCGGGCCGACTCGCCGATTCTCTCCCGGAGGTCGTCCGAGAGCGCCGGCGAGGGGCCCTCCTCGATGACCTTCTGGTGGCGACGCTGGAGCGAGCAGTCCCGCTCGCCCAGATGGCGGACGTTGCCGTGGTGGTCGGCGATTATCTGGACCTCGATGTGGCGGGGGTTCTCCAAGTAGCGTTCGAGGTAGACGGAGTCGTTCGAGAAGTAGGCCTCGCCCTCGCGCTTGGCGCTTTCGAGTTGCTCCGCGGCCTCGTCGGGGTCGTGGACTATCTTCATCCCGCGGCCGCCGCCACCGCCCTCGGCCTTGATAGCGACGGGGAAGCCGTTCTCCTCGCCGAAGGCGACGACCTCCTCGGGGTCGTCGACGGGGTCGGTCGTCCCGGGGACGATGGGCACGTCCGCGGCCTGCATGATGGTGCGGGCCTTGGTCTTCTCGCCCAGCGACTCCATCGGCCCGCTCTCGGGGCCGACCCAGACGACCCCTTCGGTCTCCTCGACACGCTCGGCGAAGTCGGCGTTCTCCGCGAGGAAGCCGTAGCCGGGGTGGATGGCGTCGGCACCGGCCTGCTTGGCGGCGTCGACGATGGCCGCTTGGTCGAGATACGAGTCCGCCGCGCGGGCCGGGCCGACGTTGTACGCCTCGTCGGCGTACCGGACGTGCCCGGCATGTTTGTCCGCCTCGGAGTAAACCGCGACTGTACCGATGCCCAACTCCTCGCACGCACGCATGACGCGCACCGCGATTTCCCCGCGGTTGGCGACGAGCACCTTGTCGAACATACACCCCCATACCGAGAGTCGGCCCATAAAACTACCCTGCGCGGTGTCAGAACGCCGACGAGAACCGCCGCTGGCGACCGCGGCTCACGGCCGTCGGCGCGCCGCTACATCCGCTCGGTCCGCCCCGCCGCGCTCCACGGGTCGGTGGGTGCCTCCTCGCGGACGCGGACGTGGCGGTGTTGCGTGCCCGCGACGCGCTCGGAGAACGACCACTCCTTCCCGTCCCACGTCTCGGTCTCGCCGCCCGCGGCCGCGGCGGCCGCCGCAGCGGCCGCCCGCTGTTGGTCGGTCAGGTGCGCGCCGACGGCGACGGCGATGGCCGCGGCCTCGTCGAGCGCGGCGTCGGGCACCTGCGCGGCTATCTCGGCGACGAGGTCGGCGTCGACGGTCGGTCCGGCGTCCATGTCGGTGTCGGTGTCTGTCTCAGTAGCCATCGTCACAGTGGGATGTTGCCGTGTTTGCGGTCGGGCTGGTCCTTCCGCTTGCCCCGCAGCAAGTCGAGGTCCTCGACCAGCCGCGGGCGGGTGTCGCGCGGTTCGAGCACGTCGTCGACGAAGCCCCGTTCGGCGGCGGTGTAGGGGTTGGCGAAGGCGTCGCGGTACTCGTCGATGAGCTGTTGCCGGCGGGCCTCCACGTCCTCGGCGGCCTCGAGTTCGTCGTCGTAGAGGACGTTGACCGCGCCCTGTGGCCCCATGACGGCTATCTCGGCGGTGGGCCACGCGTAGTTCACGTCCGCGCCGATGTGTTTCGAGGCCATCACGTCGTAGGCCCCGCCGTAGGCCTTGCGCGTGATGACCGTCAGCAGCGGCACCGTCGCCTCGCTGTAGGCGTACAGCAGCTTCGCGCCGTGGTTGATGATGGCGTCACGCTCCTGGTCCTTGCCGGGCATGAACCCCGGCACGTCGACGAACGTGAGGATGGGGATGTTGAACGCGTCACAGAAGCGGACGAACCGCGCCCCCTTCCGGGAGGCGTCGATGTCCAGCGTCCCGGCGTTGACCCGCGGTTGGTTGCCGACGACGCCGACGGAGTAGCCGTCGAGCCGCCCGAAGCCGGTGACGATGTTGCGGGCGAAGTCCTCGGCCACCTCGAAGAACGACCCCTCGTCGACGACGCCGCCGACCACGTCCACCATGTCGTAGGGCTTCTGTGGCGCGTCGGGGACGGTGTCGACCAGCGTCTCGTCCCGGCGCTCGGGGTCGTCCCACGGGTCGACGCGGGGCGGGTCCTGAACGTTGTTCTGCGGGAGATACGACAGCAGGTAGCGGATGTCGTCCATCGCGGCCTTCTCGTCGGCGGCGGTGAAGTGTGCCACCCCCGACTCCGTGGCGTGGGTGTTGGCCCCGCCGAGTTCGTCGAAGCCCACCTCCTCGCCGGTGACCGTCTCGATGACGTCAGGGCCGGTGATGAACATGTGGCTCGTCTCCTCGACCATGTAGACGAAGTCCGTGATGGCCGGCGAGTACACCGCGCCGCCGGCACACGGCCCCATGATGGCCGAAATCTGCGGGACGACGCCGCTGGCCTGTTGGTTGCGGTGGAAGATGTCGGCGTAGCCCGCCAGCGAGTCGATACCCTCCTGAATCCGCGCGCCGGCGGAGTCGTTCAGCCCGATGATGGGCGCGCCGTTCTCGATGGCCTTGTCCATCACCTTACAGACCTTCTGGGCGAAGGCCTCGCCCAGCGACCCGCCCAACACGGTGAAGTCGTGGGCGAAGACGTAGACGCGCTCGCCGTTTACCTTCCCGTAGCCGACGACGACGCCGTCGCCGGGGTGCCGCTTCTCGTCCATGTCGAAGTTCGTCGAGCGGTGCTCGCGCAGCGCGTCCACCTCGACGAACGTGTCGTCGTCGAGGAAGTAGTCGATGCGCTCGCGGGCGGTCAGTTTCCCCTTCTCGTGTTGGGACTCGATGCGTTCTTCGCCGCCGCCACGCTCGGCCTCGGCCTTGCGCTCGCGGAGGTCCTCGACGCGGTCGTCGTGGCTCACGCGGCATCACGGCTCCCGGACCAGCACATACACGCCCCGTCGAGGGCGTCCGAGAAAAGCGTTACCGAATCCGAAGCATCGACCGTGATAGACCGAACCGTCGGAGTTTAGGGGGGGTGTAACGTCTGACCGCGCGTGAAGAACATCGCGGCCACACAGCACAACCCCTTCGGCTTCGAGCCACCCTGTGAGCCGTTCGTCCCGGGCTACGGCGACGCCAACGCCCACTTCCACGTCGTCGGCGACCACCCTCGCGTCCACGGTGGACTGGAGTCGGGCATCCCGTTTACCGACAGCGAGGCCGGCGAGCGCCTCCAGCGGGCGCTGGTCGAGGCCGGCCTGCTCTCGGCGGCCGGGACGCCCCCGACCGTCGAGCAGACGTACCTCTCGTACCTGTACATGTGCGGGGACCGGACGCCGACCGACGCCGACTACGCCGAGCAGGAGCCGCTGCTCGACTCCGCGGTCCGGGCCATCACCGCCCACGTCCTGCTCCCCGTCGGCGAGCGGGCGACCCGCTGGGTGTTCGCCAACATGACCTCGGAGCCGACCGACGACATCGACATGGACGCGCGCCACGCGACGGAGGTCGTCGGCAGCGGCTGGCTGGTCTACCCCATCAAGGAACCCGCGGCGTGGACCGACGACGACGAGCGCCGCCTCGTCGACGCGCTGGTGGCGCTCCGACAGACGGACTACCGCCGCGAGGCCGAACTCGGCCGGTTCCTGCCGGGCGACGCGGCGTGGCGCGTCCGGTAGACCGGTGCGTACTTGACTCGGGCGGTCGAACCCCGCCGCGATGGTCCTCCACTTGCTTCTGCCCGCACTGGTCGCGTTCGCGTTCGTGATGATAGCGGCCTACGCCGGGACGCTGCGCGCGCTGGAAGTGTACTTCGACCCCACGCAGGACAGCATCTTCCTCTCGGACGACGCCGGCCCGCGCGACCCGCCCGAATGAGCGAGCGGCGGCGTTACTCGCCGAGAGCATCGGCGTCGACCGGCGTCGCCGTCCGCCAGTAGTGGTCGAACGTGTCGTCGGCCCACGACCGGACCGCCGTCGCGTCCGTGTCGACGGAGGCCCGCAGGACGCCGTTCTCGTCGCGCAACAGGAGGTGGACGACGCCGTCGACGATGCTGACCGCCAGCGGGATGCCCTCCTCGCGGACCCGCACCTGCGCGTCTTCGGCCGCGAGCAGGTCCGTAAGCGTCGCCCGCAACTGCGCGTCCTCGGCCAAGGCGTCGATGGCCGACCGGGAGAAAACGCCCTTCAGCCGCCCGCCGTCGGTGACGTGGTCGCGGGCGACGGTGAGACTCTGCTCGTTGAAGGCGTGAGAGAACAGCCGTATCTCGTCGCACTCGCGCATCAGGTCCAGCACGCGCTGGAGCGGCGCGTTCGGCCGCGTCTGGGTCGGCGTCGTGATGGTGGCGTCGGCGAGGTGACGCAGGTCGAAGTCCATCGCGTGGGTCGGGAGGTAGCGGACGATACCCCGCAGTTCCTGTTCGGTTTCGAGGATGTCGAGCAGGTCGGTCACCCCCTCGGCGACGAGTCGGCCCGTCGCCGTGGCGACGTACCCCCCGTCGGCCCGCCGGACCCAACTGCGCTCCTCGAAGTCCTCCAGAATGCGCCCCAGCGTCGCCTGTGACGCGCCCGTCTCGTCGGCCAGTCCCCGCCGGGTGTGGCGACCCGCCGCCAGCAGGCGCAATACCTCGACGCGGTTGGCCGACAGCGCGAGGAACTCCACCTCCGACAGCGCTGATTCCATACCCGTCCCCACGCGGGCGCGAGGGAAAGCGGTTTCGGCCCGTGAAAATATTTCACACCGTGAAAACCGCCCGCGCGGCGTCGCCCGTTTCCCGCCGCGTAATATTTTCTGAACGGGTCTATAAGGACCTGTACCGTACGCTTTGGTACGATGTCCTCTTCGCTCGATTCCGTCATCTCTCGTGGTTGCGCGCCGTCGGAGGTGTCCCGCTGATGGTCGCTCGCCGGACGCTCGCGCTGGGCGCGCTCGCCAGCGTCCTGTTCGGCGGCACGTTCGTCGCGGCGAAGGCCGGACTGGCGTACTTCCCGCCGCTCCTGTTCGTCGCGCTGCGGTTCGACGTGGCCGCCGCCGCGCTGCTGGGCTACGCCGCGCTCACTCGTACGCCCGCCGAGTTCCTGCCGCGGACGCGGGCCGACGTAGCCGGTGTCCTCGCTACCGGCGTGTTCACCATCGGACTGGCGAACGCGCTCCTGTTCGTCGGCCAGCAGTACGCGACCAGCGCCGTCGCGGCAATCGTCTTCAGTCTGAACCCCGTTCTGACGCCGGTGTTCGCCGCTCTGTTGCTCTCAGACGAGCGGCTCTCGGCCCGCGGCGCGGTCGGACTCTCGCTTGGCCTCGTCGGCGTCGCCCTCGTCGTGAGTCCCGACCCGGCAACGCTCCTGTCGGGCGGTGTCGGCAAGGCCGTCCTGTTCGTCGGCGCGGTCAGCGCGGCACTGGGGAGCGTCCTCGTCCGGCGGGCCGACGCCGACCTCGACAGCACCGTCCGGACCGCGTGGGGACTGCCCTTCGCCGCCGCGCTGTGTCACGCGCTCAGCCTCTCGGCCGGCGAGACCGTCGCCAGCGTCGTCTGGACACCCGCGGCGGTGACGGCGCTGCTGTACGTCGGCCTGCTCGCCGGCGCGGTGGCCTACATCGCCTACTTCGGCCTGCTCGACCGGGTCGGCGCGACCGACGCCAACGTCGTGTTCTACGTCGTGCCCGCGGTGACCACGCTTGGCGGGTGGGCGCTGCTGGGCGAGACCGTCTCGTCGACGGCCGCCGCGGGGTTCCTGACCATCTTCGTCGGGTTCGCCGTGCTGGGCAGCGAGGCCGTCGACCTCGGGTCACTGGCCGACGGGGTGCGGTCGTTCGTCGGCGGGGCCGACGCCGACTGGCCCGACGAAGAGGCGACCGAGTCCTTCGGCGTCGGCGACGACCCGCGCGGTTTCGAGTCGGACTGACCACGCGGGAAGGACTTATGTACGCGTACGAATAACCGCCGCCGTGAGCCGAGTCACCGTCTCTCTCTCCGACAGGACGCTGAACGACATCGAACGACTGGTCGAACAGGGCGACTTCCTTGACCGCGAGAAAGCCGTCGAGGACCTCCTCGAACAGGGTATCGCGGCCTACACGGTCACGACCGAGGACGACGACGAGACCGACGACATGTTCGCCGAGATGACCGGCGACCGGCAGGACCCCGCGGCGCGCGACGAGGACGAGGGCTACGGGTTCTGAGACGGCGGGCGACACGCCGGCTGACGCCGCCTACGCCTCGCCGTAGACGGGTACCGCCGCGCCGCTGGTGACGGTCGCCGCGCCCGAGCAGAGAAACAGCATCACGGCGGCGATGTCGTCGGGGTCGACCCACTCGTCGAACGCCGCGTCGGGCATCATCTCGCGGTTCATCGGGGTGTCGATGACGCTGGGCAACACGCTGTTTGCCCGCACCGTCCCGAGGTTCTCCGCCGCGACGGTCTCGGTCAGCAGGCGCACGCCGGCTTTCGTCGCCCGGTAGATGCCGTCGCCCTCGCCGCCCTCCAGCGAGGCCCGCGCCGAGACGGAGACGACAGCGCCCTCGGTCTCCCGGAGGTGCGGGAGCGCGTGTTTCGACGCGAGAAACATCGTCTTGAGGTTGACGCCGAACAGGAAGTCGAAGGTGTCGGCGTCGGTCTCGTCTATCGGGGTCCCGCCGCGCCACGTCCCGGCGACGTTGAGCAGGTAGTCGAGGCGGCCGTGTTCGTCGACCACGTCCCCGACGACGCGGGCCACGTCGTCCTCGTCGGTGAAGTCCCCCCGGTGGAAGTCGAGGCGGTCGGGGTCCTCGAACTGGAAGTCCTCGCTGTCCGGGCCGACCACGTCCGCACCACAGACCGTCGCGCCGGCGTCGAGGAAGGCCGCCGCGACGGAACTCCCGAGCGCCCCGCCGACGCCGGTCACCAGTGCCACGTCGCCGCCGAAGTCGAACTCGACAGACATACGTTAGCGGACGCGCGGCCGGCGGATAAAACCCGCAGGCGGTCGGCGCGGCCGGTGGGTCGGTGCAGTCGGTGCAGCCGGTGCAGTCGGCGCGGCCGGTGGGTCGATGCGGTCGGTGCAGCCGGTACGGCCGATACGGTGGCCCCGCGTCGCCGCTGTCGCCGGCTCAGGGCGTCACGACCAGTTTTCCGAAGAAGCTGTCGGCCAGCACGTCCTCGTGGGCGTCGGCCACCTCCGCGAGGCGGTACTCGCGGGCGACCGCGGCGGTGAGGTCGCCGTCGGCCATGAGCGTCGCCAACCGCCCCAACACGTCGCCGAAGGCCGGCGTGTTGAACATCGAGACGTGGTGGACCGAGAGGTCCTTGGCCCGGCACTGCGGGACGTTCTCGAAGGTCGCCGCGAGGTCGGTGTTGCCGATGGCGGCGATGCGGGCGCTCTGGGCCGCCACGTCCGTGTCGAACGCGAGGTAGTCGTCGAGGCGGTGGTCCAGTATCACGTCCGGTTCGCCGGCCGCCCGCACCGCCTCCGCGAGGTCGTCGCGCCGGTAGTCGAAGACGTCGTCGGCCCCGAGGTCGCGCAGGCGGTCGTGGGACGCCGGCGAGGCCGTCGTCGTCACGCGCGCGCCGGCCGCGTCGGCCAGTTGGACCGCGACGTGGCCGACGCCGCCACTCCCCCCGTGGACCAGCGCCCGCTCGCCCGGCTCCAGCCCACAGGCGTCGACGAGCGTCTGCCACGCGGTGACCCCGACGAGCGCGACCGCCGCGCCGGTCTCGAAGTCGACCGAATCGGGCAGTGCGGCGCAGTGGGACTCGGGGACGGCGACGTACTCGGCGCAGGTCCCCGGCAGCCAGTTGCCCAGCCCGGTGGCGAACACGCGGTCGCCCTCGGCGTAGGCGTCGACGGCCTCGCCGACGGCCGCGACGGTGCCGGCGCAGTCCGACCCCGGAACCCACGGGAGGTCGCCGGGCTCGTAGTCACCGGCTCGAAAGTAGGTGTCGACGGGGTTGACCGCCGCCGCCTCGACGGCGACCAGCACCTCGTCGTCGGCCGGTGTCGGGCGCGGAACGTCGTCCTCTCGAAGTACCTCGGGACCGCCGTGTTCGTGGAAGCGAACTGCTCGCATAGCCGAAATGTCGGCCGGTCCGGCCAAAACCCTTGCCCTCAGAGGGTGGCGAGGTTCTGCCGGAGCTTGATGGTCGCGGTCATCAGCGTCGTCGCGGTCATGATGACGAAGACGACCTGCACGTGGAGGACGACGGCGCGGTCGAGGCCGGCGAGGGTGGCGAGGTCGAGGGTTGGGACCAGCGCCGCGAACAGCAGGACGGGAAGCAGGTGTCGCAACAGCGTGTCGATGACGGTCCCCTGCACGCGGGTCTCGGCGGCCCCGCGCCGGCCGAAGGAGAAGCCGGCGGCCGCGAACGTGACGGCACAGAAGCCCGACGCGGCGACGACCAGCGGGTGGCGGCCGACGAGCAGGAAGCCAAGGGTCACCGCCACGACGCCGACGAAGCCGATTCGGGTCGCCAGCCGCTCGGCCCCGCCGCCGTCGGCGGCCGTCGGGACGACGCTGCGATAGAGGACGCGCATCGTCACCGCCAGCAGGGCGACGGTCCCGACCAGCAGGGCCTGCTTGACCGGGACGACGAGCGTGGTGACGATTTCGACGAGGCCGAGCGCGGCGAAGGTGACCGACAGCAGTCCGACGACGACGAGGTAGTCCCACAGGCGGTGTTCGGCGACGAGGTCGCTGGCCTGTCGGTTGCGGTAGGCGTAGTAGCTGAAGCGAGCGCCGAGCGTCGCCGTCAGCGCCAGCGCGACGAAGAAGATGAACGTGAGGTTCGGGTTCCCCGCCACGAACTGCAACTCGACGGCCAGCTCACTCTGCATCGTCTCCGTGTGGCTCCCGGAGGGCACGTAGCTCTTGCGCTAGGTGCGTGGCCGTCTCGTAGCGGGTAAGCTTCTGTTTCGCCATCGCCTTCCCGACGATGTCGTCGACGGCCCGGGGGACGGCGGCTGCGTCGCTGGGCGTCGGCGGCGAGGCGTCGAGGACGCGGTCCCTGACGGCCCCGAAGTCGCCGGCGTAGGGGGACCGCCCGGTGAACAGGCGGTAACAGACCGCACCCAGCCCGTAGATGTCCGTCGCGTGGTCGACCCGACCGAAGCGGCGGTCGTAGAACTCGGGGGCAGCGTAGCGCGGGTCGAGGTACGACGCGGGGTCGCCGGCGAAGCGGTAGACGTGCACGAGCCCGACGTTGTCCAGCAGGGGCGGCTGGCGCTCGGAGTCGTCGAGGACGTTGCCGTAGTAGGCGACGTTTTCGGGGTCGATGCCGGCGTGGACGACGCCGCGCTCGTGGAGTTCGGCGACGGCCGTCGCCAGCCGCTCGGCGTGCCACGCGGCCTCGGCCGGCGGCAGTCGGTCGCGGTCGGCCAGCGTCTCGCCGGTGTAGGCGGTCGCGACCCACGGTCGAGGTTCGTCGTTCCAGTCGTAGACGGTGACGACGTTGCGCGTCCCGGCGACGGCCCGCCAGTCGTCGAGGCGGGTCCCGAGCGCGTCGAGAAACGCTGCGTCCGGGTCGTCGGACGCGTGCAGCAGTCGGAGCCCCACGCCGAGTTCGTCGCTCTCGACGCCGGTCGACGACAGCCCCGACTCGCCGACGACCCCGAGAGTTCGGTACACGTCGTCGTAGCGCCGACGCTCGCGCGGGGCCAGAACCGACAGCGACTCGAACTCGCTCTCGTACTCGACGAGGGCGAGCCAGTCGGCGTCGTCGGCGAGGGGCCCGCCCGTCGGTCGGCCACCGATGGTCCCGTCGGCCGCGTCGGGGTCGTCGTCCTCGGTCGCGTCGGCCGCCTCGCCGTCGCCCTCGTCGCTCTCGTCGTCGGTGTAGACGCGTCTGGGGTCCGGCGAGAGGCCCGCGCCGGCCAGCCGCGTCCGGCCGATGTCGCGGTTGCCGAGACCGCCTCGGAGCGTGCCCCCGCCGCCGAGCGCCGACCGGTCCGCCTCGTCACCGCGCTCGGCGAGTGCCTCCTCGACGGTGTCGGGAAAGCGGGCGGCCAGATACTCCACGGCCAGCGCCGCAGCAAGCGAGTCCTCGCCGGCCCGGTCGGCGAGTGGCACGACCAGCGACCGGACGGTCTCGGAGTCGGCCTCGGCGACGACACAGAGGGCCGTCGCCGCGCCGAGGCGGACCTGCCGGTCGCCGACGTCGAGCAGGTGCAACAGCGCCGGGACTCGGCCCCGGCCGGCGTCGGGAGACGTGAGCACGTCCGCGACGAGCGCGCTCGGCTCCGAGGTGTCCGCGTCGTCGGCCATCGGTCGTCAGACGTTGGCGGCACGGACGTATCACTGTTTTGGCGAATCCGGTCCGGAACCGATCCCGCTAACAGCCGCTTATCACGCGTGAAAATGGCGTACGAACGCTTTACAGTACCCTTGCCCTATGGTTGTCCAATGCCAACAGACAGGGATTCACCCCTCCCGAGTGTCGTCGGCGGTAGCTACGCCGCGCGCCTCGGGGTGGCGCTGGCGTTCGCCGTCATCGTCATCGTGGCGTTCGGTACAGTAGTGAGCACGCAGGCCTCGGCGACGCTGGAGGAGGACGTCGCCGACGACGTAACGGCGCTGTCTGCCACGCAGGGCGACCAACTCGACGCGTGGCTCCGGACGGTGCGTCGGGACGTCAGGACGGCCTCCGACGACCGCGTCTTCCGCGAAGGCACGGACAGCGAGATTCAGACGGCGTTGGAGACGAAAGTCGAGAACGACGCGGTACCGCCCGACGTAGTGGCGGTCCACTACGTCGACACCGGCTCCGGCGAGATTCTCGCCAGTTCCGACGCGCAGTTCGTCGGCGTCAACGCCGCCCAGCAGGGCGCGCCCTTCGCCACGGACCCGCCGGCGTTCGACGGGGCCGCCGACACGCACGTCACGGAGCCGTTCACCGTCTCCGTCGTCGACCACCCAATCGTCGCGGTCGTCTCGCCGGTGCCCGACTCCGACCGGATGCTGGTCTACATGACCGACCTCGAAGCGAAGGCCCAAGAGGTGTCGAACCAGCGCGAGGGGTCCTTCACTACTGTTGTCGGCACCGACGGGACGTTCGTCGCGCACCCGAACGCGTCGCTGATAGGGACGACCGCGCCCATCGCGTCGGCCGAGGGTACGCCCCTCTCGTCGCTGTCGGCCGGCGACAGCGAGTTCGTCGAGACCGACATGATGCTGATGGGACTGACCCGGTTGGAGAGCCACGACTGGGTGGTGATGGTTCACTCCAACCCCGAGCAGGCCTACGCCTTGCGGAGCCAGATCAACGCCGACCTCGTCGGACTGGTCCTGCTCGCGGTCATCAACCTCGGACTCGTCGGCGTCACCATCGGCGGCAGCACCATCGCGTCGCTGCGCCGCCTCTCGGAGAAGGCCGAGACGATGGCCGAGGGCGACCTCGACGTCGACCTGAGTACGACCCGTGAAGACGAGTTCGGGACGCTCTACGCCGCCTTCGGCGACATGCGGGATACCCTCCGCGAACAGATATCCGAGGCCGAGACGGCCCGCGAGGAGGCCGAACAGGCCCGGCAGGACGCCGAACAGGCCCGCGAGGAGGCCGAGACGGAGCGAAACGAGATGGAGGCGCTGTCCAGCCACCTCGAACTGAAGGCCCAGCAGTACAGCGACGCCTTGGGGGCCGCCGCGGACGGCGACCTCACGGCCCGCGTCGACGACGACAGTATGAGCGACGCGATGGCCGACGTGGGAACCGAAATCAACGCTACGCTGGCCGCGCTGGAGGAGACCATCGCCGACATGAAGGCGTTCGCGGCCGAGGTCATGCAGTCCAGCAACCGGGTCGGACAGAACGCCGAGCGCGTCGACCAAGCCAGCCAGCAGGTGTCCCGCTCGATTCAGGAGATATTCGAGGGGACCTCCGAGCAGAGCGACCGCCTCCAGAACGCGGCCTCGGAGATGGAGAACCTCTCGGCGACCGCCGAGGAGGTCGCCTCCTCGGCACAGGAGGTCGCCGACACCTCCCAGTCGGCCGCGGAGGTCGGCGAGGACGGCCGCGAGGCTGCACAGGCGGCCATCGAAGAGATGAGCGCCATCGACGCCGAGACGGCCGCGACCGTCGAGGAGATCAACGCCCTCGACGACGACTTGGACGAGATCGGCGACATCGTGAGCGTCATCACCGACATCGTCGAGCAGACGAACATGCTGGCGCTGAACGCCTCTATCGAAGCCGCGCACGCCGACGGTGACGGGGCCGGCTTCGCCGTCGTCGCCGACGAGATAAAGGGGCTCGCCGAGGAGACGAAGTCGGCCGCCGGCGACATCGAACAGCGCATCGAGCGCATCCAGAGCCAAGCCGGCGACACGGTCGACACCATCGAGTCGACCAGCGAACGCATCACCGAGGGCGTGGCGACCGTCGAGGACGCCGTCGACGCCTTGGAGACCATCGTCGAGTACACCGAGGAGGTCGACACCGGCATTCAGGAGATTGACCGGGCGACCGAGGAACAGGCCCGGACCGCACAGGACGTGATGGAGACCATCGACGACCTGACGGCCATCAGCCAACAGACGGCGACGGAGGCCGACACGGTCGCCGGTGCCGCCGAGGACCAGTCTTCCTCTATCGCGCAGGTGGCCGACTCCGCCGACGAACTGGGCCGACGCGCCGACGAACTGGAATCGCTACTCGACCGCTTCGAGGTCGCAACCGCCGCCGCCGCGAGCGCCGACGAGACGACCGCCGCCACCGACGACTGACCATGGTAACGATAACGACGTGGTTCACGCTGGGACTGCTGGGCGAACTGCTCGGGACGGCCGTGTTGGCCTACGGCTACACGCTCGTCCCCGAATCGAACAGACGGCGCTACCTGCTGTTGATAGCCATCCCGGGAATCGCCATCGTGGCGTACGCGCTGATGACGCTCGGGTTCGGTGCCATCGACACCGGCGACCACACCGTCTACGTCGTCCGCTACGCCGACTGGCTGCTGACGACGCCGCTGAACGTCCTGTATCTCGGATTGCTCGCGCAGGCGGGCCGACACGACATCGGGAAGCTGGTCGGCCTGCAAGCGTTGACCATCGTCTTCGGCTTCGCCGGCTCTGTCGCGTCACCGCCGTTCAGCTACGGCCTGTTCGCGCTCGGGGCGGCGGCGTTCGCCGGCGTCGTCTACCTGCTGTACACGACCGTCGCCGCGGCCGCCCGCGACGCGCTGTCGGACCTCGAACGGAGCCTCTATCGCACGCTCCGGAATTTCGTCGTCGTGCTGTGGCTGGTCTACCCAGTCGTCTGGCTGCTGGGCGTCTCCGGAGTCGGGCTCATGGATTTGGAGACTGCGTCGCTGGTCATCGTCTACCTCGACGTGGTGACGAAGGTCGGCTTCGGCGTCATCGCACTGGCCGGGCTGACGACCTTCGCCGACGTCGAATCGGCCGCGGAGACGGTGGAGGCGGCGACCGCCGGCGACTGACGGCGTCGTCCGGCGGGGCCGAGAAGTGGGGCGGGGCGTCCTCAGTGGATGCCCATCGCTTCGATCTGTTCCTGATAACGGTTCCGGATGGTGACCTCCGTCACCTGCGCCACGTCGGCGACCTCGCGCTGGGTCTTCTTCTCGTTGCACAGCAGCGAGGCGGCGTAGATGGCGGCCGCGGCGTAGCCGGTCGGGGACTTCCCCGAGAGCAGCCCCTGCTCGGCCGTCGTGTCGATAATCTCGTTGGCCTTCGACTGGACCTCCTCCGAGAGGTCCAGTTCCGAGGCGAACCGCGGGACGTACTGCTTGGGGTCGACCGGCTCCATCTTCAGTTCGAGTTCCTGTGCGACGTAGCGGTAGGTCCGACCGATCTCCTTTTGCTCGACACGGGAGACGTCCGAGACCTCCTCCAGACTCCGGGGGATACCCTCCTGCCGGCAGGCAGCGTAGAGGCAGGCGGTGGCGACGCCCTCGATGGAGCGCCCGCGGATGAGGTCCTCGTTCAGCGCCCGCCGGTAGATGACCGAGGCGACCTCGCGCACGGAGCGTGGCACGCCCAGCGCCGACGCCATGCGGTCTATCTCGGAGAGGGCGAACTGGAGGTTGCGCTCGCCCGCGTCCTTGGTCCGGATGCGCTCTTGCCACTTGCGCAGCCGGTGCATCTGGGAGCGCTTCTCGGAGGACAGCGAGCGCCCGTAGGCGTCCTTGTCCTTCCAGTCTATCTGCGTCGTCAGCCCCTTGTCGTGCATCGTCTGTGTCGTCGGGGCCCCGACGCGCGACTTCGACTGGCGCTCGGAGTGGTTGAACGCGCGCCACTCCGGTCCGCGGTCGATGTTCTCGTCCTCGATGACGAGACCGCAGTCCTCACAGACGAGTTCACCGCCCCCGTCGCTGGAGATGGACTCCGACTCACACTCGGGACAGACCTGTTGGCCTGTCTCCTCGGACTCCTGCTGGCGTTCCGCCTGGTCCGTATCCCGCTGGCGCGTCGGCCGTTCCATGTGTTCTTTTACGGAGAAAGGTCTATTACATATAAATGTTTGGCAGATTGTGTCGGATTCACACGGACACGACGCCCCGCTCGCGGGGATATCGGTGCCCTCGACGGCGGCACAAAGGCTTAACCGCCACCCCCGCGGCTTGTACGGGCATGGACGTGGCCGTACTCGGACTCGGTCGACGGGTCCGGACTATCGCGGCGATGTGCGCGCGGAGTGGGCACGCTGGCCGCCTCTACGGCGAGGACGCAAACGCCGTGATGGACGGCGTCGACACGGTACCGACGCGGGACGACCGGGGCCCGCGATGAGCGACACTTCCGACGACGGCCGGCCGGACGCGGACGACGAACTCGCCGACCTGTTCGACCACTTGGAGGAACTGGAAGCGGCCGTCGACTCGCCGGCCGAGCGCGAGCGGGTCAGGGCCGCGATGCGGAAGGCCACCGAGGTACAGGAGTCCGACCCAGCCGTCTTCGGGCGCGTCATCTGGGGGTTCGGGTGGGACGACCTCGCGGAGGCCGCGCTCGGGTCGGTGCTTTTCGGCATCCCGATGGCCGTCGAGGGCGGCACGCTCGACGCGGGCCGCTTCCTCGCGGCCCACCCGTCGCTGTTCGTCGCGACGCTGCTGGGTGCCGTCGGGATGGTCGTCGGCATCCTCTACGTCGCCGACATACAGGACGTGCGGGTCGCACACGCCATCTTCGGCGTCGTCCCGCGGCGGCTGATCGGTGTCACGCTCTGTGCCTACGCCATCGCCGTCGCCCTGCTGACTGGGTGGGGAATGGTCACGTGGTCGGCGGAGCCGGCGGCTCTCTGGGAGAGCGTCTGCGTCTGTACCGTGGCGTTCGTCCCCATGTCTATCGGGGCCGCACTGGGCGACATCCTCCCCGGGAGCTAGGGCGTGGCACACCCTCTCGCCCGTCACGCCGTTTGGCAACCGTTAAAAGCCGCGGTCGGATACGGGGAGGTATGAGCGAGAGCCAACAGAAGCGGACGCAGAAGTGCGTCTCGTGTGGCATCAACATCGCCGGCACGAGCGCCGCCGCGTTCAAGTGCCCCGATTGCGGGCACCAGATTTACCGGTGTGCCACCTGCCGGAAGCAGAGCAACCTCTACAAGTGCCCCGACTGCGGTTTCACAGGTCCGTAACGATGGGAAAAGTCGCCGCCAAGATCAAGATTATGCCGCAGAGCCCCGAAGTCGACCTCGACGACCTGCAGGAGCGTCTCGAGGGCGCGCTTCCGGAAGGTGCCAAAATCAACGGCTTCGAGCGCGACGACGTCGCGTTCGGCCTCGTCGCGCTGTTCCCGACGGTCATCGTCCCCGACGACACGGGCGGGACCGAGGCCGTGGAGGAGGCCTTCGCGGACGTCGAGGGCGTCGAGTCCGTCGAAGTCGACAGCGTCGGCCGTCTGTAACCTCGCTCGCCGTTCTCGCCGCGCACAACCGCACAGCGGTGCCACCGGTGTCGGAACGGCGGGCGTACACGGTGTGTCCCGCCCACACGCCGCCCCCGGAACGCACGTTTTATTAGGGCGACCGGACAACCGGTGAGCAAGAATGCCCAGTTCGAACGGTCCGCTCGAAGGAACACGGGACAAGCTCAAGAACAAGCCGCGCAACCGCGGGACCTCCCCGCCCCAGCGAGCCGTCGAGGAGTTCGAGGCCGGCGAGAAGGTCCACCTCAAGATTGACCCCTCGGTGCCCGACGGCCGCTTCCACGCCCGCTTCGACGGCCAGACCGGCACCGTCGTCGGCGAGCAGGGGACTGCCTTCAAGGTCGAAATCGTCGACGGCGGCAAGGAGAAGACCGTCATCGCCAAGGCCGCACACCTCCGCCGCCAGCAGAGCTGAGATGACCATCTTCAAAGAGAAGGTCGACGAGGAGTATCTCACGGTCGCCGAGACCAAGGAGATTCTCGAAGGCCTCGAGATGGAGCGGGCCGCCGACGAGGACCGCGAGATGCGGTACGAACTCAAGCGAGCCATCGACCACGTCAACCGGTTCGCGGTGTTGGACCCCGAGGAGTCCCGCGAACTCGTCGCGGAACTGCGGGAACTGGAGAAAGTCGACGAGGCCACCGCCTACAAGATAGCGAACCTGCGACCGCTGGACCGCGACGAACTGCGGGCCGTCTACGCGCAGGAGCGGTACTCCCTGTCGGGCGACGAACTGGACGACATCCTCAACGTCGTCAAGCGGTACGCCTGACGCTCGCCGTCGGCCCGCCGGTTCTCCCGCTCGTCGCAGAAACCGCTCGACGGAAGTCGGCCGAACGCGGCACCCGCCGCCATTAAGTGTGTTCTATTCGTATCGCTGCGCATGACCGACACGGAGCGCGGCGACGACATGGTCGCGGCCGTCCTCGACGTCCTCCCGACAGGGCGGACCGACGACGACCGCCCGCAACACCAGAAGGACCCGCTCGCGTTCGCCCTCGACGTCGACGACTTCTCTCTCTACGAGCTGACGCTCGACTCCGGCGACGAGATGGCCTTCGGTGACCGCATCGACCTCACCGCCTTCGACCGGGTCCGCCGCATCGAGTTCGACGACCTGCCAAGCGGCGCGCGCTCGGAACTGGAGTACGCCGTCGAGGAGGTCGTCGAGAACGACGAGGAGCGCTTCGTGGACTTCTACAACGACGCCCAGCCCATCACGCTGCGGCTCCACCAACTGAACCTCCTGCCGGGCATCGGGAAGAAGCTCCGCAACACCATCCTCGACGAGCGCAAGCGCCAGCCCTTCGAGAGCTTCGACGACCTCGAAGAGCGCGTCAGCGGGCTCCACACGCCCAGAGAGGTGCTCATCGACCGCATCCTCGAAGAGCTACGGGAGGACGACCTGAAGTACCGCACGTTCGTCCGCCCCGGCGAGCAGTCGTAGGGCGGAGTTTTTCACCCCCTGCCGTCTACGGGCAGTCGATGACCGACACAGCGACGGGCACGCGCGACCCCGACGCGCTCGTCCGCCGGGCGGGCAAGCGGGCAGACACCCGGCAGGACCAGCACTTCCTCGTCGACGACCGCGTGCTCGACCGCATCCCCGAGTACGCGACTTCGGCCGGCATCGATACCTCGCACGTCCTCGAAGTCGGGGCCGGCCCGGGCGCGCTGACCGACCGACTGCTCGCGGCGGCCGACGAGGTGACCGCCGTCGAACGCGACCCCGACTTCGCCGCGCACCTGCGCGAGGAGTTCGCCGACGCCGTCGCTGGCGGCCGGCTAACCGTCGTCTCCGGCGACGCCTTGGCCGTCGACCTCCCGGAGTTCACCGCTAGCGTCTCGAACCTCCCCTACGGCGCGTCCTCGGAGATAGCCTTCCGGCTGTTGCCCGAAGGGAAGCCCCTCGTGGTGATGTTCCAGCGGGAGTTCGCCGAGCGGATGGCCGCCGACCCCGGCACCGACGACTACGGCCGACTTTCGGTGACTGCCGGCCACTACGCCGACGTGGAGGTGGTCGAGACGGTGCCCCCGGCGGCGTTCGACCCGCAGCCACGGGTCACGAGCGCCGTCGTCCGGACGACGCCGCGGGAGCCGGACTACACGGTCCCGGACGACGACTTCTTCATGGCCTTTCTGAAGGCCGTCTTCACCCAGCGCCGGAAGACGATGCGCAACGCCGTCCGGAACACGGCCCACATCTCCGGGCTGGGCGACCCCGACGCGGTCGTCGACGCGGCCGACGAGGAACGCATGAGCGCCCGCGCCGGCGAACTCGCGCCCGCGGACTTCGCCGAACTGGCGACGCTGGCCCACGACGTGGGCCGGCCGGAGTCGTGACCGACGAGGACGGCGGCCGGCCGGCGCTGGCCGACCAGCGCGGCGTCGAGACCGTCTACCAGCCCGCGGCGGACTCGGCGCTGTTGGCCCGGACCGCCCGCGACCACGTGACGGACGGCGACCGCGTGCTGGACGTGGGGACCGGGTCGGGCTACGTCGCCGCCGAACTCGCCGACGCCGGGGCCGAGGCGGTCGGCGTCGACCTCAGCCCGCTGGCCTGCCGGCAGGCCCGCGAGCGCGGCGTGCCCGCGGTCCGTGGCGACCTCGTGTCCCCATTCGCCGACGGTGTCTTCGACTTCGTCGCGTTCAACCCACCCTATCTCCCGACACCGGCGGCCGAGGAGTGGGACGACTGGATGGAACACGCGCTGTCGGGTGGGGAGGACGGCCGCCGCCTCGTCGACCCGTTCCTCGACTCCGTCGGCCGGGTCCTCGCGCCGGGCGGCCGGGCGCTCCTGTTGGTCAGCAGCCTCACGGGCGTCGACGAGGTGCTCGCGTACGCCGCCGAGCGCGGCCTCGACGGCGAGCGGGTGGCCAGCGAGAACCACCCCTACGAGGAACTCGTCGTCCTCCGGTTCTCCCCGAAGTGATTACCATAGGGCATTTTTCTGAATAGGAAATATTAAAGCCCGTCATTTCGTAGCCGCTGGCAATGCCACAGATAGTCGCCACGACTCCGGGGCTGTATCCGCTCCCGGACTGGGCCAAAGAGGAGCTATCGGACCTGAAGGGCCACCAGAAGACGGACCTCGTCTCCGGCGACGAGGGTGAGGACATCGAGGACGCGTACGACCGCGTCCGCGAGGACCTCGTCTCGGCACAGACCGAGGCGGGGCTCGACCGCGTCGTCGAGGGGCAGGGCCGGTGGGACGACATGCTCGCACACCCGCTGGCGGTCCACGACAGCGTCGAGACCCGCGGCATCGTCCGCTACTACGACAACAACAACTTCTACCGCGAGCCGGTCGTGCAGGACGACCTCTCGGCCGACGGCGGCGACGTGGCGGCGGACCTCGGTGCGGCCGCCGACCTCGTCGACTCGGGCCTGCAGGCGGTGCTGCCCGGTCCCTACTCGCTCGCGGACCTCGCCACGGACGAACACTACGGCGACGAGGCCGCGTTCCTCGACGCCGTCGCCGACTTCCTCGTCGAGGAGGTCCGGGAGTTCCCCGAGGTCGAGACGCTGTTCCTGCTGGAGCCCTCGCTCGTCGAGAACCCGCCCGCGGACGGCGTCGACGAGCGCGCCAGCGAGGCCATCGACGCCGTCGCCGACGCGGCCGACGCCGAGGTCGTCGCCCACACCTACTGGGGCGCTATCGAGGAGAAGACCTACGCGCACCTGATGGACGCGGGCGTCGACGCCGTCGGCTTCGACCTCATTTCCGACCACGACGCCACCGTCTACAACGTCCAAGAGTACGGGACGAAAGACGACGTGGCGCTGGGCGTCGTCGACGGGCAGAACACGCTCGTCGAGGCCCCCGAGACCATCCGGGACCGCATCGACTGGTTCGAACAGCAGACCAACACCGCCTACGACACCGTCTACGCGACGGCCAACACCGAGCTGTTCTACCTCCCTGACAACAAGTTCGAGGCGAAACTCCGCGCGCTCGCCAACGCCGCCGACCTCGAGGAGGTGGAGGCCTAACCATGACCGGACCACGAGAGCAGTTCCGACCGGCGAATCACGACAACGACCACTTCCTGCTGACGACCGTCGTCGGCTCCTACCCCAAGCCCAAGTGGCACGACCGCGCCCGCGAGCAGTTCGAGGACGACGCGGCCGACTTCGGCGAGGACGAGTGGCAGGAGTCGAAAGACGACGCCTCGCGGCTCATCACCCACGAGCACGAGCGGGCGGGCATCGACGTCGTCTGCGACGGCGAGATGCGCCGCAACGAGATGGTGGAGTACTTCGCCCACCGCATCGACGGCTACGAGTTCAACGGCCGCGTGAAGGTGTGGGGCCACAACTACTTCGACAAGCCAAGCGTCGCCGACGAGGTGGAGTACGGCGAGCAGTGGCTCGTCGAGGAGTTCGAATTCACCGACGAGGTGGCCGAGCGTCCGGTCAAGGTCCCCATCACCGGCCCGTACACGCTCGCGAACTGGTCGTTCAACGAGGTCTACGACAGCGAGGAGCAACTGGCCTACGAACTGGCCGACCTCGTCAACGAGGAGATAGAGTCACTGGTCGAGGCCGGCGCGCGCTACATCCAGATAGACGAACCGGCGCTGGCGACGACGCCCGACGACCACGCCATCGTCGGCGAGTGTCTCGAACGCATCGTCGACGACGTGCCCGACGACGTGCGCCTCGGCCTGCACGTCTGTTACGGCGACTACTCGCGCATCTACCCCGAGATTCTGGACTACCCGGTCCACGAGTACGACCTCGAACTCGCCAACGGCGACTACGACCAGTTGGACGTGTTCACAGACCACGAGTTCACGAAGGACTTCGCCATGGGCGTCCTCGACGCCCACACCGCCGAAGTCGAGTCCGTCGAGGAGATTAAAGAGAACATCAAGAAGGGGCTGGAAGTCGTGCCGCCGGAGCGACTCACCGTCTCGCCGGACTGCGGTGTGAAGCTCCTGCCCCGTGAGGTCGCCTACGGCAAGATGGAGAACATGGTGCAGGCCGCCCGCGAAATCGAGCAGGAACTCGACGCCGGCGAAATCGACGTGGTGGCGAGCGGTGGTGCGGAAGCGAGCGCGGACGACTGAGCATACGGCGAACGGAGTGAGCCGTTTCACCGGACGCGAGTGAACGCAGCGAACGGAGCGTCCGGCCTTTTTCCCCACGTTTTTCTGAGGAGTGGTAGCCGAGCGTAGCGAGGCTACCCGACGAAGTAAAAAGTGGGAGCGGCATGGTGCAGGCCGCCCGCGAAATCGAGCAGGAACTCGACGCCGGCGAAATCGAGGTTGTCGCGAGCGGTGGTGCGGAAGCGAGCGCGGATGATTGAAGCGACGAGCAGGCTCGGCTGCGAGTAGTCAATCATCCGCGCAGCGGACGATTGACGCAGTGAGCGGGTAGCCGCGACCCGTCATCGTTCGGGAAGCGGACGGCGTGGTACCCAGTCGTGCGCGAACACGGGATGCGAACGGCGAACGAAGTGGGCCGTGAGCGAAGCAGGCTTCGACGAAAGCGTCGCGGCCCGAGTAAGCGGCTCTTACCGACGACCGACGACGAGTAGCCCAGTACTGTCGCCCGAGTAGCAAGCGCGCCGGGTGTGTGACACGACACGACCGGATGGGCGCTCGACCGGCCAATCGTCCCGGGAGCCGTCGGTCTGTGACGGACCGTGACCGTTCAGATAATATTTCAGACAGGTATTCGCCGCCCCGCAGTGTTCGACGAGAGACGAACTCGAAAACGACCACTGCGCATAATTAGTTCACTTTTACTGTCAGTTATGGGCGCGGGTATATTTGACAAATACGCAGCAAATACGTCTATTAAACACTCTATACCGAATTTCCTACGAACGAATTAATTTCGGTAGGACGGTCCGGTTTTGGGAAAGAGTTTAGTCGGTCTCGCCAGACGTATCAGGTGAGAACTATGGTTGGAGACGCGCACCTCCGAGCGGAACTGTACCTCCGCGGGACACGTACGGCACATTCGACGCCCAACAGCAGGTGTTGAACCGGGTCAAGCGACTGGAGGCCAACGGCGTGTTCACGGAGTCGATGGTCGCCGGCGAGTGGCAGCGCATCCGGACGCTGGCCGAGGACAAGCGCTCGGGCGCGCTGGCGACCTACGACGAGTTCGAGGACTGGGGCGACCGGAACGGGTTCTCGCTGACACCGGCCTTCGAACGGCGCGCGCGGAGCTACGTCGGCATGGAGCGCACCGACGAGGTAGTCGTCTTCCCCGTCGTCTCGCTGGCGCTCTACGAGGGCCAGCAGCTACAGGGCGTCTTCCCGTGTTCGGACACCGGGCGGACCTACACCGTCGGCGACGCGCTGGACGCCTTCGAGAACGGCGACGAGGACTGGCTCGCCCAGTTCGACGCGGTGACCGTCGACCGGACGGAGCCGTGGCTCGAACCGGGCGTCGACGTGACGCCCTAGCCGCGCAGCGCTTCGACCGGTTCTTCGCTGGCCGCCTTCCACGCCGGATACAGGCCGCTGACGACGCTCGTTCCGACGCCGAACGCGAACGCGGCGACGAGATACCACGCGTTGGCGAGGCGAAACACCGCCGTCGCGTCGCCCACAGTGTAGTGGTTGATGGCGAGGCCCGCCCCGACGCTCATGAGGACGCCCGCCAGTCCGCCGACGATACCCAGCAGCGTCGCCTCCATCAGCATCACCTTGAGGATGTCCCGCTTCTGGTAGCCCACGGCCCGGAGGACGCCGATCTCTTCCCGGCGCTCGACGGTCGACATCAGCATCACGTTGAGGATGGAGATGCCGGCGACCAGCAGCGAGATGGAGGCGATACCGGTCAGGACGGTGTTGATTATCTGGAACTGCTGGTTGATGGTGTCGACGATGGAGCCCAGTTCCGTGACGGTGACGCGCTGTTCGCGGTCGTTGAGCGCGCCGCGTATCGCCATGGCCGTGGCGTTGGCCTCGGTGCCCGAGGGCGCGGTGACGTACACCGACGAGTAGCCTCGGCCACCGTACCGGCTCGCGGGGACGACGATGCGGTTGTCGGGGTTGAGTTGTGAGAACGAGTCGCCCGAGGCGAGGACGGCTCGGACCCGGGCCGTGCTGCCGTTGATGGCGATGGTGCTCCCGCTGTGGAGGTCGCGCTCCTCGGCGACGCTCTCGCCGACTAACACGCCGGTCCGGAACGGCTGGGGAATCCGGCCGTCGCTGGCGTTGTACACTTCGGCCGGGTCCGTCATCGCGTACAGCAGTTCGTCCCGCTCCGCCTCGCGGCTGTACGTCACTGGTTCGACGGTGGTGGTGACCGGCGTGACGGTCGTGCCGGGGCCAGCGACGCGGCGTATCTCGCGCACGTCGCGCTCCGTGAGGTTCTCGATGCCCTCCTCGGCGTTCGGCGAGACGGTCACCTGATTCCCGATGTCGCCGAGGTTCTGGGAGAAGGAGTACCGCAGGGCGACGCCGAACATCCCCAGCGACGCGATGGCGATGACGCCGATGACGATGCCCAGCGCGGCCAGCAGCGACCGCATCTTCGTCCGCGAGAGGTTCCGCCACGCCATCAGGCCGGTGGGGAACCGCTCGGCGAGGGGGTTACGCATCTATCTCCTCCCGTCCGATGGAGCCGTCGACGAGGCGGATGGTCCGGTCGACGTACTCGTTGACGAGTTCGTCGTGGGTGACGGCGATGATAGCCACGTCGTCCTCGTCGGCGATGCGCTGGAACTCGTCGAGAATCTGCCGGCCGGTGTCCCGGTCCAAGTTCCCGGTCGGCTCGTCGGCCAGCACGATGGGCGGGTCGTTGATGAGCGAGCGAGCGATGGCGACGCGCTGTTTCTGCCCGCCGGAGAGCTCGTCGGGGCGGTGGGTGAGACGCTCGCCCAGCCCCATCCGGTCGAGCAAGTCCGTCGCTCGCTCGGTCCGGGTCGGGTCCCGGTCCAAGAGCGCCGGCACCTCGACGTTCTCGACGGCCGTCAGCGTCGGCAGGAGATAGAAGTGCTGGAAGACGAACCCGATGGTCCGCTTGCGGAGCCGCGTCCGCTCGCGGTCGCCCAGCCCGGTCACGTCGCGCCCTTCGAGCCTGACGGTCCCCTCCGTGGGCGTGTCGAGCAGGCCGAGGATGTTCAGCAGCGTCGTCTTTCCGCTGCCGCTGGGGCCCATGATGGAGACGAACTCCCCGGCTTCGAGGTGGAAGTCGATGCCGTTCAGCGCGACGAGCGTCTCGCTGCCCGACCGGTAACGCTTGACCACGTCGTCGGCACGGAGGACGGTCATTGCTCGTCGTCACGCCGGTAGCGCCGGACCAGCACGGCCGCGACGACCAGCGCCGCGAGTGCCGCGACACCGACGACGGGGAGCAGCCCGCCGCCACCGCCGCCACCGCCGCCGGACTGTGACTGCGGGTCGGTGTCGGTCACGGGGACCTCCACGTCGAAGCGCTGGCGCTCGCGGTCGCCGTCGACGAGGTACGTCACTTCGAGCGGGACCGTCGTCGCGTTGCCCGACGTCGTGGCGTACACGTCGAAGGAGACGAAGTCGCTGGCCGGCACGGTGCCGACGAAGTACTCGCGGTTGGGATAGGCCGGCTCGACGGTCGCCGTGTCGACGACACTGACGAGGACGCTGTCGGCGTCCGTCGTCCCGACGTTGCTCGCGCTCCCGGTTATCTGGAGGCGGCCGGCCTCGCTACTCACGTCCAGCCCGGTCAGGGTTATCGCGCCGGGCGTCGACCGTATCGTCGTCTCGGTCGTCGCCTGCCGGCTGGCCGTCCCGACCTCGTAGTCCGCGGTGACGGTCGCGGCGGCGCTCGACTCGGACAGCGTGGTGTTGAGCCGGACCCGCTCGGAGTCGCCCGGTTCGACCGAGCGGACGATAGCCCGGCGGAACGTCGCGTTGTCGGAACTGGCGGTCACGACGACGTCCTCGACGGGGGCGTTCCCTTGGTTGATGACGTCGACCGCGAGCGCGCGGTTCTCCCCGCTACCGACCGCGGAGGCGTCGAGCGAGAGCCCCTCTCGGAGCGGCTCGGATTCGATGAGCCGCGTCTGGGTGACGGTCCGCTGGGTCGTCCCGTCGACGGAGTAAGACATCGTCGCCGTGAGTTCGTGTTCGCCGGGCGTCTCCGGCCGGAACTGGAACGGCACCGTGGCCGTCTCGCCGGCCCCGAGGGTGGCGATGACCGACCGGCCTTCGGTCGCCGTGATGTCGGTGCCGTCGACGGTCACCTCGACGTTCGAGACGGAGGTGTTGAGGCCGTTAGCGACGGTGACCGTCCCGTTGGTCTCGATGCCCTCGATGGACTCGTTGGTCCGGATGTCCAGTTGCGGGTCCCGTTCGTACACAGAGACGGTGACTGGGTAGCGGACCCGTATGGAGTTCACGGGCGCGCCGGTCGACTGCCCGTAGACCAGCACGCGGAGGTCTTTCGTCCCCGGCTCGTCGAACGAGTGCGTCAGGGGGACTTCGAGCGAAGAACCCGGCGAGAGCGTCCCCAAGTCGGCCACGCGGGCGTACTCGGTGAAGCCGCTCGCCTGCGTCCGCCGGATGGCGACGGCCTCGATTCGTAGCCCGTCCTGACTGCTCTCTAAGTTCCGAATCGTCGGCGTGAACGTTATCGTCTCGCCGGGTGCGGGCTGCTCGGGCGAGACTGCGACCGACGTGACCGAGACGTTGACCGACGCCGCGCTGGCGACCGCGGGGACGGCCGCCACGAGCGCGACGACCGCAAGTAGCGTCAGTCGACGCATCTCGGCCTCCCGTCTCGGTGTCGATGGAGCGGGAGTGTTCGGAGGGCCGTAACAGCATTGCTGACAGGGACCACTGTCATGGCGTTCCCTGCGTAATCTGAGCGCTTAAACGTACTGAAATCTCGACCGAATGCTCGGTATCGACGGGGCGATTCGGCGGCATCCTGCGGCCGCGACCGCGGGACCTATGGCAGACGGCGAGAGACCACGGGGCATGCGCGTCGTCTGTGCCGGCCACGTCAACTGGGACGTGACGCTCCGCGTGGACCGGCTCCCGGGGCCCGACGGCGAGGCGGCCATCGAGCGACAGCGGCAGTCGGCCGGTGGGAGCGCCGCGAACGTCGCCGTCGCGCTGGCGGGACTCGACGCCGACCCCGTGTTGCTCGGCAGCGTCGGCCGCGACGAGCACGGCCTGCTGGCCCGCCGGGAACTCGACGCGGCCGGCGTCGAGACGCGGCTGGTCGAGACCGACGGGGAGACGGCCGTCAAGTACCTCGTGGTCGACGAGCGCGGCGAGGTGATGGTGTTGGGAACAGACGGGGTCAACGAGCGGTTCGCCGCCGCGGACCTCTCCGAGACCGACCTCGACGGAGCCGACCACCTCCACCTGACGAGCCAGTCCCCGTCGACGGCGGGACGACTCGCCGAGCGCGCCAGTGCCGCCGGCGTCCCGGTCAGCCTCGACCCCGGCCGCAGGCTCGCCGACCGGGACTACGGTCGGGCGCTCGAACACGCGGACCTGCTGTTTTGCAACGAGCGCGAGACGCGAGCGGCCGCCGACGCCGGCCTGCTTGCGACCGTGCCGACGGTCGTGGTCACGCGCGGTGCCCGCGGCGCAGAGTGCCGGACGGCGGCCGGGACCGTCAGCCACGACGGGTTCGCCGTCGACCCGGTCGACACCTCCGGGGCCGGTGACGCCTTCGCAGCGGGCTTTCTCGCGGCGCGGTGTCGGGGGGCCGGCGACGAGCGGGCGCTGCGGGTGGGCAACGCCTGCGGAGCGCTGGCTGCACGCACGGGCGGCGCTCGGACGCGGGTCGCGTGGCACGGCGTCGAGTCGCTGCTCGACGGCGAGCCGGCCGAGTGACTACGCGGGGAGCCCGTCGAGAAGCCGCTCGAACTGCTGTCGGTACTGGGCCTCGGCCCGTGCGGTGGCGAGCCCCGAGTCGTCGGCGAAGACAGCCTCGAAGCCGGCCATCCGCCACAGCAGCGTCGAGAGTTGGTACAGCGGTCGCCGCCGCTCGTAGCCGTCGTCGAACGCTGACGGGCGGAACTCGCGGTAGCCGGCGCGGAACTCGCTCCGAAGCTCGCGACACGCCTCTGGGTCCTGAAACGAGGAGCCGACGAAGAGAAACTCCGTCTGAGCGAGATTGTACTCCGGTAGCGCCGCCAGCACGTCCTGCCAGTCGAGGACGGCCGTGATTGGAGCGTCGCGCTCGGCGTCGAAAAGCAGGTTCGTCGGGCGGAAGTCGTCGTGGACCAGCCGGGGGACGCCGTCCTCGGGGACGATGTCGAGGGCCGGTTCGATGCGCGCGCCGGCGCGGTCGGCCACGTCCTCGAAGCGGGTGTCGGCGAGCCGGTCCAGATGTGAGCGGGTGAGTCGGCCGAAATACTCGCGCCAACTCCCCATCCAGTCCCGGACGATGAGCCGGCCGTCGTGGAGGTCGAGCCGGCCGAACGCCTCGAACCCGATTTCGGAGTGCATATCGCCCAGTATCCGTCCGGTCTGTCGCATAATCCGTGTCCGGGTCTCAGTCGAGAGCGTCCCGAACGACTCCGCGAGGTTGTCCCCGCTGACCCGCTCGGTGATGAAGTACGGCCGCACGTCGACCGCTGGGTCCTCCTTGAACACGAGGATACGCGGGACCGGGATGTCGGTCCGTTCGGCGACGTACTCGTGGAGTTTGGGTTCGACCTCGAACGGGAGGTCACCGGTCGGCTTGAACTTCAGTACCACCTCGTACTCCTCGCCGGCGTGGCGGACGGTGACGAGATAGACATCGCTCTGGTGGCCGCCGCCGGGCGTTTCGAACCAGAAGTCCTCGTAGTCCGGCCCGGATTCGGCGAGAACCGCTTCGATGGCGCGCGCCGCTTCGGACACTATCGCTCACTTTGCCCGTACCATAAATAAATCTGTCAGTCCCGCCACCACGCGGCGAACTGACCGTCCGGAACTGTCCGCGGTCGGTCGTCCGTACCGCTCGCCCCGCCCGCCGCCGGAAGTGGAGGGTCTTTGTACGCGCGGCCCTGACCGAGGCGTATGCGAACGGTCGATATCGACGGGCTTCCGGTCGGGGACGGCCACCCGACGCGGGTGATGAGCGTCCTGAACATGAGTTCGAACTCCGGGTACAAGCCCAGCGTCTACCTCGACCCCGAGGCGGCCGCCGAGGCGATAGAGGAGACGCTCGTCCCCGCTGGTGCCGACATCGTCGACGTGGGCCTGCAGTCGGCCAACCCCAAGTACGAGGCCAAGCCCGTCGAGAAGGAGAAAGACCGCTTGGCGGAGGTCGCGCCGCTGGTGGACGAACTCGACGCCGACGTGCCGCTGTCGATAGAGACCCGCTACGCCGAGGTAGCCGAGGAGGCCATCGGCTACGGCTTCGACCTCATCAACGACGTCTGTGGCTTCGCCGACCCCGACATGCGCGGCGTCGTCGAGGCCCACGACATGCCCGTCGTGAAGATGGCGAGTCCGCCCGACCTCACCGCACCGGGCGCGCTGAAGACGGTCGACGAACTGTTCGAGGCCATCCAGCGCGACGGCTTCACCGACCGGACCATCATCGACCCGGCCTTCGGCGGGTGGTACGACGGCAAGGAGTTCGCGGACAACTGGGAGCTGTTCCGCCGCCTCCGGGAGTTCCGTGCGTTCGGTCGGCCGATGCTGACCGCGACCAACCGGGAGGACTTCCTCGGGGACCTCGCCGGCCGGCCGGAGACGGAGGACCAGCTCGCGGTGTCGCTGGCCGCCGCGACGATGGAGGTCGAGCGCGGCTCCCACATCATCCGGACGCACGACACCCGCGAGACGCACGACGTGGTCCGGGTCGCCGACGCGCTGGGCGACGAGCGGACGACCCGGGCGGGGACCGAACCCGGCCCGACGGTGGCGGAGCTGACCGACGTGACCGTCCGCGAGGTCGAGCGCAACCAGTCGCTGGGGACGACCGTGGCCGGGGCGACCGACGACGGCGCGACGCTGACCTTCCTGCTCGGGGACCTCACCGACGACGCGGCGGCGAGCCTGCGGGCGGCCGCCGACGTGACCGACGTGGTCCTCGTCGAGAAGGAAAGCGGCACGCTGTATCTCGGCGGGTCGGCCGCGGCGGTGGGCGTCGTCGCCGACAGCCTCGCCGCGGACGGTCACCGGGAACTGGTCGGCGAACTCAGAGCTGCGCTCTCCCGCCGGGTGTAGCGGGGTAACTCGTTGACGGTGTTTAGTTAAGCGTGAAAAGTGAGGCGGGCGAATTTCTTGGTGCTCTATGCCAGAAATCGTCCGCCTCAGCGGTAGTAGCGACTGGATAGATTTGGACTTTGTGGAGCGCGAGCGGACACCCGAGCGAGCGATGAAGCTCGGTATTCAGATGCACGTGGCTGGACTATCACTTTCGAATACAATCTCTGTTCTTGGTAAGTTGGGTGTCAAACGGTCTCGAAAGGCCATCCACGATTGGGTACAGAAGGCTGATTTACAGCCAGACGGCGATGAAGCTCCGAATCAGGTCGCGCTTGACGAGAGCGTGATTCGCATCAATGATCAGCAATACTGGCTGTACGCCGCTATCGATCCTGCCACAAACAAATTTCTCCATATACGGCTTTTTGCCACGTACACAACTGCTTTGACGGAAATCTTTCTCGGAGAACTTCGTGAGAAACACGATGTCGACGACGCCGTGTTTCTTGTCGATGATGCGGACTGGCTCAAAACAGCCCTGCAACGACACGGCCTCGATTTCAGATACGAACTCCATGGAAATCGGAATACTGTCGAACGTGTTTTTCGAGAAGTAAAACGACGGACATCCTCTTTTTCAAACTGTTTTAGTCACGTTGACCCAGAGACAGCTGAAACATGGTTGCGAACCTTCGCCGTCTGGCACAATGCTGCTAACTAAACACTACCAACTCGTTTGGTCGAGGATTGATTAGTCCGCAGCCCCTAGCCCTGAGAACCGTGCAGACTATCGCCGGACTCGGTCCCCGACACGCCGTCTACGTCGCGGCGTTCGCGCTCGCCGCGCTCGCGTGTTTCGGCAGCGTCCCGCGAGCGCTGTGGCTCGAAGACCGGGACACCCGACGGGGCCTCGTCGCCCTGCTCGTCACCAGCGGCGGGTGGGCCAGCGCCCACGTCGGTTTCCTTCTCATCCCCGCAGTCGGCTGGAAGTACGCCTTCTACGAGGCGGGCCTCATCATCGGACTGGCCTCCGTCGGCCCGTGGCTGTACTTCTGCTCGGCCTACACCGGCCGGACGCTCCACCGGCGGCGGAGCATCCGGCACGTCGCCGTCGCGCTGTTTCTCGCCGTCGTGGCGCTGAAGGTGACGAACCCGTTCCACGGCATCTACTTCTCGGCGCGGCTCGTCGACACGCCATTCCCGCATCTGGCTATCCAGTACGGCGCTGTCCACTGGGTAGTGAGCGGGCTGGCCTACGCGCTGTCGGCGGTCGGCTACTTCATGCTGTACGAACTGTTCGTCACGGGCGGCTACGACACGCGGCCCCTGAGTGCCCTCGTCGGGCTGACGGCGCTGCCGGTCCTGTTCGACATCGTCGGCTACGCCAGCCCGGCGTTGATAGGCATCACCTACGAGCCCCTCGGGCTCGCGGCCTTCGCCGTCGGCCTCCTGTTCGTGTTCGCCGCCCGCTTTCAGGCGATACAGTTCACCGACGAGGCCGACGACCCCGCCGTCTACCTCGACGACGACGGTCGAGTCAGGGACTACAACGAGGCGGCGAACGACCTGTTTCCCGGACTGGGCGACGCCGTCGGCGACCCCCTCGCAGCGGTCGTCCCGGCGCTGGCCGCGGCCGCCGACGGCGAGACCTTCGAGTACGAGCGCGGCGGCGAGACGCGGTACTACCGGGCCGACCGGAACCGGTTCGCCCTCGGTCGCTCGGAGGCCGGCTCGCTCGTCGTCGTCAGCGACGTGACCGAGTCGGTGGCCAAACAGACCGCGCTCGAACAGCGAAACGAGCGCCTCTCTGAGTTCGCGTCGACGCTGAGCCACGACCTCCGGAACCCGCTGACCGTCGCCGAGGGGAACCTCGAACTGGCCCGTGCCGACTACGACGACGAGCGGCTCGACACCGCCGCCGACGCCTTGGAACGGATGGACACGCTCATCGACGACATCCTCACCCTCGCCCGGCAGGGCGAGCGCATCGGCGAGACGGAGGTCGTCGAGCTGTCGGCGCTGGTCGACGCCTGCCGCGAGACCGTCGACCTCGGGGCCGCGACCGTCGTCGTCGACGGTGACCTGCGCTTCCGGGCCGACGTGACCCGCTGTCAGCAGCTGTTGGAGAACCTCCTCCGGAACGCGGTCGAGCACGGCGGCGAGTCGGTGACCGTCCGAATCGGCGCGACGGGAGCGGGCTTTTACGTCGCCGACGACGGCCTCGGCATCCCCGAAGACGAGCGCGCGGGCGTGTTCGAATCCGGCTACACCACCGCCGAGGACGGCACCGGCTTCGGGCTCGCCATCGTCGCCCGTATCGCCGAGGCTCACGGGTGGGACGTGCGTGTCAGCGAGAGCGAGGCCGGCGGCGCGCGCTTCGACGTGACCGGCGTCGAGGTGGTCGACGGGAGCGACGGAGGCGGCGACGGCGAGCGTGGCCTCACGGGTCGGGCAGGGGCTCGGTGACGGTCAGGTGAGCCGCTCGACGAGGTCGTGGAACGAGCCGATGGTCAGGTCCGGCTCCCCGGCGAAGCCGTCCCACGGACCGTCGTCGCGGTTCACCCAGACGCCCTGCATCCCGGCGTGCATCGCGCCGTAGACGTCGAAGTAACCGGCGGTGACGTGGGCGAGTTCGTCTATCGGCGTCCCGGTCCGGGCGGCGGCGTGGCGGTACAGTTCGGCGTCGGGCTTGAACGTCCGGACCTCGTCGGCGCTGACGGTGTCCTCGACGAGGCCGCCGATGCCAGCGTGGTCGACCATCGAGTCGAGCATCTCGGGGTTCCCGTTCGAGACGACGTAGCAGTCGTAGCCGGCGTCGTAGAGCCGGTTCATCCCCTCGCGGACGTCGTCGAACACGTCGAGTTCGTGGTAGACGGCCAGAATCTCGTCGCGGCGCTCGGTCGAGAGGTCGACCCCGTGGGCGTCGAGCGCGAACTGGAGCGCGTCGCGGTTCATCTCGTAGAAGGGCTGGTAGGCGTCGACGTGGTTGGCGATGAACGTGTACGCCAGCGAGCGCGAGCGCCAGAGCCGGGACACCGGCTCGGGGTCGGGGACGCGGTCGGCGAGGGCTCGCTCGGCGGCGTCGACGTCGACGATGGTGCTGTAGGAGTCGAACGTGACGGCCGTGACGCGGTCCGGGTCGAAGGCCATGGGGGGCGATTGGGCGGCCCGCCCCATCAACGCTCTGGCGGCCCGACGGGCGACGCTCCGCAGTCGTTCCCCGTCCCGCCCGGTCGGTGCCGTCGCGTCAGCCGACGACCGGGTCGATGGCGTCCCGGCGGCCGTCGAGGACGGCGAAGCGCTCGCCGCGTCGCCCTTCGAGCCAGTGCAGCAGGCGCTCGGCCCACGCGAGCTTCCGGCGCTTCTCCGCGCTCACCGAGGGGTCGTCGAAGTCCCAGCCGACGAAGGCCAGTTCGCCGGCCCCGAGGTGGTCCGCGAGAAACGCCGCGCGGTCGCCGTCGGTGAACCCGCCGAAGTTCCGGACCGGCGAGCGCGGAGCGGCCTGCGTCGTCGGGAGGACGAACGCCGCGTCGTACCGGGGGACGTGCGATTCCAGCAGCGAGACGTTGTCGCCGTGGGCGTGGACCGCGACCGGGGTCCCCGACTCGGACAGCCGACGGCCGGTGTCGGGGTTCTTGTCGAGGTCAGTCACCATGCAGTCGGTCCCGACGCCGCAGTCGGCCAGCCGGTCGACGGCCGTCGAGGCGGCGACGACGTAGTCGGCCGCCCGGGCCCGGTCGGCCTCTGCCTCCAGTGACGGCCCCGCGCCGGCGACGGCGACTCGCGCCCCCTCGATGTCGAGCGTGGCCGGGTCGTAGGTGCGGTCGCCGTCGAGCAGGGCAACGAGGCGGTCCCGCGCCCGCTCGTCACCCGCGCGGCCGTAGCCAAACGCCGCGAGTATCGACTCGTAGACTGGCTCCCACGTTTCGTACTCCATAGTTGTCACTAGCTGGTGGTGTCCAGATAAACCGGATTGAGCCGAAGTGGCACGTCCGTGTACCCCTACCCGGGTGCCCTTTCGGCTTTCACCCGCCTTTTCTGACGCATCCGGTATAAGCTTTCTCTTACTACCAAGCGATTGTCGGGACCGCGACACCCTGAAGGGTCGGACGGCCGAACGTAGCGTATGGACGACGAGGGCGGAGTCGGACGGTGGGACGGCGAGGGGTCGCTCGTGGTCGTCTCGAACCGGGGGCCGTACAGCCACTCGTGGATCGACGGCCCGGTGACGGACCCCGGTCCCGAGGACGTCACAGTGTCCGAGCCCACCGGCGGGCTGACCAGCGCCGTCGACCCCGTCCTGCAGGACGCCGGCGGCGTCTGGGTGGCGTGGGCCAGCGGCGAGGCCGACACCGCCGTCGCCACCGACGGGACCGTCCCCGTCCCGCCGGCCGACCCGTCCTACGAGATGCGTCCGGTCGCGCTGGACGAGGACGCCGTCGAGGGGTACTACTACGGCTACGCCAACCGCGTGCTGTGGCCCCTCTGTCACGACGAGACCGGGCGCGTGTGGGCCGCGCCGGAGTTCTGGGCGCAGTACCAGCGGGTCAATGACCGCTTCGCCGACGCCGTCCTCGACGCCAGCGGGCCGGCGGACACGGTCTGGTTTCAGGACTACCACCTCGCGCTCGCCCCCCGGCGGGTCCGTGCGGCCCGCCCGGACGCGACGCTGCATCACTTCTGGCACGTCCCGTGGCCGGCCCCCGCCGTCTTCGAGCACTGCCCCCACGGCGAGCAGTTGCTCGACGGACTGCTGGCCTGTGACGCCGTCGGCTTCCACACCCCGGCCGACGCCCGGCGGTTCGTTGCCTGTGCCACCGAACTGCTGCCCGACGCGACGGCGGCCTCGGAGACGCGGGTCCGCTACGACGGGGCGACCACCCGGGCGCTCTCGAACCCGCTGGGTATCGACGCCGAGCGCGTGCGCCGGCGGGCCGCGGCGGCCGACACGACGGCGGTCCGGCGGCGCGTCCTCGACGACGCGGTTCCCGACCCCTCGGTTCCGCTCGTCGTCGGCGTCGAGCGCCTCGACTACTCGAAGGGGGTCCCCGAGCGAATCGAGGCCCTCGCGCACCTGTGGGACCGCCGCCCGGAGTTTCGGGGGGCGTTCACCTACGTCCAGAAGGCCAGCCGGACCCGCGAGGGTATCGCCGACTACCGGCGCTACCGCCACGACGTGGTGGCGGCCGTCGAGCGTGTCAACGAGACCTACGGCACCGACGACTGGCGGCCCGTCGCCTACGTCGAGCGAAAGCTCGGCGCGGAGACCCTCGCCGGGCTCTACCGCGCCAGCGACGTGGCGCTGGTGACGCCCCACCGCGACGGGATGAACCTCGTCGCCCACGAGTACCCCGCGGCCTGCGTGGACGACGACGGCGTCCTCGTGTTGAGCGAACTCGCCGGCGCGGCGACGCACTTGGACGGCGCGCTCACCGTCAACCCCCACGACATCCGCGGCATCGCCGACGCGATAGTGCGGGCGCTGGACACCGACGCGGCCGAGCGCCGCGACCGCCTCGACCGGCTCCGGGCGGGCGTCCGCGCTCTCGATAGCTCGACGTGGGTCCGCCGGCAGTTCGACGCGGGCGACCCGTGACCGGCAGTGAACGCCGGCCTCTACCGTCCCGCTCCCTCCTCCGACGCTGACACCGCGCTCTTTTAGTCGGCGAACCGGCTACCCGGGGGCATGGGCAAGGTCAGTATCGGACTGCGCGGCTGGCGGTTCGACGAGTCGGTGGTCGACGACGACGGGACGCTCCGGCCTCTCGCCACGCTGGAACCGGAAACCCGCCAGCGGCTCCTCGTCCTCGCCGAACGCGTCGTCGACCCCTGTGACGCCTGCTGGCTGGTCCACGGCGACGACGACATCGAGGCGTGCAACGTCGCCGAGGCCGTCTACGGCGAGCCCCGCGGCGAAGTCGTCCTCTGCTCGGTCCACGAGACCGACTTCCTCTACTGGTTCCGGGAGGCCGGCGGCGACGCCTACGCCGGCGAACTGGAGCTACAGGAGGCCTTCGCCGAGTGGTTCGCAGCGGGGAATCGCGCTCCCGAGGGCTACGAGGGGCTGGAACACGTCGAGGAGGACCCGACCGCACTCCCGGAGGCACCCGAGCGCGGGGAGGCCGTCCCCGGGCTGGAGGAGGAAATCGAGGCGATGGACGACGAGGACGTCGAGGCACTCGACATCGACCTCGGCGACCTCGACGTATGACCGCCGTCGCGGTCGTCGACGCCGAGACGCCCGGCAACGTCGGCACCATCGCGCGGTCGATGAAGAACTTCGGCCTCTCGGAGCTGTTGCTCGTCGACCCGCCGGAACTGGACCCCGACGGCGAGGCCTACGGCTTCGCCGGACAGGCCCGCGAGGACATCCTCCCGAACGCCCGCGAGGTCACCTTCGACCACCTCGCGCAGAACTACCACACCGTCGCCTGCACGGCCACGACCAACGAGGACGCCTCCAAGCACGTCCGGTATCCGGCCAAGACGCCGGCGCAACTGGCCGACTCGCTTCGCGGGGTCGACGCCGACACCTGCGTCGTCTTCGGCCGCGAGCGCGTGGGCCTGACCAACGACGAACTCGCGCAGTTAGACGAGATATGCTCTATCCCCGCGGCCGCCGACTACCCCGTTCTGAACCTCGGGCAGGCCGCGACCGTCGTGCTGTACGAACTGCGCGACCTGACCGTCGAGCGCGACCAACACCCCGACGACCTCCACGAGCGCGCCGACGAGCGCGCCGTCGAGGGGCTCCACGGAGAGTTCGGGCGGTTCCTCGACGCCGTCGGCCACCCGACCGAGAAGCGAGCGAAGACCCGGCGGCTGTTCCGGCGGGTGCTGGGCCGCGCGCACCCGACCGGCCGCGAGACGCGGACGCTCAGGGGGGTGTTCCGGCGGGCGCGACAGGCCACGACGCGGGACGGCAGCGACCGCGGTGACGGCGACAGCGGTCCCGACGACCGGTAGTCGGCGGCGTCGCCCTCGCTTCTCGGGCTCGTTTCTCAGGCCCGCTTCTGGATCTCCTCGCGCAGCGCGTCGCTGACGGCGTCGCCGTCGGCCTTCCCGCGGAGCGCGCCCATGCACTCGCCCATCAGCGCCGAGAACGCGCCCATCCCCTCGGCCTCGACCTGTTCGGCGTTGCGCTCGACGACCTCGGCGACGGCCTCGCGGACCTCGCTCTCGTCGACGCCGCCCAAGTCCTCCCGCTCGACGGCCGCTTCGGCGGTCAGTTCGGGCTCCTCGGCCAACGCGGTCAGCAGGTCTTCGATGCCCTCGCGGGGCACCTCGCCCGAATCGACCAGTTTCAGCGACTCCCGGAGGTGCGCGTCGGTCAGTCGCTCGACGGGGACGCCGTCGCGGCGGAGTTCGGTCAGCGTCGATTCGAGCGTGCCGGCCGCCAGCGTCGCGTCGACGCCGTCGTCGACGACGGCCTCGAACAGCGGCCACCGCTGGCCGTAGGCGACCTGCTCGGCGAGACCGGCGTCGAGGCCGTGGGCCTCGGCGTAGCGGTCGACCTTCTCGGTGAGCAGTTCCGGCGTCTCCACCTCGGTCACGTCGGGTTCGACCGGCGGAACGTCGGTCTCGGGGTACATCCGCGCCGCGCCGGGCAGCGGGCGGAGGTAGCGGGAGGTGGCGTCCTCGGTGGCGTCCCGGGTCTCCTCGGGGACCCCTTCGAGGGCCGTCTCGGCGCGCTCGGCAACGGCGTCGATGGCGAGGCGGGCGGTCTCGGGGTCGTCGGCGACGATGGCGACGGCGTCGTCCGGCTCCGCGTCGACGGCCTCGCGCAACGCCGTCACCTCCGCCTCGGTGACGCCGTAGGCCGGCAGTTCGTCGGTGTGGAAGATACCGCCCGCCCCGTGGCGCTTGGCGTGGTCCGAGAGCTCGGTGCCGAGCCGTCGGTCGGGCTGAATCTCGCGGCCGACCAGTCCATCGAAGCCCGTCAGCCGGACCGCGAACACGTCGCCGCCGTCGTCGAGCGCGCTCCGGATGACGCTCGATTCGGTGTCGGCGAAGGTATCGGTCACGTCACGGGGTTCGCCGACGGCGGCGTCGCGGTCCCGTAGTTCCTCGGCGATCTCCAGCAGTTCGACCTGCCGCTGGACCTCGTAGCGGACGATGTCGTCGATGTCGTCGAGGCTCTGGACGCCCTTGAGTTCGATTCGCGCCCCGTCGGCGACGGAGACGTTCACGTCCTGTCGGATGGTGCCGAGGCCGCGCTTGACCTTGCCCGTCGAGCGCAGCAACATCCCGATTCGCTCGGCGGCCTCGCGGGCCTGCTCGGGCGAGCGGATGTCGGGTTTGGTGCCGATTTCGACCAGCGGGATGCCCAGCCGGTCGAGCGAGAACCGCACGCCGTCGTCGGTCTCGGCGACGCGCTGGCAGGACTCCTCTTCGAGCAGCATGTCCTCGATGCCGACCGGCCCCGCGTCGGTCTCGATGGCTCCGTCGTTGGCGACCAGCATCGACCGCTGGAACCCCGTCGTGTTCGAGCCGTCGACGACTATCTTGCGCATCACGTTCACTTGGTCGACGACGTTCATGTCGAGTAGCTGGGCTATCTCCAGCGCCGTCTCCGTGGCCTCGCGGTCGACGCGGTGGGGCGGCTCGTCGTCCTCCTCGACGAGGCAGGTGGTGTCGTAGGCGAGGTACTCGAACTCGCGGTCGACCACGCTCTCTTCGAGGGCCGCCTCGTCTATCTCGCCGAGTTCGCTCTTCGTCGGGTGGAGGTAGCGGGTGAAGCTCCGTACGGACTCCTCGGGCTCCCGGAGCGTCGTCGGGCACTCGCAGAACAGCTTCGTGGCCGTGTCGAGTTGCTGGTGTATCTCCAGCCCGGCCACGAGGCCCAGCGCCTCGTAGTCGTAGTCGGTCATTGGGCGTGAATCCGTGACCGGGGGCCAAAAAACGCACCCTTCCGCTCCCCCGGGCGGCGGGTTTTTGCGTACTCGGTCCCCTGACTGGGGTATGCGCTGGCAGGCCGTCCTCGTCGCGGCGCTGGCCGCGACCGCCGGCTGTGGCGGGTTCGGTGCGCCCGGCGGCGAGCCGACGGTCACGCCGGCACCGGTGCCGACGGCCGACGGCGACCGGACCCCGCCACCTCCGAGCGGCGTCGGCGAGGACGGGCTCCGGTCGGCGGCCGCGCTGGCGACCACCCACCGGCAGGCGGTCGCCGGCCGGTCGTACACCTTCCGCGAGCGGTTCGTCCGCGAGACGACGAGCGACGGCGGGACCGTCCGCGTCGAGCGAACCGAGACGACCGCCGTTGTCAACACCACCCGGTACGTCCACCGCTTGCGCCGGCGGACGGTCCGCAACGGCACTGTCGCCCGATTCGAGCAGACGACCGTCGCGGTCGACGGCCGGTGGTACGAGCGTCAGGACCGCGGGACCGTCACCGACGACAGCGGGACGGTCGCCTTCGACCGCGACCAGTTCGCCTACGAAGCCGCGTTCTACCTCGAACAGTACGGGCAGGCGACGGCGAGCCGGACGGTCCCGGTCCGGCGGGACGGAGCGCGCCGCTACCGCGTCGTCGTCGCGGACGGCGGGGTTCCGGGGTTCCCGGACCCGGCGGCGTACCGGGCGGATCTGCTCGTCGACCCGACCGGCGTCGTCCACCGCTTCGCCGTCTCCTACCGGGTGACGACGCCGGCGACGACCGAGCGGGTCCGGTACTCGTTCCGGTACACCGACCTCGACCGGACGACGGTGGACCCGCCGGCGTGGGTCCGGAACGCGACCGCCGCGGACGAAAGCGAGCCGTAGCGCCCCTCGAACCCGCGACGACCGCGTATCCCGCGTTGTGAACGCGGTGACTCAGTCTATCCGGCAATGGCCAGCCAGAGCGTGTAGTCAGCAGTCAGTACGGTTCGAAACGAGAGCGGACGGTGGTAGCCGCTCTATTTTCCTCCCGATTCAGCGCGGCGGTTCGGCCTAGCTGTCCGAGCCATCCGATTCGTTGGTCGAATCGTTGTCGTAGTCCTCGGCCAGCAGGACCTCGAACGGGGTGTCAGCCGGCGCGTCGTCCGGGTTCAGGTAGCCGACGGCCAGAGCCGAGTACGAAGTCTCGTCCTCCAGTGAGACGTCGACGGTCGTGACGACGGGCCCGTCGTCGTCTTCGGTCGCCTCCCGCACCTCGACGGTGTAGTTACCGGCGGGCACGCTCACGTAGTCCGAGCCGTCTTGGAAGCTCACGTTGTCGGCGAGGACGACGTCTCCGTCAGCGGCCGTCACGTCGACCGTGGGTGCGTCCGGGGAGAGATGCAGGACGCGAACCGCACTCTCGTTGCCCGCGGGCGTCGTCGCGTTGTCTTCGTAGCGCACCGCTTCGAAGGACGTTTCGGCGTCTTCGCTGACCTCGCCGGTGGCTGCGAGCGTGGTTGCCGTCCCGGCTTCGACGCTGACTTCGTCCTCGAACACGACGGTGTCAGGGTCGTCGGCCACGGTAATCGTGACGTTGTACGTCCCGGCGTCGAGGGTCAGATAGTCGCTGACCGTCCCGAAGGAGACGTTCGAGAGGACGATCTCATCGTCCACCAGTACGTCGACCTCGGGCGCGTCCGGCGACGCGTGAATCACTCTGAGAGAGGACGAGTCCTCGTCGTCTGTCTGGGCGACGGCCCCGGACGCCACGACACTCCCGAGAAGCGTGACTGACAGCAGCACGATGGCTACGGTCTTTGTTGGTCTATCTGATAGCATGCAAAAACGCGTTGAAACGGCACGCTGTTTGTTATACGCTGACGAGCAGCGAGTAAGATTACGCCAACGGAAACAAGTGATTCTTATCTGTCACCGGAAGACCGCCGCCGCGGCAAGTGATGGGGCCTCCGCCCGGACAGGTATCGGTTCGAGCCGTCAGTCGAGACGGAACGCCAAATACGGGCGTCGGTAGTTCCGTTACCGGCGATACCGCAGTCGTGACATTCGTAGTCGTACTCGCGTTTGATGTAGGGTACGCGCGCTGTATATCGTACGGTTACCCGGATATAACGGTGAGTTGATATGCCCCTCTGCGGAGGGTACGCACGCTTCCCGACCAGCCACTTCACAGACTGGACGAATGATGGGACCGTACTCACGGCGACCGCACGTGAATCGTCGCAGCGTCGTCTCAGACAGCGCCGGTCCCGGACGGCGCTCCCCGGGACCTCGCTCCGGCGGTCCGTCTCAGTCCTCGCCGAGGATGCCGCGCTCGGTCATCTTCGCTGGGTCGAGTACCTCGTCGACCTCGTCCTCGTCGAGGTACCCCTCTTCGAGGACGACCTCGCGGATGGTCTTGTCCTCGGCGAGGGCCTTCTTCGCCACCTTGCTGGCCTTGTCGTAGCCGATGGCGGGGTTGAGCGCCGTCGCCAGCGCCATGCTCTGCTGGACGCGCTCGGCGCAGTGGTCGGCCTCGGCCTCGAGTTTCGCCACGAACTTCTCGGCGAACACCTCCGAGCCGTTGGCGATGAGGCGGGCCGACTGGAGGAAGTTCGAGGCCAGCACGGGCTTGTAGAGGTTGAGGTCTATCTGGCCCTCGGCGGCCCCGGCGGAGACGGCGGCGTCGTTGCCGACGACCTGCTTGTGGAGTTGGTTCACGGCCTCGGCGACGACGGGGTTTATCTTGCCCGGCATGATGGACGAGCCGGGCTGGTTCTCGGGCTGTTCGAGTTCGCCGAGCCCGTTCCGGGGGCCGGAGGCCAGCAGGCGGAGGTCGTTGGCTATCTTGTTCAGCGACCCGGCGACGGTCCGCAGGGCACCGTGGGCCTCGGACATCGCGTCGTGGGCGGCCTGTGCCTCGAAGTGGTTGTCGGCCTCGCGGAACTCGATGCCGGTCTCCTCGCTGATGTACGCAGCGGCCTTCGCGGGGAACTCGGGGTGGGTGTTCAGCCCCGTCCCGACCGCGGTGCCGCCAAGCGCCAGCTCCGAGAGGTGGTCGCGGACGCCCTCGACGCGGGTGACGCCCTTCTCGATTTGGGTGCGGTAGCCCGAGAACTCCTGCCCGAGCGTCACCGGCGTCGCGTCTTGGAGGTGCGTGCGCCCGGTCTTGACCACGTCGTCGAACTCCTCTTCCTTGGCCGCCAGCGCGTCCCGGAGCGTCGCCAGCGCGGGGAGCACGTCGTTCTCGACGGCTTCGAGGGCCGCGACGTGCATCGCCGTCGGGACGACGTCGTTGCTCGATTGGCCGAAGTTGACGTGGTCGTTGGGGTGAATCTCGCGGGTGCCGATTTCGCCGCCGTAGAGCTCGGTCGCGCGGTTGCTGATGACCTCGTTGGCGTTCATGTTCGAGGAGGTCCCGGAGCCGGTCTGGAATACGTCGACCGGGAACTGGTCGTCGTGGTCGCCGGCGATGACCTCGTCCGCGGCCTCGACGATGCAGTCGGCCTTGTCCTCGGGGACCGTGCCGAGGTCGCGGTTGGCCTGCGCGGCGGCTTTCTTCACGACGCCCAGCGCGCGCACGAAGCGGCGGCCGAACGTCACCTCGCTGATTGGGAAGTTCTCGACGGCGCGCTGTGTCTGTGCGCCCCAGTAGGCGTCGGCCGGAACCTGCATCTCGCCGAGGCTATCCCGTTCGGTGCGGAACTCGTCGGTCATACACCTGAGCGGTCAGCCGCCGGCTGTAAAACCCCCGTGGACACGGTAAAGCGTGCGCCGACGGTGGCTCCGGCGTAGTAGACTATCGTCCGTGTACAACTCCAGTCGAAACCACGGTCCGTGGAGCGGAGCGAACGCTGCCGCGACGCGGACCTCACAGAACGGCATACTGTCTCAGCGAACCTTCGAGAGAAATCGACGTTTTTCGGCGGCCAAAGACGCTCAAAGCACCGAATTCCGGACTGTGGTAAATCCACTCAATTATTACTATTTCTACGTCATTGCGGTCGGCAACAGAGTGCCGAAAACGCCGAATTCGGACGCCTCACGCCCGGAGAGTCATGCATGAATATTCGGAAGCGTTAAGTGTCGGCTCAAACCACTTAGGATGAGTTCGACTCCACGGTGACGACGATGACTGACGACCCGACTCCGCACCCGTCCGGCGACGGCGTGACCGACACGGCCGTCGAGACGGCGGTGGGTCCCGCTCCGGCAGGCGTGTCCGGCGACACCGGACCGTCCGGGGCGGTCTCGGGTGGCAGTGGTACACCGGCGACGCCGGTCGCGGGCCGGGCGAGGCGGGGCGATGGCACTGACCCCGCGACGCACCGGCGCGAGCGGCACAGCGGCGGCGACTCCGGCGACCGGCGAGGGTGGTCCCGGACAGCGCTCGCCGCGCCAGCGCCGAGCCCGACGGCACGCGGGCCGGACGCGATGCGGTGGGCGGCAGGCTCTCGCCCCGTCGACGCGGCGGGCGCGACCGAGCGTGCGGCCGGTGTACGGCGAACTCACCTGCGCGTACGACTGACACAACCATGCGCGAGATACTCAACAGACTCCGAACTGCCGGACGGACACTCCGGTCAGCGGTAACGAGAGACGAACCGGGCGACGAACGGGTCGCGACTGACGGGGGCACCGCGGTCGGGACCGACGAGCAACCGCTGCGCGAATCGCTCCCGGGCGACTGGGAGATGTACGAGGCGGCCCCGTTCTGGGTGCCGACGGTCCTGTTGGCGGGCTTTTTCGTCTACGGCGCGATTTTCTGGAACCTCATCATCTCGCTGACCGACTGGGAGGGGCTTGCCCTGTCGGGCGCGGACTACAGCAGCCTCGATTTCAGTATGTACACCCGGATGGCGGGCGACCCGACGTTCTGGCAGGCGTTCCAGAACACGCTCGTCCTGCTGGTGGTGTTCACGCTGGTCTGTCTGGCTATCGGGCTGGTCAGCGCCATACTCATCGACCAGAACATCCGCTTCGAGAACACGTTCCGGACCATCTATCTCCTGCCGATGTCGCTTTCGTTCGTCGTGACGGCGACGATGTGGGCGTGGATGTACAACGCCAGCAACGGCGTGCTCAACAACTTCCTCCGGGTGCTCAACCTCGAAGGGCTGCTCGTCAGCCTGTTGAAACCCGCGGCCGTCAACGCGACGGTGCTCCAGTGGCTCTCGTGGAACACGACGGCGCTGGCCGCGGTCATCTTCGCGCTGCTGTGGCAGTTCAGCGGTTACGCGATGGTCGTGTTCCTCGCCGGCCTGCGCGCGATTCCGACCGAACACTACGAGGCCGCCCGCGTCGACGGGGCGTCGACGGTTCGGATGTACATGCGGGTCATCATCCCGCAACTGCGCGCGTCGGCCGTCTCGGCGGCCGTCGTGCTGATGGTGTTCGCCCTGAAGGCGTTCGACTTCATCTACGCGCTGCGGGGCGACCAGCCCGGTGCGAACCTCGACATCCTGGCGACGATGATGTACCGGGAGGCGTTCACCGGCGGCAACGAGTGGGCGTACGGGTCGGCCATCGCCATCGTCCTGTTCGTGATGGCGCTGCTGGTCGTCGCACCGTACCTGTACAGCGAATACCGGCGAGGTGAGCTATGAGCACGAGCACACGGAACCCGATAGAGTCGTTGCGGGAGATGGACCCGAGTCGTATCGCGCTGTACGTCGTCCTGCTCGGCGGTATCGTCTTCTACCTCGTTCCGGTGGAGACGGCGCTGGCGACGATGATAAAGACCCAGCAGGGCTTTACCGCGACGGCCCCGTACATCCCGCCCCTGCCCGGCAGCGAGTACTTCTCGCTGGGGTCGGTGTTCAACGCGTGGAACACGCTCCAGCCCGGCCTCGTCACCTCCATCGTGATGGCGGTGCCGGCGACGGCGCTGTCGGCGCTGTTCGGGAGCCTCGCGGCGTACGGCCTGACGACTATCGACTGGCGCGGGCAGATAGCCATCGTCGTCCTCATCATCGCCGGTATCTTCATCCCGTATCAGGCGGTGCTGGTCCCACTGACGACGTTCTGGTTCCAGTTCTTCCCGGGCATCGTCAACGGCTTCGTCAACACCGTCTTCGGGTTCATCACCGGCGGCAACTGGCAGTACCCCGGCGGCGGCGGCGTCCAGCTCTTCCAGCTGATGGTGACCCACACGGCCTACGGGATTCCCATCTGTACGCTGCTGTTCCGGTCGTACTATCAGGGCATCTCCGACGAGATGGTCGAGGCGGCGCGTCTCGACGGCGCGAACGCCTTCAGTATCTACAAGAACGTCATCCTGCCGCTGTCGCTGCCGATGTTCGCGGTGACGCTCATCTACCAGTTCACGCAGGTGTACAACGACCTGCTGTTCGCGCTGGTCCTGCTCAACGACCCGAACACGCAGGTGGCGACCCAGCGGCTCGTCCGCCTGACCGGCGGCGTCCAGCAGGACTTCACGCTCACGATGGCCGGCGCTATCATCGCGGCGCTGCCGACCCTGCTCGTGTACGTCTTCTTCGGTGAACAGTTCGCGAAGGGTGTTGCGGAGTAGGAGGACCACGAATGGCACAACTCACACTCGATTCGGTAACGAAGGTGTTCCACGACGACGACGAGGGCGAAATCGTCGCGGTCGACGACGTCGACATCGACATTCAGGACGGGGAGTTCCTGTGTGTCGTCGGCCCCTCGGGCTGTGGCAAGTCGACGACGCTGCGGATGATAGCCGGGCTGGAGAGCATCACGTCGGGCGAGATTCGCCTCGGCGGCAGGCTCATCAACAACAAGCCCCCGGCACAGCGCAACGTCGCCATGGTGTTCCAGTCCTACGCGCTGTACCCGCACATGAGCGTGCGGGAGAACATGGCGTTCGGACTGGAGCAGTCCACGGACATGTCCGAGGACGAGATCGCCCAGCGCGTCGAGGAGTCGACGAAGATGCTCGGCATCTTCGACCTCATCGACCGCAAACCCGGCGAACTCTCGGGCGGGCAGCAACAGCGGGTGGCGCTTGGCCGCGCCATCGTCCGGGACCCCGAAGTGTTCCTGATGGACGAGCCGCTGGCGAACTTGGACGCCAAGCTCCGCGCGGAGATGCGCACCGAACTCCAGCATCTCCAAGAGGACCTCGACGTGACCACGGTCTACGTCACCCACGACCAGACGGAGGCGATGACGATGTCCGACCGCATCGCCATCTTGGACGACGGGAAACTCCAGCAGTGCGCGACGCCGCTGGAGTGTTACCACGAGCCGAACAACCTCTTCGTCGCCGGCTTCATCGGCGAACCGTCGATGAACTTCTTCCCCGTCGACCGGGACGAGGCGACGCTCGCGGCCGACTACTTCGACTACGACCTCTCGGAGTCGACGGCCGCCGACCTCGGCGACGCCGCGGACCTGACGCTGGGCATCCGGCCCGAGGACATCGAGGTCGTCGAGGGCACCGGCGGGCGACACGAGTACGAGGCCACCGTCGACGTGGTCGAACCACGCGGGAACGAGAACACCGTTCACCTGCTGTTCGACGGCGACGAGACGTCGAAGTTCACCGCCACCGTCGACGGGATGCAGAGCGTCGACGCGGGCGAGACGGTCACCGTCCGGTTCCCGGAAGAGGCTATCCACGTCTTCGACAGCCGGACCGGCGAGGCCATCCGGAACCGCCGCCTCGAATCCGTCGAGAAGGTCGAGCCGGCGGCCTGACCGCCGCGCCCGGGTCTACGTCCAGCGGTCCAGTCCGGTCTGGACCACCGACGCCTCGATGCGCTCGAAGCCCCGCGCGACTTCTTCGGGGTCGACCTCCCACTTCTCGGTGACGAACCGGCGAGCGGCGTCGACGTCCGGTTCGACCGCGTCCGGAACCGCGTAGTCGTCGGTCACCGCCGGGTCGAGAAAGAGGTCCCGGATGCGGTCGGCGTGGTCGACGTGTTCGTCCCGGGCTTTCAGGACGGCATAGAGGTCGCCGTGCTCGGATATCTCCGCGACGGCGGTCTTGGGACCGATGCCCGAGATGCCCTCGTTGAAGTCGGTCCCCATCAGGATGGCCGCGTCGACCAGTTGCTCCCACGTCAGGTCGTGGCGTTCCAGCGTCGCCGCGAAGTCCATCAGCTCCGGGTCGCCACTGGAGGTGAGCTGCCGGAGGGTCAACGGTGCGCCGAACAGCAGAGCGTCGTAGTCCTCGGTCCCGACGTAGTCGACGTCGCCCTGCCGGGCCATGTACGAGGCCTGTCCCTCGCCCTCGGCGGGGGCGTCGACGACCGGCACGTCGAGCAGGCCGAGCAGTTCGCGGGTCGTCTCGACGATGGTGTCGGTGAGGCGCTGGGTTCGGGAGTCGAGTTTCGCGACGCGGGTCGCGTCGCCGGCCTCGCGGGCCTCCTCCAGCTCCCGCTCGTAGCGCTCGCGTTGCTGTCGGCGCTGCTCGACCTCGTCGTCCTTGAGGTCGGTGACCGCGCCGTCGAAGACGAACACCGGCGTCAGGTCGTGCTCGAAGAACTTCGGGAGACCCTGCACGACGCCGATGAGGTTCGCCACCTCCTCGCCGTCGGCGGTGGTGTACTTCCCGTCGGCGGTGAACTTCACGGTGGTCGTCAGGTAGCGATAGAGCCAGTTGTGGGCGTCGACGGCGACGACGCTCCCGTCGAGGTCGCCGAAAGACACCTCCTCGATGGCGGCCAGCGAACGGAGGTCTGCGTTTCCCATCGCGCCCCTCTACGCCCGAGTGTGGTTTGAATCCCCCGACCGGTCGCTCGGCGGGTCGACGACCGCCGGCGGGTCCGCTTCCGCGTGGTCGTCGAGGAACCGCGTCTCGGCCGCCGAGAGGTCCCGCTCGCGGAAGGCGTCGAGCCCAGCCCGGTACCGCTCGCCGGCGCACTCGCTGGGCCACGCCAGCGTCAGTTCCGCCATCCCGGTCCGCTCGCCGGTGTAGCCGAAGCCGGCCCGGTAGGCGGCCTGATACGAGAACGGGTTGTTGACGCCGATGGTGACGCGGTCGAAGCCCCGGTCGGCCGCCCGCGCGCGGACGAACCGCAGGAGCCGCGGCCCGAGGCGGTCGCCCTGCCAGTCCTGCCGGACGGTGACGTAGCGCACGCAGAGCGTCGCCCCGTCGGTCCGGTCGGGGCTGAACGCGGCGGCGGCGACGACGGCGTCACCGTCCCGACAGACAGCCTTCCCGGTCGTCGTCATGACGAACTTCCCGGCGTAGGCGAAGCGCTCGTGGTCGAGCCTGAGTTGCGGGTCGTCCGCGGGCCAGCCCAGCAGCGCGAACTCCATACGCTCGGCAGTGGTTCCGGTCGGATGTATCCACCGCCGAGGCGTCGTCCCAGCGCCGCCGCGGCTCACGGAACGAGCAGCAGTAGGAACGCGTACGCCGTTCCCGAAAGCAACAGCAGCGTCACCAGCACGGCGAACCACGTGCGGCCGTTCCCCGGGATGGAGGGAGTCTCGGACGGGTAATACGGGGACAGCGGGTTGTTCGGCTTCGGGTCGCGGTCGGGCACGCCCGCAGCGTCGGCCGCCGCCCGTATCAGAGTTTTGCCGGCCCGTGCGAGCGGGGACGCACCCCCGCTACGGCCGAACGACCCGCTTCACGTCGGCGGTTTCGGCCCGGCGGACGACGGCCCGGACGGGGTCCTGCGCCCCGGCGAGGTTGTTCGAGTCGCCGTCGAGGACGAGCAGGCGGGCCGGCGCGCCGGGTTCGACGACGCCGCCGTCGAGGCCGGCGATGGCTGCGCCGTTGCAGGTCGCCATCCGCAACACCTCGCGGGTCGGCAGGTCGTAGTACTTCGCGGTGAAGGCCATCTCGCGGAACATCGATGGGCCGTTGAGCATCACGTTGTCCGTGCCCAGCGCGACGGTGGTCCGTTCGGAGAGGGCCTCGATGGGGGGCAGCCCCACGTCAGTCACGAGGTTCGAGCGGGGGCAACAGACGACCGGAATCCCGCTGTCGGCGACGCGTTCGAGGTGGAGGTCCTCTGCGTGGACCATGTGGACGAGGAAGTCCGGGTCGAGGTCCAGCGCGGGGTTGATGTCGGAGGCGTCGACCTCGCCGGCGTGGATGCCGAAGAGCTTCCCGGCCTCGCGCGTGGCGGTCCGTTCGGCCCCGAACTCGCCGTCGTTGGCTCCGCTGGCTCCGAACCCGTCGGCCTCGTACATGGCGTCGACCGTCTCGCGGCCGAGTACCACCGGCTCGACGCCGGCGTCGGCCGCGGCCACGGCCTCGCGGATGGCCGCGACGCCGTCGACGCCGCCCTCGCGGAACTCCACGAGCGCGCCGGTGCCGGACTCGGCCATGTAGGCGATGGAGCGGGCCATCGCCGCGACGAGGTCAGAGCGGTCGGCCTCCCGGAGCAGACGGTGTTTCAGCCCGTCGGGCGGCGCGACGAGTTCTTCGAGCGAGAGTCCCTCGCCGGCCTCCTTGGCGATGGAGTCGCCGATGTGGGTGTGGGCGTTGACGAACGCGGGCAGGACGATGTCGTCGCTCGCGGCCGCCGTCTCCTCGATGTCGACTATCTCGCCGTCCTCGACGACCACGCGGCCCTCGACGGGGTCGAACTCGCGGCCGCGCAGGACGGTCCCTTCCAGAATCATGGTCGTGTTTGGACGCCTCGGTCAATTAAACTCGTCGAGGGTCGCGTGGATGCCCGGGCGAACGTCCCGGACCCGCGCGCCGTCGAGGTCCAGTCCCAGTTCGCGGATGGCCGCCTCGCCGACCCGCTCGCTCTCACCGTCGGGGGCGTAGACGCCGAGTCGCCACTGGTCGCGCTGGGCGGCCCGGATGGCGTTGACGAGCGTCGACTGCTCGCCCAGCCGCCGCACCTCGCCGTTGACGAGGACGCGGCTGCTGGATTCGGTCATCGACGGCTCCGCGGGCACGTCGAGGATGACCGCGTCGGGGTCGACGCTCGCGGCCTCGGCGATGTCGTGCTCCAGCGCCCGCACGTCCCGGTGGTCGGCGGCCAGCAGGTCGTCGGGGACCGCCGACCGCTCGGCCCACACCGCGCGCTTGTGGAGGTCCCGCTCGCTCAGTCGCCGGGCGTACTCCGCGGTCTCGTCACAGCGGCGTAGCCGAACCAGCAGGTCGCTGTCGTCCCAGCGGCGCAGGTCGTCGGCGGTGTAGTTGGTCGCCGCCAGCAGGCGCTCGCTGGCCCGCCGGAGCGTCGACTTAGCGATGCGGGCGACGTGGTGGGCGTAGACGGTGGGGTTCATCAGCGCCCGCGCCAGCAGGAGCGACTCGGCGGTCTGGACGTTCCCCTCGTCCAACACGAGGTCGCCGTCGACGAACCGGAGTTCCCGGACCAGTCGCTCGTGGTCGATGGTGCCGTAGGGGACGCCGGTGTGGTGGGCGTCCCGGACGAGGTAGTCCATCCGGTCCACGTCGAGTTCGCCCGAGACCAGTTGGCCCAGTTCGCCGTCGCCGGCTACGAGGTCGGCCACCCGGTCGGGGTTCAGGCCGTGGTCGGTCAGCACCCGCGCGACCGCCCCCTCGCCCAGCAGTTCGTGCACGTCGTCGTGGTACTTCCCCGTCTCCCGGTGGACCAGCGACTCGACGTTGTGGCTGTACGGCGAGTGGCCCACGTCGTGCAACAGCGCCGCCGCCCGGACCCGCTCGGCCTGCTGGCCCTCGATGCCGAGGTGGGAGAGCGCCCGGTCGGCGAGGTGGTACACCCCCAGCGAGTGCTCGAACCGGGTGTGGTTGGCCGAGGGGTAGACGAGCGTCACCGTCCCCAGTTGCGTGACGTGGCGGAGCCGCTGGATCGGCGGCGTGTCCAACAGGGCCTCGGCGACGCCCTCGACCGCGATGTGGTCGTGGACGCTGTCCTTGATGGTGGTCATCGGGTCGGGGTACGACGGCCCCCGGCAAAACGATTCGGCCGGTCGCCCGTCGTGGCGGTGTTCGGAGCCGGCGGCGTCAGTTCCGAGCCCACTCGACGGCCGCGTCAACGTCGCTGAAGCTCTCGACTTCGGCACCGGGAACGTCCACTCTCGCCTTGACCGCCATCGCCGTGGTGCCGTCGGCGACGAACCCGATTCTGTCGACGCCCGTGTACTCGCCGTTGTCCGACCACGCCTCGCCCATGTACTCCTGCGTGTCGCGGGGGAGATTCGTCTCGTCGCCGAACACCGCAAGCGTCGCGGTGATGTCGTCGCGGCTCCCCCGTTCCCGGTAGTGGTCGCTGGCCGCTTCGAGGGCCTCGTCGGCGAAACCCTGCCAGCCCTTCATGTACCAGATACCGACGCCGTCGCGCGTCTCGAAGTCCCACTCGTACTCGTCCGGATTCGGGAGTGAACCGATGGTGCCTGACATACACAGTGTCGTAGAGCGGCACTGGAAATGTCAGGAGTACCTAACAGTGTTGGTGTTCGACGAGAGCCGAGCGAGCGCCGGGGTCAGCGACGGGCCGAGCCGAGCCGTTCGAGCAGGTCCGCTGCCGTCGCGTTGCCGGCCTCGACGGCGTCGCGTGGCTCACGGCCCATCTCGGAGACGGTCTCGACGGCGCGTTCCGGGCCGTAGTCGCGGTTGTAGACGAGCCACGCCGCGAGTACCTGCCCGGTGCGACCGAGGCCGGCCAGACAGTGGACGACCACCGGCTCCTCGTCGGCGCGGGCCGTCACGAGGAACGGCAGAATCTCCTCTTGGAGGCGCTGTTCGGGGACGAGGTGGTGGTCGGGGACCGGCGCGTGCAGGACGCGCTCGGCTCCGAACGTCTCGCGGTAGCGGTCGAGGTTCGAACCGGCGGCGTCGAGTTGGCGGCCCGGCAGGAGACAGCAGACCCGTTCGATGCCTTCGTCCTGTACGAACGCCAGCCAGTCGTCGAGGGCCTCGTCGTGGCGCGCCACCGAGTGCCAACTCGGCGAGCACGCCCCGTAGACGTACGTTTCGTCGGGGGCAGCGGGGGCGAATCGGTGTGCGTTCGACGTGCGCATGACACCCATTAGCTGAGCGGAACGTTCGCACGGACTTAGGTGTGTCCGCTCAGTTCTCAGCAGTGATTCTCCACCGGATGGCGACTGGGGTCGACAGGGCCACGTTTATACCGCCCCTCCCCCCTACGTCGGCGTATGGTGACGTTCCTCGCCGGGGGCACCGGGACGCCGAAGCTACTCGCCGGTGCCGACGACGTGTTCCCGCCCGAGACGACGACGGTCGTCGCCAACACGGGCGACGACGTGGAACTGGGTGGACACCTCGTCTGTCCGGACCTCGACACGCTGTTGTTTCTCGGCGGCGGCGAACTCGACCGCGAGACGTGGTGGGGACTCGCCGACGACACCGCCGAGACCCACGCCGAACTCCGCCGACTCGCCGACGCCGCCGGACTGGCCGACGGCCCGCGGTACCTCCCCGACGACGCCCAGACCGCCGGTCGGGATATCGCCCGCTGGCGTCGCTTCTCCGGGGTCGCGGAGTTCATGCACATCGGTGACCGGGACCGCGCGGTCCACGTCATGCGGACCTCGCTGCTCGACGCGGGCCGCTCGCTGACAGAGGTCACGCGGACGCTCGCCGACGCCTTCGGCCTCGACCGGACGGTGCTGCCGATGAGCGACGACCCCGTGGCGACCATCGTCCACACCCCCGACGGGCCGATGCACTTTCAGGAGTGGTGGGTCGGCCGCGGCGGCGACCCCGAGGTGGTCGACGTGGAGTACCGCGGCGCGGCGCAGGCGGAGGCTACCGACGCGGTGCTTGCGGCGCTCTCGGAGCCGGTGGTGGTCGGTCCCTCGAACCCCGTCACGTCTATCGGACCGATGCTGGCCGTCGACGGCGTCGCCGCGGCCCTGCGGGAGACGCCGGCCGTCGCCGTCTCGCCGTTCGTCGAGGACCGGGTGTTCTCTGGGCCCGCGGCCGACCTGATGGCGGGTGTCGGCGACGACCCCAGCACGGCCGGCGTCGCCGCGGCCTACCCCTTCGCCGACGCCTTCGTCCTCGATACGGCCGACGGGACCGAACTCGACCGCCCGGTCGTCCGCACCGACACGACGCTCGACGACGCGGCCGACGCCGCCAGAGTGGCCCGCGCCGTCGACGAGGCGCTGACGGAGGTGGCCTGATGTTCGCGCCGCGGGTGGCGCTGGCGAGTCTCAGCGGCGCGTCCGACGCGGCGTGGGCCCGCGCGGCCGCCGACCATGTCGGCTGTGCCGTCCTCGGCGGCGTCGCGCTCGACGGACCGACCCGCGACGCCGCCCGCGAGATAGTCGCCCGCGACCGCTCGGAGTTCCTGCCCGACGACCCCGTCGCGTTCGTTGACGCGCAACTGGCCGCGCTCGCGGACGCGCCGCTCCGGCCGGCGGTCAACGTCCGTAGCGCCGGCACCGCGCCGGTGGCCCGCGCCGCGGCGGCGTGTGCCGACCACGGGGCCGTCCTCGAACTCAACGCCCACTGCCGGCAGGCCGAGATGTGCGCCGCCGGGGCCGGCGAGTCGCTGCTCCGGGACCCTGACCGCCTCCGCGAGCAGGTCGCGGCGGCGGCCGAGGCCGGCGCGCCGGTGTCTGTCAAGGTCCGGGCCGAAGTCGACGGCGTCGACCTCCCGGCGGTCGCCCGCGCCGTCGCCGACGCCGGGGCCGCGATGCTACACGTCGACGCGATGGACTCCGAGGCGGTCGTCGGCGACGTGGTCGACGCCGCGGACCTGTTCGTGGTCGCCAACAACGGCGTCCGCGGCCGCGAGACGGTCCGGGAGTACCTCGACCACGGGGCCGACGCGGTCAGCGTCGGGCGGCCCAGCGACGACCCGGCGGTCCTCGAACGCGTGCGCGAGGCGACCGACGCGTGGTTCGCGGAGGTGGCGTCGGCGTGAGCCGTTCCGTCGCGGAGAACGCCCAACTCGCGTTGCTCTTGGAGGTGACCGGCACGCCCAAACCGGGCAACGTCGACCGGGAACGCGAGTACGACGACCTGCGCTTCGAGCACTTCATGGCCGGCGCGGTCGGCGCGCGCCGCGGCCTCTCGCTGGCCGCCGACGGCGAGCGGGTCGGCCGGGCCTTCGAGCGGGGCGTCGCCGGCATGGCGACCCAGTCGGCCGGCAACACGCAGTTCGGCGCGCTGCTCACGCTGACGCCGCTGGTCGCCGCGGCCGCCGCGGGCGACCTCTCGCCCGACGGGGTCGCGTCGGTCGTCGCCGGGACTGGCGTCGCCGACGCGGCCGACTTCTACCGGGCGTTCGACCACGTCGACGTGGCCGTCGACGACCCGCCCGAGGGGATGGAGCCGCTGGACGTGCGCCGCGGGAGCGATGCCGTGCCGGCCCTCGAAGAGCGCGGGCTCTCCCTCGCAGACGTGATGGCCCGCAGCGCCGACGTGGACGGCGTCGCCGCCGAGTGGGTCGACGGGTTCCCGCGGGTGTTCGGGGCCGCCGACGCGGTTCTCGACGGGGACGGTCCCGTGGCCGACCGGGCCTCGCGGGCCTTTCTCGAACTGCTGGCCGACGAACCGGACACGTTCGTCGTCACGCGCAACGACCGCGAGACGGCCGAAGAAGTCCGGCGACGGGCACAGGCGGTACTCGACGGCGAGGAGCGCGCGGCCGACCTCGCCGCGGAACTGGTCGCCCGGGACGTGAACCCCGGGACGACGGCGGACCTCACCGCCGGCGCGCTGTTCGTCGCGCTCGAACGGGGGCTGACGGTGTGAGCGGCGACGCCTCCGGGCCGGCCGGCGACGGGGCCGACTGGCCGGTCGCCCTCGGTGGCGTCACCGAGTCCGTCGTCACGACGCTGGGACCCAACGACCGGTGGAACGCCGCGGCGCTCGGTCTCCGGGAACCCGACGACGGCCCCGTCACGGCGACGACGTGGGGACGGACCCGGACGTGGCGCAACTTCCGCGAGCGCGCCACGGGGTACGTCCAGTTCACGCGGGACCCCGTCGACTTCGTCGAGGCGGCGCTGTCGATACGCGAGGCCGACACGCCGGTACTCGACAGCGCCGACGCGTGGGTCCGGGTGTCCGTCGAGCGACTCGACCGCGACACGGACGGAGGGACCCAGCGGGTCGAGTGGGCGCTTCGGCCCGAGGAGGCGGCGGTCGAGCGCCGCGTCGTCCCGACGACCGACCGGGGCCACGCCGCCGTCGTCGAGGCCACCGTCGCGGCCTCGCGGCTGGACGTGCCGGCCTACGACACCGCGGCGTTGCTGGACCGGCTGTCGTACTTCGAGTCCGTCGTCGAGACGGCCGGCAGCGAGCGCGAGCGGGCCGCCTTCGAGCGAGTCCGCGAACTGGTCGACGCCGAGTGGTGAGGGCGGCACCGGCCCCAGCGGCGCGTGACCGGGCCGCCGACCGCGCGACGGCGAGACCGCCCCTGCCAACGGTTCGCGCCCGATTCCGAAGTCGAACCCTTTTTGAGCGCGACCGGAAAACACTCTCGTATGGCAATCAAGCCCGCCTACGTCAAGAAGACAGGGAAACTGCTGCTGGAGCGATACCCCGACGCGTTCGGTGGCGACTTCGAGCACAACAAGGACGTCGTCGACGAAGTGACCAACATCGAGTCCAAGGGCGTTCGCAACCGCATCGCCGGCTACGTCACGCGCAAGCGGAACAACGCCGTCGAAGCGTAACCCCGGTCTTTCTCTCTCTGCGCTCTCGCTCCGCGAGCGACCGGTCTCCCGGGGCCCGCCGGGCTCAGGGCTCCGGTTCGGCTCCGCTGCCGGACTGGCGGTTCCGGTGGACGATGCCCTGCATGTTCGCCGCGTTGGCGGCGATGTCCCGGAACGCCGCGCCGACCTCGCTGTCCTCGTCTAACACGAGCGGTTCGCCGCTGTCGCCGCCCTCCCGGACCGCCGGGTCGAGCGGAACTTCGCCGAGGAACGGCATCTCCGTCTCCTCGGCGAACTCGCGGCCGCCGCCGCTGCCGAAGATGTCGTGTTCGCCCCCGCAGTCCGGGCAGACGAACGTCGACATGTTCTCGACGATGCCCAGCACCGGCGTCTCGTGGCGGCCGAACATCCGCAGGCCCTTGCGGGCGTCGTCCAGCGCGACCTGCTGAGGCGTGGTGACGATGACCGCGCCCGAGACGGGCACCCGCTGGAGCATCGTCAGTTGCGTGTCGCCGGTCCCCGGCGGCAGGTCGACGACCATGTAGTCCAGCCCGCCCCAGAGTACGTCCTCCCACAGTTGGGTGAGGACGTTGTCGACCATCGGCCCGCGGAAGATGACCGGGTCGTCGTCGCCGACGAGGAAGTCCATGCTCATCAGCTTCATCCCGTACTTCTCGACCGGGACGATCTCCTCGTCCTCGGTCGCCCGGGGCTGTTCGTCCGCGCCGAGCATCCGCGGGACGTTCGGGCCGTACACGTCGGCGTCGAACAGGCCGACACGCGCGCCCAGTTGGGCCAGCCCGGCCGCGAGGTTGACCGCGACGGTGGACTTGCCGACGCCGCCTTTCCCGGAGGCGACGGCGATGATGTTCTTGACCTTCGGAAGCGGGTCCTCGTCGGTCGTGACGCCGCGGTCGACGCTGGCCGAGAGGTCGACCGCGCGGTCGAGGTCCGCGAGCGCCTCGCGGACCTCGTTCGCCATCGCCGTCTCCGTCGGCGAGTAGGGCGCACCGAGCGCGAGGTCGATGCGTATCTCGTCGTCCGTCACCTCGACGCTGTTTACCAGCCCCAGCGAGACGATGTCGTCCCCGAGGTCCGGGTCCTCGACGGCCTCGAGTCGCGCGCGTACGTCGTCCTCGTCCATGCCACGGCGTAGGCCCGGGAACGGCGATAAGGATTGTGACCCGCGGGGAGACGGGTCGGCGGCCGTCCGGCCCCGCCGCTCTCGCCGCTCTGTGGCGGTATGCACACGCGTCACGCGGGGCGACCCTTCCGTTGCGTTTAAATACGACCCCGGAATACTGACGAACAGACTCGTGTAGGGGGACCCGCCCCCGAGTCCGCGTGCTGCGGGCGCGAGTATCAACAGAACGCGTGTCGTGGTAGCCAAGCCTGGCCCAAGGCGCAGGGTTGCTAACTCTGTGGCGTACAGCCTCCGGGGTTCGAATCCCCGCCACGACGCTCACCCCACAACCACACATGAGTGCAGAAGACCCCAACGCGGGCGACGACGCGGATGCCGAAGAAGAGGAGGACATCCGCTACTTCGTCCGTATCGGACAGACCGACCTCGACGGCACGAAGTCCGTCGAGCGAGCACTGACAGAACTGAACGGTATCGGCCACCGCGCCGCCCGCATCATCACCCAGCAGGCAGATGTGGACCGCCGCGCGGTCTTCGGCAAACTCGACGACGACGTCATCGACAACGTCGTCGAGCACGTCGAGAACTTCGCCGACGAGGTGCCCGAGTGGATGGCGAACCACCAGAAGGACTACTTCTCCGGTGAGACCACTCACGAGACCGGCAACGACCTCCAACTCACCCGCCGGCAGGACATCAACCGCATGAAGATGATCGACTCCTACCGCGGTGTCCGCCACAAGCGCGGCCAGAAGGTCCGCGGCCAGCGGACGAAGTCCACGGGTCGTACCGAGGGGACCATCGGCGTCAACGTCGAGGCGATCAAGGAAGAGCAGGCCGAGGAGGCCGCCGCGGAGGATGACGAATAATGGCACTCGGCTCTAACACCAAGTTCTACGAGACGCCGAACCACCCGTTCCAAGGCGAGCGAATCGCCGACGAGAGCAACCTGCTCGGCCGCTACGGCCTGAAGAACAAGGAAGAGCTCTGGCGCGCCCAGTCCGAGCTTCGTGGCTACCGCCGCGAGGCCCGGAAGCTGCTCGGCCAGACCGCCGACACGGACGAGGCCGACGAGTTCCTCGCCCGTCTCAAGCGCTACGGCATCCTCAACGAGCAGGACACGCTCGACGACGTCCTGTCGCTGGACGTGACCGACGTACTGGAGCGCCGTCTCCAGACGGTCGTCTACCGCAAGGGCTACGCGAACACGCCCGAGCAGGCCCGGCAGTTCATCGTCCACGGCCACATCGAACTCGACGGCCAGCGCGTCACGCGCCCGTCGATGAAGGTCGAGGACGCCGTCGGCGGCACCGTCGGCTTCGACGAGAACAGCTCGCTGTCGGACGAACTGCACCCCGAACGCGCGGAGGCCCAAGAATGAGCGAGGAAGTAGACGACATCTGGGGCATCGCCCACGTGCACGCATCGTTCAACAACACCATCATCACCATCACCGACCAGACTGGCGCGGAGACGCTCGCCAAGAGCTCCGGCGGGACGGTCGTCAAGCAGAACCGCGACGAGGCGTCGCCGTACGCCGCCATGCAGATGGCCGAGGTCGTCGCGGAGAAGGCCAAGGACCGCGGCGTCGAAGGCGTCGACGTCCGCGTCCGCGGCCCCGGCGGCAATCAGCAGACCTCGCCCGGGCCGGGCGCGCAGGCGACGATTCGCGCGCTGGCCCGTGCCGGGCTCGAAATCGGCCGTATCGAGGACGTCACGCCGACGCCCCACGACGGCACCCGCGCACCCAAGAACTCCGGGTTCTAACACATGACACAGGACTACGAGGTTGAGTTCGTCGACCGCGACGAACGCGAGGCACGCGTGCTCGTCCGGGGCATCACGCCCGCGTTCGCCAACGGCATCCGCCGGGCGATGGTCGCCGACGTGCCGACGTTCAGCGTCGACACTGTCCGCGTCATCGAGAACACCAGCGTGATGTTCAACGAGCAGATCGGCCTCCGATTGGGGCTGGTCCCGCTCACGACCGACCTCGACGACTTCGAGGTCGGCGACGAGGTCACGCTGTCGCTCTCGGTCGACGGCCCGGAAACGGCCTACTCGGGCGACCTCGTCGCCTCGGACCCGATGGTCGAACCCGCCGACGACAACATCCCCATCATCGACCTGAAGGAGGGCCAGCGCCTCGAAGTCGAGGCCGACGCCGTCCTCGATACGGGGAAAGAACACGCCAAACATCAGGGCGGCGTGGGCGTCGGCTACCGACACCTCCAGCGCGTGGAGGTCGTCGGCGACCGCGGCGAGTTCGAGGACGAGGAGCCCCGGATTCTCCGTGGCGTCATCGAGGAGCAGGCGGCCGACCACGCGGTCGGCGACGCGGCGGACGGCGACCTCGTCCCGACCGAGACCTTCGACAACGACCTCAGCCAGCGCTACCCCGGCAAGGAGGTCGAGGTCACGGACGTGGCGAACGCCTTCGTGTTCCACGTCGAGACCGACGGTTCGGTCACGGCCGACGAACTGGTCCTGCGCGCCATCGAGACGCTGCGGTCGCGCGCGAGCGAGCTGAAAGACGCGGTTCAACTGTAACGACAGATGCCCCGAAACACCCATCCGGCACCGATGACCGCCCGCCCCCCGAGCGCGAGGACCGAAAGGGGTTTTACGGGGCACGGAAAACGACACAACGCGAGCAGGGATAGCCAAGTTTGGCCAACGGCGCAGCGTTCAGGGCGCTGTCCCGTAGGGGTCCGCAGGTTCAAATCCTGCTCCCTGCACTTTTCCTACAAAGGAGGAACGCTATGAGCAAGACGAACCCGAGACTCAGTAGTCTCATCGCCGACCTGAAGTCGGCCGCCCGCGACGCGGGCGGCAACGTCTGGGGCGACGTCGCCGAGCGGCTGGAAAAGCCCCGGCGCACCCACGCGGAAGTCAACCTCGGCCGCATCGAGCGGTACGCCGAGGAGGACGAGACCGTGGTCGTACCCGGCAAGGTGCTCGGTTCCGGCGTCCTGCAGAAGGACGTCACCGTCGCCGCCGTCGACTTCTCCGGCACCGCCGAGACGAAGATAGAACAGGTCGGAGAGACTGTATCGCTAGAACAGGCAATCGAGAACAATCCGGACGGCTCCCACGTACGGGTGATTCGATGAGCGTCGCAGAGATAGACGCCGACGTCGTCGTCGACGCCCGCGACTGCATCATGGGCCGTGTCGCCTCCGAGGTCGCCGAGAAGGCTCTCGACGGCGAGACGGTCGCCGTGGTCAACGCCGAGCGGGCCGTCATCACCGGCCGCGACGAGCAGGTCAAGGCCAAGTACAAGAAGCGCGTCGACATCGGGAACGACAACGGGTACTTCTACCCCAAGCGGCCCGACGGCATCGTCAAGCGTGCCATCCGCGGCATGCTGCCCCACAAGAAGTCCCGTGGCCGCGAGGCCTTCGAGAACATCCGCGTCTACGTCGGGAACCCCTACGACGAGGCGGAGGTTCTGGAGGGCACGTCGCTCGACCGACTGTCGAACATCAAGTTCGTCACGCTGGACGAAATCAGCGAGCACCTCGGAGCGAACAAGACATGGTAACGAACACGTCTGGCAAGAAGAAGACCGCCGTCGCCCGCGCCACTATCCACGAGGGCGAAGGGCGCGTGCGCATCGACTCCCAGCCCGTCGAACTGGTCGAACCGGAACTGGCCCAGCTGAAGATGCTGGAGCCGTTCCGCATCGCGGAGGCCGACCTCCGCGACGACATCGACGTGGAAGTCAGCGTCGAGGGCGGGGGCGTCATGGGGCAGGCCGACGCGGCCCGCACCGCCATCGCCCGCGGCCTCGTGGACTTCACGAACGACGCGGAGCTACGCGACGCGTTCATGGAGTTCGACCGCTCGCTGCTGGTCAACGACGTTCGCCAGTCCGAACCGAAGAAGTGGGGCGGCCCCGGCGCTCGGGCCCGCTACCAGAAGTCCTACCGCTGAGGTGAGAGAGCTATGATGGTACCGGTCCGGTGTTTCACCTGCGGCAACGTCGTCGGCGAGCACTGGGAGGAGTTCAAGGCCCGCACCCGCGAGGCCGACGAGCCCGAGGACCCGGAGAAGGTCCTCGACGAGCTCGGCGTCGAGCGACACTGCTGTCGCCGGATGCTCGTCTCGCACAAGGACCTCGTCGACATCGTCTCACCCTACCAATGAGCACACAAGAGAGCCGCTACGAGAAGGCCCGCAAACTCGGCGCGCGAGCGCTGCAGCTGGCCCACGGCGCGCCGGTGCTCATCGACACGGAGCAGACCCAGCCCATCCTCATCGCGGCCGAGGAGTACGACGCTGGCGTCCTGCCCTTCACTGTCAAGCGAGGTGACCACAAGTGACACGCATCACCGACGTCCGACTCCGCCGCGTCCTCGACTCGCGTGGCAACGCGACCGTCGAGGCCGACGTCCTCACCGAGAGCGGGGGCTTCGGCCGCGGCAAGGCACCGAGCGGCGCAAGCACCGGCGAGTACGAGGCCATCGAGCTCCCGGCCAACGAGGCCATCGCCAAAGCCCGCGAGGAAGCCGTCCCGCGGCTCGTCGGCGAGGTCCACGCCGGGAACCAGCGTGACGTCGACGCGGCGCTGCACGCCGCCGACGGCACGGACGACTTCTCCGGCATCGGGGCCAACAGCGCCGTCGCCATCTCGATGGCGGCCGCCAAGGCCGGTGCCGACGTGCTGGGCGCGCCCCTGTTCCAGCACCTCGGTGGGACCTTCCGGGGCAACGAGTACCCGACGCCGCTGGGTAACATCATCGGCGGCGGCGAACACGCCGCGGACGCAACCGACATTCAGGAGTTCCTCGCGGCCCCCGTCGGCGCGCCCAGCGTCGAGGAGGCCGTCTTCGCCAACGCCGCGGTCCATCAAGAGGTCCACGACATCCTCATGGACCGCGACCTGCCTTCGGGCAAAGGCGACGAGGGCGCGTGGGCACCCTCCATCGACGACGACACGGCCTTCGAAATCATGGCCGAGGCCGTCGAGACGGTCGCCGACGACTTCGGGTTCGCCATCACGTTCGGGCTCGACGTCGCCGGCGCGGAACTGTACGACGCCGAGGAGGGTGGCTACGTCTACGGCGACCGCGTCCGCTCCACCGAGGAGCAGATCGACTACATCGCCGGGAAGGTCGAGGAGTATGACCTCGTCTACGTCGAGGACCCCCTCGACGAGGACGACTACGAGGCCTTCGCCGACCTGACCGACCGGGTCGGCGACCAGACGCTCGTCTGTGGCGACGACCTGTTCGTCACCAACGTCGAGCGCCTGCAGGCCGGCATCAACGCCGGCGCGGCCAACAGCATCCTCATCAAACCCAACCAGATTGGTACGCTCACCGACGCCGTCGACGCCATCGAACTGGCCGGCGACAACGGCTACGAGTCGGTCGTCTCCCACCGCAGCGGCGAGACGGAGGACGCGACCATCGCCCATCTGGCCGTCGCCACGGCCGCGCCGTTCATCAAGACCGGCGCGGTCGGGGGCGAGCGCACAGCGAAACTGAACGAACTCATCCGTATCGAGGACAACGCAGTATGAGCGGCAACGAAAAAGAGGGTCTCGACGCCTCGGAGTCCGACTACGACCCGTCCGCGGAGGACGAGGACGCTGTCGACGCCGACGCAGAGACCGAAACGGAAGCCGAACAGCCCGCCGACGCCACGGAGACGGCCGAGGCCGAAGAACCCGCGGACGAGGAGACCGGTCCCCAGCTCGACGAGGACGTCATGCCCGACGAGCAGTCGGAGGCCGACCTCCTCATCCCCGTCGAGGACTACCTCGGCGCAGGCGTCCACATCGGGACCCAGCAAAAGACCCAGGACATGGAGCGGTTCATCCACCGCGTCCGGACCGACGGGCTGTACGTGCTGGACGTCTCGACGACCGACCAGCGCATCCGGACCGCAGCGGACTTCCTGGCGAACTACGACCCCGAGCAGATTCTCGTGGCGTCGTCGCGCCAGTACGGCCGATTCCCGGCCGAGAAGTTCGCCGACGCCGTCGGGGCGCGCGCCCGGACGGGCCGGTTCATCCCCGGCACGCTGACCAACCCGGACTACGACGGCTACATCGAACCCGACGTGGTGGTCGTCACCGACCCCATCGGCGACGCCCAGGCCGTCAAGGAGGCCATCACGGTCGGCATCCCGGTCATCGCGATGTGTGACTCCAACAACACCACGTCGAACGTCGACCTCGTGGTGCCCACGAACAACAAGGGTCGCAAGGCCCTGTCGGTCGTCTACTGGCTGCTCGCCAACGAGACGCTCGACCGCCGCGGTGCCGAACCCGCCTACGGGCTCGACGACTTCGAGTCCGACCTCTGAGGCGCTCGGTTTTTCCGTTCCGCGTGTTCCACCAGCGACGCCACGACGTAAGACATACCCTCCTCGACCGACAACGGGGACCAGATGGCGGACGGTGACACGCTCCGGAACGCGTTCGTCGGTGCCGCAGCGACGGCGCTGTTGGGCGGGTTCGTCCCGCTCGCACCGCTTTTCGGCGGGGCCGTCGCCGGATACCTCGAGGGCGGCTCCCGGGAAGACGGGTTGCGGGTCGGCCTCGTCGCCGGGCTGCTCGGACTCGTCGTCTTCATCGCGTTCGCCACCGTCTTCGGATTGCTGGTCAGCTTCCTGCTCGCCGGCGTCCCGAACGTGCTGGCGGCGGTCGGGTTCCTCGTCGTCTTCGCCGCCGCTCTTCTCGGCCTCGCGTACATCGTCGGCCTGAGCGTCGCCGGCGGCTGGCTCGGCAACTACGTCCGGTACGACACCGACCTCTGGCGGTGACGCCGGGAAGGTATTTACCGCGCCGGGCAGACACTCCACCGAGATGCGCGAGACGCTAGTCGACGCCGGGTGGGGTGGGCTGGTGACGGTGGTCCTCTCGGTCGTCCCCTTCTCCTCGCTCCTCGGCGGGGCCGTCGCGGCCGACCGCCGCGGCGGCGGCTACGCCGTGGGGCTGTGGGTCGGGGCGTTGGCCGGCGTCGCGGCGGCGCTCCCGCTGCTCGTCCTGTTCGTCCCCACCGTTTACCTCGCCAGCGCCGTGCTCGGCTACGGCATCGGGCCGGCCTCGCCCGCCTTCGACCTCTTCCTCGCGCTCGTGTTCGCGCTGTTCCTGCTGTACACCGTCGGTCTGAGCGCCGTCGGCGGCGTCGCCGGTGTCTGGGTCGGCCGCCACACCGGCTGGGACCTCGACCCCGGCCGGTGGCTGTAGCGCGGCGGTTTGGCACGCGATTCAAACGTCTCCAGCCCAACTAGCAGTCGATGTCAGGGACGCCACCCGGCCCGCAAGGGGAACCGCTGTTCGGCAGCAGTCGGACGTACGCGCGCGACCCGTTCCGGTTCATCACGGCGCTGGAACGGGCCTACGGCGACGTGGCCCGGTTCGACATGGGGCCGATGGACACCTACATGGTCTGTGACCCGACGGCCATCGAGCGGATTCTGGTCTCGGAGGCCGAGGACTTCCGCAAGCCGGACTTTCAGGGCGACGCCTTGGGGGACCTACTGGGCGACGGCCTGCTGTTGAGCGAGGGGGAGACGTGGGAGCGCCAGCGGGGACTGGCGAACCCCGCGTTCTCGATGCGCCGGCTGTCGGGGATGACCGACCGCATCACCGGCCACGCCGCCGACCGCGTCGCCGGCTGGCGGGACGGCGACGTGGTCGACGTCGAGCAGGTGATGACCCGAACCACGCTCGACGTCATCCTCGACCTGATGATGGGCGTCGAACTCTCCGACGAGCGGGTCCGGACCATCGAGGAGCAACTGGTGCCGCTAGGCCAGCGGTTCGAGCCGGACCCGCTGCGCTTCGCCGCGCCGGAGTGGCTGCCGATGCCCGGCGACGGGGAGTTCGACGCCGCCGTCGAGACGCTGGACGGGGTGCTCGACGAGATTATCGCCGCCCGCGAGGACGATGTCGGCACCGACGCGGACGGGCCGATGGACTTCCTCTCCGTACTGTTGCGGGCCCGCGACGACGGCCGGCAGTCCTCCGAGCAACTGCGCGACGAGATGATGACGATGCTGCTGGCCGGCCACGACACGACGGCGCTGACGCTGACTTACACGTGGTTCCTGCTCTCGGAACACCCCGCGGCCGAGCGGAAACTCCACGCCGAACTCGACGCGGTCGTCGGCGACGACCGGCCCGGGATGGAACACGTCCGCGAACTGGAGTATCTGGAGCGGGTCGTACAGGAGGCGATGCGGCTCTACCCGCCGGTGTACACCGTCTTCCGCGAGCCGACCGGCGACGTGACCCTCGCCGGCTACGACGTCCCGGCGGGGACGACGCTGATGCTCCCCCAGTGGGGCGTCCACCGTTCGGACCGCTTCTACGAGGACCCCGAGGCGTTCGACCCGGACCGCTGGCGGCCCGACCGAGCCGGCGAGCGGCCCCGCTTTGCGTACTTCCCCTTCGGCGGCGGGCCGCGCCACTGCATCGGCAAACACCTCGCCATGTTGGAGGCCCAACTCATCGTCGCGCGGACGGCACAGGAGTACCGACTGGAGTTCCTCGGAGAGACCCCGCTGGAACTGCTGCCCTCGCTGACGGCCCACCCGCGACAGGAGATGTCGATGCGGGTCGTCGAGCGCGACCGAGCGTGAGACGCTCCGAAAACGCCTAACCCCCTCGGGGCACACGGGCGGGTATGGTCACGTCGAGCGCTCCCGGGAAGGTCTACCTCTTCGGGGAGCACGCGGTCGTCTACGGCGAGCCGGCGGTCCCGTGCGCCATCGAGCGGCGGGCGCGGGTCACAGCGCGGGAGATAGACGAGGGGCTGCGAGTCCACGCCGACGACCTCACGCTCGACGGCTACACCGTCGAGTACACCGACGGCGACGGCCATCCGGACATCGACGTCGCCGAGTCGCTGGTCGAGGCCGGCGTCGGCTACATCAGCGAGGCGGTCGAGCAAGCCCGCGCGGTCGCCGACCGACCGGACGCCGGCTTCGAAATCGTCGTCGAGAGCGACATCCCGCTGGGCGCGGGGCTGGGGTCGTCGGCGGCCGTCGGCGTCGCGGCTATCGACGCCGCCGCGGCGGAACTGGGCGTCGACCTCTCGCCCGCGGAGATAGCCGACCGTGCCTACCGAGTCGAGTACGAGGTACAGGACGGGCAGGCCTCCCGCGCGGACACCTTCTGCTCGGCGATGGGCGGCGCGGTCCGCGTGGAGGGCGACGACTGCCGTCGGCTGGACGGGGTCGGCAACCTCCCGTTCGTCATCGGCTACGACGGCGGCGCGGGCGATACGGGCGCGCTGGTCGCCGGCGTCCGGGACCTCCGCGAGGAGTACGGCTTCGCCGACGACACGGTGCGGGCCATCGGCGACGTGGTCCGGAAGGGCGAGTCGGCGCTCGAAGCCGACGACCACGCCGCCTTGGGCGACCTGATGAACTTCAACCACGGGCTGTTGTCCGCGTTGGGCGTCTCCTCGCGGTCGCTGGACTCGATGGTGTGGGCCGCCCGCGACGCCGACGCCCACGGGGCGAAGCTCACCGGGGCGGGCGGCGGCGGGTGTATCGTCGCGCTGGACGAGACCGACGACGCGCTCACGGCGCTGAAGTACACCCCCGGCTGCGAGGACGCCTTCCGGGCGGAACTGGACACCGACGGGGTCCGCCGGGAATGACGACGGTCCTGAAACTCGGCGGGAGCGTCGTCACCGAGAAGACGCGCCCCGAGACCGTCGACGACGACGCGCTCGCGGCCGCGGCCGGCGCTGTCGCCGACGGCCCGGACGACCTCGTCGTCGTCCACGGCGGCGGGAGCTTCGGCCACCACCACGCCGCCGACTACGGGGTGAGCACGACCGTGGGGACCCGCGACGCCGCCGGCGTCCGCGCCATCCACGGCGCGATGAAGCGGCTCAACGCCCGCGTCGTCCACGCTCTCTCCGACCGGGGCGTTCCGGCGGTCCCGGTCCACCCGCTCTCGGCGGCCAGCCGGGACGCCGACGGGACGCTCTCGCTGCCGACCGCGCAGGTCCGGACGCTGCTGGGCGAGGGGTTCGTCCCGGTACTCCACGGCGACGTGGTCGCCCACGCCGGCGAGGGCGCGACGGTACTCTCCGGCGACGAACTCGTCGCCGAACTCGCGCCGGCGGTTGACGCGGCCCGGGTCGGCGTCTGCTCGACCGTCCCGGGCGTCCTCGACGCCGACGACGCGGTCATCGAGCGAATCGACGCCTTCGACGACGCGGCCGCCGCACTGGGCGGGAGTGACGCCACCGATGTCTCCGGCGGGATGGCCGCCAAGGTACGTGCGCTGCTCGCACTCGATGCGCCGGCGCAGGTGTTCGGCCCCGACGAACTGGCCGCGTTCCTCGCTGGCGAGGCCGTTGGCACGACCGTCGGTGGCCGGTCCGATTGAGTGCTGCCGGCCGGCTCCGTCGTAACCTATTTGACCGCCGTTACCGATTGTCGCACTATGTCTGCTGTTGGGCTGTCCGATGTCTACCGCTACGGTACGAAGTACCTCGGCTACCTCCTCGTCGTCGGCGTCGTCGGCGGCGGACTGGTCGCCGTCGGCGCGTACCTCCTCACCGACGGCGCGTTCGCACTATCGACGCAGGCAAGCGGCGCACAGGCCGTCGCGGGCGTCCTCGTCGGTGTCCTCGGCGTCCTCCTGACCGTCTCCGGCGGCCTCGGGCTGGTGCACAAACTGGTCGCCGACGCGACGATGGTCGGTGCCGCGACGGCGCTGTCGAGTCACGCCGGCTCGGAGGCCGACGCCGCGGAAGCCGACGGGGAAGACGCCCCGCCGATGACGCCCGCGGACCCGGTCGTCGGTGACTCGCCGGACGCCGACGCGACCGACGCCGGGAGAGAGCCGGCGTCGACCCCGGAGCCGGCCGACGGAGACGACACCGAGCCCGCGTCGGCGGTCGACCCCGTCGAGTCGGACGACGCCGAACCCGCTCAGCCCGAACCGGAGGGGACGCCCGTCGAGAGGAAACCGACGCCGGACGCGGAAGCGACGCCGGCCGCAGGTGGGGAGTCGCCGACCGCGAGCGACGACCCGACTCCAGCCACCGAGGCGACGCCGGCCGACCAACCGACCACCGACGATCGAACGGACGTGGCCGGTGAATCGCGGTCAGAGCCGGTTCCGGCCGACGACGGTTCGGGGGACGGCGTCGACACCGACTCCTCGACGCACGCGCCACCGACGGCCGACGAGCCGGCGGCGGAGGGTGCTGCCGACGCCGACGGGGTCTCGGCAGCCGGGGGGCGAGCCGGAACTGACGACGAGGCCCCGACGACCGGAGAACACGCTGGAGCCGGTGACCCCGCGCCGACCGCCGATACCGCGCCGGTCGAAGAGCCCGCACCATCCGACGAATCGGAAGCGTCGGAACCCGCCGACGCGCAGTCGTTCGAGCAACACCCCGATACCGACGACTCGACGGCCGAGGAGGCGGACGGGCCGGCGGAGCCGGAGCCACAGGAGTGGACGCCGCCGGACCCCTCCGAGTTCGAGACGCCGCCCGCCGAGCGCGACGAGTCGGGCGACGCCGCGGACTCGGTCGACGACCCGGCCGATACCGGCGGGAGCGACGCGCCGCTGGCCGACGAGACGGGCACCCCGCCGGCCGACGGGACGGCGAGTGCGCCCGGCGACGGAACGACGGACGCACCGGCCGACGGCGCGGGGACCCCCGATGGACCGAGCGAGCCGCGGACGACCGACGACCTCTTCGACGGCGGCGACAGCGGCGACCCGTTCGTGGACGAGACCGGCGGCGACGACCCCTTCGCCGACGCCGTGGGGCCGGACGACGAGGCCGACCAGCCGCCGTCGGACCCCGACGCCGCTGCCGACGCCGACGAGACGCTCGCCGACGAGGGCGTCGACGGGTTCGAAGTCGCGGACGACGGCGACCCGCTCTCGGACGCGCTCGACGACGAGTAGCCCGCGAGCGAACCCACACCGTTTTAAGACGCCACGTTGTAGCGACGGGTAACCGAGCGCACGGCCGCCCGCGGACCGCGGTTCGGCGGCCGGCAGACGACGGACAGATGTCGTGGGGCATCCGGCCCCCTCCACAGCGGACTCCGAGGCTACGGGCGGACCCCGGTCGGCCTGCGGAGTCCACGGAACCGAGACGTCGCCTCGCAGCCGATACCGTCGTCGCCCCTGCCGACCGCGCGTTCACGGACGGCTTCCACTCGGACCCACAACCATGGAAGTCGAAATCGCAACAATCGGCGGTTACGAGGAGGTCGGTCGTCAGATGACGGCCGTCCGTGCCGGAGACGACGTCGTCGTCTTCGACATGGGCCTGAACCTCTCGAAGGTACTGATTCACGACAACGTCGAGACCGAGCGGATGCACTCGCTGGACCTCATCGACATGGGCGCGATTCCGGACGACCGCGTCATGTCCGACCTCGAAGGCGACGTGAAGGCCATCGTGCCGACACACGGTCACCTCGACCACATCGGCGCTATCTCGAAGCTCGCCCACCGCTACGACGCCCCCGTCGTGGCGACGCCGTTCACCATCGAACTGGTCAAACAGCAGATAAAGGGCGAGGAGAAGTTCGGCGTCCAGAACGACCTCGTGAAGATGGAGGCCGGCGAGACGATGTCCATCGGCGAGCGCAACGAACTGGAGTTCGTCAACGTCACCCACTCCATCATCGACGCCATCAACCCGGTCCTGCACACGCCGGAGGGGTCGGTCGTCTACGGACTGGACAAGCGCATGGACCACACGCCGGTCATCGGCGACCCCATCGACATGGAACGGTTCCGGGAGATCGGCCGCGAGGGCGAGGGCGTCCTCGCGTACATCGAGGACTGTACGAACGCGGGCAAGAAGGGCCGCACGCCCTCCGAATCCGTCGCCCGGCGGCACCTCAAGGACGTGATGTACTCCGTCGAGGACTACGACGGCGGCATCGTCGCCACCACGTTCTCCTCGCACATCGCCCGCGTGAAGAGTCTCGTCGAGTTTGCCGACGACATCGGCCGCCAGCCGGTCCTGCTTGGCCGCTCGATGGAGAAGTACTCCGGGACCGCCGAGCGACTGGACTTCATCGACTTCCCGGAGGACCTCGGGATGTACGGCCACCGCAAGTCCGTCGACCGGACGTTCAAGCGCATCATGAACGAGGGCAAGGAGAACTTCCTGCCCATCGTCACCGGCCACCAGGGCGAGCCCCGCGCGATGCTCACCCGCATGGGACGGGGCGAGACGCCCTACGAGCTAGACGACGGCGACAAGGTCATCTTCTCGGCCCGGGTCATCCCGGAGCCGACCAACGAGGGCCAGCGCTACCAGTCCGAGAAGCTGCTCGGCATGCAGGGCGCTCGCATTTACGACGACATCCACGTCTCGGGCCACCTCCGACAGGAGGGCCACTACGAGATGCTCGACGCCCTCCAGCCCCGGAACGTCATCCCGGCCCACCAGAGCCTCGAAGGCTTCTCGCCGTACGTCGACCTCGCGGAGAACATGGGCTATCAGGTCGGCCGTGACCTCCACATCACGCGCAACGGCAACATGATTCAGCTCACCGAGTAACAGATGTCCGGACGCCATCAGCGGGTCGAAGACGCAATCGTCGCGCGCCGGGAGCGGGTCAACGACGCGCTCCCCGAGGACCTCCCGGTGACGAAGCCGGCGGGACTCTACGAGGCGACCCGCTACCTGCTGGACGCGGGCGGGAAGCGGCTCCGCCCGACCGTGTTGCTGCTGGTGGCCGAATCCCTGCTCGACGTGGAACCGCCCGCCGCCGACTATCGCGCGTTCCCGACGCTCGGCGGCGACGACATCGACGCGCTGTCGGCCGCCCTCGCTATCGAGGTCATCCAGACGTTCACCCTCATCCACGACGACATCATGGACGACGACCCGTTGCGGCGCGGGGTCCCCTCCGTCCACGAGGAGTACGACCTCTCGACGGCGATTCTGGCCGGCGACACGCTGTACTCCAAGGCCTTCGAGTTCCTGCTCGCCACGGGTGCGGCCCCGGAGCGGACCGTCGCGGCCAACCAACGGCTGGCCTCGACCTGTACGCGCATCTGCGAGGGGCAGTCGCTCGACATCGAGTTCGAGAGCCGCGATGCGGTCACGCCCGAGGAGTACTTGGAGATGGTCGAACTGAAGACTGCGGTGCTGTACGGGGCCGCGGCGGCCATCCCGGCGACGCTCGTCGGTGCCGACGCCGATACCGTCGAGTCGCTGTACAACTACGGGCTCGACGTGGGCCGCGCGTTCCAGATTCAGGACGACCTGCTCGACCTGACGACGCCGTCGGAAAAGCTCGGCAAACAGCGGGGCTCGGACCTCGTCGAGAACAAGCAGACGCTCGTGACGCTGCACGCCAGCCAGCAGGGGCTGGACATCGACGACCTCGTCGAGACCGACTCCGTCGCCGCCGTCTCCGAGGCCGAAATCGACGCGGCCGTCGAGGAACTCGAAGCCGTCGGCTCCATCGAGTACGCCCGCGAGACGGCACAGGACCTCATCGCCAGCGGCAAGGCGAACCTCGAAGTCCTGCCCGACAACGAGCCCCGCGACCTGCTCGCGGGCATCGCGGACTACCTCGTCGAGCGAGAGTACTGACGGCACCGCGGCGAGCCCTCGCGCGGCCGCGACCCGCCCCACGCGGCGGGCACCGACCGCGCGGAACCGAAGTCCATTTTCCGCGGTCGCGCGAACACCGACCGGATGTCGCTCACAGCCGTCGGCCCGCCGTCGTTCGACCGCGGGCCGCTGGTCCCCGTCGTAGCGTACCTCCTGACTGTGGCTCCCCTCGTCGGATTCACGCTCGTCGGTGGCGGGTCGCCGCCGCCGGTGTTGGGTATCGCGTGGGCCGTCTTCCTCACCGCGCTCGCGGTCGGCGCGTTCGCCGTTGAGGGAATCGACCCGCGGTCGGTCATCCCGGCCGCCCGGTCGGCAGCCTCCGCCGTCGGCGTCCTCCTCGCGTTCTGGGCGCTCTACAACGTCGCCGCGTACGCGCTCGCGCTGGGCGGGCTGGCCGGCTTCGAGCCCGCGGCGTCGCGGGCCCTCGCTCACCCGCTTCCGTACCTCGCGGCGTTCCTGAGTACCGCCCTGTTCACGGCGCTGCCCGAGGAGCTGTTCTTCCGCGCGTACCTCCAGTCGAAGGTCGTGTCGCTCGTCGGCGGCGGCCCGCGCCGTGCGGTCGCGGTCGGCGTCGTCGTCGCGGCGGTGCTGTTCGCCCTCTTTCACCTCCCGCGGTGGTTCATCGTGTTGGGCAACGGCGTCGGCGGCGCGCTCGCCGGCCGGCTGGTCGAACTGACCGTCATCGGCCTCGCGTACGGGGCCGTCTACGCCCTCTCCGGGAACCTCTGGCTGGTCGCGCTGTTGCACACGACGATGAATCGGCCGCCCGTGCTGGTCGCGGGTCACGTCCCGCCGGCGCTGGTCCTCCCGTCGATGGTCGTCGAGTTCGGTGCCGCCGTCGCGCTCGTCGCCGCGGTGACCCGTCACGGCGACGCGGACGGGGCCGCCCTCTCGTGGCGGCCCGGCTCGGCCGACCGCGAGTGAGTCCGGGCGGTTCCGCCGCCCCGCTCTGGGCGTCCGCGTCGCCGCTCCGCCGACGAACCCGACGGCGTTTTGACCCTCCCAGCCGCAGGGTCCGATAATGGACGACGAGTTGCGCGACCGGGTCAGGGACGCCGCCGAGGTGAGCGCCCTGCTCAACGCGGTCAAACACGACAGCGAGGCACAGGTCGGCGCTATCATGGGGCCGTTGATGGGCGAGTACCCGGAGTTCCGCGAGCACGGCGACGAGATTCCGGGCGTCATCGCGCCGGTCATCGACCGGGTCAACGGGATGAGTAGTTCGGAGCGCCGCGAGCGACTGGCCGAACTCGCCCCCGAGAAGCTGGCCGAACTCGAAGCCGAGGACGAGGGCGAGGACCACCCGCTGCCGGACCTGCCCAACGCCGAGGAGTACGAGACGGTGCGGATGCGGGTCGCGCCAAACCCCAACGGGCCGTGGCACATCGGCCACGCACGGATGGCCGCCGTCGTCGGCACCTACAAGGAGCGCTACGACGGCGAGTTCTACTGTCGCTTCGACGACACGGACCCCGAGACCAAGCGGCCGGACCTCGACGCCTACGACGCCATCCTCGACGCTATCGAGTATCTGGGGTTCGAGCCCGACGAGGTGTTCAAAGCCAGCGACCGCGTCGAGACCTACTACGAGTACGCCCGCGACCTCATCGAGAAGGGGGGTGCCTACACCTGCTCCTGTCCGCAGGCGGCGTTCTCGGAGCTGAAAAACGACGGCGAGGCCTGTCCCCACCGCGAGAAGGGCGTCGAGACCGTCCGCGAGGAGTTCGAGGCGATGGTCGACGGCGAGTACGCGAGCGGCGAGATGGTTCTCCGGGTCCGCACCGACATCACCCACAAGAACCCCGCGCTCCGGGACTGGGTGGCCTTCCGAATCGTCGACACGCCCCATCCCCGCGAGGAAGCGGCCGACTATCGGTGCTGGCCGATGCTGGACTTCCAGAGCGGCCTCGACGACCACCTGCTGGGCGTCACGCACATCATCCGCGGCATCGACCTGCAGGACTCGGCGAAGCGACAGGGCTTCCTCTACGACTACTTCGGCTGGGAGTACCCCGAAGTCGTCCACTGGGGCCACGTCCAGCTGGACGAGTACGACGTGTCGATGTCGACTTCGACCATCTCGGAGTTGATAGCCGACGGCGAACTCGACGGCTGGGACGACCCGCGCGCGCCGACGGTGGCGAGCCTGCGCCGGCGGGGCATCCGCGGCGACGCCGTCGTCGCGGCGATGGTCGAACTGGGCACCTCCACGTCGAACGTCGACCTCGCCATGTCGTCGGTGTACGCCAACAACCGCGACCTGATAGACGACGACACCGACCGGGCCTTCTTCGTCCGGGACGACGAGGCGACGGGCGGTCTCGTCGAGCGACAGGTCGTCGGCGGCCCCGACGCGGGCGAGCCGCCGCTACACCCCGACTTCGAGGAGCGGGGCCGCCGCGAGATACCGGTCACGGGGTCCGTCGCCGTCGAGGGCGACGACCTGCCGCCCCACGGCGAGCGCGTCTGGCTCAAGGGGTACGGTTGCGTCCGGCACACCCGCGACGCCTTCGAGTACGTCGGCGACGACATCGCGGCGGTCCGCGAGGAGGGCGTCGACGTGGTCCACTGGGCACCGGCCGACGGGCCGGCGCTGCGCCTGCGGACGATGGACGGCGACGTGACCGGCGTCGCCGAACCGGGCGTGCTCGACTACGCGGCCGACGATCTGCTCCAGTTCGAGCGAGTCGGCTTCGCCCGCCTCGACAGCGTCGACGCCGACGGCGAGTCGGTGGCGTACTTCGCTCACCCCTGACGGCGCGGGAGAGGGTCGGCCGTCCGCCGCCCGTCTGACTGAGTCTTTTGCCGGTGGCCCCGCTTGATGCATCCATGCAGGGACGCGCGTGGCTGACGCTGGCGGACCACTCGGAACCGGAGCTGTGTGCGCTGGAGGAACACGGCGTCAGGGCCGGCGACGCCACCGACGCCGAACTCAGGGCCGCGCTGGTCGACCGCGGCCACGACCCGGGACAGGCGGCCGACGCCGTGCGGTGGCTCTACGACGCCGGTCACCGTGCCGGCCGGTGCGCCCTCTGACGACGGGCTTATTACTCACAGGGCCCCAGTCACGCCCGTGTCAGAGCGCGCCGAAACCACGGTGTCGGTCCAGCGGGACGTTCCGTTCCAGACGGTCGAGGACCAGCGGCTGGCGCTCGACCTCTACGACTGCCCGGCCGTCGGCGGCCCGAAGCCCGTCGCCGTCCTCGTCAGGGGCGGCGCGTTTCTCGTCGGCGACAAGGGCGAGTTCGCCCGCCACGCCATCGATATGGCCGCGGACGGCTACCTCGTCGTGGAACCCCAGTACCGACTGGCACCCGACTGGACCTTCCCGGCCCCGGTCGTCGACGTGAAGGCGGCCATCGAGTGGGTTCGCGCCGAGGGCGAGGCGTACGGGGCCGACCCCAACCGCGTCGTCGGCGTCGGTCACTCCGCCGGCGCGACCCTCGTGGCGCTCGCGGCCGCGACGGCCGACGACCCCGCCTTCGAGCCGAAGCTGTACCCCGGTGCCTCGTCGGCGCTCGACGCCGCCGTCGGCTACGCCGGCGTCTACGACTTCGAGGCCGTCGAGGCCGACGACGTGACCGACGACGCTCCCCACCGGAAATACCTCGACGGGACTCCCGAGGAGGTCCCGGAGGCCTACGAACTGGCCTCTCCGGTGACACACGCGGACGTCTCGATGCCGCCGACGCTGTTGCTCCACGGGACGGCCGACGGGACGGTGCCGCCGGTGCAGTCCGAACTGTTCGCCGAGGCCTTGGAGCCGCTGACGACCGTCGAGCACGCGACCGTCGAGAGCGACCACGGGTTCCCGTTCCACGGGGCGTTCTACGACGACGTCTACGAGCGGACTACCGCGTTCCTCAACCGTTCCCTCGCCGGCCGCGGCGACGGCCCGGTCGGCCCCGGGGGTCCAGACGCGGTCCGCAACGGGACGGGCGACGGAACCGACCGACGGCGTGGCGGTCCCGACCGGAGCCGCTGACGTTCGATGGAAATTTTAAGTAGCGCGGCGAAGTGGGATTAGATACCAATGGCCATAGACCCGGAGTTCGAGGAGAACCGCGACGTCGTCGAGCAACACGACGGCCACAACGTCTGGGGGCCGGTCGACGAACCGGAGACGGCGGGCATCCACGGCACACACGTCGCCGTCGACTTCGACATCTGCATCGCCGACGGCGCGTGCTTGGAGGACTGCCCGGTCGACGTCTTCGAGTGGGTCGACACGCCCGGCCACCCCGAGAGCGAGATAAAGGCCGACCCGGCCCACGAGGACCAGTGCATCGACTGCATGCTGTGTGTCGACGTCTGTCCCGTCGACGCCATCGATGTCGACCCCGGACGCGCCGGCCGCATCTGACCGCTTCGTCGACTCCGGTCGAGTCGGTCGTTCGCCCTTTCGCCGCGGCCTACCGTCCGTTCGTCGCCGTCGCTGCCGGCCGTTCTCGTCGCAACCCCGGTTCCAGCCGCTTCTCCCGCGCGCTGTCGGTAGTCGATGCTTTCCTTCGCCGCCGCTCAGTCACGGAACGTGTCAGACAGAGTTGTAAACATAAGTTTATTACTGACCGCTCGTGAGGTACGTTCACGAGGGTCGTGTTACATATGCGCACAGTAGTGCTGACGAAGGGCGTCCCCGACTTCCGCGAGGGGCAGGTCTCGTTCGACGAGGACGGGCACCTCGAACGGGGGAAGACGCCGACAGTGATGAACCCGAACGACAAGCACGCGCTCCGGGCGGCGTTCCAGACGACGGTCCGCAACGGCGGCCACCTCTCGCTGATGAGCATGGGGCCACCCGGGTACGAGGACGTCCTGCGCGAGGGGATGGCCGACGTGTACGCCGACGACCTCTATCTCCTCTCGGACCGGGAGATGGGCGCGGCCGACACGTGGGCGACCGCGATGACCGTCGCCACTGGTATCCAGCGGCTGGACGAACCGCCGGACCTCGTGTTCGCGGGGTTCAAGACCGCCGACGGGGAGACGGGCCACACCGGCCCGCAGGCCGCCTACTGTCTGGGCTGGCCCATCGTGACCCACGTGGTCTCGCTGGAGATAGACACCGACGAGGGCGTCCTGCGGGCCAAGCGGCTGGTCGAGGGTGACATCTCGGAGATAGAGACCGTCGAGGCCCCGATGCCGTGCTTCGTCGTCGCCGACCCGGAGTTCGAGCCGACCTACCGCAAGGCCGGCCACCGGCTGCGACAGAAGGACCGCCGGGCCGAGACCGTCCGGCGGGCCGAGGACTACGAGGACCACCTCACCGTCTGGGACCACGAGGACCTGAACCTCGACCCGGACTACATCGGACTGGACGGCTCGCCGACCATCGTCGCCGGCGTCGACCCCATCCCGAAGGCACCCTCCGAGCGCGAGGCGACGGTGGTCGACGCCGACGACGCGGCCGAGATGGAACGGGTCGTGGACGAACTCGCGCCCCACGCGGCGGGTGACTGACCGTGCCCGAAATCGACCCCACCGAGTACGAGATAGCGGAACTGGGCCCGAAAATCAAGGCCGTCGACGACGCCGACGAACTGCGGGCGATGCTCGCGCTGGAGGAGGACGGCGAGGGCCGCACCGGCGTCGTGACGCTCATCGAGAGCCGAATCGAGAGCGTCGCGGACGACGATGGGGCCGTCGACCCCGAGACGGTCGACCTGACGGACCTGACCGTCGCCGACATCGCCAACTTGGTCCGGGACGTCGACGACGCCGACGTGTTGCGCGACATGCTCGACCGCGAGCGGGCCGGCGAGGAGCGAACGACCGCGATAACGCAGATAGAGAGCCGCATCGAGTCCGTCGAGGGGAGCGACGACGACGGGGACGAAACGGAGACCGAGTCCCTCCCGCCCGAGGAGAAGTACCCCGAACTCGACCACCCGACCAACGACAAGCAGTGGGTCGAGGGGACCGTCGGCGGCGAGTACCGCGACATGTGGGTCTACTGCGAGACCCAAGCCGGCGACCTCCTCGACGTGTCGAAGGAGATGCTGGGGAAGTCCCGGGAGCTGATGGACGGCTACAACGAGCGCTACGACGCGGACGAGCGGGTGGTGGCCGTCCTCGTGGGGGCCGACGCGAGCGACCACGTCGACGACGTCGTCGCCTGCGGGGCCGACCTCGTCGTCTACCACGAGGACGACCGGCTCGAACGGTTCCGCCACACCCCCTACACGGAAATCGTCGTCGACATGATGCGGGCCGGGGGCGACCTCGCCAGCGCGGGCCACGAGGACGTGGACTGGAAGACGTACCACGAACCGCGATACACCGTCTTCCCCGCGACGAACAACGGCCGGGACCTCTCGGCGCTCGTCCAAGGGGCCTTGGACTCCGGGCTGGCCTCGGACTGTTCGGGGCTGTACATCGACTCCGAGGTCATCTCCAATCCGGCGAAGGTCGGCTCCGCCGGCGACAAGACGGAGTTCGAGCGGGTCCTCCACATGAAGCGCCCGGACTTCTCCGGCTTCGAGTACTCGACGATCCTCTGTATCGACAAGCCCGACCGGGACTTCCACCCGCAGGGCGCGTCGGTCATCCCCGGCAGCTTCGACCTGCCCGAGCCCGACCCCGAGCGCGAGGCCGAGGTCGTCGCCTACGAACTGGCTCTCGACGACGACTGGTTCCACGTCGCCGTCGCGGACCACGACACGCTCTCGGAAGGGGTCGACCTCACGGGCAACGACGTGGTCGTGGCCGTCGGCCGGGGCATCGGCGACGACCCGACGCGGGGCATCGAACTCGCTTTGGACCTCGTCGACGCCTTCGAGGAGGCCGACCTCGGCCTCTCGCGGGGCGTCATCACCTCCTCGTACTCGTTTGACGGTCACGTCGAGCAGTACGTCGGCGAGGACCGCCAGATAGGCGAGTCCGGACAGGTCGTCGAGCCGGACGTATATCTCGCCGCGGGCATCTCGGGGGCTATTCAGCACAAGGTCGGCTGCGACGAGTCGGACACGATAATCGCCGTCAACACCGACCCCGAGGCCGACATCCGCGACTTCTCCGACTACTTCGTCCGGGGGGACCTGTTCGAGGTCCTCCCCCGGCTGACCGAGGCGGTCGAGGCGGGCGAACTGGTCGGGGCGCTACAGGAGGCCGGCGATGACTGACGCCGAACACTACGAGGCCGTCGTCGTCGGCTGCGGTCCGGGTGGCGCGGCCGCGGCGGCGAATCTCGCGCGCAACGGCGTCGAGACGCTCGTCCTCGAACGGGGCGTCGACGCCGGCTCGAAGAACGTCTCCGGCGGCCTCATCTACGCCGAGGAGTCCGCGCCCTACACTGTCGACGGACTGTTCCCGGAGTTCCGCGCGGAGGCCACCGAGCGGCCGGTCACCGAGAACTACATCCACAACGTCGCCGGCGACCGCGTGAAGACTTTCGACATCGGCGACCTCCACCACCACGACACCGCGTGGGCCGACGCCGTCCTCCGCCGGGAGATGGACTCGTGGCTCGCCGAGCGCGTCCACGAACGCACCCGCGAGACGGGCGGGGGTCTGCTGACCGAGGTCCGGGTCACCGGCTTGCTCCGGGAGCGGGGCCGCATCGTCGGCGTGACCTGCGAGGAACTGGACCCGATACGGGCCGACCTCGTCGTCGCCGCCGACGGCGTCAACTCCGAGTTGGCCCGCGACGCCGGGCTGATGGACTGGGCGGACCCGGCGGAGTGGTTCCAAGGCGTGAAGGCCGTCGTCGAGATGGAGCCCGGGACGGTCAACGAGCGGTTCGACATCGACGACGACGAGGGCGAGGCCCACCTGTTCTCGGGGGACCTCTTCGACGGGGTGCGCGGTGGCGGCTTCCTCTACACCAACGAGGCGTCGCTCTCCATCGGGACCGTCTTCCACCTCGACTCCCTCGCCGACGAGCGCGCCGAACCCCACGACCTGCTCGACGGCCTGCTCACGCACCCGCTGTTGGCCCAGTGGCTCGGCGACGACTACGCGGAGCGCGAGTACAGCGCGAAACTCGTTCCCGACTCGAAGAAGGTCGCTCATCCCTCGCCCCATCAGGGGCGGCTCGTCCTCGTCGGCGACGCCGCCGGGCAGATGCAGGCCCAAGGCCCCATCATCAAGGGGATGAACCACGCCGTCACCGCCGGCGCGCTGGCCGCCGAGGCGTTCGCCGACGCGAAGGCCCGCGGGGACCCCGACCGGGCCGGGGCGCTCTACGAGCAGAAGCTCCGCGACGAGGGCGTCATGGACAAACTGCGCCCGACCGGCTACAGCGTCGTCGGGCGACTCGGCGAGGTCGGGCCGCTTGACGGCGTCGCCAACGCCGTCGCAGACTCGGCGCTGGGGCGGTTCGGCGTGCGGGCGGCGTCGGGGCTGGTCGAGCGGGCGTACAACTCGCCGACGCTCGTCTCGATGATTCCGGACACGAAACTGCCCTACGTCACGCTCCCGACGGTCATCGCGGAGGAACTGGGCGAGCGGGTGACCGACGAGAACACCGTCTCGCCGCCCGAACTCGACGACCGCATCGGCGACCTGACCTACGACGTTGGCGACCCCCACATCGAACTCCGCGACAACTCCTTCGAGGCCTCGGGGACCGCCGTCACCGCCTGCCCGGTCAGCGCAGCGGACTTCGGCGGCGGCTGTTACCGCGACGAGCGCGTCGAGACCGACGGCCGCGAGGAGCACCTCGTCAGCCTCGACACCCAGCCCTGCGTCGAGTGCGGGACCTGTGCCGTCGTCGCCGACACCCGCTGGGAACACCCCGCCGGCGGCAAGGGCGTCGAGTTCGAGCAGGGCTGACCCGTGTCCGAGCAGTTCGACGGACTCCGCGACCGCCTCCGCGACCTCGAACGCCGCGCCGACCGGCACCGCGAGTCGCTGGACCCCGACCCGCCGGACGACGAACTGGCGACGGACCTGCTCAGGCGCGGGTTCGGGCCGACCGTGGCGCTGTACTGCGAGGCCCGGACCGGGGAGACGTGGGTCCGGTTCGACGAGGCGACGTTCGACCGGCTGGAGCGGACGATGAACGCGTGGCTCGGCCTCTACGCGGCCTGTTACGGCGTCGAACTGGACGGGCGTTTCACCGTCCGCGAGGCCGCCGAACTGCTCGTCGACACCCGCGACGCGCGGGACACCGCAGAAATCATGACCGGCGTCCCCGAGCGGTGAGCCGTCCGGCGTGCGCCGGCGGCCGCTACTCCGTGGCGGCGGGGTCCGGTGCCGCCGTCGGAACGGCGTAGGGCTGCCCGCAGCCGTGAATCTCCAGCGTACACTCCGGACAGACCGTGTGCTTCGCCCGGCGGTGGGCCACCGACTGGCGCTGTCTGTCCGGGGCCGCTTCGAGGCGGTCGCGTGTCTCCGCTGGAAGGTCGGCAAACGGTATCAGTTCGCGCCCGCAGGCCGGACACTCGTCGCCGTGCATACCCTCACTGGCTGCTCCGCCGTCAAAAGTCCCGTGCCGACCCGCCGTCCGCTGGACCCCGCTACTGTCACTATGTAATGACAAACCATTAAGTACTGTCCTGTGGTAGCGAATACCATGGAGTTGACAGAGCCACTGCAGTTCGACCACGCGGACCGCCGGGATATCTACGAGTACGTCGAGTCCCACGGCTCGGTGCCGGCGGAGAACGTCCGGAACGCCCTCCGGATGGAGCCACGTCCGTTCGGCCACCACGTCGCCATCCTGAAACGCGACGGCGTCCTCGACGAGCGCGACGGCGACCTGCGCGTCGCCTACGAGGACACCGTCGCCGAGGAGTTCGAGTCCGGCGACGTGGAGTTCACTATCCGGCAGGCCAGACAGGAGGACCTGACCGGGCTGGTCGGAGCCATCCGGGCGGCCATCGGCGGCGGCGAGTACGTCGACGCGGAGACGGTCGCCGGCGTGGTCGACTCCGAGGGCGTTCTCCTCCGGCACAACGAACTGGAGTCGCGCATCTTCTTCGTCGCCTGCATCGACGGCGACGTGGTCGGCTGGGTCCACCTCAAACATCCCGAGATCGAGAAGCTGAGCCACACCGCGGAGCTGACGCTGGGCGTCCTCGAACAGTACCGGGACTACGGCATCGGCGCGCACCTGCTCCAACGTGGCACCGAGTGGGCGGCGACCAACGGCTACGAGAAGCTGTACAACTCCGTCCCGGCCACCAACGAGGACGCCATCGCCTTCCTCGAAGCCCACGGCTGGGAGCGTGCGGCCGTCCGCGCCGACCACTACAAGCTCGACGGCGAGTACGTCGACGAGGTGATGCTCGAACGGGCTCTCTAGGGCCACCCGTCCCCGCGGCCGGCCAGTGGCTCCGCGACGACGCCGTCCTGCTGTGCCCGCGCTCGCGCGTGGGCCGCACAGACCCGCTCGTTCTCCCCCCGCGGTAGGTGTAGCTCGACCGCGGCGTCGCGCTCGCAGTCTCTCGCCTCGCAGGTCGTCATAGCAGGGCGACGGCGACCATCGCCACCAGTATCGACCCGGTCAGCAGCGCTTGTATCACGCCCGAGGCCAGCATCCCGAGAGTGGTGACGACGGCGGCTTTCAGCCCCTTCCGGGCGTCGCGCTGGCGGTACAGCTCCAGCCCGAAGACGGTCGCGGCGACGCCGACGACGAGCCCCAGTGGGCCGGTCCCGGTGAGGAAAAACAGGACGACGCCGACGAGGCCGGCGACGACCGCTGTCGTCGTGGACGCGCCGCCGACCCGGGCCGCGATGGCCCCGCCGGCGAAGTCGACGACCCACGTCAGGACGCCCACCAGCGTCAGGCCGGCGAGGACGAGGGGGCCGGGCTCGGTCATCCCGGTGGCGACCCAGTAGACGTAGACGCCGGCGAGCGAGACGGGCGCGCCGGGGACCTGCGGCACGAGGCTGCCGACGACGCCGCCGACCAGCAGGGCGAAGGCGACGGCGACGAGGACGGTGTCGAGAGCGAGTATCATCGGTGGCGGTCGAGTTCCTCCCGTGCCGACGTGTCGCCGTACAGCGTCGTCAACGTTTCGGCGACCCCGCCCAGCGCCCGCATGCACTGCCGGCGCGAGACGAAGCCCAGTCCGTCGGCGACGGCCGTCCACGGACGGGCCTGCAGCACTTTCCGGACCAGCAGGCGCTCCTCGCGGTCGGTCAGAGCCTCGGGGTCGCCGGCCACGAGGTGCCGGACGGCCAACTGCCGGAACGGGGCGGGGTTCGTATCGAGGACGGCCGCGCCGCCGGGAACCCCGGCGACGAGCCGCCACGCCCACGGCGAGAGGTCCAGCGGCGGCACCGCGTCGACCGAGCGCAGCGTCGCCCGGGCCACGTCGGGGTCGCAGTCGTCGAGCGGGTCCGACAGCATCGCCGCGGCGCGCTCGCAGAACCACTCGGCGTGTCGCCGCGCCAGCGCCGCGCCGGCCTCCGAACACGGGTCCAGCATCACGGCCGAGTACTCGCCGCTGGCGTCGTTGCGCGAGGTCGAGAGGTGGACCGCGCCGTAGCCGTTCGCCCGCCAGAACCGGACCAGTTCCGGCGTCGCCCCGTAGCCGACGCCGAGCCAGTCGACCCCGTCCGCGAACTCCGCCCGGACCTCGCCGAGCAGGCGGGAGCCGAGCCCGCGCGAGCGGACCGCGGCGTGGGTGGCGACCCGGAGGACGCGCTGGCCCACGGGGACGCCGGCGGCCTCGTCGCGCAGTTGTGTCGTCAGCACGTCCGGAACCATGTTGCCCCGGACCCGCCCGCCGCCGTACATCGCCGCCCGCGTCTCGCTGTCGAGGCCCCCCTCTCGCGCGAGCAGGCAGACCGAAACCACGTGGCCGCCGTGGGTCAGCGCCCGCAGGGAGAGGTTCGGCGCGTCGAGCAGGCGCGCGAGGTCGGCCGGCTCGGTCCGGTAGTGTGCGAGTACGAGCAGGCCGAAGGCCTCCCGGAGCAGGTGTTCGTCGGCCAGCAGGTCCGCGGCCGTCAGCCGCCGGTAGGCGACCGTCTCGGGCGTCGCGTCGGCGACCAACTCGTCGGCCGGCGGGCGCGCGTCGAGCAATAGCGCCCGGAACGCCCACGTCTCGACCGGGTCGGCCGCTGCGTAGCGAATCGGCGTCGTCAGCGTCACGTCGGTCGCGGCGTGGTCGCTCTCGGCGAGGCGGTCGCGGAACCGCACCGAGAACCCCCGGCCGGCACCCTCGTAGCCGTGGACCGTCGTCGTGAACGCGACGGCCGGCGCGGCGAGCAGGGCGTCGAGCCGCCGGACCGGCAGCGCCGCCGCCTCGTCGACGACCACGGCGTCGGGGCGCTCCGGCAGGTCGACGGCGTCCGCCGGGTCGGCGAACCGGAGCCGGCCGCCGCCGTCCACGTCGAGGCGGTGTGGCGTCGCCGGGTCGTCGCGCTCGACCGCCGCGCCGAGCGCGTCGAACAGTTCCCCGGCGCGCTCGAAGACCTCGCTCGCGCTCCGGTACGCCGGCGCGGTCACGAGCACGTCTCGCCCCTCGGCCGCGAGCGACGCCGCGGCCAAACCGGCCGCGCTCGACTTCCCGCGGCCGCGGTCGGCCTCCGCGACGACCGCCGCGCCGGGTTCCCGGAGCGCCTCGAAGGCGCGAACCGCCTCGACTTGGTCAGCGGTGCGACAGGCCGCGTACGCCTCGTCCGGGAACGCGTGGGTCGCCGGCGGCTCCGGGGCCGGTGCTGCCCGGCGCGGTGCGGGGTCGGTCAGCCCGTCGTCCTCGACGGTCACGCCGTCCTCGTCGACCGAGACGACGGCGACCCCGCGATGGGCCCGCAGCGTCCCGACCAGTCGGCGACGGAAGTGCCCCGTCACGTCGTCCACGCCGAACGGCCGCACGGCGAGCGTCTCGTCGAAGGCGTCGCGTCGCTCCGGCCACGCCTCCAGTGGCGGCGCGAGCAGGACGAACAGGCCGCCGCCGTCGACGGCCCCGACGGTCCGGCCCACGGCGTTGGGCCGCAGTTCCCCGTGGGCGTCGAGGACGACTGCCGCCCGCGTCCGCCCCAACAGGTCGCCGGCGCGGGACTGCTCGCGGTGCTCGCAGTCGAGGAACGGCTCCGGCCCGACCACCGTCGTCTCCGCGCGTGGGACGCCCGCCGCGTCGAGCGCCTCGCGGGCGCGGTCGCGCGTCACGGTCGCCGGCCCAGCCAGCACGAGCATCCGACGCTCGTTCGTCCGGCGGGCCTCCTCGCGTAGCGACCGCGCGAGTTCCATACCCCAGCGTGGGCGACCCGCGAGTATGTGCCTGACGGAGACGGGTCGCCCCGCAACGCGCCCCCTCCCGTCCCCTACACAGCGCGCGACCGCCCGACAGCGACCGTGTGGCGCGCTGTCACGGGATTTCGGCTTCGAAAGCGCTTTTAGGGCCGGTGGCACAGATTGGGGTACAGCCTGCGCCGGGTTGATGATGCTCCCAGCCTTCTCAGGACAACTCGCACCAGCGGGGTGCGCCGCGGGGCGACCCGCGAACGGCGGGGGAGCCTGAGTCCGCGCGCAGGAGGTGACCTACAAATGCCAGTATACGTAGATTTCGACGTTCCGGCGGACCTCGAGGACGACGCCCTCGAGGCGCTGGAGGTCGCACGAGACACAGGCAGCGTGAAGAAAGGAACCAACGAGACCACGAAGGCCGTCGAGCGCGGCTCGGCCGAACTCGTCCTCGTCGCCGAGGACGTTCAGCCCGAGGAAATCGTCATGCACATTCCCGAAATCGCCGACGAGAAGGGCGTCCCCTACATCTTCGTCGAGCAGCAGGACGACCTCGGCCACGCCGCCGGGCTCGAAGTCGGCTCCGCCGCGGCCGCCGTCGTCGACGCGGGCGAGGCCGACGCCGACGTCGAGGACATCGCCGACAAGGTCGAGGAGCTCCGCTGAGGTGACCACTGATGAGTGCTGAGGAATCCGAAGGCAGCGGCTCCACGCCCGCCGAAGTCATCGAAGTCGTGGGCCGGACGGGGATGCACGGCGAGGCCATGCAGGTCAAGTGCCGCATCCGCGAGGGCGAGAACCAAGGGCGAATCATCACCCGGAACGTGCTCGGCCCGGTCCGCGAGGGCGACGTGCTCCAACTGCGCGAGACGGCCCGCGAGGCCGACCAGATCGGAGGCCAGTAACCATGCCCCGAACGCGCGAGTGTGACTACTGCGGTGCCGACATCGAGCCCGGTACGGGCACGATGCTCGTCCGCAACGACGGCTCGACCGTCCACTTCTGCTCCTCGAAGTGCGAGAACAACGCCGACCTCGGCCGCGAGGCGCGCAACCTCGAGTGGACCGAGGCCGGCGGTGCCGGTGCCGCCGAGGCGGCGGCCGCCGAAACCGAGGACGAGGCCGAAGCTGAAGCCGACGAGTCGGCGGCCCCCGACCTCGAAGCGGCGGAAGACGAGGCTGAAGCCGACGACGAGGCCGACGACGAAGCAGACGCCGCGGACGCGGACGACGAGAGCGAGGCGTCGTCCGACGACAGCGACGACGAGGAAGCCGAGGAGGCCGAGGCCTGATGGCCGACGCCGAGCGAACCTTCGTGATGGTCAAGCCCGACGGGGTCCAGCGCGGGCTCGTCGGCGACATCGTCTCGCGGTTCGAGGACCGCGGGCTGAAGCTTGTCGCCGGGAAGTTCATGCAGATCGACCGCGACCTCGCCGAGCAGCACTACGGCGAACACGAGGACAAGCCGTTCTTCGACGACCTCGTGGAGTTCATCACCGCCGGTCCGGTCTTCGCCATGGTCTGGGAAGGTCAGGACGCCACGCGGCAGGTCCGCCGGATGATGGGCGAGACCGACCCCGCCGACTCCGCGCCCGGTACCATCCGGGGCGACTACGGACTCGACCTCGGTCGGAACGTCATCCACGGCTCCGACCACGAGGACGAGGGGGCGAACGAGCGCGAAATCGACCTGTTCTTCGACGACGACGAACTGGTCGACTGGGAGCGCATCGACGAGAGCTGGCTCTACGAGTAAGCCAGCTTCACCACTTCTTTCGACGCTATCGGGGAGCGGTGCCGCCGGAAGCGCAACCGCCTTTGCCGTCGCGTCCGTCGCGTGTGTATGGCGACGACGCTATACCGACTCGACGGCTGCCCGTACTGCGAGACGGTCGCGGACCGGCTGGACGAACTCGGCGTCGACTACGAGAGCGTGTGGGTCGAGGCGCTGCACTCCGAGCGCGACGCGGTCAAGCGCGTCTCCGGCCAGCGCGCCGTCCCGGTGCTCGTCGACGACGAGTACGGCGTCACGATGGCGGAGTCCGAACGCATCCTCGAGTTCGCCGAGCGGACGTACGCGTAACCCTGCTCAGGCGTACTCGGCGTAGACGTACATCACCAGCGCGCCCAGTGTCGAGAACACGAGCGGCAGCGCGAACATGAGGATGACGGCCCACAGCGCGGCCGGCTGTGCGGAACCGGTGGCCTCGGGGAACGTTATCTCGCGGACGAAGACGAGGTGCCCGACGAGGCCGGTGGCGACGTAGCCAAACGCCACCGCGGTCCCGACGAGCGCGGCCTCCTCGAAGACGCTGTCCGTCCGGTCGGCCCCGCGCCACCGCTCGACCGCGACGCCGGTGAGGACCAGCGCCGCTATCGGGACGAGGAAGAACACGACGACGGGGACCGACTCGCTCTGTGCCCCGTAGAGAATGTTCCGGTACGGGTTCCCCGAGATGGTCGCGCCGTCGGCCGTGACCAACGTCGGGACGTGGTTCGCGTTGTACACGAGCAGACCGAGCAGGACCGCGAACTCCCGGCGCGAGTCTACGTCGATGGACGACGGGCCGAGGACGAAAAGCAGCGCGAAGACGGCGTACTGGGCCACGAACGCGCCCGCCGCCGCGAGACCCGTCCGGAGCCACGGGAACGTCCGGAGGCTCGCTTTGAGCAGGTACGACTCCCCGCCGGCGTCTCTGTCGGGCGCGTCGGCGGTCGGCGGATCGGTACTCGTCGCGCCGGGCGCGTCGGCCCGGCCGACCGGTTCGCCGTCGGCGTCTGCCTCGTCGTCCGTCACGTGACAACCCTACCCGTAGCAATCCCGAACAGCGAAAAAAGCGTTCCGGTGCCTCGGGTCGCTACGAGTCGCCCTCGAAGTCCAGCGCCGCGCCGTTGATGCAGTACCGCTTGCCCGTCGGCTCCGGCCCGTCGTCGAAGACGTGTCCGAGATGGCCCCCGCAGGACGCGCAGACGACCTCCGTCCGGTTCATCCCGTGGCTGGTGTCGCGCCGGGTCTCGACGTTGCCCGCCGCGTAGACGTCCCAGAAGCTCGGCCAGCCGGTGCCGGACTCGAACTTCTCGTCGCTGTCGAACAGTTCGGCACCGCAACCGGCGCAGGTGAACACCCCGTCGTCTTTGACATCGAGGAGGTCGCTGCTGAATCGCGGTTCGGTCCCCGCTTCGCGGAGGATGCGGTACTCCTCGTCCGTGAGGCGTTCGCGCCACTCGCGGTCCGACTCCGGGTGGTCCCGTTCCGTGTCGTTCATACCACACGTACGGTCTCGCGGCGTATATACCATCGGCCGCTCCCCGCGTCCGCCAGTGTTAGGTCTGTCGGCGTGAAGGGGCGGTATGGGCGATACCGAGCACACCTGCCGGTACTGCGGTGCTGTACTCTCGACGGGTCTCGTCGCTACGGACCGCCGGCACTGCTGTCTCAACGCGACCCCGATAGCCGGCGTCTGTCCGAACCACGGGCCGCTCGGGCCACACGACGCCGTCGAAAAGTGAGCCGCCGGTCTACGCCGCCAGCGCTGCTGCCGCGAGGAACGACCACCGCGTCCCGCTTCGTGACTCCCGTTGCTTGTGTGCCGCTGCCGTCTCGTTTCGTGGGTGTTTCCAGTTCATCACCGTCCGTAGCCTCCGCACGCGGATTAAGTATTCGATTCCCAACAATTTGGGCGGTCGTTCGTGTACGTCCCGGGCCGACTCGGCGGCCCACACTGCCCGCGACGGCACCCACAACCACCGTCCGTGCGAACAGTTGGCAAGATAATACTATAACCCTCCGTCCACTACGCTGTGGTATCCATGAAGAAGCAGGAACTCATCCATCTGCACGGACTCCTCGCACAAGTACAGAACCACTACGAGATCGAGCGCGACACCGTCGTCGCACACGACGAGTACGCGACACTTGGCGTCAAACCCACCTCGATTCACAAGTCCAAGACCGACCACAAGGAAGCGGTCTTCGCACTGTCCCACGGTCTCACCGACGATATGGCCGAGGAAGCCGACGAGCCGCTGACGCTGGCAGCCGACTGAGCCGCCGACGCTTCTCCGACACTCCCCACCGACCAGCCTCCGCTCCTTCCCCGTCGTGTGACTCGGTATCGCAACTCTCGGGCGAACTATACGTCTGGGGACCCAACTACGAGTGTGAGCGAAGATACAGGGCGGCGGAACCTCCGCATGCCTACGAACGACGAACTGTTCGCGGTCGTAACGGAACACCTCGGCGGAAACCACGTCCGACTCCAGTGTGAGGACGGCGAGACCCGGATGGGGCGCATCCCCGGTCGAATGAAGTTCCGGACGTGGATCAACGAGGACGACGTCGTCCTCGCCGAGCCGTGGGACTGGCAAGACGAGAAGGCCAACGTCGAGTGGCGATACGACGGGCAAGACGCCGACCAGCTCCGAGACGAGGGCCACCTCGACTCGCTGAGCGCCTGATTATTCTCTACGCGCCGCGTGCGCGGCACCGCGACGCAGCTACCGTCAAGTTGCACTCCATCCGATGCGGACGAGCGTCTCTATCCCGCTCAATAGCGCTCTGTACCACCTCCGGCGGCGCCCACTCGACAACTCGAGCCACCGTTTCGGTAACTGAGATTATCTTTCCCGATGACACAACGGCCACGTCTTGCGATTCGATGTGTGACGGCGTCACGTCACGTGTGTGGCGTGTGGGGTCGCAACAGGGCGGCTTCGAGACGAGTCATTTATATGTACCCCTCCCATCCGAATGAATGCGAAGGTCGCGCCGGGGAGCGCCCCCGGCCCGACACGGTTCGACCGGCTCGCCGGTCGAATCGTTCGCTCAGAGCGCGCCGCGGTCGCCCTTCGGGGCACCGCCCGTGTTCGAAGTATGAGGATCCCGGCCCTGCGGTCCGCCGTACTGGAGGGATCTGATGTGAGCCCACGGACCCAACAGTCAACATTGGAAGATTCCAATGTGTTACGCTTCCGACGGAGTGATACCACACTCATACGTTGCATCGAGCAACGCCCGCCGCTGACTCAGTCAGCACATTCCGGTTGATCCTGCCGGAGGCCATTGCTATCGGAGTCCGATTTAGCCATGCTAGTCGCGCGGGTTCAGACCCGCGGCATATAGCTCAGTAACACGTGGCCAAACTACCCTACAGACCGCGATAACCTCGGGAAACTGAGGCCAATAGCGGATACAGCTCTCAGGCTGGAGTGCCGAGAGCTGGAAACGTTCCGGCGCTGTAGGATGTGGCTGCGGCCGATTAGGTAGATGGTGGGGTAACGGCCCACCATGCCCATAATCGGTACAGGTTGTGAGAGCAAGAGCCTGGAGACGGTATCTGAGACAAGATACCGGGCCCTACGGGGCGCAGCAGGCGCGAAACCTTTACACTGCACGACAGTGCGATAGGGGGACTCCGAGTGCGAGGGCATATAGCCCTCGCTTTTCTGTACCGTAAGGTGGTACAGGAACAAGGACTGGGCAAGACCGGTGCCAGCCGCCGCGGTAATACCGGCAGTCCGAGTGATGGCCGATCTTATTGGGCCTAAAGCGTCCGTAGCCTGCTGTGCAAGTCCATTGGGAAATCGACCAGCTCAACTGGTCGGCGTCCGGTGGAAACTGCACGGCTTGGGGCCGAGAGACTCGACGGGTACGTCCGGGGTAGGAGTGAAATCCTGTAATCCTGGACGGACCACCAATGGCGAAAGCACGTCGAGAGACCGGACCCGACGGTGAGGGACGAAAGCTAGGGTCTCGAACCGGATTAGATACCCGGGTAGTCCTAGCTGTAAACGATGCTCGCTAGGTATGTCACGCACCACGAGTGCGTGATGTGCCGTAGTGAAGACGATAAGCGAGCCGCCTGGGAAGTACGTCCGCAAGGATGAAACTTAAAGGAATTGGCGGGGGAGCACCACAACCGGAGGAGCCTGCGGTTTAATTGGACTCAACGCCGGACATCTCACCGGTCCCGACAGTAGTAACGACGGTCAGGTTGACGACCTTACCCGAGCTACTGAGAGGAGGTGCATGGCCGCCGTCAGCTCGTACCGTGAGGCGTCCTGTTAAGTCAGGCAACGAGCGAGACCCGCATCCGTAGTTGCCAGCGATACCCCTGAGGTAGTCGGGTACACTACGGAGACTGCCGCTGCTAAAGCGGAGGAAGGAACGGGCAACGGTAGGTCAGTATGCCCCGAATGGACCGGGCAACACGCGGGCTACAATGGTCACGACAGTGGGACGCGACACCGAGAGGTGAAGCCAATCTCCAAACGTGGTCGTAGTTCGGATTGCGGGCTGAAACCCGCCCGCATGAAGCTGGATTCGGTAGTAATCGCGTGTCAGAAGCGCGCGGTGAATACGTCCCTGCTCCTTGCACACACCGCCCGTCAAAGCACCCGAGTGGGGTCCGGATGAAGCCATCATGCGATGGTTGAATCTGGGCTCCGCAAGGGGGCTTAAGTCGTAACAAGGTAGCCGTAGAGGAATCTGCGGCTGGATCACCTCCTACAGAACGGGACTGGGGCTTTGCCCCAGCCCACCTACGTAGTCGGCAAGCGCCGACTGTTGGGCCCGCTGGGCTCACGAGACCTATCCGAGGCGGATACCCCTCACGGGGTGTCGGGTGCAACTCCCGACGGGTCCGTACCTCGTACCGTGTTCGAACCGCTCCCCTTAAGTGTGGGACGTGGCTCGATAGCGGTACGACGACAGATGCACCAGCCCGCGTGAAAGCGAGGCTGGGAAGGGTCGATTCGCCCACCACTCCCACCTTGGGGGCGAGGATGAAACCGTATGTACGTGCGATCCAGGCGTCCACTGGACTCGTTCAGTTCAACGAGTCACAACGACGTTGGCTACTATGCCAGCTGGTGGATTGCTCGGCTCAGGCGCTGATGAAGGACGTGCCAAGCTGCGATAAGCCATGGGGAGCCGCACGGAGGCTAAGAACCATGGATTTCCGAATGAGAATCTCCGACGCAATTGCTTCGCGCAATGAGGAACCCCGAGAACTGAAACATCTCAGTATCGGGCGGAAGAGAAAACGCAACGTGATGTCGTCAGTAACCGCGAGTGACCGCGACACAGCCCAAACCGAAGCCCTCACGGGCAATGTGGTGTCAGGGCTACCCCTCAGCGTCCGACCGTCTCGACGAAGTCCCTTGGAACAGGGCGTGACACAGGGTGACAACCCCGTAATCGAGACCACTACGACGTGCGGTAGTTCCAGAGTAGCGGGGGTTGGATATCCCTCGCGAATCTCGCAGGCATCGACTGCGAAGGCTAAACACAACCTGAGACCGATAGTGAACAAGTAGCGTGAGCGAACGCTGCAAAGTACCCTCAGACGGGAGGCGAAATAGAGCATGAACTCAGTTGGCGATCGAGCGACGGGGCACGAAAGGTCCCGCGACGAATGACCGAGGCGCGAGCCTCCAGTAAGACTCGCGGGAAGCCGGTGTTCCGTCGTACGTTTTGAAAAACGAGCCAGGGAGTGTGTCTGAATGGCAAGTCTAACCCGAGCATCGGGGAAGGCACAGGGAAACCGACATGGCCGCAGTCTTACGACGAGGGCCGCCGTGTTCAAGCGCGGGGAGTCATTCGGACACGACCCGAATCCGGACGATCTACACGTGGGCAAGGTGAAGCGTGCCGAAAGGCACGTGGAGGCCTGTTAGAGTTGGTGTCCTACAATACCCTCTCGTGACCTTCGTGTAGGGGTGAAAGGCCCATCGAGTCCGGCAACAGCTGGTTCCAATCGAAACATGTCGAAGCATGACCTCTCCCGAGGTAGTTCGTGTGGTAGAGCGACCGATTGGTGTGTCCGCCTCCGAGAGGAGTCGGCGCACCTGTCGAACTCCAAACGCACGAACGCTGTCGACGGAGGGATTCCGGTGTGCGGGGTAAGCCTGTGCACCAGGAGGGGAACAACCCAGCGGTAGGTTAAGGTCCCCAAGTGTGGATTAAGTGTAATCCTCTGAAGGTGGTCTCGAGCCCTAGACAGCCGGGAGGTGAGCTTAGAAGCAGCTACCCTCTAAGAAAAGCGTAACAGCTTACCGGCCGAGGTTTGAGGCACCCAAAATGATCGGGACTCAAATCCACCACCGAGACCTACCCGCACCTGTCAGAAGGTGACCGAGTAGATTGGCGCTCTGATTGGATGGAAGCTCGGGCGAGAGCTCGCGTGGACCGATCAGTGACGAAAATCCTGGCCATAGTAGCAGCGATAGTCGGGTGAGAACCCCGACGGCCGAATGGACAAGGGTTCCTCAGCACTGCTGATCAGCTGAGGGTTAGCCGGTCCTAAGTCTCACCGTAACTCGACTGAGACAAAATGGGAAACGGGTTAATATTCCCGTGCCACCACACAGTGAAACCGACGCCCTGGGGTCGACCACGCTGGGCACTCGCCCAGTCGAACCGTCAACCTCCGTGGAAGCCGTAACGGCACGAAGCGGACAAACGGCGGGATAGGGCAACGTGGTTCAACCTGGGGCCCGTGAAAAGGGAGTGTGGTGTCCGTACCGAGATCCGACACAGGTGTCCATGGCGGCGAAAGCCACGGCCTGTCGGGAGCAACCGACGTTAGGGAATTCGGCAAGTTAGTCCCGTACGTTCGCAATAAGGGATGCCTGCTCCGGAACGGAGCAGGTCGCAGTGACTCGGATGCTCGGACTGTCTAGTAACAACATAGGTGACCGCAAATCCGCAAGGACTCGTACGGTCACTGAATCCTGCCCAGTGCAGGTATCTGAACACCTCGTACAAGAGGACGAAGGACCTGTCAACGGCGGGGGTAACTATGACCCTCTTAAGGTAGCGTAGTACCTTGCCGCATCAGTAGCGGCTTGCATGAATGGATTAACCAGAGCATCACTGTCCCAACGTTGGGCCCGGTGAACTGTACATTCCAGTGCGGAGTCTGGAGACACCCAGGGGGAAGCGAAGACCCTATGGAGCTTTACTGCAGGCTGTCGCTGAGACGTGGTCGCCGATGTGCAGCATAGGTAGGAGTCGTTACAGAGGTACCCGCGCTAGCGGGCCACCCAGACAACAGTGAAATACTACCCGTCGGTGACTGCGACTCTCACTCCGGGAGGAGGACACCGGTAGCCGGGCAGTTTGACTGGGGCGGTACGCGCTCGAAAAGATATCGAGCGCGCCCTACGGCCATCTCAGCCGGGACAGAGACCCGGCGAAGAGTGCAAGAGCAAAAGATGGCTTGACAGTGTCCTTCCCAACGAGGGACGCTGACGCGAAAGCGTGGTCTAGCGAACCAATTAGCCTGCTTGATGCGGGCAATTGATGACAGAAAAGCTACCCTAGGGATAACAGAGTCGTCACTCGCAAGAGCACATATCGACCGAGTGGCTTGCTACCTCGATGTCGGTTCCCTCCATCCTGCCCGTGCAGAAGCGGGCAAGGGTGAGGTTGTTCGCCTATTAAAGGAGGTCGTGAGCTGGGTTTAGACCGTCGTGAGACAGGTCGGCTGCTATCTACTGGGTGTGTCTGGTGTCTGACGGGAACGACCGTATAGTACGAGAGGAACTACGGTTGGTCGCCACTGGTGTACCGGTTGTCCGAGAGGGCAACGCCGGGCAGCCACGCGACACGGGGTAAGAGCTGAACGCATCTAAGCTCGAAACCCACCCGGAAAAGAGACACCGCCGAAGGTCCGCGTAGAAGACGCGGTCGATAGACTCGGGGTGTACGCGTCGAGGTAACGAGACGTTGAGCCCGCGAGCACTAACAACCTGAAGCCATCAATCATACGCACTGTGACTCGATTCACCGACGATTCGCTCGTCGGACTGAACGAGTCCAGGCGCAATCTGGATCGCACGTACAAGACACAACCGAGACCGGTATCCTCACGGTTCGACTCCGTGACTCGGCGTTAGGCGGCCATAGCGGCGGGGTTGCCTCCCGTACCCATCCCGAACACGGAAGATAAGCCCGCCAGCGTTCCGGGGAGTACTGGAGTGCGCGAGCCTCTGGGAAACGCGGTTCGCCGCCACCACTCATACTCTCATTCCACTTACACGCCCGCGAGACGCATCCACGCGTCTCGCGCGGGCATCATACTCCACGGCCGAACAGACGCTTCACCCGTCTGTGTCTTTAGGAAGCGCCAGATAGCGACAGCGCGCGGGAAGCGGCCGGGCGAGTCCACCGACGCGTGAGAGCGTTAGTGTTCGACGGTGCGGGTCAGACGCACGTCGCGCGACGACCGGCCGACCGCGACCACGTACCGCCCGGCGTCCACCGTCCAACCGGTCTCAGGGGCGAACCGCTCGAAGGCGAGGTCGTCGAGCGCGAGCGTGACCGTCTCACTGTCGCCGGCCTCGACGCGGACCGATTCGAAGCCGGCTAGCTCCCGGCGTGGCCGCGCGACGCCGTCGACCGCGGGGGGTTCGACGTACGCCTGCACGACTTCGCGGCCGGCGCGGTCGGCGACGTTGGCCACGGTCACGTCGACGGTGCGGTCGTCGCGGACCGTCGCGTCGCGGTACTCGAAGTCGGCGTACGAGCGGCCGTGGCCGAAGGGGTAGGTGGGGTCGGCGTCGGCCGCGTCGAAGTGGCGGTAGCCGACGAAGACGCCCTCGTCGTAGTGGGCTTCGCCGTCGACGCCGGGGTACTGCCGGTCGTCGGTCGCGGGGTACGCCCCTTCGGGCGCGACAGTGACGGGGAGGCGGCCGCCGGGGTCGCGGTCGCCGTAGAGGACGGCGGCCAGCGCGTCACCGTCGGCCTGTCCCGGGTACCACGCCTGCGCGATGGCGTCCACGTCGTCGCGCCACGGGGTCTCGACGGGGCCGCTGGACCGGACGACGACGACGGTCCGGTCGGCCGCGTCGGCCACGGCAGTGACCAGTTCGTCCTGTCGGCCGGGGAGTGCTATCGACGCGCGGTCCTCGCCCTCGGTCGTGGCGTCCCTGACGAGGACGACGGCCACGTCGGCGTCTTCGGTCGCCGCGACCGCGTCGTCGAGCGACGGGTCGGTGTCGGCCTGTGCGAACGCGCCGTCGCCGGCGCCCGCCTCGACGAACGGGAGGCGGTCGAACAGCGACACGTCCCGTATCTCCGGGATTCCCCGGGCGGTCCGCACCCGCCCCTCGGCCCGCTCGCGGACGCCGTCGGCGGGGCTGACGGCGTGGAACGGGGTGGTCTCGGAGGAGCCGCCGCCGCCGAGTTTCGGTTCGTCGACGTGCGGGCCGAGAAGCGCCACGTCGGCGTCGTCAGCCAGTGGCAGTGTGTCGTCGTTGTCGAGCAGCACCGTCCCGCGGACGGCGACGCGCTCGGCCAGCGCGCGGTGGGCGTCGGTGTCGAGTTCGCCCTGTCGGTCGTCGGCGCCGTCCAGCAGACCGGTCTGGGACAGTTGGCCGAGGACGCGGGCGACCATGTCGTTTAGCCGGTCCTCGGGAACCGCCCCGCTGTCGAGGGCGTCCTCGAGCGGGTCGCCGAACAGGCCGGCGTGGCGGGCGTCGGGGATGCCGTCGGGCGGTTCGTAGTCGTCGGGCAGCGACATCGGGACGCCGGGCATCTCGACGTCCAGTCCGGCCGTCGCCGCGCCGACCGTCGTCGCCAGCCCGTACCAGTCGGAGACGACGTAGCCGTCGAACCCCCACTCCCCTTTGAGTACGTCGCCGACCAGCCGCTCGTGGTCGCTCATGTACGTCCCGTTGACGCGGTTGTAGGCGGTCATCACCGAGCCGACGCCGGCGTCGACGGCGGCGCGGAAGGGCGGGAGGTAGAGTTCGCGGAGCGCGCGCTCGCCGACCTCGGCGCTGACGGCGGTCCGGTTCGTCTCCTGATTGTTCGCCACGAAGTGCTTGGCGGTCGCGACGACGCCCGCAGATTGGACGCCGTCGACGAGCGCTGCGCCGAGCGCGCCGGCCAGCACGGGGTCCTCCGAGAGGTACTCGAAGTTCCGGCCGCAGTGGGGGACCCGAACGATGTTCAGACCGGGGCCGAGCAGGGAGTCCTGCCCGTGGGCCACAGCCTCGCGGGCGAGCGCACGGCCCTGCTCGCGTGCCAGTTCGGCGTCGAAGGTCGCCGCCGTGGCGATAGAGGCCGGGAACGCGGTGGCGCGCTCACCCTCCGCGCGGATGCCGAGGGGGCCGTCGACGAGACGGTACGGCGGGATGTCGAGTCGGTCGATGCCGGGGAGGTAGCCGGTCGCGGTGCCGTCGGGGTCGGCCGTGCCGCGGACGAGAGAGAGCTTCTCAGAGCGCGTCAGGTCGGCGACGAGTTCGGTGGCGTTCGCTCGGGTCATCGGATAGCCGTACTTCGGCGCTTCGCGTCTTAGGCATGGCGCCAAAACGCTATCCCCTCGGGGAAACAACCGGGCGACATGGAGAGACGCGACGCGGCTCTGCCGGACGACACCGCCGTCGGACGGGTGGGGCTGACGGTGACTGACCCGGACACGGTCGCGACGTTTTACGAGCGCATCGTCGGACTGACCGAACACCACCAAAACGGTGATCGGACCGTGCTGGGTGACGGCGAGACGGACCTACTCGTACTCGACGAGGACCCCGAGGCGCCCGAGCGCTCACGCGACGAGACCGGGCTCTTTCACACCGCGTTCCGGGTCCCGTCCCGCGGGGCGCTCGGCGACGCCCTCGCCCGCATCGAGTCGGAGTGGCGGCTGGCCGGCGCGTCGGACCACCTCGTCAGCGAGGCACTGTACCTCACGGACCCGGAGGGGAACGGCGTCGAGGTGTACCGCGACCGGCCCCGGGAGACGTGGGGTGAGACGCCCGACGGCGGCGTCGAGATGGCGACGGAACCGCTCGACACCGACGCGCTCCGGGCCGACCGCGACGGCGGTGAGGCCGCCCCGGTCGGGACCGATATCGGCCACGTCCACCTCGAACTGTCCGACCTGTCGGCGGCGCGCTCGTTCTACCTCGACGGCCTCGGACTGGGGCTGCGGGCGACGTATCCCGACGCCCTGTTCATGGCCGCCGGCGGCTACCACCACCACGTCGGCGCGAACGTCTGGAACAGCCGGTCGGGGCCGGGCACGGGTCGCGGGCTCGAGTGGTTCGAGGTGGTCGTGCCCGACCGCGAGGCGCTGGCGGCGGTACGCGACAGCCTCGACGCGGCGGGGTACGACCCCCGCGACTGCGGGGACGGGCTGGCCGTGACCGACGCCGACGGTATCACCGTTCGCGTGCGCGTGGCGTCCTGACGGCGCACGCCCGTCTCACCGGCCGCTCACTCCACGTCGGCGAGCGTCCCGAAGTCGTCTACGGGGACGACCGAGTAGTCGATGTTGAGGGTGTCTTTCGTCGCGCGAATCTTCCCGACGAACGTCGATATCTCTTCGAGGGTCCCCTCCAGCACGAACAGTTCCATACACCGGTGTTCGCCGACGTGGCTGTGGAAGTTCGAGGCCACCAGCCCCTCGTGTTCGTGGCGCAGGTGCATCATCTTCTCCTCGACACTGGTGGTCTCGAAGTCGAACAGGACGGTGACGATGCCCATCAGCTCCCGGCCTTCGAGCCGCTTGTCTTCGAACTCGCCCAGCAGATTCCGGCTCGCTTCGCGGATTATCTCGCTGCGGCCGGTGTAGCCGTGTTCGTCCGCGAACTCGTCGATTCGTTCGAGCAACGCTTCCGGCATGGAGACGCTGACGACTGTCATGTATTAACCGACGCTCGGTAATCTATTAATTATTACCGAACTGCTCTGCGGCGAACGCGTCACCTCGTTCCGCCCTCACTCGGCGGAAAACTTATAGGCGGCTCGTAACTCCGACCAAACACATGACAGCGAACGTCGAGACGGACGTCAACCGACCGTACGTCCCGGGGGAGGGGGCGCGGGTGACCGCCGAAATCGAGGTCGAACCCGGACGCCAGACGGAGCGCCCGACCCGGCAGATAGCGCTCTGTGTCGACGCCAGCGGGTCGATGGCCGGCGACGAGATAGCGAAGGCCCGCGACGGGGCCGAGTGGGTGTTCGGGCTCCTCGACGCCGACGACTACGTCTCCGTCGTCGCCTTCGACAGCGAGGTCGAGACCGTCCTGCCGGCGACTCGGTGGGGGGACATCGACCGCGAGACGGCCGTCGACCGCGTCGCCGATATCGCCGCCGGCGGCGGGACGGACATGTACCGCGGCCTCGTCGCCGCGAAGGACTCGCTGCGGGACCTCCCGCTCGACGACAGCACGGCCCGGCGGGTGCTGTTGCTATCGGACGGCAAGGACAACAGGCACGACCCGCCGGAGTTCGCGGAACTGGCCCGCGAGATAGACGGAGAGGGCATCCGAATCAAGTCCGCCGGCATCGGGAGCGACTACCGGAAAGAGACCATCCGGACGCTCGGCACGACCGCCCGCGGGGAGTGGACCCATCTCGACTCGTCGGGCGACATCGAGGACTTCTTCGGCGACGCCGTCGAGGAGGCCGGGACCGTCGTCGCGCCCGACGCCCGCCTCGAACTCGACGCGGCCGACGGCGTCGAGGTCAGCGAGGTCTACCGCGCGCTACCACAGACACAGGAAGTCGCCCCGGAGTGGGAGGACAACACCGCGGTCGTCCGGCTACCCGACCTCGTCGAGCGCGAGACCCAGCGGGTTGTCCTGAAGATACACGCGCCGGCCCGCGATATCGGGCGCGAGGCGACGCTCGCGGACGTGACGCTGACCGCGCGCGGGCAGACGGCGACCGGGGCGGTCACCGTCCGCTACACCGACGACGAGGCGAAGCTCGCGGCGCACAACGAGGCGGTCGACGTGGACCACCGGCAGACGGTCATCCGGACCGAACTCGGCAAGGGAAACGTCGCCGAGGCCCAGACCCAACTCGAACGGATGACCCGGATACACGGCGCGGACACGCGGGCCGTCCAGTCGGCCGAGCGCGAGACGGAGATCGTGATGGAGGGGGGCCGAGCCGAGCAGAGCGAGGCCACGAAGATAGTCACCGACGAGGGGTTGGAGCAGTGAGCGCGGGACCGCGGCGTCACGCGAGCCAACGCGGTGCATTCCCGGCGTGACATGACGTGGGAGCCAGCGCCCGGTGACGTCATCGCCGGCCGCTACGAACTCGACGAGTTCCTCGGCAAGGGCGGGTTCGCCAAGGCCTACCGGGCCGTCGACACCGAGGGCGGCGACACCGTCGTCCTGAAACATCCCAACTACACCGAGTCGTCGAACGACCCGGGCGTCATCGAGGAGTACTTCCGCAAGGAGGCGGCCTCGCTGGAGCGCATCAGCGCCGCCGGCGGCCACGAGAACGTGATGGACCTCTACGAGACGGTGGCCGAGCGGGACGTGCCCTTCCTCGTGGTCCAACTCGTCGAGGGCGGTATCGAACTGGACGAGGTCATCGCGGAACACGGCCCCATCGAGGACACGGAGCGGGTCCGGCGCATCGGCATCGACCTCTGTGACGCGATGGGATTTCTCCACGAGAACGAGATCGTCTACCGCGACCTCAAGCCCGAGAACGTGATGCTCACGCCCGACATCACGCCGACGCTCATCGACTTCAACACGGCCACCGGCTTCGACGCCGACGGCGACCCCGCGACGGGCAACTCCGGGACGACGATTCTGGGGTCGTTCAAGCCCCGAGAGGTCGCGGAGGCCGGCCGGACCGACGTGCGACAGGGGCCGTGGTCGGACGTCTACTCCATCGGGAAGATACTGCTCTTCCTGCTGAAAGGCAGCGTCCCGAAGAAAGACGGCGTCGACCCGCGGCGGTTCGGCGCGGACTGCGAGGATTACCTCGCCGAAATCGTCGAGCGCGCCACCCAGTCCGACTACCGCTACCGCTACCGGAACGCGACTGTCCTCAAGGAAGTCCTCGAAGCCAAGGACCCGACGCCGCCGGCGACGGCCTCGGTCGTCTACGTGCAGGCCGACACGCGGTTCACCGTCGAACCCGGCGACACCATCGGCCGCGCGGGCGCTAGCGGGCCGCGGGCCTCCATCACCATCGACGACCCGCAGGGCGAGTACATCTCCTCGGTGCAGGTCCAGTTCGACACCGACGGCGGCGACTGGCACCTCCACGACCGGAGCCTCAACGGCACCTTCGTCCAGAAGGGGGCCGGCTGGCAGCGCGTCCTCTGTGCGGCGGGGCGCGAGCGCCTGCGCGAGGAGGGCGAGGACCCGACCGACAGACACGGCGACGTGCCGCCCGAATCGGTCCGGCTCCGGGAGGGCGACCTCGTCTCGCTGGTCCACCCCACCTACGGCGTCACCTTCGAGTTTCACCCCGACTGACTATGCGATACAGCACCAACTACGACATCGGCGACCGGAAGCGCGGACAGGGAATCAACGAGGACAGCCTCTCGGTGCTCGTCTTCGAGGAGGGACACCGCGACGGCTACCGCGGGCAGACGCGGACCCCCCCCGACGCGAGCGAGGGCGAGGCGGTCGACGGGGAAGGCGAGACGGACGCCGCCGACGGACCGGAAGCGGTCGGCGAGACAGCCGGGAACAGCGAGCAGGTCGAGAGCGACGAGACGGCCGACGACGAGGCCCGCCCGGCGAACCGCTCGGCCGGCGTCTTCGTCGTCGCCGACGGGGCTGGCGGCCACGACGCCGGCGACGCGGCCTCCTACATCGCGACGACCGTCGCCGCCGAGCGACTGGGTGCTATCGCGGTCAGGGCGGCCCGACAGCGCCCGACCCAGTTCGACGTGGACATCGGCCCCGACTCGCTGCCCGACACGCTGGGGGAGGCCGACATACAGGCGGCCATCGAGAACGCGGTCGTCGAGGCCCACCGCGAGATACTCCGCTACGCCGCCGACGCCGGCACGCAGTCGTACACGACCGTCGTCGCGGGGGTGTACGCCGACGGCCACCTCCATCTCGGGTGGGTCGGCGACAGTCGCGGCTACCTCGTCAACGGGGCCCGCGAGTCGATAGTTCCGCTGACGAAAGACCACGCTGTTGTACAGGAGCGCGCCGACGAGGGCGAGATAGACGCCGTCGAGGCCCACGTCCACCCCGACGGGAACGAAATCACTCGCGCGCTGGGCGGCGCGGGCCGCGAGGACCCGACCGACGCGGCGGTCCCGGTCGACACGCGCAGCGTTCGCCTCTACGCCGAAGATACGGTGGTCCTGACCAGCGACGGGCTGGTCGACGCACAGACCGACGCGCCGCAGTTGTACCGGGAGTACCTCGACGCCGACCGCTCGGCGGCGATGGCAGAGACGGTGCGGGAGGCGGTCGTCACCGACGACGAGATACGCGACGTGGTGCTCGACGCGGCCTCGCTCGACGACGCCAGTCGGACGTACGTCTCGCTGGCGAACGACCGCGGCGGCAAGGACAACGTCTCGGTCCTCCTGTTCGCCGACGACGCCCTGCCGTCGACGCCCGAGCGCGGCGGGCTCCCCGTCCGGGCCGTCGACCCCGACACGGACATCGCGGACCGCGACACAGTAATCATGACTGACGAGTGACCGGTTCGGCGGGGGTAACTGTTTTCTTTCTCTGTGTAGAACCCGCGAACGAACACGCATGTCTGACGCAGATGTCGAACGCGAGGTCGAATGCCCGATCTGTGGGACGGGGTTCGACCCGACGGCGGCCGGTGGGTGGTGTACGAACCCGGACTGCGGGGAGTGGCAGTACACCGGCGACCCAGAGGACGCGACCGTCGCGGCCGAGGGCGACGGGACCGACGACGGTTACCGGGACATCCTCGCCGAGGCCGCCGAGGGTGAGGGAGCGGTCGGGGACCACGGTGACGCCGCGTCGGCCGACGCCGCTACCGGCGCGGCCGACGAGCGCGACGGTGACGACGGCGTCCCCGACGGGAACGTGGACGGGGCGACCGCCGACGGCGAGGTCGACGACGCCGAAGCGACCGATACGCCGGCTGCGGACACACCGGAGCCCGACGCCGGAGAGACGGACGACGGGACGGAGCGGTCGGCGGCCGACGACGCGGCGGGCGAGCCACCTGCCGATACGGCCGACGCTTCTGAGACCGACCCGGCCGACGACGTTTCCGGGGACGACGCGGCCGGCGAGGAGGCGGTCGCCTGCCCGGACTGCGACGCGACGCTGGCAGCCGACGCCAACTTCTGCCCCGACTGCGGGGCCGACGTGCGCGACCTCGAACCCGGCGACGCGCGCACGGACTGCCCGTCCTGCGGGGCCGAGGTGGACGGCGACGACAACTTCTGTGCGAACTGCGGTACCGGCCTCGACGACGGGGCGACGGACGCCGGGGACGACCCGGCGGACAGCGGCGACGACGCGGCCGCGGACGACGCCGTTGACGCGCTCCAGTCCGGCTCCGAGACTGGGACCGACACCGACGCCGTCCCGGATTCGCTCGTTCTCGAAGTCAGCGGGCGGGAGATAGACGTGGCCGACGGCGACCACGTTGGGCGCGAGGTCCGGGCGGCGCTATCCGATGCCGGCCGGCCGGAGGACGAGGTCGTCCGCATCCACCGCGAACACGTCCGGTTCGTCCGCGAGGCCGACGGCTTCTACCTCGTCGACCTCGGGGAGAACCCCACGCGGCTCAACGGTCGGTCCCTCCAGAAGGGCGACCGCGAGCGCGTCGAACCCGGGGACGAACTCGGGCTGTCCGGCGTCGCCACGATGACGGTCCGCGCGCCCTGACCGCCACCACCCACAGTTAAGCCCCGCCTGTGGAAAGACCAAGACCAAGACGATGTCGGGTGGTACACCGGGTGCGCAACTCCGCGCGTCCGTCTCGCTTCTCGGGGCCGAACGCTGGCTGTTCCTCGGACTGCCGGTCGCGTACGCCGGCTACGCGCTCTGGGTGTTCGGGACCGGCCTCGCCCTCGGGCGGGCGCTCCCCACGCCCGGGCGGGCCGTCGCCGTCGGTCCGACAACGGTGAGTGCGTTCGCCGTCGCCGCGCTGTGTTGCTGGGTCGCGGTGCCCGCGCTGGCCGTCGCCGCGCTGGCGACGCGACGGCTCCGCAACGAACACGGAAACCTCGCGTCGGCGTACCGCTTCGACAATCCGGGCGTCCTGCTGGCGTTGCCGGGAACAGCAGTCCTCGTGGCGGTCGCGGCCACCGTCGTCGCCGGGCGGTCGGCTCCGGTGTTGGCGCTTCTCGCGCTCGCGGCGACGCACCTGCTCTGGCGGACCGTCGCCTACGGCCACCGCGTCTACTCCCTGTCGCTCCCGCGCGCGCTCGCGGCGCTCGTCGCCGTCGCCGCGGCGGCGCTGGCGGTCGGGTGGCTGATTCACGCGCCGGCCGCCTTCGGCCGCGTCGGGGCCGCGGGGACGCTCTCGCGGGCCGGCGTCGACTCGGTCGCCGGGGCCGCACTGGCGCTCACCGGCCGCTCGACCACAGACCTGCTGGCCGCGGCCGCCGTCGCCCCCGCGGCGCTGTCGGCGGCGTACCTCCTGCCCCAGCAGGCGGCCGCGGCGGTCGTCCGCCTCCGCGCGCCCCTCGACGACCCCTCTCGGCGGCCCGGACAGCGGTACCCTTCGACGACCCCGCCAACCTCGGCCGCGGCGGGCGACGACGCCGAGCCGACCTCGTCCGGCCGGCCCGAGGCCGACGACGGTCCGGACGGGGCCGAGGCGACCGGCCGCGACGGCGTGGCGGGCACGTCACAGACGCGCGTGTTCTCGCTCGACGACGCCGAGGGTCCCGCCGACTCCGTCACCGCTTCCGCTGGGTCCACTCCGACCGCGTCGGACCGCGGGGCCGACGCTGACGGTCCGAACGCCGGCGAGGAGTGGGAGGCGGACACGGCCGTCTTCGACCCGTCGGCCGCGGCCGATGCGGTTCCCGAGACCTGTCCCGCCTGTGAGACGCCGCTGTCCTCGTCGACGGCGGCGACGTTCTGTCCGAACTGCGGCGAGCGGCTGGACGGCGGTTAGCGGTCCTCGCTCCGGCGAACGAGCGCGGCGAACGCCAGCGGCGAGAGGAACGCCATCGTGATGACCGCCGCCAGCGTCGCCAGCGGCCCGTCGGCGCTGCTCGAGCGGCTAGCACCGCCGGCTTGGCCCGCTCCGTCGGTCCCGTTCCCGCCGGACTGACCGCTCGAACCGGACGGCGACCCGCTTTCGGACTCGTCTCCGCCCGCTGCCCCGCCGCTCGTCCCGCTGGCCTCGCCGGGGCGGACGACGACGGCCCCCTTCATACCTAGCGCCTTGTGCGGGGTACAGTAGTACTTGAAGGTGCCCTCGCTCTCGAAGGTGTGGCTGTAAGTCGTGTCGCTGCCGGTGACAGCCGACCCGGAGTCCAGCGGCCCCTCGCCCTCCGAGATGACGTTGTGGGTCCCGCCGTTACCCGTCCACGTCCAGACGACTTCGGTCCCGGGCGAGACCATCACCGCCGCCGGCCCGTAGGCGTAGGCCCCGTTGTTGCCCTCCGCGCCGACGGTTATCTCGACCGTGTCTTGCCCCCGGCGGTCGACCGTCCCGTCGAAGTTCGAGACGTCGTCGAACCAACCGCCGTACTCCGGTTCCTGCTGTGCCGTCGCGGCCCCGGCCGCGCCCAGCAGCGCGACGCCGACCGACGCCGCCGCGAACCGCCGGCGACTCGTGGTAGCGGTGTCGATACGGCTCGCCTCGGGTCGGGTATCCGCGCCCATACATCACAGTCGGCCGACCACCGTCATAAAGCGGGTCGCGCGTTCCCACGGCCCTGGAATCGCCGACCGTGAGGTGTGTTGCCAGTCGTGAATCAGCTTTAATACCGCGACGCCACACCGTATCGGTACGCCAAGACGGCGTGGTGATTCAGTGTGATTCGGCTCTCGGCTCCGTCGTTCGCCACCGTCCCGAGTCGGCCCTGCGCCGCGCTCGCCACCGGGACGCTCGTAGGCGGCCGGGCCGGGCCACTCGCCCGCCGTCGTCGCTTTTCGTCCGTCGCCGCGTAGGCGCGGTCCGGTTCGGGATCGACGCTCCCCATCGCGTCGCCGCTCTGCCCGGTAGCGGACGGGTGTCGCGTTCGTCACCGCCGACTCGGTACTCGTGAGGCCGTCCGCCGCGCTCTGCACCACGGCCCGCGTCACCGGTCGGCATCTCTCGACAGGGACAGCGCCCGCTCGGTCAGCGACGCCGCCGCCCTGTTCCCGGCGGGCTCGGTCGGCGAGCGCTCCCGGTTCGACTCCGGCCGCCGGACTCATGTCCCGACACGCGTCCGGCACCGTCGTCGCGTCGGTCGACCTCTCGCTGCGGGTCCCCCGCGGTGAGTCAGCAGACCTCGAATCCGGCGTCGCGGCGGTACTCGCGGCCGTCGACGGCGTCGACTCGGTCACGGTCGACGGCGTCACGGGCGTCCGGCCGACGTTCACCGACCTCCGCGTCGATGCCGACGTGACGCTGTCGGTGGCTGTCGGCGACGACACTCCCGAGGCGGTCGCAACGCGTCTCCGCGAGGGGTTCGGCGTCATCGCCGTCAGAGCGGTCGCCGTCGACGACCCCTGAGCGGCGCGCCGTCCGTCACCCCTCGCTCTCGGTCCACCGGGCGTCCGAGAGCGTCCGCTGGACGGCCGCCTCGCCGACGGCCTCCGCCAGTGTCTCGAATCCGGACCGCTCTGCGGGGTCGCCCGCGTTGGCGACCAACCGCGAGACGATGAACTCCGGCGTCGAGCGCCCGACGGTCCCGAACCGCGGCTGGTAGTCGACCTGCAGTTCGAGGTCGGTGTTCAGCCCCTCGGCGAAGATGCCGTCGGTGCGGGCCGCCTCGGGCAGCGGTTCGAGGTCGTCGGCCAGATGGGTAACGAACACGCCCAGCGCGTCGCGGTCGACGGTCAGCGTCACGAGGCCGTGCAGGAGGTCCGCGGCCGACCCCGGTTCGGTGATGGCCTCGAACTCGTCGACCAGCATCAGCGTCCGGTCGCTCTCCGAGAGCGGCGGCACGACCGACCGCAGCGTCGACTCCAGCACGCCGGCGTTGAACGAGGCGTGCCGGCGGTGGAAGACGACGGCGTCGACGGGGCCGACCTCGGCGGCCTCCGCGGGGACGGGCAGCCCCATTTGGGCGAGCAGTTGGACCTGACACAGCGTCTCCAGCAGTGTCGTCTTCCCGCCGGAGTTGGCCCCTGTCAGGACCGCCACGCGGTCGCCGTCTGGTGGGCCGTCGTCGCCGCCCAGCCCGTGGTCGCCGACGGCGTAGGTCACCGGCTGGACCGTGCCGCCCCCGTCGGCCAGCGAGAGGTTGCGCGCGCCCCGCACCGCGACTGTCTTGCGGTCCTCGACGAACGTCGGTCGGACGAGGTCGAAGGCGTCGGCGAAACGCGCCAGCGACACCGACAGCGCGATGTCGTCGACCGCGCGGACCGCCGCGTCGACCTCGTCCCGGGCCGCCGCGAGGTCGCCCTCCAGCCGGTCGGCCACGGCCGCCTCGCGCGCCTCGGCGTCGCTCCGGAGGCCGCTTCGCAGGTCCCGGAGCGCCGCCTCGACGAAGTCCCGCGCGTCCGTCGCCTCGTCGGGCATCGCCTCCCTGACCCGTGCGGCGTCGAGGCCCGTCTCGTCGGTGACGTGGCGGACGAGTCCGTCCCGCAGTTCGTCGGGCCGGCGAGCACCCTCCCGAACCGCCTCGGCGACCTCCGGGGCGGCGGCCGCGAGGTCCTCGACCGCCCCGAGGCCGTCCCGGAGCGCGTCGAGTTCGTCGTCGGCCCCGTCGCCGACGCGGTCGTCCTCGCCGGCCAGTCCCGCCAGCGCGGCGCTGGCGTCCCGGAGCGCGTCGCCGTCCAGTTCCGCGAGCGGTTCGAACACGCCCTCGGAGACGCCCACCTCCCGCAGGGCCAGCGCCGTCTCGACGGCCGCCCGCTCGCCGCCGTCGCCGTCGTGTCGCTCGAAGGCTTCGAGGACGGCCCGCCGGTCGCTCTCGCTCATTGCCGTCCACGTGTCGCGGGCCGCGAGCACGTCGTCGAGGCGGTCCTGCATCGCCGCGACCGTCGGCAGCGGCGTCAGGACGCGGACGCTGTCGGCCGCGTCCGCGGTGACTGCGTACTCCTCGGCGAGGTCCAACAGCTCCTTGTACACGTCGCGGGCGTCACGGGTCGCAAGCAGGTCCATCGACGCCGCGCCGCTGGCTCGCCGGAGGATGCGCGTCGCCCGGCCCCGCGAGAGCCCCGCGGCGGTCAGCGTCCGCGTGTCGGCCGACTCGATGGCCTCGACGGCCCGCTCGACGCCGAGTTCGGTCGTCAGGAGTTCGGCCGTCTTCGGGCCGACGCCCCAGTACTCCTCCAGTCGCATGCGCGGGGCGACGGGTGGCGGCGGTTTAGTCGTTTATCTCCGCCCGTTTCCGACCCGGCAACTGAAGCCCCCCGGCGTGCAAGCCCGCGTATGGCGAACGCCGACGGCGGCCCGGCCTGTCCGGAGTGTGGCGAGCCGCTGCCGTCGGCGGTCTCCGAGTGTCCCCACTGCGACGCGCGGCTGCTCACCGACGAGCAACTCGACCTCGTCACCGAGCGGATGGACGACGTCCTCGCCGCCCAGCGGCCGTCGTCGCCGACGTGGGCCACCGCGCTGACCGGGCTGGCACTCGGCATCGCCGTCGCGCCGCTGGTCGCCTACGCCGGCGTCATCGCGGCCGGCGGCCTCTCGCCGGCGGCGACCGCTGCGCTCATGCTCGGGGGGTGGCTCCTCCCGGCGGCACTCCTCTCGCGGTGTCGGAACCCCAGCGACGCCCTCGCCCGGGGACTGTACCTCGTCGTCGCCGGCATCGCGCTGGTCGCGGCCGCCGTCGGCTACGACTCGCTCACGGGCGGCCCGTCGATGCTCGGCGACGGGGCGACCGCCGTCGTCCTCCTGCTCGGGGCCGTCGCCGCCGGGGCGCTCCTGCTCGCACGCCGCGTCGCCGCGCGGGCAGCCAGACAGCTCCGGGGCGAACCCGGACGGCTGCACGAGCGGGCGGGCGTTGCCGCGTCCGGTGACAGCGGGACTCCGACTGCCGCCCCCGGTGATGACACCGACGCCGTCGACGGCCCCGAGCAGAGCCAGGACGACCGCGGCGGATAGCCGCCGCCACGAAGCTTATCCCGGCGGGGCCGCCCGTTCTACCCGCGATGAAAGACGTGCTCTCCCGCATCGGAATCGGCTCCGCTCGCGTCGACACGGTCCTGCCCTCCACGACGATTCGGGCCGGCGAGACAGTCGACGCCGAAGTACGCGTCGAGGGCGGCTCGACCGAACAGGAGATAGACGCCATCTACTTCGCCATCGAGACTGAGTACCGGACTGAGGAAGGGTACCGGGACGCCGTCGTCGACAAGTGGCGATTGACGGACCCGTTCACTATCACGCCCGACGAGCAGCGGCGTTTCGAGACGAGCGTCGACGTGCCCCGGCGGACGCCGGTGACGGTCGGCTCGACCTCGGTCGCGGTCGAGACCGGACTGGACATCTCCATGGCCGTCGACCCGGAGGATGAGGACCGGCTACAGGTCGAGCCCTCGCCCCGCCTGCAGGCGGTGTTCGACGCGCTCGACAGGCACGGGCTCGACCTCCACTCGGCCTCCTGCGAGGCGACGCCCGGGAGCGCCTTCGGCACCAGCGCGTCGTTCGTTCAGGAGTTCGAGTTCCGGCCCCGCGGCGGCGAGTTCGCGGGCGAGGTCGACGAGGTGGAGGTCGTCCCGGAGTTCGCCGAGCGCGGGCTGACCCTCTACCTCGAAGTCGACCGGCGCGGCGGCCTGCTCTCGGAGGCCATGGATATCGACGAGCGGTACACGACGATTTCCGTCGACAGCGACGACCCCGCCGCCATCGAGGGGATGCTTGCGGGCACTATCCGGGAACTGAGCTAGCGGCCGCCCCGAACCGGACGAACGGCCACTCTGAAACGGCTACTCCCAGAACGACTGGGTGCGCGCGTACTCCCGCTCCTGCCTGAGGATGTCGCGGTAGAACTCGTCTTCGTCCTCCCGGAGGCGGTTGATGATGCGCGCGGCGTTGTGCGGGCCGACCCCGCGGGCCGCCAGCGCGACGACCGCCTGCTTGCCGTGGCTCTGGACGAGCGAGCCGGCCCGGTAGGCCCGCTCGGTCATCTTCTCCTGCTCGTCGTCCTTGTCGTCGACTCGCACGGCCGCGACCACCTCGTCGGCCCACGGGTTCAACGCGGCGACGTGGGTCGACCCGCACTCGGGACAGGTCGGCTGGTCGCGCACGCGCCCGACCTGCTGGGTCCGCTCCCAGTCCTGACAGTGCAGGCACAGGAGGATGACGCGGTCGCTCTGGATGCGCTCTCTGACCGTCTCGATGACGCTGGCGTCGGCGTTCTCCGGCGAGAGCAGTTCCCGGCCCGAGGAGCGCCCGCCCGCGCCGACCGGCGTCCGCTCGGCCACCGTCTCTAACGCTATCTCGCCGGACTGCAGCGACGCCAGCAGCGCGGCCGTCTCCTCGACGGCGAGGTCCTCGTGGCGCACCTCGCGCAGCGCCTCGTCGTACATCGGGGTGTCCTCCAGCGCCGCGAGCAGGCGGTCCCGGCCGAACTCCGTCGACCCCCGGCCCCGCCAGCGCTTGAGCGACCCGAACTTGGTGGCGACCTGCGCGAGTTTGAACTTCAGCGCGTCGGCGTTTTTCAGGCTCAGTTCGACGAGCGCGTCGAGGTGTTCGGGGTCGGTCTCCTCCAGCACCTCGACGACGTCGCCGGCGGTAATCCGCCGGGGCACCTCCAGTTCGATGCGGTAGGGGTCGACCTCCATCGCCACCGAGGAGCCGGCCCGCTGGCCCAGCAGCGCCGACAACACGCGCCCCAGCGTCTCGTTGACCTTGTGGCCGTAGGGTGCGTTGACGACCACCTCGCGGCCGTGGAACTCGACGAGGACGGTCTCCGCGTCGGGAATCGGCGCGTCGTGACCCTCCAGTTGCGAGAGGCCGGACGCGACAGTGTCGCTGTCCCCGTCGTACCGGCCAGCCACGTGGGATGCGACCGACGCCAGCGGCGCGCCGGCCTGCAACTGCTCGCCGGCGACCCGGCGTATCTCGCCGACCTCCTCGGCGACGGCGCGGGGCACCGGAATCTCCTGTCCGACCCACGAAGGCACCTCGCCGGCCGGGTCCTCGATGGGCGAGACCGTCACCGTCTCCTCGTCCGCGTCGATGTTCGTGATGCGCCACATCTCGCCGCGCTGGACGAACACCTCGCCGGGCGTGGCGAAGTTGACGACGAACCGCTCGTCGAGGGTCCCGACCTGCTGGCCGGAGGCCACGTCCTCCACGTCGTAGGTCGCCTCGTCGGGTATCATCGAGAGGTTCTGGTAGAAGTACTGCCACGTGCCGCGGCGCTTCTCGATAGCGTCGCGGTCCTCGTCGAGCCAGACAACGTTGTTCTCGGCCAGTTCGCGCACCACGGCCTTGAAGTCGCTCTCGGAGAGGTCTCGGAACGGGGAGGCGTCGGTCAACACCTCGTAGGCCTCCATCGCCCGGCGCTCGCCGGTGTCCATCACGAGGCCGGCTATCTGGTTGGCGACGGTGTCTAAGCTCCCGTCGTGTATCTCGGCCGGTTCCACGTCGCCAGCCTGTGCCTGCCGGGCGATGGCGAGGGCCTCCAGCGTGTCGTCGGGGTGGGTCGTCACGACGGTCCCGGACGAGACTTCGTCCCGCCGGTGGCCGGCGCGGCCGACCCGCTGGACGAGCCGGGAGACCTGCCGCGGACTGCCGTACTGGACGACGTGGTCGACGTGGCCCACGTCGATGCCCAGCTCCATCGAGGAGGTACACAGCAGGGCGTCCAGTTCGCCGGCCTTGAACGCGTCCTCGACCTCGATGCGGGCCTCCTTCGACAGCGAGCCGTGGTGGACGCCGAGGTCCGTCCCGAGTTCCTTGAACCGCGACCCCAGCGCCTCCGCTGTCTGTCGAGTGTTGACGAACAGCAGGACGGAGTCGTGGTCGGCTATCAGGTCGTCGATGAACCGGACGTGGCTGGCCGTCTCCGCGTCGGTGACGAGTTCGCTGGAGAGTCGCTCGTCGCGCTCGGTCACCTGCGGGCGGACCACCGACACGTCGAGACGGCTCCCGAGGTCGACCTCGACGACGGCACAGCCCCGGCCGCCGGTGAGGAAGCGCCCGACCTCCTCTGGGTCGCCGACCGTCGCCGAGAGGCCGATTCGCTGGACGTCGTCGGCGAGTTCCCGCAGGCGCTCCAGTCCGACGGTCATCTGCGCCCCGCGCTTGGCCGCGGCGAGTTCGTGGACCTCGTCGACGACGACGTGGGTCACGTCTTCGAGCGCGGTCCGGAGCTTCGACCCCGTCAGCATCGCCTGTAGCGTCTCGGGCGTGGTCACAAGCACGTCCGGCGGGTCGTCGGCCTGCTTCTGGCGCTGGTAGTCCGTCGTGTCGCCGTGGCGCACGTCCACGTCGAGGTCGAGCGTCTCGCCCCACCACTCCAACCGCTCGCGCATGTCCCGGTTCAGCGCGCGCAGGGGCGTGACGTAGAGCGCGCCGATGCCGAACCGTTCCTCGTCGGCCAAGGCGTCGAACACCGGCAGCATCGCCGTCTCCGTCTTCCCGGTCCCGGTCGGCGCGACCACGAGGGCGTCCCGGCCCGCCGCCAGCGCCGGAATGGCCTTCCGCTGAGGTTCGGTCGGCGTCGTGAACCCCCGCTCGGAGAGGGCCTCCCTGACCGATTCGCCCAACCGCGCGAACGCGTCGGCCCCGCGCGTGGCCCCGTCACTCATCGGCCCCATTAGCGACCGGACGGGGTTAAGCGCGTTGTATCCCCGGCTCGGGCGGTCTGCCGCCGCGCCGTCGCGTCCCCACGTTCAAGGCCGTGCCGGGCCTACGGTGGATATGTACCTCGCAGACGAGGCGTGGCCGGACTTGGAGTCGTACTTCGAGTCGGAGTCGCTGGCGCTGGTCCCGCTCGGGTCGACCGAACAGCACGGCCCCCACCTCCCCGAGGGCACCGACCACATCATCGCCGAGGCGTTCGCCCGCGCCGCCGCCGAGCGGACGGGTTACCTCTGTACGCCGACGATAACCGTCGGCGTGAGTCCCCACCACCGCCAGTTTCACGGGACGATGTGGGCCGACGCCCCCGCCTTCCGGGACTACGTCGAGAGCCTCACGCGGAACCTCTCGTACCACGGCGTCGACCGCGTCGTCTACGTCAACGCCCACGGTGGCAACGTCGACCACCTCCGGGAGGTCGGCCGGCGGCTGCGCGACGACGGCGAGATGTACGCCATCGAGTGGATGTGGGACGAGAGCATCACGGAGCGCATCGAGGAGGTCTTCGAGACGCCCGGCCCCCACGGCGGACCCAAGGAGACCTCGCTGATACAGCACCTCGCGCCGGAGTTGGTCCACGAGGACCGCATCGAGGCGGCCCGGGACGGTGGGCTAGCCGAGTTCGACGGCTCGACCGGCCGCGTCCACGGCGCACGGACCTTCTACGACACCATCGACAACAGCCCCAACGGCGTCGTCGGCGACCAGACCGACGCCTCCGCGGACATCGGTGCGGAGCTGTTCGAGGCCGCGCTGGAGAACCTCTGTGGCCTCGCCGACTGGCTGGCCGACCGGCCCTTCGCGGCCCTCATGCCCGAGGACCACGTTTGATGTACCTCCCCGTCCCATCGTCGACTATCGTGACCGAACGACTCGACGCAGGTGAGCGATGAACGCGCTCGACGAACTCGTCCGCGCCGTCTCCGACACGGCCTACTACGTCAGCCGCAACCTCCCGAACTACGCCGGCCGGAGCGCCGGCACCAACCCCAGCGGCGAGCGACAGGTGGGGGCCGACGTGTGGGCCGACGACCTCTTCGCCGACGCGCTGTGTTACCTCGACGGCGTCGGGCAGTACGCCAGCGAGGAGCGCGACGACGTCGTCGACTGCGGCGAGGGCTACGCCGTCGCCATCGACCCGCTCGACGGCTCCTCGAACCTCGCCTCGAACAACTCCGTGGGCACCATCGTCGGGGTCTACGACGCCGCCCTGCCCGCCAGCGGCCGGGAGATGGTCGCCTCGGTGATGGTACTGTACGGCCCCTACACGACGATGACCGTCGCCCGCGAGGACCGCGACGTGGTTCGCGAGTACCTCCTGCGGGACGGCCACAGCGAGCGCTGGGGCACCTTCGAACTGCCCGCCGAGCCGACCGTCGTCGGCCTCGCCGGCAAGACCAGCGAGCGAAGCGACGCGTTCAACGCCTTCGCCGAGCGGTTGGAGCGCGAACTGAAACCACGCTACGGCGGCGCGACCGTCGCCGACCTCGCGCAGGTGCTGGAGTACGGCGGACTCTTTGGCTACCCCGAGACCGAGACGTACCCCGACGGGAAGCTCCGGGTCCACTTCGAGGCCGCGCCGCTGGCCTACCTCGTCGAGTCCGCTGGCGGCGGCTCCTCGGACGGGTCCGGGTCGCTGCTCGCCGTCGCCCCCGACGGCCTCCACGACCGGACCGCGACGTTTCTGGGCGACGCCGCCCTCGTCGACCGCCTCGAAGCCGCCCTCGGCGGCTAGACCCGCCGATACCGGCCCAGCCGCGTCCCGTCGAGCAGGAACGCCTCGGCCTCGGACAGCGCCCCGGGGAGGAAGGGCGCGAGGAACTCCTGTCCGTCGACGTTGACCCACGTCCCGCCCGAGCGGTCGTTGAACGCCGGACAGACCACGAGGTCGGCGTCCGTCTCGACGGGCGCGTCGTGGAACGACTCGAAGGGGGTCGGGTCCAGCGAGCCACGGAGCCACGCCCGCTCCTTCCGCGCCCCGCCGACGCCGTCTTCGAGCCGCACGACCGGGTGTTCGTGGCCCATGCAGACCACCGCGGCGTCGAGTACGTCCGGCGCGGGCCACGTGTGGCCGTGGACGAAGCCCGCGTCCCCGATGCGGGTGCCGTGGGCCGGCGCGACGGTCACGTCCGCGTCGAGACCCGCGAGGACGGGTTCGAGGTCGCCGTCGTGGTTTCCCTTGACGAGCGTCGCCGGTACGGGGAGGGCGTCGAAAAGCGCCGCCAGTTCCGCGCGCTCGTCGTCGAACGGGTCGCCGACGGCGTGGCCGAGGTCACCGACGACGACCAGTCGGTCCGGGGCGACGCGGTCGACCAGCCCGAGCAGTCGCTCCCGGCGGTCGGCCGCGGCCGACCGGAGTTCGACCCCCTCGCGACGAAGCCCCGCCTCGATGCCGGCGTGGTAGTCCGCCAGCACGAGCAGCCGCTGCCCGTCAGCGTCGACGCGGGCGGCCGGGCTGCCGGGGAGCGGTTCGACGCGCATCGCCGTCGGGTTGGTGACGCGCGGAGAAAAGCGGCGCGGCTCGCGCTCAGATGGGCGTGAGCTTCCCGTCTTCGGGCTCGTAGCAGCGCCCGCCCATCAGCGCGTCTTGGACGGCGTCCTCGACGGCCTCGTGGTTGGCCCCGTGGCGCTCGACGACTGTCTCGACGACGGCCTCGCGGTCGGCTCCGTCGCCCTCGTTCAGTTCGTCCATCGCGTCCATGACGGCGTCTTCGAGGTCCACGTCCGCCTCTGCGTCCGCGTCGTCGGCCCCGCCCGCCGTCTCGTCGGCACCCGCGTCCGTTCCGGTCTCGGGCGTCTCGGCGACCGCGTCGCTCGTCGCGGCGTCGGCGTCCGGCGACGGCGACTCCGTCCCGGCCGGCGCGCCGCCCGATTCCGGTGCCGCCTCGGCGTCGGCGGCCTCCGCGGGCGCGCCGGCGTCGGCGGCCTCCGCCTCCGACAGTTCCTCGGGGTCGGGCGTCTCGATGTCGGCCTCGCCTGCGTCGTCGACCTCCGTGCCCGACTGGAAGTCGGTGCCGTACTCGGACTCTATCTCCGCCCGCTCGTCATCGTCGAGTTCGAACTCCGTGTCGAAGTCGCCGATGTCGTCGTCAGCGTCACCGGTGTCGACGCCGGCCTCGTCGTCGACGGGGTCGCTCTCGACGGGGTCGCTCCCGGCCGGTTCGCTCTCGCCCGGTTCGCCCGCCGGTCCGCCGTCGTCGGCCCCCGCCGGTTCCGCCGATGGTTCGGGGTCCGCGGCCGCGGCGGCCTCGCTCTCGTCCGGGACGGCGGTCCCGGCGTCGGCCGGTGCGTCGCCGGACTCGGGCGTCGGCTCGCCGTCGTCGCCGGCGTCGGGTGTGCCGGGCACCGAGACGGTCTCTGCGTCCGCGTCCGTGTCTGCGTCCGCCTCCGCGCTCGCGGCCGCCGTCGCGTCGGCGTCGAGCGAGCGGTCGGCCAGCACGGGGAGCGGGTCGTCGGTCCCGTCGCCGGGCGACAGCGAGAGGGTCCCTGCCTCGTCGACCTCGCCGGCGACGACGCGGGCGGCGTCGAACGCGAGGTCCCGCAGCGCCGCCAGATAGTCGCCCGTCGTGCCGTAGCGGTCGAGCGCCAGCGGGATACCGGCCGCGAGGCTCTCGTCGACCCCGTCCTCGACCAACGACTCCCGGAGGGCGTCGCCGGCGAGGCCGCTGTGCTTGGCGCTGGCTATCCGGCCGACGCGGGCGACGGTCTGCTCGGCGGCTTGGACGACCCAGCGGTCCCGCGTGTCGGCGTCGACCTCGCTGATGCTCTCGGGCCGGACAGAGGTGAATACCCGGTCGCCGTCGTCGGGTTCGAAGGTCCGGGCTTTCCCGGTGACGGCGACGAACAGCGGCGGCTCGACCCCTTCGAGGAAGGCCAGTTCGTCGGGCTGGTACTGACCGGCGTAGACGACGAACGCGCCGGTCGGGTCGACGACGCGGGCGCGCAGCACCTCCTCGTTGACCCGCTCCAGTTCGGTGAGGACGCCGACGAGGAACAGGCGGTTGACCCGCGCGCCCGTCGGCGTGACGACGTAGTTGGGAGCGCGCTCCTCGTCGGACTCCGAGTACGAGAAGTCGGCGTCGTCGAACTCGGCGGCGAACAGGCGGTGGGCGACCTCGCGGCGGCCCGCGCCGCCGCCGTCGGACTCGGACTCGCTCATTCCGCCACCTCCGCCAGCAGGTCACGGGCGCGGGCCGCCGGGTCGTCGCCGGCCTCGGCGAACGACTCCGCGGTGAGGTTCGCCCCGTACTCGTCGACCGACAGCGAGCCGCGGACGACGTACTCGCGGCCGACGACGCGCTCGGCGATGCGCTCCGCGACGACTTCGCGGTCCATCGCGTCGCGGGCGTGCTCGCGGGCGTCGTCCAAGTCGCCGCCGTACACCTGTGAGGTCAGGTCGTCGTCGAGGATGGCGGTGACGGTGCCGGTGCCGTCGTCGAGGATGGCTTTCGTCCGGAGGTCGTCCTCCCCCTCGACGCTGCCGTGGGAGCGACACTGACCGTTCTGGACGACGCGGCCACACTCCGGACAGCGCTCGATGAGCCCCGAGCCGTCGCGTATCTCGATGACGTTGCCGGCCAGTTCCACGTCGAACAGACCGCCCTGCGAGACGGCCTCGCCGACGGAGAGGCGCGGGGCGTCCTCGGCGACGGGGACGGGCGAATCGAGCGCCTCGACCGTCGAGAACTCCGAGACGTTGACAGAGGGTGCGCCGCGGAACTCCCGGACGAACGCCTCGGTGATTCGGACTGACGCCCCCTCGCTAATCTCCTCGTGGGGGTCCCAGTCGGTGAAGGGAAGGCGGCCGCTCTCGTCGCCCAACACGCCGCTGAGGATGGTCGTCTCGCCGTCGCGGCCGTCGATGACCTTCTCCTCGCACTCGACGACCTGCACGTCGACGGTCACGCCGCGGTCGCCGGGGTCCAGCTCCCGCAGGTCGGCCCCGCCGCCGACCTCGTAGGGGACCGAGACCGCCTCCTCGGCGGCGGTGGCCTGCGTGCTCTGCCCGAGATTGAGTTCGGGGTTGCCGTCCCACTCGCGGACGCCGGCGTTGCCGAGTTCGAGCGTCTGCCCGGGTTCGAGGTCGGCGTCGAAGCCGTCCCACGCGGTGTAGGATATCCTGCCCGACTCGTCGGCGAGTTCGCCCTCGCGGATGACGTGTTGCTCGCCGTTGTACTGGATGGACCGGCGGCCTGACGTGAGGACGACGGCCGTGACGGTCACGTTCGAGTCGTCGGTCGACACCTCGACGACGGGCTTACTGGACGGCGTGGCGTCGCCACCACCGCCGCCGCCGTCGCCGTACTTCCGGCGGAGGCTCTGCTTGGCCTCGTCCATCGGCACCGAGTAGTTCACGAGGTTCTCCAAGTCGCGTCTGACCTCCTCTTTGTCGACGCCGAGGTCGGAGGCGAGTTCCTCGGCATGGTCTTCGAGAGACATCGCCCGGACGTTCGACGGGGGCGGGGAAAAGGGTTTGTGAGCCGCCGCTGTAGCTCGCTAGTATATAAAAGAGCCGGAAAATACGCCCAAATTTTAATATGTGATACTGACAATCGGCGCACATGGGTCAGTGTTGTCGGAGACGGCGCGAGACGCGACACGCGGACTGGGTCAGCGGTGTCGCGACCGCGAACGACGGGCGGTTCGGCCGCGGCGCTCGGAGCGGACTGGAGGCGGTCCGCCGTGGCTGACATCTTCGGGTCGAAGCCGTCGGCGTCCCACGTCATCTGGCGCAGCGGGCGCGACAACGGCGGCAAGAAGAAGTTCGACTTCGAGTATCTGGAGCTGTGGGCCGCGCACTTCGGCGTCGATTACGAGGTGTGGGAACGGGTCGACCACGACCGCGGCGGCGAGTCGCGGACCCAGCACGTCTGCGTGTTCCGGTGGGCGGAGTCCGGCGACCAAGAGATATCGCTGGGCGACGATAGCTGGACGCTGGGGAGCAGCGAGCGACCGAAGACGTTCGTCGAGATAGACGAGGCGGGGATGGTCAGATTCGAGGGCTGGACGACCGAGGCCGTCCTCGACGTCGACGAGATGGTCCTCGACGGGACCGACTGCAACCTCCGGACCGCCGGCGGAGAGACCAAGACCCTCGACGTGCGAAAGCTCGCCGAACGGCCGACGAAGACGACCTGAGCAGGGGCGAACCGAAACCCGTTTTTGGCCGACCCGCTTGCCGGTAGCCATGCACGTCGTCGTCAACGCCGCGATGAGCGCCGACGGGAAGCTCTCCTCGCGCCGCCGCGAGCAGGTCGACATCTCCGGGCCGGACGACTTCGACCGCGTCGACCGACTCCGAGCGGACAGCGACGCGGTCATGGTCGGCGTCGGCACCGTCATCGCCGACGACCCCTCGCTGACCGTCGACGACCCGGACCGCCGCGAGGCCCGCGTCGCGGCCGGCGAACCCGAAAACCCTGCTCGCGTGGTCGCCGACTCCCGCGTCCGGACACCGCCGGACGCGACGCTGCTCGACGACCGCGCCGAGACGTACCTACTCGTCAGCGAGGCCGCGCCGACGGACTTCGTCGAGCAGATGGAGGACGCGGGCGCGTACGTCCTCGCGGCCGGCGCGGACCGCGTGGACCTGACGACGGCGCTGGCGAAACTGGAAGGCGAGGGTATCGACCAACTGATGGTCGAGGGCGGCGGGGAGCTAATCTTCAGCCTCTTCGAGGAGGGGCTGGTCGACGAACTCTCGGTGTTCGTCGGGTCGACGCTGGTCGGCGGCCGGGACGCGCCGACGCTGGCCGACGGGGACGGCTTCGTCGACGAGTTCCCGCGTCTCGAACTGACCGACGTGGAGCGCGTCGACGACGGCGTCTTGCTCCGCTGGACGGTGTGAAAAGCGGGCGGCGTGACGACTCAGTGGTCGTGGCCGGTCAGGTCGCCGAACGTGGCCCCGAACCGCTCCTCGAAGAGGTCGAGCGTCAGTTCCTCGAGCGCCGCTATCTCCTCGTCGGGGTCGCCCTGCCCGTGGTGGACCGCGCTGTGGATGCGCTGGGCGAGGCCGAACATGGCGATGTCGCCGACGACTTCCGGGTCCGTCTCGTCGGGCTGTTCCCGGAGGATGTCGACGAGGCCGCTGGGGACTTCTAGTTCGTCGGTCGCGTCGTCGCTCTCGATGGTCAGGGTGACAGTGTCGTCTGCCATGGACCGTCTTCGGCGGACCGACCTAAAGGGGCTGTGATGCTGGTCCCGGACCGGCCGCGCTCGGACACTCGCGCTCAGTCGTCGGCTTCGGCGGCCGCCTCGGCGTCCGCGTCGGTCGCCGTCTCGGGGAGCCCTTCGAGGTACTCGTCGGCGTCTATCGCGGCCTTACTCCCCATCCCGGCGGCGGTGACCGCCTGCTGGTAGTGGTAGTCGACCACGTCGCCGGCCCCGAACAGGCCGTCGACGCCGGTAGCGGTCTGGCCCCCGCCCGCGCCGTCCGTGGTCCGGATGTACCCCGTCTCGTCCAGTTCGACGCCGGTGTCTTCGAGGTAGCCGGTGTTTGGCGTGTGGCCGATGGCGACGAACACCGCGCCCACGTCGAAGTCGAACTGTTCCGTCGCCGCCTCGTCGAGGCGCTCGGAGGGGTGGCCCGCGTCGTTCTGGGCGAGCGTGACGTAGTCGACGCCGTCCTCGGCCGAGCCGTGGACTTCGAGCAGTTCCGTGTTGCGCAGTATCTCTATCTCGCCGTCGTCGACCTTCTCTTGGACGCGGTCTATCCAGTAGTCCTCGGCGCGGAACTCCTCGCGCCGGTGGGCGAGGTAGACGGTGTCGGCGAACTTCGTCAGGAAGTCGGCCTCCTCGAAGGCGGCGTCGCCGCCCCCGACGACGAGCATGTCCTCGCCCCGGAAGAACGCGCCGTCGCAGGTCGCACACGTCGAGACGCCGTAGCCCATCAGTTCGTCTTCGCCCGGTACCCCGAGCGTCCGGGCGCTGGCCCCCGAGGCGGCGATGAAGGCGTCGCAGGTGTAGGCGTCGCCGTTCGATAGCTCGACCCGGAACGGGCGCTCGCTGTCGCCGACGCGCTCGACGATGCCGTGGTCCAGCTCCGCGCCGAAGCGCTTGGCCTGTTCTTTCATGTTGTTCACGAGGTCCGGCCCGGAGATGCCTTCCGGGAAGCCGGGGTAGTTCTCGACTTCGCTGGTGAGGGTGAGCTGTCCCCCCGGTTCGTCCCCTTCAAGGACGAGCGGGTCGTTGTTGCTTCTGGCCGCATAGATGGCCGCGGTGAGGCCTGCGATGCCGGTTCCGGCGACGATGAGCCGGTGGTGGTTCTGCGTATCTGTCATTGTCTGATGTACTCTGTGGTCGCGTATTACGCTTGTGCTGTCGGGTCGGAGCGGTACAGACACGCTTACCCCGCCGCCCCGACAGGGTCGGGTATGGCCGCCGACCTCGCCGAGAAGACCGACCGCTACGAGGGACTGCTCGCGGAGGCGCTCGACGCCGCCGAACTCGCTCCGCCCGAGGGGACGCCGATGCACGACGCCGCCGCGGAGTGCGCGGAGATGGCCGCCGCCTACCTCGAAGACGGCCGTCACTTCCGCGCGGACGACGACCCGGTGAACGCGCTCGCGTCGTTCTCCTACGGGCACGCGTGGCTCGACGCCGGCGCTCGAATCGGCCTGTTCGACGTGCCGACTGAGGGCCACCTGTTCACGGTCTGACTGCCTCCGAGACACCGCCGCCCGAACCGCGACGCCGACCCGCCGCCAGGCGGTTTTGTCCGGTGTTTTTATATATCAAAAAGAATCGTGCGCTACTCCCTATCGTGGCGTTAGAGGGCATGTACCGTACAATCTGTGAGAATTTTGGCGACAGATTTATATACTTTCCTCACTAACTATTTGATAACGGAACGTTCACAGCGGTTATTCAACGTTCTGCAACCGGCAGAACGGGGACATCCATACCATGAGTGAGTCATCAGCAGTCAACACCCGCGAACAGCACCGAGAGAGCGAACTCGAACAGCCCGAGACGACAGAGAGCGTCGACACCTGCCCGGAGTGTGGCGGCGACCTCGTTACGGACACGGAACACGGCGAGACGGTCTGTGGCGACTGCGGACTGGTCGTCGAGGAAGACGAGATAGACCGCGGTCCCGAGTGGCGCGCGTTCGACGCCAGCGAGCGCGATTCCAAGTCCCGCGTCGGCGCGCCGACGACGAACATGATGCACGACAAGGGGCTCTCGACAAACATCGGCTGGCAGAACAGGGACGCCTACGGACGGGCGCTCTCCAGCGACCAGCGTCAGAAGATGCAGCGCCTGCGCACGTGGAACGAGCGGTTTCGCACCCGCGACTCCAAGGAGCGCAATCTCAAGCAGGCACTCGGCGAAATCGACCGCATGGCTAGCGCCCTCGGCCTGCCCCAGAGCGTCCGCGAGACAGCGAGCGTCGTCTACCGCCGCGCGCTGGACGAGGACCTCCTGCCCGGCCGCTCCATCGAGGGCGTCGCCACGGCGTCGCTGTACGCCGCCGCCCGGCAGGCCGGACACCCGCGGTCGCTCGACGAGATGGAGCGCGTCTCCCGCGTCGACAAGATGGAACTCACGCGGACCTACCGCTACGTCGTCAAGGAACTCCGTCTCGAAGTCCAGCCCGCCGACCCCGAGCAGTACCTCCCGCGGTTCGTCTCCGACCTCGACCTGAGCGACGAGACGGAGCGACGGGCGCGGGAACTCGTCGGGAGCGCCCGCGACGGCGGCCTCCTCTCGGGGAAGTCGCCGGTCGGCATCGCCGCGGCGGCCATCTACGCGGCGGCCCTGCTGACCAACGAGAAGGTCACCCAGAGCGAGGTCAGCGAGGTCGCCGACGTCTCCGAGGTCACCATCCGCAACCGCTACAAGGAGCTGCTGGAAACCGACGGCGTCCCCGCCTGAACCGGCGCAGTTCCCGGCACGGCACCGGGGCGAGGACAAGGCTTTTGTCGTCTCGATATGTGAGTCAATAGCATACATGGAGGAAGCCTTCGTCCGGTTGCTCTGCCCCGAATGCGCGAAAGACTGGGAATCGACGCCGTCGAGCCTCCCCGAACACGACACCACGTTTCACTGTCCGAACTGCCACGCCAGCCGCCGCCTCGCCGAGTTCACGCGGACGGACCGCGACCTCCAGACGTTGAAAGGACTCCAGTAGCTCCCGACCCCCGGGGTTCGCTCAGTCCTCGCCCGTCGGCGACCGCGCCCCGCAGGCCTCACAGCGGAGTACCACCGTTCCCTGCTCCCGTTCGAGGCGGGTGTCCGGTAGCCCACACTCCGAACACAGCACGAACTCCTCGACGTAGGCGTCCAGCGCGTCCCCGACGCGGCGCTGGCCGAACTCGCCGGTGAGTCTGGCGCGGCCGCTCTCGTCGATGTGGCCGCTGGTGCCGACCTCGTTCTGGAGGAACTTCATCACGTGTTCGGGGTCGCGGTTCAGCCGGCGACACACCTGTCGGAAGTTCTCGAAGACAGTGACGTTACCCTCCTGTCGCACCTCCGGGTCGGGGACTTCGAACCGTTCTGACTCCCCCGCTCCCTCCGGCGTCTCCTCGACCGCTCGGTCGAGCATGTCGTCGTAGTTCATACCCCGTGTTCGTCCGGCCGCCGGCAAAAATCTTTCAGCCAGTAGTCGGGGCTCTCGGGTGTCTGTGACCCTCTACTCGGGGATGACCCGCGGCGACGCCACCGCTCGCGCGTCCCCGGGTGTACGTGTGTTAACCTTCGTCAGAGTAGTACTATAACCCTCCAGTCGCTACGTTGCGGTGACCATGAAAAAGCAGGAACTCATTCACCTTCACGGCCTGCTTGCACAGGTACAAGAGCACTACGAGGAAGACACCGGTTCCCCGGTCGAACACGACGAGTACGCCGAACTCGGCGTGAAGCCGACATCGATCCACAAGTCCAAGACCGACCACAAGGCTGCCGTCTTCGCCATCGCCAACGGTATCACGGACGCGATGACCGAAGAAGCGAAAGAGCCCGTCTCCGCCGCCGCCGACTGAGTTACTGTCGTCCGCTCCGACGTGTCATCGACTACCCCACAGCCATGCGGCCGTCCCCTCGCTCACTCGTCGATGAGTTCCTCGAACTCGGGTAACACGTCGTCGTCCTCGCGGTCGTCTCCCCCACCGTTCTCCGTCCCGCCGCCCGCTTCGTCGTCCGCCTCGTTCTCCTCCGCTTCGGCCTCGCTGTCGTCTTCTTCCTCGTCTTCGCCCGGCAGTTCCACGATGGAGAGGACCTCCAACGGGATGTTCTCCAGCCGCTGGCCGATCTCTTTCCGGGCGATTCGGGCCGCGTGCTCGTCGCGCTCGACGTTGAACACCGTCATCTCCAGCTCGAGCGCCACGAGGCTCTCGTCGGCCGCGATGAAGGCGGGTTCGAGCGTCTCGCCGCAGTGCGGACAGCTCCGCTCGCCCATGTTTATCTCGACGTAGTTGAGGTCCGGATTCAGCATCTCGCCGGTCTTGGAGATGGCGATGCGGACCGCCTCGTCGGGCGAGCCTACGTCGTACACGGGCACGGCCGCCTCGACGACAACTCTGCAGTCCATGCTCGCGTGTTTACTGGCCAATATAATGAAGGTTGGCCCGCCCGTCTCGACTCGTAACGCCGAAAGGCCTGCAGCCCCTCTGATAGCCCGATGGAACGGGGATACGTCGACAGCGAGTCGGTGCCCGGCGGGGTCGACCTGCAGGCGACCGTCGAGAGCGGCCAGTCGTACCTCTGGGACCGCGAGGACGGTCAGATGTACGAGAACGACGGCGCGACCGGCGGCGACGCGTGGTACTGGACGACGGTCCGCGTCGACGGCGACCCCGCGGTCGTCCGAGTCCGACAGGCCGACGGTGGCCTCGAGTGGGAATCGACGTTCGACGCCGAGGCGCGCCTCCGACGGTTGCTCGGACTCGACGACGACCTGCCGGCGATACGGGCGCGGTCGCCCGACGACGACGTGGTCGAGGAGGCCTTCGACGCCTACTGGGGGATGCGCATCGTCCGCGACCCACCGTTCCCGTCGCTCGTCTCCTTCATCTGTTCGGCCCAGATGCGCGTCGCCCGCATCCACGCGATGCAGCGGGCGCTCCGGACCGAGTTCGGCGACCCCATCGAGTTCGACGGCCGGACCTACCACGCCTTCCCGACACCGACGGCCCTCGCCGACGCCACCGAGACGGCCCTGCGGGACCTGAACCTCGGTTACCGGGCCCCCTACGTCACCCGCACCGCCGGGATGGTCGCCGACGGGACGGCCCGCCCCGACGAGGCGAGCGGTCGGGAGTACGAGGCCGCCCGGGAGTACCTCACGCAGTTCGTCGGCGTCGGCGAGAAGGTCGCCGACTGCGTTTTGCTGTTCTCGCTTGGCTACCTCGAAGCCGTCCCGCTTGACACGTGGATTCGCACCACCATCGAGGAGTACTACCCCGACTGTGACCGCGGGAACTACGCCGACACATCGCGGGCCATCCGCGAGCGACTGGGCGGGGAGTACGCCGGCTACGCGCAGACGTATCTGTTTCACTACCTCCGGTCGGGCGGCCGGGACCACTGAACCTAACTGCCGGCCCCCAGTAGCGTGTGCCATGACGCGAACGCATGCACACGTCTACGTCACCGGCAGAGTGCAGGGCGTCTACTTCCGGGCGACGACCCGCGACACCGCCCGCGAGCGCGGCGTCGACGGGTGGGTTCGGAACCTCGACGACGGCCGCGTCGAGGCGGTCTTCGAGGGCGCGGAGAGCGACGTGGCGGCGATGGTCGAGTTCTGTCACGAGGGCAGCGACCGCGCCGAGGTGACCGACGTCGACGCCACCTACGAGGACCCCGAGGGCCTCGACGGTTTCGAGGTCCGGTGGTAGCCGACGGCACTGCCCTGCGGCCGACCGCCGTCCCCCACAGTTAGGGCGGTGGCCGGCCAAGGCCCGCCCATGCTCACCGGCACCGAGATGGGCGTCGTCGACGAGAACGCGGCCGCCCTCGGCGTCCCGCGCAAGCAGTTGATGGAGTCCTCGGGCAACGCCGTCGCCCGGGTGGTGGGGGAGGCCGCCGACCCCGGCGACCGCGTGACCGTCGTCGCCGGCCGCGGCAACAACGGCGGCGACGCGCTCGTCGCGGCCCGCTTTCTGGACCCCTACGACCTCCGGGTCCTGCTCTTGGGCCGCCCGGAGACCATCACGACCGACATCGCCCGCGAGAACTGGGACGCGCTCCGGCGTGCCGAGTACCCCACCGAGCAGGTCCGGGACGCCAGCGCGTTCGCGCTGGACGACCCCGACGTGGTCGTCGACGCGATGCTCGGGACCGGCATCAGCGGCGACCTTCGCGAACCCGCCGCGACGGCCGCGGCGGCGATGAACGACGCCGACGCGACCGTCCTATCGGTGGACGTGCCCTCCGGCCTCGACGCCGAAACCGGCGCGCTCGCGGCCAACGCCGTCGACGCCGACCGGGTGGTCACGTTCCACGACACCAAGCCCGGCCTCCCCGAACTGAGCGCGCCGGTCACCGTCGCCGACATCGGCATCCCCGACGCCGCCGAACTGTTCGTCGCACGGGGCGACCTCCGGCGTCTCTCTCGGGACCCCGAGAGCCACAAGGGCGACAACGGCGAGGTGCTGGTCGTCGGCGGCGGCCCCTACACCGGCGCGCCGGCGCTGGCCGCACAGGCCGCGCTCCGGGCCGGGGCCGACCTCGTCCGGGTTGCCTGCCCCGCGCCCGTCGCCCGCGAGGTGCAGGGCTACAGCGAGAACCTCATCGTCGAGCCCTACGACGGCGACTCGCTCGCGCCGCCCCACGTCGACCGCGTCGCCGCCCTCGCCCAGCGTCACGACGCGATGGTGCTCGGCCCGGGGCTGGGCGACGCCGACGCGACGCAAGAGGCCGTCACGGACCTCCTCGGCACCTTCGAGGGAACCGCCGTCGTTGACGCCGACGCGCTGCGGGCCGTCACCGAAGCCGACACCGACGCTGCCCTCGTCTGTACGCCACATCAAGGTGAACTCCGGGCGATGGGCGGCGAGACGAGCGACGACTGGCGCGAGCGAGCGTCCCTCGTCGAGTCGTTTGCCGCCGACCTCGGTGCGACGCTGCTCGTGAAAGGTGCCTACGACGTGATATCCGACGGCGAGCGGACCCGCGTCAACCGGACCGGGAACCCGGGCATGACCGTCGGCGGGACCGGCGACGTACTCGCCGGCGTCACGGGCGCGCTCGCCTGCGTCCAGCCGCCCGTCCGCGCCGCCGCCATCGCGGCCTACGCCACCGGTTCGGCCGGCGACGCGGTCGTCGACGAGCGGGGTCACGGTCTCGTCGCGACGGACCTACTCGACGCCGTTCCGGCGGTGCTGTGGGAGCGTGACTGAGAACGCGACCGCCGCACACGCGACCGCTGCCCGGGACCCTCAGACCGACGCGCCGACGAGGTCGCCGGCCTTGGCCCGGGACTGCTCGACGATGGCCGGCCGGGCCTCGAACTCGATGACGACTTGGTCGCCGTAGTCGACGGACTCGACGTTGGCGTGGTCGTGAATCCACGAGACGAGGCTCATCGTGTCGTCGGTCATCGGAAGGACCAGTCGCTCGGACTCGTAGTCCGGAAGTTCCGCGTCGACGCGGGCGGCCAGTTCGTCGACGCCGGTTCCGGCCTTCGCGCTGACGGCGACGGGGTTGGGGGCCAGCGCCGACAGCGCCTCGCGCTTGCGGCGTATCTCCTCGTCCGCGACCGCGTCGGTCTTGTTGAGAACGGTGACGATGGGGGCCTCGTTGCGCTCGTAGAGAGTGTCGTGGCAGGTCACCAGCTTCTCGCGTATCTCCTCGACGGACTCCGAGACGTCCACGACCAGCAGGACGAGGTCGGCGTGGTACACCGACCCCAGCGTCGACTTGAACGACTCGACGAGCCAGTGTGGGAGGTCCTGAATGAAGCCGACGGTGTCGGTCACCAGCACCTCGCGTTTGCCCACCGCCGCCCGGCGCGTCGTGGTGCCGAGCGTCGTGAAAAGCTGGTCGCGGCTCTCGGCGGTCGTGTCGAGGTCCGGGTGGAGTTCCTCGTTCTCGCCGACCTCGTGGTCCTCGGCGAGGCGGCGCAGCAGCGTCGACTTGCCGGCGTTCGTGTAGCCCGCCAGCGCCACGAGGTCGAACCCGGACTCGCGGCGCTGTTCGCGCCGGTGTTGCTCGGTCTCCTCGATGGATTCGAGTTCGTCCCGGATGTTCGAGATCTGCTTTTTGATGTCCTCCTCGCGGCTCTCGTCGTACTCCCCCAGCCCCATGAACCCCGGCCGCTCGTCGCGCTTGGCGAGGCTGGCCTTGGCCTCGGCCCGCGGGAGTTCGTAGCGCAACTCCGCGAGTTCGACCTGTAGCTGGGCCTTGCGGGTCTGTGCCCGCTGCCCGAATATCTCGAGGATGAGGCGGAACCGGTCGAGAATCCGGACGCCCTCCGGGAGCTCGTTGCCGATGTTGTACGTCTGGTACGGGCCCAGTTGGTTGTCGAACAGCACCACGCCCGCGCCCGTCCGCGCGACGGTGTTGGCGAGGCGCGTCACCTTCCCCTCGCCGAGGTGGTAAGCGGGGTCCTCCGTCCGGGTCTGTGTCACCTCGCCCGCGATACTGTACCCGGCCGCCCGCGCGAGGTCCCGAATCTCGGTCGTGTCGGCGTCGCCGCTATCGACCCGCTTTGCGACTACCGCGCGGTCTGTGTCCTGTCTCGCCGTCACTCACCGAGGAATACGGCGGCCGCTTATTTAATCTGCGGGGTGGGGTGTCGGCCACCGGACCCGCTCGCCGCCCCCGATTTAGCACAAAGGATTTAAAACCCGACCGTCAGGTACCCGGTATGGTAGCGACACTGTTACAACTCGACGGGTTCGGCCTCCAGCAGATCGGCCTCGAACTCGGCGGCGGTGCCCTCATCGGCGGCATCATCGGCTTCGCGGCGAAGAAGGTGGCGAAGCTCATCGCCGTCATCGTCGGGTTGGAACTGGCCCTGTTCAAGTTCCTCGAGACGCGTGGCGTCCTCGAAGTGAACTGGCAGGCCATCGGCGGGGCGGCCCAGAACACGACCAGCGCGGCCACTGGTGCGGCGGCGGGACAGCCCCCCTCGTGGCTCGTCTCGCTGCTGGCCGCGCTCCCGGTCAGCGCTGGCTTCGCCGGGGGGTTCACCGTCGGCTTCAAGAAGGGGTAATCACCGCGTGTTGAGGTCGTCCTCGTCTTTGATGATTCGCGTCTCCGCCTCGCCGCTCGTGTGCTCGTTCACGAGGTCGTAGAAGTCGTTTTGCATCCCCGCCGGGAACGTCAACACGCCGACCCACGACCCGTCGGACTGCCACTCCTCGCGCTCCAGTTCGCCGAACTGACGGATGCGGGCCTGCGCGCTGCCGGCGTGGTCGGCTGGCACCTGCACCGCGACGGTCACCTCGTCGAACCGGATGGGGATGACCGGCCGCAGGGCGTCCAAGGCGTCGTCGACTTGGTTCTCGACCGGCTCCATCGGGTCGACGCGGAAGTCCGTCTCCTCCAGCGCGGACTCGATGCGCTCGGGCGGGTGGGGGGCGTCGTCCATCTGGGGGTTGACCGCGTTCCGGGTGATGCGCTGGACCAGTTGCTTGTGCTTTTGTTCCTGCATCTCCCGGCGCTGGTCGGCCGTTATCTGTATCTCCCCCTGCTTGATTACGTCCGGGATTATCTCCATCGGGTCTGTGGTCCCGAACACCTCTTCGAGCATGTTCTCGGGCGGTCGGTCGCCCCGCGAGGCGTCCTCGAAGATGTCCTCGGCCGCGATGACGTCCTCGAGGTCGTCGTCGAACTCCCCGCGCTTTATCGCCAGCGCCGCGTCCGGGTCGACGAGTACCTCGAACCGCTGGCCGTGGGATTCGAGGCGCGCCGTCACCGCCTCGTCAAGCGATATCATACCTGCGGGTAGCGCTGCACTCCTTAAAGGCCTTACTGCGCCGGCACGACGCCGGGAAAAACGGGGCGGTTACTCCTCGTCGTCTTCGTCGGCCTCGTCAGCCACTCCCTCGTCGGCCTCGTCGGCCGCTCCCTCGTCGGCGAGCAAGCCGGCGCTCTCGAGATACGACGCCTTCTCGTCGTCGGTCAGTTCACCGAAGGCCTCAGTGTCGGTGTCGATGGTGGCGACACCGACGCCCTCGGGGCTGAGCCCGCCGTCGTTGACCGACGCCAGCGATTCGAGCGCGAGCGTGACGGCCTCGTCGAGCGAGAGCGACTCGTCGTAGTGCTCTTCGAGGTACGAGCGGATGTCGCCGCGGTCGGCCCCGACGGCGAGCGCCTTCCACTCGTAGGGGGTTCCCGAGGGGTCGGTCTCGTAGAGGCGGGGCTCGCCGTCGGCGATACCGGCGATGATGAGCGCGACGCCGAACGGGCGCGCGCCGCCGACCTGCGTGTACTGCTGGATGAAGTCGGTTATCTCCTTGGTGAGCGTCTCGACGCCGACCGGTTCGCCGTACCGGAGCTGGTTCACCTGCGCCTCGCGGCGGGCGAAGTCGATGAGCCGACGGGCGTCGGCGACGTGGCCCGCGGAGGCGATGCCGACGTGGTCGTCGGCCTTGTGTATCTTCTCGACGGAGGAGCGCTCCATCAGCGGCGAGCGGATGCGCTTGTCGACGACCAGTACCACGCCGTCCTCGGCGCGGACGCCGATGCTGGCTGTCCCGCGCTTGACGGCTTCGCGTGCGTACTCGACCTGATAGAGACGGCCATCCGGAGAGAAGATGGTAATCCCGCGGTCGTACGCCTGTTGTTGGTTTTGTCCCTGCATAGTTAGATGTCGAGCGTTGTCGCGCCCGCGAACCGCGTGTCCGCGCCCGAGCCGAGGTCGATGTCGCACCGGTCGCCGCGCACGACGGCCGCGTGGTCCGCGTCTTCGAACACGACGTGTCTCTGGTCACGAGGTTCCGGCGGCCCGCGTATATACTTTTCTTCACACGCCCGCAGTGTGCCGCTTACCCCCCGGACTGCGAGGCCGACGGGGTCGCCGTCGACGCTGTCGACACAGGCCAGCGCCGCCCGCGCGTCCTCGGCGTGCCCGCGGCGGGCGCGGACGATAGCCGTCCCCGACTCGTCGGCCCGCTCGAAGGCGACGACGGTCACGTCCGCGTCGGCGCTCCCAGTGTCGCCCAGCAGGTTCTGGGCGGCGTACCACACCGACCGCTGGAACGCCCGGCGGCCGAAGTCGGCGTCGGGCCACGTCTCGAAGGTCACCGCGAGGTAGCGCCAGCGCGGTCGGAGGTGTTTCGGGAGGTGCTTCACCGGGGGTCACCCCGGTCGCGCGGCGCGTCGTCGCCGCTCCCGTCTCCGCCCTGCCCGTCGCTCTCCTCGATGCGGACGCCGGGTTCGAGGAACGCGTCGCCGCGTCGGTCGCGGTTGCGCTCGACCAGCCGGCCCCACTCGGCGAGGCCGTCCCGGACCGCGTCGGCGTCGAACCCGATTCGCTCCCCGACGACGACGAGTTCCCGGGGCGCGCGCAGTTGGAGGTGCGTCGACGGGTCGGCGCTGACGACGTAGGGCGCGTCGGCGTCGGCGACCAGTTCCCGGAGTTTCCGGAGGTCCTGTAGCGCCCGGACGCGGCTGCCGCCGCTGTCTCTGAGGACCGGACCGAGCGCGAACTCGACGCGGACGCCGTTCTCGGCGGCGGCGGCCGCGAGCACGTGGTTGAAGTCCCCGCCGCCGCGCATCGGGTGGGCCAGGACGTCGACGGCCGGCTGTTCGACCGCGAAGCGGTTGACGGCCCGGTCGCCGCCGTGGACGACCACGACGGCCTTCTCTGACCGGTGGTTCCCGACGAAGCCGCTGGCCCGCGAGGGGTCGTCGGCCCGCACCTCGACGCCAGTCGCCACGTCGATGTCGTACTCGGCGGCGACGGCCGCGGGGTCGTACTCGGGGGGCGCGTCGCCGTGGTTCCGGACGACGATGCCGTCGTAGCCGTAGTCGGCGGCCGTCAGCGCCTGCCGGGCGACGGTGCTCTCGCCGTCGGGCCGGGCGTGGACCGCCTCGTACATCACAGTTCGGCGAGCAGTTCCCGGGCGTTTTCGACGGCGTTCTCCCGCTTGGCCGGGTAGGCCTCCACCTTCGCGCGGAGGGTGATGCCGTCGCCACGCGCGACGGTTCCGCCGAAGGCCGCCTGTTTGTCGAACGTCAGGAAAAACGAGCAGTTGTCGTCGACCCGGTCGTCGAGTTCCGCTCGCACGTCGTCGATGTCCTCCAGTGTCGCCACCTGCGAGAGGACGTGGCGCACGTCGTCGGCGTTCTCGACGCGCGCCGAGAGGACGACGATGCGGTCGCCGTAGTGACCCTCGCTGGTCGCGCGCTCTATCGGGCACTCCTCGGGGAGGAACGTCCGAAGCGCACTCTCGACGCGCTTGTCGTCCTCCGTCGCGTAGCAGAACGTCCGGAGGTCGACGTAGTGAAACGGGACCGACGACATCGGGGTCGGTTACTCCTCGACGGCTTCGAGGCTGTCCTCGGGGACGCCCTGCTCTTGGCCGTCCTCGAAGGAGACGGTGTAGTTGGCGTCGCCGAACATCGTCTCGACGACCTGCGTGATGGTGCCCTCTTCGCCGTCGTAGTCGCTGTGCTCGTCGTGGAGGATGACGCTGTCGTCCTCTTCGAATGCCATGCTCGCCGCTACTGTGTGCCCGCTCAAAAAGGGACTGATTCGTCGCGCGGGTGTGGAAAACTTATACCGGCCTCAGCCGTACGCGGACCCATGACCGCCGGTACGCCACGTACGGAGCGTCGTCGGACGCCGCCGTATCAGTCGACGCTCGCCGGGCCGCCGACCGCCGCCGTCCGGTCCCGGCACAGATGACCGCCGTCGACGACCTCTGGTATCTCGCCGACACTGCCGTCCAGCAGGCCGAACAGACCTACCACGACCTCACCGACCGCCACGACCCGGTCGTCGAGTTCACGCGTCACCGCCGGGTCCCCCGCTCGCGCTTCCGTCGGGTCGCCGAGGCCGCCCGCGACCACGGCGCGCCCTTCGGCGCGCACACGCTGACCTACCGGCCCTCGGGCGAACTCCTGCTCGTTCGCCACGAGGGCGTCGAGAAGTGGGTCCCGCCCGGCGGCGAACTCGACGGTGACGAGTCGTTCCGCGAGGCCGCGCTCCGGGAACTCGGCGAGGAGAGCGGCGTCGAGGCGACCGTCGAGGGACTGGGGCTGCTGGGCCGCGTCGAGTTCTACTGCGACGGCAACATGGTGTGGGGCGTCCTCCCGGTGTACGAGGCGCGAGCGGCCTCGACGGCCCTCGACGTGTCCGACCCCGACGGCGAGATAAGCGCGGCGCGCTGGTTCGACGAGCTACCCGAAGACACCAGAGACCGCGAGGAGATACTGCGGTGGCGCGAGCGGACCGGTCGGTAGCGGTCCGACCGTCGCCGCGCCCGTTACGACCGTTTCGACGCCTTCTCTTTGGCCTTCTCGACGACCGGTGCCGCGTCGGTCCACTTCTCGCCCAGCGTCGCGCCGACCAGTCCGCCGACGCCGGCGGCCGTACTCGCCGCGTTCCGGCTGAGCAGACCGCCCAGCGCGCCGCCGACGGCAGCCCCGATGGCCGCGTACTTCGCTCGATTGAACGTCCGCTTGAATCGGTCTTTCACGTCTGGATAGTCGGGGCTGGTGGTGTTAAAAGTACGCCCGACCCCCGCGTCCGGGCGTCGTCAGCGCTGTCACTCGGGACCCCACGACCGCCCCTCTCGGGCGTCGGCGTCCAGCCGCCGGACCGTCGCGCGGGCGTTGCTGGCGTCGTAGCCGAACAGCACCGACTCGCCGTAGGCCTCGGCCACCTCGACGGCCTTGGCGAGGTCGTCGATGTCAACGTCGACGGCGTACAGTTCGACGCTGAACGGCGTCGAAAGGCGGTCCCGCCAGCCCTTGGCGAGTATCTCCAGCCAGTAGGTCGTCGAGTAGGCCATGTCGTAGATGGGGACGACGAACTCGTCGACGTACTCGGCCACGTCGTCGACGGCGAGGCCGGTCCGCGCTTCGAGGTGGCCCGGGTAGGGGTCGGGGTACAGCGTCAGGTAGAGGTCCCCCGGCACGCGCTCGCGGGCGGCGGCGACGAAGGAGGTGATGACGTGAGTGCGCCACGCCCCCCAGTCGTCGAACTCGCTCTCCGCGAACCGCCGCTCGCAGCGCTCGCAGTGGCAGTACTCCTCGCGTGGAAAACCCACGTCGTCGAGGCGCACGTCCCCGTTGACGGCGGCGGCCTCCTCGACGATGTCGAGCAAGCCCTCGCGGTAGCGCTCGTGGGTCGGACAGACGTAGGTCCAGTCGAAGTAGGGTTCGTTCCGGGTCGCCGCCGTCCCCTCGTCGTCGAACGCGAGCATATCCCGCTCGCTTTCGACGGCGTTGTCGCCGAAACACGACACCATGTTCACCGCGTCCGCGACGGGGTCGGCCGCCCGTCCGGTGACGTCTTTCACCTCGTAGAACGCGCGGTCGAACTCCGACCACCGGGTCTCTTCCTCGTTGCGGGTGACGACGCCGTACATGCGACCCGGTACGCGATTGGGCGGGGTAAGCGTTCGGAAAAGCGGTCCGGAGGTGTAGTTCGCGGGCGGTTCGACGGGGTTCGGGCGCTTACTTCTTTGCGAAGTACGCGAGCGCGAGCGCCGTGACGGCGACCAGCGCGATGACCTTCTTCGACATCCGCGTGGAGATACGAACAACGGCGATATAGAACTACCGGCGACCCGGTCGCCGCTGCCCGCGGCGGCGGGATAGGGACGTGGACATATCCGGGGTCGGGCGGCGACTCGTCCGAAGAGCGGAGTCAGTCGTCGGCCGCGCTCTCGCCCTCGTCCGCGTGATCCGCGAGCGGGCCGTCTTCGGGCAGGTCGGCCCCGTCGTGGGTTCCTACGGGCGGCCGGTTCACCTCGGCGGCCGCGGAGGCCCTCACGTCGGTCCGGCTCTCGCCCTCCGTCTCGATGTCGCCCATCTCGCCGTCGCCCTCGCGGGCGTCTTGGTCGATGCGCATCGAGCAGAAGTCGACGCCGCACATCGAGCAAAAGCGGGCGTCCTTGTAGTTGTCGCCGGGTAGGGTCTGGTCGTGGTAGTCCTGCGCGCGCTCGGGGTCCAGCGCGAGGTCGAACTGCTCGCGCCAGTCGAAGGCGTAACGGGCCTCCGAGAGCGCGTCGTCCCAGTCGCGGGCCCCCTCGCGGCCGTTCGCCACGTCGGCGGCGTGGGCCGCGATGCGGTAGGCCGCCAGCCCGTCGCGCACGTCCTCGGCTTCGGGGAGGCCCAGATGCTCCTTGGGCGTGACGTAACACAGCATCGCTGCGCCGGCCCGTCCTGCCTCCGTCGCGCCGATGGCGCTCGTGATGTGGTCGTAGCCCGGGGCCACGTCGGTCACGAGCGGGCCCAGCACGTAGAAGGGCGCGCCGTCACACACCGCCTGCTGGCGCTCGACCTGCTCGGTGACTTGGTTCATCGGCACGTGGCCGGGGCCCTCGACCATCACCTGTACGTCGTGGTTCCACGCGGTCCGCGTGAGTTCCCCCAGCGTGTCCAGTTCGGCGAACTGCGCCTCGTCGCCGGCGTCGGCCAGACACCCCGGACGCAGGCCGTCGCCGAGGCTGAACGTCACGTCGTACTCGTGGAATATCTCGCATATCTCCTCGAACTTGGCGTAGAGGGGGTTCTGCATCCCGTTTTCCTCCATCCACTGCGCGAGGATGGACCCCCCGCGGGAGACGATGCCGGTCTTGCGGCCGTCGGTCAGGGGCAGGTGCTCCATCAGCACGCCCGCGTGGATGGTCATGTAATCGACGCCCTGCCGGGCCTGCTTCTCGATGACGTCCACGAGCAGTTCGTGGGTGATGTCGGCGGCGTCGCCGGCGCGCTTGACCGCCTCGTAGATGGGGACGGTGCCGACGGGAACCGGCGAGTGGGCGACGTTGGCCTCGCGGATGGGGTCGAGGTCGCTGCCCGTCGAGAGGTCCATCACCGTGTCCGCACCGTGGTGGACGGCCGTGTGGAGCTTCTCCAGTTCGCCCTCGATGTCGCTCGTCTCCTCGCTGTTGCCGATGTTGGCGTTGACCTTCGTCGAGAACTCCCGGCCGATTATCATCGGGTCCAGCGACTCGTGGCCGACGTTGGCCGGGACCACCGCCTGCCCGTCGGAGACCTGCTGGCGCACGAACTCCGGGGCGACGTTCTCCCGCTCTGCGACCCGCTCCATCGCCGGCGTCACCGTGCCGCTCCGCGCGGCGTCGAGTTGCGTCATTAGCAACTAGGTAATATCACTAGGTAATAAATCTGGCGCGCGGCCGCGGCCGTTCGGTGCGCGGACCCGCAGAAACAGGGCGACGCAGGCGCGTCGGTGACCCGTGAGCGTTCAGCGCTCGTGGGCCCAGAACTCGTCTTCGACCGTGACCTCCTTCTTGAACAGCGGCACCTCCGCTTTCAGCCGATTGATGCCGTCCTCGACGGTCCGGAACGCCTGTTCGCGGTGACCGGCCAGCACCACCACGAAGACGATGTCCTCGCCGGCCGGCACGACGCCGGTCTTGTGGTGGAGCCGGACCGCCCACACGCCGTCGCGGGCTTCGAGGTCGGTCCGCAGGGCGTCGAGTTTCTCGGCGGCCACGTCGTCGTAGCGCTCGAACTCCAGCGACTCCGTCGGTGGGTCGTCGGGGGCGTCCCGCGCCCGGACCCGGCCGGTGAACGTGGCGATGGCCCCGGCGCGGTCCGCGTCGGGCGACCGCTTGACTGCCTCGACCAGTGCCTCCAGCGTGACGTAGGGGTCCCGCTCGCGGACGGCCTCGACGACGGCGTCGAGGTCCGCCTCTGCCCCGCTGTCGGCGCGATGGACGACCGGAGCGGCCGCCTCGCGGTCGCCGAGTACCACCTTCGGGATGACCGCGTCCGAACATCCCTCGACGAGCGCGTAGTCGTACTCGGGGGCCAGCGCGTCCAGCGTCTCGTCGAGGGTGCGCTCCGCGCCCGTGGCAAACCAGCCGTCGTCGGACAGCGCCACCGTCTCGGCCGCGCCGGCGGCGCGGTGTCGCGCCGTGTCCTTCCCCTCGGTGTCAACGTCCGGCGCGTGCGTGCAGTGTTTGACCGTGGCGACGCTGGCCGACGCCGAGAGCCGCTCGGTCAGGCGCTCGACCAGCGTCGTCTTCCCCGTGTCGGAGTGGCCGACGATTCCGAGGACGTGCATACCCCGCCTTGTGGGGCCGGGTATCTATGCGTTCCCGTTGGGTCACCGCTCGACGGTCTTCTCGACCACGCGGACGTCCTCGATGGCAGCCGTCGGGTATCCGCCGTCGTCGTCTTTCTCGCTGGCTTTCACCATGTCCCAGACGACGTTCAGCCCCGTGGTCACCCCCTCTAGGGCCTCCATCTCGCAGCCGGTCTTGCCGACCGTCTCGACGGCGACAGTCGCCTCGATGCCGTCGTCCAGCAGTTCGAACGCCACGTCGATGTTCGTCACTGGTATCTGGTGGCACATCGGAATCGTCTCCCACGTGTGTTTGACGGCCTGAATCGCGCCGATGCGGGCCGTCGAGCGCACGTCGCCCTTCTCGACGGCGTCGCGTTCGACCGCGTCGAGCGTCGCCGCCGAGAGCCGTATCTCGCCGCGGGCGACCGCCCGCCGGCGGCTGTCGGCCTTCTCGCCGACGTCGACCATCTGCGCGTCGCCGTCGTCGTCGATGTGGGTGAGGTCGTCGGTCATCGCCCGGCGCTACGACGGCCGGGACTAAACGCCCTGTGTCACGGCGCGGGCGGGGTCACCGGCGAACGAGACCGAGCAGGTGCCCCACCGCGGGCGCGACGAGTTCGGCGGCCCCGAGGCGCGCGGCGTTCTCGCTGCCGGGCAGGCAAAACAGGAGGCGGTCGCCGACGACGCCGGCCGTCGCCCGCGAGGCCATCGCCATCGCCCCGACCTCCTCGTAAGAGAGCCAGCGGAACAGTTCGCCGAAGCCGGGAACCGGACGGTCGAACAGTTCGGTCGCGGCCGCGACGGTCACGTCGTCGGGGGTCAGCCCCGTCCCGCCCGTCGTCACGACGGCGTCGGCACCGCCGTCGTAGGCCGCCGCCACGGCGTCCTGAATCGCGGCCGCGTCGTCCGGGGCCACGCGGCGGTCGACGACCTCGTGACCGGCGGTGACACACGCCGTCGCGGCGGCGTCGCCGGCCGGGTCGTCGTCGAGCGTCCGCGAGGAGGAGACGGTGACGACGCCGACGGCTACCGTCGCCGGGTCGTGGTCGTGGTGGCCGTCGCCTGCGTGGTCGTGTGCGTGTTCGCCGTGGTCGCCTTCCGCGTGGTCGCCGTGGCCGTCGTCGCTCATGCGCGCTCGGTCGCCCGGCGGCGTCGAATAGCTGGCGGTCTCGGCGGCCGGCGGAACGCCGGGGCTGGCGGGCCTCTCGAAGCGTATACGTTTTATCACTGAGAAAACGCCGCCAGCGCTCTACTCTGTGAGGATGTGTGCCGGCAGGTCGTCGCGGATGATGGTGTCGCAGTACTCACAGCGGACCCCGTCGTCGCTGACGGCGAAGCGGGAGGCGACGGGTTCGTCCTCCGTCGTGATGCAGTTGTGGTTGGGACACTCGAGGACGCCGACCACTTCGTCGGGCCGCTCGACGCGGCGTTTCTCGACCACGTCGTAGTCCCGGATGATGTTGATGGAGGCCGCGGGAGCGATGAGCGAGAGGGCGTCGACCTCCTCCTGTGAGAGCTCCCGGCCCTCGACTTTCACGATGTCTTTCTTGCCCAGTCGGTCCGAAGGCATGTTCATCGCCACGGAGACGGACTCGCCGCCGCTCCCGTCGATGCCGAGGATGGCGAGTACGTTGAGCGCCTGTCCGCCGGCGATGTGGTCGATGACGGTGCCGTTCTCTATCTTCGAGACGCGGAGCTGTCGGTCGTCGGTCATCGTTCACCTCCGAGCATCAGGTCGAGCAGCGCCATCCTGACGGGCACCCCGTTGTGGGCCTGCTCGAAGTACTTCGCGTGGTCGGTCGCGTCGATGTCGTGGGCTATCTCGTCGACGCGCGGGAGCGGGTGCATCACCGTCAGGTCGTCTCTAGCGGCCTCGAGTGTCTCGGCGTCTATCTGGTACTCCCCGGCCACCTCGCGGTACTCGCTCTCGCTGGGGAACCGCTCGCGCTGGATTCGGGTGACGTACAGCACGTCCAGTTCGGGGAGGACGCCGCTCAGTTCCGTGTGCTCTCGCACTTCCGCGCCCTCCTCGTGGAGGTCGTACCGAACCGAGCGCGGGAGGCGCAGCGACTCCGGGCTGACGAAGTGCTGGCGGGCGTCGACCGTCGTCAGCGCGTGGGCCAGCGAGTGGACGGTGCGGCCGTACTTCAGGTCGCCCATGATTCCGATTGTCAGGTCCTCGAAGCCGGCGTTCTCTCGGATGGTGTAGAGGTCCAGCAGCGTCTGTGTCGGGTGTTGACCGGCCCCGTCACCGGCGTTGACCAGCGGCACATCGACGAACTCGCTCGCCATCTTCGCCGACCCCTCCATCGGGTGGCGCAAGACGAGGGCGTCGGCGTACCCCTCGACGACGCGGACGGTGTCGGCCAGCGACTCGCCTTTCTTGACGCTAGAGGAGCCGACCGGTCCCATGTCGACGATGTCGCCACCCAACCGTTTCATCGCCGCGGTGAAGCTCATTTTGGTGCGCGTACTCGGCTCGAAGAAGAGCAGGCCCAACAGCGTGTCCGCGTGCCGGTCGGCGAACGCCTCCGGGTCCGCCGCGATGTCGGCCGCGTGGTCGAGAACGGTCTCGATGTCGGCCCGCGAGAGCTGTTTCGCGCTGATGATGTGGTCGTGCCGCATCTCACTCCCAACCGCGCCCCCGACGCTCTTGAATCCCCCGACACGACCACGAACGTTCAAGAGGGGTGGGGTGACCAGACCCGGTATGCTCGCTATCGCCGGCGGCAAGGGGGGTTGTGGGAAGACCACGACGGCGCTGGGACTGGCAAGCGCGCTCGCCGCCGGCCCCGACAGGCCGCTGGTCGTCGACGCCGACCGCGACATGCCGGACCTCCACCGCAGGGCGGGTCTGGACCGGCATGGTCCGGTTACCACGGAGGCCGGTCCGGACGCGCGCGTCCGGGAGTCGCCCCGCTTTCCCGGCGTCGACGTGGTACCGTGCCCGGAGGACGCCGACGCCCTCGCGGCGACGCTGGCAGCGTTTCGCGGCTGCTCGCGCCCGGTCCTCGTCGACTGCCCCGCCGGGGTGAGCCCGGACGCGACGGCCCCGTTGCGCCACGCCGCAGCCTCCGTCCTCGTCGCCACGCCGACCCGGCAGAGCCTCGCCGACGCTGCCAAGACCGCGGCGATGGCCCGTGAACTCGACGCCGCGCCCGCGCTCGCCGTTCTCTGCCGGAGCGACGACGATACCGACCCACAGGAGCTGCTGGCGTGTGACACTATCGTCCACGTGCCCGACGTTTCGAAACCTCCACTCGAAACCCCGGAACCGGCGTTTCGGTACACGACGGCGGCGAAAATACTGCGTAAGCGGAATGTTTAATCCGGAGGGTGTCCCTAGCTCGTGGTGGGATGGCAAACCGGCTGCGGACGGGCATCGACGTTCTGGACCGGAAGCTCGACGGGGGGATTCCAGCGGGCAGTATCGTCGCGCTCACGGCCCAGCCGGCCAGCCAAGCGGAACTGCTACTCTACGAACTCACCGCGACGCGCGGGACGCTGTGGCTCTCGCTCGACCGCACCGCAGAGTCGGTCGTCGCCAGCATCGAGCAGACGCCGACCAACACCGGTGACCCGACGGTCCGGCACATCTCCGGCGAAGCGCCGCTGGACAACGCCGGCAAGCTGGTCTCGGCCCTGCCCGAGACCTCGAACCTCATCGTCGACCCGCTCGACGTCCTCGAAGCACAAGAGCCTCACTCGCGGTTCCGCGCGTTCATGAACGACCTCCAGAACCACATCGTCAACACGGGGAGTCTCGCGATTCTCCACTGTCTCGACGGCCGGGACGTGCCGCCGCTCCGGGACACCACCGAGCACTTCGCCGACGTGGTCTTTCAGCTGAAGACGACGACGCAGGGCGACGAGGTGGAGAACCGACTCGCTATTCCGAAGTTCCGGGGCGGGCGCGCGCCCAACGATATCATCAAGCTCGACCTCGTCGAGGAGGTCAGCATCGACACGAGCCGGGATATCGCCTGACTATCGGTTTCCTCTGCGCACCGTTCCCGGAAGAACGTGGGGAAACGGCAGTATTCGGCCAGCGGCGTCGCCGCCGGCCGCTCGCCGTCGGCTCGGCTGTCCCGAGTCACGCGACGACGCGCTCGGCCGCTGGGTGGCTCCACGCGTGGACCACCGTTCGGAGCGACGAAGACCAGAAATCGGCCGTCGGCGTTACTCTTCTGCGCCTTCGATCTCGTCGACGATCTCCTCGGCGTCGACGTCGGCGTCTTCGAGCGCGGCTTCGAGGTCGCCGCCGCCGGCACCGCCCATGCCGCCCATCATGCCGGGCATGCCCATGCCGCCACCGCCGAGCTCCTCTTGGACGATGATGCGGTCGACATCGAGCAGTTGGGTGAGCTGCTGGGCGATCTGGGTCTTGCCCATCATCCACTGCTGGTTCATCGTCAGCTCCGGAGTTGCCTCGATGTACAGCGTCTCCTTCTCGACTTCGACGGTCTCGTACTCGGGCTCGCTCTCCTCCTCGTCGTCTTCGTCCTCGTCGGACTCGACCAGTTGCTCCTCCTCGACGGTGTCGGTCTCGAACCAGAGGTCGAGTTCCATGTCGAGCATGAGCTTGATGATTCCCTTGGCCTTCTCCTCGCGGTCGGTGACCTCGCCGAGGATTTCGTAGTCGTACTCCACGTCCTCGCCGGCCAGCGGGTGGTTGAAGTCGACGCGGGCGCGGCCGCCGATGATGGTCTCGACGTGGCCGTGCTCGCCCTCGATGTCGACGTGACCGCCGGGGTAGCGGTCGTCCTCGGGAATCTTGTCCTTCGAGACGGTCCGGACCTCGCCCTCGTCGTACTCGCCGAAGGCGTCGACAGCAGCGACGGTGACGGTGCCCTCGTCGCCGACCTCGGAGCCGTAGATGGCCTCCTCGACGTCCGGGAAGATGTGGTTCTCGCCCAGCACGATGGTTCGGGGGCCGAACGCCTGCTGGTCGGTGTCGACGCCCTCGTCCTCGGCGATCTCCTCGTCGGTCGTGTCGACGAGCTGGTCGCCCTCGACGGTTCGGGCGGTGTAGGCGAGTTCGACGACGTCGCCTTCCTGCAGCCCAGTCGCTTCTTCGACCTCTTCTTCGGCGGCTTCCGACTCGTCTTCCTCGGACTCGTTGCTCATACCCTGACGGTCAGTCGTGGCACTCTTAAGGACAACGTTTCCGCCCGGCCGGCACCGGAACCGCGGGCCGTGGTGAACCCGACGGCTTTTGCCCCGGCCGGCCGACGCCCGCCGTATGTACGAGGTCGAGGTCAAAGTGCCGGCCGACATCGAACGTGTCGCCGCTCGACTCGACGAACTGGGTGCCGAGCGGACCGACGCGGTCACGCAGGCCGACACCTACTACGACGCGCCACATCGGGTGTTCGCCGAGACCGACGAGGCGCTACGGGTGCGCCGGGAGACCGTCGACGGCGAGACGACGGCTCGCATCACCTACAAGGGGCCGCTGGTCGACGCCGACTCGAAGACCCGCGAGGAGGTCGAGACCGGCGTCGACGACGGCGACGACGCCGACGCGATCTTCCGGAACCTCGGTTTCGAGCCGGCCGCGACCGTCCGCAAGGAGCGCCGGCACTACCGCTACGACGGCTACACGGTCACGCTGGACGCCGTCGACGGCGTCGGCGAGTACGTCGAGGTCGAGACCGAGACCGACGACGGCGTGGACACGGCCCGCGAGGGAGCGTTCGCGGTCCTGCGGGACCTCGGCCTCGACCCGGACGACCAAGTCCGCACGTCCTACCTCGGCATGCTGCTCGCTGATGCGAACGAGTAATCTTTCGGTCGCGAGCGGTTCCCGTAAGTTATAGAACCCGCCACAGCCAACCCCGTGGCAATGACCGACCGGAACATCCACGTCCAGCCCGCAAGCGGGCTGGCAGTCGAGGAGCAGGACGTCGAAATCGTCGAGCGGAAGGGCATCGGCCACCCGGACTCCATCTGTGACGGCGTCGCCGAGTCCGTCTCCCGCGCGCTGGCCCAGACCTACCTCGACCGGTTCGGGACGGTCCTGCACTACAACACCGACGAGACGCAGTTGGTCGCCGGCACGGCCGCGCCCGCCTACGGCGGCGGCGAGGTACTCGAACCCATCTACCTGCTGGTGGTCGGCCGCGCGACCAAGACCTACGACGGCCAGCGCATCGCCGCCGAGAGCATCGCGCTGGAGGCCGCCCGCGACTACCTCGCCGAGAACTTCCCGCATCTTGACCTCGGCTCGGACGTCATCGTCGACGTGGAACTGGGCGAGGGGTCGGGCGACCTGCAGGAGGTCTTCGGCGAGGACGGGGCCGTCCCGATGGCCAACGACACCAGCTACGGCGTCGGCCACGCCCCGCTCTCGGAGACCGAGGAAATCGTCTACAACACCGAGCATAGCCTCACCGGCGAGTACGCGGCCGACAACCCCGTGGTCGGACAGGACGTGAAGGTGATGGGTAAGCGCGAGGGCGACCACATCGACGTGACCGTCGCCGTTGCGATGGTCGACGACCACGTCGCAGACCTCGCCGAGTACCGCGCGGCCGTCGACGCCGTCCGCGACCACGTCGCCGCCCTCGCCGCGGAGTACACCGACCGCGAGGTGACCGTCCACGTCAACACCGCCGACGACTACGACGAGGGCTCCATCTATCTGACGACGACCGGCACCAGCGCCGAGCAGGGCGACGACGGCTCGGTCGGCCGGGGGAACCGCGCCAACGGTCTCATCACGCCCAACCGGCCGATGAGCATGGAGGCCACCTCGGGGAAGAACCCGGTCAACCACATCGGGAAGATATACAACCTCCTCTCGACGGAGATCGCCGAGTCCGTCGCAAGCGAGGTCGAGGGCATCCGTCAGCTTCAGATTCGCCTGCTCTCGCAGATCGGTTCGCCCATCGACGAGCCCCACGTCGCCGACGCGACGGTCGTCACCGAGGACGGCGTCGCGGTCGGCGACATCGAGGACGACGTGCGCGCGGCCGTCGACGCGGAACTGGCCGACGTGACCGACATCACGCGGCAGGTCATCGAGGGCGACCTCTCGACGTTCTGAGCCGAACGACATCCATTTACACCCCGCTCGACAACCGCGGGTATGCACCCACCGGACGCCGGCGTCGTCCTCGTCAGTCACGGCGAACTGGGGGTCAAAAGCGAGCAGGTCCGCCGGAAGATGGAGCGCCGGCTGGCCGACAACCTCCGGGCGGTCCTCGGCGACCGCGGCGTCGACGGCACCGTCGAACGGCGGCGCAACCGCCTGTTCGTCCACACCGGTGACCCCGAGGGCACGACGGCTGCGGCCGCGGACACGTTCGGCGTCGCGTCGGCCGCGCCCGCCGTCGCCGTCGACCCGACGCTGGACGCCGTCGAGGCGGGGCTGGCCGACGCCGCGCGGGCGCACTACGACGGCGGGACGTTCGCCGTCGACGCCCGCCGGGCCGGCCCGGCCGACGCCCACCCCTTCTCCAGCGAGGACATCGAATCGGCCGGCGGCCGGGCCGTCTGGGCGGCCATCGAGGCGGCCGGCGGCGACCCCGCCGTCGACCTCGACGCACCCGATTTCGAGCTGTTCGTGGAGTGTCGCGAGGACCGCGCCTACGTCTTCGTCGAGCGCCGGGACGGCCCCGGCGGCCTCCCGGTCGGGACCCAGCGCCCGGTCGTCGCGCTCGTCTCCGGCGGCATCGACTCGCCGGTCGCGGCGTGGGAACTGCTCAAGCGGGGGTGCCCGGTCGTCCCGGTGTACGTCGATCTCGGCGACTACGGCGGGCCGGACCACCGCGCCCGCGCGACGGCCACGGTCGCCCGCCTCGCCGACTTCGCGCCACACGAGGACTGGGCGCTCCACGTCGTCCCCGCCGGCGACGCGGTCGCGGACCTCGCGGCCGACCTCGACGAGCTACGGATGCTCGCCCTCCGCCGGTTCATGCTCGTCGCTGCCGAGCGCGTCGCCGAGGCGACCGACGCCGTGGGCATCGTCACCGGCGAGGCCGTCGGACAGAAGTCCAGCCAGACCAGCGCCAACGTCGCGGTCACAGACGCCGCGACGACGCTGCCGGTTCACCGGCCGCTGCTCACGCGGGACAAGGCCGACATCACCGCGCAGGCCCGCGCCATCGGGACCTTCGAGGACTCGACGGTCGACGCCGGCTGTAACCGCGTCGCACCGGCCTACCCCGAGACCAACGCCGCGCTGTCGGCCGTCGAGGCGGCCGAGCCCGACGACCTCTTCGAGCGCGCCCGGTCCTGTGCCGACCGCCGCGAGGTCGTTCCCATCGAAAGCTAAATCCCCGCCGCGGGCGACTCCTCGCCCATGACGCAGGTCTGTATCGTCGGGAGCGACGAGGTCAACGTCCGCTACGAGTTGCTCTCCCGAGAGACCGCCCGCGACGCCCTCGCGACCTACGACCTGCGGGAGCCGTTCGCAAACACGGTGGCCGTCGAGACGGTCAGTCTCGGGGCCGCCGTCGCCCTGCTGAACGACCTCGACTGGTACCTCGTCCGATTCGCCGACGCCGCGTTCGTCCGCGAGCCCTCTATCACAGAGTCCGAATGGCTCTCGCGGGACCTCGCCACGGCGGTCCGCAACGACGCGGTCGACCCCGACGAGACGGACCGGTTCCTGAAGGTCTACGGCGTCGAAGACGGCGGCGCTCCCGGGACTGACGCGCTCGACAGTTCCGAGGCGGATACGGCCGGCGACGGCACGGCTGACGTAGCCGAGAGCGGCGACGCGTCCGGCGGCGACACGGCGGCGTCCGGAGCGACCGCCGAGCAGGACCGTCCCCCGCGGCTCGTCGAACCGATGCTCGTCACCCGCACCGGCGACACCGTCCCGGAGTACGACCTGCGCGAGGTGGCCGAGACGCTCACGGTTCGGGTGACCGAGTCGGAGTTCGGAGCCTGACGGCCCGTCGGTACACGCCCGGGTCCGCTCAGTCGAACAGCCCGGTCGACATGTACCGCTCGCCGCTGTCCCAGTACACCGTGACGACGAGCGGGTCCGCGACGCCGTCGTCGACCAGTTCCGCGGCCACGTCGTAGGCGACCAGTCCGGACGCGCCCGAGGACTGGCCGACGAGGATACCCTCCTCGCGCGCGAGGCGGCGACACTCCACTTCCGCGTCCGATAGCGAGACGGTCCGCACGTCGTCGAGCAGGTCCACGTCGAGGTTGTCGCTGACGAATCCCGGCCCCATCCCCTGAAAGCTGTCCTCCCCCGTCCCCGGTTCCATCCCCGAGAGGACGGCGTTGTCTTCGGGCTCGACCGCGACGACGCTCGCGTCGGGGAACGCCTCCTTCAACCGCCGCCCGGTCCCGGAGATGGTGCCGCCGGTGCCGACGCCGGCCACGAGCGCGTCGACGGTCCGGTCGCCGACCTGTTCGACTATCTCCGCGCCCGTCGTCTCGTAGTGGGCCTCGGGGTTGGCCGGGTTCTCGAACTGGTGTAACTGGACGTAGTCGTCACGGGCGGCGAGTTCGTCCGCGCGGTCTTTCGCCGCCGAGATGTCCCCCTCGACGAGTTCTAGTTCCGCGCCGTAGGCCCGCATTATCCGCCGCCGCTCGGGCGACTTCGACTCGGGGATGACCAGCGTCACGTCGTAGCCTTTCGCCGCGCCGACCATCGCCATCCCGATGCCGGTGTTGCCGCTGGTGGGCTCGACCAGCGTGTCGCCCGCGTGCAGGTCGCCTTCGCGCTCGGCGCGCTCTATCATGTACAGCGCCGGGCGGTCCTTGGCCGACCCGCCGGGGTTCTTCGACTCGACTTTCGCCGCGACCGTCGCGCCCTCGGGTGCCCTGACCGACACCAGCGGCGAGCCGATGGTGTCGAGAACGGAGTCGTGCATTACCCCGACGTAGACCGTGGGGTCTTAAACGACTACTGGAGCCGCCAAGCCGTGCGGGGGGTCCGCGGTCCCGGCAGGCTTTTCCGCCGGCGCGCGCTCCCGTCGGACATGCGCGGCGACGTGCGCGATACCTACGTCGCGGCCGTCCAGCACGGCCTCGCCGACCTCGACGGCGACGAGTCCCTCGTCGGGGTCGTCCGGGAGCCGACGGGCTGGTTCCGCGCGGCCGTCGACGAGAACGTCCCCGAACTCGGGCCGCCCGCGGCCCTGCTCCGGGAGACGAAGCGGCGGACGGAGGACCTGAAGATGCGCGGGATGTGCGACGAGGGTGCGCACAACGCCGCGTGGGAGGAGACCGACTTCGCCGAGCGGTATCGGGCGCATCTCGACGAGAGTGACGCGGCCGAGCGCGCGTTGGCCGCCCTCGCCGACCGCGTCGCCGGCGGCGAGACGGTCGTCCTCGTCTGTTTCGAGGGCGACGGGAAACGCTGCCACCGGACGCTGCTCCGGGACCGCCTCGCCGATGCCGTCGAGGGCGCGTAGAGCCGGGAGCTTCAAGCCGCCCGGCGCGTTACGTGGCTCCATGAGCGAGAGCGAGCGACTCGAGACGATGGAGCCGAATCCGGTGTGGGTCGAGGACGCGTACACCGACAGCGTCGACGTGCTCTCCCGGCACGCCGACGCCCTCGTTGTCAAGGTGTGGGGCGGCGACTGGTGCAAGGACTGTCGGGCCCAGCTTCCGGACTTCGGGGCGGCGCTGGAGTCGGCCGGCGTCCCCGACTCGCAGGTCCACCACTACCCCGTCGAGAAGGAAGACGACGGCTCGAAGACCGGGCCGCAGGTCGCGGAGTACGGCATCGAACTGATACCGACCGTCGTGGTCGAACACGACGGCGAGGAGATAGCGCGGTTCGTCGAGGACGAACCGGTCCCGATTCTCGTCCACCTCGCCGACCAGATTCGGGCCGCGCTGGAGTGAGACCGGTCGTCGCGGCTCACTCGCCCCACGACAGCGCCGCCGCGAGGTCGTGTTTCGGCGGCGAGCAGGCAAACTGCCGGCAGGCGTAGACCGTCGGCTCACCGTCGACCGGGCCCCGCTCGGCCCAGATGGGCGGTGCCGCGTCGAGGCCAAGCGTCTCGAGCCACGACTCGAAGGCCGCCTCGTCGGCCGGCCGCGGCGCGAGCAGTCGCCGCGGGACGTACGTCTCCGCCAGCGTCTCGCGCCACTCGGCGGGCCGGTCGTCCGGGTCGGCGACCAGCGTCAGTTCCAGCGCCCCCCGCTCGTAGCTGTCCGTCGCCAGCAGCAGCGCCGCGTGTTGTAGCGGGTCCGAGGAGACGCGGTCGGCGTGGGTCCGGAGGACGGCCTCGGCCACGTCCCCGAACCGGTCGCCGGCGTCGAACAGGTCCAGCGACTGCAACAAGGAGACGGCGACGCCGGTGCTGGAGGGGGTCGACTGGTCGTTCAGCTCCTGTGGCCGAGCGACCAACGACTCCCCGCCCGCAGGGGTGAAATACAGCGTCTCGTCGTCGGCGTCCCAGAACGCCTCGACGATGGCCTCGCCGAGCGCACGGGCGAACGCCAAGTGCTCGGCGTCGCCGGTCGCCTGATACAGGTCCAGCGCCCCCCGGCCGAGGAAGGCGTAGTCCTCCAAGTAGCCGTCGACAGCTACGTCGCCGTCCTTGTACCGCCGGGCGAGACGGCCCGCCTCGGCGTCCCACAGGCACTCGCGGACGAAGCCGAGCGCGTCGGCGGCCACCTCGGCATACGCCTCGTCGAGGACGACCGCGCCCTCCGCCAGCGCCGATATCATCAGCCCGTTCCACCCCGCGAGGACCTTCTCGTCGCGGGCGGGCCGCGGGCGCTGCTCCCGGGCCTCGAAGGCGTCGTTCAGCGCCGTCCGGAGCAGGTCGGTCACCGCCTCCTCCGTGCGGTCCCGTTCCGCAGCGATTGCCGACAGCGGCTTGCGGACGCCCAGCACGGTCGCCCCCTCGAAGTTTCCGCGCTCGGTGACGCCGTAGTACTCACAGAACACCTCGGCGGCCGCCTCGTCGTCGACGGCCGCGCGGACCTGTTCGGGCGTCCAGACGTAGAAGGCACCCTCCTCGGCCGCGCCGTCGGGGTCGTCCGCCGGGGCGCTCTGGGCGTCGAGCGTGCTGAAAAAGCCCCCGTCCTCGTGTTGTAGCTCCCGCTGGACGAACTCGAAGGTCTCGCGGACGACGGCGGCGTAGCGCTCGTTGCCGGTCGCCTGATACCCCGCCAGCAGGGCGCGGGGAATCTCGGCGTTGTCGTACAGCATCTTCTCGAAGTGGGGGACGCCCCACTGCTGGTCCGTCGAGTAGCGGTGGAAGCCGCCGCCGACGTGGTCGTACAGCCCGCGGTCCGCCATCGCGTTCAGCGTCTCCTCGACGACGGCGAGGTAGTCCTCACCGCTCTGCCCCGAGTCGGGGGCCGACTCGCCGTCGGCGTGGGCCCGCAACAGCGCGTGGATGCGTCCGGGCTGGGGGAACTTCGGGCCGCCCGACCCCCAGCCGCCGTCCTGCCGGTCCGCGCCGCGGTGGGCGATTCGCGCGGCGGTCGCAACGATGTCCTCGGCCGGGTCGCCGGGCTCGGCCGGCGTCGCTTCGAGGTCGCTCTCGATGGCCTCGGTCCACTGCTGGGCGCGGTTCTCCATCTCCTCGCGTTGCTCCGGGTCGGCCCACGAGTTGGCGATGTCGTCGAGCAGTTCGCCGAACCCCGGCGTACCCCGCTTGCCCTCCGGCGGGAAGTACGTCCCCACGTAGAAGGGCTCGCCCTCGGGGGTGAGCCACGCCGACAGCGGCCAGCCCCCGCGGCCGGTCACCTGCTGGCAGATGCTCATGTACACCGAGTCGAGGTCCGGCCGTTCCTCCCGGTCGACCTTGACGGGGACGAAGTTCTCGTTGAGCTTCCGGGCGATGGCCTCGTCCTCGAAGCTCTCCTCGGCCATGACGTGACACCAGTGACAGGCCGCGTAGCCGATAGAGAGGAAGACGGGCACGTCGCGCTCCTTCGCCGCGTCGAGCGCCCGCTCGTCCCACGGCTGCCAGTTGACCGGGTTGTCGGCGTGTTGCCTGAGGTACGGACTCTCCTCGCCGTCCAGTCGGTTCCGCGCCGTCGGGTCCGCGCTGTCGCTCATGGCTCTGTCTCCGGGGGCCGCCCTGAAAAGCCACGCGACGGCTCCCGGGAAGGGCAATGCTTACGTCCGAGCCAATCCGGCGTTGGCATATGACAGAGACAGTGCTGCTGGTGGGCGGCGGCGGTCGGGAGCACGCCGTCGCTCGGTCGCTCGCCGACGCTGACGCCGACCTGTACGCCTGCGCCGGGAACCGAAACCCCGGCATCGTCGCCGTCGCGGAGGGGTTCGAGACGCTCGATACGACCAACCCGCAGGCGGTGACCACCTACGCCCGCGAGGTGGACGCCACGCTGGCCGTCGTCGGCCCGGAGGCACCGCTGGCCGCCGGCGTCGCCGACGCCCTCGACGACGCGGGCGTCTACGCCTTCGGCCCGCAGGAAGCCGAAGCCCGCATCGAGACGGACAAGGCCTTCCAGCGCCGCTTCATGCGGGAACACGACGTGCCCGGCTGTCCCGACTTCGAGACCTTCGAGGACATGGACGCCGCCTGCGAGTACATCGACGAGTACGACGGCGACCTCGCGGTCAAGCCCGCGGGGCTCACCGGCGGCAAGGGCGTCCGCGTCATCGGCGACCAGTGCACCGCCGCGGAGGCCAAGGAGTACATCCGCGACTCCGACTACGACCGCATCGTCCTCGAAGAGCGGCTGGTCGGCGAGGAGTTCACGATTCAGGCGTTCGTCGCCAACGGCCAACTCCGCGTCACGCCGGCGGTGCAGGACCACAAGCGCGCCTACGAGGGCGACGAGGGGCCCAACACCGGCGGGATGGGCAGCTACTCCGACGCAAGCCTCCATCTCCCGTTCATGTCCGAGGACGACTACATGGACGCCGTCGATGTCCTCCGAGCGACCGTCGAGGCCTTGGACGGCTACAAGGGCGTCCTGTACGGCCAGTTCATGCTCACCGAGAGCGGGCCCCGCGTCGTCGAGTTCAACGCCCGCTTTGGCGACCCCGAGGCGATGAACACGCTGCCGGTGTTGAACACCGACTTCCTCGACGTGCTGACCGCGGCCCGGGACGACGAGCCGCTCCCGCAACTCTCGTTCCAGCCCACCGCCACCGTCTGTAAGTACGCCGTCCCCGACGGCTACCCGACCGAACCCGAGGCCGGGGCGAAGGTGACCATCGACGAGGACTCGGCCGGCGACGCGCTGCTGTTCTACGCCAGCGTCGACGAGCGCGACGACGGCATCTACACGACCACCTCGCGCTCCTACGCCGTCGTCGGCCTCGCCGACACCATCGGCGACGCCGAGGAGATAGCGGAGGACGCGCTCCGGCGGGCCGGGACCGAGGGCCTGCGGGTGCGCCACGACATCGGCAAAGCCGACCTCGTCCAGCAGCGCATCGACCACATGGACGAGATACGCGGCGACGCCGACTGAACGGACGAGAACCGTTTTCGGGGCGGTTGGATTGAAGGGTCGCCTCCGCGTACGTCGGCGCGTGACCGAATTAGTCGGCGTCGAACACACCGCGGTGCTGGGTGGGCTGCGGTGGCGTTGACCACCGTCGACGTCCGGTCGGCGCTGCACGTTCTCGGGGCAATTCTCCGGTGGACCGCTGTGCCGCTCGCCATCCCTGCGGTGACGGCGCTGATCTACGGCGAGTCGTCGGTCCCGTATCTCGCCGCGATGGCGCTGGCACTCGCCGTCGGGACGCTGTTGACGCGGCTTCCACGGGACCGAATCGACGACCGCGAGGCGTTCCTGACCGTCTCGCTGGCGTGGCTCTCCATCGCCGTCCTCGGAGCCGTCCCGTTCGCCATCGAGGCCTCCGGGGTGTTCTCCGACCCGGTCAACGCCCTCTTCGAGGGGATGAGCGGTATCACGACCACGGGCGCGACCGTAGTCCGGGACTTCGGCGCGCACTCGCGGGCGCTGTTGCTGTGGCGGCAGGTACTCCAGTGGCTCGGGGGATTGGGCGTCCTGCTGCTGGCGACGGCGGTGCTCTCGCGGCTCTCGGTCGCCGGCGCACAGCTCATGGAGACGGAGACGCGGACGAAAGACCTGACCAAGCTCACACCCGGCATCGAGGAGACGGCGAAGATACTGGTGTTGCTGTACCTCTCGCTGACCGCGGCGGCCGCGTTAGTGTTGCTGGCGCTGGGGCTGACGGGGCTGGCCCCCGAGATGACTCCCTACGACGCCGTCGCCCACGCGCTGACGGCTATCGCCACGGCCGGCTTCTCCCCGCGGGCCGAGAGCATCGGCGCGTTTGCCCCCGTCGTCCAGTGGACGGTGACGCTGTTCATGGTCGTCGGCGCGACGAACTTCGTCCTGTTGTACGCGCTGGTCCGGGGAGACGTGACCCGCCTCCGGGACAGCGCCGAGTTCCGCTTCTACATCGGCATCCTCGCCGTCGGGAGCCTGCTCGTCACGGGCCTGCTGGCCGCCGACCCCGGCTTCACCGCCGACGGCGAGGCGACGCTCCGGCACGCGGTCTTTCAGGTCGCCTCTATCGTGACGACCACGGGCTACGCCTCGACGGACTTCAACACGTGGTCCGCGGGCGCGAAGAACGTCCTCTTCGTGGGGATGTTCGTCGGCGGGATGGCCGGGAGCACGACCTGCTCCATCAAGACCCTCCGGTGGCTCGTCGTCACCAAGTCCTTCTGGCGGGACCTCAACACCGCCGCCTACGCCGACAGCGTCCGCGTCGTCAGGCTCGGCGACGAGGTGGTCGACGAGGCGACGGTCCGGGACGTGTACGCCTACACGCTGGTCGCGCTCGTCTTCTTCATCTTCGGGACGGTGTTGCTCGTGGTCAACGGCGAGCGGGCGGGGACCGGTATCACCGAGTTCGAGGCGCTCTCGGCGGCCGCCTCGGCGTTTTTCAACATCGGACCCGCCTTCGGCCGCGCGGGCCCGTACGGCACCTACGACGGGTTCGCCCGGTCGAGCAAACTGCTGTTGTTCCTGCTGATGTGGGTCGGCCGCATCGAGATAATCCCCGTGTTGGTCCTGTTCACGCCGACGTACTGGCGGCGGTGACGGCCCGCCGAGGCGTTCAAGAGCGTGCCGGTCGTACGGCCGGCAGTGAGCGACGCCACGCCGGACGAGCGCGAGACGGCCGCCGCCGACGAGTCGCGCCACGACCGACTGGACCGGACGCCGACGCCCGGGCCGCGAAACGCCCTCCTGCACTGGCCCGACGCGAAGTCGCCGCTCCGGCTCGTCGTCAACTTCCTGCTCGTGTGGGCGGTGCGGTACTCGCCCAGCCTGCGGGCGAAAAACTGGCTGTTGCGCCGTCTGGGTGCCGACGTGGCGGCGGGCGTCGCCTTCGGCTTGACCGCGACGCCGGACGTGTTCTGGCCGGAACTGATAACCGTCCGCGAGGACGCCATCGTCGGCTACGACGCGACGCTGCTGTGTCACGAGTTCCTCCAAGAGGAGTACCGGACCGGCCGCGTCGTCGTCGGCGAGCGGGCGATGATAGGGGCGGGGGCCGTGGTCCTCCCCGGCGTCGAGATCGGGGCCGACGCGCAGGTGGCCGCGAACTCGCTGGTCGCGTCGGACGTGCCCCCGGGGACGACAGTGGCCGGCGTCCCCGCCGAGCCGGTCGACCGCGACTAGTCCCGGACCCTGACGATGCCGGCCCGGAACACCTGCTGGTTAGGGATGATGTGCTCCTTGCCGTCGCTCTCGATGCGAGTGACGAGTACGTCCACCTCTTGGACGATGCCGCGCTGGTCGCCGACGACTATCTCGTCGCCGATGCTGTAGGGCTCGGTCAACACGAGATAGAGGCCGGCCGCGCCGGCGGCGAGCAGGTCCTTGAACGCCAGCCCACAGAGGAAGACGAGGCCGAAGGCGTACGCCGCGAGCAGGATGAGCAGCGCCATCGTCGCCACGCCCAACTGCCCGAGCGCGACGAGCACGGCGAGAAAGAAGATGCTGTACTTGACGAGTTCCGCGAGCGCCGTCGCTTCGGGCATCTTGACGCTCCGGAGCCGCTCGGAGACGACCAGTTTGGCCTTGTCGCCGGCGATGAGGCCGATGATGACGGCGAAGGTGGCGATGAAGAGGTTCGGGAGGAAGGCGGTAAAGCGGGTCCAGAACGCCTCCGGCGAGACCAACCGGGCGACGTTGAGCGCGACGGTGATGGCGGCGAGGTAGACGAACAGCGCCGCGAGGTTCGAGACGATGCCGACCGTCGACGTGCCGAAGTTGCGTGCCGTTCGCTCGAAGGGGGTCCCCTCGACGGCCTCGCCGACGCCCAGTTCGGCCATGAACTGCCGCGTGGCGCGCCAGACGAGATAGCCCAGTACGATGCCGGCGACGAGTACGGCCGCGGCGATGACGAAGGTCCCCTGTGGCGAGAACACGGTCCTGATGGCGTCGGCCCAGTCGAAGCTGAACTGCATTGTCAGTACTCCTCTGGGTCGATTTCGAGGACGAGTTCGCCGCCTTTGAACGCCCGGACCAGCCCGTCGCTCTCCGAGAGGACGACGGCCGTCGCGTTCGTGTCGCGGGTGATGGCCCCGGCGGCCATGTGGCGGGCACCGAGCCCCTTCGGGATGTCGACGCCCTCTGCCGAGGGTTCGAGGTACCGGTACGACGAGACTATCTTCCCGGCGTCGGAGATGACGAACGCGCCGTCGAGGCGCGAGAACTCCTTGAGCATCACGTTGACGATGGGGTCGCCGACGTGGACGTGGGACTTCTCGAAGGGGTTGTACGACAGCGGCCGGGACTTGTTCATCACCTTGCCCGCGTCGCCGACGACGAACAGCGCGCCGACGGGCTTGCCCTTCTGTCCCTTCTTGCCGAGTTCGATAGCCACCTCGAAGACGTCCCGAACGACGCCCGGTTCGGCCCGGGAGTTGACGAACAGGTCGTAGACTCCCGAGGGCGAGAACTCGTCGGTTCGGACCCGGGTGACGGAGTTCGCGGTCCCGCCGAATGCGTCGGCGACACAGACTACTTCGTCGCCCTCCTCGACGAGACCCTGTTCGAGCGCGCCCTCGATGCCGAACCGGACGCGGCCTTCGAGGTCGGTGAACTCCAGTGGCAGTTCGACGAAGCGGTCGCCCTCCACGTCGTTCTCCGGGGCGACGACGATGCTGTCCGGCGTGTTGTTGTCTGTCGCGTCCGTGAACTGTTCGAACAGCGACCCGCTCGGGGAGAACAGGAACACCGCGTCGGCGTCGTCGACGACTGATTCGAGCAACTCACCCAGCGGACTCATTGTACGTATCACGACTGCAGACGGGAAAAAAGTTTGCGGGCCGTCAGCCGTTCGGCAGCCCTCCGTCTGACGGGCTGCGGGCGCGGCGGACCGAGACTCACTCCGCCAGCAGGCTGTCGAACGCGCCGCTCTCGGCGTGGCAGTGGCAGTACGTCCCGACGGTCCGGTACTCCGTCAGACCGTCGCGCTCGCCGTCGACGCCCTCGCCCCGGACCACGTCGAAGGCGAAGGTCGCGTCGCCGGCCACGTCGGCCGTGGAGTAGTGGAACTCGTGGCCTCGCCGGGTCGCGCCCCCGGGGGCGGTCACCGTGTTCGCCTGCGCCCGCAACTCCACGTGGTCGAGCGCCTGATACCGGTCGGCCATCCGCACCTCGGCCGGCAGGACGCCGGCCATCCCGTAGGTCTCGCCGTCGGTCGTCGTCAGCGACTCCGCGAGGGTCATCAGCCCGCCGCACTCGCCGTACACCGGTAGGCCCTCCGCGGCCCGCGTCCCCAGTTCGTCCAGCGTCGCGCTCCCGGCCAGTTCCTCGGCGTGAAGTTCCGGATACCCGCCCGGGAGATAGACCGCGTCGGCGTCGGGCAGCGGGTCGCCGGCCACCGGCGAGAACGTCGCGACGCGCCCCAGTTCGTGCAGTCGGTCCATCGTCGTCGGGTACGCGAAGCAGAACGCCCCGTCCCGCGCGACGGCGACGGTTCGCCCGGTCGAGTCGGGACGACGGGGTTCCTCGTTCGGTGGCTCTCGCGCCGCCTCGACCAGCCGCTCGGCCCGTATCGACTCCCCGGCCTCGGCCAACGCCGCCCGGTCGAGCGGGGCCTCCGCCCCCATGTGGAGGCCGAGGTGGCGCTCCGGAATCTCCAGTTCCGGGGTCGGCGGCACCCGACCGAAGTACTCCAGTTCCGCGGGGAGCGCCTCCCGGATGCCGTCGGCGTGGCGGCCCCCGTGGGCACGCTGTGCGAGGACGCCGGCCACGTCGATGTCGTAGCCCGCACGCTCGGCGTAGCGCTCGAAGCCCAGTGCCGTCGCCGCGACGCTCTCCATCCCGGCCTTGGCGTCGACGACGAGGACCACTGGGAGCGACAGGCCCTCGGCGACGGCTGCCGTCGACGCCTTCTCGCCGTCGTACAGCCCCATGACGCCCTCGACGACGCAGATGTCGCCGTCGCCGCGCCAGTAGGTCCGGCGCATCCCGTCGGGTCCTTCGAGCCACGGGTCCAACGTCCGCGACGGCCGGTCTGCGACGGCCTCGTGGTGGCTCGGGTCGATGAAGTCCGGGCCGGCCTTCGCGGGCTGGGGGTCGTAGCCAGCCTCCTCCAGCGCGACCAGCGTCGCCAGCGTGGCGACGGTCTTGCCGACGCCCGACTTCGTCCCGGCGAGGACGACCCCCTTCACGCTCGCTCACCGTCCCCGCTCTCGCCGTCCTCGCGCTCCACGACGGCGTCGTAGACGGCCGCGACCCGCTCGCGCACGTCGGCCATCGGCACTCCGGCGTCGGCGGCCATCGCCAGCGCGCCGCCCATGCCGACGCCCTCCTTGCCCTCGCCCGCGACGAACCGCGTCATCGCCACGTGGTCGCTCGCGTCGAACCCCGGGTCGGCGACCCGCAGCGAGACGCCGAGCCGGTCGGCCGTCTCGCGGACGGTCGCCGTCTCGTCGTCGTCGACGTAGCGCGTCGTCGCCACCGTCAGCGGCCCCTCGTAGCCACCGTGGCGGACCAGCGCCGCGACCGCGAGCTGTTGGCTCCCACCCGCGAGGACGACGGCGGTGTCGGTCTCGACGGCCCCAGCGGTCAGGCCCGCCAGCGTCGCCAGCACGGGGTCGCCCATCCGGCGGACGGCCCGCTTTGGCTCGCCCGCCGCGTCGCCCGGGGCCAGCGAACTCGCTGCCAGCCCCTCCTCGACCAGCCCCTCCTTGCGCTCGACGGGATTTTCGGGAAGCGACGAGGAGACCGCCCCAGACTCGCCCAGCGCCCGCATGACCCCCAGCGCCGTCGTCGTCCCGCCGGGGACGCTCTCGGCCAGCCAGAGCTCGTCGGCCGGCAGCGCCCGCCCGAACTGCCGCGCCGCCTCGAAGGCCCCGTGCGCGGTCGGTACCGGGTCCTGCTCGGTTATCGTCCGGCCGGGCCGCGCCCCGACGGTGACTGTGGGTGCGCCGGTGGGCTCGGCCAGCCCCCCGTCCATCACGGTCACGTCGAACCCCAGCAGGTCCCGAACCGCCCGCGTCACCAGCGCCGGCGTCGGACAGCCACTCGGACTCACGGGCACGGTGTCGGTCCGGACCGGCCGTCCGTAGGTCACCAACTCCGCGTCCGCCGACGGCGTGGCCGCCATCAGCTCCGGGTCCGCGCCCGCGGCGCTGATGCCCGGCTCCCGGGCCGTCGCCGTCGTCCCGGCGACGAGACAGAACCGCCGACTGTCGCCAACGTTCATGTCTATTTGCGTTCGCACAAGCTGACTTTAACCCACCGGTGGTCCGACCGGCGTGTGATTTATGCCCCGGCGTACCGCCACCACGGTATGGACGACTTCGAGGAACTCGTCTCGTCGCTGACGCCCCGCGAGGACAACGACGCCATCTCCTCGTACCAGAACACGACCGCCGTCGCCTGCCCGGCCTGCGACCAGCCGTTCGACGACATGGTGGTCTGCAAGCAGGCGCTCACGTCGCTGAACCTCGATTTCGAGATGGACCTCTGTACCGGCATCCACGACGGTAACGTCGTGCTGTTCACGCACAAATAGTCCCGGGACCGGGGCAGGACGGTCGGCCTCGTTCGGCCGCTGTGACCTGTCGGGTTCAGTCGGTCCTGCTCTTCGCTCACTGCGTTCGCTCATGCGCGGGACCGGATTCGAACCGGCGGACCCCTACGGGACAGCGTCCTAAGCGCTGCGCCTTTGGCCTGGCTCGGCAACCCGCGCGCACCACCGGCTTTCCGGAGCGCGGTGATGAACCCTTCGCTTGCCGGCGAGGCGTTTACGTGGGTCGGCGTCGAACGGGGGGTATGTACCGGGCCAGCGACCGAGTCGAACACGAGGAGTGGCTCGCCGACATTGAGCGGGCGGCCGACGCGCTCGGGTTGGGCGGAGAAGCGCGCTCGCACGCCGTCGACCTCTTTCTCTCGACGCTGCCCGAAGAGGACCGCTCGAAGCGGGCGACGCTGGCGGCGAGCGTCTACGTCGGCGCGCTGGTCGCGGGCGAGGAGCGGTCACAGTCGGCCGTCGCCGACGCCACGGAGGTTTCGCGGTTGACGATACAGCAACGCTGGAAGGACTTGCTGGAGACGGCGGGGCTGGACGCGCCGGACTGGTAGCTACGACGGCGTCTCGCGGCCGTCGCGGTCGGGCGTGGGGTTTCCGTGTTCGTCTATCTCGCCGTTGACGATGCGTGTCGAGGAGATGATGTCGCCGTCGTCGGCGCGGACGTGCGGGACCGTCTCGATTTCGAGCGGGTCGTAGCCGCGCTCGGCACGTATCTCGTTGATTCGCTTGCCGCCGGTCTCGGTCTCGGGGGAGACGACGAGTACGTCGAACTGCTGCTCGGTGGCGATACCGGTGGGTTCGGTGAGCTCCCGGATTTCCCAGTCGCCGTCGTACTCGGCGGCCAGCCGTTCGAGTTCGGTCGCCAGCGACGCGCGGCGCTCGTCGAAGGGTCGGATGTACCGCTCGTCGTGTCGCGTCTTCGGCGCGAGGTCGTCGCCGGTGAGGCCGACAGTCACGTCGCCGAGCTGGAACGCGCGCTCGAACAGCGCGCGGTGCCCGTCGTGGATAGGGTCGAATGTCCCACCCAGCGCGACCTTCATGTGGCGAGCAACGGTACGGGCCGATTTAGTGGTGTCGACTCCGGCACCCTTCGAGAGCGACCCACACGCGGCTCACACGTCGCCCTCGTCGTCGCCGTCGTCGGCGTCCTCGACGGAGATGGTCACCGGGTCGTCGTCGGCCGAGTCGTCGGTGTCGCCGGTGAGGTGGTCGTCGAGGTTGAAGACGGTGTTCAGTTCCGACTGCACGTCGCCGACGATGGCGTCGACGAGTTCGCTCGGCGAGATGGCGCTGTACTCGTAGGGGTTGTTGCCAGCGCCGTCGCTCTCGCGTTTCTGCCGCTCGACTTTCCCCTCCTCGTGGAGTTCGGCCAGCGCCTCGCGGACGGTGCTGGGGTACAGCCCCGTGCCGGCCGCTATCTCGTCGCTCGTCGCGGCGGGGTGTTGGCGGAGGTGGACGTAGATGCGCGCGCGGGTCTCCGTGTCGAGGACCCACGCCAGCAGGTCGACGATGCCCTCGTCGAACTGCTCGACGGCCCGGTCGGCCTCCTGTTCGATGCGTTCCCGGACGTCGCCGGTCTCGTCGTCGTCGGTGGGGTCGTCTGCGGACATGCGTTGTCTCTGTAAGGACGAAAGTCGCTCTCGAACAAAAACCCTTGGTCGGGTGGGCCGCCGCGTCGCCGCCGTCGAGACGGTGACGACGGTCGCGTCCGGTCACCCGACAGCCCCGGCACTGCCGCGTTCGTTCCGTCGTCAGCTCGACGATTGTACTTAAACAGCCGTGTGAATCACTTACCGCTATCTCGACCGAAAATAACCGGTTATTATTTACTACTATAATCAATACCTCATATCGTCGCATGGCACGACCGCGAGCGATGGCACGAGCAGGGATTCAGGGAACGCCCGGGCCGGTGGGGACCGGGCGCTCTCGCGTGCCGTGTGACGACGTGGACGGCACTGACTGACTGACTCGGCTGCTGTGGCTGGTGCAAGCGACACAGCCGTCACGTGGTGGCACTCGTTCGACGCTACGGGCCCGTCCCGCCGACAGCTTTCCTCAGTGGTTTTCGGCGAGCAACAGGTCCGCCGCCAGCGCGAGTCGGCCGTCCTCGCGCCGCAGGCGACGCTGGCGCTCGGCCCCGCTCTCGCTATCGAGGACACGCTGGAGGCCGTCGACGCCGAGGCGGTCGCACTCCCGCGCGACGAGTTCGCTCACCGGCACCGGGTCCGACGCCGCGGGGTCCCGCGGGAGCAGCGACGCCGACCGGCCGTGTCTGATGGCCCGCCACTTGTTCTCGTCGAGGAACTCCCGACGGAGCCCGCGCCCGCGCTCGCCGTCCTCGTAGCGGGCCGCGTAGTCCTCGACGAGCGCGCGGACGTACTCCACGAACGCGAGCACCACGTCGGGGTCGGCCTGCCCGTCGGGCGCGCGGACCTCGACGGTCCCGTGCCCGGAGTGGGGACGCACGTCGAACCACAGTTCCCCGCGGTCGTCGATGCTTCCCGTCGCTATCATCCGCTCCTCGTAGCGTTGGAAGGCGTCGTAGTCCTCGAAGGCTGTCGGCATCCCGGTGTTTGGAAGCCCCTCGAACACCTTCGCGCGGGCCGACTGGAGGCCGGTGTCGAACCCGTTCCAGAACGGCGAGTTGGCCGAGAGCGCGAGCATGAGCGGGAGATGCCACCGGAGTTCGTTGGCTATCCAGACCGCCTTGTCCGGGTCGTCGACGCCGACGTGGACGTGCAATCCCGCCGTCGTGTTCCGGTGTTGGGGGTACTTTATTCGGTCCAGTTGCGCCCGGTAGCGGGGCTTCTCGGCGTGTTCGAGTTCCCGCCACTTCGCCAGCGGGTGCAGCCCCGCGGCCGCCACGTCGAAGCCGTGCTCGCGCGCGTGTTCGACGAGGGCCTCGCGGACCTCGCGGAGCCGGTCGCCGGCCGCGCTCGGCCTCTCGATGAGCGGCGTCTGCGTCTCGATGACGCACTTGAACAGCTCGTGGTCGAGGCGGCCGTCGAGTACGGCGGGCGGCTCGGACTCGTAGACCAGTTCGTCCGTCCCCGAGGTCGGACGACCGTGCGCGTCGACGACGTAGAACTCCTCTTCGATACCGAGCGTACCCATCCGGGTGAAGTTCTCGGGAGACCCCGTCTCGTCCATCGCCTGTTGCATCGGCAGGGACCCGCTAAAGCCTTCCGTCACCCCGTCGCCGGCCCTCACTCGCTTCGCGGCCGCGCCACGACCCCCAAGTGGTCGTCGTGGTACGGCCGTAGCCGCGCCGTCTCCAGCACGTCGTAGCGCTCGCGCAGGTCGTCGAGTACCGACTCGAACACCGTCTCGGGGTCGGCGGTCACGTCCTCGCTGCGGGCCTTGATAGCCGCGAGCAGGCGGCCGTCCGCGTCGAGAAACCGCTCGTTCAAGCGCGCGACCCGTCCTTGCCCGCGGGTCGCAACGTCCTGTACGACCACGTCGACCGGCTCGACCACGTGGGCGTACGTCTCGGGCTTGCGGGCGTCTTTCACCAGCGGGAACAGCCGCTCGCGGTCCGCGGCCGCGGCGAGCAGGTCCCGGACCGGCCGGGGGGCGAACTCCACGGCGTAGGTCGGGCCGGCGAAGTCGGCGACGTGGCTCACCGTCGTCCCCGCCGCGGCACCGAGATACAGCACCGTCTCGCCGCCGGTTAGGCCGGTCTCCATCCCGAGTTCGAGCATCGCGCCCAGCTTCGACCGGTGGGGGTTCCACCGTCGCCACGGCCCGTCGGTGGGCTCGCCGTAGACCGGTTCGCCCCGCGTCGCCAGCCCGGTCTCGCCGTCGAACGACCGCCGTTCGACGCCGTCTGGGAGCGTCACTCCTCTGCCCCCCGGGACCGGATGCGCTCGATTCGCTCGTCGAGTTCCCGCTCCAGTTCCGGCCGGCGGTCCCCGCTGTAGTGGTCGACGCGGGCCGCGATGCTCAGCTTCCCCGCCAGCGCCCGCGCCGCGGAGCCCCGCTCCTCGGGCCGGGTACCGCGGACGTACTCGTGGGTGTATATCGCACCGTGCTTGGGCGAGGGGGCGTCTCCCCGGAGGTGGGCAAACAGGGCGTCCTCGGCCCCGAGTACCTGCACAGTCCCGCTGGGTTTGCGCGCCAGCGGTTCCAGCCCGCCGGCCAGCGAGAGCAGCCGGGCCGCCAGCACTGGCCCGGCGAGCGCCGAGAGGTTGGGGGCGACCGCCGGCGCGGTCCGCTCGATGTGCTCGCGCAGGGCGTCGGCCTCGTCGGCCACACCCACGGCGCGCTCGGCGAGCGACTGTAGCGCCCGGTCGCCGCCGTCGGACGGGTCGCGGGCCGCCACCTCGCGGGCGTACTCGACGCCGCTACCCGTCTCGCCGTACCGGCTGGTCCCCCACTCGGCGACGCGCTCGGCGAGTTCGTTCGCCGTCGCCTCGCAGTCAGTCATCGCCCGGACGGCGTGGACGAGCTGCTGGTCGTCGGCCCCCTCGCGCTCCGCAACGGCCGCCTCGGCCGCGGCGGTCGTCGCCGCCCGGAGCCGGTCGTAATACGCCTCCTCGTCGGCCGCGTAGCCCGCTTCGACGGCTCGCGCGGGCCAGTCCTCGGGCTCGTCGGCCCGCCCGTTCCGGACGCGCTCGGCACCGGCGGCTGCGTCGTCGGGGTCCAGCCCGGCGAACCACCCGTCTGTCATACCAGTCGGTTACCGCCCGGGGGCGAAAAAGCCACGCGATGTTCGCCCGCCGCGATATGCTATCACGCGTCCGTACTAAGTTAAGCTCCACGACGACCTATATTAGTCCGCGATGAACCGAAACAACCCCTTCGCGGAGATGGAACGACTCTTCGAACAGATGCGCCACGACGCGTTCGATAGCCGGGGAGCCGGCGGCACACCCCGTCGGTCCGCGGACCGCGAACTCGACGCTCGCCGGTGGGACGCCGGCGTCAGCGTCGAGCGCGACGGGGACTCGCTCGTCGTCCTCGCCGACGTGCCGGGGTTCGAGCGCGACGAACTCTCGGTGACGCTCCGGGACGACGTGCTCCACCTCGCGGGCACCCACGAGAGCGGCGACGGCGCGACCGCCCGGAGCCGGTCGGTCCGCGAGCGCGTCCGTCTCCCGACCACCGTCGACGCGGCGGCCGCCGAGGCGAACTACCGGAACGGCGTCCTCGAAATCGTCTTCCCGGCCGCCGACGCCGACGACGGCGTCGACATCGACATCCGGTGACGGCGCGGTTTCGCTCTCGACGGCCGGCGTTTCGCTCGTAGGTACTTCTTGGAACTGACGGAAACGTGTCGACCGTGAACTTCCCGCACGTATTTCACCGTCCCTGTCGAATCGGTGGCTATGACAGCCAGCAGGCCGCCGGCGGGGTGGCGGGCGGCCGAGTCCGAGTATACGGACCCGACCATCGGCGACGACACGCTCGCGCGGATGTTCGCCGACAGCGCCCGACGAAACGCCGACTCGACGGCACAGCTGTACAAGGGCGGCGCGTACGACCGGTCCCTGACCGACGGCGTGATTCCGGCGGCTCCCGACGGCGAGTACCGCGGAATTACCTACGAGCGAATGAACGAGCTCGTGCGCCACCTCGCCGCCGGCTTCCGGGACCTCGGTATCGGAGCCGGCGACACGGTCAGCCTCTTCGCCAGCACCCGGATGGAGTGGGCGCTGGCCGACTTCGCCGCGCTCTCGGCCGGCGGCGTCACGTCGACGGTCTACACCGAGTCCTCGCCGTCGCAGGTCCAGTACCTGCTCTCGGACCCCGACACCGACGCCGTCGTCGTCGAGAACGCCGCCCTGCTCGACCGGGTCCTCGAAGTCGAGGACGCCCTCTCGCTGTCGGTCATCGTCGTCATGGACGACTGCGACATCGACCGGGACGACGTGTACTCGCTGCGCGCGGTCCACGACCGCGGCGTCGACGCCTTCGACCCGGCCGCCTACGAGTCGTGGCTCGACGAGCGCGACCCGTCGGACGTGGCGAGTCTCATCTACACCTCCGGCACGACGGGACAGCCAAAGGGCGTCCGGCTCACTCACCGGAACTTCCGGGCCAACGTCAACCAGTGCCGCCGGCGCTTCGCGCCCCGACCGGACAAGGACCCCGACCTGCCGACTATCGACGCCGGGACGACCTCTATCGCCTTCCTCCCGCTCGCGCACGTCTTCGAGCGCCTCGCCGGGCACTTCCTGATGTTCGCCTCCGGCGCGACCGTCGGCTACGTCGAACACCCCGACACGCTGGCCGACGACATCGGGAAGATACGGCCGAACACGGGCGCGAGCGTCCCCCGTGTCTACGAACGCATCTTCGCGAACATGCGCGAGCAGGCCGCCGAGTCCGCGATCAAAGAGCGCATCTTCGAGTGGTCGGTCGGCGTCGCCCGCGAGTACGCCGGGACCGACGACCCCGGGGCAATGTTGTCGGCGAAACACGCACTCGCGGACCGCCTCGTCTACAGCACGCTCAAGGAGCGCCTCGGGGGGAACGTCGAGTTCATGGTCAGCGGCGGCGGGAGCCTCCCGAAGTCGCTCTGCGAGACGTTTCTCGGCATGGGTCTGACCATCGTCGAGGGGTACGGGCTGACCGAGACGGCCCCCGTCATCTGCGTCAATCCGCCCGAGGACGTTCGGCCGGGGACGCTTGGCGTCCCGTTTCACGACGTGGACACCAGACTCGACACCACCGTCGTCGACCAGTCGCAGTTCGAGAGCGTCGACGGCGAGGTGGGTGAACTGCTCGTCGCCGGCCCGAACGTCACCGACGGCTACTGGAACCGGCCCGACGTGACCGACCGAGCGTTCACCGACGTCGAGGGGACGCGGTACTTCCGTACCGGCGACATCGTCTCGCGGACCCCGGACGACTACCTCGTCTACCACGACCGCATCAAGGCGGTGCTAGTCCTCTCGACCGGGAAGAACGTCGCCCCCCAACCCATCGAGGACCGCTTCTCGACGAACGACCGGGTCGAGCAGGCGATGGTCGTCGGCGACGAGCAGAAGTTCGTCGGCGCGCTGATAGTCCCGAACTTCGAGGCGCTCCGGAAGTGGGCCGCCGAGCGCGGCGTCGACCTACCCGACGACGACGAGGCCGTCTGCGCCGACGAGCGCGCCCGGGAGTGGGTCGGGGAGGCCGTCGAGTCGGTCAACGCCGAACTGGAGTCCGTCGAGCGCATCAAGCGGTTCGCGCTCGTCTCCCGGGAGTGGACGGCGGAGAACGACCTCCTCACACCGTCGATGAAGAAGAAGCGGCGCAACATCCGCGCGCAACACGGGGACAAACTCGGGGAGATATACGGCGACGACTACGTGCCCCGGGAGTGACGGCGCGGACGGGGTGACCGGCGCTCGCCTGTCCTTACGCGTGGACGCTCACCAGCCGCTCGCGCGGCCCGTCACACTCGACCAGTAGCACGGACTGCCACGTCCCGAGGTCGAGTTCGCCGTCGGCGACCGGGACGGTCGCGTCCGGCCCGACCAGCATCGCCCTGACGTGGGCGTCGGCGTTCCCGTCGAGGGCGTCGTGGGCCCACCCCTCGTCCGCGACGAGGTCCCCCAGCGCGTCGCCGAGGTCGCCCAGCAGCCGCTGTTCGGCCTCGTTGACCGTGATACCGCAGGTCGTGTGGCGGACGAACACCGTACAGGTCCCGTCGGCCGACGGCGGCAACGCGGCGGCGACCTCGTCGGTGATGTCGGTGACCGTGAGCCGCTCGTCCGTCGCCACGGTGAAGCGCTCGCTGGTCATACCCGCAGTTCGCCGCCGGGCGAGGTAAAAGTACGCGTCGGCGGTCCGCACCCGTCACGGTCGGTCCGCGACCGCGCGGCCGCTCAGGCGAGCCACTCGTCGGGCTTCGTGTCGTAGTCCACGTCGGTCGCGGTCAGGTGCTCGACGGTCGACCAGTCCACGTCCTCGACGGTGACGTTCTCGCCGTCGTACCGGAGTCGCTTGCCGACCTCCTCGGGTTCGGGCTCGCGGTCGCGGCGCTTGGCGACCTCCACGTCGTGGTCGTCGTACTCCTTGACGATGGTCAGCAGGTTCACCGGCCGGCCCCACAGTTCGAACACCCGCTCCAGCACGTCGGTCGCCTGCCCCACGTCGAGGCTCACGCCGTTGTACTGGTGGGACAACAGCAGTTCGTTGCGGTTCCGGTAGTTGCCGTCCTCGACGACGACGGTCGGCTTCCCGAAGTTGGTGAACTGCAACATCAGCTTCTTCTTCACGTCCTCGTGGTCGACGGAGGTGACGCGGTAGTCGCCCGAGGCCTGCGTGTACTCGTAGGTGAAGTAGTCGTTCTCGTCGACGAACTCCTGTGTGAGGAACTCGTCGAGGAAGGTCACGTCGTTGTGGCTCTCCCGGATTTCACGCATCCGGTCCCAACCCCGGCCGTACTCCACGTCCGCCAGCGCGGCGTCGACGCCGTCGTAGCGGCTGTCGTCGAACATGTAGCGGGCGACCCGCTCCAGTTCCTCCTGACTGACGCGGCCGAGGAACCCGCGGAACTGGGGCTTCACGAGCGAGTAGTGGCGTTCGACCAGCCCCGCGTAGGTCAGCACCTTCCACGGGTACCGCTCGGCGTCGACCGCGCCGTCGCGTGCCCGTTCGAGGCCGTCGGCGTCGACCCGCGGGTCGTCCGGGTCCAGTTCGTCGAGGTGGGTGGGCACGTCGACCAGCCACGCGGGCGGTTCGAGGCGGTCCCGGACGGCCTCGAAGTCGACCGTGTCGTGGAAGTTCCGCCACGTGATACCGTCGACCCGGAGGAGCCGTTCGACCACCTCCCGGCGGTTGGCCGTGTTCTCGACGTACTGCCACAGCTCCAGCCCGAGCTTGTAGGGGTTCAACCCGCCCGCGCCCAACACCTTCGCCATGTGGTCGGCGTAGAGGACGAACTCGTCGTCGCCGGCGAACCCCTCGCCGGTCATCATGACCGACTCCCAGTAGCTCGCCCACCCCTCGTTCATCACCTTCGTCATCTTCTGGGGGGCGAAGTAGTACGCCTCCCGGCGGAGCAGTTCCAACAGCTCCAGCTGCCAGTCGGCCATCTCGACGGCCTTCTCGGCGTCCTCGTCGTAGCGCATCCCGTGTTTGCGCAGGAAGCCGAGTACGTCCTTCTCGGGTTGGGCCGGGAACGTCGCGGCGTCGCCGTCCTCGCGCTGGTCGTCCAGCCACTCGTCGTCGAACACTTGCCGCTTGACCTCCTCGGAGAGGTCCAGTTCGTCCAGTTGCTCGGCCACGTCGGCTCCCTCGATGTCCTCCAGTACGTCCGCGGCCGTCTCGACCGGGCTGTACGGCTCGTGCTGGTCGATGTTGTCCTCCAGACAGAGGACGTGGTCGATGAACCGCTCGACCTCGCCGCGGTCGATGTCGGGGTCCTGCATGAACTCCCGGACGGTGTCGGCGTGGCGGGCGAGCATCCCAGCGGCGTCGGGGCCGCGGTCGCCGTCGGCGTCGTCGGCCGCCCGGGGCGAGGCCCGGCCGGCGAACATCCCGAACCACTCGTTGTTGGCGAAGAAGTCCGCGTGTGCCTCGACGTGGGTGATGACGGCCTTCTGGTCGGCCAGCGTGTTCGACTCTTGCAGGAAGGCGTGGGCCGGGTTGTCGTTGTTGACGATTTCGAAGGCCTTCCCGCCGAGGAACTGGCCCTGCTTTTGCTGGCGGTCGTACTGCATCCCCCAGCGCCAGTGGGGGTAGCGCTTCTGGAACCCGCCGTAGGCGATGAGTTCGTTCATCTCGTCGTAGTCGACGACCCAGTAGTTGACCGGGTAGGGGGTCAGGCCCAAGCGACGGGCGAGGTCGCCCGCCGCAGCGGTCGGCTCCGCCAGTTCGTCGGCGACGCGCCGTTTCGTGAATCGGTCTTCGGTGCTCATTGGTCCTCCGTGCTGAGTATCTCGTCGATGGCCTCGACCACGTCCTCTGGCGAGGAGACGTAGGCGACGGCCACGTCGCCGCTGTCCCGGAACTCCCGCTCGACCTCCTCGGCGTGGGTCGCGTTGATGGCGTTGCCGCTGGGCTGGGTCTCTACGTAGGCGTGGAGGTTGGCCGGAATATCACGCATCAGCGGGATGACCTTCTCCTCGGTGTCGTTCGAGGAGTTCTCGCTGTCGCCGGCGGCGAAGACGTAGCGGTTCCACTCGGCCCACGGGTACTGCTCCTCCAAGACGGCGGCGGCCAGTTCGTAGGCGCTGGAGATGCGCGTCCCGCCGCCGCTCCGGATGCCGAAGAACTCCTCGCGGTTGACCTCCCACGCGTCGGCGTCGTGGGCGATGTAGACGAACTCGGCGTTGTCGTACTTTCCCTGTAGATACCAGTCCAGCGGCGTGAACGTCCGCTCGACGAGTTCACGCTTCTTCTTTCGCATCGACCCCGACACGTCGCGGATGTTGACGACGACGACGTTCTTCTCGCGCTCCTCGACGACCTCGGGGTAGCGGTAGCGCTCGTCCTCCCGGCGGAACGGTATCTCGTCGACGCCCTCCCGGCGGATTCGGTGCGCGGTGTCCTCCCGCTCGACGCTCGCCTCCATCTCCGAGAGGTCGGCCCACGTCGTCTTCTCGTCGTCGTCCAACTCGGCGTACGTGTCGTCGAGCCACGCCTTCGAGACGGGGATGTTCTCGCCGCGGGCCCACTCGAAGGCCGTCGCCGGCCCCCAGCCGTCTATCTTCAGGGCCGCCCGGACGTATGCCTCGTCGAAGTCCATCGCCAGCTTGCGCTTCAGCCCCTTCTTGAACAGCCGCTCGAAGTCCAGCGTCGAGGACGGACCGGTCCGGGTGATGTCGGTGTAGTCGCCCTCGGTCTCCTCGACGACCTTCTTCCCCTTGGGTTCGAGGTCCAAGCCGAGTTGCTCGTCGAGCTCCTGCGCGAACTCCTCGGGGTCCATCTCGTAGTACTCGTGGTCGCCCCCCTCCTCGCCGGGGTCGCCGTCCTCGTCACCGTCGCCGGGTTGGGGCTGCGGCTGGCCGACCGGGTCGCCCGGCTCGGCCCCCTCACCCTGCCCGACGCCGCCCATGTCGCGCTGGTCGTAGGCAAACTCCGGCAGGTCGACTATCTTGATGGGGATGCGGACCTCGTCGCCCCGCGACTGGCCGAGGTCGCCGTACTGGATGAACTCGGCGAGGTCCTGTCGGCGCTCCTCGCCCACTTCGCGGTACCGTTCGAGGTCGTCTCTCAGTCCCATCTGTAGCTCACCTGACTCATGACGTGTCGGCTGGTCAGCTCCGCGGCGGCCTCGGAGTAGCCAAACAGGTCGACCATGTTCGCGGTCGTCTGGGCCTTCAGCCGGGCCGTCTCGGTGCCCGACGGCGGGTTGTCCCACTGGCGGGGGTCGAAGTCCTCGTAGGTCCGGCGCACGTCGTCCCAGTCGTAGCTGCCCAGCACGGTCTTGATGACCGGAATCTCCTTCGGAGAGACGTCGCCGACGCGGAACTCCTCGTCGCGGCGCTGCCACGCGTGACGGTTCAGCGCCGTGATTATCTTGTCCGTGCGGAACGCTCGGACCGCCTCGTCGGGGGTGTCGCCGTCGTAGTTGCCCTCGTCGAACCGTCCGAGGTGTTCTATCTCGAAGACTTTCATCTCCAAGGGGTCGGGGTCGACGAGTTCGCCGCGGTCGTTCGCTATCTGCTCGTCGGACTCCCACGCGTACACCTGCTCGATGTAGGACTCGACGGTCGCCGCGTCGACGCGCTTGTCCCGCATCATCGCGTCCAACACGTCCCGCTCCTGCTGGCCGAAGACGTGGTTCTTCGCGGTCACGACGCGCTCCTCGTACTCGGCGGCCTCGCCCGCGGAGAACACCGGCGCGTCGGCCAACCCCTCCGCGACGGCGTTGAGCACGTCCCGGGGCATGACGACGTGTTCGACGGGCAGGTCGGGGTGGTGGCGGTCCTGTGTCTCGTGAAGCAGGTCGGCGACCACGTCCCGGACGTGGGTCACGGGGATGCCGTGTTCGCCGTCTCGGGCCGTCGTTTCGAGGTCGTAGTCGTCGATGTCGACACGCTCATCGCCCTCCATCAGGTAGCCACGGTCGAACAACAGCGCCTTGTCGACGAGGTCCAGTCCGTTCGGCACCTCGCTGTCGTCGAGTCGCGAGACGACCGCGTACAGCGCCGCCGCCTCGACGGTGTGGGGAGCCAGTTCCTTCTCGGTGACCGCCCCGCCCTCGTCCCGCACCGACAGGGTCAGGGGCTCCTGAATCCACGTCTCCACCTCCTCCCACGAGTCGGGGTCCCACACGTCCGTCTCGTCGGCCAGTTCCCGCCGGAGCAGTTGGGCCTCCAGCGAGAGGTTCGTCAGGTACGTGAACTCGTGTTTATCGAGCCGGCGTTTCAGCGCCTTCAGCGGGTCCTGCCCCTCGCGGTCGGCGTGTTGATTCAGCTGCGCCTCCAAGTCGGGGTTCGAGATGATGACCAGCTGCGTGTCGACGGCCATCCCGATGCCCTTGTCCAGTTTCACCCGCCCCTCGTCGGGGACGTTCAGGAGCTTCTGAAGCAGGTCGGCGTGTTGGGCGGCGTCCTCGACGATGGTCAGCAGGCCGTTGCCCTGCGAGAGGACGCCGTCGTAGGAGAACGCCTGCGGGTTCTTCCGGCCCCGCGAGTCCAGTTCGCGGAGCATCCCGTGCATCCACGACCCGACCAGCCGCTCCTTGGGCGTCCCCTCGTCCTCGGAGTGGAGGACGCCGATGCCGTCGCCGACGCCGACGACGTAGTTCTTCACGCGGAGGTGGCTCGGGTCGGTCACCGCCGAGAACAGGTCGGCGACGCCCTGCCGGCGGTACTGCTCTTCGAGGTAGTCGTAGGCCTCCCGCGAGAACGGGTCCAGTTCGGCGTCCAGTCGGACCGGGATGTGGTCGTCCAGCCGGTCGTTGATGGCCGCGAGCAGGTCCGCCTGCACGTCCTCGGGGAACACGGTCAGCGGGTGGGACTGGACCGGGCTCTCGTACCAGTCGTCCTCGTCGGGCACCGGCCGGTCGCCGTAGGTGAGGCCGTTGCCGTCCCCGCCAGCGCCGGCGACGTTCCACTCGACGGTGTAGCGCCGGCCCGCCGGCGTCTTGGAGTACTCCCGGAGCCCGTTGATGAGACAGCGCTTCAGCTCGGACTTGCCCGTCGCCGTCGGCCCTTCGAGCCAGATTATCTTCTCGCCCTTGCCGCGGCCGGCGGCGATGGAGCGCAGGTCGTCGACGAAGGCGTTGAGCACCTCGGTGTTGCCGAGGATGGCGTGTTCGCCGTCGTTGTACGGGTCGTCGAAAAAGCGGTAGCGCTCCTTCTCCTCGCCCTCCTCGATGACGGTCCGGGTCCCCGCGGCCTCGACGGCCGAAAGCAGGTACTTCGCCGCGTGGGCGGCTATCTCGGGCGTTTCGAGTACGGCGTCGACGTACTCGGCGAGGCTCATCGGGGCCTCGTAGGTGGCGTCGAGCGACTCGTCCGCCCGGTCGATGAACTCCTCGCCTGTCATCAGTCCTCCATCTCGCTTTTGGCGACTTCGGCCCCCGCGAACTCCAGCACCTCCTTGGCACCTTCCTCGGAGTAACCCTGCTCGATGAGCGCGTCTATCCACTGGTTGCGCTCGTCGTCGTCCATCTCGCCCGACGACACCAGCGCCGAGAAGTTGATGTTGTGTTTCTTGTCCTCCCAGAGTTTCCGTTCCAGTGCCCGGCGCAGCCGGTCGTTGTCCTGCGGATTGAACGTGTCGCCCTCGCGCGCTCTGCGGGACACCCAGTTCGAGACTTCCTGTCGGAAGTCGTCTTTCCGGTCCTCGGGGAGGTCGAGTTTCTCCTCGACCGAGCGGAGGAACTGCTCGTCGGGTTCCTGTTCCCGGCCCGTGAGTTCGTCCTCGACGGTGGCGTCGTCGATGTAGGCCATCACGTGGTCCATGTACTTCTCGCCTTGGCGCTGTATCTCGTCCATGTCGTAGGCCAGCGCGTGGCGCACGTCCTCGATGGCCCGCTCCTTGTACTCCTCGCGGACGAGTTCGAGGTAGCGGTAGTACTCGTCGAACATCTCCGGGTCGATGGAGCCGTGGTTTTCGAGGTTCGCGTCGAGGTGGTTGAACGTCGTCAGCGGCGAGAGGAACTGCCGGTCGCGGTGCATCGAGTCCATGATGGCCTCGGCTATCTCGTCGCCGATGAAACGCGGCGAGACGCCGTCCATCCCCTCGCCGATGTCGGCCATCTGGTCGGCCTCCTCGCGGAGCTTCTTCACGTCGATGTCGTCGGCCTCGTCTATCTCGCCGTTGTAGGCCTTGGCCTTCTGGACGAGGTCGACGGATTCGGTGTCTGGCTCCTCGATACGGGTCAACACGCCGAACAGTCCCGCCATCTGGAGTGTGTGTGGCTCGACCTGTATGTCCGGGAGGTCCGCGTTGCGCAGCATCTTCTCGTATATCTTGGCCTCCTCGGCGTACTGGAGGACGTACGGGAAGTCGATGCGCTTGGTCCGGTCGTTGAACGCCTCCATCTTCTCGTCGCCTTTCTTGTCCCGGTACTCGGGCATGTTCGTCCGGCCGACGATGACTTGGTCGATGTCGATTCGGGGGTTGTTCTTGGGCTTTATCGTCTGTTCTTGGCTCGCGTGGAGGAAATCGTAGAGGAACTCCCGCTGGAGCTTCAGTAGCTCCTCGCCCGAGAAGATGCCGCGGTTGGCGTTACAGAACGCGCCGGAGTAGTCGAACGCCCGCGGGTCGCTCTCGCCGTAGATGGCTATCTTCGAGTAGTTGACGTCGCCGGTCAGCTCCGTCTCGTCCTGATTCTTCTTGTCTTTGGGTTCGAAGGTCTCGATGGCCTGTCGCTGGTTCTCGTCGGCGATGAGCCGGACGATCTCGACGTGGTTCTCCAGCACCGCCTGCAGGTCGTCGTCGTAGTGAGCCAGCAGGCGGTCCATGTAGAACTCCGAGGCGGGGTCCAGTGCCTGCTCGTTGCGGATGGTGTAGGGGGCGTCGAGTTCCTCGTTGACGTCCTCGACGACCTTGTCGCGCTGGTCCTGCGGGAGCAAGACGACTGGGTCTTGGTTCATCGGCGACCGCACCACGTCGTCGGCCGGGTCTTGGTCGCCGATGACGTCACAGAGGTTCGTCCACCGGAAGGTGTACATCCGTCCCTCGTCGCGCTGGGTGTAGTCCTCGTAGTACCGCCGGACCTGCCGGTCGAAGTCGGACTTCCCCGACCCGACCGGCCCCAGCAGGAGTTTGATTCGCTTTTCGGGACCGAGGCCGCGAGCGCCCGACTTCACCTTGTTGACGAACTCGTGGATGGCCTCGTGGATGACGCGGCCGTAGAAGGTGTTCTCGCCGTCGTGAAGCGGGTCCTCGCTGGCGAGTTCGTACTCGACGACCCCGGCCTCCTCGTCGTAGGTCGTCCCGTAGTAGTCGAACATGTCGGCGACCCGCTGGTGGGCGTTGCGGGCGACGCGGGGCTCGTCGTACAACTGGTCGAGATACCAGTCGAAGGAGTGGGTCGCCCGCAGGTCGGTCGGTATCGTGTCCCGGTACTCTCTGCTCAGCGCTTCTAGTGTCTCTTTGTTCTTGCTCATGCTATCGGGGTGGAGTCGGTTCCGGACCGCACACGCCCGCTTCGCACCGGAGCGGCCGGCGCTCGTAGAACGGTGTCGGTCACGGCCCGTCGCCGTCGCCGACTTCGTCGCCATCGGGCGCTCCGCGCGTGCTCGCGGCCGCCCGTGGTTCGGCCCACCGTCGGTGGCGGGTTGCTGTACCTTACCATGTCTGGCCTGCCGTGGAGGGCGGTCCCCCGTGGTTCGGTAGCGGGTGACAGTGTCGAACTGACTTCCGATACTATATATTGTTTGAGTGCTCGCAACTTATGAACCTTTCTCCGACAGCCATATCAGGGCCTTATCAGCCCCGACTCTCGCGCGGTCAACACGCAGACGGCGTAGCCGAGGTATGTCAACGTATGCCAATCGAGTGGAAATTACTTAAATAATTGTCGACGACCGAGGCCGACGGGGTTATGGGTCGCCCGCGGGAACGCGAGCGTATGAGCCTCGACGCGCTGGTCGACGACTGGGTGGTCTGGAACGAGACCGAGGCCAAGGTCATCCTCGCCTACCGGCCCGACGTCTTCGACAGCGAGTCCTTTCCCGCGCCGTGTCTCCCGACGCTGTACCTGACTCGGGGCAAGCGCACCCGCCGCCCGGGCGCGACCCGCACCGGCGAAAGCTGGTACGTCACGCTTTATCTAGAGCCGGAGGTCGACCACGAGGTCGGCTCGTTCCCCGACCGGCCGGCCGCCGTCGACGGGGCCGTCGCCGCGGCCAACGAGTTCGCCGCCGGCGAGTTCGACTTCCGGGCGCTGTATCAGGTCCCCCGAGAGGGGTACTTGGACGAACTCGACGCGCTCACCGGTCGGGCCTGAGGTCGGGCCCGCTCCGCCACGCTCGCTCCGCCCACCCCGGCCGCTCCGCCACCCCCCGACCCGGAGTGTCAGAACTTATCAGTTCGCCGGGGCTACCGACGCGTATGTCAGCAGTCACGCTCGTCGGCACCCGCCTCGCGGAGGTCGGCGAGGAGTTCGTCTACCACGGCGAAGCGAGCGGCTGTGCGGGCTGTCCGTACCGCGACCAGTGTCTGAATCTCACCGCCGGCCGTCGCTACCGAGTCACGAACGTCCGCGAGAGCGGGCAGACCCTCGAATGCGCGGTCCACGACGGCGGCGTCCACGCCGTCGAGGTCGAACCCGCGCCGATTCGCGCCAACGTGCCGTCGAAGGGTGCCTACGCCGGTAGCGACGCGCGTCTCGCCGGCTCCTGTCCCCACACCGACTGCCCGAGCCATCCCTACTGTGAGCCGGCGGGTGCCGACTTCGACGAGGACTACCGCATCGACACCATCGTCGGCGACCCGCCCCACGACTACTGCATACTCGACCGGGACCTGACGCTGGTGGAGTTCTCGCCGCCGGAGGACGCGTAGTCGGCCGCGGACGCCGCTCAGTCGAGGACGCCGATTCGACTCGCCGTGTAGCCGAAGACGTCCTCGTAGCCGTTCGCCGAGAGCAAGACCGGGTGGAACGGCTCCTCGGCGGTGACCGTCTTGCCGTCGGCCGCCGCGACCGGGTCCCCCGCCAACACCTCCTCGAAGTTCCGGGCGTACACCTCGTACTCCTCGGCCGCGGCCTTGGGAATCGGGTCGCCCAGTTGGAACACGGGTAGTCGCTCGTCGCCGCCGGCCGGCTTCCCGCCGGTAACCCCCGTCGCCGCGAGGAACTCCCGGATGACCTGCTCGGCGTTGCGGGCGGCCTCGGCCGACCCCTGATAGCCACACTCCACCTCGACGACCGGGGCGACGGCGGAGAACAGCCGGCCGTCGTTCTCGCCGCTGGTCCGGACGACCGCGTCGACCGACAGCGCTCCACAGAGCGACTCGACGGTCGGCGAGAGGTCGTCGACGAGCGCGAACATGCCCTCGTAGGACTGCGTCGAGTGTAGCGACAACACCGTACAGCCGTCGAGTTCGTCGGTCAGCGCCGCGGCCAGACGGCGCTCGTGGCTGTCGGCGTCGGGGTCGCCGGGGAACACGCGGTTGAGGTCCTCGTCGACGTACCGCTCGCCGGCCTCCAGCGCGGCCTCGTTGGCGACGACGAACTTCACCGGCCGCCGGACCTCGGGCGGGTCGGCGAGTACGGCCTCGATGCCGTCGCGGCCACACGGCTCGTCGCCGTGGATACTGCCGACGACGGCTATCTCCGGTTCCCCAGTTCCCAGTTGCTCGACTCGCATCTATCCGGCGTAGCGCGTCCAGCCATTAGAGTGGTCCGGAATCGAGTTCAGTGGTCCAGCGACTCGGCGTAGTCGTAGTCCTCCGGCCGCGCCTCGGGATACTCCCCGTCGAGGCGAATCCGCCAGCCCTGCAGCGCCGTCGGGTCCGACAGCGCGTTGTTGACCGTCGTGCGCACGTCCAGCAGGTCCACGCCGTAGTAGTCGTTGGGGACCCCGCGGAAGTACTGCAGCGAGGTCCGGAACAGCGAGCGCATCCCCTCGTCGTTCTCGAAGTCGAAGTGCTTGTACGCGCCCGCGGCCACCTGCACCATCCCGTGGAGGAACTTGCTCTCGGTCCCCCGCGGCCGTAGTTGTACCACTCGTCCTCGAAGCAGTCGTGCGATTCGTGGAACGCTCCCGAGTTGTAGAGCCGGACCCCGTGGACGACGGCGCGCCTGAGCGTCGCGTGTTCCCACCGCTCGTCGGCCCGCCATCCCGACGGGTCCCCGGCCGGCGGCGCGACGCTCGGGTCCCGCGTGTGGTCGTCCATACTTCACGTTGGGAACCACCGCGGGTGAAACCTCCGGTCGCCATGCGCCCCGGCCGACGAACTATCGGGCGTGTGTCACGCGTCGGGGACACGACGCGAAGGCGGCGATGTGGGTCGGCCCTCAGAGACTGCCCTGCAACAGGTGATTGAGGTTCTCCAGTTCCGCCTCGGGGGACCCCCGCTCGCGTCCCGCCGTGGACTGGCGCTCGCTCAACTCGGGCAGTTCCTCGGCGAGCCGTTCGAGTTCGGCCGTCGTCGTCGCCGACGCCCCCTCCGTGTTCTCGGCGGTTCCGTCGCAGTGGGGCTTGTGACCGTTTTTCGCCGCTTTCGTGTCGAACTCCCTCCCGCAACCACCACAGACGAGCGAAGCCGAACTCGATGCCACCGTCCCTTCGCCCGCGTCCTGCTTTCGAGCATCGAGGTAACTGGAGAGGCGCTGTCTGACAGTCGCTAACTTCTGCTCCAGGTCGTCGCGTTCGGCCCGGAGGTCGTCGTTCTCCGCCCGGAGCGTCTCGACGCGGTCCCGTAACTCCGCTTCGTCCATCTCCTCCCGGTCGGTGTCCCAGACCGACGGCAACTCGTACTCCGGCGGGAGCCAAATCGGGTCGTGACTCTCCTGCCACTCGATTCCGAGTTCGTCCAACTGCTGCCGGGGAACTCGCTCGACGTCGCCCCGCGGCTCTCCGAAGTGGTCTTTGTACGCGGGGAGGCTTCCCGGCAGTTCCCGACATTTCTCCTTGTGTTCCTCTTTCTTCTCGTAGAAGTGGATATAGTGGCGCGCCAGCGGGGAGCGGTCCTCGTCGCTCTCGGTGGCGTCGGACTGTTCCAGTACCGGGCCGACGTACCGCACCCCGTCGACGTAGAGCCAGTACGCTTCGTAGCGGTCGATTCGTCCGCCGAACACGGATTCGCTGTCCGACGAGGTGTCGTCGGACGGGAGTTCGATGTCCATTGTTTCGTCTTTTCGAGCGGCGGCTTCCGGAGTGCAGTACCCGTACGTGCATCAGTTTTGTCATAAACGTGGTGTCGGGCCCCGCCCGTCACCGCCGAGTGACGCGGTCTCGGTCACGGCCGGCAACGGCGGGAGTCCGTTTCGTGGAGCATTTATACCAGCCGAGGTTGAGAGTGACGTACGACTCCGCCGGAGTCGGCAATCCCGAAAAGACACCGAGAACCGCGTGAGACGCGGTTGCGTGCGAGGGTAGCCAAGCCTGGAAACGGCGGCGGACTCAAGATCCGCTCCCGTAGGGGTCCAAGGGTTCAAATCCCTTCCCTCGCACTGACGGCCACCGGCCAACCAGTGCGGAAGTCCGCACGGAGCGGTCTTCCCTCGCAAATTCCTTCGTGACGCTACCCGCCCGAGAGACGCGCGTCGGCCATAGGTTTATACCGCGTCAGATGGTATGTGATGACATGGCAACCGACCGGACTGACGGGTCGAGCCTCCGAGTGCCGCCGCTGGAGAACACCGCGTTCTTCTCGATAGAGCCCGACGACGACTACGTGCGCATCGAGCAGTCCCTCGGGAATCAGGTGCTGTACACGCCCGAGGAAGCCCGCGACGTGGCCGAGGCCATCCTCGACGCGGCCGACGACGCCGAGTAGCCGGCCTCGCGGGGACGCGGCCGGTGCGCCCATCTTGCTGCTTACCGAGTCACTTTCAGGGGAGCCCCGCCAGCGTCGGGTATGTCCGATGGACACCACCGCGCGGCGCTCGCCGAGCGGGCCGCCCGGGCCGGGGGAGCCGTCGCCCGCAAGCAGTTCCGGGGCGACCTCGCCGTCGAGACGAAGGCGAACAAGAACGACTACGTGACCAACGCCGACCGCGACGCCCAGCGGCAGGTGGTCGCCACCGTCCGCGAGGAGTTCGCCGACGACGCGTTCGTCTGCGAGGAGGACCTGACGACGCTGGTCGGCCCCGAGAGCGGTGACGACGGGCCGACGGCCGCCGACGAGATACCCGCGACCGGCCCGTCGTGGGTCGTCGACCCCATCGACGGCACCGCCAACTACGTCCGGGGTATCCGGACGTGGGCGACCAGCGTCGCTGCCCTCGTCGACGGGGAGCCGGTCGGCTCGGCGACCTACATGCCCGCCGACGGGGACCTCTACGCCGCTGGGCCGGAGAGCTCGACCCGGGACGGGACGGCGCTGGCCGTCAGCGACCGGACCGACCCCGAGACGTTCGCCGTCGCGCCCGTGGGCTGGTGGGACCGGGACGACCGCGCCGAGTTCGGGGGCCTGTGTCGGGCGGTGGCCGACCGCTTCGGCGACATCCGCCGCATCGGCTGCTTCCAAGCGACGCTCGCGCTCGTCGCCGACGGCGGCCTCGACGGGGCCGTCTGCACGAAGCCGATGCACCCGTGGGACACCGTCGCCGGCGTCCACCTCGTCCGCGCGGCCGGGGGGACCGTCACCGACTTGGACGGCGAGCCGTGGCGACACGACGCCGCGGGACTCGTCGCCTCCAACGGCGAGGCTCACGACGAACTGCTCGCGGCCGCCGCCGCGGCGCTCGACTGACCGGGGCGGGCCGCCCGCGTCCGCCGGACCGGAAGCCTGAAACCCACGCCAACCGCTCACTCGCCCATGGACGCCTTCGAGCGAGTCGTCGACGAGTACGGGCCGGGTCGCCTCTGGCTCGGCTCGTTGGTCGGGATACTGCTTGTCGGAGCCGGAGCCGTCGCCGCCGCGCCGCGCCTCGTCTGGGACCGGTTCCTCTGGCACTACTTCTGGGGACCGGTGTACGCGGACGCCCGCTCGGCCGCCTGTGCGGTCATCGAGGGCGGCCGCCCGACGCCGCTGTACGAGGGCTGTCAGGCGGCCGCCGACGCGGGTCGCGTTGTCGCCGAACCCGGCTACACCATCGTCTCGGAGGTCGGGTACATGCTGATTCTCGTCTACATGCTCGTCGGCGTGTACATCCTCCTCGACCGACTCGAAATCGCGGAAGACCCCGAACTGTACTTCGCGCTGGTCCCGTTCATGCTGCTCGGCGGCGCGCTCCGGACCGTCGAGGACGCCACCGACCGGGCCGTCGACGCGGGCGTCACGCCCATCGTCGACTACCCGCTGAGTTCGCTCATCATCAGCCCGGTCATCTACGGGACGCTGTTCGTCCTGACCCTCGCTGTCCTCGTCGCGGCGCTGCGCTTGGACCACGAGGGGTACGTCGAGAGCTACTACCGCACCACGGGCTACGTCGGGAGCGCCCTCGTCTTGCTGACGCTGGCCTATCTGACGTTCGTGGCGACGACCACCGAGTACGCGACGCTGTACCCCTCGGTACTCGCCAGCGTCGTCCTCATCGCCTCCGCGCTCTCCTACGGCCTCTATCGGTTCTTCGACGCCTACCGACCCGCTATCAACGCCGGGACCGGCTACATCGGCCTGTTCGTCCTCTGGGGGCACGCCATCGACGGCGTCGCCAACGTCGTGCTGGCCGACTGGCTCGATGCACTCGGCGTCCCGCTGACCTACTACCCCAAACACCCGGCCAACGCCTTCGTCATCGCCACGACCGAGGCGCTCCAGCCGGCCGGCCTCACGGCCGCTATCGGTACCTCGTGGCCCTTCCTCGTCGTCAAGCTGGCCGTCGCGTCGCTCGTCGTCTGGCTGTTCAACGACGCGTTCCTCGAGGAGAGCCCGCGCTACGCGATGCTCCTGCTGGTGGCCGTCACCGCCGTCGGACTCGGCCCCGGCACCCGCGACATGCTCCGGGCGACCTTCGGCATCTAGAGGCGTCGAAGCGTCGCCTCGGGGTAGTGACGCCCGCCGCAGTTCGGGCACTCGGCGACTGCGACCGCGTCGCTCTCCTCGTCGGACCGTGCCAGCGGGACGCGTTCGAGGTCGTGGCCGCACTCGCTACAGGGCAGGTCGAACTCCGATACCATGTGTCACTGGGCGGTGTGTCGACTCGTCCGGCACGACGCCCCAGTCCTCGGAACCGAACCGGCCGCGCACCGCTCCCGTGTAATACGTCACCACACACCGCAATAAGTGGTCCGGTGGCTACGGAAACGGATGGTGGGCGCGCCCCGTCCGCGCTTCGAATCCCATCGCCTCGGGGACGGCGGTCGCCCGGTCGCCGAAGTACGCGTCGCCGAAAAACAGCGGCTGCGCCGTCGGACAGCAGACGCGGACCGCTTCGAACCCGATCCGTTCGAGGTCACGGGTGGTCAGTCGGCTCGCGTACGGCGTGAGGCCGGCCGCCGTCGCGCGGTCGACGAGCGCGTCGAGTTCGGCTTCCCCTTCGGGGACCGTCGCCGGGCCGACGCTGTCCAGTGGCACCGTCGTCGCCGGGTCGGCCCACTCCGCGACCGCGCTCGGGTTCGTCGCGTAGTGGCCGATAGCGCCGTCGGCGTCGGCCGCCTCCGCCGGCCCCATGCCCCGAAGCTCCGTCCAGTTCTGGAGTGCCTCGGCCAGCGCGTCGGTCGCCGCCGCGCCGGCGTCGAGGTCGGCCGCCGTCCCGAGCGCGAACTGGGGGTAGGCGTCCCGCTGGACCGCGACGGTGACGACCGGGACGTCCACGTCCTGTGTCAGCAGCAGCGGCGTCACCGTCAGCCCTTCGGCCGCCGCGCGTCGGCGCAGTGTCTCGAAGGCCTCGTTGCCCTCGACTGCGACGCCGAGAGGGTCGTACGTCGAGTACCACGCCAACATCGCCGCGTCGCGCTCGACGACCTCGTACAGCCCCGAGAGAAGGGCTTCCGTCCCGTTGCTCCCGAGGCCGAGGCCCGTGGTCGTCGCCCGACCGAGACGGTTCGACGGCGGCGGGTACAACACCGTCTCGGCCGGGAGCCGTCGGTCGTCGCCGGTCGGGAGTGCCTCGGCGTCGACCCACTCGACGGCGTCGCCGGGCGACCAGTCGGTCTGCTCGGGCGTGACGAACGACGCCGGGTCGACCGCACCCTCGACCGCGTCGGCGGGACCGGTCACGAGGGCGTCGGTCCGATAGACGCCCGCGGCGTACCGCTCGTAGGCCTCCCCGAGGGCCTTCATGAACGCCGTGTCCCAGTCCGCCGAGACGCCGGCGGCCTGTCTCGCGGCCGTCGCGTCGCTGAACCCGCTCGTGTCGGCGACCGACGCGAGATAGTACGGCACCGGGAACGACTCGGCCTCGCCGACCTCGCTGACGACGCCGACGCGCTCGTCCAGCCCCCGCTCGGCCCGGGCGAGCGCGCCGGCCTCGTGTTCCGCCGTCCGCGGAATCTCGCTCCCGGGTCGGGAGCCACAGTCACACCCCGGAACCGGGAGGAACGTCCGCGACGTGTGCGGGAACTCCACGACCTGCCCGGCCAGCGAGGCCGGACCCGGTCCCGAAAGCGCCTCGGCGACCGTCCGCCCCGCGACGGCCCCGGCGAACCGCTCGGTGCTGTCCGGCGGCAGCCCGAGCGGGTCGGCGTCCGCGTCGGCTCCCGCGCGGGCGCGCCGTCCGAGACAGTCGTAACAGCCCGCGCCGGGGACGAACGCGCTCACTGCGGCGTCGACCACGGGGACGCCGCCGACCCCGCCGAGTTCGACGGCCACCCACGGCGTCTCGGTTTCGAGCGCCCGCTCGTCGGCCCGCTCGAAGGCCTCGTCTCCGACCGTCGCGGCGACGACCGTCAGGTCCGCGTCCGCGACCTGTGGCTCGTCGCGGTCGACGACCTCGGCGTCCACGTCGGCGAGCGCACCCGACAGCGCCGCGGCGGCCGGGCCGCTCCCGACGAGTTCGACAGTGTGCATACCCCCTCCACACGGAGCGGGCTGAAAAAGGCTTACGCCGCCCGCACGGACCCCCGCTCGACCCGACCGTCGCTTCCCCGTCCCCCTACTCGGACGGAGTCCCGCTCAGGCCGCGAGCAGGCTCTGTGCGACCGTCGCCAGTTCGTCGGCGTCGGCGTCGGCCAGTCGGTCGTCGCCCAGCATCAGGCGCAGGCGGGGTCGCCCCACGTCGATGGGCACCTTCTCGGTGTCGATGAGGCCCATGTCCTCCAGTTTCGTCTTCGTCCGCGAGAAAGTGGCCTTGCTCGCCAGCCCCACGTCCTCTCCCCACTTGCTGATGTCGTACAGCAGTTCGCCGTTGCGAGCGGCCACCAGCAGGCTGATAGTCACCTCGTCGAGGCCGTCACCGTCGCCGCGGGCCGTCGCCAGCGAACTGAGGACGCTGTCGAAGTCGTCCGCGGTCTCGGTACTGATGTCGTCTTCCAGCGTCGAGCGCACGCGGGAGATGGCGGGCGTCCGAAGCGAGTACGTCTCCGCGCTCTCCCACGTCGAGTCGTAGTAGCCGTAGGCGTCGTCGACGAACGCCTCGTCGTCGGTCGCCAGCCCGCCGACCGCCCCGCCGACGGCGACGAGGGCGTACACCTCATCCGGCGTCACGGCGACGGCGTGGTTCGGAACGCTCTCCAACACTCGCATCGACAGCGTGTCGGACTCGACGAGGTCGGCCGCCGTACTCGCCACCAAGAAGTCGTCCATCACGTCTTTCAGCACGCGCTCGTCGGCCAGCAGCCTGACCGCCGGCGGGTCGTCGTGCTCGTCGAGCGTCGAGACGAGCGTCGAAACGGCCGCCCTGTCGGGGTTGACAACGTACAAACTGTCGTCGGTTTCGTCGAATACCGTCGCCAGCACCGCCGCGACGTCGGTCTCCAGTAGGGTTGGACTCATTGTCCTATGAATAGTATATAGTGTATTATAATACTTAATTTCACCGGCTACGTATAGTTGAATTCTTGAACGGACGGACACAGCCACGTCGTCGCCGGAGTAAATATATCCGACGAACACGTTATCAAAAGTGAAAGAGACGGGGTCGGAACCGAGTCGCGTCGCTCACGGGGACGCGGGCGCTGTGGCTCGAACTCCCGTGCGTCGCTATCGGCGACCGCAACTGGGCCGCTCCCCCCGACGGCTGGTCAGCGCGCGCCCGATTCACGCCGGAGTCGCTCGGCGAGGTCCTTCGACCAGTGGAAGTCGCCGTCGAACACCACCGGTAGCGAGTCGGTCGCCAGCGCGTCGAGCAGTTCCGACTCGGTGACCGACGTTTCGGTCGCTTGTCCGTTCAGCGTCCCCGCGTCGTCGAAGGGGAGCCGGTAGCTCTCGCCGGCGCGACGCGGAGTGATGACCTCACACGTCACGTCGTACCCCCGCTCGGACTCGCTCACCCAGAGTACCGCGGGTCTGGCCGGGCTGGGAAGCAGCGCGTACGTGCCATCGCCGACGACGGTGTAGTCTTTACCCATCACGATACGCCGACGTGCCAGTGCGAGCGCTCGCTGGATGCTGAACCCGTGGCTCAGCAGTCGGGCGAACGTCGTCCCGACTGTCGCCGCGTGGTCGTCGAGGACCTCTGTGAACGTCACGGCACCCGCAATCGACCCCTGCTCGACGAGTTCCAGCCCCTGCTCGTAGGAGCCACAGGCGTTCAGGAAGAAGGTCCGGGTCCGGGACTCCGACAGCGACGCCGCGGCCAGCGTGCCGTCGGGACAGCGCAGTCCGCCGGCCTCGCAGTGGCCGATGTAGTGGACGAAGTCCGTCTCGGTCTCGAAGACCTCCGCGAGTTCGTTCGTCGTCAACCCCTCACAGACGGTCACGTCCATCGGTAGGTTCGCCGCCCGGTCCCGGTAGATGCGCGAGACGGCACCGTGTTCGTATCGCATCGAGTCGTCGTTGAGGACGACGGCGACCTGCAGGCGGTCGTTGTCGCGCTCGCGGTGTCGGTAGCGGTTCTCGTAGGCCGACATCGTCGTCTTGAACGCGTCGATGGGCGTCCCCGGAGCCAGCCAGCCGTGAACCCGGCCGGTCTGGCCCGCGGGCGCGACGACGGACGGTCGCTCCGCCGTACCCCGAGTGCGGTAGCAGTCCGACAGTGTCCGGTCGAGGATGTCCCCGTGGTCGAGCCGCGACCCCTCGGGAAGAAAGACGAGGCTGAGCTTGTCGAGCAGGAAGGGAAGGCACCGCGAGCGGGCTATCGTCGGGCGCGCGTACGTCGAGAGGTGCCAGTCCGGGAGCGCCGGTTCGACGGCCTCGTCCGGGAGTTCGAGATACCGCTCCAGCCGCCCCGCCGGGCCGAGCGTCCGTACCGCCTCGGGGTCCACGTCGGTGTCGTCGAGTAGCCCGTCGGCGTCCGCCGCCGGGTCGACGCGGCGGACGAGACAGTCGAGGTAGAAGGTCCGACGCAGGAGCGAGGCGACCGACTCCTGTAACTCCGGCAGCGGGCCGAGGGTCACGTCGACGCCGGTGCCGGCGGCGGTCAGGCGCGCCCGGTCGTCGGTCGTGACCCGAACGTCCGCCCCGAGGTAGTACACCAGCGGCGCGGTTACGAACAGCGACTCGACGGACTCGGGGACCGAGAGTTCGATGTCCGTCGAGCGCTGGTCCGACCGGACGGACTTCGGGACGTCGAGGCCGTCCCCGACCGTCAACAGCGGCGGCTGGTCCCGGAAGCTCGGGTGCGAGCGCGACGGCGACAGCGTCTGCTGTGCGACGCGCAGATACGACAGTCCGGTGGCGAGCCCGGACAGCGTCTCCGGGACTTGGACCCGCGCCGGGCTGGCGTCGGAACGCTCCGCGACGCCGACCGTGACCTCGGTCGCGTCCCAGAACGACAACACCGTCCGGTCGCCGGCCGGGTCCAGCGACGCCGGGCCGTCGAAACGAACGAACACGCGGCGCTCGTCGGCCGCCAGCGGGTCCTCCCCACTGCCGGCGTCGACCGTACAGGTGAGCACGAACGCGCCCTCCGGCAACTCCGCCGCCGTCGATAGGTGATACTGCGCGCCACAGTCCAGCGGTGCGACCGTCGCGTCCCCGGTCGGGAGGACGAGCCGGCGCGTCTCGCCGGCGTGTGCCTCGTCGACCGGCCGTGGGACTGTTCGGGCTGCGACTCGCCGTTGTCCGTCGAGTTGGTCCAGTAGCGCGGTCAGGCCGCCCCCGTTCCCACCGGCGATGGCGTCGTCTGGGCCCGGCCCCGCGTCTGTCACCCCCCAGGTGACCATACGACGACTACTGCGTCGTCCTGTATTAAATACGTACTGGTAACGACGACATTCGCCACGATTGACACTCACACCGGCTGGCCGCACGGGCGGCAGCCACCTGTCAGCGACCCGCACGCGCCGGCCGGACAGGTAGATTATTGACACGGGGGTTCCGAGGACCAGACATGACCTACGAGACCGTCCGCGAGGCGGACCCGGCCGTCGCCGACGCGCTCGAAGGCGAACGCGCACGGCAGAACGACACGCTGGCGATGATCGCCAGCGAGAACCACGTCAGCGAGGCCGTGATGGCCGCCCAGAGCTCCGAGCTGACGAACAAGTACGCCGAGGGGTACCCCGGTGAGCGCTACTACGGCGGCTGTGAGTTCGCCGACGACGTCGAGGAACTCGCCATCGACCGCGCGAAGGAACTGTGGGGCGCGGACCACGTCAACGTCCAACCCCACTCCGGTTCGCAGGCCAACATGGGCGTCTACCTCGCCGTCCTCGACCCCGGCGACAAGATTCTCTCCTTGGACCTGACCCACGGCGGCCACCTCTCGCACGGCCACCCCGCGAACTTCGCCGGACAGGTGTACGACGTGGAGCAGTACGAGGTCGACGAGGAGACCGGCTACATCGACTACGAGGGCCTCGCCGACCTCGCCGAGAGTTACGACCCGGACATCATCGTCTCGGGCTACTCGGCGTACCCCCGGGAAGTCGACTTCGAGCGGATTCAGGAGACGGCCGACGCCGTCGACGCCTACCACCTCGCCGACATCGCCCACATCACGGGCCTCGTCGCCGCGGGCGTCCACGAGTCGCCGGTCGGCGTCGCCGACTTCGTCACCGGCTCGACCCACAAGACCATCCGCGCGGGCCGGGGCGGCATCATCATGTGCGACGAGCAGTACGCCGACGACGTCGACTCGGCGGTCTTTCCCGGCTCGCAGGGCGGCCCGTTGATGCACAACGTCGCCGGCAAGGCCGTCGGCTTCGGCGAGGCGCTGGCCCCCGAGTTCGACGAGTACGCCCAGCAGACCGTCGACAACGCCGTCGCGCTCGGCGAGCGGCTACAGGAACACGGCCTCGACTTGGTCTCGGACGGCACCGACAACCACCTCGTGCTTGTCGACCTCCGGCCCTCCCACCCCGACACGACCGGCAAGGAGGTCGAGGAGGCGCTGGAGGCGGCCGGCATCGTCCTCAACGCCAACACCGTCCCCGGCGAGACCCGCTCGGCGTTCAACCCTTCGGGCATCCGCGCCGGCACGCCCGCGCTCACGACGCGCGGCTTCGACGAGGACGCCTGCCGCGAGGTCGCCGACCTCATCTACGAGGTCGTCGACGCTCCGGGGGACGACGCCGTCGTCGCCGAGGTCGGCGAGCGCGTCGACGAACTGACCGACGAGTACACGCTGTACGACTGAGCGGGAGTCCTGTGGGCGGTTCGCTGGCGTGACCGCCCGGGGGCCGGCCCGGCATAGTGACGTTTTTGCCTCCCCGGCGTCGCTCTCCACGTGATGACAGAGATAATCGACGGCGACGCCGTCGCCCAGTCGATTCGTGACGACCTCTCGACGGCCATCGACCAGTTGGCCGACGCCGGCGTCCGCCCGTCGCTGGCGACCGTGCTGATGTCCGACGACCCCGCCAGCGAGACGTACGTCTCGATGAAGCAAGACGACTGCGAGGAGGTGGGCATCGAAGCCATCGACGTGGAGATAGACCCCGAAGCCGACGCGAGCGAACTGTTCGACACCGTCGCGGACTGCAACGACGACGAGAACGTCAACGGCATCCTCGTCCAGATGCCGGTACCCGACCACGTCGACGACCGCGCGGTGCTGCGGGCCATCGACCCCGTGAAGGACGTGGACGGCTTCCACCCCGAGAACGTCGGCCGGCTCGTCGCCGGAAACGCCCGCTACAAGCCCTGCACGCCCCACGGAATCCAGAAGCTCATCGAGGCCGCCGGCGTCGACACCGAGGGCGCGGACGCGGTGGTCGTCGGCCGCTCGGACATCGTCGGCAAGCCGATGGCGAACCTCCTCGTCCAGAAGGCACCGGGCGGCAACGCCACGACGACGGTGTGTCACTCCCGGACCGAGGACCTCGCCGCCAAGACCCGCGAGGCCGACATCATCGTCGCCGCGGCTGGCGTCCCCGAGATGATAGACGGCGACATGATTCAGGAGGGTGCGACCGTCATCGACGTGGGTATCAACCGCGTCGACGCCGACACGGAGAAGGGGTACGAACTGGTCGGCGACGTCGAGTACGAGAGCGCGAAAGAGCGGGCGGGGGCCATCACGCCGGTCCCCGGCGGCGTCGGCCCGATGACCCGCGCGATGCTGCTGTACAACACGGTCAAGGCCGCCAGCCTCCAGCACGGCGTCGACGTGGACCTCCCCTGAATGCCGTCGCTCGGGGCCTTCGCCGACCGGGACGTGGTGACCCGCCGCGTCGCCCGCGAGACGGACCGGGACGGAATCGAGAGCGTCCGGCAGCGACGCGAGCGCGGCCTCTCGTGGGCGGTGGGCGCGCTCGTCGCAGACCCCGCCGACCGGGTGCTGGTCGTCTACGAGGACGGGACGTGGAAGCTCCCCGGCGGCGGCGTCGAGCCCAGCGAGTCACGGACCGAGGCCGTCGTCCGCGAGGTCCGCGAGGAGACCGGCGTCGCGGTGTCGGTCGACGGACTGGCTGCCGTGACCGAGGTGACCGTCACCCACGCGGGCGACGGCGAGACGTTCTTCTTCGGGACGTACCGCGCCACTCCCGAGACGACCGAGACGGCGGCCGAGCCCGGACTGCCCGGCGAGGGTATCGAGCGAGCGACGTGGCGCGAGTCGGTCCCTGAGAACTGTCTGGACCGCGAGCTACTGCGCCGCCTGCGGTAGCTACGCCCCGTCTTCGAGACCGCTGAGCCAGTTGTCCGCAGTGACGTAGGCGCTTTCCTCGCCGGCGGCGAACGCCCCGAGGTCCCGCGCCGCTCGCAGGAGACGATTGGCGTCGGCCGGGTCGACCTCGCCGTCCAGCGCCTCGATTCGCTTGCGGTGGTCCCGGATGCGCCCCGACAACTGCCGGGCCTGCTCGTCGGGATGCTCGTCGAGGTACGTCCGCACGTCGCGCTGGTACCGGTCGACCGCCGCCGCCATCGCCAGTCCGTAGGCGGTCCGGAGCGCGGTCGGGACCGCCTCGTGTCCGGGGCGCTCGCCCGCGTCGGCCCCGCGGAGCAGTTCGAGGAAGTACAGCTCCGTCGCCTCGTCGGGGCGCATCTCGCGGGCGAGGCGCGCGGCGACGTGGCGCAACTCGACCGCGGCGACGAACGTCTCGTCGAGCGGTTTCAGCTCCCCCGCGTCGACGAACCCGCGCTTTCGCGTGTACGCCCGGCAGGTCTCGGCCGTGCGCTCGGCGAGGTCCGCGTCGGGGACCTCGTCGACGCGGTTCCGGACCGGCGTGAGGTCGAACTCCGCCGGCGCATCGGTGTGTTCGGTGCGGTCGTCGACGCCGACGCTGCGGAGGCTCTCGCAGTCCGGGCACGCGATGCTCCCCGTGTCGTAGTAGGACCAGCGCGTCCCGCAGTCCTGACACTCCCGCTCGCCGCGAACCTTCATGTCACCTGGTGGGGCGGCGACCCTCAAGTTTGTTCCGCGAGCGCCCCGTCTGTCAGCCCATGCGCTCCGAACCAGAGGTCCGCGAACAGTACGAGTTCCTCGCCGCGCAACTCGACAGCGACGAGATGGACCACGAACGCGTCCGAGCGATGTTCACGCACTACAAGCGGGCGCTGGGCTGGGTACTCGAAACGGACCACATATAGCTCGTTCGGGGACGGCGTGACGGCCGGACGACATGAATCAGCAGGTCCCGGTACATTTAAGGTTATCAGTCGCCTTGGCAAAAGTGACGCTTCGCTTGGAGGGCCGAAGCGTCAGCGGGGACCAATTCAGGGCGGCAAGCGGTCGCGGTTTCCGCGACCGCTTTCCACTTTCGTATCTCGAACAGTACCGCGGAGCGACAGGTCGCGTGACTGCGCTTGCCTCGTCCCGAAGTCGGGTCACTCGATAGCATGGCACTCGTTCGGGCGTCCGCTTGTTCGACAGCCCCGACCGACGCGTCCGGCACCCAACTCGCACGCGTCAGTCCCCGCCCCGCAACTAATCTCGCCGTCGTCACCTTTCCCGGCATGATTATCCGTTGACTCGACTGGCCGAAACGCTACGACGCCCCGAACCGCCGTTACAGCCCCGATTCGACCGTCGTCTCCGATTCTGGTGGTCTCGAACTGGTCGCTGCCGACATACTTAAATGTTTTAGACAATAACGTTTGTTAAGGAGTATCAAATGCACGACCTGACCGGGTTCCAGCGCGACCTCCTCTACGTCATCTCGGGCAAGGAGGAGCCACACGGGCTGGCGATAAAGGAGGAACTGGAGGCGTACTACGAGAAGGAGATACACCACGGACGGTTGTATCCGAACCTCGACACGCTCGTCGACAAGGGGTTGGTCGAGAAGGGACAACGCGACCGCCGGACGAACTTCTACACGCTCACGCGGCGCGGCCGCCGCGAGATAGAGGCGCGGCGCGACTGGGAAGACCAGTACCTCGACGCGTAGGCCCGCTCACTCTCTCACTCCGCCGTCTCGCCGGCCGCCGCCCCGGTCCCGTCGGCCGACTCCGTTCCCCCGTCGACGGCTGCCGCCTCGTCTGCCGCTCCGGTCTCCGCTCCGAGGAGGTTCGTCGGGTCGACGGCCCGCGGTTGTATCTGTTTGCCCTCGACGAGTTCCGGGAAGACGAACCGACCGAAGTGAACGACGAGCACCAGCACCATCGGCGCGAGGAAGATACCGTACCAGCCAAAGAGGAACGGTCCGAGGATGTACGCGAACATGAGCATCCCCGTGTGGAGTCCGCGGCGACGGGGTCGCGGCTGGCGTCGCCGCCGCAGGAAACCCGGGGATATCGAGCCTCCGCCCGAGACGTACGGCCGGACCAGCAGGTCCGGTATCGTGTCGACGACGACCAGCGCGAGCGCGAAAAACAGCCCGACGAACCACCAGCCGTCGCCAGTGAACGCCGCCTGCACCGCGAGAAAGCCGGTCATCGGGATGTAGACGACCTTCATCCCGATGATGGGGATGAGACTCGCCGCACCCGCCAGCAGTCCCGTCAAGGCGGGGTACGGAATCGAGAGCGCCGGCGGCGCGAAGATGTCGACGACGCTGAAGGCTATCGCGCCGATGGCTCCCGTCACGATGGCGTTGAGGATGTTGCCGTAGAACACCCGGTCGAAGCTCCGGTCGACGGCCCGGAAGTACTCGTCGAGGACGCCCCGGCGGTCCAGAAACCGCTTGCCCCACTCGGCGAGGCGCGGTCCGTCCCGCAGGAGGTAGAACGCCAGCGCGAACATCACGAAGCCGTGGACCAGCGCCGTCCCGACGATACCGACGTAGTCGAGCAGGCCGCTCAGCATCGACACCACCGTCTCCGTACCGGCGGCGTCGGTCGCGAGCGCCTGCGGGTTCTCGAACACGTCGGAGATGCCCAGATACGGCCCGACCATCTCGGCGTACGGCCCGAGGTCACGCGAGGAGGCGAACCGGTCGAACTCCTGCAGCCCGATGGCGATAGTGTAGTAGAGCAAGGCGAGGACGGGGAGTGCGAGCAGGAACAGCGACAGCAGCGCGGCGACGGTCCGCTGTCGGACCCGGCGGTGGACCCACCGGTACAGCGGCCGGGTAGCGTAGTAGAGGAAGACGCCGAAGACGAACGTGCCCACGAAGGAGTAGACGACGAAAAGCAACGTGGCCGCGAGTACAACCCCGAACCCTATCCAGAAGGCCCGCGGCCAGTCCACGTCGTACTGTCCCATACGACAACCGCTTTCGGACCGGCGGACAAAAAGCTACCCTGTAGTTGGCCGGACGACGGGACACTGCCGTCGACGGCCGGACGACTTTACACCGCTGACCGCGTACGTCCGCGTGTGAGCGCCCTCCAACTCCCGCCCGCCGCAGTCGATGGCACGGTGCTCAGAATCGCTCTCGCGGGCGCGCTCGGCATGTTTCTCGGGTTGGAGCGCGAGTGGTCACACAAGTCCGCCGGCGTCCGGACGTTCGCGCTCGTCAGCCTGCTCGCGGCGGTGTTCACTATCCTCGATAGCCCGGCGCTGCTGGTCGTGGGCGGCGTCCTCGTCATCGTACAGGGTGTCCTGCTGGCGGTGCCGGGCCTGTTGGACGACGACGCCGGCCTGTCGCTGACCACGTCCGTCTCGATGCTGGTCACCTACGGCATCGGCGCGCTCGTGGCCGCCGGCTACATCCTCGAAGGGGTGACCGTCGCCGTCGTCTCCTCGCTGCTGTTGGTTCTCAAGCGCGAACTGCACAGCTTCGCGTGGGGCCTCACCCGTGCGGAACTGCGGTCGGCGACCGAGTTCGCCATCCTCGCGTTCGTCGTCTATCCGCTGTTGCCGGCCGAACCGGTCGCGGTCCCCGGCAGCCTGCCCGCGGTGACAGTCGAACTCCGGGTGGTCTGGTTGATGGTCGTCTTCGTCGCCGGACTGGGTATCGTCAACTACGCCGTCGTCCAGACCTACGGCGGGCGCGGCATCGCGGTGACGGGCTTTTTCGGCGGTCTCGCCTCCTCGACGGCGGTGGTCGGGACGATGCTCGACCACGTCAGACAGCGCCCCGAAGCCGCGTCCTACGCCGTCGCGGCCGTGTTGCTGGCCGACGCGGCGATGGCGCTGCGGAACCTCCTCATCACTGTCGTCTTCACGGTAGAACGGGGCGTGCTGGTCGAGGCCGCGGTCCCGCTGGGCGCGGTCGTCGCGGGGAGCCTCGCCATCGCGGCCTACGTCGCGGACTGGTCGACCACCGTCGAGATGGACTTGGAGAGCCCGTTCTCGATGCGGAACGCGCTGGCGTTCGGCGTCGTCTTCCTGCTGGTGGTCGTCGCCGGCGGTGTCGCCAGCGCGCAGTTCGGGGCCGTCGGCCTGTACGTCACGTCGGCGCTCAGTGGGCTAGTCTCCAGCGCCGGCGCGACGACCTCGGCGGTGTTGCTGTACCGCTCGGGCGCTATCGACGCCCCGACCGCGATGGTCGCTATCCTCGCCGCGACGGCGTCCAGCATCGCCGTCAAAGCCGCGTTGACCGCCGCCAGTCCCGACCGGGCGTTCGCCACCCGCGTCGCCGTCTGGAGCGCGGTCGTCCTCGCGGCCGCGGCGCTCGCGGCCGTCGCGTTGCTCCCTTGAGGCGGCTCAGAACTGGTAGCGCCGGTCGTCGTTGTCCTGTTGCTGGGGGAACTCCGGACCGCCGGTCATCTCGTCGAAGGTCATCCCCGAGAGGTACTCGTCGTAGGTGCAGTCGTAGCCCGACCGGAGGTGAAAGTCCAGTTGGCCGCGCTCGACCAGCGACTGGAACAGCGCGTGTAGCCCGCGGCGGACGAGTTCGTCGGGGTCGGCCGGGTCCAGCGCGACCGACAGCATCGCCAGTTCGTTGCGCGCCTCCCGGTCGAGGTCGACGGTCAGTTCCTCGCCCTGTGCGGCGTAGCGCTCCTGTACGTCGGTCTGGAGGTCGTCGAGAGTCACACCGTACGCGATGCGGAGCGCGGTGAAACGACTTACGACTCGACGGGCCCGCGCGGCCGCCGCGCCCGGCCTGAGTATCATTCGTTATCACAAATTTTATACGACTGTCATGACGAAAGCGAACAGATTGGCGTCGCGGTGCCGCCGCGCCGTCGTCGTCACCGATGTTGGGGAAGGACACGGGTACGGGCTCTCGTTCGGGGAGCGACGGGATGGACGCCACCACGGACAGTCCCGACAGTCGCGGCCCCGCCGGACGGGTGTTCGCCCGGCTCGTCCCCGCGAGTATCAGACAGCGATACGCGGCGAAGTTCGCGCTCACGCTCGCGCTGGTCGTCGTCCTCGTCGCGGCTGTCGGCGCGGCCAGTTACGCCCAGACGCGGGCCGCGACCACCGAACGGGCGGTCGACGACCTCCGGACGACCACAGGGGTCCGGGCTGACGGGGTCGGGGAGTGGGCCGGCAGCAACTCGGCGACCGCTCGGACGGCCGCCCTCGCCGACGTGTACGCGACCGGCGACACCGAGGCGGTTCGGCGTCACCTCCGAGCAGTCGCCGCGGCCGCACCGGCCGATGTCGTCGGCGTCCACTACGTCGCTTCCGACGGAGACCGGGACGTCGTCGTCGCCAGCACCGACGATGCGCTCGAACGTCGCAACGTCGGCGCGGTCCGGCCGGCGTGGCAGTCGCCGATAGGCCGGGCGGCGCTCGCTGCCGACGCCGGAGCGGTTCAGCTGACCCGCCCGGCCTACGCCGTCGACGACCAGTCTCGGATGGCGTTCGTCACCCCGGTCCCGGACGCTGGGGGTACCGTCGTCCTGACGGCGGCGGTCCCGCCCCGCGTGGCCGACCCCGCTCCGTCGAGTCGGACGACCGCCGTCGTCGACCCCGCCGGGATGCCGCTGTTCGCGGCGACCCCCGACGCTGTCGAGGGCTACGTCGGAACGGCGGGCTTCGACGCGGCGCTGAACGGGTCGCTGACCGCGAGCGGGACCGGCGGCGAAGTCGTCGCCTACGCCCCGGTCACCGGGACCGACTGGGTCGCGCTCACCGCCGTCCCCGAGTCGGTGTTGTACCGGACGAGCCGTGCCGTCGGCCGGAGTGTCGTCGCCATCGTCGCCACCGCCGCCCTCTCGCTGGCCGTCGTGGCGGCCGTCCTCGGCCGGCGGACGGCCGCGCCGCTGGTCGACCTCCGGGAGCGGACCCAAGCGATGGAGGACGGGGACCTCACGGTCGACCTCGGGACGACGCGGACCGACGAAATCGGTCGTCTCTACGGCGCGTTCGCCAACATGCGCGACGCGCTCCGCCAGCAGATACGCGAGGCCCACGCCGCACGCGAGGAAGCCGAGCGCTCGAAGCGGGAACTGGAGCGCCAGAACGACCGCCTCGACCAGTTCGCGTCGACGCTGAGCCACGACCTCCGGAACCCGCTGACGGTCGCGCGCGGCCACGTCGAACTGCTCGCCGCCCGCACCGACGACGAGGACGCCGACCGCCACCTCTCGAAACTGGAGGGCGCTCACGACCGCATCGAGTCCATCATCCAAGACGTGCTGACGCTCACCCGGAAGGGGGCCAGCGTCGAAGAGACGGCCCCGGTCGAACTCGAGAGCGCCGCCGAGGCGGCGTGGGACAACGTCGACGCTAAGAAGGCGACCCTCGATATCGACGGGAGCCGGACCATCGAGGCCGACCGGGCGCGCCTGCTGCGGGCCTTGGAGAACCTGTTTCGCAACGCCATCGACCACGTCGGTCCGTCGGCGGCGATAACCGTCGGCCTGACCGACGACGGCTTCTACGTCGCCGACGACGGCCCCGGCATCCCGTCCGAGGAGGTCGACGACATCTTCGACTACGGCCACACCACCAGCGACGAGGGCACCGGTATCGGCCTCTCCATCGTCAAGACCATCGCCGAGGCTCACGGCTGGCGGGTCTACATCGACACGACCTACGAGGACGGCGCGATGTTCGTCTTCGCCGACGTGGTCGAGACCCCGGACTGGCGCGAGTCCGGCTTCGAGTGGGTCGGCGTCGAGGGCGACGACTGAGCCGGCGGCGACCGCCACACACAAGCCCCGACACCCCCAACCCCGCCCAATGACCGAGCAGGCGACCCCGGCGGACCGTCCCGGCGACGTGCCGGCCGACCCGACGGCGGTCCAGCGCGCCCTCGTCGAGTGGTACGAGGCCGACCACCGGGCGTTCCCGTGGCGGCAGACCGACGACCCCTACGAGATTCTGGTCTCCGAGGTGATGAGCCAGCAGACCCAACTCGACCGCGTCGTCTCGGCGTGGGAGGACTTCCTCGACCGCTGGCCCACGGCCGCGGCGCTGGCCGACGCCGCCCGCTCGGAGGTGGTGGCGTTCTGGACCGACCACTCGCTTGGGTACAACAACCGCGCGAAGTACCTCCACGAGGCGGCCGGACAGGTCGTCGAGGGGGCCGTCGACGGCGTCGACCCCGGCGAGTGGCCCCGCGACCCCGACGGCCTCTCGGAGTTGATGGGCGTCGGTCCCTACACCGCCAACGCCGTCGCCTCCTTCGCGTTCGACAACGGCGACGCCGTCGTCGACACGAACGTCAAGCGCGTCCTCTACCGCGCGTTCGACGTGCCCGACGACGACGCGGCCTTCGAGCGGGCGGCGAGCCACCTCATGCCCGCCGGCGAGTCCCGCGTCTGGAACAACGCCGTGATGGAACTCGGCGGCGTCGCCTGTGAGAAGACGCCCGACTGCGACGGCGCACAGTGCCCGTGGCGCGACCGCTGTGTCGCCTACCAGTCGGGTGATTTCACCGCCCCCGACGTGCCGACCCAGCCCGAGTTCGAGGGGAGCCGCCGGCAGATGCGCGGGCGCGTCGTCGGCGTCCTCGGCGAGTACGACGAACTGGCCGTCGACGACCTCGGTCCGCGCGTCCGCGTCGACTACGCCTCCGACGGCGACGGCGAGGGGAGCCGCGCGTGGCTGTTGGACCTGCTCGACGACCTCGAATCCGACGGTCTCGTCGCGGTCCGCGAGCGGGACGGCGAGACGACAGTCGCTCTCCGAGAGTGACGCGCTGGCGCGGGCGCCCACGAAACGTGACCGAGAGGCACCACACGGCGTGTCGAATTAGCGGGTGAAAAAAGGCCGTCGCCCAGTCGACTCTACCGGTTCTGGTTGTTGCCCGATACGGAGTCTTGGGCCAGCGAGTCGCCGCTGCCCACCTCAGCGGGGTTCTCGTACACGGTCACTCGAATCGTCTCCCCGGGGAAGTGGTCGATGTTTATCGCCTCCGTCGAACCCGAGGGACTGTACGAGTTCACCTGCACGGTGGACCCTCGGTCGAGGTTCTCGACGACGAGCGTCACGTCGCCGCTGTCGGCGTTGGAGTAGCCGACCTGTGCGTCGATGGACCCGCTACCGTCCGCCGCGTAGGACGTGAGCGATTGGACCGTCGCGCTCGCGGTCGTGTCGGACGCCTGTGCGAGTCGCTTGTTCTTGCCGCTGGTTTCCCACAGCGTCGCGGTGAACGTCTCGCCGTCGTCGACGCTGAAGCCGGTGAACGTCACCGTCCCCGGACTGTTGAGCGTCTTGCTGTTGGTGTTGCCGCTCCCGTCGGTCACTTCGAGGTAGGCGCTGTTCCCGGAGGTGCCGGTGAACGAGGAGACGTCGACGGCCACCTCGTCAGCGCCGGCGTTCGCCGTCACGCCCGCGATGCCGCCGCCGCCGGCGGGTGCGTCGTCGGGCACGACGAACTCGCCCAGCACGGCGGTCGTCTCGCTCCCGTCGTCGGCGCGCCAGACGACGCGTAGCTCCTCGCCCGGCCGGACGTTGACGGTCGTGGAGTCGCCTGCCTCGACCGTCCCGCTCCAGCCGGTCCCGCCGAAGGTGGTCTGCCCGTAGGCCGCGCCGGCCAGTCGGAGCTGGTCGGCCGCGACGTTGTCGCCCTCGGCGTGGGTCACGGTCACGTCGCCGGTCCCCTCGTTGTAGGTAAACTCGAAGGCCGTCTGCGGGGCAACGTTCTGGGACCCGCCGATGATGCCCAGCGCGAACGTCGCAACGACGGTGGCGATGATGACCGTCACCGCGACCATCAGAATCACTCCGATGACCGACGAGACGGCGCGGTCTGTCTGCTGATTCGTCATTTCAGCGCCCCAGCCGAAGTGGCACCGACCGAGTCGTCGTGGCTCTGTCGCCTGCGAAATACGTTCCAGTCCGTCCCATCGTATCAGTATTTAGCAAGAATACGGGAACGCGCTCTAATAAATCCCCCGGGGAACTCATGGGCCGAGGGCGTCCGCCACGAGCGGGGCACCGACGGCAGTGGTTCTTTGCCACCGCGCTCGCAACGGAGAGGCATGTCGAGACCACACGTCGTCGGAATCGCCGGCAGTCTCCGGGACGAGAGCTACACGCGCGTCGCCGTTCGGCGCGCGCTGGCGGCCGCCGCCGACGCCGGCGCGACGACCGAACTGGTCGACCTTCGGGAGTACGACTTGCCGGTGTTCGACGCCGACGAGCGCGATGCCGGCGACGCGCCCGCCCTGACCGACGCCGTCGCCGCCGCCGACGCCGCCCTGCTCGGGACGCCGGTGTACCACGGCTCCTTCTCCGCGCCGCTGAAGAACGCCCTCGACTACTGCGGCTTCGACGAGTTCGAGAACAAGACCGTCGGCCTGCTCGCGGTCGCAGGTGGGAGCTTCCCGATTACGGCACTCGACCACCTCCGCTCGGTCTGCCGGTCGCTGAACTGTTGGGTCATCCCGCATCAGGCGGCCATCCCGAAGGCCCGAACCGTCGTCGAGAACGGCGAGATACGGGACGGGGACATCGACGAGCGCGTCGCCACGCTCGGCGAGGAGGCGGTGCAGTACGCCAACATCGAGCCGGACCCGTCGTGTCTGGAGAGCGCGGAGAACGTCGGTGCCGACGACTGAACGAGCCGCCGGTCCGCTCGCGTTCCCGGAGCTGCCCGGCCGACAGCGGGGCGCGACCGCGGCCGACCGACTCGGAGGGAAACCGTCAAACCCGCTGACGACCGAGAGACGGTCGTGACACAGTGGGTCGAGAACCCGACCGGCGGCCGCGACCGCGGCCCGGTCGCGCTCGTTCGCGCGTGGGCCGAGGTGCTCGCCCGTCCCCGGCGGTTCTTCCGGACGGGCGTCGCGCCCGGCGACCAAGCGCCGGGGCTCGTGTTCGCGGCGGCCGTCGTCGCCGTCGAGGAGGCGAGTCGCTTCGGCGTCGTCGCCCTCGCGCGCCGGGGCGTCCTCTCGACCGACCCGTTCGCGTACCCGGCCATCGGCGGCTTCTCGCCGGGCGTGGCTCTGCTCGCGCTGCTGGCGGCGACGGTGTTCGTCGCGCCCGCGACGGTCCACCTGACGGCCGCGGTCCAGACGCTCCTGCTGGTGCCCTTTGCCCCCGACCGCGGCGGCATCAGCGAGACCGTGCAGGTCCTCTGTTACGCGATGGCCCCCTGCGTCGTCGCCGGACTCCCGGTCCCGGAACTCCGGGTACTCGCGGCGGCGTGGGGCGCGGGGCTGTACGTCTTCGGTGCGAGCCTCGTCCACGACTTGTCGCCGGTCCGGGCCGTCGCGCTGTGTGCCCTGCCGGCCGCCGTCGTCTTCGGCTACGGCTTCCGCGGGTTCCACGCCGCCGCGGTCCTGCTGGGCTGACAGACGGCCCGCTCGGGCGCGGGTTCAGCGACGACACGCTTAGGTGGCCGGCCCTCGGCCGGTCGGTATGCTCAGTCTGGACATCGAACGGTTCATGCTCGAACTCAAGGACGGCGCGTTCAAGCACGTCGGGCCGTCGAACAAGCAGGCGACGGTGAAGCTCTACGACGTCGAGGGGGTTGACGTTCGGACGTACGGCGACAAGCGCGTGAAACTCGCCTTCGAGGACGAACAGGGGAGCGAAATCGAGGTGTCGCTGTTCCCAGAGCAGGCCAGAGCCGTCAGAGACGGGCTGGAACAGCTCGAATCGGAAAGTTCGGTGTTCGACGAGTCGGCGTGACACGGCGCGCGTAATTCGACAACCGTTTTAGGCCCGAACCGCTTTCACCGGTCAATGGGTTCGTGTATCATCTGCGGCACATCTGTCGAAGGACGCATCTGTGACCTCCACGAGGAGGACGCCCTGTTCGTGTTTCGGGGCGACCACCCCAACCAACTGTCGGTCGACCGCTACTATCGCGGCTCGGTCGACGGCTTCGCCGAGTTCGGCGTCTTCGTTGACATCGGCGACAGCGTGACGGGGCTCCTCCACCGGAGCGAACTGGACCGTCGGCTCGACTCCCTCGACTGGGACTCGGGCGAGACAGTGTACGTACAGGTCAAGAACATCCGCGACAACGGCAACATCGACCTCGGCTGGTCCATCCGCCAGAGCGAGAACGAGTTCCGCGGCGTGCTCGTCGACGACCCCGACCGCGGCCACGAGATACTTCTCGAAGAGGAGGACGGGGAGGGCGACGAGGGAAACGGGAGTGAGCCGGCCGCGGCGGCCGGCGACAGCAGCGGCGACGCGTCGGCGTCCGACGAGACTGCCGACACCGAGGCCGCCGCGGCGACTGCCGGCGGCGTGAGTACGACCGGTGACGCCGACCGCCGGGACGGCGCTGGCGGCTCCGTCGGCGAGACGAGCGGACAGGCCGGCGCGGCCGTCGTCGAGGAGGCCGACGCATCGGCGGACGACGCCGAGAGCGAGGCCGACGCGGAAGCTGACGCCGACGCGGAAGCTGACGCCGACGCGGAAGCTGACGACGCGGAAGCTGGTACCGACGCCGACGCGGAAGCCGACACCGAGGACGAGACAGCGGCGGACGCCGAGACCACTGCGGTCACCGTCGACGCCCTCGAAGACCACGTCGGCGAGACGGTCGCACTCGACGGCGAGGTCGTCGGCATCCGCCAGACCTCCGGCCCGACGGTGTTCGAACTCCACGACGAGACCGGGACGGTCGACTGCGCGGCCTTCGTCGAGGCCGGCGTCCGGGCCTACCCCGAGGTCGACGAGGACGACGTTATCGAACTCGTCGGCGAGGTGCGCCGCCGCCGCGGCGAGATACAGGTCGAGACCGAGGAGCTGACCGTCCTCGACGGCGAAGACGGCGACGCCGTCCGGCAGCGCCTCTCGGACGCGCTCGACGACGAGGCCCGGCCCGAGGCCGTCGACCCGCTGGCGGCCGACGCGGCCGTCGAGGCGCTGGCCGACGACCTCGTCGCCGTGGCGACCGAGATTCGCAAGGCCGTCCTCACGGAGCGGCCGGTCATCGTGCGCCACGCCAACACCGCCGACGGCTACCTCGCGGGGAGCGCGCTCGAACGCGCGACGCTCCCGCTGGTCGACGACCAGCACCGCCGCGACGACGCCCGGTACCACTACTTCGACCGCCGTCCGCTGGAGGGCGGCGTCTACGACATGGACGACGCGACGAAGGACACGACGACGATGCTTGACAACCGGGAGCGCCACGACGAGACGCTCCCCCTGTTCGTCTTCGTCGCTGCCGGCGGCACCCGCGAGAGCCTCGACGGCTTCGACATGCTCGATGTCTACGGCGCGCCGAGCGTCGTCGTCGACGACGTGGCAGTCGACGAGAGCATCGCCGAGGCCGTCGACGCGGTCGTCGACGCCCCGTCGACCACCGCGACGGCGCTGGCCGCCAACGTCGCCGCCCACGTCAACGCCGACGTGCGCGACGACCTCCGACACCTGCCTGCGGTGAGCTTCTGGGAGGACGCCCCCGAGGCCTACCTCGACGCCGCTACCGACGCCGGCTACAGTCCCGAGGCCGTCACCCAACTTCGACAGGCTGTCGCGCTGAAGGCTCACTACCAGTCCTACGAGGACAAGCGCGAACTCATCACCGACCTCGTCTTCGGCGACGAGGAGGAGGACGTGGGCGACCTCGCCGGCAACGTCGCCGAGCAGTTCCGCCAGAAGGTCGACGCCGAGGTCGACACCGCGCTGGCGAACGCTGACGAGCGCTCGGTCGGCGACGCTTCGCTGGCGGTGCTTGACACCGACGCCTACACGCACCGCTACGAGTTCCCGCCGGAGACGCTTCTGCTCGACGAACTCCACCGCGAGGTCCGCGACGAGTACGACGCCGTCGTTGGATACGGGACGGACACGCTGTACGTCCGTGCCGACGCCGACGTGGACCTGCACGAACTGGTCGACGCCGTCGCCGACGCCGTGCCGGAGGGCGGCGTGGCGACCCGGAGCGCGCGCGAGGGGTCGGTCCGCTTCCTCGCCGGCGAGCGCGACGCGGTCGTCGATGCGACCGTCGAGGCGCTGGCCGACCGCCTGTAGGGCCGACCTTTTTGCGGCCGCCCCGCGTCGCTCGACCATGAGCGACGGCCCTGTCAACGCCGACGACGTGGCGTGGACCGAACACGACCACGGCGACCGCGCGTTCGAGCGCAAGCAACTCGGTGCCGCGGCCGGCGGGGAGGAACTCGGCGCGAGCCTCTACCGCGTGCCCCCCGGCAAGCGGCTCTGGCTCCGGCACTACCACGAGGGCAACGAGGAGGCGATATTCGTCCTCGACGGGACCGGAACGCTGTGGCTTGGTACGGACGCGACCGAACACGCGCTCGAACCGGACGACTACGTCGCGCTCCCAGCCGGCGAGGAGAGCGCCCACGAGGTCGCCGCGGGCGACGACGGCCTTCGGCTGCTGATGGTCTCGACGATGGACGACCCCGACATCACCGTCTACCCCGACCGCGGGATGGTCGGCCTCTACGCGGGCTCGGCACCCGGCGGCGACGGCGACGAGCGGAGCCTCTCGCGGTATCTCGACGCCGACGCCGAGATGGACTACTGGGACGAGTGACCTCTCACTCGTCGGTGCCGACCGTCCGGGCCGCCCGCTTCGCGCCGTAGTGGGCCCACGCCGCGCCGTAACAGACCACGCAGCCGCGGAACGTCGGTCGCTCGGGCGCGTCGGCGGAGTCGGTGTTCATAGCTTCTGTTTCGGACGCCCGCGTGTTCAAGCCGGCGGGCGTGTGCGGGCCGGGCACGGACGCGAGCGACACGCTTATTCGCGCCAGACGACGACCACCCACAAGACGATGAGCAGCGACTCGGCCGACCCCCGCGAGACGGAGGCGTTCCAGCAGGTCTGTGCCGAACTGGTCGACCGCATCCTCGCCGGCGAAGTCGAGCGCGACGACGTCGAGCAGGCCAAGATAGCAGTCTGCCGGGAACACTCGGCCCCGAAGGTCCCGAAAAACTCCGAACTGCTCGACTACGCGCCACAGGAACACCGCGAGACGCTGGAGGAGGTCCTCCAGCGAAAGCCGGTCCGAACCGCTTCGGGCGTCTCGCCGGTCGCAATCATGACCTCGCCCCACCGGTGTCCACACGGGAAGTGCCTCTACTGTCCGGGCGGTCCCGACTCGGAGTTCTCCTCCTCGCAGTCCTACACGGGCCACGAGCCGGCGGCGGCCCGCGGCGAGCAGAACGACTACGACCCCTACGGGCAGGTCACGCTGCGCCTGAACCAGTTGCGGGAAATCGGCCACCCCGTCGACAAGGCCGAACTCATCCTGATGGGCGGGACGATGACCGCCCGGAGCCACGACTATCAGGAGTGGTTCGTCAAGCGCGCCGTCGAGGCGATGAACGACTTCGACCCCACGGCCGAGCCGACGCCGGCCGAGGACGTGAGCTTCGCCGAGGACCCCGACGACCGCGAATTCCGCTACGTGGAGGATGTCCTCGCCGAGAACGAGACGGCCGACGTGCGCAACGTCGCCACTACCTTCGAGACGAAGCCCGACTGGTGTGACCCCGAGCAGATAGACCGGATGCTCGACCTCGGCGGGACGAAAGTCGAGGTCGGTGTCCAGACCACCTTCGAGCGCATCAACCGCGAGATGCACCGCGGTCACGGCGTGCAGGCCTCTATCGACGCCAACCGCCGCCTGCGCGACTCGGGGTTCAAGGTCGGCTTCCACATGATGCCCGGCCAGCCCGGCCAGTCCACGGAGATGGTACTCGAGGACTTCCGGCGGATCTTCGAGGAGACCGAGTGGCGGCCCGACTACCTCAAGATATACCCGACGCTGGTCGTCGAGGGGACGGTCACCTACGACTGGTGGCGAAACGACGAGTTCGAGCCGCTGGACAACGACGAGGCCGCCGAACTCGTCGCCGAGATAAAGGAGATGATTCCCCGCTACACGCGCCTCCAGCGCGTCCAGCGGGACATCCCCGCGGACTTCATCGAGGGCGGCGTCTGGAAGTCCAACCTCCGGCAACTGGCCCGCAAGCGGATGGCCGACCACGGCTGGTCCTGTGAATGCATCCGCTGTCGGGAGGTCGGCCACAGCGACGCCGAACCCGAGACCGTCGAGATGCGCGTCTCGACCTACGAGGCCTGTGGCGGCACGGAGCACTTCGTCTCGTTCGAGGACTTCGACCGGGACGTGCTGTTGGGCTTCTGCCGGCTCCGGTTCCCCAACGACCCAGTGCGCCGCGAACTCGACGACGCCGCCGTCGTCCGCGAACTCCACGTCTACGGCAGTTCCGTCGGCGTCGGGCAGTCCGCGGGCGACGACGACCACCAGCACCAAGGGTACGGGAAGCGCCTGCTCGGGAAGGCCGAGGAACTGGCCCGCGAGGCCGGCTACTCGAAGCTGGCGGTCATCTCCGGTATCGGCGTCCGGCAGTACTACCGGGAGAAACTAGGCTACAGACAGGACGGTCCGTACGTCTCGAAGCGGCTGGCGTGACCGCTCACAGCCGGCCGTACTTCTCCGCGAGGCCGACGACGCCGAACAGCGCCGCGCTCGCCCCGCCGAGAGCGACCAGCGCCGCGTAACCGACGCCGGCGGGGCCGGCGGGTGCGGCCGCGAGGCCGCCCAGTATCGCCGCGCCGACAGCCGCGTCACCCAGCCCCGAGCAGTCGTGGAGGTCGACGCGACGGCGTCCGACACCGACGGTCCGCTCCGTCGCGGCGGCGAGAAACAGGAGGCCGGCCAGCGCGAGTCCGCCCGCGAACACCGCGCTGCCGGCCCCGTCGACGACGCCGGCCGGCCCGACGAGGGCTGTCAGGACCGCCGCGCCCGCGAGGCATCCGCCGCCGGCGAGGGCGTTTAGGTGGTCCACACCCGTCGGTACGCGGCCGCCGACAAAATCCGTTGTCCCCACCGCGACAGTTTTCCCCGTCGGTCCCCTCCGTGGGGTATGGTCCGCCGTCTCCGGGAAGGCGTCTGGTTGCTGGAACTCGGCCTCGTGACGCCGCTGGCGGCGAACGCCTACCTCGTCGACGAGTCCGTCCTGCCGGGCGACGGCGACGCCCTGACGCTCGTGGACGCGGGGCTGTGGTGGAACGAGCCGACCGCCGTCGCGGAACTGGCCGCGGTGGGCTACGGGCCGGCCGACCTCGACCGCGTGCTGGTCACCCACTACGACCTCGACCACGTCGGCGGCCTCAATCGGCTGGTCCCGGCGTTCGACGGGCCGGTCTACGTCGGCAGCGACGACCTCGCGCTGCTCGACGGCCGGACCGACCCCGAACTCCTCCACCACAAGGGGCTGTTCCACCGCGTCACCCGACGGGTGTTCCCGCTGCCGGACCTCGACTACCGACCGGTCGCCGACGGCGATGCCGTCGGTGGGTTCACCGCCTACACGACGCCCGGCCACAATCCCGGCCACGTGGTCTACTACCACGCCGGGGTCGCGGCGGCGTTTCTCGGCGACCTCGTCTGGGCGGAGGACGGCGCGCTGACGACGCCGTTCTGGGGCGACTCCTACGACATGGCACAACTGCGCGAGAGCGTCGTCGCGCTGGCCGCCCGGATTCCCGCGTTCGACCTCGCGGCGATGGGGCACGGCGACCCGCTGCTGGCGGGCGGCGACGAGGCGCTACGGGCGCTGGCGGCGTCGCTGTGAGGTCACGTCAACAGTCCCGCGTGGACCTCGAACGCGCGGTCGCCGAGGGTCAGCCGGCTGAACGAGAGGTCGTCGAACGCCGGGTGCGCCCGCGTCCGCAGGACGACCCGCCGAACCCCGGGCTCGTAGGCGGCGAACAGGTTACGAAGCGGCGGGTTCCGGACGACCTGTTCGGGGAGCACGCGGCGGGCGTCGTTGTCCGTCTCGCGCGCGATGAGCGTGTACGTCCGCGCCGGGCCGGCACCGGGGTCGGCCGTCACCGTCACCGCGTCCCCCTCCCGACGGACCGACCGGACCCACTCCGTCGGCGTCAGTTCGAGGGGCGGCCCGTCGAAGACGAATCGGGAGCCGACGGCGACGGGCTGTGAGCGCGCGATGGCACCGAGCCACCCGCCGACGACGAAGGCGTAGACGCCCCCGCCCACGCCGGCGACGGCCAGTTCCGTCGTGTCGGTAAGGCTGGCGACGCCGAGACCCTCGCCGTCGTCCCCGTCGCGGGGGTCGAGCCGTCCGGACGGGTCCGCGAAGAGGGCGAGCCGCCACCGCCGCTCGGTGTCCGAGCCAGTGACGGTTCGGGCCGTACCGGAGGTGATGTCCCGGGGTTCGACGACGAACCAGCGCCCGTCGACGTACTTCTGGAGGGACCACGCCGGAACCAGCCCCGATAGCGGCGTCTCGCCTCCGTTCCGGAACCGAGCGTCGAGCGCGGCCGTCGGTGCCGAGAGTTCTCGGTCGGTCAGCGACAGCGCCACGTCCGGCAGGTCGCCGTCCGCCTCGGTCCCGCCACAGACACCCACGCCGTCGACGGCGACGCCGGGAAACTCCGGACACGGGGCTTCGGTCGCCGCGGCCGGGAGCGGTGCCGGTTCCGGCGTCGGGGTCGCCGTCGGGACGGGTGCGGGGGTGACCGTCGACTCCTCGACGGCAGCCTGTCCGGTGACCCCGGGACAGCCGGCGAGCGCACCGGTCAGCGCGGTCCCGAGCGCGCCGAGAATCGACCGCCGGTCGTACCCCGACGGCTCGTCCCGTGGGTCTGGCATAGGCCGGCTACGACTCGGAAACAGTAATGCGTTCGCTCCCGACAGTCCTTTGGGCCGGCGACGACTGCCACCGACATGGACCACAAGCGGGAACTGACGAGCGTCGACCTCGCGGCCTTGGAGGGGGAGCTCGCCGGCTACACCGGCGCGAAACTCGACAAGGCGTACCTTTACACCGAGGACGACCTCGTCAGGCTGAAACTACGGGACTTCGACCGCGGGCGCGTCGAGTTCGTCGTCGAAATCGGTGACGTGAAGCGCGCCCACGCCGCCGACCCGGCTCACGTCCCCGACGCGCCCGGGCGGCCGCCCGACTTCGCCATGATGTTGCGCAACCGGCTCTCGGGGGCCGACCTCGTCCGCGTCGAGCAGTTCGAGTTCGACCGCATCCTCGAACTGGAGTTCGACCGCGAGGACGGCTCGACCACCATCGTCGCGGAGCTGTTCGGCGACGGCAACGTCGCCGTGCTGGACGAACACGGCGAGGTCGTCGACTGCGTCGAGACGGTGCGGCTGAAGTCCCGGACGGTCGCCCCGGGGACGCCCTACGAGTTCCCCTCGGCGCGGTTCAATCCGCTGACCGTCGACTACGAGGGGTTCGAGGCGCGAGTCCGGGAGTCCGACGCCGACCTCGTGCGCACCCTCGCCACGCAGCTCAACTTCGGCGGCCTCTACGGCGAGGAGCTGTGTACCCGCGCCGGCATCGACTACAACGTCGACGTGGACGAACTCGCCGACGCGCAACTGGAGCGGGTCTACGAGGTGGTGTCCGACCTCGGGACGCGGCTGGCCGAGGGCGACCTCGACCCCCGCGTGTACTACGAGACCGTCGACGAGGGCGACGACGGCGAGGAGCCCGAGCGCCGCCGCGTCGACGTGACGCCGCTCCCGCTCGCGGAGTACGACCACCTCCACAGCGAGTCCTTCGACTCGTTCAACGCCGCCTTGGACGACTACTTCTACGACGTCCAGCGCGAGGACGAGGTCGAGGGCGGCGAGCCCTCCCGGCCGGACTTCGAGGCCGAGGTGGCGAAGTACGAGCGCATCATCGAGCAACAGCAGGGAGCCATCGATGACTTCGAGGCCGACGCCGAGGCCGAACGCGAGAAGGCCGAACTGCTGTACGCCCGCTACGACCTCGTCGACGACGTGCTCTCGACGGTGCGGGCCGCCCGTGACGACGACGTGCCGTGGGACGACATCGCCGACACGTTCGAGGAGGGAGCCGAGCGCGGCATCCCCGAGGCCGAGGCCGTCGTCGGCGTCGACGGCTCCGAGAGCGCCGTCACTCTCGACATCGACGGGACCCGCGTGACGCTGGACGCGACGACCGGCGTCGAGAAGAACGCCGACCGGCTCTATCAGGAGGCCAAGCGCATCGAGGGCAAGAAGGAGGGCGCGCTGGCGGCTATCGAGGACACCCGCGAGGACCTCGAAGCCGTCGAGCAGCGCCGCGACCAGTGGGCGGCCGACGACGGCGACGACTCTGAGAGCGACGACGAGAGCGCCGACGAGCCGACGGATTGGCTCGCCGAGCCGTCGATTCCGGTCCGCTCGACCGAGCAGTGGTACGAGCAGTTCCGTTGGTTCCACACGTCCGACGGCTACCTCGTCATCGGCGGCCGGGACGCCGACGACAACGAGGAACTCGTCCAGAAGTACATCGAACGCGGAGACAAGTTCTTCCACGCGCAGGCACACGGCGGCCCGGTGACGGTGCTCAAGGCAACCGGGCCGAGCGAGCCCGCAGCGGAGGTAGAGTTCCCGGAGTCGTCGCTGCGCGAGGCCGCACAGTTCGCCGTCTCCTACTCCTCGGTCTGGAAAGACGGGAAGTTCGCCGGCGACGTGTATATGGTCGACCCCGACCAAGTGTCGAAGACGCCCGAGAGCGGCGAGTACTTGGAGAAAGGTGGCTTCGCGGTCCGGGGCGACCGAACCTACTTCGAGAGCACCGAGGTCGGCGTCGCCGTCGGCGTCACCTGCGAGGACGAGACCAGAGTCGTCGGCGGCCCGCCGACGGCGATTCGCCCGCAGGCCGCGACCAGCATCACCGTCGAGCCCGGCCGGTACGCCCAAAACGACATCGCGAAGCGGCTCTACCGGGAGTTCAAGTCCCGGTTCGCCGACGAGGCGTTCGTCCGGAAAGTCGCCAGCCCCGACCGGATTCAGGAGTTCCTCCCGCCCGGCGGGAGCCGGATGGTCGAGGAGTAACGCGGCCGTACCGCCCGCTTGCCGGTGACTACTTAAATCGGCGCGGTGGGTACTTCCCTTCACGCGGCCGCCGTCGGCGGACCGACGGTGTGACCGGCGGCGGCGCGAATTCACTATGTTCGAAGACGCACTCAGATACCCGTGGACCGGCGACCGGAGGGCCGAGACGCTGCTCGTCGGCGGCGTGTTGACGCTGTTGGCGGTCCTGTTCGTCCCGCTACTGTTCGTGTACGGCTACCTCGTCCGGGTCGTTCGGGCGAGCCACGCGGGCGCGGACCGGTCCCCGCCCGCCTTCGACGACTGGGGTGGCCTGCTGCGGGACGGCGTCGTCGCGTTCGTCGTCAGCGCGGTGTACCTGCTGGTGCCGACGGCCGTCCTCGTCGGCTCCGGCGTGGCGTTGTTCGTCCCGGCCGGCGTCGAGGCCGGCGTCGGAAGCGGACCGTCGGCGCTCTCGGTCCTCGGACTGTTCGTCGGTGTGGCGCTCCTGTTCCTGTCGCTGCTCGTCCTGCTTGCCGCCCTCTATCTCCTGCCCGCGGCCGTGGCGGCCTACGCGGTGACCGGTCGGTTCGGGGCTGCGTTCTCGCCGTCGACGCTCCGTCGCGTCGGCGGCGCGCGCGACTACGCCGTCGCGTGGCTGGTCGCCGTGGCGATAGCCGTCATCGCACAGGCGGTCGCCGGCGCGGTGGCCGCGACGGTCGTCGGCGCGCTGCTGGTCCCCTTCGTCACGTTCTACGGCAACGTCGCCGGGGCCTACGCCATCGGGCGCGGTGTCCGAGCAGTCGACGTGGCGGACCTCTCGACCGGGGACTCGGCCGCCGGGACCGCGACGGCCTGAGGCGGGGCGTCGGCCCGGGAATAGTAGGGCACTTGTGTCCCCCGCTCGGACTCCCGCGCATGCAGATACAGCATCGGGAGGCGACCGAGGGCGGGCGCGAGCGCGTCACCGTCGTCCCCGAGACACTCGACGACCTCTGGCACCTCTCGCACGTCGTCGAGCCGGGCGACCACGTCGATGGGGACACGACGCGGCGCATCCAGCGCAACGACGACAACCTGCGGGACAGCGGCGGCGAGCGCGAGCACATGTGGATCGAAATCGAGGTGAGCGACGTGGAGTTCGCCAAGTTCGCCAACCGCCTGCGCGTCGGCGGCGAGATAGTCGACTGCTCCCGGGAGGACCAACTGGGCTTTCACCACACGCTCAACGTCGAGGAACACACCGAACTGACCGTCGAGAAGGTGTGGAAGCCCGACCAGCGCGACCGCTTGGAGGAGGCCGTCGAGGCTACCGAGAACCCCGATGTCGCCATCGCCACCGTCGAGGAGGGACAGGCCCACGTCCACACGGTCGCCCAGTACGGCACCGAGGAGCGCGCCAGCATCACCTCGACGACCGGCAAGGGCGAGTACGCCCGTCCGCGCGAGGAGCTGTTCGCCGAACTCGCGGACGTGCTGAAACGGCAGGACGTGGACGCCTACATCCTCGCCGGCCCGGGGTTCACCAAGCAGGACGCGCTCGATTACTTCGCGGACGAGATTCCCGACGTCGCCGACGGCATCCGCACCGTCGACACCGCCGCCGTCGGTGACCGCGGCGTCCACGAGGTGCTCAAGCGCGGCGCGGTCGAGGAGGTCCAACAACAGACCCGCATCGCCGAGGAGGCGGACCTCGTCGACGAACTGATGGCCCGCATCGGCGCGGGCAGCGAGGTGGCCTACGGCCCCGCGGAGGTCGCCAAAGCGGCCGACTACGGTGCCGTCGAGACGCTGCTGGTACTGGATGACCGCCTCCGACAGGAGCGCGCCGGCGAGGGAGACTGGGACATCGACGTGGACGCCGTCATCGAGACGACCGAACAGCAGGGCGGCGAGGTGACGGTCTTCTCGGCCGAGTTCGCGCCGGGTCAACAGTTGGCGAACCTCGGTGGCATCGCGGCTCTGCTTCGGTACCGCCTCGACTGACTGTCCACTGCGACCGTCCGCCTCGGCGGGCTGCCCACCGCGACCGTTCGGCGCGACCGTCCCGACCGGCCGCGTCGTGTCTGCCAGCTAACAGTCGCAGCCGGCGACTGGTCCGGCCCGAATATCGTTTCTTGTAACGGCCCCGAAATCGTTTTTTGTAGGCCTCCGCTCTCTCCGGTAGTCGCACGACGAGAGAGCTATACGAATGTCATTCGAAGAACAGCCCGACTTTGCGAGGCAAGTCGCCGACCTCAACAAGTACGGGCAGGCGCTCAACCGGTGTGAGAGCGTCGAAGAAGTCGTCTCGTTGACCCTCGAAGCCATCTCGGTCCTCTTCGAGTTCTCCTACTCGACGTTCGTGGAGGTCCGCGACGGTGACCTCCGCGTGGTCCACAGCACGTATCCGGAGTTGACCGCCGGCGAACCGCCCAGCGACGCCGCCAGCGAGGCCTACGCCGCCGGCGAGACGGTCACCGTCCTCGGCGACGCGGCCGGCGTCGGTGCCGACTCCGACGTGACGGCGACGCTGGCCGTGCCGGCCCGCATGGCCGACGAGGTGACCGTGATCCTCGTGACGCGGTCCACGTCGACGGAAGCTTTCGGCGAGCAACACAGCCGCCCGCTGGAGATTCTGGCCTCCCACGCGGCGACCGCGGTCAGCAACATCCGCTCGCGCGAGCGCCTCGAACGCGCGCGACAGGACCTCGAAACGCGCAAGGAGATGATAGAGCTGTACGACCGGCTCCTGCGCCACGACCTCGGCAACGACCTCCAGATAATCGCGGGTTTCGCCGACGCCGTGGTTGACCGAACCGAGGGAGAGACACGGGAGTACGCCGAGAAGATACAGCGGGCGGCCGGAAGCGCAGCCGACCTCGTCGAGCGGGTCGGCGACCTCGTCTCGACGCTGGAGGCACAGGAGGAGCCGGAACCCCGCGACCTCCGGCCGGTCCTCGCGGAGACGGTCACCGAGGCGCGGGCGAACTTCCAGAACCTCGCCGTCGATTTCGACCCCGAAAGCGTTGAGTACCGCGTGTTCGCCGGCGAGTTGCTCGACTCGGTGTTCACGAACATCGTCAGCAACGCGGCGGTCCACAACGACGGCCCGGTGTCGGTCCACGTCTCCGTCGAGGCGCGCTCGCCCGACGAGGTGGTCGTGGTCTTCGCCGACGACGGGGTCGGCGTGCCCGAGGAACTGCGCGAGCAGATATTCGAAATGGGGAAGAAGGGACCTGACAGCTCCGGCAGCGGCTTCGGCCTCGGCTTCGTCAGGGCGCTCGTCGAGTCCTACGGCGGCACCGTCGCGGTCGCCGACAGCGAGCACGGCGGCGCGGAGTTCCGCGTCACGCTCCAGCGGGTCTGACCCTCGCGGTCACTCGGCGTCGGCGACCGTGACCGTCAGCCCGTCGGACGCGAAACGCACGTCGCCGGCGTAGTGGTCGGCGACGGCGTCGAGCATCGACTCGTGGTTCCCCTCGGTGTGTGGGTAGAGATGCGTGAGATAGACTCGGCCCACCTCGGCGTCGGCCGTAGCCAGCGCCGCCCCCAGCGCGGACGGCGTCGGGTGGTTCGACACGTCGACGCCGTCGGGAAACGAGCAGTCGTGGACGAGGACGGCCGCGCCGTCGGCGAACTCGACGAGGCCGGGGAACGCCTCCGAGTCGCCCGACAGCGCCACCGCGGGTCCGTCCGCGGCGAGGCGGTACGCGAAGCACTGCATCGAGTGGCGCGTCTCCGTCGCCGCGCCGGTAAAGCCCGCGAGGGAGAACTCGGCGGCGTCACCGCCGGCCGCCGTCTCGTCACCATCGCTCCCGATGTCGAGGTCCCGAAGTGTCAGGTCCAGTCGGCCCTGCATGTACTCGTGTACGCCGAGGAGGTCTCGGACGAGCCGTTCGGTGCCCGGCGGGCCGGCGACGGTCAGGTCCGTCTCGCCGGCCAGCCAGCGCGCCTTCAGCAACACGTCGAGGTCCGAGACGTGGTCGAGGTGGTGGTGGGTCAGGAGGACCGCGTCGACGCCCTCGTAGCCGGCGTCGGTCCGCGCGAGCGCGTTCAGGACGCCGCTGCCGCAGTCGACCAGCAGCCGGTCGTCGCCGGCCTCTAGCAGGTAGCCCGACTGGGCGCGCGTGCCGGTGGGCATGGCGCTCCCGGTCCCGAGAAACGTCAGTCGCATACCGGGCCGGAGGGCACCGAGACGGAAAGAAGTGCGTGTCGTCGGGCGCGGGACGAGCGGAGGAGTCGGAGCGAGAGGCGTCAGCGGAGTGCGGCGCGGGCAGGCCGCAGGCCGTCGTCGGGGACCGGTGGAACGGAACGGGCGCGGCGGGGACGCCGCGCCGGTCAGGGCGGTCAGGGCAGTCGGGAATGGCCCGCCGGCAGGGGCGGACCACAGGAGCGGCGGCGGTCAGGTCTCCCGCCGACGGCGCATCTACGGCTTCGTACGGGGTGATAAAAAGCGCGACTGTGGCTCAAAACGGGTTTTGAGCGACCCCGGGTCAGCGGTACTCGCCGTATGCCCACGCCGCGGCGACCAGCGCCACGACGAGCAGGCCGCCGAGGAAGAAGGCGACGCCCGGTGATATCCCCGCGCCCCCGCCGGCTGCGGCGGTCGTCGCGGCCTCTCTCGTCGCGTCGAGTTGGGCCGGCGTCTGTGCCGGGGTAGCGGTCGGTGTCGGCGTCGCTTCGGCGATGCTGATGCCGCCGCCACCGTCGCCGCCGGTCGCGGTCGCCGGTTGCGCCGTCGGTTCGGGGGTCGGCGTCGCGGTGGCCGCGCTCCCCGCGTCGCCTGCGGACCCGCTCTGGACCTCGCTGTCGCCGCTCGCGCCGAACCCGATTGTCGGGAGCCCGCGCAAGAGGACCTGTACGACCACGCTGGCGGCGGTGAGCAGGCCGACGACGGGGACGAGGCGCTTGACCATCGACCGGAGCGAGCGCTTGCGGTCCTCGGTCCCGACGAACAGGACCAGCGGGTCCTCGGGAGGCTCGTACACTTTCATCTCTTGGCCCTTCTCGGAGTAGCGCGTGCCGGCGACGGCGATGAGGTCCTCGTCGTCGAGTTTGTCGAGGTGGTAGGTGACTTTCTGGATGGACATGTCGAGCCGGTCGGCCAGTTCCGACGGGGTTGCGGGGTCCTCGTAGACGGCGTTGAGTATCTCGCGGGCGGTATCGGAGGACAGCGCGTCGAAAACCGCAGAGACGTCTTCGTCGACCCCGACCACGTCCAGTTCGCCGTCTTGGGACGTGCTGGTGTCGGGGCCACGGGAGGGCAGCAAGGACATATCCGTCCCAGCGACGCCCAGCGTAATGAATCTCGTGGAACCTCAATCCCGACTTTGACCCTCGGCCCGCGCGAACGCGTCGGCGACCGACGCCCGCGTCTCGCCGTCGAGTTCCGTCCGGGGCGGGCGGACGGTGGCGCTGTCGATGACGCCCCGTTCGGCGAGGACGGCCTTGACCGCCGGGGCGAACCCGTGTTCGAGACAGGCGTTCGCGGCGGGCTGGAGTACGTCGTTCTGGAGCCGCCGCGCGCGCCCGAGGTCGCCGTCCCGGACGGCCTCGATGGCGTCGGCCAGTTCGGCCGCGAGGACGTGCGACAGGGCGTTGATGCCGCCGTCGACGCCGACCGAGAGCGACGGCACCAGCACCGCGTCGTTGCCCTGATAGACGGCGAACTCTGACGGCGTCGACCGGACCGCGTCAGTCACCGCGGCCACGTCCCCCGAGGAGTCCTTCAGGCCGACCACGTTCGGCTCCTCGGCGAGGGCGGCGACCGTCTCGGTCGCCAGCGACTGGCCGGCGACGGCGGGGATGTCGTAGAGGTACAGCGGGAGCGGGGCGTCCGCGGCCACGCGCTCGAAGAACCGCCGGTTGCCCGCCGGGGACATCTGGCCGCCGTAGTACGGCGCGACGACGAGGCCGGCGTCGGCACCGACCGACGCGGCGAACCGGAGCCGGTCGGTCACCGTCGAGACGGCCGTCCCGCCGGCCCCCGCGATGACTGTGCTGTCGTCGGGCGCGGCCTCGACGGTGGTCCGGACGACGGCCTCGAACTCGGCGTCGGACAGCGTCTCGAACTCGCCGGTCGTCCCGCAGGGGACGAACCCGTCGACGCCCTCGTCGGCGAGGTGTGCGACGAGCGCGGCGAGGGCGTCGGTGTCGAGCGCGCCGTCCCCGTCGAACGGCGTGACCAGCGGCGTGAGAACGTCGGGCATGGTTGCCATACGGCCACCGTGGGCCGGCATCCCGTTAGGTCTTGCCCGGTCGGAACCCACTTCCCGATACGGACCTACGGAACGGACAGAGAGGCCATGGGAGGACGCGAGCGACTCGCGGCGACGGACCCCGACTTCGACGCCGAATCGGTCGCCATCGACGACGCCGACGCCCTCGAACTGCTGGACCCGGTCGTACAGGAGTGGTGGGTCGAGCAGTTCGGCGCGTTCGTCCCCGGAAACGGCGGCTTCTTCACGCCGCCACAGAAGGAGGCGGTGCCGCTGATTCACCGGGGAGAGAACGCCCTCATCTGCGCGCCGACGGGCAGCGGCAAGACGCTCGCCTCCTTCACCGGTATCATCAACGAACTGTTCGGGAAGGCACGCGCCGACGAACTGGAGAACTCCGTCTACTGCCTCTACGTCTCGCCGCTGAAGTCGCTGGCAAACGACATCCACCGCAACCTCGAAGTGCCCCTCTCGGGCATCACCGAGAAACTCGCGGACCGGGGCGAGGACGCCGAGATACGCCACGCTATCCGCCACGGCGACACCAGCGACAGCGAGCGACAGGCGATGCTGGAGACGACGCCCCACATCCTCAACACCACGCCGGAGACGCTGGCTATCCTGCTCAACTCCCCGAAGTTCAAGGAGAAGCTCCGAACCGTCGAGTACGTCGTCGTCGACGAGATACACAGCCTTGCGGAGAACAAGCGTGGCACCCACCTCTCGGTGTCGCTGGAGCGACTGGAGGCGATGGCCGACGGGTCCCCCACCCGCATCGGCTGTTCGGCGACCGTCGACCCGCTGGATACGGTCGCGGAGTTCCTCGTCGGCCGGTCGGAGCCCGGCGGGCCGCCCCGCGACTACGAGATAGTCGACACGCGCTTCGCCCGGGAGTTCGACGTGGAACTGACCTGTCCGACCGACGACCTCATCGACACGCCGAGTGACGTGGTGACCGAGCGGTTCTACCGCCAGCTACACGACCACGTCCAGAGCCACACCAACACCCTCGTGTTCACCAACACCCGGTCGGGAGCCGAGCGCGTCCTCAAGACGCTGCGGGAGCGCTACGACGCCTACGACGCCGACAACTCCGGCTGTCACCACGGCTCGCTCTCGAAGGAGAAGCGCCACGAGATAGAGGCGGCGCTGAAAGACGGTGCCCTCGACGTGGTCACCACCTCGACGAGTCTGGAACTGGGCATCGACATGCCACATATCGACCTCGTCGTGCAGGTGGGCTCGCCCAAGTCCGTCGCCTCGCTGCTCCAGCGCATCGGTCGGGCCGGCCACCAACTCGGCGAGACCGTCGAGGGCCGCGTGGTGGCGCTGGACCGCGACGAACTCGTCGAGTGCGCGGTGATGCTCGGGAAGGCCGAAGAGGGGTTCGTCGACCGCGTGTTCGTCCCGGAGAACGCACAGGACGTGGCCGCACAGCACGTCTACGGCATGGCGATAAACGCCGTCCGGCCCGAGCGCGAGGTCCGGGGCATCCTCCGGCGGGCCTACCCCTACCGCGACTACGGTGACGACGAGTGGGAACAGCTCTGCCGGTATCTCACCGCGGACTACCCCGGGATGGAGGACAAGAACGTCTACGCCAAGATATGGCGCGACACCAACGACCCGCCCGACGGCGAGCACCACTACGAGGAGTACGACGTGGGCGAGCGGCTGGTCGGCAAGCGCGGCCGGATGGCGCGGGTCATCTATATGACAAACCTCGGGACCATCCCCGATTCGTTCACCTGCGACGTGTACACTCGCGGGAGCGACGAGTGGGTGGGTCAACTCGACGAGGAGTACCTCGACACGCTGGAGCAAGGCGACGTGTTCGTGCTGGGCGGTTCCAACTACGAGTACCGCTACCGCCGCGGGTCGAAGGTGTACGTCGACCCCACGAGCGCGCGGCCGACGGTTCCCTCGTGGTTCTCCGAGCGCCTGCCGCTGTCGTACGACCTCGGCCGCGAGATACTGGGCTTCCAGCGGGACTTACTCGCCCGCCTCGAACGCGGCGGCATGTCCGAGGTGCGCAACTGGCTCCGGGAGTTCCCCCTCGACGAGAACTCGGTGCGGGCCATCGCGCGGATGTTCCGCGAGCAGGTGGCCTACGCCGGGGCCGAGAGCGTCGCCACCGACGACCGCCTCGTCGTCGAGGAGTCGATGGAGCGCGACGAGTACGAGCGCCGGTACTACGTCCACTCGAACTACGGCCGGCGGTTCAACGACGGCTTCTCGCGCCTGCTGGCCTACCGCGTCGCGCAGGCGGCCAACGCCAACGTCCAAGTGGCGGTCGCCGACAACGGGTTCACGCTCTCGATGCCGCTGAACCGGAAAGTCGACATCGAGGGCGTGGTCCGGGACATCGACCCGGCCGAGGTCCGGGCGGACCTGCGGGCGAGCCTCGACGGCACCGACCTCCTCCAGCGGTACTTCCGCATCAACGCCACGCGCTCGCTGATGATACTCAAACGCTACAAGGGGTACGAGAAGTCCGCCAGCGAGCAGCAGGTCTCCTCGGAGATGCTGCTCGGGTTCGCCGAGGAGTTGGGCGAGTTCGCCGTCGTCGAGGAGACCTACCGCGAGATTCTGGAGGACAAGCTCCACGTCGACGGCATCGAGTCCGTGCTGGCCGACATCGACCGCGGCGCGGTCGACGTGGTGACCACCCGCGTCGACTCCCCTTCCCCGCGGGCGTTCGGGCTGGCGACGCTGATGGCCAGCGACGTGGTGCTGGCCGAGGACGAGTCGGCCGTGCTGCAGGAGTTCCACCGCCGCGTACTCGACGACATCGAAGACGCGGACCACAGCGCCGTCGCCACGGACGACTGACGCGCACTGTCAGAGACAGCGGTAGCAGTTGCTCCTTTCTCCCCGCTCTAAACCGTCCGTCCCCTACGAGTGGCGATGGCACACCACACCGGCGACGAAGGCGCGGAACCGACACCCGGTCACGTCCACGAGTCCGTCGACGACGCGGTCGACGCCCGTGACGACTGGGCCCGACGACGGCGGAAGGGCATCCCGACGGACAAGCGCCTGCTGGTCGTGGCCTGCATGGACGAGCGCATCCCCGTCGAGGAGGCGCTCGGGCTCGAACTGGGCGACGCACAGATATACCGCAACGCCGGCGGGAAGGTCACCGACGACGTGATACGGTCGGCCGCGCTGACGACGCAGTTCTTCGACACCGAGGAGATAATCGTCGTCAACCACACCGACTGCGGGATGATGAGCGCGTCCGACGAGGACGTACTCGCGGGCTTCGAGGACGCCGTCGACGGCGACCTCGACGAGGTTCCCCTCGACCCGGCGCTGCCCGGCCTCGACATCGGCGACCACGACGTCGACGAGTGGGTCCGGATGACCGACGACATCGACGAGGCCTGCGCCGCGCAGGTCGAGTACCTCCGCGAACACGCGCTCATCCCCGACGACGTGACGGTCACGGGCTACGTCTACGAGGTCGAGTCCGATCACCTCCGCCGGCCGGGCGAGCGCGTCGCCGCGCAGGTCAACGAGCGCGTCTGAGTCCGAGACGCCGCGAGCCGAACGTTAATCCACGGGCGGCCCCACGGACCGGTATGGAGGCGTTGCACCCGCGCGTGCGGTGGCTCTGGGTCGCCGGCCGCGTCGCCGGGGCCACCGCGCTGGCCGCTCTCGTCGCGCTCGTCGACCGGTTCCTCGTCGCCGTCCCGACGGCGGCGCTCGCCGGACTGTGGGTCCTCGCAGTCGGACTCGGCGTCGCCCACGCCGTCGCGGCCCACCGCGTCTGGCGGTTCGAACTGCAGGCCGATGCGCTCTTTCTCGTTCGGGGCGTTCTGACCCGGACGGACACGTCGGTCCCCTACGTCCGCGTCCAACACGTCGACACCACGCGGGGACCGCTGGAGCGGGCCGTCGGCCTCGCCAGCGTCGTCGTCTACACCGCCGGCTCCCGTGGTGCCGACATCACGATTCCGGGGCTGCGCCCCGAGCGCGCGACGGCGCTGCGCGAGCGACTGCGCGACCTCGCCATCGAGAGCGAGACGACCGACGCGGTATGAAACGGCTCCACCCCTACAGCGCCGCGCTGAGCGTCGCACAGGCAGCTATTCAGGGTGCCGTCTTCGGCTTCTTCGTCGGGACGGCCGTCGCCGGCGCGCTGGGGCTGTCGTTCCTCTCGGCCCCCCTGCTGGCCGTCGGCGGTGCGCTCGCGCTCGCCGGCTACGCGACCGCCCGCTACCTCCGCTTTGGCTACGCCGTCGAGGGTGACACGCTGGCCGTCGAGTCGGGCGTCTTCGCCCGCCAGTCCCGCGAAATCCCGCTCGGGCGCGTCCAGAACGTCGACGTTCGGCAGGGCGTTGTCAACCGACTGCTCGGGCTGGCCGTCGTCGGCTTCGAGACGGCCGGCGGCAGCCAGACCGAGGCGACGCTGGACGCGGTCTCGACCGACGAGGCCGACCGACTCCGCCGCGCAGTCCGACAGTACGATGACGGGGCGGAAACGGACGACGCGGACGCCGACCCCGCGCCCGAAGCCGACGACGCGGTCGGCCGGGCCGGGGCGGCGGAGCCGGCGGACACGGAACTGTTCGCGTTCTCGCCCCGGGACCTGCTGACCTACGCCGTGGTCTCGGTCAGGCCCGCCGCGCCGGTGCTGGCGCTGTTCGGCCTGCCGCTGGGCGGGGACGTGGTGTTCTCTGCGCTCCGGGTGAACGCGGCCCTGGTCGGCGTCAGTGGGCCGCTGTCGCCCGCCCTCGTCGCCGAGGCCACCGCGGGCCAGTTGCTCGCGTTCGGGCTGTTGACCGTCGCCGAGTTCCTGCTGGCCGCGCTGGCGGTCAGTGTCGCCCTGACCGTCGTCGAGTACCACGGCTTCCGGCTCACCCGTTCGGGCGACGACCTGCAGTACGAGCGCGGCCTCTTGCGGCGCTACAGCGGGACGATTCCCCTCTCGAAGGTCCAGACGGTGACGGTGCGCGAGAACGTCCTGATGCGACGGTTCGGCTACGCGACGCTGGTCGTCGAGACGGCGGGCTACGCCGGCGGCTCCCAGCAGTCCCAGCAGGGCGTCGCCGTCCCGATGGCGCGCCGGGAGGCGGTCTACGACCTCGCGCGGGACCTCGAACCGTTCGAAGACGCCGAGTTCGAGCGCCCGCCGACGCGTGCCCGGCGGCGCTACGCCGCGCGGTTCGGGGTCGTCGCGACGCTGGCCGTCGCCGCCGCCTACGCCCTCGATGCGCTGGTCCTCGACAGCGGCGTCTGGTGGGTTTCGCTCGCTCTCCTTCCGCTGGTACCGGTCGCGGCCCACCTTCGCTGGCGACACCGGGGCTACCACTGCGACGACGACGCGGTCGTGGCCCGGACCGGGTTCTGGCGGCGGACGACCCGCGTCGTCCCCTACTACCGCATCCAGACGGTCTTCGTCCGCCGGACGCCGTTCCAGCGGCGGCGCTCGCTGGCGACGCTCACGGTCGACACTGCGAGTACCGGCGGTCTGCTGAGCGGCGACGCCAGAATCTACGACCTCGACGATGAGACGGCAACGGCGCTTCGAGCGTCCGTCCGGGAGCGGTTGGCCGCCGACCTCGCGCGGCGGCGACCGGACACCGCGGGGCGTCGCTCGCGCGACGGCGGCCGGGACCCCGGTGGCGACGGGGCCGTCGACGGCAGGTAGGCGAGCGCCGGGCTCACGTCGCTATCAACGAGTACGCTTCGTCCCACAGCTACGACAGCGGTAGACGGTCCCGCTCGAAAGCTCGTGTTCGGCGGCCATGGGGAACCCACAGTCAGGGCAGTCCTTCATCCTCGATTCGATGCTCACGGCCCGCCTATTTAATCAGACACGCTAACCACGTAGGGTCACCCGTCGGCCCACTCGACCATCCGGCCGTAGCGGTCGTCTGTCGACAGCGCGGCCGCGTCGCCGACCAGCACGAGCGCCTTCTTCGCCCGCGTCAGCGCGACGTTGATGCGCCGGTAGTCCTCGAAGATGGGGCCGTCGAGGCTCCCCGTGGCGACGAACGAGACGACGATGACCGCCTTGCTCGACCCCTGAAACCGGTCGACGGTGTCGACGGCCACGTCCGGGAGCCGGCGGTTCAGCTCCGCCACCTGCGCCCGGAACGGGGCGATGACGCCGATGTCCGCGGCGGCCACGCCGGCCGCCCGGTAGGCCGCGACCACGTCCGCCACCGCGTCGGCCTCCTCGGGGTTCGTGTTGCCGGTGCGGCTCCCGTCGGGGTCGACGAAGGAGACGCGGTCCCGGAGATGGGCGGGCAGTCCATCCAGCGTGACGCCCTCGATGTCGTCGACCCGCTGGGCGGCCACGTCGCCCGTCGCCGGCCGGAGTTGGCCGTCGTAGAACTCTCTGGAGGCGAACGCTTGGATGTGCTGGGCCATCCGGTACTGGCGGTCCAGCATAACGCCGGCCTCGGGGTTGTCGTCGATGAGCCGCTCGAACAGCGAGCGCGACAGCGTCTCGTCCTCGGACTGGACCACGGGCGGGAGCTGTTGGTGGTCGCCGACGAGGACGAACCGGTCGGCGAGCGTCGTCGCCGCCAGCGTCCCGGGCTCGGTCAGTTGGCCGGCCTCGTCGACGACGGCCGCGTCGAACGACTGGCTCTGGAGCGCGGTCCCGCCACAGGTGGCCGTCGTCGCCGCGACGACCTGTGCCGACTGCAGCGTCGTCGCGCACTCCCCGGGGTCGCCCGACTGGTCGAGGCGGTACTCCCGCATGTCCTCGCGGACGCCGCTCTCGGTGCCGACGCGCACGATATCCGTGAACCCCTGCTCCTCCAGCGCCTCGATGGCGTTGTCGACGGCGCGGTTCGTGAACGCCGACAGCAACACCCGGTCGCCCCGCTCGACGAGCGCCCGCACCGTCCGGGCCAGCGTGTAGGTCTTGCCCGTCCCGGGCGGGCCGTGGACCAGCGCGAAGTCCTCGGCCGCGACGGCCCTGCGGACCGCCTCGTCCTGCGCGTCGTTGTTGTCGATGAACGTCCCCGCGACCTCGGCGAACGACGGGTCGCGCCGCCCGAACAGCACGTCTTTGCGCTCGGGGGGCTGGGTCAACAGCGCGTCGTGGAGCGCGTTCAGCAGGCGGTCGGTGGTCAGCTCCGAGGGGTAAACGTCGAGGCGGTGCAGGTCGAGGGGCTCGTCGGCGGTGACGACTAGCTCCTCGCCCGCACCGTCGTCGGTGTCGATGCGCTCGACGCGGGCCAGTTCCGCGTCGCCGGTCACGGGGTCGCCGTCGCTGGCGAGCACGAGGTCGCCCTCGCGTATCTTCGAGACCGCGCCGGTGCCGCGGGCGCGGAGCTCCCAGCGGCCGCCGTCGAGTTCGCGCCGGCCCGCCGGGTCGAGGTCGACCAGCGCCCGGTCGTCGTCGGCCCGCTCGGCGGCGCTCTGTTCCCACAGTTTGGCGTACTCGCGGTGGACGGCCCGGCGCTCGGCCTCGATAGCGCCGTAGAACCGTTCGAAGTACTCGCGCTCCTCCTCGGGGACGGCGACGCCGACCTGTCCGGCCTTCGACTCCTGGTCGAGCCGGCCCGAAACGGCCATGCAGGTGTCCTGCTCGAAGCAGTACTCGCATTTCGCGTTGGCCTCGTAGCCCGTCGGCACGTCGGCGTCGTGTTCCATCGCCGCGATGGCGTTGCGGGTGCGGACGACGTAATTCAGCAGGCCCGGGCCGATGGAGAACTCCTTGGCCGGCGAGAGGTCGCCACTCTCCTCTGCGCGGTCGACGGCCGCGTTCTTCGTGTACAGCAGCGTCCCCGTGTCCGGCGCGGCCTCGACGGCCGTCTCCCCGCCCGCGCCGTCGGCCATCACGTCGGCGGCCATCGTCGTCGCCGCGGCCCGCTCGCCAAGCACCAAGGCGTACGCGGCTGCCTGAATCTTGTCCTGAAACCGGGGTTCGCGCTTGGTGTTTTTCCCCGTCTTGAGTTCGACCGGCATCCCCCGCCGGACAGCGTCGGCCCGCCCCTTGATGCCGAACCGCTCGGAGATGAGCGTCATCTCGGAGCGCCACTCGTCGTCCTCGGTGAGCGTCCCCTGATTCAGCCACCCCTCGATGGCGCTGGCGTGGGCCCGCACGTCGCCGGCCACTTCCTCGGCCTCGCGCCCGAGCAGGCCGATGTCAAGGCCCGCCGCCTCGACCTGCGCCGCGATGGACGCCTCCAAGTCGCGGCCCCGCAGCAGGTCGCCGAACACCTCGTGGACGACGGTCCCTTTCACCAGCGGGTAGGCGAGGTCGGCCCCGTCGAGCTTCCGGAGGTAGTACATCCGGGGGCACTGCACCCACGCGCGGATGTCGGTCACGTCGACGAGGAAGTCGGGCTCGACGACCACGGTGGCGTCGCCGCCGACGGAGTACTGGGTCTCGCCCTGATACCGCTTCTCCTCGGGGTTGTACACCGCCAGTTCCATCCCCGCTTCGAGGACGGCGGCCGTCTCGGTCCACTTCCCCCACAGCGTGACGGTGGTCGGCTCGCCCGCGCCCCGCTCGGGCCGGAGCGTCACCTCACAGAGCTCGCTCTCACCGTACTGGGTGTTCACCGTCTTCGGGTCGGCGACGGCCGTGACGACCCCGCGGAGGCTGTCGGTCCCGCTCACGTCGTGGTCCTCCGTTGCACGCTATCGCCCACGCGTTCGACCCTCAAAAGTCGTTCGCGGCGCGACTCACTCGCCGGCGTCCGCGCCCCCGGTCGGCGCGTTCTCGCCGGCCGCGTGCTCCCGGAGCGTCGCCAGCGGCACGTCGGCCAGCACGTCCTCGCTCGTCGCTTCGAGGACCACCGGCGGCGCGTGGCCGGCCGCTCGGGCCTCCCGCCAGCGCGGGACACAGACACACCAGCGGTCGCCCGGTTCCAGCCCGGGGAAGTCCAACTCGGGCCGTGGCGTCACGAGGTCGTTGCCCTGTGCCTTGCTGTACCGGAGGAAGTCGTCGGTCAGCACCGCACATATCTCGTGGCGGCCGGGGTCGCGCCGGAGCGGATAGCAGTAGCCGTCCCGCATGAACCCCGTCGTCGGGTCCGTCGAACAGACCGCGAGGTCGCCCCCGAGAACGTTGGTCTCGCTCTCCATACCCCCGCAAGCGGCCGCCGCCCCAAAGGGGTTCGGCTGTCGCCAGCGCGTGTCACAGACCGATGGGTTCATTCTGGACCGGCCGCAACTCTCGGGTAGCTATGCGCGTTCGTGACTGGCAGGACATCTTCGAGGACGTGCTGGAGAGCCAGAGCGACCCCGGCGGCTGGCGGGCCGTCGGCGGCGACCGCGCGAACGGTATCGGCGAGGACCTCTACGTCGGCCACCCGCGAGCGGGCGTCTACCAGCTCAAGACCTACGCGAAGAACCCCTTCGAGGTGCAGGGCGTCGGCGCGCAGGTCGCCCGTAGCATCGACGACGACATCGACCCGCTGTTCCCCGAGGAGGGGTCGGGCATCTTCGGCGTCCAAGAGGGCGTCGAGGACGAGGACGAGGCCGAGGAGAAACTCCGGAACCTGGAGACGGTCGTCGACACCCACGCCGACGCCCCGACGACGCCCCGTGCCATGCTGGAGGACGTCATGGACGCGCTGGACTCCCCGGCCTACGGCCCGATGGAGTTCGACCAGTACGACCGGCCCGAGGAGATGGCCGAACTGACTGACACCTTCGAGGAGGCCGAGGAACTGCTCGACGCGGAGTTCGAGGACGTGGTCGACGAGGACGTCGACCGGGGGTTCTACTGATGGCCGGGCGTGGTGAGCGCTGATGGTCGGCCCCTCGACGACCGACGCCGAGCGGAAACGCTTCCTCAAGCGTCTCAAAGCGGGGTTCGCGCTGCTGGTCGGCGTCTCGATGGGGCTGGTGACGCTGTACGGCGGCGCGCCGGCCCCCGTCGTCGCGGCCGTCGGGGCCGGCGGCACGCTCGTCGGCGCGGGGCTGGCGTGGTACACCGTCCCCGACAGTATCGCGGAGACGCCTTACAGCGACGAGACGCCCGACCGTGGGCCGACGCCGGGCGCTCGCCTCAGGGCCGACCGGGACGAGAGCGAGTCCCGGCAGGCCGCCGACGGCGGGAAGGACGCCGGCTCGCGGTCGTCCCGCAGCCGGGAGTAGTCAGGGGTCGATACGGTCGAGCCACAGCGACGGCGTCTCCAGTTCGTCGTCCGTCGGAAGCGTCTCGGGCGACTCCCAGACCGCGCCGGCCGCCTCGACGCCCCGGGCGTCGGCGACCGCGTCGAAGAAGGCCTTGCCCCGCTCGTACTGCTGGCGTTTCATCCCCAGTCCCAGCGCGCGCCGGACGAGTTTCGAAATCGGTCCCCGTCCCTGCCGCCGGGCGTCGACCTTGCGGCGCAGGTCGTCGTACTCGTCGTCGAACGCGCGGTCCATCAGCAGTTCGGCGTACCCCTCGACGGCGGTCATCGTCGTGTCGAGTTCGCCCAGCGACTGGCGGTCGATGTCGCCGTCGCTGAGCTTCCCGATGGCCTCTTCCATCGCCGATTCGAGGTGGTCAGAGAGCCACGGTGCGGCCCCGAACTCGGCGGCGTGGGTCACCTCGTGGAAGGCTATCCACCGCCGGAAGCGGTCGCCCTCGACCGCGAGTTCGTCGGCGACGCGGCGGATGTTCGGGCGCACGAAGTACAGCGCGTGCTCGTCGCCGTCGGCCAACAGGACCGGGTCGTACTGTCCGAGGACGTTGTTGGCGAGAAAGGACAGCGCGAACGCCATCGACCCGGTGTTGACGACGCGGGCGACGCCCGGCACGAACTCCGCCTGCTGCTCGATGGGTGCCATCACCCGCTCGAACGTCGCCACGTTGGCGTCTATCCAGTGGTGGCGGTGCTGTATCTCGACCGTCTCGGGCAGGTCGAAGTCGAGCCCCGAGACAGTCCGGACCCGGTCGCGGGCGTCCCGAACGTCGGTCGCGTACCCCTCGCGTTCGCTCGCCGAGACGGTCAGGTCGCCCGGCTCCGTCGCCTCCTTGGCGCTCTCGGCGACGGCGCGCCAGTCTATCGGCCCGTCGCCGGACGCCCCCGCGACGGCCCGGACGCTGTGATAGAGTCCCATACGCGCGGAAGGCGGTCGACCGGGATAGGCTTTCTCCCCCGCGACGGACCTCAGGGGTCGGCACAGTGGCCGGGAGTCGGTCGACAGCGGTGCTGCGGCCGGAGAAGATGGCGGACGACGGGGCCGCGCCGAGCGACCTACTCGTCGGCCAGCGGCTCGCCCGAGCCGTCGAGGAGCTTCTTCGCGGCCACCGCGACGACGGCGAGGGCGACCAGCGCGAGGACGGCCCCGAGCCCCAGCGGCGGGCCACCCGCCGATTCGTCGTCGGTGTCGTCAGTGTTGGCGGCGTCGGTGCTCTCGCTGTCGCCGCCGAACGGTGCTGATGCGGTGAACTCCGCGCCGTCGAGGTGGAGTTCGAGGAGGGTAAACTTCGCCATACCGTGCGTTCTCGGCGACCGGACTTAGCGGTTGTGCCGCCCGGCAGGCGGTGCCCGTTCCACGATGTTCATGACCGCGCGGGCGCAACGGCGGGTATGGACGCCGAACGACGGGAGTTTCTCGAAGCGCTGTTGACCACGCCGTCGCCGTCTGGCTACGAGGCCGACGGCCAGCGCGTGTGGGTCGACTACGTCGCCCAGTTCGCCGACGAGGTCCGGACCGACGACTACGGCAACGCCGTCGCCACCGTCGAGGGCGGCGAGACCAGCGTCGCGCTGGCGGGCCACGGCGACGAGATCGGGTTCATCGTCCGGGACCTGACCGACGACGGCTTCGTCCGCGTCGGCCGCATCGGCGGCTCCGACAAGACCGTCTCGCGCGGGCAACACGTCACTGTCCACACCACGGACGGCCCGGTTTCGGGTGTGGTCGGCCAGACGGCCATCCACCTCCGGGACGGCGACGACGAGTCGGTGCCGGACGTGACCGAGCAACTCGTCGACGTAGGGGCGACCGACGGCGACGAACTCGCCGACCTCGTCGACCGCGGCGACCCCGTCACCGTCGAGCAGACCATCAGCGACCTCGAGAACGGCCGCATCGCGGCGCGGGCGATGGACAACCGCGTCGGCATTTGGGCCGCCGCGGAGGCCCTGCGTCGAGCTGCCGAGCGCGGGACCGCGGCGACCGTCCACGCCGTCTCGACCGTACAGGAGGAGGTCGGGCTACAAGGCGCGAAGATGGTCGGGTTCGACCTCGACCCGGACGCCGCCGTCGCCGCCGACGTGACCCACGCGACCGACACGCCGGAGTCGCCGGGCAAGCGCTCGACCGGGGTCGAACTCGGCGGTGGGCCGGTCGTGGCCCGCGGCAGCGCCAACCACCCGGTCGTCGTCGACGCGCTGCGGGACACCGCCGAGCGCGACGCGGTGGCCGTCCAGCTACAGGCCGCCGGCAGCCGGACCGGCACCGACGCCGACGCCTTCTACACCTCGCGCGGTGGCATCCCGTCGGTCAACGTCGGACTGCCCAACCGCTACATGCACACGCCGGTCGAAGTCGTCGACCCGGATGACCTCGACGCGCTGGCGGACCTGCTGGCCGGCTTCGCCGCCCGGGCCGACGAGTACGCCCCGTTCAGCGTCGCTGTCTGAGGGCGGCCCCGCAAACGGTACGTTTAAGCGGCCGTCACTATCCCAACCGTACATGAGTGGACGACCGCTGGACGTACTCGAAGCGTCGCTGGGCGAGGAAGTCACCGTACAACTCAAAGGCGGCGAGATATTCGAGGGCGAACTCTCCGGGTACGACCAGCACATGAACCTCGTAATTGAGGCCGAAGACACAACGATTATACGCGGCGACAACGTCGTCTCCATTAGTCCATGACTGGCGCAGGAACCCCGAGCCAGGGCAAGAAAAACACCACGACACACACGAAGTGTCGCCGGTGTGGCGAAAAGTCCTATCACACGAAGAAGAAAGTCTGTTCGAGCTGTGGTTTCGGCAAGTCCGCGAAGCGCCGAGACTACGAGTGGCAATCGAAAGCCGGCGAGTAACCCGAGAACATGCACGAGAAGTGCGGCGTTGTCGGTATCTCTCTCGAAGAGCGCGACGCCGCCCGCCCGCTTTACTACTCCCTCTACGCCCTCCAGCACCGCGGCCAAGAGTCGGCCGGTATCGTGACGCACGACGGCTTCCAGCAACACAGCCACGTCGAGATGGGGCTGGTCGGTGACGCCTTCGGCCCCGGCGACCTCGAATCGCTGAACGGTGCCAACGGCATCGGCCACGTTCGCTACCCGACCGCGGGCAGCGTCAACGCCTGCTGTGCACAGCCGTTCTCGGTCTCGTTCAAGTCCGGCTCGCTTGGCCTCTCGCACAACGGTAACCTCGTCAACGCCGACGAGATAGGCGACGAACTGGCCGACCTCGGCCACGCCTTCACCTCCGACGGCGACACCGAGGTCATCGCCCACGACCTCGCCCGGAACCTCCTCGAAGAGGACCTCGTGCGAGCGGTCAAGCGGACGATGAACCGCATCCACGGCTCGTACTCGCTGACCATCATGCACGACGAGACGGTACTGGGGGTGCGGGACCCGCAGGGCAACCGTCCGCTGTGTATCGGCGAACTCGACGACGGCTACGTGCTGGCCTCCGAGTCCGCCGCCATCGACACGCTCGACGGCGAACTCATCCGCGACGTACGGCCGGGCGAACTCGTCGTCCTCTACCCGGACGGCACCGGCTACGACACGTACCAACTCATCGAACAGGAGAACACGGCCCACTGCTTCTTCGAGCACGTCTACTTCGCGCGCCCCGACTCGACCATCGACGAGAGTCTGGTCTACGAGGTACGGCGCGAACTGGGCCGTAAGCTCTGGGAGGAAAACGGCGTCGAGTCCGACGTGGTCCTCCCGGTACCCGACTCTGGGCGCGCGTTTGCCTCGGGCTACGCCGAGGCCGCACAGGAGGACGGCTCGGACATCGAATTCGCGGAGGGGCTGATGAAGAACCGCTACGTCGGCCGGACGTTCATCATGCCGACACAGGACGAGCGCGAGCGGGCCGTCCGCCTGAAGCTCAACCCCATCAAATCCACCATCGAGGGGAAGAAAGTCACCATCATCGACGACTCCATCGTCCGCGGCACCACCTCGACCCAGCTCATCCAACTGCTGAAAGACGCCGGGGCCGAGGAAGTCAACGTCCGCATCGGCGCGCCCCCCATCGTCGCCCCGTGTTACATGGGTATCGACATGGCCTCGCGGGACGAACTCATCGCGGGCGACCAGTCCGTCGCGGAGATACGCGACGATATCGAGGCCGACTCGCTGGCCTACCTCTCCATCGACGCCATCGCCGACACGCTCGACGAGAGCCGGACGGACCTCTGTCTGGGCTGTGTCACCGGCGAGTATCCCTACGACATCGAGGGCGAGGCGACCGACCGCGACGTGGTCCGCCCCGACATCCCCGGGAGCGCGACGCCGGCCGACGACTGACCGGTCGCTCGCGGCCCCTTCTCCTCTTGTCCGTCCCGACTCCGCCCGTTCTCACCAGACGACGTACAGCATGAGGTAGACGGCGATACCCAGCGTGAACGAGACGAGCCAGAACCCGGCGGCCAGTTTGCCGGCCCGGGGGTGGTTGGTCCGGGGGAGTTCCGCCCGCGTGTGCGTGGCCGCCAGCAGGAGTACGTAGTACACGAGCGGGACCGCGAGGATGGCGAGCAGGATGTGGACCGCGAGCAGCGGGAGGTAGACGTACGTCTCGACGACGGCGGGGCCGGCGAAGTCCGTCGGTCCCTCGAGGACGATGCGGTAGAGATACAGGACGAGGAAGGCGACGAACAGCCCGAAGGTGGCGAGCATCCACCGCCGGTGGGCGTCGACCTGACCCGCACGGACGGCACCGAGTCCCCGCAACAGCGTCCCGATGGCGAGCGCGCTGATGGCGGCGTTGAGATGCGGGATGGCAGCGACGACTCCTCGCGGTGCGGTCGGGAGCGCGCTCCGTGGAATCGCCCCCAGCACGGCACCGAACACCAGCGCGAGCGACACGGCCGTCAGCAGCCCCGTCAGGGCGGGGACCCGGACCCGAGAGTCGACCATGACCGGGCTACGCCCGCGCCGAAGAAGTGGGTTGTGACATCAACACCAGTCCGGGACGCCGTCGCCGTCCGAATCCGAGGGCGACCCCGCCGGCAGTCGCGGGTCGCGGGCGGCCGTCCACTCGTTTATCATCAGCGTCTCGCCGTCGTCGTCTTCGAGGATAATCCAGTACGTGTCGCCCGCCTCGCAGATGGGGTCCAAGACGCTGTCGCTGGCGAACCCGTCGAGGTGGACGTACTCGCCGGCGTGGACCTCCGGGCCGCCGGTCCAGACGTCGTGCCACGTTATCGTGTTGCCTGACTCGTCTTTGATAATCACGTTGTCGGCGTCGATGGTCCGTCCGACCTCGTGGGTGACGACGACGTAGGGCCGGTCGGCCGTGTTGTCCGCGCCCGAGGCGACGAACTCCTGTTCGAACCCGCCGCTCGGTGCCGGCGACTGAAGCTCGTCGTCGAAACCGAGGGCGAGCGCGGCGACGGTGGCCGCCAGCAGCACGCAGATGGCTGTCAACAGGACGGCTCCGATGACGGGCGAGACGCCGCGGTCGGAGCCGAGCGCCGGGGCCGGGACGGGCATGAGTTGGTCTATCACTGTCCCGCGACCGCTTCAATCGCGGCGACCTGTTTCAGGTTCTGAGAAAGCACCCCGTCGCGCCAAGGATTTATATGGGTCATTTTCGCAGTGTCACGTATGCAAGTCGGTGTCCTCACCGTCCCGCTGGGCGACCAGCCGCTGGAAGACGCACTTGCGTACCTCGACGGAATCGGCGTCGAGGCGGTCGAACTGGGGTGTGGCGGCTTCCCGGGGGACGACCACCTCCCGCGCGAGACGTACCTCGACGACGAGCGCGCGCAGGCCGACCTCCGGGACCTGCTGGCCGAGCACGGGATGGACGTGAGCGCGCTGGCGACCCACAACAATCCGCTCCACCCCGACGACGAGCGGGCCGCCCGCGCCGACACCGAACTGCGAGAGGCCGTCAGGCTCGCCGCCCAACTGGACGTGAACACGGTGACGTGTTTCTCCGGTCTGCCCGCCGGCGGCCCGAACGACGAGGTGCCCAACTGGATAACCGCGCCGTGGCCCACCGAGCACGCCGACGCCCACGAGTATCAGTGGGGCGTCGCCGAGGAGTACTGGACCGACCTCGCCGACCACGCGGCCGCCCACGGGGTCGACGTGGCGATAGAGATGCACCCGAACATGCTGGTCTACGAGCCCCGGGGGATGCTCGAACTGCGTGAGCGGACCAACGAGCGTATCGGCGCGAACTTCGACCCCTCGCACCTCTACTGGCAGGGCATCGACGTGCCCGAGGCCATCCGCCTGCTGGGGGACCGCGACGCCATCCACCACTTCCACGCCAAGGACACGAAGGTCTACGACTCCGAGGCCCGCGAGAAGGGCGTGCTCGATACCACGGCGTACACCGACGAGCCGAACCGCTCGTGGCTCTTCCGTTCCATCGGCTACGGCCACGACGAGAGCCACTGGAAGGACGTGGTCTCGACGCTGCGGATGGTCGGCTACGACGGCACGCTCTCCATCGAACACGAGGACTCGCTGACCTCGGCCCGGGAGGGCTTGGAGAAGGCCGTCGACGTGCTCTCCCGTGCGGTGTTCGAGACCAGCCCGGGCGACGCCTACTGGGCGGAGTAGCGACGTGATCGAGCCACTGTGGCGCGACGAGACGACCGAGACACCACCGACAGTCCGGCAGCGGAGCTCAACGGATGACTGAGACACCACTGGCAGTTCGACCGCGGACTGATACAGATGACTGACACACCACTCGACATCGGCGTACTGGGGTACCGTTTCATGGGCAAGGCGCACGCGAACGCCTTCGACAGGCTGGGGATGTTCTTCCCCGACGCACCGGCGGTCAACAAGGACGTGGTCGTCGGCCGCGACGAGGCGGCGCTGGCGGAGGCCGCCGACCGACTCGGCTTCGACCGCACCGCGACCGACTGGGCGGCCGTCGTCGACGACGTGGACGTGTTCTACAACCTCGGGCCGAACCACGTCCACGCCGACCCCTCGGTCGCGGCGCTGGAGGCGGGGACGCCGACGTTCTGCGAGAAGCCGCTTGCACCGACGACCGACGGGGCCGAGCGGATGGCCGCCGCGGCGGCCGACGCCGACGTGCCGGCGGGCGTCGCGTTCAACTACCGGTTCGTCCCGGCCATCCAGTACGCGAAGGAACTGCTGGACGCGGGCGAACTCGGCGAGCTACGCCACTTCCGGGGCCGGTACCTACAGGACTGGCTGGTCGACCCCGAGGCCCCGTGGTCGTGGCGCAACGACGCCGAGATGGCGGGGTCGGGCGCGCTGGGCGACTTGGGCGCTCACACCGTCGACCTCGCGCGGTTCCTCGTCGGCGACGTCGCCGAGGTCAGCGGCCACCTGCGGACCTTCACCGACGAGCGCCCCGTCGAGGGAAGCGATGAGCGACGCCCCGTGACGGTCGACGACGCCTACTCGGCGCAGGTCGCCTTCGAGAACGGCGTGATGGGGACGCTCGAAGCGTCGCGGAACGCGACGGGCCACAAGAACGACCACACCATCGAAATCGAGGGGACGGACGGCGGGCTCAGGTTCTCCTTGGAGCGGCTGAACGAACTGGAGGTCATGCGCGGGGACGGCCGGGGATACGAGACGGTGTTGGTCACCGACGAGTCGGACCCCTACGTCGACCACTGGTGGCCGCCGGGCCACGTCCTCGGCTGGGAGCACACCTTCGTCCACGAGAACTACGAGTTCCTCTCGGCGGTCGCCGAGCGCGGCGACTACGAACCGAGTTTCGCCGACGGGCTGGCCGTCCAGCGGGTACTCGACGCCGTCCAGCGCAGTGACGAGCGCGGGGCGTGGGTGGCCGTATGACGGGCGACGCGCTCTTCGCCCGGTTGGACGCCTACCTCGACAGCGAGGGCCTCGAAGCGGTCTGGTTCGCCACGCCCAACGGCTTCGCGTGGCTCACCGGCGGCGACAACGTCGTCGCCCACGAGGGCGCGACGGGGGCGGCCGCGGCGGGCTACGACGGCGAGTCGGTGACCGTCGTCACCGACAACATCGAAGCGCCGCGGCTGCAGGCCGAGGAACTGGCCGTCGACGCGACCGTCGAGACGTTCCAGTGGTACGAGCGGGACCTGAGCGAGGCTGTCGCCGCGGTCAGCCCCGAACCCGCGGCGGCCGACTTCGACGTGCCGGGGTTCGACGCCGTCGACGGCACGTGGCTCCGCCAGCCCCTGACCGACGCGCAGGTCCGGGCGTACCGCGAGCAGGGTGCGACCGTCGCGGCGGCCGTCGAACGGGTCGCTCGGGACCTCTCGCCCGGCGACACCGAACGGGAGGTGGCGGGTCGGCTCCGGAGTGCGCTCAACGCCGCGGGGTTCGCGGTCCCGGTGTCGCTGGTCGGCGGCGGGGAGCGAGCGTCGACCTACCGCCACTACACGCCGAAAGGCGACCCCCTCGGGGAGTACGCACTGCTGTCGGTCACCGCCCAACGGGACGGGCTTCACACTAGCTGTACCCGCACCGTCGCCTTCGACCCGCCGGCGTGGCTCCGCGAGCGGACCCGGGCGGCCATGCGCGTCGAGGCCACGGCGCTGGCGGCGACGCGGGCTGTCGGCCGCGAGGACGGGCGCGCCGCGGCGGTGTTCGAGGCGATACGGGACGCCTACGCGGCCGTCGGCTGGGAGGGCGAGTGGCGCAACCACCATCAGGGCGGCGCGGCCGGGTTCGCCGGCCGGGAGTGGTTCGGGACGCCCGACAGCGACGCCGCGGTGGCGCTCCCGCAGGGGTACGCGTGGAACCCCACCGTCGCGGGGGCGAAAAGCGAGGACACCGCCGTGGTGACCGCGGACGGCGTCGACGTGCTCTCGGCGACCGGCGAGTGGCCCACCGAGACGGTCGAGGCGGTCGGGTACGACTTCGAACTGGCCCGCCACGCCGTCCTCTCGAGGTAGGCCTCACTAACAACACCTGTTGTACATTCGATGCGTAGATTTATGTAACGGTTCGGCTAACCGTTGGTATGGACGACGAACGAGCGTGGTGGAAAGAGGCCGTCGTCTACCAGATATACCCCGGAGCTTCGCCGACAGCGACGGCGACGGCGTCGGCGACATCCCGGGCATCGTCGACCGTCTCGACTACGTCGCCGACTTGGGCGTCGACGTCATCTGGCTGAACCCCGTCTACGAGTCCCCGCAGCAGGACAACGGCTACGACATCAGCGACTATCGCGCCATCCACGAGGAGTTCGGCACGATGGCCGACTGGGAGCGACTGCTCGAAGCGGTCCACGAGCGGGACATGCGCCTCGTGATGGACCTCGTCGTCAACCACACGTCGACCCACCACGAGTGGTTCCGCGCGTCCCGGGAACGGGACCCCGAGTACGAGGACTACTACGTCTGGCGGCCCGCGGACGGCGAGGGCCCGCCGAACAACTGGGAGTCGTTTTTCGGCGGGTCGGCGTGGCAGTTCGACGAGGAGCGCGGCGAGTACTACCTCCACCTCTACGACGAGAGCCAGCCAGACCTCGACTGGGAGAACGAAGCCGTCCGGCGGGACGTCTTCGACACCATCGAGTGGTGGCTGGAGAAGGGCATCGACGGCTTCCGGATGGACGTCATCAACCTCCTCTCGAAGGCCGAGGGGCTGCCCGACGGCGACCCCGACGGCGAGTGGGTCGGCTCCGAACACTTCGTCGACGGGCCGGAGATGGGTACGTACCTCACCGAGATGGACGAGCAAGTGCTGTCGAACTACGACGCGATGACCGTCGGCGAGATGCCCCAACTGACCGTCGAGCGGGCCGGCGACTACGTCTCGGCCGACGGTCCGCTGGATATGGCCTTTCACTTCCAGCACACGAAACTGGACTACGACGACGGCGAGCGGTGGGCCATCGGCGACTGGTCGCTCCCGGAGCTTCGGGCGATAACGAACCGCTGGCAAACGGAGTTGGACGGGTGGAACGCGCTGTACTGGGAGAACCACGACCAGCCCCGGGTCGTCTCCCGCTACGGCGACCCCGAACAGTACCGCCGCGAGTCGGCGAAGCTACTGGGGACGTTCGTCCTGACCCTCCGGGGGACGCCCTACATCTATCAGGGACAGGAACTCGGGATGACGAACGCGCCGTGGCCCTCGCTCGACGACCTGCGGGACGTGGACGCCATCAACCACGCGCGGGAGCTGATGGCCGAAGCCGGTACCGACGACTACGACGCCGTCCGCGAGGTGGTCGAGTACCGCTCGCGGGACAACGCCCGGACGCCGATGCAGTGGGACGACGGCGACAACGCCGGCTTCACCGACGGCGAGCCGTGGATTCGGGTCAACCCCAACTACACCGAGATCAACGTCGAACGCGAGGAGGCCGACCCCGACTCGGTGCTGCACTACTACCGACGGCTCATCGACCTGCGGGACAGTCGGGACGCGCTCGTCTACGGCGCGTTCGAGGACGTGCTCCCCGAACACGACGAGGTGTACGCCTACACCCGCACGTTAGACGGCGCGGACGGGACCGACCGACTACTGGTCGTCCTGAACTTCTTCGGCGACGAACCGACGGTGGACCTGCCCGTCGAGTACGAAGCGGCCTCGCTCCTGTTGTCGAACTACGACCGCGACGACGCCGACCCGGCGACCGTCTCCCTGTCCCCCTACGAGGCGCGGGTCTACGAACTGGACTGATGCGAGCGACGGGTCCGAGCCGGCCTACTCGTCGTCCTCGTCGCGCCCGACGCGGATGACCTGCAACAGCGAGTAGACCGGCACGCCGGCGATGTCCTCGACGCCGCGCTTGTCGGCCAGCACGACGCAGGCGACGGGGTTCCCGCCCTGCTCGCGGATGGCGTTGATGGTCTCGGACATCGTGTTGCCGCTGGTGATGGTGTCGTCGACGACGTAGCAGTCGCGGTTGCGAATCTGGGCGAAGTTCCGCGAGAACGAGCCGTCCACCGCCTCCGTGTCGTCGTCGTCCCACTGGTGTTTCGTCGGGGCGTACGTCCCGAGGTCCGTGTCGAGTTCCCGGGCGACAGTGGTCGCTATCGGCGCGCCGGCCTTCTCGATGCCGATGGTGAGGTCGACTTCCTCGCCCTGCTTCGAGAGCAGGTCCGCCATCGCACAGCCGAGGTGGTGCAGGCGGGCGCTGTCCCGGCCGACTGCGGACCAGTCGACGTGGATGTCGAAGGGGCCGCTGGCGGTCGGCTGGGTCGGCGTCGCACCGGCACCGCTTCGCTCGACAAGCCAGCTAGCCGTCTCCCGCGAGACGTTGAGTTCGTCGGCTATCTCGCCCTTCGAGAGCCCCCGTTCCGCGAGGTCGGCGGCGCTCTCGACGAGGTCGTCGATGTTCTTCATACCTCTCCGTCCGAGCGGGAGGGTTTAATAGGATGTGCTATCGGCCGGACGCGCCCCGAAATTGTTTTACAACACCAGTTGTTATCAATTCGTGGCCGGTCGTACTCTCGCCGTTCGTGGCCGAACGGCCGAGACGGGCTCTCGAACGGCGACGTGCCACCCCACTGCCATCGCCACGCACCGCCCGCACGCGACCGGCCGACGCGGCTGGTTCCCCAGCCAGCCCGCATGGTTGTCACCAGCGCGGTCCGGCGGGCCCCACCCCCGCCGACGTGCTCCGTTTTCGCGCGGCGACTACGACGGGAACGTGTACAGTCGCTGTTCGCAGTCCGGACAGACGAGCGTCTCGGCCGGCGTACTCCGTGGGTTGGTGTGGCCGCCACAGCAGGCCACGTCCGAGGACTCGGCGAGGGCGCTTCCGCAGGCGGGGCACGCTTCGAGGAACATCCGGAACGACTCCGCCGCGGCCAGCCGGAGCCGTCGGTCGTCGACGCGGCCGTCGAGCGTCCGGTAGGCGGCCAGTTCGGCGACGGCGACCGGTCGGCCGACGAGTTCGCCGGCTCCGGGACCGACGACGACGAACTCGCGGCCGTCGACGGTCAGCCCTTCGGTGCGCTCGACGCCCGGGAGCGTCCGCCGGAGCGCCGCCGCCAGCGCGTCGGGCGAGCGGTCGGCGAGCCGTTCCATCTCCGCACGCCACTCGCTCTCCACGTCGTCGGCGAGAAACAGCGTCTCGCCGTCGGCCTCGACGACGCCGGCGGTCACCAGTTCTTCCAGCACCCGCTGCCCGTCGAGGTCCACGTCGCTGGCCAGCGAGACCGCCTCTTCGTCGTCGACGGCCCCGTGGAACCACTCGTCGGGCAGCGGCGACGCCGCGACTAGCCGAGGCGCGAACGTGGGCGTCCCCGGCAGGACGTACCCTCGAAGGTAGATGGCGGCCGTCCCCAACAGCGCGACTGCAACGCCAAACCGGCGGTGGCTCCGTCGGTCGAGCGCCAGCGCCACCAGCGCGACGAACGCGGCGTTGACGAGCGTACACGGTCGACATCGGTTCTCGCCGGTGTAGGACGGGTCGCGGAGCGAGTCGAGGTCGGTCATCCGGTACCCGTTCGACCGCCGCCGACAAAGCCCGTTCGCTCGGCGCGGCGGCGTGGTACACCTTGACAAACTTTTTAACAACACGTGTTGTTACGCAACGGTATGTCGAACGCTCCGACGCCGCACGGTCCGCTTCGGGTGCGAACAGCGGGCCTGTCACCTGTGGCCCGCCGGCGGTTCCGCCCGCCGGGTCGGACTCGTATCGAACGACCGAAGTATCCGCACTCGCCTGTTGTGTCCACGGACAGTGACGTGATGACGTACCAGCAAGACATCCAGCGATGAACGACGACGAACTCGCGACGGTCCTCGAAGACGCCGGCCTCTCGCCGTACCAGTCCGAGGCGTACGTGACGCTGCTGGGCTTGGGGACGGCGTCGGCGACGGACATCGCCGAGTCCAGCGACGTGCCCGACCCGCGTATCTACGACGTACTCAGGGACCTCGAATCGAAGGGGTACATCGAGACGTTCCAGCAGGACAGCCTCACGGCGCGGGCGCGCAACCCCGAGAGCGTGCTGGAAGACCTCCGCTCGCGTTCGACCAAGTTCATCGACGCCGCCGAGAGCATCGAGGAACGGTGGAACCAGCCCGAGATATCCGACCACGAGGTCAGCATCGTCAAACGGTTCGACACGGTGATGGGCCGGGCCAAAGAACTCATCGCCGCGGCGGAGAACCAGATACAGGTCGGTGTCGACGTCGAGCAGTTCTACGAACTCCGGGACGAACTGGCCGCGGCCCACGACCGGGGCGTCAACATCAAACTGAGCGTCTGCACCGACCCCGACGAGGTGCCGCCGACGGCCTCGGACCTCGACGGCGTCTGTATCGAGGCCCGCCACCGCGACATCCCCGCGCCGTTTCTCGTCCTCGTCGACCGCGAGTGGACCTGCTTCGCGCCGCATCGCCACTCCGTCAGCGAGTACGGCGTTCTCGTCAACGACCGCACCCACACCTACGTCTTCCACTGGTTCTTCCTGACTTGCCTCTGGGAGATCTGGAACACGCTACACACCGAACGGACGGCCGAGACGCCGACGACCTACGTCGACCTCCGCCACGCCGTCCGGGACATCGAACCGCTGTTAGAGGAGGGCGCGACCATCCAAGCGACGATACAGGGCTACGAGACGGACACGAAGGCGGCCGTCGAGCTCACCGGCACCGTCGTCGCCGTCGACTACACCGGGAGTGCCATGGGTCGGCGCGACCCCATCCCGCTGGCGCAGTTCGCGGGCCGGGTCAGCGCCACGCTCAAGGCCGACGACGGCCACACCTACGAAATCGGCGGGTGGGGGGCAGTCCTCGAAGAGGTCGAGGCGACCAACATCACTGTCCACACCGTCGACTACGAGTAGCCCGACCCGTCGTCCGTTTCTGAGAAAACAGCCCGACAGTTTACGCGTTCACGGCCGCTCGAACTACAAACAGTCGTTTGGTATTACCAAACGCCTATATACGCCTACTTGGATTCGAGCTACAGCTGTTGGAAGAATAGCACTTCCGTGCCGCCCGGCCACCCAATTAACAACACCTGTGGTTAATCATGGGCAATCTTTAAGTAATATCCGTGTAACCACACGGTAGACATGTCGGACAACGACACGCGAGGCGACAGCGAAAAGACGGGCGTCTCCCGGCGGCGGTTCGTGCAGGCCGCTGGTGCGACAGGTGTGACAGCCGGTATTGCCGGTTGTGCCGACCTCGTCGGCGGCGGCGACGGCGGTGGCGGTGACGGTGGCGACGGCGGTTCCACCGGCGACGGCGGCGGTGGGAGCGGCACGACGACGGTCCGCTGGGGGATGGACCCGACGGCGGTCCAGAACAACGGCGAAGCCATCAAGCAGGCGCTCCACGAACAAGGCGGCCTGAGCGACGATATCCAAGTCGAGTGGGTACCCCGCGCGTCCGACACCGGACAGGCCCGCTCGAACTACAACCGACTACTGAGCGCCGGGCAGGGCGACCCGGACATGTTCCTGATGGACAACGGCTGGACGAACATCTTCATCCAGCGCGGACAGATTCAGAACCTGACGGAACTGCTGTCCGAGGAGATGCTCTCGGACATCAGCGACAACTACTTCAGCGCCTTCACCGACACCGCCCGAAACCCGAGTTCGGGCAACCTCTACGGGGTGCCGCTGTTCCCGGACTTCCCGACGATGCAGTACCGCAAGGACCTCGTCGAGGCGGCCGGCTACAGCCCTGAATCGAACAACTGGGCGACCGAGCCGATGACGTGGGAGGAGTGGTCCAACGTCGCGGCCGACACCCTCGACAACGCCGACGTGGACTACGGGTTCACGACGCAGTGGGACATCTACGAGGGGACCGCCTGCTGTACGTTCAACGAGGTCATGTCCTCGTGGGGCGGCGCGTACTTCGGCGGCCGGGACAACCTCTTCGGCCCGGTCGGCGAACGGCCCATCACGGTCGATGAACCCGAGACCATCCGCTCGCTCAACATGATGCGGAAGTTCGTCCACGATGAGGACTTCGGCGGCACCTTCGACGGCTACGCCGGCGGGTTCACGCCGACGGACGTCTTAGGGTGGATAGAGGAGCCGTCCCGCGCACCGTTCGCGCAGGGCAACTCGGTGTTCCACCGCAACTGGCCCTACTCGCTGGCCCTGACCGGCCGGAGCCCCGACGAGACCGACGACCCCGTGCTGGGCGAGGACCTCGGCGCGATGCCGATTCCGTACGCCGTCCCGGAGAGCGAGGCCGCACAGCCCGGCACCGGCGGCACCACGTCGGCGCTGGGCGGCTGGCACATGACCGTCAACCCCAACAGCCAGCAGCAGGACGCCGTCGTCGAGGTCATCCGCGCCGCGATGCAGCCCGACTTCGCGCTCCGACTGCTGTCCATTCAGGGGTGGCTCCCGCCGCGGCCGGAGCTGTTCAACTCCAGCGAGGCCCGAAACGTGCCCGTCGTCGGCCGCTACATGGACACGCTGCGTGTGGCCGGTGAGAACACGATGGCCCGGCCCGTCACCGCGGTCTGGAGTCAGGAGTCCAGTTCCATCGCCCAGCAGGCCAACCGCGCCGTCGGGCAGGAGGTCTCTTCGAGCGACGCGATGGCGACGCTCCAGAACAGCCTCTCGGACATCGAGTCCTCGGCCTGAGCCGGGCGGCTAGCTTTACAAACCCTGTCCATCATTATCATACATGGCACACCAGACTCAACGAGGGGCGTAGCCCATGAGTACTGACACGGCAGGCACCGGACGGAAGTCCCGTCGGTCGGGCGTTCTCGTGTCGGTGACGCGCTGGATGGAGAACCTGAGCGACACGGCGTACGCGTACCTCCTGTTGGCGCCGGTGTTTCTCCTGCTGGGCGCGGTCGCCATCTACCCCCTGCTGCGGACGTTCGAGCTATCGCTGTTCGAGCAGACGTTCACGGGGCTGGGCGGATTCGTCGGCTTCGGGAACTACGTCGACCTCTTCACGGGCGAGATGGACCGATATCTCCCCGGACAGCCGACGTTCCTCCCGACGAGTTTCGCGTTCCAGAGCCTCATCACGAGTGCGCTGGTGGTGACCATCATCTTCGCCGTCGTGAGCGTCTTCTTCGAGACGCTCATCGGGCTGGGACAGGCGCTCATCCTCGACCAGGACTTCTACGGGCGGCGGTGGGTGCGTGCGGCCATCATCATCCCGTGGGCCGTCCCCATCGTCATTCAGGGGATGATATTCTATCTGATGTTCCTGCCCGGCGTCGGCTTCGCGACGCCGCCGCTCGCGGACCTCGGGCTGTTGGCCCCGACCAACACGCTCAACGACCCGGCCAGCGCGACGTTCGTCATCATCCTCGCCGACATCTGGAAGACCTCGGCGTTCATGGCGCTGCTCATCCTCGCCGGACTCCAGAGCATCGACCGGAACCTCTACGACGTGGCCCGCGTCGCGGGCGCGTCGAAGTGGCAGCAGTTCCGGATGATAACGTTCCCGCTCATCCTGCCGACCATCGGCGTCGCGGTGCTGTTCCGGTCGGTGCAGGCGATGCGGGTCTACGGTATCATCGACACCGTCTCCAGTTGTACCGTCGTGCCGTCGCTGTCGTGTATGGTCGTCGAGGCCTTCTTCAACGGCTTCAACGCGGCGGCGTCGACAATCGCCTTCACCACGGCCGTCATCATCGGCCTCGTGGTGATGGTCATCATCGTCTGGCAAGGGGAGGACGCGATATAACATGGCGACACCGACAGAGCAACTCGACGAGGAATCGGGCGGCCCGCTCCAGCGCTGGGTCACCGGCGCGATTCAGAACCCCGAACGGGTGTACCGCGCCCTGTTCTACGCCGCGATGGTGTTTTTCATCGTCACCACGCTGTTTCCCTTCTACTGGCTGCTCGTGTTGGCGGTGACGCCGACCAGCCAGATAACCGCCGGCGGCTTCCTCCCGCAGGTGGACCTCTTCGGAGCGGAGTTCACGTTCCCGCTCCCGGTGCCACAGGGATTCAACGCGGCGTCGTTCATCGGCGTCTTCGAGCAGGTCCCCTTCCACCTGTTCATGCTGAACAGCTTCGCGCTGGCCGTGACGACGACCGTCATCGTCCTCGTGGTAGCGAGCCTCGCCGGCTACGTCTTCGGCCGGCTCGACTTCCCCGGCCGGGCGGTGCTGATGCTCGCTATCCTCGCCATCAGCTACTTCCCGCCGGCCGCCTTCGTCGTCCCGCTGTACGACATCTTCGCCGGCAACGCGGTCACGATTCCGTTCACCGACGTGGCGCTGTTCACGTCGCCGGAGCTGCTGAACACCCCCGGCTCGATGATAATGCCGTTCAGCGCGCTGTTCATGCCGCTGTCCATCTTCATCCTCACGACGTTCTACGGCCAGATTCCGGACGGTTTGGAGGACGCCGCGCGCGTCGAGGGGACGACCCGACTCGGTGCGCTGTTCCGCGTCATCATGCCGCTGTCGGCCCCCGGCGTGGCGACGGCGGCCGTGCTGACGTTCATCTCCGTCTACAACGAGTACTTCTTCAGCTCCATCATGGCGACCTCGCCGGAAGCGCCCAACTGGTCGCCCATCGTCGGCGGTATCCTCAGCTACCAGACGCAGTACACGACGCAGTTCAACCTGATGGCGGCCGCGAGCATCGTCGGGGTCCTCCCCGTCGTCATTCTCGTCATCGTCGCACAGGAGCGCATCGTCAGCGGGCTGACCTCTGGCGCACTCAAGGAGTAAACACATGGCACGAGTCAAACTCGAACACGTCACGAAACGCTACGACGACGGCGAGGGCGGCGTGGTCGCCGTCGACGACATGAACCTCGACATCGACCACGGCGAGTTCATCTGCTTCGTCGGCCCCTCGGGCTGTGGGAAGTCGACCACGATGGAGACCATCGCCGGGCTGACCATCCCCACCGAAGGTGAGATATTCATCGGCGATCGCGAGGTGACGAACCTCCCGCCGAAGGACCGCGGGGTGGCGATGGTGTTCCAGAACATCGCGCTGTTTCCCCACATGGACGTCTACGACAACATCTCCTTCGGCCTGCGCCTGCGGGACTACCCGCAGGACGAGATCGACCGCCGGGTCGAACGGGCCGCCGACATCGTCCAGTTGGAGGGGATGTTGGACCGGATGCCCGACGAGATGTCCGGCGGCCAGCGCCAGCGCGTCGCCATCGCCCGGGCCATCGTCCGTGAGCCCGACGTGTTCCTGATGGACGAGCCGCTGGCGAACCTAGACGCCAAGCTCAAGGTCCACATGCGGACCGAACTCCAGCGCCTCCACAAGGAACTGGACACGACCATCATCTACGTCACCCACGACCAGGAGGAGGCGATGACGATGTCCGACCGCATCGCCGTCCTCAACGACGGACGGCTCCAGCAGATAGCCCCGCCACTGACCTGCTACAACGAGCCTGACAACCTCTTCGTCGCCGGCTTCATCGGCTCACCGTCGATGAACTTCGTCGAGGCCGAGGTGACCGACGCCGCCTTGGAGACCAAGAACTTCGACCTCGCGTTCGACCCGGCCGGCGTCGACGGCGTCGGCGTCGGTGACAGGGTGACGCTCGGTATCCGACCGGAGGACGTCTATCCGGCCGACGAGGCCGGCTCGCTGGCCGACCCCTCAGCAGAGATAGCCGCGTCGACGGACGTGCTCGAACCGATGGGCGACGAGATATTCGCCTACCTCCTGCTCGGCGACGGCGAGACGTCGATGTCTCAGGAACAGGCGACGAACGACCAGCTCCTGATGAGCATCGAGCCCGACGCCGACATCGCGGAGGACGAGGCGATACAGGTCGTCGTCGACCGGCGGAAGACCCACCTGTTCGACACCGGAACTGGCGAGGCGCTCACCCACCGACTCGACCCCGTCGGGCTGGGCGGCGAAAGCGCCGGCAGCGAGGCCGAGTCCGACGACTGATGAGTTCGCATCTCGTCGCCACGGTCTACTGGAGCGGGATGGTCGTCCTGTTTTTCTTCTGGGCCTACGGCGTCGTGTCGTTCGGCTTGGACCTGAAAAACAAGATACTGCCCGGTATCGTCCGATATCGCCGGGGGCGGCGACAGGAACAGGCCGAGCGGGAGCAGGAGGCCGACCGCGAGGAGCGCGAGCGACAGCTCTACTGACCGGCCAGCGACGGCCCATCGAAGAATTATCTCGGAAAGGAAGAAAGATTTAATCCGGCGTACTCTCACACACAGTATATCATGAAGGCTATCGGCGTGCGCAGAGACGGCGACGAACCGGAGTTACTCGACGTAGCCCGGCCCGAACCAGATTCGGGCGAGGCGCTGGTCAAGACGCTCCGGGTCGGCGTGGACGGCACGGACCACGAGGTCATCAGCGGCGCCCACGGCGGCTACCCCGAGGGCGAGGACTACATGGTGCTGGGCCACGAGGCCGTCGGCGTCGTCGCCGACCCGAACGGGACCGGTCTCGATGAGGGACAGGTCGTCGTCCCGACGGTCCGGCGCAAGCCAAACGGCGAGACCAACGAGTACTTCCGGCGCGGCGAACCGGACATGGCCCCCGCCGGCGAGTACGTCGAGCGCGGTATCGTCGGCGGCCACGGCTACATGGCCGAGTACTTCACCTCGCCGGCCGACAACCTCGTCCCCGTCCCAGAGGCCATCGCCGAACACGCGATGTTCGTCGAGCCCATCTCCATCACCGCCAAGGCCAACGAACACGCCTACGCCACCCGGGAGCCCTTCGAGTGGCGGCCCGAAGCCGCCTGCGTCCTCGGGAACGGCTCGCTCGGCCTGCTCACCCTCTGGATGTTCCAACAGGAGTTCCGCCGGACGTACTGCGTCGGCCGCCGCGACCGCCCGGACCCGACGGTCGACCTTATCGAGGAAATCGGCGGAACCTACGTCGACTCCCGCGAGACGCCGGTCGACGAACTGCCCGACGCTCACGAGCCGATGGACTACGTCTACGAGGCGACTGGGTTCGCCCCCCACGCCTTCCAGACGGTGCAGGCGCTGGCCCCGAACGGCGTCGGTGCCCTGCTGGGTATCCCCGAGTCGTGGGAGTTCGAGGTCGACGGCGGGGCGCTCCACAACGAACTCGTCCTCCACAACAAGTGTCTCGTCGGCACCGTCAACTCCCACGTCAAACACTTCGAGTCGGCCGTCGACACGCTCGAAGCGATGCCCGAGTGGCTCCTCGACGACCTCGTCACGACCGTCGTCGGTCCCGAGAACGTCGCCCCCGCGTTCGTCGACGACGACGAACAGATAAAGGCCGTCGTCGAGTTCGACTCGCTGTAGCGTCGTCTCGCCGTCCCGATTCGTCGCCGTCTCCCGACTCGATGCGACACTCCTCAGTTTGCGAAGTAATCGGACGAAGACAGTCTGACCGCTCGAAACCCACGGATGGAAGCCGATTTACTCGCTCAGGAATCAATGTGAAATACGGACTGTTGTCATACAGAAGTATTAAGTGGCAATCCTCGATACGAAATAGTGAGGTATTGGTGCAACCATGACTGACGAAGCCTCTGACAAACGACTCACGAGACGTAACGCTTTGCGCATCGCCGGTGCGGCCGGTGCGGCATCGCTGGCCGGCTGTGGCGGCGGTGGCGACGGCGGTTCGGACGGCGGTAGTAGCGGTTCCGACGGCGGTAGCGGCGGGAGCGACGGCGGTAGCTCCGACGGCGACAGCGGAACCCAGACGACGACGAACGCGCTGGAAGTCGCCCACTGGTGGGGCGAGGGCGACGGGCTCGAAGCCATCCAGTCGGTGATGGACGCGTTCACCGAGCAGTACCCGTTCGTCGACTTCGACGACAACCTCATCGCCGGCGGTGCCGGACAGAACCTCCAGTCCAACATCCGCACCCGCATCCAGAACGGCAACCACCCCTCCACGTGGCAGAACTGGCCCGGTGCGGCGCTGACGCCGTACACGGACGCCAACCTGCTCGAGGACATCGAGGAGTCCGTCTGGGACCAGAACGGCATGAAAGACGCCTATCTGGCCGGCCCCAAGTCCGCGGCTCAGCCTGCGGGGAACTACGTGACGGTACCGCTGAACATCCACCGCATCAACAACCTGTTCTACAACGTCAGCGTCGTCGAGGACGCGGGCGTCGACCCGACGAGCCTCTCGGACCCCTCGGAGGTCGTTGGCGCGCTGGAGGCCGTCGACGAGGCCGGCTACACCGCGATGGCCCACCAGACCAACTCCCCGTGGTCGACCGTCCAACTGCTCGCGACGGTGTACCTTGGCATCACCGACGCCGACACCTACGCGGCCACGTGGGAGGAGGGCAACATCGACAACAACGGCAGCGCCATCGAGGACGCGCTGGACATCGTTCGGGACTACAGCGAGTTCTACCCCAGCGACGCCGGCTCTATCTCCTGGACCGAGGCCAACACCGGCGTCATCAACGGCGACGCCGGCTTCCTCCATCAGGGCGACTGGGCGGCCGGGACGTACATCACCAACGACCTCACCTACGGTGAGGAGTGGGACTACGTGCCGTTCCCGGGGACCGAAGGCAACTACATGCTGAACATGGACTCGTTCCCCTACCCCATCGACAACCCGTCGCCGGAAGCGACGACGCTGTGGTGTCGCTTCGTCGGGACCGCCGAGGCACAGGAGATATTCTGCCCCGGCAAGGGCGCGATTCCGCCCCGGTCGGACGTCTCCACCGAGCCGTTCAACCAGTTCTCCTCGGACCAGATCGAGGACTTCCAGAACAGCGACGCACAGCCGCCGTCGCTGGCCCACGGGCTGGCCGCGCCGCCGGAGATCGCCTCCGGCGTCACGTCGGCCATCTCGTCGTTCATCTCCGGTGCCTCGAACGACGAGGTCGTCAACCAACTCGCCGACGCCTACAGCCAGTAGGACCGCGGCCCGAACGCGCTTTTTTCGGTGCGCGACGCGCAAGCGATAGCTATATACGGCGTCGTTCGGCCGTTTCAGACGGCACTCGCCCCGGGACCGGCCCGAGGCGGCAGAACGATAAACACGAAGCGATCAAATGGGGACACAAGCGATGGCAGGGCTCACACTCGACAACGTAACCAAGGTGTACGACGACGACGGCGAACAGATCGTCGCGGTAGACGACGTGGATATCGACATCGACGACGGGGAGTTCCTCGTGTTAGTCGGTCCCTCGGGCTGTGGCAAGTCGACGACGCTGCGGATGATAGCCGGGCTCGAAACCATCACCGAGGGCGAGATTCGCCTCGGGAACGAGGTGCTGAACGACGTCCCGGCGACCGACCGAAACATCGCCATGGTGTTCCAGTCCTACGCGCTGTACCCGCACATGAGCGTGCGGGAGAACATGGCGTTCGGGCTGGAGGAGTCCACGGACATGCCCGACGCGGAGATAAACGAGCGCGTCGAGCAGGCCGCCGAGATGATGGGCATCGAGGACCTGCTCGACCGCCAGCCCGACGAGCTCTCGGGCGGCCAGCAACAGCGGGTGGCGCTTGGTCGGGCCATCGTCCGAGACCCGGAGGTCTTCCTGATGGACGAGCCGTTGGCGAACTTAGACGCCAAGCTCCGGGCGGAGATGCGCACCGAACTCCAGCACCTCCAAGAGGACCTCGACACCACGACGGTCTACGTCACGCACGACCAAGTCGAGGCGATGACGATGTCCGACCGTATCGCTATCCTCGACGAGGGGGTACTCCAGCAGTGTGGCACGCCGCTGGAGTGTTACCACGAGCCCAACAACCTCTTCGTCGCCGGTTTCATCGGCGAGCCGTCGATGAACTTCTTCCCGGTCGAACGGGAGGGGACGACGCTGGCCGGCGAGGTATTCGACTACGAACTCTCGGACCAGACGGTGTCGCAACTCGGCACCGCGACGGACTTGATGTTCGGCGTCAGACCCGAGGACGTGGTGCTGAAATCGAGCGTCGAGTCGGCACACGATTACCACGCGACGGTCGACGTCATCGAGCCGATGGGCGACGAGAACGTCATCCACTTGGCGTTCGACGCGGCACCGGACGACGAGACGTTCACGGCCGTCATCGACGGGATGAAAAGCGTCGACGCGGGCCAGCGGGTCGCCGTCGAACTGCCCGAGTCGGCGGTCCACCTGTTCGACCGGGCCAACGGCGAGGCGCTCCGCAATCGCGAGATGGCGGACGCGGACCGCCCTCGCGTCCAGTGACCGCCCGAGGCCGAAGCTCTTAGTAGGCTACCGGCGAACGGCTCAGCATGGCAAGCGACGACCTGGAAGCGGCACTCGAACAGGTCATCTCACGGTTTAATCTCGGGGAGTACGAGGTGACGGCGTATCTGGCCGTCCTTGAACACGGGGAGCTGACGGCGTCGGAGATATCGGACAACACCGACATCCCACAACCGCGTGTCTACGACACGGTCCGGAGCCTCAGCGACGTGGGGCTGGTGGAACTGAAAGAGTCGCGGCCGATGAAGGTCCTCGCTATCGACCCGCGGGAGGCCTTCGACGACATCCAGAGCTCGCTCGACTCGCTGGTCGACGACCTCGCGGACCGCTACACCGCCCCGGCGCGTGAGCCGGAGGCCGTCTCGCTGGTCAAGTCTCGGCCGACGATTCTGCGCTACCTCGACGATATCATCGCCGCCGCGGAGTACGAACTGACGCTCTCGCTGACGCCGTCGCTGCTCCGGCGTGTCGAGTCGGAGCTACGGGACCGGCGGACCGAGGGCATCGCGACGGAACTGCTCATCTCGCCCGCCTCGGAGGCCCCCGACACCGAGACGTTCGACTACGGCTCTCTCGCGACGACGGCCAAGGTCCGGCGGGGCATCACTACGCCCATCGTCGCCGTCGCCGACGGCAACTACTCGCTGTACGCCTCGCGCGAGGCCATCCGGGGCGACACCGACAAGTACGGCGTCATCTTCAACCGCTCGGAGCTTGGCTTTCTCGTCTCTGGCTTCCTGAACACTGTCCTCTGGACGACGGCCGACACCGTCGCCACGGCTGACCACGGCATCGAGTTCCCCCGCCGGTACGGGACGATACGCCGCTGTATCTCGGACCTCACGGCCATCGACGGGGAGTTCTACGCGTCCATCGAGGGTCGCGACGTGACGAGCGGTGAGAACTGGGTCGTCGAGGGCCGCGTCGGCGAGGCGTCGTTCAGTTCGAACCGCGAGGTGGCGACGCTGGTCGTCGAGACCGACCACGGGGATGTCGACGTGGGCGGGCAGGTAGCCGCCTACGAGGATATCGAGGCCCACGAGATACGTATCAGTCGGAGCGAGCCGTAGCTCTCCGGGAAAGATGAGTACCGTGGAACGCGCCACGGAACCCGTCAGCAGACGGAGCGATGTCAGAGGCACCGTCTGTCGCTATCCGACTCGACGCCGCGACGATGGCGCGGCCGGGTCGTTCCCTCGAACGGACAGCAAGACCGCGTTGGATGGACTGCACGATAAAATTTTCCCACGTGTGTTCGTCACTCGCTCGACGTATCGACTCTCGGACAGGCTGACTTTATATTCCCGCGTCGGCGATTAACCCAGTATAAGGCGAACTATTATCTGGCTGTGCCAAGCCACTTAGGGCAGAGATGAGCGCACCACGAGACGGGGGTCACAACCGAACATGAATCTGGACAACCAGACCTGTGTCGTAACGGGGTCGTCGCGGGGTATCGGCCGCGGCATCGCCACGGACCTCGGTGCGAACGGGGCGAACGTCGTCGTCAACTACCGCTCCTCCGAGCAGGAGGCCGCCGCGGTCGTCTCGGAGATACGCGAGTCGGGCGGCGACGCCATCGCCGCGCAGGCGGACGTGGCGGACCACGACGAGGTGGCGGCGATGCGCGAGCAGGTCAACGACGAGTTCGGGGCCGTCGACGTGCTGGTCAACAACGCCGGCATCACCATCGACAAGAAGTTCGAACACATGACCCGCGAGGACTGGGACGCCGTCATCGACGTGAACCTCGGCGGCGTGTTCAACTGCACCGACGTGTTCTACGACGACATCCGCTCGGCCGACCACGGGCGACTCATCAACATCTCCAGCGTCGTCGGCCAGCAGGGCAACATCGGGCAGGCCAACTACGCCACGACGAAGTCCGGCCTGTTCGGGTTCACCCGGACGCTCGCGCTGGAGTTGGCCCACACCGGGTCGACGGCAAACTGCGTCGCGCCGGGGTTCGTCGAGACCGACATGCTGGAGGAGGTTCCGGAGCGAGTACAGGAGAAGATTCTCCGCGAGATACCGCTGGACCGGTTCGCCACCGTCGAGGACATCGCCGGCATCGTCCGCTTCGTCGCCAGCGAGGAGTCCAGCTACATGACCGGACAGGTACTCGGCGTCAACGGCGGGATGGAGTGGTAACATGAGCCAGCAAGAAGACCCCAACGAGGACGACACGGACGTATCGGACCCTGTCGAGGAACTGCGCGAGAAGCGCCGACAGGCGGAACTGGGCGGAGGCGAGGCCCGAATAGAGTCCCAACACGAGAAGGGAAAGATGACCGCGCGCGAGCGCATCGACTTCCTCGTCGACGAGGGGTCGTTCAACGAGGTCGACCCCTTCGTCGAGCACCGCTCGACGAACTTCGGCATGGACGAGAAGCGGTTCGCGGGCGACGCCGTCGTCACCGGCTACGGCGAGGTCGACGGCCGGAAGGTGTTCCTGTTCGCCCACGACTTCACGGTGCTTGGCGGCTCTGTCGGCGAGGTCGTCGCCGACAAGATATGCAAGGTGATGGACAAGGCTATCGAGAACGGCGTCCCCGTCATCGGACTCAACGACTCCGGCGGCGCGCGGATTCAGGAGGGCGTCGACTCGCTGGTCGGCTTCGCCAAGATATTCGAGCGCAACACGAAGGCCAGCGGCCTCATCCCGCAGATTTCGGCCATCATGGGGCCCTGTGCCGGCGGCGCGACCTACTCGCCGGCGCTGACGGACTTCACCTTCATGGTACAGGACACGAGCCACATGTTCATCACCGGTCCCGACGTCATCGAGACGGTCACCGGCGAGCAGGTCTCGAAGGAGGAACTGGGCGGGGCGGGCTCACACTCCTCGAAATCCGGCGTCGCACACTTCTCGTACCCCTCCGAGGAGGAGGCCTTGGAGAACATCCGGCGACTGCTCTCCTATCTCCCGCAGAACAACATGGAGCGCCCGCCGAGCCTGAAACCGTGGGACGACCCCGAGCGGGAGGTGCCGGAGGTCACCGACATCGTCCCGTCCGCGCCGCGCAAGCCCTACGACATGACGAAGGTCGTCGACAGCATCGTCGACGAGGGGTCGTTCTTCGAGGTCCACGGCAACTGGGCGCGCAACCTCGTCGTCGGCTTCGCCCGGATGGACGGGGAGGCCGTCGGGGTCGTCGCCAACCAGCCCCGCGTGAGCGCTGGGACGCTCGACATCGACGCCGCGGAGAAGGGCGCGCGCTTCATCCGCTTCTGTGACTCGTTCAACATCCCCATCCTCTCGTTCGTCGACGTGCCGGGGTTCATGCCCGGGACCGACCAAGAGCACAACGGCATCATCCGCCGGGGCGCGAAGCTCATCTACGCCTACGCCGAGGCCACGGTGCCGCTGCTCTCGGTGGTCGTCCGGAAGGCCTACGGCGGGGCCTACATCGTCATGTCCTCGAAGTTCCTCGGCAGCGACGTGAACTACGCGTGGCCCGGCTCCGAGATGGCGGTGCTGGGGCCGCGGGGCGCGGTCAACATCCTCTACCGCAACGAGATAGCCGAGGCCGACGACCCGGACGCCAAGCGACAGGCGCTGATGGACGAGTTCCGCGAGGAGTTCGCCCACCCCTACGGCCCGGCTAAGCGGGGGTACCTCGACGACGTCATCGAGCCCAAGGACACCCGCAAGCGCCTCATCGACGACCTCGACATGCTCTCGCGCAAGCGCGAGGACAGCCCGCCAAAGGACCACGGCAACATCCCGCTGTGATGGCGACGCTCGACGCCCCCGCGGCCGACGATGGGTCGGCCGCCGAGTCCGGCGAGGGTGTCGCGGCCGCCGCCCCGGACCGCTCGCTGTCGGTCCCGGACGACGCGACGGCGACGGAGGCGGCGGCCATCGCAGCGGCCGTCGGCGCGCACGTCACCGACCGGCGGCGGGCGGCGGCCGCGGCGACCGCGGAAGCGGACGATACCACCGACCACGTCGCCGAGTGGGCGCTGGCCGGTCGCCTCGACCGGTTCGGGAAGCGCCGCCGCCCCCGGAACGTCGAGCGCGGCGGGGCGTGGGCCGCGGCGGCCCGGGCGCAGTACTGACACCGACGGCCGGCACCCCCACCGGCGATGCGCCGAACGCTGTTCGCCGACCGCGCCCGTTCGTTTCACTCGAATCCGGGTGGGAACTTCAGCAGATGAGAAGGTTTAATACGATTAGGTGGGCCTAAAACAACCATGGAACGACGCGATTTCGTGAAGGCCGGTGGCGTTGCACTGACGGGGTTGACAGCCGGGTGTGCCGGCGAATCGAGCGCTAGCGACGCGGACATCGGGACTGACGGCAACGGCTCGGCGAGTACGGGGACGCCGGCCGATACCCCGTACTCCGTGACGATGGCCCCGACCGGGGAAGTCACGTTCGACTCGGTCCCCGAGAAGTGGATCGCCTACGACGGCGGCTACGCCGACATGGCGGTCGCGCTGGGCCGGGCTGACGGCATCACGGGCATCGGCTACGCCGACCGGTACTACACCTACGTCTACGACGAGCTAGACGGCCTCAGCGTCGACCGGTCGCTGCTGACCGAGAACGAACTGCTCGGCGACACGATTCCGAAAGAGCCCCTCTACCGACTGGACAACGATATCCACCTGATGGACCCGAAGATGATGATAAACTGGTTCGGCTGGTCCGAGTCCGACGTGGCCGAGATTCGGGACAACGTCGCGCCCTTCTTCGGGAACCTCGTCTTCCGCCGCGAGGACTCGTGGCACGACTACCGCTACTACTCGCTGTACGAGGCCTTCGAGAAGGTCGCGCAGGTGTTTCAGGCGACCGACCGCTACGAGGCCATGAAGGAGTACCACGACGAGTTCATCGCCGACATCCAGACCGACCTGCCGCCGGCCAGCGAGCGACCGAACGCGCTGTTGACCTACGCGGCCGCCGACGAGCCCGAGGAGTTCTCGCCGTACCGGCTGACCGACCAAGGGACCAGCAAGAAGCAGTGGCACGACCTCGGCGTCGCCGACGCCCTGGCCGGCACCGGCGTCGAGGGTCTCAGCACGAACGACCGCGGGAAGGTGGATTACGAGGCGATGCTGGACATCGACCCCGACGTGGTGTTGGTCCGGGGCCACGAGCGCAAGTCGCCACAGGAGTTCCGCGACACCGTCCTCGGCTACATGCAGGACCACGACGTGGCGAGCCAACTGACCGCCGTCCAGAACGGCCGGGTCTACCGCGGCGGATTCCTCCATCAGGGGCCGATTCAGAACTTCTTCCTCACCGAGCGAGCGGCCCAACAGCTGTTCCCGGACACGTTCGGCGCGGTCACGAGCGACGAGACGCTGTTCGACCGCGACCGCATCGCCGACATCGTCGCGGGTGCGTGACGCCGACGGATGACCGACAGCCCTCGCACTGACGGTGGCGTAGCCGCCGACGCCCGGAGCCACAGGCCCGACAACGGGTGGCAGGCGCTCCGCGACCGCGACCTCGGGCTCGTGGTCGCGGGGAGCCTCGCCGTCCTCGTCGTCGGCGGATTCATGCAGATTCGGTACGGTTCCTACCCGATGGCCCCCGGCACGGTCTTCCGGTCGATATTCGACCCCGCCGTCGTCACGCGGCCGGAGGTCTTGGCGAACCTCCTGCTGGGGGGCCCGTTTCCGGAGGTGTCCAACGAGACGCTCATCGTCTGGAAGATACGGATTCCGCGGCTGGTGGTCGGTCTCATCGTCGGTGCGAACCTCGCGGTCGCCGGAGCCATCTTTCAGGCGGTCACGCGCAACGAACTCGCCAGCCCGTACGTCCTCGGCGTGAGCGCCGGGGCCGGCCTGGCGGTGCTCGTGGCGCTCATCCTCGCGCCGGTGTTGACCGCGTACCTGCCGGCGGTCGCGGCGGCCGGCGGGACCGTCGCCTTCCTGTTGACCTACGGCATCGCGTGGAAGGGCGGGACCAACCCCGTCCGGCTCGTTCTCGCGGGCATCATCGTCGCCACGGTCGGGCAATCCCTCCAGATGGGGTTGTTCTTCTTCGCGGGCAACACCGGCGTCGTCCAGACGGCGCTGTCGTGGCTGACCGGCTCGCTGACCGGGACCGACTGGGAGCAGGTCCGGACGGCGCTCCCGTGGAGCGTGCTCTCGCTGGCGCTCGCGCTGGCCGGCTCCCGACAGTTGAACGTCCTCCTGCTGGGCGAGCGCACCGCGACCTCGCTGGGGATGAACGTTGAGCGGGTCCGGTTCGGGCTGTCGGCGCTGGCTATCGCCACGACGGCCGTCGCCGTGGCCGTCGCCGGCCTCGTCGGCTTCGTCGGCCTCGTCGTCCCGCACCTCGTGCGCAACCTCGTCGGCAGCGACTACCGGCGGCTGCTCGTGGGGTGTCTGTTCGTCGGTCCGGCGCTGGTCACCGCGGCGGACGTGGGGGCGCGACTGGCGCTCTCGCCCATCCAGCTCCCCGTCGGCATCGTGACGGGACTGCTGGGCGGGCCGTACTTCCTGTACCTGATGCGGCGGAGCGAACGGCTGGGTGATATCTGATGCAAACGCACGAAACCGAGACGGCGACGGAGAGCGGAACCGACCGACACAGCACGCTCGCGGCGACCGACCTGTCGGTCAGCTACACGGCCGAACAGGAGCCGGTCGTCGCGCTCGAACGCCTCGACATCCCCGAGGGCGAAATAACCGCGCTGGTCGGCCCGAACGGCAGCGGCAAGAGTACGCTCGTCAAGACGCTCGCCCGGCAGCTGTCCCCGGACGACGGCGAGGTACTGCTCGACGGCGAGCGCGTCCAGCGCTACGACCGGAAAGCGCTGGCCCGCGAACTGGGCCACCTCTCACAGGAGAACGACGCGCCCGGGAGCGTGACCGTCGAGGAACTGGCCTACCACGGTCGCTACCCGTATCGGGGCTTCTTCGAGTCGACCGACGAGGCCGACCACGAGGCCGTCGAGCGGGCGATAGACCTCGCGGGCGTCGACCACCTGCGGGACGAACCCGTCGGCACCCTCTCGGGCGGACAGAAGCAACTCGCCTTCATCGCCATGGTGTTGGCACAGGACACAGACGTGCTCCTGCTGGACGAACCGACGACGTTTCTGGACTTACACCACCAACTACGGGTGATGGAGACGGTGACGCGGCTCAACGAGGAGCGGGACGTGACCATCGTGGTGGTACTCCACGACATCGCACAGGCCGCGCGCTTCGCCGACTATCTCGTGGCGATGGACGACGGCGAACTCTACGACTGGGGGCCGCCCAACGAGGTCGTGACCGAGGAACTGCTCCGCGATGTCTTCGACGTTGCGGCGTCGGTCCGGTACACGCCGGACCCCGAAATAGTGCCCAAACACTCCCTGTAACCATGGTCGGACGGACTCTCGCGGACATCCGGTCGCGGCTCGACGAACTGAGCGTCGCCGTCGGCCCCTACCGCGTCGTGAGTTCGCGTACGGGGTCCGCGCCACACCCGGTCACCGGCGTCCAGTTCCCCGACCGGGACACCGCCGCCGAGGCGGCGTCGGTCGCCACCGCCTACCGGACCGCGCTCCGGCGCTACGACCCCGGCGTCGAGGTCCACGACCTCATCGTCTGCGAGGGGCCGTGGGGGACCGAGCGCCCGTCCGGCCCGCCCTCGCTCCCCGAGTACTGCCACACCGTCGCGGCGGCGCTGTTCGAGACGCTCGCGGGCCGCCACCAGTCCGTCGAGCGTGCCGTGATGGACACCTACCTCGCGGCCGCCGAGGAGACCGAGAACCGCGAGACGCTCTGTCTGGAACTCGTCGAGAGCATGGCGTCGGCTATCGACCGCCACCTCGACCCCGCCGAGCAGGCGGACCTGCTGCGCTCGGCCGCCGGGTCGCTGCCGCGCCGTCGGGCGGGCCGGGACCCGCTCGAAGGGACGCTCCGGACGCTCGCCGCCACCGGACTGCTCTCCTCGTGGTCGGTTGCGGCCGCCCCGCAGGGACCCGGCCGCCGGCCGCGACGCGTGACGCTCGGGGGCTACCGGCCCACGCTGTCCGAGGACGCCTGTCCCGTCCTCCCCGTCGTCGTCGAGTTCCTTCGACGGACGACCGTCGCCCCGCGACTCGACGACCTCTCCCGAACGGACGACGGGTGGCGGCTCTGTGTCACGACGGCCGGCGACGCGGCCGGAAGCGGATTGGCCGTCGCCCGCATGGGCGAGTGAGACGGTCAGTCACCCGACAGGTCGACCGTAACGAATACACTCCGTCCCCGAGTGGGTCGGGGCATGGGAGTCGCAGTAATCGGCGCGTCGATGACGAAGTTCGGCCAGCGCGACGCTTGGATACGGGAACTCCTCTCACAGGCGGGCGAGGAGTGTCTCGGCGACGCGGGGGTCGAACCCGACGCCGTGGACCACCTGTACGTATCGAACATGGCGAGCGGGGAGTTCGAGGGCCAAGGGGGCATCATGAACCTGCTCGCCCACGACCTCGGCCTCCTGCCGGCCTACACCGAGCGGGTCGACCAGACCTCCTCGTCGGGCGGGGCGGGCATCTACGAGGCGTGGCAGTCGGTCGCCTCGGGTGCCAGCGAGATGACGCTGCTGGTCGGCGGCGAGAAGATGACCCACAAGACCACCGGGGAGGCCACGGACATCATCGCCTCCATCACACACCCCGACGAGTACAAACACGGCGTCACTCTGCCGTCCTTCGCCGGGATGACGGCCCGGCACTACCTCGAACGGTTCGACGCCCCTCGCGAGTCGCTGGCCCGCGTCGCGGTCAAGAACCACGAGAACGGCGTCGACAACCCCAACGCGCAGTTCCAGAAGGAGATCGACGTGGAGACGGCCTTGGAGTCGCCGATAATCGCCGACCCGCTCCGGCTGTACGACTTCTGTCCCATCACGGACGGCAGCGCCGCGATGCTGTTCACCACCGAGGAGCGCGCCGCCGAACTGACCGACGAGTACGCCGTCGTCTCCGGTATCGGCGGGGCGACCGACACCCACGTCGTCCACGAGCGCGACGACCCGACGGTGATGGGCGGCGTCGTCGAGTCGAGCGAGCAGGCCTACGAGATGGCCGGGCTCGGCCCCGACGACCTCGACATCGCCGAACTCCACGACATGTTCACCATCCTCGAGTTCCTGCAACTGGAGGGCATCGGCGTCGCCGAGCAGGGCACCGCGTGGGAACTGGCGATGGACGGCACCACCGCCAAGGACGGCGACCTCCCAATCAACACCTCCGGCGGGCTGAAGTCCAAGGGCCACCCGCTCGGAGCCAGCGGGGTCGCACAGGGCGTCGAGATATACGAACAACTCGTCGGCGAGGCCGGCCCCCGGCAGGTAGAGGCCGAGGTCGGACTGGCGTGTAACGTCGGCGGGTTCGGAAACTGTGTCATCACCACCATCATGGAGGCCGCAGAATGACGCTGGAAGCCGGCGCGTGTCCCGACGGCCACGTCTCGTACCCGACTCACCCCCGCTGTCCCGACTGTGGGCGGCCACAGGAGACGACCCTCGACCTCTCGGACCGGACCGCGGCGGTCGTGACGTGGACGAAGTCGACGGCGACGCCCCCGGGCGTCCGGGAGCCCAATACCCTCGCCATCGTCGAGTTCGACCTCTCCGGCGTCGAGGCCGCGAGCGACGACTTCGTCCGCGCGCTCGGACAGGTCACCACCGACGACGTCGAATCCGGCGACACCGTCGAGCCGGTGTACGTCGAGGAACTGCGCGACCCCGAGGTGGGACTGAAAAGCGCCAACCCCGAGAGCACCAGTTGGGACGGCTACCGCTGGGACCCGGTCTGACCGGACCGCGAACCTATTTATTCCGGTCGGTCCGAGGGTCGGTGTGACCGACGACGACTCACTGTACCGCGAACTCGGCGCGACGCCGGTCGTCAACGCCGCGGGGACGAAGACCCGAGTCGGCGGGAGCCGCATCCGGCCGGCGGCGCTGGAGGCGATGGAGCGGGCCGCCGACGAGTTCGTCGAACTCGGCGAGCTACAGGCCCGCGCCTCCGAGCGAATCGCCGAGGTGACCGGGGCCGAGGCGGGCTACGTCACCAGCGGGGCCGCGGCCGGGCTCACGCTCTCGACGGCGGCCGCCATCGCGGGCCACGACCTCGACACGATGGCACGACTGCCCGACACCGACGGGGTGGCAAGCGAGGTGGTCGTCCCGCGGACCCACCGGACCGGCTACGACCACGCGCTCCGGGCGGCCGGCGCGACACTCGTCGACGTGGGGACCAACGACGTCCACCTCGGCACCGGTGCCAGCGAGGTCGAGCCGTGGGAACTCGACGCGGCCATCGGCTCGGAGACCGCGGCGGTGTTCTACGTCCAGAAGGAGTTCACGCGCCCGCCGCTGGCGACGGTCGCCGAGGTGGCCCACGACAACGGCGTCCCGGTCGTGGTCGACGCCGCCGCCGAACTCCCGCCGGTCGGGAACCTCTCGCGGTTCGTCGACGCCGGCGCGGACCTCGTGGTGTTCAGCGGCGGGAAGGCGATTCGGGGACCACAGACGACCGGCATCGTCGCCGGCCGCCGCGAGTACGTCTCCTCCATCGCGCTCCAGCAACTCGACACCCACGTCGCGCCGTCGGTGTGGGACCCGCCCGAGGGCCTCGTCGACCGCGACGCCGTCGACGGCGTGCCCCGGCAGGGCATCGGCCGGCCGACGAAGGTCGGGAAGGAGGAACTGGCCGGCCTGCTCGCGGCGCTCGACGCCTTCGTCGACGAGGACCACGCGCGGAACCGCGAGGCGTGGGCGGCGACGGCCGAGGAGATGGCAACCGCGCTGACCGACGCCGGACTGGACGCGACGGTTGCCGACGACGGGACGAACGTCGCGCCGACGGTCGTCCTCGCGGTCGACCCGGACGCCAGCGCGCTCGACGCCACGGCGCTGGTCCGCGAGTTACGGGCCGGCGACCCGCGGGTGTACGTCGGCGCGGACCGGTTGGAGGAGGGAGTGGTGACGCTGAACCCGATGTGTCTTCGCGGTGACGAGCCGGCGCTCGTCGTCGACCGGATACGGGCGGCGCTGACCGAGTGAGTAGCCGGCGACGACCGCCGCGGTCAGTCGGCCGAGGTGGGGGCGACCGTACGCCGCGTCGACGGGTCGCGGCGCTGTCGCAGGGCCGCCAGACAGTCCGCGACCGACTCCGTTCGCCCGGCCGCGGCGGCGGGCGCGACGCGGACGAGGTCGCCGTCCTCGTAGACGGCGAGACACAGCGCGGGCAGGACCAGTTCCCGGCGCTTCTCGCCGGTCTCCGTGCTGTAACACAGCCGCGTGTCGAAGAAGGGCGCGAGGTACGCGCCGGCCTCGCGCGCCCAGTCGGTGAACTCGTTGTACAGCGTCCGCTCGGGGCGGTCGCCGTCGCCTGTCATCGGGACGCGCTTCTCCCACCGCGTCGTCTCCCACTCGTCGAGTACGCCCGCGGCGACGAGGTCCTGCAGGTCGGCTTCGACGGCCGCGCGACGCATCTCGGTCGGCCTCGGCAGGTCGGACCTGACGAGCAGTTCGGCTCGCCTGTTCGCCGGAGACGCTGGCTTCGACATGGCGTCAGCTACGACGACCTATGCAATAATAAAACATTATGTTTGTTGTGTTATATTTTTGCCCGGCCGAAGGCCGCTACGCGTCACCCTCGTCGGTGTCGCCCCCGTCGGCGTCGTCGGCCGCGCCGGCGGCGTCGTCCACGTCGTCTTTCAGGGACTGTAGCTCGGCGTCAACGTCGACAGAGACGGACTCCTCGCTCTCCCCGCCGCTACCGTTCTCGACGGGCGGCTCGTCGGCGAGCCGGTCGTCCAGTTCGGTCCGGAGCCGCCGGGCCTCCGCGAGGAGTTCGCGGGCGTCGTCGTCGGGCGGCCGCCCCTCGACGGCCGACTGGACCTCCGACAGCGCGTCGTCGAGTCGGGACAGCGTTGTCCGGCTCAGTTCCGTCGCTCGCGCCCGCACCTCGCCGGTGGACCCCGTCGACGGCTCCCGGCCGTCGGCCAGCCGCAGCGCGCGCCTGAGGAGCTTCAGCGCCTCGATGTTCGTCTTCAACACGAGGATGGCGGCGGGAATGGTCACGTCCGTGGTGAACCGAAGCAACTCGTCGGGCGTGGGCGGCCGCGGGAGGCCGCTCTCGGTCGTCGGCTCCACCTCCGTCTGGAGGTCCTGCAGCGTCGTGACGAGGTCCGACAGGAGGGCTGGAAGGTCGTCGCTCGAACTCGCGCTCATGCGCGGCGGTAGGCGCGAGCGACACAAAAGTCTCTCCGTTCGACTAGGGCAACCAAAATCCTTTTATCTTTAGGGTTGCCTAATCACTTCTAATGCCAAGCCAAACGGACGACGTCGCCGGTCGCGACGAGAACTCCGAGTCGCCGCGGGTAACGGCCCACAGCAGCGGCACAGAACGGACGGTCTTCACCGAGGACGGGAACCGCGACGGCTGGATAGCGACCGACCTCACGGTCGACTGTCCCCGATAACGCCGGCGCTTCGTCTCTCCTTTTACTCCGCGTTACAGCCTCGTGTGTTCGCTACGCCGTTTTGTCTCCCGCTGTAGGCTACGCTCGATGCGTCGGCACGCCGAAAACGGGAGCTTCGTAAAACGGCCGTCGGTGTCCGCCCTCAGTCCATCGCGCCTTCGAAGACGAGGGTGTCGTCCTCGAGGTAGTGCTCGATGTGGTGGGCGGCGTCTTCGACGTCGACGATTATCTCACGGAGTATCTGGGCCGTCGTGTGGTCGCCGAGGTTCTCGGCGAGTTCGATGTGGTCGCGCAGCGACTCGATGACGTCGCCGTACATCTCGAGGTCGTTGGACAGCGAGGTCCGGATGTCGTAGACGTCGTTGCCCTCCGGTTCGACGGTGGCGTGTTCCTCCTGTGCCTTGCCGCCGGCGACGGGGACCCCGCCCAGGGCCTGCGCGCGCTCGGCGAGTTCGTCGGCGGCCTCCTCGGCCTCCCCGGCGGCGTCGCCGAGGAACAGGTGGAGGTCGCGGAACTCGGCCCCGGAGACGTTCCAGTGGTGCTTCTTGAGCTGGTGGTACAGCGTGTACGTGTCCGCGAGGTCTTGGTTCAGGGCGTCGATTATCTGCTCGGACTTCTCCTTGTCGAGACGCAGGCTGTTCTCTTCGACTTCGCCGGACTCCATCAGGACGCGCTCTTCTTGGGTGGCCATGTTCACTTCGTTGTACTCGCGGCACTCACTTAAAGGTTGGCACCTAGGAAAAGAGATTTTTCGTACCACCAAAATTAGTTCACGTGATGTGCGTCATAAGTTCGCAAAGGAGCGGCGCGAACGACCGAACGCGGGTCTACTCGTGCGGTAAGCGGGACGCCGCCGTTACTCGGGACGAGCGACGACGACGGCGGCGTCGTCGGCCCCGATGTCGGTCGCGTCGACGCCCTCGGTCCGGATAGTCTGCTCTTGGTGGACTGCCACGACGGCCGCCGAGAGGTAGTCCGGTTCGTCCAGCGCCGCCCGGAACTCCTCCCAGACGGTCGCGGGGACGGCGACGTAGTAGACCGCCGGCGTCCGGTGGACGACCGGCGCGTCGAAGCGCTTGCGCCACTCGTAGACGAGGTCCTCGGCGCCGGGGTTGGCGCGCATCTGTCGCTGGTGGGTCGCCACGGCGTCGGCCAGCAGGTCCCGGTCGACGCTGCTGGTCTCGGCGACGCTCTCTACGACGCGGTCGTCGAACGCTGCGAGCAGGTCGCTGTCGGACATGGGCGAGCGGTACGCCCACCGACGACAAAAACTCCCCGAGTGTGGATTTGGCTCCCGAATCCATGGCGATTTACCGTCTAAAATCCCGGAGACTGGGAGTGCCCGGCAGGTATTTCGTGCGTGGGTTCGCAACCGTCGACTAGAGGCATGGGACGACTATCGACGCTGTTCGCGCCGGAACGGGTCGCCGTCGTCGGGGCCACCGACTCGGAGGGGTCGGTCGGCCGCGCCATCACGTCGAACCTACTGGCGACGTTCGACGGCGAGGTGTTGGCGGTCAACCCGTACAAGGAAGAAGTACTGGGTCTCCGGTGTCACGACGAGATAGGCGACGTTCCCTCCCCCGAGACGGTCGACGTGGCCGTCGTCGTCGTGCCGCCGGACGTAGCGGTCGACGCCATCGAGTCGGCGGCGGTCGCCGGCATCGACAACGTCGTCGTCATCACTGCGGGATTCGGCGAGACCGGGAGCGAGGGGGCCGCCCGCGAGTCCGAACTGCGGGACGTGGCCGAGGCTCACGACCTCAACCTCGTCGGCCCCAACAGCCTCGGGGTCATGTCGACGGCCGTCGGCCTGAACGCCACGTTCGGCAACGAGATGGCCGAGTCCGGCGACATCTCCTTCATGAGCCAGTCGGGCGCGTTCGTCACCGCGGTTCTGGACTGGGCGGCCGAGCGAGACGTGGGGTTCAAGGACATCGTCTCCGTCGGCAACAAGAGTGTCCTCGACGAGGGCGACTTCATCGCCGAGTGGGGCGACGACCCCGACACCGAGGTCATCCTCGGCTACCTCGAAGACATCGCGGACGGCGAGTCGTTCGTCCGCACGGCCCGCGAGGTGACACAGGACACCCCGGTCGTCCTCGTCAAGTCCGGTCGGACCGACGCCGGCGCGTCGGCGGCGGCCTCCCACACGGGGGCGATGGCTGGGTCCGAGCGGGCCTACGAGGCCGGACTGGAGCAAGCCGGAACGCTGCGGGTCGAGTCCGTCCAAGAGCTGTTCGACTTCGCACAGATACTCTCGGGCCAGCCGCTGCCCGACGGCGACGGGGTCGCCATCGTCACCAACGCCGGTGGCCCCGGCGTGATGACCACCGACGCCGTCGGCGACTCGGACCTCGAACTGGCCGAGTTCGGCGACGATACCCTCTCACGGTTGGGCGAGGTCGTGCCCGACGAGGCCAACATCTACAACCCGGTCGACATCATCGGCGACGCGCCCGCCGAGCGGTTCGAGGTGGCGCTGGAGACGGTGCTGGCCGACGACGACGTCTCGATGGCCGTCGTCGTGGCCTGTCCGACCGCCGTCCTCTCCTTCGAGAGACTGGCCGAGGTCGTCGTCGAGCAACAGGCGGCCCACGATGTACCCGTGGCCGCGACCCTGATGGGCGGGAAGTCCGTCGGCGCGGGCCGGGACGTGCTCAGCGAGGGCGGGGTCCCGAACTACTTCGACCCCGCCCGCGCCGTCGAGAGCCTCGACGCGCTCGCGGAGTACCAGCGCATCCAGTCCAGAGCGTACGCGGAGCCGACGACCTTCGACGTGGACCGCGAGCGCGCCCGCGAGGTACTCCAGTCCGCGGCCCGGCGGGACACCAACCGCCTCGGCGTCGAGGCGATGGAACTGCTGGACGCCTACGGCATCCCGACGCCGCGGGGCGCGGTGGTCTCGTCGCCCACCGAGGCCCGCCGGGTGGCCGAGGACATCGGCGACGAGGTGGTGATGAAAATCGTCAGCCCGGACATCCTCCACAAGTCCGACATCGGTGGGGTGGAGGTCGGCGTCCCGCCGGAGGCGGTCGAGGACACCTTCGAGGACCTCGTGGTCCGCGCGCGCAACTACCAGCAGGACGCCACCGTGTTGGGCGTCCAAGTGCAGGAGACGGTGGACCTCGACGCGGGAACCGAGACCATCCTCGGGATGAACCGCGACCCGCAGTTCGGGCCGCTGCTGTTGTTCGGCCTCGGCGGCATCTTCGTCGAGGTGCTCGAAGACAACACCGTGAAGGTCGCGCCCGTCAGCGAACCGGAGGCCCGCGGGATGCTCGACGACATCGACTCCGCCCCGCTGTTGCGCGGCGCGCGCGGCCGCGCCCCGGTCGACGAGGACGCCCTCGTCGAGACGATACAGCGCCTCTCACAGCTGGTCACCGACTTCCCGGCCATCGTCGAACTGGACATCAATCCGCTCGTTGCGACCCCCGACGGGGTGCAGGCGGTCGACCTGCGGCTCACGCTCGACCAGGAGAAACTATGACCGACAACACCGTACTCGTCACTTCGACGCAGGAAGGCATCGGCAAGACAGCTATCGCGCTCGCGCTGGCACAGACCGCACAGGAGGCGGGCCACGACGTGGGGTACATGAAGCCCAAGGGGACCCGCCTCCAGAGCGCCGTCGGCAAGACCCGCGACGAGGACCCGATGCTGGCCCGGACGCTACTGGGACTCGACGACGAGATGCACGAGATGGAGCCCATCGTCTACTCGCCGACGTTCGTCACGGAGGCCCTGCGGGGCCGCGAAGACCCGGCCGAACTCCGCCAGCGCGTCATCGACAGCTACGGGGCCCTCTCGGAGGGCCGTGACCTGATGGTCGTCGAGGGCAGCGACGAACTCACCACCGGCGGCATCGTCGACCTCACCGACGTGGACATCGCCGAGGCGCTGGACGCCACGGTGGTGGTCGTCTGTGGCTTCGTCACCGCCGACGACACCGACGAGGTACTCGACGCGGCCGCAGCCATCGGCGACCGACTCGGCGGTGTTCTGTTCAACGGCGTCGCCGACGCCGCGATGGACGAACTGACCGACGACGTCATCCCGTTCCTCGAAGGGCGCGGCGTCCCGGTCTTCGGCGCGCTTCCCCGCGTGCAGGAACTCGCCGGCATCACCGTCGCGGACCTCGCGGACAGCCTCGGCGCGGACGTGCTCACGGCCGAGGCGGCCACCGACACCCACGTCGAGCGGTTCACCGTCGGCGCGATGGGCGGCAACAGCGCCTTGGACCGGTTCCGGCGCACCCGCGACGCCGTGATGGTTACCGGTGGGGACCGCTCGGAGATTCAGACCGCCGCGCTGGAGGCCTCGGGCATCAAGGCGCTCCTGCTGACCGGCGGCTTACGGCCGGCCAGCGCGGTGCTGGGCCGCGCCGAGAAGGAGGCCGTCCCGGTCCTGTCGGTCCAGTCCGACACCCGGACGACCATCGACCGACTGGAGGATGTCCTCCGCTCCGGTCGCACCCGTGACGCGGAGACCGTCGAGCGCATGCGGGAACTCCTCGCCGACGGGACCGACGTGTCGTCGCTGCTGGGCCTCGACGACTGAGACGGCCGTCGCACCCGGGTCACCGCCCCGACCGGTAGCGCCTCGCGCCCACCGACACCATGCCGACCGACACCGCCCCGACTGTCAACACCCCGCGCCGACACCGCCTCGCCCCGACCGACAACGGCTCACAGGAGGCCGGTTTCGGTTGCGTTACCAACTGTCTAGTCCGACGCCGTCAGCGTGGCTACGTCGAAATCTCCAGTCGAAACGCACCAGATATTTATACGGGTGCCGCCGCTAGCGACCGATGGAGCCGAGAGGCTCCGTAGTGTCACACGCCCCGGGGCACCACCCCGGTTTCGACACCCCCTTTGGCGGCGTCACAGACCGGTTCTCCGACACGTAAGCGTCACAGCGGCGGCTCGGTCCGCGACGGCCGCTGCGAGGTCACCCCCGCAGCGCCTCGACCGGCGGGTCGTTCGCGGCCTTCCACGCCGGGTAGAGCCCGCTCAGCGTGCTGGCGAACACGGCGAACGCGAACCCGTACAGGAGATACTGCGAGCTCGCCCAGCCGAGGACGCCGAGGGCGTCGCCGGTCAGCATCTGGAACACGACGAGCCCCACGGCCAGCGACGCCGTCGCGCCGACGACGCCGCCGACGACGCCGAGGAAGGCGGCCTCCGCGAGGATGGTCCGCAGGACCTCCCCTCGGCGGATGCCGACGGCCCTGAGAACGCCGATTTCGCCCCGCCGCTCGATGGTACTCATGAGCATCACATTGAGGATGGCGACGCTGGCGACCACCAGCGAGATGGAGCCGATGCCCAGCAGGGCGAGGTTGAGCGTGTTCAGGAACGAGTTAATCTGGTCCTGCGCCCCGCCGAAGCTCTGGATGCTCAGCACCGTCTCGTCCTCGCTGTTGAACCGGGCGTCGAGCGTGTCCGAGAGTTCGGTGGCCGCGTCCCCGTCCTCGGCGATGACGGTGACCGAGTCGTAGTACTGCTGGTCCGACAGCGCCGCCACCGGGAGGACGAGTTCGTTCCCGCCGCCGGGGCCGAAGCCGCCGTCGGATTCGAGCAGGCCGCGGACCCGGTACAGCTGTCCGTCGTACTCGACCGGGTCGCCGAGTTCGAGGCCGAGCGTCCGCGCGGTCCCGTTGCTTATCAGCGCGCCGGACTGGAGCCGCCGGGGGCTCTCGCCGGCCGAGACGTTGTAGAGGGCGTCGGCCCGCGTCACCCCCGTCACGCTGACCCGGGCCTCGTTCCCGTTCCGCGACTCGATGGTCGTCTGGTTGGACTTCTGGGGGACCACGTCGGCGTCGACGGCCACGTCCCGAATCTCGGCGACTTGGTCCTCGGTCACGCCGTCGGTGGTGCTGTCCTGCCCGGCCGAGACGGTCACCTCGTCGGTCAGCCCGCCGAGGTTCGACGAGGCCTGCTCCTGTAGCGCCACGCCGGCCATCCCCAGCGAGGCGATGGCGACGACGCCGATGACGATGCCCAGCATCGCCAGCCCCGTCCGGAGCCGGTTCCGGCCGAGGTTGCGCCACGCCATCTGGACGCTCGGGACCCGCCACAGCAGGTCGGCGACGCTCACTGTATCACCCCGTCGACCAGTTCGACGACGCGGTCGGTGTAGTCGAGCATCTGCTCGTCGTGGGTCACCGAGACGATGGCGACCTCCTCGTCCTCCTTGAGCCGCGTCAGCTCTTCGAGAATCGTCTCGCCGGTGTCTTGGTCCAGGTTCCCCGTCGGCTCGTCGGCCAACAGGATGTCGGGCTCGTTGACCAGCGCCCGCGCGAGCGCGACCCGCTGGCGCTGGCCGCCCGATAGCTGGTCGGGCGTGTGGCCGAGCCGGTCGCCAAGCCCGACCCGCCGGAGCAGGTCGACGGCCCGGTCGCGGCGGTCGACGGACGTGTCCCACATCGAGGGGAGTTCGACGTTCTCGGTCGCCGTGAGCATCGGGAGCAGGTGGAACTCCTGAAAGACGAAGCCGATGGCCGACCGGCGCTCCTCGGTGAGTTCGTCCTCGGAAAAGTCCGTCACCTCCCGGCCGCCGAGCCGGACCGTGCCCGCGGTCGGCGTGTCGAGCAGTCCGATCATGTTCAACAGCGTGCTCTTGCCCGAACCGGACGGCCCGACGATGGTGACCATCTCGCCGCTGTCGGCCCGGAAGCCGACGCCTTTCAGCGCCTCGATGACCTCTTCGCCGTTCCGGTAGCGCTTCACCACCTCGTCGAGTTCGATGACGCTCATTGGTCTCGCCAGCGGTAGACGCCGAAGCCGGCCGCGGCGACCACCACGAGGCCGACGACGGCGAGCATCGGCAGGGAGAGGCCGCCACCGGAACTACCGGGAGCGCCCCCGGGCGGCCCGCCGTTCGCGCCCGTGCCGCCGGACTCGCCGCCGCTGGCCTGTTCGGACGCCGAACTCGCCGATGCGAGCGACACCTGCTGGGTCGTCGTCACCCGCTCGCCGTCGACGATGTAGGACACCTCGACGGGGACCGACGCCGCGCCGGACCCAACCGTCGCCGTGAGTTCGAAGGTGGCGAACTCGCTGGCCTCGACGGCACCGACGAAGTACTCGCCCGACGGTGCGGCGGGGCTGGCGCTCGTCCCGTCGGCGACGGTCACGACCACGGACTCGGTGTCGGTGCTCCCGACGTTGGCGGCGTCGCCCTCGACGGTCACGTCCGTCCCGGTCCGGGTCACCTCGACGCCGGTGAGGCGTATCTCGCCCAGCACCTCGTCGCGCGTGTCCTCGCTGGCCGTCGCGGCGTAGGACTCGCCCGCGGCCTCGTAGGTCGCCGTGTACGTGACGGTGCCATCGACCGAGTCGCCGAAGTCGAATCGGACCGTGCGGTTCGAGTCGGGGGCCACGTCGGCCATGAGCGTGCGCTCGACCACCGCGCCCTCGGACTCGGCGGTGAGTTCAACGTCCGTGAGGTCGGTGTTCCCGAAGTTCGTCAGCGTCACTGCCGTCCCGCCGTCCGCGTCGGCCGCCGAGAGGTTCGCGTCGACGGTCGGTTCGTCGACGGCGACGGAGATGCTCTCGGCCGTCGTCCGCGTCACGCCGTCGGCGGTCGTGTACGTCAGGTTCCCGGTGAGCGTCTTCGTCCCGGCCGTGTCGAACGCCACGTCGTACTGGAAGGTCCGCTCGGCACCGGCGTCGACGGCCGCGCTGACCCGCGTGGACTCCTCGACGGTCCCGTCCCCGGAGAGGTCCAACTGGACGCCGGTGATGCGGTCGTCGTCGCTGTTGACGACGGAGACGTTGACCGGGCTCTCGCTGCCGGCGACGGGGTCGTCGGTGCCGAACGAGAGCAGCGTCTCGTCGGGCGCTTCCACGTCGACGTACAGCGGGTACTCGTAGTCGCGGGTGTCGCCGTCGTTGTCCTCGACGACCACGTGGACCGTCAGCCGCTTCGAGCCCGGATTGTCGAACGTGGCCGTCATCGGCACCGTGATGGAGCCGCCCGAGGACACCGACCCGACGCCGCCGACTCGCGCGTACTCGGTCGTCGACCCCGACTTCCGGAGGTAGACGTCAGTCACGTCGACAGCACCGTCGCTCGTTTCGAGGTTCGAGACGGTCGTCTCCACGGTGACGGTCTCGCCGGGCGCGGGGTCGCTCGGGGTCAGCGTCACCGACGATATCTGCACGTCGGTCTGGGCCGCGACACCGGTTCCGACGGCGGCGACGGCGCTCCCGAGGACCAGCGTCGCCAACGCGAGCGACCGAAGGACGCGTCGCCGGCTCATACCGACGGTCCCTCCGCGCCGGCGCGTCTGCTGGTCGGTCTTGCGGCCCGGGGGGTTGCGCCGCGGGCGAGCGATACGATACAGAACGGTTCGGCACTCCGGTTCACGCTCGAAGGCTGGTACCGGACTATTAAATCATATTTCCGAGATTACGCAGTCATTCGGCACAAGAGAGGCACAAATTCGTTCCACAACGACCCGAACCAGTTCCGGAGAGATATGTCGATACGGACCTTCTTTGTCCCATTTCGGTCGAAATTGTGTCTAACTTCGGCGAACCCTTTTGGCCACCGCCGGGGACGTTTCGGGTGTGGGAAATCATGTCAACTGACGGTTCAAAAACCGAATCGAAGCCGCTGTTCACCGGGCTCCCGTCGGGTGTCGTCCCCTTCGTCGCGATAGCCGCGGCGTTGGTGTCGGCGTACGTCCACCTCTCGATGGCCCCGATGGTTTTCCGGTTCGACACGATGCAGGGCGTCCTGTTCGTCCTCGCCGGAGTCGGGTTCGTCGTGGGTATCGGCGTCTACCTGACGAAGTACTGGCGTCGCGAGCTGTATCTCGTCGCCATCGTGTTCGCGCTCGCACAGGTCGTCGCCTTCTTCCTGCTGGGCGGCCGCTGGGGACAGATGGCGATGGCGTCGAAGGGCGGCGAACTGGTGTTCGCCCTCGCGGCAGCGTACCTGTACCGCGCGGACGCGCCCACCCCGTAGCGGCCTCGCATGACCCTACTGGTCCCGACCGCTGACGCGCCCCTCCCAGTTCCGCCACGCCCGAGAAATCAGAACCTATTTCCGTACTTCAGGCGGCAACTGAGCCAATGCGGCAGGTGTTGTGGTGGCTCATCGGCGGTTCGCGGGGCGGCGAAAACCGCCTCCGAATCGTCCAGACGATTCAGGAGCGACCCCAGAACACGAACCAGTTGTCCGAGTCGCTCGACCTGAACTACAAGACCGTGCAACACCATCTCGAAGTGCTCGAAGAAAACGACGTCGTCACCACACACGGCGACGGCTACGGCAAGATGTACTTTCTGACCGACCGGATGTCGAACAACCTCGACGTCCTCGACGAAATCGCCGAACAGGCGGACCTCGATACCAATGGTGAGTAAACGTTCCCCTATCGTCAAGACAGTCGTCGTGACCGGTGTCGCGGCGTTCGCCGGTCTGTTAGCTACGCTCGGTCTCGAACTCTTCCCCCCAGCGCCGAAGGGGCCACCGCCGGAGCTGCTGGTGTGGATAGCCCGGGTGCAACTGTTCAGCACGACGTTCAACCTCGTCCTCCTGTTGGCGCTGCTGGCGACGTACCTCTCGGTCTATCGCGACCTCCCCAACAAGTACACGCGGAGCCTCATCCTCCTCAGCGTCGCGCTCCTGTTCTACGCGGTGACATCGAACCCGCTCGTCCACCTCGCGTTCGGGTACATCGGGCCGCCGTCGACCGGCCCGTTCGTCTTCCTCCCGCACCTGTTCGTCGGGGTCGCCATCACGGTCCTGTTCTACCAGAGCCAGACGTGAGACGGGGGCGGACCGTCGGGGAATTCGGAACCGCGCCGGCCGCTCTGTCGGCCCGAAACGGGGCCACCGTCCGGCTGTCGCCGGTCGCCGCCGTGTCCGTTCAGTCCGACTGGAGTTCCGACGCACTCCGTGCCGTCCCCGCCGCGGTCTCGGGGTCGCCGTCCTCGTCGCGCCGGTCCCGCACCTCGCTCGGGTCGAACTCGTTCGTGTCCGTGTTCGGTTCCAGTCCGGCCTCGGCGACGATGTCGAGGTCGTCGGCCGCCGACTGGCCCTCGGTCGTGAGGTAGTCGCCGGTGAGGATGCCGTCAGCGCCGGCTTCGAGGGCGGCCACCTGTCCGTCCGTGTCGAGGTTGACCTCGCGGCCGCCGGTCAGGCGCACGCGGGCCGTCGGGTGGAGCAGACGGTAGACGGCGACGGTCTTGACCACCGCCTCGGTCGTGATGTCGGGCAGTCCCTGTTCGGCCATCGGCGTCCCCGCGACGGGGTTCAGAATGTTGACCGGGAGCGAGGAGACGCCGAGGTCCTGCAACGCCATCGCGGCGTCGATGCGGTCGGTCGGCGTCTCGCCCATCCCGAAGATGACGCCGGCACAGAGGTCCATGCCGGCCTCCTTGGCGACTTCGAGGGTATGAATCCGGTCCTCGAAGGCGTGGGAGCCGACGACCTCCGGGAAGTACCGCGGCGAGGTCTCGATGTTGTGGTTGTAGTGGTTCAACCCCTCCTCGGCGAGAATCGCGGCCTCCTCCTCGGTGAGGATGCCCAGCGAGGCGTCGACCTCCACGGCCGTCTCGTCGCGGACCAGCCGGATGGCCTCCAGTACCTCCTGCCACTCCTCGGGGCGGCGCTCCTTGGAGACGCCCTTCTCGGCGACGACGATACCGAACCGCTGGGCACCGTCGCGCTCGGCGCGTTTCGCCGCCTCCAGTACCTTCTCCGGGCCGAGGAACCCGTAGTCGTCGATGCCCGTATCGAAGTGGACCGACTGGGCGCAGAAGCCACAGTCCTCGGCGCAGTTCCCGGCTTTCGCGTTCACGATGGAACAGGCGTCGACCGTCCCGTCGCCCAACTGCGTCCGGACGTAGTCGGCTCCGGCCGCTAGCTCGTCGACCGGCTGTGCGATGAGCGCCAGTCCGTCCCGGCGGTCGAGTCGCTCGCCGTCGAGGACGCGCCTGACGGCGTCGTCGACCGTTCGGTTACCCGTCTCGTAAACCACACCCGAAACGTCGGTTGACGAGTGGAAAAAGCTTCGGGTGAGTCAGTAGAGGTCGTCCAGTTCCGCGCTCGTGCTGGCGTGGTCCTCTCCGGGGAACACGCCGGACTCGACGGCGTCGACGTAGTCGTCGACGGCGGACTCGACCTCGCCGCGCACGTCGCCGAACCGCTCGGCGAAGGGCGGACTGCGCTCGGACAGTCCCACCACGTCGGTGAACACGAGCACCTGCCCGTCGCACCCGCCGCCCGCGCCGATGCCGATGGTCGGGATATCGATGGCGTCGGTGACCTGCGCCGCGAGGTTCGCCGGGACGTGTTCGAGCACCAGCGCGAACGCGCCGGCGGCCTCGTGGTCGCGCGCGAGGTCGAGTATCCGCTCGGCCTCGTCGCGGTCGGTGGCCTGCTGGGTGTAGCCGGTCTGGTTGACGCTCTGGGGGGTCAAGCCGAGGTGGGCCATCACCGGGATGCCGAGGTCGGCGAGCCGCTCGGTCAGCGCGACGGTGTGGGGGCCGGACTCCAGTTTCACGGCGCTCGCGCCCTCCTCTTTGAGCATCCGGCCGCAGTTGGCGACACTCTCGGCCTCGTCGGCACCGAACGAGAGGAACGGCATGTCGGCGACGACGAGCGCGTCCTCGGCCCCGCGGGCGACGGCACCGACCCGAGAGGCGACCTCGTCGACGGTGACCGGCAGCGTGTCCTCGTAGCCAAGCACCGCGTTGCCCATACTGTCGCCGACGAGAATCGCGTCCACGCCGGCGTCGTCGACGATACCGGCCGTCACCGCGTCGTAGGCCGTCAGCATCGTTATCGGTCGCTCGCCCGCCATCGACTGGAGGTCACGGACGGTAGTCACGTCCGGTCGGGGGGCCGCCGGCGTAATACGTGTTCGGGTTGGGCCGAACCGGAAACGGCTTGCCCCGGCCCGCGCAAGCGTCTGGCGTGCCAGCAGTCGAACAGACGGACCCCGACGGCGTCGACTACGGGTGGGTGATGCAGGTCACCTTCGTCGTGACCATCCTCGTCGGCGCGCCGCTGGTCACCGTCCTCTCGGCCGGAACGCCGCTCCCGACGTGGACCGCGCGGGCGACGTTCGCGGTCAGAGTCGGCGCAGTCGTCTGGTTTCTCACTGCCGTCGCCGTCTCGCTCTACGCTCGGTACCGGCGCTGACTGAACTCCGTCGCCCACGCGAAGTCGGTGCCGGCCCGCCGGGCCGTCACAGCGTCGCGCTCGGAGTCGCCGACGAACACCGTCGCCTCGGGGGCCGCGTCGAGAGCCGACACGACCGCGAGCAGCCCCTCCGGGTCCGGTTTCGCGGAGCCGGTCGAGTCCCGGCCCACGACCGGGCCGACGTGGTTGGCGAGGTCGTGTGTCTCGAGCGCCAGCCGACAGGCCGCCTCGGCGTTGAGCGAGCAGACGCCCACCGGGACGGCGTGTGGCAGGCCGTCGGCCAGCCCCAGCCGCGTCGACTCGCGGGCACCGACGCGCTCGTGGTCGGTTATCGCCCGCTCGACCGGCTCCCGGTGTCCGGCCGCGTCGGCCCGCTGCAACAGCGCCCAGAGGCCGTCGTCACCGGGGTCGACGCCGCGCTCGCGCAGCGCCGCCGCCGCGTCCGCGCGGACCGCGTCCCAGTCGACGGCGAGCCTGACGAGCGTCCCGTCGAGGTCGTAGACGACCGCGTCGTGTTCCATGCCCCGCGGTAGGTGACCGGCCGAGAAATGGGCTTCGACCGCTCAATCACCGTCGAGCAGTTCACGGCCGACGATGTCGCGCTGTATCTCGGAGGTCCCCTCGTAGATGGTCGTCACCTTCGCGTCGCGGTAGAGCCGTTCGACGGGGAAGTCGGTGGTGTAGCCGTAGCCGCCGTGAATCTGGACCGCCTCGTTGGTCACCTCGACGGCCCCCTCGCTGGCGAAGCACTTCGCCATGCTCGCGGCCTGCCGGGCGTCCTCGCCCCGTTCGAGCCGGCGGGCGGCGTCGAGCGCGAGGAGCCGCCCGGCCCGGACCGTCGTCGCCATGTCGGCCAGTTTGTGCCGAACGGCCTGAAACTCGGCTATCGGCCGGTCGAACTGCTCGCGGTCGGTCGCGTAGTCGCGGGCGGCGTCCAGCGCGGCCTGTGCGACCCCGGTGGCCTGCGCGGCGATGCCGACCCGTCCCGCGGTCAGTATCGATAGCGCCGCGGCGAGACCCCGCCCCGACTCGGTGAGGCGGTACCGCTCCGGGATTCGCACGCCGTCGAGCGTCAGCGACGTGGTGTCGCTGGCCCGCAGGCCGAGTTTGTCCTCCCGCTCCCCGACCGAGAGGCCGTCGGCGTCTTTCGGGACGAGAAACTGCGTTATCGAGTCGGGGTCCTCGGGGTCGGTCTTGGCGAAGACGACGACCACGCCCGAGCGCTCCCCGTTCGTCAGCCACTGCTTCTCCCCGTCGAGGACGTACCCGTCGCCCTCGCGGCGCGCGACGGTCGCCATCGCCCGCGGGTCCGAGCCGGCGTGTGGCTCCGAGAGCGCGAACGCACCGACCGGCCGCCCGTCGGCCATCGCCGGCAGCCACTCCTCGCGCACCGCCTCGGAGGCGAACTCCGCGAGACACGACGTGACGAGGCAGTGGACCGATAGCGCCGTGGCGACCGCCAGCGTCCCGTAGGCAAGTTCCTCGTTGACCACGGCGTAGGTCACCCGGTCGGCGTCGAACCCGCCATAGTCGGCCGGCGTCGTCAGGCCCGTCACGTCCAGTTCGGCGAGGCCGTCCCACACGTCCTCGGGGAACGACTCCTCGCGGTCGGCCGCGGCGGCGACGGGCCGTATCTCCTCGACGGCGAACTCCCGAACCGTCTCGCGCACGGCGGTCTGTTCGGGTGTGAGTTCCATACCCACACTTCGGGCGGCGGGTGCAAAACGGTCGGGGTCGGCCGGGGCGGCACAGAGTCCACCGGGGCGGCGGGCTCAGTCCTCGGCCAGTGTCACGTCGAGTCGCTTCTCCAGCGCCCCGACCAGCGAGCCGCCGATACCGGCTTGTGTCGCTCGGCCCTGCTCGACGGCGAGGATGTCGGCCTCGTCGACGCCCAGTTCCTCGGCGAGTTCGGCCGGCTGGAGGCCGGCCTCCTGACGGGCCTCGGTCACGCGCTCCCCGTAGCCCCCGACGAGGTAGGGGAGTTGGTCGTCGTCGTAGTCGGCCCCGTCCTCCCAGTTCGCGGCGTCGCCCTGCTGTGCGTCGTGCATCTTCGCCGCGTTCTGCGCGGCGCGGCGACGACGGTCGCTCTCGTCTCGGGACCCGTCGTCGCCCCCGTCGCGGCCCGCGGACTCGCCGTGGTCCCGGGCGCAGTCCGCACAGACGTCCAGCGTCGCGCCGGCGACGCTCGCGGTCTGGAGGTCCCCCTCCGCCCCGCAGAGCTCGCAACTCCCACCGGCACCGCCACTGCTACTGCCGGTCGAATACTTGGTCATGGACGCGGTAGCGGCTTCGTCGTATTTGAAACGTCCGGTTCGCTCGGGTGACAGTCCTCCCCGCGGTGGGCGCAAACGAAAGCGCTTTTATTGACCCACGGGGAACGAACGAGTGCAGTAAGCGACGACGAGCGTGGGTAGCCAAGCCAGGCCAACGGCGCAGCGTTGAGGGCGCTGTCCCGTAGGGGTCCGCCGGTTCGAATCCGGTCCCACGCATCTTCTGCCACGAACAACTCGCGAGCGCCGAAACCAGACCCGTGCTACGAGCCGTCGCCGGGGTATGGACTTCCTACCGCCGTGTCGAACCGGTTCGTATCCCCCGAACGGAGTTTTCAACTCTGATAATTGGGACAGTAGCTTTTTTTATACGGGTGCATTCGGACCAAGTGTGGCACCGTTCTCGGTGCCTATCCACCCCCCACCCCCCACCCCCCACCCCCACTTTCCTACCTTTCCGAACCCGGTAGTCACTACCTTCGCGGCGTATCGGCCGGGAGAAACCGCTCGGTGTCCGGATAGCGACGCTCCTCGCGCGTACCACGGGAGTGGAAGGGGCGGGATTCGAACCACGCGGAGCCCTGTGCGGGTAACTACCGAGCAGTTTCTGGCAGTACAGCCGGTAGCGCTCTACCACTGAGCCACCCTTCCGGACACGCCGATGTAGGGTCGCGGCACGCAAATAGATGTCGGGAGCCACGAGAGGGCCGCGAAACCCCGTTCCGCCGGGTTCAGTACGAGCGCTCTTTGGGCTCGTAGGTCTGCTCGTCGCCTTCGAGGATGACGGGCTTGTAGTACAGTTCCGGCGTGCCGTCGTTCCACGCCAGCATGGTGTGTTTTATCCACTCGTCGTCCTTGCGCTCCTGATGCTCGGCGCGCCAGTGGGCACCGCGGAACTCCTCGCGGGCCAGCGCGCCCAGCGTGATGGCCTCGGCCACGTCGAGGAGGTTGCGCGTCTCGATGGTGTGGATGAGGTCGGTGTTGTAGGTGCGCGAGGGGTCGGCAACGGCCACGTCCTCGTACTCCTTGCGAGCCTCGCGGATGTCCCGTAGGGCCTCCTTCAGACCATCTTCCTCGCGGAAGACGTTGACGTTGTCCGTCATCGTCTGTTGCACGTCGGCGCGGACCTCGGCGTGGTTGATGCCGTCGTCCTCCAAGAGCGTGTCGACGCGGGTGCGCTCGTGGTCGACGGCCGTCTCGATGACACCGGTCGGTTCGACGGCGGCCCCGTCGGCGGCCACGTCCTCGCTGCCGGCGTCGACCGCGCCGGGTTCGACCGGCGGTTCGACCTCGCCGGGCTCGCTCTGGGCGGAGGGGCCGGTCTCTATCTCGGCGACTTTCATGTCCTTGCCGGCGGCGTGGTGGCCGGCGCGGGCCCCGTAGACGAGCAGTTCCGGCAGCGCGTTGCCGCCCAGTCGGTTCGCGCCGTGTAGGGAGACACACGCCGTCTCGCCGGCCGCGTAGAGCCCGTCGATACACGTCTCGCCGTTCTCGTCGGTCTCGACGCCGCCCATGGCGTAGTGCTGGCCGGGCTTGACCGGCATCGGCTCGTCGAGGCCGTCGACGCCCTCGAAGTCCTCGGCGAGGTGGAGGATGTTCTCCAGCCGGTCGATGATGCGCTCCTCGCCGAGGTGGCGCATGTCCAGATGGACGTACTCGTCCTCGATGCCGCGGCCCTCGTTGACCTCGGTGAGTTCGGCGCGCGCGACCACGTCCCGGGAGGCGAGTTCGCCGTCGTTGTTCGCGTAGCCGTACTCGAACATCAGGCGCTCCTCGTTGTCGTTGTAGAGGATACCGCCCTCGCCACGGACACCCTCGGAGATGAGTACCCCCGTCGAGGGGAGCGTCGTCGGGTGGAACTGGATCATCTCCATGTCCTCGACCGGGACGCCGGCGCGGTAGGCCATCGCGCAGCCGTCGCCGGTGTTGGCGACGGCGTTGGTCGTGTGGTCGAACGCCTGCCCGAGGCCGCCGGTGGCGAGGATGACGCCGTTCTTGGCGCGGAAGCCCTCTATCTCACCGGACTTGATGTCGTAGCCGACACAGCCGTGACACTGCCGGTCCTCGGGGTCGTCGTGGTCCGTGACGGCCAGCCGCGTGACGTACCACTCGTCGTACACCTCGATGCCGCGTTTGACCACCTGCTCGTACATCGTGTGCAGGAGGTGGTGGCCCGTCTCGGCCCCGGCGTAGGTGGTCCGGGGGTACGAGAGGCCGCCGAAGGGCCGCTGGGAGACGCGGCCGTCGTCTTCCCGGGAGAAGGGCATCCCCCAGTGTTCGAGTTGGATGACCTCCTCGGGGGCGTCCTTGGCGAAGGTGTCGATTGCGGGGGCGTCGCCGAGGTAGTCGGACCCCTTCATGGTGTCGTAGGCGTGCAGGTCCCACGAGTCGCCCTCCTGAAGGGCCGCGTTGATGCCACCCTCGGCCGCGCCGGTGTGGCTGCGGACGGGGTGGAGCTTCGTGACGAGGGCGACGTCCGCGCCCTCCTCGTGCGCCGCGATGGCCGCTCTGAGGCCGGCACCGCCAGCACCGACCACGATGACATCGTGTTCGTACATTGTGAGAATGTCTCTTGCTGTGCGCGGGTTAGGATTACCCGAACTTAAGCCTCCCTGTTGGGTCGCCGGACTGCCGGGAGCCGTATCACAGCCGCGTGACATGCGAGGCTCGCGTGACGGCGATACCTGCTCGGCGCGCCCGCAGCAGAACGCTCGGAGAACTGTAGTAGCGAACGGCTACCAGAACTTCAGGTTGTTCTTGACCGCTTCCCGCTTGAGCTCTTGGATGTGTTCGGTCAGCGGGATGTCCTTCGGACAGACCTCGGTACAGGAGAACTGGGTCTGGCAACGCCAAACGCCGTGTTCTTGCTCGATGATGCGCAGGCGCTCCTGCTTGCGGTCCTCGCCCTCGCGTTCGTCCATGGCGAAGCGGTAGGCCTTGTTGATGGCCGCGGGGCCGAGGTACTCGTTGTCGCCGGCGGCGATGTTACACGAGGACATGCAGGCCCCACACCAGATACACCGCGTGGACATCTTGACCTTCTCGCGGTTCTCTCGGGTCTGGCGCTGCTCTTCGAGTTCGCCATCCGGGAGTTCGTCGGCGTCGAAGAAGGGCTCGACGGCCTCCATCTGGTCGTAGAAGTGCTCCATGTCCACGACGAGGTCCTTGACGACCTCTTGGTGGGGTAGGGGCTCGATACGGACGGGCGATTCGAGGGCCGAAATCTGGGTCTTGCAACCGAGGCGCTGCTTCCCGTTGACGAACAGCGCGTCGGAGCCACAGACGGCCTGCCGGCAGGAGTGCCGGAATGTCAGCGACGAGTCGTAGTGGTCCCGGGCGTAGATGAGTGCGTCGAGGACGGTCATCCCCTTGTGGAACGGGACCCGGAAGTCGTCGAAGCGCGGCTCCTGCTTGCCCTCCACCTCGGGGTCGTAGCGGAACACCTTCAGGAGGATGCTGTCCTCGTCGTCGAGGACGGCCTCCTCGGTCTCGCGCTGGGCGCGGCGCTGGGCCGCGCGTTCTTCTTTCGCCGCGCGGCGCTGGTCGCCGGGCGACTCGACCTCCGGTTCGGTCTCCTGTTCTTCGGTTTCGGTCTCCTGTTGCTCTATCTGTGTGCTCATGGTTCAGAGGAAGCCGTTCATCGCGAGTGCGACGCGGGTGCCCTGCACGACGAGCAGGAGGCCCGCGACGCCGAGGAGGTACTTGGCCGCAGTCTTCTGCGTGCCGCGGATGCCCTGATTGACGAGGGCGTTGTAGACGCCGTTGACGCCGTGGAACGTCGCCGTCACGAGGAACAGCCACATCGTCGCGAAGTAACCGACCTGCTGCATCCGGAGCTGGGTCCCGGCGAAGGTGATGTTCGCGGCGTGGTTGACGAAGTGAAGCAGCATGAAGTGGAACGCGAGGACGCCGATGAGAAACACCGCCGTCAGGCGCTGGAGGAGCCAGCGCCGGCCGCCGCGCTCGAACGAGGAGTAGTGTTCGGCCATCAGGCCAGCACACCCCCGAGGAACGTCGGCACGCTGGCGATGACGATAGCCCCTGTCAGCACGAGCGACGCGTAGAAGCTCTTGTCCTGCGATTCCAGTCCGACACCGAGGTCGACCATCAACAGCCGGATGCCGTTGAGGATGTGGAAGACGGCCACCGCCAGCAGTCCGACTTCGAGGAACCGGACCACCAGCAGCGCCTCCAGCCCCCCGATGGTGCTGTTGTAGAGGTCGGCAGTGCCGAGGGCGGTACTCAGGACGGCGATGTGGGTGAACAGGTACCCGACCAGCACCCAGCCGGTGAACTTGTGGAATATCCACGCCCACATCCCGGCCGTGAAGTCCCGCCACCGTCCGAAGTCCTCGACGGTGCCGCGGTTGTAAGACTGACTCATACACTGAGGGGTTAGGCCGGGGACAAATAGAAGTTTCTACAACGGGCGCGTCTCGCCGGGACTCGGGCCGAAGACGTTCGCTGACTGACGTTTCCGGCCGCCCGGAGCCCACGCGGTCAGTTTCCAGCGGCGTCGGGCGGGCCGTCCCGGTCGGACGCCCCGCTTCGCTCCAAGGCTCGGCGGGTCCGGTCGTCGAGGCGCACGAGGTGACAGAGCGGGTTGCCGGGGTAGACCAGTGGGTTCTCCAGTACGCCGACCAGCAGTCCGGTGAACGGCGCGCGGACCGTCGTGCCCTCCGTCTTGAACGGGTTGGCGACGGTACAGACGACCTCGTCCTCGTAGACGAGGTCACCCCGCTCGTGGCGCATGTCCACGAGGCCGCCGTCGTCGGCGCGCAGCCACGTCTTCTCGTCGCTGTCCTCGATGACTGTCCGCCACCCGGGCCACTGCACGACCTCCGCGGGGAGCAGGCCGAACTCCGCGAGCACCGAGCGGACGCTCTCCTTGGCGCTGTCGATGAGCGGGCGCTGGAACCGGTGGGCCTCGCCCATCTCGACGGTGATGGCCGGCGTCCCGGCCTCGCTGGCCTCGCGCCGGAGCGACCCCGACGGCCCCGACGAGGAGATGACGACGTTCGAGGCGAAGGCGTGTGCGACCCGGGCGACCGCGGGGTCGTCGGTGTCGGCCCGGACGTGGAGCATGTTGGTCCGGCCCCGCGTCGACGTGTGGAAGTCCAGTCCGAAGTCACACGGCGCGACGAAGTTGTCGAAGACACGCGCGGCCATCCGCTTGGCGCTGGTTGAGTCCGGGTCGCCGGGGAACGAGCGGTTCAGGTCTCGGTCGTAGATGGGGAGGTACCGCTCCTGTGCGAGGAAGGCGGGGACGTTCAACACGGGCATGCAGACCAGCGTCCCCGCGAGGCCGGTGTGGTCCCACTCGTGGGCTATCTCGCGCACCACCTCGATACCGTTGAGTTCGTCACCGTGGGCCGCCGCCGAGAGAAACGCCGTCGGGCCGGGTTGCTCGCCGTTGATTATCGTCACCGGCGTCCTGACTGGCTCCCCCATGTACGTCTCGCTGACCGTGTAGCGGACGTTCTGGGTCTCCCCCGGGTCGACCCGTCCACCGTCGTACGTGAACGGTTCGGCCGTGTCCATGGGTGCCACTAGGCCACCGCGGCTATAAACCGCGCGGCAGCGCCCGCCCACTCGAACGGCCGGGGGACGCCGGGACCGTCAGGGATTAGGTCCGCCCACTGGAACTCGGTACATGACCGAAGACATCACCGTCGGTGTCCTGAGTCTCCACTCCAGCAAGGAGTCAAAGGCCATCCTGAACGCCGCCGACGCGATGGGCTACGACACCGAGTGGCTCCGCCGCGAGAACACGACTGTCGAGGTCAGCGACGGCGAGATGCGGGTCGAACCGGACGCCGACGTGATAGCCAACCGCCTCCTGCTGTCGAACGACGAGCACCCGACGGAGGGTATCGGGCTGGCGCTGACGCTGTCGAACGTCGTCCCGATGCTGAACGAGCCGACGGCCGCCGCGACGGCGCTGCACAAGTTCGCCAGCGCCGCCGCGCTGTCGGCGGCCGGCGTTCCGGTTCCCGACGCGGTGCTGGCGCTCTCGAACGAGCGGCTGAACGAACACCGCGAGCGGTTCGGCGAGCGGGCCGTCTACAAGACCGCCATCGGGACTCACGGCGGCGGGACGTGGATGGTGGAACTCGACGACCCGGTCAACGCGCAGGTCGGCAACCGACACGCCTTCTTGCAGGAGTTCGTCGACCACGACGCCGAGCGCCACCACGACCTGCGGGTGTACGTCGTCGGCGACGAAGTCGTCGGCGCGATGAACCGCTACGCCCCCGACGGCGAGTGGCGGACCAACGTCGCGCTGGGCGGCGAGGTCGAGGACGTGACCGACGACCTCCCCGAGACGGTCGCCGACATCGCCCGCCGGTCGGCCGAGGCCGTGGGCCTCGACTACGCCGGCGTCGACATCGTACAGGGGGCGGACGGCTACTACGTCCTCGAAGTGAACCCCACCGCGGGCTTTCGAGGGCTGTTCAAGGCCACCGGGACCAGTCCCGCGCCCTACATCGCCCGGCGGGCCATCGAGCGGGCCGGCGGCAGCGTCGACGACGAGACCGTCGAGCGCCTCGCGGAGCGACTGGACGATTCCCGGCCGGAGTGTACGCCGCGCAAACCGTCGCGCCAGCGGCCCGAGAACCTCGTCGTCGGCTACATCGAGGAGGTCGTCGTCACCGGGACCCGGGGCAAGAAGTCCGTCCTCGCCAAGTCTGACACCGGCGCGACCCGGACCAGTATCGACGCGGAACTGGCCGCCGAAATCGGGACCGGCCCCATCCTCGACATCGTGAAGGTGAAATCCGGCAGCGTGAAATCCGGGCGTTCGCGGCCGGTCGTCGACCTCGTGGTCGGCGTCGGCGGCACCCAACACACCGTGACTGCGAGCGTCGAGGACCGCTCGCACATGGACTACCCGCTCTTGCTCGGGCGCGACATCCTCGAACACTACCACGTCGACGTGACCCGCCGGGCCGACGGCGACGGGGAGCCCGAGACGGAGGAAGAGGAGGCCGGCGAGGAGTAGCTACCCCTCGCGGACCTCGTCGACGCCCGCGGCGATGTCCTCCTCGGCCCGCCAGAGATACAGGCTCGCGTAGCTCCGGTACGGTGCCCACCGCTGGGCGTAGTCGCGCATCGCCGCGCGGTCGTAGTCGTCGCCGACGACGGTCCGGAACCCCTTCCTGATGCCGAGGTCCCCGACCGGGAACACGTCCTCGCGGCCCAGCGAGAAGAGGAGTTGCATGTTCGCGGTCCACTCGCCGACGCCGGTGATGGCCGTCAGTTCCGCCCGGACCTCGTCGTCGGACAGGCCCGCGAGCGCGTCGCGCGTGTACTCTTCCCGTCGGAACGTCTCGGCGACTTCGTTGACGTAGCGGGTCTTCTGCCGGGAGAGGCCGGCGTCCCGGAGCGTCTCGTCGTCGGCCGCGAGGACGCCGTCGGGAGTCACTTCGACGGCCTCGAACAGGCGCTCGCGGGTCGCCGCCGCCGAGGCCATCGACACCTGCTGGCGGAGGATGGAGACGACCAGTCGCTCGAAGAGGTCGTCGGCCGGGTCCAGCGTCAGTTCGCCGTGGGCTTCGACCAGCGGGCCGAGGTCGTCGTCGCGCCGCAGCGTCTCGTGGGGCGTGTCGGGCATCGACTCCCGGTAGCGGCCGCCCGACAAAGAGCCTGTCCGTGAGTCAGTCGTCGACGACCGTGGGGTCCGGGGCGTCCGGGTCGCCGACGCCCTCCGACGCGTCCGCATCGACGACGCGTGCGGGGTTGCCGACGACCGTCTCGCCGGGTGGTACGTCGTCGACGACGACGGCACCGGCTCCGACGGTGGCGTTCTCGCCGACAGTGACCGGGCCGACCAACGTCGCGTCGGCACCGACGGTCACGCCGTCTTCGAGCGTCGGGTGGCGCTTCTCGCGTCGCATCGAGGTGCCCCCGAGCGTCACGCCGTGATAGAGGAGCACGTCGTCGCCGATTTCGGCCGTCTCGCCGACGACGACGCCCATCCCGTGGTCGACGAACAGGCGCTCCCCTACGTCCGCGGCGGGGTGTATCTCGACGCCGGTCAGCAGGCGCGCGACGTGCGAGAGGACACGAGCGGCGAGGCGACGGTCGCGGCCCCACAGCCAGTGCGCGAGGCGGTACAGCCAGACCGCGTGCAGGCCGGGGTAGGTCAGGACGACCTCCGCGGCGCTGGTGGCGGCGGGGTCCTTGGCGAGTGCGGTGCGTACGTCGGCTTGCAGTCGGTCGAGCATGTGAACTGGTGTCGCTGGCGGTCGGAGTCGGTGCGGGCGGGCCGGGGTGTCGGCCGGTCAACAGCGGCAACGGCGACAGCAACAGCGACGGCGAGACAGAACAGACGCGTCTGGCGCGGCGAGCGGGCGAACCGTGTCACGAGCGGGTGCGTCGCCCATGTTGTCTGAGGTTTCTCCCTCGGAGGCTTAAAAGCGGTGGTCGTTCAGACTAGCCCCTCGCCCGCCGTAGTAGTTCCAACGTTGAAATAAACGATGGCGAGGTTTTTCGACGAGAGAAACGTTGAAACGTGGGCCGGCAGTGGGGACATATGTCATGGATTTCGAGGACATCGAGACCGTCGCGGTACTCGGCGCGGGAAACATGGGGCATGGAATCGCCGAGGTCGCCGCGCTCGCTGGCTACGAGGTGCGGATGCGGGACATCAAAGAGGAGTTCGTCCAGAACGGCTACGACAACATCGAGTGGTCGCTGGACAAACTGGCCGAGAAGGACCAACTCTCCCGGGCCGAAGCCGACGCCGCGCTCGACCGCGTGACGCCGCTGGTCGAGGTCGAAGCCGCCGTCGGCGACGCTGACGTGGTCATCGAGGCCGTCCCCGAGAAGATGGAGATAAAGAAAGACGTCTACGGCGAGGTCGAGGCCCACGCTCCCGACGGGGCCATCTTCGCCACGAACACTTCCAGCCTCTCCATCACGGAGCTCTCGGAGGTGACCGACCGGCCGGACCTGTTCTGCGGGATGCACTTCTTCAACCCGCCGGTACGGATGCAACTGGTCGAGGTCATCACCGGCGGCCACACCGACGAGTCCACCCTCGAAACCGTCGAAGCGCTGGCCGAGGAGTTCGGTAAGACGCCGGTCCGCGTGCGCAAGGACTCGCCGGGATTCATCGTCAACCGCATCCTCGTCCCCCTGATGAATGAGGCCTGCTGGCTGGTCCACGACGACGTGGCCACCGTCGCCGAGGTCGATTCGACGACGAAGTTCGACATGGGCCTGCCGATGGGGTCGTTCGAACTGTCCGACCAAGTCGGTAACGACGTGGGCTTGCACGTCCTCGAATACATGCACGAGGTGCTGGGCGAGGCTTACGCCCCCTGTCCGCTACTGGAGACGAAAGTCGAACAGGAGAAGCTGGGGAAAAAGACCGGCGAGGGGTTCTACGACTACGATGACGGCGGCGTCGACATCCCGACTGACGCCGGCCGCGAGACGGTCGAACACCGGCTGCTGGCCGTGATGGCGAACGAAGTGGGCAAACTCGTCGACGACGACGTGGCCCCGGTCGCCGATATCGACGAGGCCGTGATGCTGGGCGGGGGCTTCCCCGAGGGACCGGCGAAACTGGCCGACAAGGCCGGACTGGACACGCTCGTCGAGGCGCTGGAGGCCGCCCGCGAGGAGACTGGGTCCGAGCGCTACGCCGTCTCCGACGGCCTCCGCGAGGCGGCCGCCGAGGACGGCTTCTACGGCGGCGACGACGAGGACGAGGCGTCGTTCGAGAACATCAGCGTCACCTACCCCGGCGAGATGGTCGGCCACGTCGAACTCGACCGCCCCCACCGGATGAACACCGTCAGCCCGGAGATGATGGACGAACTCGCCGCGGCCGTCGACCGCCTTTCGGCGGACGAGGACGTGCGGGCGATACTGCTGACGGGGGCCGGCGACAAGGCCTTCTCCGCGGGCGCGGACGTGCAGTCGATGGCTTCCAACGCCACGCCCTTGGAGGCGGTCGACCTCTCGAAGAAAGGCCAAGAGACGTTCGGCAAGCTAGAGGAGTGCCCGATGCCGGTCGTCGCCGGCATCGACGGCTACGCGCTGGGCGGCGGGATGGAACTGGCGACCTGTGCCGACCTCCGCGTGGCCTCCGAGCGCTCGGAACTGGGTCAGCCGGAACACAACCTCGGACTTCTTCCGGGGTGGGGCGGCACCCAACGGCTCGCCAACATCGTCGGCGAGGGCCGCGCCAAGGAGATAATCTTCACCGCCGAGCGCTACGACGCCGCGGAGATGGCCGACTACGGCTTCGTCAACGAAGTCGTCGAGGGCGACGCCCTCGAAGAGCGCGCGCTCGAACTCGCTGCCGACCTCGCGGCCGGCCCGCCGGTCGCACAGAAGTTCACCAAGCGCGCGATGCACGCCGGCCGCGACGACACCGACGCCGGCCTCGAAGTCGAGTCTCAGGCCTTCGGCCACCTCATCGGCACCGACGACGTGATGGAAGGCATCACGGCGTTCATGGGTGACGGGGAGCCGGAGTTCGAGGGGAAGTAGCGTTCGAGCGGACGCGGGCGACCGGTCGGCGGCACCCGCCCGCCGTCCTGTCACGCACCCGCAGGGGTGGTCGACTTCGATGGGGTTAAATTGGTGCGCCGGGAACGCGGGAATGCGCTCGGTTGGTGTAGTCCGGCCAATCATCTTGGCCTTTCGGCTCACGGAGGGTCCGCCTCCGCGGGGAAGACAGCCGAGGACAGGGGTTCAAATCCCCTACCGAGCACATTTTCAGGGCGACATCCGAAAAGCGCCGCAGCTGTGTCGTCTCGCCGTCGGTCGCCGACAGCGGTAGGTATTTTTCCGAGCCTCGAGACGGTGGCGGCATGCACGCAGTCATCCTCGCCGCGGGACAGGGGACGCGGATGCGCCCGCTGACGGACGCGACGCCGAAACCGATGCTCCCGGTCGCCGACCGGCCGCTGGTCGCCCACACCGCCGACACCGCCGTCGCCGCCGGCGCGGACGAACTCGTCTTCGTCGTCGGCTACGAGGCCGACGCGGTCCGGTCGTACTTCGGCGACACCTACCGCGGCGTCCCCGTCTCTGTGGCGGTCCAAGCGGAGCAAAACGGGACCGCCCACGCCGTCGCCGCCGCGCGCGAGCATCTCGACGGCCCGTTCGCCGTCCTCAACGGTGACAACCTCTACGACGAGGCGAGTCTCGGTGCGCTGTTCGACGCCGCTCCGGCCGTCGCCGCCTACCGCGTCCCGGACCCGACGAGCTACGGCGTCCTCTCGACGGACGGCGACCGCGTCACCGACATCGTCGAGAAGCCGGCCGACCCGCCGACCGACCTCGCAAACGCCGGGGCCTACGTCTTCCCGGCCGCGGCCCGCGACTGGCTCGACGTGCCGGCGAGCGACCGCGGCGAACACGAGATTACGGACGTGCTGGCCCGCACTGTCGCCGAGCGGTCGGTGACTGCCGTCGAGGTGGACCGCTGGCTCGACGTGGGCCGCCCGTGGGAACTGCTCGAAGCCAACGAGTGGAAACTCGGCGAACTGGAGCGGCGCGTCGACGGCGAGGTCCGGGGCGACGCCGACCTGCGCGGGCGCGTCGTCGTCGAGGACGGTGCCGTCGTCGAACCGGGCGTCGTCGTCGAGGGGCCGGCGCTGATTCGCGCCGGGGCCGAGGTCGGGCCCAACGCCTACGTCCGCGGGGCGACGCTGCTGGGCGAGGACTCCCACGTCGGCCACGGCGTCGAGGTGAAGAACTCGGTCGTGATGGCCGGCTCACACGTCCCGCACGTCTCCTACGTCGGCGACAGCGTACTCGGCCGGGACGTGAACTTCGGCGCGGGGACGCAGGTCGGGAACCTCCGCCACGACGGCGAACCGGTCCGACTGACGGTCAAGGGCGACCGGGTCTCGACGGAGCGCCGGAAGTTCGGCGTGGTCGCCGGCGACGGGGCCAAGACCGGCATCAACACCAGTCTGAACCCCGGCGTCGTCCTCTCGTCGGGAGCGACCACGGCCCCCGGCGAGTCGGTGACGCGGGACCGATAGTGCAGGACCGTGACGTTCGCGGCGAGTATGAGTGATTAAGTGGGGTGACGACGACGCACAGGTAGGATGGTCGACCCCACATCGGATCACCACGAAGACATCGACGAAGAAGACGCCCCGGAGTGTTCGACGTGCGGCGAGAAGATAGTCAACGAGTACACGCACCGCGTCATCACGTGGGTCGAGGACGACGCGGTCCAGACGGCGCACTTCTGTGACGAGACCTGCCGGATGGACTGGGACGCCGAGTAACGCCGCGTCCGACGACGGGCGAGACGGGGTCGCCGCCGGTCCCGCGGCCGCGAGTGCCGCGTCACCGCGGACTGCCACACAGCAGTGGCGCGCGCCGACGGGCGCGCCAGCGGGTCTGGTCCCACGGTAGTGACGCCCGGTGCTCTCGCGGATAGTGGGGGAAGGGACGGCTGCGGAGCCGCCGGGTGCCACGCGTCTCTCGGAACGGGCGGTATCTAAGCACTCGCCGCGGATGTATCGAGTACGCAACAGCGCGCCGTCACTCCCGCGTGTGCAGCGAGTACGCGATGAAGAGCACGCCGAGGAACTGCAGCGCCCGCGTCACCAGCGTCAGGGGCTGCTGGAAGGAGAGCGGAATCACGCTCTCTCTGAGGAGGAGCGAGCCGACGAAGGCGATGCTGAAGGCGGCGGCGGTCAGCAGGAACAGCCCCGCCGAGAGGTACCGCATCGTCTTGCTATCGTGTCGCCGGTAGCCGCGATACGCTTGGTAGCCGACGTAGCCGCCGACGACCGTCGAGCCGAACGCGAGCGCGACGACGAGCCACTCGACGAGTGCCGTTACGGTCACCATCTCAGAGGTTCTCCCACATCTTGGTGAAACGGTCCGCGGTGTCTGTCTCCGCCTGTCCGGGGAACGCGGGAGCCTGTCGCTCGACGGCCGCCGCGAAGTCGCCGTCGTCCAGTTGCACCGAGAACTCCGACAGCGTCGCCGCGTAGAGGCTGTAGTCGTTGCCGCCGGTCTCTATCTTGGTCTGTTCTTCGAGGAGGTCGTGTTGCTGCAACCACTCAACCCGGCGATAGACGGTGGGTTCCGACATGTCGCAGTGGTCGGCGAGCTGTTTCGCGGACATTGGTTTGGTACTCGTTGCTGCGAGGATGTCCCGGGCGTACTCGTCGCTGAGGAGGTCGAGAAACTCACCCAGCGCCGGGTCCTCACTCACGTACGGGGGCAACGAGCCGTCCCCGAATAAAAGGTCCCGTCAGTTTCCGACTCGGAAGCCGGGGGGCCTCGGAGTCGCCGGGCGGGCCAGAGAGGTGTCGCGTCAGCGGGTGTGGCCGCGGAGCGGCCGGAATCGGGCGGCGGGGCACCGCGTGGACGGTGCCCGGCAGCGCAGTGGGGGCGCGGTGCCGGGCGTGGGATGCGGCAGGCAACCGTTTGGAGGGCCGCGGTGCGTTCCGTTCCTCCGCCGCGTCTCGACCGACGGCCGGATGGATATTATAATCCGGAGGCGAGTTTCTGACCCAGAAGTCGGGGGTCACTCCCCGCTGCGCTCCTCCGGACAGCCGACCGAGCGGGCGACGGCGAGGAGCCGCTCGGTGTCGACACCCTCGCCCCGAACGGTGTAGCGGTACGCTTCGCAGTTCCACGAGAGCGAACTCGTCGGCCCGCGGCTGAGCGTCGCCGTGCGGCCGTCGACGCGCCGGGTGGCGTCGCCCCCGCTGGATTCGTAGGTGAAGTTGTACTTTGCGACGGTGAGTCGACTCGTCCGGTCGACGTACCGCAGGCCGACACCGCTCACTGTCCCCCGCGTCCGCGTCGCGTAGGTCAGTTCGTACGATGCCGGGACCGTCGGTTCCGGGACCGCGATGGTGGTGTTGGCTTCGAGCGCCCCGACCCGTCTGTAGGTCCGAGTCGTCGGCGTCTCCGGCGTGGTGACCGTCACGTTCGGGCCGAACGTCGGGTCGAACGCCCCCGCGGGCACCTCGGGGTCGAACGTCACGTCGGCGTACGTCGTCGTCAGGACGGTCCGCGTCCCGTCGTGGACCCAACTCGTCTCCCGCTGGAGCGGGTAGAACCGCTCCGTGTCTATCCAGAGCGTCTGTCGGTACGCCGCCGACTCGTCGGCCCGCGGGACGACGCGCAGGACGTAGGTCTCGCGGCCGTCGACCGACTCCGTCCCCGCGTAGCGAACCCGATAGCTCCCGTCAGATGTCTCGGCCGCGGGCGCGCCGCTCGCCCGCGGGACGACGGGGAGCGGTTCGACACCGGGCGACCGGTCACTCCCGTTCGGTGACCCGGTGAGGTTCGCCCGACGGAGGAGGTGTGGTACCCGCTCGTCCAGCCGTCCGTCCGGGGTCGGGCCACTGTACGGTATCCGCTCCACAGTCGTGTCGTTGCGAGCGTACAGCCACAGCACCGAGCCGTTCGAGACGCGGCGGTCGTACCGCTCGGTGCCGCCCTCGACGAGGCGGAGCCGTTTCTTCCCGGTTCCGGGAACTAGCGTCGCGTCGTAGACGGTCCGGCTCGCCACCGTGTCATTGCGCTCGACGACCACGGTCTGGGTCGCGTCGATGGCGTCGATGGCGGCGACGCGCTCGCCCGCATCGGCGTCGACCCGCGGGTGGCCCTGTGGCCCGGCGACGCCGACGGACCAGAGGGCGAGTACCACCACCGCGACGGCAACCACGCTGGCGAACCCGAGGAGGAGGCGGTCGGTGGCGTCGTGGTTCGAGGGCATGTCTGAGCGGGGGTACGCGACCGGAGGTCTGCGTCTATTTGACAGGACACCCGGTCGGTAATTAAACGTCCGGCTTCGGCTCGCGCCCGCCGAGCCGGCGGGACGCCCCTCAGAACGGGAACAGCGTGTCCGCGTCGGGGTCGCGCGCGAGGAGTTCTATCTCGTGGCCGTCAGGGGTCTTCGTGAAGGCGTACATGTCGTCACAGGACGCGGGGTCGCGGTAGTCCTCGGCCCCGCGCTCCAGCAACTGGTCCCAGTCGTCGTGGAGGTCGTCGAGTCGGACACAGAGGTGGCCCCACGCGTCGCCCATCTCGTAGGAGCGCCCGTCGTAGTTGTAGGTGAGTTCGACGCTCATCGCCTCGGCGGGCGCGTCCGCGGGTTCGACGAAGTAGTTGGCGAAGGTGTCGGACTCCCAGCGGCCGGTCTCGGTGTACTCGAACTTCCGCGTCCAGAAGCCCAGCGCCTCGTCGGCGTCCTCGACGCGAATCATCGTGTGGTCGATGCTCCAGCGCGAGCCGTGGTCACGCTCGACGATTTCGACCTCGTGGCCGTCCGGGTCGGTCACGAAGGCGTAGGAGCCGCCACAGGAATCCGGGTCGCGGTAGTCCTCGACGCCCTCGTCCAGCAGTTCCTCGTAGGCGTCGTAGACGTCCTCGACGCGGACCGCGATGTGGCCCCACGCGTCGCCCAGCGTCACGTCCTCGCCCTCGTTGGCCGTCAGCTCCAGCATCGCCTCGTCCTCGCCCATCCCCTCGGGACCGAGGTAGACGATGGTGAACCCGTCGCCCTCGTGGCGGTCTTTCTCCTCGTAGTCGAGGTGTGTCTGGTACCAGTCGAGCGACGCCTCCAAGTCCGAGACGCGCAGCATCGTGTGGTCGAGTGTTCCGGTCACGTCCGGTGAGACGGGCAGGAGCCTGAAAAACACACCCGCTCCAGCAGGCCGTGCCGTTACCGCCGCGCCCGGCGAAGATTTAAACCTGAAGCTGCGCAGAGCTACCCCCGTGAGCGCACGAGTCGTCGCCGTCTGCCTGTCTGTGCTGGTGTTCCTGTCGGCCCTCGGTCCGGTGGCCGGCACGTCCGCCGCGCCCGTCGACAAGCGGGTGGACGCGCGGGTCGGCGGCGACCCGGCCGCGGTGTCGCCGACGATTACCGTGACCTACGCGGTCGAGCGCGTCCCCGACCGGCCGGGCGTCGTCAGGGTCACCGCCACCTACGAGACGTATCCGGCGCTGCAGTCGCTCCAACTCAACCTCTCGGCGTACGACGTGCTGGGGACGGCCGGCTTCCGCGACGCGGGCGACGGTCGGTACGTCTGGGAGCGGCCGCCGCCGGACCCGTCGGTGACGTACTACGCGCACGTCAACGAGAGCGCCGCCTTCGACGCCGCGGCCCCGGGGACCTACGACGCCGTCGACACGGGCGAGTGGGCGCTGTTCGATCTCGAACAGGTGTTCGTCCCCGTCGTCGGCGGCCGGACGTACGGCGACGAACCGACCTTCGACACCGAACTGGCCGTCGCCGACGGGGAGTCCGGCGTCGCCGCGCCGACGCAGGTCTATCTCGGCCCGCACCGGACCCGCACGAACGAGTCCGACACCGGGACGATTCGGGTAGTCTACCCGGACGCCGCGACGCCGGTCGCCGGTCAGGACGCCATTCTGGCCGAGATATACAGCGGCGCGAGCGAACTCCGCGTCTCGCCGCGTCCCGACGACTTCACCGTCTTCGTCGCGCCCGAACCGTTCCGGCGCGGCGGCGCGGCCACGAACCGCGGGGGCTCGTACTGGGTCAACGAGGACGCGCCGACCGACGAGTACGACAGCACGTGGGTCCACGAGTACGTCCACGAGCGCCAAGGCTGGCGGGCCACGGCGTCGATGCGCTGGCTCACCGAGGGGAGCGCGGAGTACTACGCACTGCTCACGCAACTGCGGGACGGCGACGCGAGCTACGACCGGTTCCTCGCCGCGGCCCGTTCGCCGCCGCGGTACCCCGACGCGAACCTCTCGGCCCCGTCGACGTGGGAGAGCGAGACCGTCGAGTACGACGCCGGCACCCACGCCGTCGCGCTTCTGGACGCCCGCATCCAGAACGCGACCGATGGCGAGCGGACTTTCCAGCAGGTCGTGTACCGACTGAACGAGCGCAACGGGCCGATTACGACGGCGGTGTTCGTCGACGTGGTCGAGTCCGTCGCCGGGACCCCTCTCGACGGCTACGTCACCGAGGTTCTCTCCGACCGCACCGGGATGGCCTTCCCGACCGACCCGTACCTGTACGCCGGCATCAGCATCGACGACCACGACGACGACGGACTGACCAACGAGGCCGAACGGACACACGGGACACACCCGTTCCTTGCCGACTCGGACGGTGACGGCGTCGACGACGGGCGGGAGGTCGAACTCGGGACGGACCCGACAGACCCCACCGCCGACGGCGGCGAACCGGACGACGGGACCCCGGTCGGGAGCACAACGGCTCCCGGGGCGTCGAACACCGCCGAGGGCCCCGAAGCGACCGACTCCGACGACCCGTCCGCGACGACACGGCCGCCGGCGTCGGCGACGCCGACCGCGACGGGCGGGTCCGGTCCCGGTTTCGGCGCGCTCGCGGCGCTCGCAGTCGCCGTGGCGGCGGCACTCGTCACCGGGCGACGGGACAGTGGCCGCTCCCGACGGCAACGCTAACTAGTAAGGGACGACTGCAATCCCCGCGGCCGACGACGTCGTAATATGGCAGTCACAGACGCGACCTACGACGTTCGCGCGGATACGGCATCGAACACTCTGTACATCGAACTCCGCGGCACGCTCGAAGAGGACGAAATCAAGCGGGCCGCCACGGAGGCAGTCACGTCGGCCAAGCACCTCTCGGAGGGATTCGACATCGTCAACGACATCTCGACGTTCACCCCGCCGTCGCCCGAAGCCGCCCAACCCATCGAACGCGCACAGGCCGAACTGGCGGAGATGGGCGTCGACGGTGTGGTGCGGGTCGTCGCCAGCGAGACGAGTGCAGTCACGGAGAACGCCTTCCAGCGCTGCTCCCGGAAGGCCGGCTACGAGGGACGCACCGCCCAGACGGTCGCCGAGGCCGAGCGCATGCTCTGAGCCCGCGGGCCGGTCGAAACGCCTTAGACAGTCTCCCGCCGAGAAGGGAGCGTGACCGAACTCCGCGAGTCGCTCCCGGACCGCCCGCTCTCCGCGAACGAACTGACGACGCTCGAAGCACAGCGCGACGACTACGGGTTCGCGCCCGTCGGCTTTCTCCCGGAGCGCGACATCGTCGTCGCGTTCGTCGTCATCGTCGGCGGCGAACACGGCTACAGCCTCGGGTTCGACCGCGACGACGAGCAGTGGGTCGTCGTCGAATCGTTCGCGGACGGCGACGACTTCGCCGGCGTCACGAACCGGCTTCGGGAGTGGGTCGGCGACGACTGGGACGCCGACGCGGAGGACACCGTTGACGTGGGCGGCGAGGTCGGGAACTGACTCCGGTAGGCCGTTGCTACCACGTACCAAACATTGAAGTGTGGGTGTGACATACACACTCATGGAGCCCACGAGCTCCCGGCGGGAACGACCGCCGACGCACCCGGGATTGGTATCGGCGGCATACCACGGGCTGGCGAAGCACGGCCACTTCGCCAGTTGCGGACCTGTTTATCGACGACGCGATGGGTTGAGGAGTCTCCAGACCGTCCGGAGCGTATGAGCGGTCTGGCCGCGGTCGTCCGCGTCGGTGCGGCGCGGCCGCTGGAACCCGGTATGGTCCCGCGCGTCGAGGTCCATCTCTACGCCGGCGGGCTGGCGCGGTTCGTCGCGTTCGAAGTCGTCGATGGGCCGGAACTCGACCGCGTTCCGGGAAGCTACGCGGCAGATCTCGACGCCCGCCCGTCGCACCCGCTGACGGACCTCCTGCTGGCCTTCGCGGCGACGCGTGACCTCTCGTCGGTCGCGCAACGCCTCGACGCGCTCTCGACGAAGGCCGAGGCGAACTACGGTCGCTCCTTCCGTGAGATGGTGTTCTCGACGGCCGTCGAGTGGGGGAGCGACGGCTACGGCCGCCTGTTCGAGGCCCGGAGTCAGCTCGAAGCCCACTCCTTCGACGGTGAAGTCGCGGTGACCCTGACGCCGGCGGCGACCGCCACACAGCGCGCGGCGCTGCGGTCGAACCTCGACCGGCTGGACGGGACGACCCGGTGGTACGACCCGTCCGCGTGACGCCGGCGCTCGCGGCCGATGGGTTCGAGTAGGCCGGCGGTCATAGTCCTCGCCGAGTGCCGATGGACAGCGACGAACGGGGCGACTGGTTCGCCGACGACAGCGAGGCGTCCGCGCAGGTGGTCGCACACGTCGACATGGACTGTTTCTACGCCGCCTGCGAGCGCCGCCGCGAGCCCGCCCTCGACGGCGAGCCGCTGGTCGTCGGGATGGGCTACGAATCCGGGGAGCGCCACGGGGCCGTCGCCACGGCCAGCTACGAGGCCCGCGAGTACGGCGTCGAGTCGGCGATGCCAATCGGCGAGGCTCTCGACCGCCTCCCCCGGAAGGTCGACGCCGCCGGCGACCCCGAACTGGACGTGCGCGAGGCGGGCTTTTACCGCCCGGTCGACCTCGACTACTACGAGTCGGTCGGCCGCGAAGTGAAGGAGGTCCTCCGCGACGCGGCCGACACGCTCCGGGAGGTGAGCGTCGACGAGGCCTACCTCGACGTGACCGACGCGGTGGGGTGGTCGGGCGTCGAATCGTGGGCCGCGGACCTGAAAGCGCGCATCGAACGCGAGGCGGACGTGACCGCGAGCGTCGGCGTCGCGCCGACGATGAGCGCCGCGAAGGTCGCCAGCGACTACGACAAGCCCGACGGCCGCACGGTCATCCGGCCGGGGGACGTGCGGGACTTCTTCGCCGACCTCCCCGTCGAGGACGTCCACGGCGTCGGCCCGGTCACGGCGCGGGAACTGGCCGCCCACGATATCGAGACGGCCGGCGACCTCGCCGACGCAGACCCGGACCTGCTGGACCGCGAGTTCGGCGAGCGGGGCCGCGAGATTCGGCGCTACGCCCGCGGCAACGACCCCCGCGAGGTGACACCGACGGGCGACCCCAAGAGCCTCTCTCGGGAGTCGGCATTCACCGAAGCCACCGACGACGCCGAGACGGTCCACCGCCGGGCGCGGACGCTGGCCGAGGCCGTTGCCGACCGCGCGAGCCGTCGGGGCGCGCGCTATCAGACCATCGGCGTCAAGGTCGTCACGCCGCCCTACGACGTGAACACGCGCGCCCGCTCCCTCCCGGGCCCCGTCGACGACCCCGGCCTCGTCGAGTCGGTGGCGACGGACCTTCTCGCGGAGTTCGCCGACGCCGCCGTCCGGAAGGTCGGCGTGCGCGTCTCGAACCTCGACTTCTCGGCGGGCGAGCAGGCGAGCCTCGACGGGTTCGACGGGGCGGCCGCGAACGGCACCGACGGGGCGGCGGCGACCGACGGTTCGACGGCCGACACCGACGACGCGACGGAGGACGGCGACGAGCACGTCGACGGCGGCGGACAGGCCGCCCTCGGGGCGTTGGACGACGAGCGAGCGGCCTCGGCCACCGGCGACGGCGGCGGTCTCGACCCCGGGCAGACGACGCTCGCGGACTTCGTCTGAGGGGTCTCAGGCGACGCCGTGTTCGAGGTTCTCCAGTAGCTTCCCGACGAACAGCCCCGCCCGCGGCGAGAGGGTGTCCGCTTCCGGGACCGTCGTCGGGTGGGCCGCCAGCGTCTCGACAAACCGCTCGCTGTGGGTCATCGCCTGCAGCATGTCGACCACGTCGACGACCAGCCCCTCGTCGCTCGTGTCCATCTCCGGGTAGCGGCGCTTCTCGGCGTCGCTGTAGGCTATCGTCCACGCGGGGCCGCCGACCGCCGCGACGATGTCGTCGAGCGGGCCGACCTCGACGCGGCCGTCCGCGGTGCCGACGTAGACGGTGTCGTCCTCGACGACGGTGTCGTAGCGAGTCATGCCGTGGTCACGTACCGCCAACGGCCGTACCGACGGCCCCCACACTGAAAGCCGTTTCCGCCCGGGAAGCGGTGCCGGTGCATGCCCAGCGTCTGACGGAGAGTTATACGGGTTTAGCCACTCCTGTATGGCAAGATGGCAGAGACCGAAGCGATACCCGTCGCCACGACGAGCGCGGGCGTCGGCGGCACCGGCGAGTCCGGCCGGTCGGTGGAACTCCCGGTCGTGGAGCTGTTGACCGGCCGCGGGTTCGTCACCGGCAAGTCCGGGTCCGGGAAGTCCAACACCGCCAGCGTCATCGCCGAGAACCTGCTCGACAACGGGTTCGGCCTGCTCATCGTCGACATCGACGGCGAGTACTACGGCCTCAAGGAGGCGTACGAGATACTCCACGTCGGTGGCGACGAGGAGTGTGACATCCAAGTCACCGAGGACCACGCGGGCAAGATAGCCTCGCTCGCGCTAGAGCAGAACGTCCCCATCATCTTGGACATCTCGTCGTTTCTCGACGAGGAGGAGGCCGAGAGCCTGCTGACGGAGGTATCGAAACAGCTGTTCGCCAAGGCGAAAAAGCAGAAACAGCCCTTCCTGATGCTCGTCGAGGAGTGCCACGAGTGGATGCCCGAGAAGGGGTCGATGGGCGAGGTCGGGAAGATGCTCATCAAAATCGGCAAACGCGGGCGGAAACACGGGCTGGGCATCGTCGGCATCAGCCAGCGCCCGGCCGACGTGAAGAAGGACTACATCACCCAGTGTGACTGGCTCGTCTGGCACCGCCTGACGTGGAACAACGACACGAAGGTGGTCGGGCGCATCCTCGACAACGACTACGCCGACGCCGTCGAGGACTTGGACGACGGCGAGGCGTTCCTGATGACCGACTGGTCCGAGTCGGTGCGCCGGGTCCAGTTCCACCGCAAGCAGACCTTCGACGCGGGCGCGACGCCGGGGCTCGACGACTTCGAGCGCCCGGAACTCAAGTCCGTCAGCGAGGACCTCGTCTCGGAACTGGAGACCATCAGCGAGGAGAAGCAGGCCACCGAGAGCCGCATCGCCGACCTCCGGGAGGAACTGGACAAGAAGAACTCCCGCATCGCGGAACTGGAGACGGAGCTACAGGACGCCCGCGACCTCGAACGGATGGCGAGCCAGTTCACCGAGGCGCTCGTGAGCCACGTCGAGGGGTACAACCCCGGCCGCACGGAACAGGAGAACATGCGCCGGCGGCGAGCGGCGTTCGCGGCCGAGGAGGGTGCACCCGAGGACGCCCCCGCAGAGGCCGACAGTGGGGCCGACGCCGACGTGTCGGACGAACCCGTCGACGGTGCGGCCGGTGACGACGCGTCCGAGGACGACGCACCCGGGGACACGACCTCCGGCGGCGGGTTCGGCGACGCCTTCAGCGCCTTCGCCGACGCGGGAGCGGCGATGAACGGGGGTAGCGACGACGAAGCGGCCGCGGGCGAAGCAGCGACCGACGGCGCGGGCGCTGCGGCCGGCGGGACCGCGACCGACGACGCCGTCGCCGCCGCGATGGCCGACGTCGGTGACGAGACGGCGAACGGACACGCGACCGCCAACAGTGCGTCGGCCGACGCTGCCGGACCGAACGGCGAGGACCGGGAGACCGGCGCGGCCGACGAGGACCCCGTAGTCGACGACATCCGGCGCGACATCGCAGAGATGGAGTCAAAGACCCGCCGGATGCTGGCGTACTACCGTGAACAGGGGCCGGGAACGCCGCTGAACGCCCACTTCTCGGCGGGCGGGTCCGGCGACAGAACCGCGGCCTACGCCCGCAACCGGACGCTCCGGCTCCGCGGACTGGTCGAACACGTCGGCCGCGGGAAGTACGCCTACCGCCTCCGCGACCTCGTCAGCGAGGAGAGCGACGCGGAACTGGACGGCGCGGCCGTCGAGGAGCGCGCGGCGGCCGTCGAGAACGCTGTCCTCGACGACATCGAGTGAGCGTCACGGCTTCGTCGGCGGGCTGACCGGCGGGAGGTAAAACGACACGACGTTGCCGCCGTCGGCGTACGCGAACGCTATCTCGCCGCCCAGCGACTCGATACACCACTTCATCACGAACAGGCCGACGCCGGTCCCGTGTTCGGTGCCTGTCGACTCGTGTTCGTCGGCGAGCGCGGCTATCTCGACCTCCGGAATCGGGGGCGCTTCGTCGGCGACCCGTATCTCCACGCGCCCGGTGTTGGGCGACTCGCCGACGGTGACCGTCACGGACGGTTCGGCGCGCTCGGCGTGGACGACGGCGTTCTCGACGGCGTGGACCAGCGCCTGCGCGAACGCGTCGTCGACGGTGAACCACATCTCCGTCGCCGTCTCGACGGTCACGTCGGCCTCGGGATAGCGCTCACGCACGTCGGCGAGGGCGTCGTCGACCGCGGTCCGGGCGTTGCGCCGCTGTCGCCGCCCCGGCGTCGGCGTCGTCGCCCGCTCTATCTCGCGGACCGACTCGGTCATCCGGTCGACGCTGCCGGCCGTCTCGCGGATGGTCCGGGCGTGTTCCCCGACCGCGTCGTCCTCGGCAGCCGCCTCGATGCGCTCGGCCCGTCCCGCGATGACCGTCAGGTCGTTGCGGAGGTTGTGGCGCATGAGCCGCGAGAGCAGGCCGACGCGCCTGCTCGTGTCCTTGTACTCAGTGATGTCGCGTAGCTCCGCGAGGACGAGCCGCTCGCCCTCCCGAACCAGCGCCGAGAGGGACACCTGCGTCCAGCGGAGCGTCCCGTCGCTGCGCTTGATTCGCCACTCGAACCGCTGTGGGTCGCCGGCCGCGGCGGCCCGCAGTAGCTCGGCGACGCGACCCTCAGAGACGGCGTGCGTGTTCGCGCTGTACTCGTCGATGCGAAGCCGTTCGAGCCGGTCACTTGGATACCCCAACAGCGACTCCAGTCGGTCGTTCGCGTCGAGCACTGTCCCCGTCTCCGGGTCGTACAGCGCGACGCCGACGTGCAGTCGCTCGTACTCGGTCGGGAGCGTGGGCGACGCCTGCATCGACATACCGAGCTATCGCCGACCGGGCGTTATCGACCTTCCTATGAGGGATATATACCCCACAATACACGACACCGGTCGAAAAAAGCGCCGCCGCGTTCAGGCCAGCGGGGCGACGAGGTCTTCGAGGGCCGCCCGCGGGTCGTCGGCCTTGGCGACGCCGCTGGCGAGCAGGACGCCCGTCGCGCCGAGGTCGCTCGCCGAGACGAGGTCCTCGCCCGTGGAGATGCCGGCCCCACAGAGCACGTCCACGTCGCCGTCGACGCGGGCCGCGGCGTCGACCGCGCCGGTGACGATGTCCGGGTCGGCCTGACTGACCGGCGTCCCCGTCCCGATGAGCTCCGGCGGTTCGACGGCGACGGCGTCCGGACCGAGCGCGGCCGCGGCACCTATCTGCCCGGGGTTGTTCGCACAGACGATGGTTTCGAGGTCGGCCCGCTCGGCGGCCTCCAGCGAGCCGTCGATGTCGGCCAACTTCAGGCGGTTCTCCGAGTGGTTCAGCAGCGTTCCGACCGCGCCGGCGTCGGCGGCGGCCTCGGCCAGCGTGCTCCCGGTGTGGCTGCCGTGTCCGTTCGGGCTGACGTGCTGGGCCCACGTCTCGACGCCGGTGTCGGCGACGGATTCGATGTGTGCCGCTTGCGGGGCGACGGCCACGCGGACGCCGGCGTCGTCGGCCACGTCGGCCGCCGCGGTCGCTACTTCGACTGGGTCGCACGGATACGCCTTCAGGTTGACGAGAACGAACATGCATGCACAACCGACGGCGGCCCGCAAATAGGTTGTGCGGGTGCTGTTGCCACACCCCGCGAGCACGGCGTCCGGGGAGGATTAATACAGGCGGACGTTGAACGGTACGATAGACCAGCCGTGACCGCCCGGGACGACGCGACGACAGTACTCGTCGTCGAGGACGAACAGCACCTCGCCGACCTCTACACCGACTACTTGGCCGACAGCTACGACGTGCGGACGGCCTACAGCGGCGAGGAGGGTATCGAACTGCTCGGTCCCGGCGTCGACGTGGTCCTGCTTGACCGGCGGATGCCCGTCGTCTCCGGCAACGAGGTGCTCGCACACATCGAGGAGCGGGGCCTCCGGTGTCGCGTCGCCATGGTGACCGCGGTCAACCCCGACTTCGACATCATCGAGATGGGCGTCGACGACTACCTCGTCAAGCCGGTCACGCGGGCAGACCTCCGCGAGATAGTCGAGCGCCTCCGAAAGATAGCCGAGTACAACGACCGCCTCCAGCGGCTCACCTCGCGGAAGCTCAAGCGCAACGTCCTACAGGTCGAGAAGACCCAGTCGGAACTGCGCGAGAGCGAGCGCTACGAGCAGTTACAGGCGGAAATCGCGGAACTGGAGACTGCGGTCGACAGCCTCGCCGACGACTTGGACGTCGAGGAGCGGGACCTCCGGCTCTAATCCTTCCGCTCGACCACGTCACCGAGGGTGTAGCTCCCCTCGCTGGACCCGCCGGACCACTCCGTCTCCTCGGCGCTGCTCCCGGCGCTCAGGGTTATCTCCAGCGCGCGTTCGAGCTTGGTCTGTACGTCGTCGCTGGGCAGGGACTTGCCCTGTTCGAGCTTGCGGATGAGGCTGGCCTTCTCGTTGAGCTGTTTCGCCAGTTCTTCCTGACTGAGGCCGCGGGACTCCCGGGCGTTCCGGATGCGGTCGTCGTAGTCCTGTGCGAGTTCGTCCATCTCGTCGAACATGTCCCGGCGGCGGCCCCCGCCCGACCCGCCGCTCGACGAGGCGCTGCTCGACGACGAGGACCCCGACCCGCTCGACAACGTCGAGTACTTCGTCGAGGTCGTCGAGGACTGCTCCTCGGTTTTGACCTCCGTGCCGAAGTCGGTACACTCGTCGCAGACGTCGAGTTCGGCCCCCTCGATTTTGACGCGGTTCGGAGAGGAGACCTCCGTCCCGCACATCTCGCACTGAACCATATGCCGGCTTGGAGAGGCCACGGTATAAATGGTGCGCTGGTCGGTGAATCGCCCGACCGCTTTTGTCCGTGCCCGGCGTACCGCCGCGTATGCCAGTCACCGACGACGACGAACTCAGCGAGATACTCGACCGGAAGCGCGTGGCGGTCGTTGGCTGTTCGACTTCCGCCGGCAAGGACGCCCACGAGATACCGAAGTACCTCCGCGAGCAGGGGTACGACGTGGTCCCGGTCAATCCCTTCGCCGACGAGATATTCGGCCAGACCGCCTACGACTCGCTTGCGGACGTGCCCGGCGAGATAGACATCGTCGACGTGTTCCGACCGAGCGACGAGGTCAGCGACATCGTCGACGCCGCGCTCGAACGCGACGAGGACGCCGTCATCTGGCTCCAGTTGGGCATCCACGACGACGAGGCCGTGGCCCGCGCCGAGGCCGCCGGGCGACAGGTGGTGCAGGACCGCTGTATGAAGCCGACCCACCAGCGGCTGAAGGCCTAGGGATCACTCCCGAATCTGTCGCACCGCTTCGGCGGCGATACCGACGAGGGCCGCGCCCATCGTAAAGCCGGGCCCCGACCCACCCGTCGTGGACGCCGCCGTCGACTGCGACGCCTCGGTGTCGGCGTCCGTCGTCTCCGCGGGGGTGGCCGTCTCGGTCGCCTGCTCCGAGTCCGCCCCGCCGTCGGAACTCGCCGTCGACAGCGACTCGACTATCTCGACGGCTGCCTCGCCGCGGATGTCGCGCGACGACGCACCGACGAGAACGTCAAACACGCCGTTCTCGACCCTCCACGAGTCCGTCTCGGTCGACCAGTACTGGAAGGCGTCCGCGCCCAGCGACACCTCGACGGTACGGGTCTCGCCGGCCGGAATCTCCACTTTCCGGATGCCTTTCAGTTCCTTCGGCGGCCGCTCGACCACCGGGTCTCGCTCACCGACGTACACCTGTACAGCCTCGCGAGCGGTCACGTCGCTGGTGTTGGTCACGTCGACGCTGACGGTGACGCCCTCCTCGGGCGTCGTCGCTTCACGGGACAGCGAGACCGACCCGTACTCGAAGTCGGCGTAGGACTCCCCGTGGCCGAAGGGAAACAGCGGTTCGATGCCCGCCTGGTCGAAGTGCCGATAGCCGACGAACACGCCCTCGTCGTAGAAGACGTTGCCGTCGACGCCGGGGTAGGCGCGCCCCTCGTCGGGGAGTGACGTGACCTCGCCGGGGAGGTAGTCGCTCAGCGACACCGCGAAGGTGACCGGCGTCTTCCCCGAGGGGACCACGTCGCCAAACAGGAGTTTCGCCACGGCGGTCCCCGCCTCCTGTCCGGGGAACCACGTCTGCATGATGGCGGGCACGTCGTCGACCCACGGCATCGCCACGGGCGTCTCGGTGTTCAGCAGGAGGACGGTGTCATCGTTCGCGGCGGCCACCTGCGAAACGAGTTCCTCCTGATTGCCCGGCAGCGAGAACTCGTGTCGGTCGTCGCCGTAGAACGTGTCGCTGCGGGCGAGGACGACGGCCACGTCCGCTTGGGCCACCGCGTCGACGGCCGCCTCGATTGCGGACGGACGGTTCCACTTGAGCGTGACCGGGGCCGTCCCGACGGCGTCGACGCGAATCTCGTACGTCTCGCCCGCTTCCAAGGTCAGTGCCGCCTCCTCGCCTTTCGGGCCGGCGAACCCGCCACCCTCGTTGTCGACGACGGTCTCCCCGTCGACAGTGAGGCTGCTGGCGGCTTGACTGGTGAGCGTGAACGCGAACGTTCCCGATTCGGGGGCGGTGAGCGTCGCCTCCCACCGGATGGTGACGGTGTCGCCGTCGAGGGCGTCGCGTTCCTCGCCGGTCAGTTCGACCGCGTCGACGCGGTCGCTCCGTGCCGGAGACCCTGACCAGTCGCCGTTGGCGTACACCCGCTGGGTGAACCCATCACCCCCGTTCCCCGAGGCGGGCGTGAAGGCGGCGGGCCCGGCAAGTTCGGATTGGTCCGTCGACACCGTTGTCACCGACACGTCGTCGGCGACCTGTTCGATGCCTTCCGTGAGGCCGACCCGCCGGAGCGCAGTGACGGTGTCGCTGCCGCCGACGCCCTCCTTGAACGCCTCCGGCGTCGGACCGACGACGGCGATGTCGCTCACGCCGTCGCTCAACGGCAACAGGTCCTCCTCGTTCTTGAGGAGGACCGATCCCTCCTCGGCCATCCGCTCCGCGAGCGCGAAGTGTTCGTCGGTCCCGCGGGCGGGTTCGCTCCCGACGCGGTCTCCGTCGAGTGCGCCGATTTCCTGTTGGGACCGGAGGCCCCGCAGGACCTGTCGGTCAACGACGCCCTCGCGCAATCGGTCGGCTTCGACGGCCGACGCCAGCGACTCCCCGAAGTAGTTCTCCGACGGCATCTCGATGTCCAACCCGCTAACCGCCGCGTCGACGGTGCTGTGGGTCCCGCCCCAGTCGGAGACGACGAACCCCTCGAACCCCCATTCCTCGCGCAGAATCTCTTCGAGGAGGTAGTCGTGTTCCGAGCAGTAGGTCCCGTTGATACGGTTGTAGGCGGGCATGACCGCGCCGGCGTCGCCTTCGGTGACCGCCTCGCGGAAGGGCGGGCAGTAGATCTCCCGGAGCGCCCGCTCGCTCACCACGACGTTGTGCTCGGAGGTGGAGAAGTAGTCGGAGACGTTCCCGGTCGTACTCGCCTGATTGTACGCGACGAAGTGTTTCAGCGTCGCGACGACGCCCTCGGACTGGACCGCCGACGTGTACTCTCGAGCCATTTGTGACGAGAGGTACGGGTCCTCGCCGTACGTCTCGCCGCCACGGGCGTGTAGCGGGACGCGGAACGTGTCCATCGCCGGCCCGAGGAGAATCTGGACGTCCCCGTCTTTCACTTCGCGGGCGATTGCCGCGCCCTGTCGTGCCGGCAACTCGGGGTCGAACGTCGCCGCGACGGCGATCGGATGGGGAAACGCCGTGGTCGGGTCCCCCAACCGCGCGCCCGTGGGCCCGTCGGCCATCCCCATCCCGGGCACGTTGAGGCGTTCGACGCCTTCGAGGTAGCCCGCGATGCCGCTCGGGCCGCCGCTGCCGCCGTGTGTCCGACGCACTTTCTCCTCTAAGGTCATCTCCGAGACGAGCGCCGCGAGGTCGTCGGTGTCCTCCTGTGCGGCCGTCACACCCGCCGCGCCGACGAGACCGCTCGCCGCCGCCAACGCCCCGGTCGTTCGCATGAACGTTCGCCGGGACGTGCCAGTCCCGTCATCACCGTCAGTCAGGTTTGGTTCGTCCGCCATCGAAAGCACGAATTACACGCCGATAAATAAACATTTGGATGATTATTGACCCAAAAATTTGAAAATATTTTTCGAAGTCGCCAAATTTTTTCGTTCAGCCGTCTTCTCCCCGGAAGTTGTCACCTCCGATATACGGAAGCGACACAGTGATTACGGGGCCTCCGTCAGTGTGGCCTACCTCCATGGGTCAGGACACCTCCCTCGTCGACCGCCTCCAGCAGTTCGGGTTCACCGAGACCGAAGCCAGCGTCTACCTCGCGGTGGTGGAACGCGGCGAAGCGACGCCGAGTACCATCGCCTCCGCCGCCGGCGTCTCCCCGAGTTACGTCTATCAACTCTGTACCCGACTCGAACAACACGGCGTCGTCTCCGTCGAGGACCATCACTCGCCGACGCGGGTGCGGGCCGCCCCGCCTTCGGAGGCGCTCCAAGCCCGCTTGGAGACGATGAGCGAGACGATGTCAGAAGTGGCCGACCGATACGAGCGGCCCTCGAACGACCTCGAGGCGCTGGAAGTGGTCCGTTCGCGGCCGACCCTGCACAAGCGGTTCAGGCAGGCCATCGAGAGCGCCACCGACGAGGTGTTCGCGGCCGTCCCCGCGGAGACGGTTCCGGAGATAGCCGACGCGCTCGAGGACGCGGTCGACCGGGACGTGTTCGTCTTGCTCGCTATCGCCGGGTCGACGGAGGCGTTCCCGAACGAGACGCTGTCTACCGTCGCCACCGTCGTCCGGTCGTGGGTCACGGGGCTGACGGCGTATCTTACGGCGGACCAGTCCCGCGGCATCATCTCCCCGTCGGAGATGCTCGACTGGAAACACGGCGACGCGGAGGCGATACACTTCGAGAACCGCTCGGTCGCGCTCTCGGTCGAGAGCGCGTTTCTGGGCACGGTGTGGCCCGCCTCGGAGGAACTACTGGTCCGTCGGCCCACCCCGCTCCCCGACTCCTACGATAGTTTCAGGCGGGCCGTCTACGACGCGACGCTCCACCACCGAGCGGGGCGGGATGTCGCCGTGACCTTCCGGGCCCGCCCCGCGAAGACGGCGGAGACGCCGACGGAGCGGACAGGCGTGCTGGTGGGGACCAGACAGGGCCTCGTCGGGGAACGCGACGTGAAGTTCGGGATGGAGAACACCATCCTCGTCGAGACGGACGCGGGCGAGGTCAGCGTGGGCGGCCTCGGTGCGTTCCTCGAAGACTACGAAGCGGAACACCTCTCGCTCAAACCGCTGTAGGTCGCTCCGGAGCGCGCCCCGACCCGACCTCAGTCCGCACAGGGGTTCGGGAGGCGGTCCGCGGCGACGGCGGTGTCGTCGCCGCGCCGGTCGACGAGTGAGCACACCCCCAAACCGACCCCGGCGAGTCGTCCCGGAGAAGCCAACCGTTTTCATCGTCGGCGGCCTCCGTTCGCCCATGGACGCGGACGAAGTCGCGGCGCTCATCGAGTCGGACCTGCCCGAAGCGGAGGCGACCGTCACCACGCCCCGGGACCCGGACGACGACAAGCACTACGCGGTCGAGGTGGTCTCGCCCGCCTTCGAGGGGGAGTCGCTGGTCGACCAGCACCAACTCGTCCACGACGCGCTGGGCGAGCACCTCACGCGAGACATCCACGCCATCGAACTCACCACGCGGACGCCGGAGTAGCGCCGACACGTCTTTGTCGCCGGACCCGCTACGAGCAGTCATGTCGTTCGAACCCGAGACGCTCTCGTCCGAAGAGGTTGAGTCGAAGGTCGCCGAAGCAATCGAGAACAACGAGGTGGCCCTGTTCATGAAGGGGTCGGAGATGATGCCCCAGTGTGGCTACTCGCGGAAGGCGCTGGGACTCATCAAGCGTCACCGCGATGACGTGGCGACCGTCGACGTGCTCAAGGCGACGGACGCCTACCGCGAGGAGCTGTCGGAGCGAAGCGGCCGCGAGACGATTCCCCAGACGTTCGTCGACGGCGAGTTCGTCGGCGGTAGCGACATCCTCGAACAGTTAGAGGAGAACGGCGACCTCGCCGAGACGCTGAGCGCGTAAGCCGACTGCTGCGGGCGGACACGGCCCGGGACTGCGACGCTACTCCTCGTCGTCTTTCATCTCGCCCAGCCGGTCGACGAGGGCGTCGGTCGACGCGTCCGTCTCGAAGGAGACGCTACCGTCGTGGTCGTTTTCGTGGACGGCGACGCCGTCGCTGTCGTCGGCGTCGACGTCTTGGTCCTGCTGTTCGGACTCGTCGTAGCTACCGAATCCCATGTGTGTATCCGGCGGAGTCCGCCACAAAAATCGGACGGTCGACGCCGGGGCCGAGGCGTGGTATCGCGTCACCAGCACCGCGGTACCGACGCACGTGGAAGCAAAGACTCTTGTTCGTGCTCGGCATTCCATCCAACAACGACCGCGGAGCCGTTGTTCTGCGACGGCCACAGTCTGATCGTCGATTTCCATTCATGAGTACTGCAGACGAGGCACTTGACAGGATACGAGCACAGGTCGAAGAGGAGTTACCGGGGGACATCAGCGTCGAGTCGGTGACCTTCGAGGGGCCGGAGTTGGTCGTCTACACGCCGGACGCGAAGACAGTCGCCAACCGCGACGGCATCGTGCGCAACCTCGCACAGACGCTGCGAAAGCGCATCACCGTCCGGCCGACCCCGAACGCGTTGGTCCCACAGGACGAGGCGCAGGCCCGGATTCAGGAACTCATCCCCGAGGACGCCGGCGTCCAGAACCTCGATTTCGACGCCGAGACCGGCGAGGTGTTCATCGAGGCCGAGAAGCCCGGCCGGGTCATCGGCCGCCACGGCGAGACGCTGGACCAGATCTCCGCCAGCGTCGGCTGGACGCCCGAAGTCGTGCGCACGCCGCCCATGGAGTCGAGTACCGTCTCGAACGTCCGGAACTTCCTGAAACAGGAGCGCGACGAGCGCCGGGACATCCTCGAACGCGTCGGCCGCGGTATCAACCGGCCGATGACCGCCGAGGACGACTGGGTCCGCCTGACGACGCTGGGCTGCTGTCGGGAGGTCGGGCGCGCGTCGTTCATCCTCTCGACGCCCGAGTCCCGCATCCTCATCGACTGCGGCGACAAGCCCGGCGCGGCCGGCGAGGTGCCGTACCTCCAAGTTCCCGAGGCGCTGGCGGCCGGTCCCAACTCCATCGACGCCGTCGTACTCACCCACGCCCACCTCGACCACTCGGCGCTCATCCCCATCCTGTTCAAGTACGGCTACGACGGGCCCATCTACACCACCGCGCCGACGCGGGACCTGATGGGGCTGCTCCAACTGGACTACCTCGACGTGGCCGCGAAGGAGGGGCGCGCCCCGCCCTACGAGAGCCAGCAGGTCCGGGACGCCCTGAAACACACCATCCCGCTGGAGTTCGGCAACGTCACCGACATCGCGCCCGACGTGAAGCTGACGATGCACAACGCCGGTCACATCCTCGGCTCGGCGGTGTGTCACTTCCACATCGGCGAGGGCCGGTACAACGTCGCCTTCTCCGGGGACATCCACTACAAGGACACCCGCCTGCTCGACGGCGCGGTCAACGACTTCCCGCGCGTGGAGACGCTGGTGTTGGAGTCCACCTACGGCGGCAAGAACGACTACCAGACCGACCAAGAGGACTCCGAGCGAGTGCTGCGTCGCGTCATCAACGAGGCCCACGAGCGGGGCGGCCACATCCTCATCCCGGCGTTCGCCGTCGGCCGCTCGCAGGAACTGATGCTCGTCTTGGAGGAGGCGATGCGCGAGGGCGACATCCCGACGATGCCCGTCTACCTCGACGGGATGATACGGGAGGCGACGGCCATCCACACCGCCTACCCCGAGTACCTGCGCGAGGACCTTCGCCAGCGCATCCTCTACGACGACGAGAACCCGTTCCTCGCCGACCAGTTCGCGCAGGTCGACGGCGGCGACGAGATGCGACAGGACATCGTCGACGAGGACCCGGCTATCATCCTCACCACGTCGGGGATGGTCACCGGCGGTCCCGTGATGTCGTGGCTGCGCCTGCTCGGGGGCGACCCCGACAACACGATGATGTTCGTCGGCTATCAGGCCGAGGGGACGCTCGGCCGCCAGATTCAGCGCGGGCAAGACGAGATTACGCTCTCGGACGGTACCGGTCCCCGCGCCGACCGCGTCAGCCTGAAGATGGAGGTCGAGACGGTCGACGGCTTCTCGGGCCACGCCGACCGGCAGGGGCTGGAGACGTTCGTCGAGACGATGCACCCCCGGCCCGAGAAGGTCCTCTGTGTCCACGGCGACGAGTCCTCGACGAACCAGCTCTCGTCGGCGCTGTACCAGAAGTTCAACATGCGGACGTTCAACCCCAAGAACTTGGAGACGTTCCGGTTCGTCTGAGGGCTACATCTCGACGGTGCCGAGGTCCGACTCCAACTCGGCCACGTGGTCGTTGTAGGCCGCGACGAACCCGCGGAACCGCGGGACGTACTCGCGGATGTCGGCCGCCGACGGCGGTTCGTACTGCGAGAGCAGGTACAGCCCGTTCGACCCGCCGACGCGTAGATACGACGCGCCGTCGGTATCCCATTTCAGTTCCCACCGCGTGGCGTCGACCCGCGTCGAGAACGTCCCGTAATCGCCGCCTTCGTAGCGCCGGAGTTCGCCAGCGATTCGGTCACAGACCTCCCGGACGCGCCCGAGTACGCGGTCGCGCTCGCCGACGACGCCGTCCGTGGTCGCCACCTCTGGGAAGTCGGTCTCTACGTCGTCCAACAGGCCGTCGAGCGAGTCGATGCGCTCGTTGAACCCGCGCACGAAGGCGTCGTAGTCCGCCAGCGCGTCGGCGAAGGGTTCGGGTTCCGGTGGTTGTTTCGTCGAGACGACGTACACCTCGTCGCCCCGTCCCGGGTCGAACCGGAGGTATTCGAGGTCGCCGCCCTCGTACTTGACCGTCCACTCGCCGCGGTCGGTATCGACGGTCGCGCTGCCGTAGTCGCCGCCCTCCAGCCGCGCGAGTCGGTACGCGACCCGCCCGGCGTGGTCCCGGACCGCGGCGACGAGGTCGTCCCGCCGGTCGGCGACCGCGCTCACGTCCGTCGGGTCGGTCGGTGGCCAGTCTGTCACACCCGAGACTGCACTCCCACGGACATAACCGGCGCGGTCCGACTGCCCGCGGCGACGGCCCGGTTCCCCGGAAACTATTTAGAGGTGCGTGTAGTTAGTTACTCGCAGAGTGAGTAACCAAATTGACGGGGCGGCCGACGCGGACGGACCGACGGCTGACACGGACGACTCGGTGACCGACCACCTCGACGACATCGACGACGGCTGTGGCTGTGCCGAGGTCTGGGAGCACACCAGCGAGCGGCGTCAGGAGTAGGGCCGGACACCGTCCGGGACAGGCCACAGGACATTTATCCGCCCGCGAGAGACCGTGAGGCGACATGGTCGGGAAGCTGAAACTGGTCGGTATCGGCGTCGCCGCCCTCGCGATCCTCGGTGCCGGCGCGTTCGCGCTGGGCGTGGTCGGGACGCCCGCCGTCGTCGGCGTCGAGAACCACTTCGGGACCGTCTCGGCGGAGACGACGACTATCGGGACGAATCTCACGGTGAGCAACCCCAACCCCGTCGGCGTCGACCTCGGCGGCGTCACGGTCAACTACACCGTGGCGATGAACGACGTGCGAATCGCCAACGGGACGAAAGCGGGCGTCGCCGTCGCCGCCGGGAACTCGACGGTACCGTTCGCCACGCGGATGCGCAACGACCGCATCCCAGCGTGGTGGTACACCCACGTCCGGAACGGCGAGCGGACGACGGTGGCTATCGACGCGAGCGTCCGGTCGTCGACGCTCGGGCGCTCCGTTGCCGTCACGCAGAACCGCTCGGTCGAGACCGACATCGTCAGTCAGTTCAACTCCACGGAGACGCGCCCGGTGAACGCGAGCCAACCGCTCGTCTCCGACCCGGTCCTATACGTCAACGAGACGAGCGGCGCGTGGGACCAGTCTGAACTGACCCGCGAGACGACCCCCTCGACCTCGGATTCACCGTCTACAACCCCAAGCCCTTCCCATACACGGTCTCGAAAATCGGCTACACCATCTCGATGAACGACGTCACCGTCGGCGAGGGCGAGACCGACAGCGGCTACGTCGTCGAACCCGGGACGACCGAGACCATCGAGACCGACACCGCGATACAGAACGCTCGCCTCGACGACTGGTGGGTCAGCCACCTCGAACGCAACCAAGTGACCGACGTGTACATCGACTTCTACCTCGTGTTGGAGGGCGGCGGCGAGTCCTATCGCGTCGACCTCGACGCCATCGACTACGAGAAGCGCATCGAGACGGACATCTTCGGTAACAAGGCGACGTACCCGACCGGCGACGGCGAGACCGGTGACGGGGAGAGCGACGGCGAGGACGACACCGCCACTCCGACGCCGACGCCCACGGAGACCGCGACCGACGGCGGCCTGTTGGACGGCGACGGGACGGCGACCGGGACCGAGACTGAAACCACGACTGAGGCCGCCACCGATGGCGGACTCGTCGACGGCGACGGGACGGCGACTGACTCGCCGACCGAGACGCCGACCCCGACGCCCACCGCAACGCCGGCGGACGACTCGACCCCGACTGACGACGGCCTCCTCTGACCTCGCGGTTACCGAATCGTCGTGTGTTCGGACTCCTCGTTCAGCGCGAGGTTCGTTGCTATCTCGGCGTTCCGGACGGCGTACTCCGCGGTCTGCTGGAGACTGACCAGCACTTCTCGGACCTGTAGCAGCGACTCGTTGTCCATCTCCGGGAGGTCGTTCAGTATCTCGTGTTCTTTGTCGCCGATGTCGCGGTACATCTCACTGACCTCGATGGCCGCGTCGTAGTCGCGGTTAACCGCCGCCTGCACGGCGTGTTCGGTTATCTCGTTGACTTGGTCGGTGAACTCCCGGATGCGCCGCATCGTCGAGCTATCGACCGCCAGCGCGTGGTCCTCGGCCTCCAGCGCGATGTCGGCGATGTCCTCGGCGTTGTCGGCGGTGAGTTCGAGGTTCTTGGCGATAGAGCGGTAGCCGATGAGCGGGAAGCCGTCCTCCAGCCCCACGGCCCGCGCGAGGTTCGGGTTCTGGTAGGCCGTGAAGATGAGGCGAAGCAGGAGGACGAATATCTTGTTGGCTTGGCGCTCGCGGTTCAGCGCCCGCTGGGCGAGGTCTGGGTTCCCGTGAGCCAGCGATTTGATGGCCTCGTTTCGCATCGTCGACCCCGTCGACTCCAGCCGTTCGAGCAGGTTGTCGAGCGTGAAGTCCTCCGGGTCGACGGAACACCGGATAGCGATGCGTTCGGGTGTCTCCTCGATGACGCCCAGCCCCATCAGCTGTGTCTCGGCGTTGTAGACCGCGTTGATGTGCGAGGATTCGAGCGTGTCGCCCTCCGGTGCCTCGACGTGGATGACGCGCCGGCCGAGGACGTACTGGGCCACGATGGCCCGCTCGACGGCGTCGGCGTTGAGGTCCTCGGCGTGGATGGTCGCCTCCGACTCCTCCGTCTGGACGGATTCGGGCATCACGGTCAGCGTGCCTTTCCCGCCCATGCGGAGCGAGACCTCGTCGCCCTTCTCGACGTCGTGTTCGCTGGCCCACTCCGCAGGGAGCGTCATCGCCAGCGTTGACGGCCCCAACCGCTGGACTTTCCGGGTTTCCATATGTCCTATCATCTTCCCCACCGGCCTTAATCTTGACTATACGCCAATTAATGCCGGAAGACAAATACAATCACGCGCTGCCCGCCGGAGAAGTCGAACGCGCGTCAGCACACGACCTCGACAAGCCGGCGCTCGTGGCGACCCACGCGGACCTGCCGCCAGCCACACAGTCGCTCGTCTAGCTCCGCGTCGCCGGTGTCGACCCGTAGCTGCCCAACCCCGTCGAGTTTTCGCCGCGAGGCGACTATCTCCACCTCGCAACGCCGGAGGACGGCGGGAGATAGCTGTTGGTTCCCGCGCCCGAAGACGAACCCCTGTCCGCCGACCGGCGAGACGACGACGACGTTGTCCTCGCCGAGTGCGTCCAGAATCTCCGACTCGCCGGCGTCGGCGGCCAGCACCTCGCCGTCGCGCCACACGTCTACCCCGAGCGCAGTCCCGTCGAAGCCGAGCCGGCGCTTGATTTCGCCGACGGTGCTGCCGGGCCCGAGGACGTAGGTGACGCCCTCGTCGACGCCGTCGGCGACGCCCGCCGCGAGCGTCTCGACGCTCCCGCCACCGAGTTGCTTCGCGGACTGGCGCTGGTCGGCGACCGGTACCGTCGCCACGGCCCGGAGTTCAGTCACCACCTCGCCCCCGCGGAAGGCGTCCTCGTCGATGTCGTTGACCTCGGCCCGCTCGGTCTCGGAGAACCGGGCCACGATGCGTCCGGCCGCCCGCGGGGAGACGCCGAACACCGACGAGTACACCTTCACGCCCGCGGGGACGCCGAGCATCGGGGTCGCCGCGCCCAGTTCCGAAAGCGTCTCCGCCACGTCGACGGCCGTCCCGTCGCCGCCGACGAACAACACGGCGTCGACGCCGGCGTCGACGAACGCCCGGACGGCCGCACGCGTGTCCGCGCTCGTCGTCGCCTCCGGGTCTTCGGGGTCGGCGACGACCGTCGGCTCGAACCCCGCGTCGGCGGCCAGCGACGCGCCCATCGGGTCGCCGGCCGCGACCACCTCGACGGCCGCGCCCGTTGCCGCCAACGCCGAAAGCGCTGCGCCCGCCCGCTCGGGGGCGCGCGGCTCGGCACCGCGCGCTCTCGCCTCCTCGACTTTCCCGTCGGTCCCCTTCAGGCCGACGCGTCCGCCCATCCCGGCTATCGGATTGACCACCACACCGATTCGTCGCATTCGCCGACGGTACGCGGTCCGGCGGCAAAAGGGGTGTGGGAGCGTGCCTTTGAAGCCACCCGCCGCGGAACGGACGGGTATGCTCCCACTGCTTGCCAGTCACGTCCAGACCGGCGTCATCAACGGTGCCGGCGCAGTCATCACGCTCGGCGGCCTGTTGCTGACGCTGTTCTGGCTCCGCTACCTCTACCGCTGACCGCTCACTCGGGCCGTTCGACCCGTTCGCGGAGCCACGCCGCCGCGTCTTCGACGGCGTCCTCCGCCGGGCTCTCGAACCGCACCGTCACGTTCTCGCCGGGGTAGCTCCCAACCTTCACCGAAAATTCCTCACGCACCGCTTCGAGGCGGTCCAACAGCGCGCTCTCTGGCTCGGCGGCCTCGACGGTGCGGACGTAGCGCCGCTGGCCGGTGAACTCGTCGGCCACCTCCTCGAACATCCGTTTCATCTCGCCGGGCACGCCCGGTAGGACGTAGCAGCTCTCGACCACACAGCCGGGCGCGACCCCCTCGTGGTTCGGCAGGAACCGCGCCCCGGCCGGCAGGTCGCCGGTGCCGTCGGTCAGGTCCGAGCGCGCGTAGCCGCCGTGTGCCTCCAGCCACTCCAGCGCCGCCTCGTCGGTCACCACGTCGCGCCCGAACGCCGCAGCGACGGCCTCGATGGTCTTGTCGTCGTGTGTCGGCCCCAACCCGCCGGTGACGACGACGGCGTCGTAGGCCGCGTGGAACTCGTTGACGACCCGCGCGATGTCGCCGGTCCGGTCGGGGACCACGACGGTCCGCTCGACGGTCGCGCCCCGCTCGGTCAGCCGCTTCCCCAGCCACGCGGCGTTCCCGTTGACCGTCTCGCCAGTCAGCAACTCGTCACCGACCGTGACCACCGCGACGCGCATGGCCGTCGGTACGGCGTCACGGTACAAATACTGTCTGCCCGGCTACCCCATTCCGGGCGGCGGGCCGCGGTCCCGCGGGTCGTCGTCGTCCTCCTCTTCGAGGTCGATGCCGGCCTTCTTGCGCCGGCGTCTGACCGCCTGTAGCTGGCGGTAGTAGTACAGCGTCCCGGCGGTGCCGACGACGACCGCCACCAGTGCGAGCCCGCCAAACAGCAGCAGGTCCCGCTGGAGGTAGTACCGCACGCGGACCTGATTAGCGGTGACCTCGTCCCACCGGACGGTCATGTACTGGCCGTCGACCGCGGTCGACGTGGGGTTCGGGCTCGCCTGCGAGAGCAGCGGGATGCCGATGCGGGCGTTGGCCGGGAGCCTGACGGCGTAGGAGCCTCCCTCGACCAGCGTCGGCGTGGCGAACTGCTTGCCGGCCCGCGGCGCGGTGAAGGCCACCTCGCCCGTGACGTTGCCGGGGAACTGGACCGTCGTCCGCTGGCGGGTGTTGGTGGCGGTCAGCGAGGAGTTGGCTTGAGTGACGACGGTCCCGTTGTCGTAGCGGAAGTAGAGCGCGCTGATGGGGACGTTGCGCTCGCGGCCGAGGCCGTCGCGGGTGTACACCTCGAACGTCGACTGGTTCTCTACGTCGTAGACCGCGGTGTACGACGAGCGCGAGACGTCGATTGTCGCGTCGCTGGTCGTGTTCCACTCGTAGCTGGCGTTCTGATTCAGTTCGGCGGGGTCGGCCTCGCTGGGGCCGAACAGGCCGGTACAGCCGGTGAGCGCCACCAACGCGACCAGCCCGAGCAGCGCGAGGGTGCGTCGAGTCATGTTATGGGACGACGGCGAGCAGTTCCGCGGGCATGAACCGACCCACGTCGGCGAGCAGGCCCGGCGGGTCCGTGTCGGGATTGCAGACGATGCTCTGTTCGAGCAGTCCCAGCCGCTCGACCGTGACGATGTCGCGGGCGTGGCCGGCGCGGTTGACCGTCGCGCGCGCCTCCGAGCGGGTGACGCTGTTGGCGTTGACACGGCCCGTGTCGCCCCGGGTCCACTCGTAGAGCCGGTCGCGCTCCGCGTCGGCGAGTTCGGGCTCCGAGCCCGCGACGAAGCGCAGCGGGAGGTGTTGGACGAGGCCGAACCGCTTGCGAATCTGGGACGGCGACCCCTGTCCGAGCCCGAGGTTCGCCGCCGGGACCCGGACGGTTCGGTCGAAGCCCACGTCCAGCACGAACCCCTCGTCGTCCCACGACTGGAGGGTTCCGACGTACGTCTCGCCGGCCTCGCGGTCGGTGACCATCTCGCCGAACTCCTCGCGGAGCAGGTTCCGCGCGACCGCCGCGTCCGGTCCGTCGACGGTCACCGTCGGGAATTCGTCGGCCCGGATGCCGACCTCGTACGTCGCGTCGAGGTCGCCCAGCCGGTCGGCGACCAGCGAGCGCAGGCCGTCGAGGGTCCGCTCGCGCGCCTCCCCCGAGACGTAGATCTTGGTTCCGAGTACGACCATTCAGGCCTCGACGTCGGCTTCGACGTTCAGTTCGTCGCGGAGGTCGTCGATGCGCTCCTCCATGGCGGTCACCAGTCGGGTGTTCTCCATCGTCTCGACTTGGTTGCCACACTCGGGACACTCGAAGCCGAACTCCATCGCCTCGCCGAACTCGAACCGGATGCCGCAGTGTTCACAGAGGTAGAACTCGTTGTCCCGCTCGTACTCGCGCCGTTCCTCGAGTCCGTCGAGCAGGCGGTGCATCTCGGATTCGAGCTGTTCGGGTATCTGTTCGTACTCGAAGGTCCAGAGGTAGGTCAGCCACCCGGAGTCCTCGTCCCGGAGCCGCCGGTAGGAGGCGAGGTCGTTCTCGTAGAGGATAAAGAGCGCGCGGCGCACGTCGTTGAGCTCCAGCCCCAACTCCTCGGCCAGTTCCTCGTCGGTCACTTCGCCGTCCGGCGGCGCGGCGGCGACCGGCATCCCTTTCGGGCCGACCAGCTCGTGGAGGTATTTCTGTATGACGGGGTCCTCCAGAAGGTCCTCAAAAGCCATTATCCGACTCTGGGGGAGTCACGTGGTTAAAACCATCGGGTCGGTCGCCCGCGTGCCCCCGTTCTCAGGCGTCCGGGACCGGCTCCGGGTCGGCGTCGACGTACTCGACCACGTCGAACCCCTCGTAGTGCTCCCGGCCGACCTCGGACCACTCCGGGCCGAGTTCCGGGAAGTAGCGGTCGCCCTCGTGGTGCCCCTCGATGCGGCTGAGGAAGACGCGGTCGGTGTAGGGCAGAAAGAGGTCGTAGATGGCCGCGCCGCCGAGGACGTAGGCCACGTCGGCCCCGGTCGATTCGGCCGCGGCGACGGCCTCGGCGACCGTCGTCGCGTAGGTCACGTCGTCGGCGTCGCTCGCTCTACTCCCGTCGCGCGTGAGGACGACGTGGTACCCGTCCTCGATGCCGTCCATCGAGTCGAACGTCCGCCGGCCGAGGACGACCGGGTGGCCTCTGACGCGGGCCTTGTACTGCTCGACGTCTTCGGGGTAGTGCCACGGGACGGACCGCCCGTCCCCGATGACGTTGTCCTCGTCGGCGGCGACGACGATGTGGAGCTCCATCGCGTCGGTGTAGGGCCGTCGCCGGCTTAGGCGTGACGCGACGCGGCCGCCCGCCGTCGGGCCGGCAAAGGACAGGCCTTTCATCGACGCCGCCCGAGTGACCCCATGCTCGACCAGTCCACGGCGACGCGGACGCTCCCCGAGGCCGGCGCGACCGTCGACGACGTCGTCGACGCGTTCCGGTCGCTCGCCGAGCGCGGGGTCGCGGTCCCGATAGCGGACATCGAGACGGAGGCGGTCCTCATGGGTGCGCTGGCCGACGAACTGCGGCCCGAGGACACGCTCTGGGACGTGGGCGCACACGTCGGCCTGTTCACCGCCGCCGCGCGGCTGGTCGCCGACCCGGCCCGCGTCGTCGCCTTCGAGCCCAACCCCCACGCGTTCGAGGTGCTGGAGCCGGTCGTCGCCGCGCTCCCCGGCGAGAACCGAGCGCACAACGTCGCCGTCGGCGACACCGGCGGCGAGCGCGACTTCGCCGTCGACCCCGACGGCGGCTCCGGGTCGACGTTCCCCGGCACCGACTCCATCGCCTCGGAGTACGACGACTACGAGACCGTGACCGTCCGGACGGTGACGCCGACCGACGCCGTCGACGGCGGCGCGGCGGTGCCCGACGTGGTGAAAGTCGACGTGGAGGGGGCCGAGGACGAAGTCCTCCGCGGACTGGAGCCGTACCTCTCGGACGTGCGACGGCTGTTCGTCGAGGTCCACCACCTCGACCGTCGCTTCACCGAGGTCGACGACTTCTTCGAGGCCCACGGCTTTGACACCGAGGTGCTGGCGACGCGGCGACAGACAGAGACCTGCTATCAGGAGTTCGTCCGCGTCGACCCCTAGAGGTAGCCAAGACTCTCCAAGCGCTCCTGTAGGTCGACATCGAGGTCGTCGTCCTCGTACTCCGCCATGTCGCCCTCGCCGTCGTCCAGCGGCGTCACGTCGAGCGGGTCGTGGGACGCCGCGGCGTCCTCGACCGCCGCCGTCGGGTCGCGGTCGACCGCTGCCTCGGACGCGAGCGCCTCGTGTGTCCCCGTCACGGTCGCGTCGTAGGTCGCCTCGCCCCACGCCGCCCGCTTCGCAACCGCGTCGCCCGGGCGGTCCGCGTAGACGACGGCCGCCGGGCGCGTGAACCGCTCTGGCGAGTCGGTGTGTCTCGCCGCCTGCTCGGCCGTCTGTCCCTCGGGCGGCGCTTGGTAGGCGGTCGCCGTCCCGTCGGGGGCCGCGAACCAGCCCGTGTCGGTCGTCTCGCCGTCAAGCGCGGCTGCGACCGCCGTGGGGAACTGACGGAGCGCGGCCAGCGAGGTGGTCCGCCGCCCGGTCGTCTGTCCGGGCGCTTTCACGACCAGCGGGACGTGGAACAGCGCCTCGTGGGTGCCCATCCCGTGCATGACGCTGTGGGGCTCCCCGTCGGCGGCCGGCAGTTCGCCGAAGCCGTCGCCGTGGTCGGCGGTGACGACGACCAGCGTCTCGGAGAGGTCGCCCCGCGCTCGCAGTGCCTCGACGACGGCCCCGAACACCGCATCGGCCTGCCTGACCGCACCGTCGTACAGCGGTTCGAGCAGCTTTCCGACCTCTGGCGGTACGTCGCCGCCGTAGACGGCCCACTCCCACTTGAGCGGGAGCGCGTCGTGGACGGCCCACGAGAGGTCCGACCCCCACTGGTCGTACTCGTCCCGCGTCGCGTACGGGATGTGGGCGTCCATCAGGTTCACACAGGCGGCCCACGGGCCGTCGCGCTCGGCGGTCCACGACGTGAACTCCTCGGCGTACCAGAAGCCGTCGACGGCGTTGCGGGCCGTGGCGGCGTCCTCCACGTCAGTCGAGTCGGGGCGCTCCGTCACCACCGTCTCGAAGGCGGCCCGGAGGTTCGAGGGGTGGACCGTGAGGTACGGGTTCTCGGAGAAGACGGCGGTGTCGTACCCCTCGTCGGCGAGGTCGTCGAAGACGGTCTGACCCGGCTCTAACCGCTCCGTGATGCGGAGGCCGTGGGCGGCCGACGGGACGCCGGTGAAGAGGCTCGCGTGCGCCGGCAGCGACCAACTGGCGTCCGTCCGCGCCTGCGTGTACGTCGTCGCTTCCGCGGCGAACCGGTCCAGTTCCGGCGTCGTCGTCCGGCGGTGGCCGTGCAGTGACGTGTTCGCTGCGCGGACGCAGTCGAGGACGACGAGCAAGACGTTCGGGCGCTCCATGTCACCGGCCACGCGCCGCCGGACAATCGGGGTTTCGGTCCCGGGAAGCGGTCACTCCTCGGCGTCGTCGGGGTCGACCACGCGCTTGCCGGTCGCCTGCGGGACGACGACGCGCTCGGGGTCGTCCCACTCCCGGTCGAGTTCCCGGCCGCCGTAGAGGCGGTCCAGAAACACCGCGAGCGACGCCACCTCGGAGTGGGGCTGGTTCGTCACGCCGACGTTCCAGTCGGCGTGTTCGTACACCTCGAAGGGGACCTTCTCGGCCCCGACGACGACCAGCAGGGGGCCGTCGGCGTGGGCCGCCTCGATGTCGCGTTGCACCGCCTGTATCGGCTCGCCGTACATCGTGAGGTGGACGACCGTCCCCTCGAACGCCCGTATCCGGCGCTTCGGTTCGTCGGTCGTCTCCACCGCGAAGGGGCCGCCGAACCGCTCCGTGATGTCGGCGACGGTGTCGGTCCGGTCCCGCGCCGACCCGGCCATGACCACCCGGTCCGCGCCCAGCGCCCGCGCCGTCAGGCCGACGTGGGTCGTCATCCGCTCGTCGCGGCCGGGGCGGTGGCCCAGTCGGAGGACGGTCACGTCGTGGTCGCCTCTCATCCGTCGCTCCTCGCGGCCTCGATGGCGTCCCGGACCGGGCCGAAGGCTATCTCCGACCACTCGACGGCCTCGCCGTCGACGAGGACCGTCGGCGTAGCCCCGATTCCCGCGTCCCGCGCGGCCTGTCGGTCGGCCCGGACCGTCGGGTTGTACCGGAGCCCGGTCGCGGCCTCGCGGACGGTTGCGCCGTCGGCGTCGAGCCCCTCGGTCAGTTCGGCGTAGACCTCGGGACCGAGGCGGCTCTGGTTCTCGAACAGCTGTTTGGAGTAGGTGAAATACGCCGCGTCGCCGGCCCCGTCCTGCACCGCGCGGGCGGCGTTCGCGGCCTCCCACGAGACGTTCTCGTCGACCGGGACGGGGAAGTCGTGGAACTCGTAGCGCACCGTTCCGGCGTCGAGGTACTCGCTCTCGACCTGCGGGTACACCTCCTCGGCGTAGGTCCGGCAGTGGGGACAGGCGTAGTCCTCGTACACCGCCACCGTCACGTCGGCGTCGGGGTCGCCGGCCACCGGCGCGGACAGGGGCTGGCCCTCGGCCGTCGACACCGGCGTCCGCTCGCTCGCGCTCTGGCCGCCCCCACCACCGGACCCCCCGGACAGACAGCCGGCCGTCGCCGCCAGCGCCACACCGGCCGCGGTCAGGAACCCGCGGCGCGTCTGCTCGTGCATACTACGTCCTGACGCCGGCGGATATAAAACGACGTTGCCACGCGCCCATCGATAGGTTATTTTACTCCCGAATCGACACGGAAGTATGGACCTCGGAGACAAGCGAATCGCCGTCACCGGCGGTGCCGGCTTCATCGGTTCGCACCTCGTCGAACGGCTCGCGCCCGACAACGACGTGGTGGTCGTCGACGACGGCTCGAACGGCCGGTTCGAGTGGGTGCCCGACGGTGTCGAGACCGTCGCCGGCGACCTCACCGACCCCGCCGTCGTCGCGGACGCGGTGACGGGCGAGACGGACCTCGTCGTCCACCTCGCGGCCTCGAAACTCGTCGACACGGACACCCCCCGCTCGCAGTTCGCGGACAACAGCACCATCACCTACAACCTCCTCGAACGGATGGACGCGGTCGGCGTGGAGAAGCTCGTGTTTACGTCGTCGTCTACCGTATACGGCGAGGCTCCGCGGCCGACGCCGGAGGACTACGCCCCGCTAGAGCCCATCAGCGTCTACGGCGCGACGAAACTCGCCGAGGAGTCGCTGATATCGACGTACGCTCACAGCCACGACCTCCAGTCGTGGGTGTTTCGCTTCGCCAATATCGTCGGTCCGCGCCTGCGTGGCGCGGTCATCCCGGATTTCGTCGAGAAGCTCCGCGCGGACCCGTCCTCGCTGACCATCCTCGGCGACGGCCGCCAGCAGAAGTCCTACATGCACGTCTCGGAGTGCCTCGACGCCATGCTCTTCGCCGTCGAGCAGGCGGACGGCGACCACAACGTGTTCAACCTCGGCACCCGGACGACCACCTCCGTCGACCGCATCGCCGATATCGTTGCCGACGAGATGGGCGTCGACCCCGCCTACGAGTACACCGGCGGCGACCGCGGGTGGACCGGCGACGTACCGCGGATGCGTCTCTCTATCGACAAACTCGCCGCGCTGGGCTACGAGCCGTCCCAGTCCAGCGACGACGCCGTCCGCCGGTGCGCTCGGGAACTGCTCGACGAACTCTGAGCGGCCGACGAATCCGGAATGGTGTACCGGACGCGCGCGGCTCGTATCGCGACGCCCGACGCGCCGGACCGCCGTCCCGGTAGGCATTTGCCCGTCTGTCGCCAACCGGCGGCCGTGCAAGTCGTCGGGTACAGACCCCGCGTCGAGGACCACGCCGCGCTCCTGCTCGCGTCGGACGGGCGGGTGCGCAGCGAGCGGCTCGCGCCGGGGACGGAGCTGACATACGCGCTCGGCGAGCGCCACTGCGCGGGGGCCGTCGACGGCGACGCCCACCACGCCTGCGGGAACGACGGCGCGCCCTACTGCCCGGAACACACGAGTACGTGGCCCTGCGCGCGCTGTACCGGTGACTGCGGCAAGCCGGTCGACGCCTGCGACGAGGAACACGCCGTCTACCTCGCCGCGTTCGCCCCCGACGTGGTGAAAGTCGGGGTCACGCGCTCGTGGCGGCTCGAAACCCGCCTCCGCGAGCAGGGGGCCGACCGCGCCGCCCACCTCCGGACCGTCGCCGACGGCCGCATCGCCCGGCAGATAGAGGCGGACATCGCGGCCGCGGTCGGCGACCGGGTTCGGGTGCCGACGAAGATAGCCGGCTTCGCGGCGACGGTCGACGACGCCGTCTGGTCGGCCCTGCTCGCCGACTACGACGCGGTCGCTACCTACGACTTCGACTACGGGCTCGACCTACCACAGCGGCCGATGGCCGAGACGCTGGCGACCGGGACCGTTCGCGGGACCAAGGGACGGGTGGCGGTCGTCGAGAACGGCGGTAGCGTCTACGCCGTCGACCTGCGGGACCTCGTCGGCCACGAACTCCGCGACGGCGGGACCGACCGCGACCTGCAGTCGAGTCTCGGCGCGTTCGGGTAGGCCGACCGCCGACCGTGCGAACCGGGCCGGACGCGCCCGACCGCCGGATGCCGACGAGCGACGCAATGCACCGGCTTCGGACCCGTTACGCGCGGCACAAGACCTTTACTGGTTCCCGTTGGTTGGCCGTCCGTGCGACGTGAACTAGCACTCGCCGGCACCGTGGCCCTCCTCCTGCTCACCATGGTCGCCGGTGCAACGGCGGTCCCCGGCGTCCTCTCGGAGCCCCGCGAGGACGTCCGCCCGAGCGTTCTCGACCTCCGCGAGACGACCGTGAACGCCACCTCGGTCGACGGCGAGACGGTCACGCTCACGCTCGATTCCCGGCTCGCCCACCGCGGCGGGACGGCGGCGAACGTGACGGTCGAGACGCGCGCGATAGACGCGGACACCGGCTTGGTCGTGACGACGAGCCGGCGGTCGCTTGGCGACATCGAGGGGACGCGAGAGGTACAGGTCACCCGCGACGTGACGGTCGAACGCGCCGGCGCGTACCGCTTCGAGACCATCGTCTACGCCGACGAGGAGCGCGTGACGACCGGCCGTACGTCCGTCCGGAACGTCGACGCGCTGACGCCGGCCTACGCCCGGTCGAGCGTCTCGTTCCACCGGTTCGAGAACGCCAACGTCCCGCTGCAGGCCATCTCCTACAGCATCGTCGAGGTGCGGGACAACCGGACGACGCTGAACGTCTCGGTCTACCTCACCAACACCGGCGACGAACCGGCCGGGAACCTCGACCTCCGACTGCGCGCCCGGCAGTCCGACTCGAACGTCGTCGCCGACTCGGCGCGGCGCACCGTCGGGGAGATACGGCCCGGCCGGACCGCCGTGGTCGACGCTCGGCTGACCGTCCCCGACGGCTACAACTACTGGCTCGACGGCATCCTCCGCTCGGACGGCGTCATCATCGCCACCGAGAGCGCCCCGGCCAACCTCGACCCGACCGAGACGCTGCGGGCCAACGAGACGCGCCGCGACACCGGCTTCCAGTCCGGCGACTTCGCCGATGGCGGGACGCCGATGCCTCAGCCGACCCGCGAACCACGAACCACCGCCGGCGGAGGCGGCCCCGGCTTCACGGCGCTGGGTGCCGTCGCCGCCCTGCTGGCAGCCACCGCCGTCCTCGCACGGAGACACGCATGACCGACACCGCAGACACCCCCGACGAGAGCGCACCGCCCGACGACCACGCCGAGAGCGACGCCGCCGCGCCGCCGGCCGACGGTGACGGCGACGCTCCCGGTAACACGCCCGCCGATACCGCCGTCGCCGATGCCACCGAGACGACCGGCGGCGTCGCCGACCGCTCGCTCGCCACGTACGCGCTGTACGCGGCCTTCGGCATCCTCGTCCTCGTGGCGCTGGTCGCCACCTTCCAGTTCTACTTCGCCACTTCAGCCGTCATCCGCGAGTTCGTGACGCCGCGGTACCGGCCGCTGTTCAACGCCGGGTTCAACCTCGCCGTCCTGCTGACGGCGGTGACCGGCGTCTCCCTGCTGGTCCGCCGGCTGTCCTGACACGACAACCCTTTTCAGCGGCCCAACCGAACCGGCGGCCATGGCAGACGACGACTCCGAACAGGCGGCCGACGCTGGCGAGGAGAGCGACAACGACGGCGAGGAGAAGTCCTTCCGCGAGCGCGTCGAGGAGATCCGACAGAAGCGCGCCGAGGAACGCGAGGAGGGCGAGGGAGACGAGATGAGCCGCGAGGAGCGCATGGAGGAGATGATGGGCGGTGGCGGCGGCCCCGGCGGCATGGGCGGGGGCGGCAACCCGTTCGCGCAGATGATGGGCGGCATGATGGGCGGCGGCGGCCCCGGCGGTCCCGGCAGCATGGGCGGGGGCGGCCCGCCCGGCCGCGGCCCCGAAGAAGGTGCTGAGAGCGGTGCCGACACCGAGGAACTCACCCGCGAGATGCGGAAACTCCGCGACGAGGTCCACGACGTCCGGCGCTCGCTCGACCGCATCGCCGACGCGCTCGAAGACTGAGGCTCGCCGGCGCGGTCGGTTTCCGCACGTTCTCTGTCCGCCGGATGCTCGGCGGACGCTAGCGGAACCGTCTCAGTCCTGATACGCGAGGTTCATGACCCACTGCGAGAAGGTGTCGTCGTGGGGGTCGACCTCCTCGTCGCCGATAAACGGCGAGAGCTGGTCGCCGGCCATCAGCAGGGAGAAGTCGAGGTCGCGCGCGGCCGGCGTGACGTAGTAGGTGTTGTGGCCGTCGTAGACGGTCTCGTCGCGCTGGACGAACCCCTTCTCGTGGAGCGACTCGATGATGCGACTCCCCTTCCGGGAGGAGACGTCTAGTTCCTTCCAGAAGTCGCTCTGGTGGATGCCGCCGGACTCACGGATGAGCTCTAGCCCTGCCCGTTCGTCCTCCGAGAGGTCGGCCTCCGAGGCTGCAGCACTCATGTACAACCAACTGGACGCGTGGGCCGCTTAAACCTGACCTTCGACCCGCCGGTAGGTCGTCCGACAGGGCGGCCCGTCGGCGAACTCGTAGCGTCGGCGGTCGCCCAGCGCGACGAGCGACGACGAGCGGGTGCCGAAGCCGTCGCGGTGGATGCAGACGCCGTAGTCGTGGTCGGCGATGGTCCGGCCCGCTCGGTCCAGCCACGCGTCGGCCGTCTCGCCGGGGTCGGCCTGCACGGCGTCGCGGAGGCGGTCGGCGTTGGCGGCCTGCTGCTCGCCGACCTCGGGTCGGTGGCCGGGAATCCGGTAGTCGCCGTCGGCCCCGACGTTGACGACGACGTGGACGCCCGGCGTTAGGGTGCGCACAGCGAGCTGGCCGTCCCACTCCAGCAACACGGCGGCGTCGGCGTCGGCCAACAGGAGGTTGAAGCCGTCGTACTCCGCGTCCCGGACGGCGTTTTCGACGGCCCGAGCCGCCGATTCGGCCGTCTCGTGGCTCAGGGCGTCCCGGACGAGCAGGCCCCGCGAGCGCTCACCGGCGAGGTCCGCGTCGGCCCAGCGGTTGGTGACGGCCGCGAGCAGGCCGTGCTCGTTGTAGCCCAGCCACGTCCCGCCGGCCTCCGCGTCGGTCGGCGCGACGACGCGGGGTCCCCACTCCCGCACCGCGGGCGGGTCCGAGGGGCGGTCCAGCAGTTCGTCGCGGTTGGCCGCGAGGGCGACGGGCGTGTCGTCGAACACCTGCCACGCGAGGACGATAGTACACACGAGCGGGGGTACGGGGCGACGGGAGAAAAGCGGTCGGCCTCAGTCCATCAGCAGCGCGGCGACCGCTTCCCGGTCGACGGTGCCGGAGGGCGTCCGCGGGAGCGTATCGACGATCCGGACCGCCTTGGGAACCTCGTGGGCCGCCAGCCGCGACTCGCAGTGGTCCCGGACCGCGCCGGCGGTGACCGACCCGACGACGGCGGCGGCGACCCGCTCGCCCCACTCCGCGTCGGGGAGGCCGACGACCGCGGCCTCGGTCACGTCCGGGTGGTCGCGTATCGCCGCCGCCACGTCGCCGGCCACGACCGTCTCGCCGCCGGTGACGATGCGGTCGTCCGCGCGGCCGACCACCCAGAGGCGACCGTCCGCGTCGCGGTAGCCGAGGTCGCCGGTGTGGAAGCCGCGGTCGCCGAAGGCGGCGGCGGTCCGCTCGTCGTCGAGGTAGCCCGGCGTCACCGTCGGCCCGTCGACGACGATTTCGCCCGGTTCGCCCGGCGGACACGGGTCGCCGTCGACGACGACGGACACCTCGGTGAACGCGAGGGGCTGGCCGACGGTGTCGGGGTTGTCGACGGCCGTCTCCGGCCGGGCCGTCGCTATCTGGGATGCCGTCTCGGTCATCCCGTAGGTGGGACAGACCGGCACGCCGCGGCGGTCACACCGCTCGACGAGGGCCTCGCTGGCCGGGCCGCCGCCCAGCAGGACGAACCGGAGCGCTGCGGGGGGCTCCCAGCCGGCGTCGAGCAGCCGCGAGAGCATCGTCGGGACCAGCGAGACGCCGGTGACGCCCGCGTCGTCTATCAGCGCCGCCGTCTCCTCGGCGTCGAACGCCCGCTGGACCACGACCCGGGTCCCGTACAGCGCGGTCCGGACGAACGGCGCGAGCCCGCCCATGTGGTAGGTCGGCAGGCAGACGAGCCAGCGGTCGTCGGGCGAGACGCCCAGCCGGAACGCCGACGCGACGGCGCTGGCGACGAGGTTCCCGAGCGTCAGGCGCACGCCCTTCGGGTCGCTCGTGGTCCCCGAGGTGAACAGGACCAGCCGGGTGTCGCCGCGGTGTGACTCGGCCGGTGCCGGCGGGTCGCTCGTCGACGCGAACGCCGACACCCGGTCGCTGCTCGGCTCGTCGACGGCGGCGACCGGGCAGTCGGCGGCCCGCAGCGCCACCGCCTCGGTGTCACGCTCACAGACCAGCAGGTCGGCGTCCAGCGCCGCCAACTGGCTGGCGATGGCATCGGCGTCGAGGTCGACCTGCAGCGGGGCCAGCCGCGCGCCCCGGCGCATCGCGGCGAACAGGAGCGTCCCGACCGCGACCCGCCTGTCCAGCAGCGCGGCGACGGTCCCGCCCTCCGGCACGTGGTCCGCGAAGGCGGCCGCCGCCTCGTCGACCGCGGCGTCGTACTCGCGGTAGGTCCACCGCGTGTCGCTGCCGGGCGCGACGAGGGCGGTCCGCTCGGGCGTGACCGCCGCGCGCTCGGCCACGAGGTCCCGCGTCGGCCAGTCGGCCGGGTCACGCATCCGGGGACCCTCCGACGGAGACGGTCCCGGCGTCGAGTCCGAGCCCGTCGCTCTGTGGAACGGACAGCTGCCCGTCCTCGACCGTCGCCGGGTCGGGTGCGAGGTCGGTCCGGAGGCGGTCGCCGGTCGCCAGCCCGCAGGCGGCCACGTCGGGTATCGCCGCCGCGACGTGGGCCGCCGCCAGCCGGGCCACGACGCCGTCTATCGTCGTCGTGACGACCGGCTCGACGCCCCGCTCGCGGGCCCGCACGGCGATGGTGTGGGCGTTGCCCGGGCCGCCCAGCACCATCGGCTTCAGGACGAGGGCGTCGGCCGCCCCCGAGTCGAGTACAGTGTCGGCACGGTACTCGACGAGCGACTCGTCGAGGGCGACGCTGACCGGGCCGCCCCGCAGGGCGGCGTGGCCGTCGAGGTCGTCGGCCGGCAGGGGCTGCTCGACGAGAGCCACGTCGAAGGCCGCGAACCGCTCGAAGGCCTCGGCGGCCCTCTCACGGTCCCACGCGCCGTTGGCGTCGGCCCGCAGGGTCACGCTGTCGCCGACGCGCTCGCGGACGGCGCGCAGTCGGGCCGCGTCCGCGGCGACCGACCGCGCGCCCACCTTGAGCTTACAGCAGTCGAAGCCGGCGTCGACGGCCGCCGCGACGCGGTCGGCGGTCGGCTCCGGGTCGGCGTCCCCGACCGTCGCGTTGACGGGGACCGACCCGCAGCGCCGGCCGTCGTCGAACCACCGGTACAGCGGGACACCGTCGGCCCGCGCGTCGGCGTCGAGCAGGGCCGTGGCGAACCCGCAGCGGGCGGCCGGCACCGCGTCGGCGTCGAGTTCCAGCAGCGCCGCCGTGTGTCCGCCCTCGGGGGCCGCGGCCGCGGCCCGCTCTAATCCCTGCCGGCAGTCGTCGCGGCTCTCGGTCCACCCCGGGAGCGGCGCGGCCTCGCCGACGCCCCGCTCCCCGCGGTGGTCGTAGCGGACGAGAAAGCCCCGACGCTCGTCGATGGTCCCGCGTGCGGTCGAGAGCGGCCGGTCGAGCGGGAGCGAGAAGGCGTCGACGTTCATGCTATCGCGAGGCCGGCGGCGAACAGCAGCGAGTGGGCGAACAGCGTCTGGCCGACCCGCTCTAGCGCCGGGTTCAGCGCCTCGCCGTCGGTCCGTTCGAGCACCGTCTTCGTCACCGACGCCGCCAGCGGGAGCGAGAGCAGGGGCGCGAGCGCCGGCAGGCCGTAGACGGGGTCCAGCGCGAACAGGACGGGGACGACGTAGGCCATCCCCACGACGAGGAGGTACTCGATGCGGGACCAGCGATAGCCCAGATAGACGGCCAGCGTCTTCTTGCCCGCGGCCATGTCCGTCTCCCGGTCGCGGACGTTGTTGACGACGAGGATGGCCGTCGAGAGGCCCGCCGGTGCCAGCGCGGCGACGACGGCGTCGACCGGGAGCGTCCCCGGCGGGAGGCCGGTCGGGAACGCGCCGACCGACGACGCCGCCACCGCCTGTACGTAGTAGGTCCCCGTCACCGCGACCAACCCGAAGTAGACGAACACGAACAGGTCGCCCAGCCCGCGGTAGCCGTAGGGGAACGGGCCGCCGGTGTACAGCACGCCCGCGGCGATGCCCGAGAGGCCCACCACGACGATGGGGAGGCCGCCGACGGCGACGAGGTAGACGCCCACGAGGACCGCGAGGCCGTAGGTGGCGACCATCGCGCGTCTGACCTCGCTCGGCTCGATGAGTCCGCCGGCCGTGACGCGGGTAAAGCCCTCGCGCTCCTCGGTGTCCGCGCCCTTCACCGCGTCGTAGTAGTCGTTGGCGAAGTTCGTCCCCACCTGCAGTAACAGCGCCCCGACCAGCGCCGCGACCGCCGGCAGGAGCGCGAACACGCCGGCGTGGAGCGCCAGTCCGACGCCGACGATGACCGGTGACGCGCCCGCCGGGAGCGTCTGTGGCCGCGCGGCCATCACCCACGCCTCTCGCTTCGATACGTCCGCCGTCGCCGTACTCATTGCCGGAACTCCGTGCGCGGCCCCCAAAGCGACTGTGGTTCGGCGGGCCGGCCCCGAATACTGCGGCCCGAACGGCGACGCGGCGGCGAAACGACTTTATCACTATTATTCGCATTATATCCCACGATGGAGAAACCACTGCTCGTGACTGACTTTCTGGACCGCGCCCGCCGATACTACGGCGACCACGAGGCCGTCGTTGCGACCACCGGCGAGCGGTACACGTACGCCGAACTCGGGGAGCGGGCCGACCGCTTCGCCGCCGCGCTCGCGGACCGCGGCATCGAGAAGGGCGACCGCGTGGCGGTGCTGGACCCCAACACCCACTACCACCTCGAAGCGGCCTACGGCATCATGCAACTCGGAGCCGTCCACACGCCGCTGAACTACCGACTGGTCCCCGACGACTACGAGTACATCCTCTCGGACGCCGGCGTCGACGCCGTCTTCGCCGACTACGAGCACGCCGAGAAGATAGAAGCCGTCCGCGAGGACGTGCCGACCGAGACGTTCGTCACCAACGACACCGACGCCGTCGACGGCGACTGGGAGTCGTTCGACGAGGTCGTCGACGCGGCCGACACCGAGTTCGAGCGCCCCGAGATGAGCGAGGACGAGGTCATCACCATCAACTACACGTCCGGGACGACCGGCGACCCGAAGGGGGTCTGTCGGACCCACCGGACCGAGACACTCCACGCGTATCTGGTGGCGCTCCATCTGGACATCTCCGACGACGACGTGTACCTGTGGACGCTGCCGATGTTCCACGTCAACGGTTGGGGCCACATCTTCTCGATAACCGGGCTGGGCGCGAAACACGTCTGCACCCGGGGCATCGACGCCGGCGGCATCTTCGAGACCGTCGTCGAGGAGGACGTCTCGTACCTCTGTGGCGCGCCGACGGTCCTGAACATGCTGGAGGACTACTACCGGAACCACGACGGCGACGTGCGCACCGCCGGCGAGAACGACGTGCGCGTCGCCACCGCGGGCAGCGCCCCGCCCGAGGCGGTCATCCGCGCCGTCGAGGACGAGTTCGGTTGGTACCTCCAGCACGTCTACGGCGCGACCGAGACGGGGCCGCTCGTCACCACCTCGGACGCGCGACGGTTCTTCGACGACGGGAGCGACAGCCGATTCAGCGTCAAGAAGCGGCAGGGACTGGGCTACCTCGGGACCGAGATACGAGTCGTCGACGAGGAGGGCAACGACGTGCCCCACGACGACGCCACCATCGGCGAGGTGGTCGTCCGTGGCAACCAAGTGATGGACCGCTACTGGAACAAGCCCGAACAGACCGAGGTGGCCTTCTCCGACCGCGTCGAGGGGTACTACCACATGGGCGACCTCGCTACCGTCGACGAGAACGGGATGATAGCCATCCGGGACCGGAAGAAGGACATCATCATCTCCGGCGGCGAGAACATCTCCAGCATCGAACTGGAGGACACCCTCTACGAGCACGACGCGGTGAGCGACGTGGCCGTCATCCCCGCGCCCAGCGACGAGTGGGGCGAGACGCCGAAGGCGTTCGTCGTCCCCGCCTCGGGGGACCCGGACGAACCGGGGACCTCACCCGGGGACCTGCGGGACTTCTCGAAGGAGCGGCTGGCGAGCTACAAGGCGGTCACCCGCGTCGAGTTCGTCGAGTCGCTCCCGACGACGGCGACCGGGAAGGTCCAGAAGTTCGAACTCAGACAGCAGGAGTGGGACGACGAGGACCGGATGATAGGCGAGGGATGACCGCAGGGCGGGCGGTCGCCGTTTGCGACGCCGGTTATCAGTAGTTGTGAATACAGTTTCTTCATCCGTCCAGTCTATGACCCGGCTGCTCAGTGAGTCTGCCCACTTTTTACTTCGTCGGGTGCGCTCGCTGTCGCTCGCGCACCACTCCTCGCAAAAACATGGGGAAAAACTGCCGGACGACTCGGTCGCTTCGCTCCCTCGCGTCCGGTGAACCGCCTCGCTCCTGTCGTCGCTCGGCGGATGCTCGTCGGTCACTGCACCACCTGTATTGATCAGACAGACGCTACTCACGTGAATAGAATCGCCGTATTCACAACAACTGTTATGCGCCAGCCGCGTGGCTCAGTAGTGCCACGGCACGTCGTCGAAGTCCGGCTTGCGCCCCTCGTTGAAGGCGTCGCGCCCCTCTTGGGCCTCGTCGGTCATGTACGCCAGCCGGGTCGCCTCCCCGGCGAACACCTGCTGACCGACCATCCCGTCCGAGTCGAGGTTAAAGGCGTACTTCAGCATCCGCATCGCCGTCGGCGACTTCTCGTTCATCCGCTCGGCCCACTCCAGCGCCACGTCCTCCAGTTCCTCGTGGGGGACCGCCTCGTTGACCATCCCCATCTCCGCGGCCTCGGCGGCGTCGTAGGTCTTCCCGAGGAAGAACACCTCCCGGGCCTTCTTCTGGCCGACCTGCCGGGCGAGGTAGGCCGAGCCGAACCCGCCGTCGAAACTGCCAACGTCGGGGTCGGTCTGGAGGAACTTCGCGTGGTCGGCGCTGGCGAGCGTCATGTCACAGACGACGTGCAGCGAGTGGCCGCCGCCGACGGCCCACCCGGGGACGACGGCGACGACGGGTTTGGGGATGTGGCGAATCTGGCGTTGGACTTCGAGGATGTGCAGGCGGCCGACGTTCTCGGGGGCGTCGTCGGGGCCGTCGCTCTCGCCCTCGTTCTCGCTTCCGGCCTCGCTCGTCCGGTCGGCGTCGCTCGGCGACTCGCTGTACTCGTAGCCGCTCTCGCCCCGGATAGACTGGTCGCCGCCCGAGCAGAACGCCCAGCCGCCGTCTTTCGGCGACGGGCCGTTCCCGGTCAGCAGCACGCACCCGACATCGGTCTGGCGCTTGGCGTGGTCCAAGGCGGTGGCGAGTTCGTCGACCGTCTCCGGTCGGAAGGCGTTACGGACCGCGGGGCGGTCGAAGGCGATGCGGACTGCGCCCGTCTCGGTCGCGCGGTGATACGTGATATCCTCGAAGTCGAACCGGTCGACGGCGCTCCACCGGGCCGGGTCGAACAGCTCAGAGACCATACCGTCGGTGGGGACGGCCGGCGCAAAAAGATTCCCAGTACGGGGGCGCTATCGCCGCGGCCGCTACAGGTCGCCTTCGTCGAGGTCCGAGAGGTAGGCGGTGAGGTCTGTCGTCGACAGCATGCCGATGACGCCCTCTTCGGGGTCGACGACCGGGAGGTGCTGGATACCGTCGGCCAGCATCTTCTCCGCGGCCTCGTCGATGGTGTCCTGCGCGCCGACGGTGACGACGTCCTCGGTCATGTACCGCTCGACGGTCGTCTTGGCCTTGGGCTTGCTCTTCGAGACGATCTCGACGAAGTCGGTGCTGGTCAGGATACCGCGCAACTGGTTGTCGCCGTCGACGACGACGAGCGAGCCGATGTTCTGGGTCAGCAGCGTCTCCGCGGCGGTCTCGACGAACGTGTCCGGCGTGACGGTGACGACGTCCGAGGACATGAGCCGTGCGACGTAGATGTCTCCTGCGTCCATGACTGACCCGTGGTGAGTGAGCCGCTAATGCGTACCGGTTCGGACTCGCCGCGGTCGCCGGCCCGCGACGGCGGCCCCGGGCGCAGGCACAACGCTTTCGACCGCGGGGGCCGAGAGCGAAAGCGATGCCCTCCGACAACGGAAACCGCGGTCTCCGCGGCGCGCTCGCGGTCCTCTCGGCGCTGGTCGTCCTCTACAGCCTGCTCATCGTCCAGCAGATTCTGCTGGGTTTCGTCGTCGTCGGCGTCCTCTGGGCGGTGTACGTCTGCTGGCGGCTGGTCGGCGCGCTCGAACGCATTGCGGCGGCGCTGGAGTCCCGCGCCGGCGGCCAGCGCGTCCAGCGCGACCTGCCCCGGGACCCGCCGCCCGAGGAGTCGACCGAGTCGCCCGCCGAGACGGAACGCGAACGCGAGCGGAACGTGTGAACGACTGACGAGGATTTATCACTCACAACCACCGACGTTAGCACGACCGTCGGCCATGACCGAGACGTTCTACGACGTGCTGGGGGTCGCCGAAGACGCCAGCACCGCGGAGATAGAGGCCGCCTACAGGGAGCGTCTCAAGCAGACGCACCCCGACGTGAACGATGATGCCGACGCGGGCGACGTGACCCGCTCGCTCATCGAGGCCCGCGACGTGCTCGTCGACGAGGCCGAGCGCGCCCGCTACGACGACCTCGGCCACGCCGCCTACGTCGGGCGAGCCGGCGACGAGGACGACGCCCCGGAGAGTCGCGTCTCCCGTGCCGCGCGGCGAGCGGACTACCGGGAGTCGAGCGGCGAGTCCGGCCCGACGAACAGGAACGACCGCGACCCGCGCCAGCGCGCCCGCGACCGGGCGAGCCGCGAGCGGCGGGCCAGCGAGCGCGTCGGCGCGGACCGCGGCTCCGAGCGCGGTCCCGGCGCGGGCGACGGAACGGGGGACGCCGCCGGCGGCGACGGCGGGACAGCAAGCGGCCCCAGCGCGGGCGACGCTCCGGGAGCGGACGAGCCCGACAGCGCGTGGACCGCCGGTACGACGGCCGCGAGCGGGTTCAGCGACGACCCGGCCGGCGACCACGTCTGGAACCACTCGGCGACGTACACCGTCCGGCGGGACCTCGGGACCGGGTCGGACATCCGGCGGCTGGTCCCATCCGGGCGGGAACTGACCCTGCTCGGCCTGACGTTCACGCTCTACCCGGTGTTGCTGTTCAGTTCGCTCGTGCCGGCGTTCCCGCTCGCGGTCAACGTCCTGTTGGTCTGTTGTACCCTGCTCGTCGTCGGCTACCTCCAGTCGATGCCGGAGGTCGCCGTGCTGGTCTTCGGCGGCTGGAGCGCGGTCACGCCGCTGGCCCTCGTCGCGCTGGGCGTGAACGTCTTCTCGCTCGTTGGCATCGTCGCCCTCTGTGGCACGTGGCTCCCGTTCGGTTTCTCCGTCCTGACGTTCTCGGTCGTTAGGCCGTGACCCGCTCGTCGAGGGCGTCCGCCACCGTCTCCTCGATGGCCGCCCTCACGGCGTGGCTCTCGGCCGCGTCGAACGCCACTTCGAGGACCTGCGTCCCGTCGGTTCCGACCGACTCGGCGAACCGCTCGCGGAACGCCGCCCGGTCCGCGGCCCGTTCGAACGAGAGGTCGTAGAGGTCGCCCGTCGGCTCGAAGTCGAGCCCGTGGGGCGTCCGGAACTGTGACTCGAAGGTGTCGTGGTCCTCGATGGGGAGCATGTGGAAGATGCCGCCGCCGTCGTTGTTGACGAGGACGACCGTCGCGTCGACCCCACAGCGGGACAGCGCCAACAGCCCGTTCATGTCGTGGTAGTACGCGAGGTCGCCGGTCACGAGCACGAGCGGGTCCGCGGTCGCGCTCCCCGCGCCCAGCGCCGTCGAGGTGATGCCGTCGATGCCGCTGGCCCCGCGGTTCCCGAGGACGGTCAGGGCGGCGCTCCGCGGCCGTCCGAACCGGTCTAGGTCCCGCACCGGCATGCTGTTGGAGACGAACACCGTCGCCGGGTCCGGCGCGTCGGCGACCACGTCTGCGAGGAGGCCCCCCTCCCAGTAGGTTCCCCCGCCCCCGTCGAGTCGGTCGGCGACGGCGTCCCACTGGACGCGCTCGGCCGCCGCGAACCGCTCGCGCCACGCATCCGACGCCCGCGCGGTGACGCGCTCGGCGAGGGCTGCGGCGGTCGCGTCCGCGTCGGCGGCCAACAGGTCGCTGGCGGTGAACTCCGCCTCCGGCCAGCCGCCGCTGGGGTCGACGACGACCTGCCGGCAGTCGGCGTCCCGGAGGTACCGCCGCAGCGGCTTCGAGGTCGGCGACGCGCCGAAGCGCAGGACCACCTCGGGGTCGGGCCAGTCGCGGACGCCGCTCGCCCCGAGATAGCCGTCGTAGCCGCCACACAGCGGCGCGTCGACCCGGTCGACGTGTGGGCCGTACCGCAGGTCCGACAGCGGGTCCGCGAGTACCGGGAACCCGGTCGCCGCGGCCAGCGCGGCCAGCGCGTCGGGACCGAGACCGTCATCGGCCGGGCCGGCGACGACGAGACCGCGGTCCGCGCCGTCGACCGACGCGGCGACCGCACGGAGCGCGTCGGGGGCTGGTTCGGCGACACCTTCGCTCGCGGCGACGAACGGGCCGTCCCGCCCCTCGCGGGCGAGGCGGTCGCCGCCGGCCCAGTCCTCGGGGACGCCGTCGCGGGCGTCCTCGGGCACCGGCGTCGGCTCCAGCGGTTTCCGGAACCGACAGTTGAGGTGGACCGGGCCGGCGTCGGCCCCGGTCGCGGCCGCCACCGCCCGGGCCGCCGTCGTCCGGAGCATCCGGACCTTTCGGGGCTCGGCCTCCGGCTCCGGGAGGTCGCGGTACCAGCGGACGGCGTCGCCGTAGAGCTTCTCTTGGTCGACGGTCTGGTTCGCGCCGCTGTCGATGAGTTCAGGGGGGCGGTCGGCGGTCAACAGGAGCATCGGCACGCCCGACTGGGCGGCCTCGACGACCGCCGGGTGGAAGTTCGCGGCGGCCGTCCCGGAGGTGCAGATAAGCGGCGTCGGCTCGCCGGTCCGGCGCGCCCGGCCCAGCGCGAAGAAGGCCGACGACCGCTCGTCCAAGTGCGAGTACACCGCGAGGTCGGGGTGTTCGGCGACGGCGACGGTCAGGGGCGTCGACCGACTCCCCGGGGAGACACAGACGGCCTCGACGCCGGCGGCGACGAGTTCGTCGACGAGCGTCTCGGCCCACAGCGCGTTGGCGTTCGGGTGGCTCACGCGGCTCACTCCAGTTCGTCCAGCATCGGCCGGTACTTGAGTTGGACCTCGTCCCACTCGCGGTCCGGGTCGCTGTCGGCGACGATGCCGGCACCGGCAAACAGCGTTGCCCGCTCCCCGTCGGCGACCGCCGAGCGGAGGCCGACCGCGAACGTCCCGTTTCCGGCGGCGTCGACCCACCCTATCGGCGCGGCGTACCAGCCGCGGTCGAACGCCTCCGTCTCCCGGATGGTCCGGAGGGCGGCGTCGGGCGGGAGGCCGCCGACGGCCGGCGTCGGGTGCAGGGCCTCGACGAGTTCGAGGACGTGGGCGTCCCGCGCGAGTTCGGCCGTTATCGAGGTCCGGAGGTGTTGGACGGTGGCGAGGCGGCGCACCGTCCGGTCGCCGGTGCGGACCGCCGAGGCGAAGGGGGCCAACTGGTCCCGAATCGTGTCGACCACCAACTGGTGTTCGTGGCTGTCCTTCTCGCTCTCCAGCAGTTCGGCCGCCAGCCACTCGTCCTCTGCCGGCGTGTCGCCCCGCCCGGTCGACCCGGCCAGCGCTTCGGTCCGCACAGTCCGGCCCCGGACCGAAACCAGCCGCTCCGGCGTCGCGCCGAAGAAGGTGCCCCCGTCGGTCGGCGAGTGGACGAACCGGTAGCAGTCCGGATAGGTCGCGGCCAGCCGTTCAAGGGCGGCCGGCACGTCGAGCGGGCGCTCCAGCGAGAGGTCCAGCGCTTGCGCGAGGACGACCTTCTGGAGGTGCCCGTCCTCGACGCTCTCTAAGGCGGCACCGACCTGCTCGCGCCAGCCCGCCCGCGAGGGGTTGCGCTCCCGGGCGGCGACCCCCGGCGGGCCGGCCGTCGCGGGGTCGGACAGCGACGCCAGTCGGTCGCGCCACTCGTCGAGTCGGGCCGCCGCCTGCTCGTCGGCGTCCGGCCCCGTGCCGACCGCGGTCAGCCACGCGCCCCCGTCGTCGGCCGATAGCTGGACCGCCGGCAGGAAGAACCCGGCGCTCGGGAAGCCGGCCCACGGCCCCTCCGCCTCTTCCGGGTCCCCGTCGTGGAAGGCGAAGCCGCCGACGAGTCTGGGTCGCGCGACGCCGGGCAGGTCGTCGTCGACTCGGCACTGCTCGAACAGTTCGGCCGCCGCGTCGGCAACGTCGCGGAACCGCGCCGGCCCGCTCGCCGTCACCGTGGCGGCGCTGCCCCGGGCGGCGAACGACTCGTCGCCGGTCGCCCACGCGAACCGCGGCCGCGTCTCCGTCGCCAAGAAGGCACGCATCGGCGCTCGGTCGACCCGACAGCCGCGGACGACGACCGTCGCCTCACCGACCGCCGGCTCGTCGCCACGCAATGGTTCCATCACCTCCGGTTTAGGATTCCGCACCTTTGAGCCTAACTATACATCCGGTCGGCGCTCGGCCGTCCGAACCGACGCATCCGCCGACACGCGTCGTAGGGCCGACGCGTTTTCGTCGATGCGAATACGAATTTCAGTATAGATAACTTTCGAGAGGGTATGGAGACTTTACTTTATCGAATGTTCCAACAGCCCCCGTCAGGTTTAAATACAACTTGGTCGAAGCACCCAACGTTGCGATGCCAAAGGTAGAGATAACAATCCCTGAACACCTCGAAATGCAGATAGCCCAGCTCGTCGAGCAGGGCGAGTTCCTCAACCGGGAGGAGGCCATCGAGGACCTCCTCTCGACGGGACTGAAAGCGTACAAGACCTCCGGCCCGCAGGACGACGACGAAGACCCGGGCTTCGAAGACGACGGGATGATGGGTCACGACGACGAGTACGTCTTCTGAGGCCGGCCGTGGCGGTCTGGTACCCTTTCTCGGGAAATTCTTATACGCACGCCTGAATATAGATGAGGACAACTATGCACAAAGACGAGCTTCTCGAACTACACGAGCAGATGGTTACCATCATGGAGTTCTTCCGGGACGACATGGACAGCGTCGACCCGAGCCTGTTCGACCCCTACGACGAACTCGACGTGCGCCCCTCTGACGTGCACAAGTCCAAGAGCGAACACAAACACGCCGTCTTCGTCCTCGGGAACGCGCTGGCGACGGCGATGAGCGAAGACGAGTTCTCCGACGCCGGCCGTGTCAGCAAGCGGATGAAGGAACTCGCCGAGGACGCCGAGCGAAAGCTGTAGGTCGCGCGTCGCTACGTCCGTTCTGTCTCGCTCGCTGTCTCGTTTTTCTCTCGTTCCCCGTTCTCCTTTCTTCTCCACTCCCTGTCTCCGCTGGGTTTCCGAACGGCGTACCGCGACCCGGGGGACAGTGACGACCGCGACGGAGAGGTCACCGTCCCTCGAACTCGGGGTCCCGTTGCTCCATGAACGCCCGCGCGCCCTCGGCGTGGTCGGCTGTAGTGAACGCGACGCCCTGTGCCGCCGCCTCGTTTTCCAGCGCCGCTTCGAGGCCGGTCTCCGTCCCGCGGTCGATGAGCCGCTTGGCCTCGGCGAGGCCGACCGTCGGCCCGTCGGCGATGGTCTCGACGAGGTTCCTGACGCCCGCCTCGAACTCGTCGGCTGCGAACAGGCGGGTGAACACGCCCAGTTCGCGCGCCGCGTCGGCGTCGAGCAGTTCCCCGGTGAACACCAACTCCTTGGCCTTGTTCGGGCCGACGATGCGCGGCAGGAAGTACGAGACGCCGGAGTCGACGGCGAGGCCGACCTGCCGGAAGCCGAAGCCGACGCTCGCGTCGGGGCTGGCGAGTTGCACGTCACAGGCCAGCAGGAGGCCGCTCCCGGCACCGAAGGCCGGCCCGTCGACTTTCGCCACGACGGGCAGGCGACAGCCGTGGACGGCCCGGATGGCCGGATTGATGGCGTCAGTGACCAGTTCGACGCGCTCGGCCGGCGGCCGGTCCTCGGCGACGCCCTCGACCATCGCGCTCACGTCGCCGCCGGCACAGAAGGCCGACCCCGCGCCCTCGACGACGACACAGCGGGCGTCGCTGTCGGCGATGGCCTCGAACACCGCGACGAGTCGCCGGGCGGTGTCGGCCGCGAGCGCGTTGCGCACGTCGGGTCTATTCAGCGTGACCGTCGCCACGCCGTCGGTAACGTCCAGCAGGACCGCGTCGTCGGACATGCCCGACTGAACGGCCCGAAGGGTGGTAACAGTACGCCCCGCGGCCACGCCGTCGCGGTCGCCGAGTCGGTGGACCGCCGGGCCGTCACGGCCGCCGAGTCGGTCGGACCCAATCTGGTTGGGCACTGCCTTTTGTACCGTCCGCGTCGAGGGTAGCGTATGCGTCTCCACTGGCACCGGCGGGACCTCCGCGCGGCCGACAACCCCGGACTGGCCGCGGCGAGCGCGGACGACCCCGTCGTCCCCGTTTTCGTCTTCGACCGCGACGTGCTCGCCCACGCCGGCCCGCCCCGCGTCGCGTTCATGCTCGACGCGCTGGCCGCGCTGCGCTCGTGGTACCGCGACCGCGGCAGCGACCTCGTCGTCGCCCGCGGCGACCCGCGGGAGGTCCTGCCGGAACTGGCCGCCGAGTACGACGCCGAGACGGTCACGTGGGGCCGGGATTACTCCGGCCTCGCGCGCGAGCGCGACGCCGCCGTCCGCCGGGCGCTCGACGACGCCGACATCCGGCGCGAAGCCGTCCAAGACGCCGTCCTGCACGAACCCGGCGAGATAACGACCAGCGACGGCGACTATTACAGCGTCTTCACCTACTTCGGTCGGAAGTGGCAGGACCGCGAGAAGGACGCCCCCTACGACCCGCCCGAGGCGGACGCGCTGGCGGACGTGCGCGGCGAGGACCTGCCGACGCTCTCGGAACTCGGTTTCGACGAGCCGGCGGCCGACGTGCCGCCCGCGGGGACCGAACCCGCCCGCGAGCTGTTGGCGTCGTTCCTCGACGACGACGTGTACCGCTACGAGCAGCGCCGGGACTACCCCGCCGACGAGTGCACATCGCGGCTCTCGGCCCACCTCAAGTTCGGCACTATCGGCATCCGCGAGGTGTACGCCGAGACGGCGGCGGCCCGGGACCGCGTCGAACCCGGGAGCGAGCGCGCGGCCGCCGTCGAGGAGTTCCTCGACCAACTGGCGTGGCGGGAGTTCTACGCGCAGGTCCTGTTCGCCGACCCGCAGGTGGTCACGGAGAACTACAAGTCCTACGAGCGCCCCATCGAGTGGGCCGAGGACCCCGAGAAGCTACAGGCGTGGAAGGACGGCGAGACCGGCTACCCCATCGTCGACGCGGGAATGCGCCAACTCCGCGCGGAGGCATACATGCACAACCGCGTGCGGATGATCGTCGCCTCGTTTCTCACGAAGGACCTGCTGCTCGACTGGCGGCACGGCTACGAGTGGTTCCGGGAGCGACTGGTCGACCACGACACCGCCAACGACAACGGCGGGTGGCAGTGGGCCGCCTCGACCGGCACCGACGCCCAGCCGTACTTCCGAATCTTCAACCCGATGACGCAGGGCGAGCGCTACGACCCCGACGCCGAGTACATCAAGGCGTACGTCCCCGAACTGCGCGATGCCGCCCCGGAGATAATCCACGGGTGGCACGAGGCGTCGCTGACCCAGCGCCGCAACGCCGCGCCCGACTACCCGGACCCCATCGTCGACCACAGCGAGCGACGCGAGGAAGCCATCTCGATGTTCGAGCGAGCGAGGGGCGACGACTGAGCGGACGGTGGGCCGCGGCGCGGAGCGGCGAGGGAAGGTCGCCGAACGCGACAGTTCCGCCGTGCTGACGGCTCGCTGACCGTTCGGTGCCGCGTCCGCGCGCGCCCCGCGTTCCGACGGGACAGCGCCGGCCGCGGTCGGGTGTCCGGGTGTCGTCTCCCGCCGCGTGACGCGTGGTAACGTGCGGCTCCTAACGTTTAACAGTCGTCCGACCCACCCTCAAACCGGAGGGGATTTCATATGTCCGAACATTCCGACCCCGAACTGCCGCCGCTACCGTACGACTACGACGCCTTGGAGCCCCACATCTCCGAGCAGGTACTGACGTGGCACCACGATACCCACCATCAGGGGTACGTCAACGGGCTGGCCTCGGCCGAGGAGACGCTCGCGGAGAACCGCGAGTCCGGCGACTTCTCCTCGACGGCCGGCGCGCTGGGCAACGTTACCCACAACGGCTGTGGTCACTATCTCCACACGCTGTTCTGGGAGAACATGGACCCCAACGGTGGCGGCGAACCCGACGGCGACCTCCGCGACCGCATTGAGGAGGACTTCGGTTCCTACGAAGGCTGGAAAGGCGAGTTCGAGGCCGCCGCGTCCGCTGCCGGCGGCTGGGCGCTGCTGGTCTACGACCCCGTCGCCAAACAGCTTCGCAACGTCGCGGTCGACAAGCACGACCAAGGCGCGCTCTGGGGCGCACACCCCATCCTCGCGCTCGACGTGTGGGAACACTCCTACTACTACGACTACGGCCCGGCCCGCGGCGACTTCATCGACGCCTTCTTCGAGGTCGTCGACTGGGAGAAGTCCGCCGAGGAGTACGAGAAGGTCGTCGGTCGCGTCGAGTAACCCCGTCAACCAGACCGTTTTTTCGCGCCCGCGAACGACCAGCTGTCGGTCCGCGAGCCGCGGTGGCCGCCCGTAACGACGCTTCGAGGGATTTACCCCGGGTCTCGGACAACCGGCGTGTATGCCTGTCCCCAGAGACGAGTTCGACGACCTGCTGCCGTTCAGACTGCACGAGCCCGCGGACGTGTTGGAGCCGGAGCTTCTGTACACCATCCCGGAGCTCGCCCGGCTGTTGCAGGGGCTGCCGGCCGACGCCGAACTGAGCGACTTCAACGAGTCCGTCTTCATCGACTGGGCCATCCCGTGGATGGTGTACCATCAGGACGCGCTCGTGTTCGCCGAACCGGACGACGAGGACGTGGTCGGGCTGTACGGACTCGCCGACGTATGAAGCTCCTCGTCGCCGGCGGCGACCGCGTGGACGCGGGCAAGACGACCTTCAGCGTCGGCCTCGTCGAGCACACCGGCGCGCGCGGGTTCAAGCCCCGCGCGGGCAACGACTTCTGGTTCGACCACGACGACGTGCTGGACGCGACCGACGAGGGTCGGCTCTACGGGAAAGACGCCAAGCGGCTGGCAGCCGCTTCGCCCGGCTCGGTCGAGCCCGAGGCCATCAACGCGGTCCACCGGCTCTGGCACCCCTCGGCCGGCGGCGGGACCGGGCTGCTCGGGAGCCCGAACCGCCAGTTCGTCGTCGACCGCGTGAGCCGGTCACCGGAAGACGCGGAGTTCGTCGTCAACGGCACCGTCGACATCCCCGAGACGGTCGCCGACCGCCTCGGGCTGTCGGCCGCGCCACGGGTCACGTCGGTCCCCGACTTCAACGACCTGATGGGCGCGATGCACGCGGAGGCCTTGGCGGACCTCGCGGCCGACGTGGCCGACGCCGAGCGGGCCGTCGTCGAGTCCTACGCCGACGTGGCCCGGCCCATCGACGGTTTCGAACCCGACGCCGTCGCCGTCGTCGAACCGGGTCGTGCCCGGTTCTTCGACGGCCACCGCTACGCGAAGGCCTGCGAAATCGCGTCGGGGAGCCCCGAGGAGGGGCGACTGGAGGAACGCGTCGAGAACGTCGTCGACCTGATAGAGCAGCGGGCGGCCGTCAGGCTGCCGGCGCTGGACGCCGAGACGCGGGCCGACCCGGCGGCCGTCGCCGACGCCTACGACCACGCCTACGACGCGCTGCTGGCGACGGCGTTCGACTGACCTCAGAGGTTCGCAAACGCTTCGTCGACGAGTTCCCCGGTCTCGGCCACGATGTCTTCCATCGTCTCGTCGTCCGGTGCCAGCCCGGTCAGGCGGGCGATGCGGATGATAGAGACGTGATAGACCGTCTGGACGCCCGGCGCTTCCTGCCAGACGACGACGTTACAGGGAAAGAGTGCGCCGATGCGGTTCGCCGAGGCGTCGAGCGCGCGGTCGGCTACCGACGGGTTGCACGCCCCCAGCACGTAGTAGGGGTCCCGGTCGGCGTCGACTTTCTCGTTGAGCAGGGCCGACGGTGAGAACTCCGCCGGAAAGCCGAATCCCGCGTCGGCGAACGTCTCGCGGACGTGTTCGACGGCTTCCTCGTGGTCCATCTCTAGCGTGGCGCGCTTCTCGCCCACGTCACCGGCGGCGATGTCGGCCGGGTCTATCGGGAGCATGGCGGTACTCCGGCCGGCCCTCCCAAAGCGCTTGTCCCGACGGGTCGGTCGCCGCGCGCTTCGAGGCCGAGACGCCTTCTGTTCGACTATGATGAACACGCAGTGTTCGAACGCGGACACGGCCGGTGACGTGCCCGCACGGCCCCGAATCGCCGACCGGACCGGCCGCGGCCCGGACCGGCGTTCCAGTCAGTGTAACTGGTTTTCGAATTTATGAATCGGCCGCCTCAGCCGTCGTCGAGCCGATTCGTACACGAACGACCATCGGGCTCTCCTACCCCGATTCAATAACGTTTTACGCCTGCGCTCGGGAGCGACTGGTATGAATTTGCACGCCAGAGAAATTAATCAGGACGTGCGCGAGTTGGGCGAACTCGTGGGCGACGTTCTCGAGGCACAGTCGTCTTCGGAAGCGTTCGAGATTGTCGAACGCATCCGGACGTCGTCTATCGACTACCGGCGCGGCGACGCCGAGACGCGGACCGACGTGGGCCAGACGCTGGACAGCCTCGACCCGGAGATGGAAGACATCGTCGCACGCGCGTTCACGACGTACTTCGAACTCATCAACCTCGCCGAGGAGCGCGAGCGCGTCCGCGAGATACGCGAGGGGAGTCAGGAGGGCGTCCTCGACGACAGCGTCGCCGCCGCGGTCGAGGACCTCGCCGACGGAGGGGCCGACGCCGACGAACTGGAGAGCGTCCTCAAGGACGTTCTCATCCAGCCGACCTTCACCGCCCACCCGACCGAGGCCCGCCGGAAGACGGTCAAAGCGAAGCTCCGCGCGGTCGCCGGCGACCTCGAAGAGCTCGACGAGGTCCGGCTGACCGACCGGGAGACCGAGCGGGTGAAACGCGACCTCGACGCCGAGGTGACGAGCCTCTGGCAGACGCCGCAGGTCCGGGACCGCCGCCCCGAGGTCACCGACGAGGCGCTCAACGTCCAGTGGTACCTCGAAAACGTCCTGTTCGATGTCATCGACGAGGTGTACGACGAACTGGAGTACGCCATCGACGACGTCTACGACGCCGACGTGGACGTGCCGAAGCTCTACGAGTTCCGCTCGTGGGCCGGCTCCGACCGCGACGGCAACCCCTTCGTCACCCCCGAGGTCACCGAGGAGACGCTGGAACGCCAGCGCGACACCATCCTCCCGCTGTACCGCGACCGGCTCAAGGAACTCTCGGGCGTGCTGAGTCAGGACGCCTCGAACATCACCACCGGCGACGAGTTCGACGAGAGCCTCCAGTCCCACAAGGAACAGCTCCCCGGCGTCGCCGACGAGGCCGAACAGCGCTACCCCGACGAGCCCTACCGCCAGAAGCTGAAGCTGATGCGCGAGTCGGTCCTTCGGGTCGGCGACGTTCGACAGGGCGGCTACGAGGGCCACGGCGAACTGCTCGACGACCTCCGGGTCATCGCCGAGAGCCTGCGGGACAACGCCGCGGAGGTCGTCGCCGAGTCACACGTCGACCCCCTCGCGCGGAAGGTCGACACCTTCGGCTTCACGCTCGCCAGTCTGGACCTGCGCGACCACCGGAAGATGCACACCGACGCCATCGCCGAGACCGTCGCGGACGAGGGCGTCGACTACGCCGAGATGGACGAACAGGAACGCGTCGAGTTCCTGACCGAGGCCATCCTCCAGGAGGGGCAGGTCGTGGACATGACCGACACCGACGACCTCTCCGAGGACAGCCAGCGCGTCCTCCGGCGGTTCCGCAAGACGGCCGAGTGGCAGAAGGAGTACGGCGTCGACGCCATCGACACCTACGCCATCAGCTGGTGTGAGGAGCCCAGCCACGTGCTGGAGGTCCTCTTCCTCGCCGATCAAGTCGACATCGTCGACCTGCCGGGCTACTGCGGGCTGGACATCGTCCCGCTGCTGGAGTCGGAGTACGCGCTCTCGGGCGCGCGGCGCATCATGGGGACGCTGTTCGAGAACGACGCCTACGCGAAGGCACTGGAGGCCCGCGAGGGCGTCCAGGAGATAATGCTGGGGTACTCGGACTCCAACAAGGAGAACGGCTTCCTCGCGGCCAACTGGTCGCTGTACAACAACCAGAAGCGACTCGCCAACATCACCGACGACTTCGACGTGGAGATGCGGCTGTTCCACGGCCGCGGCGGCTCCATCTCGCGGGGCGGCGGCCCGATGAACGACGCGATGCTGGCCCTGCCAAACGAGACGGTCACCGGCCAGATCAAGTTCACCGAGCAGGGCGAGGCCATCGCCGAGAAGTACGCCAACCCCGACATCGCCGAGCGCAACCTCGAACAGATGCTCAACGCCCAGATACGCGCCCGGCACAACGCCCTCGAAGAGCCGGTCGAGGAGATACCCGAGGAGTGGCGCGAGGCGATGGAGACGGCCGCGCCGGCCGCCCGCGAGGAGTACCGCGACCTGCTCGAGACCGACGGCTTCGTCGAGTTCTTCGAGCAGGCCACGCCCATCACCGTCATCGAGAACCTCAACATGGGGTCGCGGCCGGCCTCCCGCAGCGAGGACCGCAGCGTCGAGGACCTCCGGGCCATCCCGTGGGTGTTCTCGTGGACGCAGGCCCGCTGTATCATCCCGGGGTGGTACTCCATCGCCACCGGCCTGAACGCCTATCTGGAGGCGGGCGGCGATGTCGAGACGCTCCAAGAGATGTACGAGGAGTGGCCGTTCTTCCGGACGAAACTCGACAACGCGTCGCTGGCGCTGGCCCGTACCGAGATGGGCATCGCCGAGGAGTACGCCGACCTCGCCGACGAGGACCTCCGGGAGCGAATCTTCCCGCGGGTCCGCGAGGAGTACGAGGAGACAGTCGCGCTCGTCGAGGACATCACCCAGCGGGAAGGGCTGCTCTCCCGGGACTGGCTACAGGAGAACCTCGAACGGCGCAACCCCTACGTCGACCCGCTGAACCTCCTGCAGGTCCGCCTGCTCGCCCAGTCCCACCTCACCGAGACCGAGAAGCGGACGCTGCGGCTGACGGTGCAGGGTATCGCCGCCGGGATGAAAAACACCGGATAGCGGCCGTCGGGGCCGCGTTCCGGCCTCACTCCCCGTAGCGTGCAAACGACTAACAACTGAAGTAGTAATCACCGACACTTTTACTGTCTCACCGGGTGAGTCGCGGGTATGGCACTAGAGCGAATTCTCCTCGCAGTAGGACCGAACGACAAGGACCGCATCGACGCACTGGCCGACACCGTCACCGACATCGCCGGGCCGGCCGGCGCGGAGGTCGTCATCGCACACGTGTTCACCGGTGACGAGTACGACAACGTGGTCGACCGGCTGGAGTTCGAAGCCGCCGGCGAGGCCGACCCGGACGCCGTCGCCGACCGCCACGCCACCGTCCGCGGGCTGGAGGACCGACTGGGCGACGCGGGCGTCTCCTACAGCGTCCGCGGTGCTGTCGGCAACCACGGCGAGCAGATCGTCTCGCTCGCGGAGGACACCCGCGCGGACCTCGTGGTCGTCGGCGGTCGTAAACGCTCCCCCACCGGGAAGGCCGTCTTCGGCTCCGTCGCACAGGAAGTCATGATGAACGCTCCGTGCCCGGTCACCTTCGTCCGGGGCGAGTAAGGGAACCGCCGCTCTCTGCGGACTACTCGACCAGCGCCGCTTCGACCAGTTCGAGCGGGTGGCGAACGTCGTAGCCGGTCCCGTGTTCCATCTGCATCGAGCAGGTCGGACACTCGGTCATGCCGGTCGTTCCCTCGGCGTGCTCCATGTGGTCGAACATCTCTTCGCCGATGTCCATCGAGGTGTCGTACTTCTCTGCTTTCCAGCCGTAGGTGCCCGAGATGCCCGAACAGGAGTCGCCCACGTCCGCGATGCCGACGCCGTCGAGGTCACGGAACAGTTCGACGGCTTGCCGGTCGAGGCCCTGATTGCGGGCGTGACACGGCGCGTGGTAGGCGAACTCCCGGGCGAGGTCGCCCTCGATGTCGGCCTCGCGAAGCTCCCCGCGGATGTCCTCGTGGATGCGGAGGTACTCGATGGACTCGAAGGTGTTCTCGGCCACGTCGTCGATGCCGTCGATGTCGAACAGTTCGGGGTACTCCTGCCGGAGCGCCATCGAACAGGAGGTACAGGAGGCGATGGCGTCGTACCCCTCCGCGACGAGGTCGGCGAAAGAGGAGACGGTCACCTCGGCGTCCCGCCGGGCGTCCGCGAGCATCCCGTTTGCGAACATCGGGGTTCCCGAACAGCCCTGTTCTGGGACGACCACCTCGTAGCCGAAGTGTTCGTAGACGCGGACGAGCGCCTTCCCGACCTCGGGGGTGTTGTACTCCGAGTAACAGCCGTGGAAGTACGCTATCTTCTTCTCGGCGTCGACCGGTTCGCCCCGGCGCTCTCGGGCCTCGCGGGCCCGTTCCCGCGAGCCGTCGGCCCCGCCGTTGGCGGCGAACCACTCGGTGAACGTCTCGGTGGCGAACGCGGGGAACTCCCGCTCGCTGGTGATGCCCATGGCCTTCTCCATGAGCCAGCGGGCCGGCCCGAAGTTCATCGCGACGTTCGCCAGCCGCGGCACCTTGCTGGCGATGGCGGCGGAGGTCCGGTAGTTGGCGAGGATTCGGTTGCGGACGTACTCGACCGAGAGCGTGTCCATCTGCTCGCTGACGTACTCGCCGCGGGCGGTGTTGTGCATCTGGCTGAGCGGGACCCCGGACGGACAGGCGTCGTCGCACCGCATGCAGTTCGAGCAGGACATGACGGAGTCGTCGACCGCGTGGTCGTCGTCGGTCCGTTTCAGCCGCCACTGCTCGGGGCCTTGGAACTTCGGCCCGGGGAAGTCGTCGTCGACCGCCGCGACGGGACAGTTGGTGTCACAGGTGGCGCACTTGTAACAGGAGTCGGCACCGGGCCGGAGGTCGAAGTCGTCGCTGTCGGGGAAGACGTCGACGGGCTCGAACCCCTCGCCGGTGTTGGGTTCGGCCGGGGCGAACTCCCGGTCGGTCTCCGCGTCCGGCCGGGCGTCCTCGGCGTCGCTCATCGTGCCTCCCCCGCGGCGCGTCGGCCCGCGGCGTGGCCGGTCGCTATCGAGACGCCGCTGCCGGACTTCTCGGCCGCGAAGTCGTAGCCCCCCAGCACCGAGCCGGCGGCCCTGAGGTTCGAGAACTCTGTCCCGCCGCCGGCGTCCAGCGGTCGGAGGTCCCCGTCGGTGCGGACGCCGAAGCGGGCGAACGGGTGGTCCCCGAAGGCGTCGCTGTCGAACCACTCGTAGCGGTCGTCGTCGTGGGCGACGTGACAGTCGAATATCGGCTCGTAGACGGACTCGCGGTCGGACTCGACGCCCTTGCCCACGAGGCCGCCGGTGGCGAGGACGAACTGGTCGGCCGCGTAGGGGACCGCGGAGCCGTTCTTCTCGACCACGACGCGCTCGACGCGGTCCCCGCCCTCGTAGTCGACGACGGGATTGCCCGTCTCGTAGTTGCCCCCCGCCGCGTCCAGCGCCGCGAACAGCGCGTCTTCGAGCCGGAGCCCGGGCAGCGAGGGCGGTCCCGTCGGCACCTCGAACACGTCGACGCCCAACCGCTCGGAGAGCGCGGCCCGCACCGCTCCGGGGTCGTCGTCGCCGAGGACCGCCGGGAACCCCACTCGCCGTTCGTCGCCGAGGTGGTCGTCGACGGCGTCGGCCAAGGCGTCGCGGGCCCCGACAGTCCGGCCGTCGACGGCCACCTCGCCGTTCCGGTCCAGCAACTTCGCGTAGCGGGTCACCTTCGCGTCCGCCCGGAGGTCGCCGGGGAACCGGACGGTGACGCCGCGCACGTCGAAGGGGACGCCCGTGGCCCGCAGGTGGGCCGCGACGTGGGCGGCGTCGAAATCGACCCCGGACTCGAAGCCGACCAGCAGGGCGTCGCGGGTGTCGCTCGCGAGGCCGGCAGCGGCCCCCTCGGGGTACCGCGCGGTCGGCTTGACCGTCCCGCCGTGGGTCGGCAACAGGGCGTTCGTCTCGGTGTGGTCGCCCGCGTAGTGGGACACGGCGTCGTCGAACGCCGACAGCGCTTCGCGGACGCCCGCCACGCCGACGGCCCGGTAGGGGTGTCGGTCCGGGAGGGTCGGAATCGCGTCGAAGGGGTCGGTGAGCGGCCCGTCGCCGTCGGGGCCGTAGCCCAGCACGTCGACCAGCCCCGATGCCTGCCGGAGCGTGCTCTGCTTGTACGACAGCAGGCGTACGTCGACCCCTGCGCGGGCGGCGGCGACGGCGCTCGTCAGGCCGGCGAGGCCGCCGCCGACGACGAGCACGTCCGACTCAATCGCCATGTCGCCCCCCGTCGGCCGCCACGTCGCCGCCCGGCGGGGCGTCGCGTCGTTCGGTCCCGTCGTCGAAGGCCGCGAACGCCACCGGGTCGCCGTCGGCCGGGTCCCGGTCGCGGTTCTGCGTGGCCGCGTGCAGCGCGTAGTTCAGCGCCGCCTGCGAGAGCTGTTGGCCCCACAGGGCGTGGCGCTGGCCCTTCCAGCGCTCCTGTAACAGTTCGTCCCACGACCGCCGGACGACGGACTCGTCGTAGGCGTCGTGCAGTTCGCTCGCCAGCCGGTGAGCACAGAAACCGCCCTGACAGTTGCCCATCGAGGCGCGGGTGCGGATGCGGACCGCGTTGAGGTCCGAGCCGGACGCCTCGATTGCGTCGCGTACCTCGGCGCGGGTGACGCCCTCGCACTCGCAGACCGTCGGGTTGGGCCCGTCGGTCTTCAGCACCTCCTCGGCCCGCGAACCCAGCCGTTCGACGCTCCGGCGGCCGATGGGCGAGCGCAGGCCGAATTCGTCCATGTAGTCCCGCAGGAGGCTGAAGTCCTCGCTGCCGGGCAGGGGCACGTCGGCGGTCCGGCAGTCGGCGTCGACGCCGAGCTTGGCACAGACGTGGTCGCTTATCTCCTCGCCCATCATCCGGTAGGTGGTGAACTTCCCGCCGACGATGCTCGTCAGCCCGCCCAGACCGTCCCGTTCGTCGTGGTCCAACAGGAAGTAGTCCCGCGTGATGTCCGTCGGGTCGTCGCTGCCGACCTCCGGGGGCTCGTACAGCGGGCGCACGCCCCAGAACGAGCGGATGGTCCGGGCCTCCGACAGCATCGGTATCAGCTCCGAGAGCGTATCTATCATCATGTCGACCTCCCACCCTTCCTCGGGGTAGTCCTCGGGGTCCGAGACCTCCTCGTCGGTCGTTCCGAGGATGGCCGTCGTCTCGTGGGGGACGACGATGTCGGCGTCGCCTTTCGGGCGACAGCGGTTGATGACCGTGTCGACCTGCCGGACGTTCATGATGGTCATCACGCCCTTCGAGGGACGGACTTCGATGTCGACGCCGGCCATGTCGCCGATGCGGCCCGCCCACGCGCCCGTCGCGTTGACGACGTAGTCGGCGTGTAGCTCCTCGCGGCCGCCCTCGACCCCGTGGACGCGCTTGCCCGGGCCGGAGTCGTGTTCGACTTCGACGCCCACTACCTCGTCGCCATCGACGAGGAGGTCGGTCACCGTCGAGTGGGTCTCGATGCGGGCACCGTGTTCCTCCGCGCTGGCGGCGTTGGCGACGACCAGTCGGAACGGGTCGACCGCCCCGTCGGGGACCGAAATCGCCTTGTCGACGTCGGCGGCGAGGTGTGGCTCCATCGCCCGGGCCTCCTCGCCCGAGAGGACCTCGGCGGGGATGCCACACGCCTCACAGCCAGCCAACTTCTCTTGGAAGTACTCTTCGGAGTCTTCGGGACGTTTCACGAACAGGCCGCCGGTCATCTCGACGCAGTGGCCGGCGATGTCCCGGAGGACGCGGTTCTCCTCGATGCACTCCCTCGCGCTGGCTCGGTCGGAGACCGCGTACCGCCCGCCGCTGTGGAGCAGGCCGTGCATCCGCCCGGTCGTCCCGTGCGTGAGATTGCCTTGTTCCAACAGGGTCACGTCGAGGCCCCGCATAGCGAGGTCGCGGGCGATGCCGGCCCCGGTCGACCCGCCGCCGACGACGGCGATGTGTGGTGTCGATGCCATCTACTACCGGTGCTTTGGCGTCCATCCACTTTATTTTACCGACGGAAGGGGATTCGACAGTAAATTTAACAGGTAATCGTGTGTGACTGGTGGGGCGGTACTTCGTGACACACGTTCTCCGCAGCGCCGGCCGCGACGGCTCCGGAGACCGGAGCGATTCGCCAAAACCCGTTTATCGGCCGCAATGGCGGTAGATACCTCCGCGTAGACCCGGAGCGGCGGCCTCTACTGGCGGCAGTGTTTCGGTACCACCGCTTGGGCTTTACTGATAATATTGGAACTGCCCGGTCGGGCCTCACCTTCGGCGGGTCGCTGCTGGCCGGCCGACGAACTGCTTTCGGCTCGGTCCCCGTCGACTCCCGACTCGCGGACCCGGAAGCAACGCGCCAGAGGCGCTGTGCGGTCCCCGTCGGTTGTCTCGGGAGTCCCGCTCACGCACGCGGTGGTGTCCCGTGAGGTGTGGACGGACTCCATCGGCCCCTCCGTACTATCACTGCGGAGTCCGTAGGTGGAAGCGACACCGTCGATATCGTCACCGCCGACCGCGCTGGGCTCACTCTATGAGACCGGAAACGACCGATATCGGGACATTCAGGGCGTCGTAGCCACGCTTGGGGTTCTTTATTCGCCTGTAGTCTCCGGCAGTAATCTTTATAATGATTCACTATATTGTTTATCGACAAGGCGGTGTCTCAGGTAAACATCCGCCGTCACGGAGCACACAACAATGGCAGACACGTACGTCGGCGCAATCGATCAGGGGACGACCGGCACTCGCTTCATGGTATTCGACCACAGCGGGCAGGTCGTCGCCAACGCCTACGAGAAACACGAACAGATATACCCGGAACCCGGCTGGGTCGAGCACGACCCCGTCGAGATATGGGAGAACACGAAGTCGGTCGTGACGACCGGGCTAGACGACGCCGGGTTGGACGCGAGCCAACTGGAGGCGCTGGGCATCACGAACCAGCGCGAGACGACAGTCGTGTGGGACGCGGAGACGGGCAAGCCGGTCCACAACGCCCTCGTCTGGCAGGACCGCCGGACGACCGACCGCGTCGAGGAGCTACAGGAGCAGGGCAAGGTCGGGGAGATACGCGAGAAGACCGGGCTGGAGTGTGACGCCTACTTCTCGGCGACGAAGACCGAGTGGATTCTGGACAACGCCGAGCCGCTGAAGATGCAAAGCGCCCGCGCGGAGGACCTGCGCGACCGGGCCGCGGCGGGGGAACTCCTGATGGGGACCATCGACGCGTGGCTCATCTACAACCTCACGGGCAACCACATCACGGACGTCTCGAACGCCTCCCGGACGATGCTGTACAACATCGAGGACTTGGAGTGGGACGCCGACCTGTTGGAGGAGTTCGGCGTCCCGGCCGCGATGGTCCCGGAGGTCCGTCCGTCCTCCGACGAGGACTTCTACGGCCACACCGACCCCGACGGCTTCCTCGGCGAGGCGGTCCCCGTCGCCGGCGCGTTGGGCGACCAGCAGGCCGCGCTGTTCGGCCAGACCTGCTTCGACGAGGGCGACGCGAAGAACACCTACGGCACCGGCTCGTTCTACCTGATGAACACCGGGAGCGAGGCAGTCGCGTCAGACCACGGGCTCCTGACGACTATCGGCTTCCAGTTGTCCGGCGAGCCGGTCCAGTACGCGCTGGAGGGCTCTATCTTCATCACCGGGGCCGCAATCGAGTGGCTCGAAGACGTGGACCTCATCAACAACGCCGCCCAGACGGCGGAACTGGCCCGCTCGGTCGACTCGACCGACGGCGTCTACATGGTGCCCGCGTTCACCGGCCTCGGCGCGCCCCACTGGGACGGGCGCGCACGCGGGACCATCGTCGGGATGACCCGCGGCACCCGGAAAGAACACATCGTCCGCGCGACGCTGGAGTCCATCGCCTACCAGACCCGCGACATCGCCGAGGCCATGGAGGCCGACTCCGGCGTCGAGACGACGACGCTGCGTGTCGACGGCGGCGCTGTCAAGAACAACTTCCTCTGTCAGCTCCAGTCCGACATCATCCAGACCGACATCGCCCGGCCGGAAGTCGACGAGACCACCGCGCTGGGCTCGGCCTACGCCGCCGGGCTGGCCGTCGGCTACTGGGACTCCGTCGACGAACTGCGCGACAACTGGCAGGTCGACCGCGAGTTCGCCCCCGAGATGGACAGTGGCGAGGCCGACGCGATGTACGGCCGCTGGGACGACGCCGTCGAGCGCTCGCTGGACTGGGCACAGGAGGACTGACTCGTGTACGACCTCGTCCTCCAGATTCCGGTCATCGGCCTCGGCGTCCCCGAGTTCCTCCTGTTGCTCGTCGCCGCCTTCGCTGGCGGCGCGTTCGGCGCGGCCCTCGGCGCGCTGCCGGCGTTCTGTTTCACCGGCTTCATGGTCATCGCCGGGCAGGCGGTCGCAATCCTCCGTGGCAGCCTCGTTGCGGAGGTCGGCGAACTCGGTACCGGCGCGCTCTCGACGGGCGTGACCGGTGCCATCGCCTTCGGTCCCGTCTTCGGCCCCCACGTCTCCTTCGCCGGCGGCGCGGCCGCGGCGGCCTACGCGGCCAAGGCCGACGGCATGTACGAGCCCGACGACGGCGACTACCACGTCGCCAAGGACATCGCCTACGCGCTGGGCACCCGTCCGGACATCCTCGCGGTCGGCGGCCTGTTCGGCATCTTCGGGATGCTCGTCCGCCAAGTCTCGGGCGGCCTCGCGCTGCCGTGGGACCCCATCGCGCTGGGCGTCGTCCTCTCGGCGGTCGCCCACCGACTCGTCTTCGGCTACCCGCTCGTCGGGGCCGGCAGCCGCAACATCCTCGACATGTCCCCCTTCGAGGACGGCGAGAAGCGCGCCGCCACGGACGGCGGCGAGGTCGTGACCGACGGCGGCACCGCCGGCTCCTACCGACTGGCCGTCGAGCCGTGGCTCCCCCACCAGTACAAGTGGGCCAACGTCGCCATGATAGGGCTGGTCGCCGGTCTGCTGGGTGGCTGGATAGCGCTCAAGACCGGGAGCGCGTTCCTCGGGTTCGGCATCTCGGCCGCGAGCCTGACCTTCCTCAACCTCGGGGTCGAGAAGATACCGGTGACCCACCACATCACGCTCCCGGCCAGCACCGCGTCGCTCGCCGTCTTCGGCGGCGCGCCCGCGGCCGGCACGACGGCGGCCGTCGTCGCCCTGCTGGTGGGCGGTCTCTTCGGTGTCTACGGCGCACTGCTGGGCGAAGTCGTCCAGCGGACCTTCTACGCGCACTCGGACACCCACTTCGACCCGCCCGCGGCGGCCATCGTGTTGGCGACGCTGACCGTCGCCGTCCTCGCCATCGCCGGCGTCTTCGGCAGCGCCTCGTGGGTCCCCACGCTGGGGCTCCTGTGAGGAGATAACGTTTTATTTACCGACCGGGCTATTACCGATTATCTCGACACCGAACGATGGATATCGAAGCGCGAATCAAGCGACGACAGCGCCGGGACAGCGAACCGCGGCTCGTGCAGGATTACAACGCGCTCTCGCCGGTCACACACATCGACGAGCCGGCCGACCGCGGTCCCGTGCTAGAGCGGTTGCTCGACCACTTCGACCCGGTCTTCGACGGTGAGCTACCGGTCGACGGCTACGTCCACGGCCCCGCCGGCGCGGGCAAGTCCGCCGTCGTGACCGCGCTGGTCGACCACCTCGCGCGCCTGCCCACCGAGCGCCGTTCGGTCATCCACACGTCAACGCGGGCCCAGTCGCCGGCCTCGCCGGCGTTCGTCTACGTCGACGGCCGCGAGCACACGAGCGAGTTCGCCTTTTACCACGCCGTCCTCGACGGCCTCGTCGACGAGGCCGTTCCCGAACACGGCGTCGGGACCGACACCCTGCGGACCCGTGTCCGCGAGCGGTTGGGCGGCAGTCAGACCGGCGTCGTCGCCGCCGTCGACCACGTCGACGAGGCCGGCAGCATCGCCGCGGCCGACCTCGTCGAGATGCTCGACGGGCTCCCGAACAACGTCAGCCTGCTCGCCGTCGGCCGGAGTGCCCCCGACGAGACGGCGCTGGCCGGGCGGACGGACGCGTTCATCGGCGTCGACCCGTACCGCCGGCAGATGCTGGTCGACGTGTTGATGACGCGGGCCTCCGACGGACTGGCCCAGCGCGCGCTCGACCACGGGCTGGCCCGCCACATCGCCGATTGGGCCGACGGCGACGCCCACGACGCTCTCACCGCGTTGCTCGTGGCGGCCAACCGCGCCGAGCGGACCGGCCGCGCGCGCATCACCGAGGCCGACGTCGAGGCGGCCATCGAGGAGGTTCCCGACCCCTGCGTGTCGCTGGGGCGGGTCCTCGCGTTGCCGACGAACCGACAGGCGGTCCTCCGTGAACTGGTCGACTTGGACGCCGACGACCGCTCGTCGGTCACTGCCACCACGGAGGCCATCGCCGCCGACACCGCGGTCGACCTCTCGCCGGGGACGGTCAAGCGCTTCCTCTACGAGATGGCCGAGGTCGGCGTCGTCGAGCGCGTCGAGGCCGAGCCCCGTGGCGGGCAGGGGCGACCGCCCAGCCGTGTCGTCCCCCGGTTCCCGCCGACGGCGTTCCGGATTCTCTACGACGCCGGGACGTAGCGCCGGCGGGCCGGGGTCGCCGCCCTACGAGAGGTGGGCCGGGTCGCCAGTCCCGCCGGTCAGCGCCGACGCGAGCGCGCCGCGGACGACCACGTCGTCGCCCAGCGTCGTCAACTGGATGTCCGGGATGTTCGACATCACCATCTCGTCGAGCCGTTCGCGGATGGGGTCGAGCACCTGCTCGGGGTTGTTGAGCGCGACGGCACCGCCGACGTAGACGACCAGCGGGGCGTAGGAGTGGACCATGTTGGCGACGCCGATGGTGTTCCAGTGGCTCACTTGGTCGAGGACGTACGAGGCGAAGTCGTCGCTGCCGGCGTGTTCGAACACGTCGGCGGCGGAGAAGTCCTGCTCGTCGATGGGGAGGGCGGTATCGACGGGGTCCTCGCGGTGGAGCTGGGTCGCGTACCGCGGGATGTTCTCGCCCGAGCAGTACGCCTCCCAGTGGCCGTCGTGGCCACAGCCACAGGTCATGAACCCGTTGGGGTCGATGGTGAGGTGGCCGACCTCGCCGGCGTTGCCGTCCCACCCCGAGAGGATGTTGCCGTCGACGGCCACGCCCGCGCCGACGCCCGAGGAGATGGTGAGATACACCATGTCGTCGGGGTTCCGGTCGGAGTAGAACCGCTCGCCGATGACGCCGGCGATGGCGTCGTTGTGGAGGTGGACGGTCTCACTCCCGATGAGGTTCTCGACCGGCCCCGTCAGCGGAATGCGGTCGATGGTGTCCGGGAGGTTGGCGGGATTCTCGACGACGCCCTCGGCGAGGTCCATCGGCCCGAACGAGCCGATGCCGGCGGCCCGGACCTCGGTCGGGTCGACGCCGGCCGCGTCACAGGCCGCCCGCAAGGCGTCGAGGACGGCCTCGGTGACGGCGATGCCGTTCGGCCCGCGCGGCGTCTCGGTCTTGTGCGATGTCACCGGCGTCCCCGAGTCGTCGCCGATGACGGCCCGGATGTGTGTCGCGCCGAGGTCGACCCCAGCGTATGCGCCCATGTTGGGTGTAGGGTCGCCCCTCCGATACTTAACTGCACATATTCACGGCCGGGAAACTTCAGTCCCGGTCCAGCCGCTCGCGGCCAACGGCCTCCTCGTAGAGGACGCCCCGCTCGGCGTCGAGCGTGACCGTCGCGCCGTCGGTCACGTCGTCGGGGAGGACGGCGTCGGAGACCATCGGGATGGACAGCTCCCGGGCCACGATGGCGGCGTAGCTGGTCACGCCCTGATGGCCGTCGATGATGCCCGCGATGGAGGTGGTGTCGCCGACGAACTCCCCGTCGAAGCCCTCGGGCACGGCGACGACCGCGTCGTCGGGGAGGTCGGTCACGTCCCCGTCGGGTGCGCGGTAGACCGGTCCGGTGACGAGGCCGCTGACGACCGACCGGCCGCTGACGAGGGTTTCGGCGGCGACGTGGACCTTCAGCATGTTGGCGGTGTTGAGCCCCTCCAGTTCGGTCATCATCCCCGAGAGGACGACGACGGTATCGCCGCCGTCGGCGGCCTTCGTGTCGAGGGCCGCCTGCACAGAGGTCTGGATGATGGCGTCGGCTCCGTCGCTCGTGTACGTCGTCGTCACGGGCTTGATTCCCCACGAGAGAGCGAGCTTTCGTCTGACGCCCTCCTTGGGCGTGGCTGCGACGATGGGGATGGAGGGGCGGTACTTCGCGGCCTTGAGCGCGGTGTAGCCGGACTCGGAGGCGGCGACGACCGCGGACGCGCCGATGTCGCGGGCGAGAAAGCGGGCCGACCGGGCCAAGGCGTCGGTCCGGGTGTCGCCCGCGTTGGGGACCCGCTGCTCGCGGGACTCGGCGTACTCGTCGCTTTCCTCCACGTCGCGGACGATGCGGTCCATCGTCTCGACGACGCGGGTCGGGTGGTCGCCGATGGCTGTCTCCCCCGACAGCATCACGGCGTCGGTCCCGTCGAGGACGGCGTTGGCCACGTCGGAGGCCTCCGCGCGGGTCGGCCGCCGGGAGTGGACCATCGAGTCCAGCATCTCCGTGGCCGTGATGACCGGCACGCCCGCCTGATGGCACTTGCGGATGATGCGCTTCTGGATGATGGGGACGTCTTCGAGCGGACACTCGACGCCGAGGTCGCCGCGGGCGACCATCACGCCGTAGGCCTCTTCGATGATGGAGTCGAGGTTCTCGACGGCCCCGGAGCGCTCTATCTTGGCGATGACGGGGATGTCGACGCCCCGCTCGTCGAGCGCTTGGTTTATCTCGTAGATGTCGTCGCCCGAGCGGACGAACGACGCCGCCACGAAGTCCGGCTCCTTCTCGGCGGCCACGTCGAGTTCCCGCTCGTCGTTCTCGGTTATCGTCGGGAGGTCCAACTCCACGCCGGGGACGTTGACGCCCTTGCGCGCGCCGAGTTCACCGCCGTTCTCGACGCGGGCCGTCACCGTCTCGCCGTCGACACCCTCGACGGTCGTCTCGATGCGGCCGTCGTCGAGCAGCACGCGGTCACCCGGGACGACCGCGGAGATGGACTGTGAGAGGCCGATTTCGGTCGGCGTCGCCTCGTCCCCGACGACGAACTGGACCGTCGTCCCCTCTTCGAGCTGTATGGGCGCTTCGATGGGGGCCGTCCGGACCTCCGGCCCGGGCATGTCGAGCATCGCCGCGACCGGCTGGTCGACCGTCTCGTCGACTCTACGGATGCGGTCTATCATTTCGCGGCGGTGTTCGGGCGAGCCGTGGCTGGCGTTCAGCCGGGCGACCGACATCCCGGCCTCCGCGAGGGCGGCTATCCGGTCGACTGACTCGCTGGCCGGCCCCAGCGTACAGACTATCTTCGCGCTACGCATCGGCGCACCCTCCGGCGGATACCGGCAACTGTCGACTACTGCGGCGAATCATACGCGTCCGTACCCGCGGCGGGGATAAGAAGCTTGTCGGACGGCGGTGTGACGGGGCCTCTCGACGGCCCGCTACCGGGAGATACTCTCGGTGTCGCCGGCGATGACGTCCCGGACCTCGTCGGGCGAGACGACGGCGATGTCACCGGGCACCGAGCGCTTCAGCGCCGCCGTCGCCGCGCCCCACGCCAGCGCGTCGGCGACGGAGCCGTCCGAGAGGTACTGCGAGAGGAAGCCGCCGACGAAGGAGTCACCGGTGCCGACCGGGTGCGCGTTCGAGGCCTCGTAGGTGGGCTGTTCGAACACCTCGCCGTCGGCGAGCGCCAGCGCCCCCGCCGAACCGCGGGTGACGACGGTGACCTCGAAGCCGTAGTCGTCCGCGAGGCCCCGCGCGACCGCCTCCGCGCCGCCGTCCCGGCCCAACACCAGTTCGGCGTCGCGCTCGGCGACGACCAGTACGTCCACGTCGGGAAACAGGTCGGTCAGGGTCGCCTCGGCCGCCGCCGGCTCCCAGAGCTTCGAGCGGTAGTTCAGGTCGAAGCTCGTCAGCGTGTCGCTGTCCTGCGCGAGCGAGAGCAACTCGGCGGTGGTCGATTCGAGGGTGTCCGACAGCGCGGGCGTGATGCCGGTCGTGTGAAAGCCCGCCGCCGACTCGATTCGGTCGGTGGGCAGCGCCGCCGGCCGGGCGGTCGTCACGCTCGCGTCGGCGCGGTCGTAGATGACCTCGTTGCCCCGCGGTTCCTCGCCGAGTTCGAGGTAGTAGGTCCCCTGCCGGGCGGCCGGCGAGTCGTCCCAGACGGCGTCGACGGTGACACCGTGGGTCCGCAGTTCCCCCGCGACCCGCCGGCCGACGGGCGAGTCGGGCAGTTTCGACGTCCACGCGGCGTCGAGGCCGAGGCGCTGGGCCGCCACGGCGACGTTCGACTCCGCACCGGCGACCCGCACGTCGTACTGGTCGGCCGTCTCCAGTCGCTCCCCGCCGGTCGGCGAGAGCCTGAGCATCGTCTCCCCGAACGTGATGAGGTCGGTCACGTGCGTTCGTCGTCGGCGACCCGCTATAAATCCCGCAGAAGCGGTCCGGCGCTTTCGTCCGCCGCGTTCGCATAAGTATCTTAATTTGATTTCTCCAAAAGCTTTTGTAGGCCAAATGGACACACAACCGTATGGATGGCAGGTCAGGGAAACAGCGGCCGTCCGTCACCCGTCGCAGGTTCGTCCGGGCGGCAGGCGCGGCCGGCGTCGCCGGGCTCGCCGGCTGCGGTGGTGGGAGTGGCTCCGGGACACCGACCGGGGAGCGAATCGGGACGTTCCCCGTCTCGGGCGACACCGTCACGTTCGGCTTCAACGTGGCGCAGTCCGGGCCGTTCTCGACGGAAGGAAAGGAGGAACTCCGCGGGCACAAGCTCGCGGTCAAGCACATCAACGAAGGCGGCGGGTGGGTCGGCAACGACTACTTCGGCGCGCTGAGCGGCGACGGACTGCTCGGCAAGACCGTCGAGTACACCGTCGGCGACACCGAGAGCGACCCGGAGACGGCCCGCGACAACGTCCGGTCGATGATAAACGCCGACGGGATAATCATGTTCTCGGGCGGGTCGACGAGCGACGTGGGGCTAGCCCACCAGCGCCTCGCCGCCGAGAGCGAGGTACTCTACATGTCGACCATGTCACATCTCGACTCGCTCACCGGCGAGGCCTGTAACCGCTTCTCGTTCCGCGAGATGTTCAACGCCTACATGACGGCCAACGCCTTGACGCCCGTCCTCACGTCCGAGTACGGCGAGGACGCCCGCTTCTTTCAGGTCTACGCCCAAGACGAGTGGGGGACGGCCCAGCGGGAGGTCATGCAGAACACGCTCTCGAACGCCGGGTGGCAGCCCGTCGGGAGCCTCAGCGCGCAGGTGGGCACGCGGGACTACAGCCAGTACAACGAGAACCTCGCCACCGCCGACGAGGACGTACTCGTCTTGAACCTCCGGGGCCTCGACGCCGCGAACGCGGTCCGCGAGTTCCGCGCGGCGTTCCCCGAGGAGAACATCGTCGTCCCGCTGTACACGCGGGCCGTCGCCAACGCCGCCGGCGGCGCTATCGAGGACGTACTCGGGACTATCGCGTGGGACCCGTCCATCGACACTCCGCTGTCCGACACGTTCCGCTCGGCGTACGCCGACGAGTTCGGCGGGGGCGCGGGGGCGGCGTCGTCGGCCGTCCCCTCGGGACCGGCCCACGTGGCCTACACGCAGACGCTCCAGTACGCCAACGGGGTGGGAATCGCCGAGACGTTCAACCCGAACGCCGTCATCGAGGCCATCGAAGGGTTCGAGTACGCCGCTGGAATCGGGGCCGAGCAGATGCGGGCCTGCGACCACCAGTCGATGCGGCCGGTCCCCATCGTCCGGGGCCGCCCGGAGGACGAGCAGGCGTTCGGTCGCTACTACGACCTCGTCGAGATAACGCGGGAGGCGATGTACGGCTGCAACGAAGGACCGGCTGCGAACTGTTCACTAGGAGAGAACTAACATGAGTGCTGCAGACGATACGAACGGGGAATCGGATTCGGGAACGACGGGCGGGCTACTCGGGACTGTGGTCCCGGACGTGATACGCCGCAACTTCGCGCTGAAGTTCGGCCTCGTGCTTGCGGTGATGGCGCTGTCGGTGGGCGCGGCCGGGCTGGTCGCCACCGACCAGATTCAGCAGTACACCGAGGACCAAGTGGTTCAGGAGTACCGCGGGCTGGCCGAACAGGAGGGGAACCTCGTCGAGCAGTGGGTGGCGAGCAACCGGCTCTCGACGCGGTTCGTCTCGACGAACGCGGCGTGGGCGGGCAACGATACGGCGGCGCTCAGTAACCAACTGCAAAACAGCGCGTCGAGCATCGACGCTGACGCCGCCGCGGTCCACCTGATAGAGCGCGGGCCGGGCGAGACCACCGTCGTCGCCAGCACCGCCTACTCGTCGGGCACCGCCGTCGAGCAGGTCGGGCTGGGCTGGACCGCCGACCGGGAGTTCAACCGGGCGGGCGAGGTCGCCGTCTCCGATGCTTACGAGGGGTCGTCCGGGCCGGTCGTCGGCTTCCTCTCGCCGGCCGACGCGACGCAGAACCGGTACGTCCTCGTCGAGTACGAGATGTGGGCCATCGGGAACCAGCTTCAGGGCATCGAGCGGGCCGAAGGCGGCTTCACGCAGGTCGTCGGCCCGTCCAACAGCGTCGTCATCGACGAGCCCCAGTCCGGGTCACAGAGCGTCGGCGACGCCACGCTCTCGGCGTACAGCACGAGCGAGGCCGCGCTCGAACCCGTGCAGGCCGCACGTGACCTCCAGAACACCACGGCGACCGCCGGCTTCGCGGCCGGACTCCCGGGGGCCGAGAGCGTCATCGGCGAGGAGTACGTCGTCGGCTACTCCACCGTCTCGGGCACCGACTGGGTGGTGCTGGTCCACGCACCCTCCCAGAGCGTCTTCGGCTTCGTCCAGCAGGTCCAGACCTACGGGCTCGTGGCGACGGCGCTGATGGTGCTGCTCATCGGTGGCGTCGGCGCGGTGCTGGGGTACAACACCGCGACCTCCATCGACCGCCTCACGCGCAAGACCGACCAGATTCGACAGGGGAACCTCGACATCGACGTCAGCACCAACCGCATCGACAACATCGGACAGCTGTACGATGGGTTCGCGCAGATGCGCGACGGCCTGAAAGAGCAGATACACGAGGCCGACAGCGCCCGCAAGGAGGCCGAGGTGTCGCGGGCAGAGGCCATGGAGATGAACAACTACCTTCAGGACAAGGCCGAGGAGTTCTCCGACGTGATGGAGGCGACGGCGGCCGGCAACCTCACTCGCCGGATGGAGACCGACGGCGAGAACGAGTCCATGGACCGCATCGCCAGCGAGTTCAACGGGATGGTCGACGAACTGGAGAAGACCATCGGCCAACTGAACAGCTTCGCCGACGAGGTCGGCGACTCCGGCGACGTGGTGCTGACCAGCGCAGAGTCCGTCCGGGACGCCTCCGAGCAGGTCGCCGAGTCGGTCCAGAAGATATCCGACGACGCCTACGACCAGAAGGAGCGCCTCCGAGAGGTCTCCGAGAGCCTCGACGAACTCGTCGACTCGCTGGAGACGCTGCAGGCCGAGAACCCGGACCTCGACGTCACCGAGTCGGTGAGCCAGTTCCGCGCCGTCGCCACGACGCTGCAGGAGGCGGCCGACACGAGCGAGGAGATGATGGCCGAGTCCGAGACGGTTGCCGGGGCCGCCGAGGAGCAGGCGGCCGAACTCAACGAGGTGTCCTCGCGCGCCGAGCGGTTGAAGCGCTACGCCCAGCCGCTGGGTGACATCCTCGACCGCTTCCAGACCGAGGCCGAACACGAGTTCGTCTTCTCCGGCGGCCCGTCGCAGGGCCTCGGCGAGGACGACGACTGACGGTCCGGTCGGCGCACCCCCGTCTCGACGCGCCGCCGACGCGCCACACCGAATTAATAACTCAGAGTCTTTTCGTTAGCAAAGTAACGCAGTGATGGCGGGGTTGTTAGCAGCGGGATTAATAATCGCTGCCCGGCTAGGGTCGCGTATGGTCGAACGAGACGTGGAGCCCGGGCACACGGACGCGACGGCGTCCGTCCGACTCTCGGTCCCGGACATGGACTGTGCGTCCTGTGCCGGGAAAGTCGAATCCAGCGTGGCGTCGCTCGACGGGATTCGTGAGATCGACGCCCACCCGACGACCGGGACGCTGGTCGTGGGCTTCGACGACGGGGTGACGGCCGAGGCCGACGTGGTCGAGGCCGTCGGCGCGGCGGGGTACGAGGTCGCGGGACGCGGCGGCGGGGGCGACGACGGGAGCGACGCCGACAGTCCGGCGTCGGACACGACCGGCGTCTGGACGACGCCGCGGGCGAAGAAGACGTGGGCCGGCGCGGTTGCGCTCGCCGTCGGACTGGTCACGGAGTTCCTCCTACCCGGGATGAACGCCACCGTGGCGAGCGTGCTCGGCAGCGAGGTCGCGCTCGCGGACGTGGCCTTCCTCCTCGCCGTCGCCGTCAGCGGGCAGGCCATCCTCCGGAACGGCTACTACTCGGCGGCGAACCGGAACTTGGACATCGACCTGCTGATGTCTATCGCCATCGTCGGCGCGCTCGTCGCCAGCGTGGGCTTCGGCGAGGGGCTGTACTTCGAGGCGGCGACGCTGGCCGTCCTGTTCAGCGCCGCCGAACTGCTCGAACAGTACTCGATGGACCGGGCGCGCACGTCGCTGCGGGAACTGATGGACCTCTCGCCCGACGAAGCCACGGTCAAACACGGCGACCACGAGGAGACCGTGCCGGTCGAGGAGGTGGCCGTCGGCGACGTGCTTGCCGTCCGGCCGGGCGAGAAGATTCCGATGGACGGGACGGTCGTCGGCGGCGAGAGCGCGGTCGACCAGTCGCCCATCACCGGCGAGAGCGTCCCCGTCGACAAGACCGAGGGCGACGAGGTCTACGCCGGGAGCGTCAACGAGGCGGGCTACCTCGAAATCCGCGTCGACGCCGCGGCCGGTGAGGACACCCTCTCGCGCATCGTCGAACTCGTCGAGGACGCCCAGAGCAACAAGACCGAACGCGAGCAGTTCGTCGAGCGCTTCTCGGCGTACTACACGCCGGTCGTCGTCGCCTTCGCCGCGCTCACGACGCTGGCCAGCCCGTTCGTCTTCGGCGTGGCGTGGCCGACGGCGGTCGTCTACGGGCTGACGCTGCTCGTGTTGGCCTGCCCCTGTGCGTTCGTCATCTCGACGCCAGTCTCGGTCGTCTCGGGCATCACGAGCGCGGCGAAAAACGGCGTCCTCGTCAAGGGCGGGAACCACCTCGAAGCGATGGGGGCCGTCGACGCTGTGGCGCTCGACAAGACCGGGACGCTGACCGAAGGCGAACTGACCGTCACCGACGTAGTCCCGCTGAACGACAACACGGAGGCCGACGTGCTCCGGTGTGCCCGCGGGCTGGAGACGCGCAGCGAACACCCCATCGGGGACGCTATCGTCGCCGAGGCCGAGCGCGAGGCGGTCGGCGACCGCGAGGTCGGCGAGTTCGAGAGTATCACCGGCAAGGGGGTGACGGCGACCCTCGACGGGACGACCCACTACGCGGGGAAGCCGGGGCTGTTCGAGGACCTCGGCTTCGACCTCTCGCACGTCCACGCGGCCACCGACGGCGGCGTCGTGACCGCGAAGACCGAGCAACTATGCGAGCGGAACCGCTGTCTCGACCTGCTCGACACTGTCGTCCCGAAACTCCAGTCCGAGGGGAAGACGGTCGTCCTCGTCGGCACCGAGGACGAACTGGAGGGTGTCGTCGCCGTCGCCGACGATGTCCGCCCGGCCGCCGCGCCGGCGGTCGCTCGCCTCCGCGACCTCGGCGTCGAGCGGGTGGTGATGCTCACCGGCGACAACGAGCGGACCGCGCGGGCCATCGCCGACCGCGTCGGCGTCGACGAGTTCCGCGCCGAACTGCTCCCCGAGGAGAAGGTCGACGCCGTTCGGGAACTCGGCGAGACCCACGACGGCGTGGCGATGGTCGGCGACGGCGTCAACGACGCCCCGGCGCTGGCGACGGCGACCGTCGGCGTCGCCATGGGCGCGGCCGGCACCGATACCGCCATCGAGACCGCCGACATCGCCCTGCTGGCCGACGACCTCTCGAAGCTACCGTACCTCTACGAACTGGCTCACGACGCCAACGGCGTCATCCGGCAGAACGTGGGCACCAGCCTCGCGGTCAAGGCCGGCCTCGCGCTGGCGGTTCCCTTCGGTCTCGTCCCCATCTGGCTCGCCGTCCTCGCCGGCGACGCGGGCATGACCACGGCCGTCACCGCCAACGCGATGCGCCTCTCGCGCATCCGGCCCGACGCGCTGGAGTCGTGACGGCCACCAGTCAGACACGACCGACAAACGGTGTTATTTCCACCAAACTACCGACATTGGTAAGGAGAGCGACCAGCCCGAAAATACCGAACCCCATACCGAGAACCAGCAGGAAGAGTCCCCGAGCGCCCGTTCGCAACGCGGCGCTTTCGGGCTCATCGTTTGCCACTAACAAGTGTCCCTCCTCCGGCGTCATGACTGCAGCTGCACCTGTGGCATCCCTCTCCGGCGCTGCGCTCGCGTTCCCGACGACGCTTACCGTCTCGCCAACACCGAGTGTTCCCTCTACCAGTTCGATGTAACTCCCGAACAGGCCGGAGTCCGACTGCGCCGAGGGCTCCACATCGAGTCTCGCCTCGTCCACTCGTTCCAGCAGTTCCGAACCCGTGACGGTCTCCGTCTCGTGGTCCAGCGAGAGGCTCTCCTCCGTGGGGTCGACGTATATTTCGGCAGTCCCATCGGCGACGACGAACGGTCCGTACTCGATGCCAGCATCGATAGAGGGGTCCCCGGTTCCCTGCACTTGGTGGTAGATGTTGTACTCGTACGCGACACATTCTTCTCCCCGAACCGGTGATACGAGGGTGTCTCCCGACCGAGGCGGTCGAACGGTCCCCTGTACCCGAACTAACCCATCGGTCGTGATAGCCTCACGAAGCGACACCGAGCTGATGGTCGATAATCGCCACCAGTCGGTTATGTCCTCGACTCCGCGAATCGTCGCGGACACCCCCAGCACAGTCGCGATGACCCCACCGACTACCCCGGGTAGCACTCCGTAGACGCCCAGTATGGGGGCCCAAAACAGGACAGTCTCCACGAGCAGTTTGTCTACAGACACATCTCGTGCCTCCGTACTCTCGGTATTAAGCCTAGTGTACGTGTATCTACTGCCCGAGCCACCTCTCTACGTCATATTTCGACGCACGATGGCCTCTGACTCACTGAGCAGCAAGGGCGTGAGACGTATGCATTGAATCGACCGGTCTCGACCACGGCCCCGACCAGATTGATATAGCGTTATACAGTTTAAGAGTTGTGTCAGGGACACCGGATACTGTAATTTTGATTACAGTTCCTACGCGCTCGGGCGACGAACAGGCAGAAGTCAGGACTCGAACGTGTAGTCGAGGAGGTATCGAAGCAGGAGAACCCCGCCGACCAGCGTCCCGAGCATGAAGACGATGACGATGAGAATCATGAAGAGCCGGACCGACCCCTGCGAACCCTGTAACAGGACAGTTCCGGACTGGAGAGCGGATGCGGTCGTCTGGTGCATGACCGAGCCTGCGTCCAGCGGCCTCTAAGCCGTTGTGGAACCGCTGTCTCGGCTCCTGCGCGCCGCGAGAGCCGACACCGTCCACACCCACGCCGGCCGGGGACGTGCGTGACGCCGGGACTGACGCCTCTATCGCCGGCGTCACGACGCGGACACTCCGGCAGTGGAGAAGACTCGGCCACGTACGACCTGCTCGGCGAAGACGCGATGGTCGTCTGCGACTGGGGCGACTGGGACGACCTCGACACGTTCCTCGACCACTACTGCGGGACGCACGCCCGAAGCGCGGCGCAGGGAGCGTGAGAAGGTGGACTGGCCGTCACACTCGTCGCACATTCACTACCACATGAGTCATATTGGGCTCGAAGACGTGTTTCCAGATATGACTATCTCAGACGAGACCCAAGTCAACGACCGAAAGCGGAACGACCATCCCCGCGGAGATACGCGACGAACTCGACATTGACTCGGGCGATAAGATTCGGTGGACCATCACCGAAGACGGTGACCTGACCGTCGAAATCGCGAGAAGCAGAAAACCGGCGTCTTCTCCGACTTCGAACCGGCGTCGCTGGGTGGCGACGGGAAGACCGCCCACAACACGACCGGGCGGAGCGGTGACACGTGCCCTCCTCGACGCCACCGTCGTCATCGCCGCCGCAGACGACGAGGATGAAAACCACGATGTCGGGTTAGAGATACTTCGGGCCGTCGACACCGGAACCCTCCCGCGGGGTGTCATCGTCAGCGACGCGCTTCAAGAGTCGCTGAACTACATCCACGAACGAGCCGGCCACGCGATGGCTATCGACCTGCTGGACAGGTTCGTTCAAGGGCACAGTTCGAGATACCCGACAATCCGCAGAAAAACTACGGCACCGCTCGGTCACTGTTCCGAGCGGATGGCCAGCTGAACTTCGGTGACACGATGCAGGTGGCTTTCTGCGAAGTGAGGACATCGACTACATCTACAGTTTCGACGACGATTTCGACAGCACCGAGGGTATCGAACGGTTGAACGCGGCCATCAATCCCCACAGCTGAGCATCTATCCGCTCAAAACCCGCTCCACGGTCGGCGTCGGCTGGTGGCTGGCGTCGAGGTCGCCGTCGAGATACCGTCGTCCTCGCTCGTGAGTTCGTACATTCCGCCGTGCATCGGTGCGACCAGTTCGGCGCGCTGGAGAAAGAGTAACCGGTCTTCGACAAGGTCCGGAAATACCTTCTCGAAGGCGTCTATCACACTTTTTTAGAAGCGTAACTATGAAACCACGACAACGAACCTCACACTGCTTTGTGTCTGTATATCCTAATTTCTGAAACCACACACCGGCGAAATACAGCACTACATTCACAAATAAGAGCTTTGACACTTACTTCTCCTTAGACCTATCGACACCCTGTGTCGAGGCATTAGGGCGGCCACACGGATATAATTGGGCCACGCCATACACCTCGGAATTCTGGGGTGATGCAAATGCGTGACGAGACCACCCCACTCGATTTCGAGCGTGAGCGGGACAAAGATGGCACGTCGTGGGACCGCGCCTGTAACCAGCCCGCCCTCATCGAGCGGGTCGCGTGGGACCGCTGGCTCGTCCTGCTCGGCGACGGCGGCGACGTGCATCTCGTCCAACTCCACCGCGACCACGGAGCCTATCTCGGGGCGTGCCACGTCGCCGACGAGGACGGCGGACGCGGTGACGAGTGTCCCGGCTGGGCCTTCCACGACGGGCCGTGTGCCCACCTCTGCGCCGTTCGGCGTGCCGCCTACGGCTCTCAGGCCGAGGAGGCTGGGACGCCGCTGACAGACACGCACGGCCAGCCTGTCCGCATCCTCGACTCCGGAGCCGTCGCCGATGCCCGCGCCGACTACGCCGTCGAGAAAGCCCGGACAGACGGGGGTGACCCGCGATGAGTGGTCAGTCCTCAGGCGGTACTGAGCGTCCTGCCGTCTGCGTCGACACGCTCGACTACGACGGTGCGGAGACGCACGAGGACTCCATCGAGGGCGAGGTCACGCGGCACTACTACGACTGCCCGAGCTGCGGACATCCCATCTCGACGTGGATGGACTGCCCCGAGTGCCTCTGGTACGACGAGGACGTGTGGTCCCGGACGCTGTCTGAGCGAGGTGAGACGGCATGACGGACTGGCCGCTCATTTGCGACCGCTGCGAGACTGAGGTGTACGTCGGGACCCTCTACGGCGGGATGTGTCAGGCCTGCCACAAGGAGGCAACTCTGGAGAAGCTCGACAGTGCGCACTCTGACGGCACCGGCCAGAGCGCGCTGGGTGATTTCGCATGACGGACGGCACTGAGCAGATCGAGCAGGGGAAGGCGGTGATGAACTACCCTGGTGCGAAGGCACGTCTCGCCCCGTGGATCATCGACCACCTGCCCGAGCACAACACCTACGTCGAGGTGTTCGGCGGGTCCGCAGCGGTCCTGGTCCACAAGCCGGAGTCCATCAACGAGGTCTACAACGACATCGACGACGACCTCGTGGAGTTCTTCGAGGTGCTCCGCGATCGCCGCGACGAGCTGCTCGACTGGCTCCGTCACACGCCGTACTCGCGGACGCTTTACAACGAGTTCGCCGACGCCTACCACGCGGGAGAACGGGCCGACGACCCCGTCGTTCGGGCCGGACGACTCTGGTATCTCGTTCAGGCAGGGTTCAACGGCGACCTCACCAAACGCAACTCGTTTTCGACCTCGACGTCGGCGCGAGGCTACCCGTGCGACTCGCAGGCCCGCAATTACCACCGGTCCCGCGAACGCCTCGAAGCCTTCGCCGAGCGGTTCCAGCCGGTCATCGTCGAGTGTCTCGACTGGCGCGAGGTCATCGACCGGTACGACTCTGAGACGACGGCGTTCTACGTTGACCCGCCGTATCCGGCGGTCCGCAGCGAGGGCTACTATCCGCACCACGATCTCGACCACGCGACTCTCGTCGAGCGGCTGGCCGAGATCGAGGGCGAGGCCGTCATCTCCTACGGCGAACTCCCGGAGCATCCCGACTCGTGGACGCTCCGCGAGGAGACGGTGACCTCTACGCTCTCACGAGCGAACGGCGAGGACAAGGACTGTCCCGAGCGGCTGCTGCTGACCTTCGACCCCGACACGACCACTTTATTCCAGTCGGCCCAGCAGCGAACGCTCTGCAACGTAGGACCGGCCACTGAGCAAATCGACAACTGACTACCGCACGTCGTCGAGGTCGACCACGACCTCGTCGTCGCCGCGGACCCACTCCGTTTCTGAGCCGGCCACACGAACGCACCAGCCACGCGCGAGCCGCGTCCCGTCGACATCGGGGCCGGGCGGGTCGTCGGGCGCGTCGTCCCAGTCCTCGGGCACGCCGTCGTGCCACCTCATGACCCACCACCGAGCGAGGGCAGCGAGCCGCGGGCTCGGCCCAGCATCTCGACGATGCGCCGCGAGGAGTAGGCTCCGAGGACGAGGACGGCCCACAGCGGGAGCGTCACGTCCTGAGCGGCCCACGCGGGCACGCTATCCATCATCGTCGGACCCTCCGTCGGCCGCGATATGCACGTCCTCCACGCGCTCGATGCGGTCGACAGCCTCATCGACTTCGTCGTCGACGGCCCCGATGCGCTCCGCGAGATACCGGGTCTGGAGCGCGTCGGCCGCGAGCAGCACGACGAGGACGAGCCCGGTCCGCCGACCGAGGAGCTGTATCAGCGCGTCGGTGACCTCGCTCATGGTCCCTCCGATACGTTCGCGCCGATAGTCAGCAAGGGGCGGGCGAGCCACAGCAGCGCACCGATGAGGACGACCAGCACGACCGCGCCGCCGGCCCACGGGAGCCAGTCGGGCACGAGGTCGTCGACGGTCGGGGCCGCGGTCGCCGCCGCGTCCTGCGCGGTATCGATGCCGAGTTCGATGGGGTTGTCGCCGGAGAACCACTCACCGTCGCCGGTCGGCGTCTCGTCCGCGGGGGTCTGCCCGGCGGTCGAGTCGTCCTCGGTCGGCGGCGCGACGCCGCCGGCCTCGTCGACGACATCGGAGAGCCGCAGCAGAGCCTGACCGCCGGGAATACCCGCCGCGAGGAGCGGGCTTCGTAGGTCCTGCTCGGTCTGCTGCGAGCCCGACCGCGTCGGGTCAAGGACCGCCTCAGCCTCATCGCTAACGCCGCCGCCCTGCGTGTCGTCGAACTGCCGACCGACGGCCTCGTCAACGGACCCGTAGGCATCGTCGTAGAATCCGGCGACGGAGTCAACCAGCCCCATCGCCGCCTCCGTCGGATAGTGCCGCCGCGCCGCCCCCGACGACGAGCGCGACGACGGCCGCGACGGCAATCCAGACCCCGCTGCCGATGCCGCCGCCCATCATCCCCGACCCCGTCGTGGTCGAGGAGCCCGTCGACGGACTCGACGAGCCGGTCGGAGAGGTGACGGAGTCGGCGACGCGCTGCGCGGCGTCCGAGCCGATGATACCGTCGAGCGCGTCGACGGCGCTGGTCCCGGTCGCGTTGGCCGCGACCTCCGCGGTGTTGGTGACCATGTTCGCGAGGTCGGACGCAGCATCCCCGTCTTGGTCGAGCGCGTCGACGACCGCGGCACGGTCGGCGTCGTCGTCGACGGCGGTGTCGGTGACCGAGTACTCCTCTGCCGAGGCCTCGTCGACGCCGCCGACCATCGGGCCGGACGGCATCGGGTCGACCGACGCGCCTGCGAGGTCGGTGTCGGTGTCGTCGTAGATGACCGCGTCTCCGCTGTCGTCGTCGGCCGTGTTGGTCCCGGTCTCGGTGTTGGTGATGCTGCCGTCGTCCTCGATGACCATGTCGTCCTGATTGCTGACCCAGCGTTCCATCGCGTTAGGCATCGTTGTTGTCACCTCCCAGCACGGACACCGCGACGAAGCCGAGCGCGCCGAGCGCGACGGTCAGGACGGTCCCGATGCCCAGCAGGCCCCCGTCCGACGAGCCCGACGTGGTCGTCGTCGACGGCGACGGGCTCGACGAGGACCCGGCGGAGCCAGTCGACGGACTCGACGAGCCGGTCGACTGACTGCCGGAGGGGGGCGTCGGGCTCGACGAGCCGGACGAGGTCGACGTGTCCGGCTCGGGTTCGCTCGACGACTCCGTCGGCGCCGACGGAGACAGCCGCTCCCCGAACTCGGACATGCCCGGCCACGAGTGGGGGTCGACCCACGTCCCTGCGGTGGTCGGGCCGTCGACCTCTTCTCCGTCGAGTAGGACGCGCGCCCGCTCGGGCACGTCCATCTCGACGATGCCGCCGGAGATGCGATAGGTGTCTCGCCCGGTCCCGATAGCTCCGTTGATGGACCCGTTGCCGTAGGCACTGTCTTGCTGGCCGGACTCCAGCGACTCCGCTGTACCGCCGGCTTGGATGCTGTACTCCTCGTTATTGTAGGCCCCGTTGCCTTCAATGACTAATCGTTGCATGGTTAGATGTTGTGGGTGTGGGACTGCGGGACGAGCGGGTTGATGCCGATGAGCGACAGGCCCGAGCCGCCCGGCTCGATGGCAGTAACGGGCTTGTGGTCGACAGATACCCAACTCGTGTACTGTGTCGACCCCGTGGTGGTGCTCCCGTCAGCGTAGTGTATCGTGTAGCTCCGGCTGTTGCCCCCTCCATCAAGCTGTACCTCGTCGAGCCACGTGGGGAGTCCGTGATAGACCGTCGACGCTGATAGGCTGCCCTGCGTGTCGACAGTTATCGTGGGGAATTCGTAGCCATAGGAGATGCGGCCGGCAGGCTCCCGCCCGCCCGCCCCCTGCGTCTCGACGGGCCGGGAGTGATGCGCGTCCGCATCGCTCGCGTGACTGCTGAGCGCGGACGCGGCCCCGGTCTGCTGGTCGGTCACTCCGTGGGGGTTGTCGGTCCGACCGGCGTGCGAGTCGAGCGCGGACGCGGCCCCGGTCTGGTCGTCGGTGACGTTGTGGGGGTTGTCGGTCCGACTGGCGTGACCGTCAAGCTCCGCCTGTGTGGCGGTATCGAACCCTATCTGCGTGAGGCCGACGGCCCCGTCGGCTATCTCGTCGCTCCCGACAGCCCCGCCGGGCACGTAGACCCGTCCGTTGGCGTCGATGCCGAGACCGTTCCCGAGCGCTGCGACGAGCGAGCCCGCGGCCACGTGGAGGCCGTCGCCGAGGTTGAGGCCGAGCCCCTGCGACCCATCCTCGGTCAGTGGGTCACTGACAGTCGCGGGGTTGTGATGGTCGGCCGGCCCGACACCTGCGAGTCCAGCGTGGTCGACGACGGTGAACTCGGTTTTGGAGCCGGTGTTATCGGTGAATACCCACACGGTGTCGGAATCGAGGTCGTACCACGTCATGCCTTCCTCGACGTCGGAGGGCTCGGACTCCTGCACGTAGGTAAACAGCAGTTCGGGGATGCTCCCGGACCACTCGCTCATTCGCCGGCCCACCCCCCGGCGATTCGGCCGCCGGATGCGCTTTTGAGTTCGACCGCGTCGATGTTCCAGCGGTTCCACGACCCGGTGCCGCCCGCGAGCGGGATGGAGAACGTGTCGCCGCCGACGGTCGTTATCACCGCCTCTCCGTCGTCAGGGGTCACGGTGAACGCGAGTTCTTGGATGGTCTCAGCCGGGTTGACTGTCGCCGGGAGTTCGCCGCCGCTCACGTCGAAGCCGTCGCCGTGGTCGTAGTCGTTGGTCTCCAACGACCCGGTTTGTCCGACGCTGACGGGCTCGGCTTCGCTGCCGCGGACGGCCTGAGAGAACTGTTCGGACGCCATCAGAACAGCCCCCCAAGGACCGACGAGACGGCCCGCGAGAGGCCGCCAGCACGGTCGATGTGCATGTTTACGCGCGTGTCGAGCGTGTATCCGCCGTCTCCGCTCGACGTGTTGACCACGTCGACGCCGACGCTATCTCCTTCCTTGACGCTCTGTGTGACTGGGAAACTGAAGTGGTCTCCGTCACCGTCGACGAAGTCTTTCCCGCGGAGAGTGACGAGCGGCTCGTGTTCGTCGCGGCCGCCAGCAGGGTTGTGCCACGGGACGACGTGTAGGTCGAGTTCCGCACCGCGGTAGATGCGGACGGTGACCTCCTCGACGGTCGCGTCGGCTGGCACCTCGTAGCTGAGGGTTTCGCTGTCGTCAGGGTCCACCTCGGCCGCGAGCGAGACGCTATCGGCTGATTCGGATTGGGTTGGAGGCATAGGTGGGACCTCCTAGTTGCTGAGAAGCGAGTAGTACAGCCGGGCGTTGCTGGCCGAGGTGTCGAGTTCGTAGCCGTCACTGGCTTCGGTTGCGACGACGGCGAACTCGATGATACGGCCGGGCTTGGCGTAGGGACCCAGCGCCTCCATTACGGGACGCTCAGTCCGCTGGTCGGCCTCTGCGTCGGAGAGCTCTCCGAGATAGTCGACGGTGGTCTCGGCGAGCGTGTGATTGTCGTCGGAGTCGCGGATGCGAGCGACGAGTTCCCCGCGGATAGGGTCTCCGCCGGATGCGGCGGCACCGTCTCCGGTAGCGACGAGGTCAGCGTAGATGAACGCCTCGGCGAGTTCGCGGACGTGGGACCCGTGACCGAACCACGCGATTTGGTCTTGGTTGACCTTGCGCTGCCAGATAGTGACCGGCGAGCCAGCCTTCACGGTGACGGTGTCGAGGTCTCCCGCGACGAGGGGACGCTTGTCTCCGGCGTCGTAGAGGCTCCGAGCCCGCGAAATCTGCATGGGACCAGCCATCTACACCCCCTCCGCACCGGAGTTCTCGCTACCGGCAGCAGCGTCCGGCAGGATGCCGGCGAAGGCCTGATTAGCGGTCTGTGCGAGGTTCGCCCCCCACGTCTCGGTGAGATGATAGACCATCATCCCCACGACGAGCAGGACGATTCCGACCACTACCGACGCGCCCCCCTCGACTTCGAGGGAGCCAACGAACGGCAGCGGGATTTCATCAACTTCTTCGAGCATGTTGCACTCCGACCGAGGGCCGGGACTCAAAAACCCGTCTGAACGTGATATCTATAGAAACTCCGGGGCTGTCAGGTGATATATCAGAGATATCACGCGGCGGACTTTATGGGTATCTGAGACAAGTTATCTGTGATGGCCCTGTTCGGACTCGCGGGCGCGTCCATCGTTGCTATGCTGCTGACAGCGCGACTATCCGGTCGCGCGCGCCTCAGCATCGTGGCGATGTGGACGGCGACCGCGGCCTACTATCTGGCCGTCGCACCATGACCAAGACAGAGACCTGCCCCGAATGTGGGGCGACGTTCGACAGAGATACCGTCTCTGGTGCCCGCAACGCTGCCATAGGGCACATGGTATCTAAAGTCGACGACGACCACAGTGGCATCGGCTACCAGAAAGCGCGGAACCTGCTGGATATCTCAGATATGGAGCTATCTGAGACGACGACCGACACGACCGACAGCGGGCCGGACCCGGTGGAGACGCCGGGCGGGTCCGACACTGGCGGGCGTGCGGCGACGGACGGCGGGACCAGCGGGCTCGGTCTGTCCGGGCCACCGTCGACGGGTCACCAGTCGACGCCGTCGACAACGGAAGCGACGGCCACGCCTGACGACGCCGTCGTCGAGGAGGAGCCCGAGCCCGACACACTCGACTGTCCGTCGTGCGGTGCCGACACCGGGTCGACCGCCGAGGAGTTGGACCCGTCGAAGACGTACCGGTGCAGTGAGTGCGGCGAGAAGGTTGGGGTGTCGCAGTGAACCCGTCCGACGTGGCCGACGAGGTACCGGTTCCGAGCGGTGGGGACTCGTCGAGCGAGCCCGAGACGGATGACGACGTCTCCGGTGACCCAACCGAGCAGGCGGCCGAGGCGACGGCCGACCACTCCGCGGCGGAGGGGACTGACCCCGAATCGACGAGCGGCATGGGGTCGTCGTCGACGGTGCGCGAGATGATGATGTCGACGGGTCCGAACCCGGCGCTCTCTGAGGTGGAATCCCCATGGAACCCCGACGAAGGGGGTATTGCACGGATGTACCGTGGATTCCAGAAGATGTTCGATGTTGACGGGGTACCGGCGCTGCTAGACCTCGGTATCGGGTTTGCGGAGTGGGTGACCGGCACCGACCTCACCGAGAACCAAACGGCCGAGTCGTCGACGGACGAGCAGGCCGACGACGGCCCGACGTTTGCCGACCTCGAAGGAGGGGGTGCCGGTGTCTGAGGTGGCCGAGGCACTGGAGGACGCGCACAATCTCGCCGTCCTCGGGGCAACACAGACCGGAAAGACGAGCTTCGCGCGCGAACTCCACGCGGAGACGAACCGCGTCAGTATCTGGCTGAACGAACGCGGGAAACATCGCGTCCCGAATGTCGCCGGCGTCGAGGCGCGGACGCTCGACGAGGTGGCCGACGCGCTCCTGGCCGACGAGTACCGCGTCGAGTTCGTGCCGGCCGACCGGCGCGCGGCGGTTGTCGACCTACAGAGCTATCTGTGGTCGCTCTCTGAGGCGGCCGACAGAGAACTGCCGGTGCAGGTAATAGCCGACGAGGTGGACCGTCTCGCGGAGCAATCTCAGAAAGCGTACGGGAATCTCCCGAGTCGCGACGCAGTCCGCGACTTCACGAGCGAGGGGGTCAAGCGAAACGTGAAGTGGGTCGGCATCACGCAGGACCCCACGAGCTACGACAAGCGGGCGCTCCGCCAGTCCCGCTATCGAGCGGTGTGGACCATGTCGACGGAGAACCGTCGGGCGGTGTCGGATTACGGCTTCGACTGGGCCTCTATCGACGACGCCCCCGAGTTCGCCGGCGTCCTGCACCACATGAGCGGAGAGACCCTCGGGACAGTCAAAGCGGAGGCTCAGTACGCATGAGTGAGTTCGACCCGCGCGAGCGTGTGTCTCGGCGTCGACTCTCGAAGATAGCAAAGCGGGCGAACGGCGACGACGGCGAGTTCGCCGAGCGGCTGGCCGCGGAGGTCTTCGACGTGCGCCACGACAACAGCGAAGCGTGGTACGACGCGCGGCACCCGTCGACAGGGTCGAAGTACGAGAGCAAGAGCACCCACCGGACCATCGACAACCCCGACGGGGAGGTCGAGGGGCGATTTCGGCTTTGGGAGAGCGCGCACCGGCGGATAGCCGCGTCGGAGGGAGCGGCCGACCAAACCGCGTGGTACGTGTTCGTGCTGTTCGAGGGCGACAGCGACCGGTCCACGTCGGCCCAGCCGGTCATGATGCGGCGGATGCACCCGTCGACGGTGACGCGGATTCTCCGCGAGCGCGGAGACGGTGATACTGCTTGGTCGCCGTCGGGTCACGATTCGAAGGGACGCCAGTACAAACTCCCGTGGAGTGAGGTGTTCGACCCGTGACAACCGCGGTCGTCATCCTCGCCGCGTTCGTCCTGCTCGGCGGTGCTGGTGGCTACGCGCTGGGGTGGCTCCGTGGGTACCACTACGGGCGTGCCAGCGAGCCGCTATCCCGGTACTAAGTGCGTCCGGTTCTCGGCTCAGACCCGGACAGAATCGTCCCGTTTTACCCCGCTGAACGGGGTCGGACGACGGTACTTTCTAGGCTTTCTGGCCGCTATGGGGAGTTGCCGGACATGAACTTAGAAGACTACCCCGACCAAGACGGGATGAAAGTATGGCTCTCCGAGCGAGAGGTGGGCCAGCTACTCGACCAGTTCGACGACACAGAAAGACGAATCGCGGTGTCGCTCGCCGTGCGGTGTGGCCTTCGGTCCGACGAAGTCGTTCGAGTCACACCTGATGACGTTGCCGTCGACACCGATGCGGGGACAGTACTCCGCGTGTGGGAATCCGCAAAGACCGGTGAGTACCGCGAGACGCCGATGCCGCCGAACCTCGCCACAACCATCCGCACCGTCGGGGACGTGCGTGACGCCGCGACTGACGCCCCTGTCGTCGGCGTCTCGACGCGGACACTCCGGCGGTGGATGGACTCAGCGACGAGCGACCTGCTCGACGAGACCGGAGACCCCGGCTGGAAACACGTCGGGATGCACGACCTCCGCCGGACGTGGGCCACGTCGCTCCGGTCGGCCGACGTGGACGCGATGGTCGTCTGCGACTGGGGCGGCTGGGACGACCTCGACACGTTCCTCGACCACTACCGCGGGACGCACACGCCCGAAGCGCAACGGAGGGAACGGCAGAAAGTGAACTGGCTATGAGCGGCGAAACGTCTTAGTACTACGTCCCGTAGTACTTGGTATGAGCACAGGCGATTCTGACGGAGAAACGACCCAAATCACCCGGAAGGGGCAAGTCACCATCCCGAAAGAACTCCGCGAGGAGTTCGGCTTAGAACAGGGCGACGAACTGCTCTGGCAGAAGGCCGAAGACGGAATCAGGGTACGGAAGGCGACCCGCTCGGCCGGCCGTGGGATGCTCGTCGATGACGATGTCTCCGACGAGAAACGCGAGGAGATGGCGGAGGAGATGGAGGCCGACATCCGCGAGCAGCGCCGAACAGAGTGGCAGCCGTGACTCGCTACACCGTCGACGGTGTGGCGATGGCCCGATACCTCGTCGACCAGCTTCCGCCGGCCGCCGACGAGGTTTTCGACCGAGCCGAGCAGGGCGTCGATGTCCTTGAGGCACCAACAGTCGCAGTGAGTGAAGCCATCTGGACAGCAGTCAACAAGGGGACCATCGCCGGCGTCGAGGTCGACACGACGCCGAATGCGGTGCTACGCGGGCTGGTGAACGACGGTCCCGTACAGGTCGCACCAACTGATGAGCAAGACCTCGCGGTCTACGGAAGCCTCATCCAGCACTACACGCTGCACGACGCTCTGCTTATCGCAAACCACCGAGTTCGTGGCACCGACGCACTCGTCACGAAGGACGAGGAATTCGCCGGAGAACCAACTGTCTGGGACTGAGCTATCCCCTCAGAACCCGGTCAACGGTCGGCGTCGGCTGGTGGCTGGCGTCGAGGTCGCCGTTGAGATACCGCCGCCCCTCGCTCGTGAGTTCGTAGGTGTCGCTCCACAGCTGCGAGACGAAGCCAGCGTACCACAGCATCAACAGGCGTTCCTCGATGTGGCCCTCGGAGATGTCGATACTCGTCTCTCGGGCGATGAGTCCGGGTGACGATAGCCCCTCTGCGGCGAGGTATTCGAGAATCCGGTCGTCCTGCTGTTTCATCCAGTAGGCGTTCTGGCGCATCCCTCTTTACGAATTCCCCGGCGACGCGACGCCGTTCTCGTCGTCTTGCGACTCGTCCAACTGCTGTTCGGGAGCGTCTTCGTGCGTGTCGAGTTCGCCGTCGAGATACGCCTCTCCGCGCTCGGTGATGACGTAGACCCCGTTCCCGACGGGCTTCAGTAGGCCGTGGTCAGCGAGTTTCTTACATCTCTCAGAAATATAGCCACGAGAGTACCTAATTGGCCCGTTTTTACGCATCTCTGTAGGAGAGCCGTGTTCATGTTCCCTGATATATTCTAGAACACGGTCATCTACAATTGTCATCCACTTACCAGACTGGCGCATTGTATCGTTAGTTCGATATAGATGGGAAATCCGCATATCAGTGACTTAAATTCACTCCTGCTAACTAAGTGCCTAATTTCTACGGTCGTTAGATATAACTACGATGCGTGTATCGGACGACATAGGAACTGCCTACTCGGGTCTGCGTTGCCACTCTCCGTTTCGGTTCACGCCGGGCGCTGGTATCGCCCGGCGTTGGGCCTGCGGTCCAGCGCAGGCCCGAGAAGGTGGTTCCGTGGAGTTACGGATGCTCGAAACCACTCGCACGGGGCTCGAACCCCGTACTGGGACGGTCGAACCGCCCGCTGAAAAGACTACTGTCGCCCGCCCGATGGACACCGACACTCTCACCGACCGCGTGTACCGGCTGTACCGGGACGCGCTCGTCGACGCTGACGAAGCCCGCACGCTCCGCGAGGAGTACCGGGCCGACGCTCGGGCCGACGCGCTCGACGACGTGCTCGACCTGCTGGAAGGGGGTGACGAGTGATGCAGGCCCCGGACCCCGAAGACCTGCGACAGAACGCGACCCCGTCGATGGTCGAGGTCGTCGACCAAGGCGGTGTCTTCGCCGCCGACGTGGTTTTCAAGGACAACGGCTGGCTCCGTATCAGGCACTGGGACGGGAGCGTCATCTACCTCCCGCCCCACCGTGTCGCCGGCGTCGAGCGAATCGAGACGGAGCGGTACGGCGAGACCAGCGAATTCGGCCACAAGTCGAAGCGCGTGGCCGAGCGCAAGTACCGCGAACTCGCTAAGGAGTGGACGGCCGACGACGCCGCCGAGACCGACGAGGTGCCGGCATGACGGCCGCGCAGGCCCAGCTACGCGACTACGAGCCGGACCTGTCGAAGCTCTCCCCCGCCGAGCGCGAAGCCTTCGAAACGGTCGTGCAGGGCGAGATGGGCGGCCGGGAGTTCGCGCGCGAGACCGGCCGCTCGTGGGGCACGGTGTCGAACCTGCTGATGCGAGCCCGCGACAAGCTCGACGCCTACCCGACGGAGGGCTCGGCGTGAGCGACCGCAGTCGATATAGCGGCCAGCGGTTTACGCGGTCGCTGTCCGTCGCCGTCTCGCCGGCGTGTATTACTCGGCGGAGTCCTGTAATAACGTCTCAGGGCCGACTAACGGGCCGCTCACTGCCTGTTCCCGGTGTATCGCTGTCGTTATTACATGCCCGTCCCGTGGTCGTCAGCGCTCCCTTCCCCGTGCGCAACCTCGCGCGGAAAATAGCAGGGTCGCGCGCCGGGGGGCGTGCGCGTACAGCGGGGGGTCGGTGATGTCGGGGAAGACGTACTCGTTCCGGACCGAGGACGAGGACCTGATAGAGTACCTCGACAGCGTCGAGAATCGGTCTGAGGTGCTGCGCGAGGGCGTCCGGCGGGTCGAGCGGGAGCGGACGGGCCGAGCGCGCCGGACGCGGGGGCTGTCGGAGACGGAGCGGAAGGCCTACGAGTGGCTGACGGACTACGCCGGCGACGAGAGCATCCGGCTGGAGGTCGTGCTGTCGAACCTCGCTCAACGGTTGCAGTTGGAGACGGAGACGGTGAAGAAGTCGGTGCTGACGCCGCTCCAGCGCCGGGGCTATGTCCGGGTCAAGACCGGGATACGGCACGTTTCGGTGACGCCGGTGGAGGTGGACGCGTGACGGGAAACGCGACCTCGGCCTCCCACCGGGCTCGGAGGCATGGACGCTGGAGGAGCGGGGCGACTTCCTCGCGTGGCGACTCGGCCGGGACGAGTGTCTCGCTCGGCTTCGTGAACACATCGATTCGGACCGCGAGAGCGACCGGCTCAGCATGGACGAAATGGGCCGACTTCTCGCACTTCTGTCACACCCCCCTTAGAAGCGTAACTATGACACTACGGCAACGAATCACACACCACAGCGAACCCGTATATCTGGGAGTATGGAACCAGATTTCGACGAAATACAGTGTCAGATTCACAAATAAGAGCTTTTATCCGGGTATCTGGGGACACTTTGAAGTGCCCCGCCGTCGAGCATGCTCGCATGGCTATCGACGAGGCGTCGACCGAGCGGGTGTCGGTCCGCACCTACGTACCGGCCTACCAGAAAGAGAACTGGAAAGCCCACGCCGACGCGCTCGATATGTCCCAGAGCGAGTTCGTCAGGACGATGGTCCAAGCGGGCCGTAGCGGCTTTGAGGGGGGCGAATCCGGAAACGAGGCGGAGACATCGGCGTCGAAGCCGGCGGAACCCACTTCTCCCGACGCAACCCCCGGGGTCGACGGCCTGAAGACCCGGGTCGAGGCGATTCTCGGCGACGGGGACCACTACGACTGGGACGAACTGCTGGCGGCACTGACCGACGACGTCGAGGACCGACTCGACTCGGCGCTCCAAGAGCTACAGGCCGACGGCCGCGTCCACTACAGCGGCCGCCACGGGGGGTACGTGCTCGACGGATGAGTTCGGACGCCGTCGCCGCGGACGACGAGGCGGACCCGGTCGAGTACTTCCTCGACGACGTGACCTACCACGGGAAAAGCGACCGGACGCGGGCATTCTACGACCGGGTGTTGCGCGACTTCGAAGCGTTCCTCGACGAGGGGTCGCGGCCGGTCCCTGTTGCAGAGGCGACTCACAGGGACTGTATGGCCTACGTGCACGACCTGCGCGGCGACAAGAGCGAGAGTACGGTGGCGACCTACGCCTCCTATCTCCACCGCTTTTACGCCTACATGACGCAGGTCGGGACCTTCGACAGCAACCCCATGACGCTGGTCGTCGAGGAGATGGACGAGTCCATCAACACCGACCCGACGCGGCGGGAGATCGGCGTGCCCGCGATGCGGTCGTTCGTTGACGGTATCGCCCACCCGCTCGACCACGCCGTCGTCCTAGCGCTGCTCAAGACCGGGATGCGAGCCGGCGAGCTGTGCAACCTCGACTGTCGGGACCTGAATCTGGCCGTCGAGACGCGCCCCGACGTGCCCGTCAGAGCCGCTCTCGACGGCCGGCCTGCCTCCCTGTACGTCTCTTCGGAGCCGGCTCGCGGCGCGGTCGTCAACGGCGCGGAGCGGACCGCTTCGAACAAGCGCAAGCGGGATACGACGGTCCCCGTCGACGGCGAACTCGCCGAGGCGCTCCGGCGCTGGCTGGCGATTCGACCGGACACGCCGTCACCGGCCGAGCCGCTGTTCGTCTCGACCAGCGGCGACTGGGGCCGGCGGCTAACGCCGGACATGGTTCATCACGTCGTCGAGACCCACGCCAGAGAGCGAGGCTGGTACCGAGACGGCGGCGGAGCCGAGGAGAACGTCACACCCCACTACTTCCGGCACTTCTTCACCACCCACCTCCGAGACCGGACCGGGGACCGCGGCGTCGTGAAGTATCTTCGGGGCGACGTTGCACAGGACGTCATCGACACCTACACCCATGAGTGGGGGACCCGTATCCGCGACGTCTACGAGGCGAACGTCTACTCGCTGGTGACGTGAATCGCTGGTTTCGCCGCCGTAAGTTGTGTCATTTCCGTCACTATCTCGCCAACGCAGTGACGCATTTCGAACTCATAAATCTCATGTCGCTATACAAAATATGGGGGTGAGCGTGACGGGCGCGGTGAGAGAAACGCCCGCGGTCCCGCTCGTCGGCAAACGGACGGACTCACTCGCTGTCTTCGTCGGCAGCGGCGGCGCGGCGGCGGACTCGGCGGGCCTGCTCGACGAGCGGCTCGTCGACCATCTCGCCGTCGACGGTGAAGACGCCGCGCCCGGCGGCGTCGGCCTCGCGTTTCGCGGCCAACACCCGCTCGGCCCACTCGACACGCTCCGGGGCCGGCGTGAACACGTCGTTGATGACGGGGACCTGCGCGGGGTGGACAGCCATCTTACCGTCGTAGCCGTACTGGACGGCTCGCTCGGTCGCCGTCCGCAGGCCGTCGTCGTCGCCGTAGTCGGGATAGACGGTGTCGACGGCGTCGACGCTGGCGGCCGCCGCCGCAGCGACGACCCGCTGCCGGGCGTAGAGCACCTCCTCGCTCCCCGCCGTTCGGGTCGCGCCAACGTCGGCGGCGTAGTCCTCCGCGCCGAACAACAGTGCGTCGACCCCGTCGGCGGCGGCTATCTCGGCGGCGCGCAACACGCCGCCGGCCGTCTCGACGAGCGCAAACAGCGGAACGTCGGGCCGTCGGTCCCGGACGGGTGCCACGTCGGCCGCGCCGTCGACTTTCGGAACGACGATGCCATCGAGGGAGGCGTCGGAGAGGGCGGCGAGGTCGTCGCCGCCGCCCGCGCCGACGGGGTTGATACGGACTGTCACCGCTGTCCGTCCGCCGTCGCGGTCGGCCAGCGCGTCGGCGACGGCGGTGCGCGCGCTGGCTTTCCGCTCGGGCAGGACCGCGTCCTCGAGGTCGAACACGACCACGTCGGCCGCAGTGGTGATCGCCTTCCGGAGCTTCGCCGGGTCGTCGCCGGGGGCGAACAGGACGGAGCGACGCGCCATAGTCGACCTACGGCGGAGAACGTGATAAATCCCGACAGCGCCTGCGGCGGCGTCAGACCGACCGGAGCGCGGTCTCTGCTGGCTCCGCGAAGAGGTCGGCCACGTTGCCGGTCGTTCCGGTTCGCTCGGCGGCGTTCTCGAGCAGGACTGTCTCGCTGGGGAAGAGCCGCTCGCCGAGTTCCAGTCCGTGGTCCCGGGCCGTCGACCCGGTGACGGTGAGGTAGACGCCGATGCCAGTCTCGGCGATGTCGGCCTCCTCCTCGGCACCGTCGCCGGGATACGTGAACTCGATGCCGTCGAGGGCGGCGGTGCCGAGAACGGCCTCGACCAGCCGCTCGTACCGCGGCGAGATACAGAGGTCGCCGGCGTAATCGGCGACGAAATCGCGGTCCAGCGGCCCCGTTCCGGCGTCGATGACCGCCGGCGTCGCCAACAGCGTGTGATGGACCGTGTCGCCGAGACCGGTGAGTACCCGTACGTCGGTGTCGAGCGGGTCGATGCGGTCGTTTATCTCGCCGATGCTCGTCAGCGGCTCGTCCCGGAGCTGGACCACCTCTTCGAGAACGAGGTCGGCGCTGTCGAAGCCCAGCGCGAACTCGTGGGTGCGAAGCGCTCGGAACGGCTCCTCGCGGCCGACCAACTGTACGTCGCCGTGGTCGGTCGGGACGGTGACGCTGTCGAAGACCACGCGCCGGGGCATGCCGTCGCGGTCGTCGCGCAGCAGGGAGAACTCCGGCCGGGTCGGGTCCGAGAGGTCGGAATAGTCGGCGAGGCGATGGTAGATGTCGTCGTCCGTGGTCTGGTTGCCCTTGGTGACTGCCTTCTCGTACCGCAGCGTAGAGATGATGTCGTCGGCGAGCCGGGTCGTCCCGGTCCGTGCCGCGAGCCGTTCGAGCACGGCTTCGAGAGGCCGCCCCTTCCGAGGAACGGCCACTCTGGTCGTCGTCATTAGCCGATTCCAGAACGGGGCGGCGTAAAACGGGTTCGGTTAGTCGCCGCCGCCGATGACCGACGACAGCTGCTCGCGCCACTCCTTGAGGTCCTCTATCTCGGTTTCCACGTCGGAGAGGCGGTCGTCGACCTCGCCGTCGCCGATCTCCTCGCGGACGGACTCGATCTCGGCTTCGAGGTCGTCCAGTTCCTCGTCTAAGTCCGCGACGGTCCCGGTGACGTCGTCGACCTCGCCCTCGACATCGCTCACGTCCTCGGAGAGGCCGTCGACCGCCTCGCTGGCGTCCTCGGCGGTCGAGGCGGCCGTCTGAATCTCGTCGGCGAAGGTTCCCAGTTCGCGTTCGAACTCGTCGAGTCGCTCCTCGAACTCGGCTATCATCTCGTCGCCGGTGCCGTTCTCGTCGAGGAACTCCTCTAGGGCGTCGGTGTAGGCCCGGAGGTCGGCGATGTCCTGCTGGATGCGCCGGATGCGAGCCTCGGCGGCTCCGTCGGCGCTCGGCGCGTCGTCCTCGGAGACGGCGTCAAGCGCGCGCTTGAGCAGTTTCACGTCGTCGGCCGAGACGTTGTTCTGCCGTATCTCCTCGGCCATCGCGGCGATGACGTTGCCGGTCTCGACTTCGACGTCGTCGCCCGTGGCCGCCTCGCCGTTGGCGGTCCCGTCGCTGTTGGGGTCGGCGAGGTTCAGCGTCTCGATGTCTTCGTCGTCCTCGTCGTCTTCGAGGCCGGGGACGCTGTCGCTGTCGCCCGAGATGACGTCTTTGACAGCGTCGTCGCCGTCGCCGACGAGGTCCGACTCGTCGGCGTCGAGCGGCGGGTCGACGGTGGCTATCTCGGGGACGGTGAGGAACTTCTCGACGTCGTCGGTGCCCGTCGCCCGGATGCCGTAGACCGTCGTGTAGTCGGCCTCCGGTTCGATCTCCTTCTCGAAGGCGATGCGGTCCTCGTTGATGTCCCAGTACTCGCTGCCGTACTCGGGGTGGAACCCGAGGTCCTCGACGGCGACGTCTTCGGGGACGGTGTCGACCAGCCGGATGGTGACCGCCTCCGAGCGCCGGGAGACGACGTTGAAGGCGATGGCCGGGACCGGGAACTCGTCGGCTTCGAACCGCTTGGTGACGGTCACCCCGTCCGACTCGGCCGTGACCGCCTCGTACGTCTGCGAATCACTCATGTGTCTTACTCCGTACTCGGCCGGTAATAAAGGTACGCCGCGTCGTCGCGCGTCGGTCGACGGTCCGGCCTTGCCGCGCCGAGGCGTCGCCGCGGCGGCCCGGCGACTCAGTCGAGGTCGACGCGGTCGCCGATTTCGGCTATCTCGAGGCTCGACGGGTACACGAAGCTGTTGGCGTGGTTGTGCAACACCGTCGGCTCGGTGGTCATTCCTTTCCACATGTCCCAGTGGGTTGGCAACAGCGTGTCCAGTTGTAGCTCGTTCGCGGCCTCGATAATCATGTTCTCGTCGTTATACCACTTCGTCCGCGTCGGCTCGCCGGTCTCGCTGTCGTCTATCATCCCGACGGTCCCGAACGCGAGCACGCCGAGGTCGATGTCGTAGCGGTCGCCGACGCCCTCGAACGCCCCGGGCCGGGCGTCGCCGCCGTGGAAGAAGGTCAGGCCGTCGTGTTCGAAGACGTAGGAGACGGGGTGTTCGGCGTCGGGGTCGTTGGCCGGCTCGACGTGGACCGTCAGGTCGCCCACGGAAACGGTGTCGCCCGCCTCGACCTCGTGGAGCTGGTCGTCGGTGACGCTCCAGTTTTGCAGCCAGCGCTCCTCGCGGACGACGTCGTGCCCGCTGTCCGTCGTGTAAAAGTCCGCGCCGGTGCCGGCGAGAATCGGGGCCTGCGAGGGACCGTGGACGTGGTCGGTGTGTTCGTGGGTGCCGAAGACGGCGTCGGCCTCCTGCACCTCGCTGGGGTCGAACGGGACCGGGACCATCCGGACCGTCCGGGGCGGGTCACCGATACCGAGGTACGGGTCGATGAAGGCCGTCGTGCCGCCGCTCGATTTCACGACGAACCCGTTACAGCCGAGATACCACAGCGCCAGCCCGTCGGGGTCGGCGTCCTCGACGGCGCGCAGGAGCCAGTCGTCCCAGTCGGAGTCTACCGTCATGTCCGAGGGTGCGCGTGGCGGTGGCTAAGTCGTTACGGACCGCCGGCAGTGGGTGCGAGTCCGGCCCGTCGAGCCGGCGGGAGAAACGGGCGCTCAGTCCTCGCAGCAGCCGCCGGCCTTCTGGCCGAAGTCGACGGCGAGTTCCGCGGAGACGAGTTCGTTGAGCTCCTGCAGGCGGAGTTCGAGCTCGTTCTGCGCTTCGAGGTAGTCGCTCATGACCGGGATGTCGTGGAGCTCCTCCTGTGCCTGCTGGAGCTGGCGCAGGTCCTCTTGGGAGGCCTGTCCGGTCTGGCGGGCGAGCATGTACTCCTCGCGGATCTGCTCGAACTCGCTGATGGCGTCCTGTGCCTCCTCGTCGCTCTCGACGGCCTCCTTGGCCTCCGCGAAGCGCCGGTACACGGGCATCTCGGAGATGACTTCGCCGAACTCGGCGGCGAGTTCCTCGACGCGGTCACCGGTGGGGTCGGCGGCTGTGTCGGTCTCGATGCTCATCACCGCGGAGTTCGGTCTCCGGCGGTATAGGCCTGCCGAAACCCGTGGCTCGTTCACACGCGCGGGCGGCGAAGCACCGAGGTTATGCCGCTCGAACGGGTATGCCGTTCCAATGAGCCAAGAGCGGACCGAGGGCGACCTCCGGAACACCGGGCTGTCGCTCAAACACGACCGCGAGTGGGACTACGAACTCGACCGCATCATCGACGCCGTCGAGGAGCGCGACGCCGAGAAGGTCGGCCTCCAGTTCCCCGAGGGACTGAAACGTCGCGGCCCGGCCGTCGCCGACGACCTGCGGGCGGAACTGCCCGACGGCGTGACGGTCATGCTGTCGGGTCAGCCCTGTTACGGGGCCTGCGACCTCGACACGTACATGATGCGCCGGACCGACGTGTTCGTCCACTTCGGCCACTCCCCGATGAAGGAGTCCGAGAAGATACTCTACGTCCCGCTGTTCTCGAACGTCGACGTCTTCCCGATGATGGAGCGGGCCGCGGAGGAAGAACTGACCACCCCCGAGGAGGACCCCGACGTGGGGCTGGTGACGACGGCCCAGCACATGAACAAGTTCGACGAGATGCGGGCGTGGCTGGAGGAGCGGGGCTACGAGGTCCACACGCGCAAGGGCGACGACCGCCTGACCCACGAGGGGCAGGTGCTGGGCTGTAACTACGCCTCGGCGGACGTAGACGCCGACCAGATACTCTACGTCGGCGGCGGGAAGTTCCACCCGCTCGGGCTGGCGATGGAACACCCCGAGAAGACGGTCGTCATCGCGGACCCGGTCAACAACGCCCTCACCATCGCCGACACCGAGCAGTTCATGAAACAGCGCTACGCCTCGGTCCACAAGGCGATGGACGCCGAGGAGTGGGGCGTCATCTTCTGTACGAAGATCGGACAGGGCCGCTGGGAAGTCGCCCAAGAGATAGTCGAGAACAACGACGACGCCTACCTCATCACGATGGACGAGGTGACCCCCGACCGCCTGACCAACTTCGGGCTGGACGCCTACGTCAACACCGGCTGTCCGCGCATCACGACCGACGACGGCCCGCAGTTCAAGAAGCCGATGCTCACCCCCGGCGAGTACGAGATAGCCATCGGCGAGAAGCCGCTGGAGGACCTCTCGTTCGACACGTTCCACGGCACGTGGTAGCACTCAGCTGACAGTATAGATATCACGTGTTGAAATAGACGGGGTAGTTTGAATTTACCCGCCGCGAAATTGAGGGCCATGTCGAATACGGAGCGTGACGGGCCGCTCCCGTCCGCGACGGACCTCTTCGAGGGGTCGACGGAGGCCGTGCTGGTCCACGACCCCGACGACGGGACCGTTCTCGACGCCAACCCGACCGCCGAGCGTCTCTACGGCTACGACGCCGCGGCGCTGTGTGGCCGACAGGTGAGTGAACTGCTGGCCGGCGACCGCTCGACGGACACCGACGTGACGACGCTGGCCGACGAGGACGACGTGCAGTGGCACGTCGAACACCCCGACGGCGAGCGCCGCTGGCTCGACGTGACTCTCCAGCGCGCGCCCACCGACGAGTACATCCTCTCGTTCGGCCGGGACGTGACTGCCGAGCAGATTCAGCGCCGGACCCTCGACCAGCGCGAGCGGGCCTTGGAGACGACCATCGACGGGATGGCTATCGTCGACGATAACCGCGCGTTCACCTACACGAACCAGCCGTTCGCGGAGATGCACGGGTTCGAGGACGGGCCCGACCTCGTCGGGACCGAGTGGGCGTCGCTGTACGACGACGAGGAGTGGGCGCGCTTCGAGGAGCGGGTCCTCCCGACCGTCGACGAGCAGGGCGAGTGGCGCGGCGAGGCCATCGGCCGGCGCGTCGACGGCGGGACGTTCCCGAAGGAGGTCTCGGTCGAGCGGTTGGACGACGGCGGGCTGGTGGTCGTCGTCCGCGACGTGTCCGACCTCCGGGAACGCGAGCGGCAACTCCGCGAGAACACGCAGACGCTCCGGCGGTTGCAGGAGATAGTCTCCCAGCGCGATACCGACTTCGAGACGAAAGTCGAGCAGTTGCTCGACCTCGGCACCGAGTGGCTGGACCTCTCGGTGGGCTACATGACTCGCATCGACGAGGGCGTCCAGGAGATTTCGGCGGCCGTCGGCGACAACGACGCGGTACAGGCCGGCGACCGGACGCCGCTGTCCGCGACGTACTGTCAGTACACCATCGGTGACGAGTCGGGCGACCGGACGGTCCGGGGCATCGAGGACGTGGCCGGGACCGAACTCGAAGACTCCGAGGCCTTCGAGCAGTTCGGACTCTCGTGTTATTTGGGTGGGACCGTCACCGTCGACGGGGCGGACTACGGCACGATCTGTTTCGCCGACACCGAGCCCCGAGCCGAGCCGTTCACCGGGATGGAGCAGACGTTCGTCGACCTCGTCACCCAGTGGGTCGGGCTGACTATCGAGCGCCGGCGGCACGTCGCGGAACTGCAGGACCGGCAGGCACAACTGGACACGCTCCTCGATAACGCGCCGATAGTGCTGTTCTCGCTCGACGAGGAGGGGACCTTCCTCCAGTCCCGCGGACGCGGGCTAGAGGCGTTCGGTCTCGAAGAGGGCGAACTGGTCGGGAAGGCGATTCACGAGGAGTTCGCGGCGTTCGACCGCGTCGTCGAGGACTTCGAGCGGGCGCGGGACGGCGAGGTCGTCAGCTCGGTCCGGTCCATCGGCGAGACGACCTTCCAGTCGTGGTACCGCCCGGTCGACATCGACGGGGAGACGACCGTCATCGGCATCACCGTCGACATCACAGAGCGGAAGCGACAGGAGGACCGCATCGCCGCGGTCCACCGCGCCACCGAGGACTTGCTGTACGCCAGCCGGCCCGACGAGGTGGCCGAGACGACGGTCGGCATCGTCGACCGGCTGTTCTCGCACTCGCTGGCCGCCGTCTGGCTGGCCGAGGACGAACGGTTGGAGCCGACCGCCGCCACCGACGCGACGACAACGCTGGTCGACGCCGACAGCGCCGCCGCGCTCCCGGACATCGTGCCTGATACCTTCGAGATGGAGGCGTTCGAGGACGGCGAGACCCGCGTCGTCGAGGACTACTCGGCGGCGGCGGGCGCGCTGGCCGACGCCGGCGTCTTCGGAACCGTCGTGATGGTCCCGCTGGGCGAGTTCGGCATGTTGTGTGTCGGGTCGCGGGAGCGGGACCCGCCGACGGACATCGAGCGGCACCTGCTCGGCATTCTCGCCCGCAACGTCGAGGCGGCGCTGGTCTCGGCGACTCGGGAGTCCGAACTCGCGGCCTCCCGGGACGAGCTGGAGCGGTCCAACGAGAGCCTCCAGCAGTTCGCCTACGTCGCCTCCCACGACCTGCAGGAACCGCTCCGGATGATCTCCAGTTTCCTCGGCCTCCTCGAAGACGAGTACGCCGACGAACTCGACGGGGAGGCACTGGAGTACATCGAGTACGCCGTCGACGGGGCCGAGCGGATGCGGTCGATGGTCGACGCCCTGCTGTCGTACTCGCGGGTCCAGACGGAGGCGGCGGCGCTGGAACGCGTCGACAGCGAGGCCGTCGTCGAGTCGACCATGGACGACCTCGGCATGTTGGTTTCGGAGACCGACGCCGAAATCACCACCGGCGACCTGCCCGCCGTCGAGGCCGACGCGGACCAGTTGCGCCAGCTGTTCCAGAACCTACTCTCGAACGCCCTGACCTACACCGCCGAGTCGGGCACCCGACCGCGGGTCTCGGTGACCGCCCGGCGGGACGACGGGGCGGAGACGGTGACGTTCAGCGTCGCGGACAACGGCCCCGGCGTCCCCGACCACGCCCGCGAGGACGTATTCGACATCTTCAACCGAGGCGACGTTCACGACGCGGACGGGACCGGTATCGGGCTGGCGGTGTGCGAGCGCATCGTCGAACGCCACGGCGGCCGCATCTGGGTCGCCGACGACGACGGCACCGGTGCGACGTTCGAGTTCACGATGCCGGCGGCCGACACGGAGACCACGAATGAGTGAGACGAACCCCAATCCAGACCCAGTCGAGATACTGCTCGCGGAGGACAACCCCGGCGACGTTCGCCTGACACAGAAGGCGATGGAGGAGGCGAACGTGCTGACAACCTCCACGTCGTCACCGACGGCGTGGAGGCGCTCACCTTCCTCAGGCAGGAGGACGAGTACGACGACGCGCCCCGGCCCGACCTCGTCTTGCTGGACCTCAACATGCCTCGGAAGGACGGCGAGGACGTACTCGCGGAGATACAGGACGACGAATCGCTGTGTCGCATCCCGACTGTCGTCCTGACGAGTTCGGCCGCCGAGGACGACATCGTCCAGTCCTACGACCTCGGCGCGAACGCCTACCTGACCAAGCCGGTCGATTTCGAGGGGTTCGTCGACGTCGTCCAGCGGTTGGAGGACTTCTGGCTGACGATAGTGAAGTTCCCGGAGGAGTGACTGATGGCAGGCGAAACGAGACACTTGGACGTGTTGCTGGTCGAGGACAACCCCGGCGACGCGAAACTCATCGAGAAGCGCTTCGAGAGCGAGTACTTCCGACAGGTGACCGAGGACATCACGCTGGCCCACGAGCGGACGTTGGACGACGGCATCGAGGCCGCGCGGGGCGGCCCGTTCGACCTCGTCTTGCTGGACCTCGGGCTCGGGCGAACGACCGGTGTCGAGACGCTACGGCAGTTCCTCGACACTATCGAGACGCTCCCCGTCGTCGTTCTCACGGGTCTCGACGACAAGCAGCGGGCCTTGGAGACGATTCAGGCGGGCGCACAGGACTACCTCGTCAAAGGCGAACTGACCGACGCCCTGCTGGGCCGGACGGTGCGGTACGCCGTCGAGCGGTTCCGTCAGGAGCGCCTGCTCGAACGCCGCACCGAGCAGATGGAGTTTTTCAACAACATCCTGCGCCACGACATGCTCAACGGGATGAACGTCATCCGGGCCCGCGGCGAGATACTGGAGGCGGAACTCTCGGGGTCCCAGCGGGACTACGCGGAGACCATCGTCGAGTGGAGCAACGACATCATCGACCTCACCGACAAGGTCCGCTCGGTGCTGGAGACGCTCTCCGAGGAAGGGCTCACCGACGCCCAGCGGATGGACCTGCGCCCCGTCGTCTCCGAGGCGGCCGACCGCGCCCGCTCGATGAGCGACGACGCGTCCGTGTCGGTCGACGTGCCCGACGCCGCCGTCGAGGCCGACGACTTGCTCGCCGACGTACTCGGTAACGTGACGACTAACGCCGTCGAGCACGGCGGCGACGGCGTCGCCATCGACGTGACGGCCCAGCAACGCGACGGGACGGTCACCGTCCGCGTGGCCGACGACGGCCCCGGAGTCTCACCCGCCGACAGGCGCACCATCTTCGACCGCGGCGAGAAGGGGACGGAGTCGACCGGGACCGGGTTCGGACTGTACTTCGTCGACGCGATGGTGAACAGCTACGGCGGCGACGTGTGGGTCGAGGAGAGTACGGCCGGCGGCGCGGCGTTCGTCGTCGAACTGCCGGCCATGGATAACCACTGAGCATTTCCAAACCTTTTAGGATTAACTGGGTGTATCTCCGCCGATGCCCACGAAGAGCGCCCTCGCCCAGCAACTCGCCGTCGTCGCCGGCTTCGCGGACCCGAGCGCCGACCTCGAACAGTACCGGACGCCGCCCGACCTCGCGGCCCACCTCGTCCACACGGCAGACCTACAGGGCGACATCGAGGACCGGACGGTGGTCGACCTCGGCTGTGGCACCGGTATGCTCGCGCTCGGGGCCGCGCTCCGCGCGCCGTCCCGAGTGGTCGGCCTCGACATCGACCCCGCGCCGCTGGCGACGGCCCGGGAGAACGAGCGGAAGGTGGGGACGCGGACGCCCGTCTCGTGGGTCCGGGGCGACGCCACCGCCGTTCCGCTCGACCCGCCGCGCGCGGAGACGACCGTCGTGATGAACCCGCCGTTCGGCGCGCAGTCGGGCAACGAACACGCCGACCGGGCGTTCCTGCGGACGGCGGCCGACATCGCCGGCGTCTCCTACTCGGTCCACAACGAGGGCAGTCGGTCGTTCGTCGACGCTTTCGCCGCCGACGAGGGCGGCGAGGTCACCCACGCGTTCGCCGCCGAGTTCGACCTCCCGAAGCAGTTCGACTTCCACGACGAGGCCACGCGGACGATAACGGCCGAAGTGTACCGCATCGACTGGGCCTGACCGCCGCGGTCAGCCGCGGCGAGTCCGGCGCTCGCGGGCGATTCTCACCCGCGTCCTGTTGGTCGCCGCGTAGAGGCGCGTGCGGTTGCGCTCGACGGTCAGCCCCCCGACCCGCGTCCCGGTCCCGTTGGCCGGCAGTGGGACCACTCCCAGCGTCCGGTTCCCGCGACTGACGGCCACGTCGAAGCCGGACTCGGTCGGCATGAGAGTGAGATTCCGGCCGGCAACCGTCGCGTCGGCCGTCGACGGCGGCGAGGTGTAGGTCGTCCGCGGGTCGCCGCCCTCCCGCCACATCTGGACCCGGTAGGCGGTGCGGTTCCCGACGACGGTCCAGCCGGTCCGGTTGACCCGGACCGTCTCCCGCCAGTCGACGCCGCCGACGACGACCCGCGCGCGCCCGTTCAGGGCGAGACGGCCCTTGGGGACCGCGACTATCCACGCCTCGCGGTCCGCACTGGCGACGACGACGCCGCTCTCGTCGACCGTCGTCCGGTCGGTCTGGAACGGCACCGGGATGCCGGCGATGTAGCCGTTGCGGGCGCGCTCCTCGTAGGAGACGACGTAGTCCCGGACGGTCACGCCGTCCTCGGGTACGTCGCCGCCCTCGACGACAGCGAGGTTCGTCGGAACGGCGGCGAGACAGACCACGACGAAGACGACGAGCAGCGCGACCCCCGCCGTCGATGTCGCGGTGCCGTCGAACCGCGGCAGGAGTCGACGGTCGGTGCCCGCCGTCCCCGCGGCGACGAGCAACGCGAGAACGAACACCGCGCCGACGCCGAGCCACCGGAACAGGGTGTACCGCCCGCCGCCGACGGGGAGGTAGACGGCCCAGAGTCCCTGCGAGACGGCGTAGACCAGCGTCGCGAAGAAGACCCGCGGCGGCGACGGGCGGGTCCCGCGTGCGTACAGGAGCGCCGCCCCGAGGACGACGCCGGTCAGCAGGCCGACGGCGTGACCCTGTACCGCGATGTCGGCCCACCACGGCGTGACGAACTGTGTCCGCCCGCCCAGCGTCGGCTCGGGGAACCGGAGCGCGGTGTAGACGGCGTCGACGACTCGGCCGCCCAGCACCGCACCGAGAAACAGCACCGGCCGAGTGACGAGCGCGAACCCGGCGAGGGCGAACACCACGCCCGAGAAGCCCACGACCGGGCCGACGGAGAACACCGCGGTGAACAGACCGACGACGACGCAGGCGGCGGGCACGGCGAGGACCCGGACGAACGGGTCGGTCGCCGGCGACGAGAACGACTGCGAGCCCCGTCGTCGCGGGTAGTGTCCCCACGCGTACTCGACGACGCTGCCGTAGACGAGCGTCCCGAGGACGTTACCGGTGACGTGCCCGAGGCCCTGGTGGGTGAACGCAGCGGTTACCATCCCCAGCGGGTAGTAGTACGACCACGACCGGAACGGCGTCACCAGCGGGCGGCCGTACCACCACGCGCCCTGTACGAACAGGTAGACGGCGACGACGCCCGCGGCGGTCAGGAGCGTCCCCCACGGGACACCGAGCAGGAGGGTCGTCCGGAGGGAGTCCCCGGAGCGGCGACCGGCGACGGCGCGCAGCCCTGCGAGAACGGCGACGACGACGGCGGCGGTGACGAGCGCCCGCGCCGGCAGCCACGGGGGGACGCTCGGCAACCCAGTCGGAAGCATTCAGGAGACGGAGGAACCGCTCGGGCTTATCGTTGACGGCGCTGTCGGTCGACGGGCTTCGGGGGTCGGTCACGCGGACGGCCGCTCAGAACAGCGCGATACCGACGCTGTAGGGCCACGCGCTCCCGGCGGTCGCGAGCAGCGCGACCGAGCCGCCGGCCATGACGAGGTTCTTCAGGAACTGCGTCAGTTCGTCTTGTCGCTGGTCCTCGGGGACGGCCCAGAAGTCGTGCATCGTCACGGCGGAGCCAAGCAGGAACACCGCGAGCGCCCCCGCGGCGAGGACCGGGAACAGGCCGGCCGCGACGCCGATACCGGCGAACACGAGGAGGCCCCCGCTCCCGTAGACGGCGGCGCTCGGGGCGGGCAGCCCCTTCGCCTCGGCGTAGGGTATCATCCCGTCGGCGCTCGTGAAGTGGTTCAGGCCCATGAACGCGAGGACGCCGCCGAACAGGAGGCGACCGACGAGAAAGAGCGCGGCCGCGCCGGCGCTGTCGAAGGCCATCAGCGGCCCTCCTCCGTCGCGGCGGTCGGTTCGGTGCGGTGCGTGACTGCGAGCAGTGGTAGTTTCATTACGTTACGTGGTTCGAATCCGAACCTATTTATCGGTTCCCGGACATAGGAGATACCACGTGGCACCGATGTCATCACAGACTTTCACCGACACCGCCGAGACCGAGGAGAAAAACGCCGGGGCCTGTCCCGTCGTCGAGTCGCTGGAACAGATCGGCTCGCAGTGGCGTCTCGTCGTCCTCCACGAGCTACAGGACGGCGAGCGGCGGTTCAACGAACTCAAGCGCGCGACCGACGCGAGTTCGCGGACCCTCTCGCGCGTCCTCGACGACCTCCAAGAGATGGACTTCGTCGAGCGCCGACTGGAGGAGGACGCGCCGGTCGCGACCTACTACCGACTGACGCCCAAGGGGGAGTCGCTGTGTCCCGTCTTCGAGGAGATAACCGACTGGGCCGAGGAGTGGCTGGCGGAGTGCGCCCGGTAGACAGCACAGCCTTTTCTACCGAGCGCCTCCTGCACACCGGCAATGGGAGTACGGCCACCTGCCGACGACAGCGACGAACCCGACGTCATCGAGTTCGGGATACCCGCCCTCGACGCGCGACTGACCGACATCGAGATAGAGTATCCCGCGAGCACCGCCGAGGTCAGCCGCGTCGCCGGACACATCGAGGTCCCGTTCGACGCGACGGGCCACTCCGTCACCGTCGAGGACGCGCTGGCCGAGGCCGACCGCCGGGAGTTCGAGAACGAACAGGAGCTACTGAACGCCCTCCACCCCGTGTTCGAGCGCAAGCGCGAGGCCACGAGCAACAGTCTCCTCTCGCAGTTGCGGTCGCTCGTCCCGTTCTGAGCGGCGCAACGGTAGCCGGTTACGGGCGCTGACCCCCGGCACGCGGTCGAACCGACGACGGCGACACCGTTCAGTCCTCGGCGTCGCCCGACGGGACCGCGGTCCCGTCGGCCTCCGTGTCACGGTCCGACGACGCCTCGGAGAGCTTCTCCGCGATGTCCTCCAGTTGGCGCGTCTGCTCGCGGTTGACCGCGACGATAAGGTCCGAGAGGACGCCGAACATGAGCAACTGGAGGCCCAGCAGGATGGCGACGCCGCCGACCAGCGCGATGACCTCGTGAGAGGTGTTGTTGACGACCCAGTCGTAGGCGACGTACGCGCCCAGCGCGACGCCGGTTCCGATGGAGCCGAAGGCGACGCTCCCGAAGTAAAACAGCGGGTTGTTGGTCTTGGCCATCCGGTAGAGCGTGGCGATGATGGTCGCCCCGTCGCGGAACGGCCGGAGGTTCGTCTCGGACTCGTCGGGCCGGGGCTCGTAGGTGACCGGGACGACTGCGGTCCGGACGTTGTGTTTGACGCACTCGACGGCCATCTCCGTCTCGATGCCGAACCCCTCGGCCGACAGCGACAGCCCGAGGAACGACTCGCGGGTGAACGCCCGGTAGCCCGAGAGGATGTCGGTCAGCTGTCGCCCGTGGATGACGCCGAACGCCCAGTTTATGACGCGGTTCCCGACCTGATTCAGCCGTGACATCGCGCCGGGTTGCATGTCCGCGAAGCGGTTGCCGATGACGTGTTCGGCCCGCCCGGAAAACAGCGGTTCGAGCATCCGGTCGGCCTCGTCGGGGCGATAGGTCGAGTCGCCGTCGGCGAGCAGGACGTACGGGCGCTCGACGTGGCGCTCGACGGCCTCGCGGACGGCCTGCCCCTTCCCGGACCCCTCGCCGCCGACCTGCTGCTCGACGACGCGAGCGCCGGCGGACTCCGCGACAGCTCGGGTGTCGTCGGTCGACCCGCCGTCGATGACGAGCACGTGGTCGAACCCCTGTTCGCGGAAGCCGGTGACGACCGAGCCGATAGTCTCGGCCTCGTTGTACGTCGGCAGCAACACGCAGACGTCGTCACGGTCGGCCATTGCCCGAACGTCCACCACGCGGGGTGAAATATCCACGGGTCTCCGCCCGCGCGGCCGCCGGTAGCGGGTCGGTAGCGACCGCTGTGCCCTCGGCGGCGGCGGACTGCCCGTGGCTCGCGGGCGAGCGGCCCGAATGAACTAAGTGGGCAACGACGGAACGGAGAGACATGACATCGACCGGTTCGCAGTCGGACATGGGTCTGGGCCTCGGACTGTTGTTCGGCCTCGTCGCCGTCGGCGCGGCGCTGGCGTCGACGGTCACGGCCTACGACTACGCGATAAAACACGCCCTCGGCGTCGGCACGGGGACCCTCCAACTGACCAGCGGCATCGCCTTCGGCGTGGCGATGCTGGCGGCCGCGCTTTCGCTCGTCGCCATCCACGCCTACGACGCCTGACGCCGGCCTCAGTGCCGTACAGACGCCCGTCAAAACGCGGCTCGACGGGCGACGAAAGGAACCGTTAAACGTTCTCGTCCCCTTGTTTTCGTATGGTCGATTTCAGCGAGGAGGACCGGCGCATCCTCGAACACCTCCGGGACAGCGTCGCGCGCGGCGAGAGCTACTTCCGCGCAAAGAACATCGCTGAACAGCTCGGCCTCTCGTCGAAGCAGGTCGGCGCGCGGCTCCCGCGCCTCGCCGAGGAGGCCGAGGAAGTCGACATCGAGAAGTGGGGGCGTGCCCGCTCGACGACGTGGCGGGTAACGACGAGTTAGTCGGTGGATTCATCGGGGAGTAGTCCACAGTCTGAGACATGACCGTCCGGGTCGAGCGAACGATGACCGTGTCGGCACCGCCGGAGCGCGTCTGGGAGTTCATCACCGACCCGGACAAGCGCGCCCGTCCGATAAGCGTCGTCGTCGACTGGGACGTGACCGACGAGCGACACGCGACGTGGTCGCTCAAGCTCCCCATCCCCGTCATCGACCGACGACTCGCCGTCGAGACCGAAGACGTCGAGCGCCGCCGCCCGGAGTACGTCCGCTTCGTCGGCCGCTCGAAGGTGATGCGGGTACAGGGTGAACACGAGCTATCGCCGACCGACGACGGCGGGACGGAGCTGACGAACCGGTTCGTCGTCGACGGCCGGCTCCCGGGCGTCGAGCGCTTCTTCAAGCGGAACCTCGACGCAGAGCTTCAGAACCTCGAACAGGCCCTCCGGGACGAACTCGAAGTAGAAGCCTGAAGCTTGGCGGCCCCGAAGTGGTCGTATGAAGCTCGCACTCGCGCAGCTCGAAATCGAACCCGGCGACGTGTCGCGTAACGTCGACCGTGCGACCGACGCCGTCGAGCGGGCGGCGGCCGACGGCGCCGACCTCGTCGTCCTCCCGGAGCTGTTCACCGTCGGCTACTTCGCGTTCGATAGCTACGCCCGCCGTGCCGAGGGGTTGGACGGCGAGACGCTCACGACCCTCCGAGCGACGGCCGAGGACCACGGTGTCGGCTTGCTGGCCGGCTCCGTCGTCGAGGACCTCGACGCGAGCGCGGCGGCCGGCCACGACGTGCCGGCGGAGTCGGGACTGGCGAACACGGCGGTCTTTTTCGGCCGCGACGGCGACCGGCTGGCGGTGTACCGCAAGCAGCACCTGTTCGGGTACGACTCCACGGAGGCGCGGCTCCTCGAACCGGGCCGGCGGCTCCCCACCGTCGAGTTCGAGGGCCACACCGTCGGCGTGACGACCTGCTACGACCTCCGCTTTCCCGAGTTGTACCGGCGGCTCGTCGACGCCGGCGCGACGCTGACGCTCGTCCCGAGCGCGTGGCCCTACCCCCGCGTCGAACACTGGAGGCTGTTCCCGAGAGCGCGGGCGGCCGAGAACCTCATGTACGTGGGCGCGGCCAACGGCGTCGGCTCGTTCGCGGACGATGAACTGCTCGGCCGCTCGACGGTGTACGACCCGTGGGGGACGGCCGTGGCGAGTTCGGCCGACGAGCCGGCGCTGGTCACCGCGACGGTCGACCCCGAGCGCGTCGCGCGGGTCCGCGAGGAGTTCCCGGCGCTCGACGACCGACGCGGCGACGCCCGGTAGCTCCAGTCGCTCTTTCACAAAAAGCGCGCTTTGAGCGTCCAGCGCGACTATACCGTCGGGCGAGAGACAGTCGGGTGTCATGTCGAGAACACTCCGGGTCGTCGCGGCCGCGGTGCTGCTCGTCCTTGCCGGCTGTGCCGGTGCCGGGACCGACGCCAGCGGCGGCGGCGACGGCGCGCAACTGGCCGCCGAGAGCGGTCAGCAGGCGGCACAGACAGGCGGCGACGGCGGGGGCGGCGACGCCGCGAGCGACGGGAGCGTCCAGCCGAGCGCCGCGGCCCAACAGCGAGCCATCGTCCGCAGCGGGCGGATGGTCGTCGAGGTATCGAACTTCTCGCGGAGCCGCGCCGCGCTCGCGGCGCAGGCCCGGGCCTACGGCGGCTACGTCAGCGACTCCAGTCAGGAGCGCCACCGCGACGGAACCGAGAGCTGGTACACCGGCTCCGTCGTCCTCCGGATTCCGAGCGAGGAGTACGAGGCCATGCAGGACGACGCCGCGGCCCGGGGGACCGTCCGGTTCGAGGAGACACAGACCGAGGACGTGACTGACCAACTGGTCGACCTCGAAGCGCGGCTGGCGAACCTCCGCCAGCGCCGGGACCGGCTCCGGGGCTTCTACGAGCGGGCCAACGACACCGAGGAACTGCTCCGCATCGAGGAGGAGCTATCGAGCGTGCAAGGCGAGATAGAGCGCCTGCAGGCCCAACAGCGCTCGCTCGAACAGCGCGTCGAGTACTCGACGCTCCGCGTGGAACTGCGGGAGCCAGCTCCTGACTTCGCCGCGACCCACACCCAGTACCACGAGCAGTCCCTGAGCGCCGTCTTCCTGCGCTCGGTGACCGACGTGTACGTCTTCGGCCGCGCGGCGCTGGTGACGACCGCCGGGGTCCTGCCGTGGCTCGGCGTGCTGGCCGTGCCCGCGGTGGGGGTCCGTTACTGGGTCCGCCGCCGCGGGCTGCCGTTCGTCGGTAGCGATGCCAAACCGACCACGGAGCCACCGACCGACGCGACGGCGGCCGAGAACGAACCTGACGAGACGGGCGGCTCGACCGCCGAAAGCGGCGGCGACGTATCGGACGACGACGCCGACGGGGCGGCCGACGACCGGACGGAATAGCCACGCGCGTCGGCCGCCCCGTCGCAGCGGTCCCACGGTCGACAGGCCGCGGTCCGACGGCCGAGTCGCCCCGGCGGCTCGACACCGGGCCTTTTTTGCGTGTGGACTCGCTACGAGTCGGTGCCGGCAAGGCGCTTTTCACGTCGATGCCGGTATCACAGCCCGTCTCGCTGCTCGGCCACGGCGTCGCTCGCCCGAAGGCTGTCCGGACAGCCTTCTTCACTCGATCTCGTTTCCCGAGCGACTGCGCTAGTCAGTCCCCGTCGGTGTGAATCTCCGCCGACAGCCCCTGTGCCATCTCGATGTCGCGGCTGTTGTTGACGGTCCACGCGGTCCGTTCGGTGACCGCGTCGACGACCTCGCGGGCGTGTGGCGGTCCGCTGCCGGACTGCTTGACGCCGCCGAAGGGGAGTTGGACCTCCGCGCCGATACAGGGGAGGTTCGCGTACGCGAGGCCGACCTCGGCGCGGTCGCGGTAGCGGTTTATCTGCCGGTAGTCGTCGGCCACGATAGCGCCGGCGAGGCCGTAGTCGGTGTCGTTGTGTATCTCGATGGCGCGGTCGACGCGCCCCTCGTACTCGACGAGCGCGACGTGGGGGCCGAACACCTCCTCGCGGAACGCGCGGAGGTCGGTGTCGGCGTCGACCTCGTAGACGAACGGGCCGACCCAGTGCCCGTTTTCGAAGCTCCCGCCCCGGTCGTCCGCCGCGGTCACGGCCGCGGTGTCGTCGGGAATCTCGCCGCTGGCGAGGTCCTCGCGGTCGACCAGCACCGTCGCGTCCGAGTCGCGGACGAGGGCGTTGTACCGCCGGAACTTGGCGACTTGGTCCCGGTCGGCCAGCGGCCCCATGAACGTCGACTCCGAGAGCGGGTCGCCGACGGTCACGGCCGCGGCGAGGTCGACGAACCGGGACTTGAACTCGTCGTAGACGCTCTCGTGGACGACCAGTCGCTCGGCGGAGACACAGCGCTGGCCGGTCGTCTTGAACGCCGACATGACCGCCGCGTGCAGGGCAATGTCGAGGTCGGCTGTCTCCGTAACGACGACGGCGTTTTTCCCGCCCATCTCACAGCAGGCGTTGCGTCCCGGCCGGCCGCCGAGTTTCTCGTCGACGCGGTGGCCGACCTCGGCGCTACCGGTGAAGAGGACGGTGTCGACGCGGTCGTCCTCGACGACGGCGTTGCCGGCCTCGCCGAAGCCCTGAACCATATTGAACACGCCGTCGGGGACGCCGGCGTCGGCGAACATCTCGGCGACGATGCGGCCACACCACGGCGTCTGTTCGGCGGGCTTCCAGACGACGGTGTTGCCCTCGACCAGCGCGACGGCCATGTGCCAGAAGGGAATGGCGACCGGGAAGTTCCACGGCGTGATACAGCCCACGACCCCGTTGGGTTTCCGGCGCATGTAGGCGTCCTTGCTGGCTATCTCGCTGGGGACCACGTCGCCGTGGGGACGGCGGGCGTTGCCCGCGGCCAGTTCAACCATGTGGGCGGCCTCGACCACGTCGGCCCGCCCCTCGCTTATCTCCTTGCCGCACTCGCGGGTGACTACTTCGCCGAGTTCGTCCGTCCGGTCCCGGAGTTCGCGAAACACCTCCCAGAGGTACTCCGCGCGGTCGACGTACGACAGGGCCCGCCACTCCTCGAAAGCGTCGCAGGCGGCGGTGACCGCGCGCTCTACGTCCGTGGGGACGCCCGTCCGGACGGTCACGAGCGTCTCGCCCGTCGCCGGGTCCAGCGACTCGAAGGTGTCCGTCCCGTCGCCGTCGTCCCACGCCCCGTCGATGTAGTGGCCGAGTACGTTATTGGTGTGGTGTGACATACCACGATATACTCCGCCGACGCTGATAAGTCGTGTGCCACATGGCAACACACTTTACGAGCGTCCCGATGTGTCCCTGCCCGGCGGAACCACACGTTTTTTGGCTAGCCTAAATATCGCAAGCTATATGGATTATTTAGGCTGCCCTAAACAACATGGTACGCGATTCCGATACCGCGGCCGAACCGAACCGGGGTGAGTACCCGCTCCGAGAGCGCGGGAAAGCACCTGTACCGACCGACAGCGAGACGACACGGGCTGTCGCGGGGACGAACGACAAGCTCCGGAGCCTGTTTCTCACGGTGTTGCTGGTGTTCTCGGTGTTCGCCGGTACCGTCGCCTTCTCGGGCGGCGCGGCGGCCGCCGCGAACGTCAGCGTCGAGCAGGCGGTCCAGTACTCCGCCGCCAGCGACGGCAGTACGATAGAACTGGCGCTGAACGACTCCGTGGCGAACGGGCTGGACGGGACCGACGAACTCGACGTGTACGTCGATGGCGACGAGGTGTCCGACACGCTAGTTGGGGGCATCGACCGAGACGGCACCACCGGCCGGGTCGAAATCGACCTCACAAGCGACGTAACGCCGACCCGGAACCTGACGGTCGCGCTCACGGACTTCGGTAGCGGCTCCGTCACCGCGACGGACATCGACGTGACTTCGCGCACGGTGACCGCCGACGCCGGCGAGCGGTCGTACCCGAACGTCTTCCGGGGCGAGGTCGTCGCCGTCGAGGACACCGACCCCGGCCCCGACACGGCGTTCCATCTGGAGGCGGAAAACGGGACTCTCCTGCTGCTGGAGCGCTACACCGAGCACAGTCAGGTCTACGTCTACGACACGTCGAACCTCGACACCGAGCGGAAGTACGACATCACCACCGACAGCGACACGGCCGGGTTCCGGACCGGCAACCTCAGCCTCGCCGTCGAGGCCGACGGCAACCTCACCACCGCGGACGACATCGTCGCCGAGGTGACGACCATCCGCGGCGGCGCGAAGGCGGAGGTGACGCTGCTCGACGGCGACGACGACGAGGTCGACAGCGTCGTCACGGAACTCGACGGCGACGACCCCGTCGAGGTCGACTTCGGGAACCGAACCGCCGAGGACGCCCCCTACACCGTCGAGGTGACGGACCTCCGGACCGGCATCACGGCCTCCTCGGACCAGATAACCGTCACCGACCCCTCGGAGGGCGACGTACGCTTCGCCGACAACGTCGTCGTCGACGAGCGCGGCGACGTGGTCAACGTCACGTACCGGCTCGACGGCACCGACGACGGCTTCGTCGTCATCGGCAACGCGACGGAGGACCACTACGCGGTCGAGGGCCACATCACCGACGACGACGGCGACGGCGAGGTCACCGTCCAGTTCAACAGCTACCTCGCGGGCGTTCCCAACAGCGGGAACGACAGCGTCGCCGCGAGCGACGTGCTCAGCGCGGCGGGCGACGACGAGATAACCGACGTACGCGAGCGCGGGTCGTTCGAGCGAATCAACGTCTCGAAGGAGGCGCTGGACGCGACCGACTACGACATGAACGCGACCGCCGGCACGGCCAAGCACGACGCCGCCGACGACGCCGGCGTCCTCCGCCTCCAAGAGCGCTCGGTGGCGAACGTCAGTAGCTGGGTCGCGCCGCGGGACGCCGAACTCGCGGCCGACGACGTGGGCGTGTACGACCGCGTCGGGACGACCCTCACACGGAGCGACGAGGTCGCTGCCGGCGACATCGTCGTCCACCGAATCAACGCCTCCGGCATCGAGGGCGTGTTGGAGTACTGGACCGGCGTCGCGGGCGCGAGCGACGCCACGACCGCGTTCCTCGAAGCCGCAGACGGTGGCGCGCTCTCCCTCTCCGTCGAGCGAACGAGCGTCGGCGCGAACGCCGAGAACGACGCGCTGGCGCTGGACGGCGACAACGTGGTCGTCGTCCCGGATTCCGACAACGACACGTACTTCGTCGCCGTCGAACTCGCGGAGTCGACCTACGAGAGCGGGGCGACGATACGCGACGACGACGAGGACGACGAACTCACGGCGACCTTCGAACTCACGGACGCCGCGTCGCTGACCGACGGCGACGCGGAGGTCGGCTACACCGTCACGGAGCGGGACGCGGCCATCGACGCGACCGACGGGTCGGTGACCGTCCGGCCCGCCACCAACCAGTCCGTCACCGGGACGACGACGGTCGCACCCGGGACCGAACTGGCACTCTACCTCCGGTCCGAGAGCCGGTCCGACCCGTTCGTCCGCCGTCCCGACGCGGCCGTCGCCCCCGACGGGACGGTCACCGCCACGGCCGACATGAGCGACGCGTCGGCGGGCACGAACTTCAACGCGGCCGTCCTCGACACTGACGGTGACAGCCTCGGTTCCGGCGCGGACGGGCGCGTCGTCGCGGCGACCGACGACGACACGGAGACCGACACCGAAGCCGCGGACGACGCCGACGCGAACGCCGTCACCGAGACCGCGACCGCGGAGCCGACCGACGAACCGACCGCGACGGAGACGGCGCGAGTGACCGCGGAGCAGACCGCGGCCGACGCCGACGAGGCAGTCGGCGAACCGCTCGCCACGACCACCGGCGACGAGGCGGAGAACGGCCTCACGATGGCGGCCGGGCCGGGCTTCACCGCCGTCGCCGCCGTCGCCGCCCTCCTCGCCGCCGCGTTGCTGGCCGCTCGCCGCGACAGCTAACTGACGCAGGTCCCCGACGAAGCGCCCTCCTCACTGCGCGCCACGCTCGGCGAGATACTTCTCCGGACAGTCACGGAAAATGCGGGCGAACGGCCGGAAGCGGCCTGAAAATGGCGAACTGCCGTGACCTGTCGCGGGCGAACTGCCGTGGCCACCCGCGGCGCTGGCTCAGCGGTCGCGCTCGCGGTCCAGCGCCGTCTCGAACTGCGCGGCGGTGAGGACCACCTCGTCGGTGCGGTCGCTGGCCTCCGCGGGGCCGAGTTCGTCGGCCACCTCGCGGATGGCGAGCATCGACGCCTCGCGGACGACAGCCGCCAGTTCAGCGCCCGAGAGGCCCTCGGTGGCCGCGGCGAGGTCCGACAGCGACACGTCCTCGGCCAGCGGCTTCCCCGCGGTGTGGACCGCCAGAATCTCCTCGCGGGCCGTGGCGTCGGGGTCGGGCACCTCGACGTGCTGTTCGAGTCGGCCCGGGCGCAGGAGCGCGTCGTCTATCATGTCCCGGCGGTTCGTCGCCGCCAGCACGACGACGTTGGGGTTCTCGGTGACGCCGTCGAGTTCGGCGAGCAGTTGGGAGACGACCCGCTCGGTCACCTCGTTGCCCTGCCCGCGGTGGCCGGCGATGGCGTCTATCTCGTCGAGGAAGACGATGCTCGGCGCGGTCTGGCGGGCGCGCTCGAACAGTTCGCGGACTGCCTCCTCGCTCTCGCCGACGTAGCGGTCCATTATCTCCGGGCCGGCGACGTGGATGAAGTTCACGCCGCTCTCGCCGGCGATGGCCCGCGCGAGCAGCGTCTTGCCGGTGCCGGGCGGACCGTACAGCAGGACGCCGCTCGGCGGGTCGGTGTTCGTCGCGGTGAAGAGGTCACCGTAGGACAGCGGCCACTCGACCGTCTCGGTCAGCGTCGCCTTCACCTCGTCCAAGCCGCCCACGTCGTCGAAGGAGACGGTCGGCGACTCGGCGACGTACTCCCGCATCGCGGAGGGCTCGACGGTGGCGAGGGCCTCCTCGAAGTCGGCGCGGGTCACGTCCGGCCCGTCCTCGTCCCGCCGGAGCGCGCCCATCGCGGCCTCCGTCGTCAGCGCGTCGAGGTCCGCGCCGACGAAGCCGTGGGTCTGCGTGGCGATGCGGTCGAGTTCCACGTCGTCGGCCAGCGGCATCTCGCGGGTGTGAACGTCCAGAATCTCCCGGCGGCCGCTCTCGTCGGGGACCCCGACCTCTATCTCGCGGTCGAAGCGTCCGCCCCGGCGCAGAGCGGGGTCGACGGCGTCGACGCGGTTGGTCGCGCCGATGACCACCACGCGGCCGCGGTCCTCCAGCCCGTCCATCAGCGTGAGCAGTTGGGCGACCACGCGGTTCTCCATGTCGGCGTCCTCGTCGCGGGAGCCGGCGATGGAGTCTATCTCGTCGACGAACAGGATGGCCGGGGCGTTCGCGGCCGCCTCGTCGAAGGCCTCCCGCAGGCGCTCCTCGCTCTCGCCCTTGTACTTCGAGACGATTTCCGGACCGGAGATGGTGTCGAAGTAGGCGTCGACCTCGTTGGCGACGGCGCGGGCGATGAGCGTCTTGCCGGTGCCCGGCGGGCCGTACAGCAGGACGCCGCTGGGCGGGTCGACGCCGAGGCGGCGGAACTCCTCAGGCCGCGAGAGCGGGACCTCTATCATCTCGCGGACGCGGTCGAGTTCCTCGTCGAGGCCGCCGATGTCCTCGTAGCTGGTCCGCTCGGGCGTCGCCGGCGCGTCGGTGCCGTCGTCGGCGGCCCCGGCCGACGCCGCGGTCGGCGTCGACTGTCGGCCCGTGTCCTCGCTGGCCGCCCGCGACCGGACCGTCACGTCGGTCGTTCCGGTAACCCGCACCGGGCCGTCCGGGGTCGTCTCGCGGACCAGCAGCGTCCCAAGCCCCTCGACGTGGACCCGCTCGTCGGCCTGCACCATCCGGTCGACGAGCCGTTCCCGGACGGTGAACTCGTACTCGTCGGTGCCCGGCAGGGGCGTCGCCGGCTGGACGGTTATCGCGGTCGCGGGCGTGACCGACCCGGCGCTGACTCGCACCTCGTCGCCGATGTTGACGCCGGCGTTGGCCCGCGTGTCCGCGTCGACGCGGACGAACGCGCCGTCCTCGTCGGCCGGCCACACCTTGACGACGGTGACGTCTTCGCCCTCGACGAGAACCGGGTCGCCGCTCAACACCCCGAGTTCGCTCCGGACTGCCTCGGGGAGCCGCGCGATACCGCGGCCGGCGTCGCGCTTGTTGGCTCCCTCGACTGTCACGACGACGCCGTCCTCGCTCGGCCCGCTCATACCACTCGCTTGCCGTCCGGTCCCCTTGAGGGTTCCCGTTGTGTCGCGCGAAAAGGATATACAGCAGGCGGTCGGAGCCACTCACATGGTAGTCACTACCGAACGTGACGACGTGACGTGGTACAAGTGCGAGACGTGCGGACTGATGTTCGACGACCGCGACGACGCGCGCCAGCACGAGACCAACTGCGACGAGGAAGACCCCTCGTACATCCAGTGAGCGAGCCGCTTTTCCGCCGTCACTCGCTGTCGGATTCGGGCACTATCTCGTAGCTCCGCTCGCCGAGTTCGTCCTCCTCGAAGACGAACACGCGGCCGTCGGTCACGTCGAAGTCGACCTCGACCTCGGTGCGCAACTGGTCGGCGCGGACCGTGACGCCGGGGAACAGCTCGTCCTCTGCGCCGTCGTCGAGCATGACCCGGCCGACGCCGGAGCCTTCGAGGATGTCGTCGTGGGTCCGGAGGTCGTTGACGTAGACGAGGATGCCCGAGGTCTCCGTCCCGTCGGTTATCAGCACGTGGGCGTCTTTCCCCGGTGCCGTCCGGACGCTGCCCTCGGCCCGGTGCGGGACGCCGCGGTAGAAGGCCGTCCGTCCGTCGAGGTACTCGACACCGACCCCGTCTTCGGTCAGTTCGACCGACAGCGTGTCCGGGGGCACGTCCGAGCGATTGCTCATACGTCCCCATTCGCCCGCCCCCTGAAAAGCGACGCGCTGTCGGGGCCGTGCCGGCAGTCCGGCCCGCCGGTTCCGCAGATAGTAAATACCACGGCGCGGGAGAATCCACTGATGGAAGGCACGGCTGCTGCGCCGGCGGCGGGAACGGTGCTGAACGCGCTCGCAAACGGGCGCGGTTCGGCGTTCGCCATCGACGAGTACACCACGGCGACCGTGGAGCTGTGGACCGACGAGGAGCGGTTCACCGGCGAGGTGGCCGGCGCGCCCGACGCCGACACCGGGCTGGTCGAGCGCTGCGTCGAGTACGTCGTCGACGCCCACGGCGGCCCGCAGGTCGTCTCGACGCCGGTCGTCGGCGGACACGTCCGCACAGAGAGCGAGGTGCCGATGGCGTCGGGCCTGAAAAGCTCCAGCGCCGCGGCCAACGCCACGGTCATGGCGACGCTGGACGCGCTCGACGCCACCGACCGGATGACCCGCGAGGACATGGCCCGACTGGGCGTGATGGCGGCCCGCGACGCCGGCGTCACGGCCACGGGCGCGTTCGACGACGCCTCGGCGTCGATGCTGGGGGGCGTCACCGTCACCGACAACGGCGACGACGACCTGCTAGCCCGCGACGAGGTCGACTGGGACGTGCTGGTCTGGACGCCGCCCGAGCGCTCCTTCTCGGCCGACGCCGACATCGAGCGGTGCCAACAGGTCGCGCCGATGGCCGACCTCGTCGCCGACCTCGCCTTGGACGGGCGCTACGCCGAGGCGATGACCGTCAACGGGCTGGCCTTCTGCGCCGCGCTCGGCTTCGAGACGGAGCCGCTGCTGGAAGCGATGCCCCGCGTCGCCGGCGTCTCGCTGTCCGGAACCGGCCCCTCCTTTACCGCCGTCGGCGACCGCGACGCCTTGGAGGCCGTCCGCGAGCGCTGGGACGACCGGCCCGGCACGACGCTGCTGACCACGACACAGACAGAGGGAACCCACACAGTATGAGCCAGAACCCGGACCCCGAGGACATGAGTCTCGACGAACTGCGCGAGGAGATACGCACCATCGACCGCGAAATCGTCGAGAAGATAGCCCAGCGGACGTACGTTGCCGACACCATCGCCCATGTCAAAGCCGAGCAGGGCCTGCCCACGACCGACGAGACACAGGAACAGGCCGTGATGGACCGCGCCGGCGAGAACGCCGAGCGGTTCGACGTGGACTCGAACCTCGTGAAGGCCGTCTTCCGACTGCTCATCGAACTGAACAAGGTCGAGCAGCGGGAGAACAGGTAGCTCACACTGGAACCGTGTACTGACCAGTTCTATCGGACGGTATCGCGGACTCGTGCGTCGAGTCCCCACGCGAGTCCGGCGCTCCCGACGATAGCAAGCAGTCCGATCTCACGGACGACCGGGGTCGCTGTCAGCGACAACGGAACTCCAACGCCGAACAGGCCCCACTGGAGTGCCTCCCGCCGTTCGCCATCGCGGTACTGCTCGGTAACCGACGGGAGCAAAAGCGATCCCGCGACGACGCCAGTGACGAGACCGACCGGTACTGAGACCCCTACGACGGTTACAGTCGGGTAACGGGCGAACGCGAGAATTGCGATTCCGATGCCGACTGTTGCTACCACCCACCGCACTCGCTCGCCCCGAACTGTCACAGTAGTGCCAGTAGATAGACACCATTCGTAGATAAGCGTTCTCACGAGGGGCTGTGAAGTAGACGGTAAACACGCCTGAATTTTGTAAAAGGTGGAGAGATACGGTGTCTGTAACAGCAGCCGCGACGACGACCGTACGGGAGTCCGTGTCTGAGCGCCGTTCCGGGACGCGAGTGTCCCGGCGAGCGCCGACTACCTGAACTTAGATTCATATGGGAAGAGCTATATGAACGCTGTTTCAATCGAGTGTCGATGGGAGAGTCAACGACGCGGATTCGACGGCTCCTCGCCGACGAACTCGGGGAGTGCTGTGACGCCGACGTGGAGCAACGGGTGGACGAACTCGAAGCGCTCGCGGACTCGGCGTTCGGCGACGACGCGGCCCGGCCCGCCTTCGCCGCGCTCGGGAGCGAGACGCGCTACCGCCTCGCCCGCGCGCTCGCCGTCGCCGGCGAGGCGCTCTGCGTCTGCGAACTCGAACCCCTCGTGGACGTGAGCGAGAGCGCGGTCAGCCACGCCCTCGCCGACCTCGTGGACGCCGGTCTCGTCACTCGCCGGAAGGACGGTAACTGGCGGTACTACACTTCGACCGCGCTCGCCGACGCGCTCTTTGCGACCGCCGACCGCGGGGCGGGTGCGGCGTGAGCGGCGACCTCGGCGTTCTCGACCGCTACCTCACGGTCTGGATAGGGGTCGCGATGGCGGGCGGCGTCGCGCTCGGCCGCCTCGTTCCGGGTATCGGGGAGCTGCTCGACGCGGTGACGTGGCACGGCACGAGCCTCCCCATCGCTCTCGGGCTGTTCGTGATGATATTCCCCATCATGGCGGAAATCGACTACGGCCGTGTGCCCGATGTCACCCGGACGGCGCGGCGGGAGATCGGGCTGACGCTCGCGTTCAACTGGCTCGTCGCCCCCGTCGCGATGTACGGCCTCGCCGTGTTCTTCCTCGACGGCCACCCGGAGTTCGTGACCGGCCTCATCATCGTCGGCATCGCTCCCTGCATCGCGATGGTGCTCGTCTGGAACGAACTCGCCGCGGGCAATCAGGAGCTGTGTGCCGTCTGCGTCGGTGTGAACAGCTTCCTCCAGATTCTCCTGTTCGTGCCGTACGCGTTCCTGTTTCTGACGGTCCTGCGCGGGACGACGGTGGCCGTCTCGATGGGACTCATCGCGCAGATGGTGCTCGTTTTCCTCGGGCTCCCCCTCGCGCTTGGCTATCTCACGCAGGCGGTGGCGTTCCGGACGGTCGGTCGCGAGGCCTACTACCGGCGGTTCGTACCGCGTATCGGCCCACTGGGTTCGTTGGGCCTGCTGTTTACCGTCGTCGTGATGTTCGCGCTCAAGGGCGACTACATCGTCTCGAACCCCGGCGAAATCGTACTCATCGCGGTCCCGCTGTTCGTCTTCTTCGTCGGTCTGTGGGCCGTCGCCTACGGCGTCGGCGCGCTCGCCGGCTTCGACTACACCGAGAGCGTCAGCGTCGCGTTCACCGCCGCGTCGAACAACTTCGAACTGGCTATCGCCGTCGCCGTCGCCGTCTTCGGTATCGGCAGCAACGTCGCGCTGGCGACGGTCGTCGGCCCGCTCATCGAGGTCCCGGTGATGCTGGCGCTCGTTCGCGTCGCGCTGGCGACGCGGGACCGCCTGTTCGCCGACGCCGACCGCGCGGAGGCCGGCGGCCCGACCTACACCGACTGACCAGCCACAGAGAGACTTCAACGAAACCATGACCGACTCTACCGCCGACCCCGACTCCGAGAACAGCCCCGTCCGAATCGCTTTCGTCTGCGTCCAGAACGCCGGCCGGAGCCAGATGGCGTTCGCGTTCGCCCAGCGAGAGGTCGAACGCCGCGGCCTCGGCGACGCGGTCGCCCTCCGAACCGGCGGGACCCGCCCCGCGGACCGCGTCCACGAGGTGGTCGTCGACGCGATGGCCGAGGTGGGGGTCGACATCGCCGACCGCACCCCGCGCGAGATACCCGTCGCGGAACTCCGCGAGTGTGACTACGTGGCGACGATGGGCTGTTCGACGCTCGATATCGGGGGCGTCGAGGGCGACGTGACGGTCCGCGAGTGGGCGCTCGACGACCCCGACGGACGCGACATCAAGCGCGTCCGCGACATACGCGACGCCGTCGCGGCCCGCGTGAGCGCGCTGTTCGACGAGGTCGCGGCCGACGCGTAGCGGCCTCAAGAGCCCGTTCGCCACCGACCGACTCGCTCGACCAACGGTGCGAGTTCGTCGGCAAGCGCCCGGCGTTTCAGAAGCGCGAAGCCGACGACGATGACGCCGAACCCGACGACGTCCAGCGGCGCGAGCACCTCGTCGAGGTAGAGCCAGCCCGTCAGCGCGGCGGCGGCGGGCGCGGCGTAGGAGACGAAGTTTATCTCGATGGGACCGAGTCGGTCCAGCAGGTCGAAGTAGACCAGAAAGCCAAGCGCGCTGGCGACGACGACGAGGTAGCCCAGCGCGAGGACGGCGTCGCTTGTCCACCGGACGGCGCGGACCGACTCGCCGAGGGCGAGGCTAGCGCCGTGTAACAGCACCGCGCCCAGCACCATCGACCACGCCTCCATCGTCTCGATGGGGAGGTCGGCCTCGACCCGCCGCGTGAGGACGCTCCCGAGGGCAAAGGAGAGGGCGGCGAGGAAGACCAGCGCCATCGAGACCGTCCGGGGGTCCAGTAGGTTCCCGGGTTCCGGCCGGCTCAGGACGACCACGCCGACGAAGCCGACGAGCAAGCCGAGCGCGCCAAGCGGCGTCAGCCGTTCCTCGGGGAGGAAGAGTCTGGCGAACCCGGTCGTGAGCACCGGCATGAGGCTCACGACGATGGCCGCGAGCGCGCTGGTGGTCCCCTGCTCGCCGACGAACAGGAAGGCGTGGTAGGCGGCTATCATGAAGACGCCGCCGACGGCGACGAGCGTCCACTCGTCCCGGGAGTGCGGTCGCCACCGCTCGGTCGCGTAGCCGGCGTAGGCGAGCATAAGCACGCCGGCGAAGTCGTACCGGAGTGCGGCGAACAGGACCGGCGGGAAGAACGCCAAGCCGGCCTTGATGGCCGTGAAGGCGCTCCCCCAGACGGCGGCGAGGAAGACGAACAGGAGCGGGTTCCGGAGGCGCATGGTGGGCGGCGGAGGCGGGGTTACCGGTCGTAGGTCTCGGCTAGCGCGTCCAGCGCCTCGTGGTGTTCCGTGCTGTGCGGGGCCGTCAGCGGCGAGACGCTGACCTTCCCGTCGACGACGGCGCGGCGGTCGGTGCCTTCGGGGTCGGGGATGTCGCCCTCGGCCATGTCCTCCCAGATGCGGTCGTGCAGCGTCACGGCGTCGCCGTCGCGCACGGCGTCCATCTTGTAGAGCCGGGACGGCCGGGTCACCGCGATGGGGGCCGGTCCCCACTCGGCGACGGGCGCGTTGACGTTGAGGTAGTCACACTGATCGAAGACACCGGCGTCGATGGCATGGTCGGCGAGATACGCCGAGGCCGCGACGGCCTCGCCGTAGCTGTCGCCGTTGGCCTCAATGTCGGCGAAGGCGGTGTCCTCCCGGACGGGGATGTACATCGAGACCGCCATCGCGGGCACGTCGAAGAAGGTCGCCTCGACGGCGGCGCTGACGGTCCCGGACCGGCCGAGGACGTACGCGCCGAGGTTCGCGCCCCGGTTGCAGCCGGCGACCACGAGGTCCGTCTCGGGCACGAGCGACTCCAGTCCCGCGACGACGCAGTCCGCCGGCGTCCCGTCGACGGCGTAGCCGAGGTCGTGTTCCCTGACCGCGACCTCGTGGGAGATGGCCCGACCGACGGCGCTCTGGTCCTCGGCGGGCGCGACGACGGTCACGTCGGCGACCGCGTCAAGCCCGTCCCGCAGCGCGCGCAGGCCGGCGCTCTCGATGCCGTCGTCGTTCGTCAGCAGGAGTGACGGCTCCTCGTCCATACCCATCCTGTGGCCCTCCGGGAGAAAAGCCCACCGCTCGGGGCGGACGGGCCGGTCAGCGGGCCCGGTCGACCACGGTCTCGGCGTCGACAACGAGGTTGTACGCCGCCTCGTCGTCGTTCCAGAGGACGAGGACGTTCTGCAGCGAGAGGAGGTCGCCGTAGTCGGCGGCTAGCAGGTCCTCGTTCAGCGCCGAGGGCTCCGTGCGGACGGCGAAGTGGTCGACCGCTTGGCTCCCGTCGCCGACCAGAAAGAGCGGGTTGGCTTCCGCCGACTCGGAGAGATCGTGGCTGAGTTTGACCGCCAGCAGGTTCACCCGGTCGGTGACGTTGCCGTCGGCGTCGGCCATCGGCGCGTGGGTCCCGCGGTCGGGGGTCACGTCGATGGCGCGCCGGTCGTCGCGGCGCAACACGGCGTAGGCGTACTGCACGTCGACGTTGACGAACTCGCCGGTCCCGCCGGCGGCGTCGTCGAGGCGGCGCTGGACCTCGGGGGTGTCGAGGTCGGGCTTGCGGTCGAACGACCACGACTCGCTCTCGGGGCGCTGGTGGGGCCACAGCCGGACCGTCGGGGCGTAGACGGTCGCGGGGCCGTCGTCGGCGACCGCGCGCTCGACCGCGCGCAGTTCGGTCGCCGTGTTCCGGTCGGCCGGCGCGAGCGCGACCAGCGAGCCGTCCGGGGCGACGGCGTCGAGGTACCGCTCGACGACGGCCGCGGGGTCGTCGAGTTCGCTGAGGACGTTCCCGAACAGGACGAGGTCGTACGTGCCGTCGGGGGCGAAGGCCTCGGCGCGCTCGCGGTGGACCGTCCAGTCGACCGTCGGCCCGGTCGGTTCCAGCAGGTGTTCGAGGACGCCGGCGGCCGCGCTGGGCTCGACGGCGTGGTACTCCAGCAGGGCGTCGTCGGGCAGCAGGTCGACGAGGCCCAGCGCCGGCCCGCCGACGCCGGCCCCCACGTCCAGCACGCGGAGCCGCGAGGGGAGCAGGCCGTCGGCGGCCAGCCCTGCGAGGACGTACTGGGCGACGGCGTAGTAGTCCGCGAGGTGGTAAATGGCGTAGCCGTGGGCGCTCAGGTCGTCGTAGGCCACGTCCGAGCCCCGGAGGTACCGCTCCTTGATGTCGCGGATGCGCTCGCGGAGGCGGTCGCCGCTCTCGCCGTCGTACCACTCGGGCCCGTAGGTCTCGACGAGCAGGTCCCGGACGCGACGGTCGTGTTCGCGGGGGAGCGCCTCGACGCCGCGGAACCGGGCCGAGAGTGGCCCCTCCGGGGCGGGGACGAACGCGCCGTCCGCGTTTTCGACGAGGCCGAGGTCGACGGCCTCCTCGCGGAGCACCCGCCGGACGACCCCCGGGTGGGGTTGGCCCTCGACGTACTCGAATATCTCCTCGGGGTCGACCGGGCGGACGTTCCGGAGGTACTTCGCGTTCGAGCGGACCTGCTCGCGTGTCTCGTCGTTCATAGCTCCTCGTAGATGGCGGCGAAGGCCTCGCGGTCGGCGTCGGCCAGCCGGCGGGCGGCCACGGCCACGTCGTCGGCCCCGTCGAAGGCCGCTTGGATGTCGGCGTAGACGCGGGCGTCGCCGCCGGTGACCTGCTCGACCAACTCGAACAGCGCCGCCGAGACCGGGGTGTCGAAGCGCTCGGGCACGTCGTCGGCGGCCGCCGCGAACGCGAGGACGGCGGCGTGGGCCGCCGCCTGCACCGTCTCCATCGCCGCGTCGTGTTCGGCGGCCGTCGTCTCGAACACGTCGTTGCCCGCAGCCGAGAGCGCCTCCCGGACCGCGGCGACGGCCTCGGCGTCGGCGTCGGTGATAGCGGCGACGTTGCCCGGCGCGTTGTCGGGGGCGAAAAGCGGATGGAGGCTGAGCCGTCCGCGGTCGGGTGCGGCCTCGCGCATCGCGGCCAGCGGGCCGGCCATGCTCCCGGTCACGTCGACCAGCGCCCCGTCGGCCAGCGGGGCGGAGGACTCGACGGCGGCCGCGGCGACGGGCATCGGCACGGCCACGCAGACGAGGGCGAACCGCTCGTCGGTGTCGGTCGGGACGGCCCGCCCGCCGACGGCGGCCGCGGCGTCCTCGGCGGCGGTCCGGTCGGTGTCGGCGAACGCGAGCGTGGCGTCCGCGTGCTCGCGGAGGGTCTGCCCGAACCACCGACCCATCGCGCCGGCACCGACGACGAGGACGTTCATCGCCCCACCGTAGCCGGTCACCTTTCAAAAGCGGTTCGGTCACTCCGGACCGGCGGCGACCGGGCGCGCACCGGCGATGCTACAGTCGACGAATCGAGCGTAGACAGCCGTCGAAGCCGACCGCCTGACGCGGTTGACCCCTCCTAAACGCTTATCCGTCGGCCACGTGAGGGCAGACGTATGAAACGCGTTCGATTCCGCGACACGGCGGGCAACGTCCGCGGCGGCCGCTGGACCGTCGAGGACGGCGACCCCGTCGTCACCGCGGCCGCTGGCCCGTACGGCCGCATCGCCTTCGGCGACGAGACGTACGCGCCCGAGGAGGTGGACATCCTCCCGCCCTGCGAGCCGACGAAAATCGTCTGTATCGGGCGCAACTACGCCGACCACGCCGACGAGATGGGGTCAGACCTCCCCGACCGGCCGATGCTGTTCCTCAAGGGACCGAACGCCGTCGCCTCCCACGGTAAAACCCTCACGCTCCCGGCGGGCAAAGAGCGCATCGACTTCGAGGCCGAACTCGGCGTCGTTATCGGCGAGCAGTGCAAGAACGTCTCCGAGTCGGGCGCGGAGGACGTCATCGCCGGCTACACCTGCGTCAACGACATCTCGAACCGCGACGACCAGAACAAGGAGCAAAACTGGGTCCGCGGGAAGGCCTTCGACAACGCCTGTCCTATCGGCCCGCTGGTGGCGACCCCAGAACACCTCCCCGACGACGCCACCGTCGAGAGCCGCGTCAACGGCGAGGTCAAACAGTCCTCGACCATCGAGAACCTCATCTTCCCCGTCGAGGAACTCGTCGCGGAGATAACGGAGTACATGACGCTCGAACCCGGCGACGTCATCGCCACCGGGACCCCGGAGGGCGTCGGCCCGCTGTCGGACGGCGACACCGTCGAAATCGAGGTCGAGGGCGTCGGGACGCTCCGGCACTCAGTCAACATCCCCTGAGTTCGGGACCGCAACGAAGCCGCTTCTCTCGGGACCGCGCCGACAGAGACCGTCTGCGGAAAGCGCACCGGTGACCCCGCCTCGACCCGTCCGGCGGTCACGCCCGCCGAGGCGTCACTCCTGCCGACCGCCGTCCTCGAGGGCGACGGTCTCTCGGGGGTCGCCGGTCCCCGCGCCGGCCCCGGAGCCGACGTCGAACGTCCCCAGCAGCGACCGCAACCGGTCAGCCTGCTCGCTGAGTCGTGCCACGCTGTCGCTGACCTGTGACATCGAGGCGGCCTGCTCCTCGGCGGCGGCCGACGCCGTCTCCGTCTCGGACGCGGTGGCACGGCTGATGTCGGCCACTTCTTCGACCATCGAGACCGCCTCCTCCGTACTGGCTGCCTGCTCGTCGGTCGCGTCGCGTATCTCCTCGACGCCGTTGTCGGTCGCGGCCGCGTTCTCGGCGACCTCGGCGAACGCGTCGACGACCTCCTCGGTGGCGTCGACGCTGTCGGCCACGTTCCGCTCGGCGGTCCGCGCCTTCTCGACGGTCTCCCGAGTCTGGGCCTGCGTCCGCTCGATGAGCTGTTCGATCTCGGCGGCCGACTCGCGGGTCTCGGTGGCCAGTCCCTTCACCTCGTCGGCGACGACGGCGAACCCGTCGCCGCTGCCCCCGTCGCCGGCGCGGGCGGCCTCGATGTTGGCGTTGAGCGCCAGCATGTTCGTCTGCTCGGCGATGTCGCCGATGAGTTCGATTATCTCGCCGATTTCGGCCATCCGGTCGTCGAGCGTCTCCACGTTCTCGACGGTCGCGTCGATGGCCGCTTGGGCGTCCCGAGCGTCCGCAATGGCCTCCCGCGCCGTCCGCTCGCCGTCGTCGGTTATCTCGCTCGTCTCGCGGGCGGTCTCGGCGACCGTCGTCGCGGAGGCGGCCACCTCCTCGACGGTCGCCGACAGGTCGCTCATCTCGCCGGACACCCGTTCGAGCATCTCGCGCTGTTCGGTGGCGTCGCTGGCGATTTCTTGGATGGAGCGGCTCACCTCCTCGCTCGCCTCCCGCGCCTCGTCGGCCCCGGTGTCGGCCTCCTCGCTGGTCGTGGTGACGGTGTCGACGGACGACTGTATCTCCCGCATCGTCCCCGACATCTCGTCGAGCATCTGGTTGAACGACTCCCCGACCTGCGTCATGGCGTCGCTCTCGCTCTCGGGGTCCAACCGGACCGTGAGGTCGCCCGCGGCGGCTCGTTCCATGGTGGCGCTGTAGGCGTCGGCCTTCGTCTCGAGGTGGTCGACGAACTCCTCGACCTCGGCCTGTCGGGCCTCGGCCTCGGCTTTCAGCTCCTCGGCTTCGGCCCGCTCGGCCTCGATCTCCTCGCGACGCTGTTCGAGGTCGTCTATCTCGTCGGTCTTCTCCCGCACCTCGGCGAGTTTCTGTTCGGTCTCCTCACGGGACCGCTCCGTGGAGTACCAGTTCGTCATCAGCGCGAGGGCGAGCGCAAACACGAAGAGGCCGTGGATGAGGCCCCACGCCCACGGGTTGTTTATCGCCGGGGCGTGGTTGTAGACGCGCTCCGGGTTTATCATCCCGAAGCCGCCGTGGGTCAGCACCACGTAGCCGATACCGAGCGCGAACGGCGCCCAGTCCTCGTAGATGGCGACGACGGCCATGCCGACGAAGAAGTGGAAGTGAGCCTCGATAAATCCGCCCGAGAAGTGGACCAACACGACCGAACACGACAGCAGCGCCGTCGACGCCAACGCCGTCCGGACGCGTCTGTCGAACCGTGGGACAGCGGAGAGGCCAGCTATGGCGACGACGATACCGAGTTCGAGGAGGACCGTCGAGAGCGGTATCGACGGGACCGTCGCGCCGGTAACGAGGGACTCGGTCCCATCGTACAGCCCGAGGGCCAAGAGCGCGGGGACGTGCGCGAGGACGACAGTGACGATGGCCCGGTGACGCGACCGCCACACCCCGTCGGGAATCGTGTCCCCGGCCGGGATGTACCGCGTGAGCTCCCGAATTCGTTCCTCTAACCCGTCCGCAACGCTGTCGTCCGACCCGCGACTGATGGCCTGTCCCATGTCCACGCCCTCGGGATAGGACTGGCAAAACGGTTTTGGCCGTATTATCAGCGATAGTAGCGTGAGAGCGGTGTTCGGGCGATTCGTTCGTCGTCCAATCGGGAGTGGGACCGAAACCAACCGACGCCCGATGGAGCGGGGGACCGGCGGGCGGCTTCAGTAGTACAGCCCGAGGATGGTCCCCGCGTCCAGCAGGAGGAGGACGGCGACGATCGCCGCGGCGAGCAGGAACGGCCGCGCCTCGCGGGCGGGTTCGCGGACCTTCTGCTGGTCGAACCCGTCGGAGAGTTTCGACGTGCCGACTTCGACCAGTCCGGCCAGCAGGAACCACAGGACGATCATAGCGACGACGAGATAGCCCCGCGTCGTCCCCAGCAGCGACCCAGCGGTGTACTTCGTCGCGGCGAGGTGGCCGCCGGTCAGGAACAGCAGGAGCGCGCTCGCCCGGGAGACGGTGGTGAGCTTCCCGGTTATCGCCGCCATGGGTGCGGCGTTGGCGGAGCCGTCGGTCGCCGTCGGGAGGACGGCGTAGGCGGTGAACAGGACACTACCCGACCAGAGGCCGGCGAACAACAGATGGATGCCGTAGACGACGGCGTCGACTGCACTCATACGCGGCCCTTGGACGGGAGTCCCTTCAACGTCTCGAAGACGGCAGGCCGGCGGCCCCCGAGCGGGTCGGGCGTCAGTTGTCGCCGAAGGCCTCGTCGAACGCCTCCACGTCGGCGGACATGTCGAGTTCCTGTACGTCCGCGTTCTCGGTCGTGATGGGGGCGTCCCGCTCCACGTCGCGGTCCAGTTGGTCGATGAGGTGGACGAACGACCCGGGGTCCGGGACGAGGAAGATGCGAAGCGAGAAGGCCACGTCCGTCTCTTTGATGTCGACCAGCGAGTCCAACACGATGGTCAGCGAGTCCCGGCGGACGTGGGACAGCGCCGCGTCGGCGACGCTCGCGCGCGGGGCCTGCTCGACGGTCGGGGTGCCCATGTCGATGGTCGCCTCCAGCGTGTTGGCGATGCCGTCGATGAATCCGGAAGTGAGGATGTTGCACATCTCCTGTAGCGCCGACTCCTGTAGCTGCGTGAACCCGTCGTCGACCTCGGTGCCGGTCATCAGTCCCGCTATCTCCGCGGCCGTCGCCGGCGAGAAGGTCATCAGAAAGACGCCGTACGGGGGTTCTGTCAGCCTGACGCGGGCGCTGTATATCTCGCCGGTCCCCATCTCGGTTGTGATATCGTCGGGCTGGACGAACGAGAGGCTCTTTATCTCGACGCTGGCCTCGACGCCGGCCAGCGACGCCAGCGAGTCCGCCACCTCCTCGGCACCGTCCTGAATGAGTTGCGTGATGAGCGTCAGCTTCCTGACGTCGATGAGAAGCGGCATCCCTTGAGAGGTTATGCCACGGGATATTATTCGTTGTGATGGGACGGAGTCGCGGGACGGGACTGTCGCGGCGGGACCGTTGCGGGCCCCAACGGACGGGCCGGTGCGGACAGGTGAGCACGCTTAAGCCGCCCCGTCCGCTTGGCACACGCATGGAACCACGGGACCTCTCCGCCCACACCGTCTACCGCGCCGGCCGCGGTATCGAGGAGGTCGCCCGGGAGCTCGGCCGCGACCCGGACGACATGGTGAAACTCGCCTCGAACGAGAACATGTTCGGCCCCAGTCCGGCGGCCGTCGAGGCGATTCGGGAGTCGGCCGAGCGGATGCACTCCTACCCCAAGGCGTCCCACGCCGACCTCGCCGAGGCCCTCGCAGAGATGTGGGACTGCACGCCCGAACAGGTGTGGCTGGGCAACGGCGGCGACGGCGCGCTCGACTGCCTCGCCCGGGCGATGCTCGACCCCGGCCAGCGCGTCCTCGTCCCGACGCCGGGCTTCGCCTACTACCCGATGAGCGCCCGCTACCACCACGGCGAGGTCGCCGAGTACACGCTCTCGAAGGCCGACGACTTCGCCCAGACCGCCGAGACAGTCCTGAAAGACTACGACGGGGAACGCATCGTCTACCTCACCAGTCCGCACAACCCCACCGGTGCGGAGTTCACCACCGACGCCGTCCGCGAAATCGCCGCCGAGACGGACCCGGAGACGCTGGTCGTCGTCGACGAGGCCTACGGCGAGTTCGCCGACTCGCCCAGCGCCCGCCCGCTGCTCGACGAGCGCGACGACGTGGCCGTCCTCCGGACGTTCTCGAAGGCCTACGGGCTGGCCGGCGTCCGACTGGGCTACGCGCTCGTCCCCGAGGACTGGGCCGACGCCTACGCCCGCATCAACACGCCGTTCTCGGCGAGCGAACTGGCCTGCCGGGCCGGACTGGCCGCGCTGGACGACGACGAACACGTCGAGCGCTCCGTCGAGACGGCCCGGTGGGCGCGCGAGTACATCGCCGACGAACTCGCCGCCGACACGTGGGACAGCGCCGGCAACTTCGTCCTCGCGGCGGTCGGCGACGCCGCGGCCGTCGCCGCCGCCGCACAGGAGGAGGGTGTCATCGTCCGGGACTGCTCGTCCTTCGGCCTCCCCGAGTGCATCCGCATCACCTGCGGCACCGAGGCCGACACGGAGCGGGCCGTCGCGGTGCTGAACGAGGTCATCGAGGTGGTCAGCGCGTGAGAGCCGCGGTCACCGGCACGCCGGGGACCGGGAAGACCACGGCCACGGACCTGCTGTCGACGGACCTCGACGTGGTCCACCTCAACCGCGTCATCGAGGACGAGGGGCTCTCGACGGGCGTCGACGAGGAGCGGGGCAGCCTCGTCGCGGACATGGACGCCCTCTCGGAGCGACTGGCCGACCGCGACGGCGTGCTCTTCGAGTCCCACCTCGCACACCACTTCGACGCCGACCGCGTGGTCGTCCTGCGCGCCCACCCCGAGACGGTCGTCGAGCGCCTGCGCGGCCGGGGCGACGGCGACGCCAAGGCCTACGAGAACGCCGAGTCCGAGGCGCTCGACGTGGTCCTGTCGGAAGCCGTCGCCGCCCACGGCGCGGACAGCGTCTACGAGATAGACACGACCGACCGGGACCCCGAGGCGGTGGCGGCCGAGATAGCCGCCGTGCTGGCGGGCGAGCGCGACCCAAGCGCCGGCACGGTCGACTACACGGACTGGCTATGACTCTCGACAAGTACCGCTCGGTGGCCGACCGCTTTCTCGACCCCTGCGTCACCGGGGCGAAAGCCGTCGGCCTCTCGCCCGACGGCGTCAGCGTCGTCGCCTTCCTGCTGGCGGTCGCCGCCGGCGGCGTCTACGGCGTCGCTCCGGGGACGCCGCTCCTCTATCTCGCCGGCGCGGTGCTGGTCTTCCTGAACGGCTGGCTCGACCTCGTCGACGGCGCGCTGGCCCGCGAACTGGACGTGGCCTCCGACGGCGGCGACCTGCTCGACCACGTGCTCGACCGCTACGCCGACATCGCCGTCATCGTCGGCCTCGCGGCTGGACTGGACCGCTGGGCGCTGGGCATCGCGGCGGTCACGGGCGTCCTGATGACCTCGTATCTGGGGACGCAGGCCCAAGCCGTCGGGTTGGACCGGGTCTACGGCGGCCTGCTCGGTCGGGCCGACCGATTGGCGCTGGTCGGCGTCGTCACCGGCGTCAGCGCCTTCGCCCGGCCGGCCCCGCTCGGCCTCGCGCCGGTCGGCTGGCTGCTCGTCGTCTTCGCACTCGTCGGCCACCTGACCGCGGCCCAGCGGTTCTACCACTCGATGCGCGCGCTGGACTGAGGCGGGCGCTCGCTCCCGCCGCGGTCGGGCCGTAACCGACGGCGTCGCGGTCGCCCGGGCCGCCCCGGTCGACGGTCACCACGCGGCCTCCAGCACGCCCTCGATGGCCGACGGCGTCGGGTCGAGCCCGGCCGGCGCGTTCGCCACGAACGAGTCGTCGAGGACGGCCCGCGCCACGTCGGCGAACTCCTCGGGGTTGGGGCCGTCCACGTCCCGGAGTCGGTTCGGTAGGCCGAGCGCGTCGGCAACCTCGCGCACGCGGTCGACGACAGCCGCCGCGGGGTCCGCGGCGTCGCCGACGCCCAGCGCCGCGGCCAGCATCGCGCGCCGGCCGTCGACCTCGTCGAACAGGTACGCCAGCGCGTGTGGCGCGACGACGGCGTGGGCCGCGCCCTGCTGGACGTCGTAGGTCCGGGTCAGCCCGTGGCCGAGGGCGTGAATCAGCGACAGCGTGGTCCCCTCGGGCCGGGAGATGCCGAACTGGGCGAGTACAACCCCCTGTGCGAGCCGTCGGTAGGTTGCCGTGTCGTCGGCCCCGTCGCCAAACGCCAGCAGTCCCTCGGCGAGGAGGTCGAGCCCGCGGCTCGCGGCGGCGTCAGTCACGGGCGTCCGGTTGCGCGCGTACAGCGTCTCGACGCCCTTGTCGAAGCCGTTCATCGCCGACGCGGCGAACACGTCCCGCGGCGTCGAGGCGAGCAGGCCGGCGTCGTAGTGGACCGCAGTCGGCATCAGCGTGCGCCCGCCGATGCCGCCGCTGACCGCCTCGGGGACCGGGCAGGTCGCCGGGTCGGCGGTGACGCCGGCCACCATCGAGAGGTCGGCACCGGCGAGCGTCGTCGGCACGGCGACGACCGGCGGGAGGCCCACCTCGGGGACCGCTATCGTGCCGGTCTCGGCGAACGCCTCGCCCACGGCCTCGGGAGCCGCGTCGGTCGCGGCCAGCGTCGCCACGACCTTTGCCACGTCGAGGCTGCTGCCGCCGCCGACGGCCACGATGGCGTCGGCGTCCAGTTCGCGGAACCGTTCGAGACCGTCGACGGCGGTACCGAGCCGCTTTTCGGGCGTCGTCTCCGCGAACACGCCGGCGAGGCGGTCGCCCAGTCCGTCGCGGACGGGGTCCATCACGGCCGGCGTCGTCCCGACCGTCGAGCCACAGACGACCACGGCGCTGTCGAGGCCGTGGGCCGCCAGTTCGTCGCCCAGCGCCGCCGCGGCGTCGGGCCCCTCGCGGAGGACCGGCACGTCGTAGTCGAACCGGAACGGGGCCGTCAGGTCCCCGTCGGAGCCGTCGGTCACGGCTCAGTCGCCGCCCCCGACGGACGGGTCGTCGAAGGGTGGGAGTCCCGATTCTATCTCGTCGCGCTCGTCCTCCAGCCACTCGGGTAAGACGAGCGACGAACCGAGTTCGCCGCGGTCCTCGTCGACCGTGAACCCCGGACCGGTCGTCGAGATCTCGAACAGGACACCGCCCGGTTCGCGGGCGTAGACGGCGCGGAAGTACTTCCGGTCGATGACCTCGGTCGGGTCGAGCCCGAGGTCGCGGTACGCCTCCCGGTAGGCCTCCAGTTCCGCGACGCTCTCGGCCGTGAACGCGACGTGGTGGACCGTCCCGACGCCCATCCGACCGCGCTCGCGGTCCGTCTCCACGAGGTCGACGACCGAGCCGGGACCGCCCGGGCCGCTCCGGTAGCGCCGCCGGCCGTCCTCGGTCGTCTCGTGTTCGTAGCCAAGCACCTCCGTCAGGACCGCCGCGGTCGGCCCGAACTCCGAGACGGCGAGCGTGACGCCGTGGAAGCCGCGCAGTTGACGCTCGGCGGGGACCGGGCTGTCGGCCCACGGCGTCGCCTCGGTCGGGTCGTCGCCGGCGACGAGTTCGAGGCCGATGCCGTCGGGGTCCTCGAACCGGAGGACGGTCTCGCCGAACCGCTCGGTCCGCTCCACGCCGATACCGCGGGTTTCCAGCCGGTCGACCCAGTAGTCGACCGCGTCGCGAGGGACGTTGTACGCCGTCGCGCGCGCCTGTCCCGCGCCGAACTCGCCGTCCCGCCCGTCCGCGCCCCACGGGAAGAAGGTGATGTTCGTCCCGGGCGACCCCTCGCCGTCGCCGAAGTAGAGGTGGTACGTCCCGGTGTCGTCGTGGTTGACGGTACGCTTGACCAGTCGGAGGCCGAGCGTGCCGACGTAGAAGTCGGCGTTTCGCTGCGGGTCGCCCACGATAGCCGTCACGTGGTGTAGTCCCGCGGTATCAGGTGCCATACGGGGCCGTACGGGGGCGACTCATGAAGGTGTTTGCTCGCCCCAGTGTCACCGGGCGACGCGGGCGACACCGCCCATCGTGCCACGGGTATCGTTAACACACTCCGGCTGCAACGGGGAGTATGTCCTGTCCGTATCTGTCCTATCGGGAATCGAGCGGCGACGTGAGCTTCGACGAGGCGCGGGCGTTCTGTACCGTCGTCGACGAGTTCGTCCAGCCGATGCGGGCCGACATCTGCAACGACCGCTACGAACTGGACCACGCGGCCCACTGCGAGATATTCCGGGAGCGAGAGGGGGAACCGTGAGCTACGACGCCTACCTCGACGGCGATCCCGTCGTCGTCACGGCGGCGCTGACCGGCGGCGTCCACGGCAAGGAGACCAACTCCGCGGTGCCGGAGACGCCCGCAGAGATCGGTCGGGCCGCCGGCGAAGTCGAGGCCGCCGGAGCCTCGGTCGTCCACCTCCACGCGCGCCGCCCCAACGGCGAGCGGTCGTTCGCCACCGAGCGATTTCAGGAGATAGACGAGGCCGTCCGCCGGCACACCGACGACGTGATACTCCAGCACTCGACGGGCGGGACCGGCGCGCCCGACGCCGACCGCCACCGCCCGCTCCGGACCGACCCGCCCCCCGAGATGGCCTCGCTCGACATGGGGCCGCTCAACCGCTACGACCACCTCACCAGTGAGAACACGCGCGCCCTCGTCGACTCGCTGCACGCGGAGATGGTCGACCGGGGAATCAAGCCCGAACTGGAGGTGTTCAACGACGGCCACCGCAACGAGGTGTTCGACCTGCTGGACCGCCGGGAGGTGGCCGCCCCGGTCTACGCCACGCTCATCTTCGGTCCGGGGACGCTCACCCGGCCGACGCCGGCGAACTTCCTGCGGGCCGTCGCGGACCTCCCCGACGGCGCGACGTTCAACACGCTGGGGTTCGGCCGCCACCAACTCCCGTTCGCGGCGCTGGGGATACTGCTGGGCGGGCATGTCCGCGTCGGGCTGGAGGACAACGTCTACGTCCGCCGCGGCGAACTCGCCGAGAGCAACGCCCAACTGGTCGAGCGGGTCGTCGCGCTCGCCGAGCAGTTGGGCCGACCGGTCGCCGACACGGGCGAGGCCCGCGAGATACTCGGGCTGGGCTGAGTCGCCGCCGAACGGTGCAGCGGCCGCGCCGCCGCCCGCCGGTAACACCGGCGTCGGGTGGTGACACCGACGCCCGAGAACCTATATCCGACTCGCCGTCGTAGCCCGGCCCAGATGACACAGCCAGCGCCACACCGAGACGCGGGTGAGACGCGATGAGCGCCGACGGGCCGCACCAAGGCCAGCAGGTGGTCACCGCGGGCACGCCGCTCGACGACGCCGAGGCCGCCGCCGTCCTCGTCCACGGACGGGGCGCGACCGCACAGAGCATCGTCGGGATGGCCGGGGACATCGGCTGCGACGGCGTCGCCTTCCTCGCGCCACAGGCCGCGCGCAACACGTGGTACCCCCAGTCGTTCCTCTCGCCCGTCGCCCAGAACGAGCCGGGCCGGACATCCGGCCTGCAGGCCATCGCCGACGCCATCGACGAGGCGGGAGACGCCGGCATCCCCGCCGCGAAGGTCCTCCTCCTCGGTTTCTCACAGGGGGCCTGTCTCGCCAGCGAGTACGTCGCCCGGAACCCCCGGCGGTACGGCGGCCTCGTCGCCTTCAGCGGCGGCCTCATCGGCGAGAGCATCGACGAGAGCGAGTACGCGGGCGACCTCGACGGGACGCCCGCCTTCCTCGGCTGCAGCGACGTGGACCCCCACATTCCGCTGGAGCGCGTCGAAGAGACCACCGCCGTCCTCGAACGACTGAACGCCGACGTGGAAGAGCGAATCTACGAGGGGATGGGCCACGGCGTCAATCAGGAGGAACTCGACTACGCTGCCGACATGGTCGCGGACTTGGTGGAGTGACCTCCTCGTCGTGACGCCGGGCCGAGGGCGGGGTTTTTCCCGCCGGCGGACCCGGGAACAACTATGCCCGCAACGACCGACGCAGAGCAGTCCCGCGCCGCCCTTACCGGCGACCCGCCACTCCGGCGCGGTGCCGGAATCGGCGTCGCGATGGCCGTCTGCCACCGGTTCTTCCTCCCGTTCGACGCGGTCACGCTCGGCGTCGCCTTCGCCGTCGTCGGGGCCGTCCTCGTCCAGTTCGCCGAGCGGCCGTGGCTGGCGGTCGGCCGCGCGCTAGCGGCCGCAGGGCTGGTCAGTCTCGTCGGTATCGGACTGCTCACAACCGTCTTCGGCTGACCGGCCGCTATTCGTCCGCGTCGGTCGTGTCGTCCGTACCGGCGTCGCCGGCCGAGCCGTCCGTCTCGTCCTCGCTTCCGCTCTCGTCTCCGGCACCGGCCGCGGCCTCCAACAGCGTCTCGCGCTCGTCGAAGTACGCCGGCGCGTCGCGGTCGCGTTCGAAGGCCACGACCCGGGCCAGCGCGGCCTCGCCGTCGTCGGCCGCCTCCAGTTCGGCGGCCAGTTCGGCGTAGGCGTCGGCCAACTTCCGGAACGCCTCGCGGCGCGCCTGTTTCGCCGCCGCGACGGCCTGCCGCTGTTCGAGGTCGTCCTCCAGCGAGTCGAGTTCGTCGAGGGTCGCGTCGGCGTCCGCCCCGTGACCGGCGGGTGACGGGGACTCCGACGGCGACGCGGGGCGGTCGCTCCCCGCGTGTTCCGATAGCCGCTCCCGGGCCGCCGCGATGTCGTCGTCGATGCTCGCCAACAGGTCGTCGAGTTCCGCGCCCAGCGTCTCGACGCGGCCCCAGAGGAAGCGGGCCTGCGTCCGCGCGTAGTCGGCGAGTTCGGCCGACGAGACACCGCCACTGCTCATGGCGAGCGGAACACCCGTATCGTGTCCCGCGCCGTCGGCTCCCGGAGCAACTGGGCGAGCCCGATGTCGCCGAACACCCGCTTCCAGTGCCGGTGATACAGCGGAAACTCGTCGTCGACGTAGCTCACGTCGGTCTCCTCGCGCCCTCGCTCCGGGCTGTTGCCCTCGTTCTCGGCGGTCACGAGCAGGTCGTCGGTCACCCGCGCCACCTCCTCGAAGACCCACGCGTCCTCCGGGTGGATGTGCTGGAGCGTCTCGACGGTGTAGACAACGTCGAAGGCCCCGTCGTCGAACTCCGGCAGCAGGTCCTGTATCGCGCCAACGTGGAACGTCCCCGTCTCGGCCAGTTCCGGGTAGGCGTCGGCCATCACCTCGACGGACCGCTCGTTGATGTCGATGCCTGTCAAGTCCTCGTAGCCGCGGTCCAGCAGGTACGCGAGGTGGCGGCCCGAGCCACAACCGAGTTCGAGCACGCGCGCGTCGTCGTCGACGTAGTGGTCGAGGACGTCCGCGAGCGTCTCGGTCACCCCGTTGGGGCCGAGGCCGGCGTAATACGTCGGCGAGTACTTCCCGTCGCGTTCGGCCCAGTCGCGGCGGACGTCGTCAGGGTCCATAGGGGACACTGCGTGGGTGGAGGGTAAATGCCCCCCGGACTCGGCTTCGCGGCGCGCCGCCAGCGGGGCGGCCCGGCCGTATCGACCCGACGTTTCGTCGACCCCCCGGGGGTAGCGGGGGTATTGCGGGTCGACGAAAGCGTGAAGTTCTGAGGGGTGTATAGCACCGGTTACGTGCCCGAATCGGGCATGGTTTCAGACGGACCCCTTGTGGGGTTGAAGCTACCATTGCACTTACAACCACAACCACCACCAACATAGTTTCAGACGGACCCCTTGTGGGGTTGAAGCAGTCCCGCTGTGAGCGGTGTTGGCCGTCGTGGGTGTTTCAGACGGACCCCTTGTGGGGTTGAAGCGACGGCCGACGCGGCCGAGACGGGCCGCCAGTTCGAGTTTCAGACGGACCCCTTGTGGGGTTGAAGCCATCTCCTGTGTATACTTTGGATTGCCATTTACCACGTTTCAGACGGACCCCTTGTGGGGTTGAAGCATCGCGCTCGCTCTCGCAATCATCTCACTGATCGTGTTTCAGACGGACCCCTTGTGGGGTTGAAGCCGTTGCTTCCCAGTTAGGGGCCGGGTACTTAATTCTGTTTCAGACGGACCCCTTGTGGGGTTGAAGCCCTTGCTCGGACGGAGTACATCAAGCAGCGCAGTAAGTTTCAGACGGACCCCTTGTGGGGTTGAAGCACAGCGTGATTTCTGACAAACCGATTGCGAAAATATGTTTCAGACGGACCCCTTGTGGGGTTGAAGCGAGGTTCCGGCCGGGCTGGGCGTAGGGGGCCAGCGCGTTTCAGACGGACCCCTTGTGGGGTTGAAGCGGCTTCGACAGCGAACCCAGCCAGAGCCGGCTCTGGTTTCAGACGGACCCCTTGTGGGGTTGAAGCGGTCGTCAGTCATCGTACACCTCCGCGATAGCCTCGGTTTCAGACGGACCCCTTGTGGGGTTGAAGCGAGATGGATTGGACCAACATCCCCACCCACGTATTCGTTTCAGACGGACCCCTTGTGGGGTTGAAGCGTGTCTAAACGTATGCGCCGCCGCAACCATAAAACTAGTTTCAGACGGACCCCTTGTGGGGTTGAAGCCTCGACGACGGCACCGACTTTGGCGGGGACGTGGTGTTTCAGACGGACCCCTTGTGGGGTTGAAGCTCCGGGACCCACAAGCCATTATCGGAGACCCGGTTTCAGACGGACCCCTTGTGGGGTTGAAGCGACGGACTGAATCCGATAAATACGTTGCTAGAGTCATGTTTCAGACGGACCCCTTGTGGGGTTGAAGCCCGTGCTGTATATTGCTTGGCATTATCTCACACCGGTTTCAGACGGACCCCTTGTGGGGTTGAAGCCGACGACGCCATGCTCGGCGGCGTCGACGGGCGCGTTTCAGACGGACCCCTTGTGGGGTTGAAGCGGGGACATCGACGGCTCGGAGTTGGACAGCGTGGCGTTTCAGACGGACCCCTTGTGGGGTTGAAGCAATTTCTCCCTCTCGGACGCGATATTAACCGCAGGGGTTTCAGACGGACCCCTTGTGGGGTTGAAGCTGGCGTCGCAGCAGTCCCCCGGCGACGACTTCCACGGGTTTCAGACGGACTCCCTGTGGTTGAAACCCAGCGCCTGCCCCGACCAAGTGAATTTCGGACGGCCCTCTTGGAGGGCGGGCCAGAGCGTGCAGTGCCGTCACGCGCGAACTCTCGTCGGCGTTGAGATGTCGGTGACACCGGCGTAACCACCTGATACGGGTGTCCGCGGAGGCTTATACGACGGCAGTCAGTACTGGGAGACGCTGAACCGAACGTCTCGCTACCAATGTCACAGCAGAAATCCGACTACACCGACGACGCCGATATCGACGCAACGCTCGACGAACTTCCCGACGACGAGACCATCGACGAGGCCGTGGCGAACCTCGAAGCCAACGGGTTCGACGTGGTCGTCGTAGACTCGGCCGACGAGGCACTGGAGACGCTGAAATCCCACGTCCCTGCCGGCGCGTCCGTGATGAACGGGCACTCGACGACGCTGGAGGAGGTCGGGTTCGACGAGTACCTCACCGAGGGCGACCACGACTGGGAGAGCCTGCCCGACGAGATATGGGGCATCGACGACGACGCCGAGCGGCAGGCCGCCCGCCGCGAGGCCCAGACCGCCGACTACTTCCTCGGGGGCATCAACGCTATCTCGGCGACGGGCGAACTCGTCGCCGCGGACCGCTCGGGCAGTCGTATCGGGGCCTACCCCTTCGCCGCGAGCAACGTCGTCATCGTCAGCGGCGTGAACAAGATCGTGGCGACGCTAGACGACGCCTTCGACCGACTCGAATCCGTCGCTTACCCGCTGGAGAACGAGCGCGCCAAGGAGGCTTACGGCGTCGACTCCGCCATCGCGAAACAGCTCGTCTTCCGGCAGGAACTCGAGGACGACCGGACGACGGTCGTACTCGTCCGCGAGCAGTTGGGCTACTGAGCGGTCGACCGACAGCGTGGCGGTCCGTCGACATCCGCCGACGCGTCTTTTCGCTTCGCGTTCCGGCGGCGACGAACGACAGACAGCCGCCGGTCCGGTGAGAGACGGGTCGTCGAGACGCGGCGGAGAGACAGGGGGCGAGAGCCAGGGGTGGGATTTGAACCCACGAACTCTCGATTACAAGTCGAGTGCTTGGACCACCCAAGCTCCCCTGGCGCGGATGGTGCTTGCGGGGGGACCGTTTAGAGGGTATCGTTTTCGGTCGGCTTCTCGAACTCGACGCGGTGGGGGGTGTAGCCGTGCCGGCGGTAGAACCGGCGGGCGGCGGCGTTGTCTGCCATGGCCTCCAGCGCTATCGTGTCGGCACCGGCGGCAGCGAGCGCGGCTTCCAGCGCCGCAAGGAGGCGGCCGCCGACGCCGCGGTCGCGGTCGGGTTCGGCGACGTAGATGTTCTCGACGACGCCGCGGACGGTGTCCTGTTCGTAGCGACCCTCTTCGAGCGCTCCCATGGCGAACCCGACGAGGCGGTCGTCGGTGGCCGCGACGTAGACGTTGTCGGTGACCGTCCGCCGGGCGATGGCCTCGCGGACGGGGCCGCGGTTGGCGGCCGCGAGCAGGTGCGAACCGTGGTCGCGCTGGTCGGTCGCCAGTTCGACCCAGAGGTCGACGATGGCGTCGACGTCGCCGGTCTCGGCGGGACGGATGTCCACACTCACGGTGCGGGCGGGGCTGGCAAAGCCCTTGTGTCGGGGCGGGACCGCGGTCGGTCCGGCGGGTCAGACGTCACGGCAGTCCGCACAGAGCAGTTGCCCGTTGAACGAGGCCAAATCGCGGGAGAGGGTTCCACAGGCCGAGCAGATACCCTGCTCGTCGAAGGAGTCGCCTGCCGCGCCGGGCCGGTCAGTCGGTCCCGTCGCCGCGACCTGCTCCGATGCCGTCGCCGCCTCGGCGGGGGCGTCGGTGCTCTCGCTCTCGAAGCGGGCGGTCGTGAGGATATCGTGTTCGGTGACGGTGCCGAGGGGGTCGCCGTCGTCGGTCACCAGCAGCCAGCCGGCAGACCACGCGGCCATCTGGTCCCGGGCCTCCGAGAGCCGGGCGTCCGGCGGGACGGAGGGGATGGATTCAGTCATCACGTCGCCGACGGTCGCCGAGGCCGGGTCGCCGTCGGCGACGACGTGCCCGAGGATGTCCCGCTCGGTGACGACGCCGACCGGTTCGTTGCCCCGCACGACGAGCGCGAGTTCCTCGTCCTCGCGGACCAGTAGCTCCGTCGTCTCGACGAGGCCGTCGGACTCGCTGGCACCGACGTACTCCCGGTTCATCACCTCCCGAACGGTTACCGTCTCGTTCATGCGTGTCATTATCACACGGCCGGTCTAAAATGTACCTCCACTACGCTTATACCGCGTCCTCCCCAATCTCCACAGTCACTCGAAGACGACCGCGTCGCCGGTGGCGCGACACGCTTCGAGGGCGTGTTTGGCGTCCATCCCGGCGGCGGCGGCGTTCCGGCCCCGGCCGACGCCGACCTTGAGGTCGACGCTCACGTCGTCGGCGACGTGGTCGATGGCGTCCTCGTAGGCCGGCCGGTCGAGCGCGGGGCAAACGGCGATGACGTTGTCCCCGCCGACGAAGAAGGCCAGCGAGTCGTGAGCCTCGCGCATGTACTTCATCAGCGAGGCGTACCCCTGCTCGATGCGGATGAACGTGTCGAACTCGTTGAGTTGGTCGGTGTACTTCCCCGTGGCGTCGTTGACGTCGAAGTGCGCGAGTTGCACGTCCGTGTCGGTCCGGAACTCCTCGGCGATGGGTTGGCCCCCGAGGACTTCTCGACGACCCTTGTCCTGTGCGCTGCCGGCTTCTTGGAGCCGTTCGGTCGCTGTCCCGAGCGCCGACACCGGCGTCGTCCCGGTGGCGACCGAGAGGCTCATCGTAACCGGGTAGCGGTTGGCGACCGACTCCTGTATCAGCGCGTGGTCGGCCTCGTCCAGCCCGTTCGAGACGGCGATCATGTTGTCGAACCGCGAGAAGAAGACGTAGCCGTCGCGGTTGCCGAACAGTTGGGCGAGGTCGGCGTAGAGCCGGGACTGGAGCGTCTGGAGGTCGACCTCCCGGCGCGGCTCCGGCGTCACTGTCCACGGCCCGTAGTTGTCTATCTGGATATGGGTGACCTGCGTGTTCGTCACTGTCGCTCGACGGTTGGGGGCCGACCGGTATTGGTCTGTCGAAAGCCGTTACCGGTCGCTCGCCGGGCGAACGTCCGCGAGGAGGTCGACGGTCCCCAGCTGGGAGTCGAACGCGACGACGCCGGTTGCGGTCAGTTTTGGGAGGTGAGACTCGAAGAGGTCGTCTCGGGCCGCGTGCCTGTCCGCGACCGACACGTCCGCCGGATCACAGCCCCGCTCGCGCGCGACGAGTAGTGCCGCGAGGTCTTCGAGGACCATCGGTGCCCCGCGGGCGGCGAGCACGTCGACGAGCCGCCGCCGGCGCTCGTCGGCCAGCAGGTCGGCGACGACGTCGTCCGGAAGCCGTGGCTCGGCCGTTTCGGTGTTCGGGCTACGGGTCGCCATACGAGGTGGTACGACAGCTCTCCACAAGAATGTGTCGCGCGTTCACACGCACCAATCGAACTCAGGCGTGTTCGAGTCGGTAGGGCCAGAGGTCCGCCTCGCGCAGCGCCTCGCCCAGCGTGGTGTGGAAGTCCGGGAAGTCCGCGAACTCCGACTGGTCGACGTGCTCGAAGATGTCGGCGACGCTGACGACCGTCTCGTAGTCGATGCGGACCGGGTGGTCCCCGTACTGCTCGACGTACTCCTCGGCCCGCAGGGGGAAGTCCTCGTCCTCGTCTATCTTCTTGGCGAGCACGGCGTGGCCGTACTTGCGCCGTCCTTCGCTGCCCTCCTCGCCGTCCGGGTCGTGGGGCCAGTCCATACCCGACCTCCGGACACCGGCGGCAAAAGGATTTCTCTCCGGCTACAGCTGTTCGAAGCCGCCGCCACCGCCGCTTCCGCCGCCGCCGCGCCGTCGCAGGAGGCCGACGATGGCGAGGAAGACGACGAGCGCGCCCCCGACGCCGCCCGCGAGGTAGCGCGTGTCGATACCCACAACGGTCGCCGGGACGCCGGCGGGTAAGAGGCCACTCCCGGCGTCGCTACCGGTTCCGGTCGTGCTGGTGGCGACGCCGGATTCCGTCCCCGCCTCCGTCGCCGAACTCGGCGTCGCCGTCGACACCTGCGCCTCGGAGATGACCACGCTGCCGGCGTCACGCTCGCCGAGCGCGACTTCGTAGTTCCCGGCCGACTCGACGACGTGGGTGAGGGCGACCGTCCGCGACTCGCCGGCCGGGACCGTCACCGTCGTCGTGTTGATACTCTCGTCGTTGACCAGCATCCGCGCCTCGTAGGGCCCCCCGACCGCGCCGTCGTTGCGCACGACCGCTTCGAGGGTGATGCGCTGTCCGGTGTCGGTCGGGGCCGTGCTGAGCGACGTGTCGGTCACGGACAGGACCGGCTCGATGCTACCGACGGCGACCGTCGAGGGGTCGGCGGTGCGGGCCTCGTAGACCACGGCGTCGGTCCGCTCGGCCGCGACCGACGTGTTCAGCGCCGTCCACGCGCTCCCGTTGCGACGGTAGAGCGTGACCGCCGACGGGTCGAGCCCGCTGGACCGGAGCAGCGACCGGTTGACGGCGACGCGCATCGTCACCGCGTCGACGCCGCCGGTCGACCCGGTCGTCAGGACGCCGAGCACGGTCGCGCTGTCCGCGGCCGGGAGCGTCGCGTTCGACGCCGACGGGTCGCTATAGGCGGTGACCCGTTGGGTGAAGTTCCGCTGGGTCGCCTCGACGGTCCACCCGTCGAGCGCGACCGAGCGGTTCGACGCCGGCACGTCGACCGCGTACGGCTCCGTGGTCGACACCGCGGCGGCCTCCACCGCGACCGTCTGGCTCGCGGCCGTCTCGTTGACGATGGTGGCCGTCGCCGCGCGGACCGAGACCGTCCGTATCCGCCGGTCGTTGGCCTTCAGTTCGTACCGACCGGGCTCGTCGAACCGGAGGGTGAATTCGAGTCGTTCGTCCTCGTTGGACCCGACGACGACCCGCTCCGTCGCCACCGTCGTGCCGTTGCGCTTGATGTCGACCGTCTGTCCGCCGCTGTCGCTACCGGTGTTCGAGACGATGACCGTGACGTTGTACGCCTCGCCGACGAGGACCGACGGGCCGTCGCCGTTCGCCCTGTTGACGAACGTCTGGGGGTCTGCGGCGACGGGACCGACGACGCTGCCGGCGAGGAGGAGGGTCACGAGACAGAGCGTGAGGACGCGGGTACCGCTTGGGGACCAGTTGTCTCGCAGCATCGTATAAATCTAACCGCCACCGACCGTATAAATGTACCCGATTCGACAGCAACCGCGGCGACACTCGTGGGAAAATACGGTGGGGCTGGGATTCGAACCCAGGAACCCGTGAGGATACCTGCTTTCAAGGCAGGCGCAATAGGCCGCTCTGCCACCCCACCGCGGGCGTGGCTACCGGGTCCCCCGTCTAAGGCCTGTCGGTTACTCGCGGACCAGCGCGGGGCCGTCGTCGTCGCGGACCCGGAGCCCGAACTCCTCGACGAGGTCGCTGGTCCGGGGCGGGACCACGCGCTCGGCGCGGCGGCGCGCCCGCAACAGCGGGACCACCGACCGGAGGTCGGCCGGCGTCGCCACGACCGGCGCGGTCGGCAGGAAGCCGACGGAGAGGCCGGCGTCGGCGGCCCGGTCGACCAGCGTCTCGACGGTCGGAGTGGCGTAGGCGTCGGCGAAGTCTATCGGGTCACCGAAGCCGGCGTAGTAGACGCGGCCGTCGGTCGACGGACCGAGGACGACGTCGTCGGTGCGGAGCTTCATCGCGGCGCTGTCGACCTGCTGGCGGGCCAGCAGTGCGGCCGTCGGCTCGACCGCCGCGGCCGTCGTGACGCCCTCGCGTTCGAGGAGGTGCGTCACCGTGTTCCCGACGCGGGCCGACGGCGTCGACCCGACCTGCACCTCGAAGCGGGCCTCGTCGGGCGCGTCGAGTTCGTCGACCACCGCGTCCCGGACGGCCGCTTCCGGGTCGACACTGTCGGGGGCCTGCTCGGGCTGGCGGTAGTTCACCAACAGCTCCGCGCCGCTTTTCTCGACCGCGCGACAGACGTCGACCAGCATCGCCCGGTAGAGCGCGGTCGCTTCGCTCTCGTCGAGGACCGTGCCGGCCAGCGCGGGGAGGACGGTCCCGTCGACCGGAGGGTCGGCGAGGACTGCCACAGTGGTCATACCTCCTCCTGTGGCGGGCGGCGGTTAGTCGCTTGCGTTCCAGTCGCGGAAGGTGTGTCCGCCCCCGAGAGTTAACCCCACACAGGGCCTACGCGGGTCCATGCTCGTGCGCGACCTGATGTCGACGGACGTGGTCACCGTCGACGCTGACGCGACCCTCGACGTGGCGGTCGAGGCGCTGCTGGACAACGGCGTCGGGTCGGCCGTGGTCGTGGACGGGGACGGGAACCCGGTCGGCATGGTCACGGAGTCGGACGCGCTGGCGGCCGCGACGGAGACCGGGCAGCCCCTCGGCGACATCGCGATCCGGGCAGTCGGTCATCCCGCGGTCGTCACGACGACGCCGGGCCGGTCGGTCTCGGCCGTCGCCCGGACTATGACCGCCGAGGGGGTCAAGAAGGTCCCGGTGCTCGACGGGGTCGACCTCGTCGGCATCGTCACGCTCTCGGACATCGTCTGGGCGCTCTCGGACCTCCGGAGCGAGGCGTCGGACCTCGGCGCGTTGCGCTCGGAGTGGGGACCGAACTGACGGCGGCGCGACGGGGCGACCGAGCCAGCGCCGTCGCGGCGTCGCCGCCCGGGTCAGCGCCCCCGCCGGCCCTTCGTCTGTCGGTAGTCCCGGCCAAGCGTCTCGCTGAAGTTCTCCAGAAACGCCTCGCGCTGGGCGTCGGTCTGCTCCGCGGGCGGGACCATCGGCAAGAGTTCGAACCCGCGGCCGCGAAGCGTCTCGCCGTGGAGGTCGGCCACGTCGAGTTCGTCGGCGCTCGTCGTCGTATACTCGAAGGCCAGTTCCTCCAAGGCCCGCTGGCCGACCGGGAGCAGCAGTTCGGGGTTTATCATCCGCACCTCGCTGTTGAGGTACGGCTCGCAGTTGGTGGCCTCCGCGTCGGTCGCCGCGCGGTCGGGGTGGCGACAGCGCGTGACGTAGGTGAGGAAAGTCTTGGCCAGTTCCGGTTCGTCGGCGTCGGGGTCCTCACAGAGGTCGACGGCGGCGAGGATGTCGAGCAGGCCCCGCTCGCGCTCGCCGGTGAACGGAATCCCCGAGCGGTCGGCCCCCTCGCTGGGGGCCTCGCCGATGACGAGGAAGTCCGCGCCCACGTCGCCGTAGCCGTGGACCACCTGCGACCGGGTCTCACAGAGTGCCGGGCAGTTCTGACAGTCCGCGTCCATCCCGTAGGGGTTGGATTGGGACTCCTGTTGGGCGTCCATGCTAGTCCTCGTCGACGGTCGTCGCGTGGGTGTCGGCGTCCTCGGGGTCGTTCTGCGGGCTGGAAGGGTGGTAGTCGGTGTCGTACTCGCCCGGCCGGCCGTCGATGCGGTCGGGGTTGATGCGGCCGGCCAGCAGCATGAAATCCAGCACCGTACAGGACAGCATCGCCTCGACGACCGGGACGGCCCGTGGCGGAAGTACGGGGTCGTGCCGTCCGGTCACGGTTATCTCCTTCTCCTCGCCGGTCTCCCAGTCGACGGTCGTCTGGGTCTTGGGAATCGAGACGGGCGGGTGCCACGTCACCTCGCCGTAGATGGGCTGACCGGTCGTGATGCCGCCCTGAATCCCGCCGTGGTCGTTGCCCTCCGGCACGGGGTGGCCGTCCTCGTCGAACTCCCAGTCCTCGTTGTACTCGCTGCCCCGCGTGGTGCGGGCCTCGCGGCCGATGCCGTACTCGAAGTCGTTGACGGCGGGGATGGAGTACATCGCCTGTGCGAGCCGCGAGGGGAAGCTGTCGAAGCGGGGCGCGCCCAACCCCGGCGGGACGCCGCGACACTCGAAGTAGATGGCCCCGCCGATGGAGTCGCCCTCCGTCTGGTACTCGTCGGCGAGGTCGCGCATCTCCGCGGCGGCGTCGGGGTCGGCACACCGGACCTCGTTCTCCTCGCTGTGTTCGAGCATGTCCTCGAAGGTGACCGGGCCGGCCTCCACGTCGCCTATCTGGCAGACGTGGGCCTTGATGGTCACGTCGAAGTCGCTCTGGGCGAGGACCTGCTTCGCCACGCCGCCGGCGGCGACCCAGTTGACCGTCTCGCGGGCCGACGACCGGCCGCCGCCGCCCCAGTTGCGCGTGCCGAACTTCGCGGAGTAGGTGTAGTCGCCGTGGGACGGCCGGGGGGCCGTGATGAACGGCTCGTACTTGCCCGAGCGGGCGTCCTTGTTCTGGATGACCATGCCGACGGGCGTCCCGGTCGTGTAGCCGTCCTGAACCCCCGAGTTGAGCGTCACTTTGTCGGGCTCGCCCCGCGAGGTCGTAATCATCGACTGACCCGGCTTGCGCCGGTCTAAGTCCCGTTGTATCTCCTCCGCGGAGAGCTCGACGCCAGCGGGAACGCCCGAGACCGTACAGCCCATGGCCTCCCCGTGGGACTCGCCGTAGGTCGTCATGCGGAAGAGACGACCGAACTCGTTGCCGTTCATTACGAACGTGTGAGGGACGGGGGCATTTGAACCTTGTAGGTGCGAACCCCCGGCCGCGACGCGTGGCCCCGACGGGGCCTACCGCCGGACCGCCGCGCTACTGCCGGACCGCCGCGCCCAGTCCGCCGAGCACGTCGAAGAAGTCGGGGAACGACACGTCGACGTGTTCCGCGCCGGTGACCGTCGTCTCGCCGTCGGCGACCAGTCCGGCCACGGCCAGCGACATGATGATGCGGTGGTCGGCCCGGCCGTCGACGGTCGCGCCCCGCAGGTCGCTCCGACCGCCGTGGACGACTAGTTCGTCGCGCTCCTCCTCGATTTCGGCCCCCATCTTCGACAGCGCCTCGGCCATCGCGCTGACCCGGTCGGTCTCCTTGTAGCGGACGTGTTCGGCGTCCGTGATGCGGGTGGTGCCGTCGGCGACCGCACCCAGCACCGCGATGGTCGGCAGGAGGTCCGGCGTGTCCTCGACGCCCACCGCGACGCCGGAGAGGGCCGACCGCCGGACGGTTATCTCGCCGGCGTCGCGGTCCCAGTCGAGGTCCGCACCCATCCGCTGGAGCACGCCGACGATGGCGGCGTCGCCCTGCGCGCTCGGGTGGGCCGAGGTGACTTCGAGGCCGTCGTCGGCCGCCAGCGCGCCCGCCGCGAGCAGGTAGCTCATCGAGGAGAAGTCGCCCGGGACGGCGTACTCGCCGCCCGCGGGGTCGTAGGTCTGCCCGCCCGCGACCGCGTAGCCGTCGGCCGTCGCCGCGGCGTCGACCCCGAAGTCGGCGAGCACTTCGAGCGTGATGTCGACGTACGGCGCGGACTTCAGTTCGGTCGTCAGGTCGATTTCGACGCCGTCGTCGGTGACCGCGCCGGCCATCAGCAGGGCGGTGATGTACTGCGAGGAGACGTCGCCGGGGATGGCGACCCGCCCGCCGTCGACGCCGCCGCCGACGACCAGCGGGGCCTGTCCGTTGGCCCGCGTGCTCTCGGCGCGCCCGCCCAGTTGCTCGACGGCGTCGAGCAGCGGCCCCTGCGGCCGCGAGCGCAGCGAGCCGTCGCCGGTCAGGACCGTCAGCCCGTCCTGTAGCGCCGCCGTCGCGGTCACGAGGCGCATCGTCGTCCCGCTGTTGGCGCAGTTCACCACGTCGTCGGGGGTCGCCGGGTCGCCGGCGAACCCCTCGATTTCGATGCGTCCGTCCGAGCGGTCGACCCGGCCGCCGTAGGCCTCGACGGCGCGCATCGTCGCTTTCGTGTCGGCGCTCACGAGCGGGTCCGTGACCGTCGCGCCGTCGGCGTAGCCGGCCGCCAGCACCGCGCGGTGGGTGTAGCTCTTCGACGGCGGGGCCTGTGCGGTCCCGCCGACGGTCGACGGTGAGATAGTGACGTCCATGCCCGCCGGGTGGCGGGCGGGCGACAAGAGGGTATCGCTCGCTACGCGTCCAGTTCCGCGCCACACTCCGGACACTGCAGCGCGAACCCGTCGCCGTCCTCGGCGGGGAGCGCGCGCATGTCGTCGTTGCCACACTCCGGGCAGTCCTGTGGCACGCGTACGTCCTCGCTGTCGCGTGGCGCACCCAGCGCGATGGCCCGCAGTTCCTCGTCGCTCTCGTTGGTCCCCGTCTGGAACTCGCCGGGCGCGAACCGGACGGCCTCGCCCGCGCCGACGGTGACCGCACCGTCCATCGTCTCGAAGGTGGCCTCGCCCTCGACGACGTAGAACACCTCCTCTTGGTCCATGTGGGCGTGGAGGCTCCCCGAGAAGCCCTCGCCGGGGGCCAGCCGGTAGTGGTTGATAGCGAGGTCGGTGGTGCCCAGCGGGTCCGACAGCCCGCGCCGGTCGATGTCACCGGTCATCGACTGCGGTTCGACCGCGTCGGTGGAGACTTTCTCCATGGCCGTCGTTGGGACGGGAGCCGAAAGTACCTTGCCACCCCGGAACTGCACCGAGGCGACGAGCCTAGGCGGGTCAGGCCACGTCGGCACTAGAGGCCCGCCGGAGCATGTACACCGCGACGCTACCGAAGACGACCCCGAGCGCGAGTAACACGGCGATAGCTGGGACGAGCGTGTTGTAGAGGCCGCCGAATTCCAGTCCGTACTCGGTCACCTCGACGACGGTCATCACGTCCCGGCCGAGCATGATGGCCCGCGCGGCGTCGACGCCGTAGGTGACGGGGTTGAACCGCGCGACCGTCTGTATCCACCCCGGGAGGACGGACAGCGGGAGGAAGGCCGTCGAGACGAACAGCAGCGGGAACTGGAGCAGGTTCGCGCCGATGATGGTCGACTCCTGGTCCCGGGTGACGACGGCGATGGTGTTCGACAGTGCGGTGAACCACAGCGAGAAGAGGACGCCGACGGCGACGATGCCGGCCGCGCCGACGAGGCCGGTCGCGACCTCCGCGCCCAGCACCGTCCCGAGTCCGATGATGATGGCTATCTGGACGGCGATGCGGACGAGTTCGGCGGCCGTCTTCCCGAGGAAGACCGCGGCGCGGTTCATCGGACTGACCAGCACTTTCTCGAACATCCCGTTCTCGATGTCGTTGACCAGTCCCACGCCGGAGGTGGCCGCCGCGGCCAGCGCCACCTGCATGCAGATGGCCGGCACGAGATACGTCTCGTAGGACAGCGTCGCGCCCCCGCGGCTGACCGCGCCGGTCGCCACCTGTCCGAAGACCTGCGTGAACAGGACGAGAAAGATGACGGGTTGGACGAGCGATACCACAAGCACGAACGGGTTGCGGACGGCCTTGATGTTCCAGCGGACGAAGTTCACCCAGAGGTCCCCGAGGAAAGTGTTGCCCGACCGCCGCGGGGAGTCGGCCGCCTCGCTCACACCGAGTCACCCCCGCCGGGGGCCGGCGACGCCACCGCCTCTCGTTCGTCGTCCAGATGCTCGCCGGTGATGGCGAGGAACACGTCGTCGAGCGTCGGCGCGCGGACGTTGAACCCCGTCACGGTCAGGTCCGCGTCCCGGAGCGCGACGAGGAGGTCGGTCCCCCGCGAGCGGGCCAGCGAGGAGGTAACCGCCAGCCCGTCGTCGGTGACCTCGACGGTCGCGTCGACCTCGAAGAGGTCCTCGGCGCGGGCCACCGCGGCGGCGCGCTCCCTGTTGTCCGGGCCGCCCTCGACGGACACTTCCAGAATCTCGCCGCCGACCTCGCGTTTGAGTTGTGCCGGCGACCCCTCCGAGACGATGTCGCCGTCGAGGATGACCGCCAGTCGGTCACAGAGGGCGTCGGCCTCTTCGAGGTACTGCGTCGTCAGGAAGATGGTCGTCCCCCGGTCGTTGATGCGCTCGAAGTACTCCCACAGGCGGTTGCGCGCCTTGGGGTCCAGCCCGGTCGTGGGCTCGTCTAAGAAGACGAGCGGCGGGCGGTGGACCAGCGCCGTGGCGGCGTCGAGGCGCTTTTTCATGCCGCCCGAGAAGTCGTCAGCCCGCTTGTCGGCCACGTCCGCGAGGTCCACGAGGTCGAGCAGTTCGTCGATGCGGGCGGCCCGGTCGCGCCTCGGGACGCCGTAGGCGTCGCAGGCGAACCGGAGGTTCTCGCGGGCGGTCAGCTCCGGGTCGACGCTCGTCTCTTGGGCCATGTACCCCACCGTCTCACGGACGGCCCGGCCCTCGGCGACCACGTCGAAGCCGTTGACGCGGACGGTCCCGGCGGTCGGTCGGAGCAGGGTGACTAGCGTCTTGATGGGCGTTGTCTTCCCGGCACCGTTGGGACCGAGAAAGCCGAAGAACTCGCCCGCCGGCACCGTCAGATCGATGCCGCGCACCGCTCGCGTGCCGTCGGCGTAGGTCAGTTCGACCCCGTCGGCGACGATGGCGTCGTCGGTCACGTCTCGACCGAGGAGTGCCGACCGGATAACACTCTCGCGGCCGGGCCGGTCCCGGTCGGTGCCACCGGGGGCGGTACCCATTTCCCTCGCCGCCGCGAGGGTGAGATATGGACCCCGACTTCGCGAGACTGGACGCCTACCTCGACGAGACCGGCGCGGACGGCTACCTGATAGACGCCGACTCGACAGACTCGGACCAGTACTACCTCTCCGGGTTCGACGCCCCCGACCCGTTCGTCACGCTGTACGACGGCGCGGTCCATCTCCTCTTTCCCCGCAGTCTGGAGTACGGCCGCGCCATGCGCGAGGCCCGGGCCGACACCGTCGAGCGCTACGTCGACTTCGACCACCAGCGGAAGGTCGCCGAACACGGTCCGGAGGAGGCCGTCTCGTACGTCCTCGCGGACTTCCTCGCTTCCCACGGCGTCGATAGCGTCGCCGTCCCGCCCCGGTTCCCGCTGGGGACCGCCGACGGCCTGCGGGACCGTGGCGTCGCGGTGACTGCCGACCGGGACGGCGTCGTCACGGAGATACGGGCGACGAAGACCGACGAGGAGGTCGACCACGTCCGGACGGCCCAGCGGGCCAACGAGGCCGCGATGGCCGCCGCCGAGGACCTGCTGCGAGCGGCCGACGTGGAGAGCGACGGCACGCTCGAACACGACGGCGAGCCCCTGACCAGCGAGCGCGTCAAAGAGGAGATAGAGGTGACGCTGTTGCGCCATGGCTGCTCACTCGACGAGACCATCGTGGCCTGTGGCCGCGACGCCGCCGACCCCCACGACCGCGGAATCGGCCCGCTGACGGCCGACGAGCCGGTCATCGTCGACATCTTCCCACAGCACAAGGCGTCGAAGTACCACGCCGACATGACGCGGACGTTCGTCAGCGGCGACCCGAGCGAGGAAATCCGGGAGTGGCACGACCTCACCGAGCGGGCGCTGGACGCCGCTCTCGACGCCCTCGAAGCGGGTGCCACTGGAGCCGACATACACGACGCGGTCTGTGACGTGTACGAGGACGCGGGACACCCGACGCTGCGCAGCGACGAGCGCACCGAGACGGGGTTCATCCACAGCACGGGCCACGGCGTTGGCCTCGACGTGCATGAACTGCCCAGCCTCTCCCCGACCGGCGGTGAACTCGAAGCCGGCCACGTCGTCACCGTCGAACCGGGGCTGTACGACCCCGACGTGGGCGGCCTCCGCATCGAGGACATCGTGGTCGTCACCGAGGACGGCTACGAGAACCTGACCGACTACGAGCGCCGCCTCGTCGTCTGACGGCCGCCGAACTACAGCGGCTTCATCTGCCCACCGCAGTTCGGACACACCGTTCTGGCCGTCTCCGTCTGCTTCCCGCACAGCACGCACTCGAAGTTCATCTCCGGCGGTTCGGCCGTCTCGCCGCCGAACAGGCCGCTGAGTCTCGGGAACAGTTTCATCTTTCTCACCGGCCTGAAATACACCTCGGCTGACAATAATGATTGTTACCAGTTACCACACAACTACATCATTAACATTTATTATAGATGCCGCCAAACCGGTGAGTGCATGCTTGTATCCGCCACGCGCCGTTCGACCCGCGCCACAGCGCCGCCGACCGACCACACCCGACCCACACCACCACCCGGATGACGACCCGAATCACGACACCCACCGACGACGACGCGTTCACACAGACGACCACCGCGACCCGCCCACAGGAGACCGACTCGCGCGAGCGCGGCGCGCCGATGATGTTCTCGCCGACCAGCGCCGCCACGATGGGCCAGTTCGACACCGAGGCCGACGACCCCCAGTAGCCGCCACGGCGACCGCGGGGGTCACAACGCCTTTGCCTCGGGCCGTCCTGCCCCCGGTATGGCAGACTACACGACGGTCTCGATACCGAAGGACCTCGCCGACCGCGTCGAGGAGACCATCGAGGGGACCAGTTTCTCCAGCACGTCGGACCTCGTCCGCTTCCTGCTTCGCAGCATCGTCGTCCAACACCAGCGCGAGGGGGAACTGACCGAGGCGGAGTTTCAGGACATTACCGACCAACTGCGCGACCTCGGCTATCTGGAGTGAGAGCGGGCGCTACGCGGGGTACTCCTCGGGGGGCTCGGCGTCGAGTATCGTCACGTCCTTGCGCCGCCCGGCGCGGTCGAACGCGCCGAAGGCGTCGTCGTCCCACGGCGGGACGGCGACGAACACGACTTCGTGGAGGTCGTCGAGTTCGCTGACGCCCATGTGTCCCCGCGGGTGCGAGACGAACCGCCCCTGTGTCTGGCCCGCCGGCGTCCCGAGGTCCATCCCGAAGACGGCGTTGACCGACCCGCCCGCGGAGGGCAGGTAGAAGTCGGTGAACACCGGTGTCTCCGAGGGTACGTCCGTCTCGGAGAGCTCCGCGGCCGGCGTGACCGCCAGCGAAATCGTGACGTCGTCGGGGTCGGCCTCCCGCGCGAGGCGCAACAGCGTCTCGACCAGTCCTCGTGTGACGTAGACCACGTGGGCAGTTCGCACGCCGGGGGTAAAACGTCGTCGTCCGTGCCTCAGCCGAAGACGAACGAGCGCAGCGCCTTCGCGTACAGGCTCGGCGACCGGCTCCGAGACCCCTTGAGAGCGTAAGTGAGCGCCTCCGTCGCGTCGTCCATGACACCGTGTCCGTGGCCGACGAGAATACGGTCCGGGTCGAGACGGCCGAGTTTCGAGGGCGGCGTGAGCCGCCGGACGGGGTGGACCCCCAGCCGCTCGCGGCCCGTCACGAAGAAGTCGGCCGTCCCGACCGACTCCGAGACGACCAGCGTGTCGTCGGCGTCGCCGTACAGCGCGGCCTCCTTCCAGAAGGGGTTCCGGACGACCTCGTGGACGCCGTAGTCCGTCTCCGGAAGCTGTCCGTGAACGATTTCGACCGGGGCGTCGAGGTCGTCCGCGGCCCCTTCCATGATGTCGGGGACGTACACCGGCACGTCGTGGCGGTTCGCCACCGCGGCGCAGTCGCGCTTGTGGCGGTCGAGCAGGATGACGACGCCGGCCACCTCGCCGAACTCCGTCAGTAGGTCGTCGATGCCCTCGGCGTCGACCGGGTCGACGACGAACGCGCCGGCGTCGGTCCCGAGGACGTGACTCGCCCGCTGCATCTCCTCCTCGGGGTAGGCTATCCAACTCGCCCCTCGCTCCCAGCGGTTCGTCTCCTCCCAGTGGGTCGCACGGCCCGAACCTTTCATCGGCATACTCGTAGCGAGGTCGGCGAAACGTAAAAGCGGCCTGCCGACTCGCGCCGGACGCGGTTGCCGGGTGCGCCCGCCGGCGCTGTCTCGTGCGGTGTTCCCAGTGCCGGTGGTGCAGTTCCGAGGTGCCCGTCCGCTACGTCTCGGCCCGGACGACGCGGTACGCGGTCAGGTGTCCCCCGTCGTCGGTCTCGGTCACCGTCAGCAGCGTGTCGCCGAGAACGCCCAAGGGGGTGCTCGCGTCGCCGCCGTCGGAGCGCTCGTAGACCAACTCGCCGTCCGAGACGGTGTAGGCGTACGTGGTCGCAGTGTCGTCGACGACCCAGACGAGTCCGTCGCCGACTTCCGGGCGGTATCGGGGTTCCGTCTGGATGCGGCGCTGCCAGCGCTGTCGGCCCGACGCGGCGTCGAGTCCGACGACGTGCCCCGCGTCGGTCGTGACGACCACAGTGTCGCCGGCGAGCACCGGCCGCACGCTCGATGCGTTGCTGACGAGCGACTGCTGCCACTCCGCGTCGAGGCCGGGCAGCGCGAGCGCTCGTGCCGCCGTCCCGGTCACGTACAGCGTCTCTGCGCGTCGGACGCCGCCGCCGAAGCCGATGTACTGCTCCGCCGACCGCAGTCGGTCGCCGCTCGCGGCGTCGAAGACGAACACGCCGGCGGTCGTGAGCACGTAGACCGCGCCGTCCCGGACCGTTATCGTGGTGACGAACGACGGAGTGAGGTCCCCAGTCCGCCACACCACGTCGCCCGTCGCCGCGTCGAGCGCGTACACCAGCGGCGCTTGGTCGTCGCCGCTTCCGTCGCCGTCACACCCGCAGAAGACGACCCCGTCGCCCGACGCCGTGACCGTCCTGACGCGGGTGTGCATGCCGTCCGCGGGCGTGTCGAAGGTCCACTCGCGCCCCCCGTCCGCCCGACTGTAGGCGTACAGTCGCCCCCGCTGGACCTCGTCGGAGCCGAGCGCGCCCAGAAACACCGACGCGTCCGTGTAGCCGACCGACTCGGGGAAGTACTCCTGTCCCGGCGGCTCCACCGTCCAGACCTCGGTCCCGTCCGGGCTGTAGGCCCCCTGCCCCGGGAGGAAGAAGGTCCCGTCCAGCGTCCAGATGTCGCCGGCCCAGCCGTCCACCTGCCACCGCTGTTCCAGCGAGACCGACCCGTCGAATGTGTCCGTCTCGGTGCTCGTCTCCGCACGGGTGCTCGTCCGGGACGACTGGCCGTCGGCCGCGGCCGTCGCCGCCCGCGTGTCCGTTCCGGTGGCCGTCGACTGCCCGCCCCGAAACCGGAGACAGCCGGAGCCGATAGCGGTTCCCAACGTCGCCAACAGCGCGCGCCGTTCCATTGACGTTCCCACTCTGTCGTGCCGACACATTAAACGACCTCTGTGAGGGGGTACCACAGCAGTTACCTCCGTCGGCGGCGTCGGTCCGACAATGCTCTCCTCGCCGTCGTGGCTCGCGCTGGAGACGAAGCGGGTCGACCGGACGGCGGCGTTCTACGACGCCGTTCTCGGACTGGACGCCGTCCGTGAGGTCGAGAGCGAGACGGTGCTGGCCGCCGGCGGGACGGAACTCCGGCTCCGCGAACCCGGGCCGGTCCCGCGGGGCGGGCTCCACACCCACTACGCGCTGCGTGTCCCCGAACGGACCTACGACGACTGGTACGCCCGCCTCGCCGAGCGGTTCGACCTCGTGGAGCGCACGTTCGGCGACGCCCGCTCGTTGTACTTCTACGACCCCGAAGGAAACTGCGTGGAACTGGGCGAGCGCCCTGTCGACGGGGGCGGCGTCGGCGGCCTGTTCGAACTCGTCCTCGAAGTCGAGCGGCTGGACGCCGCCGTCGGCTTCTACGAACGGCTCGGCTTCGCTGTCGTTGACGACGGCCGAGCGGACGGGCGGGTGCGCCTCTCGACCGGCGAGTTCGACCTCGAACTCTGGTCGCCGCGGCTGGGCATCGCCGACGCCCGCGGCGGCGTCCACGTCGACTTCGGCGTCGTCGCCGACGCGCCGCGCTCGGTCGCCCGCGAGGTGGCCGACGACGCGCTGGCAGTCACGGCCGTCGAGGGCGGCGTCCGAATCCGGGACCCCGACGGCCACTACCTGACGCTGGTCGACGCCGGCTGAGACGCCGCTGTCGATTCGCTGGCATCCGATTCGCCGGTCGGCCGGTCAGTCCAACCGGTCCGAATCGATACTGACGCCGGGGGGCGTCACGACCAGAAAACCCCGGAAGTGCATCAGTTCGCCGCCGGCCTCGGTGACCGGGCGGGCGAACCCAGCGGCGAGTTCGTTCAGGTCGCCGTCGACGTGCAAGACGAGGACACAGCCGTCGTCTATGGATTCGACCCACTCCTCGTCGGGCGTGTCCCCGTCGAGGACCCCGAGGACGACGCGGTGGCTGCCGCCGGTGTCCCCGTCGACCTCCATCTGGTCCTCGACGGCCTGTAGGTCCAGTCCATCGAAGTCACTCATACGAGCGTACAGGCGACACGGCGGCAAAAACCCCCACCCCGGTGTCTGACGCGCGTCGTCGCCTGCGCGTGTCGGTCGCGGGTGGGACCGATGGACAGCTATAAATACCGGAAGCGTCCAGATGTAGGTGCTTATGTCCAACAACGAGGGCACGTCGGGATCTCCGGCGGATCGAGTTCTTCCAGGGCACACTGGATTCCACGTCTGAGATAACAGACGCACGCATTTTCGACACCACGCTGCGCGACGGTGAGCAATCGCCACGCACGTCGTTCAACTACGAGGACAAACGCGAGATAGCCGCCGTACTCGACGAGATGGGGACCCACGTCATCGAGGCCGGGTTCCCCGTCAACTCCGACGCGGAGTTCGAGGCGGTCCGGGACATCGCGGAGTCCACGCACGTGACGACCTGCGGGCTGGCGCGTGTGGTCGAGAAAGACATCGAGGCGGCGCTGGATTCGGGTGTGGACATGGTCCACACGTTCGTCTCGACGTCGGACGTACAGTTGCAGGATTCCATGCACGCGACCCGGCAGGAGGCGCTGGACTCGGCCGTCGAGTCCGTCGAGCGCATCGCCGAGGCCGGTGCCGAGTGCATGTTCTCGCCGATGGACGCCACCCGTACCGACGAGGAGTTCCTCGTCGAGGTCATCCAAGCGACCTCCGAGGCGGGGGCCGACTGGATAAACATCCCCGACACCTGCGGGGTGGCGACGCCGAGTCGCTTCGCCGACCTCATCGGGAAGGTCGACTCGGTCACGGACGCCCGTATCGACGTCCACGCCCACGACGACTTCGGGCTGGCGTCGGCCAACGCCATCGCCGGCTACGAGGCCGGCGCGGGGCAGGCGCAGGTGTCGGTCAACGGCATCGGCGAGCGGGCCGGCAACGCGGCCTACGAGGAGGTGGCGATGGCGCTGGAGGCGCTGTACGACGTCGACACCGGCATCGACACCACGCGCATCACGGAGCTGTCGCGGCTCGTCGGGGAGAAGTCCGACATCCCGGTACCGGCCAACAAGCCGGTGGTCGGGCGCAACGCATTCTCCCACGAGAGCGGCATCCACGCGGCCGGCGTCATCGAGAACTCCGACACGTTCGAGCCCGGCGTCATGACCCCCGAGATGGTCGGCGCGGAGCGCGAACTGGTGTTGGGGAAACACACCGGCGCGCACTCGGTGCGCGAGCGGCTCGTCGACGCGGGCTACGACCCCACCGACGCCGAAGTGCGGGAGGTGACCCGCCGCGTCAAGGAGTTCGGCGCGGAGAAACAGCAGGTCACGATGACCGAGCTGGAACGGTTCGCCACGGAGGTCGGCGTCGAGGAAGCGACCGAGGAGGTCCGGGCGTAGGCCCATGCCGTTCTCGGTCGTGCCGGCACACCGCCAGCGCCGCCTACCCAGCGGCGGCACGCGCCCCCGGTCCCGCGTCGTTCGGAGAAACCTATCACAGAACGCTTATTATCCGGGCCGGACAGACTCCGGATGTGATGACTGCGCGCGCTGGCGTTCGGGTCGGTCCCGCGGCCAGCGCCGCGTCCGCTATTCTCGGCGAGGGTATTGTAGGGGCTGTATAGCCCCTCACATCTCTACCTCCGTGCCGGTCGTACCGATATTCCACCACCACACCACAGCAACGCAAGCAATGTACACAACAGCCACACGACGCTCGTATCACGCGGGAGGGACGCGATGAGCGAACGCGCGTCGGTCCCGAAAGAGGAAGCGGAAACGGACGCGGAACAGACCGGGGAGTCGACCGGCGAGAGCACACAGGAGCCGGTGACGACCGGCGCTCAGTCGGTCATCCGAGCGCTCGAAAACGCCGGCGCGGAGTACGTCTTCGGCGTGCAGGGCGGGGCCATCATGCCCGTCTACGACGCGCTGTACGACTCCGACATCAATCACGTGACGATGGCCCACGAGCAGGGGGCCTCCCACGCCGCCGACGCCTACGGCACCGTCACGGGCGACCCCGGCGTCTGTTTCGCCACGTCCGGCCCGGGCGCGACCAACCTCGTGACCGGCATCGCCGACGCCAACATGGACTCGGACCCCGTCGTCGCGCTGACCGGGCAGGTCCCGACGGATTTCGTCGGCAACGACGCCTTTCAGGAGACCGACACCGTCGGCATCACCCAACCGGTCACGAAGGAGAGCTACTTCGCCGACAGCCCCGACACCGTCGGCCACGACGTGAGCGAGGCGTTCGCGCTGGCCGACGCCGGCCGACAGGGGCCGACGCTGGTCGACCTCCCGAAAGACGTCACGCAGGGCGAGACCGACATCGAGCCCGACGCGCCCGAGACGCCGGAAACGTACGACGTGCCCGAGGAGGCCGACGACGCGGCCGTGCAAGAGGCCGCCGAGGCGCTGGCCGGTGCCGACCGCCCGGTCATCCTCTCGGGCGGGGGCGTCATCCGGGCGGAGGCGTCGAACGCGCTGCGCGAGTTCGCCACGGAGTACGAGGTTCCGGTCATCACGACGATGCCCGGCATCGGGAGCTTCCCCGAGGACCACGACCTCTCCTTGGAGTGGGCCGGGATGCACGGCACCGGCTACGCCAACATGGCTATCTCGAACACCGACTGCCTGCTGGCTATCGGCACCCGGTTCGACGACCGCCTGACCGGCGGCGTCGACTCCTTCGCGCCCGACGCGGAGGTCGTCCACGTCGACATCGACCCCGCCGAAATCAGCAAGAACGTCTACGCGGACTACCCGCTGGTCGGGGACGCCCGCGCGGTGCTTCGCCAACTGTTCGACGCGATGCCCCGCGCACCGGACGCCGACGAGTGGCGCGAGCAGTGCCAGACGTGGAAAGACGAGTACCCGATGGACTACTCGACGCCGGACGACGAACCGCTCAAGCCCCAGTACGTCGTCGAGCGGTTCTCCGAGATGACGCCGGACGACACCGTCGTCTGTACCGGCGTCGGCCAACACCAGATGTGGGCCTCCCAGTTCTGGGAGTTCACCGAGCCCCGGACGTGGGTCTCCTCCCACGGCCTGGGGACGATGGGGTACGGCGTGCCCGCGGCCATCGGCGCGAAACTGGCCGCCCCCGACCAAGAGGTCGTCTGCTTCGACGGCGACGGCTCGTTCCTGATGACGGTGCAGGGGCTGTCGGTGGCGGTCCGCGAGAACCTTGACGTCACCTACGTCGTCCTCAACAACGAGGCCGTCGGGATGGTCCGCCAGTGGCAGGACGGCTTCTACGAGGGTCGCCGGATGGCCTCGGAGTACCCGTGGATTCCGGAGTTCGACAAGCTCGCGGAGGCGTTCGGGGCCGCCGGCTTCCGGCTGGAGGACTACGACAGCGTCGACGAGACGATAGAGGCGGCCCGCGAGTACGACGGCCCCTCGGTCGTCGACGCCATCATCGACCCCGCGGAGAACGTCTTCCCGATGGTGCCAAGCGGCGGCGACAACGGCCTGTTCGCGCTGAACGAAGACCACTTGGAGATGCTCTAACGATGCCCGGAGGAATGCCCGGACCCGCGCCCGACGAACGGATGCGCCCCGAGGGCCGACGCAACACGCAGGGAATCCGCGTCGACCCCGAGGCCGAAGTGACCCACGACCCCCGACAGGCGGTGCTGTCGGCGCTGGTCAAACACCGCCCCGGCGTGCTCTCGGAGGTGTCGGGGCTGTTCAGCCGCCGGCAGTTCAACATCGAAAGCCTCACCGTCGGGCCCACGAGTGACGAGAGTATAGCCCGGATGACCATCCTCATCGAGGAACCCGAGCCGGGTATCGAGCAGGCGAAAAAGCAACTGCGGAAGCTCGTGCCCGTCGTCTCGGTCGCCGAACTGGAGGGCGGTGCGGTCCGTCGGGAACTCGCGCTCATCAAGGTGGGCGGGGAGAAACCCGACGACGTCAACGCCGTCGCGGAGATGTACGACGGGCAGGCCGTCGACGCCTCCACCGACTCGGTGACCGTCGAGATAACGGGCAGCAAGCAGAAGATAGACGCCGCCGTCGACGCCTTCGAGCAGTTCGACGTGCAGGAAATCGTGCGGACCGGGGCCGCCGCACTGGAACGAGGCCCCGAGACACTAGAGAAAGATGACTGACGAACTCACGACAACGGTCTACTACGACGAGGACGCCGACGTATCGACACTCGACGACGAGACGGTCGCCGTACTGGGGTACGGCTCGCAGGGCCACGCCCACGCGCTGAACCTCCACGAATCCGGCGTCGACGTGGTCGTGGGCCTCCGCGAGGGGTCGTCCTCCCGCGAGGCCGCGACCGACGCCGGCCTGCGGGTCGAGACGCCCGACGTGGCGGCCCGCGAGGCCGACCGCGTGGTCGTATTGGTGCCCGACACCGTCCAGCCCGCGGTCTACGAGGCCATCGAGGACGAACTCGACGCCGGCGACACGCTGCAGTTCGCCCACGGGTTCAACATCCACTACGGCCAGATAGAACCGCCGGAGGACGTGGACGTGACGATGGTCGCACCCAAGTCCCCGGGTCATCTGGTCCGCCGGACCTACGAGCGTGGCGAGGGAACCCCCGGCCTCGTAGCCGTCTATCAGGACGCCACGGGCGACACGTTCGAGGAGTCGCTGGCCTACGCGAAGGCTATCGGCTGCACCCGCGCCGGCGTCATCGAGACGACGTTCAAAGAGGAGGTCGAGACCGACCTCTTCGGCGAGCAGGCCGTCCTCTGTGGCGGCGTCACCGAGATGGTCAAGGCCGGCTTCGAGACGCTGGTCGACGCGGGCTACGCGCCCGAGATGGCCTACTTCGAGTGCCTGAACGAACTCAAACTCATCGTCGACCTGATGTACGAAGGCGGCCACATGGAGATGTGGAACTCCGTCTCCGACACCGCCGAGTACGGCGGTCTGACCCGCGGCGAGGAGGTCATCGACCGCGAGGGGATGGAGAAGATACTCGAAGAGGTTCAGAACGGCGAGTTCGCCCGCGAGTGGATAAACGAGAATCAGGCCCACCGGCCCGCCTACAAGCAGTACCGCTCGGCGGAGGAGAGCCACCAGATAGAACAGGTCGGCGGCGGCCTGCGCGAACTGTTCGCGTGGGGCGGCGACGAGGCCGACCAGCAGACGGAGGAAGCGCCGGCGGATGACTGACGACGGGACGATGCGGGACGTGGACCACACGCACCCGCACACGGAGGCGACCTTCGGCGGGGCCTTCCGGCGCGGTCCGACGGTCGCCGCCGACGGCGGCGAGTCGGCCGACGAGGCGGACGACACGATGCGCGACGTAGACCACGAGGCCCCCGGCGAGAGCGAGGGAGTCAACCGCGCCTACGAGCGCGGCACCGAGGGACGGGACGAGACAGTATGAGTTCCGGAACGCTCTACGACAAGGTCTGGGACCGGCACAAAGTCACGACGCTGCCGAACGGGCAGGACCAACTGTTCGTCGGCCTCCACCTCATCCACGAGGTGACGAGTCCGCAGGCGTTCGGGATGCTCCAAGAGCGCGGCCTCGAAGTCGCGCGGCCCGACCTGACCCACGCGACGGTCGACCACATCGTCCCGACGGCGAATCAGGACCGGCCCTACGCCGACGACGCGGCCGAGCGGATGATGAGCGAACTGGAGGAGAACGTTCGCGACGCGGGCATCCAGTTCTCGGACCCGACGACCGGTGACCAGGGCATCGTCCACGTCATCGGGCCGGAGCAGGGCATCACCCAACCCGGCAAGACCATCGTCTGTGGCGACAGCCACACCTCGACCCACGGAGCCTTTGGCGCGCTGGCGTTCGGTATCGGGACCAGCCAGATTCGGGACGTGCTGGCGACCCAGACCATCGCCATGGAGAAACAGCAGGTCCGGAAAATCGAGGTCACCGGCGAACTCGGCGAGGGCGTCGAGGCCAAGGACATCATCCTCGAAATCATCCGCCGTCTGGGAACGGAGGGCGGCGTCGGCTACGTCTACGAGTACGCCGGCGAGGCCATCGAGAACCTCGACATGGAGGGGCGGATGTCTATCTGTAACATGTCCATCGAGGGCGGCGCTCGCGCGGGCTACGTCAACCCCGACGAGACCACCTACGAGTGGCTGGAGGAGACCGACTACTTCCGGGAGAACCCCGAGAAGTTCGAGGAACTGAAGCCCTACTGGGAGTCCATCCGGAGCGACGACGACGCCGAGTACGACGACGTGGTCGAAATCGACGCGAGCGAACTCGACCCCGTCGTGACGTGGGGGACCACGCCCGGACAGGGCATCGGCATCGACGACCCGGTTCCGGCCCCCGAGGACCTCGCGGCGGACAAGCAAGACACCGCCCGGCGTGCCCAAGACCACATGCGCGTCGAACCCGGGCAGACGATGAACGGCTACGACATCGACGTGGCCTTCCTCGGCTCCTGTACGAACGCCCGCCTGCCCGACCTGCGCCGCGCGGCCCGCATCGTCAAGGGCCGGCAGGTCGCCGACGACGTGCGCGCGTTCGTCGTCCCCGGCAGTCAGCGCGTCCAGCGCGCCGCCGAGGAGGAGGGCCTCAAGGACATCTTCGAGGAGGCCGGCTTCGAGTGGCGCAACGCCGGCTGTTCGATGTGTCTGGGGATGAACGAGGACCAACTCGAAGGCGACGAGGCGTGTGCCTCCTCCTCGAACCGGAACTTCGTCGGCCGGCAGGGGAGCAAGGACGGCCGCACCGTCCTGATGAACCCCCGGATGGTGGCCGCGGCGGCCATCAACGGCGAGGTCTCTGACGTGCGTGACTTAGAGGAGGTGACGGTCGCATGAGCGACGCCACCGAGGACATTCCCGAAGTCGACTACGTCGAAGGTAGCGGTATCCCCATCCGCGGGAACGACATCGACACGGACCAGATAATCCCCGCGCGGTTCATGAAAGTCGTCACCTTCGACGGTCTGGGTGAGTTCGCCTTCTTCGACGTGCGGTTCGACGACGAGGACAACCAGAAGGACCACCCGATGAACGAAGAGCGGTTCCAAGACGCCAACGTCATGGTGGTCAACAACAACTTCGGCTGTGGCTCCTCCCGGGAACACGCCCCGCAGGCGCTGATGCGCTGGGGTATCGACGCCATCATCGGCGAGAGCTTCGCCGAGATCTTCGCGGGCAACTGCCTCGCGCTCGGCATCCCGACGGTGACCGCCGACCACGAGACCATCAACGCGCTCCAGCAGTGGGTCGACGACAACCCCGGCGGCGACATCGAGGTCGACGTGGCGGCCGAGACGGTCACCTACGGCGGCACCGAGGTCTCCGTCAGCGTCGACGACGCCCAGCGACAGGCTCTCGTCGAGGGTATCTGGGACACGACGGCGCTGATGAAGGCCAACCGCAACGCTATCGAGGAGACGGCCGACCAGTTGCCGTATCTGGACCGGACGCGGTCGGGTCTCGAAGCGGACGATTAACTAAGCAGGGTTTCAGCCCTGCGGCGTAAGCGTCCGGTTCGTAGAAGCCGACGATTAACTAAGCAGGGTTTCAGCCCTGCGGCGTAAGCGTCCGGTTCGTAGAAGCCGACGACTAACGCTGCGTCGACGTTCGGACCGCTTTCTCGCCGTTTCGCGCGCTCCGGCCGCCGGACAGTGGGTCGTCAAGACACTGCCCGCAGCGCTCGCGTCGACCCGGAACCGAACCACTTTCGGCGGCCGCCCGCCTCTCGGCGCACATGACTCACGAAATCGCGGTCATCCCCGGTGACGGCATCGGGCAGGAGGTCACGCCCGCCGCCGTCGAGGTACTGGAAGCAATCGAGACGGTCGACTTCGAGTTCGTCGAGGGCGAGGCCGGCGACGCGGTGCGGGATGCGACGGGCGAGGCCTTGCCACAGGAGACGCGGGACCTCGCGGCCGACGCCGACGCCACGCTGTTCGGGGCCGCCGGCGAGACGGCCGCCGACGTTATCCTCCCGCTGCGGGACGTGGTCGGCTCCTTCGCCAACGTCCGGCCCGCCCGTTCGTACCCCGGACTTGACGCGGTCCAACCGGACACCGACATCGTGTTCATCCGCGAGAACACCGAGGGCGTCTACTCCGGCATCGAGGACGAACTCGTCGACGGCGTGCGGACGCTGACCCGCGTCGTCACCGAGGACGCCTCCCGGGACATCGCCGAGTACGGCTTCCGCTACGCCAAGCAGAACGGCTACGACGACGTGACCATCGCCCACAAGGCAAACGTCATGCGCGAGACCGACGGGCTGTTCCTCGACACCGCGGAGGCGGTCGCCGAGGAGCGCGGCGCGGACTACGACACGGCGCTGATGGACGCGCTGGCGATGCATCTGGTGATGACGCCCGAGGAGTACGACGTGGTCATCTGTCCGAACCTCGCGGGCGACATGCTGTCGGACCTCGCTGCGGGCCTCGTGGGCGGCCTCGGCCTGCTCCCGTCGGCCAACGTCGGCGAGGACAACGCCCTGTTCGAGCCGGTCCACGGCTCCGCGCCGGACATCGCCGGCGAGGGCGTCGCCAACCCCTCGGCGATGATTCTCTCGGCCGCGATGCTGCTCGACCACTTGGGCTACGACGAGGAGGCCGACCGAGTGCGCGGGGCCGTCGAGGCCGTCCTCGAATCCGGCCCGCGGACGCCGGACCTCGGCGGCGACGCCGGGACCGACGAGGTCACTGCCGCCGTCGTCGACGCGCTGTAGCGGGCAGAAACGCGCACCCGACGATAGAAAGTGGTAAAAACGAAGCGAAACAATCACGGGAGAGAGATGCTCCCCGCCGAGCGCAAGCGCACCATCGTCCGGCTGGTGACCGAACACGACGGCCGTTCCGTCACGGAACTGGCCGAGCAACTGGACTTCTCGAAGGCGACCATCCGGCGCGACCTCCGGGATTTGGAGTCCGAGGGCCGCATCGAGCGGTCACACGGCGGCGCGGTGCCCGCGTCCTCTGTCGGTACCGAGCGCACCTACAGCCAGCGCGAGGTCGACAACCTCGACGCCAAACAGGCCATCGGTGCCCGCGCGGCCGAGGAGGTCCGCGAGGGACAGGTGGTCGTCTTCGACGCGGGGACGACGACGATAGAGGTGGCCCGCGCTGCCCCCGACAGCGGCTACGCCGTCGCCACCAACATGCCGGAACTGGCGACCGAACTGGCCGAGGGCGACCTCGACGTCAAGGTGACCGGCGGGACGCTGCGCTCGCGGACCCGGGCGCTGGTCGGTCCGACCGCCGAGGAGTTCCTCGACCGCACCAACTTCGACCAGCTGTTTCTCGGGACCAACGCCTTGGACGCGACGGTCGGGCTGTCGACCCCCAACGAGGAGGAGGCGTCGGTCAAAGAGCGGATGGTCGAGCGGGCCGGCCGCGTCGTCCTCGTCGCCGACGCCTCGAAGTTCGGCGAACGAAGCTTCGTCTCCTTCGCCGACCTCGCGGATGTGGACCTGCTCGTCACCGACGAGACGCCGCCGCCGGACCTCGCCGAGGCGCTGGACGCTGCCGAGGTGACCGTCGAGGTGGTCGCCATATGATAGTCACGCTCACCTACAATCCCGCGGTCGACCAGACGGTGCAGTTCGACGAGCCGATGGCGGCCGACCGCGTCATGCGCGCGAGCGACGCCCGCTTCGACGCCGGCGGGAAGGGCATCAACGTCGCGCAGTTCCTCACCGCGATGGACCGGCCTTGCGTCGCCACGGGCGTCGTCGCCGGCTTCACCGGCGCGTTCGTCCGCGACGACATGCAGGCCGACGGCGTGGAGACGGCGTTCGTCGAGGTCGAGGGGGTCACCCGGCTCAACACGACGGCGCTGGCCGAGGGCACCGAGTACAAACTCAACCACGACGGGCCGGCCGTCGGCGACGGCGTCGTCGACCGCGTCGTCGGCCGCGTCCGCGCACAGGACCCCGACCGCGTGCTGGTCGGCGGGAGCCTCCCGCCGGGCGTGCGCGTCGCGGACGTGGACCGCGTGGCCGCCGCCGGCGACTGGGAGACGGTCGTCGACATGGAGGGGGCGGCGCTCCGGGAACTGGACGAGCAGTTCGCGCTGTGTAAGCCGAACCGCGAGGAACTCGGGGAGGCCACCGGCGCGGACGTGTCCACCGTCGAGGGGTGTGCCCGGGCCGCCGAGCAGTTCCGAGCGGAGGGGTTCGACCGCGTGATGGCGTCGCTGGGGGCCGACGGGGCCGTCCTCGCCACCGCCGACCGGACGCTGTTCGCCGAGGCGCTGGATGTCGACGTGGTCGACACCGTCGGCGCGGGCGACGCCCTGCTGTCGGGCGTGCTCGCGGCGTGGGAACGGGGCGCGGACGACGCGGCGGCGCTACGGAACGGCGTCGCCGTCTCGGCGCGCCTCGTCGAACAGGCCGGGACGGCGGTGCCGTCGTTCGACGGCCTCGACGCGGCCCGCGACCGGGTCACCGTCTCGGACGTGTAGAACAGCGAGCGCGGCCGCCAGCGGCTCTCGCCTCAGAACTTCGCCACGTAGCTCTCGACGAACGCGCGCACGTCGGCCAGCGACGGCTGGTCGGCGGTCCGCACGAAGTGGCCGGCGACGGCGTTGCCGACGACGACGGCCGTGGCCGGCGAGAGGCCGAGGACCAGCCCGAGCCCCAGTCCGGCGTTGAAGTGGTCGCCGGAACTGGTCGTCATCGCCGGGTCGTCGACGGCCGGGACGGCGACGCGGTCGGTGCCGGCCCCGCTCACGGCGACCGACGCCTCGACGCCGTGCCCGACGAACCACGTCGGGGCCAAGGCGTCGGCCACCGCCTCGGCGTCCGCGGCGAACGAGCGGTCGGCCTCGCCGGCGTAGGCGTCGGCCAGCACGGCCGTTTCCGCGCGGTTCGCGGAGACCACCACGTCCGCCACCTCGTCGAGACGGCGGATGGCCTCGCGGCCGGCCCGCAGGCGCTCGGCGTCGAGTTTCCGCACGTCACCGGGGTCGACGAGGACGTGTGCCGGCGGGTCCGAGAGCCGGTCCCACGCGTCCCGGAGGCCGTCGATGACGTCGGGGAGGTCCGGCGTCTCGGACCAGTACCCCATCCCGAGCAGGGCCGCGCCGTCGAGGACGTCGAGGAACCGCTCGTGGCCGACGGCGTCGTCGACGGCCGCCCAGTCCAGTTCCATCGTGTCGCCGATCTCGGTCAGCATCAGCTTCCCGTCGTCGAACTCGACGGCGTCGGTGACGCCCGGGTCGCCCATCGAGTAGCGCTCGACGCCGGCGAACTCCGTCTCGAAGGCCTCGTGGACCGGGTCGCCGAACATCCCGACCATCGCCGGCGCGAACGACCACGTCTCGAAGGCCCGCGCGAGGTGGCTGGTGTGGCCGCCGGTCCGACTGCCCCGCTGGAGCCACTCGAAACTCAGCGAGCTATCGGCCGCCACCGACCGCTCGATGCGGTCGCCAAAGCCCGACAGCGTGGCGAGGCGGTCGTAGCTCTCGGGGTCCGCCCGGTCCTCGACGACCTCGCGGACGCGGTCGAGGTAGCCGTCGAAGCCGAACACGACCGGCCGGTCGGCGACCGTCTCGGCCAGCGCGTCGGCGGCCGGCAGTTCCTCTTCGGCCGCGGCGACGGCCTTTCGTGTGGCCTCGTCCATGCTCACAGCACGTCGTCGGGGTCGGCACCGTCGAAGACGACGGGGTCGAGTTTGTCGAGGATGTCGTCGGGGTCCTCGCGCTGCCAGACGTTGCGGCCGACGGCCAGGCCGGCGACGCCGACGTCCATGCAGTCGGCGACGAGTTCGAGGAACTCCCGGTCGGAGGTCTTCGAGCCACCCGACAGCAGGACGCGGTTGTCGGCGGCGGCGTCGACCGCGTGAGCCATGGCCTCCTTGTCGCGGGGGTATTTCACCTTCGTGAAGTCAGCGCCCAGTTCGAGGCCGATGCGGGCCGCGTAGGCGATGGTGTCGGGGTTGCGGTGGGCTTTGACGGCTTGGCCGCGGGGGTAGGACCACATGGCGATGGGGAGGTCGTGGTCGCGGGCGGCCTCTTGGACGGGGCGGAAGTCCTCGAACATGTCGGGTTCGCGGTTGACGCCCGGGTAAATCGTGTAGCCGATGGCGTCCGCGCCCAGTTCCGCGGCGTACTCGACGCTCCAGTTCTGGGGCGAGTAAGGGTCGCCCATCCAGAGGTCCGACCCGCCGTTGAGCTTCGCCAAGAGGTTCACGTCGTCCTCGTAGCTGGGGTAGTACGTCTCGGCGAGGCCCTTGCCCACGGCCAGCGCGGTGACCGCGTCGTGGGTGGCCATCTCGAACACTTCCCGTGGGTCGAGGCGCTCCTCGACGCCGCTGAACTGTTTCGGGCCGTGTTCCAGCCCGTGGTCGTGGGCCAGCACCAGCGTCTTGTCCTTGCGCACCAGCGGTGAATCGCCCAGTGGTCGCATGTCCGCCAGTACCGAGAACACACAGTAAGCGCTTTCGGTACTGATTTGTTACTCCCGTTCGTGTACGTTTTTGCGCGGGAGAGAGGTTAAGTGGCTGCCGCCGGAACCACCAATTATGCCGACTGTCGAACTCGACGAGGAGACGGTCGCCCGTCTCGACGGCCTCCGGGAGGAAGACGAGAGCTACGACGAACTCGTCACCGAACTCATCAACATCTACGAGGCCGAGGAACTGACGCTGTTCCACGGCGGCGACGAGTACTGACTACCGGGCCTGCTGGCAGACGGACTCCCAGCGGCCGTTGGACTCCAGTTTCTCCTGTAGCTCCTCCGCGTAGGCCTGTGCTAGCTGTTCGGCTTCGGCGGCCTGCTCGTCGGAACTGCTCCCGCCTCCCAGTCCCAGCGCGTCCATCACGCCCGAGAGGAGACTACCACTGCCGTCGCCCGAACCGCCGCCCCCGCCCATCGGCGACTGCTGCTCTATCCGGTCGAGTTCCGGCATGATGCTCGATAGCTTCGACGTATCGGCGACGATGTGGGCCGAGTCGGGGTCGTCGGCCCCCTCTATCTCGAACTCGATGGCCGTCATGACGAGCCCCCACTGCTGGCTGGAAAACGACGACGCTTCCACCCGGTCGTTGAACAACTGGTCGACTTCCATTCGCTCGCCGGCGATACGGTCGGTCCACTGACTGTCGCTCATACCCGGAGTTCGGGACCCTGATGTATGAGCGTTTCCCGCCGCGGTCAGACGCCCGACTCGATGCTGATGTCGGCGTGCAGGTCCTCGCGCAGCGCGGAGTGGACGTGACAGATCTCCTCGCCGAGTTCGACGATGTCCTGTGCGTCGTCGCCGAGGTCGGTCTCGACTTCGACGTCGAAGTCGATGGCTTCGAGGTCGTCGTCCTCGTCGAGGTCGGCGGCTATCTCGACGTTCACCTCGCCGAGGTCGTCGTAGCCGTGCTGGTCGGCGGCGACCCGGAGCGCCGGGATGTAACAGGAGGCGTAGTCCGCGGCCAGCACCTCGTTGGGCGAGGGGCCGTCCTCGCTGAGCGCGTCGACGATGAGCTCCCACTCGCCGTTGATGACGCTGGTGACCGTGTACCCTTCCTCGCACTCGCTTTCGACTTCGATGTCTGCCATAGCGTGTGCTCGCTCGCTCCCCCCGCAAATAAAGGCTAGCGCACTCGGACGGCGCGGCGACTGCGGGAGGCCGCCGGCGCGTCGCCGCTGCAGTCGCCGACGGGTGCGGACCGCGCCAGCTACAGCTCGAACGTCTCGTCGCCGTCGAGGACGACCGCCTCGGCGTCGCTGCCGGTGGCTTTCAGTTCCTTCACGAAGTCGTCCGTGTCGATTTCGATGGGCGGGAACGTGTCGTAGTGCATCGGGAGGGCGTAGTCCACGTCGAGCCAGTCGGCCGCGACGGCCGCCTGCATCGGCCCCATGGTGAAGTGGTCACCGACCGGCAGCGCGGCGGCGTCGGGTTCGAGGTACGGGCCGATGACCTCCCGCATCTCGGTCATCAGGCCGGTGTCGCCGGCGTGGTAGAACGTCGTCGAGTCGGCGTCGCTGACCTGCGTCGGCTTGGTGTCGGAGATGACGTACCCCGCCGGCAGGCCGCCGCTGGGGACGCTGAACCCCTCCTCGACGCCGTTGGTGTGGTCGGCGCGGTGCATCGTCACGAAGGCGTCGCCCATCTCGACGGTCCCGCCGAAGTTGAACCCGAGAACGTCGTCCTCGGCGATGCCGTGTTGCTCGGCAAGGTGCCCCGTCACCTCGGGGGTGCCGGCGAGCGTCGCGTCGGGGAACGCGCCCACGTGGGCGACGTGGTCGTCGTGGCCGTGCGTGACGAGGACGTAGTCGGGGTCTACGTCTTCGGGGTCGGTGTCCGTCTTCGGGTTGGCGAACATCGGGTCGACGAGGAGGTCCGTCTCGCCCACTGTGACGCTGAACGTCGAGTGACCGTGCCAAGTGAGTTCCATGGTCGCCCGACGGTACTCCCGGCGAACACTTAATGGTACACCGAAACTCGTGTGGCAGTCACTCGAAGATGTTGGCGCTCGTCGGCTTGCCCTGTGCGTATCTGACCCACCGACGCATGTGCCGGTTCAGCCCCAGAAGAGGACGACGACCATCGACAGCAGCGCACAGAGGAGTACGATACCCAGAATCAGCGGCTCCTCTGCCGGCAGGCCGACCAGCGCGACGATGAGGCCGACCAGTGCCATCTCGACGCCACACCGGAGCCCCGGGAGGACGAACCCGGGAGACGGAACCGACTCGTTGTCTGCCATGCCACCGGATAGGCCGCCGGCCGTGTAGTAGTTTGGGGCACACCGTGGCTTTCATGCACGCACCCGCCGACCCACGGATATGGACCGGGACCCGCTCACGCGCCGCCGCTTCCTCGGGTCGCTTGCCGTCGGCGCGGCCGGCGCGGCCGGCTGTCAGTCGCTCACGAGCGACAGCGCCGGCGAGAACGCGGCGAGCGAGGACGCACCGGCCGGTCGGGACGGGGCGCGAGCGACGCCGACACTCGACGGGAGCACCTACACCGAGGCCTACCGCGACGCCGTCGACGCCGTCTGCTCGATTCGGGTCTACGCCGGCGACAGCCGCGGTTCGCAGGGAAGCGGCTTCCTCGTCGGCGACCGCCACGTCGTCACCAACGAACACGTCGTGGGCGGCGGCGACAGCGTCTACGTCCGGTTCGCCGAGACGGGGTGGCGCGAGGCCGCGGTGGTCGGGACCGACGTGTACAGCGACCTCGCGGTGCTGTCGGCGGACGCCCCCGACGCCGCTCCCCTGTCGTTCGTCCGGCGCGAACAGCCCGTCGGCACCCGCGTCGTCGCTATCGGGAACCCGTTCGGGCTGTCGGGGTCGGCCTCCGAGGGCATCGTCAGCGGCGTCGACCGGACGCTACAGGGCGCGAACAACTTCTCTATCGCCGACGGCATCCAGACCGACGCGGCGGTCAACCCCGGCAACAGCGGCGGCCCGCTGGTGACCCTCGACGGCGACGCCGTCGGCGTCATCAACTCCGGCGGCGGCGACAACGTCGGCTTCGCCATCTCGGCGCAACTGGCCCGCCGGGTCGTCCCGGCGCTCGTCGAGACCGGCGAGTACGACCACTCGTACGTCGGCGTGACGCTGCAGACGGTCACGCCGCTGCTGGCGGCGGCCAACGGGCTCGACCGTGCGAGCGGCGTGTACATCGACCGCGTCCTCGACGGCGGCCCCGCCGACGGCGTCCTCGAAGGGAGCGACGGCTCGGCGGTGCGGTCGGGCGTCGAGTACCCCACCGGCGGCGACGTGGTCCGCCAGCTGGACAACACGCCGACGCCGACGCGGCAGGCGCTCGCGTCGTTTCTCGCCTTGGAGACCAGCCCCGGCACCGCCATCGACGTGACCGTGCAACGTGACGGTCGGCGGGAGGTCGTCGGGCTGACGCTCGGCGAGCGCCCACGGCCCTGAGTCAGCGGCCGACGGCCGAGTAAGACGAACCGTTCACTCCAGTGGCTCGGCCGCGTCTCGCTCGACCAGCGGGTCGGCGTTGTCCGCGGGCAGCGTCACCACGTCGTCGGCCGAGAGGTCGTAGGACCGCTGGTCGACGCCGAGTATCTCGCCCACGTCGTCGGTGATGCGGACCGTGCGGCGGTCGACCGACGCCGCGCCGGCCCCAGCAGCCGCGTCCGACGGCGCGTCGGACTCGGGCGGCGACGGGTCGGTGGTCTGTGGGTCGGGTGCCGGGGCGTCGTCGGTGACGGCGGCGGCCTCCGCCGGGGCGGGACGGGAGCCGTCCGCGTCGTCCGAGGCGGCGGTCCCGTCGCTCGGTGCATCGGCGCGGCGCTCGTCGGGCGTGGCGTCGGTCTCCGACTCGGGCGGTCCGCCGTCGCCGCCCATCACGTCCGCCGCGCCGACGCCGGGCGACTCCTCGGTCGGCGGGGCCGGTCGTTCGGCGTCGGCCGGGCCGGCGTCGGGTTCGTCCCCCGTCCCCGTTTCGGCCGGCGAGCCGCCGGCGTCGACCTCGCCGGCGACGACATCGAGGACGTGCTGGCGGTTGGTCTGGATGGCCTCGACCATCGTCTCGAAGAGCTCCCGTTCCTCCTGTGTCAGGCCGTCGTCCTCGGTCGGCATGTCGGCGGCGGCGAGCGACGCCATCTTGACGACCTTGCCGACGCGGCGCTCGTAGACGGCCTCGACGGTCTGTTCGGCGGTGTTAATATCGTCAGTCAGGCGGTTGACCTCCGGCGCGTCGAAGGGGTCGTCGGCGCGCTCGGCGGCGCGCTCGCGCTCCTCGCGGAGTTGCTGGACGAACTCGCCGGCCTCCTCGTAGAACGTCGGTCGAAGCTGCTGGAGCTTGTCGGTCTGGCGCTCGCGCGACTGGACCGATTGGAGTTCGTCTAAGTTCATTCCTGTCCCTTCTCAGCGCGGCCGCGGGCCATCAGGAACACGCCCACGGACTCTGGTACCGAGTGGTGTCCCGCCTCCAGTGTAAAGCTATCGCCGTCGAGTTCGACCGGGCCGCCGTCGGTGACCTCGACGGTTATCTGGTGGCCGCGGAACGTCTCGGGGACGGCGTCGACCAGCGGGTCGAACGCCGCGAGGTCGCCCCGGTCGATGCGCCGGACCGCCAGCCCGCTCCCGCCGTGGAGCGACCCCGGGAGCCGGATGAGGCGGTTGGTGTCGGTCGTCACCGGCTCGTCGATGGGGGCGTTGTCCGCTGCGACCGCCTCGTGGACCAGCACCTGCGCTATCTGGTAGATGGCCGGGTGCACGTCGACGTTGCCGGCGGCCAGTTGGTCGTAGTTGTTCCGGGCGGCGGTGAGCGCCGCCGTGGCCTTCCCCTCGCCGATGCCGTCGTACTCCTGTAGGCGGGCCAGCGCGTCGTCCTCGTCGAGTTCCAGCAGGTCGTCGACGAACGCGAGAATGTGGCGGTGCGCGCGGGCGCTCCACCCGCCGTCGACGTTCAGCGTCCGCTTCTGCGCCGGGCTGGAACGGCCGGCCGTGCCGGCCACCGCCTCGGACTGTATCAGCTCCTCGAACTCCAGCCCGATGCCCCGCACGTAGTCGACTATCTCGCGGCGGGCGTCGCGTTCGAGCCCGCGAATCCGCTCGTCGCGGACGTGGACGTGGTAGCCGCGGCCGCCGGAGAAGACCACCGTGAGGTCCTCGAAGGCGAAGTCGTCTTCGAGGAAATCGAGCAGGCGCAGGAGGGCGTCCTTGCACTTCGCCAGCATCTCGGCGTAGCTGTCCTCGCCCAGCGTCACGCTCGGGAGGTGGTCGGCGTCGAGGTCGAAGACGAGGTCGGAGTCGCGCCATCCCTTCGACCCCATCGTCGAGGCGCTCGGGTCGTCGTAGTGGCCCGCCGAGAAGTAGACGTGGCGGGGCTTCTTACGGCCGAGGAAGTCCTCGACGTCGCCCAAATCGAGCAGCGAGCGGTGGCGGACCATCGTCTCGCCGGGGCCGTCGGTCCACGGGATGAACCCCCACTCGCGCTCGTTGGCGGCCGGCGGCGGCGTTATCGAGACGCGCCGGTAGTGGTCGCCGAACCGGCCACGGAGGTACGCGCGGGTCCGCTCTTCCATCGACTGCTCCGTAATCGAGGGGAGGGCAAAAGGGTTCTCCTACCCGCGTAGCAGTTTCGAGAGCTTGTCGGTGATGGTGTCCTCGCCGAGTTTGAGGTAGTAGGCGTCGCCGCCGTCCTCGTAGTAGTTGTCGATGCGCCGGCGTGTCTCGAAGCCGATGTGTTTGTAGAAGCCGATGGCGGCACGGTTGGTCGTCCGGGCGTGGCAGGTGATGGTGCCGTGGTCCTCGGCGACGCGGGCGACGAGGCGCTTGCCGAAGCCGTGCCCGCGGTAGTCGTCGCCGACGGCGAGAAAGAGGATGTAGCCGTCGCGGCGGACCGCGGCGAACCCGACGAGTTCCTCGGCCGACCGGTCGACGTAGAGATAGACCGTCGACCGGCGGTAGGCGTCGCGGAAGAAGCCCCGTCGCTGCCGGAGCACGCCGTCGGCGTCCCGGATGGATTCCTTGAGACGCCACGCGGCACCGACGTGCTCGTCGCTCCCCCGCTCGACGACCTTCGTTTCGATGTTGACGCTCACTGCCACTGACGTAGCAGGGGGACGAATATAATTCCACCGCCCGAGGACCTGCTGTACCTTTTTTGCGGTCGCTGTCGTGTGTGGGGGTATGAAAGAGCGGGTCGAGCGACGAGTCTCGCCGACGACAGTCAGGACCACCGCGCGGCAGGCCCTCCTGACGGGGTTTGCCCTGACCATCCCGCTGCTCGTGACGCTGCTGGTCTTGGGATTCGTCGTGAACTTCCTCTCGAACGCGTTGGACCCCGTGGTCAGCGTCATCTTCGGCGTCTCCAGCCTCCAAGAGACGACCACCGACACGGTAGTGTTGAAAGTCGCCGCCCTCGGCCTGCTGGTCGCGGGAATATTCTCCGTCGGCCTCGTCGCCGAACGCCGCGAGGGCGAGGGGCGAATCGAGGGGATGTTCGACGCGACCGTCCAGCGAATCCCGGGCATCGGGTCGCTGTACACCAGTTTCGACGAGATGAGTGACATGCTGCTCGACGACGACACGCAGAGCTTTCAGGAGGTGGTCCTCGTCGAGTACCCGACAGCCGGGTCCTACGCCATCGCCTTCGTCACCGCCGCGACGCCGGGCGAGATAGAGAGAGCGACCGGAACCGAGGAGATGGTGACGCTGTTCATGCCGATGGCACCGAACCCTGTCATGGGCGGGTACGTCATCCACGTCGACGCCGACCGGGTACACGAGGTGGACCTCACCGTCGAGGAGGGCATCCGCTCTATCGTGACCAGCGGCGTCGCAATCGGCGAGAGCGGTGTCCAGACACCCGTCGGCGGTGGGTCGCCGACCGGCACGCCGACGGTCCACCCCACGGAGGCCCAGTACCGACCGGCCGACGAGATGCGGGGGCCAGTCCCCGAGCGGGACCTCGACGGGCGGCGCGGGGCCTACGAGGAGCAGGTCGACCCGAAACACGCCGCGACGCCGGATGCCGTCGCGGACCGAGACGCCGCCGACGACCCGGTTGACGAGGGGACAGAGACCCCGGCCGACATCGAGAACCCGGAGGGGACCCTCGGCGACGGGACGACGACGCCGGCCGACCTCGAACGTGACGACGACCGTGACGAGAGGGAACAGGGTTAGGTGGCCGGTTCGCCTAGAACGGGTATGCGCTCGCTCCGCAACGCCGCCCTCGTCGCCGTCGTCACCGCCGCCGTGGCGACCGGTCGCGCCGCCGCGCACGTCGACTACGTCACCGGCGACCCCGGCAGCGCCGTCGACGCGGTCGCTTTCGCCCGCTCGGTGCTGTCGGAGCCGTTCAACGCGGCGCTGGTCGGCGGCACCACCGTCGCCGGGGCCGTCGCCGTCGGCGCGTACCTGTGGGTCAGGCCGACTATCGAGGACGTGGTCGTCCTCCGGCGAAAACTCGCGGGCTACGCCGACCTCGTTCCGTGGATGCTGCGCCTGAGCGTCGGCCTCCCGCTGGTGGGTGCCGGTTTCCAAGGGTACCTGTTCGCGCCGACCGTGACCTTCGATACGGCCGCGAACCCACTCGTCAGGCTGTTGTTCATCGGACTGGGGTTTTGCATCCTGTTCGGGCTGGCGACGCGCATCGTCACCGCGGTCGCACTGGTCACCTACGCGTGGGCGCTCGCCGTCGACCCCGCCGTCGTCCTCGCCATGGAGTACGTGCCCGCCTTTCTCGCCCTACTGGTGCTTGGCGGTGGCCGGCCCAGCGCCGACGACATGCTCCAAGCGGTCGCGGGCACCGACGGCACCTACTACGGCCGCGTCGACCCGGTCCACCACCTGAAGCGGTTCCTCGACGCGGCCACGGAGCCGTACCGCCGGTTCGTGCCGACCGTCGTCCGAGTCGGGATGGGCGTGACGTTCGTCTATCTGGGCCTGTTCCAGAAACTCGCCGACCCCGGCAGCGCCCTACTCGTCGTCGAGAAGTACGGCCTCACGAACGTCGTCCCGGTCGACCCGGGCCTGTGGGTACTCGGGGCCGGCGCGACCGAAATCGTCGTCGGCCTCGCCCTGCTCGTCGGCCTGTTCACGCGGGGTGCGGCCGCGGCGTCGTTCGTCCTCTTTACGACCACGCTGTTCGGCCTCCCCGACGACCCGGTGCTCGCACACGTCACGCTGTTCGGGATGGCCTCGGCCGTGTTCACGATGGGCGCGGGATCGTTCTCGCTCGACAGCCGCTACGGGCGGCCGGCGTCACCCGAGACCGACACTGTGGCAGTCGATGAGCGGAGCGACGACGAGGCGGCGACACCGGCAGACTGAGCGACGCCGGCGCGGCGGGACAGTACGGGCGCGCCCGCCGCTCAGCCCCCGGCCCACCCGCCCAGCCGGGTCCGGTTGCCGCTGTCGTTGTAGTACACCTGAATCCGGTCGCTCGCGCTGACGGCGTCGCCGTAGGCGTTGTCCTCGCCCAACTGCGTGATGTCGCCGGGACCCACCGGTGCGGACTCGTTTCGGTTCGCCAGCGTCGCCCACGTCGCCTTCGTCTCCGGCCCCTCGAACTCGATGTTCCCCGCGGGAATCTCGTCGCCCTGCGCGTGGGTCACGATGAGCAGTTGGCTCTGCTCGACGTAGTCGTAGGTGAAGTTGGCCTCCGGCGGCCCGGTGTCCGTGTCGACGACGAGGACGTTCAGCCCGACGATGGCCGTGACGAATATCGTTATCCCGACGAGGACGGCGACGCCCAGCGACTCGGACATCCCGACGTCGTCGGCCCAGAACTGTCCCGTTCCCATTGCCGTCTCTGTCCCGCACAACGCGGGACGGCGTTAAATGTCGTTCGGCCCCGCGAGGGGAAGACCCATTGCGGTTCGGGTCACAGCCACCCACATGATAGACGAGACGGTCGAACAGATAACCGAGATGCAGACCCACGGCTCCTCGGAGGTCGCGGTGAAGGCGGCCGAGGCGCTGCGCTCGCTGACCGACCGGGAGTTCCACACCGTCGACGACTACCGCCGCTCGCTCGAACGCAACAGCGACGCCCTCCGCCGCGCGAACCCTTCCCACGCTTCGCTACACACCACCCAACGCGAGATACTCGACCGGGTGGCCGACGCCGACCCCGAAGACGTCGACGCGGCCAAGGCCGCGACCGTCGAGGCCGTCGAGGCCGTCGTCGCCGCCGTCGAGTCGGCGAAAGAGACCGCCGCCGAGCGGGCGGCCGACCTGCTCGACGACGGCGACGTGTTGCTGACACACGACTTCTCCTCGACGGTGTTGGCGACGCTCGACCACGCGCTGGCCGACGGGAAGAGCTTCGAGGTGTACGCCACCGAGTCCCGGCCGCGGTTCCTCGGCCGGAAGACGACTCGCGAACTGGCCGGCCGCGAAGGCGTCGACGTGACGCTCGTCGTCGACAGTGCCGCGGGACACTACCTCGGGGAGTGCGACCGCGTCCTCGTCGGGATGGATTGCATCGTCGACGGGACGCTGTACAACCGGGTCGGCACCTACCCCATCGCGGCGACGGCGGTCGACCTAGACGTGCCGGTCACCGTGGTCGGCGCGGCGTCGAAACTCGTCGACGGGGCCTTCGCCTTCGAGAACGAGTTCCGGCCGCCCGCGGAGGTGATGCGCGAACCGGCCGACGGCTTCGATATCGGGAACCCGAACTACGACGCCACGCCGGTCCGCCTGCTCGACACCGTCGTCACCGACGAGGACGTGCGCCGCCCTACCGGTCGCTGACGACCGTGCGGCAGTTCGGGCACTGCCGCCGCTCGCAACCGCTCACGTCCCAGTCCCCGCCGACCGGGCTCTCGTAGCCACAGACCGGGCAGAACAGCACGCTCTTGGCCCGGCCGCGAGTCGGCCGTTCGTCGTCGACGGCCGCCGCGTGTTCGACATCGGTGGTCATCGTGTGAACCGACGCGCCGTACGCTCAAGTATGTGTCGGCAGACTGTGTAATCGTTTACCGTAGACCACCCCCGTACCCCCGAAACGACTATTAACATAATTTTATACTTTCGGCCGCGCCTCACATGTACATCCGGTCGTCGGGCTGTGTCTCGGCGTGTGACTCCTCGACGCGCTCGGCCAGCGCGCGGTAGTGTGACTCCACGTCGGCGGCGAACGCCTCCAGCGGCCCCGTGTCGACGGTGAGGTCTTGGCACGCGGCGAGGGCGTCGAGCAGGCGTATCGCCGCCGCGGCGTCGGGGGCCTGCGCGTGGACCGGCGTCGTGAGCACGCCGACGGCCAGTTCCGGCGACCCGATGCCGTGGCGGACCAGTTCGGCGGACAGGCCGTCGAGAAAGCCGTTGCCCATCGGCCGCACGTCGGTCCCGTCGAGGTACCGCTCGCGGTAGTCCTGCGTGGCGACGTAGAAGGGAACGTGGTCGTCGGGGCCGTGAGCGACCGGAACACCGGAGCAGACGGTGACCGAGGGAATACCGTGGTCTGCACACAGGTCGACGACGGCGTCGGCGATGTCCGGGGCCGCCTCGGGGCGAACCGGGCGCTCGCTGACGAGGACGCCGACGACTAGCGTCTCGACCGGCGGGAGCGCCTTCGTGACCTCGAACCGTGTGTCGTGGTGTCGTGGCTCACCCATACCGGAACAGTCGGCGGCGGCGGGCTAAGCCCTTTGGGAGGAGTAACCCTTTTTTAACGAGGCCGTGGACTGTGTGCCATGTTCGTCGGTTCGCTCCGGGCGGTCCAGACGGCCATCACCGAGTTGCTCGTCGGGGTCCCCGAGTGGGCCGTCAACTTCGGCGAGACGGTGATAGTCATCACCGGGGCCTACCTCCTCTCACAGCTCCTCGTTCGCCTGCTCGGGCGGCGCATCGCCCAGTACTTCCGCCGACCGAGCCTGACGCGGACGGCCCTGCGAGCCATCCGCGTCGCCGTCGGGGTCTTCGCGCTGCTGGCTATCATGAACATCTACGGGCTGCGTGTCGGAGACATCGGACTCTCGGTCGCCGTCTTCTCCGCCGTGGTCGGTGTCATCCTCGCGCCCATCGTCGGCGGCTACATCTCCGGGCTCTTCCTGCTGGCCGACCAGCCCTACGAGATCGGCGACATGGTCGAACTCGCCGACCGCAACGAGCGCGGCTTCGTCGAGGACATCACGCTCCGACACACCAAGGTTTTCACGCTCGACAACACGTTTCTCGTCATTCCCAACGGGACGATGCGGGACCGGGACGTCGTCAACTACTCCGCCGAGGACCCGCGGACGCGCCAGTCGCTCGAACTGTTGGTCACCTACGAGAGCGACATCCCGGCGGCCCGCGACCTCGCCGAACGGGCCGCCCGCGGCGTCGACAACGTCATCGAGGGCGGGCCGGACATCCGCATCGGGGCCGCCCGCTACCCCGCCGCGCCGACGGCGTACATCGAGACGTTCGCCGACCACGGTGTCCTGTTGAACCTCCGCTATTGGGTCACCGAGCCCTACAAGCTGCGGGCGACGCGCTCGCGGGTCCAGACAAACGTCTGGGACGCCCTCCACGACGCCGACGTGGAGATAGCGTACCCCCACACGCACCTGTATCTCGACGATACCAGCGGCGAACTCGACGTCTCGGTGGCCGAGCGCGGGAACGGAGACGGGAGCGTCGACGCCCCCGAGAGTCCCGCGGCCGACGACCCCGAGACTCAGTTCCCCGAGGACTCCGAGGGGCCGTAGCGGGTCGGCACGCCGTCGCGGGTCACCGTGACCACGTCGCAGTCCAGCTCCTCGCGCAGGAAGTGCTCGACGTCGGGGTCGTCCAGCAGTTGCCGAATCATCTTCCGCCAGCGGCTGACCTGCTTGCTCCCGATGACGACGATGTCGGCGTTCTGTGCGGCCACCTCGTCGAGGATGGTCTCCTCGACCAGCAGCCCCGACCGGACGACGTACCGCGAGCGGGGGACGTGGCCGAACGCGCGCTCGACGGCCGACTTGAGCTGTGCGCGGGTCACTTTCGTTCCGTTCTGGTAGAGATTGACGTGGAGGACTGTGAGGTCGGCGTCCTCGGCCTCGGCGACTTCGATGGCCTCGGCGAGCGTGGCCCGTGAGTTCTCCGATAGCGGATACCGCACCGGAACGACGACCTGTGGCATCACCCGACGCTTCACCGTCCGGGGTTAAAGGGCTAGCGACGACGGATTCGTCCCTCGACGCGGGGGTCGAGGCCCGCCGCTCGCGCGTAGTCGGCCAGCACCTCGTACTGCGTGTCGCCGGTCGCCACGCGGTGAGATTCGGTGAGTGCGGGGAACTCCTCGGGCGTCTGGAGGAGGTACTCGGTCGTCGCCAGCGTGTACGTCGCCGCGGGGTCGACCACGTCACCGCCCACTGTCAGGCGCTCGACCCGCTGAGCGTCGGTGTCGTAGACGACCGACATCCCCGAGAGGTGCGCGTGCCACCACTCCGGTTCGCCGAAGCCGACTGCGCGGCCGTCGGCCTGCCGACACAGCGTCCGCAGTTCCGCGCCAGTGAGTTCGGCGACCGCGAGCGACTCCTCGAAGGGGACCACCGAGACGAGGTCGGCTACGGTCACGTCGCCCGCGAGGGGCCGCTCGGCGGTCCGGACGCCGCCGCCGTTCTGGAGGCCCACGTCGGCCCCGGTCGCCCAACGGTAGGCGTCGGCGACGAGGTTCCCGACGCGGCTCTCGCCGCCCACCGTGTCCAGCCGACCGCGGGGTATCGGGTCGTCGACGTGTGCGACTACCTCGTCCAGCCCCGCATCGGCCAGCCGTTCGCTCACCGCGGCGGCGACGGTCTCGTCGCGGGGGCTGTCGACGGGGACGAACTCGGCCGTCGGCACCTCGCCCCCGAGGTCGACGGCGACCACCGCGTCCCCGTTCACCCCCGGGCGGGTACACAGCGTCCCGGCGACGCGCTCGATGCGGCGCTCGTGGACGTGCCCGCCCAGCACCGCGTCCACGTCGCAGGCCGTCGCCACCTCGTCGTCGGCCCGCCCGAGATGCGAGAGGACGACCACGCGGTCCGCCCCCCGCGCCCGGAGGTCGGCCGTGGCGTCGGCGACGGCGGCGACGGGGTCGGTGACCGTCAGCGCCGCGGCCGCGGGGTTGGCCGACGCGACCGACGGCGTGGTGACGCCGACGAACCCGACTGTCGTCCCCCCGACCGACCGGAGCGCCGACGGGGCCGTCTCCTCGGCGAACAGCCGCCGGTCCTCGTGGCGGAGGTTGGCCGTCAGCCACGTCTGGGGTGTCGAGGCGACGATTCGGCGGGCCGCGGCCAGCCCGTGGTCGAAGTCGTGGTTCCCGAACGTCTCGAGGGCGGGCTCGACCGCCCCGAACAGGTCGCGGGCCTGCCGGCCGTCGGTCACGAGCGAGAGCACGCCGGGACCGGTGTTGTCGCCGGTCCCGACCAGCAGCGCGTCCCGACCGTCCAGCCGCCGGAGGGTGGCGGCGAGGCGGCCGACCCGGTCGGGCTCGTCGTAGACGTTCTCGATGTCCGAGTAGTGGACCAGTCGGGGACCCATCAGACCCACTGGCGCGCCGGAGCGACAAGTCGGTTCCGCAGTCGTTTAGCCGCTGGGCGGTCAGCGGACGGTATGGAACAGCGTTCGGGACCGGACGGGGAGTCGCTGTACATCGACCGGGCCGGCGGCGAGACGGGGACGAAAGGCCCCTTCTTCGTCGTCTACGTCGACGACGAGCGCGAGCGGCGGTGGGGGTACTTCTGTGGCAACTGCGAGACGTTCAACAACGCGATGGATGCGATGGGGCGCATCCGCTGTAACGACTGCAGCAACCTCAAGAAGCCCGACGAGTGGGACGCCGCCCACGAGTAGCCTGTCGGTCACCTGTCAGCTAGGAACGTTTATACCCTCACCCGCGGTACGGACTCACAGATGGGTGCAGTTAGCACACACCTCACCGAGCAGGCCCAGTCGATATTCGACGACATCGGGTACTCCGTGTCGGGCACCGGCACCGAACTGCGCGCCGAACACGAGTGGCGGACGGTGGCCGTGACAGTGTGTGACGGGCCGAGCGAGATACCCGAGACGGGGGACCTGCGCTGTTTCGTCACCCGCGCCCCCGAGGCAGACCACCTCCGAGACCGACTCGCAAGCGCCGACCCGGCCTACGAGTGGGCCGTCATCGCCGTCCGCGACGACGGCGGCTACGACGTGGTCCGCGCCTGTGGCGAGTAGCCGTCCGGGTTCCGGGGGCGGTTTCGCCCCGACCGGGCACGGCCGGGTCGGCCGGGCCAACACTTAGGGACCGGCGACGCGACTCCCCTACGTGCAACTCGGCGTCCTCGAAACAGCGCTCGACCGGCTCCTCAACGGTATCGTCACGGCGCTCCCGGACCTCCTGACGGGCGTGGTGTTTCTCGCGGCGTCGGCTGTCGTCGTCAAGGTCGTCATGCTGGCCGTTCGAACGGCACTGGAACGGGCACTTCCGGGCGACTCGCCCGTCTACCGGCAGTTCATCGCGGCCATCGTCTTCGTGTTCCTGTGGTTCGCCGTCGGGCTCTCCTTTCTCTCTATCGTTGGGCTGACGCTGGTCGCGGCGTCGCTCGGCACCGCCACGGGATTTCTCGCGCTCGGCGTCTCCTACGCCCTCTCTGGGATGATAGCCGACGCCGTCGCCGGCGTCTACCTCCTCCGGGACCCGGATTTCAACCCCGGCGACACCGTCAGCGCCGCCGGCATCACGGGGACGGTCCGGGCCATCGAACTCCGCAAGACCCGGTTCGAGGTGGACGGCGACACCGTCGTCCGGGCCAACGCCGACATCGAGAAGCAGTGGACGAACGTAGCTACCGAGTGACACGCGACGCTTATATTCGCTGGCGACGAAATCGAGCCTATGTTCGTCGGCCACGGCCTGTTAGCGTTCGCCCTCTGTGCGATGGCGGCGCGCCGGGCCGGAGCCGACCGGAATCGGGCGATGGGTCTCGGCGTGCTCGCCGGACTGTTCGCGTGGGTCCCGGACGCGGACATCGTCTACGCGCCCGTCGGGCTGGCGCTTCGCTCGGTCGGCTCGCTCGGTCCGGACGTGTTCTGGGAGACGGCCAACGTCGTCCACCGCGGGCCGACCCACTCGCTCGTACTGGGGGCCGTCCTCGCGGTCGCCGTCGCGCTGTGGGCCGCTCGCCGGCCCGGCACCCGGGCAGCCGCCCTCGGACTCGTCGGCGGACTCGTCGCCGTCACAACGCTTGCCAGCGGCGCGGTCGGCGGCGTCGTCGTCGCCGTCTACGCGCTGTGCGGGCTCGCGGTGACGCTGCCCGCCCGCCGACTGGCCGTCGGGCCGCGGGCGCTGTTCGCAGCGGCCGCCGTCGGCCTCCTCACACACCCCTTCGGCGACCTGTTCACCGGGTCGCCCCCGCCGCTGCTGTACCCGTTCGAGACGGTGCTGGTCGCGGAGCGAATCGCCCTCCACCCCGACCCGACGGCGCACCTGCTGGCGGCCTTCCTCGTCGAACTCGGGACCGTCTGGCTCGCCGTCCGGACCTACGCCCGGCTGCGGGGGTACACGCTGGGGGAACTGGTCCACCCGCGGGCCTCCCTCGGGGCCGGCTACGCGGCCGCCGCGCTGTTGGTCCCCGCGCCGACGCTCGACGACGCCTCGCTGTTCGTCTTCAGCGTCCTCTCGCTGGGCGTCGTCGGCGTGCCGGCCCGCCCGTTCAAGCGCGGCGTGAACCCGCTTGAAGCGGTCGTGACCGGCCTGACGGCGGTGACGGTGGCGGCGCTGGCCTACGCCTTGGCCTACGGACTGCTCTGACCCCCCCGCGCCGACAGTGTTTTCCACCGCCGCGCGCTCTCCGTAGCTATGAGTGACATCGCGGACCTCCTCCGCGACCGACGGACGAACGCCGTCGTCGGATGGACGATTGTGGCGCTCGTCGCGGCCGTCGCCGCGGGGAGCGCGCTGCGTGGCGACCTGCTGTGGGCGGGGTTCGCGGCCGTCGTCGCACTGCTGGCCGTGCTGCCGTCGGTCCGGCTCCGGAACCGCTACGCGATGCTGCCGTGGGAGATGCTGCTGCTCGCCGCGCTCCCGGTCGTCGGGCGGGCGTTCGCCACGCTCTCGTGGACCGGGAACCTCGCCACGTACCTCTCCGTGGCGGCCATCGCGCTCGTCGTCGCCGTCGAACTCCAACTGTTCACGCCGGTCAGGATGACCCCTCGCTTCGCAGTCGTGTTCGTCGCTATCGCCACGATGGCGACAGCGGGGGTCTGGGCGGTCGTTCGCTGGGGGACCGACCAGCTGTTTGGGACGACGTTCCTGTTGGACCCCGCGCTGACCAACCACGCCATCGAGGAGGCGCTGATGTGGGAGTTCGTCGCCTCGACGCTGGCCGGTCTCGGTGCCGGCGTCGTCTTCGCCGTCTACGTGCGCCGGCAGGTCGGCACCCGACGCGTCCCCCCGGAGGTGCGACCGGATGAGGCTGCGTGACCGGCTCGGGATGAGCGTGCGGACGCAAGCGCGCCTCTCCCGAGCGATGACGCTCTCGATGGTCGCCATCCTCGCCATCGGGCTAGAGCGGGGCAACACCGGTATCGTCGTCAACACCGCCGTCGGGCTGGTGGTCACCCAACTCCCGCCGCTTTTAGAGCGTGACTACGGTATCGCCTTGGACCCGGCGCTGACGCTGTGGATAACGAGCGCCGTCTTCCTGCACGCGCTCGGGACCGTGGGGCTCCCCGGGGCCGAGCAGAACTTCTACGCCACCGTCTGGTGGTGGGACCACCTCACGCACGCCCTGTCGTCGTCGGTCGTCGCCGCGGTTGGGTACACGACGGTCCGCGCCCTCGACGAACACACCGAGGAGATAGCCGTCCCGCCGCGGTTCATGTTCGTGTTCATCCTCCTGTTCGTGCTCGCGTTCGGCGTCTTCTGGGAGGTCATCGAGTTCGCCGTCGCGCTGGCCGCCGAGGCGACCGGGAGCAGCGCGGTCCTCACCCAGTACGGCCTCGGCGACACGATGCTCGACCTCGTGTTCGACACCGTCGGCGCGGCCGTCGTCGCCGTCTGGGGGACCGCACACCTCACCGACGTCGTCGGCTACGTCACGGGCTGGCTCGAGACGCGGACCGCATAGCGGGGCGTAGCTTTTTGACGCCAGTGTGTGTCTTGGTAACACGCAATGGTGTTCAAGAAGATAACGCTGATAGGGACCAGCCCGGAGAGCTTCGACGCCGCCGCCGACAACGCCATCGAGCGCGCGGAGGCGACACTGGACAACCTGAAGTGGGTGGAAGTGGAGGAACTGGGCGTCGAGATAGCGAGCGTCGAGGGCCGCGAGTACCAAGCCGAGGTCGTGGTGGCCTTCGAACTGGAGGACTAGGTCCGGAACGACTCGCCGCAACCGCATTCGCTGACGATGTTGGGGTTCTCGACGTGGAACCCCGCGCCCTGCAGGCCGCCCTCGTACTCCAGTACGGACCCCTCGATGTAGTCCATGCTGGCGCTGTCGACGAACACGCGCAGCCCGTGGTGTTCGAAGACGGTGTCGTCGTCTTCCGGTTCGTGGTCGAACCGCATCCCGTAAGAGAGGCCCGCACAGCCGCCCTGTTGGACGAACAGGCGGAGGCCGGCCACGTCCGTATCCATCCCTTCGCCGGTCAGGAGGTCCAGCGCTTCGGCGGCCGCCGTCTCCGTGACGCCGATGGTGGTCCCGCCCGGTTCCGGGTCGCTCTCGTCGACGGTGCTGCTCATGGTACCGTCTCCGTCGGCGAGCGTGTTAACCCTGACGCCGGTCAGTCCTCGAAGCGCTTGCGGACGCTCTCGGCGTGGCCCTCCAGCCCCTCGGCCTCGGCCAGCGTCGTGACCGTGTCGGCGATGTCGCCGAGCGCGTCGGCGTCCAACCGCTGGACCGTCGTCGACCGGACGAACGTGTCGACCGAGAGCCCGCCGGTGACCCGCGCCCCGCCGCCGGTCGGCAGGACGTGGTTCGTGCCCGCGGCGTAGTCGCCGGCCGCGACGGGGCTGTACGGGCCGAGAAACACCGACCCCGCCGAGGGGATGCGCTCCAGCAGCGCCTCGTCGTCCGCGGCCTGTATCGAGAGGTGTTCGGCGGCGTACTCCTCGGCGAACAGGACCGCCTCGCTCATCGACCGGGCGAGCAACACGCCGGAGGCGTCGTTGTCCAGCGCACCGCGGACGACCGCCTCGCGGGCGCGCTCGCTCGCCTGTCTGTCGACGGCCTCGGCGACCGCGTCCGCGAGGTCGGCGTCGTCGGTGATCGCGACGACGGAGGCGTTCTCGTCGTGTTCGGCCTGTGCGACGAGGTCGGCGGCGACCAGTTCGGGGTCCGCGGTCCCGTCGGCGACCACCAGCACTTCCGAGGGGCCGGCGAGGAAGTCGATCTCCACGTCGCCCCGGACCTCCGCCTTCGCCGCGGTGACCCAGCGGTTGCCCGGGCCGACGACGATGTCGGTCGCGCTGACGGTCTCGGTGCCGTAGGCCAGCGCCGCGACGGCCTGTGCCCCGCCGGCCTGATAGACAGCGTCGGCCCCCGCGGCGTGGACGGCGGCGAGCGTGACCGGGTTGACCTCCTCGGCTGGCGGCGTGGCGACGGCGACGTGGTCGACGCCGGCGACGGCCGCCGGCACGACCCCCATCAGCGCGCTGGAGGGGTAGGCGGCGGTGCCGCCGGGGACGTAGACGCCGGCGCTGTCGAGCGGCCGGAACCGCCGGCCGAGTTCCCGGCCGTCGAAGTCGTCGCGCCAGTCCTCGGGGACCTGTCGCTCGTGGAAGGCGCGGACGTTGGCCGCCGCGTCCTCGATGGCGTCGCGCGTCTCATCGGCTATCTCGTCGTAGGCCCGCTCGGCCGCGTCGGTGATGTCGACGTTGCCCACCTCGACGCCGTCGAACTCGCTGGCGAAGCGCCGCACCGCGGCGTCGCCCTCGTCGCGGACCTGCGAGACGATGTCCCGCACGTCGTCGCGCACCGCCTCGACGCCGGCGTCGCGGTCGAACAGCGACGCCCGCTCATCGGGGCCGAGGTCGGCGACTCTCCGTACGTTCATACCGACGCTTCGGGGCCGACGGAAAAACGGGTTTCCCTTCGCCCGTCGGTGGCCGGCTCAGACCGACACCCGCGAGGCGACGTGCATCGCCTGCACGAACAGCGTGATGCCGACCATCGAGACCGCGAGTACCACACTCGCCACCGAGGGGAACGCGCCGGCCAGTCCGCCCACGGCGAGAAACAGCGCGGTCGCCGCCGCGCTGACGAACAACAGCGCGTGTATCAGGAGCCACGGCCCGGCCGTCCGGACGGCGTCGCTGAGACCCGTCGTCGACCCCGTCGGACGGGGGTTCACCCGCCGGCCGGGCTGGTAGTAGCTCGCGGCGGTCCCGTGGGCCGTGTGCCCGCCGCGGGTCTGGCGCTCCCGCGCTCGCGCACCCGACTGCGCCGTCGGTTCGCCAGTGACCGTCGGGTCACCGCCGTCCGTCGGGGGCGGGTCGGTGCCGTCAGTCGACCCGTCCGCGGTCGCCGCCCACGCCCCGTCGGTGACGTGTCGCTGCACGTACGCCGCGTGGCCGAGGCGGTCGTACCGCGCCCGCTCGGCCCCGTCGGTGAGTACCTCCTTGGCTGTCGTGAGCCGTCGGAACCGCGCCCGCGCGTCGGGGTCGTCGCTCACGTCCGGGTGGGCGGACTTGACTCGCTGTCGGTACGCTCGGTACACTGCCGTCTCGCTCGCGTCCGGGTCGACCCCCAACGCTTCGTAGAACGTCGTCCCCATGACACCCCTGCGTGAGCGTTCGTTGCAGGCTCCATCACAAGAAACTACCGCCGGTTTCACCGGGCCGAGCCGCCGGACTGATACCGACCGAGAGTGTACCGTCGGTATGACCGACGACACCGAAGCGTGGGCCACACGGCTCCGGGCGAACCGCGCGGAGAAAGACGACTTCTTCGCCGACCACCGGCAGTCGCCGATTCCGCCGGACGAACGCGACGCCTTCGACGGGCTGGCGTACTTCGACCCGGACCCGGACTACCGCGTCGAGGCGACCGTCACCGTCCACGACGACCCGGCGACGCTGGACATCGAGACGACGGCCGGCCGGTCGGTCCGCTACCGCCGCGTCGTCACGTTCGCGTTCGAACTGGACGGGCAGGCGTGCGAACTCCACGGGTACCGCCAGCCTGACGAGGACGGCGACGCCGTCTTCGTCCCGTTCCGCGACAAGACGACGGGCCAACAGACCTACGAGGAGGGGCGCTACATCGAACTGGAGTCGGCCGGTGAACTCGCCGACGGCGACCGCGTCACGCTCGACTTCAACCTCGCGTACGCGCCGTTCTGCGCCTACAGCGAGACGTTCGACTGCCCGCTGCCCCCCGAGGAGAACTGGCTCGACGCCGCCGTCGAGGCCGGCGAGCGGGTCCGGTAGCCGCCGACTCGGCTCGTCACACCGCCGCGGAGTCAGCGTATCCGATGAACGATTTACATATACGGTTGGTTTAGATATTCTGTCTTATGAACGCGCAGTACTGCGAAATCTCGACATCACGGTACCTAACGCACCCGATAGTGAAATCTCATTTATGAATTCTGTATGTCGTGGTTATTTCGGGCTGTAGATAATCCGTATCGTCACTACGGATAATGTCAGATGGTCTCCGGGTACTCCACGTTGACGACGACGCGGAGCACCTCACCGCGACGAAAGAGCGGCTGGAAGGGGCGGGGGAGTTCGACGTCCGAACCGTCCGGAGCGGCGACGCGGCGTTGGACCGGCTGGCGACCGACGGCGACGCGGTGGACTGCGTGCTCTGTGCGTACGACCTCCCCGACTTCGACGGCATCGAGTTACTGCGTGCGATTCGGGGCCATCTGCCCCATCCCGCGCCGCCGTGTATCCTGTTCGCCGACGTGGAGCGCGACGGGGTCGCGGCCGAGGCACTCGACGCGGGCGCGTCCAGCTACGTCCGGAAGGACGGGGCCGAGAGCAGCGCGTATCTCGCCGAGCGCATCCGCGCCGACGTGCGACTGTCTCGGTCGAACGAGGGCACCGCCCGCTTCGAGGCACTGACCTCGGCCGTGGGCGACCCGGTGTACGTCCTCGACGCCGACGGACGGTTCACGTACGTCAACGACGCGTTCACCGAACTGGTCGGCTACAGCCGGTGTGCGCTCATCGGGAGCGAGCCGTCGACGATAAAGAGCGCGGCGGCGGTCCGAGAGGGGGAGCGCCAACTCGGACGGCTGCTGTCGGCCGACGGGCCCGACACCGTCACCTTCGAGGTCGAGATTCACCCGGCCGAGGGCGAGCCGGTGCAGTGCGAGGACAACATGTGTACGCTGCCGGCATCCGAGACGGGCTTCGAGGGGTCGATGGGTATCCTCCGGGACGTCTCCGAGCGGAAGGAGCGGACCAGACGGTTTCGGCGAACGCTCGAACGGATGCAGGCGCTGATACGCAGCGAGTCCGTCGCCGAGGTGGCCGAGTCGGGCGTCGAGATAGCCGACGACGGCGTCTCGCTTCCCTACGCCGGGGTCCACCTCGAATCCGACGACGGGGAACACCTCCGGGGCGTCGCCGCCAGCCAGATGGACCCCAAACAGTTCGACGAGCCGCCGACGTTCGCACGCACCGACGGGGACCGAGCCGTCGACGGCGTGGTGTGGGACGCCTACGAGTCCGGCGAGACGCTGGTCGTGAACGACATCGCGGCGAGCGAGCGGATACCGACCGACGAGACGCCGATGGCGAGCGCGGTCGTCCAACCGATTCCGGGTCACGGCGTCTTCATCGCGTCGTCGCTGGAACCCGGAGCCGTCGACGAGATTGACCGCATCCTGATAGAGATGCTGGCGACCGACATCAGGTCGGCGCTGAACCGCTTGGAGAACGAGGCCCGCATCGCACAGCAGCGCGACGACCTCCGGATGCTGAACCAGATGCTCCGCCACGACATCCGGAACGACCTCCACGTCGTTTCCGGCCGGCTGGACTGCTCGCGCGGGAGTTGGACCGGGACGGCGACGCGCCACACATCGCCGTCGCGCGCGACGCCGTCGAGCACGCCACCGAACTGACGGAGACGGCCCGACAGCTCGCGGACGTGGTGACCGGTACCGACGACGAACAGCGCCGGAGCGAGCTTCGACCGGCGCTGGCGGCGCAACTCGAGGAGATGCGAGCGGAGTACCCACAGGCGGTGGTCGAACTCGACGGGGCGATTCCCGACGTGGCCGTCCCGCTCGGGGAGATGCTCGACTCCGTCGTCCGGAACGTCGTCCGGAACGCCGTCCAGCACAACGACAAGGAGACGCCCGTGGTGACCGTCCGGGTCGAACGGACCGGCGAGACAGTCACGCTGCGCATCGCCGACAACGGTCCCGGCGTCCCCGACGCGGAGAAGGCGGCCGTCTTCGGGAAGGGCGAGACCGGGTCGGGCGGCGGGAGCGGCATGGGTCTGTATCTGGTCCGGACGCTGGTGACCCGCGCCGACGGCGACGTGTGGATGGAGGACAACGAGCCGGCGGGAACGGTCGTCGTGCTGGAACTACCGGTTGCGTCGTGACCCGGCCCCGCTCTCAGCGCCGCGCGGCCTGCCACGCCAGTTCGATGTCCCGGTAGGGTTGGTCGGTGACGCTCGGGCCGTGGCCGGTGTGCATCTCGGCGAGGGACTCGTCGACGGTGTCGAGGAGCCGGTCGATGCTCTCGACGAGCAGGTCGCGGTCGCCCTCGTCGAGGTCCGTGCGGCCGAAGCTCCCGTTGGCGAACACGAGGTCGCCGGCGAACAGGACGCCGGCCGCGGCGGAGTACAGGCAGACGTGGTCGTTCTTGTGCCCCGGGGTGTGCAACACGTGGTAGTCGTGGTCGCCCAGCGCGACCGTCTCGCCGTCGGCGAGCGCGCGGTCGACGCCGGGCTGGTCGGTGTCGAACCCCCACGCGTCCACGTCGAAGGCGTCGACGACGGCGTCGAGGTTCCCGACGTGGTCGGGGTGGGTGTGGGTCAGGACGACGGCGTCGAGGGCGTCGGCGTGGTCCCGGACCGCCCCGACGGCGTCGAACTCGTTGCCGGGGTCGACCAGCACCGTCCGGTCGCCGGTGACGAGGAAGGCGTTGCTCGTGAACGTCTGGACGCCCCGCGCGAGGTTCCGAATCATACGCCGGCTTGGACCGGGGTCGCAATGTCGCTGTCGCTCGCCGTTTCGCCAGCACGCGCGTCCGTCGCTTACCCACAGGGCTATGTAGGAGGATACGAAAACGGAAGCAAGAGAGGAGAATGTCTGAATCGGACCCGCCAGTCATACTTATTGTCGAAGACGAACCGGACGTCGCGGAGACGTACAAGCTGTGGCTCCAAGGGGACTACGAGGTGCGGATGGCCCAGAACGGTGACGAGGGTCTGGAGATGCTCGACGGGGCGGTCGACATCGTCCTGCTCGACCGGATGATGCCGGGGCTGTCGGGCGACGAGGTGCTCGCCCAGATACGCGGCCGCGACCTCGACTGCCGGGTGGCGATGGTGACGGCGGTCGAGCCGGACTTCGACATCCTGGAGATGGGGTTCGACGCGTACCTCTCGAAACCTATCCGTAGCGCACAGCTCCACGAGACGGTCGACAACCTCCTCGAGCGCTCCGAGTACGACTCGCTGCTCCAGAAGTACTACGCGCTGGTGGAGAAACAGGCGACACTGGAGGCGACGAAATCCAGCGCCGAACTGGCCGAGAGCGAGGAGTACGAGTCGCTGACAGCGGAGATAAGTTCGATGCGGAACGACCTCTCCGACACGCTGGGCGGCATCGAGGACGACGAGGACTTCATCGCCACGCTCCGTGGACTGAGCGACGACGAGAACTGAGTGACAATGTACGACCTAACAGACGTCATCGAGTTCGACGCGCTCGCCGATGTCCGGCCGGGGTCCAGCATTCTCATCTCCGGGCCGGCGATGAGCGGCAAAGAGCAGTTGGCGTACGACATCCTCGCCGACGGGGCTCGGCAGGGCGACGGCGCTATCGTCGTCACCACTAGCGACGACGCTCAGGACGTCGTGACCGACTTCCGGGAACGCGTCCCGGAGCTACAGGAGTCACAGCTCGGCATCGTCGACTGCCGGGGCGACGGCGGGGCCACGAGCGGGGCGGTCGACGGCGCGTACGTCCACCACGTCTCGTCACCGGGGGACCTCACCGGCATCGGTATCGGCATCACGAAGGCGCTGGAGGGACTGCACAACTCCGGCCGCGAGAACGGACGGCTGGCGCTGGTCTCGCTGTCGACGATGCTCACCTACACCGACAAGAAGACCGTCTTCAAGTTCTGTCACGTCCTCTCCTCGCGGCTCGACGCCGCGGACTACGTCGGCGTGTTCACTATCGACTCCGGCGCTCACGACGCCCAGACGCTACAGGTCATCAAGCAGGCCTTCGACGGTCTCGTCGAGGTCCGGGACGCCGAGGGCGGCGGCCGCGAGGCGCGCGTCCTCGGACTGGCCGGCGAGCCGACCCCGTGGAAGGGTATCTGAGCGGGCGGGCGCGGACCGAGGTGAGAACTATTTTGCCGTTCGGGGTCACCCACCCGGTATGGAAGTCCAGTTGCTCGAAGCCACGGCGGACCCCGAAGAGGTCATCTGCACGGCCGCCCGCAACGACTACAGCGGCGGGTTCGTCGGCGACCAGTCCTTCGCGGAGACGATGGCGACGGTCGACGGCGAGACCAGCGAGGAGAAAAAGCGGACCCTCATCGGGCACCTGCTGGACCACGGCCACTTCGGCCCGTTCGAGCACGCGCAGGCGACGTTCGCGGTGAAAGGCGTCTCCCGGGCCTGCATGGCCCAGATAACCCGCCACCGCCACGTCTCCTTCGACGTGCAGTCGATGCGCTACGTCTCCTTCGACGACGTGGACCCCGAGACCGTCGGCGACGGCGAGATGGTGGTCGTCCCGCCGTCGGCGAGCGACGCCGACTGGGTCGGTCGGAACCAGCAGTCCGGCAGCGTCTCCGAGGCGACCGTCGAGGAGCGGACCGAGATATTCGAGGAGACCGTCCGGCAGGCTGTCGAGTCCTATCAGGAACTGCTCGAACTGGGGATGCCCCCCGAGGACGCCCGGTTCGTCCTCCCCATCGGGACGAAGGTCAACATCGTGATGTCGATGAACGCCCGGATGCTGATGCACGTCGCGGACATGCGCGCCGCGGCGGACGCCCAGTGGGAGATCCGCGGACTGACAGAGGACATGCTCGACCTCGCGGCCGACTGGTGTCCCCTGACGTTCGAACACTACGAGGCGGAGATGAAAAACCGGAAGAACCGACTGGCACCCTGAGTCGACCCGGCCGCTGTGTCTGGCTTCGACGAGTAACCTATTTACCTGCCCCGAGCCAACGGTGCGACGGACATGAGTCGTGATAACAGCAGACGAGCGTTTCTGAAGCGAACTGGGGCGGTGACGACCGTCGGCCTCCTCGGGGGGCTGGCCGGGTGTTCGACCGAATCCACCGATGGCGGTGGTGGCGACGGTGGCGACGGTGGCGACGGTGGCGACGGCGGGTCGACCGGGACCGACTCCTCGGGCGGCCAGTCGCCGGACGTGGTCATCGTGGTCGGCTACCCACAGAGCGGCGTCCAACTGTTCAAGGACTACTACTCGGACTACGGCGACGACGACGCCGACATCCTCGTGACCGACGGCCTCCAGTCACAGGACCTCCCGGGCAACGTCGGCAACGACATGTCGAACGTCCGCGGGACGGCCCCCTCCGCCGCCGGACCGGGCGAGGAGTTCTTCGCCGAGCAGTTCACCTCCGAGTTCGACTACGACAGCCCCGGCGTGTTCACCTCGCAGGCCTACGACGCAACGGCGGTCCAGATTCTGGCGAACCTCATGGCCGGCGCGAACGACGGGGCGTCCATCCGGGACCACATGCGCGTCGTCGCCAACCCCGGCGGCACGACGTACACGCCCTCGGAACTCCCGGAGGCCGCCGAGGCGGCCGCCAACGGGGAGAACATCGAGTATCAGGGGGCCTCCAGCAACGTCAACTTCGACGAAGCCGGCGACATCACCTCCGCCCAGTATCAGGTCTTCCAGTTCGACTCCGAGGGGTACGAGACCACGCAGAACATCAACTTCGGGGCCTCGGGCGAACTCCCACAGCCGGAACCGCAGGGCAGCGGCAGCGGGAGCGGCCGGACGGTCCGGTTCGGCGTGCTCCAGCCCGAGACCGGCGACCTCGGCCCGCTCGGGGTCGCCATCCGCGACGCCGCGCTCCTCCCGGCCATCCAACTGGAGGACGCCATCGACCAGAGCATCGAGTATCAGGTCGGGGACACCCAGTCGACCGCGCAGGCGGCCATCAACGCGGCGAACTCGCTGGTCAGCGCCGGCTACCCCTCGATTACCGGCGCGGCCGGCTCCGAGGCGACCATCCAAGTTGCTCGGAACGTCCTCGTGGACAACGAGGTGGTGGGCTGCTCGCCGGCCTCCACGTCGCCGACCATCACCAGTCTGGAGGACGACGACTTCGTCTTCCGGACGCCGCCGAGCGACGCCCTGCAGGGCGAAGTGCTCGCACAGGTCGCCACGGAGGAACTGGACGCCTCGACCGCGGCGACGCTGTACCTGAACAACAGCTACGGGCAGGCGCTGCAGGCGAGTTTCGTCTCGGCCTTCGAGAACGCCGGCGGGGAGATACTCGCGGAGGTGGGCTTCCAGTCCCAGCAGTCCTCCTACACCTCGCAGATAAACAGCGTGATGAACCCGTAGCCGGCGAGTCACCGCGTCTCTCGCCCGTCTCCGCTTACCCGCCGAGGAAGTCCTGCCGGACCTGCTGGTCGTCCAGCAGCGTGTCGCCGGCGTCCTGATATCGGTTCTGGCCCTGCACGAGGACGTAGCCCCGGTCACACCGGCGCAGGGCCTCCTTCGCGTTCTGCTCGACCATCAGCACCGCCGTCCCGTCGCCGTTGATGCCGTCGATGCGGTCGAACATCTCCTCGACGAGGTCCGGCGCGAGTCCGGCCGAAGGCTCGTCGAGCAGCAGGAGGTCGGGGTCGAGCATCAGCGCCCGCCCCATGGCGAGCATCTGCTGTTGGCCCCCCGAGAGCGTGCCGGCCTTCTGTCCGGCCCGCTCTTCGAGGATGGGGAACCGGTCGTAGATGCGCTGAATCTGGTCCTCGGGCACCTCGTCGAGGATGTACGCCCCCATCTCCAAGTTCTCGCGGACCGACAGCGAGCCGAACACGTTGTCGGTCTGGGGGACGTAGCCGACGCCCTCGTGGATTATCTCGTCGGGGCGACGGGTCCCGATGTCGTCGCCGTCGAAGACGACCCGCCCGCCCATGTGGGTCGTCAGCCCGAACACCGACTTCATCACCGTCGACTTCCCCGCGCCGTTCGGGCCGACGATGACGACGTACTCGCCGTCGGCCACGTCCATGTCGACGCCGTCGAGCACCTGTAGGTCGCCGTAGCCGGCGTCCAAGTCCCGGACCGCCAGCAGGCTCTCGTCGACGCCCGGCAGCGCCACGTCGGCGGAGCGCTGTGCGGGGCTCATACGTCACCTCCGAGGTAGGCGTCGAGAACGCGCTCGTCGCTCCGAATCGCCTCGGCGTCGCCCTCCGCCAACACCGACCCCTGATGCATGACGACGATGTGTTCGCAGTGAGTCATGATGACGTCCATGTCGTGTTCGACCAGCAGGAAGGTGAGGCCCTCCTCGCGGAGTTCGTGGACCCGCTCCAGCAGTTTCTCCTCCAGCGTGGGGTTGACGCCGGCCAGCGGCTCGTCGAGCAGGACCATCTCCGGGTCGGTCATCAGCACGCGGGCCATCTCCAGCAGCTTCCGCTGACCGCCCGAGAGCGTCCCCGCGTTCTCGTCGGCGAGGTGGTCTATCTCGAAGAACTCCAGCGTCTCCCACGCCCGCTCCAATACGTCGCGCTCGTCGGCGACGACGTCGTCCCGCAGGCCCGGCAGGACCGACCGCGCCACCGACTCGCCGTCCTGCCCCGGCGGCGCGAGCATCACGTTTTCGAGGACGGTCATCTCCGAGAGTTCGCGGGCGATTTGGAACGTCCGGACCAACCCGTTCTGTGCGATGGTGTAGGGGGCCCGTCCGGTGATGTCCATCCCGTCGAAGCGTATCTGCCCCGCCGTCGGCTCGTGGACCCCCGTGATGCAGTTGAACGTCGTCGACTTCCCGGCCCCGTTCGGACCGATGAGACCCGTCAGCGACCCCGTCTCGACGGCGAAGTTCGCACCGTCGACGGCCGTGACGCCGCCGAACTCCTTCCGGAGGCCGTCGACCTCCAGCAGCGGCGCGTCGATGGCGTCGCTGGTCGTCGCCGCGTCCCGGTCCGGTCCCGGCTCTGGGGCGCTCTCACTCATCGCTCTCACCCCCGCCGGGCCGTTCGTCGAGCCCGATGGCGGCGGCCGGTTCGTTCCGGTGGCCCAACAGCCCGTCGGGCCGGTTCTGGATGATGTAGACGAGGACGACGCCGATGAGGACGAACCGGAGCGTGCTGACGTTGCCGGCGACGTAGCCCAAAAGCGGCGTCACTTCGAGCGACCCCAGCGCGGCGACGGCCTCGACGATGTTGCCCGTCGCCTGACTCGCCGTCGGCGCGAGTTCGCCCAGCCGCGCCGGGAGGTAAAACAGCAGCGCGGAGAACGTCGCGGCCCCGAGGATGCTGCCGGTGTTGGAGCCGGCCCCGCCGACGATGAGCGCGACGAACACGTAGAAGGTGATGGCAGGCCGGAACTGCGCCGGGCTGATGTAGCCGGCGCTGCCCCGGAACAGCGCGCCGGCCAGCCCCATCAGCGCACAGCCCAGCATGAACGCCTTGATTTTGAACAGCCGGGTGTCCTTGCCCAGCGACTGGGCGACCGTCTCGTCCTCGCGGATGGCCTTGAGGACGCGCCCGAACGGGGAGTTGACGACGCGGGCGAAGACCCAGTAGCTCGCGGCGACCAGCGCCAGCAGGCACAGCCCGTAGACGAAGTTCACGAGGTTCGGGCCGGAGATGCCGACGCCCTCAGCCGCGGCCACGAGCGGCTGGCCGGGGCCGTTGACCAGCGTCGTGACGACGCCGTCCGGCGGCGCGAACCGGATGCCGGTCGCCCCGCCGGTCCCGAAGGTCAGGCCGAACAGCTCTAGCTGGGCGACGCCGCTCCAGTTGACGAACAGTCGGATTATCTCCGAGAGGGCGACGGTCACGATAGCGAGATAGTCGGCCTTCAGCCGCAGAGCGGGCAGCGCGGCCAAGGCCCCGACGACGGCGGCCATCGCCATCCCGCCCAGCAGTCCGACCCACAGCGGGAGGCCGAACCCGGCCGTCGCGCCCGCCGAGGGGCTGGCCGGCGCGGTCAGTATCGCGGTCGTGTACGCGCCGACGGCCATGAAGCCGGCGACGCCGATGTTGAACAGGCCCGTGTACCCCCACTGGAGGTTCAGCGCCAGCGTCAGCAGGGCGTAGGCCCCGATGAGGACGGTGACGCTGCCGACGAAGCCGGCGGCGATGTTGGGCCAGCGCTCGCCCCCGGTCGCCACCGCCAGCCCGACGAGAATCGCCCAGATGGCGACGATGAACCCCGCGACCAGCGTCGCGTCGCTGCGCGACTCCAGCGACGACCAGAGCCCCGACAGCGCCGTCATGCGGTGGTCACCCCCCCGAAGATGCCCGACGGCCGCAACAGGAGGACGACGATGAGCACGAGGAACGCGGCGGCTTTCGTCAGCCCCGATGGGAGCCAGATGAGCGCCATGCTGTCGACGAGACCGATGAGGACGCCGCCGGCCATCGCGCCGTAGATGGAGCCGATGCCGCCGACGATGACGGCCGCGAAGATGAGCAAGAGGAGAATCCAGCCGAAGTTGAACGCGATGGTCCCGCGTTCAAGGACGAGCAGGTACCCCCCGACCCCGGCCAGTCCGCCGCCGAGAATCCACGTCAGGCGGACGACGCGCTCCGTCGGGATGCCGGTCACGCGCGCGAGGTCCTCGTTGTCGGCCATCGCGCGCATCGCCTTCCCCAGTTTCGTCCGCTGGAGGAGGAGGTGGACGCCGAGCATGAGCACCACCGCGACGACCATCAACGCGAGTTCGTTGTCGGTGAGGTTCACTCCGCCGAAGGAGAACTGGAGCGAGGACGAGGCCACGCCGCTGGTCTGCGTGCCGAAGACGAAGGCGATGGAGTACCGCAGCGCCAAGGCGACGCCGACGGAGGCGATGAGCAGTGAGATGCCGTCGGCGTCGCGCATCGGCGCGTAGGTCACGCGGTCGAGAAACAGGACGAGCGCGACCGAGCCGACGGCGGCGACGACGAGTCCGAGCACGACCGGCACCGGCGTCGCCAGCGCGCTCAGTTGCTGGCCCGAGTTGAACAGGAAGAGGTCCGAGAACGGTGCGCCGGTGCCCAGTCCGGCGAGGACGTAGGCGACGACCCACCCGAAGAACGCGCCCGCAGTCACCGTGTCGCCGTGTGCGAAGTTGGCGAAATCGAGGATGCTGTACGTCATCGAGAGCCCGATGCCGGCCAGCCCGACAGCGAGGCCCACGAGAATTCCGTCGAGAACCATCGACCCGAGCGACGAGACGGCGAGCGAGCCACCCAGTACCCGCGTCCCGAGCGCGTAGACGGTCGTTCCGGAGAGCTTTGCGACGAGGTCGAAGCAGAGATAGGCGAGGATTACCGCTACGACGCCCGTCCCCGGTCGGTCCACCACGAGTCGTCGGCCGTCAGAGACTGTATCAGCGATGCCCATCTGTTGCCCGCCTGTGGTCGCTCCAAGGATAATAACGCGTCGGTGGGGGCGGACTACTGTCGGTCGCTTGTGACGTTTTCACGACCGTACGGGGACGGTGGACCGACCGACGAGCAGCTCCGGTCGGGGCACCAGTGCGGGCACCGCGGTCCGAGAGACGGCCACCGTCGGCCGGCGACTGAGCGAGTCGCCGCCACCGCATCGCGCCGCAAAATCACAGACGGCGCGGCAGTCCGCCGCGTGCGTTATCGGCTATTCACAGCGCTTTTATACGCACCTCCGGTCATATATGTCGAATGTCTCGCCCGGGCGCTATCTGCGTCGTCGCGCTCCTACTCGCCGGCGTCGCTCTCGTTCCGGCTGCTGGGTCGGCGCAAACGTCGACCCACCTCCAGACGCCGGCGGGGTTCGACTCGACGACGTTCCGCGTCACCGTCTTCGCCAACGGTTCGGCGACGTGGGCCATCGAACACCGGACGCCGCTGGAGAACCAGTCCGAGCGCCAGCAGTTCGAGGCTTTCGCCGAGGAGTTCGAGGCCAACCAGACGCGGCTGTACGCGGACTTCGTCGACCAAGCGACGGCGCTGACCCGCTTCGGGGCGAACGCCACCGGCCGGGAGATGGACGCCGCCGGGTTCGAGCGGTCGGCGGGCGTCGTGCCGGGCCAGAGCGTCGGCGTCGTCAGGATGTCGTTTCGCTGGACCGGCTTCGCCGCCGTGACCGGGGACCGCGTCGTCGTCAGCGACGTGTTCGAGGGCGGGTTCTACGTCGGGCCGGACCAGTCGCTGGTGTTCGAGCGAGGGCCGCAACTGGCGTTCACCGAGGCGCTCCCGACGCCGGACTCCCGGAGCCAGCCCGACTCGCTGGCCCGGAGCGTGAGCGTGACCTACAACGGCGAAGCGTCGTTCGACGACCGCCGCCCGTACGTGGCCTACGGGCCGCGCGGGCTAGTCGGACCCACGCCGACGCCGGCGACGGCCGTGTCGTCGGCGGACACGGGCGAGGCGACCGACGCCGAGAGCGCGACGCCGCCAGTTCGACGGAGCGACGCCCCGTGGCTGCTCGGACTGGCCGCCGTCGCCGTCCTCGCGTTGGGCCTCGCGCTCGCGTGGCGCAGCGGCGCGGTCGAGGCGATCGTCGAATCCGTCGGCGACGACGGGACAGACGGTGACGCCCCGGCCACGGCGGCGGAGACCGGCACGGAGACGCCGGGAACGGAGTCCACAGCCGCGGCCGACGCGCCGGCGACCGAACCCGTCGCCGACGAGGTTGCGCTGACCGATAGCGACCGGGTCATCGCCCTCCTCGAAGCCAACGGCGGGCGGATGAAACAGGTCGACATCGTCGACGACACCGACTGGTCGAAGTCGAAGGTCAGCATGCTCCTCTCGGACATGGAAGAGGCGGGCGAGATTAGCAAACTCCGGGTCGGCCGCGAGAACATCGTCAGCCTCGCCGGCGAGGAGCCCGACGCCGCCGGGTCGCCGTTCGACGACGGCGGCGAGTGAGAAACCCCAACAGGGCGGGGTTGAAGCGCAATGGTTATACGTTCATCCTCGCAACAATCGGATGCGCTCCGTTGGTGTAGTCCGGCCAATCATATCACCCTCTCACGGTGATGACCAGGGTTCGAATCCCTGACGGAGCACTTCTCTGTATCCAAGTACCCAGCGACGGTGAGGTCGCCGGATACCGAATGCGGTAGTGAGACTATCGAGAGGTGAGCCGACGGTCCCGCCGTCAAGCGAAAGGCATACCCCGACCCCATCCCGAGGCGGGTCTGTGTCAGACGAACGCCGCCGCGGGAGCCGCGTCGACCGCCTCGTCGCCGACGGCGTCGAACGGGCGCGTCGGGGACCGACGCCGTTGGTCGCGGCCCGTGCGGTCGCCGTCGTCGCCGTCGTCGCCGTCGTCGCCGTCACCGCGGGGGCGGCGGCCACGTACGACCCGGGCGACGACATCGGGATTCAGCGCGGGACCGTCGAGTCGCCGGTCGACAACACGACCGTCGTCAGCGTGCAGGGCTACACCTTCGACGGGAACACGAACCCGAAGAAGCCGGCCCGCCTGTTGGCGGTCGACGGCAACGGGACGACCGAATGGATATACGAGAGCCGGCAGGGGTCCGACGCGTGGTTCTTCGACGTGGACCCGCTGCCCGACGGGAACCTGCTCGTCGTCTCGCCGCGGGCCGGGGACACGCTCGTCTACGAACTGAACCCCGACACCCGGGAGCGGGTCTGGACCCAGCGGTTTCCGTACACCGACACCCACGACGTGGACATGCTCAGCGAGGACGAACTGGTCGTCGCGCACATGCGAGCGTGGAACGAGTCCCGCGGCGTGAGCAACGACGAGGTCGTCGTCTACAACCTGACGACCGACACGGTGACGTGGCGCTGGCGGTTCCGGGACCACTACCCGAACGACACCGACGGCGGGATGAACGCCGACTGGAGCCACGTCAACGACGTGGACGCCGTCGGCGAGAACCGGTTCCTGCTCTCGCCGCGGAACTTCGACCAAGCTATCATCGTCAACCGGACCACCGGCGACATCGAACGACGGCTCGGCCGCGACGGCGACTACAGCGTGCTCAACGAACAGCACAACCCCGACTACTTCGTCGGCCCGGACGGCACGCCGACGCTGCTGGTGGCGGACTCGGGCAACGACCGCGTCGTCGAGTACGCCTACCTGAACGGCTCGTGGGAGCGGACGTGGACGCTCGGCACCGACGGCGCGCTCAGTTGGCCCCGGGACGCCGACCGCCTGCCGAACGGCAACACACTCGTCGTCGACAGCCTGAACCACCGCGTCATCGAGGTGACGCCCCGCGGACGCATCGTCTGGGAGACCTACGCCACGTGGGGCCCGTACGACGCCGAGCGGCGGGGCACCGGCGACGAGTCCAGGGGGCCGACCATCCGCGAGCAGGACGCGACCGGCGCGTACGCGGTGACGAACAGCGCCGGCGCGCGCCCCGGGACCGGCGACAACCTCCGCGTCAACGGCTGGGTCGCGGCGGCGTTCGAGGGGACGCCCCTCGCGGACCCCGCGGCTGCGTTCGCCCGGCTCTGGGGCCACTACGTCCCGTGGCTCCGCCCGGTCTGGCTCTCCTCGTGGGAGTTCGCCGGGGTGCTCTGTGGCGCGGCGCTCGTCGCCGCGTGGGGCGGTGCGGAGGTCGTCTACCGGCGCGGCCGGCTCCGGTCGCTGGTCCGGCGGTGAGGGCGGGGACTTTCTTGGTCTCGGGTGCCGTCGCTCGTGACGTGAGTTCCCAGACACCCGTCCTCGTCGGTGCCATCGCGGCGTTGCTTGGCCTGAGCGCGTTCTTCTCCAGTTCCGAGATGGCGCTGTTTTCCGTCCCGCGCGAGTGGCTCGAAACCGCCGCCGAGAGCGACGACCGGGCCGCCCGCGTCGCCGCGGTACTGGAGCACCCACACCGACTCCTCGTGACGATTCTCGTCGGCAACAACGTCGTCAACATCGCGATTTCCAGCCTGCTGACCGTCCTGCTCGTCGAGCGCTTCGACCCCGGCATCGCGGTCGTCGTGACGACCGTCGTCGCCAGCAGTGTCGTCCTCGTCGTCGGCGAAATCGTCCCCAAGTCGTACGGGCTGGGCCACGCACAGACCCACTCGCTGCGCGTGGTGGTGCCGCTCCGGTACGTCGAGTTGGCGCTGTACCCGGCGGTCGTCGTCTTCGACCTGCTGACCCGGCGGCTGTCCGAACTGGTCGGTGGCTCACCCGCTATCGAGGACCCCTACGACGACGAGAGCGTCACCGACCGATGAGCGCGGCGACACTGCCGGCAGCGTGCCGGAACCGGCCGGCGAACCCGCGGACGGAGAACCGCGAGTAGTAGAACTCGACGCCGCCCCACGAGAGGGTGGCCGCGAGGCCCAGCGCCGCGAACGCGAGGTCGCTGAACCGGACCCACGACGGCGAGACGTACAGCAGGCCGTTGGCGACCAGACTCGGCACGACGTCTTTCAGGCCGAGCCAGAACCGGTCGACGGGCGAGCGGGCCTGCGGGCCGCCGCTGTCCCCGTCCGCGTCCGTCGCGTTCGCGACCACCGCGCTCGCGTTGCCCGGCCGCTCGCGCACCGTCTGCCGGTACCGGGCCGCCGGCCCGCCGGCGGACTCGTCGCCGGTGCCCAGCCGCTCGGCGTCGTAAGGCATCCCCACGTCGGCCGACCACGTCACCTCGTCGTCCGGACCGACCTCGGCGACGCGGTCGCCGTGGGAGTCGACGACGAGCGTCCCGCCGTTCGGGAGGCGGTCGGCGTCCCGGGGCCACTGGAGGCGCACGTCGACCCAGCGCCACGACCGCTCCCAGCCGTCGTCGGTCCGCTGGTACTCGACGATGCGGCCGTTCTCGGAGTCGGCCACGAGGACGGCCGGCCCGCCGCGTTCGGCGGGGATGTAGTCGGGGTTGTGCTGCTCGTAGAGGACGGAGTGGTCGTCGTCGGTCCCGAGCGTCCGGCTCTCGTTGACGGCCCAGCCGTCCGGTCCCTCCTCGATGAAGATGACCTCGTCCATGTTCCGGGGGCTGACCATGACGCTGCCGTCGTCGAGCAGTTCCACGTCGTTGATGTGGGTCCAGTCGCCGGCGTTGCCGCCCTGCGAGCGGTTGTAGTGGGCATCGGCCGACCAGCGCCACTCCACCTCGCCGTCGCGGGTGTCGACAGCGTAGACGCCGTCGTCGACGATGTCCGCAACGACGAGGTGGGTGTCGTTCAGCCGGTCCACGTCGTGCCAGCGCGCGGAGTAGATGCGCGGGGTCACCTCGGCGTAGACCGTGCGTTCCTCGCCGGTCGTGAGGTTGACGCGGTTGACGACGTTGCGCGTGCAGTCCTCCGAGGAGACGTTCGCACAGGCCGCGCCCGGGAGGTGTTTGGCCGCGACGTACTCGACGGTGTAGCGCTGGCCGGGCACGGGGTCGACGTCGAAGTAAACGCGGTAGCGGTCGTCGTAGTGTATCAGCGTCCCGTTGGCGAGAAACGCTGCGATTTCGGCGCGCTCGTCGCTGACGTAGAACCCCTGCGTGGCGACGACCGTGACGTTCCGGTCCAGCGCCGCCACGGCGTCAGTGACCCGTTCGGTCGACCAGTTCTGGCCCCGCGTCGGCCCGTCCCGGGCGCGGTCGAAGCGCGACTCGACGGCCAACTGCCGGCCGTCGGTCTGGACCGTTGTCCGTGCGTCGGTCGCGTTCGCGTCGGGGGAACCGTCGGAACCGCCGGCGGCGACGCCGGTCGTCGTGGCGTAGGAGTAGCCGACGGCGGCCACGGAACAGAGGAGTATCGAGAGCAGAACGGCTCGGGCAGTCGTTCGTCTGCGGCGGCTCATCGGTTGTCAGCCGAGCAAACGACCCACCCCCGGAAAGGTCTTGTGTGACTCGGGATGGACGGCACACCGTTTTCGGAAGCAGTGGGTTTTTGGATTAGCTGCGTCTAATGTTTCGTATGCTGAGCGCGAAGATGGAGGACTATTTGAAGGCGATATACCGGCTCGAACGGGACGGGGAACCGCCGGTAGCGACTTCTGCGATAGCGGAGACGCTGGAGGTAACTCCGCCGACGGCCACGAGCATGGTCGAGAAGCTGGAGGAGCGCGGGCTGGTCGAACGCGAGAAGTACAAGGGTGTCACGCTCACGCCGGAGGGCGAGACCATCGCGCTGGAGGTCGTCCGCCACCACCGCCTACTGGAGACGTTTCTCACGGAGGAACTGGGCTACGACTGGTCGGAAGTCCACGAGGAGGCCGAGACCCTCGAACACCACATCAGCGAGGAGTTCGAGCGGCGGGTCGCGGCCGCGCTGGACGAGCCGGAGGTCGACCCCCACGGCGACCCCATCCCGAGCGACTCGCTGGACCCCGTCGACGAGGAGAGCGGGACCACGCTCGCGGACCACGGCGAGGGCGCTCGCGTCGAAGTGACGCGCGTCCGCGACCGGGACCCGGACGAACTGACCTACCTCGACGAGGCGGGCATCACGCCCGGCACCGTCCTGACCGTCCGCGAGGTCGCCCCCATCGGGATGGTGACGGTGGCGATAGCCGGTTCGGACCCGGTCTCGGTGCCCGACCACATCGCCGACGCAATCCACGTACAGCGGGCCGACGACCGCGCCGCCGGAAACGACCGGGTGACCGAGGTGTGAGCGATACGACGTGGCTCGGCGTCGTCGCCATCGCCGCCGGCGCACAGCTCGCGGTACTCCCCGGCGAGAAGGTCCAGTTCATCATCGCCGGCCTGTCGACGCGGTTCAGCCCCGCCATGGTCGTCGCGGCCGCCGGGACGGCCTTCGCCGGCTGGACGGCACTGGAAGTCGCACTGGGACGGGCAGTCACGCAGCTCCTGCCCGGAATCTACCTCGATGCGCTCACCGCCGTCCTGTTCGTCGTCTTCGCCGTCCTGCTGGTGCGGACCGCGCCGTCGGCGGACGAGGACTCGCCCCCCGACGCCGACGCGGGATACGGAACGCTCACCGACGGCGGCGAACTCGACGTGCGCGTCCCGGTGACGAACTGGCGAGTACCGAACAAGTTCGGCGGCTTCCTCCCCATCTTTGCGATGATGGCCTTCGGGGAGTTCGGCGACAAGACCCAGCTCGTCACCGTCTCGCTGGCCGCCCAGTACGCCGCGTTCCCGACCGCCATCTGGACCGGCGAGATGCTCGCTATCATCCCGGTGAGCATCGTCAACGCCCTGTTTTTCTACCGGTTCTCCCACCGGTTCGACCTCCGCAAGGCCCACCTCGCGGGCGCGGCGCTGTTTGGCTTTTTCGCCCTCGACTTCGCGCTGAAGGTCACCGTCGGGTTCTCGGTCTGGGAGACCGCGGTCGGGGCTCTGGCCGGCGCGCTCCCCGTCTGAGCGACTTCCAGTACACTCTTCTCTCGTCGGCCCCGACGGACACGCAGTGAGCCAGTCGCCACGGTCGGGACCGACGCGACAGCCCCGGGGCCTCCGGGTCCGCCTGCGCGCGCTCCGGCGAGCCGTCGTCGTCGCGTGGCAGTTCGTTCCCCTGCTGGTGGCGTGGGCCCGCGACCGGCGGCGCTTTCTCGTCGTCGGGCGCTCGCGGTCGGTCGACGCCGCCGAGCAAACTCGCCGCGCTCGGGCACTCAAGGATACCTTCGTCGACCTCGGGCCGGCGTTCGTCAAACTCGGACAGATGCTGTCGACGCGGCCCGACGCGCTCCCCGCCGAGTACATCGAGGTCCTCGCGGAGCTACAGGACCGGGTCCCGCCGGCCCCGTGGACCGACATCGAGGGCGTCCTCGCCGCCGAACTCGGTCCGGTCGAGGAGCGCTACGACGAGTTCGACACGGAGCCCATAAGCGGCGCGTCGCTGGGACAGGTGTACGAGGCCCGCGTCGACGGCCGACGGGTCGCAGTGAAGGTCCTCCGGCCGGGCATCCGCGAGCGCGTCGAGTCCGACCTCCGGGTGTTGGCGACGTTGACGCCGCTGCTCGCCCGCGGGGCCGAGCCGGCACAGGCCTACACCTTGGAGAACCTCGCCGAGGAGTTCGCGGCCACCATCCGCGAGGAGATGGACTACGGCCACGAGGCGCGGATGCTCGACGAGATCGGCGGGAACTTCGCCGACGCCGACGACGTGGCCGTCCCCGACGTACTCGGGAGCCACACGACCGACCGTGTGTTGACGATGAGCTACGTCGACGGCGTCAAGATAGACGACGTGGCGCGCCTCGACGAACTGGGCGTCGACCGGCGGGAACTGGTCCGCCGGCTGGAGGAGACGTACATCCAGATGATAGTCGAGGACGGGCGGTTCCACGCCGACCCCCACCCCGGGAACCTCGCCGTGCAGGCCGACGGGACGCTCGTCTTCTACGACTTCGGGATGACCGGCCGCCTCGGCCCGACGACGCGCCGGCAACTGCGGGAGTTCTACGTCGCGCTCGCCACGGACGACGTGGAGCGGGTGATGGACGCGTTCGTCGCCATGGGCGCGCTGGACCCGGCCGCGGACCGCGAGGTGATGCGCGAGGCGTTCGAAATCGTCATCGACCAGTTCCGTGGCGAGGACGTGAGCGACTACCGCATCGAACAGCTCGTCGGCCAGTTCGAGGCCCAACTGTACGAGTTCCCGATGCGGTTGCCACAGGACCTCGCGCTCGTCGTCCGGGTGACGACCGTCTTGGAGGGGGTCTGCCGGACGCTGGACCCCGACTTCGACTTCATCGAGGTCATCACCGAGTACGTGACCAGCGAGGGGATGGGCGACGCCGGCGGCGCGGTACGCGAGGAGGTGGGCGAGCGGGTCGGGGACGCCGGGCGCGCCGCCGTGACGACCGCGCCGCGGGTCGAGTCGGTCCTCGACGCCGCCGACCGGGAGAGCCTATACCTCCGGACGCTGCTGCGGGACTCGGACGACCACCTGCGGACGATGGCCCGCCGCCTGCTGTTGGGACTGGCCGGGAGCGCGGGGGTGCCAGTGACGGCGTTCCTGTACGCCGCGGGGGACTGGCGGACCGCGGCGGTCTCGGCCGGCGCTACGGCGGCGGCGTTCGCCGCCCTCTCGTGGTCGTTCCGGCGGCGGCGCGGGACGCTGGCGACGCCGCAGTTCACGCGCCACGACATGCGACAGCGCGAGGACGGTTAGACGAGCAACTGCACGTCGGCGTCGGCCATGTGCCGGAGCGCCGTCGCCGCACCCACGCCGGTCGTCACGCCGTCGTAGAACTCGTCGGTGTCGTAGTCGAACAGTTCGGTCGTCATCTCGCAGGCCTGCAGGTCCACGCCCATGTCGAGGCTCGTCTCGACGAGTTCTGCGACGGTCGCGGTCCCGTTGGCGGCCATCTCGCGGTTCACGTACCACGTCGCCAGCGCGTCACCGCCCGGGAGCGCGCCGAGCAGGTTCGGCATCGGCATGCTGGGGTTGCCGACGGCGCTGAGACGGAGGTCCTGCGAACGCTCCTCGTGGAGAACGTCGAGCGCCCAGAACGTGTGAAAGACCGTCACGTCCCACCCGAAGGCCGCGGCCGTACTCGCCAGTATCAGCGGCGGATACGCCATGTCGAGCGACCCCTTCGTGGCGACGATGGTCATCTGCTTGGCCTCGTCGTCCCGTAGCGACTCGACCGTCGACTCCAGTTCCGCGACCCGCTCGCGGAGTAACTCCACGGTCTCCCGATCGGCCGGCACCGCGTCGTCGGTAGCCTCGTCGTCGGCCGACGCAATCGGTTCGCTACTCATTCGCCGGTCCGCTCGACGTAGTGGCGGTAGACCGTCCGTCCGTCAGTCTCGGACTCCGTCTGTGCGCGCAGGGCGACCGACGCCACCGAGGCCGCCCAGCCGTCGATATCGCTGACGCTGCCGGCGTCCGTCGCCAGCACCTCCAGCACCTCGCCCGCCGCGAGGTCGTCGACGGCCTGTCTCGTCCGCACGACCGGCATGGGACAGGACTCGCCGGTCACGTCTATCGTCTCCGCCACGTCGTCTGGGACAGTTCGTTCAGACATGTATTGTGCAAGTAGTGCAATACTTGCTATCGAATATAAATTCTTTGGATGATTTTCGCCCCTCTCAAACTTCATAGTTATCTCTTTCCCGCCTCTATTGTAGTAGTGTTGCAAGATATCCACAACTCTTTTTACGCCACACCGGCGTAGGTGAACTACAGCATGAGCGAGAAACCGTTCACCGTTCCGGACGACGTAGCGACTATCGAACCCGACGCGCTGTACGAGCGGCTCCGCGCGGGCGAGGCGTTCGGCGTCCTCGACACGCGAGCGCCGGCCGACGTGGACGACTGGCGCATCGACGGCGACGCGGTCGCGTTCGAGAACGTCCCGTACTACGAGTTCTTGGACGACGTGAACGACGAGGCGCTGGCGGCACTTCCCGACGCCCGCCCGCTCTACACCGTCTGTGCGAAGGGGCTGTCGAGCAAGTTCGTCGCGGGCGCGCTCGACGACGCCGGCGTCGACGAGGTGGTCGCCGTCGCCGAGGGCATGGAGGGCTGGGAGCGCGTCCTCGAAGCCACGGAGCTGTCGGCCGACACCGACGCGACCGTCGTGCAGTTCTACCGGCCCTCGTCGGGCTGTCTCTCCTATCTCGTCGTCGACGACGACGAGGCGGTCGTCGTGGACCCGCTGCGGGCCTTCGCCGACGAGTACGTCGCCGCCGCCAGCGAGCGCGGGGCCGAACTGGTCGCGGCGGTCGACACGCACGTCCACGCCGACCACGTCAGCGGCGTCCGGGCGCTCGCGGCCGACCACGGCGTCCGCGCGGTCGTGCCCGCGGCCGCCGAGTCCCGGGGGGTCGACTACGACACCGGTTACGACACCGTCGCCGACGGCGAGACGCTCTCGGTCGGCGGCGTCACCGTCGAGGCGGTTCACACGCCCGGCCACACCACCGGGATGACCTCCTATCTGGTCGACGACGCCGTCCTGCTGACCGGCGACGGCCTGTTCGTCGAGAGCGTCGCCCGCCCCGACTTGGAGGGCGGCGACGAGGGCGCGCCCGACGCCGCCCGACAGCTCTACGAGACGCTCCACGAGCGCGTCCTCTCGCTGCCCGACGAGACACTCGTCGCGCCGGGGCACGCGAGCGACGCGGCCGAGCGGGCCGCCGACGGGAGCTACTCGGCGATGCTGGGCTCGCTCGCCGCGGAGATGGACGCGCTCGACCGCGACAGGGAGGCGTTCGTCGAGACCGTCCTCTCGGAGATGCCGCCGCGGCCGGCCAACTACGAGGACATCATCGCTGCCAACCTCGGAGCGCGGGCGGTCGACGACGCGTCGGTCGCCGAACTCGAACGCGGCCCGAACAACTGCGCGGCGTCTACCGACGCGATGACGGGGCGGTAGCGTGGCCGTCGAAGCGCTCTTCCCGAACGGGTGGCTGCACTACCTGTTCGGGGGCCTGCTCATCGGCGCGGGGACCGTCGTCGTCTACCTCTCGACGGGTATCATCGCCGGGGCAAGCACGTTCCTCGAATCGACGCTGTCGTACGTCTCCGACCGCGCGCGCTTCCAGCAACGCCGCTTCACCGCGACGCGGGACTGGCGGGTGGTGTTCACGCTCGGTATCGTCCTCGGCGGGGCGGCGTACGGCCTCGCGTTCGGCGAGTTCGGGTGGACGACCGACGTGCAGTGGTGGCGGCTGCTCGGCGGCGGCGTCCTCGTCGGCGTCGGAACCCGCCTCGGAAAGGGCTGTACGTCCGGTCACGGCGTCTGTGGCGTCGGTTCGCTCTCGCGGGCCTCGCTGCTCAACGTCGCCACGTTCGTCGCCGTCGCCGTCGGCACCGCCCACGTGGTCGCAGCGCTGGGGGTGACGCCGTGAGCGACGACCGCCACCCGCTGTTCGCGCCGGCCGTCCTCGTCGGCGGCGTCGTCTTCGGCTTCGGCCTCGGCCTGAGCCAGATGTATCGCCCGGAGGTCGTCTTGGCGTTCCTCCAACTGACTGACTTCGGCCTCGTCCTCGTCATCGGCGGGGCCAGTGCCGTCGCTGGGACGGCGTTCTGGGGACTCTCCCGGACCGAGCGGCGCGCGCCGCTGACCGGGCGGGCGTTCGGCCGTCGGCTGAAGACCGTCGACCGGAACGTGCTGGTCGGCGGGGCCGTCTTCGGTGTCGGCTGGGGTATCTCGGGCATCTGTCCCGGCGCGGCCTACGCCAGCCTCGGGGTCGGTAACGTCACGATACTCTACGCCGTCGCCGGGATGTTCGCCGGGGCGTACCTACAGGGAGCCGTCCGCTCGCGGGCGGCCGGTGCCGAGGGCGACGGGGAGAGCGGCGTGAGCGACACGCCTAACAGCCAGCGGCGGGGAGGGTCGGACAATGCCTGAAGCCATCCGCCGGATGCTAGAGGAGGACCACGACTGCGAGTTCCTGCTGGACTGCTTTCACGGGCTGACGGACCTCGACCGGCGCTGTTTCGCCGCGCTCGTCGACGCCGACGCGGCGTTGACGGTCGACGACCTCGCCGACCGCGTCGACCGCGACCGGACGACGGCGTACCGCTCGGTCCAGCGGCTGCTCGACGCCGACCTCGTCACGCAGTCGAAGGTCGGCGGCGAGGGGAGCAGCTACCACCACGTCTACGCCCCCCGCGACCCGGACGCCATCGCCGACCGGATGCAACGCGACCTCAACGACTACTACGCGGAGATGGGACAGCTCATCCGACAGTTCCGCGAGAAGTTCGGTGAGCGGACGGGATGACCGACGAGGAGTTCGACCCCGGCGGCGAGCAAGAGCGCGCCCTCGGGGAGGGGCTGTTCGAGCGCGACATGGGGCCGAGTTCGTCGATGGCGCACCTCTATCGCGGCGAGGTCCACCGGATGACCCGGTGGCGCGAGCGCCTCGACCGTACGACCAACTGGGCGGTCACCGTCATCGCGGCCATCCTCACCTACGCGTTCGCGGACCCGACGAACCCCCACTACCTCGTGCTCGTGGGACTGGTGACGCTGGCCGTCTTCCTCGGCATCGAGGCCCACCGCTACCGCGGGTTCGACGTGTGGCGCGCCCGCGTTCGGCTCGTCCAGCGCAACGTCTGGGCGAAGGGGCTGGACCCGAGTCGGCCGGTCGCCGACGCCGCGTGGCGGCGGAAGCTGAGCGACGACTACGACCGGCCGACGCTGAAAGTGCCCTTCGAGGAGGCGCTGGCCCACCGGCTCCGGCGCGTCTACCTCGCGCTGTTCACCGTCGTCACGGCCGCGTGGGTGGTCCGCGTGACCGCCTTCGCTCAGTCGGGCCCGTGGCCCGCGAGCGCGCGGGTAGGGATGGTTCCCGGCGTCGTCGTCACGGCAGCCGTCGTGCTGGCCTACCTCGCGGGCGTCGCCGTCGCCGTCCGCCCCCGCCGCTGGCACGGCCGGTCGGAACTGCGGGAGTGCGTCGTCGACGACTGGCGCAACTGAGCGGGTGCCCGTCGCGGCTCGGGCCCGGCGACCGTCGCGTCGCGCCGTCTCAGAGGTCGCCCCGAGCCGCCATCCCCCGCAGGTCCGCCGCCCGCTCGCGGATGGCCTCGCGCTCGTCGTCGTCCTTGTCGTCCAAGTGACCGTAGACCAGCCCCATCCGGTGGTTCGAGCGCAGGTCCCCCTCGTTGCGGTCGAGGAAGTCCCAGTACAGGGCGTTGAACGGACACGCGCCCTCGCCCGTGGTCTTGGTCTTGTAGTACTGGCAGTCCGAGCAGTGGTCGCTCATCCCGTCGACGTAGTTCGCCGAGGCGGCGTAGGGTTTCGTGGCGAACACGCCCGCCCCGTACAGCCCCATCTCGACGACGTTGGGCGTCGTCACCCAGTGGAAGGCGTCGACGTAGGCCGCGTGGAACCAGCGGTTCAGCTGTGCCGGCTCGACGCCGTACAGCAGGCCGAAGTTCGAGAGCAACATCAGCCGCTCGATGTGGTGGGCGTAGCCCCGCTCGCGCACCCCGTCGACCGCGTCCGAGAGGCAGGCCATCTCCGTCTCGCCGGTCCAGTACAGCGCCGGCAGGGACTCGGTCGCGCCCAGTTGGTTGGCCGCGGCGAGGTCGGGCATCTCCCGGCGGTAGACGTGCCGGAGGAACTCCCGCCAGCCGACGACCTGTCGGACGAACCCCTCGACGCTGTGGAGGGGCGCGTCGCCCGCCTCGTAGGCCGCGACGGCCCGCTCGACGACCTCGTCGGGCAGGAGCAGGCCGAGATTGAGCGATGTCGACAGCAGGCTGTGACACATCGCCCACTCGTCGGCGCGCATCGCGTCTTGATACGGGCCGAACTCGGGCAGGCGGTGGGCGACGAAGTCGTCGAGCGCCCGGACCGCTCCCCGCCGGGTGACCGGCCAGTCGAACGCGACGGGGTCGGCCCAGTCGCCGCCGTAGGGCGGTTCGTCGTACCCCCCGTCGAACGTCTCGCGGACCCACTGCTGGACCTCGCGGGTCGTCTCGTCGGGCTCGAACGACGGCGGAGCGGGCGCGTCCCAGTCGTCGGGGGGCGTCTCCCGGTTCCGGTCGTCGTAGTTCCACTCGCCGCCGACCGGCTCGCCGTCGGCCATCAGATATCCCGTCTCGCGGCGCATGAATCGGTAGAAGTCCTCGTGGCGGTAGCGCCCGTCGTCGGCCCACTCGTCGAAGGTCGCGGGCGAGCAGAGGAACCGCTCGTCGGGGACGAACTCGACGCGCCCGCCGGCCGCGGCGACCACGGCTTCGAGCCGGTCGCGCGCCCCCGCGGCCTGTGGCTCCGGCGTGACGAGCGTGTCGTCGGGATATGCATCGAAGTGGGCGTCGAGGCCGTCGGCAAACGTCTCCACCCGTCGGTAGTCGACCGTCCGGCCGTCCGCCCGGCAGTCGTCGCGGAAGTGCCGCATGGCGCTGAAAACCAGCGTCAGTTTGTGCGGGTGGTAGGGGAGCTTCCGGGCGAACGACTCGGCCTCGACCAGCAGGACCCGCTCGTCGGGCCGGCGGGCCAGCGGACCGCGCCCGCGGACGAGGTGATCGCCGCGAATCCAGACCGTCATCGGGAGTCCCTCGCGTGCATCGTCTCATGGGAGGGACGCCAACCACATCAACCCCGGACCGAACTGTGTCGGTACGGGCGAAACGACCGGTTTTTGACCCCACGGCTTGGACAGCGTGTATGACAGGTGCCATCGACAGGCGTGCGTTTCTCCGCAGCACGGCGGCCGTGACCGGTACCGGACTGCTGGCCGGCTGTGGCGGCTCGGGCGACTCCGGCTCCGGTGGCTCGGACGGCGGCTCCGGAGACACTACCACGAGCGACGCCGGGGGCTCCGCGCCGTCGGCCGTCACGCAGTACCTCTCGAACGCCGACAACTTCGACGGGGACGTCACCGACAGGACCGGCACCGGCACCGTCGAGGTCCGGGTCGGCGCAGAGGGCAACGGCGGCCACTTCGCGTTCGCGCCGACCGCGGTCCGAATCGACGCCGACACCGACGTGAACTGGTCGTGGACCGGCGAGGGGTCGACGCACAACGTGGTCCACGAGGGCGGCGAGTTCGAGAGCCAACTCACCGCCCAGTCGGGCAACGACTTCCAACACACCTTCGAGACGGGCGGCGTCTATCGCTACTACTGCGCCCCGCACAGGGGAATCGGAATGAAGGGCGCGGTCGTCGTCGAGTGACGACGGCCGGCCTCACGGCCGCTCGGTGACCGACGACCGCCGGGCCAGCGACAGCGAGTACGCGATGACGGCGAATCCGAGCGCGGTTATCGCGCTCTCGACGACCAGCGCAACGCCCGTCTCGACGCCGAACAGTTGGTCGGCGATGCCGGCGACGAGCGAGCCGACGGTCACGGTGGCGAATCCGACGGCGAGGTAGCCAAGCGCCGTCGACTCTGTCGTCGACGCCGCGCGCGCGGCCAGATACGTGACGAGCGCGCCCAGCACCAGCGTCACCGACTTGAACCCGAGGACGGCGAGGGGGACGTGGCCGCTCATCTCAGAGTTCCTCGCTGACGCGCGTCCAGAGCCGCGCGAGTCGCTCGTCGGGCGATTCCTCCTCCCGGAACAGTTCCACCTCGAAGGCGTCGTCGCCCTCCAGCGGGACGGCCAGCCCGGTGCAGTCGCGGACGTAGGCCGTGGCGTGGTGACCGTCGGTCCTGATGTCGGTCCGCTCGGCGACGAGGCCGGCGTCGCTCAGTCGCTGGAGCTTCCGGTACGTGCTCGTCTGAGCCAAGCCACAGCGGTCAGCCACCTCCTTGGCGGGGCGTGGCTCCGACAGCACTCGGAGGATGTCACGACACTCGGGGTCGGCCAGCGCCTCGAATACTGCCTGTCTGTCTGGGTCTCGGTCACGTGTCACCGGAGGGGCCTCCTGTCTGGTGTCGCGCGTCGTCGCGAGGGAACGGGCTAGTAGGGAAGTCACGGTCCAGTCGTCGGCGTGTCTGGTACGGGGCACACGGCGGGTGCTCGGAGGATGCCCACGTTCGTCGTAAAAACCCCCGTTTTGTAAAGGCCAGTCGTTGATTTCCACGAACTGGAAAGCGGACCCCCCGTTTTCACGCCCAGCGGGCAAACAGTTCGGACGCGATGGACCGACCCTCCACACGACGAGCGTTCCTCACGAGCACCGCCGCCTCGGCCGCGCTGGCGACGGCCGGCTGTCTCGGCTCGACGAACAGCCAGCCGGCGGCCGAGGCCACCTCGACAGCGACCGACACGCCCGAACTGACGCCGCCCGAGTCGCTCGACGACTGGCTCGCCGACGCCAACGGCTACGACGGCGAACCCCGCAGCTACGGCGTCGGCTCCACGCCCTCCCTCGCCGTCGGGGAGGAGACCGACGACGGGTTGGCTTTCGGCCCCGCCGTCGTCGAGGTCCCCCCGCTGACTGACGTGCGCTGGGACTGGACCGGCCACGGCGGCCAGCACAACGTCGTCGCGCTCGATGGCACCTTCGACAGCGGCCGCACCAACGCCCAGCCCGGCACCAGCTACCACTACTTCTTCGAGGAGACCGGCGAGTACCCGTTCGTCTCCGAACCCGACCGCGACGCGGGGATGAAAGGCGCGGTCATCGTCCGCGAACCCCCGTCGACGGGCTACGAGCGCGTCGACGCGTGGCTGGACGACACCGGCACCTTCGACGGCACCGTCGTCGACCGCACCGACGCCGACGAGGCCACCGTCGCCGTCGGCGCGGAGGGCACCATCGGCCACTTCGCGTTCGACCCGCAGGTCCTGAAGGTGTCGACCGACACCGCCGTCGTCTGGGAGTGGACCGGCGAGGGCGGCGGCCACAACGTCGTGTTCAAGGACCACGACATCGCCTCGGACGACATCTCCCCCGAACCGTCGACGACGTTCGAACACTCCTTCGACGCGCCCGGCCAGTACCTCTACTACTGCGCCCCCCACCGCGGGGTCGGCCAGAAAGGCGCGGTAATCGTGGAGTAGCGCCGCAGTCAGTGCGTTTCGCGCTTCGCTGGCGGCGCTCGCTCACTGCGTTCGCTGCACGGGCGTGGCGGGAGTGAGCAAACGCGAAGCGTTTGCGAACTACGCCACGGCCGCGAGTGTGTTTCGAGCGACCGCTCGAAACCACGAGCGGGCGTGGCGGGATTCGAACCGGAGCAAGACGGTCGCCTCACTCCGTTCGGCGCTGCGACTTGCAGGGTTCGAATCTCCGAGCCGTTTCACGCCTCCCTGCCGCTCGGCGGAAACGGGCGTGGCGGGATTCGAACCACGGTCACTCCCGTTCGCTCGCGGCGCTCGCTCACCTTCCGTTCCCTGATTAGAATCCCGCCATGCCGGTTCGCTCACTACGTTCGCTGCACGGGCGTGGCGGGATTCGAACCCGCGCTCTAGGGGTTAGGAACCCCTCACCCTCGTCCACTAGGCCACACGCCCTGCGGGAGGCGACGGGACACCGGCGAAAAACGCTTTCGCTCGGTCGGGCGAGCGGAGAGGTGAGAGACGAAGAATCGGGGGCGGCGTCAGTTCTCGGCGGTCGACTCGTCGGCGTCGGTGGCCGTCGTGTCGGTAGCCGTGGCGTCGGTCGTCGTCGCTTCGCCGGCCTCGCCGGCGGCTTCGTCGCCCTCCCGAATCTCTTCGAGTTCCTGTTCGACTTCTTCGCGGCCTTTCTGGAACTCGCCCATCGCCTCGCCGGTCGAGCGGGCGAGCTTCGGAATCTTGTTCGCGCCGAACAGCAACACGGCGAGCAGGAGGATGACCAGCAGCTCCGGCCCACCGGGGATGCCGCCGAACAGCGGTACGAATATGCCTGACATCGTGGTCGGATTTTACGTGGTTGTTATTATAGTCTTTTTGCTCAGCGCCACCGTAGTGTCGCTCTGTTGCCCGTTTCGACCCGAAGGGATTACACGGTGTGGTTCCTACGCCGGAGCGATGGTCGCTGTCGGCGACGACGCCCCACGGTTCACCGCACCGCTCGCCAACGGCAACGTCGACGAGGTCAGTCTCGACGCCGCGCTCGAAGACGGCCCGGTCGTGCTCGCGTTCTTCCCCGGCGCGTTCACCGGGACCTGCAGCGACGAGCTATCGACGCTGGACGAGCGGGTGTCGGCAGTGACCGATACCGACGCGACGCTGTACGGCGTCAGCGTCGACACGCCGTTCGCGCTGAACGCCTTCCGCGAGGAACTCGGGCTCTCGTTCCCGCTCATCAGCGACAGCGACCGGACGCTCGTCGAGGCCTACGACCTCGGAATGGACTTTCTGGGCGTCCCCGACGTGGCGAAGCGGGCGGTGCTGGTCGTCGCCGCCGACGGGACGGTCACGTACCGCTGGGTCAGCGACGACCCCGGCGTGGAACCGGACTACGACGCCGTCTTCGATGCGGTTCGAGCGGCCTGACCGGCGGTGTTTAGTTTAGCAGGAACCAGCTCGTAGAGCCAGAAAGCCCCCGTTCTCTCAGCTCCCGCGACTCGCTGTCGTTCGAGAGAGCGAAGCTCGCTCGTGATGACGAAAGACGCGGAGCGTCTTTCGAACCACGCTCCCGTAGGTGCTTGCGTCGTCGGGGTTCGCTGAGAGAACGGCCCCTTTCAGCCCCACCCACGCCGGCTGGCCAACCGGCTACGGACGGGGCTTTCTGGCTGTTCGCAGTCTATTTCTCTTAACTAAACACTGCCGCCTGAGCCCGGCGAGGCTTTTTCTCGCTCGCCGTCGATGTGGTGTCTATGAGCAGCGATACGGCGGCGGAGAGCGGCCGCGTCTACGAACCCGACGGCGACCACGCGTTCCCCGACAAGCGGGTCAACGACGTTCTCGCGGCCGTCGCCGACGACGCCGAGATTCAGGCCTACCTGGACGCCCAGAACGTCAACCCGGTCACGCGAAAGCGGTACAACGACCACGGCGCCAAACACATCAGCATCGTCCGCAACCGGGCGCTGTGCCTGTACGACCTGCTCAAGCGCGGCGGCGTCTCGTTCAACGGGGCCAGTCAGCAGGGTCTCGACGAGGCCGACGAGCCAGTCATCGTCGCCCTCGCGGCCACCCTCCACGACATCGGCCACGTCGTCCACCGCGACGACCACCCCTACTACTCGATTCCGCTAGCGGCGGACCTGCTCGACGACTTCCTCGATGATTTCTACGACACGCCCGACGCCGTCCGGGTGAAAGGCGAGGTCCTACACGCGATTCTCTGTCACCACACCGAAGAACAGCCGCTGACCCTCGAAGCCGGCGTCGTCCGCATCGCCGACGCCTTGGACATGGAGCGGGGCCGGTCGCGGATTCCCTACGAGCGGGGCGGCCGCGGCATCAACACCGTCTCCAGTCAGGCCATCGAGCGCGTCACGCTCACCACCGGCGACGAGACGCCCGTTCTCGTCGAGATAGCCATGAACAACGCCGCCGGCGTCTATCAGGTCGACAACCTGTTGAAGGCGAAGCTCCGCGACTCCGGGCTAGAGGACCACGTCCGAATCGTCGCGATAAACAGCCACGAGGACGACGACAGAATCGTCGAGCGCATCGAACTGTAGCCCGACGCTCGTGTCACGGTACCAACGCGACACAACGGTTTTGTAGCGGCGACTCGAAGTCGTGTGTATGAGTCTCACACCCATAGATAGGCGGCAGGGCAGCCGGGAACAGCCGCCCCCGGACGAGACGACAGAACCGTCGCTCCGGACCCGCCTCGCCGCTCGACTGCGGTCGGTCGTCGCGTCGGTGCCCCTCGGCGAGCGGCTTCTCGCGTGGCGCGACCGACGGGGCCGTCCCAAGCCCATCTCCCGTGTCCACACCGACGGGCTGGCCGACGACGCCGTCGCTCCTCCGGAGTGCCCGCCGGTCGCCGGCCTGCCCGACCGCCGCCGGCCCTTCGCGTACCCCACGCGGAACCACGCCGAGCGAAACCCCGTCGAACTGGTGGGCCGCGAGGACGGCAGCAAACTGACCGTCGCGCTGCCGGACAACCCCGATACGGCGCTGACCTCGGACACGTGGGAGCGCGTCGAGCCGTAGCCCTCGGCGCTCGCGCCGTGGACCCGTCGCTGTCGGGTCCCTGTCGCGTCCGTCCCTCGCAGAATGCGGCGGCCGGGATTTGAACCGGACCGAGACGGTTGTGCTCGCTCACTCCGTTCGCTGGGCGCACTGCGACTCGTAGGGTTCGAATCGCCGGGTTTCGCATCCGCTCGTCACGTCCGTTCCTCGCAAAATGCGGCGACCGGGATTTGAACCCGGGCCATGAGCTTGGAAGGCTCAGGTCCTACCACTAGACCACCGCCGCGCAGACGCTCGCTCGTGCGGCGACGGCGCGTCCGAGTGCCGCAGTCGGCGAACGTACCACCTCGTAGTCGGGAGGTCGTTAAGGGCGTTTCCCTTCCGGTTCGACGACGGCGTAGCAGTTGCCACTGGAGAGTTCGAGCGACGCCAACGCGAGTTCGCTGGCGGCCACGTCGCGCTCGAACTCGGCGGGCGCGTAGATGTGGTAGAACCGCGGGACCGTCTCGCCGCCGGGGAGCGTCCAGTCGACCGTCGTGTCGAACCCCTTGTCGGCGTCCGCGGCCGCGTCGAAGCGGTCGTGGGCGGTGCTCCACGCGCTAACCAGCGCCCGGCCGTCGGGCGCGAGGACGCGGGCGAGTTCGTCCAGACTGGCGCGGCGGGCGGCCCGCGAGGGGAGGTGATGCAGCGTGGCGACGTAGACGGCCAGCGAGACGCAGCCGTCCCGCAGCGGGAGTCGGCTGGCGTCGCCCTCGACGAGCACCACCGACGGCGGGACGCGGTCGGCGGCGACCGACAGGAGCGCTCGGCTCGCGTCGAGGGCGACGACGTGGTCGGCGACGCCGGCGAGCAGTTCCGCGTGGCGGCCGTTGCCACAGCCCACGTCGAGGGCGGTCCCGCCGGCCCTGTGGGCGTGGTCGTCGACGAAGCGCTCGACCTCGGGCCACGCGTACTCGCGGGTCTTGGCGAAGTGGTCGCCTATCGACTCGTAGGTCGCCCGCACGGCCGCGCGAGACCGGTCTTCGGGGGGCATCCGCTACGCGTCGCCGTAGGTCTCGGGGTAGGCCTCGGCCAGCAGGTCGGCCTCGTCGGTCAGTCGCTCGCGGACGGGGTCGATGACCGCGGAGATGGCGTCGGCGGCGGCGGGCTTGAGGTCGGCCGGGTGGAGTTCGCCGCTGACGAAGTCCGCTTCGAGGGCCGCGTAGTCGTCGTAGGTCAGGTCGCCGCCGTACTCCTCGGGACGCTCGACGACGAACGTCTCGTCGCGGACCTCCAACACCGGGAAGACGAGGTGGTCGAGGTACTCCAACACGCCGTTGTCCTCGACCTCGCCAGCCGGGCAGTAGGCCTGCCCTATCTTCTCCTCGACGGCCTCGGGCGAGTCGGTGAGGTTGACCTTCGAGGCCTCGTCGGAGGCACTCATCTTCCCGCCGGTCAGGCCCGAGAGCAGCGGCGCGAACAGGCAGACCGGCGCGTCGCCGCCGTGGTCGGGCAGGACCTCCCGGGAGAGCATGTAGATGCCGCGCTGGTCGACGCCGCCGTAGGCGATGTCGGCGTCAAGCGCCTTCACGTCGAGCGTCTGCATCAGCGGGTAGAGCAGTCCCCCGAGGTTCGGGCTGTCGGACTCCCGGACGACCTCACTGGCGGCCCGCTGGGACCGGGCGATGGTCGTCTCGGCGGCCATGCGGTACATCTCCAGCGTGTACTCCTCGTCGAGTTGGAAGTCGGTCCCGCGGACGAACTCGACGGCGTCGGGGTCGCCGCCGGCGGCGGCTATCATCCCCTCGATGGCTATCTCGTAGTACTCCGAGCGGGCGTCCAGCAGGTCGAACGGGGACTTCTCGTCGTCCAAGTGGGCGTGCAGGTCGGCGATGAGCACCGTCACGTCCACGTCGGCCCGCAGGAAGTCCGCGAGCTTCCGCATCGTCGTGAAGTGTCCGATGTGCATCTCTCCGGTGGGCGCGTAGCCGATGTACGCCGAGGGGTCGCCGTCGTCGAACAGCGCTTCGAGCTCGTCCTCGGTGACGACCTCCTGCGTGTGCCGGGTCGCCAGCGCGAGGCGCTCGTCGGTATCCATACGGGCCGGTCCCCGCTCCGGCGAGTAAAGCGTTCCTGTGTGGGACCACGGCCGTGCCGGCGGCGGGTGCCGCGAGCGACACCCTCTACCGGCTCCAGTCCAACCGCCTCGCATGTATACGGGGAAGCGCGAGACGGCCTGTTGCCTGTGCGGGACCCCCGAGACGGCGACCCGCCTCGACCTCCCGCCGCGGGCGGTCCCGCTGCTCAAGCACGGCGACCCAATCGCGTGGCGGGACATCGTCGGCGAGGTGTCCATCTACTTCTGTGGCTCGGACTGGGAGACGGTCCGCGACCTCGTGTTGGAGACGGGGATGAGCCCGCTGTCGCGGTGCAACGCTGCGAAGGCGGACTTCGACCTCCGGCAGGACTTCGAGGCCCTGCTCAACGACGTGCGCGACGAACCGGACCACACCGAGCTGGAGGCGGAGATGCGCGAGGCGGCCGCCGACGCGCTCGCCAACCGCGGCGACCCCTACGTCGAGGAGCGGGACGTGGTCGAGGCTCGGGTCGTCCAGTGGGTCTTCGAGGACACCGACCCCGGCGCGGCGGACGACGCCGACGCCTGACCGGGGTTCGCGGGGCGTGGCGACGGCCGGCGACGCCGCGTATCCAAACTGTTTTGAGTACCCACGGCCCTGTGTGAACCGATGACTACGCGCGTAGGTATCCTCGGGGCGACCGGGGCTGTCGGCCAGCGACTCATCCAGTTGCTCGACCCCCACCCCGACTTCGAGATAGCCGCACTGACCGCCAGCGAAGACAGCGCTGGCCGCACCTACCGGGACGCCGCCAAGTGGCGCATCAACCACCCCATTCCCGACGACGTGGCCGACATCACCGTCGGCGCGACCACGCCCGAGGACGTGCCCGACGACGTGGACCTCATCTTCTCGTCGCTGCCCTCGTCGGTAGGTGCCGAGGTCGAACCCGAGTTCTGCGAGGCGGGCTACGTCGTCTCCTCGAACTCCTCGAACGGCCGGATGGACCCCGACGTGCCCCTCACTATCCCCGAAGTGAACGCCGACCACGTCGACCTCATCGAGGTCCAGCGCGACGAGCGCGGCTGGGACGGCGCGCTCCTGAAAAACCCCAACTGCTCGACCATCACGATGGTCCCACCGCTGGCGGCGCTGGACGACGCCTTCGGCCTGACCGACGTTCGCGTCTCGACGCTGCAGGCCGTCTCCGGCGCGGGCTACTCCGGCGTCACGTCGATGGAGATAATCGACAACGCCATCCCCCACATCGGCGGCGAGGAGGACAAGATGGAGAGCGAGTCCCGGAAGCTGCTGGGCTCGTTCGACGGGGCCGAGGTCGACCTCCACGGGATGGACGTGGCCGCCTCCTGTAACCGCATCCCGACGCTGGACGGCCACTTGGAGAACGTCTGGGCCGACACCGCGGAGGCGGCCACCGCCGCCGACGCCGAGGCGGCGATGGAGTCGGTCACCGGCCTCGACCTGCCGTCCTCGCCCGACGACCTCATCCGCGTCTTCGACGAGCCCGACCGCCCCCAGCCCCGGCTGGACCGTGACGCCGCGAACGGCATGGCTATCGCCACCGGCGGGTTCCAAGCGACGACCGACGGCGTCCAGTTCAACTGCCTCGCCCACAACACGATGCGCGGTGCCGCCGGCGCGAGCGTCCTGAACGGCGAACTGCTGCTCGAGCGCGGCTACCTGTAGCCGGTCCGTCGCGTCGCCGGCGCGGTCCCCGAAGCTAGGATAGGTCGACCTGATTCCGCAGGCCGTCCCACGACCCCGTCTCGGCGGCCCGTTCGACGTTCTCGGCGACGATGTCGGCCAACCGGTCGTAGTAGCTCGGCGTGTGGCCGGCGTTGTGGGGCGTTATCAGCGCGTTCTCGAAGCCCCACAGCGGGTGGTCGCCCGGCAGCGGTTCGGGGTCGGTCACGTCCAGCACCGCCGCGCCGACGGCGTTTCGCCGCAGGGCGTGGACCAGCGCGTCCGTGTCGACGACGCCCCCGCGGGCGACGTTGACCAGCACCGCCGAGGGGGGCATCGACTCCAGCACCGCGTCGTCGACGAGGTTCTCGGTGGCGTCGGTCAGCGGACAGGCCAGCGCGAAGAACTCCGTGTCGGCGACGGCCTCGTGCATCTCGTCGAAGCCATACACCTCGTCGGTGGGGCCGCCCTTCTCGGGGGAGTAGCGGACGCCGACCGTCTCCACGTCGAAGCCGTCGAGCCGGTCGACGATGGCCTCGCCGATGGCCCCCAGCCCGACGACACAGACCCGACTACCGGCGAAGTCCCGGGACTTGAACGACTGCCAGACGCCGTCGCGCTGCTGGCGGCGCGCGCGCAGGAACCCCCGGCACGTCGAGAGCCACGCCCCGATGACGTACTCCGCGACGTTCGGCCCGTGGACGCCTGAGGCCGTCGTCAGCGCGACGCCGTGGTCGGCGAGTTCGCCCAGCGGGAGGTGGTCGTAGCCCGCGTAGGTGCTGGCGAACAGCCGCAGGTCGTCGGCGTGGCCGAGGACGCCGTCGGGAACGTTGCTCCCGGTGACGACCGTGGCCGTCCGCGAAAGTTCGCGCTCGGCGGTGGGCGTGCGGGCGACGGCCACCTCGCGGTCCGGAAGCCGCTCGCGCAACGCGGCGGCGTACTCATCGATGGGCATCCCGTGGATGTTGTGCCGCAGGACGACGATGTCGGTCATCGCGTCTCGACACCCCGTGTGTCTCGCATACCGGACGTGCGTTGGGAATCGGGAAAATAGTGGCGGCGCTCGCTCGCCGGCCTTAAACCGCCGTTTTCGGCCGATTAAACTATCGTGAACGGTTACAACGGAATGGTACGTATATGGTAATCGGCTCCGTCGCCCCGGTCGAGACATGGGATTCGACGGGACAGTTGCGGTAGTCGACGACGACCCCGGCTGTCGGGAGCTGTACGAGCTGTGGCTGTCCGAGACAGGCGACGTCTGGACGACGGGGGACGGACGCGCGGCGTTGGACCGCATCGACGACGGGGTCGACTGCGTCGTCCTCGACAGAGAGATGCCGGCGATGTCCGGCGAGGCCGTCGCCGAGTCGCTCGCCGCCCGGACGCCCGACCCGCCGGTCGTGATGGTCAGCGGCGTCACGCCGGACGTGGGGCTGTTGGAGGTCCCGGTCGACCACTACCTCACGAAACCGGTCGACGGTGACGCGGTCCGGCGGGCGGTCAGACGGGTGACCGCGTGGGAGGCGTCGCCGGCCCCGCTCCGGGACGTACTCGCGCTCCGGGCCCGTCTGCGCGCCGTCGAGGAGGCCGTCGAAGCGTCCCGCCTCGAACGGTCCGAGGCCTACATCGACGCGAAACAGCGTCTCAGGGCGCTCGACGGCCGGTGGGACTACCACGCGGTGACCAGTGGGGAGTCCGAATCCCGCTCGGACAACGCTGTGTAGGCCGGCGAGACAATAGGTTTTAGCCGTCGCGGGGCAGGGTAGGCCGTATGGAACACGTAGACGTAGCGATTGTCGGGGGCGGGCCGGCGGGCTCGTCCGCGGCCGAGGCGGCGGCTCGTCGGGGTGCCGACGCCGTCGTCCTCGAGAAGGGCGTCCCGCGCGAGGACCGCGACGGGCCGGGCCCCGACTCGACGGACGCCGCCGGCCTGCTGGACTACTGGGTCGACCTGATGGGGTTCGAGCGCGACGAGTTCCCCGAGGATGTCGTCCTCAGTGAACTGGAGGGGGCGACCTTCTACGGCCCGCACACGGAGCTGACGCTGACCGACACGGGCATCGAGTCGACGTACGACGGCTTCGGGTTCACCTTCCACCGCGCGCGCTTCGACGACTGGCTCCGCGAGCGGGCGACGACCGCCGGCGCGGACTACCGCGTCGGCGTCAGCGTCACCGGCGTCGACACCGCCCCCCGTGGCGACCCCCGGCACACGGTCCACCTCGCCAACGGCGACGACCTGACCGCCGACTTCCTCGTGCTGGCCGACGGTCCACAGCGCACCGTCACCAACCCCGTCCTCTCGCAGTTCCTCCCGGGCGAGCGCTCGATGTCCGACGTGCTCCCCTCGAACGAGGCCAACCACATCGCCTATCAGGAACACCGGCGGATGCCCGAAGAGCTGTTCGACCCCGACCACATCGAGTTCTGGTGGGGGTTCATGCCCGGCCACACCGCCTACCCGTGGATATTCCCCAACGACGCGCCCGTCGCCCGCATCGGTCTGACGATGCCCATCGGGCTGGACATCGACGACTACGACCGGGGCGAGTGGGGCCTCCTGCGCGAGGACGACCAGAGCATCCCGCGGGGCGGCGAGTACGTCGAGCGCCTCCTCGAAGACCAGTTCCCCGCCTACGACCTCGCGGACTTCCCGCTCGTCGAGGACCGCGGGAAGGCCAAGGGAACCGAGACGTACGCCATCTCCTCGACGCGCCCCATCGAGTCGCCCGTCGACGCCGGCGTCGCCGTCGTCGGCGGCGCGATGGGAACCACCTCGGCGTTCCACGAGGGCGGGGACCACGTCGCCGTCCGGACCGGCAAAATCGCCGGCCGCCTCGCCGCCGACGACAGGCTGGAGCGGTACAACCACCAGTGGCGCGCCGCCATCGGCGACGAGATACTCCGCAACGTCGTCTTCGCCGACTTGGTCCGGGACTACCGCCCAGCGGATTGGGACCACGCGTTCTCGACGGCCAGTTCGATGATGAACGCCGGCGGCGTCCGGACGAGCGAGGCGCTGCGGGCCGGCCTCGACGGCCTCAAGGTAGCCGCGTCCTACAAGTGGGGGAAGTTCCGGAACCGCGACGGCCGCTACGTCCAACTGCGGGAGTCGGATTTCGCCGTCTGAACGCCACGCTTAGGTGCGCCGGCGGCGTAGTCGGTCTGCGTGCCTTCAATCCCCGGCCGAGGCCCGCCACCGGGACGATGACCGTCCGGAGAACCCGGGCACGCGACACCTGTCGCCATACGGCGACCGCCCGGCACGAGGGTTTACCGGCCGACGCGGCACACCGCCGAGGACGACGCCGGTCGTTAGTGTTCCGGGCGACACTGACAACATCATAGATACTTCTCTGCGGATCGAGACGCGACGCTCGACTGAGAGCTGACACGCACCGATACAAGGATACGTTTACCTACTCTCTCCGGCGAATAGAGGATGGAACGTATCGGAGAGGGTGAGTAACTCACCGACAATCGCGTCAACGTAGGTTTCGTGTGAATCGTCTCCGATAACGGCTTCGTGCCCAACCTGTTTGAAGCCGATATTCACCTTTCGATGGAAACGCCACTTGTAATCGGGGAGTTTCTCAGTATGTTGTGAGGCGACCGATTTGAGCGATTCCCGTTCTTCCGGGGTGAGATTGTCTGAACTTTGGATTTGCAATCTAACAGTTGTGTGGCCTGTATCACCGATTTCGCCGACAAAAACGTCGTACCGAACCGCGTCGTGATGCTCCGGATGCGTTGATTCGAACGAAGTGCGCTTGTTGTACCCAGCATACTCTGGGTCTGCTTCGAGATACGTAATATCCGTCTCAGTCAGAAACTGGTCTCGGACTGCCTGAAGGGTTTCGGAGGCATCAGCCGTAGTTGACGTGCGAGACCTCGTCAGTGCCGCCTCAAACACATCTTGTAGGAACTCAGCCCCATCGTGTGAGAGGGTCCTGAGCTGTTCGAGAACGTCCTCGTAGTGTACGATAGAATCGAATCCCGTCTCGTCGTCCTCGGACACGTACCTCTCCGGGGCTAACAAACAGACGGTATACGAGTCCCAATCGTCACGTTCGACGCGGAACTGGCCCCGGTTGTAGTATCGCTCGATCTGGTTTGGTTGCTTGGCGGCGTCTATTTTGTTTTCGACCAATACGATGTGTCGGTCCCCGTTTGTCGTGACGAACCCGAACTCAATATCGGATTCACCTTCACCGGCGTAACTCGCGTGTATCGCTCCGCCGAGATACTCACCGACCTCGATGTCGGGGTCAACTCGAGAAACGAACCAGTGTCTGAATACATCGGAGGACTCTGCCAACTGAGCTACAGAAAAATCGATTTCGTGCTCTCCGACAGTCTCGAAGATGGTATCCGATTCAATTTTCACCTGCGACCGTTCGTAGGGTTGATGCATGATTTTTCCCCCGGTGCGGTGAATATCGCCCGCCGTCCTCGCGGGCGGAGTCAGCGATTCCACGGGGCCGCCTCGCGGTCGAAGAGGCGCGTTCGCTCGTCAATCGACGCGAGTCGCTCGACGTCCTCGTCGTCCAGCGCCCGCGTGAGCGCCCCGAGGTTGTCCCGGATGTGCGCCCGGTCGGCGGACTTGACGACGACCTTCACGTCGTACCGGAGCAGCCACGCGAGCGCGACCTGTGCCGGACTGGTATCGTGTTTCGCCGCGACGGCGCGCACCTCGGGGACGGTCAGGACGTCGCCGCGAGCCAGCGGGGACCACGCCACCACGTCGATGTCGTGGGCGGCGGCGTAGGGCAGTAGCTCGGCCCGCTCGCCCTCCGTCGGCGGCAACAGCGGGTGCATCTGCATCTGATTCGCCGCGACGGGCGCGTCGAGGACCTCCCGGGCCCGCTCCAGCGTCTCGACGGTGAAGTTACTCACGCCGACGTGGTCGACGTACCCCTCGTCGCGGAGCGCGTCGAACGCCGGCAGCGTTTCCTCGGGGTCGTAGGCGTCGATGGGCCAGTGGACGTACAGCATGTCAACCGAATCGGTGCCCAGCGCGTCGAGGCTCGCCTTCGTGCTCGCTACGACGTCGTCGTACGCGAGGTTGCTCGGGTCGACCTTCGTGGCGAGGAAGACATCGTCGCGGGGGACCGCCGAGCGCTCGATGCCGGCACCGACGAGGCGCTCGTTGCCGTACATCTGGGCCGTGTCGACGTGGCGGTAGCCGGCCTCCAGCGCCGCCGCGACGGCGTCGACACACGTCTCGGGGTCGTCGCCGCCGAACGCGCCGGCGAGGCCCGAGGTCCCGAGGCCGAGGCGTGGCAAGGTCCGAACCATTCCCTCGATTGACGTTCCCGAGCCTCATGGAGGTGTCGGCTGCGGGGTCGGTTCGCATGCTAACGGTCCCCTTGAAGGGCGCGCGGGGCGAAGTGACGAGCGTGCCATACGCGAACAACGAGGGGGTCCGCCTCGCCTACGAGCGCGAGGGGCCCCGCGCGGGCGACCCCGACGACGCCGAGACGGTGGTGTTCGTCGAGGGCGTCGGATACGGGACGTGGATGTGGCGCTGGCAACACCGCGCGGTGAGCGAGCGCTACGAGAGCGTCCGCTGGGACAACCGCGGCACCGGTGACTCCGACGAGCCGGTGGGCCCGTACACGATAGGGGAGATGGCGGCCGACCTCGAAGCGGTCCTCGACGACGCCGGTATCGAGCGCGCCCACGTCGTCGGCGCGAGCATGGGCGGGATGATAGCCCAGCAGTACGCGCTGGCGTACGACCGGGCCGCGACGCTGACGCTCATGTGTACGTCGCCGGGCGGCCCCGACGCCGTCCCGGTCCCCGAGGAGACGCGGGCGCGGATGTACGACGTACCGGACGACCTCGACGAGCGCGAGGCGATACGCTACAAGATGGCACCCGCGCTGAGCCGGGAGTTCGCCGCCGAGTACGACGACCTCCTCGACAGCATCGTCGACTGGCGGCTGGCGAGCGACGCCGGCGAGCGGGCCCGCCGCTGGCAGGGCGCGGCGGTCGAGGCCTTCGACGTTTCAGAGCGTCTCGACGAGATAACGGTGCCCGCGCTCGTCATGCACGGCACCGCCGACCGGGTGGTCCCCTTCGAGAACGGTGAACTGCTGGCCGACGGCCTCCCGGACGTGCTCTTCGACCCCGTCGAGAGCGCCCCGCACCTGTTTTTCATCCAGTACCGCGAGCGGGTCAACGACGCGCTGCTTGAGTTTCTCGACGATGTCTGACCACGGACCGGGGGACTGGGTCGGCGCGTGGAGCGAGAAGCGAGCGGCGCTGACCCCCGACCGCGAGGGGCTGGTCGACACGACGACGGGGCGGCGCTACACCTACGCCGAACTGGACGCCCGCGCCAACCGGACCGCCCGCCTCCTCCGGGACCGCGGGGTCGCAGACGGCGAACCGGTGGCCGTCGTCTCGCGGAACCGCCCCGCCGTCTTCGACCTCTTCTTCGCCGCGGGGAAGACCGGCGGCGTTCTCGCGCCCCTCTCGCACCGCCTCGCGCCGCCGGAACTCGGCGAACTGCTCGACCGCGTGGCCCCGCGCGTACTCGTCGTCGAAGCGCCCTTCGCCGCCGGCGTTCGGACGGCCCTCGACGAGCACGCCGAGGCGTCACCGGCGATACTCACGCTGCCCGACGACGGCGACGATGGTGGGGGTGGCAGTAACGGCGACGACGATGGAGAGACGGCCCCGTTCCCCGACGCCCCGTCGTACGAGGCCGCTCGGCCGGCCGCCGACGGGCCGGTCGAGACAGCCGCGCTCGACCCCGAGGACCCCCACCTCCTGTTACACACCGGCGGGTCGACGGGGACGCCGAAGGAGACAGTGCTGACACACGAGGGCATCGTCTGGAACTCACTGAACACCATCACGGCGTGGGGCCTGCGCGAGGACGACACCACGCCGATGGTGTTCCCGACCTTCCACACCGGCGGCTGGAACGTCCTCACGGTGCCGGTGTGGCACATGGGCGGGACGGTCGTCGTCGCCCGCGAGTTCGCCGCCGGCGATGTCCTGCGCGTGTTAGCCGAGGAGTCGGCGTCGGTGCTGGTGGCCGTCCCCGCCGTCCTGCGGGCGATGGCCGACCACGCCCGCTGGGACGGGACCGACCTCTCGACGCTCCGGGTCGTCAAGAGCGGCGGCGGCCCCTGCCGGCAGCGCGTCATGGAGGCGTGGTGGGACCGCGGCGTCGATCTCTCGCAGGGGTACGGCCTCACCGAGTGCGGTCCGAACAACTTCGCCATGCCCGACGGGTGGCCCCGCGAGAAGGCCGACTCCGTCGGGAAACCGGCCGTACACGTCGACGCCCGTGTGGTCGCGGACGGCGAACCGGTCGAGCGGGGCGCGGTCGGCGAACTGGAACTGCGCTCCCCACACGCCGCGGCCGGCTACCTCGACAGCCCGGAATCCGAGGCGACGTTCGGCGAGTGGGTCTCGACCGGCGACCTCGCCCGGGTCGACGCGGACGGCTACTACTACGTCGAGGGGCGCAAGAAAGAACTGTTCGTCAGCGGCGGCGAGAACGTCTACCCGGCCGAAGTCGAGGACGCCGTCGCCGACCACCCGGCGGTCGGCGAGGTGGTCGTGGTTCCGGTCCCCGACGAGCGGTGGGGACAGGTCGGTAACGCCGTCGTCGAACCGGCCGACGGGGCGAGCGCGGCGGCCCTCACGCTCGACCGTCTCCGAGAGTTCCTCGACGGTCGACTGGCGCGGTTCAAACACCCCCGGCACCTCACGTTCGTCGACGCGATGCCCACGAGCGGCCCGGAGAAGATAGACCGCGAGGCCGTCGCCGAGCGGTTCGGTGAGAGCGAGTGAGCGCCGCAGGGCCGGCGGGAGACGCCCTACGACGGGCCGCCGGCCAGCGCCGTCCCGACCGCGAACAACAGCCCGGTCCAGACGGTCGTGAGGACGCCCGCGACGACCGTCGACGCCGTCGCAGCGCGGACCGGGGCCGCCAGCACACCCGCGAGGACGCGCCGGTGGCCGGGCTCGTCGGCCGCCGACTCGAACAGCGTCGCCGTGTCGACGGTGCTTGGAAGGGACGTGAAGCCGAAGGCGACGCCGAGCCAGAGACAGACCGCAGCGGCCGGTCCGGCGAGCGCGGCCGCGGCGGCGAAGGCCGCGGCCCCGAGCAGCGAGTTCCCCAGAAACGGCGCGACGGCGACGGCGAAGTCGGCCCGGAACGACTCGACCGGGCCGTGGACGAGCGCGGTGTCGTCCCCCCACAGGTCGAACGAGGGAGCCGACACCACCGGGACCCCGGTCAGCCGGCAGGCTACGGCGTGTGCGTACTCGTGAGCGACGATGCCGGGGCCGACCGCGACGGTCACGAGCGCGTTCGCGAGCGAGGCGAGACGGGAGGGCATACCGTGTGCGAGCGTGACGGGGCGGGCGTTAGGCCTCGTCGAAGAGGGTGTCGCCCTCGACCATGTGTTCCTCGACGGCGTCGAGGTCGAGCGTCAGGCCCAGCCCCGGCTCCTCGGGAATCTCGATGTAGCCGTCCTCGATGACCGTCTCCTCGACGAGGTCCTCCCACCAGCCGAGTTCGTAGGAGTGGTACTCGACGGCCAGCGAGTTCGGAATCGCGGCTCCGACCTGCGCGCTCGCCATGGTCGCGATGGGCGAGGAGACGTTGTGCATCGCCACGGGGATGTAGTACTGGTTCGCCACGTCGGCGACCTTGCGGGTCTCGCGCATGCCACCGACCTTGGGCATGTCCGGCGCTATCATGTCGACGGCCTGCTCCTCGATGAGGCGGCGCTCCTCGGTCACGCGGTAGCGGTTCTCGCCGACGGTGATGGGCGTGGTCGTCGACTTCGTGACTTCCTCCTGAACTTCGAGGTTCTCCGGGGGCACCGGGTCTTCCAGCCACCACACGTCGTACTCCTCGATGGCCTCGGCCAGTCGCTTGCCGGAGCCACCGGAGAACGTCCAGTGGCAGTCGAAGGCCACGTCGGCCTCGTCTTTGACCTCCTCGGTGACCTTCTCGACGATTTCGGCCTTGTGGCGGATTTCGCCCGGGCGGAGGTGGCGGTTCGCGCGGTCCTTCTCCAAGCCGCTGGGCACGTCGAGGTCGAACTTCAGTGCGTCGTAGCCGAGTTCGTCGACGACGCGGCGGGCCTCCGCGGCGCAGGCGTCGGCGTCGGCCTCCTCCTCGGTATGGCAGTCACAGTAGACGCGCATCTCGTCGCGGTACTTGCCGCCCAGCAGCTGGTAGGCCGGCACTTCGAGAATCTTGCCGGCGAGGTCGTGCAGCGCGACCTCGATGCCCGCGATGGCGGTGACGGTGACGCCCTCGACGCTGCCCTCGCCGGACATCTTCTGGACGAGGTGCTCGTAGAGGCGGTCGATGTCCAGCGGGTTCTCGCCGACGACGAACGGCTTCATCCGCTCGATGAGTTCCGGAACGCCCGCGCCCCAGTAGGCTTCCCCGGTGCCGACGACGCCCGCGTCGGTGTAGATGCGGACCAGCGTCCACGGGAAGTTCCCGTCGACCATCGTGGTCTGTACGTCCGTTATCTCCACGTCGCGGCCGCCACCGCGCTTGGCGGTGACGCCCATCGTCTCCGCGGAGAGCTCCCGCATCGTGTACTCGGCGTTCGGGTCGTGTAGGTCGGCGTAATCGACGTCGTTCGCTTGCCCCATGGCCGGGATTTACTACCCCCGTTACAAAAGTGTAGAGGGATTCGATGTCCGGCGTGGCGGCACGGACGCCGCCGTCGCTGGGCTCGCTCGGCACGAAGAAATGTGGAGTCGCTTCCACGCTCCCCGGTTCAATTCTCTCTTTTCGTAGCGTAAATAAATTGCGGAGCGGTTACGCCGAGTCGAGCGCGGCGACGATGTCGGCCGTCGCCGCGTCGACGTCCCACGTCGAGACGAACGTCGACAGCGCCGTCTTCAGTTCGATGAGTTGGTCCGGCCGCACGCCGAGGCCGTGCGTGATAGAGCGCGGCTGGGTCCGGGAGCGCTGGAAGTCGTCCTGCTGGTCCTGCAGGAACGAGGTAAACGCCGAGGTGTCCACGTCGGTCCGAGGCGGAATCGACCCCTTCTTGCGGTTGAACCGGCGTTGGCCGTCGGCGGACCCGGCGTACGAGAGGAACGTCGAGACCGCGTCGGGGTCGCCGACGCCGGTCCCCGAGACGACGGCGTCCATGTTCATCGCGTACAGCCCTTCGGTCCCCGGGAAGGGGACGTGGTCCCACGACTCGCCGTACGCGAACCCGTCGGTCCCGGTGTACGCGCCGGCCGCCCAGTCGCCCTGATGGAAGAAGACGGAGCCGCCGTCGACGAAGCGGTCGTTGGCCTCGGTCAGCGAGAGATACAGCCGGTCGTCGGTCGCGAGTTCGGCGTACGCCTCGACTATCTCCAAGGCGTCGGCGACGGCTCGCCGGTGCTCCGACGCCGCGCCGTCGGTTATGGCGCGGTAGGTGTCCGCGTCCTGCTCGCCGAGCAGAACCGTCTCCCACATCTGGAGGACCGTCCACGGGTTCTTCATCGGGAAGAGCATCCCGGCCGCGGCGGCCTCGTCGTCGGCCTGCCGGAGGACCGTCACGAACTCCCGCGGGCTGTCGACGCTTGCGGGGTCGATGCCGAGTCGCTCGACCGCCGCCACGTCGTAAAAGAGGTTGTTGATGCGGTGGATGTTGAGCGGGACGGCGCGGTAGGTGCCGTCGAAGCGGGCCGCCTCCGTCGGGCCGTCGAGGTAGCTGCGCTCCATGTCGCCCGCGGCCCAGACCTCGCTCACGTCGCCGACGACGCCGGCCTCGGTGTAGGGCCGGAGGTTCCGGCCGGGCCACTCTATCCACACGTCCGGGGGGTCCTCGCGGAGGATGCGGCTCTTGACTTCGAGGCTGAGGTTCTCGTCGGTCACGTCGCCCAGCGATACGTCCGGGTGTCGCTGCTGGAAGCCGTCGAGGAACGCGTCGAGCGCCGCCCCGCCGTCGCCGCCGACCAGCCGGTGGAGCAGTTCCACGCTGGGCCGGCGGTCCGGAGCCGAAAGCTGTGCCATTGCCGGGACCTTCGTGACCGGGCCGTAATCAAACTACCCCGCCTGTTCTCAGATGTGATTACTCGGACACGATAATTTATATGGCGCATCTAGAAACGTAATACCATGTCAGACTCCCTTCGAAGAAGCGCCACTGCCGCCGTACTCGGGCAACTGGGGCACGCCCTGTATCAGGCGGTCGTCGTCACGGCTGCGCCGTCGGGAGCTGCGCTCGGTCTCTCCGCAGCCGGCTTCGCGGTCACGGTGGCAGGTGGGGCGTACTCCGTCAGGCACGTGCGTTCGCAGACAGACGCGATTCGAGCGACACGGGACCGCCTCCGCGAGGAGCGTGACACTGCCCGAGCCGAACTGGCGCGGGCGAGAGCCGAACGCGACGACGCCCGCGAGACAGCGCGGACGGCCGCGCCCGCAGGGCCAGCGGTCGCGACGGCCGACGGCGGCGTCACCTCCGCGGACGGGACCGATGTACCGGAGATAGAGAGCTACCTCGACGACCAGCGAGCGACCGTCAGCGCCGTCGGGGACGGCGACCTCACCCGGCGGCTCGACGACGACACGCCCGCGGTCTCGCTCGACGAACTCGCCGCCGAGTTCAACGAGATGGCCGCGGCGTTCGAACAGACCATCGACACGGCCGGCGAGTTCTCCGAGGACGTGGCCGGCTCCTCCGAGCAGGTGACGGCGGCGACCGAGGCCGTCAAGGACGCCTCCGAGAGCGTCGCGGGGACGGTGCAGGAGATAGCCGACGTGTTCCACGAGCAACACCAGCAGATATCCACCATCAGCGAGGAGATGTCGGACATGTCCGCGACCATCGAGGAGATAGCGGCCTCCTCGACCGAGGTCACCGAGATGGCGGACAAGACCGAGCGACGCACCGTCGAGGGCATTGAGGCCGGTCGGGAGGCCCACGACACCATGGAGACGACGGTCGACCGGACCGACGAGGTCGTCGAGACGGTCCGGACGCTCCACGAGCGAACCGACGAGGTCGGGCAGATAGTCGACCTCATCGACGACATCGCCGAGCAGACCAACATCCTCGCGCTGAACGCCTCTATCGAGGCCGCTCACGCCTCCTCCGGGGCCGAGAACACCGGATTCGGCGTCGTCGCCGACGAGGTCAAGACTCTCGCCGAGGAGACCAAGGACGCCACGAACCAGATAGAGACGCTCATCGCGGACATCCAGACCCAGACCGAGGAGGCCGTCGACGAGATAACGGCGATGCAGGACGCCGTCGAGGACGGGCAGACCGCCGTCGAGGAGGGGCTGGAGGCGCTCGAATCCATCATGGAGCACGTCCAGAAGACCAGTTCGGGCGTCGAGGAGATCAGCAACGCGACCGACGACCAAGCCGCGACCTCCGAGGAGGTCGCCGCCATCGCCGACGACGTGGCCGAGGTCTCCCGCGAGAACGTCGAGGAGGCCGAACACGTCGCCGCAATCGCCGAGGAGCAGAACCTCGCGCTTGGCGAGATGTACGTCAACGTCAAGATGCTCACGATGCGCGCCCAACAGCTGACGACGCTGTTCGAGCGCTACGAGACGAGCGGGTGAGCGGGGCGAACGCCCCGGCCCCGCGGTCGCGTCACTGCTATCCCGAGGCGGTCACCGGGACCGCCGACGGTGCTGTCCGGACCGACGTTACTGGAAGGTCCGGCCGACCTTCTCGTCGTCGCCGACGCCCGGTTCGGCCCGCTCGAAGCGCTGTTCTATCTCGTCGTAGCGCTCGCGGGTCTCCTCGGTGACGCTCGGGGCGACCTCGCCCAGCGCGTGCTCGAAGTGGTCCATCGTCACGCGGACGTTGCCGACCGAGTCGGCCATCTCCTCGCGCGCCACGCTGTTGATGAACTCGCGGGTCGCGGCCATCGACGCCTCGCGGCAGACGGCCTCCACGTCCGCGCCGACGTAGCCCTCGGTGCGACGGGCCAACTGGTCGAGGTCCACGTCGTCGGCCAGTGGCTTGTCGCGGGTGTGGACGCCGAAGATGGCCCGGCGGGCCTCCTCGTCGGGGACCGGGACATGGACGTGGCGGTCCAGCCGGCCCGGGCGCAGGAGCGCGTCGTCGATGAGGTCCGGGCGGTTCGTCGTGGCGACGACCACCACGTCCTCCATCTCCTCGATGCCGTCCAGTTCGGTCAGTAGCTGGGAGACGACCCGTTCGCCGACGCCGGAGTCGGTGGTGCCACCGCCCCGCTCCGTGGCGATGGAGTCTATCTCGTCGAAGAACACCACCGTCGGGGCGTTCTCGCGGGCCTTGCTGAACACCTCGCGGACGCCCTTCTCGGACTCGCCCACGAACTTGTTCAACAGCTCCGGCCCCTTCACCGAGATGAAGTTCGAGTCGGCCTCGTTGGCGACAGCCTTCGCCAGTAGCGTCTTGCCGGTGCCCGGCGGGCCGTACAGCAGGACGCCCTTGGCGGCGTCGACGTCCATGGACTCGAACACCTCGGGGTATTCGAGGGGCCACTGGATGGTCTCGCGCAGGCGCTCCTTGGTGTCTTCGAGGCCGCCGACGCTCTCCCACGTGGTGTCGGGCACCTCGACGAACACCTCCCGGAGGGCGGAGGGCTCGATGCCCTTGATGGCCTCGCGGAAGTCGCGCTCGCTGACCTCCAAGGCCTCGAGGACCTCGGCGTCTATCTCGTCGGATTCGAGGTCCAACTCCGGCCGGATGCGCCGGAGAGCGCTCATCGCGCCCTCCTTGGTCAGCTGTTCGAGGTCGGCCCCGACGAAGCCGTGGGTGTTCTCGGCGTACTCGTTGAGGTCGATGTCCTCCGAGAGGGGCATCCCGCGGGTGTGGACCTGCAGGATTTCCCGGCGGCCGTCCTTGTCCGGGACGCCGATCTCGATCTCGCGGTCGAAGCGACCGCCCCGGCGCAGGGCGGGGTCGATGGCGTCGACGCGGTTGGTCGCGCCGATGACGATGACCTGCCCGCGCTCCTCCAGCCCGTCCATCAGGCTGAGCAGTTGCGCGACGACGCGGCGTTCCACGTCGCCTTGGGTCTCGCCGCGCTTGGGTGCGATGGAGTCTATCTCGTCGATGAAGACGATGGCCGGGGACTGCTCCTCGGCCTCCTCGAATATCTCGCGGAGCTGTTCCTCGCTCTCGCCGTAGTACTTCGACATTATCTCCGGGCCGGAGATGGTCGTGAAGTAGGCGTCTATCTCGTTGGCGACGGCCTTCGCCATCAGCGTCTTCCCGGTGCCCGGCGGGCCGTGCAGCAGGACGCCCTTCGGCGGTTCGATGCCGAGTTGCTGGAACAGTTCGGGGTGGCGCATCGGCAGCTCTATCATCTCCCGGACCTGTTCGAGTTCGTCGTCCAGCCCGCCGATGTCCTCGTAGGCCACGTCGGGCGTGTCACGCCCGCTCTCGCTCCCGCCGCGTATCTGCTCGGCGGGCTTCTCGCTGACCTCGATGTCGGTGGAGTCGGTGACGACTACGGTCCCCGACGGCTCCGTGTCGGCCACCTTCAGCGGAATCTTCTGGCCCGACATCGAGGACAGCGGACCGAGCCCGAAGCTCACGGGGACCGTCTGGCCCTGCGTGACGGCCTGCCCGCTCAGGTTGTTGCGAATCATCGGGCCGACGTTGCCCCGGACCCGGAGGTTCTGGGGCAAGGCGACGGTGACGCTCGTCGCGGCCTTCACTTCGGCCTTCTCGACGTTCACGCTGTCGTCGATGCCGACGCCACACTCCTGTCGGAGTTGGCCGTCGATGCGGACGATGTCCTTGCCCTCGTCCTCGGGGTAGCCCGGCCAGACCCGCGCGACGGCCTTGTTCTGTTGCCCTTCGAGGACGATGTAGTCGCCGTTTTCCAGTTCCATCTCGTCCATCGCGGCCCGGTCGATGGCCGCGAGGCCGCGCCCCGCGTCTTTCTGCTTGAGTGGTTTGACAGTGAGTTTCATCGGTCGTCTCCCTCGTTCTCTGACAGTTCGATAGTGAGGACGCCGTTGTTGATAAACGCTCGTGCGTCACCGGCGGGCACGTCGTACTCGTGTTGCTCGCCGTCCACGACGACGATGACCGTCCCGTCGACGACCTCGACGCTCGCGTCGGCGGTCGGTCCCACGTCCACTGCGAGGACGGCGGAGCCGTCGTCGTAGTCGTACCGACGGAGCGCAGTCTCGTCTAACAGGGGTTGTTCTGCGTTCATGCTAACTATACGTAAGCCATACTAGTATATAAATCTTTGCTCAAAAACCGTGGTACGGCGGTCTCCGAGAGACGTTTCGATTGAATGCGGTTCACACCGCCGGCTACTACCCGCGGGCCTTTATCCGCATCGGCCGCGTGCGGGGAGACGATGGAGTTCGTCCACCACGACGGTCGGCAGACGGCCTATCGGCACGCCCGCCCGGCCGGCGACGGGCCGACGGTCCTGTACGTCCACGGCAGCGGCGGGACCCACCGCGTCTGGGCACAGCAGTACGGGACGCACGCGCCCGCGTTCCCGGCCGCGGCCCTCGATTTGAGCGGCCACGGCGATTCCGAGGACGTGGCGGCTGAAGCCGGGGACCCCGCGCTCGCGGCCTACGCCGACGACGTGGCCGCCGTCGGGCGGGCCGTCGACGCGGACGCGGTCGTCGGGAACTCGCTTGGCGGGGCCGTCACACAGCGGGTCGTACTCCGAGAGGGCTGGACGCCCCGCGCTCTCGTCCTCCTCGGGACCGGCCCGCGTCTCCCGGTGTTCGAGGACTTGCTGACGTGGCTGGCCGAAGACTTCGAGCGGGCCGTCGACTTCCTCCACGGCCGGGACCGTCTGTTCCACGACGCCGACGCCGCGGTCGTCGAGCGCTCGCGCGAGACCATGCGGGCGGTCGGGCGAGCGGTCACCGCCCGCGACTTCGAGACCTGCGACCGCTTCGACGGCCGGGACCGCCTCGGCGAGATAGCCGTGCCGACGCTCGCGGTCTGTGGCGAACACGACAGGCTGACTCCCCGGTCGGTCCACGAGCGACTGGCCCGCGAGGTGCCGGCCGGCGAGTTCGCGCTCGTCCCCGACGCCGCCCACCTCGCCATGGTCGAACAGCCCGGAGCCTTCGCCCGAGCGGTCGCGGGGTTCCTCGACGACGCGCTCTAGCCGGTCCCGCTCTCGGTCGGCCCCACGCTCAGTCGGCCCAGTAGTACCGCGGCCCGAGCGCGAAAAAGAGGAGCGCGATGGCGAGCATGACTCGCGGGCCGGCCCGGTGCAACGCCGTCGGCGCGACGACGGCGACGGCCAGCACACACCCCATCGGGACGGCGTGTTTCGGTCCCGGCTTCGGGTAGTCGAAGGGCGCGACCATCATCGGTCCGAGGACGACGGCCGCGACGCCGACGACCAGCGGGTCGGTCACCCCGGCGAGGTAGGCCGTCCCCAGCAGCATCGTCCCGAGGGTGTTGGGCATCCCCGGCCGGTTCTTCGGGTCGTCGATGTACGTGCTGTAGAAGGCCGTCCGGACGATAGAACAGACGACGAAGGTCGCGGCCGCGGCGACGACGGCGGCGTAGACCGGGAGCGGTGCCGTCCCGAACCCGCCGTAGGCCTCGGTCAGGACGACGTAGACGAACAGCCCCGGTGTCGCGCCGAACGAGACCACGTCGGTGACGGAGTCCAACAGCGGACCGACCTCGGAGCTCTCGCCGCCCCGGGCGACGATACCGTCGACGGCATCGGCGATGACCGCGAGCAGCATCAACCGCGCGGCCAACTGCACGTTCGCGAAGGCGATAGCCCCCGCGAGGAACCCGACGACGGCATTGGTCAGCGTGACCACGTCGGCGACACTGAGTCGTCGGCGCACCTCGAATCCCATGGCTATCCGCTCGGCCACCTGCCACATGAAGGACTCGGAACCCGGACGGTCCCGCCCTCACTCTGGCAGGTCGTAGCCGACGACGAATCGGGCGGCCGTCGCCAGCGTCCCCACCACGAGGACGTATAGCTGCCACCCGCCGCGGGCGACGGGAAACACCCGGTCGACCGGCCCGTCCGACGGCGTCGACTGGCCCGGGTTTGGGTCGACGCCGCTGTCCATCTGGACCTCGCTCGTGTTCCCGATGGCCCGCAGCGTCGGGACGCCCCCGTCGCCGCCGTCCGGCGACCCGCCAGTCTCGACGTACGTCTGGACGATACCGCGCTGTGTCGACAGCTCCAGTCGGCCCTGTATCTGGTAGAACTGGTCGTGTAGCGGCCACAGCAGATTCGCGCCGCCGCCGACGGCGTCCAGCAGGACGTGCCCGACCGCGTAGACGAACACGCAGAACCACGCGACGCGGACGCCGTAGGCACCCCAGCGCGCCCGGACGTACGACTCCTCGCGGAGGTACAGGTCGACGGCGAGCGCGGCGGCCAACAGCCCGGGAATCACGAGGTTCGTCGTCGCGGCGCGGTGTCCAACCGTCGAGAACAGCCCGATGAAGGCGTCCACGTCCGGGAACGTGACGACGCCCAGCGCCAACAGCAGCGACCGCTTGTCGAAGGCCGCCCCCAGCAGTGTCGCGGCCAACAACCCCGCGAAGGCGTAGTGGACCACCAAGGAAGGCACGTATTCACATGGCGACAGCGCGACGATGAGTGTTGCGGTGGTCGCAGTGCGAAAGCGAAGTTATTTATTCGTCGAAAGCCGAGTTTTTCCGGTAGTGGAATGCGGCGACGGGACGCTGCGGTGGACCAGATAGGGACTGGACGCGGGCGGTGTCGACCGGGATGAGCGACGACACCCTCGCCGAAACCGGCGGACAGCTGTCGCTCGCCGCCGGCGAGCAGTCGCTCGTTGCGCTCACGTCGATGCAGTCGCTGTTCAGTCGGCTCCCGCGCCAGACCCCGGGGAACGCCGTCATCGTCTCCGCCACGTCGCCCGCGGCCGTGGCGACGACGCTCGCCGACGCCGGCTGGTCGCTCAACCGCGTCGGCATGGTCCCCGTCTCCGGGTCGACGGTGGAGTACGACGGCCCGATGCACCACACGACGCCGGTCGTCCCGGACGACCTGACTGGCCTGAGCATGCGCCTCTCGCGGCTCCTCGGGACACTCGACGGCGACGGGCTGTTGGTCGTCGAGAACCTCAACGTCTTCCTGATGTACGCGGACGAGGCCCGCGTCGTCCGGTTTCTCGACCACGTCGCCTCGCGGGCCGCCGACGGCGACACCCGGGGAATCTACGGTGTGGTCCGCGACGCCGTCGACGAGGGGACCTACGCCGCGCTGCGGCGGTGCGTCGAGACGGAACACGACCTGCGGTAAGAGGGGCGGTGGTTCAGCGACGGGTCGTCCGCTCCGCGTCGGCCGACACCGACCGCTCGGACAGCGCCACCGCCCGCCGGCGCAAGCCGAGGTTCATCTGCTCGAAGCCGCGTTCGAGCCGTCGCTCCAGTCGCCCCACGACGCGACCTGCGAGCGGCCCGCGGACGGTCTCGCGCTGGACGAACCGACAGCCGGTCTCGTGCGGTTCGATGCGAAAGACGTGAACGGCGTCGTAGCCGAACAGCGAGGACTCCCAGCGGATTTCGGACTCCGGGTCGACGGCGACGACGGTCGGGCGGAAGGAGACGGTCGGGAGCCCGGGAACCGAGAGCGTCGCGTCCACGGTCTCACCGGCGACCAGCGGGCCAGCCACCCGCAGGAGCGTGTTCCACCGGGGGTAAGCATCTGTATCGGTCAGGACGGCCCACACTGTCTCCGGCGGCGTCGGCACGTCGACGCTGGCCGCTATCTCCGGCATCGGGTCACAGTTGGGGTTCTGTCGGCAAAAGCACCGCGGGACCCGGTGTCTGACGGGCGACGGACGGCAACGAAATTTTAAGACCCGCGCGTCCGACCGAACAGTATGGACGCCGAAGCCGTTCCACAGGAGATAACGACGCTAGTGGGTCGTGAGGTGTACTCGAACAACGGGGTCTTCGTCGGCGAAGTGGAGGACCTGCGCTTGGACCTCGACCGACAGGAGGTGACGGGGCTCGCGCTCCACGAACTGAACACGGAGCTTTTCGACGCCGACGTTCGGTCCTCGCGGGGCGTCATCCTCCCGTACCGCTGGGTGCAGGCGGTCGGCGACGTGGTCATCGTCAACGACATCGTCGAGCGCATCCGCGCGCCCGAGTCCGACGACGGCGAGGAAGAGGTCGCGGCCTAGTTCCCGTTCGCGCTCTCGCCGCCGCTCGAACTGTCGACGCCCATCGCCTCGAACAGTTTCCGCTTGACGGCTTCCTCGGTGAGTTCCAGCAGCGTGTCGCGGTTGTCGTCGCTCGTGTCCAGTCCAGTGAAGATGCCCAGCGGTATCTCCACGCTGGCGTCCGTCGAGTGACCCGCGGTCTCGCCCATCCCCCCGAAGGCGTCGGCCAGCACCTTCCCGATGTTCATCCGGATGTCCTTCGAGCGCGCGGCCAGATAGATTGTGTCGTCGGCGATGGCGAAGACCGCGGTCGTCGTGATACCTTCGAGGTTCAGGAGGTGTTGGGCGGCCTGTGCCAAGGCGTCGCGGTCGCGGATGAACCCGGCGTTGGAGACGAGGTGGCTCCCCTGTACCTCGCGGTTGCGGATGGCCTCGGCCAGCACGTCCAGCGTCTCGGGGCTCATCGACGGCGATTCGACCTGTTCCAGCGTGTCGTGGTCGGCGAAGGGGTAGAGGTACGCCGCGGCGGTGAGGTCCGCCGGCGTCGTGTCCCGCTTGAAGTCCAGCGTCTCGGCCCGGATACCGTACAGCAGCGCCGTCGCCACGGTCTGGTCGAGGTTGAGGTCGAGTTCCTGAATGTACTTCGTCAGGATGGTCGACGTGGCCGAGACGTTCGGGCGGATGTCCGAGAAGTCGGCGTCGTGCTCGTCCTCGTGTTCGTAGTGGTCGATGACGATGTCGACGCTGTCCACGTCCGGTTCGCCGCCCTTGGCGACGTCGACCAGCGCGAAGGTGTCGTACTCCCCGAGGTCGACGGACTCGCGCGAGGCGAGGTCGATGCCCAGCAGGTTGACGAACGCGCGGTTCTCCTGATGGCCGATTTCGCCCTCGTAGACGATGTCGGCCTCCACGTCCCGGCTCTCGGCGATAGCCCGCAGCGCCGCCGCCGAGGCGATGGAGTCGGGGTCCGGGGAGCGGTGGATGAGAATCGCCATCCGGTCCTCCGTGGCGTCGATGACGTCGGCCAGCTGTGTGGCCTGATACTCCAGTTCGCCCGTCTCCAGCGCCCGGAGCGCCGAGTCGGCGATGACTGCCGAGGGGTTGACGACCACGTCGGCCCCGAGGTCGGTGAGTTCGTCGGCCGAGACCGGGTCGTCGGCCCGCGCGACGATGAACTGGTCGCCGTCGGCCTCGCGGATGTTCCGCACCGCCTCGGCGTTGGCGGCCACGTCCGGCGACATGATGAGCACCACGTCGCGGTCCCGCACCGTCTCGACGACGCTCTGCTCCGCGATGTCGGCCTGCTGTGCGTTGAGGTCCTGGTCGCGCAGTGCCTCCACCCGCCCGTCGTCCGCGTCGAGGATGAGGACGTCTTTGCCCTCGCCGACGAGTTCCTCCGCCACGGCGTGGCCCACGCTCCCGCACCCGAGAATGGCGTACGTGGACATGGAGGCCATCGTGATGCCGCTGGCTGCACTCATTGGTGTTTACATCGGTGGGCGCGAGGCCCCTTTAATCACGCCCTTCGAACAGCGACGCCGCCGAGAAACCGCCGGAAGAGCGTGAGACCGACCGACACGAGTGGGACGAATGAAAACCTATTTGAGTTTCCCTTCCAGACGTGAGAGTGTACTGGGCCGGTAGCTCAGTCTGGCAGAGCGACGGCCTCTTAAGCCGTCGGTCGAGGGTTCAAATCCCTTCCGGCCCGCTTTCTGCTCGAACAGTTCGTGAGGAGCGAAGCGGCTACGGAGAGATTCGAGTCGCGTGAACGTCGCGCAGGTGTTCGAATCCCGTCGGCCGCTACAGCTCTCTCACCATCTCGACGTGGGGGATGCCGGCCTCCTCGAACTCGTCGCCGACGGCCGCGTATCCCAGCGACTCGTAGAACGACCGGACACGGGTCTGAGCGTGGAGGCGAACCGTCGTCGCGCCGGCGTCGCGGGCCATCGACTCGACGGCGTCCATCAGGCGCGTGCCGACGCCGGACCCGCGGTGTGACTCGCGGACCGCCACACGCTCGGCCTTCCCGACGCCGGCCTCGGGGATACGGAGACGGGCCGTGCCGACAGCGCGGCCGTCGTCGACGGCGACGGCGTGGCGCGCCGCCTCGTCCCGGCCGTCCATCTCCTCGGCCTCGGAGACCCCCTGTTCCTCGACGAACACCGCCCGCCGGACCGCCGTCGCGGGCGCTCGCAACGTCGCCCAGTCGCCAGTCCGTACTTCGACTGCCATACCGTCCGTTCCCCGGCCGCGCGGGTGTATCTTCCGGGTGGTGCGCGTCCGATCGGGTTCCGTCGGACCGTCGACGGCGCAGTCGAGAGCGAGTCCGAACCGGCCGAGGCGTGCAGCCCCGTCTGTCACGCGGCGATAGAAGGGTACTGAGTTAGCTGTCGGGGCTGTAGTTCGGCGCTTCGTCGGTAATCATCACGTCGTGGGGATGACTCTCCTGTTGGCCCGCGGCGGAGACACGGACGAACTCGGACCGTTCCTTGAACTCCGGAATCGTCTCCGCGCCGACGTAGCCCATCCCGGACTGCATCCCGCCGACCAGTTGGTGGAGTTCGGACTGGAGCGACCCCTTGTACGGCGTCGCCGCCTCGACGCCCTCGGGGACGAACTCCTCGCCCTCCTCGTCGTCCTTGAGGTAGCGGTCGCCGCCGCCCTCGTTCATCGCGCCGACCGAGCCCATGCCGCGGTACTGCTTGTACTTCTTGCCGTTCATCTGGATGACGCGGCCCGGTGCCTCGTCGGTGCCGGCGAAGTAAGAGCCAAGCATCACCGCGTCCGCGCCGGCCGCGATGGCCTTGATAGCGTCCCCGGAGTACCGAATCCCGCCGTCGGCGATGACCGGCACGTCGTGCTGGCTCGCCACGTCGGCGACCTGCGAGACGGCCGTAATCTGTGGCATCCCGGACCCGGTGACGACGCGGGTCGTACAGATGGAACCGGGGCCGATGCCGACTTTCACGCCGTCGGCGAAGTCGACGACGTCCTCGGCGGCCTCGCGGGTGCCGATGTTGCCGACGACCACGTCGGCCTCGACCTCCGCCTTTATCTCGCGGGCGCTGTCGATGACATCGAGGTTGTGGGCGTGCGCGCAGTCGATGAACAGCACGTCGACGCCGGCCTCGTCGGCGGCGCGGGCGCGGTCGAGTTCGAACGGGCCGACCGCCGCGCCACACCGCAGCGAGCCGTCGTCGGCGCGGGCCGCTTGGTCGTACTCGCGGCGTTGGAGAATGCCCTGCATCGTCACCAGTCCAACCAGCCGGTCCCCGTCGTCGACGATGGGGACGCGCTCTATCTTGTTCTCGTACATCAGTTCGAGCGCGGCCCGGGGCGTGACGTCCTCGGGGGCGGTGATGACCTCGTCGGTCATGGCCTCCGAGACGGCGTCGTCCTCGCCGACTTCGAGGAACGGCCGGATGTCGGTCCCGGAGATGATGCCCAGCACCTCGCCGGTGCCGTCGTCGACGACGGGTGCGCCGGAGACGCCCTCGCGCTCCATCATCTCGTCGACCTCCTTGACTGTCTGGCCGGGGTTGGCCGTCACCACGTCGCGGATGATGAGTTCGTCGGCGCGCTTGACGCGCTCTATCTCGGCGACCATCTCGTCTACGTCGGTGTTGCGGTGGAGGACGCCCAGCCCGCCCTGTCGGGCCATGGCGATGGCCATGTCGCTCTCGGTGACGGTGTCCATCGCCGCCGAGAGGACGGGGACCTGCAGCCGGACGTTCTGGGAGACCCGCGTGGCGGTGTTGGCCTCGTCGGGTTCGACCCGGGACTCCTTGGGTCGCAGCAGTACGTCGTCGAAGGTCAACGCCTCCGGAACGCGGAGCTTCTCGGAGAAGGGCTCGGAATCGTTCGCCATGTAAACCGTCCACGACGGCACGGCAAAAGCGTTGCGAGACTCGCCGAGACTGTGGCTCGCTCCCATACCGGACGCCGCGGCGAGGCCGGTCCGACGGGTGACGACCGTCCAGTTCCGCCGGCTCCACCGTGCGTTTCGTGACCCCTGTGGCCGGTTCTCACGCAACACTTATGCGCGAATGAAGGATAGTGATAGATATGCGCGAAACCGAATCCCTCAGCGCGGGCACTGCCCGACTATCGACGCCGGCCGCGGCCGTCGAGAAGACATTTTTCGAGGGGTTCGGCAAACGGAACGGCCGGGTGTCGGCTTCCCCGCCCGGACTCGCACGCGCCGTCACCGGAGCTTCCCGGCGAGAGCGGGGTTATCCACGCCCGTAACGCGACATGAGTAGCTCCAGACACCCGACCGCCCTCGCCATCGAGCGACAGGTGGGGCGCGGCGGCCGCCTGCTCGCCGTCGTGATGAGCCTCCCGTTAGTCGACGGTATCTTCCCGGCGCTCGTCCTCGCGGGCGCGCTGACGACGTGGACCGGGATGCTCGAGATCGGCCTGCTGGTCTTCGGCGGGAGCGCCACCGTCGCGGTCATCCTCGCCGAGATGGAGGGCGGTCCCCGCCGACAGGCCCGCGCCGTGTTGCTGGTCGGGAGCGTGCTGATTCCCGTCGCCGCCGTCGAGGCCGCGCTCGCGCCGACCATCGCCGGCCTCGTCTCGCTGGCGACCTTCGAGCGCTTCGCTGGACTGGTCATCCTCGTCGTCGCCGCCCAGACCGCCAGCGCCCGCGTCGCCGAGTACATGCCCCGCCCGGCCGTCATCGTGGTCCTCGGGCTGTTCGCCAGCTTCGACCCCGCGGGTGCGCAACTGGTCGTCGACGCCGACCCCGCGACCATCGCCCGGGCGGCCGGCACCGCCGCCATCGGCGTCGGGTTCGCCCTCGCCGTGGCGCTGACCAGCCCGTGGCTGCGCAACGCCGTCGACATCGACCGCTTCCGGTTCGGGAGCGCCGTCGCGCTGGGCGTCCTCGCGCTCTCCGTGTTCGGCGTCATGCCGACGAGCGCGCCCGTCGCGCTGGCGGTACTTGCCGTCACGGCCCTGCTGAGCTTCGACCCCGAACACGCCCGCGAGCGCCACGCCGACTACCACCCCGACCACGTCGACCTCACGGCGGCGTTCTCCGACGGCGGGGCCACGCAGGGCGTCGCCGCCGACGAGCGCACCGACGACGGCGCGGCCGTCGACTACGACCCCGACCAAGAGCGCGCGCCGTGGCTCTGACCCCGAAGCTTTAGGCGGGTCCGGGACCGGCGTCCCGTATGGCCGACAACCGCGTCATCCAAGGCCGGATGCAGACGCCCGAGAGCCTCGCCGAACTCATCGAGGGCGAGAGCGTGATGGACGCCGAAAACATCGAAGACGCCGGCATGGACTGCCCCGACTGCGGCGAGAACGTCGTCTCGGTCGGCTACATGCCCTCGGCGCTGGAGTTCGTCACCGGCTACAAGTGCCAAGAGTGTGACTGGTCCGACACCGACCGGGACTGAGCAATCGAAATCCCTTTACCACGAGTCGGCCTACGACGGCGTGCAGGCGGGGTCGTGGCCTAGTCCGGGAAGGCGGCTGACTCCAGAGGCCACGCGCCCGGGACGAAACTCCAAGGGCTGATATACTGAGCGGCCGGCTGATCACCGGCGCGCGACGATGACCCTCTGGAGTTCCGAGGCGCAGGACGGAGATATCAGCCGATCGGGGGTTCAAATCCCTCCGACCCCATACAGTATATAACTACAGCGGTACTTCTTGCTGACACTTGGCCGGTGGCCACCCATGAGCCGCGTCACGTCGCCAGACAAGACGCTTCCGCTCATCTACGAGTTCTGTGGGACCATCATTGAGGACGAGCGGTAGCCCTGCCCCGCGCTGGAAGTCGTCGCCGACCGGCGACTGATTAGGCTCGCTTCCAGCCAATCCACCACTTGTTCGCGTCTGGCCTCCAATTTCGGTGTGATGGTCACAATGGCACGAAGCGCTGCGATGACGAGCCAGATGCCATCTACCATCGGTTTCACCCGAACATCTAAGATTCGTCGGCAGCCGCTATCCAGTCTGGACCTGAGCGTAACCACTGAACTGGTGGCTGCCTCAGTCGGGACTATACTGGCCTTCATCGGCTACTTCGTACTCTTGGTGAAGTAGCATCGCGATGGGTACAGCATCCCGAATCTCATCAAGAAGCGCGAACTTATCGGACGCTAATCTCCGTCGAGCGGATTTCTCAGACCGTCTATCGGTGTGAAACCACATTCCCGAGAATTAGGCTCTGTTGAAATCCTCGGTCGCTGATAGTTTGCTGAGGCCGTGTTGAATTCAGGGCGCGTATCGGTCACGAGGCTGATTAGGTGTAGCCGTCCGAAGACCGAAGCAATTATATATTTTTAGGTTAGCCTAAATCGCATGTCCGAAGAGACCGGTGGACACGAGGCACCGACACGCAGAGACTACATCAAGTACGGCGGGGCAGTCGTAGGCGGAGGCCTACTCGCCGGATGTGCGGGACAGAGCGATACCGGCGGCACCCCCGAGTCGATGACTACTAGAGCCGAGGCCCCAGAATCGACACAAACCGAACGCTCCTACGAGGCCTGCATCGAGCCCGTCGGCTGCCAGACCTTCCAGAAGGTTCCCGAGACGTATATGCTCAACAACGGGGAATGGGCCGACATGGCTTTCGCCCTGGGACAGCGCGACGGCTTCCTGACTGCGACAAATATGATACCGGGATTCCTCTTCGAGCCATTCGGTCTTGACGTGGGCACCCGGTCGGAGACCGAGTCGCTATCGGCCGGGAACTGGGACAAGGAGCTGTTCTACGAACTCGATCCCGACATCATTCTGATGGATCCCAATTACATGCACGAGACGGGATGGGACGATTCTTGGGACGAATCCGATACCCAAGAAATCGCTGAAAAGGTCGCACCCTTCTTCGGGAACAACATCCTCCGTCGGCGTGAGTTCCACGACTACAAGCTCTACTCGCTGTACGAAGCGCTCGACCACCTCGCCAATCTGTTCCAGGAGCGAGAGAGATACGAGGCGCTCGTCGAGGTTCACGAACAACTACAGTCCAAACTCCAGTCGCGTCTCCCGCCGACTGAGGGACGCCCCAACATTGCGTTACTGAACAGCGCGTCAGCACCCGGAGAAGGGACGTTTTATCCGATGAACACCCAGGTCGAGGGGGTCGAACTGAAGCCCTACCGCGATCTGAACATCGGAAGTGCGTTCCCAGAAGAACTGGTCGCCGAGGGGACAATCGACTACGAGCAGCTGCTGGATGTCGACCCCGAAGTCATCGTCATTCATTGGGGTATCGCAACGACCGGTGATACTGACAGCTTCTCACGTACGGCGTTCCGCGAGCAGTACGTCGACCCAATGAAACAGGACTCGGTCGGCAGTCAGCTTACGGCCGTCCAGAAGGGGAATGTGTATCCGGGGGCCTTTGGCTCACAGGGACCGCTCGTGAATCTGCTCCAGACTGAAATGGTCGCCCAGCAGTTCTTCCCTGACGAGTTCGGCGCGTTCAATCCTGATTCGTTCCCTGAGGTGCCCGAGGAGCAGCGCCTGTTCGACCGGCAACGCGTCAGGGACATCATCAACGGCGACATCTGAGCGGGGCGGCCGAGGAATCTGGCCTCCGCGACTCCGCGCTGCATACACCCTCTCTATTCAGCACACGACACCTTCAGGTCCAGGGTGGTTCAACAGAGCCGAGAATCACGGTTCCCGTAGTCGGGGACTCAGCGAGATAGCCAACAGTCCCGGGGTCTGCTGGACACTGCACCCACGACGCGATAGTCGGCGAGAGAGTGTCGAGGCGCGACTCTATCGGCGTGGAGTATCGGAGCCGCCAAAAACGGGCCGGCGGCACAACCATCGATGGTGGGGGTGGTGGGGGGAAGGGTATGGTTGGCCGGCCCAGCTTGACATACCATGCCCAAGGGGATAAATGGAGTGGTACAACCGCCTGTTCAGCCGGGCGAGGTCGGGGATGGCGGCCGGGTGAGGGCTAGGAATCCTCCTCGGCCGCGTACGTCTCCGTCCGGCGGCGGGTGACGAGCCAGAGCACGAGGTATCCTATCGCGCCGAGGACGAACAGCGTCGCCGGAATCAGGAACGGCCCGAACGTCTCGACGAGCGTCGACAGCTCCGGCAGTCCTGTCATCGCCGGGTAGTGGCGGCGCGGACAGTTAAACGACGAGGGTCCGAGCGCCACGTTGAAACCCCGGCGGGGAGAACGCCACTCCATGTATCGTCCCGGGCACTACGGTGCCGCGCTGGTCGTGTACGCGCCGGTGGGCGCGGCGCTGCTCGCCAGTGGCGCGACGGGCCTCGCGCTGGTCGGCGGCGCGCTCTCGCTGGCGCTCGCCCCGCTGCCGGACTACGACCTGCGAGTGCCGTTCGTCAGCCACCGCGGGAGTACCCACACGCTCCTGTTCGCGGGGCTCGTCGGCGCGGTCCTCGGCGGCGTGGGGTGGGCGCTGGGCGCGCGGGTCGGCGGCGCGACGGCCCCGGAACTGGGCGGGTTCGCCGCCGTCGTCGGGGTGGCGGCCATCCTCTCGCACCTCCTCGCGGACGCGCTCACGCCGGCCGGCATCGAGCCGTTCTGGCCGCTCTCGGGGCGGAACTACACGCTCGGCCTCGCGCGGGCCGACAACACGCTGGCGAACTACGGACTGCTGGCGCTGGGCGCGCTGGCGACCGTCCTCGCCGTCGCGGTGGGGGAGCCGTCGCTGCTCGCGCTCCTCAGATGAGGCCGCGGTTCTCCAGCGAGTCCATGATGTCGTCGACGAAGGCGTCGACGCTCTCGTAGGGGAACTCGGCGTCGAGTTTGGTGTTCAGTTCCATCGCCGTCATCGAGAACTCGCCCGACTCGAACTTCGTCGAGGGGCCCCCCGGAAGCGTCGGCACGAGGTCCATCGGACTGGAGACGGGGTACTCCGCCTCCTCGAACGCCTCGACGAACTGTTCGCGGAGGTCGTCTTTGTCAACCATGTCTCGTCACTGTATTGCGTGAGCCGTTTCATAAAGGGTTCGAACGGGATACACTTGCCCGTTGTTGTGAGTTTATTTGCCACCGCCACCCTCTTGTCCGCCTGCCCCGTGGGACGCGTATGCACGGGTCGACGCGTCGCCGGTTCCTCGCGCTCGGCGCGGCCGCGCTGGCCGCCGGCTGTTCGGGACCGAGCGACGGCGGGGGGAACAGCGGCGGCGGGAGCGAAAGCGACGTAACCGGGACGGCGACGGAGACGACGGCGTCGACAGAGACCGACGCGTCGCTCGCGTCGCTGGAACTGGGCGGGACCGTCGTAGCGGACGGCTTCACCTCTCCGGTCGGCATCGTCGCGCCCGGGCCGGACGAGTACTACGTCGTCGACCAGCCCGGGCGAGTGGTCCGCGTCGCGGACGGCGAGACGGCGGTGGCGGCGGACCTGCGGGACCGCGTGGTTGACGTGAGCGGCTACGACGAGCGGGGGCTGCTCGGGATGGCCGTCCACCCCGAGTACGACGGCTCGGGGCGGGCCTACCTCCGGTACAGCGCCCCGCCGAGAGCGGGGACGCCCGACGGCTACTCGCACACGTTCGTCCTCAGCGAGTTCGACCTCGCCGACGGGGAACTCGACCGCGGGAGCGAGCGGACCCTGCTGGAGATTCCCGAGCCCCAGTCGAACCACAACGCCGGGGCCGTGGCGTTCGGGCCGGACGGCTACCTCTACGTCGGCGTCGGCGACGGCGGCGGCGCAAACGACGAGGGCCGCGGCCACGTCTCGGACTGGTACGACGCCGTCCCCGGCGGCAACGGGCAGGACGTGACCGAGAACCTGCTCGGGAGTATCCTTCGCCTCGACGTGGACAACGGGGATGACCGCCCCTACGGAATCCCCGACGACAACCCACTCGTGGGGCGCGAGGGCCTCGACGAGCAGTACGCGTGGGGGTTCCGGAACCCGTGGCGGTTCTCCTTTGGCCCCGACGGACGACTGTTCGTCGCCGACGTGGGCCAGTCCGAGTACGAGGAGGTCGACGTGGTCCGGCGGGGCGGCAACTACGGGTGGAACGTCCGCGAGGGCCGGGGCTGTTTCCGCGCGACGGACTGCCCGACGACGACGCCGGACGGGGAACCGCTCCGGGACCCCATCCTCCAGTACCCCCACGACGGCGACGAGGTGTCGGGGCTGGCCGTCGTCGGCGGCTACCTGTACGACGGGACGGCGCTGCCGGCGCTGTCGGGCCGGTACGTCTTCGCCGACTGGCTCGCCCGCGGACGGCTGTTCGTGGCGACCGAGCGGGCCGACGGCCCGTGGCCCGTCACCGCCGTCCCGGTCGCGGGCATCGGCTCGAACGTCCTCTCGTTCGGCCGCACGCCGGCCGGCGAACTGCTCGTCTGTTCGAGCGACGAGGGGGGCGTCTCGGGGTCCAGCGGCGCGGTCCACCGGCTCCGGCAGGCCTAGTCGTCGGCCGCGACGGCGGGGTCGCCGTGGCTCACCTCGTCGCCCAGCAGCGTCATGAACTCCGCGAGCCACTCGGGGTGGTCGGGCCACGCCTGCCCGGTGACGAGGTTGCCGTCTCGGACGACGCCGTCGACCCACGAGCAGCCCGCGGCCTCGCACTCGGCGCGGACGGCTGGATAGGCCGTCATCTCGTAGCCGTCCAGCACGTCCGCCGCGGCGAGAATCTGGGGGCCGTGACACAGCGCCGCGACGGGCTTGTCCGCCTCGAAGAAGTGCGTGACCGCCTCGATGACGGGCTCGTGGGTCCGCAGGTACTCGGGGGCTCGCCCGCCCGGGACACAGAGCGCGTCGTAGTCACTCGGCTCCACGTCGGCCATCGTCGCGTTCAGTTCGAAGTCGTGGCCCCGGCTCTCCATGTACGTCTGGTCGCCCCGGAAGTCGTGGACGGCCGTCTTGACCGTCTCGCCGGCGGCCTTCTCCGGACACACCGCGTCTACGTCGTGGCCCACCATCTGGAGGGCCTGAAACGGCACCATTATCTCGTAGTCCTCCCCGAAGTCGCCGACGACCATCAGGATGTCTTTGCCCATTGGGAACACCACTCGCGGCTACGCCCGAGGAGGAGATAAGAATGACGGTGAGCCAACACGAGCGAGCGGCGACGGACGGCGAGCGTACCCGAAGCGGCCGCGTCAGTCCCCGCAGACCCGCTCGACCAGCGCCGGGAACTCGGCCAGCGAGTCGATGACGTGGTCCGGGGACACGTCGCTGGTCGCGAGGTCGTCCCGGTCGGTGACGCCGGTCAGGACCAGCGCCGTCGTCATGCCGGCCCGCTCGCCCATCGCCACGTCGGTCGTCAGCCGGTCGCCGACGACCAAACAGTCCGCGGGCGCACAGCCGAGGCGGTCGAGCGCGGCGTCGACGGCAACGCCGGAGGGCTTCCCGAGGACGCGGTCGGGCTCCCGTTCGAGGACGCCGGCGACGGCGCGGAGTATCGCCCCCGAACCGGGCACCGGGTTCCCGTCGCCGTCGGGGAACGTCGGGTCCGGGTCGGTCCCGAGAAACGCCGTCTCGGCGTCGACGGCTCGGAGCGCGTCGACCATGTCGCGGTAGTGGAAGTCGTCGGTCCACGAGGCCAGCAACACGTCGGTCTCGGCGGGCCGGTCGACGACCGCGGCGCGGCTCCGCCGGACCTGCTCGCTCACCGCGTCGTCGCCGACGACGAACACCCGGTCGCCGGCGTGGTGCGCGTCGAGGTACTCGCGGGTCACCACGCCCGAGGAACAGGCCTCGCCCTCGCGGGCGTCGACGCCGAGTCGGCGGAGCCGCTCGACGTAGGCCGCGCCGTCGTGGGTCGGGTTGTTCGAGAAGAAGCACAGCGACGCGCCGCGGTCGCGGGCCGCCGCGACCGCGTCGTCGACGCCGGGCAGGAGGTCGTCGCCGCGGTAGATGGTCCCGTCGAGGTCGAAGACGACGCCGGCCAGTGTCATCGATACGGGTTCGGCCGCCGACGACAAAAGCCCATCACTCGGCCGGCTCGACGCCGGTGACCTCGAAGCGAGCGCCCGAGGGGTCCGCGTCGGTCACCGACACCGCCCAGCCGTGGGCCTCGGCTATCTCCGCGACGAGTCCGAGCCCCATCCCCGTGCCGTCGGACTGGGTCGAGAAGCCCATCTCGAACACGTCGCCGGTCTCCCCGTCGACACCGGTCCCGTCGTCGGCGACGTAGAACCCGTCGACCCCGCCCTCGCCGTCGAGCAGGCCGACTTCGACGGTCACCGCATCGTCGTTGTGTTCGACGGCGTTACGAAACAGGTTCGAGAGCAGGTCCTTCAGGCGGCCCGCGTCGGCCGCGATGCGGGCCGAGCCGTCGACGCGAAGCTCCGAGCCGTTCGTCTCGACGTACTGCCACGTGTCCGTGGCGACGGTCTCGACGTCGACTGCCTCCACCGCGTCGACGGTCTGTCCCTGCCGGGCCAGCGCCAGCAGGTCGTCGATGATGGCCGCCATCCGTCCCAGCGACCGGTCGACCTTGTCGTAGAACTCCGCGTCCTCCTCGTCGTCGGGGGTATCGAGCAGTTCCACGGCGCTGCGGGCGACGTTGAGCGGGTTCCGGAGGTCGTGGCTGACGACGCTGGCGAACTGTTCGAGGCGCTCGTTCTGCCGCTGGAGCTCCCGTTCGCGCCGCCGCTGTTCGGTCACGTCGCGGGAGACGAACTGGACGACGTTGCCCTCTCGGAGGCTGTCGACGGGGACGAACTGGTTGTGGTAGTGGCGGCCGTCGACGACGTCCTCGGTCTCGGTCGGCTCACCGGCCTCGATAGCATCCCGGGCCGCTTCGGCGCGGGCGCGGGCGGTTTCCGGGTCGATGAGCGACGCGAGCTGTTCGCCCGCGAAGTCGCCGGGGTCACCGCCGAGGCGCGTCGCCATCGCGGGGTTCACTTCGAGCAGGCGGCCGCCGGTGTCGAGTTGTGCGATACCGTCGTTGGAGTTCTCGACCAGCGACTCGAACTTCTTTCGCGTCCGTTCCTGTGCGACGACGTTCTCGATGCGGTTCGCCAGCCGGCCGTACTGCTTGTCCTCGACGACTTCGAGCTTGAGCAGGTAGTCGGCGACGCCGGCGGCGATGGCCTCGCTCGCCGTCTCCTCGTCGCCCCGCCCGGTCAGCAGGATGAAGGGGAGCGACGAGTCGTGTTCCCGCACCCTCTTCAACAGCTCCAGCCCGTTCATCGCCGGCATCTCGTAGTCGCTGACGATGCAGTCGAACTCCTCGTCCGCGACGCGGGTCGCGGCGGCCGCGGGGTCGGTCTCGTGTGTCGCGTCGATGCCGTGTTCTTCGGCCAGCGTCTCGGCGGTCATCTGCGCGAAGAACTCGCTGTCGTCGACGACGAGGGTGCGTATCTGATATTTATCGGACATATAACGTGGAGAGTGGCCGTTATCCGGTAATTGATACAGTGCCACTTATATATGTAGGGCCCGGAGCCGGCGCGAGTCACCGGCGGAGCCGTCGTTCCCAACGGGGGCCGGCCCGGCGCGTCAGCAGCCAGCCGACGCCACCGGCGACGGTGGCGAGAGCCACAGCGCCCGCGGGGGCGAGTACGGGCGCGGCCGAGGCCACGAGCGCCGCGACGAGCAGCGGCACCGCGAGCGCGGACAGCGCCGCCCCGAACAGCGCGAACAGCGGCGTGTCGAACAGCAACTCGTTGGGCGCGAGGCCGGTGACGAAGACCGTGACGCCGTGGACGTACGCCGCGACGCCGGGCACGACTGCGAGTCCCACGGCCACACGAGACGGCGGGTACCAGACCGTCGCCAGCGCGAGGTAGCCGGCGCTCGCCGACAGCGAGAGCAGCAGGTGCGCCCGGAGCGTCCCGACGAAGACGGCGCGGTAGGCGACCGGGAAGCGGAGGTACTCCCGCGGGTCGTCGAACTGCGTCACCCAGTTGTAGGTGGTGAACGAGCCCAGCCCCAGCAGCGTCCCGAACGCGATGCCCGCGTGTGGCGTAATGCCCGTCACGTCGGCGAGCCGGCCGAGCAGGAGCGCGGTCACGAGAAACAGGACGCCAAGCGAGAACGCAACCTTGCCGACCGACCCCGACGAGCGACTCACCGAGAGCAGCGCCCGTCGGGTCAGGGGGTCGGCGGCGCGACCGAACAGCCGGTCGGTGAACCGTCGACTCCCCCGCGTCCCGCCCTCGACCGGCTCGAACAGGGCCACGCCCAGAACCGCGAGCGCGGCGGTCGGAACGAGCCCAGCGACGGCCGCGGCGGCGGTCGGGTCGGCGTACACCGCGTAGGGCGTGACCGCGACCGGGTCGACGCCGCCGTAGACGACCGCTCCGGTCCCGACCGCCAGCACGGCCGCCAGCGCGGCCCGGCTCCGCGTCGCCACGCCGACCAGCGTCAGGCTGAGCGACGCCCCGAAGGCGAACGCCGCGACGGCGGCGACCAGCAGCAGGGCGACCGCCCCGACGGAGCCGCCCCGCTCGACCGCGACGACGCCGTAGCCGGCGACGGCGGGCGTCAGCACCAGCGCGGCGTAGTAACACACGTCCTTGACGAGAAACGTCGCCAGCAGCCGGCGAAAGGAGAGCGGGAGCGTCCGGGCCGAAAAGACCAGCAGCGTCGCGTCCCCCAGCGCGTCCCGGAGCGCGTCGCGCCCGACGAGTCCGATGGTCCCGACCTGCAAGCCGAAGAACCCGGCCAGCGCCACCAGCCAGCCCGCGACCGTCGACGGCGGCGTCCCGGTGAGCGCGAGCAGCCACGTCCCGACGGCGGTGAGAGCCGCCACGGCCAGCGGGAACGCGGCGAACCGCCGCCCGCCGAAGAGGTGGCTGTGGAGCCGCCACTCCTCCCGGACCATCCAGCGGAAGGTGGAGGTCACCGCTCGGCCGCCGCCGGCTCGGCGTTCACCTCCGCGACGAAGTACTCCAGCAGTTCGTCCTCGGTCATCGTCCGCGGGTCGCACTCGGCGACGAGCCGACCGTCCTCGACGATGCCGACGTGGGTACACAGTTCGGCGGCCACGTCGACGTAGTGCGTCGAGAGAAAGAGCGTGTTCCCCCGCTCGCAGTACGCCGAGAGCTGGGCCTTGACCTCCTCCTGCATGATGGGGTCTAAGTTGACCAGCGGCTCGTCGATGAAGACGAGTTCGGGGTCGTGGACGAACGCCGCCGCCAGCATCACCCGCTGGCGCTCCCCCTCGGAGAGCCCGGTCGACAGCGCGTCGAGGGTGTCCTCGAAGGCCAGTCGCTCCGCCCACTCGGCGATGCGCTCGTCGGGGGCGGCCACGTCCCGGACCTCGCAGACGAAGGTGAGATACTCCCGGGGCGTGAGGAAGCTCGGTGGGTCCTCGCGCTCGGGGAGAATACCGATGACCTCGCGGACGGCGGTCGGGGCCGCGACCGGGTCGCGACCGACGACGCTGGCCGTCCCGTCGGTCGGTTCGCGCTGCCCGGTCAACAGCTCGATGGTCGTCGTCTTCCCGGAGCCGTTCGGACCGAGCAGCCCGAAGACGGCCCCGTCGGCGACGGTCAGCGAGAGCCCGTCCAGCGCCGTCACGTCCCCGAACCGCCGCGACAGGTCCCGTGTCTCGATGGCTGGCATTCGCCGGAAGGAGTCGGCGTACTCCCTTAGCTGTTGGCCCCGGGAGCGCTGACCGGACCGCCGCGTGTCGGCCCCGCAGGAGCAGCGGGCGGTCGGGACCACCCACGGCGTGGGGACCGTTGCGGCCCCGAAAACCGACGCCATCGTCACCTCCGCGGAGGCGACCCCGAACCGGGCGCTCGTCCGAACGTGGTCCATACGGGCACCCACGGCGCGGCCTAACGTTGCCGCCCGCTCACACCGGTGTCGGCGGGGCCAGCGACAGTTCGCCGCCGGGGCTGTGGTGGACCAGCGCGGGACCGGTCGCCGACAGGGCGAGCGCGGCGAGCGGGTCCGTCGTCACCGACGCGTCGACGGGGGCCAGCCGCCACGGTTCGTGGCCGACGTTGCCGGCGAGTGGGACGCCGAGCGCTCCGGCCGCGAAGTACCGCTCGCGCCCGACGAGGAAGGCGACCAGCGAGTCCGGCGGGGCGGTCGCGGGCGCTCGGTCGGGGACCGCGTACCGCACGTCGAGGCGGCGCTCCCCGTCGGCCGTCAGCGTCCGCCGCCGGTCGTCGCCTTCGCGGGTCGCGTCGGGCCGCCCGCGCCGGACGGGGAGTTCGAACAGCCGCGAGCCGGCGGCGACCCCGCCGTCGGCAAACAGCGACAGGACCCACGCGCCGCGCTGGTCGCGGGGCCCGCGCACGTACGTCCGGAGCGTGACGGTCTCGACGGGGGTCGTGAGTGGGAGGCCGAACGACGCCACGCGCTCGACGGTACACGCGACGGCCGTCACCCACGCACTCCCGTCGGCGGTATCGACCGTGAGCCACGGCGGCAGGGACTGCCCGACAGCGCCGCTATCGACCGGCCAGTGGACGAAACACGCGTCGGCGAGCGTCGCCGCCAACGGACGAAGCGGTGCCACGGTCGTGTTGGGAGCGCTGCGGGCATGAGTCTGCCGGCGGTCGGTATCGCGGACGCCACCGCCGTGGCGCAAACGTGGACCTTAAGCCGCTCCATTGGCTTCGAAAACCGATGGCTGACTCTGACACGGCAGACTCGGACGCACCGTCGCTGTTCGGTCGCCTCCTCTTTGCCGGCGGGCTCGCGGTGCTCGCCGTCCGGAACCTCCGAGACCTCGACGGCCGAATCGCCTACGCGGACGCCAAGGGCGTCCCGCTCGCGGACAGACTGGTCCCGGCGGCCAGCGGGCTCCTCCTCGGCGGGAGCCTCGGAATCGGCACGTGGACGCTCCCCCGCCTCTCCGCGGCCGGCGTCGCGGCGTTCTTCGTCGGCGTCACGCCCACGATACACGATTTCTGGGCCGTCGACTCGGACGAGCGCGGCGAGGAACTGACCGCCTTCCTCCAGAACCTCGCGCTCCTCGGCGCTGTGGTCGCGTTCCTCCAGCGCGCGAGTCGGGAGTGAGCCGGCGGTCCCGCTTCTCGCCGCCCGCACAGCAATTGCTAACAGGCCGCCGGCCCAACGGTCGCCCATGCAGTTCGAGGTGGTTCAGGGAGACATCGCCGCACAGTCGGCGGACGCGCTCGTCAACGCCGCGAACACCAGCCTCCGGATGGGGTCGGGCGTCGCCGGCGCGCTGAAACGCGCCGCGGGGTCGGGCATCGACGACGAGGCCGTCTCGAAGGGGCCGGTCGAACTCGGCGGCGTCGCCACCACGGACGCCTACGCCCTCGACGCCGAGTACGTGATTCACGCCGCCGCGATGCCGCCGGGCGGCCAGTCCGACGCCGACAGCGTCCGGTCGGCCGCGCGCAACGCCCTCCGGGAGGCCGACGCCCTCGACTGCGAGTCGGTCGTCATGCCCGCCGTGGGCTGTGGCATCGCCGGCTTCGACTACGCCGACGGCGTCCGCATCATCTGCGAGGAACTAGCCGCCTTCGAGCCGACTCACCTGTCGGACGTTCGCCTCATCGCCTACTCCGACGACGACTACGAGACGATGCGGCGGGTCGCCGATGAGGTGCGGGCGTGAGCGACGGCACGCCCGGCGGCGACGCCTCGCCCGACGGCGAGGGCGACAACGCGGTCGAGGGCCGAGCCCCCGACGAGCCGGTCGTCTGCCCGGTCTGTGGCACGGACTTCGAGTCCGTCTCGGTCCACGACGAGGGCGTGATGGTCAATCTCTTGGACAACGAGCGGTTCCAGCGGGTCTGTTTCCAGCCGGTCGCCGGCGAGGACGACCCCCTGCTTCGCTTCTTCCATCACACCCACGAACAGGCCGGAACCGGTCAGCCCGGGACCCCCGGCGGGCGGGTACCCTGAGGCCCGGAAAACTCTGTAGTGGACAGGACGTTCCGAATCGGTCGGTATAGCGGGCCCATTCAGCGAACCGCTGGTCTTTGGTTGGGCCGACGGGAAACTGAACGTACCGATGGGATGGGCCCAGATACCGAGTGCCGGGAAGGGACGTGAACGAGTCCGCGGTCAGATGTCTCCCGTGACGATGTCCGCGAGCCGCTGGCGGTTGAACAGCTGTTCGTCCTCCGAGAGCTCGCCGTAGCCGGGGTACGAACCGAACTCGCGGGGGTAGAGTTGCTTTGCGGCCATCTCCGTTTGGAACATGTTGATAATCGGCCCTTGGTACGGGGTCCCGCCAACGTAGAGGTCGTCGTTTTCGACCGCAGTCACCTCGCTCGTCACGGGATGGTCGTTGAGCAGCTCTCGCTGTTGTTGGATGTAGTTCTCACCCTGAAGGTCGCGGTGGGTGATACCGAAATTGAAGATGATGACGTCCGGGTCGTACTCCAAGAGCCCTTCGTGATCCACAGTGACCGACGACTGGCCGTCGTACGCGCCGTCGAACGAGTCGTTCACCTTCAGGTCGCGATATTGCTTTTTTCCCCAAGTCTTCTCGACTTCCGATTTCGGGTTGTATACGACCCATCCGTCGCGGTTCTCCGGGTTGTATCGGCCGTTCACCAGCGCTAGCGACCGGCGCTCGCTCTCCGGTGGGACGCGCGAGCGCACGTTCTCGATGAACGGCTCGTAGAGTTCCAAGAGGGCCTCCCCGCGTTCTTCTTCACCGAATAGAGTGGCGTACTTCGGGATGTACTCCGAAATGGAGAGGTAGGGGTACGACTCGCCGACGGGCCAGTGGGTCCACCCGTCGAACCGTTTGCGGCGGCTCTCGTTGCCGAACCAAGGTGCGACGTTCTCCTGAATCTCTTCGGCTTCGTCCTCGTCAAGCCTGTAGATCGCGATGATGGGGTTCGGGTCGACCGCCATCAGATCCGGGTCGAGTTCGTATAGCACTTCGAGGTCGGTGTCACGGTCCTCGGTGGTGAACTGGGTCAGTTCGTCGGCTGCTGGGACCGTGACGCCGTCGAGAAAGTCGTAGAACCCCTGATACCAATACCGTGGGTCAGCCATCCCGACAGCGCCGTCGGCCTGTCCAAGAGCAGTCAATACGTCCGCAGTGAACCCGAGACCGCCGACCCAAGTGGACGGTGGCTCCTCGAGCGTCAGTTCACCCACCGGAGGCATCGTCGCCGAATACGATTCGTTCGGGTCCGTCGTCTCCGAGTCGGGTTCGGCCTCAGTCGCCGCTGTGGCTGGTGTCGACTCCGAGTCGGGTTCGGTCTGCCCGACACACCCCGCTAAGAACCCACCTCCAACGACTGCGCCACCGGACTTCATGTAGTCTCTGCGCGTCGGTTCATCGCGGCCACCGCTATCTTCGGACATGGGATTAGGCTAGCCTAAAGTCGATAAAACCTCTTCGGTCTGTAGTCGGTTTTACAGAACTAGCCCGATGACCGACACGCGCCTCGTATGCGGCACGCTCGCGGATTGTCTCCCGAGGCTAGCATCTTGCTCGAAGACGGTTCGCGGACCCACCGAGCAGCGCTTTCCGGAATGGACCGACTGCACGGATCGAACACACGCCATTGTGACCAGCGAGGAAGCGGCTCGCCGCTCACCGTTCGCTGTCGCTCGCCGTTCCGTATCGAGGGCCGCGCTTCGCGCACTCCCGCACCGTTACGCGGGTCACTGCGTTCCCCGCTCGCTTTCGAGGGCCGCGCTTCGCGCGCCCCTCGCTACTCGTGTCCCGACACCCGGACCGGCTCGTAGGCGTCCTCCAACCACGTCACGTCGCTGTCGGCGAGGTCGATGTCCAGCGCCGCGACGGCCTGTTCGAGGTGTTCGACGCTCGTCGTGCCGACGATGGGCGCGTCGACCCACTCCTTGTCCAGCACCCACGCGAGCGCGATTTGGGCCATCGTCGCGTCGTACTCCTCGGCCAGTTCCTGCACGCGCTCGTTGACCGTCCGGCCGCCGCCCTCGTAGTAGGGATGTTCGCGGGCGTAGTCGTCGGTCGCGCCCCGCGTCGTCGCCTCGACTTCCTCGTGGGGGCGAGTGAGATACCCCCGGGCCAGCGGGCTCCACGGCAGCACGCCGACGCCCGCTCGCTCACAGAGGGGGAGCATCTCCCGCTCCTCCTCGCGGTACAGGAGGTTGTAGTGGTTCTGCATCGTGGCGAACCGCTCCAGCCCCAGTGTGTCGCTCAGGTGTCGCGAGCGCTGGAACTGCCGGGTCCACATCGACGACGCGCCGACGTAGCGGGTCCGACCGCGGCGCACGGCGTCGTCGAGTGCCCGCAGCGTCTGCTCGATAGGCGTGTCGTAGTCCCAGCGGTGAATCTGGTAGAGGTCGACGGTGTCCATCCCCAGCCGGTCCAACGAGTCCGAGAGCGCCTGTTCCAGCGCCTTCCGCGAGAGGCCGCCGGAGTTGGGGTCGGAGTCGTCCATCTGGAAGTACCCCTTGGTGGCGACGACCTGCGCGTCGCGGTCGTAGCCGTCGAGAAACGACCCCAGCACGCGCTCGGACTCGCCCGCGGAGTACATGTTGGCGGTGTCGAAGAAGTTGATGCCGAGGTCGACCGCCCGGTCCAGTATCTCGTGACTCTCGTCTTCGTCTAACACCCAGTCGCGCCAGTCGGAGGTCCCGAAGCTCATACAGCCCAGACAGAGCCGGCTGACTTCGACGCCGGTGGAGCCGAGTGTGGTGTACTCCATGCCGGAGTGGGGGCCGCTGCGGACAAAAGCCCACGCCCCGCGGCCGCTCAGAACTGCTCGGGTTCGGCCCGGGCGACGAAGCGCCGGACGACGGCGTACCCGGCGACGGCGACGACGCACATCCCGAGGACGTGCGCGTAGGTCGTCGCCGTCGGGCTGTCGACGGCCAGTTTCGCCGCCGTCGTCGCGGGGTGTTCGGGCAGGAGGACGGCCCCGCCGAACACCACCAGCGTCAGCACGGAGTACAGTAACTGTGCGGGCCGCCGGCGCTGGGTGGCGACGCCGAGGGCCATCCCGAGGGTCACCACGACGACGGCGACGGCCGTGACGAAGAGCAACAGCGCGGGCACGTTGGCGACGCGGATGCCGTTCGTCGACAGCAGGCCGACCCACAGCAGGGCCTGTGCGGGCGCGAGCAGCGTCATCCCGAGCGCCTTGCCGTCGACGATGTCGACGAGCGAGACGGGAGCGACCCGCAGCAGTTCGAGCGTCCCGCGCTCTATCTCCTCGGTGATTGTGTCGACGGCGACCGAGCCGCTGATAAACGGCGGGAGAAAGAGCAGGAGCGGCACCAACACCGTGTACGTGAACCCGAAGTAGGGGCTCGCGGCCACGTCGCGGGGCAGCGGGACCGGGGGGCGGTCCAGCGAGTCGGCGCGTTCGATGCGCTGCTGGCGTTCGAGGGCGTTCAGGACACCGCGTATCTCGACGACGACGAGCGTCGAGCGGATGCTCCCCTGTGGCGCTGTCGCTACCACGCTTATCCGCTGTCCGGACCCGTCGGCCGCGGCCACGTAGTCGCCGATGAGCAGGGCGTCGACCCGCCGGTCCTCGAAGGCCTGTCGGGCCGCGGTCCGGTCCTCGAAGGCGATACCGTCGGTGCTCTCGCGGCGCTCGACGGCCGCCTCCAGTTCGCCGCGGGCCTCGCCCGCGACGCCGATGTCCACGTCGGCCGTCGAGACCGACGCGGGGTCGTACAGCGATGTGAGGCCGACGACCAGAAACGAGGAGAAGCCGGCGACGAACAGCTGGATGAGCAGCGCCAGCACGATGGTCTTCTCGCGGGACAGCGACAGCACGTCCCGGCGGGCGACCACGAGGCGGGGGTCGCGCCACCACGAGCGCTCAGACAAGGGCGGTCACCACCGCGAAGTTGTAGGCGAAGTGCAGTAGGACCGCCCCGCCGAGGCCGGCGAGGTAGGCGGCACGGCCCCGCCGAGCGCCGACCGCCGACACCGTCGCGGTGACCGCGTGCAACGCCAGCGGGAGCAGGAAGAGGAGGCCGGCCAGCACCAGCGAGACGCCGGTCGGCGGCGTCGCCCCCTGCAGGGCGGCCTGTCCGATGGGGAGCGATTCGAGGTCGGCCAGCCGCGCAATGAGCAGGCCCTTCTCGGCGACGAAAAAGCCCAGTCCCGACAGCGCGCCGAGGCCGACGGCCGAGCGCAGCGTCCGCTCGTAGCGGGCGTGTGCGTAACCGGCGTAGACGTGGAGACTCTTGGCGACCTCCTCGACGACGGCGACCACCCCCAACACGAGGACGATGCCGAGCGTCTGGTTCGTCCCGAAGACGTTCAGCGACACCGAGTCCAACACGAACAGGAAGGCGATAGCAGCCAGTTCGGCGACGACGACGAAGGGGAGCAACACCGCGCTCATCTTCAGCGCGCTCCGACGGCTCTTGATACGGCCGGCCAGCGCGTCGAGCACTTTCAGCGGGATGGCCCGCTGGGTGAACATGTCCTCCTCGCGGTAGAGGCCCGCGCCCAGTCCGAACAGCACGAGCGCGGTGACCAGCGGCGGCAGCGTCGAGAACGCGAACTCGCCGAGGCCGACGGACTGACCGGTGAGGTCCATCACGACCAGCGTCAGCGGCGAGATGAGCGCGATGGGGGTCACGTCGGTGAAGATGGCCGGGACGAAGGCGTAGGAGGTCAGCGAGACGGTGATGGTGACCGTGACGAAGGTGAGTTCCTTGAACGAACGGGCGAACATCGCCCCACAGAACGTCGCCGCGAGGAACAGCAGGGCCAGCGGGAGGACCGCCAGCACGGCAATCGGGCTCCCGCTGGGCGCGATGCCGGAAAAGCGGAGTGCGCCGGTGATGACCGACGCGACGCCGACGGCCCCCAGCAGGTACGGCAGCGTCTTGCCGGCGATGATGTCGCCCCGCGAGGCCGGCGTCACGAGCAGGAGTTCCCCCCGGCGGTTCAGCCGCTCGGAGAGCATTGAGGAGCCGTACGCTTGGATGACGAAGTTCATCGGGACGATGTAGAGGAAGGCGAGCACCAGCGACTCGAAGGGGAACGGCGGCGAGATGTCGGCGGGGGTCCCGCTCTGGACGCTCCCGGTGAGGCGCGCACCGATGCCGCCGAGGTCCGCGCTGCCGCCGCCGGCGGTCCCGCCGCCCGCGCCGGCACCGCTTCCACCGGTCCCCCCGCCGGCGGTCCCGTCACCCCCGCCGTCCGCGCTCCCGTCGCTCGCGGTTCCGTCGCCGGCTCCGGGAGCGATGGTCTCGCCGGTCTGTTCGTCGTAGCGCAGCGTCACCTCGACGGGGAACGCCGCAGTCTGATTGTCGTCCCGGGCCATCCGCCGGTCGTTGTAGCGTTCGGTGCTGTCCCGGAACTCCGAGAGCGCCGCGCGCTGTTTGGGCGTCCGGGGGACGCTCCGGAGTCGCTCGCCGTCGAACAGCAGTTCCTGCTGGCCGCGCTCGACGGCGGTCGACGACGGCTCGCTGACGACGAACGTGTCGTCGTCGGCCGCGACGCCGTAGTACGGGCTGGACTGGTCGACGCCGACGCGGTAGATGCCGGCGTCCAGCCCTGCGCCGCCCCCCACTGCGACGGCGGCGACCGCGCCCATGGCGAGGACCGACAGCGCCATGACGGCGACGGTCCGCCGGTCGACGCCGCCGGCGTTTTTCGTCACCTCCCACTTCGCGACGCGGAGGAGCTTGTCGCCCTGCATCTACGCCGCGTCCTCCCCGACGTAGCGGGTGCCGGTCGTGCCCGACTCCGCGACGTTGAGGAACACCTCTTCGAGGCTGGATTCCTCGGTCCGGATGTCAACCACCTCGCCGCCGGCGTCCGCGGCGGCCGCGCGGGTCGACTCGACGGCGTCCATGCTCCCGACGACCCGACGGAAGTGGCCGTTCTCGCGGGCCGCGCCGGGCACCTCGACGGTCGTGTAGACGTGGTACTCCGTCTCGCCGTACTCGGCCTGCAGGGCGTCGAGGTCGCCCTGTGCCACCACCTGCCCCTCGTTCATGATGGCGACGCGGTCACAGATGGACTCGACGTGAAAGAGGTTGTGCGCCGAGAAGACGATGGTCTTGCCCTCGCGGGCCAGTTGCTCCGTGAACTCGATGACGTAGTTCGTCGTCAGCGGGTCCAGCCCGGAGGCCGGCTCGTCGTAGATGAGCACCTCCGGGTCGTTGATGAGCGAGCGGGCGATGGCGACCTTCCGTTTCATCCCCTTCGACATGTCGCCGAGCTTCCGGTCGCGGTGTTCCAGTTGCAGTTCGTCCAGCGTCTCGTGCATCCGCTCGTCGGCCACGTCGCCGGGCACGTCGTAGAGGTCGGCGAAGAACTGTAGGTACGAGACCGGCGTCATCTCCTCGTACAGCGGGGACTCCTCGGGGAGGAAGCCGAGCCGCCGGCGCATCTCCGTCGTCTCCACGTCGTAGCCAGCTATCTCCGCGTCGCCGCCGGTCGGCTCCAGCAGGCCCGCGAGCATCTTCAGCGTCGTCGTCTTGCCCGCCCCGTTCGGACCGATGATACCGAACACCTCGCCGCGGTCGACGCTGAACGAACTCCCCTCGACGGCGACGAACCCGCCGTACTCCTTCCGAAGCTCCCGGGCCTCTATCATTTCTCCGTTGCTTGTGCCCGAACGAACCTATAGCTTGGCTCCGCACTACGGACGCTGATAATCGGGTCCTACCGGCGAAAACGCCGCCCACGGCTGTCGAGAAAGGAACGTGGGAACGGAGAGCCACACCTCGTGGACGCGGCGACGCCGTGCTTACCGCTTGGCGACGCGGGCGTCCGATACCTTGTGGATGTCGTCGCCGATACCTGTCCCGTCGCAGTCCTCGCTGGGGCACCGGTAGTGCCACCCGTCCTCGGTGGCGGCCCGCTCGGTGAACCGCTCGCCACACTCGTCGCAGAACAGCTGACCGGCCGAACAGGTGTCCCGGTGGAGTTCCAGTTCCAGTTCGGTGCCGAACGCCTGTTTGCAGTTCCTGCAGGTGTGGGGCATAGTCGAACGTACATATCCGCATCTAATAACTACACCGGAACGTTCACGTCTCTCGGTTGAGTGCAGAGCGGCAAGCCGTCGGCCCGCCATCTTGCGGTCGTCGGCGCGACGGCGGCGGGGCGTGGACCCTGTTCCACGGTGCCGTGTGGTATGCTAGTGTGTGAACACGTCAGTCCTCGAACCGAACGTCGACGCGGGCACCGCCGGCGTCGCTCTCGCCGAGGTGTAACTCCCACCCGTGTGCCCGCGCCGCGGCGTCGGCGACGAACAGGCCGTACCCCTCGCCGTAGCGCGTCGTACTGTACCCCTGTTCGCGGATACGGTCGCGCTCGTCGGCGGGGAACCCGGGGCCGTCGTCGGCCACGTAGAAGCCGTCGGCGTCGTCGCCGACCGTCACCGTCACGTCGTCGCCGCCGTGGACCACGGCGTTCTCCAAGAGGCGTTCGAGGATGGCCCGGACGGTCTCGGGGCGCGCCTGCACCACGCCGGCGTCGTCAGTCACGAGCGTCGCTGCCTCCGTGCCGGCGCTCTGCCACGCGCGCTCGGCGGCGGCCGCGAGCGCCACCGCCTCCCGCTCGCCGTCGACCGGCGAACGGGCGACGCGACCCAGAGTAGACAGGTCGGTCAGCAGGGCGCCGACGCGGTCCAGCGACCGGTCGATAGCCTCGCCGTTGGTGTCGTCGACGTCGAGTAGTTCCATCCGGCCGGTGACGACGTTCAGTGGGTTCTTCGCGTCGTGGGACAGGTCGCTGCTCACGCGCTCCCACCACGCCGCGTCCCCGACCGAGCCGTCGCTGTCACTCATACCCACGTTTACGAAAACCGGGACCAAGAAACCGCGGGGTCGCGGCAGGTCCCCGTTCCGGGCCACAGGCGTGGCGACCGGGACGCCGATAGACTCACTCCGTTCGTCTATCGAGCCCCGCTCGGCTCCCAGCCGGTTGCAGCGAGAGCCGCTACAGCAGGTCCTCGATGTGGTCCGCCACTTCCTCCGGCGTGTCTCCGACCGGGACGCCGATAGGCTCGCCCGCTCGCCTATCGAGCCCCGCTCGGCTCGTCACGTCCTTCAAAGCGGAACTACAGCAGGTCCTCGATGTGGTCCGCCACTTCCTCCGGCGTGTCTCCGACCGGGACGCCGATAGGCTCGCCCGCTCGCCTATCGAGCCCCGCTCGGCTCGTCACGTCCTTCAAAGCGGAACTACAGCAGGTCCTCGATGTGGTCCGCCACTTCCTCCGGCGTGTCGCCGACCGGGACGCCGTTGTCTTCGAGCGCCGAAATCTTCGACTCGGCGGTGCCGGTGCCGCTACCCGAGACGATAGCGCCGGCGTGGCCCATCCGCTTGCCCGGCGGTGCCGTGCGGCCGGCGATGAAGCCGGCGACCGGCGTGTCCATGTGCTCGCCGATGTAGCGGGCGGCCTCCTCCTCGTCCTCGCCGCCGATTTCACCGCACATGGCGACGGCGTGGGTGTCGGGGTCGTTCTCGAACAGTTCGAGGGCGTCGATGAAGTCCGTCCCGATGATGGGGTCGCCGCCGATGCCGATGGCCGTCGACTGGCCGAGTCCGCGCTCGGTCAGATTGTCGACGACCTGATAGGTGAGCGTCCCCGACCGGGAGACGAGCCCGACGTTCCCCGACGAGAAGATGTTGCCCGGCAGGATGCCCAGTTTGGCGACGCCGGGCGTGATGAGGCCCGGACAGTTGGGCCCGACGAGGTGGGTGTCGGTCTCGCTCAGGCGGCGGTAGACCCGCGCCATGTCCTGCGTCGGGACGCCCTCGGTGATGGCGACCACGAGGTCGACGCCGTCGGCGTCGATGGACTCGAAGCAGGCGTCCGCGGCGAACGCCGGCGGGACGAACACGACGGAGGCGTTGGCGTCCTCCTCGCGGGCGGCCTGCTGGACGGTGTCGTAGACCGGGACGCCGGCGACCTCCTGGCCGCCCTTGCCCGGCACCGCGCCGGCGACGACGTTGGTGCCGTACTCCAGCATCTGCTCGGTGTGGAACTTCCCCTCACCGCCGGTGATACCCTGCACCACGACGCGCGTGTCTTCGTCGACTAGAACGGACATTATTCCTCCTCCTCCTCTTGGGCGTACTGGACCGCTCGCTGGACGGCGTCTTCGAGCGTGTGCTCGACCGTGACGAGGTCCTCGTTCAGAATCTCCATCCCCTCCTCGGCGTTGGTTCCGGCCAGCCGGACGGTGACGGGCTTGGGAATCTCGTCGAACTGCTCCAGCGCTTGGTTGATACCCTGTGCCACCTCGTCGCCCCGGGTGATGCCGCCGAAGATGTTGAACACGACCGAATCGACGTTGTCGTCGGAGAACACCATATCGAGGGCGTTGGCGATGCGGTCGGCCTTCGCGCCGCCGCCCACGTCGAGGAAGTTCGCCGGCGAACCGCCGTAGTGGTCCACGAGGTCGAGCGTCGTCATCACGAGGCCCGCGCCGTTGCCGATGATGCCGACGTTGCCCGACAGCCGGACGTAGTCGAAGCCGTACTCGTCGGCCTTCTGTTCGAGTTCGTCGCCGTCGGCCGCCTCCTCGCCCATCTCGGCGAGTTCGGGCTGGCGGAACAGCGCGTCGCCGTCGATGTTCATCACGGCGTCGGCGGCGATGACCTCGTCGTCGCTCGTTATCATCAGCGGGTTGACTTCGAGGTCGCTGCCGTCGCGGTCGTCCCAGAGCTGGTAGAGCGTGGTCAGGACGCTCGCCACGTCGTTCGCCACGTCGCGGTCGACGCCGGCCTCGTAGACGGCCTTCCGGGCCTGATACGGGTGCATCCCGAACGCGGGGTCGATGTGCTCCCGGGCGATGGCGTCGGGGTCCTCCTCGGCGACCTCCTCGATGTTGACGCCGCCTTTCGTCGAGACCATGGCGACGGGCTTGCCCTCGCCGCGGTCCATCGTCACGCCGACGTACAGTTCGTTGACGAAGTCGACGGCCTCCTCGACGAGCACCGTCGAGACGTGGTAGCCTTTGAGGTCCATCCCGAGGATGTCGTCGGCGGCCTCGCGGGCCTCCGCGGCGTCCTCGACCAGTTTGATGCCGCCGGCCTTGCCGCGGCCGCCGACGTGGACCTGTGCTTTGATAGCGACCGGATAGCCGATGTCCTCGGCCGCGTCGACGGCCTCGTCGACCGTCTTCGCCAGCTGCGATGCGGGTGTGGGGACGCCCGCGTCGGCGAAGACCTGCTTCGCCTGGTATTCGTGCAAGCGCATGTCATGCGGACAGCCGAGCGGTGGCGGTTTAAATCCGTCTTTCTCGGTCGCGCTGGCCGGTGCCCGTACCGCCGGGTCTTCGTCGAACGTCGAGAAATCCACCGTCGCCGCCGACAGACACCCACTCGTGTCGGGGCTGCAGTCACAACGTCTGTCAGGGCCGCCCGCCGCCACTGACGGCCGCTCTGACCCGGAGGACCGCGGCACCGCCCAGCAAAAGCGCCTGATGGAGCGCCGCGCCGAGCGCGACAGCGCCCGCGACGCTGGCGGCGACGAGCCACGCCGGCGCGCCCCGGGAAAGGAGCACCGCGAGGACGACGACGCCGGCCATCGCGCCGTTGCGCAGGGCGTAGTACGCCTCGGCGCGCAGTAGCGTCGCGGCGCTGGCCTCGGCGGCGTCGCCGTTCACCAGCCTGTCGTAGCACATAGTCCGCTCTGGGGTCGCTGTCGACTTAAACCGTCGGGCCACCGCGGAGTCGGGACCGATAGAGACACCGGCTGGCCGGGCGTACGGCCGGCCGTGACCGACGACTACGCGGCGACCATCGACGACGTGGCGGCGGCCGTCCGCGGAGCCGACACCGTCGCCGCGCTGACCGGCGCGGGCGTCTCCACGGCCTCTGGAATCCCCTCCTTTCGCGGCGACGACGGCGTCTGGGAACGGTTCGACCAACAGAGCTTCCACCGGCGGCGCTTCGACGCCGACCCCGTGGGGTTCTGGCGCGACCGGGTGGAACTGCGGGCGGCCCTCTACGGCGACGTGGACCCCGAACCCAACGCCGCCCACGAGGCGCTGGCCGAACTGGAGGCCGGCGGCCACCTCGACGCCGTCGTCACGCAGAACGTCGACGGCCTCCACGGGGACGCCGGGAGCGAGCGCGTCGTCGAACTCCACGGCACCAACCGGCGGGTCGTCTGTGACGACTGCGGCGAGCGGACCGCGGCCGACCCGGTGTTCGAGCGCGCGGCCGACGGCGACGTGCCGCCGCGGTGTTCGTGTGGCGGCGTCTACAAGCCCGACGTGGTGCTGTTCGGCGAGTCGCTGCCCGACGCGGCGATGAGCAAGGCCCAGCGGCTCGCACAGGACAGCGACGTGTTCCTCGCGGCCGGGTCGTCGCTGTCGGTCAACCCGGCCGCGCTGTTGCCCCGCGTCGCCGCTCGCTCTGGCGGGCGGCTCGTCGTCGTGAATCTGGAGTCGACGCCGCGGGACGGGGACGCGACCGACGTACTCCGGGCGGACGTGACGGACGTGTTGCCCCGCGTCGCCGCGGCCCTCGCGTGACTACAGTTCGACGCCGCCGGGGATGAGACTGCGCTGGCGGCGGAGGCTCCCGTCGGGGTCGTAGACCAGCAGCGTCTCCATCTCGTAGACGAGTGACTTCCCGCCGCCGTCGGTCAGTCGGACCGCGTAGCGGCCGTCGTCGCGGGCCTGTGCGGCGTCGACGAGCGCGGCGACGGCGTCGGCCGCCACGTTGGCTTCGAGGACGAAATCGCCCGTCAGGCGGTCGGTCAGCGAGAGGACGCCGGCGTCCGCGTCGGGCTGGCGGCGGAAGGTCACGTCCACCTCGTCGGCGTCGAGCGTGCCGCCCGCGGCTGTCGTGAGGCGCTCGCGTAGCTCTCCCGACGGCCCGCCGTAGTCGATAACGACCGTGGGTGTGCCGCCGTCGTCGGGCTCGCTCCGAACGTCGACCGTGAAGTAGTCGCGCCTCATTCCGGTACTGACGACTACGCCGTCCGTCGCAAAGAACGTAACGGCGACGGCACCGAATCGGGGGCGTCCACGCCGAGTTCCGCCGGCCCCCATCGGTAGCTTTTACCGGATCGCCGGCGCGCACTCGGACAGGATGGCGTGGGTGAAATCAGAGTACGCGGGGGAACTCGCCGTGCTGTCGACGTGGCTGGTCGCGCTGGCCCCGTGGTCGGTGTCGGTGTTCGAACTCTCCGGGCTGACGGTGGTCGCGCTGCGCTTTCTCCCCTTCCGCCTGCAGTACATCTTCGGCGCGACGCTGGACGGCGAGCGCCCGTTCCTGTGGGCGTGGGAGGTCGCCGGCTTCCAGTCGTCGGCCGAACTCGCGCTCGCGGGCGACCTCGGGCTGGCCGCGCTGGCCGTCTTCGCGGTGCCGTTCGGGCTGAGCCTCTACTACTACTTCGAGGAGGAGCGGGTCGCCGCCGCCCTGCCGGCCGACCCGGTCCGGCTGTTCGGCGGGCTGTTGGGCGCGGTCGCTCTCCTCACACTCGGCGCTACGGCCCTGTTCGTCCGGTACTTCCCGGGCGTCACGGTGCCGGTCGGGAGCGCGCTCGCCCTGTTGTTCGCCGCACTGCTGGCGACCGTCGACCGGACGTGAGCGTGACGACCGGTGAGCAGTCGAGCGGGTTTAAGTAGCTGTGTCCCATATCCGCGACAAGCTTCGCGTTTCACCGTCGCCTTACCGATGTCCGACCCAGAAACTCCCGCCCCCGGCGACGTCGTCGACGACCCGCTGGGCCACATCCGAGCGTGGCTCTCGCGGACGGCGACGATGCTGTCGGGGTCGGCCGTCCCGACCTCGAACTACGACCCCGAGAGACACGGGTCACTGGTCTCGTTCGACGGCGTCGAGGGGTACCCCGAGGAGGTCGAGCGCTACTGGCTCAACGCCCCGTTCGCGTTCGTCTCCATCAGCCGCGACCCCGAGCGCGACGAACACGTCTACCACGTCGTCGAGCCGTCGCTGACCGACATCGAGGAGGAGCTTCTCGACCGCCTGTTCGACGACGTCCGCGGCCCGCTCATCTACCGCGAGGAGGTCGATACGGACCCCGAGCGGGCCCTCGCCGAGGAACTGCGTGCCCGACTGGAGGAGTACGGCGTCGTCGTCGAGCCCGAGACGTACTACCGGCTGTACTACTACCTCTATCGCTCCTTCCTCGGCTACGGCCACATCGACCCGCTGATGCACGACCCGGGTATCGAGGACATCTCCTGTGACGGGGCGAACCTCCCCATCTTCGTCTACCACGACCAGTACACCGATATCGAGACGAACATCGTCTACGGCGAGGAGGAACTGGACAGCTTCGTCATCCAACTCGCACAGCGGTCGGGCCGGCACGTCTCCGTCTCGGACCCCGTGGTGTCGACGACGCTTCCGGACGGTTCCCGCATCGAACTCGCGCTGGGCGAGGAGGTCACGCCCCGCGGGTCCGCGTTCACCATCCGGAAGTACGCCGACGAGCCGTTCACGCCCATCGACCTGCTGGAGTACGGCACCTTCTCGCTTGAGATGCTGGCGTACCTCTGGCTCGCCATCGAGTCCAACAAGTCGCTCATCTTCGCCGGCGGGACGGCCGCGGGCAAGACCACCTCGATGAACGCGCTGGCGATGTTCATCCCGCCCCGGTCGAAGGTGCTGACCATCGAGGACACCCGCGAGCTGTCGCTGTACCACGACAACTGGCTCTCGGCGGTCACCCGCGAACGGCTGGACGACTCCGACATCACGATGTACGACCTCCTGCGGTCGGCGCTGCGTCACCGCCCCGAGTACATCGTCGTCGGCGAGGTTCGTGGCGAGGAGGCCATCACGCTGTTTCAGGCGATGAACACCGGCCACACGACGTTTTCGACGATGCACGCCGACTCGGTCCAGACGGTCATCAACCGGCTGGAGAACGAACCCATCAACGTCCCGCGGCCGATGGTCCAGAGCCTCGACGTCCTCTGTGTGCAGGTGTTGGCCCGCTCGGACGACCAGCGGGTCCGCCGGGCCAAGACCCTCGCCGAAATCGAGGGCATCGACCAGCGGACCGGCGAACTCGACTACTCGAACACCTACTCGTGGCGGGCTACCGCCGACACCTTCACCGAGAACAACAGCGAGCTCTTGGACGAGATTCGACAGGAGCGCGGGTGGAGCCAGTCGGAACTCCGCCGGGAGCTGAACCACCGCGAGCGGTTCCTCGAGTACCTCCACGAGGAGGGGGTCAGCGACTACCGGCGGTTCACCGCGATGGTCAACAAGTACTACGCCGACAAGGACGAGGTACTCGAGAACATCGGCGTCACGGCCCGGGCCTGACATGGCGCTGAACCCGCTCGGACTGGCACCGCTCGCGGTCGTCTTCGCTATCCTCGTCGTGGTGCTGTACGGCGGCGCGAACCCCTCGTTCGACCGACAGCTGACCCGGTTCGCGCGCCGCCTGTTCGGCCGCTACGTCAAGCCCTCGGAGGAGCGCGAGCGCCGCCTCGAAGCGGCCTACATCAGCCAGACCTACCGGGGCTACGCGGCCCGAACGTTCCTGTTCACGGGGCTGGGTGCCGTCGGCGGCGCGGTCGCCGGGGCCTACCTCGTCGGCGGGTTCCTGCTGGCCGTGCCGGCCATCGTCGACTTGCTGATGGGGTTGCCGCCGACGATGGTCGCCGCGCTGGGCATCCGTGGCTTCGAACTCGTCCTGACACCGGACCAGACGCTGTTCGTCCTCGTGGGCAGCGGCTTCGCGGGCGGTCTCGTGACGGCCGCCCTGACATACGTGTTGCGGTGGGAACTCCCCAAGGACACGGCCGATGTCCGCCAGCGGAACATCGACGAGGGGATGCCCCGCACCCTCGCGTTCATGTACGCGCTCTCGCGGGGCGGGATGTCGTTTCCCGACGTGCTCCGGACGCTGGCCCGCAACGACGAGATATACGGCGACGCCGCGCGGGAGGTCGGGGTCGCCGTCCGGCAGATGGACCTGTTCGGCCGGGACATGATAACGGCGCTCAGACACGTCTCGCGGCGCACGCCCAGCGAGCAGTTCAAGACGTTCACCGAGAACCTCTCCAGCGTCCTCCAGAGCGGGCAGTCGCTGTCGTCGTTCCTGCAGGACCAGTACCAGCGCCACCAGTCCGAGGCCGCGGAGCGCCAAGAGGAACTGCTCGAACGGCTGGCGACCATCGCCGAGGCGTACGTCACCGTCTTCGTCGCGGCCGTCCTGTTTCTCATCACCATCCTGCTCGTGTTCGGGCTGACGACGACGGACACGCTCTGGCTCCTGCAACTGCTCGCGTACCTCGTCATCCCGCTGGCGAACGTCGGTTTCATGGTGTATCTGGACCAGAAGCTCGACGCCTTGGGCATCGGCGGCGGCGGGACGACGGACGTACTCGACCGCCTCGAGACGACGACCCACGGCGTCCCGGCGGCGACCCGGAGCCGGCGGGGGCTCGCCGACGGCGGCGTCGTTCCGGGAGTCGACGCGAACTGGGCGCGCCTGCGGTTCCACGACCGACTGCGCTGGCTCACCGAGACGCTGCGGTCGCCGCTACGGTCGCTGCTGTGGCACCCCACCCGCGTCCTCTACGTCGCCGTCCCGGTGGCCGTCGTCGCCTTCCTCGTCCGGTCGCCGGCCGCGTTCCAGACCCAGAGCGTGAACGTCCGGCTGCTCGACGACTTCGCCGTCCAGTCGCTGCTGTTGGTGCTCGCCAGCTTCGCCGCCGTCCGGTACGTCTACCGGCGGCGCATCGACCGCATCGAGGAGGCGACGCCGGAACTGCTCGAACGGCTGGCGAGCCTCAACGAGGCCGGGATGACCGTCGTCGAGAGCGTCCGCCGGGTCCGGGGCAGCGACATCGGCGTCCTGACGCCCGAGGTCGACCACATCTGGGCGGACATCGAACTGGGCGCGAACGTCGACGACGCACTGATTCGGTTCGGTCGCCGAATCAGGACGACGGCGGTGACCCGCGTCGTGATGTTGCTGACGAACGCGATGTACGCCTCCGGACAGCTCGGTCCAGTCCTGCGAATCGCGGCCACGCAGGCCCGCTCGGACCTGCGCCTTCGCAAGCGCCGGCGGCGACAGATGTTCACCTACCTCGTGGTCATCTACATCTCGTTTCTGGTCTTTCTGGTCATCATCGTCGCGGTTCAGGAGGTGCTGGTGCCGAGTCTCCCCTCCAGCGTGCCGACTCCCGACTCGTCGAACCGGCTGGGCGTCGGCGTCGAGCAGTTCGCCCGGCTCGGGCAGGTCGACAAGGCCGCCTACACGCTCGTGTTCTTCCACACGGCCATCGTGCAGGCCATTCTGACGGGGTTCATCGGCGGCCAACTCGGCGAGGGGACGCTCCGAGACGGCGCGAAACACGCGGCGATTCTGCTGGGCGTGGCCTACGCGGCATTCGTGTTGCTGTCCTCGCCGGTCGCCTCGTTGGCCGTCGAGCAGCCCGCCGTCGACGGCGACCAGTTGACCGTCGACTCCGCCTCGCTGTCCAGCGGGGGGTACGTCGTCGTCCACGAGTTCGAGGCCGACGGCAGGGTGCTGGGGGCGACCGGCTACCTCGAACCCGGGACCCACGACGACGTGACCGTCCAACTGAACGGCGAGCCCCCGCCGGGACGGCGGCTGGTACTCGTCGTCCATCAGGAGACCAACGACAACGAGCGCCTCGACTACGACTTCGAGGTGCCGACGGGGTCGCCGGACCAGCCGTACCCCGCTAGCGGGCAGAGCGAGTCAGTCACCGTCACGCTGACCGTCGAGTGACGCTGGGTTTACGGTCCGCAACCGGGTACCGTGGGGTGATGGAGTTCGCAGCCTTCGCCGAGCGCGCCGCCGACATCGAGAGCGAGAGCGCCGACACCGCCGTCACCGAGGGCGTGACGGCGCTGTTCGCGGCGAGCGAGGGCGAACTCGATACGGTCGCCCGGTTCGTGCAGGGACGCGTCTTCCCCGCCCACGACTCCGCGACGCTCGACGTGGGACCGCGGCTGTGTTACGAGGCCATCGCGCGGGCCGCCGGCCGGAACGTCGACGCCGACGACGTGGAGGCGCGCCTCGCCGACCGCGGGGAGATAGGCGACGTGGCCGCGAGCTACGACTTCGGCGGTCAGCGGGGGCTGGGCGCGTTCGGGGCCGACGGCGACGAGTCGCTCACGGTCGGCGAGGTCGACGCCGCGCTCCGGGAACTGGCGGCCGCCGACGGTGACGGGAGCCGCGCGACCAAGGTCGACACGCTCTTTGGCCTGTTCAACCGCTGCCGGCCCGACGAGGCCCGGTACCTCGCCCGTCTCGTCCTCGCCGAGATGCGTATCGGCGTCGGCGAGGGGACCGTCCGCGACGCCGTCGCCGCGGCGTTCGACGTGCCCGTCGAGACCGTCGCCCGCGCGCTGCAGGTGTCGAACGACTACGGCCACGTCGCCGAGGTGGCCCGCGAGGCGGGCGCTGACGGGCTGGCCGACATCGCGCTGGAAGTCGGGCGGCCGGTGCAGGCGATGCTCGCACAGGCCGGCACTGTCACGGGCGCGCTGGAGGACTGGGAGCGGGCGGCCGTCGAGTGGAAGTACGACGGCGCGCGGGTACAGGTCCACTACGACGGCGACAGCGCCCGCGTCTTCTCCCGGAACATGGAGGAGGTGACCGACCCCCTTCCGGAGGTCGTCACGACCGTCGAGGAGTCGCTGTCGGTCCCCGCCATCGTCGACGGCGAGGTCGTCGCCGTCGACGATACCGGTGACCCGCTGCCCTTTCAGGAGGTGTTGCGCCGGTTCCGGCGCAAGCACGACGTGGCCCGCGCCCGGGAGGAGGTGACCGTCCGCCTGCAGGCGTTCGACTGCCTGCACGCCGACGGCGAGGACCTGCTGGACGCGACGCTCCGGGAGCGCCACGCCGCGCTGTCGTCGCTGTTTCCCGACGGGAGCGGCGTCGTCTCGACCCTACACCTGACCGACGACGCCGAGGAGATAGCGGCCGTCGAGCGCGCGGCGCTGGACGCCGGCCACGAGGGCATCATGCTGAAAGCCCCCGACGGGAGCTACACGCCGGGCAAGCGCGGGCGGCGCTGGCGCAAGCGCAAGCCCGACGTTGAGACGCTGGACTGCGTCGTCACCGGCGCGGAGTGGGGCGAGGGCCGCCGGGCGAACGTCCTCGGCACGTTCGAACTCTCGCTCCGGACCGACGACGGGTACGCGACGGTGGGCAACGTCGCCACCGGCGTCACCGACGCCGAACTCGACGACCTGACCGAGCGCCTCGAACCCCACGTCACCGCCGAGGACGGGCGGGACGTGTCTCTCGACCCCGCCGTCGTCTTCGAGGTGGGCTACGAGGAGATACAGGCCTCGTCGACGTACGCCTCCGGGTACGCGCTCCGCTTCCCCCGCTTCGTCGCCGTCCGTGAGGACAAGCCACCGGCCGAGGCGGACTCGCTGGACCGTGTCGAGCGGCTTGCCGACCGGCAGTAGAAGCAGCTACCGGCCGGCGCACCGGACCGACACGCGTATGTCGCCGCTGGCAGTAGCCGCCGGCATGACCGTCCGACACGACGACATCACCGCGGAGTGGCTCGGATACGCCACGCTCAGACTCGAAGGCGACGACACCGTCGTCTACATGGACCCCGGCCGCTACGGCGTCCTGACGGGTGAGTGGGAGCCCTACGACGAGGACGCCGACCACCCGCCGGCCCGCGAGTACGCCCCGAACGACGGCGACGTGGTCTTGGTGACCCACGTCCACCACTACGACCCCGACGGCATCCGCCGGGTCGCCAAGGACGATGCCACCGTCGTCGCCTTCGAGGGCATCGACGTCCACCAGTCCGACCGCGACCTCGACCGCGTCGCCACCCTCGACTACGACGTGCGCGAGGTGTCGATGGAGGACGAACTCGTCGTCGACGACGTGCCCGTCTGGACGGTGCCGGCGTTCAACCACGCGGACGGCCCGCACGTGAAAGCCGACGGCACGCCCCACCACCCGAAGGGTATCGGCTGTGGCTACCTCCTCTCGCTCGCCGGGACACGCGTCTTCTGGACCGGCGACACCGACGTACTGGAGGGCCACGCCGAACTCGACGTGTCGCTGTTTGTCCCCTCCATCGCCCAGAGTTACACGATGGACCGCCACGGTGCGGCCGAACTCGCCGCGGCGATGGACCCCGACCTCGTACTCCCTATCCACTACAACACGTTCGAGAAACTCGGGGCCGATAGTGGGGCGTTCGCCCGCGACGTGGCGAAACGCGGCGTCCCGGTTGTCCTCGACGAGTCCTGACGGGCGGGACGGGAGAGCGCGGCCGACGGGTGCGGCCGTCCGACCGCTGTCCGCGCGCTCCGATTCCGCGTCCGTCCGGCGACCACCTGTGTCTCACTCGGCCTCCGTCAGCGAGTCGAAGCCGTCCCAGCAGCCACACTCCAAGTCGTCGATGCTCGTCACCTCGTCCGGGAACGAGGTGACCGGCATCCCGTCGTCGTACTGGTCGCAGTCCTCGGTGTGCAACGAGAAGTCGTCGCTGGACATGACGGGCATACCGGTCGCTACGGGGCTCCGAAGTAATAATCACACCATCCGTTTCGAGCGTCGAAACCGACCGCCGGGCTACAGCATGCCCATCTCCGAGAGGCGCTCGGGCAGGTAGGTGTCGGTCACGAAGTCCAGCCCGCGGGAGGCAAGCGCCTGCTGTTCGGCCTTCTTCCCGATGTCGAGTTGGAGCTCTATCTGCTCGGTCCAGAACTCCGTCTGGAAGCGTGGGTCCTCCAGTTCGGACTCCAAGGCGTTGACGTCCGAATCCGCCAGCGGGTCCGTCGGCAGGTCGTACTCCACGATGTCCTGCGGGCGGATGCCGACGAACTTCGCCTCGGGCGTAGCGAGGTACTCCGAGAGGTGCGCGGATTTGATGGAGCCGTAGGCGACGGAGCCGTAGATGCGGTACGACCACGGGTCGCCGTCGGTGAAGACCACGACCGGGAGGTCAAGTTCGTCGTGGAGGCGCTTGGTCAGCCGGCGGGTGGCGCGGGCGGGCTGACCGCCCAGATGGACGACGATGCAGTTGTACTCGTCGTCGAAGCCGTTCTCGACGAGGCGGTCGCGCATCCCGCCGGTCTCGACACAGAGGACGAAGTCGGCGTCGTGGTCGAGGAACTCGATGGTGTCGGGGTTGTTCGGAATCTGGTACCCCCCTTGGCCCACGTCCTCCTGACAGTGGATTTCGCGGTCGCCCCGTCTGGTCTGCTCGCGCAACAGGAGCGGCCCCATCACCTTCGCGCCGGACTCCTCCGGACGCATGTGGAAGTCCTCTCGCTTGACCTCGGAGACGATTTCCAAGTCCTCGATGAGGTTGTTGGACTCGTCTTGGGTGTTGAACTGGGCCTCCTCTAGGTCCCACGACTCCGAGAGGTAGTACAGTTCACGCAGGGTCGACGAGCGGTCCTCGTCGAGTTGCTGGCTGAGGAAGTCGATGGTGTAGACGGCCTTCAGGAGCTTCTCGGCCCCGGAGACGGTCTTGGCCGACCGCGTGGAACTCCGGTCGCCGTAGACCCACACGTCCTTGTCCTCGTCGTACTCGATGTTGGACTTCGTACGGGTCGGAATCCGCATCTTCGGCACGTCGCCTTCGGCGAACTGGTCGTAGAACTCCGCCGCGAGGTCGATGAGTCGCTCGCGGGCCTCCGCGTCGGTCGGGTCGGTGTCTGTGTCGGTACTCATGCGTTGACAGTCAGCTTCTCGTCTTCGACGCCGTCGACGGAGACGGTGAACTCCGCCTCGCCGTCGACGCTGTACTCCAGCGTTTCGGTCTCGCCGGCCCCAACCGTCGGGGTCCACTTCACGAACCACTCCCCGTCCATCTCGACGACAGTCGCGCCGTTGGTGTCCTGCGGTTCCGCGGTGACGATGTCGGTCAGTTCCACGTCGGCGTTGGTGTCGTCGTTGTTCTCGACGGTGAGGCGGACGCGGCCGTCCTCGACGGCGCGCTCGACGAGGACGTTGTTCATGATGCGGGCCAGCGAGTCGTCGATGTTCAGCTCCTCGTTGTCGGTGACCTGCGTCAGCTTCTCGGCCATCTCCGGCAGGATGGTCGCCAGCTTGTCCTGTTTCTGCCGGCGCTGTTGCATCGACCGGCGCTTGTTGAGGTAGCTCTTGAGCTCGCGGGCCGCCTCCCGGATGGCGAGCTCTATCTCGTCTTCCATCTCCGGGAGATTGGCGATGGCGTCTTTCGACTCGCTGGTAAACGGGACGTTCGTGGAGGCGACGTGGACCATCACGACGGCGGGGCCGTTCGGGATGCCAGAGCCGCCGGGCTGGTCGAGGTTGTAGTTGCGCCAGTTGATGTCCTTGACCACGTCGGTCGTGGCACAGGCCCCGCGCTGGTAGACCAGCGGGACGCGGTTGGCAAAGCGCATCACGTCGACGCTGCCCTCGCTCTCCAGTTCGCCGCCGTAGGCGATGCCGGCCTCGACGATGAACGGGTCGCCGCCGTGGACCGAGGCGTCCCGTGTCGAGGCGGCGTAGAAGTCGGCGTCGAACTCCTTTCGCAGCCCGGACTCGACCAGTTCCGCGGAGATGGGCGAGAGGCAGTCGGTCGGCGGCGCGATGATGTCCGTCTCGCGCATGGCCTCCAGCAGGTCGCTGGCCGTGTCGCGGTCGTCGGCGACCGCCGAGACGTTCGGCGGGTCGTCCGGGACCCGCTCGGCGGCGGCCCACAGCTCCTCGAGGACGTTCTCGCGGGCGGTGTCGCCGAACGTCGCGTCGCCGTGGTCCTCGGTCATGTCGGCCGCGCGGTCGACGTAGGCGCGGAACTCGTCGCGGGTCAGGCGGTGGCGGCTGTCGTCGGCCTCGCCGAACTTGTCGGCCAGTCGCCGGGCCAGTCCCTCGATGGCGGCATCGTCCTTCCGAGTGGTCGTAGCCGCGTCGACCAGCCCGTAGAGGTCGCTCGTCCGCTCGGCCGTCACGGCCGCCCACGCCGCCGCGACGGCGTTCTCCCGGACCGTCGACCCGAACGTCGCGTCGTACTCGGCCTCCACGTCGTCAGCCGTCTCGGCGACGACGGCGGCTATCTCGTGGTGGGCCACCCGGTCGCGGTCGGCGACGGCCTCGGCGACGGCCGCGGCGAAGGCGGCGGTGGCCTCGGCCCCCTTGTTCGCCACGGCGTCCTCGACGGCGGCCTCGACGTCGGCGTCGTCCTGTACCTCCGGGGGCCGCCACGCCATCCCGCGGCCGTAGTGGCGGTCGGTGAAGTTCCCGATGACGCTGTCGGCCGTCTTCCCGCCGACGCGCGTGAACTCGCCTTGGAGGAAGCCGGAGACGGAGTACGAGTCCGTCGCCTCCAGCATCTTCAGCAGCGTCCCGAGTTCGACACCGTGGGGGTGGGGCCGTATCTCCTCGGTTTCGTCGGGGAGCGCCGCGTTCTCGGCGCGCTCGAACTTCAGGGGCTCGTCCAGTCCGGGCTCGTCGAACTCGATTCGGGCGTGGGGGTTGACGACCGCCGTGTCCTTGATGTAGTCCTGCAGGCTCGACCGGGCGCGCATGTTGGCTTCCATCTCCAGTTCGATGCGCGTCCCGTGGGGGCGCTCCCACGAGGTGGTCTCGTCGACGCTGATTTCGGGTTCGTTGGTATCCGTATCGACGATGAGTTCGAAGTACTGGGCGTCGGCCCGCCCCTTCGGCCGGGAGGTGATCTTCGCGGGCTTGCCCGAGGTCAACTGCGAGTAGAGGACGGCCGCGGAGATGCCGATACCCTGCTGGCCGCGGTTCTGCTCGCGGGCGTGGAACCGCGAGCCGTACAGGAGCTTCCCGAATATCTTCGGGAGCTGTTCCTTCGTGATACCGGGGCCGTTGTCCTCGACGACGAGGCGGTAGTAGTCCCCCGCCTCCGTGATTTCGACGTAGATGTCCGGGAGGATACCGGCCTCCTCGCAGGCGTCCAGCGCGTTGTCGACGGCCTCCTTGACGGCCGTCACCAGCGCCCGGGCCTCCGAGTCGAAGCCGAGCATGTGCTTGTTCTTCTCGAAGAACTCGGCGATGGAGATGGCCCGCTGGGACTCGGCCAGCTCCTCGGCGATACCCTCGCCGTCCCCGAGTCGTGACTGATACGAGGTCATGCTACGGTAGCGTACCGCCGTCGGGGATATAAGAGATTCGCCACCGGGGTGAAAGTGAACCGGACGACGGCGAGCCGGTCGGAACGGCGTCACAGTGGCGACGCAGACGGTCTGAGACCGGGATGTCCCGCAGGACCCGGAGGGCCGGAAATGCCGCCACACGCGCGCGTGCGGGAGCTTTATACGCCCCCACCCACTAACACGATTTAGTTCCTATGTCAGGCGAGTCTGAAGAGTACGGCGCCAAGTCGATTCAGACCCTCGAAGGTCTGGAAGCCGTCCGGAAGCGGCCCGCGATGTACATCGGGTCGACGGACGCGCGGGGGTTGCACCACCTCGTCTACGAGGTGGTCGACAACGCCATCGACGAGGCGCTGGCCGGCTACTGTGACACTATCGACGTGACCATCCACGACGACGGGTCCGTCTCCGTCACCGACGACGGGCGGGGTATTCCGGTCGATACCCACGAAGAGCACGGCCGCCCCGCGGTCGAAGTGGTCATGACGGTCCTGCACGCCGGGGGGAAGTTCGACAGCAAGTCCTATCAGGTCTCCGGAGGGCTCCACGGCGTCGGGGTCAGCGTCGTCAACGCGCTCTCGAAGTGGCTCGAAGTGGAGATAAAGCGCGACGGGGCGCTCTGGCGACAGCGGTTCGACCACGGCGCGCCGGAGGCGGACCTCGAACGCGTCCGCGACCTCGAACCCGACGAGGAGACCGGGACGACGGTACAATTCTGGCCCGACGACGACATCTTCGAGACCGGCGAGTTCGTCTTCTCCACGCTCGAATCCCGCCTGCGCGAACTCGCCTTCCTCAACTCCGGGGTCGCCATCACGCTCGCCGACGAGCGCGACGACACCGCCGAGACCTTCGAGTACGAGGGCGGCATCAAGGAGTTCGTCGGCTACCTCAACGAGACCAAGGACCACCTCCACGCCGACGTCATCTACTTCGAGGACAGCGAGACGGTCCCGGAGGGGACCGTCGAAGTCGAGATCGCCATGCAGGGGACCGACGACCTGCAGGGCTCGATTCACGCCTTCGCCAACAACATCAACACCCGCGAGGGGGGCGACCACCTCACCGGGTTCAAGACGGCGCTGACGCGGGTCGTCAACGACTACGCGCAGGACAACGGCCTCCTGAAGGACATCGACGGCACCCTCAAGGGCGAGGACATCCGCGAGGGGCTGACCGCCGTCATCTCCATCAAACACCCCGACCCGCAGTTCGAGGGCCAGACCAAGACGAAACTGGGCAACAGCGAGGTCCGGGGCGTCGTCGAGTCCGCGATGCACGACGGGCTGGACACGTACTTCGAGGAGAACCCCGACACCGCCGAGTCCATCGTCGGCAAGGCCGTCGAGGCCGCGAAGGCCCGGAAGGCCGCGAAGAAGGCCGAGGAGCTGACCCGCCGGAAGTCCGCGCTCGACTCGACGGCGCTGCCCGGAAAGCTCGCGGACTGCCAGACCAGAGAGCCCGAGGACGCCGAGCTGTTCATCGTCGAGGGCGACTCCGCCGGCGGCTCGGCCAAGCAGGGCCGCAACCCCGAGTTTCAGGCCATCCTCCCCATCAAGGGGAAGATTCTGAACGTCGAGAAACACCGGCTCGACCGCATCCTCGAAAACGACGAGATTCGGAACCTCATCACGGCGCTTGGCACCGGTATCGGCGACGAGTTCGACCTCGACGACCTCCGCTACGAGAAGATAATCATGATGACCGACGCCGACGTCGACGGAGCCCACATCCGGACGCTCCTGTTGACGCTGCTCTACCGGCACATGCGCCCGCTCATCGAGGCCGGCCACGTCTACGCGTCCCAGCCGCCGCTGTACCGCGTGCGCTACCGCGGCGAGACCTACGACGCCATGACGGAGGACGAACGGGACCGCATCGTCGAGGAGAAGTGCGACGGCAACCCCACGCAGGTCCAGCGGTTCAAGGGACTCGGTGAGATGAACCCCGGACAGCTGTGGGAGACGACGATGGACCCCGAGAACCGCATCCTCAAGCAGATAACCGTCGAGGACGCGGCCGCTGCCGACAAGATGTTCAACGTCCTCATGGGCGACGCCGTCGAACCGCGCAAGGAGTTCATCAAGGAACACTCCCCGGAAGCGGAGTGGGTCGACATATGAGTTCGGACGTGCCAGAGGACGGCGGTCCCGCACAGCGCGTGAAACACGTCCGCATCGAGGACGAGATGGAGCAGTCCTACATCGACTACGCGATGTCGGTCATCGCGGGCCGGGCGCTCCCGGACGTGCGCGACGGGATGAAGCCGGTCCACCGGCGCATCCTCTACGCGATGCACGAGATGGGCGTCACCGCCGGCTCCAGCCACCGGAAGTCCTCCTCCATCGTCGGCGAGACGATGGGTGACTACCACCCCCACGGCGACTCGGCCATCTACGACACGCTCGTCCGGATGGCACAGGACTTCTCGATGCGGTACCCGCTGGTCGACGGACAGGGGAACTTCGGCTCGATGGACGGCGACCCCGCGGCGGCGATGCGGTACACGGAGGCCCGGATGGCCCCCATCACCGAGGACCTGCTGGCCGACATCGAGAAAGACACCGTCGACTTCTCCAGCAACTACGACGACCGGCTACAGGAGCCCGACGTGTTGCCCGCGAAGCTCCCGAACCTGCTTCTCAACGGCTCGTCGGGCATCGCCGTCGGGATGTCGACCAACATCCCGCCGCACAACCTCGGCGAACTCGTCGACGCGACGGTCCACCTCATCGACAACCCCGACTGCACCGTCGAGGACCTGATGGACCACGTCGCCGGCCCCGACTTCCCGACCGGCGGCAACATCGTCGGCCGGGACGCCATCTACTCGGCGTACTCGACGGGACGGGGCCGCCTCCGGGTGCGCGCCGAGTACGAGGTCGACCGGGAGGCCGGCCGCATCGTCGTCACGGAACTGCCCTATCAGGCGAACAAGGCCCGCATCGTCGAGCGCATCGCCGACGACGTCAACGACGGCGAGATAGAGGGCATCGCGGACCTGCGCGACGAGTCCGACCGCAACGGCGTCCGCATCGTCGTCGACCTCAAGCGGGGCGCGAACGTCGACGTGGTCGAGAACCGCCTGCTGGACCACCACCTCGAATCGACGTTCGGCGTCATCAACCTCGCGCTGGTCGACGGCCAACCGAAGGTCCTCTCGCTGAAAGAGACCCTGCAACACTACGTCGAGCACCGCCGCGAGGTCGTCCGCCGGCGCTCGGAACACGACCTCGCCGAGGCCGAGGACCGCGCCCACATCCTCGAAGGCCGGCTGAAGGCCCTAGAGAACGTCGAGGACGTGGTCGAACTCATCCGCAACAGCGAGGACCGCGACGCCGCCCGCAGCGGACTGCAGGAGCGACTCGACTTCTCGGCGGACCAAGCGGCCCACATCGTCCGGATGCAACTCGGTTCGCTCACCTCGATGGAGTCCGCCGAGATAGAGGACGAGTACGCGGACGTACAGGAGACCATCGAGTACCTCCGGTCGGTGCTCGACAGCGCCGAGAAACTCGACGGCGTCATCAAGGACGAACTCCGCGAGATGAAAGCCGAATACGACGACGAGCGCCGCACCGCCATCGTCGAGGACGAGGGCGAGGTCACCCACGAGGACCTCATCCCCGAACAGGACTGCGTCGTCGTCGTCACCGAGGACGACTACATCAAGCGGATGGCCGTCGATGCCTTCGACCCGCAGAACCGCGGCGGGAAGGGCATCATCGGCGCGGACCCCAAGGAGGGCGACCGCGTCTCGAAGGTTTTCCGAGCCAACAGCCACGACTACCTCCTGTGTTTCACCAACCGCGGGCAGGTCTACCGGCTGAAGACCTACGAGATACCGGAGATGTCCCGCACCGCCCGTGGGAAGTCGGCCATCAACCTCATCGACTTGGACGACGGCGAGGAGATAACCGCGGTGGTCTCCACCGACGAGTTCGAGACCGACGAGTGCATCACGATGGTCACCCGGAACGGCTACGTCAAGCGGACCTGCTGTGACCAGTTCGAGAACATCCTCTCGACGGGCATCCGGGCCGCCAGCCTCGAAGACGGCGATGCCCTCGTCGACGTGGAGGTCACCGACGGCGAGGGCGACCTCGTCATCGCCACCGAGGAGGGGATGACCATCCGCTTCGACGAGAACGAGGTCAGTGAGATGGGGCGGTCGGCCCGCGGCGTCAACGGCATCAAACTGCAGGGCGACGACAGGGTGGCCGCGATGGTCGCCACCGACGACGCCGACGAGCGCTCGCTGCTGACCGTCACCGAACACGGCTTCGGCAAGCGGACGAAACTCGACGAGTACCGCACCCAATCGCGCTACGGCAAAGGACTCATCGACATCAAGACCGACGAGCGCAACGGTCGCGTCCGGACGGCCAAGGCCGTCACCGACGCCGACCACCTCGTCATCATGTCCGAGGACGGCCAGATAATGCGCATCCGGGCCGGCGACATCTCGCAGGTCGGTCGGAACACGAAGGGCGTCACCATCATGGAACTCGAAGCCGGCGACCGCGTGGCGAGCGTGACGGTCGTGCCCGCGGGCGAGTAAGCGAAGCGAGCGACTTTTTCGCCCACGTTTTCGCGGCGAGTGATGAAACGAGCGTCCTATAGAATCTTCTTTCCGAGGGCGCTGGCGGCCAGTTCGCAGGCCAGTTCCGCCGTCCGGTTGTGGTCGTCGAGGATGGGGTTGACCTCGACGAGTTCCAGCGACCGCAGCGAGTCGGTTCGCTGGGCCACCCGCTCCATCGAGACGTGGGCCTCGCGGTAGGAGACCCCGCCCCGGACGGGGGTCCCGACGCCGGGCGCTTCGGTCGGGTCCAGCCAGTCGAGGTCGAGCGAGACGTGGACGCCGTCGGTGCCGTCCGTGGCGACGTCCAGCGCCTCCTCGACGACGGCCGGCGTACTCCGGCCGTCGAGGTCCGACATGGTGTACGCGGTCGCCTCGCTCTCCCGTATCAGCGCCCGTTCCTCGTCGTCGACGTTCCGGAGGCCGACGATGGCGACGTTCTCCTCGTTGACGGCGTGGGCGTGGGCCCACTCGCGGTCGGCGAACGCGCCCTTGCCGAGGATGGCCGCGAGCGACATCCCGTGGATGTTCCCGCTGGGCGTCGTCGTCGGGGTGTTGAAGTCGCCGTGGGCGTCGAACCAGACGACGCCGATGTCCTCGGTGTCGGCCGCCGCACCGTTGACTGTCCCGATGGCGATGGAGTGGTCCCCGCCCAGCAGGAGCGGGAACTCGCCGTCGGCGCGGGTCGCCTCGACGGCGGTGGTCACGTCCTCACAGACCTCCCGCGTCTCGCGGAAGAACTTGGCTCGCCCGGTCGGGACACCCGGCGCGTCCGGGTCCCGCTCCTCGGGCCGCGGGACGGCGATGTCGCCACCGTCGGTACAGCCGAGGCCGAGCGATTCGAGTTCGGCGGCGAGGCCGCCGTATCTGATGGCGGACGGCCCCATATCGACGCCGCGCCTGTCGGCCCCGAGGTCCATCGGCACCCCGAGGACGCGCACGCTTCGGTCCATAGCCGTCCTTCACGGTCGGAGGTATAAAGGCCGGTGACACGGGAAGCGTGTCAGAGCGGGGAGAAACGTCCGACGGTGCGCCTCAGGTGTACTGCCGGCAGACCCGCTCGATACCCTCCTCGAAGGATATCTCGGGCTCCCAGCCGGTCGCCTCGCGCATCTTCTCGTAGTCCGCGCAGGTGTCGTGGACGTAGACGTCCTCGGGGATGGGGTTCTCGACGTACTCCGGTTCGACGGCGGTGCCTATCTCCTCGTTTATCATCTCGACGACGGTGTCGAAGTCGTAGGCCTCGCCGGTCCCGAGGTTGTAGACGCCGTCGAGTTCGTGTTCGGCGGCCAGTATCAGCCCGCGCACGATGTCCGAGACGTGGGTGAAATCGCGGGTCTGGGAGCCGTCGCCGTAGAGCTTCGGGGCCTCGCCGTTGGCGATGTCGTCGGCGAACTGGGCGATGACGTTGGCGTACTCGCCCTTGTGTTCCTCCGCGCCGCCGTAGCCCTGATACACCGAGAAAAAGCGCATGCCCGCGAGCGTGAGGTCGTAGTGGTTGCCGAAGTACTCGGCGTAGGTCTCGCGGGCCATCTTCGAGGCCTCGTAGCCGGTGTTGACCGTGACCGACATGTCCTCTGGGGAGGGGTCGGTTCGGCTCCCGTAGATGGAGGAGGTGGAGGCGTAGACGACGGTGTCACAGCCGTCGTCGCGGGCCTGCTCGACGACGTTCACGAACCCCTCGACGTTGACGCGTGCGCCGTGGGTCGGGTCGTCCTCGTGCATCGCGTACGACGAGAGGGCGGCGAGGTGAAAGACGACGTCTACGTCGGTCGGCAGGTCGTCCGCGACGACGCTGCGCTCGACGTACTCCACTGCGTCGTCGACGTTCTCTGGGGTGCCGAGGTAGCCGTCGTCGACGGCGACCACGTCGTTGTCCGCTGCCAGCGCGTTCGCCAAGTTCGACCCGATGAACCCGCCACCGCCGGTGACGAGCACACGCTTATTTTCCATGCCTATATCGTGAAACTCAGGGTTGAAATCGCTATCGGTTCACGCCGACGACGACCCGACGACGGCGGGCGGACGCGACGTACACCACCGTCGGGTTTAAGGGCGGCTATGCCGAACGACCCATTATGTCATCAATCGAACTGACACCGAGTCAGAAGAACATTCTGCAAGAACTGGTAAATTTGTACCGTGAAAGTGAAAGTGCGGTCAAAGGCGAGGACATCGCTCAGAAGGTCGACCGAAATCCGGGGACCATCCGCAACCAGATGCAGAGCCTGAAAGCGCTCCAGTTGGTCGAAGGCGTCCCCGGTCCGAAGGGCGGGTACAAGCCGACGGCGACGGCCTACGACGCACTCCAGATTCAGGACATGGACCAAGCCGCCGAGGTCCCGCTTCGCCACAACGGGGAACTCGTCGAACACGCCAACGTCGAGGAGATAGACCTGACGAGCGTCCACCACCCCGAGGAGTGTCGCGCGGAGATACAGCTCCAAGGCACCATCTCCACGTTCCACGAGGGCGACTCGGTCACCGTCGGGCCGACGCCGCTCTCGAAGCTCCAGATAATCGGGACGCTGGAGGGGAAAGACGACACCAACAACAAGCTCATCCTCACTATCGACGACATGCGGGCGCCCGCCGGCGAGCCCGAACACTGACTCGCCGGCTCTCGACCCTCTTCTCCGCCGTCGCCGGTTCGAATCCTCCACGAACGTTCGGCCACGACACGATATCCTGCGGCGGATTTCAAAGCCTTTGTATCACCCGACGACCGACCGGACGGTATGACAGAGAACGTGGTGGTGCTTGGCGCAGGCTACGCGGGTGCCGGCGCTATCAACAGTCTCGAGGCGGAACTGAACGGCGAGGCCGACGTGACGTGGGTCTCTGACACCGACTACCATCTCGTCCTCCACGAGTCCCATCGCTGCATCCGCGACCCTGCCGTCCAGCAGAAGATCACTATCCCCGTCCACGAGATAAAGGAGCCGACCACCCAGTTCGTCCACGACGAGGTCGTCGGCGTCGACACGGACGACCGCACGGTCGAACTCGAATCCGGCGACCCCATCGACTACGACTACCTGCTGGTCGCGCTTGGCTCCCAGACCGCCTTCTTCGGTATCGACGGCCTCGAAGAGTACGCCCACACCCTCAAGAGCCTCGACGACGCCCTCGACATCCACGACGACATCCAAGCCGCCGCCCGCGACGCCTCCCGGTCCGACCCCGCACAGGTCGTCATCGGCGGTGCCGGCCTCTCCGGCATCCAGACCGCCGGCGAAGTCGCCGAGTTCCGCGACGAACACCGCGCCCCCATCGACATCCACCTCGTCGAAGGGCTGGACAACGTCCTCCCCAACAGCGACCCCGAACTGCAGGGCGCGCTCCGCAAGCGCCTCGAAGCCCGCGACGTGAACATCGAATGCGGCGAGTTCATCGGCGAAGTCGACGCCGAAACCGTCTACGTCGGCGACGACGAGGAACTCGACTACGACGTCCTCGTCTGGACCGGCGGCATCACCGGCCGCGACTGCATCGCCGACGTCGACCTCGAGAAGGACGAGCGCAACCACCGCATCCACGCGGAAGGGAACTTCCAGACCGACGACGACCGCGTCTTCGCCATCGGCGACTCCGCGCTCATCGACCAGCCCGGCGACCAGCCCGCCCCGCCCACCGCACAGGCCGCGTGGCAGGCCGCCGAGGTCGCCGGCGAGAACCTCGCTCGCTCCGTCCGGGGCCAGCCCCTCCAGACGTGGACCCACAAGGACAAGGGCACGGTCGTCTCCGTCGGCGAGAAGGCCGTCGCCCACGACGTGATGAACGTTCCCATCGACACCTTCGGCGGCCTCCCCGCCAAGCTCCTCAAGAAAGGCATCGCCGCCCGCTGGATTGCCGACGTCACCGGCGTCGGCCGCGCCGTCAAGGCGTGGCCCGACATGTGAGCGCGGTGGAAACCGTCGACCGCGGCCCGCTCGGGCGGCCGAACCGCTCGTAGAACGGCGCTCCTCTCGACTGCGCTGTGCCGCCCGCGGAGTCCATCGCCGCGAGGTCGGTGTCAGTTCGAGTCGTCGTCGGTCATCCGGAGGAGAATCCGGCAGTTGTCTACCAGACTCTGTGGAATCTCGTCGGTGGAATCTAGCAGCGTGTTCACGACGAACGCCGCCTCGTCGAAGTGCGGGCCGCGCTGGACGCAGAACGGCTCGCGTTCCCATCGGACGTACCCCGCGCCGGCGAGCATCGGGAGGTGGTGGTGGTGCAACTGGACGCGCAGCCGCTCGGCGTCTATCGCCTGATTCGGCGACTCGGCGGCGTCGGGCAGCGGGAGCCGGCACTCTCGGGGTTCGTCTGCCAGCGAGATGAGTACCATCCGACGCGGCTCCGCCGAAAGCGCGTCGTACAGTTGGTCCCACCGGCCAGCCCAGTCCCCGTCCCCCGAAGGGCCAATAGACATGTACTCTCAAACAAACGTTGCGAACTTAAGTACTACTGCTAGACACCGGTCCGGGCCGGGACGCGGCGCGCGAGCCGTGCCGGACGGCGCACCGGCGAAGGGTAGAGGCCTCGCGGCGTCCCGGGACCGTCGGGGCGGCGCTCACCGCTCTATCGAGAGGCCGGCGTGCCAGCGGTCGGCGTCGCTCTCGGCGACGGCGGCGTCCATCCGGTCGAGATACGTCGCCGCGAGACTCGCGCAGTCGGCCGCCCTGCGCTCGCCCTCGGTCCGGAACTCGCCGGTCTCGCGGTTGGCGTAGACGGTACAGACCGCGCCGGCCCGAAGCCCGTAGAGGCCCGCGAGCGTCAGGACGGCAGCGGCCTCCATCTCGAAGTTGACGACGCCGGCCTCGCGGAGTTCGGCGAGTCGCTCGCCGCTCCCGCGGGCCTCGAACCCGCCAAAGCCCGGCCGGGACTGGCCGGCATAGAAGCTGTCCGTCGAGCAGGTGACGCCGAGGTGATAGTCGTAGCCCAGTTCCTCGGCGGCGGCGACCAGCGCCGAGACGACCCGGTGGTCGGCGCTGGCCGGGTAGTCCTCGCGGACGTACTCGCCGCTGGTCCCCTCCTGCCTGACCGCGCCGGTCGTGATGACGAGGTCGCCGACGGCGGCGGCCTCGGTGATGGCCCCACAGGAGCCGACCCGGACGAGCGTCTCCGCGCCGACGCGGGCGAGTTCCTCGACGGCGATGGCCGCCGACGGCGACCCGATGCCGGTCGAGGTGACCGACAGCGGCGTCCCCTCGTGGCGGCCGGTCGCCGTGCGGTACTCGCGGTGGTCGCCGACGAGGGCGTGGTCGTCCCACCCCGTGACTATCGTCTCGACGCGGTCGGGGTCGCCCGGGAGCAGGACGGTCTCGGCCACGTCGTCGTCCTCGACTTCGAGGTGGTACTGCTCGCCGTCGTTCGGGTCCTCGCTGTCGCCGGTCATCGGTCGAGATGCGACTGCGTGATGGTCTCGGGCAGCAGTTCCCCCAGCGTGTGCGTCCGGCCCGCGTCGCCGTCGGTGCGAATCTCGAGGTCGTCGCCGCAGAACTCGGCCAGCGTCTGCCGGCACATCCCGCAGGGGGTGACGCCGTCGCGGGCCGCCGAGGAGACGGCGAGGCGCTCGAACTCGCGGTGGCCGTCGTCGACGGCCTTCCCGACGGCGAGTTCCTCGGCGTGGAGGCTGTTGCTGTAGTTCGCGTTCTCGACGTTACAGCCAGTGTACACCGTTCCGTCGGCCGTCTCGATGGCCGCGCCGACGCGGTACTCGGAGTAGGGCGCGTACGACCGAGCGACCGCGTCGCGGGCCGCTTCGAGGAGGTCGTCCATGCCCGTTGCTCGGCGGGCGGCGAGAAATAAGCACCGGGACTACGTCCGGTCCGCGACGGCGTCCTCGACCACCGAGACGACCCGACCGACGAGGTCGTCGACGGCTTCGCTCTCGGCGTAGACGCGGACGTACGGCTCCGTCCCACTGGGCCGGACCAGCGTCCACGCGCCGTCCGCGAAGGCGAGGCGGACGCCGTACTCCGTCTCGACCGCGGCGTCGGGGAACCGCTTCGGCAGGGCGGTTTCGAGGCGGTCCATCACCGCGGCCTTGGCGTCGTCGGGGCAGTCGACGCTGACCTTCCGGTAGGGCCGCTCGGTGACGGCCTCGCGGCGCTTGGCCAAGGGCTCGGCGGCGACCAGCCGCGTCACCACGGCGGCGCTGGCGACGGCGTCTATCCAGCCGCCGAGACCGGGGTGGACGTGTTTCCACGGCTCGGCCGCGAAGACGACTTCGGTCCCGGGGCCGGCGCGCTCGCGTTCGCGGGCGATGCCCTCGTGGAGCGCGCCGAGCGCGACCCGCTCGACGCGGCCCCCGGCTGCCGCGACCCGCTCGTCGATGCGCCCGGAGGCGTTGGGCGTGGTCACGACCACCGGGTCCGCGGCGTCGGCCGCGGCGGTGTAGTGTTCGGCGAGGACGGCGACGACAGTGTCCTCGTGAACAACCTCGCCGTCGCTGTCGACGACGACGACCCGGTCGCCGTCGCCGTCGTGGGCGAACCCGACTTCTGCGTCCGTCGCCGCGACGAACGACCGGAACTCCGTCAGCGTCTCCGGCGTGGGCTTGCTCTCCCGGGCCGGGAAGTAGCCGTCGACGTTGGCCTCGACGGCCCGGACCGACGCCCCGAGCGCGCGCAGGACCTGCGGCGTCGCCCACCCGGCCATCCCGTTCCCACAGCCGACGGCGACGGTTACGCCGTCCGGGGCCGCGCCGTGGCCGTCGGCGTAGGCCACGACGGCCGCCCGGTAGTCGGACAGGCGGTCGGCCGACTCGGTCGACGCCCAGCGGTTCCACTCGGCGGGGCCGTCCGCGTCGGCGACCCGCGACGCGATACGGGCTTCGGCCTCGCCGTCGTACTCCTCGCCGTCGGCGAACAGTTTGATGCCGTTGTCCGCCGGCGGATTGTGGCTGGCGGTCACCATCACGCCGCGGCGACCGCGGGAGGCAAACGCCAGCGCGGGCGTGGGGACGCGGCCGAGGCGGACGACGCGAGCGCCGGCGCTCTGGAGGCCGGCGGCCAGCGCGTCGGCCAGCGCCGGTCCGGTCACGCGCCCGTCGTAGCCGAGCGCGAACTCCTCGCCATCCCGGCCGGCGGCCTGTCCGACCCGGAGCGCGAGGGTCGGCGTCACCGCGTCGTCGACCGGGCCGCGGATGCCGGCGGTCCCGAACAGAGTCATGCGTGTGGGTCGGTCGGGGCGCGGTTTAGTAGTCCCGTTCGCGGTCGGTCCCGGGAGACCGGACTACAGCAGGTCGTCGAAGTCGTGACCCTCGATGTCGACGCCGTCGCTCGTCACGTCGGCGAGGTAGATACCGTTGCCCGACCCGGTGTCGCGCTCGGCGGCGGCCTTGATGGCGGCGGCGGCGACCTCGCGGGCCTCGGCGTTGGTCATGTCGTCCTCGTAGCGGTCCTCCAAGGTCCCATAGGCGACGGTCAGGCCGGAGCCGGTGACGGTGTAGTCGTCTTTCATCACGCCGCCGGCGGGGTCGATGGAGTAGACGTGGTGGCCGTCCTCGTCGACGCCGCCGAGGATGGGATTGATGGCGAAGAAGGGACCGCCGCGGGCGAAGTTACCCGCCAGCGTCGAGAGGGCCTGCATCGTCATGTCCTCGTCGCGCCGGGCCTCGTAGAGGTTCACCTCGGCCCGCAGCGAGCGGATGAACGACTGCGCGCCGCCGACGCTGCCGACGAGGGTCAGCGCGGCCGTCGGGTGTATCTGCTCGACCTTCTGGACGTTCTTGTTGGAGACGAAGCGGCCGCCCAGCGAGGCGCGCATGTCGGTGGCGACGACGACGCCCTCGCTCGTGGCGATGCCGATGGTGGTCGTACCCGTCTTGTTGACCGTCTCCTCGTCGCGGGCGGACTGTTCGGGGAGCGAGCCGACTTCGGGCTCGTAGGGGTCAGTCTGGAACTCCGCGGCCGTCGGGGGCCGCTGGTGCTGCGAGACGTCGGGTCCAGAGATGTCGTGGGGCATTACCGCCCGATACCAGTCCGGCGCTGATAAAACCTCTTCTTGTGACGGACCGTCCCTGTCAGGCGCTCGCCCGCTCGTAGGCGTCGCCGAGTCGGTCGACTGCTCGGTCGACGGGGAGTGTCACGCCGAGGCGCTCGGTCACGACCGCGACCGGGAGCAACACGATACCGAACACCAAGGCGAGTTGGTACAGCGCGAGCACAGCGAGTGCGTACAGTTGGGATTCCATCGTCCCTCGGTGCGTCTCAGCGTGAGAGTGATACATAAGCTTTTCCACCGGCCGCCAAAAGAGACACGGCCGCAGTCTTGCGGTTTCGTCGTGACGCCCGATGCGATGCCGTCGACACGGCACGGGGTCGTTCGTCGGCGTAACTGGGCCGTTGGCCTGCTCGGGCGTTCGCATAACTTATGCCGATATTTGCGGTGACGTGCGCGCCGTCCGGAATCAAAACTATGGAGTACTCGGGGGTCGAGCGTACGAGTATGAACTACCTCGTGGCGATGGAAGCGGCCTGGTTGGTTCGTGACGTAGAGGACATCGACGACGCCATCGGCGTCGCGGTGAGCGAGGCGGGCAAGCGACTCAACGAGTCCGACATGGACTACGTCGAGGTCGAGGTCGGCGCGACTGGGTGTCCGGCCTGCGGTGAGCCGTTCGACTCGGCGTTCATCGCCGCCGACACCGCGTTGGTCGGGCTCGTCTTGGAGATGGAAGTGTTCAACGCGGAGTCGGTCGAGCACGCACAGCGCATCGCCAAGAGCGAAATCGGCGGGGCGCTGCGGGACGTGCCGCTGAAGGTCGTCGAGGCTTTCGAAACCGAGGAGAGCGACGACGAGGCCGAGGCCGAGGCCTGACCGAACAGGGGTCCGAACGGCCACGCCGCAGGCGGAGCCGGTGGGTTTTTGTATTACCTTTGGTTATACAGCGCCATGGAGCTACCGACGCCCGAGGACCTGCGCGAACGGCGCAACGAGTTGGGGCTGACACAGAGCGAGTTGGCCGACCGGGCCGACGTGTCACAGCCGCTCATCGCCAGAATCGAGGGCGGCGACGTGGACCCGCGCCTGTCGACGCTCCGGCGCATCGTCAACGCCTTGCAGGAGGCCGAGGGCGGCATCGTCCGAGCCGGGGACGTGATGAACACCCCGGTCGTCGGGGTCGCCCCCGACGACGCCGTCCACGAGGCCAAGAACCTGATGGACGACCGTGGCTACTCGCAGGTACCGGTCGTCCGCGACGGCTCCCCGCAGGGGCTCATCGGCAACTCGGACATCCGCCAGCGCGACGAGGAGAACGTCGGCGACCTCCCGGTCGCCGAGGTGATGCACGAGTCCATCGCCGTCGTCGAACCGGACGCGACCATCGACGAGGTCGACGCCTACCTCAACCACAACGCCGCCGTCATCGTCGTCGAGGGCGGCGAGACGGTCGGCGTCATCACCGAGGCCGACATCGCCGCGACGGTCAGCTAGTCAGTCCCGCAGTTCCAGCCCGCGAATCGCGACGGCTTCTTCGCCCGCCTCGACGCGGCCGACAATCCGGGCGTCATCGCTGTCTTCGACGACCGCCTCCGCGTCGTCCTCCGACATCGCCGCCACGAATCCGGTGCCCATGTTGAACGTCCGGTGCATCTCCTCGTCGTCGACGTTCCCCTCGCGCTGGACGAACCCGAAGACCGCCTGCGCGTCGAAGGGGTCGGTGACCTCGTAGCGGAACGCCCCCATGCGCGTGAGGTTCGTCCAGCCGCCGCCGGTGACGTGGGCCGCGGCGTGGGTGTCGACGGCCCGCAGCGGCCCCAGCACGTCGCTGTAGATGCGCGTCGGCGTGAGCAGCTCTTCGGCGATGCTCGCGTCGGGGTTCGGCGGGAACGGGTCGGTGTAGTCGTGGTTCCGCGTGACCGCCTCGCGGGCCAGCGTCAGGCCGTTGGAGTGGATACCCGAGGAGGGCCAGCCAACGAGGGCGTCGCCGGCCTCGGCCTCACCGGGGAAGACGGCGTCTTTCGGAGCGAGGCCGGCACAGGTCCCCGCGATGTCCAGCCCCTCGATGACATCGGGCATCACAGCCGTCTCGCCGCCGACGAGGGCGACGCCGGCCCGCTCGGCTCCCTCCCGTAGGCCCGCGCCGATGGCCTCGCTGGTCGCCTCGTCGGGAGCCTCGACGGCGAGGTAGTCGACGAAGGCGACGGGCTCGACGCCCGCCGCGACGAGGTCGTTGGCGTTCATCGCCATGCAGTCGATGCCGATGGTCGAGTAGTCGTCGACGGCCTCGGCGACCAGTAGCTTCGTCCCGACGCCGTCGGTGGCGAGCGCGAGGTACTGGTCGCCGATGTCGACCAGCCCGGCGTAGTCGCCCTCGAACTCGCCGGCCGCGCCGATGAGCGCCTTCGTCGCGGCCTCGCTCTCGCCGATGTCCACGCCCGTCTCGGCGTAGGTCAGTCCCTCCTCGTCGGCGGACTCCTCGGCGTCCGCGCCGTCGTCGGTCATACCCGAGACGGTGCGGGGCGCGGGCAAAAGAGCATCGTTCCGTCGGACGGGCGTCGGCGGACCGGTCCGGAGTCCCCCGACACGGGCGGCGAAGCCGGGCGACTCCCCGTCAGAGGACGAACAGCGCGGCGAACCCGAGCAGGATGGTCGGGACGGCGACGGCGACGTATATCGGCAGGCTCCACGCTTTCACCTTCCGGCCGTCGAGCGGGCCGAACGGGAGCATGTTGAAGCCGGCCAACAGGAGGTTTATCTGGAGGCCGCGGCTGGCGAGGTCCCAGAGGAGACCGCCGGTACCGGCGAGTATCGCCAGCACGAACGGGACGAGGAAGGCGACGGCCAACAGGACGTTCGTCACCGGGCCGGCCAGCGCGATGAGGCCGTTCTCCTTGGGGGTGATGCGCCCGCGGTGGACCACCGCCCCCGGCGCGGCGAACAGGAAGCCCACGAGCGCCCCGACGACGGCGAACCCGAGCATCCGGTAGTCCGCCCGGAAGGCAGCGACCTGACCGAACCGCACGGCGACGACCTTGTGGGCCAGTTCGTGCAGGAGGAAGCCGACGCCGACGGTCAGCAGGCTGACGACCAGCGTCTCGGCCGCGGTCGCGAGGGTCAGCCCCGCCGGCTGGCCCAACAGCAGCGACGTGAGCCGTGGCTCCAACAGGAGCGAGAACGCGACCCCGAGCGCGAGCCACGCCACGAGCAGGTCCCGTAGCTCCCGCCGGCTGAACGAGAGTTTCACGCCACCAGCCCCCAGACGAGGTCGAAGCTGTTCTGTGCGCCCTGAACCATCTGGGCGACGACCCAGCTCACGTCGCGGTCCTGCGAGGCGAGATACGGGAGCGCGACCACGGGAAAGGCGAAACTGGCGATCATGCTCCCGATGTTGGTCAGCGCCACGATGAGGATGAGCCGAAAGAGCGGGACGGCGCGCAGCCGCGCCACCACGTCCCGTATCGGCGACTCTTCGTCGGCCAGTATCTCGTTGAGCTTCCCGATGTCGCCGACGTTGACGTCGAGATAGCGCAGTTCGACGTAGCCGGCGAACCACCCCGGGGCGAGCAGCGGATTGACGCTGGTCATCCACGCGACGCCGCCGCCGACCAGCGAACTGCTCCAGTGAGCGCCGGCCAGTCGTGCGAGGCCGGCGGCCGCGACGCCGTTGACGAGGAACCACGCCCCGAAGATTTTCAGGAGGAAGGTGTCCCGGACCCCGGCCATCGCCAGCAGGACGAAGAAGGCCAGAAAGCCCAGCGAGATGGCGTAGCCGACGAGTTTGTACAGCGAGAACCGACCGCTCTCGGCCTCGCCGACCAGCGATTCCATGGGCGGCAGTTCCTCGGGGTGGTCGAGGTAGCGCTCGATGCCCTCGCGGTGGCCGGCACCGACGACGGCGACGACGTGGTAGCCGGCCTCCCGGAGCGCGACGAGGCGGTGGGCGATGAAGGCGTCGCGCTCGTCGATGAGCGCCTCGGCCCCGCCGGGCGAGAAACGCCGGAACTCCTCCATCATGGCGCTGACTACGTCGGTGTCGGTCAGCGACTCCATATCGAACTCCTCGGTCGCCTCCGCGTCGCGGGTCCGGCCGAGCCACGCGGCGACGGCGAGCGCGACCGCGACGGTGACGGCGACGCCGACGGCGACCGCGTCCAGCACCGACGCGGCGAACCCCCCCAGCGTCGCCGCGACAGCCGACGGCACCAGCACCGGACCGGCGAAGACGGTCGAGACGGCGGCAACGAAAAGGCCGACCGCGGCACCGATGCTGAGCCCGACCGACAGCGGCGGGCCGACCTCGGCCAGCAAGGAGGCGACCAGCGTCAGCTTCTCTCTGGCAGTCAGGCGCGCCCAGAACCGCTGGACGGTCGTCTGGATGTCCCGGTCGACGAGGGCGACGCCGAGGCCGAGTTCCTCGGCGGTGTCGACCGCCGCACGCATGTCCGCGCCCGGTTCGATGTCGAAGCGCTCGCCCAGCCGCGTCTGGACGTACGAGAGCAGCCAGTAGGCGAGAAACTGGAAGACGGTGTTGCCCCTGAGCAGGTCGCCGGCGTCCAAGTCGTCGGGCGTCTCGCCGCGGAACTGCTTGTACCGGCCCTCGTCGAGTTCGACCGCGACGATGTCCGGTCTCGACTCGGCTATCGTCGACTCGACAGTCTCGACGCTCTGTTCGGAGACGTGGGCGGTCCCGACCACCTCGACACGGCCGTCGCCGGAGGGGGCCGGAGGCGCGCCCGCCGTCGTCTCCGGAGGTTCGGTCATCAATCGCCATACTCGGCGGCGTCCTTTACCCTTATCGGGTCGGTACGGGCGCGCGACGCCTCGCGTCGGCCGACGAGGTCCGGTGGTGTCGGGCGGAGAGTATGATTGCCGAGCCTACACAATCCGGACCGAACGCGTCGAACCGACGTTCGAGAGCGACTAATTTACACACCCATCGAAGCGTAATCGCAGGTCGTATTCCGATTACCTCGAGGTAAGTATCTCACGTACGTCTCAGAAAGTATGATATGTACGGACCGCAACCGTAGTTGTTGAGAGATGTACGACCTGACAGGTTTCCAGCGAGATCTACTGTACGTCATCGCCGGACTCGACGAACCGCACGGGCTCGCCATCAAGGAGGAGCTAGAGGACTACTACGAGGGCGAGGTCAACCACGGCCGACTCTACCCCAACCTCGACACGCTCGTCGAGAAGGGGCTCGTCGAGAAGGGGGAACTCGACCGTCGGACCAACTTCTACACGCTGACCAAGCGCGGCGACCGAGAACTCACGGCCCGACAGGACTGGGAAGCCCAGTACGTCACCGCCTGAGCCCACGCGCCGCTGTCGACACACTCAACCGACGGGACCGCCACCTGCCGGTATGCCCGCCGTCATGGAGACGCACATGGAGAACCGGTGGTTGGTTCATCCGAACCACGCGAACAACCTCGGCACCGCACACGGGGGGCACGTCCTCAAGTGGATGGACGAACTCGGCGCGATGTCGGCGATGCGGTTCGCCGGGGAGAACTGCGTCACCGCCCGGATGAACCAAGTGAACTTCGAGCGGCCGGTGTCGGTCGGCCGGGCGGCGGTGGTACAGGCCTACGTCTACGACACCGGCGAGACGAGCGTCCGGGTCCGACTGCAGGCGGCCAGCGAGGACCCGACCACCGGCGAGCGCGAGGCGACAACGGAGTCACACGCCGTCTACGTCGCCGTCGACGCCGACGGTGACCCGCTACCGGTCCCGGACCTGACCGTCGACTCCGAGCGGGGCCGGGACCTCCGGGCGGCGGCGCTCGCGGACGCGACCGACCGCGAGACTTAATCGCGCGGCGGTCCGACGCGTGGGTATGCCACTCGACGTGCCGACGCCCGACCGCCCTGAACTCGCCGCCGGCGTCGCCGCCGCCGACTACGACGACGCCGACGTGCAGGGCGACGAGTACCGACGCGACGAACTCGCCGACGCGCTCGACGACGGGGCGTGGGCCGACGCCTTCGACCGGTGGGCCGAGACGACCGCCCTCGACTCGGACGCGTGGGCCGTCGTCACCGACCTCGACCTCCTCGCGGAGTTCGATTTCTTCTGGGACTCCTTCGCGGGACGGGTCGGCTACCACGCGCCGGGGCTCCCCGAGGACTGGCGCGAGCGGAACGTCCACCCGGACCTCGACTCGTGGGGGACCGTCTCGGCCATCAACGCCGGCCTGACCGAACTTGGACAGGAGGTCTGTGACGTGCTGGCCGAGGACTACCTCGATTGGGAGGCCGATGAAGTCGACGCGGACGACCTCCCCGACTTCTAAGGCTTCCGAGCGGCGAGAACGAACGTCTCCCGGCGGTCCTCGGCCCGGACCACGTCGAGCCCGGCGACCTCACAGAACTCGACGGCGGCCGCGGCGTCGAAGCGCTCGTCCAGCGGCGGCCCGTCCTCGCCGCGGCCGGCCCGCGTCCAGTCGGCGATTGCGACCCGCCCGCCCGACGCCAGCGCGTCGGCGACGGCGGCCATCGACGCCTCGGTGGCGAACTCGTGGAACGTCATCGTCGAGACGACCCCGTCCAGCGGTTCGCCGACCGGCATCGCCTCGACGGTCGTCGTCAGCGGGACGACGTTCTCGGGCAGCCCCTTCTCGCGGTACAGGTCGTGCATCTCGGCCTGCACATCCACGGCGTACACCCGCTCGACCGCTGCGGCCACGTCGTCCGTGTAGAAGCCGGTCCCGCTGCCGAGGTCCGCCACCGTGTCGGTCGGGTCGGGGTCGAGAAGCGCCAGCAGTTCGTCGACCGAGAGGAACTCGTAGCGCCCCGGGTCGTCCAGTTCGTCGGCCCGCTCGACGTCGAAGGTGTGAAACGCCATCGGCGACTGTACGTCGAGGACCCGTAAAACTCCGTGCCTGCAGGTGCGGTCGCTCACGGCGTCGGCGACCGGCACGCTGATTACGGGGCGTCCGCATCTACCGGTATGGTAGAGGTCGTACCACCGCGGGAACGCGAGTGCGAACGCTGCGGGCGGCGCGACGAGTGGGACGACGACCGACAGACGTGGGTCATCGTGACCGAAGACGGCGAGAAGCGCGCCGGGAACCCCCACTGCCTCCACGAGTGGGACATCAACGGCGCGTTCAATCCGCTGGCCGAGTGAGCCGCCCGACTTTTCCGAACCACTGCGTGCCGATACCAGTTGTCTCCTCGACAGTGCCGCGTGCGTGGCCGACCGGGCGACGGGGGCGGTCGGCGCGTCCGATGTCCGCGTGACTCGAATCGTCGTCCGCGTTAGCCCGCCGTCTCGTTGCCGCCCGTCGAACCGCTCGTGACGTTCTGGTTGATAGTGACTGTCGGTTCGAGCGTGACGGTCGCGGCCGTCTCGTTCTCACCGACGACCTGTCCCTCCGTCACCTGCGTGGTACCGCTGAAGGGGACCTGAATCGGGCCCTGTGCCCCGGTGGCGCTGAACTGGTAGGCGCTGTCGGCGCGGACACTGACGTTCGTGTAGCCGGCCTCGGTACCGTACTCGTCGTAGCCGGTCGTCGAGTACGGGACGGTCATCTCGAAGTCACCGTCGGCGTCGGTCTGTGCCTCCTGACGGTAGACGAACGTCTCGTTGGTCCGCGTGTTGCGCATCTGCACGGCGGCGGTCACGGTGCTGTTGGCCGGGCCGGAGCCCTCGACGGTCGCCCCGGGGACGCGCTCGAAGGTCTTCGTCCACGCGGGGTTGTTGCGGTGGAGCAGGTCAGCGCCGGCGTCGGGCATGCAGTAGGTCGTCCCGCTGATGGGCATCGACGTCTCGTTGGCCGTACAGCCCTGTGCGCCGGCCACGCGGAACCGGAGGTTGATGCCTTGGGACTGGACGAGCCGCGCCCGGTTGTGGCCGTCGGCCGCGTACGCGCTCGTCTCGCTGGAGCCGACGTAGCGGTAGTGCTCCATCGCGGGGACGCGCTCGGCCGGGTTCGTCCCGAAGCCGCCGACCTGCGAGGTGCCGTCCTGCTGGACGTACTGCCGGGCGGCGCTCATGTTCCGGAACTGCTTGATGGGGTTGCCGTCAGAGGGCGGCGCGCGGACGGTGCCGCCCTGCACCTGTCGGCGCTCCCAGTCGAGGACGATGGGCTGGGGCTCGACGGCGCTGCCGTGGAACTCGTAGAGCCTGACGACAGTGGTGTCGTAGTAGTCCTGCGTGCGGTAGTAGAACCGCTGATTGACCACTTGACCCCCCTGCGAGAGGTAGATTGAGCGGTAGTAGTCCGAGGCCGAGACGTTCGACACGCCGTAGAACCGTGGCGGCGCGAAGAACTTCCCGTCGTAGCCCGTGCCGGCGTGGACCTGCGTCATCTTCCAATCGATGGCGACGTACCGGGTCTCGGCGTCGTCCTCGTCGATGGTCGCCAACACGTCGTTGGCTTGGGTCTCGTTGGGCGCGAGCAGGAAGTTGGCGACCGAGCCGGCACCCTGCTGGAACGGGTTCGCGTTGGGGATGCGCTCGGCGCGGGTGGTAATCCAGTGCCCGTAGTCCCACCACGACAACACGCCGTACTCGCCGGTCTGGTAGTCGTAGTTGTCCTGTACCGGGTACGTGCCGTAGTAGTCGAGCGAGCGGCCGTCGCCGGTGCCGTAGCCCCCGACTTCGGGCGTGTTGGACTCCATCCACTGGAGGTTCTCGTCCCAGCCTTGGATGCCCTGTCCGGGGTCGGCGCGGTCCCCGTACTGCATCGCCGTCGGGGTGACGAACACCAGCGGCGCGACGACCACCAAGAGGAGGCCGGCGACGGTCATGACCTGATAGGCCTGCACGCCGTCGTCGGGCGAGAGGTCTATCCAGTCGACGAGTCGGGCGACGACGTGACCGGTCAGCACGGCGACCGGGAAGACGAGGTAGACGGCGAACCGGACCTGCGTGAACGACGCGGCGAGGATGAACACGCCCCAGACGACCACGAGGAAGCGCTCGCTGTCCGTCTCGTCGCGGAAGAACTGCTCGGCGAGTATCAACAGCGCGCCGACGACGGCAACGAACAGCGCGAAGCCGTGCTGGCGGAACAGCCGGCCGGGGTCCCTGAGGGGCTGAGCCTCGCCGACGGAGGTCAGCGTCGCGGACGGGCTACTGGTGAACCCGACGACCCGGAGGATGTTGTCGACGAAGTAGCCGAACAGGTCCGGCGTCAGCACCGCCAGCAGGACGCTGCCGACGACGATGATTCCCCCGACCGTCACCGGGTAGAGGTTCCGGTCGACGGACTCGGACTCCATGTAGCGGGCCAGCCACGCCATGAAGACGCAGCCGCCAGCGACGACCAGCGAGAGGAGCGGCTGGAGCAGCGAGTGGTCGGTCGCCGTGATTTCGAGGGTCTGGATGGTCGCAAAGGAGAAGACGGCGACCGAGCCCAGCGTGAGCGCGCCGGCGATTGCCGTGTGCTCCGGGCTGTCGCCCTGCAGGAACTCGAAGACGAGCCGCAGGAGGAAGAAGACGCCGAGGATACCCAGCAGGAGGACGCCGGGCGGCCACGTCCAGAGGTACAGCGCGATGCTGAAGCCAGCCAACACCGACCAGACGACGGTGTCCCGGAGGGCGTCGACGTCCCGGTCGAGGAACTGCTCGTAGACGGGCTTGTCGCGCTCGGCGACGGAGAGCGTGACCATCACGCCGAGTATCGCGAGGACTTGGAAGAACGCCTCGGCGACGTGGTGGTCGAAGGTCCCGACGAGGCTGCGCTGGAGGAACATCCCGGCCGAGAGCGCGAGGACGACGACGGCCGTCACGCCACCGAGGCGGTCACCGAGTCGGCGACCGATGAAGTACGTCGGGACGGCCGCGAGCGTCCCGAAGACGACGGGCATGAACAGCGCGACCATCGCTATCGTCTGGTCGCTTGGCGACCCCAAGCCGACGACGAGGGCGACGGTGGCGGCTATCTGGTCGAACAGCGTCCCGAACTGGCCGGAGGCGGTCCCGTTCGGGAAGTACGTCCACGGGTCGAACGGCATCGTCGCCGGCCAGTTGCGCACGGCGTATACCGTCGACCGGTAGTGGTACCACGGGTCGTTCCCGCTGAACAGCACCTCGCCGTCGACGATGAAGTTCTCCCAGTTCCGCGCGCGGTTCCACAGCATGAACCCGAGCGCCGCGAGCAGTATCGGGATATGATACCACTGGCGGACCCAGTCCAGGGCGGACTCGAGTTCGGGGTTGTCGTCGAAATAGCCCCGCGATTGACTCATTGGCCGAAAGGACTGCCATCGTGCGCATAAGCCTTTTGACCTCCGGACGCAGCCTGAATGGCGCGTCGGCGGCGTAGGCGATGGAAACGCCTAACAGCGCCCGTCTCGCACGAGCGGGTATGCGCGTCTCGGTCGTCCTCTGTACGCACACGATGGAGCGCTACGGCGACTGCCGCGAGGCGGCCGAGAGCGTCCTCGCACAGTCGTACGACGACGTGGAGTTGGTCTTGGTCTCGGACGGGAACGAGACCGTCTACGAGCGCTACGAGGCCGACTTCGGCGACCGCGAGGGCGTCCTGACACACTGCAACGACGAGAACGTGGGCTTGCTGGAGAGCCGCAACAACGGGGCCGAAGTCGCCAGTGGCGACGTGGTGGCGTTTCTCGACGACGACGCCGTCGCCGACGAGCGGTGGGTCGAGCGCCTCGTCGACGCCTACGAGACCGAGGACACGCTCGCCGTCGGCGGCCGGATGACGCCGGCGTGGGTCGCGGGTAAGCCCGCGTTTCTCCCCGCGGAGTTCTACTGGCTCGTCGGCGTCACCCACCGCGGCTTCGGCCCCGACGGCGACCCCGACGAGGCCGGCGTCGTCCGCAACACCTTCGGTTCGAACATCTCCTTCGACCGCGAGACGTTCCTCGAACTCGGGGGTTTCGAGGACGACATCGGCGGCCGGCAGGGCGAGAAGAACCTCCAAGGCGGCGAGACGGAACTGTGTGCCCGCCTGCGTAGCGAGTACGGCTCGGGCGTCTACTACGTCCCGGAGGCCACCGTCGCCCACAAGATATTCGACTACCGCACCGACCCGGGGTGGCTCGTCGACCGAGCGTTCTGGCAGGGCTACTCCAAGCGCGGGATGGAGGTGTTCGTGCCCGAGTCCACCGGCGAGGAGTCGGCCTTCCTCGGGGACCTCCTGTTCTCGTACGTCCCGGACCGGGTGCGGGGGCTCGTCGCCGCGCCCTCGCTCGCGGCCGTTCTGCAACTGTGTTTCCTGTTCGTCCTGACGGGGGCCGTCGGCGTCGGCTACCTCTACGGGATGTCCGTGTGGGGGTGACCCGATGGGCGAGTCTCTCCCGGACGTCTGCGTGGTCACGCACCCGCTGGCGGCCGCCGGCGAGAACGCCACCCGGAGCCTGCTCGACGTCCTCGGGGCGATTACGGGCGTCGCCCTCGTCACCGCCGACCTGCCGGCCGACTCCGAGATACGCGACCGGCGGGAACTGGTCGAACTCACCCGGAAAGGCGCGGGCGATTCCGTGCCCGTCGCGGCCGCCCGTTTCCTGCTGAACCAACTCCGGATGTGTCGCGTCCTCGCCGACAGAGAGGAGGACGTGGTGCTGTTCTACGGGGCCACGTCCTATCTCCTGCCGATACTCGCGGCCCGCCTGCTCGGGAAGACGGTGCTGGTCGAGCCCCGCGGCGACGTGCCCCTGACGCTGCGGCTCAACTGGGAGCAGCAACTGCCGGACCAAGTGGCGCGGTTCCTCGCGGGACTCGTCCGCGCGCTCGAACGCGCCGGGTTCGCCGCGGCCGACGGCGTGGTCACCTACACCCCCGCGATGGCCCGGCAGTTGGCCCTCCATCCCGAGGCCCCGGACGTGTACCCCACCGGCGCGCGCTACGTCCGCACCGACGAGTTCGCCGTCGAGCGGCCCTACGACGAGCGCGAGCGGGTCGTGGGGTTTCTGGGTCGCCTCGACGAGGAGAAGGGCGTCCGCGAACTCGCCGCAGCCGCGCGGGACCTGCCCGCGGACGTGACCTTCCGCTTCGTCGGCGACGGCGACCTCCGGGGGTGGCTGGAGGACGAACTCGCCGCCGAAATCGAGGCCGGGCGGGTGGAACTCACCGGTTGGGTCGACCACGACGACGTGCCAGCGCAGTTGAACGACCTCGCCCTGCTCGTACTCCCCTCCCAGCCGACCGAGGGCCTGCCGACGACGATACTGGAGGCGCTGGCCTGCGGGACGCCGGTGCTGGCCGCGCCGGTGTCGGGCGTCCCCGACGTGGTCCGGGACGGCGAGACCGGGTTCCTGCTGGAGGGGCGCGACCCCGAGACGCTCCGGACGACGATAGCGTCGGTGCTGGACCGCGACGACCGCGCCGACATCAGCGCGAACGGCCGCGCCCTGATAGCGTCGGAGTACAGCTTCGAGGCGGCCTGCGAGCGCTACCGCGGAATTCTGAACGCGGTCGGGCGCTGACGCCGTTACAGGCGGTTCTCCGCGCCCGTCGAGCGCCGGGAAGTCAGGGAACGGGACACCCGCTCTCCCACGTGACCCGTCCCCCGACCCGGTTCGTGCAGCCCGACGTTTTAATTGGGACACACTTCTGGGCGGACGTATGACGGGACTTCGACGGCCGTTGTTTCGTGAACCGGATGGACGGCGAAAGGGCCTCCTCTTCGGGCTCTTCTCGCTCGTCTGCATCCTCGGGTGGGTGTATTTCGGCGTCGTACTCGACAGCTCTCACATCATGCTCTTTCTGGGTGTCGCGTTCGCGTTCTCCGGGTTCGCCGAATCCCTGCCCCCGGACCGACAGCGTTCAGCAGGAGTGTTGCGAATACTCGGCATCGGTATCCTCGTCGTCTTGATTGTTCTCATCGTATTGATGCCAGAGTTAATCCTCGGCTGAGTGAGAGCAGTCGGATTTGACAAGTATACATGGAGATACCCGCGACTCGCGTGGTAGAATGTACACATCTACCGAACAGGCCGTTCCTTGGAGCGGACGTGCGTCTTAGCGAACGGCTTCTCGGACAGGTCGGGACTCGAGCAGTACAGGCAGAATACGTACCAATCCCGCGTGAGAACGGCGCACAATGGGTTGGTTCGGGGCCCTGAACTCCGATTCGCGGCCGCCGTCTTCGGTGTGCTAGTCAGCGGTCTCGGCGGATATAGCTACTATCGCGACGGTCCTCTCGCTCCCACAGTTCGTGTCGGACCTCCTCGGCGGAGCCGCCGGACTGGCGTTCGTCGGGCTGTTCCTGTACTGGGCATACCGCCAAGAGACCGAGACGGACCAGTGATTCGAGCATCGTTCCAGCGGGTACAGACACACGGGCGGTGACGGGCCGCGGAGCACCGGACGGGGACTCTCTGAACCGGTGACTACTCCTGATAGCCGAGTCGCCGGAGCCGCTCTTTCACGTCCTCGTCCATGTCGGGGCGTTCCACGTCGGTATCGGCCGTCTTCCGGATGACCTCGTAGTGGCGGTCCAGTTTCTTTCGGAGGCGGCGCTCCTGCTCGGGGTGGGCGTCGATGACGTTCTCCCGTTCCTCGGGGTCCTCCGCGAGGTGGTACAGTTCGTCGGGCCGGTCGCCGTAGGCGATGAGCTTCCAGTCGGGTTCGCGGACGACGCGGTGTTCGCCGTCGTCGTTGCGCCACCCGCCGAAGACCTCCTCGCGGGGCCACTCCTCGCCGGCGACGAGCCGCCGGAGGCTGTGACCGTGCCAGTTGTCGGGCACGTCGAGGCCGGCGGCGTCGACCAGCGTGGCCGGCAGGTCCTCCAAGGCGACGAGGTCGTCGTACGCGCCGTCGTCGTCCAGCCCCGTCACCGTCAGCGGGACGTGGGTCTTCACGTCGTAGGGCGTCGCGTCGCTGAAGTAGCCCCGTTCGAGGAAGTGGTCGCCGTGGTCGGCGGTGATGGCCGCGAGGTAGTCCTCGCCCCACTGGGCCTCGACGGCGTCGAACAGGCGGCCGACCTCGGCGTCGTTGAACAGGATTTCGGCGTCGTAGAGGTCGATGAACTGCTGGTACTCCTCGTCGGTGACGCTCTCGGGCTCCTCGATGAACTTCCGCCGGAGCTTGATAGACTCGCGGTCGCTGATGACGTCGTCCCGGAGTTCGCGCTGGTACTCGGCGGGCGGGAGGAACGGGTGGTGCACGTCCATGTAGTGGACCCAGAGAAACGTCGGCGAGTCGTCGTCGTCGGCCTCCAGAAATTCTATCGCGCGGTCGGTTATCTCGTCGGCGGGGACGTGGTAGGAGCCGACGTTCAGGCCGCCCTCGGACTCCAGTAGGTCGTAGCCCCACTGGAGGAGGCCGTAGACCGGCGTCCCTTCGAGGTTGGTCTTGGCCCAGCGGCGGGCCTTGGCGAGCGTCGACTGGTCGGGGGCGGAGTCGAAGAAGTCGTCCCACCCTCTGCCGTAGCCGAACTGCGAGGAGAGATAGAGGTTCGAGTGGTAGCCGGCGGTGCGGTAGCCGGCCGACTGGAACGCCTCGGAGACGATGGTCTGGCGCTCGGAGACGCGCTCGTGGCCGCCGTACATCAGCGGCGTGACGCCCGTGAGAATCGACGGGAACGCGAACGGCGTCGCTCCGGCCGGGGCGTGGGTCCGCATGAAGCGGCTGCCCTCGCCGGCGATGCGGTCGATGTTCGGCGTCACGTCCCGCTCGTAGCCGTGGTACCCGACGTGGTCGGCCCGCAGGGAGTCGATAGTGACGAGGAGGACGTTGTCCATGCGACTCGGTGTGCTCCTGCCGGCCGTAAAGTTTGGTATTCAGACCGGGGCGAGCGCGGCCGCCTTCGCCCGGACCCGGCCGGAGAGCGCCAGCAGGACGGTCCCGTAGACGACGGCCCCGATGCCGACTAGCATGAGCGTCCCCACGCGGCGGAAGGGGACGACCGGACGGGCCAGCAGGACGACCGCGCCCATCGCGGCGGCGGCGACGACCTCGGCACCGATTTCCCGGACCGGGATACTCGGCCGGCCGATGGCGGCGGTCAGCGAGCGGTACCCGAGGACCGCCCGGAGCGTCGCCGCCAGCACCGTCCCGACGGCCGCGCCGAGCCAGCCGAACTGCCAGACGAGCACGACGTTCAGGACGACGTTGGTGACGATGAACGCCGTGTTGACGCGGTAGGCCTCCCGCGGCCGGTCGACGGCGTTGAGGACGTTGAGGAACTGCGAGGCGTACACGTCCGCCGCGTACGCGAGTACGAGGACGACCAGAATCAGCTGTCCCTCCCCGAACGAGGGGCGGTAGAACTGGAGGACCCGCTCGCCGACGACGAGCGCCCCGACGAACCCGGGGATGACGAACACCCCGCTGAACACCAGCCCCTCGTCGAGGACGTGCTTGATGTACTCGTGGTCGCCGTCCTCGGCGAGTTCGCTCACCTCGGGGAACAGCGTCCGCCGGATGGAGAGGCTCACCATCCCGAGCAGCGACGCGATGCCCCACGCCGCCTCGTAGATGCCGATGAGTCCGGCCGTGACGAAAAACGAGAGGACGAGGGTGTCGACCCAGCCGAACACCTGCGTCTGGAGCGAACTCATCCACGCGTAACGGGCGTACTCGACGACGCGGCGTATCTGCCGGCGCGAGGGGAGCGCCAGCCCGACACCGCCGGTGACGAGGCCGACCAGCGCCGCGACGAACAGCGCCGCGGCGTGGCTGACGATGAGCGCGGAGACGCCGAAGCTCAGCAGGACGACGGCGACTTGAACGAGCGAGCGGCCGACGCGCTCGGCGGCAGCGAGGCCGCCGGCCCACGCGACCCGTTTCGACCCCTCCAGTCCTTCCTTGACCGCCTCGAAGGTCACGCTCCCGACGACGAGCGCAGCCATCTCGGCGTTGTACCGGGTCAGGATTCGCAGGAACTCCACGTCCGAGCCCGGTGCGGCGGCGGCCGCGAGTTCGCCCGCGGCGAAGATTCCGCCCCCGAGAACGACGGCCAGCGTCCCGTTCAGTAGGAGGCCGACGCTGAAGTAGCTCTCGGGGTCCTCGCCCTCACTCATCCGCTTTCGGACGCTGGTCCCCACCGCGCCGGCGGGGATGGAGAGCCAGAAGATGCCCAGTCCGACCGCGACGGCGTACCGGCCCAGCGCCGCCTCGCCCAGCAGGTACGCGATGGCCCACGTGACGGCGAAGCCCGAGCCCGAGATGACGACCTGCGAGACGAAGTGCAACACCGTCGTCTTCCCCAACCGCATCGTCACCGCTCACTCCTCATGGGTGTGGGTCCGGGTCGCGCTACAAGAAGCTTTCCAGCCGCCGGTCCGTCAGATTTCCATGTACCCCAGCGCCTCCAACTGCTCGCGGTCCACGTCGCCGTCGGGGTCCCGGAGCTCCTCGGGGTCGTTCTCGAAGACGGCGTCGGGAATCTCGGCCTCGAACTCGTCGAGTACGTCCGGGTGGTCGGCGGCGACGGAGGACTGCTCGCCGGGGTCGGCGGCGAGGTCGTACAGCGCGTCCTCGGCGTCGGTGTGGATGTACTTCCAGCCGTCCCAGCGGCCGGCGACGACCTGCGTCGGGAGGTGTTGCGAGCCGACCGCGACGACCCGGCGCTCGTCGCCCGACAGCAGCGGTTCGCCCAGAAACGGCAAGCCGTCCACGTCGACGCCGTGGCGGTCGCAGATGGTCGGGGCCACGTCGAGCAGTTCCCGCTGTTCGGTCACCACCGACGACTCCGTCTCGGGCGTCCGCAGGAACAGCGGGACCCGCAGGAGTTCGTCGTAGGGGAGGTTGCGGTGGAAGTAGTAGCCGTGCTCGCGGAACTCCTCGCCGTGGTCGCTCGTGAACACGACGTTCGTGTCCTCGAACCGCCCCTGTTCCTCCAAGGCGTCGACGAGGCGGGCGATGTGTTCCGAGCAGTACCGCAGGTCCGAGTCGTAGAGGTCACAGAGCAGTTCGTGTTCGTCGTCGGTGACGCTCTCGGGGCGCGTGCCGGCCTTCTTCATCAGTGCCTTGATTTCGGCCTCGTCGAGCGGCCCGTCGAGGTACTCGGGGTCGGTGTCGTGGACGCCGTAGGGCCGGTGCCCCTCCATGTAGTGCAGCCAGAGGAAGAAGTCGTCGTCCGGACCGTCCTCGAACCACTCGATTGCGGCGTCGGTGACGTGTTCGGCGGCGGTGTAGCCGAGGTACTCGAAGCGCTTGCCGGGCAGGCGCGTCCGGAGCGCGTCGTAGGTCCGCTGGACCCGGTCGTACAGCGGCCCCGACACCCGCAACAGCGCCGGCCCGACGTGCTGTCTGGCGAACGTGTCGAACCGCTCGGCGATGGTCTCGTCGTCGGCGTCGTCCTCGTCGCCGCCGTCGCCCTCGTGGTAGCCGTCCCGGCCGAAGTCGACGTACTCGTCGAAGACCAACTCCCCGGCGGCGTTGGCGAACCCGGTCCGGGTCCCGATACAGGCGCTCTCGACGCCCGCGTCGCCCAGTACCGAGGCGATAGTCGGCAGCTCCTCCAGCCGGTCGTAGGCGAGGTACCGCGAGGTGTGCAGCGACGGCACCGAGATGCGCGTGTACGGGCCGTTGGCGTAGGCCTCGTCGAACCGGACGCCGTCGTCGAACAGCCGGTCGAGGACCGGCATCGTGTCCCGGTCGTGGCCGTACTGGCCGAGCCGGTCCGCCCGGAGCGCGTCGACGGTGACGAGAATCGTGCCCATATGGGGGCACCGACACGGCAGCGGCCATTACCTCTTACGTTTCGGCCACACCGCCGCGTCACTCGGCGACGAACTCGTGGTACCACGCGACGTAGGTCAGCGCCTTCCACAGCGTCATGCCGTGGTCGGCGTCGCCGGCGCGGTGGGCCCGGCGCAGTTCGAACACCGCGTCGGCGTCGAGATACGGCGCGGCACCGACCTTGGGCTCGGTGAGCCACCCGTCGATGGCCGCGTGGTCCCGGCGGAACCACTCGCTGACCGGCACGTCGAACCCGTGTTTGTCCCGGTCGAGGATGCGACGGGGCACCGCGTCCGCGACGGCGTCGACGAGCACCTGCTTGTAGCCCGCCAGCTTGTACTCGCTGGGGACGCTGTGGGCGTATTCGACGAGTTCGTGGTCCAGAAACGGGACCCGCGCCTCCAGCGACGCGGCCATGCTCGCGCGGTCGACCTTGTACAGCAGGTCGTCGGGGAGCCAGTAGCCGATGTCGTAGGCGGTCAGCCGCTGGAGCGTGTCGTCCCGGGCGTGGTCGAAGGCCGCGTCGACCTTCGCGGTCAGGCCGCTTTCAGCCGGGTCGCCGTCGGTTTCGAGGTAGCGCTCGGGGCGCTCGTCGCTGTACCGGCGGGCCGATTCGAGGACCGCCGTCCGGTCGTCGCGCAGGCTCGCGGCGTACCGGAGGTAGCGGCGGCCGACCGGGGCCCGCTCGGCGACCGCGCCGACCCCGTCGAAGGCCGGGCCGGGGACGTGGCGGGCGTACCGCCGGTGGGCCGGAATCCGGCGGTGGCGGTGATAGCCGGCGAACAGTTCGTCGGCCCCCTCGCCGGTGAGGACGCACTTCACCTCGTCGGCGGCGTACCGCGAGAGCAGCATCGTCGGGAGCGCGGCGGCGTCGGCCAGCGGCTCGCCGTAGTGGGCCACGAGGTCCGAGAACACGTCCATGTCGTCCAAATCGACGGTCAGTTCGTGGTGGTCGGTCCCGAAGTGGTCCGCGACGAAGCGGGCCTCCTCGCTCTCGTCGGCCGCCGCCTGTGCGAACCCGACGGAGAAGGTCTTGAGGTCGCCGTCGTAGCGGTCGTTGGCGAGGCCGACCACGGCCGAGGAGTCCAGCCCGCCCGAGAGGAACGCGCCGACCGGCACGTCGGCCATCAGGCGGCGCTCGACCGACCGTTCGAGGAGGTCTCGCACGCGGTCGGCGACGGCACTCGCGCTCCCGGTCACGTCCCGCGGCGTCAGCGACCAGTAGCGCCGGCGGTCGACGCCGTCGTCGGTCACGGTCAGCGAGGTGCCGGGTTCGACCTTCTCGACGGCCGACAGCGGCGTCTCCGGGCCGGGCGTGTACCGGACCGAGAAGAAGTTCGTCACCGCGTCGCGGTCGACGGTCCGGTCGACGCCGGCCCGCAGGAGCGGGCGCAGTTCGCTGGCCCACGCCAGCCCGCCGTCGAGGTCGGCGACGTACAGCGGCTTGATGCCCAGTCGGTCGCGGGCGAGAAACAGCGTCCCGTCGGTCTCGTCCCAGACCGCGAAGGCGAACATCCCGTTGAGCCGCTCGGGGAGCCCCCGTCCCCACTCCTCCCAGCCGTGGACCAGCACCTCGGTGTCGCTGTCGGTGGTGAAGCGGTGGCCGGCGGCCTCCAGTTCGGCCCGGAGCCCGTCGCGGTTGTATATCTCGCCGTTGAACGTCACCGCGACCGTCCCGTCCTCGTTGTAGATGGGCTGGCTCCCGCCCGCGAGGTCCACGATGGAGAGGCGGCGCATCCCCATCATCATCCCGGCGCGCTCGTCGACGTGCCGGCCGGCCTCGTCCGGGCCGCGGTGCCGGATGCAGGCCAGCATCTCGTCCAGCCGGTCGGTGTCGACCCAGCCGTGGACCCCGGCGATGCCACACATACCCCGCCCTACAGCGGTCGCCGTTTAGGGCTTTCCGCTTCGCGCAACGGGGCGCGAGCGGGTGGCGCGCTCGCGCGGCGTCAGCGCCCGGCCAGTTCCGCGTACAGCGTCCCGAGTTCGTCGGTGATAGCCGCCCAACTGTGGTTCGCCTCGACGTACGCGCGCGAGCGCTCGCTCAGTTCCGCGTGCGTCCCGTCGGTGGCCGCCTCGGCGATTCGCTCCCGGAGCGCGTCGGGGTCGCCCTTCGGGACGACGAAGCCGGCGTCGCTGTCCCGGACGACGGTCGCCACGCCGCCCGAGTCCGTCGCCACCACCGGGAGGCCGACGGCCATCGCTTCGAGCAAGGCGTTGGGCACGCCCTCCTCGCCGACGGATGGCTGGACGTAGACCCGCCCCTGCTGGAGGTAGTCGACGACCGCCTCCGGGTCGACCATGCCGGGAAAGGTCGCGTCGACGCCGCAGTCGGCGGCCAGCGACTCGAAGCGCTCGCGCTCGGGGCCGTCCCCGACGGCGACGAGGCGGCGGTCGGTCCCCTCCAGCGCGCGAATCAGCACGTCGACGCCCTTCCACTCCTCCATCCGGCCGACGAAGACGACGGCGTCCCCGTCGGCCCGCCCGTCGGGCAGGTCCACGCCGTTGCCCAGCACCCGGAGGTCCCGCGGGTCGAACTCCCGCTCGACGTCGTCGCGTATCTCCGCGGACTGGACCAAGACGGTCGTGTCGGCGAGGACGGTGTCGATGAGCCAGCGCTTCCCCGGCGTGTCCTTCATGAAGTAGTAGTCGCCGCCGCGAATCCACGCGAAGTACGGCAGGCCTCGCAGGCGCTGGACGACGGTGCCGACGAAGCCCGTCGGATACACCATCATGCAGTGACAGACGTCGAACTCGCCGGCCTCCCGCGCCAGCGCCAGCGTGGCGAAGACGACGAAGGTGAGCGTCGAGACGAACGGCGAGACGGCGAGCGTCGGCACCCGCCTGACCGCGAACTCGAAGCGGTCGTCGTCCGGGTTCGACGCGCCGTAGTCCTTCGTGTAGACGGTCACCTCGTGGCCGCGGGCCTGCAGCTCGCGGGCCATTCGTCGCGTCTGGGTCTCGGTGCCGCCGATGACGTTGGGCGGGAACTCCTTGACGAGGAGGGCGACGTTCATTCCCACGCGACGGCCGCCGTGTCGACGCTCTCGTGGTCCCACACGAGGTCGAAGTAGCGTTTCATCCCGGCGACGAAGGAGCCGTTGTCTGTCAGAGCGGCCTGTCGCATGTGGTTCGGCACGTCCGGCTCCTCGACCAGCAGGATTGCCTCGCCGCTGTCGTAGTCCATGCTCGGGTCGACCAAGGTCCCACGCCACGGCAGCTTCTCGGGGCTGAACCGGACGCCGACCTCGGGGAACTCCTCGCGGAGCCGGTCGACGATGTCGCGCTGGACGGCAGCTTTCTCCGGCGGCAGGGCGTCGGGATGCAGGAAGAGCACGTCCGCGTCCACGCCCCGGTCGACGGCGTCGGCGAGCGCCCCCGCCACGCCGTCGAGGTACGCGAAGCTGTTGGTGATGACCCGCAGCGTCCCCTCGGCGGCGTCGTACAGCCGCCGCGTCTCGCGCTCGCTCGGGTCGCCCACGTCGACGACGTGGAACAGCTCCGCCGTCGGCGAGATGTCCTCGCCGGCCCGCTCGTAGCGCGGTTCGTACTCCGCGAGGAACGCCTCGCGCCTGTCGTCGAGTTCCTCGGCGAAGCGCTCGTAGGACTGGCGCTCGTTCTCGACGGCGCGGTCGAGCAGTTCGTCGGGCGCTTTGGGCTGGTACTGCTTGGGCCGGCCCGGAATCACCTTGACGAACCCGCGGTCGGCGAGGGCGTCGAGGACGCCGTAGATGCGCGCCTTCGGGACGCCCGTCGCCTCCGCGAGGTTCGGGGCCGTCGTCCGACCGAGCGACAGCAGCTCCTCCAGCGCCGTCTGCTCGTACTCGGTCAGCCCGACCAGTTCGAACACGTCGGACGGGTCGCTCATACACGCCCTTGGCTCGCCGTGACGTAAAAAACGCGCCGGAGCGTCCCGGGAGCGCGGGCGGCCCGCCGACCCGTGCGAACCGACGGCGCGACACCCGGTCGTCGCCACCCCCCAGTCCTAACGCTGGGGGCGTTCGTGACCCGGAATCTTAACACTGTTACTCGGGTAGAGTGGCGTATGGCAGACGACACGCCGGCGTACGACTTCAAGGACCGAGACGTCTACATCCTCCGCGAACTCGCGGAAGACCCCAGCATCTCCTCACGGGACCTCGCGGAGGTACTCGAAGCGGAGTACGGCATCGACGTCTCCTACGTCACCGTCAACGAGTCCATCCGGAAGATGCGCGAGGCCGGCGTGTTCCGCGAGGCCATCATGCCCAACGAGGAGTACTTCGTGTTCGAACTGTTCGAGTTCAAGTTCAACCCCGAGTACTTCGCGGAGACGTGGCGGGAGACGATGGAACACATCCGCGACAGCGAGCACACGCTCATGTACTTCCTGTCGGACGGCGAGTACCAGTGGAAGTCCATCATGCTGTTTCCCCACCGCGAGGACGGCGAGCGCTGGCTCCACGAGTTCTACAAGAACCACGGCAAGGCAGTGCTGAACGTCCGCACGAGCGTGATGACGAACGTCTTGGAGTTCGGTGCCAGCCCCGACCTCTTCGATAGCCTCGACGTCGCCGAGGAGCGGCGACTTTGATTTCGCCGGGCGGAGTGGCGCTCTAACGCGCCGACTGGAACGGCGATGCGGGTGCCGACGGCTGCTCCCTACTCCTCGGCGGGCAGCGAGCCGTGTTCGTCCTCGAAGCGGTCGATGAGGGCCGTCTTGTCGAACTTCCCGGTCGTCGTCTTGGGCACCTTGTCGACGAACTCGAACCGGTCGGGGAGCCACCACTTCGGGAACTCTTCGAGGAGGTGCTCGCGGAGGTCGTCCACGGTCGCGTCGTCGACGACGACGTACGCGACGGGCCGTTCCTGCCATTTCTCGTGGGGGACGCCGATGACGGTGGCCTCCTCGACGCGGTCGTGGCCGATGAGCGCGTTCTCCAGTTCGATACTGGATATCCACTCACCGCCGCTCTTGATGACGTGGTCGAGGCGGTCGACGATGTCGAGGTAGCCGTACTCGTCGACGGTCGCCACGTCGCGGCTCCGGAACCAGCCGTCGTCGGTGAACGACGACGCCGTCGCCTCGGGCCGCTCGTAGTACTCGCCGGCCAGCCACGGCGCTCGGGCTTGGAGTTCGCCCGAGGATTCGCCGTCGTGGGGCACGGGCTCGCCGTCCTCGTCGCGCAGTCGAATCTGGACACCCGGCGCGGGCACGCCCGCCTTCATGCGGAGGCGGTCCTGTTTCTCCTCGGGGAGCTGTTGGACCTCCGTCGTCATCAGCGTGTTGGCGAGGTGTGGCGACGCCTCCGTCATCCCGTACCCCTGCCCTATCGGCGCGCCGTAGACCTCGTCGAACTTCCGGATGAGCGACGCCGGCGGCGAACTCCCCCCGATGAGTACGTCGGTCAGCGTCGCCAGCGCGTCCGGACCGAGGTCGTCGGACGCCTCGATGATGCGGTCGACCTCCATCCAGACGGTCGGTACCGCCGCGGCGACGGTGACGGCCTCCTCGCGGACGATATCGAGGAGTTCTGCCGGGTCGGTGCGCTGTCCCGGGAGCACGATTTTCGCGCCCGTGAACGTCGTCGTGTACGGGAGCCCCCAGCCGTTGACGTGGAACATCGGGACCACCGGCATCACGGTGTCGGTCTCGCTGATGCCGAAGACGTCGACGTGGCTGTGCATCAGCGTGTGCAGGAACTGGCCGCGGTGGGTGTACTGGACGCCCTTGGGCAGCCCGGTCGTCCCCGACGTGTAACAGAGCGCGCTCTCGGTCTCCTCGTCGATGTCCGGCCAGTCGTAGTCGGTGTCGTAGCCCGCGATGAACGACTCGTAGTCCGTGACCGGTTCCAGCGACGTCTCCGGCACGTCGTCGGCGTCGCCCAAGACGACGTACTGTTCGACGGTATCGAGGTCGTCCGCCACGGGTTCCAGCGTCTCGACGAACTGCGGGTCCACGAACATCAGCCGGTCGGCGGCCTCGGTGACGATTTCGGTGAGGTGGTGTTCGGGGAGCCGGTGGTTCACCATGTGGATGCTGCGCGCGCTACAGGACGGGCCGAAGTACAGTTCGAAGTGGCGGAAGTGATTGACCGCCATCACGCCCGCGCGGTCGCCCGGCTCCATGCCGAAGTCGTCGAGGGCGTGTGCGAGCTGGCTGATGCGCTCGTAGGCATCGCCGTACGTGTAGCGGTGTGTGGTGCCGTCCGGGAGCGCGGTGACTATCTCCTTGTGGTCGAAGAGGTCGCGGGCACGCTCTAAGAACGTCGTGATGGTGAGGTCGTAGTCCATTGTCATGGTGTGTCACTCTTTGGCACGAATCGGTAAAACACCCTGTCTCCGTCCGCCGGTCCGTCGATGTCCACGACCTGCAGGGTGACGGGGTCGCCGATAGCGAGGTCGTCGTACTCGACGCCGTCGATGCGCGCCGACAGCCGGATGTCGACGCCGTCGAGGGACACGACCCCCGTGACGAAGGGCACGTCGTCGGCCATCCCGAGCGGGCCGGTGCCCCGCACCGCCGCGAACGCGAACAGCGTGCCGTCGTGGGGCAGCGAGACGTATTCGAGGTCGTCGCTGGTACACTCGGGACACACGACGCGGGGGGGGAAGTGGCACTCGCCGCAGTCCCGGCACTCGGTCGTGGACAGCGACCCGTCGCGGAGTCGGTCGTAGAACTCGTGGATGCGCGTGTGCTCGGCGTCCTGCAGGTCGTAGAAGTCCAGCAGCCGCGGCATCTCGACGGTTTCGGGCACCGAGACCGTCTTGCGGGGCGGCCCGCCGTCGCTGTCGTCGGTCATGGCGGGTCCCTCCCGAGCGTCATCACGCTGTGTACGCTCCCGCTGCCGCTGAGGTTGTGGATGAGGCCCGTCTCCGGGCTGTCGGGCACTTGACGGGCCGACTCGACCTCGCCGGCGAACTGCTTGTACACTTCAAGCGCCTGTGAGACACCGGTCGCGCCCAGCGGGTGCCCGCAGCCGAGCAGTCCCCCGCGGGGGTTCACCGCGATGTCGCCGTCGAGTTCGCCGCGGCCGTCGGCGGCGAACTGGCCGCCCTCGCCTTTCTCCACCCAGCCGAGGTCCTCGTACTCGATTATCTCGCTGATGGAGAAGCAGTCGTGGATTTCGGCGACATCCAGTTCCGCCACGGGGTCGTCGATGCCCGCTTGGTCGTAGGCCGACTCGGCGGCGACGGTTGCCTGAGGCCACGCCGACATCGACGGGAGGTTGTTGATGGAGTTGCTCGCCATGCAGGACTGGCCGCTCCCGGTGACGTACGCCGCGGTGTCGGTGACCTCGCGCGCCTTCTCCTCGCTGAGCAACAGGAGGCCGGCGGCCCCGTCGGTGATGCCGCTGCAGTCGAGCAGACACAGCGGCGGCGCGACCGGGTACGACTCCAGTACGTCGTCGACGCTGACTTCCTGCTGGAACTGCGCGTAGGGATTGTTCGCGGCGTGGCGCTTGTTCTTCGCGCTCACCGTGGCGAGCTGTTCCCGCGTCGTGCCGTACTCGTGCATGTGTCGCTGTGCGAACATCGAGAAGAACGACGGCGCGTTCAGGCCGTTCACGCCGTCGAACTCGCGGTCGAGTACGTTCGTCATGCCCGACTGCGTCTCCTGCATGTACTCGTCGCCGAGGTTCATCTTCTCGACGCCGAGGACGAGCGCCACGTCGAGTTGTCCGCTTGCGATGGCGAGCCACGCGTACCGCAGCGCCGCCTGCCCGCTGGCACACGCCAGTTCGGTCCGCGAGACCATCTCCGTCACCTCGATACCGAGCAGTTCCGCCGCCAGCGGCGCGACGTGGCTCTGGAAGGCGAACCGCTCGGGCTGTACCGCGCCGACGAACAGGCCCTCAACGTCGTCGGGCGTGACGCCGTCCACGTCGTCGAAGGCGGCCTTGCCGGCCTCCTGTGCGAGGTCTTTCCACGTCGCCTCGCGTTTCCCCCAGTCGGCGTGACCGCCGCCGACGATTGCGGCTGTTCCAGTCATCACTCGAACTCCGGTTCGCGGTCGTCTCTGAACGCCGTCACGCCCTCGACCATGTCGTCGGTGGTCGTGAGCAGCGCGAAGCCCTGACTCTCGGTGTCGAGCCCCGTGTCGAGGCTGGCGTCCTGTCCGTCGTCGATGACGCGCTTTGCGACTTTCAGCGCGGTCTTCGGGCCGTCCGCGAGGTCGTCGACGAACGCTGCGACCGTCTCCTCGAACTCCGATTCGGGGACGGCACGGTTCACGAGCCCCCAGTCCGCGGCGCGCTCGGCGGAGATGCGCTCGCCGCGGAAGACGAGTTCCTTCGCGCGGCCCTCGCCGACGATGCGCGTGAGTCGCTGGGTGCCGCCGCCGCCCGGAATCAGGCCGAGGTTGATCTCCGGAGAGCCGAACACGGACCCCTCGGTGGCGACCCGGAGGTCACAGGCGAGCGCGATTTCGAAGCCGGCACCGAGACAGAAGCCGTCGATGCGGGCCACCGTAGGGCGCTCGAACTCGTCGATGGTGCGGATGGCCTCGTCGACGTCCATCAGTTCGGTCGGCGACGAGGTCATGAACCCCGTGATGTCCGCGCCGGAACTGAACGCGTCGTCGCCGGCTCCCGAGAAGACGACGCAGGCGACCTCGTCGGTGTCGGCGTTGGCCAGCGCCCGCTCGACCTCGCCGAACATCGTCTCGGAGAACGCGTTCAGGCGCTCCGGTCGGTCGAACTCGATTTCGAGGACGCCGCGATCGTCGACGTTCCTGTTGATGTACTGGTAGGGACCGTCGCCGCGGTAGTCGTGGAACCCCTCGCCGGCGTCGACGCCCGTCCGGCCGTCGTCGACGAGTTCGACGAGGTAGTCCGCGGGCGCGAACCGCTCGGCCCCGGTCGCCTCGTGCAGCGTCTCCAGTTTGTCGAGGACGGCGTCGAGACCGAGTTGGTCGCCGAGTCGGCAGACGCCCTCGGGGAAGCGAGCGCCCAGCCTGCTCCCGAGGTCGACGTCGTCCGGGGTGGCGACGCCCTCGCCGACGAGGCGCGCGGCCTCGTTGACCATCCGAGCCTCCACGCGCAGCGTGTCGAATCCATCTCCGTCACCGGGTTCGTAGTCGGGGCCGTCGGCCTCCCAGTCGTAGAACCCGCGGCCGCTCTTCTTCCCGAGGTCGTCGGCCTCGACCTTCTCGGCGATGGTCGGCGGGGAGTCGAGGTCAGTGTCGGCCCGGAAGTGGTACGCGATGTCGATGCCGGTGTAGTCGGCGAGTTCGAACGGCCCCATCGGGTAGCCGCGGCCGTACACCATCGCGGCGTCGGCCTGCCGGATATCGGCGTCGCCGTCCGCGAGCATCCACGCGCCCTCCTCGATGAACGGTAGCATGACGTTGTTGACGATGAAGCCGTGAACGTCGCGCTTGACGTCGATTGCGCGTTTCCCGAGGTCGTCGACGAACGCATGGACCGTTTCGAGCGTCTCGTCGCTGGTCCGCTCCCCGTGGACGACCTCGACGAGGTCCATCTTCACCGGAGGGTTGAAGAAGTGCGTGCCGACGACGCGTTCGGGTCGGTCCGTCGCCGCGCCGATTTCGGTGATACTCAGACCGGAGGTGTTCGACGCCAAGATGGCGTGGGCGGGCGCATGCTCGTCGACCTCCGCGAACGTCTCGCGCTTGAGGTCCAAGTCCTCGGGGACGGCCTCGACGACGAGGTCCGCGTCGGCGACGGCGGCCGCGAGGTCGGTCTCGCCCGACAGGCGGGCGCGGACCTCGTCCGCGGACTCGTCGAGTTTGCCCTTCTCCTCGAGTTTGCCGAGGCTCCACTCCACTTGGTCGAGGCCCTCCTCGACGAGCGACGCCTCGATGTCCCGCACCACCACGTCGCGGCCCGCGATAGCGGCGAGTTCGGCGATGCCGTGGCCCATGCTCCCCGCACCGAGCACGGTCACGTTCTCTATGTCACGTTCTACCATCGTTTGATAACAAGTTAATCATTCTATTTAAACTATCGGTTACGCTGTTTTGATATACGCAGTATTTTCTTAACTATCTATTTCGGTCGGCGTCGAGCGGGCCGTGGGTCGCCGAGGGGCACGGCGGTGCGCGGGCTACAGGTCGATGGGGAACTGGAAGTCCGCGGCCTGCTCGGTCTGGGGGTAGACGAGGCGCTGCTGGCCGTTCCACCACTGCGCGCTCGCCGCGGCGAGTTGGCCCTGTTCGGGCATCCCGTACTGGTCGAAGCCGAAGTCGCCGATGACCGTGTTGAACGTCGTCTCGTCGAGCGCCGACCGCACGCTCTCGGGGGTCGCGTCGTCGGCGGCCGCCAGCGCCTGCTCGGTGGTCTGGGCGAGGTTGTAGCCGACACCGACCATCACCCGCGGCGTCTCGCCGTCGTTTCGCTCCGCCCACGTGTTCAGGAACGCCTCGTTGCCGTTCCCGGTCATGCCGGGCGCCCAGCCCGGGCACATCGTGACGTAGTTACCCTGCTCGCCGAGCGCCGACCACCACGCCTGCGGGTCCGACGCGCGCACGAACTCGATGAACTCCGGCATGTACTCGGAGTTGTTCAGTTGGTTCATCGCGGTGATGCCGTCGGGTGGCTGCGGGCACGCGACCAGCGCCTCGACGTCCGCGTTGGCGGTCCGCGAGATGAGCGTCGAGAAGTCCTGACTGCCGGGGTTGTACGTCTCCCGCAGGGCGATGTCGTAGCCGGCCTCCGAGAGCTTCGTCTCCCACGCTTCGGCCATCTCGGCCCCCCACCCGGAGTTCTCTTCCCAGATGCCGACTGCCTGCGGCCGGTCGGACTCGGGAATCAGTTCGAGCATCCCGGTGGTCGCCCGGGTCACGTCCCGCGTCTTCGGGAACGGCGTGTAGGTCCACTCCTTGTTCTCGGAGACGAGCGGCTCCTCGTAGCAGGTCGCGACGGCGAGGAAGGGCAGACCCTCGTTTTCGGCGTACGCGGAGCCGGCCATGACGAGCAGGCTGGAGAAGCTCCCCCAGATCATGTCCACGTCGTTGTTGCTCGTGACCTCCTGAAGCTGCTGGCGGAGGACGGTCGGGTCGCTCTCGTCGTCCCGCGCGATGAGTTCGACCTCGCGGTCGACGTTGTCGCGCTCGTTGAGCAGTTCGACGCCGAGTTCGTAGCCGGCGAGCATCTCCTTGCCGACGGAGGACAGCCGTCCCGTCTCCGGGACGCCCGCCGCGATGGTGACGGTGTCGGACCCACCGCCGCCGCTGAAGGCGGTGCAGCCGGCGAGTCCACTGAGACCGAGAGCGCTCGTGACGCCGGCAGCTTTCAGATACGACCGCCGACTTCGGCTACTGTCAAATGTACCCATGACCCACATCTATACGAATACGATGTTAAGCTTTTCTGTTTCTAATGGTTTTATTGTGAGTTTAGATAGTTGCTTACGCTACCACAATAAGGTAAGTCGCGGAGATACACGACTTACTCGGGGCAGTCGAATCGAGAGACGCCGCCGGTACTCTCGGCCGTCGGTCGGGTGTCACGAAACCGGTTCGGTAGTCACGGACTACTCGCCTCGAACCGTGGGACTGGGGCCGCGACACTCCGAGATGGCGGGCCGCGGAGGGTTGGGACGAGTGCCGAGGGCCGGAATCGGGGGTCGCCGTACTGGCTGGGGCCGACCGGGGGGACCAAATCCCACGGCGACCGCTTCGGTCGTCGCGTCAGTTCTTCGCAGAACCGCGGGCACCGGCGGCGCGTCGCGGACATCGTCGACGGTGCCATCTAACCCTCTTGTCGGACGTGAGGCGGTCGAATTCGAGATTTGAATCCGAGTGCGAGACTCACTTCGTTCGTCTCGCGTGGTTCAAAGCATCAGATGGCGAATGTGCGGCTCGCGAGTTGGTCGCCGCAAAATTCTACGGGCGCTGAGGGATTTGAACCACGCGAACACCTCGCTCCGCTCGGCGTTCTCTACTTCAAATCCCATAGCCGACGCTCTCAGCGCTCACTGTCGTTCGCGCAGAAGTCACGGGCGCTGAGGGATTTGAACCCCCGACGGTTTGGTCCGAAGCCAAGCACTCTGTCCAGGCTGAGCTAAGCGCCCCGTACAACTCACTCGCCGGTGGTCCATTGTAAACCAACCGGTTCGGGGCGAACGCCACAGCGCGCCGTCAAACGGCCGACCGACCGCGTCCCGTTGCAATTTTCACCCGCCACAGAAAAGAATATATGTCTGTCAGAAGTAGCCGTAGCCACGCTTCGATACAGCGGTGGTGGGTCACCGTCGGAGTGGAGTGGGTAACACGGGTCATGTACGAGCTAGGACGACATCTCGACGACACGACCGTCGAACCGGGGACGAACATCTTGGTAGTCGGACCGCCGCTGACGGGGAAACGGCGGCTCGCGATGAAGACGCTGGCCGCGGGGTCGAACGCGGGCGAAGGGGCGATAGTCGTGACCGCGCGCGACAGCGCCGACCGGGTGTTGCGCGACTACCGGTCGCTGCTGACGGCACCCGAACCGGGACCGGTCGGCGTCGTCGACGCGGTCACGAGACACACCGGGAAGTCCGTCGAGGACACCGACGAGGTCAAGTTCACCGCGTCGCCGACGGACATGACCGGCATCGGCATCAAGTTCGCCGAGTTCATCGAGTCGTTCTACGCGGGGCGGGAGATAGAGCGCAACCGCGTCCTCGTCGACTCGCTGTCGACGCTACTGATGTACGCCAACCTCCAGACGGTGTTCCGGTTCATGCACGTGTTCACTTCGCGGGTCGAGAACGCCGACGCGCTGGGGGTCTACACCATGGAGGGGACGGCCCACGACGAGGAGACGACGAACACGCTGAAACAGCTGTTCGACGGCGTCATCGAAGTCGAGAGCGCGGACGAGCGTTCCGTCGACGTCCACGGACCCACGGGGCCGGTACAGCCGTAGTCAGGCCGTTTCGCCGTCAGAATCGGACGTGTCCGACTCGGCGTCGTCGATGAGCGCCTCGGTCGTCACCGTCTCGGGGTCGATGCCACGGTCCTCCGCGAGAGCCGTGACGAGCGCCCGCTGCTGGGCCAGTTCGCGTTCGAGGTCCGCGACGCGGTCGTTCGTCTCCTCGACGGTCCCGCGGAGGTCCTGTACCTGCGTCTTCACCTCGTTGACCTTCGTGTAGAGGTCGTCGGCGAGGTCGGCGACTTTCTGGAGCTTCTTCGCGGTGGAGCCAAGTCCCATGGGCGGCCGTACGGCGACGGGGGGTTTCGTCGTTTCGCTCGAACGTCGGCGTTAAGACCACGCCGGCCACAGGCCCGGTATGGACGACTTGCGGCTCGCGCCCGCCGTCGGTATCGCCGGCTGTGTGCTGTACCTGCTCGCGCTCGCGGTCCCGTATCTCGTGGTCGAGACGCCGGGTGCCGCCGGGGCGTACTACGACGCGGGGGCGGTGACGCCGCTCGTCGCCGCGGCCGTCGCGCTCGTGACGGTCATCGTGTTGGCGGCGGGTCGGGAGGGGCGGTCCGACCCCGCTATCGCCGCCGGCGCGAGCATCGTCTCGGGCCTGTTCGTGGTCGGCCTGACGCTGCTGTGGGCGGCGACGGTCCCGACGAGTCTGGTACTGGGGCTGACGACGTCGACGGTCATCGAGTACCACCGGTGGGTCGCCGTCCTCGTCGCAGCGCCGATTCCGCTGGGCGCAGCGTGGTTCGCACGCGCGTTGAAATTACTGTGAGCGGTGCCGTAAGCGGGAGACCCCGCCGCAGTCCCGTGGTGTATCCGAAAGGCCCTTATGGGGCGGCGGCGGATTTCACGATGGACTAGGTCGGGGGGTTTGGCCCCCCTCACCACCCGCAGTACGGTCATCAGCGGGGACCGAAGCCCGGGGGCGTCCGGTCCGACGGACGTGGACCCCGTGAGCCAACGTGGAAGCCTCGTCCCGCGGGGACGGCGGTCCACGCGGTCGCACCTGCAGGGGCGCGCTCGCGTGGTTAAACGATGGCAGCCCGTCAGGCACGGAAGTGAGCAGCGGACCATCGAACACCCGTCGCTCGTGGGGTCGCGGGGTGGAGGAGGCAAACGGGATTACCCACGCCCGAACGCCGGGCAATCCCGGGGTCCACCCTATTCATACGGCATCGGACTCGACAGCGGTGGCACCGTCCGGCCGTCGGTCGCGGTCCGTGCAGTCGCTCCCGCACGGTCCGCGCAGTCGCGGTCCGGACACTTTCCCCAGACACAGTCCGCGTAGCCGTCAGTCCGTGTGACCGGGCGAGCGGTTGCCGGCGTCGGCCGACGCCGCCGTCGGGTCGTCGGTGCCAACGTACTCGGTGACGAGAATCCACCCGCGGGAGGTCAACCCGACCTCGCCGTCGGTCACTTCGACGAGGCTCCGCGCGCGGAGCGCCCGCAGAACCGCCTCGGTCGAGACCGACGGCTCGGTGAGGCGCGCGCTCAGGTCGGCGCTGCCCTGCCGGGAGTAGAGTCGGACCAGCGTCCGGACGCAGGGCGGAGCGACGTCGAGGTCCCGAATCGACCGACGGACGTCGGCGTACCGCCGCTGGAGGTGCCGGCCCAGCAGGTGCTGGCGTCGCGGCGGGTTCAGCGCCATGTCCAGCGAGACGGCGATGCCGTGTTTGACGTACTGGATGTGGATGACCGACTGCCGGTCGCCGAGCAGTTCCTCTGTCGAGCGCGTGAACTCGACGACGGTCTCTAAGTCTATCTCGAACGCGGTCGAGATACCGGTACAGCCGACGCGGTCCGGGACCACGTGGAGGGTCCCGATGTCGAACGTGGCGTCGGTGACGCGGCCGCCTATCTCCGCCGGGTGTCGGACCGCGACCTCCCGGCCGTCGAGGAGGCGGCGGTACAGGAGACCACAGAGGGTCTCCAGCGTGTCGTCGTCGGTGTCGACGAACAGGACGCGGCGGCGGCCGTCGCGCCCGAACCCGACGGTGAGGACGGTCCCGCCGAGCCGACCGCGGGCGGCCTGTGGCGACGGTCCCACCCGAGCGTCGAAGACGTTGGAGAGTGCGATGGCCCCGTCGACGCCGCCGCCGGTCACCGAGAGCGTGTCCGCCGCCAGCGAGAGGGTGGTCTCGACGGGGTCCTCGCCGAAGGCGTGACAGAGAGCGGTGACGGGTACTTCGAGGTCAGTCGCCACTGTGACACCCCTCGCCCCCGGAGCCCGTGAGCGGCCCGGCGAAAGCACCGGGCCACGGCCAACCGCGTCGGTTTCCTGCCATATCGGTCGCGTGTGCTACCCGGTGATAATTACGTCTGGTTGATAATACTACCCTCCCGGTTTTCAGGTTCTGAAACGCCGGACAGCGGCGACGCCGAGAACGCGTACCGTCGGGTCAGTCGTCGGCCGGTTCGACGATGCCCTCGACGTTCGACAGTTCCAGCCCGCCGCCGATGGTCCGGTTCGGGTACGGGATGTCGACGCCCGCCTCGTCGAAGCGCTCCTTGACCGCGGTGACGTACTCGCCGCGAGTCTTGACGAAGTCCGCGCGGCTGGGGTTTGCGATCCAGATGCGGGACTGCAGTCCCACCGAGGAGTCGCCCAGTTCCGTCAGCCGGACCGAGGGCGCGGGGTCGTCGAGGATGTCGGGATGGGCCTCGGCCTCCTCGACGATTATCTCGGTCGCCTGCTCGATGTCGTCGTCGTAGCCGATGCCGAAGAGGAACTTCAGTCGGAGCTGGTCTTTCGCCACGGGGTTCTTGATGACGCCGTCGGTGAGCTGGGAGTTCGGGACGGTGAGGAGTTCGTTGTCGAAGGTGCGGACCCGCGTGACCCGGAGGCTGATGTCCTCGACGACGCCGGCGTTGCCGTCCCACTCTATCCAGTCGCCGATGCGGAACGGCTTGTCGGTGAAGATGAACAGGCCGGCGACGAAGTTCTGCAACACGTCCTGCATGGCGAAGCCGATGGCGAGCGTCGCGGCGGCGGCGACGGTGGCGAGCGACTGGAGGAAGTCGCCGTAGCCGGCCATCCCGAACGCCACGGCGATGCCGACGAAGACGACGAGGATACTCGTCAGCTTCCGCAGCGGCGTGCGGGCGTGGGCGTCGAGGTCGCGGCGCTTGAGAAAGCGGTTGACGACGGGGACGACGAACGCGCGCCCGACGGCGAAGATGACGGCGAAGACGACGAGAAACGTCACCGCCGACCCGATGGCGTCGGCGTAGGGGATGCCGGCGTTAGCGAGGGTCCGAGCCAGCGGCGTCCCGGCCGTCTGGAGCATCATCGTTCGAACACCGCCGTGTGGCCGCGGACCTGCGCCACGTCGGCATCGACCGCGTCGGCGAGGTCGGCGGCCAGTTCCTCGCTCGTCGTCCCGCCGCGGGCCGCCCGGAGGAACTTCGCTTTCACGAACTGCCGGTCGTCGAGTTGCGAGTCGAGTTCGTCGGCGACGGCGTCGATGCCGCCCTTCCCGACGCGGAGCGTCGCGTCGAGGTCGTGGATGCGCTGCCGGCGAGAGTTTTCCGTCATGTACGCCTACTGGGCATCGTCGACCTTAAATCCCCGATTCGTAAAGAAATCTCAGTCGTAGGGGTACCGCGCCTGTGTCCCGCAGTCACACGTCACGACGACGTGGCCCGAGCGCGTCCTGACGTGGGCGTTGCGGCCGGGGACGAGGAAGGCGTCACAGCTGTCGCAGGTGAACCGCTTGAACTCCCGGGGGAGTGAGAGGCGATGGCGCTCGGCCACGCGGCGGGCACGGGCGACGTACTCGCGGGCGCGGTCCTCGCGGCCGGCCAGCACGGCCTCGCGGGCCAACGACTGGAGCCGGTCGATGCGCTCGCGGGCGATAGCCGCCTCGTCTGCCATGGCCGTCCCTCCGGCGGGGCCGCGAAAATGCCTTCCGGAGTGGTCCGGTAGGAATTTCACCCCCGCCGTCGAGCGTCGCGGTGTGCGCGTCCTGCACTACCTCGAACTGGAAGACCGCCTCGACCGGTCTGGCATCGGCACGTCGGTCGACCACCAGCGGACGGCACTCGCCGGGACCGACGTGGACGTGCTGACCACGCCGTGGACGGACGGCCACCCGGCGTGGGCGCTGGCCGGCAACGCCGCGCTCGACGACCCGGTCTTCCGCGAGTTCGACGTGGCCCACTGTAACATGATCGGCCCGGGGTCGGCCGCCGTCGCCCGGCACGCCCGTCGCAACGACGTGCCGCTGGTGTTGCACGCCCACGTCACGCGCGAGGACTTCCGGGACAGTTTCAGGGGGTCGAACCTCGTCGCGCCGGCGCTGGGCCGGTATCTCAAGTGGTTCTACTCGCAGGCCGACCTCGTGCTCTGTCCCTCCGAGTACACCAAGGGCGTCCTCGAATCGTACCCGGTCGACGCGCCGATTCGGCCGGTGACCAACGGCGTCGACATCGACGCCTTGGAGGGGTTCGAGGAGTTCCGCGGGGAGACGCGGGAGCGCTACGACCTCGACGGGATGGTCGTCTTCGCCGTCGGCAACGTCTTCGAGCGCAAGGGGCTGACGACCTTCTGTGAACTCGCCGAGGCGACAGACTACGAGTTCGCGTGGTTCGGGCCCTACGACGACGGACCACAGGCCTCGGCGGCCGTCAAGCGCTGGACGAGCGAGCCGCCCGAGAACGTCACGTTCACCGGCTGGGTCGACGACATCCGGTCGGCGTTCGGGGCCGGCGACGTCTACCTGTTCCCGACGAAAAACGAGAATCAGGGCATCGCCGTCCTCGAAGCGATGGCCTGCGGGAAGGCCGTCGTCCTCTCGGACATCCCGGTCTTCCGGGAGTACTACGAGGACGGCTACGACTGCCTCATCTGCGACGGGCCCGCGGAATTTCGCGCGGCACTGGAGCGGCTGGCCGCGAACCCCGACCTCCGCGACCGTCTCGGCACGAACGCCCGCGAGACCGCCCGCGAACACGGGCTGGACTGCGTGGCCGACCGACTGGTCGAGACGTACGAGGAACTGGCGTAGTCAGGTCGCGGCCGAGTCGGGGTCGACCGCGGGCGCGCGACGCCACACGAGCGCGACCAGCAGCGCGCCGAGCAGGACACAACCCCCAGCGACGCCGAACGCGAGGCCGAACCCGGTCTCGCCGAGATACCCCCCAAGAACCGACCCGACGCCGTTGGCGACGCCCGAAAGCGCCGTGTAGATGCCGAGCGCCTCTCCCCGGATATCCGGCGGAGAGAGCGCCGTGACGATGCTCGCGGCGGTGACGGCGACGACGGCCCACGCGACGCCAATGAGCAGGAAAACCAGCCCGTTGACCGCGAGTGCGGCGACGCCAGCGAGGGTCGCGCCGACGACGGCGACCGCCGGATGCAGGACCGAGCGGGCGAGGAGCCCGGCCGTCTGGACGGCGGTGGCGTCGCGGTCGGCGGCCAGCCGACCGACCCGGCCGTAGAACAGCGCCGAGCCGAGACTGGAGACGAAGTACAGCGCGAAGACGGTCCCGGAGTCGTAGGCGAGCGTCCGGGAGAGGTACAGCGGGAGCGGCCCCCAGAAGACGCCGAAGCCGACGAAGACGGCGACGACGCCGAGGAAGTACAGCGACAGCGCGGGCGTGAACCGCGCGGCGACGCGGCGGGGGTGAAACGAGCGCGTGAGCCAGTAGAGCCGGCCCGGGCCGACCGGGAACGTCGCACTCCGGACGGGGAGCCGCCGCGAGCGAGCGATAGCCCGGGCGATACGGCTCGGGCGCGGCCCCGCGGCGGTGTCTGGGTCCGGGTCCGCGGGGAGCCACACCGCGGCCAGCAGGCCCGCTAACCCCGCCGTGCCGGCACAGAGCCACAGGAGCGTCCGCTGTGCGAACACCGGGCCGAGCGGCCCGGAGAGCGCACCCGTCCACGCCAGCCCGAGGACGAGACCGCCGGCCCACCCCCACCCCTGATAACGGTTGAGGTCGGCGAAGCGGCCCGGCCAGTCGCGCTCGTGGTGGCCGACGGTCACGAGCAGCGTCAGGACGGGCGCGACGGCCCCGGCGGCGAACCAGAGGACGCCGTTGGCGAGGACGACGAGCGCCTCGTCGCGGGTCAGCGAGACGAGCGCGACCGCGGCGGCCGCGAGCGCGAGGGCGACGAGCACGAGCGAGCGGCGCTTGCCGGTCCGGTCGGCGACGCGGCCGAACAGGAGCGCCCCCGGTGCGCCGGCCGCGGCGGCGACACCCGCCAGCACGCCGAGCATGAGCGTCGACCCGCCGATGGCGACGAAGTACAGCGGGACGAGCAGCGACGCCGCCCCGAGCGCGATAGAGCCGACGGCCCACGCGTACAGCCAGCGGTCGTCGGGCATTGACGGGTCGTCGACGGCGGGGCGGAAAAGCCCACCGCTGGCGCGGCCGCGGATGGCAAGCGTTTACCGACTGGTGGTGGTAGCGGGCGGCGATGACACTGCCGCACGTGGCCGCGTTCACGGACACGTACCTGCCGACCGTCAACGGCGTCACCTACACCGTTCGGACGTGGCAGGACCGCTGGCGCGGCCGCGGCGGCCGGATGGACGTGGTCTACCCCGACGGCGACCACGCCCCCGAGACGTGGGAGTTCCCCGTCCGCAGCCTTCCCTTCCCCTTCTACGAGGGGTACCGGCTCGGGATGCCACAGATACCCAGCGGCGTCCGGGACGCCGACCTCGTCCACGCCCACACCCCGTTCAGCCTCGGGATGGCGGGCCGACGGCTCGCCCGGAAGCTCGACGTGCCGCTCGTTGCGTCCTACCACACGCCGACGGGGGAGTACGCCGAGTACGTCGCGTTCAACGGCCGGGTCGAGTCGGCCGTCCGGTCCAGCGCCGAGCAGTACGAGCGGTGGTACCTCCGGCGGGCCGACGTGGTGGTCGCGCCCAGCGAGCGGGCGGCGGCCCACGTCCGCGAGACCGTCGGCGTCGAGACGGAGACGGTGGTCATCCCCAACGGCGTCGACACGGACTTCTTCGCCCCGCCGGCCGAGAGCGACTTCCGCGAGCGCCACGGTCTCCCCGAGGGGCCGCTGGTGGGGTACACCGGCCGGCACGGCTACGAGAAGTGTCTGGAGGACGTGCTGGCGGCCTGCGAGGGGCTGGACGTGACCGTCGTCTTCGGCGGCGACGGGCCGGCCCGCGAGGACCTCGAAGCCGCCGCGGCCGAGCGCGACGTGGACGCCCGCTTTCTGGGCTTTCTCGACCGCGCGGAGCTGCCGGAGCTGTACGCCGCCTTGGACGTGTTCGCCTTCCCCAGCCCCGTCGAGACGCAGGGGCTGGTCGCGCTGGAGGCCAACTGCTGTGGGACCCCCGTCGCCGGCGTCGACGCGGGGGCGCTGTCGGACACCGTCGACGACGGCGAGACCGGCTACTCGTACCAGCCGGGCGACATCGACGACTTCCGCCGGGCTATCGAGCGGGTGCTGCGCGAGCGCGAGACACTCCGCAAGACCTGTCTCGACCGCCGCGAGGCCGTCAGCGTCGACCACGCCGTCGACCGACTGGAAGACGTGTACGCGCGGGTGCTGTAGCCGGGGCGGCCGGCGCGGCCCTCAGAAATCCCCGAGCGTGGCCTGTCCGCCGTCCCCGCCGTCCCCGTCGGTGCGGTCCCGGCCGCGGTTCGAGAACGAACAGCGCCGCCGTACCTGCGGGTCCGACAGGGCCTCGCGGGCACGGTCGGCGAGAGCGGCGTACCGGTCGCGGGCGCGGTCGGCCTCGTGGTCGTAGTCGACGACGGGGTAGGGGTAGTCGGTGCCAACGTCGACGCCACACTCGCGTTGGATGTGGACCGGCGCGTCGGCGGGTGCCGGGAGGTGTTCGTCGGGGAGCGGCGCGAGTTCGGGGACGTACTCGCGGACGAACGCGCCGTCAGCGTCGTACTCCCGGGCCTGCTTGGCCGGGTCGTAGACGCGGACCGGATGGACGCCGGTGAGGTTGCACTGGGACTGCCACTGCGTGTAGTTGATGGCCGAGTCGGCGTCGACGAGGTGGGCGTACATGAAGTCCGCGCCGGGCTTCCACCACTGCTTGAGGACGTAGACGTAGAACGTCGCCACCAGCGCGCGCATCCGGAAGTTGATGTACCCCGTCTCGACCAAGGCCCGCATCGCCGCGTCGACCATCGGAAAGCCCGTCCGGCCCTCGCGCCACGCCCGGGCCAGTTCGGGGTCGCGCTCGTCCTCGCGGTCGTCGCGGAACAGTCCCCGGAAGACGGGGTTGACCGCCCGCTCGGTCCAGCCCGGCCAGTCGGCGAGCTTCTGGTGGTAGTGGCGGTTCCAGTAGAGCCGCGAGGTGTACATCGACCGGCCGCGCGAGGCGGGGGCGTCCCGCACTCGTTGGTACACCTCGCGGTGGGAGAGCGCGCCGAAGGCCAGATACGCCGAGAGCCGTGAGGAGCGCTCGGCGGCCGCCGCGGGCGGCGAGACGACACTGGGATACTCGCCGAGGCGGTCGACGAAGGCCGACAGCCGCTCGTTGCCGGCGACGGTGCCGCCCTCGGGGACGCGGCGTTTGTCCGGACACACACCGTAGCGCCGCTCAATTCCGTCGACGGTGACCTCACTCTCCAGCGGGTTCTGGTCGAGGGTGTCCGGCCGCGGGTGGGTGTCGCCCTCGAAGTACGCCTCGCAGTGGTCGTCCCACTTCTCGCGGGTGTCGACGGCGACGGTGCCGTCGGGGTCGCGCTCGCCGGGCCGCCGGATGCCGTCGTCCGCGAAGGTCGTCACGCCGTCGCAGTCCAGCAGTCTCCGGTCCCGCTCGCGCCCGCGCCGGGCGGTCACGTCGCGGTTGACGTACACCTCGTCACCGCGGTCCAACAGCTCCGGAATCCGCTCGCGCGGGTCGCCGTGCCACAGTGCGAGGTCGCTCCCGGCGGCGCGGTACTGCTCGCGGAGGTCGGTCAGACACTCGTGGAGGAAGCGCCGGCGGGCGTCACAGGCCAGCGCGTCGTCGCCGTAGTAGGCCGGGTCGACGACGAACAGCGGGGCGACCCGGTCCGCGTCGGCCGCGGCCGCCGCCAGCGCCGCGTTGTCGACGGTGCGTAGGTCCGCACGGTGCCAGACGGCGACCGTTCGTGTCACACCCGTCGTTGGGGCGGCCCGCGCAAAAGTCCACTGCGCTCAGCGCGACCGCGACCAGCCGACGCCGAAGGCGACGCCGTTGACCACTCCGAGCACCATCCCGACGACGAAGTCGCCGAGCGTCACGGCGAGAATCAGGCCGACGCCGACACCGAGCGCGACGGCTTTCGCCATCGTCGGCCAGTGGACCCAGCCGCCGTCGGTGTCGTCGCTCACGGGTTCAGGCCAGCGCGCTCCCGGCCCGGATTATCGTCTCCTCGCCGAAGGCAGGGCCGACCAGTTGGAGGCCGACGGGGCCGTCCTCGGTCTCGCCGGCGGGGACGGAGATGGCCGGGAGGTTGGCGAGGTTGACCGGCGTGGTGTTGGCGTCGGCGAGGTACATCGTCAGCGGGTCCGAGAGGCTCTCGCCGCGCTCCATCGGCGGAACGGGCATCGTCGGCGAGGCCAGCACGTCCGCCCCGTCGAGCGCGTCGTCGAAGTCCGCCTTGACCCACGCGCGGGCGTCCTGTGCCTTCTTGTAGTACTTGTCGTGGTAGCCCGCCGAGAGGGCGTAGGTGCCGAGCAGGACGCGGCGCTTGACCTCCTCGCCGAAGCCCTCCTCGCGGACCGCCGCGAACGCCTCGTTCCAGTCGCCGTCGTGGCCGCCGTCCGCCTCGCTCGCGGCGGGGCCGTAGCGGACGCCGTCGAAGCGCGCGAGGTTCGAGGACGCCTCGCTCATGGCGATGACGTAGTAGGCCTCGACGGCGTGTTCGACGCTGGGGAGGTCGACCTCGTGGTGGGTCGCGCCCTGCGCTTCGAGGTCGTCGATGGCGTCCCAGAACGTCTCGACGACGCGCTCGTCAGCCCCGTCGAGCAGTTCCGTCGGGACGCCGATGGAGAGGTCGTCGACGTCGCCGTCGGCCGCGTCGGCGTACGAGCCGTCGGTCTCGGGGGCCTCGCGGGTCGTCGCGTCGCGGTCGTCCGGGCCAGCGATGACATCGAGCAGTTCCGCGGCCTCCTCGACGGTGGGGGCGATGGGACCGATCTGTTCGAGGCTGTTGGCGTAGGCGACCAGCCCGTACCGCGAGACCAGCCCGTAGGTGGGCTTGATGCCGACGACGCCACAGAAGGCGGCCGGACAGCGGACCGAGCCGCCGGTGTCGCTGCCCAGCGCCATGTCGGCGTCGCCGGCGGCGACGACGGCCGCCGAGCCGCCGGAGGAGCCGCCGGGGACCCGCCCCTCGGCGACAGGGTTCTCGACGGGGCCGAACGCCGACGTTTCGGTGGTCGTCCCCATCCCGAACTCGTCCATGTTGGTCTTGCCGGGGACGGTCGCGCCGGCCGCCTTCAGGCGCTCGACGACCGTCGCGTCGTAGGGCGGGACGTACTCTTCGAGCATCGCCGACCCGCAGGTCGTCCGGACGCCCTCGGTGGAGATGTTGTCCTTGACTGCGACGGTTCGCCCGGCCAGCGGGCCGTCGTCGGCCCCCTCGATGGTCGTCTCGGTGACGTAGCCGTTGTAGTTGGTCATCTCACGACACCTTCGGTCCCTTGAACTGGCCGGCCTCGGACTCGGGGGCGTTCTGTAGCGCCTCCTCCTGCGAGAGGCTCTCGCGGACCTCGTCGGGCCGCATGACGTTCTCGAGGGCGGCCTCGCGGTCGGTCTCGGGCACCTCGTCCAGCGCCTCGAAAGCGGCCAGTATCTCGCCGAACTGCTCGGTGAACCGCTCGACCTCGGCGTCGTCGAGGTCGACGCGGGCGAGGTCCGCGACGTGACGGACCTCGTCGGGGTCGACGGCGTTGTCACTCATGTTCCGGGGGTGGACTGGGCCGGCGGTAAGGGTTTCGGAACGGCCGCCGACATCGTCGCAGCGGTTCCGTTCGAGGAACGTATCCCACGATTTCAGAAACCCAGTTTTTCGATTCGGAAACTCTTCATACTGGTTGGGCAAAGGTTTTAAGTCGCTCGGACCGCAACAGATAGGTGTACAAGACGTTCTTCGGGTATCCATCCCCGTTTGTCCGTGACCAATGACCGACACCACCATCCGCCGATACGCGAACGAGCGCGAGACAGAAGACGAGCAAACGGACGACGAGACTATCGTCTGTCCGGAGTGTGGTGGCTCACTGCTCTCCGACAACGAACGCGGCGAGACGGTCTGTGAAGACTGCGGGCTGGTCGTCGAGGAAGACGAGATAGACCCCGGTCCCGAGTGGCGCGCCTTCGACGCCAAGGAGAAAGACGAGAAGTCCCGCGTCGGCGCACCGACGACGAACATGATGCACGACAAGGGGCTCTCGACCAACATCGGCTGGCAGGACAAGGACGCCTACGGCAACTCCCTGTCCTCGCGCCAGCGCGAGAAGATGCAGCGCCTGCGCACGTGGAACGAGCGGTTCCGCACGCGTGACTCCAAAGAGCGCAACCTCAAGCAGGCCCTCGGCGAGATAGACCGCATGGCGAGCGCTCTCGGCCTCCCCGAGAACGTTCGCGAGACGGCGAGTGTCATCTACCGCCGCGCGCTCGACGAGGACCTCCTGCCCGGCCGCTCCATCGAGGGCGTCTCGACGGCCTCGCTGTACGCCGCCGCTCGGCAGGCCGGGACCCCGCGGTCACTCGACGAGATTTCCAACGTCTCACGGGTCGACAAAGACGAAATCGCCCGCACCTACCGCTACGTCGTCCGGGAACTGAGCCTCGAAATCCAGCCCGCAGACCCCGAGAGCTACGTCCCGCGGTTCTCGTCGGACCTCGACCTCTCCGAGGAGGTCGAGCGCCGCGCCCGCCAACTGCTCCAGAACGCCAAGGAACAGGGCGTCCACTCCGGAAAGTCCCCGGTCGGCCTCGCGGCCGCCGCCGTCTACGCCGCCTCGCTGCTGACCAACGAGAAGGTCACCCAGAGCGAGGTCAGCGAGGTCGCCAACATCTCCGAAGTCACCATCCGCAACCGCTACCACGAACTGCTGGAGGCCGAGGACAGCGTCCACCCCTGACCGGTTCCGAAACGCAGACCACGGCCGGCCGCCTTCGGCCGGTATGGAGACCACCCGCCACTTCGTCGCCACCGTCTACGTCGTCAGCGACGGCGCTGTCGCGCTCCACGAACACGACAAACTGGACATGTGGCTGCCCGCCGGCGGCCACGTCGACCGCGACGAACTGCCCCACGAGGCCGCCCTGCGCGAGACCCGCGAGGAACTGGGCCTCACGGTCGACCTCGTCGCCCCGCGCGAGGACATCGAGAGCAGGACCGTCCGCTCGATTCCCCAGCCACAGCACTTCCTGCTGGAAGACATCAACGTCGACGACGAAGGCAACGTCGGCCACCAGCACGTCGATTTCATCTTCTACGGCCGCGCCGAGAGCCGAGAGATAGACCCCGGCCCGGGCGAGCAACCCGCCGACGACTGGGCGTGGGTCACGCCGGCCGCCCTCGAAGCCGACAGCGACCGCTTCCCGCCGGACGTGGTCGAAATCGGTACCCGAGCGGTCGAAGCCGTCGCTGGAGACTCCCCGTAGGTTCAAGTACCGACACGGGACCAACGTCGCCGTGCGCTGAACGCCACCGCGGACCGGCCACGCGACGCCGGCGGCACACCGGTCCGTGTCCGACGCCGTGCCGTCCGTTCGCTACACCAGCGACTCCACGTACTTCGTGACGTGGTCGTCCATCCGGCGCTTGTAGCCGGCCTGCCGGGCCAGTCGGTCGAGTTCCCGAGCGGCCAGCGACCCGTACTGAGCCGCCTTCTTGTCTCGGGTCGCTATCGCCGCCGGGAGTGTCCCGCGAGCGGCCTCCCGGAACGCCCACTTGCGCGTCTCGCCGTCGACCAGCATCGCGTCGTCGAGTCGGAGCGCGGCCCCCACGACACGGTCGTGCAACAGCGGCGTCACCGGTTCGACGCCGGCGGCCCGCAACGCTAGCACGTCGCGTTCGAGTTGGTCGGGCAGCGTCGCCACCACCTCCTGCTGTGCGCCCCGGACGGTGTCGGCCTCGACGCGGGGGTCCTCGGGCGCGTTCGCCACCTTCGCGTAGCCGCCGAACAGTTCGTCGGCCCCCTGTCCCAGCGCGAGGCGGTCGAAGCCGTCGGCGGCGACCCGCTGGGCCGTCAGGAACAGCGGGAGCGCTATCTGGACCGCCATCGCGTTGGTCCGCCCGGTCGCGGCGACGATGTCGGGGACGGCGCGCTCGATGGTGTCGTGGGTCAACTCGACGACTCGCAGGTCCCGGTCCAGCAGGGCCGCAGCCGACCGGGCCGCCTCGACATCGTGGCTGTCCGGGAAGCCGGCGACGTACAGCGGCGCGTCGAGGCGCGCGGCCAGCAGCGCCGAGTCGACGCCGCCGGAGCAGGCGACGGCCAGCCCGTCCGTCGGGACGGCGTCGACGCTGGTCTCCACGGCGTCGCGGACGCGCTCGACTGCCCTCTCGCGGTCGCCGAACGGGTCGGGGTCCGGCAGCGTCCAGACCCGGCGGCGACCGTCGGCGTCGACGGCGTGACCCGCGGGGACGGACTCGGGGTCGGCGAGGTCGCTCGGGTCGTGGCTCCACGCGCCGCCGACCGTCGGGTCGTCGGCGGCATCGAGAAACAGCGGATAGCGACCGAGTACGTCCCGGACGAGCGTCCCGTCGAGTTCGCCGGCGAACCCGGCGGTCCCCGACAGCGCCGTCGCGGTGTCGAGCGCGCTCCGGACCGCGTCGGCGTCGGCCCCTCGCATCAGTCGAGCATGTTCCGGACGCGATTGGTCACGCGGCGTTTCGCGCCGCCGGCGGCCTGTCGGAAGCTGATTCGCCACGGCGTGCGCTTGCCCTCGACAGTGGTCCGCCCGTCGGCGATGGCGTCGAGGATACCGTCGACGCTGCGCTCGTCGGCGTCGACGTTCGTCACCGCCTGTCCGACCATCTCGGCGATGTGGGCGTCGCTCCCGGCGGTCATCGGGAGCCCCCGGCGGCGGGCGAAGCGCTCGGCCTGTCGGTTCGAGCGGCCGGTGAGCAGCCGGGAGTTGTACACCTCGATGGCGTCGGCGGCGGCGAGTTCGTCCGTCGAGATGTGTTCGAGGACGCCGTGACGGGACTCCTGATACGGGTGCGGGACGACGGCGAGGCCGCCGCGGTCGCGGATGCGGTCGAGCGTCTCGTCGAACGGGAGGCCCTGCGGGACGGCCTCGCGGACGCCCAGCGCGAGGACGTGGCCGGCGGCGGACGTGACCTCCATCCCGGGGATGCCGACGAGTCCGTACTCCGGGGCCAACTCGGCGGCCCGCAGGCTCGCGTCTATCTCGTCGTGGTCCGTGACCGCGAGGCCGTCGAGACCGACGGCCCGCGCCTGTTCGAGCAGGAGGTCGACGGAGTCGCGGCCGTCGTAGGACAGCGACGAGTGGGTGTGAAGCTCGACCGACAGCACGGACACCAGTACAGTTGGCCGGGCCAAAAGCAACTCGGTACGGCTCGGGGCCCGCTATCTCCCGAGCCGGTAGCCATGCCGAGCGGGCGCGCCCGCCGAAAGCCGGGCGGACGCGGCCGAAGTGGCGTGTGCCCGTTCCCACGAGAGTGGAGCCGAACGTGCGACCGCTCCGTGGCGGCCGCGTCCGACAGTTCGGCGTGTAGTCACCTGAGTGGCCGGCCGTAATCCTGTGGGGGGTGATGCGACGGGGTGGCGAGCGGCCGAGCGCGGACGGACGACGAGGGGGTCGTGACCACCGGTTACTTAGCGCTCGCTCGCCGACGGGGAGACGATGAGCGACCTCGGAAAGATCGACCGGGACGTGTTCGATGCGGTCGTCTACCCGTCGCTGGGGGCCGACCGCGAGGACGTTCACCTCGGGCCGACACACGGCGTCGACTTCGGCGTCGTAGACGTGGGCGGGCAAGCGGTCGTGCTGGCGACGGACCCGTTGTCGGTGCTGCCGGGGCTTGGGTTCGAGCGGGCCGGGCGGTTCGCGCTGGACGTGGTGGTGGCCGACGTGGCGGTCTCGGGCCTCGCACCGACGCACCTCTCGGTGACGCTGACGCTCCCGCCGGGGCTGTCCGACGACGACCTCGCGGCGATGTGGGAAGGCTTTGCCGGCCGCGCCGCGGAACTGGGAGTGAGCATCGTCACGGGTCACACGGCCCGCTACGAGGGCGTCGAGTTCTCGTGGGTCGGTGGCGCGACGGTGCTGGGCGTGGGCGACCACAGCGACGTGATACGACCCGACGGGGCGCGGCCGGGCGACCGCATCGTCCTCGGGACCGGCCCGGGCGCGGAGGTCGCGGGACTGTTCGCCCACCTGTTCCCCGAGGCGCTGGAGCTGGACGCGGAGACGGTCGCGACCGCGCAGGCGCGCTTGGACGACACGGCGCTCGTCGGGGACGCGCTGGCCGCGGCCGACTCGGGGGACGTGTCGGCGATGCACGACGTGACCGAAGGTGGGTTGGTCGGCGGCCTCGTGGAGATGGCCGACGGCGCGGGCGTCCGGTTCGACGTGGACTCGGCGACCGTGCCGCTGGCCGACGGCGTCAACCCGGTTTGCGAAGCCGTCGGCGTCGATCCGTGGCACGTCAGTAGCTGCGGGACGCTGTTGGCGACGGTCGCGCCGGACGACGCCGACGCCGTGGTGGCGGCGCTCCGGGAGCGGGGGACGCCGGCGGCGGTCGTCGGGACGGTTGGCGAGGGAGCGGGCGTGTTCGTCGACGGCGAGCGGGCGAGCCACCCCGGGAACGACCCCTCGTGGGAGGCGCTGGCGCGGTTGGAGGAACGCACCAGCGACGGCTGAGGAAGGACAGATACCCGACAGATAAGGTGGTTGGGACGATACGGTCGCCCATGCCCGCGACAACCGGGGGGTCACACGCCCTCGCGTCGTTCGTGACGGTCATCCTCGGAGCGATGCTGTCGAAGTACGTCTGGGACCTCGTGCCGCCACTGGCGGAGACGTCGATGCTCGCCATCGGCGTGATACGGAACACGACGGGGACCGAGATACCCGTAAACGAACAGTTCGCGGGGACGCTCGTGGTGATGGTGGCTATCTCGTTCGTCTGGGGCGTCGTCTACCACGTCGGCCGCCACGACTGAGGCCGGGGGCGGTCAGTCGGCGGGGTTCGACGCGGCGCCGTCGCCGAACGGGAGCGGCCCGGTCCGCTCGTCGGCGTCGAGGTAACACTGCGGGTCCGGAGCGAAGAGGTCGTCTTCGACGGTGAGCGCCCGCAGCCGAGAGGCCCCGCGGCAGACGCCGGCGTACCGGCAGTCGGCGCACTTCCCGGTGAGACGGTCCTCGCGCGCCCGCAGGACCCGCAGAAGCGGGTTTGACTCGTCCTCCCAGATGTCGCCGAACGGGCGGTCGCGGACGTTCCCCAGCGAGTAGCCCTGCCAGAACTGCGTGAGGTGGACGTTGCCCTGATAGTCCACGTCGGCGACGCGCTCGCCGGTCGGGTCGCCGCCGTTGACCCGCAGGTACTCGTAGACGCGGCGGGCTTGGGCCTCGCCGAGGTACTCGCGGGCGTACTCGACGAGGTAGGCGGCGTCGGCGTAGTTGCCGACCAGCAGCGTCTCGATCTCCTCGCCGCGGTCGTGGTACTCACGGGTCATGTCACAGACTCGCGTGACGGCCTCGCGGCGCTCGACGGGCGTGAGGTCGGCATCGACGATTTCGGTCCCGCGGCCGCCGTAGTCGAGGTGGTAGAAGCAGAAGCGGTCGACGCCCACGTCGGTCAGCAGGTCGACAACACCCTCCAAGTCGGGCGCGTTGCGCTCGGTGATGGTGTATCGCAGGCCGGTCTTGAGGCCGGCGTCGAGACAGTTCTCTATCCCCTTGACCGCGCCGTCGAACGCCCCCGCCATCCCGCGGAAGTCGTCGTTGCGCTCGGGGAGGCCGTCGACGGAGACGCCGGCGTACTTCAGCCCCGCGGCCTTCAGCGACTCCGCGCGGTCGGGCGTGATGAGCGTCCCGTTGGTCGACAGCACCGGCCGGACGCCGACCTCGTCGGCGTAGGCGATGAGTTCTTCGAGGTCGTTGCGGACCAGCGGCTCGCCCCCGGAGAAGAGGACGACCGGCGCGCCGTAGTCGGCGAGGTCGTCGAGCAGCGCCTTCCCCTCGGCGGTGGTGAGTTCGCCGTCGGCGATGTCCGTGTCGGCGGCGGCGTAGCAGTGGTCGCAGTAGAGGTTGCACTGCTTGGTGACGTTCCAGACGACGACCGGGCGGCGCTGCTTGCGGTCCCGAATCTGGGCCTTCGTCGACTCGCTGGCGGCGTCGTAGCGCAGGCCGTCGCCCTCCGCGTCGAGGTCACAGAGCAGCTTCGAGACCGAAATCATCCGTCCTCACCCCGCAGTGTCTCGGCCGCCATCTCCTCGCGGTCCATCGTCGCGTCTCCGTCACCGCCGTCGGGGTCCAACGCGAGGTCGGCGGTCTGGAACCGCCGCGTCTCGTCGGCCGGGCAGAGCCACAGCGCGGCGGCGGCGTGGCCGAACAGTTGCGTCGCCTGTTCGCGGGCGATAGTCTCCGAGGGCGCGCTGACGCTGCCGGCGTGGGTCAGCGGCTCCGCGGCGGTCTCCCGGAGGAACACTTCCCACTCGCGGCTGGTCGCGCCCCGCGGTGCCTCGACCTCGTAGTCCGGTCGGTCCATACCGGTCACTTGGACGCCCACTAAAAAACGGGGGCGGCGGGTTCCCAGCGGCTGGGAACCCGGACGGGGCGTCGCTACCGGCGGTCCCGGCTCTCGCCATAGAGCGTAACCGTTAGGCTCGTTGGATTTTTCAGGGGCCGACGTGTCCCCGAACATCTCCATCGGTTCCGACGGACCGACCTCCGCGCGCACAACCCTCCTCGTCGTCCTCGTCGGCCTCGCCGTCGCCGGCTACGGCGGCTACGACTACGTCCAGCAGTCCGCGGCCGTCGAGGACGCTGTCGAAGTGAACGCGACGGTTACCGACACCGGCATCGAGACCAGTTCACAGCGCCGCGGCGGCACCGACTACCGGCCGACGGTCACCTTCGAGTACCGCTATCAGGGGACGGCGTACACCGGAAACGACATCTACCCGGCGTCGTCGTCCACGAACTACGACACGGAGTCGGCGGCCCGGGAGGTGCTGGCACCCTACGACGCCGGCGACGCCGTCACAGCCTACGTCGACCCGGCCTCGCCGGCCGACGGCTTCCTCGAAGCCGAGGAGTCGCGGGCCCCGCTGGAACTGCTCGGCGTCGGCACGGTGATGGCACTGTTGGGCATCGTCTCGTACCTTCGGTCGTAGCCCGCGCGGTTCGAAGGTCTCGCTCCGCTCAACCTTCGTATCCCGCGTACTCCATCAACTGCCCGAAGATGTCGGTGTCCATCGCCTCCCTGTAGACGACGCCGGTGAGCATCCCGCCGGGGTACGCGGAGCCGTTCATCACGTGGTTGACCTTGTGGCAGTGCATGAGGTAGATGCCGGGGTCGGCGTCGGCCTCGAACTCCAGCGTGCGCCGGCCTGCCGGGGGGATGGAACAGACGTCCTGCCGGTGCCGGGCGGCCTCGGGAATCACGCCGCCGTCCTTCGAGCGGACCTCGAAGCGGTGGTTGTGGATGTGCATCGGGTGGTCCATGTAGCCGCCGTTGAGTAGGTGCAGCCGGACCGTATCGCCCTGTTCCACGATAATCGGGGAGCCGTCCTCGGGGTGGAGCGTCCGGGGTGCGGACTTCCCGTTGACCGTGAAGGTGTCCGCCCGTCGGTTCCGCGGGTCGTAGGTGGCGTCCATGCCGGCCATCTGGCGGTTGAGCCGGGAGTCCCACTCTTTCAGCGTCAGGAAGTACTCCTTGTCGGCCGGTTCGTACCCCTCGGGGTCGACGCGGAAGATGCCGTACATCCCCATGTCGAGGTGGCGCGGGGTCTGGTAGTGGCAGTGGTAGAGGTGGGTTCCGGGCTCGTTGGCCGGGATAGTGTAGGTGTGGCTCTCGCCGGGGTCGACGCGGATGCCCGTCGTCGTCGGGACGCCGTCGTCCTCCCAGTCCTTCGAGACGGCGTGGAAGTGGACCGTGTGGGGCCGCATCCCGTCGGTGTTGTCCAGCGTCACCTCCATGTCCTCGCCCTCCGTCGTCCGGAGGATTGGACCGGGGACGCTCGGGTTTCCGTCGTCGGCCTTGAACGCCCACACCTGCGGGAGCTCGACCGGTCCGCCCATCGTCTCGATGGGATGGGCCATGTGCCGGGCCGGGACCGACGAGAGCGTGACCTGTCCGCCCTGTTCGTCGACGTTGACGACCTCCGGCGGGGAGGTGGTCGGCAGGTCGCTACTGGACTGGGGTGCCGTCGCGTCCGCTTGAGCGTCGGTCGCGGTTCCCGGGGAGTCGGGAGCGGTACAGCCGGCGAGGGCGGCCGCGCCGCCGAGGCCGGAGGCTTTCACGAAGTCGCGCCGCGAGATACCGGAACCGGGTGCGCCGATGCGGTCAGTCATGGGACACCTGAACGTTTCGACGGCTGGTATATACCCTCGGAGGCGCGTTCTCACCGCGGCGAAACCGTTCTCAGTGGCTGGGAACGGGCGGGAGTAGTTTACACTACCCCCGCAAAATCACGGTTACTATATGTCGGAAACCGACAGCAGACGGCACCATCCGGACGGTTTCGGACATATTAAACGTGTCCGGCAGAGAGTGGGTGACAACGATGGTCCGGGACCCGTTCAGTGACGACGAGACGCCGGCGTTACAGGACGTGCTGGACGCGCTCGACGACGAGGACTGTCGGGAGATAGTCAGCGTGCTGGACGAACCGATGACGGCCAGTGAGATAGCGGAGGAGAGCGGTGTCCCGCTGTCGACGACCTACCGAAAGCTGGAGCTACTGACGGAGTCGTCGCTGCTGTACGAGGGGGTGGAGGTGCGCCCGGACGGGCAACACGCGAGCCGATACGCCATCGACTTCGAGGAGGTCGTCATCCTGCTCGACGACGACCGGGAGTTCGCAGTCGACGTTACCCACCGCCCGCGGTCGCCGGACCAGCGGCTCGAGAACCTCTGGTCGGAGGTCAGAAAGGAGACATAACCATGCCACACATTCCAAGCTCACAGATCGGCATCGTCGCCGCCAAGACGCTCACACTCGTCATTGGCGGCCTCATCACGTACTACTCGTATCAGGCGTGGCAGCGGACGCAGTCGCCCGAACACAAATGGCTGACCTACGGGTTCGGCGTCGTCACCGTCGGGGCCATCCTCGGCGGCGCGCTGGACCTCGTCGTCAGCCGCTTCTTGGGCCTCGAACTCCTGAACGTCAGCGTCTTCGTCTCCAGCGCGCTGACCGCCACCGGACTGGGTATCATCCTCTACTCGCTGTACGTCCGGTAGGACCTCGATAGCGAACCGCAGGCGGCCGCGGCGGTCGGGGACGTGCGACGGGTTATCGGGCCGAGAGCGCGTCCCGGATGCGCGTGCGGGCCGTGCGGTCCGCGTCCGCGAGCGTCGGTTGCCCGTACGCGCGGGCGGAGGACTCTCGGACGAACAGCGACCGTCGAAGCTGCGCGATACCGCTGCCGTCGCCCCGAACCGTCAGCCCCGGGCCGCTCGCCGTCTCCAGTTCCACACTCGGCAGACCGCGGGCCGCGCGTTCGAGTTCGTCGATGGTGTCGTCGGTCAGTCGGTCGGTGGGCAGTCGGACGTTCACGTATATTCACATGGGGGCCACGTGTGTATCAGGACCACCAAACGAGTTAGGGAGCGGTGTAGGCCGCCGGGGACCGACGCGTCGCGCCCGGGCGAGGGGCCGCGTGGCGGCGCATGGAAAGCGATTTAGCCGGGCGGGAGCCACGACCACCTAATGAGCCTGTCCGACGCTGACCACGATATCGTGGTCGACGAAATCGGCCGGGAGCCCACGCGGGCCGAGGCCGCGCTCTTCGAGAACCTCTGGAGCGAACACTGCGCCTACCGCTCCTCGCGGCCCCTGCTGTCGGCGTTCGACTCCGAGGGCGAGCAAGTCGTCATCGGCCCCGGCGACGACGCCGCAGTCGTCTCCTTGCCGGCCCACGGCGACGGCGAGGAGATGTACGTCACGATGGGTATCGAGTCCCACAACCACCCCTCCTACGTCGACCCGTTCGACGGCGCGGCGACCGGCGTCGGCGGCATCGTCCGGGACACGCTGTCGATGGGAGCCTACCCCATCGCGCTCGCCGACAGCCTCTACTTCGGCGACTTCGAGCGGGAACACTCCCGCTATCTCTTCGAGGGTGTCGTCGAGGGCATCTCCCACTACGGCAACTGCATCGGCGTCCCGACCGTCACCGGGTCGGTCGCCTTCCACGACGGCTACGAGGGCAACCCCCTCGTCAACGTCTCCTGTATCGGCCTGCTGGAGCCCGAGCGGACCATCACCGCCGAAGCGCAGGAGCCGGGCAACAAGCTCGTCCTCGTCGGGAACTCGACGGGCCGGGACGGACTGGGCGGGGCCTCCTTCGCCAGCGAGGACCTCGCGGAGGACGCCGAGACGGAGGACCGCCCGGCCGTACAGGTCGGGGACCCCTACACCGAGAAGCTACTTGTCGAGTGCAACGAGGCGCTGCTCGACGAAGGGCTCGTGGAGTCGGCCCGCGACCTCGGCGCGGCGGGGCTTGGCGGGGCCTCGTCCGAACTCGTCGCCAAGGGCGGGCTGGGTGCGCGCATCGAACTCGACCGTGTCCACGAGCGCGAGCCGAACATGAACGCCATGGAGTACCTGCTCGCCGAGAGTCAGGAGCGGATGGTGTACGAGGTCGCGCCCGAAAACGTCGACCGAGTCGCCGAACTCGCCGACCGCTACGACCTCGGCTGTTCGGTCATCGGCGAACTCACCGAACCGGGGACGAACTACGTCTGCACCTTCGAGGGCGAGACGGTCGTCGACGTTGCGGCGGAGTTCCTCGGTGACGGCGCGCCGATGAACGACCTGCCGGCCGAGCCCCCGACCGAAACCGAGCGGGACCTGCCGACTGTCGCGCTCGACGAGGCCTTCGAGGGCGTCGTCGCCAGCCCCAACACCGCCTCGAAGCGGTGGGTCTACCGCCAGTACGACCACGAGGTGCAGGTCCGTACGAGCGTCCTGCCGGGCGACGACGCTGCCCTGCTGGCAATTCGGGAGGCTGGGACCGGGCTGGCCTTCTCGGCCGGCGCGGACCCCAACTGGACCGACGCCGCTCCCTACGAGGGCGCTCGCGCCGTCGCCTTGGAGAACGCCACGAACGTCGCGGCGAAGGGGGCGACCCCCCACGCCGCCGTCGACTGCCTGAACGGCGGCAACCCCGAGAAGGCCGACGTGTACGGCGGCTTCAAGGGCATCGTCGACGGCCTCGCGGACATGTGCCACGAACTCGACGTGCCGGTCGTCGGCGGCAACGTCTCGCTGTACAACGACTCCCAAGCCGGCCCCATCCCACCGACGCCGACGCTCGCGCTGGTCGGCGTCAAGGAGGGGTACGACGCGCCGCCGCTGGAACTGGCCGGCGAGGGGACGCTGGTGGTCGTCGGCGACGGCCCCGCCGCCGGGGCGGACCCGGGGCTGGGCGGCTCTGAGTACACCGCGCAGTTCGGCGGGAGCGACGCCTTCCCCGCTCTCCCCGCGGACCCGACGGCACTGGTCGGCACCGTCGCCGACGTGGCCGACGCCGACCACGTCCGCGCCAGCCACGACGTGAGCCACGGCGGACTGGCCGTCGCGCTGGCCGAGATGGTCCACGGGGACGCGGGCGCGACGGTCGAACTCGACGCCGACGACGTCGCCCTGTTCGACGAGCGCCCCGGCCGCGTCGTCTTCGAGACGACCGACCCCGACGCGGTCCGCGAGGCCTTCGACGGGGTCGCGTCGGTGACCGAACTGGGCGAGACCGACGCCTCGGGCCGTCTGGACCTCGCGGTCGACGGCCAGCGGGTGCAGTACGACGCCGGCGAGATAGCGGCCCTGCGCTCGGTCATCACCGACGAACTGGCCTGATGCCGGCGCGGGCTATCGCCTGATTTCGAAGCGCGCGCCGCCGGTCGCGCTCTCACCGACGCCGACCGTCCAGCCGTGGGCTTCGGCGATGCTCTGGACGATAGAGAGCCCGAATCCGGTCCCGTCCGCGTCCGTCGTGTAGCCGTGTTGGAACACCTGTTCGCGGTCGGCTTCGGGAATACCGGGGCCGTCGTCGGCGACGTAGAACCCGCCCCGGTCGCCGGCGTCGAGCGTGCCGACGGTCACGCTCGCGTCCGGACCCGCGTGTTCCATCGCGTTTCGGAACAGGTTCTCGAACAACTGCTGGAGGCGGGTCGGGTCACATTCGACGGTCACGTCGGCGTCGACCGAGAGAGTCGCCCCGTCGGTGTCGACCTGTCGCCACGCCGCCGCGGCGACGGCGTCTAGGTCGGCCGGTTCCGTCTCGCCGACGACCCGGCCCTGTCTGGCGAGGTCGAGCAGGTCGCCGAGCAGTCGCTCCATCCGGCCGTGGGCTGCGTCGATGGCTTCGAGGCTCTCGCGGACCGCCTCGTCCTCGACGGTGGCGAGCAGGTGGCCGGTGTGGCCGGTCGCGACGCTCAGCGGGTTGCGCAGGTCGTGGCTGACGATGCTGACGAACTCGTCGAGGCGTTCGTTCTGCGAGGCCAGTTGCTGCTCGCGGCGCTTGCGCTCGGTGATGTCGGTGTAGACGCCGTACCCCTCGACCTCGCCGCCCTCGCGCGTGACGATGACGTTCCGGAACAGGTAGGTCCGGACCTCGCCGGCGGCGGTGGTTCGGGTCACCTCCTGCTCGGAGTTGTCGGTGGCGCGCCACCAGTCGGTGACTATCTCGTCGCTGGTCGTCTCCGGCGGCGCGACCAGCGACGGGAGCGAGTCGCCGGCGATCTCGTCCCCGTCGTAGCCAAACGACGCCTCGAAGGGCTCGTTGACGGACTTGACGTAGGGTTCGCGCTGGTCGAACTCCACGACGACGGCGGGGTCGGGGACGTTACCGAGGAGCGCGGTGAACCGCTCCTCGGCCGCGAGGTGGACCCGGAGTTCGCTGGCGACGAGCGCGACGTACCCCTCGTGGGTGTGCTGGACGACCTCACAGACGTCTCTGGCGTCCGCGTTCGTCATCTCGGCGTCGGCCCCGATACCCACGTCGGCCATCGCCGTGTCGACGAGCGACTCCGCCTTCTCGACGCCGACAGTCTCCGCGAACTTCGAGACGAGTTCGGTCCGGTCCATGGCTCACTCCGGCAGGACGAAGACCACGGTCGTCGTGTTGTGAAAGCCGCTGAGCTGTCCCATCTGCATGCACAGTTCGCCGTAGGTCTCGAAGCCCGCGAACGGGACCGACAGTTCGTCGTTCATCGCGTCGACGGCCTCCGGGAAGGCGTCCTGCAGAATTATCTCCCGGCAGGCGCAGTCGTAGACGAAGCCGCCGGCAACGCCGTCGCCCAGCGCCACCGCCTCCGCCGCGGCCCGCCGAGCGGAGGCGATCTGGTCCTCGGGACTGCCGTGCATCACGCGCAGAACCGTCTCCTCGGGGATGTCGACGGCGAACCGGAGGCCGCCGTCCCCGTCGCCGCCGAGGCGCGGCCACCGTATCTTGTAACCGTCGCCTTGGTCGATGCCGAACTCGTAGGCACCAAGCAGCGTGTGTAGCTCCGGCGCGTCGGGGTCGAGCACGTCGACGTCGAGGCCGAAGTCGTCGGCGACCGGATCGCGGACGGCGTCTTTCCAGACCTCGAAGGCCGGTCGCCCGTCGAGTTCACGGACCACGTTGCCCGAGGCGTCGGTCACCTCGTATGGCTCCGAGACCGGCTTGTGGCCGTGGTCGACCGAGACGACCGTCCGCCGCTCGCTGGAGACGAGGGCGACGACGAGCGCGTCCTCGGCCACGGTCTCGCCGCAGAACACCGGCGTCGACGCCATCTGGTAGTCGTCTGAGGCCGCACCGCCGGCGAACCCGACGTGGGGGCCGAGCCGGCGCTGGACCGCAAGCGACAGCCGCTCGCCGACGCCCGAGAGGCCGTCGTGGAGGACGAGCGCGGACTGGTAGGGGTAGTCGACGTCTCCGGGGAGCGAGCGGGCGACCTCTCTGACGGTCCCTTGGACGTTCTCCCCGATACCGGTCGCCATGGCCGTATCGAAGCGGACCGAGTCGCTCGTGACGAGGCCGACGGCGACGCCGTCGTCCATCGTCCGCTCCTCGGTGAACGTTCCCGTGGCAGAACAGCCGACGACGGCCGTGTCCGCGTCGACGACTTCGTGGACGGCGTCGAGGACGGCCGCAGGGTCGAGCGCGGCGCTGGCGAATACCTGACAGAAGTCGACGCGGTCGGCGTCGAGACCATCTCGGGCGGCGCTGGCCGCTTCCCGGCCCGCTCGCCGGCCGTCCGTCGCCGCGGACGCACCGGTCGCAACCGTCGTGTCCGTTGGCTGGTCTGCCGACACGATTCCCCCGTTTTCGCTGGAGGTACTTATACGCCGGTGGCGCTCAGACCAGCGCCAGCGCGACGCCGAAGGTGAGGACGAGGCCGACGGCGGCGACCGCCGCCCCGGTGCCGACCTGCGACATCGTGAAGTCGCTCTGGGGAGCCGTCGACCGGAGCGGCGGTTCCTTCGCGGGCAAATCCACGTTCTCGGGGTCGTACGCCGGCCGGTCGTCCTCGTGGTGGTCGTCTGCCATACCTGTCGGTACCGCCAGCGGGTACCTGTAACTGTCGGATTCCGGTCCCGTTGTGCCAGCCGAAACGGTCAAACGGCCCTGTGGCGAACCCCCGTGTATCGAATGACTCTCACGAAGCGCATCATCCCCTGTATCGACGTGGACGTCGACGAGAACGGGGACGCCGCCGTCTACACGGGCGTCAACTTCGAGGACTTGGAGTACACCGGCGACCCGGTGGAGATGGCGAAGGCCTACAACGAGTCCGGGGCCGACGAGTTCGTCTTCCTCGACATCACCGCCTCCGCCGAGGGCCGCGAGACGATGCTGGAGACGGTGTCGGCCGTCGCCGACGAGGTGTTCATCCCGCTGACCGTCGGCGGCGGCATCCGCACTCGGGCGGACATCAAGGAGACGCTGCGGGCCGGCGCGGACAAGGTCTCTATCAACTCCGGTGCCATCGCCGAGCCGAGCCTCATCGGGGAGGGCGCGGCCGCCTTCGGCAACCAGTGTATCGTCATCTCGCTCGACGCCCGGCGGCGCTTCGACGAGGCGGGCGAACACTACGCCGAGGTCGACGGCGAGTCCTGCTGGTTCGAGTGTACGGTCAAGGGCGGCCGCGAGGGGACCGGTCTGGACGCCGTCGAGTGGGCGATGGAGGCCGAGGACCGGGGCGCAGGCGAGATATTCGTCAACTCCATCGACGCCGACGGGACGAAAGACGGCTACGACATCCCGCTGATGACGGCGGTCTGTGACGCCGTCTCGACGCCGGTCATCGCCTCCTCTGGCTGTGGCAGCCCCGCCGACATGGCCGAGGTGTTCGTCGACGCCGGCGCGGACGCCGGACTGGCGGCCTCTATCTTCCACTTCGGCGAGTACTCCATCGAAGAGACGAAAGAGTACTTGGCCGACGAGGGCATCCCGGTCCGGCTGTAGCGCTACAGACCGACCCACCGCGGCGGCCCAACCGCGCAGTCTTTGTGTTCCGACTCCCTAGCTCGGGCAATGAAATGGCGGTGCGAGTGGTGTGGCAAGCCCCACGAGGAGAACGACCCGCCCTGTGACAACTGCGGCCACGGGAGCTACGAGAAGGCGGTCAAACCCGTCGGCCCTGAGGCCGACGGCGACGTGACGCCGGGGGGTTCGGTCTGGGTGTGTCAGGACTGCGGCCGCCAACACCAGCGTAACTCCCCGCCCTGCAACCGGTGTGGCGGCGCGGACTTCGAGCGCCAACCCGTCGCCGCCGACGACCCGCTGGCCGACATCTCGACCAGTTGGCGCGACATCGTCGAACCCAAGTACGTCGCCGGCTACGTCGTCGTGGCCGTCCTGCTGGCCGTCCTCGCGCTCGGGTTCACGGGCGTCATCCCGCTCCCCGGCGCGAGCGCGGGCGGCGGGACGAGTGGGGGGCCGCCGGCGGTCCCGAACGCCCCCGGCGCGGCCGACAGCGTCGCCGGCCTGCAACTGACGGCGGTCGAGGACGCCTACGTCGACGCGCTGAACGAGCGCCGGACGAACGAGGGCGCGACGGCGCTGGCGGCAAACGCCACCACGGCCGACGCCGCGACCTACTACAACAAGGCTCTCGTGGCGGCGGAGGCCGGCGAGGGTGACGGTCCGGAGCGGGCCGCCTTCGAACGGTTCGGCCTCGCCTGCGAGCGGCCGAGCGTCGTCGCCTACCGGGTCGCCTACGAGCGGACCGGCCGCTCGGTGAGCGACTTCGAGACGGAGACGGCGCTGGCGTCGTCGCTGGTCGACAGCTACGTCGAGCGGGGAGCGCCGTTCCGGGCGGCCGAGGCGGGAACCGTCGGCGTCGACGTTCACGTCGCGCCCGGCGGGACCGCCTACGTCACGTACGTCGTCTGCTGAGAAGCGTCAGGCCGCGGCCTCGAATGCCTCGGTGAGGCTGTCCGCTTTCTCGATGACGCGGTCGGTGCCGTCTTCGAGCGCGTCCAGCGCGTCGACGGATTCCTCGGTCTTTATCGTCAGCACGGGGTCGGTCTGTCCGCCCGACTGCTCGGGGTTCATGTCGTAGGTCGCCGCCGTGACGCCGTCGGTCTCCAGCAGCGCCCCCTTGATGACGTTCATGAACGTGTGGTCCTCGCCCGCGACTTCGATAGAGAGCTCCGTGTCGGATTTGTCGATGACGCGCAGGTCCATACCCGTTCGTGGGCGACTGTCGCCCATCAACGTGTCGCTTCCCGGCCGCCGGTCAGACCAGCGCGTACACCATCAACAGCCCGAAGTACAGCAGGATGAGCGCGGCCACTCCGCGGAGGCGGAACGTGCCGAGCGCGTCCTCCTCGGCGGCGTAGGCCTCGCGGAACGCGTCGGCCTCGTCGTCGTCGATGTCGCCGGGATGGGACAGCCCCCAGTGGAGCGCGCGGCGCTCGCGCGTCGAGAACGGGCGGCCGCAGTAGGCGCACTCGTAGACCGGAGCGTCGGGGGGCACGTCGTAGGTGTACTCGGCGTCGTCGTTCATAGGTGGGGCAGGGGCACCTCCGGACGGGAGACGACCCACAGGCTGGTCATCGTGTAGAACACCATCGCGGCGATGAAGGGGTACTGCGAGCGGATGGCCTGCAACCGCTCGGGGAAGAGGTCGTACGCCGCCGCGTGAGCGACCCAGATGGCCGCCAAGTGGCCGACGACGACCGCCGCCAGCGAGACGCCGCCGAACCATCCCGGGAGTTCGAGTACCGGAACGAACGTCGGGTCCGACAGCGGGGCCGACAGTGCGACGACCAGCGACGGCGCGAGCACGAGGAAGTAACCCAGATAGTGGGCGAAGTGGTAGCCGGCGGCGATAGCCAGCAGCGGCGGCGCGAATCGTTCGGCCAGCACCGACGGCGCGAGGTACGTCTCGGCGCTCCGGCGGCTGAGCGAGACGGCGAGCCGGTAGACGCCGAGGAAGAGGCCGAACCCGGCCGCGAGCGCGACCGGGTAGAGGAGGTGGGCCGGGACGCCGGCGTCGACCAGCGGCGTGGTCAGGTCACGCCACGCCGGCGTCGTCACCAGTCCGTCGTAGGTCGTCGCCCACAGGAGCGCGACGACGAAGGCCACCTCGTCGTCGCCGTCGACCAGCCGCGGCGTCGAGAGGGCCATCGCCGGCAAGCGGAGGCGGAGCCGGCCGTCCGCGCCGCGGCCGATGGGCGCGACGCGGCCGTAGTAGCGAAACACCCGCTCGACGGGGTCGACCCGCTCGAACCACGTCCCCGGCCCGAAGACGACGGCCCCCGTGAGCGTCAGCACGGCGTAGCCGGCCACGACGGTCCCCAGCAGGCGCGGCTCGTCGGCCAGCGGGCTGACCACTTCGAGCCAGACCAAGCCCAGCAGGCCGACGACGCCGGGCCACGCGCCCAGCCGGTCCGGATAGGACCGGTCCAGCGTCGGGAACAGGCCCGCGAGCGTCTTCAGCGGATTCAGCACGGTCCAACTGTTGCCCACGAGGTACGTGGTCATCGCCAGCCCGGCCCACCACGCGACCCAGACCAGCAGGACGGCGAGGTTCGTGCGGGGCCGCGTCGGCCCGACGAAGGCCGTCACGAGGACGGCGGCAAACCCCAGCAGGCCGACGAGCCGGCCGGCGGCGACCAGCGCGCGCTCGGCGTCGGGGACCAGCGGCCGACCCCACGCGTGGACCCGCTCGACGAACGCCCTGTCGGTGACGAACGAGGCCAGCAGGAACGACGCGCCGACGGCCGCCCCGCCGGTCCCGAGAAACAGCCACGTCGGGACCGTCAGCGGCTCTCGGCCGCCGGCGGCGAGGCTTCCACCGTGGGCGCTCGCGGTACCGACGGCGACCGTCCACAGGAGCCCGCAGGCCAGCGCCGTGGTCGTCCGGCGGCGTGGTGTTGCCATCGCCGCGCCCTTTGTCCCTGAGGCCCGTGTACCTTCCGCATCGGAGCCGCCCACCGGTCGGCACAGCGCGGCGGGCGGCCAGCGGGCAGCGAGGCGACGGCGTCCGCGCGCCGAGCGAATGGGATGGACTTTTAGTAATCGGGTCGTAACCGCCGGGTATGGGTACTATCGAGGAGCACACGGACGACGGCCACGGGGAGCACCACCTCCCGGCGACGGAGGACTGGCCCCACGGCTTCGGTGAGGCGAGTTGGTGGCCGTTCGTGACGGCCATCGGCGCCGCCGGCATCTACGTCGGGGCCGCGCTGTTCGTCCTCGCGGTCGGCGAGGAACCGCTCGTCAGCACGACTATCGGGGCCGCGGCAACGGTCGGCTCGGTCGGCGTCTTCCTCGTCGGCCTCTACGGCTGGCTCTACCACGCCTTCGTCTCGGACTTCTGGGAGCGGGGGACCGACGAACACTCCGGACGGACGCTCAAGTTCGCCATGCTGCTCTTTCTCGGCTCCGAACTCGCCACGTTCGGTGCCGGGTTCGTCTACTACTTCATCGTGCGTGGCACCGACGTGTGGGCGGCCTCGACGATTCCCGAGGTGTTCGGGTCCCTCGTCATCGTCAACTCCGTCATCCTCGTCATCAGTTCCGTCACGCTGCACTACAGCCACATCGCGCTGCTGAACGGGAACCGTTCGCGGTTCCTCAGGCTGCTCGGAGCCACGCTCGCGCTCGGCATCGTCTTCATCGGCGGGCAGGTCTACGAGTACTACGAGTTCATCGTCCACGAGGGCTTTACCATCACCGAAGGCGCCTACGGCTCGGCGTTCTACGGCCTGACCGGTCTCCACGGCCTCCACGTCACGATGGGTGCCGTCCTCCTCGGTATCGTCTTCGCCCGGGCCTACTACGGCCAGTACTCGCCCGAGCGACACACCTCCGTCTCGACGGCCTCGATGTACTGGCACTTCGTTGACGTGGTCTGGATATTCCTCGTCGTCGTCCTCTACGTCGGCGCGAATCTCGTCTAAGCCTTAACTCGACGCCCGCCCTTCTCGCGGTATGGACCGACTCGACGCCGGTGACCACTTCGACGTCCACGACTACCGGCACGGGCTGAAGCTCCTGCAGGAGGACCGCGGGACGATGACGCTCTCGAACCGGAACGACTTCGCGTGTCCCGCCTGCGGCGAGGCCTTCGACCGCCTGCTCGTCAGCGAGAAGCGACAGAACACGTTCGGCGACCCCGGCGGACCGTTCTGTCTGGTCCGCACCGACGACCAGCTGCTCCTGTTGACACACTGAGCCCGGAAAGCTTATTCCGGTCCTGACGGTGGTGCATCCATGCGCAAGCGACTCGCCGTCCTCGGATTGTGTGCCCTGCTCGCCCTCGGGGGGTGTGCGTCGGCCACCGTCGACGCGACCGTCGACGAGAGCGGGACCGTCTCGGCGTACGACGTGGAACTGACGATGAGCCCCACCGCCTTCGACGCCCTCCAGTCGAGCGCGGACGACGCGGGCTTTGACTCCGTGGAGGCGTACCTCCTCCGGAACACCAACACGAGCCGCATGGAGTCGTACGACTACAACCAGACCATCGAGGGCGACAACGTCACTGTCAACGCCCGCTTCGAGTCGTGGTCGCCCGGCCCCGAGAGCCCGGTGACCGTCACCACCGACGGCGGCAACGTGACCTTCGTTGACCGCACGTTCGTCACCGTCCAGGAGGAGGACGACGTGGCGCTGGGCGACGGCGTCGCCGTCCGCTACGAACTGACGATGCCGACCGACATCAGCGAGTCGAACGCGGACCTCGTGGAGAACCGCACGGCCGTCTGGGAGTACGCGGCCGACGACCCCGTCGAGGAACCCATCCGCGCCCGGAGCCCCGCGCCCACGTCGGCGTTCGGCCCCGGCTTCGGCGTGACGGCCGCGGTGATTGCGCTTGTCGGTGCCGGACTGCTGGCGCGGCGCAACGGGAACTGAACTGGCTCCTCGTAGTCGACAGTAGCGAACTATTCTGTGGCCGCGGCGAGCGCGGACGACGATTCAGCGGATGGTCTACACAGCGACTCGTCCGTGTCACTACGACACCTGCCCATTCGATGAAGACCCCGAAACGTGTGAGGCGGCGACGTGGAACGGTGCGTCTCAGTATCCGGGGTCAGTGAGTCCGCACGCGCTTTGTCGTGGATACGTCACCGCGGCCCGGAACGCCGGTCAGCCGAAGGGCGTGACGGGGGAGTGGTGAATATGACTGGCCGGGTGCTGGACAAACACTATGACAAGGGAACGCACGACGAGAAGGCGGAAAGAAGGCGAGAATATATTCGAGGTGTATAATTCAGAACACATCATAAAATGTAACTTTATAGTACTCTGAAGCCGAAAGTTTTAGATGTTCGTCATTTGTTCTCACGGTATGGCTGAACAGAAACATTTCGAGGTGCCACATTTTAATGCAGACCACCTGCCTGACCCGGAGGATGCTTATGTATGCTGGTTAGATTTGATGGGGACTCAAAAGATAATGACGCGTTCTCTGCATATCTCCTCAAATTTCATTTTCAAGCTCCATATTGCCGCTGAAAAAGCAAGCGATGCAGAAGGTGTTGAACTATATCCTGCTATGGATGGTGTATACGCCGTTGCAGAGAGAAGAGATGATTTGGAGATTTTCTTGGAAGAGGCATTGTCAAACCTTGCTAAAGTTGTTGTTGATACAGACAAATCCTATCATAGATTTGCTGTTCGTGCCTGTGTTGCCTATGGTCCGATATTACGAGGTCAAGATGTCCCCGACGTAGCAATTGATGACGGAAGTCTAAGCGAAAAAAGGCGAGAATATTTCGACTCACTATTGCTGGGTGTTCCAATAATTCAATCATTCAGAGCAGAGTCAAGTGCGCCACCATTTGGGGTCCTTATTGGCGAATCTGCACGTTCATTCGCTCCAAGCGAAGACTATTCGTTTAGTGTCAATTGGTGGCAATGGTATCATCCTCAGCGAGAGGATGTGAACTATCATGGGCTTGCTGAAGAGTTGTCTGAATCACTGGAGGAGTACTTCGATTGGTGTCTTGATAATAAACATGAGCTAGAATATAATGAGGATACAATCAAGGCCCACAAAGAGATGATGCAACAATACCTCCCCTGACATAATTTGCTCAAACCAGAGGGCGACACAACAGAAGGTCGTCAAGAGCAACAATTTGCACCGAAACGAACCGGCAAAACTGTCTGTGTAGCGGGGGCTGATTGAGTGAATCTGCGGCCCAATCATTAAGTAAGCGGGTCGCTGTCTGTCCATTTAGGCTGTTCCGAAGGAAAGAGCCGGTGGAGGGAGTTTGAACCACGGTCGTTCCGCTCCGCTTCACTCCCTGATTCAAATCCCTCTCTGGCTTTCGCTGCTCACGTATCGTTCGCAGCAGAAAGCCGGTGGAGGGATTTGAACCCTCGGCCTAATCCTTACGAAGGATTCGCTCTAGCCAGTCTGAGCTACACCGGCGCGCGCGGGCACACACGGCGGGTCACGCGGAGCGACACGTCATCGGAGTGTGCCAATTGCATCTGTCGATAGTGCCGATAACCGCAATAAGGATTGCGAATCGGGGCCGGGGAGAGAGCCGTTCTCACTCCTCGGCTGCGCCGACCACGGTGACCGGCACGTCGGCCTCAAGCAGGACCTGCTGGGAGACGCTCCCGAAGATGGCTTTGCCGGCGGGCGAGCGCTTGCGCGAGCCCATGGCGACGTGGTCGACGTCGAACTCGTCGGCGATGTCGAGGATGCCGTCGGCCGGCGGGTGCCGGGCCTCGGCGAGTTCCACGTCGATGCCCCGCTCTTCGAGGTAGTTCCGGACGAGGCGGACGGTGTCGACCCGCTCGACGTTTCGGAGTTCGTCGGGGGCGTCGGCCTCGTCGCCGGTCAGGGTGTGGGTCACCACGGCGGCGACGTCGTCGGCCGTCGCCGGCAGGTCGGCGACGAACGCCGCCTGTCCGCGGGCGCGGTCCGGGTCGTCGTCGACGGGGAGTAGGAGCCGATACATGTTACCCTCCGAGGTAGAGTTGGCCGACCTCGTCGTTGTTGAGGAGTTCGGTGCCGGAGCCGGTGAACTTGATTTCGCCGCTGGCGAGGACGAACCCGCGGTCGGCCACGGACAGCCCCTTCTCGGCGTTCTGTTCGACCAGCAGGAGCGTCGTCCCGAGGTCGTTGAGCTGTTCGATGCGCTCGAACACGTCGTCGATGTACCGGGGTTCGAGCCCGATAGACGGTTCGTCGAGCATCATCACGTCGGGGTCGACCATCAGCGCGCGGGCGAGTTCGAGCAGGCGGCGCTGGCCCCCCGAGAGGGTGCCGGCCTCCTGCTGGCGAATGTCGCCAAGCACCGGGAACTCGTCGTACAGCACCTCGGCGCGCTGGGCGGCCCGCTCGTCGTCGTCGAAGACGTACCCGCCCATGAGCATGTTCTCGTGGACGGACATCCCCGGGAAGACGCTGGCGTCCTGCAGGACGTAGCTCATCCCGTTGGCGAGGTTCTCCTGTGGCGAGCGCCCCGTTATCTCCTCGTCGCGGAGCGTGACGGTGCCGGCCTTCACGTCGGCGAAGCCGTAGATGCTCTTCATCAGCGTCGACTTCCCCGAGCCGTTGGGGCCGATGAGGCAGGCAATCTGGCCTTCCTCGACGGCGATGCTCACGTCGTGGAGGACGGTCGTGTTGCCGTAGCCGGCGACGACGTTGTCCATCCGGAGGATGGCGTCGTCGGTGCCGGCGTCGGTGTCAGATGTCGTCGCCACGCTATTCCCTCCCGAGGTACGCGTCGAGGACACGCTGGTCGTTCTGAATCTCTGCTGGCGTGCCCTCGGCGATGCGCTCGCCGTGGGCCAACACGTAGATGCGGTCGGCGATTTCCATGACGAAGTCCATGTTGTGTTCGATGAGGAAGATGGTCGCGTCCTCGTCCTCGTTGGCCGTCCGGATGTAGTCGATGAGGTTCTCCAGCATCGAGGGGTTGATACCCCCGGCCGGTTCGTCCATCAACAGCAGGTCCGGTTCGGCCATCAGTTCCATCGCGAACTCGATGAGCTTCTGCTGGCCGAAGCTCAGGCGGCCGGCGCGCACGTCCGCGAGGCCGCCGAGGTCGACGTACTCCAACAATTCGTCGGTCCGCTCCAGCAGGGAGTCGTCGGGCCGTCGGAGGAGGTTCCCCACGTCGGCACCGGCCTCCTGTGCGGCCAGCAGCAGGTTCTTCCGGACGGTCATGTCCCCGAAGATGCGCGTCTCTTGGAACATCCGGCCGAGGCCGGCCCGGGCTATCTTGTACTCGGGCCAGCCGGTGACGTCCTGTCCCTGCAGGAAGACCTGCCCCTCGTCGGCGCTGAGGGTGCCGGTGATGCAGTTGAACAGGGTCGACTTGCCGGCCCCGTTCGGGCCGATGAGGCCGACGATTTCGCCCTCGTGGACGGAGACGTCGACGTCGTCGACGGCGGTGAGGCCGCCGAAGCGCTTGGTGACGCCGTCGGTGCGCAGCACCGCCCGGTCCGGGTCGGCGTCGGCCGCGGCCGCGTCGGTGGCCTTACTCATCGGCGCTCACCTCCGAGTCGCCGCCGTCGGTGTCGGCGGCGGCCATCCCGCCGCGCTTGTAGTAGTCCATCTGACTGGCGTACTCCCGCAGCGTTCCGACCAGCCCTTCGGGGAAGCCGATGACGGTCACGATGACGACCGCACCGAGCAGGACCAACTGCCAGCCGACGAAGGCCGTCTCGACGATTTCGATGACGGTGTGCAGACCGAACGCGCCGAGTATCGGGCCGGCGACCGTTCCGGAGCCACCGAGCAGCGCCATCGCGATAAGTTCGACGTTCCACGCGGCGTTGTAGGCGGTCTGGGGGTTGATGAACGTGTTGAACAGGCTGTACGCGCCGCCGGCCAGCCCGGTAAACAGTGCGGCCAGCATCCACGCCGCCGTCTTGTAGTAGGTGGTGTTGAACCCCATCGCGGTCGCCTTCTCCTCGTCGTCCCGGATGGCGTTCAGGATGAAGCCGAAACGGGTGTTCGAGAGGTAGTAGACGACCGCCATCTCGGCGATCAGCACGCCGAAAAAGAGGTAGTAGAACACCGTTCCCGACGGGACCTGCAGGAGTATCTTCCCGCTGGCCCCGCCGGTGATGGAGAGGTTCCGGGATATCTGTTGGGCCGCCAGCAGGACGCCCAGCGTGGCGATTGCGAAGTAGTGCCCGCGCAGGCGAAGCACGACGGCCCCGATGGCCGCCGCGAACGTCACCGCCACGATGGCGGCCCCGACCATCGCAACCGGGAAACCGATTGCGAAGTCCTTGACGAGGATGGCCGTGGTGTAGGCACCGATGCCGAAGAAGGCCATGTTCCCGAAACTCGGGTAGCCGGTCTGGCCGCCGACGATGTCCCACGACAGCGCGAGGATGGCGAACAGGAACATCTCGGAGATGACCGTCATGTAGTAGCCCTGTTCGAGCCCAAGCAGCGGCGGGAGCGCGCCGAGGACGGCACTGGCCCCCAGCAGCTTCCACGCGTGAGCGTCACAGACCTCGAACAGCCGGTCGACGTAGTCCGGCGGGAGCACCGAGCGGAGCGCGCCACGGTCGCTCTCCGACTCCGTGCTCATTGCTCAGCCCCCTCGCCGAACAGGCCGTTCGGCTTGACCACGAGCAGGACGATGAGCAGAGTGAAGCTCACGGCGAGCGTCCACCGCGAGGAGACGAACCCTGCGGTCAGTTCCTCGACCGAACCGAGTAGCAGTCCGCCGACGAGCGCCCCCGGAATGGAGCCGACGCCGCCGAACACGACGATGACGAAGCTCTTGAGCGTGTAGATGAGCCCCATCTGTGGCTGGATGTTCAGGATGGTCGCGATGAACGCGCCGACGCCGCCGGCGATGGCTGAGGAGACGCCGAACGTCACCGCGCGGGTGTGTTCGACATCGATGCCGACCAAGGCCGCGGCCTCCGGGTTCTGTGAGACGGCGCGGATAGCGCGCCCCGTCCGCGTCCGCTGGAGGAAGGCGTAGAGGATGGCGGTCAGCACGATGGCACCGACGAAGGCGATCAGCTTCATCTTCGGAACGACGACGCCGGCGACGGTCAGCGACGGGTCGGCGAAGCCGACCTGAATCGACCGCGGGTTGGCCGACCACGCCTGAATCGCCAACTGCTGGATGGCGATACTCGCACCGAAGGTCACCAACAGCGTCAGGAAGATATCCGTACCGATGACGCGCTGGACCAGCGTCCGCTGGAGCGCGTAGCCGACGGCGAACATCGCGGCGATGGCGACCGGCACGGTCGCCAGAAACAGCACCGGCGACCCCTCGGCGTTGCCAGTGACGAAGCTCAGCACCCAGTAGGAGGTGTAACCGCCCAGCATCACCATCTCGCCGTGGGCGAGGTTGATGATGTCGACGACCCCCCAGATGAGCGCGAAGCCGACGGCTATAGCCGCGAACAGCGCGCCGATGAGCAGGCCGTTGACGACGAACTGCGTGAACGCCATCTGTCTCAGCGCTCACTCCAGTCGGGCATCGGGTAGATGGGGTCGGACTGGGCGACGTTGTCCGGGTAGGTTATCTGGAGCCCGGGGTCGGGCTGCCACTGGTAGACGAGCATGTTCTTGTTGATGACGCCGCTGTCGTCGAAGGAGACGGTGCCGTACACCGTCGAGAACTCCGCCTGCCGGATGTGGTCCCGGACCGGCGTCGGACCGAGTTCGTCGACGTTCTCGAAGGCATTGACGAACGTCTGGATGACGGCCTCGCCGGCGGCGCTGTGGTAGTCAGGCGTGTAGTCGTAGTTCTCCTCGATGGCCGAGACGAACTCGCCCGTCTGGCCGTAGGTCGGGTCCTCGAACTCGGCGTTGACCGCCCACGAGGAGGGGCCGTACATGTAGTCCCCGTTGGGGCCGACCTCGTTTTTGAACGACTCGTTGAGGCTGCCGACGGTCCCCATCGCCGCGTCGACGTTGACGCCTTGGCTCTCCATCTGGTTCGCCAGAATGATGTTGTGCTTCTGGTGGGCACACAGCAGCAGGATGTCGGCCCCGGCGTCGCGCACCCGGCCGAGGTTCGTCGAGAGGTCCGACGTGGAGGAGGGGAACGTCTGGTCGACGACCAGTTCGAGGTCGGTGTTCTCGATCTTGTTGCGCGCGCCCTCCGCGGTAGACTGGCTGAACGTGCCGTCCTCGGCGAGGATGGCGATGGACTCGGGGGTCGGGTCCTGGGCCAGACACATGTCGATGTAGCTGCCCGCGTACTTGTTGGCCGTCGGCAGGAGCCCGAATATCCACTCGTTGCCCTGCGCGAATATCTCGGGGCTCGCGCCGCCGCCCTCGACCATCGGCTTCTGGTTCTGGGCCGCGACGGCGCTGGCCGGCAGGGTCACCGAGCTGGCGTACGGTCCGAGGAGGTAGTCGACGCCTTCCCGGTCGATGAGTTCCTGATAGATGCTGCGCGAGGTGGAGGCGTCGGTGCCGTCGTCCCGGAGTATCATCTCCAGTTCGTAGGTGTTGCCGTCGCCGGCCTCGACGCCGCCGTTCTCGTTGATGCGCTGAATCGTCAGCTCGTAGGCGTCCTGATACAGCTGTCCGAGGTCGGCGTTGTCGCCGGTGAGGCTCATCGAGCCACCCAGCGTGATGGTGTCCGTACCACCGCTGCCGTCGCCCGTCGAGCCGCCCTCGGTGCTGCCGCCGTCAGAGCCACCGTCGCCGCTGCCACCGTCGGAACCGCCGTCACCGCCGCTGCCGCCGTCACCGGAACAGCCCGCGAGGCCGGTGAGCCCTACGACACCTGTGCTACCCGCTACCTTGAGGAACGTCCGTCGGTTCTGTTTGTCCGTCATGGTGGAACAGGTCGTGTATCAGTGATACACGGCCTTAGCGTACCGTTGGTATCCCGGCTAATAAATGTACATGATTGTTGTATACATGATTCCGAGTCAATTACCACAGGTTCCTACGTGAGAAACCGTGTGGCTTCGGAACGGGCGTCGCGGCGTGGCTAGCGGACTACCAGAGCACGCTCGGCCAGACGAACGAGAACAGCAGGACGATGAGAACCGTCAGGACGAGGGTCATCAGCGCGTTCAGCACCACGCCGGCGCGAATCATGTCGCGCTGTTCGAGGTGGCCGCTCCCGAAGACGATGGCGTTGGGCGGGGTCGCCACGGGTAGGGCGAAGGCGAAACTCGCCGCGATAGCGCCCGTGACCGTGAGGAAGATTGCGGCAGGAACGGGGGCGACGCCGAGCGTTCCGGCGAGGACGCTCCCGAGGCCGATGAGGATGGGTGCCAGTATCGTCGTCGTCGCCGTGTTCGAGGTCAGTTCGGTCGCCACCACCGCGAAGACGACGACGACGGCGACGACCAACACGAGCGGGGCACCGACCACCGCGTCGAACAGCGAGCGGGCGAGCCACGCGGTCGCGTCGGTCTCGCCCAAAGCGTCGGCCAGCGAGATGCCGCCGCCGAACAGGACGATGGTCCCCCAGTCGATGTCGACGAGGTTCTCCCAGTCGTCGGCGTCGGCCAACACCAGCGCGGGAATCGCCAACAGGCCGACGACGACGAAGTAGAGGACGCCGCGGTGACCCTCCAGCCCGAACAGGTTCGGCCCGTTCCCGCCGAACAGCGTCACCTGCCACGCGGGCGGGAGGACACCCTCGAAGAGAAAGCCCAGTCCGCCCAGAATCCACAGCGCGGCCGTGGCCGCGAAGATGTACGTCGCCCGCTTGGCGCGGGGCGACAGCGGTCCCTCCTCGGAGAGGAACTCCCCGGCCTGTCTGCGGGCCTCGGTCACGTCGTCTATCTCGGGCGGGTACAGCCGGAAGGTCAGGACGTACCACGTCAGCGGCAGCGTCACGACGACTATCGGCAGGCCGACGGCGAGCCACTGGGCGAAGGATATCTCGACGCCGGCGAGCCTATCGAGGAAGGCGACGGCGACGACGTTGGGCGGCGTCCCGATGAGCGTCCCGACGCCGCCGACGCTCGCGGCGTAGGCCGTCCCCAACAGCGTCGCCACGCGCATGTTCGACACCTCGTCCTCCGGCGTATCGCGGCCGACGACCTCCGCCAACACGCCCAGCGCGACCGGCGTCATCATCGCCGTCGTCGCCGTGTTCGACACCCACATCGAGAGGAAGGCCGTCGAGAGCATGATGGCGAGGACGAGCAGGCGCGGCGACCGCCCCATCCGGTTGATGAGATACAGCGCCAACCGCCGGTCGATGTCGTGGGTCTGGAGCGCCTCGGCCAGCATGAATCCCGCGATGAAGAGGAAGATGAGCGGGTCCGCAAAGCCCGACAGCGCCGCCTGCATGTTGTCGTAGACGCCGAAGACCGTCAGCGTCACCGGGATGAGCAGCGCTGTCACCGGGAGCGGGAGCGCCTTCGTCACCCACAGAATCGCCGCCAGCACCATCGTCGCCAGCGCCAACTGTGCGGCCCGGTCCAGTCCCGCCGGCGTCGGTGCAGCGATGACGGCCGCCGTCGCCGCCAGCGCGACGCACAGGGAGAGCGCCGTCCGCCGGGGCGTCGCTTGGGCCGCCCACGTCATACGCCACCTCTCCACATTCCGCGTGCCGCGAGCGGTCCGGTCGTCGACTCTGTCCCGTTCATATCAGAAGTTCGCCACCAGCACGCGGAGTTGATCGTCGGTCAGTTCCGCCCGGTAGAGGTCGAACAGCTGTCGGAGGCGCTGCTCGGAGAGGCTCCGAGTGTCGCTTTCCAGCATGGAGACGTGTGCTTGCATGATGTCGTCGACCTCCGTCTCGACCTCTCGCTGACCGAACCCGGCCGCGACCCGAAGGAGTCGCCACGCCATCGGAGAGATGTCTCGGACGTCTACGTCGTCGGCCGCGCCGGTTCCCATCTGTCGGTGTTTCCCACCATCGCACGAACTCACATAACTGTTCGTTTCGCGCAGCGGACCCGTCACGCGGTCAACCGAACGTCGAGCACGACGTTGAGTTCGTGGGGCGCGTACGAGCGGACGGTGTGGCGTGTCTCGACGGTGACTTCGTAGGCCGGCTCCGCGGCCGCACGAATCGCCCGCTCGCCCGGCCCGTACGGGTCGTCCTCGTGTTGGATGTCGTAGTAGTGGAGCGTGCAGTCGTCGCCGGCCAGCCCGACCGCGGTGTCGAGGAAGTCGTCGGCGCTGTGGGGGAGGTTCATCACGAGGCGGTCGGCCCACCCCTCGTAGTCGGCCGCGACCTCGCGTACGTCCCCGGCGATGCCGGTCACGCGGTCGGCGACATCGTTTCGCTCGGCGTTCGATCGAAGGTACTCGACGGCCGTCTCGTTGATGTCGGTCCCGACGGCGGTCGCGCCCGCTCGGGCGACGGGGACGACGAACGGCCCGACACCGGCGAACATATCGAAGACCCGCTCGCCCTCGGCGACCTGCTCGACGACGCGGTGGCGCTCGGTCGCCAGCCGCGGCGAGAAGTACACCTCGGCGAGGTCGAGCGCGAACGCACAGCCGTACTCGCGGTGGACGACCTCGGTGCCGTCGCCGGCCAACACCTCCCAGTCGCGTATCCGCGTCTCGCCTTTCACCTTCGACGCCCGGTTCAACACGGTGCGGGCCGGGATGGACGACTCGACGACCGCGTCGGCGAGTTCCCGGGCCCGTTCGGGGTCGTCCTCGTCGACGATAACCACGTCTCCGATGCGCTCGTAACTCGCCGTGAACTCGACGAGGTCGTCGGGCACGGTCTGGCCCTCGCGGACCGGCGGGTCGGCGGCGACGACGGTGAGGTCCGCGGGGACCGCCTCGCGGTCGGTCACCGGGATGTACAGCGCGCCGTCGTCGACGGTGATGTCGTAGCCGTCGTCGACCAGTCCCGCCTCGGCCAACCGCCCGCGGGTCCGCTCGCCGGCTGCCCGCGGGACGCGGACGCAGGGGACGCTCATACCCCGACTCCGCCAGCGCCGGCGGTAAGCCTGACGCTTCGCGCCCTTTATCCCCCGCGGCGACCCACTGGCGGTATGCTCACCTTCGTCGGTCTCGGCCTCTACGACGAGCGCTCGGTCACCGTCGCCGGCCGCGACGCCATCCGGGCCGCCGACCGCGTCTTCGCGGAGTTCTACACCAGCCGACTGGTCGGCACCGACCTCGAACGGCTGGAAGCGTACCACGACACGACCATCGAGGTCCGGGACCGCGCCGGCGTCGAGCGCGACCCCGCACCGGTTCTCGACGCCGCCGCCGCCGACGCTGACGTGGTGTTTCTCACCGCCGGCGACACGATGGTCTCGACGACCCACACCGACCTCCGCCTGCGGGCCGCCGAGCGGGGCATCGAGACCCGCGTCGTCCACGGCACGACCGCCCAGACCGCCGCCGCGTCGCTGACCGGCCTCCAGAACTACCGCTTCGGCAAGGCGACGACGCTCCCCTTCGAGGACGCCCACGGCGGCGACGGCGTCCCCGACAGCGTCGTCGACACCGTCGTCGACAACCGCGAGCGCGACCTGCACACGCTGGTCTACCTCGACATCAAGGTCGACGACCCCCACTGGGACGACAGCGACGACACGTACATGACCGCCGACAGGGCCGCGGCGCTGCTGGCCGACCCGTTCCCCGAGACGCTGGGCGTCGTCGTCGCCCGCGCCGGCAGTCCAGACCCCGTCGTCGCCGCGGACACGCTAGATCGTCTCGCCGCCGACTCGTTCGGCCCGCCGCTCCACCTGCTCGTGATTCCCGGGAGCCTCCACCCCATCGAGTCCGACGCGCTGTCGGCCATCGCCGGCGCACCCACGGACGACTGAACTCAGTCGTCGGCCGCCCCGACCGACGCCTCGTCCCCACCGAACGCGCTCTGGAGGTCGTACTCGCTGCCCGTGACCAGATAGAGGAGGTCCTCGACGACGACGGCCAGTTCGGGCAGTTCCCGCGCCAACAGCCACGTCACCGCGACCAGCGCCACCACCGACCCGACCTGTGCGAGGATGCGGTCGGCGAGGTAGTACGAGACCATCCGCGGGTCCGACAGGCCAAAGAGCGCCATGACGGCCCCCTCGAAGAACTGCATCCGCTGGAGCCCCAGCGAGAGCCCGATGAACACGTTCCGGAACAGGTTCAACACGTAGATGACCGGCACCGCGACCGCCAGCGCGCGCAGTTTCCGCCCCAGCGGCGCCTCGACGGCGAGAATTCCCCCGACGAAGATGCTGATGCTCCCCACGCCGGTACACGCGAGCAGAATGTTGTACGTGATGGGGCCACCCTCGTGGTCGAACCAAAACGTGCTCTCGTAGGGGTACTTCTTGGTCGCGATGCGCACGCCCTCGTGTGAGAGTCCGTCGACCACCAGCGGGTCGTACCCCACGAGCGACATCAGGAACGCCGTCTGGTCGGTGACCACCTCGACGAGCACCTGTCGCAGCGGCCCGATGGTGAGAAAGGGCACGTAGATGAGCCCCATGAACCCGACGGCCCGCGTCAGGACGAACAGCGAGTCCCGGCCGTTCCACAGCAGGTAGCCCGCGTACAGCGACAGTGGGACCGCGGCGACGCTCCCGACGCCCTCGACGATGCTCTTCTGGACGAGCGCGAAGTGGGGTATCAAGACGAGCCAGAACGCACCGAACAGCCCCCAGCCGGCGACGGCGGCGTACCGAGCCAACTCCTCGTCGGAGCGGACCAACACCGCGCTCCCGAGGAAGGCCGCGAGCACGAGCCACATCAGCGGTTCGGAGACCGCGAGCGGGTCGAAGGGCACGGGCAGTCCGTCCCCGCCCGCCGATGCCTGCAGGACTGCCGGTAGCATGGCTCCACGTTGGCCGATTCCGCCTATATGCTTTATCGTTGCACGCGGCGCGCGTGGCTGTCGCTACCGACGTAGCGCGCGAAGAAAAATCGGAAGTCAGGGACCGGAACGGCTCCGGTTAGTGTTAGTTGTCGCGGCGGACCGCCAGCAGCGCCGCAGCGACGAGCGCGATGAGCGCGATGGCAGCCGTGAAGCCGGGACCGCTGTCACCAGTGGTCGTCGGCGGCTCGGTTGCCGTGTCGGTCATCGGCTCGGGAGTCGGCGTGTCCGTTTCCGGCTCGGGAGTCGGCGTGTCCGTCTCCGGCTCCGGCGTCGGCGTGTCCGTCTCCTCGCCACCGACCGTCACTTCCGCGGAGTCCGTGACAGGGGACCCGTCGGACGTGTACGGCGCGTCCAGGGAGCCACCGGCGAACTCGTAGGCTTGGTCGTTGTCGGTGTCGAGGTGCGGCATGGCGACCGCAGTGAAGTCACCGGACTGCTCGGAGTCCAGCGTGACCTCAACGTCCTCGTGGCTGCCAGCTTCCAGGTAGCTCGAGTTACCGATGACGTCACCGGTAGCCGAGCCGTTGTGGATGGCGATGAAGCCACCGTTGGACAGCTGCGCGCTGTCGACGGTGACTGTCGTGCCGTCGGATTCCTGGTCGCTGATGCTCACGGTTGCGACCGGGGCCTCGGTGATAGCGCCATCGATCTCGTCACCGATGTCGCTGCCACCGACGCGGGTCTGCGCCGTGAAGTTCACACCGGGGCTGTTGTCGCTGAAGTCAGCAGAGGCCGTGAAGGAGCCGTCGGGCTGAACGATCGCCGTCGGCTGCTTCAGGAACGGACTCTGGCTGGACTGGCTCCGGATGCGAACGGTGAGCTCCGTACCGGGCGCGAGGTTGGTCGTGCCGGGGATGGCCTGACCGGTCGCGGCTTGCACGGAGATGTCGTTACCGTTGTTCAGCGTCGCTTCGCGGTCCTGGATGGTGAACGAGTCGTTGACTTCGACCGAGTCCTCGCTGAGGGCGCGGTCGTCACGGCCGACCATCGTGAAGTTAGCCGTGACCTCGTCACCATCGTCCGCGTTGAGCTGGCTGCTGATGTCGTCGACGACGACGAAGTGCGTGTCGTTGGCCTCGTCGTAGACAACCTGCAGGTTGTCCGTGTCGACGGCACTGATGTCGGTGCCGGTCGCGTCGACGTTAGCACCGGGGTCGCCGTCTTCCAGCGTGTGCGTGAAGACCTTGATGCTGTCTTGGACGACGGAGTCGTCGACAGCGGGGTCAGTGTCGCCGGCCTCGGAGGCGGCGGACATCGACTGGTAGACTTCCTCGTCGGTGTTACTGGTGGTCGTTTCGAGGTAGGCGATGACGCCCTCCAGACCGGACGCTTCGATCTGGATGACGGCAGCGTCATTGTCGGCGACCGTGTCGGACTGCGTGACGTTGTCGCTCTCGACGAGGTCGTAGATCGTCGAAGCCTGCTGGTCCTCGTCGACATCCGAGAGGTCGTCGTAGTTGTCGGACGAGGTGGTCCAGACGGTCGCGTTGTCGGTGGTGCGCTCGGTGAGCGAGAGAGTCGAGACGTCGTTCGCCTCGTCAACGTAGTTCTCCTCGCCAGCCTGCACGCTCACGTCGTAGTCCGTCGCGGCGAGGACTTTGTCCCCGACGTTCCGGGAGCTGTCGACTGCGACTTCAGGGTTGGCGTCCGGAGCGTTGACCGAGAACGAACCGTTCTCACGGAGGTACGTGATCTCGTCGTCGTCGTTCTTGGTCTGGATGACCGGGCCGATGAGGGAAGAGCTCCCCGTCGTGCCCGTTTCCTCGACTGCGCCAGCCGAGTAGCTGTTGAACTCGAGGACGACCGCACCGTCGCCGTTCCCGTCTTCGACGTTCACGGTCAGGTTGTAGTTGTCGTCCTCGTAGTCACCGATCTCGACCGTCGCGGTGTCGGTGTTCGAGAGGAGCACCGGAATCTCCGCCACGTCGCCGCGGTTCTCGGAGATGACGGACTCGTTGAGAGTCGCCGCGTCGCCACCGGTGTCGGCCACCTCGATGGTGTCCGAGTCGGACGCGCCGGTGTCCGTCACGTTCGTCTCGAACGTGTAGTTACCGGCGTCCATGTCGCTGAAGTTGAACGACCACGTCTCGTACTGCTCTGCGTTGTTGACTGTAACGGTGTCCTCGTCCTCGTAGACCGTCGAGACGTTGGAGGAACCGATGATGTCCTGCAGGTCGTCCGTGTCGAGGTCGCCCTGGGCCGAGATGTTGACGTTGTAGCCGCTACGAACGTCGGAGCTGATCTCGAAGCCGACTGCGTCGGCGTCCTCGGAGTTACTGGCCGAGTCGTCGTCGAACTCGGCGGTGAGGTCCTGCGTGACGACCTCGAACTCGCCGGCTTCGACGTCAGCCTCGGCGGAGGCACCGCGGTCAGTTCCGGAGCCGGAACTGTCGACCTCGATGACGGTACCGTCGTCGGCGTCGACGAGGACGAACTCGCCCTCGTTCAGGCGACCGTCGAGTTCGAACTCGATGACGCCGTTGGAGTTAGCCGTGATCGTCCGGCGGAGCGCGCCGACCTGCTCGGCGTCGCTGCTCGTGTCGACGGCACGGACTTGGTAGTCGGTGTTGTCCGTCAGACCTTGGACGAACACGTCCTGACCGCCGTAGAAGGTCCCGCCGGACTGCAGGGCGGTCCCGTCAACGTCGGTCTCGGCGACCGTCAGGTCCGTACCGATGTCGGCGAGTTCGACGTTGTCGCCGTCACTGTCGAGGACAGTGGCGCGGTAGTTGTAGTCCGTGTCAGAGTCGACCTGGGGCGTACTGAACGAGTACGTGAAGGTGACCGTGACAGTGTCACTGGTGACACCTTGGTCGGTCCCCGTGGTCACGCGCAGGGTGTCCTGCACGCCGTCGTCGTCTTGGCCGTCGACGGGGCTACTCTGCACGTTCGTGCTGTAGCCACCGTTGGTGCCGGAGACGGTCGCGGAACTGACACTGACCGAACCCTGATTGACTATCGGGTTCGGGATGTTGACGTGGAACGTGTCGGTATCACCGTCGTTGGTGTTGACATCGTCCACAGTAAACTGTACTGTCTCGCCGTTAAGCGACTGGCCTTCGTCGACAGGGTTCGTACTATACGAACCACTGGCAACGTTGGCCGCAGCGGCTGCTCCGCCAGAGAACGCGACGGTCCCGGCGAACACCGAGAAGACCATCAGCGCTGTGAGGAACAGGCTGCGGATTTTTTCGTTGGTTTCTGTCATAGTTTGTGGTTGCTATCGGGCGGTTCCAGCCGTTTTCCACGTGGTCGGAGCGCAGTCACCGCGACCACGCGTAGACCGAGCCGGTGTACTCACTTCTGGAGCCATGGGTAGGGGTACGGTCAAACGATACGGCGGACATTATAAATGTTTTGTGGTCAGGTGTGCAGGATGAGAGGAATACCCATGCTCGATTTCAGCCGTCTCACGGCCTTTGATGAGTGTATAAGCGCTTTGTGGTTCGTTTCACGTTCTCGTCATATGCGCGTCTGACGCGTGGGTATTATACACGTGGTTCGCACACGACAGACATTAGCCCGTCGAGAGTGCATCGTCGGTGGGAAACATGACGAGCGTCGCCCTCATCGTCCTCGACACCCTTCGGAAAGACAGCTTCGACGAGTACTTCGACTGGCTGCCGGGCTGTCGGTTCGAGAACGCGTGGGCGACGAGTTCGTGGACCGTCCCCGTCCACGGGTCGCTGTTCACCGGTCGGTACCCCAGCGAGTCCGGCGTCTACGCGCAGGCCGAGCGGCTGGACTACGACGGGGCGGTCCTCGCGGAGCGGTTGCAGGACATGGGATACACCACGCGCGCGTACAGCGCGAACGCGAACATCTCCCAACCGTTCGGCTTCGACCGCGGCTTCGACGAGTTCGAGACGACGTGGAAGGCCGACCGCTACGACGACGACGTGGTCGACTGGGGAACGTTCATCTCCGAACACGGGACCGAGGGACTGGGCCGGTACGTCGCCGCTCTAAAGACAGTACTCGGTCCGGAGACGAACACGCGCAAGTCCGTCGCCCGTGGGCTGAAACTGAAAGCCGAGGACGCCGGTCTCGGGCGGTTCGTCGACGACGGCGACGGGGCCGAGGGACTGCTGGACCTGCTCCGCCGCGAGTCGTTCGACGACCGGACGTTCCTCTTTGCGAACCTGATGGAGGCCCACGCGCCCTACGACCCGCCGACGGAGTACCGGCGGACGGACGTGGACTACAGCCCCAACATCGAGGACACCATCTCCGAGAGCGGTCCATCGGGCGACCACGAGGCGATTCGGCAGGCCTACGACGACAGCGTCCGCTACCTCGCCGACGTCTACCGGGACGTGTTCGAGGAGCTTCGAGCGGCCTTCGACGTGGTCGTCACCGTCAGCGACCACGGCGAGATGTTCGGCGAGTACGGCGCGTGGGAACACACCCACGGCGTCTACCCGCAGTTGTGTCACGTCCCGCTCTCGATACACGCCGACGGGGTCGAGCGCGACCGGGTCGAGACACCGGTCACGCTGTGTGACGTGGCCCCGACGGTCCTCTCGGCGGCGGGCGTCGACGCGTCGGACCTCCCCGGCGAGGACTTACTCGACGACCCGCCGGCCCGGGACCTGCTGGTCGAGCGCCACGGGCTGAAGGCCGGCCACATGCACCTCCTCGAAGAGCGCGAGTACGACCAGTCGGTCATCGACCGCTACGACGCGGAGCTGTGGGGGACCGCACAGCCGACCGACTACTACGGCTGGGAGACGCTATCGGGGTTCGAGGAAGTCGGGTCGGCCGACCGTGGCGACCCGCGGGACCGACTGGCCGAACTGCGCGACGCACTCGACCGGGCCGAGGTCGAACAAGCCGACGACGAACTCGACGTGCCCGACGACGTGGCCGACCGGCTGGAGCAGCTGGGTTATCGCTGACATCTCTCGGCAACTGCTGACTGGTGACTTGTCCTCGCGCACGCGGGCGACGAGTAAACACGGCCGCTACTCGGTCGGTACGACCGCCTCACGCACCAGCGGCCAGTAGTGCCACCAGACGACCGTCAGCAGGACCGCGGTCCCGACGGGGACGGCGGTGTAGCCGACGCGGCGGTCGAACCCCCGGAAGACGAGCAGTTGCGACAGCGCCGCGGCCGACAGCGAGACGGCGGTGAGGGCGGGCGCGTCCCGGCGCAAGACTCCCGCGGCCGCGCCGACCGCGCCAAGCAGGTACAGGGCGACGCCGCCGCCCCAGACCTCGATGAAGCGGGGGAGCCCGAGGGTGTAGCGGTAGAAGAAGTCGTATATCGTAGTGACGCCCAGCGGGTTCGTGTTGACCAGCCCGAACGTGAACACGAGCGTGAACTCGTCGCCGACGACGACGACCGTCCACGGGACGAGACCGGCGGCGAGAACGGTGAGAAAGCGGCGGATGTGGGCGTCCATGGGGGGACGCAGGACCGGGCGGTGATAAGTCGTCCGTGCGCGGGCGACGTTACCGGTTGGCGACGATGCGCAGCACGTCCTCGTCGGCCAGTTCGTGGTCGCGGCCGACCTGCTGTTCGTCGTGTTTCGCGCTCGGGCCGGAGACGCGGGCGAAGCGGAACCGCTCGTCGAAGCTCCCGCCCAGTTTCTCGCAGGCGTCGTCGACGGTGTCGCCCTCGCGGAGAACGAGCGGTTCCTCGTAGTCGACGCCGCGGCCCGGCTTGTCCATGTAGACGCGGATGAGTCCCAGCGCGTCCCAGATGCGGTCGCGCAGGCCGTCGAGCCCCTTCTGCTCCTCGGCGCTGATGAAGACGGCCGATTCGGGGTCGATGTCGTGGTCCCGGAGTTCGTCTTTGACCGTCGGGACGTAGTCGGGTTCGATGAGGTCGGCCTTGTTGACCGCGACCAGCGAGGGGAGGTAGACGCGGTTGTCCATCACGCCGTCGATGAGGCGGTCGAGGTCGACCTGCTCGCCGACGGTCACGTCCGCGTTGACGTAGCCGTGCTCCCGGAGAACGCTCTTGATGGTCTCCTCGTCCAAGTCGAGGTCGACGGAGCTGTTGACCGACAGGCCGTCCTTGGCTTTCTTGCGGATGGAGACCCGCGGGGGGTCCCTGTCGAGGCGTATCTTGTTCGCGTACAGCTCCTCGCGCAGGCGGTCGTACTGCTCGATTTCGAAGACCGAGACGAGGAAGACGACGAGGTCGGCGGTCCGGACGACCGAGAGGACCTCCTGTCCGCCGCCCCGCCCGTCCGCCGCTCCCTCGATGAGTCCGGGCACGTCGAGAATCTGGATGTTCGCGCCCTTGTACTGCAACATTCCGGGGTAAACGTCGAGCGTCGTGAACTCGTAGGCCCCCGTCTCGGAGTCGGCGTTCGTCAGGGCGTTGAGCAGCGTCGACTTCCCGACGCTGGGGAAACCCACCAGCGCGACGGTGGCGTCGCCGTGCTTCTCGACGCCGTAGCCGCCGCCACCGCCCGAGGAGGACTGCTGTTCGAGCTTCTCTTTCTTTTCGGCGAGTTTCGACTTCAGCCGGCCGATGTGGGCCTCTGTCGACTTGTTGTAGGGCGTGTCGGCGATTTCCTCCTCGAGTTCCGCTATCTCCTCTTCGAGCCCCATTACGTGTAGGTCGGCCCCTCACACCGAATAAGGCTTTCCTCATCGCCTACACGGGAGCGGGAACGAGGGGCGGCCGCGTGATTCCGACACACCTATACCACGTCCGCCGACATGTTCGACAATGGCAAGTGCGGACCGGTTCCGCGACAGCACGCAGATACTCCTCCCGTCGGGAGCGCTCGACGGCGTCCGCGAGGAGTTAGAGGCGGAGTTTACCGTCACGGTCCGGGACGAGGGCGGACAGGTGCGCATCATCGGCTCCCCTGTGGAAATCAAGGAGGCCGGCGACTTCCTCGCGATGAACGGCGTGAACTTCGCCTGAGACAACGTACGGACCCGTGTGTCGGCGTCACGGGGCCGGTGTTGAAACGCAATCCTTTAAACTGCCGCGAGGGATTCTCCCTGTATGGCTGGAACTATCGAAGTGCTCGTCCCCGGCGGGCAGGCCGACCCCGGCCCGCCGCTCGGTCCGGAACTCGGCCCGACGCCGGTGGACGTGCAGGCAGTCGTACAGGAGATAAACGACCAGACCGCCGCGTTCGACGGCACGGAGGTCCCCGTCACCGTCGACTACGACGACGACGGCTCGTTCACCATCGACGTCGGCGTCCCGCCGACAGCCGAACTGGTCAAGGACGAGGCCGGCTTCGACACCGGCAGCGGCGAGCCCCACGAGGAGTTCGTCGCCGACCTCTCGGTCGACCAAGTCAAGCAGATCGCCGAGCAGAAACACCCCGACCTGCTCGCCTACGACGCGAAAAACGCCGCGAAGGAGGTCGTCGGTACCTGCACTTCGCTGGGCGTCACCATCGAGGGTCACAACCCCCGCGAGTTCAAAGAACGCATCGACGACGGCGAGTACGACGACGTGTTCGCCGACGAGGCCGCGGCGTAAGCCGACAGCGAGCAACCGGACGCCTGCAGGTCGAATTCTCTCTCGGTTTCACACGGCTGACAGTGACACCGCCCCAGTCTATCAGTCCGCTCGCTCGCCGTCGTCGGCCAGCGGTAGTCTGACGGTGACGCTCGTTCCGCGGTCGTCGTCGACGGTGACCGCCACGTCGCCGTCGACGGACTCGGCGAGCCACTTCACCAGCCACGTGCCCAGCCCGTTGCCGTGTGCAGTCGGCGACTCGTCGCGGTCGCCGACGAGGAGAGCACGCTCCAGCGGGGGGATGCCGGGCCCGTTGTCGCTGACGGTCACGCTCGCGTGTGTGCCCTCGCGGCCGACCTCGAAGGTGACGCGGCGCTCGCTCGTCGACAGGTCGTTGTGGACCACGGCGTTCGTCCCGAGTTCCGAGAGGAGCAACCGGACGGGTTCCTCGCCCAGCACCGTCACGGCCTCGGGCCCGTCGACGGCGACGGTCGACTCGGGGAACTGCGCCCGGAGTTCGGTCGCCACCTCCTGCGCCGCCGCGGTCAGGTCGACCGGGTCCCGTTCGCCGTCGTCACGGCCGAGCAACTGGCGCTGGACCGTCCGGGCGTGTTCGGTGCGGTCGATGAACGACTCCGCACGCGAGCGAATTCGGTCGGCGGCGGCGCGGACCTGCGGCGGCAGGTCGTCCGTGTCGGCGATGGATTCGGCCGACAGGAGTACCACGGACATGTCGTTGCGGAGGTTGTGCCGGAAGACGCGGTTGAACACCGTTATCTGTGACTCGCGGCGGTCCAGCGTCCGGGCCAACTGGTCGAACCGCCGTCCGATGCGCTCCCACTCGGCCGTCGACCCGAGGTCGAGGGTAGTGTCGTAGTCGCCGGCCTCCAGCGCGTCGAAGCCGTCGAGGAGCGTCGCTATCCGGCGCAGCGTCAGCCGGGAGGCCCAGACGCCCAGCACCGCGACGGCAAGCAGCGTCGCCACGACGGCGGCCGCCTGTTGGTAGGTGGCTCGTCGGAGCGGGGCCTGAATCACCCGTCGGTCGACTGTGACGGCGACGACCCACCCGGTTCGGGCGACAGTGTGGCGGGCCGACAGCGCGTCCGCGGCGACCGGTCGCTCGCGGTACAGCGAGCTGTTCGAGGCGGTCCTGACCGACAGCGTGTGGGCGGGCGGCAGGACGCTCCCCGCCTCGGCGAAGAAGTCCGTCTCGGTCAGGTGCAACGCCGCGTTGAGCGTCCCGACGACGCGCCCGTCCCGACGGATGGGGGTCGAGATGGTGACGATGAGGTTCCCGCTCTCGGCGACGAGCGGGTCGCTGACGTACTGCCGGCCGCCCAGCGCCGCTTGGACGTACCGGCGGTCGCCGAAGTCCTCGCCGACCAGTTCTGCCTGTTGCTCCGCCGAGAGGCCCGCGGCGTCGATAGCGACCATGGTCCCGTTGGCCGCGACGACGGAGACACCCTCGAACTGCGAGCGCTGGCGAAACGCCGCGAGGGCCTCACGCTGGTCCTCGGTCCCCTCGGCCGCCACGGCGTCGTTGGCGGCCCACAGCGCGACGGTGCGCTCTTGCTGTTTGATCTTGGTGTCGAGCGCGTCGGCGACAGTTATCGCACCGGTCCGCAACGACTGCTGCTCGCGGTCGGTGATGCCTTCTTTGTGTACCGCGAATCCGGCGTAGACCACCCCAGAGAGGACTGCCGCGACGACTACCAGCGTCACCGCCAGCGTAGTCCGCAATCGCATTGGCGGAGACGTGGCGGCGTCGCACCATAAACCGACCGGGAGCCGAAACGGCGGTTCGACGGTTTTAAGTGGCGCATCGGCTTCTTCCCGCACGAGACAGGCATCCGCCTGTTTCACTGACCCGTAGCAGCCGTTTGGCGCACTACGGAGGTGAACAATGGCAGATCAGGAAATAGAGCAAGCAGTCTCTCGCGCACTCGAGGACGCACCCGAGCGGAACTTCCGCGAGACGGTGGACCTCGCAGTCAACCTGCGCGATTTGGACCTCAACGACCCGTCGAACCGCGTCGACGAGTCCGTCGTCCTCCCTGCCGGCACCGGTCAGGAGACCGTTATCGTGGTCTTCGCCGAGGGCGAAACCGCCCTCCGTGCCGAGGAGGTCGCAGACGACGTACTCGACCACGACGAACTCGAGGAACTCGGTGGCGACGACGACGCAGCGAAGTCGCTCGCCGACGAGACCGACTTCTTCATCGCCGAAGAGGGGATGATGCAGGATATCGGTCGCTACCTCGGGACCGTCCTCGGTCCGCGCGGGAAGATGCCGGAACCGCTCGACCCCGACGACGACGTCGTCGAGGTCGTCAACCGTACGAAAAACACCGTGCAGCTCCGTAGCGGGGAGCGACGGACGTTCCACACGCGCGTCGGCGCGGAGGACATGTCCGCCGAGGACCTCGCCGACAACATCGACGTCATCATGCGTCGGCTGCACGCCGACCTCGAGAAGGGGCCGCTCAACGTCGACACGATGTACGTGAAGACGACGATGGGCCCCGCAGTGGAGGTGGCCTGAGATGAGCGCCGAAGACGTCCGCAAGACCGAGACCATCCCGCAGTGGAAACAGGAGGAGGTCGACGACATCGTGGGCATGCTGGAGTCCTACGAGAGCGTCGGCGTCGTCAACATCGCCGGGATTCCGTCCCGGCAGCTACAGGACATGCGCCGCGACCTCCACGGTACCGCGGAGCTTCGCGTCTCCCGGAACACGCTGCTCGAGCGTGCCCTCGACGAGGTCGACGACGGCCTCGAGGACCTCTCGGGCTACGTCGCCGGACAGGTCGGACTCATCGGGACCGACGACAACCCGTTCTCCCTCTATCAGGAGCTGGAGGCCTCGAAGACCCCCGCGCCCATCGGCGCGGGCGAGGTCGCCCCGAACGACATCGTCATCCCCGAGGGCGACACCGGCGTCGACCCCGGCCCGTTCGTCGGCGAACTCCAGAGTGTCGGTGCCGACGCGCGCATCCAAGAGGGGTCCATTCAGGTCCTCTCGGACTCGACCGTACTGGAGACCGGCGGGGAGGTCACGCAGGACCTCGCCAACGTCCTCAACGAGCTCGGTATCGAGCCCAAGGAGGTCGGCCTCGACCTCCGTGCCGTCTTCGCCGACGGCGTGCTGTTCGAACCCGAGGAGCTCGAACTGGACGTCGACCAGTACGCGAGCGACATCAAGGCCGCCGCGAGTCGGGCGTTCAATCTCTCGGTCAACGCCGAGTACCCGACCGACACGACGGTCCGGACCATGCTGCAGTCGGCCCGTGGCGACGCCAAGAGCCTCGCGCTGCAGGCCGCCATCGAGGACCCCGAGGTCGTCCCCGACCTCGTGAGCAAGGCCGACTCGCAGGTCCGCGCGCTCGCCGCGCAGATAGACGACGCCGAGGCCCTGCCTGACGAGCTTCAGGACGTGGAGGTCTCGCAGGCGACCGAGGAACAGACCGACGACCAGACCGAGGACAGCGCATCCGACGCCGCCGATGCCGAATCGGAGGCCGACGAGGCCGACGCCGACGACGCCGACGACGGCGACGATGACGACGACGAGGACGCCGGCGACGCGCTCGGAGCGATGTTCTAACCACACCACACAACCACAACAATGGAATACGTTTACGCTGCACTCATCCTGAACGAATCGGGCGAAGAGATCAACGAAGACAACCTCACCGACGTGCTGGAGTCCGCCGGCGTCGACGTCGAGGAGTCCCGCGTCAAGGCGCTCGTCGCGGCCCTCGAGGACGTCGACATCGACGAGGCCGTCGACGAGGCCGCTGCCGCGCCCGTCCCCGCTAGCGGCGGTGCCGCCGCGCCCGCCGAGGGTGGCGACGACGCCGACGAGAGCGAGGACGAGGAAGCCGAGGCAGACGAGGCCGACGACGGCGGCGACGACGAGGACGACGACGAGGACGACGAGGCCAGCGGCGAGGGCCTCGGCGAGCTGTTCGGCTAACGCGGCCACCTCACGTCGAGACCACACATTCTTTCGACGCGCGTGCCGAGTAGCGACAGCGCCGCCGGTTCGGGCCGAGCGTTGAAGTACGGAGCCGCGACCAGCCCCGGGTGTGCTGCCCGGCCAGAGCGCGACGGCGACCGTCGACCCCGCCGCGACAGCGGCGCTGTTGCTCGCTGTCGGGGCTGGCGTGACGCTGGGGACCGTCAGCGGTCTGGTCCCGGGACTGCACGCCAACACCTTCGCGCTGCTGCTCGCGGCCGTCGTCGCCGACGTGCCCGGGCCGCGACTGTACGTCGGCGCGGCGATGCTCGCGGCCGGCGTGACGCACACCTTTCTCGACGTGGTGCCGGCGCTGGCGCTCGGTGTGCCCGACCCCGCCATGGCGGCGAGCGCGCTCCCCAGTCACCGACTCGTCCTCGAAGGCCGTGGCCGGGAGGCACTACGTCTGTCGGCGCTGGGGAGCGGGCTGGCAGTGCTGCTCGCCGTCCCGCTGGCGGTCCCCGTGACCACGCTGATGGGACGGCTCTATCCCGTCGTCTCGGCACACCTGCCGCTCGTGTTGCTGGCTATCGCCGGCCTGCTGGTGCTGACCGAGCGTGGGGTCGCCGGGCGGGCGGGTGCCGCGCTGTCGCTCGCCGCGAGCGGGGCACTCGGGCTGGCTTTCCTCGACCGGCCGGTGGCGGGCCTGCTGCCGGTGACCGACGTGTTGGTCCCGCTGTTCTCCGGGCTGTTCGGCGCGCCGGTCCTGCTCGCCGCCGTCGAGGGACGGGGCGTCCCGCCACAGGACGGCGCGGCCGTGACGACGCCCCGGCGGCGGATTCTGACGCTCGCCGCCGTCGGGACGCTGTGTGGCGCGGCCGTGGGCTACCTGCCGGGCGTCTCCAGCGCCATCGCGGCGACACTGGCGCTGGGCCTCACCGCCGACGGCGGGCCGCGGGCGTTCGTCGTCACGACCAGCGGCGTCAACACGGCGACGGCGGTCTTTGCCCTGTTCGCGCTCGTCGCGCTGGGCGACACCCGGACGGGCGTCCTCGTCGCGCTCGACCGGGCCGGCGTCCCGCTGGCCTTACCCGAACTGTTCGCTGCCGTCGTCGTCGCGGCGGTACTGGGGGCCGTGTTGGTCCCGCTGGTGGGCGACCGATACCTCCGCACCGTCGGGCGCGCGGACCCGGCGCGGCTGTCGCTGGCCGTTCTCGGTGGGCTGGTCGTCCTCGCGTGGGTGTTCGCCGGCCCGATGGGCGTCGGCGCGTTCGGCGCGGCCGCGCTGGTCGGCCACGTCCCCCCGCGGTTCGGGAGCCGCCGAGCGACGCTGATGGGCGTCTTGCTCGTCCCGCTGGCGCTATAGGTACTCCCGGTCGCGGAAGTGCCACAGGAGGACGACCCCGACGGCGGCCATCCCGAGCATCACGGCGGGGTAGCCGTAGCGCCAGCCCAGTTCCGGCATGTTGTACGGCCCGCCCGCGAAGTTCATGCCGTAGACGCCGACGACGAACGTCAGCGGGATGAAGATGGTCGCGACGACGGTCAACACCTTCATCACCTCGTTGGTCGACTGGGCGACGGTGTTGAGGTAGATGTCGCGCGCGCCGGCGACGAGGTCGCGGTACGTCTCGGTCAGGTCGACGATCTGGACGCAGTGGTCGGAGACGCTCTGGAAGTACTGCTCGGTCTGTGGCTGTATCTGTGTGGGGTCGCCGCGGGCGAGGACGCCGACGGCCTCCCGGACGGGCCAGACCTGCTTGCGGAAGGAGAGCAGGTCCCGGCGCACGTCGTTTATCTTCTCGAGGGTCTCGATGTCCGTGGAGTGGGTCACCTCCTCTTCGATGGCCTCGATGTCGGTCTCCACGTCGTCGAGCAGGTCGAAGTAGCCGTCGACGATGCCGTCGACGACGCGGTAGGCGGTGAAGTCCGGGCCGTTGTGCAGGAGGCGCTCGTCGCCGCGGGCCACGGCGTCGCGGACGCGCTGGACGGGGGCGACGGTGCCGGTCGAGACGGTGACCACCCAGTCCCGGCCGATGAAGACGCCGACGGGACTGGTCGTCACCTCCTTCTCGAAGGTCGTCTCGCCGGGGGTCAGCCGGGCCGTCTTCACGAGGACGAACGTGTGGTCGGGGTACTCCTCGGTCTTCGAGCGCACGTCGTGTTGGATGTCCTCGATCGCGAGCGGGTGGAGACCGAAGGCCGATTCGAGTGCGTCCAGTTCCTCGGGTGTCACCTCGGGCGCGTGGACCCACGTCGTCCCCAGCGCGGTCCGGGCGGCGTCGAGGTCGTCGTACTCGACGGTGCGGTCGGGGGCGTAGACGACCGCCGAAATCACGCCGCACCCTCCGGTTCCGCGCGGCCGACCAACAGGAGCGTCAGCCCGACCATCACCGCCGTGACCGCGAACGAGCGGCCCGGATACGCCGCCGTCACGCCGACGGCGTACCCGCCCAGCCCCGCAACGGTGAGGGCGACGCCGGCGACCGTCTGGGAACGCATGGCTCTGGCATCGGGTGCCCGAAACAAAACATTACGCCCGCGGGCGGGTCAGTGCTGGACGCCGCCCATCAGCGCGTCGACGTTCTCGGTCTCCTCTATCTGGGCGGGGTGGACGCCGACGAGGACGAGCACGTCGCCGTCGTGCTGGAAGCTCGTGGCGTGGATGCGCACGTCGGCCTGCTGCCCTTGGATAGTGGTCGTCCCGGAGTAGACCGAGACGGTGCGGCGCTCGCCCAGCGACTGGACGGACCGATTGCGCTCGAACTGCACGTCGTCGACCTGTCCCGTGCGGCGGGTCACCTCGGTGACGACGCGGCGATTCGACCAGTCGGCCGCGGGATTGAGCGTCTGTCCGGCGACCTGTGCGCCCGGCGTCGAGAGGACGACGAAGCGGCCGACAGTGGCCTCACCCAGCACCGCGATTTCGGCCGTCCGCTCGTACTGGGCGACGGTGTTCGTTATCTCGACGGTCCGCTGTTGGCCCGCGACCGACACGTTTCGGGAGATAGTCTGGGTCCGGTTGGCGGCCTGTTCGTAGCCGGTCTCGTCGAGGGTCGCCGAGTCGACGGTGGCGGCCGACGCCGAGAACGACACGGTTTCACCGGTCAACAGCCCGACACAGCCCGAGGAGACGACGAGGAGTCCGACGAGCGCGGCGAGAAGCGTCTGTCGCATACACACGGCGATGGTATCGAGGGAGATAAGTCTCGTGGCTCTCCCGTTCCGAGGTCGGCGAGAGACGACCGCTCGCCTCAGAGCCGGTAGGTCGGCCCGTCGTCGGTGTCCTGCACCTCGACACCGAGGGCTTCGAGGTCGTCGCGCAGTTCGTCGGCGCGGTCGTAGTTGCCCGCCTCGCGCTCGGCCTCGCGGGCGTCCAACACCAGTTCGACGAGGTCCTCGGCGACGGCGACCTCGCCGTCAGACCGGTCGCCAAAGGAGAGCCCGAGCACGTCGCCGCCCAGTGACTCGAACGCCTCGACGGCCCGCCGCAGCGCGGCGAAGTCGTAGGCGTCGCGGCCGTCGACGTGGGCGTTGACCGCGCTCGTGAGGTCGAGCAGCGCCGTCGTCGCCTCGCGGGTGTTGAAGTCGTCGTTCATCGCGGCCGCGAAGTCGTCGCGGGCGGCGTCGACAGCCCCGCGCAGGTCCTCGTCGACGGCCTTGGCGTAGGCGTCGACGCTGTCACAGGCCTCGACGGCGCGCTCGTAGCCGCGCCGGAGGCGGTCCCAGCGCTCCTCGGCCTCGGCGATGGTCTCGTCGCTGTAGGTCGCCCGGGAGGTGTAGGCCGTCGACAGCAGGAAGGTCCGCAGCACGTCCGGCCCGAACTCCGCGACGGCGTCGGCGACGGTGAAGTAGTTGCCCAGCGAGGAGGACATCTTCTCGTCGTCGGTCTCCAGCAGGCGGACGTGGAGCCAGTACGTGGCGAACTGCTCGCCGGTGGCGGCCTCGCTCTGGGCGATTTCGTTCTCGTGGTGGGGAAAGACGAGGTCCTGTCCGCCGACGTGGACGTCGATGGACTCGTCGAGGTGGGTCATCGACATCGCCGAGCACTCGATGTGCCAGCCGGGCCGGCCCTCCCCCCACGGGGAGTCCCACGTCTGGGCCGTCTCGCAGGCCGCCTCGGCCGGCGCGGCCCCGGCATGTTGGTGCTGTTCGATGTCCTCGGGGGCGACGCCGTCGGCCTTCCAGAGCGCGAAGTCAGCGGGGTGGCGCTTCTCGCTCTCGGCGTCGGTGCCCTGTGACTCGATGTCCGCGACCGACTGGTTCGACAGCTTCCCGTAGTCCTCGAAGCTGGTCACGTCGAAGTACACCGAGCCGTCGGCCTCGTAGGCGTGGCCGCTCTCGACGAGGCGCTCCACGAGGTCGACTATCTCGGGGACGTGCTCGGAGACCCGCGGGTAGACCTCGGCGCGGTCGAGGTTCAGGGCGCGCATGTCCTCGATGACCTGCTGGACGTAGTGACGCGCCACGTCGGCCTCGCTGTCGCCGGCCTCGCCGACGCGGGCGACTATCTTCTCGTTGACGTCGGTGAAGTTCTCGACGTGGCGCACGTCGTAGCCCAGTCGGTCGAGCCAGCGACACATCACGTCGACGTGGACCCACCCGCGGGCGTGGCCCAGATGGGGCGGGTCGGAGGTGGTCAGGCCGCAGTAGTACAGCAACACGGAGTCGGGGTCGCGTGGCTCGAACGGCTCTTTCTCGCCGGTCAACGTGTTCGTCACGCGGAGCGTCATTGTCGGTGTCGTGGTCGGGGTGTTGCATTAAGCCGTCGGACGCGGGGCGGTGTCGGTGGCCGTCGCGGTGGTATCGCTCACCGCCCCACCGCTCCCTCGACCACTCGGAGCGCGTCGGGCCCGTCGCGGCGGCCGACGACGACGACGAGCGCCTCTCCCCCGACCCCCGCGGCCTCGACCGGAACGCCCGCCGCGCGCAGGCGGTCGAGCGCGTCCGCGAGCGCCGGCGGCGAGACCCCTCCGGTGGCGACGATACCGGTGAACGAGCCGCCGTCCCGCCGAAAGCGGCTGTCGCCGACGGTCAGCAGGGCGTCGTCGCCGTCGGCCGCGCCCAGTCCGCTCTCCATCGAGACGCGGGCCTCGGCGTCGTGGGCGGGGTCGTCGGGCAGTTCCTCGGCGTATCGACGGAGAGCGGTGGCGACGGCGTCGGTCTCCCCGTCGACGTCGAGCGTACGCGCGGCAGCGGTGTAGTTGACGACGCCAGCCCGAAGGGCGTCGTAGAGGAACGGGCGCTCCCGGACGGCCTCGCGGGTGGCGGCGGCGAGTGACATACTCGGCGGGTCCCCCGGCAGGGCCAAAAGCGGTTCCATCGGCCCCCGCCCGCGGCGCGCCGCCCGCGGATGCCGCCAGCGAAGCCCCTAAGAGCGGTTCGCCCCAACGCCGCGTATGGAGCAAGCGCTCGTCATCGCCGCCCACGGCTCGCACCTCAACGCGGAGTCGAGTACGCCGACGTTCACCCACGCCGACACCATCAGGGCGACCGGCGCGTTCGACGAGGTCCGGGAGTCCTTCTGGAAGGAGGAGCCGTCGTTCCGCGAGGGACTCCGGACGGTCGACGCCGAGGAGGTGTATCTCGTCCCGCTGTTCGTCTCAGAGGGGTACTTCACCGAGCAGGTCATCCCCCGGGAGTTCCGGCTGGAAGAGTGGGGCCCCGACCTGTGGGACTCCGACGGGACGAGCGCGACCCACGCGACGCTGACGGCGGGCGACACCGGCCAGACGGTCCACTACTGCGGCCCGGTGGGGACCCACGACACCATGAGCGACGTCATCGTCCAGCGGGCCAAGTCGGTCACCGGCGACGCCGACGTGGGCGAGGGGTTCGGGCTAGCCGTCGTCGGCCACGGCACCGAGCGCAACGAGAACTCGGCGAAGGCCATCGAGTACCACGCCGACCGCATCGCCGACCGGGACCGCTTCGACGAGGTGCAGGCGCTGTTCATGGACGAGGACCCGGAGGTCGACGACGTGACCGACTTCTTCGAGACCGACGACATCGTGGTCGTGCCCCTTTTCATCGCCGACGGCTACCACACCCAAGAGGACATCCCCGAGGACATGGGGCTAACCGACGACTACCGGACCGGGTGGGAGACGCCCGAGACGGTCGCGGGCCACGACATCTGGTACGCCGGCGCAGTCGGGACCGAGCCCCTGATGGCCGACGTGGTGCTGGAGCGGGCCGCCGACGCCGGTGCCGACGTCTCGACCGCCATCGAGCGCGTCCGCGAGGAGACCGGCGGGGCGGACCCGGCGACCGGCGATTAGCGGTAGCGCGCGTGGCGTAGCGGGCTACTTTTCCCGGCCGATACCGTACCGCGGCCTATGCAAGACACCCACGTCGAGGCGTTCGCGGAGGCCGCGTCCGACGGTATCGCGTTCGACGGCATCGAAGCGCGAGCCGACGGCGGGAGCTACACCGTCGAGACGGCCGACGGGGTCGAGGCGGTCGCCGACGCCGACGAACTGTCCGACGTGGCCGCGGAGGCCGCCGAGTACGTCTCGAACTGGTACTTCTGGCACGCGACTGCCCCGCAGGCCGAGCCGCGGTGGGCCTTCCTCCGGTGGCTCGAAGCGGCCGCCGAGACCCCGGTTCCCGAGCGGTACGACCGCCTCCGGGACGGCCAAACGAGGACGTGGGGCGAACTCCGAATCACCGTCGAACTCGACGCGGACGGGCACCGCGTCTACGACCTCCGGCACGCCGACGACGCCGACGCCGCCCGCGACACGCTCGACGTACACGACGACCCGCTCGACGCCCGCGACATCGCCACGCACGACGACCGCGGTCGCTACCGGCCGCTGAAGACCGCGCCGACGCTCCGGTCGGGCTGGGTCTTCCCCGACCTCGGTCCCGACGAACTGCTCCGGGCTGTCGACTTCCTCTACCCGGCGACCGTCGCCAACTGGCACCGCGAGCGACAGGGCGACCTCGACGTCTCGCACTGGCGCGAGACGGTCGGGCGACAGAGCGGCATCTACAGCGTCATCGACACGTGGGACCGCGGCGACGGCTACGAACACGTCAACTGGGTCGCCGAGGCCTGCTGTGACGACTCCCAGTGTCTCAAGCGCCGCGAGTGGGAGTACGACGAGGACACCGACCTCGACGTCGACGGCGGCGACGGACCGTTCCCCTGCCGGGAGCCCTGCTCGCTCGTCGTCGCCGGCGCGCGCCAGTGGACGAAACTGGAGGGCGAACAGCCCGAGACCTACGAGTTCGAACTCACGCCCAGCGAGAAAGAGCAGGTCGAGGCCATCATCGACGCCGTCGCCGACGGCCGGGCCGACGAGATACGCGAGGCCGACGTGTACGACGGGGCCAACCGCTACCGGGCGCGCTATCTCCGGGCGAAGCTGTTCGACGACGCGGGGAACCTCTGTGGCGTGGAGAGCGACGCCGGCGACGACGGCGGACACTGACGACCGAGCCGACTGACGCCCGCGCGACTGGCGGGCGGGCTACTCGGCGAAGGCGGCGTAACCCACGAGGAGGACGCCCGCCACCAGCGCCACGGAGCCGACCACGACCAGCGGGTCTCCCGCGACGAGCGCCGCGGCCGCGGCGACCACCACCGTCACGCCGCCGAAGGCGAGCGCGGGGCCGACGGGGACGGGCACGTCGAGGCTCGTGTCGGTCGGCTGGGGCTCAGCGCGCGGCTGTGGCTTCCCCAGTTCCTCGTCGACCTGTACCGTCCGGTCCGGTTCGGGCGGTTCGGTTATCCGCACGTCGACGAGGCGGGTGGTCGCGCCGTGGGCGGTGACGACCTTCAACCGGCCCCGGGCCGACCCAGATTCGTCGACGCTGACGGTGACGAGGCGCTCGCTCTCCCCTTTCACGTAGTGGTTCGTGGCGTCGAGCGACGCGACCGTCGAGAGCGCGTCGTCGAGGTGGACGTGGACGTGTACCGGGTCGCCGTGGTTTCGCAGTCGGATGTCGAAGCTCCCGGTCGCCTCGAAGTCGTCGGGAACGTCGAGCCCGTGGAGTCGGTCCCGGTTGAGATGCACGGGCAGCGAATCAGGCACACACGTAGTTCGGCGGGCCGAACAAAAAACCTTCAGGCCGGGGCGTCGTCGCGCATGTCCGGCGGCAGGAGGTTCGGGATGCCGTCCTCGATGGGGAACGACTCGCCACACTCCGTACAGACGAGGTCGCCGGACAGCACCTCGCCGTCCTCTCGCTCGGCCGCTTCGAGTTCGAGGTCGTGTTTGTCCAGCGGACAGCAGATGATGTCCATCAGGTCCTCTTTCATGCTCCCGAGTCGGGCGGGCGGCCTCAAAAGCGTGCCGCTACCCTGCGGCCGCGACCGCTGGGACGGGAGACGGAAACGGAACGAAAGCGGCGGTCAGAAGGGGCGCTCGACGACGATGGTCTCGCCGCGACCCGGACCGACCCCGATGGCGTACACCGGCGTCTCGAGTTCGTCGGCGACGTACTCGACGTAGGCCTTGGCGTTCTCGGGCAGGGCGTCGTAGCCGTCGGCGGCGACCGACTCCCAGTCGGCCTCGGGCCAGCCGTCGAAGGTGCGGAAGGTGGCCTCGCACTCGCCCCACTGCTCGGTGGTGGCGGGCATCGACAGGGTCTCCTCGCCGTCCAGCGTGTAGGAGTGACCGACCTTGACCTCGTCGAGACCGGCCAGCACGTCGAGGTGGTTGATAGCGAGGCCGGTGAACCCGGAGGCCCGCTGGGCGTGGCGGAGCATCGGCATGTCGAGCCAGCCGACCCGCCGCGGACGGCCGGTGACGGTCCCGTACTCGCCGCCTTCCTCGCGGATGTACTCGGCGAGGTCGGCGTCGGGGCCGGGGTCGTCGGGGTCGTAGCCCGGCGTGTGGCCCGCGACGCCGCCCAGTTCCGTCGGGAGCGGGCCGGTGCCGACCCGCGAGAGGTAGGCCTTGACGATGCCGACGACCTCGCCGTCGCCGACGACGGTGGGTCCGAGTCCGGTCCCGGTACAGGCCCCGCCGGCCGTCGGGTTCGAGGAGGTCACGTAGGGATAGATACCGTGGTCGATGTCGATAGAGGTCCCCTGTGCCCCCTCCAGCATGACGTTCTCGCCGTCGGCCGCGGCCTCGGAGAGATAGCGGCCGGCGTTGACCGTCATGTCGCCGTCGTCGAGGCGGCGGCCGAACTCGCGGAACTCCTCGTAGAGGGCGTCGATATCGAACGCCGCGGGGTCGTCGAGGTCCGCCACGTCGACGCCGTACACCTCTTCGAGGAGCGCGCGTTTCTGTGGGACGACGTACTCCAGTCGCTCCCGGAGCACGTCGCCGTCGAGCAGGTCGCCGACCCGGACGCCGCGGCGACCGGCCTTGTCCTCGTAGGCCGGGCCGATACCCCGTCCGGTGGTGGCGGCTTCGAGGTCGGTCTCGCTCTTGACGTCCTCCTCGATACCGTCGAGCACGCGGTGGTACGGGAGGATGACGTGTGCCCGTTCGGCGACGCGAACGTCGGGGTCGAGGCCGCGCCCCGCCAGCGTGTCTATCTCGTCGAACAGCGTCCGCGGGTTGACGACGCACCCGTTCCCGAGTACCCCGACCTTGCCGCGGATGGCCCCGCTCGGAACGAGGGAGAGCTTGTACTCCTCGCCCTCGTGGACGACGGTGTGGCCGGCGTTGTCGCCGCCCTGATAGCGCGCGACGACGTCCGCGTCGTCGCCGTACAGGTCGACGATGCCGCCCTTCCCCTCGTCGCCGAGCTGCGAGCCGACGATGGTTACGGTCATCGCCCGCACGTTCCGCCCACCGTGGTAAACCGATTACGGTCCGCCAGCGGCTGCCAGCGGTTCCCATGTGAACTGTTACGACGGGTTTAATAGCCCCCTCTGCGTACGCAAAAACCGGCAAAGACGGATGTGCGAGGGGAACTTTTAAATCCCGCAAACACAAGTTAACAATTGCCATGATAGACAGGCTTGAGAAGGAAGTCGACATGCTGGAGCGACACTTGCAGGTCCTCCGGATGGTCATCGAGAACGAGCCTATCGGTATCGTGAAGATGTCCAACGAGACGGGCTACCCACACCACAAGGTTCGCTACTCGCTTCGCGTCCTCGAGGAGGAGAACCTCATCGAGCCCTCCAGTCAGGGGGCCATCACCACCGAACAGACCGGCGAGTTCGTCGACGACCTCGACGAGAAGGTCGACGAGATAATCGAGAAGCTCGAAGGGATGAAGATAGAGGACGCGGCCGAGATAGAGGGCTGATTACAGTTCCGGCACCGCGAGGTGGAACTCTTTGTTCCGGGCTTCGAGCAGGCAGAGGTGGTAACCGTCCTTCCGCGAGAGGTTCACGAAGCTCTTTCGCTTGTCGCGGCTGAGTAGGCCGCTGGACGTGGCTTCTTCGGCGGTCTCCAGCGCCTCGGGCTCGAAGAAACTGCTCGTCACGAGGAAGGCTGCCGCCAGCGATTCCGAGGCGTTGCCGACCCGCTCGGCGTCGCGGACGAGGTCGGTCATCTGACCGTCGGTGGCGGGCTCCCGGGAGTCGTTGAGGTTGGCGACGACGAGGGGGTTGCCCATCCGGTCGCGGACGACGACGTCGAACTGCTCCTGCGAGCGGTGCTGTTGGCCGTCCTCGGTGTAGGTCACCGACACCTGCCCGTTCAGTTCCGCGCGGTCGGCCTTCGGGAGCGCGTCGTAGAGGTCCTGCATCGCGCCCGCGTGACCGGTGTCGCGTATCTCGTAGAGCAGGTCGTGGACAAGCCAGTCGACGAAGCGAAACTGGATGCTCTCGTGGAGGAACGTCTCGAACGCCGCCCCGTCGACCGTCGCGGACTCGGCCTCGAACTGCGTGTGGTACTCCAGTCGGAGGTTCTCGGCGACGGTCGAGCGGTCTGCCTCCCCGTCGTGGGCCTTCTCCAGCGTCGCCTCGCCCTTGGAGTGGTAGCGGACGAAGAGGTTCGTCTGGTCGATGGCGTCGAGCGGGCTCAGCGACGGGCCGTCGGTGACCGGTCCGCCGGCCTCGTCGAGGCGGGCCTCCAGTCGCTCGATTTCGGCGCGCGCCTCCTCCAGCTCCGACTCCAGTCGGTCCCGCTCGGTGCGTGCGTCCTCGGCGCTTGCCCGCGCCTCCTCCAGTTCGGCTTCGAGGTCCGCTATCTCGGCCGTCTTCTCGTCGAGTTCGGCTTCGAGGTCCGCCACGCGCCCGTCGTCGGCCGACGAGTTCGAGGCGGTGTCGGCCGTCTCCGGCGTCGAATTCGCGGGCTCGGCCGCACCTGCGTCCGCGGATTCGGCCTCGTCGGGGCGTGGCACGTCGGTTCCGTCCGGCGTCGCCTCGCGACCCGATCCGCGGGCCTGCCGGTCGGGCTGTCGGTCCGGCGTCGCCGTCGCGGCCGACTGGGACTCCGACTCGGCCGAGCGTTCGGGGTCGAGCGACGGAATCGAGCGGGTCTCCAGCGAGGCACCGCTCGCGGCGGCACTCCCGCCCGCGTCGGCCGACGCGGTCGTCCCCGCGGTGTCGACGGCGTCCGAATCGCCGTCCGCCGGCGAGCGTTCCGCGGCGCTCGTGTCGGCACCGGACACGTCCGTCGCAGCGTCGGTCCGGGCCTCCGTCGCGTCCGTGTCGGTCTCCGCCGCACCAGCCGTCGCATCCGTGTCGGTCTTCGCCGCGCCGCCGGCCTGTTCGGTCCGTGTGGCGTCGACGGCCTGAGACTCGGCGGCGTCGACAGCCCCGGACTCCGCCGCGTCGGCTCCGCGTCGGCCGGCGTCCTCTGGCGTCTCGCGGGCGTCCTCTTCCGTGCCGGTCGCACTCGCGGCTGACTGCGCGGCGTCGCCGTCGCGCTCCGTCGTCGTCGCCTCGTCGTCGGCCCGCTGGCGCGACGCCGCGCCGTGGCCCGCGCCGGCCGCCTTGGACCCGGGCGGGCCGCCGGCGGTTCGCGGCGGCGAGTCCGCCGACGCGGTATCGGGCGACTGCGCCTCGGTCCCGTCGTCGGTGGTTCCGCCGGCAGCGGCCCCGTCGTCGGACGCATCTCCCGGGGTCGTTCCGTCGCCGGTGTCGGTCTCGGGCGGTGACTCGGGCGCGTTCCCGGCCGTGGGCTCGGCATCTGTGTCGTCGTCCGTGGCGTCGGTGGTCGGCTCGGGCTCCGGTTCGGGTTCTGGCTCCGGTTCGGGTTCCGGCGGCTCGGGAATCGAAATCGGCTCGATGGCGGCCGGCTTGACCTCGTAGATGCCGACCTCGTCGTTGGCCTGTTCGAACGCCTCGTCGTCGGTGATGAGGCGCTCGCCGGCCCCGACCCACGCGACGCTCATCGACCGCCCCTGATGATAGACGATGTAGTAGTCCCCGGAGAGAACGTTCTCGGAGAGTTCGACGAACCCCGTGAAGTTGCCGTCCGAGAGGGTCCCGTCCACGTCCGCGACCGGCGTGTCCTGCGTGTAATACTGGGCGCGGACCTCGTCGGCCCGCTCCTGCATCACGGCCAACAGTGGGAGCGCCTCGTGGGGTGCCGCCCGTGCCGTGCCGCCACCGTCCTCGAAGTCGTCGATGTCGCCATCGAGGATGCCCACCACCGTCCCGTTGAGCATGAACAGCCGGGACGGCCCGGAGACGACGGCCCCGGAGAACTCGTCGGCGGCGAGCGCTCGAAGGCCCTCGAACCCGCCGGCGAAGGGGACTGAGTCCCACTCCTCGATTCGCTCGACCGTACGCGTACTCATTACCACCAACCAAGCCGGATAGCGGACAAATAGTTTGTGCCCTCGTCAGACAAGTACTCTAACGCGTACACTTTTCCGTGGAGTAGTCGCTCGCGGCCCGCCGCGTCGCCGAGACCGACTCCGATGGGCATATGCCGCCGCGGTCGCTAGCCGTAGTATGGAACAGCAACCGGGACTGAGCGACCAGTATCGGACCGCGAGTCCGTGGCCGGTGTTCGTCGCCCTCGGCCTCGCGCTGTCGGAGGTCGGCGTGTTCGTCGGCCTGTTTCCGGTGGCCGTCTTCGGCCTCATCCTCTTCGGGGGGAGCGTCGCCGGTATCCTGACGGAGTCGGGCTACGCCGACCGACCGTGGCCGACGCTGCTGGGTGTGGGAGTAATCCTCGCGCTCGCCGCCGCGGCCATCGGCGTCACGCAGATTCCGTTCTCGGACATCGGCCCCGCCGGCGTCGGCGAGGACCCGCTGTTGACGCGCCTCGTCGCGGTCGTCGTCGCCGGCGTCGTGATGTCGGCGATGGGGAGTGTCGGCTCGCTGCTCGAACGGTCGGCGGTCTGAGCGAAACCAACAGCCTATTTACCGCGGTCGACTAATCGCAAGTACATATGGGACTGTTCGGGTTCGAGAAAGACACGCTGCTCGACCTCACTGTCAACGTCATCCCGCTGGGTATCATCCTCTTTTTCATCGCCGCGTTCGCCGTCGTTCCGGCGTTCGGCACCGACCCGGTGTTCTCGGGACTGCAGTTCGCGCTGATGGTGACGATGTTCCTCCTGCTCGCCGTCCTCACGTACTGGGCCGGCCGCGCGATAGAGAACGCCGAGCAACGCACCGGGACCGGGCACGCCGCCGACGCCGACGAACTGGCCGGCGACGCCGACAGCGAGCCCGCGGGCGAACTGACCGACGGCGACGCGGACACAGAGGCCTGACCGCTCGGGACCCGCCGCCACGGTATCCGCCGCTCGCTCCGTTCGACCCGTCCGAGACAGCTTCTCGTTCCGCCGATACCGCCGTACTCCCGCACATATGCGGGTTCGAATTGAAGGTGGAACCGACCCTTTCATTATCGACCAGTCCTGACTCCCGTCCATGGCAGCAGGAGACCTATTGCTGACGGGGCTGATGGCCGTCCTCCTCGTCGGCATCGCCGCGCTTCTCACGCGCATCGAGAACTGGCGGTCGTACACGCCGCTCGCCGGCGGCGGGACCGCCACGGGTGAGACCGTGGTCCATCGAGAGAAACCCGCTGGTATCATTCGCTGGCTGACCACCGTCGACCACAAGGACATCGGCATCCTCTACGGGGTGTTCGCCATCATCTCCTTCGCCGTCGGCGGAATCATGGCGATGCTCATCCGCTTCCAACTGGTCACGCCGGGCGGTGCGGTACTCGGCGTGAACGCCTACAACTCGATTCTGACGAGTCACGGCATCACGATGCTGTTCCTGTTCGGGACGCCGATAATCGCGGCGTTCGCGAACTACTTCATCCCGCTTCTCATCGGGGCTGACGACATGGCGTTCCCGCGCATCAATGCCATCGCGTTCTGGCTCCTCCCGCCGGCCGCGCTCCTCATTTGGGCCGGGTTCTTCCTCGCGCCGATAACCGGCAACATGATAGAGCCGGCCCAGACCGCGTGGACGATGTACACGCCGCTGTCGGTCGAACAGACCAACCCTGGCGTCGACCTGATGCTGCTGGGGCTGCACCTCTCGGGGGTGGCGACGACGATGGGGGCCATCAACTTCATCGCGACCATCTTCACTGAGCGCGACGACGACGTGACGTGGGCGAACCTCGACATCTTCTCGTGGACCATCCTCACGCAGTCGGCGCTCATCCTGTTCGCGTTCCCGCTGCTCGGGAGCGCGCTCATCATGCTGCTGATGGACCGCAACCTCGCGACGACGTTCTTCGCCGTGGAGGGTGGCGGCCCGCTGCTGTGGCAACACCTGTTCTGGTTCTTCGGCCACCCCGAGGTGTACATCCTCGTGCTCCCGCCGATGGGACTGGTGAGCCTCATCCTGCCGAAGTTCTCCGGCCGGAAGCTGTTCGGCTTCAAGTTCGTCGTCTACTCGACGCTGGCCATCGGCGTCCTCTCCTTCGGCGTCTGGGCCCACCACATGTTCTCGACGGGCATGGACCCGCGCCTGCGGGCCTCGTTCATGGCCGTCTCGTTGGCTATCGCTATCCCCAGCGCCGTCAAGACGTTCAACTGGATAACGACGATGTGGAACGGCCGCCTGCGCCTGACCTCGCCGATGCTGTTCTGTATCGGCTTCGTCTCGAACTTCATCATCGGCGGCGTCACCGGCGTCTTCCTCGCCTCCGTCCCCGTCGACCAAGTGCTGCACGACACCTACTACGTCGTCGGCCACTTCCACTACATCGTGATGGGGGCCATCGGATTCGCCGTCTTCGCCGGCATCTACTACTGGTTCCCCGTCTTCACGGGGCGGATGTACCAGCGCACCCTCGGAAAGGCCCACTTCTGGCTCTCGATGGTCGGGACGAACCTGACGTTCTTCGCTATGCTGGCGCTGGGCTATCTCGGGATGCCTCGCCGGTACGCGACCTACCAGTTCGACGGCGCGCTCGCTCCGCTGACGCAGGTCCAGACGTTCCACCAGCTCGCCACAGTCGGGGCCGTCATCCTCCTCGTCGGCCAGCTCATCTTCGTCTGGAACCTCGTCCAGTCGTGGCTCGAAGGCCCGAAAGTCGAGAGCGGCGACCCGTGGAACCTCGACCGCGACGGCATGCTCGACCGCGAGTGGCAGTGGTTCGACCGGAAGCTGGAGACGGCCGTCACGGACGGCGGCGAGGACGAAGAGCAGTCGGCGCTGACCGCCGACGACTGACGCACGACCGCGTTCGACGACCGATAGCTCTCTTTTCGACGGCTCAGCTCGCGCCCGAGACCAGCACCATCGCGGTGACGAACATCATCAGGGCGATTCCCGAGAGGACGAGAAAGAGGAGCTCCTTCTGGGACATAGCCGACGTTCGCGCTCGAAGTGAAAAAGCTAATCGTCTGCCGGTCCCCATCGCTTCGTATGAGCGGCGAGCGCGAGGGGACGCCGGGCGACACCGTCGTCGTACGGCTGTACCTCATCATCGTGGCGTTGACCGGCGTGATGGGGTTCGTCCTCGGCCTCATCCGACCGGAGGACTTGGACCCGGAACTGTTCGGCGTCCTCCAACTGCCGCCGACGCCGTTCGGCGTCGCCGTCTACGGGATGGTGACCGTCGGGCTCGGGCTGGGCGTGTTGCTCGGCCTCGTCGTCTACGTCTCGCGGCGGGCCGACGCGGCCGACGCGTGACAACTGTCAGTAGTTTTATTCGGGAGGCCGGGAAACCGGCAGGCAGACCCGCTGTATGACCCTCCTCCAGACACGCGACCTGACGAAGTCGTTCGGCGACGTGACGGCCGTCGACGGGCTCTCACTGGCCGTCGACCACGGCGAAGTGTACGGCTTTCTCGGCCCCAACGGGGCGGGGAAGTCGACCACCATCAACGTCGTCCTCGGATTCATGTCGCCGACCAGCGGGACGGTCTCCGTGTTCGACCTCGACGCCGAGAGCCGTAGCGTCGCGATTCGACAACAGACCGGCGCGCTGCTGGAAGGCTACGGCGTCTACGAACACCTGACGCCCGTCGAACACCTCGAACAGGCCGCTCGGACGAAAGACGCGGACGACGACCCACAACGTCTACTGGACCGGGTGGAACTCGACCCCGCCGAACGGGACCGGCCGGCGGGAGAGCTCTCGAAGGGCGTCAGACAGCGCCTCGCGCTGGCGACGGCGCTCGTGGGGTCGCCGCGGCTGCTCGTCCTCGACGAGCCGACGACCGGGCTCGACCCCAACGGCGCGCGGATGCTCCGCCGGGTCGTCCGCGAGGAGGCCGACCGGGGCGCGACGGTCTTTTTCTCCAGTCACATCCTCGAACAGGTCGAGGCTGTCGCCGACCGGGTCGGCATCCTCCAGAACGGCTCGCTCGTGACCGAGGGGCCGGTGGCCGACCTGCGGGGGGAACTCGACGCCGACACGACGATGCACATCTACGTCGAGCGGACGCCGGACGCGCTCGTCGCGGACCTCCAAGCCGTCGACGGCGTCTCGGCCGTGGCCGTCGCCGACGGTGAACTGACCGTGACCTGTCGTGGCGGCGCGGCGAAGGTCCGGGTCCTCGACCGCGTCGCCGGCGGCGGCGTCGGCTTCGAGGACTTCACCACGCGGGAGCCGAGTCTCGAAGACGTGTTCTCGGCGGCGACGGAGGCGGCATGAGCTGGCGCGACGTGGCCCGCGGGGACCTGTTGCATCTCCGGCGCTCGAACATGGGGTGGGCGGTGAGTACGTTCCAGTTGCTCTCGACGGTGGGAATCGTCGTCGGTATGATAGGGATACAGGCGCTGACCACCGGGAGCCTGCCCGACGCCCGGACCGCGCTGTTGTTCGTCGCCGTGATGCAGGCGATACTGCTGCCGCTGGTCGCGCTGGTGGCGAGCTACGGGGCCATCGTCGTCGAGCGCCGGACTGGTAGCGTCCGGTTCCTGCTGGGCCTGCCCAACTCCCGGTTCGACGCCTACCTCGGGAAGCTTGCGAGCCGGTCGCTGCTGGTCGCCGGGCCGCTCGCGCTCGGTATCGTCGCGGCGTGGCTGCTGGCCGCGCTCGTCTTCCCGGGGGTCGCGTTCGTCGGCTTCCTCGGCGTGCTCTGCTGGTCGGTCGTCTACACCGTCGTCTTCGTCGGGCTGGGACTGGCCGTCTCGGCCAGCGCCCGGACGGAGACCCGCGCCGTCGCGGGCATCGTCGGGGTGTTGTTGACTTTCCGGGCCCTCTGGCCCGCGGCACAGTGGCTCGGCCTCCGCCTGACTCGGTGGGACCTCGCGCAGTCGGCTCCCCGCCCGGCGTGGTACTACACGCTGGGGCGGCTCAATCCGCTCAACGCCTACCTGAAGGTGACGGCGGCGGCCGTCGACCCCGAGGCGTCCATGCCGCTCATCACGGTCCCGAGCGAACCGGTCCCGTACGTCGGCGAGACGGTGTGGTTCGCCGGGGCGGCGCTGCTGGTCTGGTGCGTGCTCGCGCCGTGGGTGGGCTACGCCGTCTTCCGGTCGGCCGACCTCCCCTGAGTCGTCGCCGCCCGGCCACAGAGCATCGGTGGCGCAGTCGGCGGGTAGCGACTCACGCGACCCCGGCCGTCTCTCGGTAGGTGCCGTAGGCCTCCTCGAACACGGTCATTATCTCGCCCATCGTGGCGTATGCTCGGACGGCGTCGACGACGGCCGGCATCACGTTGTCGTCGGCCGCGGTGCGCTCCCGGAGGTCGTCCAGCGCCGCCTCGACGGCCGCGTCGTCGCGGTCGGCCTTCACCGTGTCGAGGCGGTCGCGCTGGCGCTCCTGTACGTCCTCGTCGACCGAGAGCACGTCCGGCTCTCGCTCCTCCGCGACGGTGTAGGCGTTGACGCCGACGACGACCTCCGCGTCGTCCTCGACGCGCTCTTGGTACTCGTAGGCGGCGTCCTGTATCTCCCGCTGGAAGTACCCCCGGTCGATGCCAGCGAGGACCCCGTCCCTGACGGAGCCGTCGCCGAGTTCGTTCCGGATGTGTTCGATGTAGTCCATCGCCGCTGACTCTATCTCGTCGGTGAGCGCCTCGACGGCGAAACTCCCGCCCAGCGGGTCGACGATGTCGGCCGCGCCGGACTCCTCGGCGATTATCTGCTGGGTCCGCAGGGCGACCCGGACCGCCTCCTCGCTGGGCAGGGCCAGCGCCTCGTCGAAGCTGTTGGTGTGCAGGCTCTGGGTCCCGCCCATGACGCCGGCCAGCGCCTGTATCGTCACCCTGACGACGTTGTTCAGCGGCTGCTGTGCGGTGAGCGACTGGCCCGCGGTCTGGGTGTGGAACTTCAGCTTCCGGCTGTCGGCCGCGTCGGCGTCGTACCACTCGTCCATCACGCGGGCGTAGATACGCCGGGCGGCCCGGAACTTCGCCACCTCCTCGAAGATGGCGTTGTGGGAGTTGAAGAAGAAGGATAGCTGCGGGGCGAACGCGTCCACGTCCATCCCGCGGTCGAGACACGCCTCGACGTAGGCGAAGCCGTCAGCCAGCGTGAACGCCAGTTCCTGTACGGCCGTCGACCCGGCCTCGCGGATGTGGTAGCCCGACACCGAGACGGGCTTGAACTTCGGCGTCTCGGCGCTGGCGTACTCGACGACGTCGGTGACCAGTTTGAGGGAGGGTTCCGGCGGGACGACCCACTCCTTCTGGGCGATGAACTCCTTGAACATGTCGTTCTGGAGGGTGCCCCGGAGTTCCCCGCGCGGGACACCGCGCTGGTCGGCCAGCGCGACGTACATCGCGTAGACGACGGGGGCGCTCGGGTTGATGGTGAAGGAGGTCGACACCGTCCCGAGGTCGATGCCGTCGAACAGCCGCTCCATGTCCGCGAGCGTGTCGACGGCGACGCCCTCCTTGCCGACCTCGCCGGCGGCCATGGGGTCGTCGGAGTCCAGCCCCATCAGCGTCGGCATGTCGAAGGCCGTCGAGAGCCCGGTCTGGCCCTCGTCGATGAGGTAGTGGAACCGCTCGTTGGTCTCCGCGGCGGTGCCGAAGCCCGCGAACTGTCGCATCGTCCACGTCCGCCCGCGGTGCATCGTCGGATAGACGCCGCGGGTGTATGGCTCCTCGCCGGGGAAGCCGAGATCCGCGTCGTAGTCGAGGTCGGCCACGTCGGCCGGCGTGTACAGCCGCTCGACCTCGTGGTTCGACACCGTGGCGAACCGGTCCCGGCGCTCGCCGTGGGCGTCGAGGGCGGGGTCGAGCGTCTCGGCCTCCCACTCGCGTTTCGACTCGCGGATACGTCGGAGGTCCGCCTCGTCGTACATACCCTGTCGTATGTCATCAATTAGCAAGAAGGTTCGGGCGACGACGGGTCCGGCCTACTCCTGTAGCCGCTGGGTGGTCTCGACGAGGGGATGGCGGGCGTAGTCGACGACCTCGATGTCGTCGATGGATTCGAGGTCGGACTCGGCCGCGGTGGCGGCCATCCCGAGTTCGACGGAACCGTCGAGGACGATGACGTAGGCGTCCATCTCCGCCACGTCGAGGCGGGCGGCCGCCTTGACCCGATGGTGGCCGTCGGCCAACATGAGTTCGCCGCCGTTGTCGATGACGACCAGCGGTTCCGCGAGGCCGCGCTCCAGTTCGTAGACCCGGCCGGTGAGTTCGTCGGCGTAGACCGTCGACTGGGTCGGCACGAGGTCGGTCAGCGACACCTCGCGTCGCTCCTCGTGAGCCGTGATGTCGTGGATGTTCTCCAGCGTCCGCGTGAGCTTTTCGACCTTGCCGGGCGTGGCGCGCTCTATCTGCGAGCGGATGACGTCGGCGTTCGAGATGATGCCGACGAGGTGGCCGGCGTCGTCGACCACGGGGAGTTTCTGGATGCCCGACCGGAGGATGACGCGCGCGGCGGCCTGTACGTCCATGTCGGGGTGAGCCACGAGGATGTCGTCGGTCATCACCGTGAACATCGGCTCGTGGTCCTCCGCCAGCAGGAGGTCCCGCGCGCTGACGAAGCCCTCGACGCGGCGGCCCTTCGTGACTGGGAAGCCGCTGAACTCGTCGCTCTCGGCGATGCGGCGCGCGACTTCCGCGACGGTGTCGTCCAAGTCGACGGTCGCCACCTCGCGCGTCATGTACTCGCCGACGGTGGGTCGACCGGAGTCGTCCATCACCGACGGTTGGCGAGCGGACGGCAAAAGCGCTGGGTTCGCGCGACCCGCCGTGGGCCCGGCAGTCAGGAGAGGACGGCCCGGACCCACTCGCGGTACCCCCCGGCTGGAACGAGCGGCGCGTCGCTGGCCCCCTCGAACGCGTAGAACCGGTCGACGACGCCGAGGCGGCCGAGCGCGACGTATATCGCGAGCGACCCGACGAACACCGTCGGCGTACTCAGGAGGTGCCAGTAGACGGTCTCGGTCAGGTGGACGCCGTACAGGACGCCGATACCGCGCCGGACGGCGTTGAACACGCCCAACAGCGGCGGGTGGACGACGTAGATGCCGAGTGCGAACTTCCCGACCCACTCCAAGACCGTGTCTCGGCCCCAGTCGGGCGAGGACAGCGCGAACAGGACGAGAAACAGCGGGGGTAGAGCGGTCAGCAGGGAGTACTGCGCCGCGTACAGGCCGTCGGTGACGTCCGCGTACGGCCCGTAGACGTAGGCTACGAGGGCGCGTTCGGCGACGTGTGCCAGCGACGAGACCAGAAAGAGGCCGAACCAGAGCCAGCGTCGCCGCCGGCCGGTCTCGACGTCGGCCCCCGCGAGCATCGCCCCGACGACGACGTAGAACAGGCCGTAAAACAGGGCGTCCGTCGTCGGCACCGGGACGAGTTCGATTCCGGGGAGGTTGTCGAGGATGCCGACCAGATGGAGGCTGAACGCGACGGGGACGAGCGCGGCCGTACGGTCGACATACTGGAACGCCGCGAGCGCCGTTGTCGCGTACAGCAGCGCCGGGAGGAACCACAGCGGGACCGACACCGAGTCGCCGTAGTAGAGGAGCCCCGGCACCGACAGCGTCTCCCTGACGACGGCGGCGACGGAGGCGTCCAGCAGGAGGACCCGGCCCGCCTCCTGAAAGACGTGGACCGGCAGGGCGAGACAGAGGCCGAACGCGTAGATGGCGACCACCCGCTTGGCGTACCGCGGGTAGTACGACGCGACACCCCGTTCGCGCGTCTTGGTGGCAAACAGGTAGCCCGAGACGAGGAAGAAAAACGGGACGGCGAAGCGGGCGACGGCGTCGACGGCGAACGCGAACGTCGCACCCGCAACGCCCATCCCCGCGAACGGTTTCGTGTGTATCGTCACGACGAACAGGATTGCGACGGTCCTGAGCGCGTCGATACTGTACAGCCTCTGTGACATAAATTCATGTGTCCCGAAATAGAAATAAGTGTTCCCCTACCGGGACCGGTCACGCCGCTCCCGCCGACCCCGGTTCACTCCTCGCGGTCCGGGTCGGTCTCGGGGAGGACGGGGTCGGCGCTCGCCGGGAGCGACTGGGGGCCGTACTCCGAACTGGCGTAGACGCCGCCGAGCAGGCGGTTCGAGCGCGACTGGACGGCTTCGAGGAATCGGTTCGAGACGACCGAGCGGACGATGGCGTGGAGCGACTCGTCGCGCTCGTCGACGGCGTTGAGGACGCCGAGCGTTATCTGTGCCCCAGCCATATCGGCGTGGCCGCCGGCCGACCCTATCTGGCCGAAGGCGTCCCGGAGCACCTCGCCGAGGTCGATGTCCGCGCCGCGGGCGCGGGCGGAGGCGTAGATGGTGTCGCCGCGGACGCCGTAGACCATCGTCGCCTGCACGCCCTCCAGTCCGAGCAGGCGGTCGGCCGCCTGTGCCAAGGCGTCGCGGTCAGAGAGCCGGCCGACACAGCTGAGGAGGACCGCCCCCTCCTGTTCGCGGTTGTCGATGGCGCGGCCGAGCGTCTCCAGCGTGTCGGGGGTCACGCTCGGGTCCTCGATGCGGCGCAGCGTCGCCATGTCGGCCGCCGAGAGCAGGTACGCCGCGGCCTCGAAGTCGGCGACCGACACCTCGCGTTTGAAGTCGTCGGTGTCGACCCGGATGCCGAACAACAGTCCAGTGGCGACCGGCTCCGGGACGGAGACGCCGAACCGGCGGAGGTAATCTACCAACAGCGTGCTCGTCGCGCCGACGTCGCTCCGGAGGTCGACGAAGCGGGCCTCGATGGGTACCCGGGGCGGGTGGTGGTCGATGACGATGTCGACGGCGAGGTCCGACGGGAGTTGGTCGTTGACCCCCGGCCGGGAGTGGTCGACCAGTGCGACGCCGTCGTAGTCGTCGAGCGCGGTCTCCGCGTCGGCGTCGAGTTCCGTGAGGTCGTACTCCAGTAGGTTGACGAACGCCCGGTTCTCCTGATGGGAGATGTCGCCGTAGTAGCAGGCGTCGGCCTCGCAGTCGGCGCGTCGAGCGAGTTCCCGGAGGGCGACGGCGCTGGCGATGGCGTCGGGGTCGGGGTTGTCGTGAGCGACGATGGCGAGTCGGTCGATGTCGCGGAGGACGCGCTGAATCTGGTGGATGCGGGTGGCCTCGCCGCCGACGGTCTGTTCCAGCCGGTCGACGAGGACGGTCTCGGGCTCGACGACCCGGTCGGCCAGCGCCCGGAACCGCTCGCGCTGGTCGTCGGTCGCCGCCCGGCCGGCGTAGGCCAGCAGGAACGCGTCGGCGTAGCGGTCGGCGGCCAGTTCCGCGGCCTGCAGGTTCGTCTCGGGGTCCTCGCTGGCGACGACGACGGTATCGGGGTCGCTCGGGAGGTCGTCGAGTACGGCCGGGTCGGTCTGGTCGGCCTCGGTCACGTCGACGCCGTCTTCCCGGAGCGTCGCGGCGCGGTACTCGTCGGGTGAGACCACCAGTAGCTCGCCGTTCCCGTCGTCCAGCGCGCCGAGAAGCCTCATTGCGGTCGGACCCGCGCCCAATACCAGCCGAGAACGCATTGTCGGAGATGGGTCCCGGAGCGTCTAAAAACCCGCTACTTCAGCCGCTCTTGGAGGAACGAGGGGTGAGCGGCGGTGACGCCGTCGAGCGCGAGGATGTCGTCCTCGATGACGTCGGCCAGCGAGTCGCCGTCCGTGGCCCGAACCTCGGCCATGAGCATGTGGTCGCCGCTGGAGGTGTACAGCGCCTCGACGGCCGGGATATCCTTCAGTTGGCGCGTGGCCTCGACGTAGCGCTCGCTCTCGACGTCGATGCCGACCATCGCGATGGACTGGCCCGCGAGCTTCTTCGGGTCGATATCGGCGGAGTAGCCGACGATGACACCCTCGTCTTCGAGCTTCTGGATGTACTTCCGGACGGTCGGCTTCGAGACGTCCGCGCGGTCGGCTATCTCGGCGTACGAGGCTTGTGCGTCCTCTTCGAGGACTGAGAGGATTCGACGCTCCGTGGACTCGGCGCTCATAGACGTTTCTTTCCGGTGGACAAAAAAATATCTTCCGAACAAGAAACCCGGGTTCGGGCGACGGCCCAGCGGGTTACTTGTGGTGTTCGAGCAGGTTGTCGTAGGTGCGTTCCCACTCGGCGTCGTCGTCGAAGTACCGCTGTGCGAGGGGCTCCTCGGGCATCTCGCCGATCTGGCGCTTCTCCTGTCCGTAGGAGGGGCGCTCGTCCTCGACGTAGTACCGACCGGTCAGCACCTCGCCCTCGTAGAGCTTGTTCTCCGTCTCGAACATCATCTCGGCGGCCTCCTGCCGGTCCGACGTGTCGAAGTCGTAGTCGTCGGACTGCTGGATGTCCGTGTACGGGACGTAGTGTTTCGCGTCCTTGTTCCACGTCGGGCACTGGGTGAGGAAGTCGATGTGCGCGAAGCCGTCGTGCTCGATGGCCTCCGCGATGATCTCCTTGGCCTGGTTCGGGTTCACGGCGGCGGTGCGGGCGATGTAGGTCGCGCCGGCGTTGAGCGACTGCGAGAGCGGCCGGATGGGCGACTTCGCCGAGCCGTGAGGCTGGGTCTTGGACTTGTGGCCCTTCGGCGAGGTCGGCGAGGTCTGGCCCTTCGTCAGCCCGAATATCTCGTTGTTGAACACGATGTAGGTCATGTCGTGGTTCTCACGGGCCGTGTGGATGAGGTGGTTCCCGCCGATGCCGTAGCCGTCGCCGTCGCCGCCGGCGGCGATGACCTCCACGTCGGGGTTGGCCAGCTTCGCGGCCCGGGCGACGGGCAGCGAGCGACCGTGGATGGTGTGGAAGCCGTAGCTGTTGAAGTAGCTGTTGAGCTTCCCGGAACAGCCGATACCCGTAAAGAGGGCGACCTCGTCGGGGTTCTTGCCGACCTCCGGCATGGCCTGTTTCAGCGCCTTGAGGACGCCGAAGTCGCCACAGCCGGGACACCACGTCGCCTGCGGTTCGATACCGGGCGTGAACTCATCTCTGTCTATCTCGCGCTCTTCACCGATGGCGCTGAATGCACTCATTGTTAGTCACCTGCCGCGGGGAGGTACTTCATGTTGCTCGCGGCGAGTTCCTCGCCGTTGATGCTGGATTCGAACCCGTCGACGATTTCGGCGGGCTCGAAGGGGTTCCCGTTGTACTTCAGGAGGCTCGACAGCTTGTCGCCGTACTTGCCGATCTCCTTCTGCGTGAGGCCACGGAACTGCGCCGTAGCGTTCATCTCGACGACCAGCGCCTGGTCGACGGAGTCGAGGAACGCACTGACTTCTTCGACGGGGTAGGGGGACATGTCGGAGACGCCCAGCGCCTTCACGGAGTGGCCCCCGTCGTTGAGGCGGTCGACGGCCTCGAAGACGGTGTCCTGCTGGCTGCCCCAGACGAGGATGCCGTAGTCGGCGTCCTCGGGGCCGTAATAGCTCTGGTGGCCGGCGTTCTCGTCGAGGTCCGCGCGGATGTCGTCGAGCTTGTTCAGCCGACGCTCCATCTGCGCGATGCGGTTCTCGGGGTCTTCGCTGATGTGGCCCTCCTCGTTGTGCTCGTTCCCGGTCGCCAGATAGCGGCCGTCCTTCTGGCCGGGGACCGAGCGCGGGCTGACGTTCGAGCCGTCCTCCGGGTCGTGGAGGAAGCGCTTGAACTTGCCCGAGGCGTGGTGGGCCGCCTCTTCGATTTCGCCCTCGGTGAGGACGGAGCCGGGGTCAGCGTTTGGCTCCTCGTCGAAGTGGCTGGCCGGCAGGTTCCGGAGTTCGCCCTGAATCTTCTGGTCGTAGACGACGATGGCCGGAATCTGGTACTCGTAGGCGATGCGGAAGGCGCTCCGGGTCTGGGTGTAACACTCCTTGATGTTCGCCGGCGCGAACACGACCCGGGCGGAGTCGCCCTGTGAGGTGTACAGGACGTGTTCGAGGTCGGCCTGCTCGGGCTTGGTCGGCATCCCGGTCGACGGCCCGGCGCGCATCGCCTCGACCAGTACGATAGGCGTCTCGGTCATCTCGGCGAGGCCGAGCGGTTCGGACATGAGCGCGAAGCCGCCGCCCGAGGAACCGGACATGGACTTGACGCCCATGTGGGAAGCCCCGAGCGCGAGCGCCGCGGCCGCGATTTCGTCCTCAACCTGCTCGGAGATGCCGCCGAACTCGGGCAGGTGTTGGGACATGATGGTGAACACGTCGGTCCACGGGGTCATCGGGTACCCCGAGATGAACCGACAGCCCTCGTCGAGCGCGCCGTAGGAGATGGCGTTGGACCCGGAGAGGATGACCTGTTCCTCGTCGTGGGAGCCGCTCGGGACCTCGATGTCGTGGTCGATGTCGAGTTCCGCGGCGGCGTCGTAGGCGTCCTGAAGGACGTTGAGGTTGGCCTCCTGAATGTCGCCACCCATGTTCTGCTTGATGAGCTGTTCGAACTCCGCGGTGTCGATGTCGAGGATGGCCGCCGTCGCGCCGATACCGGCCGTGTTCCGCATTATCTCGCGGCCGTGTTCCTTGGCGATGCCGCGGAGGTCCATCGGGACGAGGTGCCAGTCGTTCTCCTCGGCGTGTTTCTCGAGTTCGATCTCGTCGACATCCTCCTCGTCGAGCAGCCCCTCGTCGTACAGCAGGACGCCGCCCTCGCGCAGGTCGTCGAAGTTCTCGTACAGCGGCTTCAGCTCTTCCTTGCCGTAGTAGGCCTCCTCCTGCGGGTTCCGGGCGAAGGAGTCACCCAGCGCCAGCAGGAAGTTGTAGCCGTCGCCGCGGGACTGTACCGGTTCGTCTTTCGCGCGTACTTCCACGTACGTGTGGCCGCCGCGGATGCGTGACGGGTAGTGACGGTGTGTGAATACGTGAAGTCCCGACCGCATCAGGGCCTTCGCGAAGTTCTGGCTGGTCGAGTCGATTCCGTCTCCGGAACCCCCAGCGATTCGCCAGATTAGTTCGTTGTCTGTCATGGTGAAATCCTCGGCCCCAGCTCTGGTGCCGTACGGTGGCAATTGGAGGGGCGTGACTAAAGATTTTCCACTACATTAAGGTCCATTAATCGTTATTATTCCCGCGCTCGACCGGTTTTTGTTCCGTTGTAGCTATTTGCGACCGACGTAGGAAAGTATACTATCTGACATACGTTTCGGTGGGGTCGCCGGAAGCTTGAAACCCGTCGGCGGCCTCGCCTAGAGCGAGCATGTCACTGTCGGAACTCGTCGCCGGGGTCGAAGACCACCAGAAGACCCTGACGGTCTTCAACGCCGACGAGGCGGTGACCCGGAACATCGGCGACCACTTCGCCGACCGGAACGTCAGCGTCCGCTCCGAGCGGACCGAGAGCGGCCGCCCGGGCGAGTTCCTCACGCTGAGCGACGACGGGGAGGTCGTCGCCGCCACGAGCATCGAAGCGTTCACCGACAACATCGGCGGCGAACCGTCGTTCGCGCCGACGGAAAGTCCCTACCGGCCGGTACTGGACCACCTCGACGAGACCATGTTCACGTCGTGGTCCATCGACCGGATGGTGGCCGCCTCCCGGGAGATAGAGGACCGGGCGTTCCGGGTCGGCGTCGGGTCGCTCCACGCCGGGTTCCAGACGCTCTCGACGCTAAAAGGCGAACTCGACCTCTACGAACGTCTCGGTGAGACGGCCGTCGACGTCCACGCCTACGCCGTCCCCGACGTGGACCCGCCGGCCGACAGCGCGTTCACGCTTCATCTGGAGCGCGCGAGCGAGATAGCCGACTCGTGGTTCGTCGTCTTCGACGGCGGCGACGACGACGACCAGAAGTGTGCCCTGCTGGCCGAGGAGCGCGAGCCCCGCACCTTCTATGGCTTCTGGACGTACGACCCGGAGACGGTCGACTACATCGTCCACCATCTCGAATCCAGCTACGGACTGCTCCCGCAGTGACCCACGTGCGGTGTGGGCCGCGAGCAGTCGGTACTCGCCAGTTTGTGGCCGAGGCAGTCCGTTCCGGGGACCGTAACGGGTTTTACCGACGCGAATAGTCATGCAGTATGGTCCCACGTAACAGGGTCGATGGGAGGGTCAGCGCGTGATTCCGCTCCGGCGTATCGTGGCGTCGGCGACCGTCGCCGTCACCGGCGTCCTCGTCGCCGTTCCGAACGCGGTGGGCGTGCTGGACGCGCCGGACCTCGCGGGCCTCGCCCTCGCCGCGCTCGGGACCGTCGTCGGCCTCGCGCTCGTCGGCGGCGCGACCTATCTGCTGTACAGCGACATCACGACGCCCCACGTCCTCCGGGTCGCGGGCTGGAACGGGCTCGGCGTCGTGGTCCTCGGACTGGTCCTCGGGCTGGCCGCGCTGACCAGTGCCGTCGAGCTCCCGGCAAACGTCGCGGCCGTCGTCCTCGGCGTGAGCGCCGTCGCGCACGTCCTCATCGGCGTCAACGACGTACGCCGAATCCGGGCGACCGAACTGGCCCGGGAACGGGAGAAACTCGCGGTGCTGAACCGCCTCGCGCGCCACAACCTCCGCAACGACGCCCAAGTCCTCGCCGGCGTGGCCGACCTCGTCGACGACGGGGACGCGGAGCGGCGGGCGGCGGCCGGGGAACGGGTCGCCGCCGTCGGCGAGAACCTCGCGTCGATGAGCCGTCGCCTAGAGGAGATGCAGGCGCTCGTCGACGAAGGGGAACGGCCCGAGCCGCGGTCGCTCCGGGCGGTCGTGGACGACGCCGTCGCCGACTGCCGGGACGCTCATCCGGACGCAACCGTCGAGACCGACGTGCCGGACGTGTCGGTCCGGGCGACCCGCCACCTCTCGACGGCACTCACACATCTCGTCGAGAACGCCGTCGTCCACACCGACAGCGACGTGGTTCGCGTCTCGGCGGTGGCAGCGGGCGACACGGTCGAACTGACCGTCTCGGACGACGGGCCGGGCATCCCCGAAACCGAGCGGCTGGTGCTGACCGGGGAGCGCGAGCGGACGCAACTGGAGCACGCGACCGGGCTGGGGCTGTGGGTCGTGAAGGCCGCGGTCGAGCAACTGGGCGGCAGTATCGGGTTCGGCGACGGCGACAGCGGGGAGGTCCGGCTCACGCTGCCGGCGGCCTGATGCGGACGTGGGCCGTCTCCCGGTAGCCCCGTCGCGGGTCGGGGCGTCCCGATACGTCGCCACAACAGACCGTGTGGATTACTGCGGCGTCTGGTTGTAGATGAGGTTGCGCTGGATGTCGTTTGCGCCCTCGTAGATGACGGGGATGCGCACGTCGCGGTAAACCCGCGCGATGCGGTTCTCGGTCAGCACCGAGCGGCCGCCGTGGAGCTGCATGCCCATCTCGGCGCAGTCCGTGGCGGCCTCGGTGGCCTTCGTCTTCGCCAGCGCGGCCCAGTAGCCGGCGTCCTCTTGGTTGGCGACGCGCTCGGCGGCGTCCCAGACGAGCGAGCGCGCCGACTGGAACTCGAGTTGCATCTCCGAGAGCTTGTGTTGGACGGCCTGAAACTCGTCGACGGTGCGCCCGAAGGCCTCGCGGTCGTGGACGAACTCCCACGCCTCCTCGATGGCCGCCGCGGCCATCCCGAGACCGTGGCCGCCGACGATGACTCGGCCGTGGTTGAAGAACTCCGCGAGCATGTAGAAGCCCGCGCCCTCGGCACCGACGAGATGGTCTTCGGGGATGCGGCAGTCGTCCAGCACGATGTGGCCCTGTTTCGAGGCGCGAAAGCCCATCTTCTCGGGGATGTGCTCGGCCTCGTAGCCGGGCGCGTCGGTGGGGACGATGAACATCGAGTAGTTGCCGTAGCGGTTGTCCTCGTCGTCGCCGGTCTTCGCGTAGAGGGTGAGCCAGTCGGCCTCGACGGCGTTGCCGACCCAGTACTTCTCGCCGTTGAGGACCCACTCGTCGCCCTCCTTCTCGGCCGCGGTGGTCATGCCGGCGAGGTCGCTCCCCGTCTCGGGTTCGGAGACGGCGAGGCCGGTCAGTTGCTCGTTGGCGGCGACCGGTTCGAGGAACGTCTCTTTCTGCCACTCGTCGCCGTGGTCTTCGACGATTTCGGCCCCGAAGCTGGCGAGTTGGAGGGTCAGAGCGATGCCGGCGTCGGCGCGGTAGAACTCCTCGGCGATAGCCAGCACTTGGTGGAGGTCGTATCCTTTCCCGCCCCACTCCTCGCCGAGGTCCTGCCCGACGAGGCCGGCGTCCATCCCCGCTTCGAGTACCTCCCACGGGTACTCCCCGGAGGCGTAGTAGTCGGCGGCGACGGGCGCGATGTGCTCCTGTGCGAACTCGCGGGCCTCCTGTTTGACCTCGCGGGCGTGCTCGGGCACGACGTGGTCGGAGAGTAGCTCCATACCCCACGCAAGGGTGGCGTTATCATATAACTCGTGGAACGTGCGCAAACGTCTCGGGAGTTGTTTGTCCGCCACGGCGGCCGGTACGTTATTGTCCCTGTTCGTCAATCGGGAGGCATGCACAGACGGACGTACCTCGCGGCGGGCGCGAGCATCGGGACGGCGGCGCTTTCGGGGTGTTCGTTCACGGCTGCGGCCCAGACGCCACCGCCGGCGGTCCCACAGCAGCGCCTCGCCGAGGGCGGATGGGAACGCACCGCCGAAACGTCCGGAACGGCGTTCGAGCGGGCCTACGGCCCGGTGACGGTCACCGGCGTCCAGCACACGTACCGCTACGCCGATGCGTCGCTGGCGGACGCTATCGGCGAGAAGACGCTGGGACAGGTAGACGCCGCGCTTGCGGTGTTTTTCGCCACGCGCATCGACTTCAGTCCGAACCTCGACAACCTCCCGGGCGGACTCGGGCAGGCCGAAATCGTCGGGCAGGTGCGGGCCGACGCCCGCGAGCAGTTCGTCGCGCAGATGGAGTCACAGGGAGTCACGGGCGTCGAGAAGACAGGCGAGGGGAGCATCGACGTCGACACCGGCGAGACGGCCGCAACCGACCTGCTGGCCGGGTCCTACCCCTTCGAGGGGATGGCGTTTACCGTCGCCGAAGGGGCCGCCGTCGAGGTCCCACCGGCCGACATCGACGTGACCGGCCTGCTGGCGGTCTGGCACCACGGCGACTACGTCCTCGTCTCCGGCGGGGCCTATCCGGCAGAGAACTTCGCCACGACCGTCGAGGAGGAACTCAGCGGCGGCATCACCGTCACCGTCGACGTCGACCTCGGCCTGACGCCGGAGCGGTACCGCACCGAGGTCCGGGACCTCGTCGCCGGCGTCGAGTAGTCAGTCGGGAGCGACTCAGACCTCGATTTCCTGCATCAGTTCGACGAGTTCCTCCAGTTCGGGGAACGTGTACACCTTCACATTGATGTCCGACTCCAGCGCGTGGACCCGCGAGTCGAACATCAGCGCCATCTCGTTCTCGCGGTCGCCGACCAACTGGTCGACCATCCCGCTGCCGGGGCCGAAGGTGAAGTTCGGCGTCGAGATGTCGATGGTCGTCTCGAGGACGTTGGCCCACCCGTCGATGAACCCCGAGGTCATGATGTTCCCTATCTCCTGAATGGCCGACCGCTCCATGTCGGTAAAGCCCTCGGCGTCGGGGTTGGTCTCGCCCATGTCGCCGACCATCCCGTGAGCGAGTTCCTTCGCGCTCTGGGCGTTGAACAGGAAGAGGATGTGGCCGTGGGGCTTCTCGACCATCTGGATGGAGATGCCGATCTGCTTCTCGTCGCCGACGTGGGTCTTGATGTCGGGAATGTCGATGAAGTTTATCTTGGTTATCTCCATCTCCGTCTGCATCCCCGTCATCTGGCTCAGGTGGTTGGCGACGGTGTTGCCCCCCTCTTTCGCCATCTTGTTGAACAACCCGAGCTTCCGGATGTCTATCATCAGACTCATGTGAGACTCAGCGTTGGGGCCACCTTCCCCGCCCTCCCACATAAGCTATGCACCCCCATTCTCGCCTGCGAAAATCGGAGCCGGGGGTAACGACCGTGGCACCGCGACGGCGGACGCCCCTCACTCGATACGGACGCTCACCGCGACGCCCTCGCCCAGCGGCAGGAGCCCGGTCTCGAAGTCGGGGTCGTCTCGGACCCGCCGGAGGTAGTCGGCGACGCCGCGGCTGTGGGCGTTCGCGTCGACGCTCTCGCCGGCGAGCAGAGCGCGCACGTCCCCGAAGTCGAGCGGCCCGGCCTCGATGGCGTTGTCGGCGACGACGACGCCGCCGACGGGGACCTTCTCGCGAACGGCCTCGAAGGCCTCGACGTAACGGTGTTTCTCGTTGTCGACCAGCACCACGTCGAAGGGGCCGTCGTAGTCGGCCACGATGTCGATGGCGTCGCCGTGTTCGAACACCGCCCGGTCGGCGTAGCCGCCCCTGTCGAGGTACGCGCGGGCCTCGTCGAGTTCGTCGGCGTCGACCTCCGTGAGGACGATTTGGCCGTCTTCGGGGAGCGCGGGGGCCGTCCAGTACGCCGAGTAGCCGAAGCCGGAACCGAACTCGAAGACCCGCTCGGCATCGACCATGCGCGCGAGCAGGCGGAGCCACGCGCCCACCGCGGGGCCGACGGTCGGGAACCCCTCGCGGTCGGCCTTCGCGTCCATCTCCGCGACGACGGGGTCGGGGTCGGGCGCGAGCGTCCGGGCGAACTGTTCGGTGACGGCGGGCAGCGGCGACTCGTCCATACCGACCAGTCGAGGGGCGGCCGATTAAAACCAGAGGCCGGCGGCCGCTACTGGTCCCAGTAGTCCGGTTCGTTGCCCTCGCGCCACTTGATGGAACAGCCACGGGAGGGTTTCTCCGTGGCGGTCACCTCGCCGCCGTCGAGCACCGTCTCGACGTGGGCGGCCATCTCGCGCTCGCTCGGCTCGTCGTCGGGCCCCGGCGCGTCGTCGAGGCGGCCGTGGTAGGCCAATCGGAAGGTGCCGCCGTCGTTCCGGAACAGGAACGGGTCGGGCGTGCAGCGCGCGCCGTAGGCCGCCGCGACGGACTGGTCCTCGTCGCGGAGATAGGCGTCGTACGCGACCTCGCCGCTCTCGACGAGTTCCCGCATCCGGTCGAGGGAGTCGTCGGGGTACGCCTCCGCGTCGTTGGGGTTGATGCCGACGACCGCGAGGTCGTCGTGGTCCGCGGCGAGGCGGTTCAACTCCGACATCTTCGCCTTCGCGTACGGGCAGTGGTTGCAGGTGACGACCACGAGCAGGGCGTCGTGGCCCTCGAACTCCGACAGCGCGTGCGTCTCGCCGTCGGCGCCGGGGAGTTCGAACGACGGTGCGGCGTCGCCCCGCTGGAGCACGTCCGACTCGGAGTCGAGTTCGACCATAATCGGGTCAATCTACGTCTCGGGAGCTTAAAAGCCACCGGACGGAGCGCCGGTTAGTCACCCGGTTCCGGCGTGGCGACCGACGGCCCTCCACCGACGGCGAGGACGACACCGGTCAGCCCGATAGCGACGACGCCGAAGGCGGCGACGCCCCAGAAGGCCGCTCCCACACCCATCGACTCGACGACGACGCCCATCACGGGCGGGGCGACGGCAGCCCCGCCGGAGATACCGATGGTGAGCAGGCCGAAGTTCTTCCCGGCGTCGTCGTCCGAGGAGAGCGAGTCGGCCAGCGCCGCGCGGGCCGGCCGTCCCCCGTCGACGGTGGCACTCAGGACGAGGACCAGCGCCAGCGCGGCGACCGTCGGCAGTCCGCCGAACGCGAGGAGGCCGGCGACGACGACGAGGGCGGCGTAGCCGCCGACCAGCACCGCCGGCGGCGAGTGGCGGTCGGTCAGCCACCCGCCGGCGAAGATGAGTACCGCGCCGACGACGAGCATCGCCGAGACGGTGAAGTTCGCCGTCGCGTCGGCGAAGGCGTAGCCCTCGGCCAGCAGCGCCGCCGTGTACTGCTTGATGCTCCAGCCCGCCATCGAGGTGACGAACCAGAGCACGGTCAGCGCGACGATGGCCGGCGAGGACAGCAGGTCCCGGAGTTCCCGGCGAGCGCGGGCGGCCAGCGACTCGTCGCCGGGGTCGGCCGTCGCGGGCGCGTCGGTGACCGCGTCGTCGACCCGGCGGTCGAACAGGAGCAGACAGGCCGCGCCGTAGAGGCCGCCGACGGCGGCGATGGTGCCGATTGCGAGCCGCCAGTCCAGCCCCGCGGTGGAGAACGCCGCGACGACGGCCGGCGGCGCGGCGAACCCGACGGCCCCGGTGAAGCCGTGGACGCTGTAGGCCCGCCCCCGCGTCTCGGGCGTCGTCGCCGCGCCGATGAGCGGGTAGTGGGCCGGGTGGTGGCCCGCGATGCCGACGCCGGTGACGACGCTGGCGGCGAGCAGCCACGCGTAGCTCTGTGCCGTCGCGGTGAGGGCCGCGCCGACGGCCCCGAACGTCAGCGAGACGGCCAGAATCGGGAGCCGGCCCCACGAGTCCGACAGCGAGCCGAAGGGGAGTTGCAGACCGCTGACGACGACGCCGACGACGCCCAAGGCGATGCCTATCTGCGTCGGCGTCAGCCCGAGGTCCGCCTGAAGCGGGCCGAAAAGCGGCGGCAGCAGCATGAAATACGCGTGGTTGACGACGTGGGAGCCGCCGACGAGCGTCACGACGAGCCGGGACTGTGCGTCCGAGACCACAGTGGAGCGTCACGCCGCTGGTACAAGAGCGGCGCGATACCGGCGACGGGGCGGCGGGATTCGGCGGGACGCGACACGGGCCGGCACCGAGCCGAGAGCGACGCCGCATCGGGCCGAGAGCGACGCCGCATCGGGCCGAGAGCGACGCCGCATCGGGCCGAGAGCGACGCGCCACCGGGCGCGAAGCGCGCCGCCACTACTCCTCGGGGGGCGACTGGCGCTGTTGGAGGACGGCGTCGTCGAACGCCTCCGCCGCGGCGTACACCTTGCTGTCCTCGGCGACGGAGAAGGTCGTCTCCTCGCCGTCGGCGTCGTGTTTCTCCAGCAGGCCGATGTCGGCGATGTCGTCGAGCGTCCCGTCGAGGTACAGCGACTTCAGCGCCACCCCCGCGGCCTCGCTCAGTTCCGTCTTCGTGTACCGCTCGTCGGCGTCGAGCCGTAACACGGCGTCGATGACCCTCGCGGCGTCGTCGTGCGTCGCGATACGCGCCCATCCGGAGTCCGATTCCGCGCGTGCGCCGGCCTCGTCGTACATCTATCGTGTTCGCTCTCGCTACACGGACTTATAGCTCCCGGGCGCACCGACACGGCCGGCGAGGGGCCTCGACGGCCGGCAACCAGAACGGACGCCAGCGGTGTCCAGCCTCTCGGGCGTTTTCAGGAGGTGGGAACGTGCGTAAGGGGTTATCCACCCGACGGCGTTAGTTGTCGGTGGGTCACACTGCCGGGGGAGCGGCCCCGGGCGGCCCCACGTCGATAGCGGCAGTCCCGCTATCCGAGCGAAAAGCCACGACGATATCATGACCGACACAGACCCCCTCGACCGACGACGATTCATCTCGAGTATCGGTGCGATAGCCGCCGGCGCGGCCGTCGCCGGGTGTTCGGCACCCAGTGACGGCTCCGGCGGAGAGTCCGGGACGAGCGGCCAACCGGCCGACGGGACTCCCACGACCACCGAGACGGCGACACCGACCGCCACACAGACCCAGTCGTCCGGTGGCTCGGCGGTTCCATCGGCAGTCTCCTCGTATCTCAGCGACACCAGCAACTTCGACGGGAGCGTCGAGGACGCGACTGAGCAGGACAGCGCCACCGTACTGGTCGGCGCGGAGGGCAACAACGGCTACTACGCCTACTCGCCGGCCGCAGTCGCGGTGTCGACCGGGACCACGGTCCGGTGGGAGTGGACCGGGGAGGGGGCCGCCCACAACGTCGTCGCGACGGAGGGCGCGTTCGACTCCGGTACGTCCGAGGCCGGCACCGGCGTCAAGTTCGAACACACGTTCGAGGAGACCGGCGTCTACAACTACTACTGTACCCCCCACAAGGCGTTGAACATGAAGGGAAGCATCGTCGTCCGGTAGCCCGACGGAGCCCCCGACCCGTCCGGGCGGCCCGGAACAGCCACACCGTCGCCGCCGGTCGTAGCCCCCGGCGGTGAGCAAAGTTTTTGTCGCCTACCGCCCGCCTTCCCGTATGAGCCGCCGCGAGATTCTGGAGCTCCTGCGGGAGAACGCCCGCTACACGACCGAGGACATCGCTCGGCTGACCGACTTCGACGAGGACGAGGTCGAGAGTGCCATCGCCGAGTTCGAGGAGGCGGGCGTCATCCGCGGCTATCAGGCCGTCGTCGACTGGGACGCCGCCGAGACCGAGGACGAGCGGGTCCGCGCGACCGTCGAGTTGAACGTCTCGCTGGACCGCGAGACCAACTACGACGACATCTCCGAGCGCATCGCCAAGTTCCCCGAGGTCACCTCGCTGCGACTGGTCAGCGGCGACTACGACTTCGACCTCGAAGTCGAGGGCGACTCGATGCGGGAGGTCTCCCACTTCATCAGCGACGAGATAGCGCCCATCCCCGAGATAACCCAGACGGTGACCCACTACATCATGGAGTCGTACAAGGAACAGGGGATGACATTCGACGACCGCGACGACGACGACCGCCTCTCGGTCTCGCCATGACGTTCGAGCCAGCCGACCGCGTCGACGCCGTGCCACCGTCGGGTATCCGGCGGTTCTTCGAGTTGGCCGAGGAGATGGACGACATCATCTCGCTGGGCGTCGGCGAGCCCGACTTCTCCGCGCCGTGGGCGGCCCGCGAGGCGGCCATCACCTCGCTGGAGCGGGGCCGGACCTCCTACACGGCCAACCGCGGCAAGCGGGAACTCCGCGAGCGCATCGCCGGCTACGAGGAGACACAGCACGACCTCGCCTACGACCCCGACGAGGAGATACTGGTGACCGCCGGCGCGAGCGAGGGACTGGACCTCGCCTTCCGCGCCCTGCTGAACCCCGGCGACGCGGTCGCCATCGCCCAGCCGTGTTACGTCTCCTACGTGCCGGGCGCGACCTTCGCCGGCGCGGAGGTCGTGGACGTTCCCACGCGCGTCGAGGACGAGTTCAAGCTGACCCGCGACGTGCTCGAAGCCTCGGGTGCGGCCGCGGCCGACGCCTTGGTCTACTGCTACCCGAACAACCCGACGGGCGCGACGATGACCGAGGACGAACTCCGGGACGTGGCGGCGTTCTGCCGGGAGCACGACCTGCTGGTGTTCGCCGACGAGATATACGCCGACCTCACCTACGGCCACGACCACACCTCCATCGCCACCCTGCCCGGGATGCGCGAGCGGACCGTCGTCTTCAACGGCTTCTCGAAGGCCTTCGCCATGACCGGGTTCCGGCTGGGCTACGCGATGGGGCCGGAGACGGCCATCACCGCGATGAACCGCATCCACCAGTACACGATGCTGTCGGCCCCGACGACGGCCCAGTACGCGGCCATCGAGGCGCTGGAGGACTGTATCGACGACGTACAGGAGATGACGAACCAGTACGACCGCCGGCGGAAGTACGTCCTCTCGCGGTTCGGAGACATGGGCATCGACTGCTTCCCGGCCGCCGGGGCGTTCTACGCCTTCCCCGAGTGCCCGTGGGACGACGCCGGCGAGTTCGCCGAGGCGCTGTTACAGGAGAAAGGCGTCGCCGTCGTGCCGGGGACGGCCTTCGGCGAGGGCGGCGACGGGCACCTCCGCGTCTCCTACGCGACGGGGCTGGGCGACCTGAAGGAAGCGATGGCGCGCCTCGAGGCCTTCCTCGACTGATACGGGGCACTCGACCGCCCGCGGGCGCGGCATCCATGCCGAGACGACTGCCGTAAGCTTTTTTCACCTTAACCGGTAGATGAACTACAATGGCAATCGATGACACTGGGGGCGGCTCCGAGCGGGTCGGCAGTGGGGACCACCCGTCCGGGGAGCCAGCGACGGTGGGGCAGTACACGTGGGACGACCTCAGGCGGGAGGTCCACGACGGGGGGCGGTTCGACCGCAGCGAGTATCTCGGCTTCGAGCCCCGGGACCTCGCCGGACGGCTGGAGGACGCGGCCAGCGCCGCCAAGACGCTCGACGACCCCTTCCAGCGCTATCTCGACCCGAGCGAGCGGCCGGTGGTCAAGGACGGCTACACGTGGGAGCACTTCAAACAGGAGTACTACTACGAGGCGGACGGCTCCCAGCCCCGGGACGACGAGGGTGAAATCGTCCCGTTCGAGCCGGCCGACCACCTCGGGTTCGACCCGGACCACACCGAGAACAAACTCTCACAGGGCGAGGACATCGCCGCGGAGTTGCAGTCGTTCGTCGACGAACACACCGTCGACGTGAACCCCGACCTCGACGAGGACGAGTTCTTCTCGACGCGAGAGGGCCACACGACGGTCGTGAACAGATACGACGTGGAGAAGGCGGTGCCGGAGATAAAGAAGTCCCACTTCAAGGAGATAGAGCGCTACTGGGTGAACAAGCCCTACGCCTGCGTCCTCCTCTTTCACTCGCGGAAGGAAAACGAGAAGAAGTACTACGTCGTCGAGCCGTACCTGAATCCCATCGAGGGGGACGTGACGGAGTTCCTCTCGGGGAAGCTCAAGACGGCCATCAAGTACTCCGAGGACGACGTCATCGTACAGGGTTCCGACGCCGACCGCGCCGAGGTCATCCAGCGCGAGGCCGAGAACCTGCTGTCACGCTACGACCTCTACGACGGGAGCGTCGCCGGCGACGCCGGCAGCGGCGAGGGTATCCTCGGCCAGTTCAAGGAGCTATTCGGACTCGGCGCGGACGAGGAAGACGCCGACGGCCAACTGACGGGTATCGCCGCCCGGCCGGAGCCGGCCATCATCGAGGACGACCCCGACACCCTCAACGAGTATCAGGTCGAGAAGCTGCTGTATCGGCTCAAGCGCGACTTCATCGGTTACGGCCGAATCGACCCGGTCAAACACGACATCAACGTCGAGGACATCTCCTGTGACGGCTACAACTCGCGGGTGTTCGTCTACCACACCGACTACGAGCAGGTCATCTCCAACGTCGAACACGGGGAGACAGAACTCGACGACTTCGTCGTCAAACTCGCTCAACGCTCGGGGAAGGGTATCTCCAAGCGCCAGCCACAGGTCGACGCCACGCTCCCGGACGGCTCCCGCGCCCAGTTGACGCTGGGCCGGGAGGTGTCGGACCACGGGACCAACTACACCATCCGGCAGTTCAAGGACGTCCCCTTCACGCCCATCGACCTCATCAACTGGAACACCTTCTCGCTGGACGAGATGGCGTTTCTCTGGCTCTGCATCGAGAACAACAAGAGCCTCATCTTCGCGGGCGGGACCGCGTCGGGGAAGACGACCAGCCTGAACGCCGTCTCGCTGTTCATCCCGTCGAACTCCAAGATAGTCTCCATCGAGGACACCCGCGAGGTCGAACTGCCCCAGCGCAACTGGGTGGCGAGCGTCACGCGCCCCTCCTTCGGCGAGGACGACAAGGGCGACGTCGACGAGTTCGACCTGCTGGAGGCCGCGCTCCGTCAGCGCCCGGACTACATCGTCATGGGCGAGATACGCGGCGAGGAGGGGCGCACCCTCTTTCAGGTCATGTCGACGGGCCACACCACCTACACCACGTTCCACGCCGACTCGGTCGGCGAGGTCATCAAGCGGTTCACGACCGAGCCCATCAACGTCTCGAAGACGCTGTTTACGGCGCTCGACCTCGTCTCCATCCAGACCCAGACTCGGGTCGACGGCAGCAAGGTCCGGCGCAACAAGTCCCTGACCGAGATAAACGAGTACTCCGCCGAGAACGACGAGATTAACGTCCGGGACGTCTACGAGTGGCGCGCCGAGACGGACGAGTTCATCCAGATGGGCAACTCCAACACCTTAGAGGAGATCAAGTTCGACCGCGGGTGGACACAGGAGAAACTCGACGAGGAACTGTTCAAGCGCAAGGTCGTGCTGGCCTACCTCATCGAGCAGGGGCTGAACACCTACACGCAGGTGGCGGCGACGGTGCAGGCGTTCATCAACGACCCCGACACCATCCTGACGCTCATCGCCAACGACCAGTTGGAGACGTCGCTCGAAGACCTCCGCGAGATGGAGTCGGTCAAGATAGACATCGACCCCGAGAAAGAGGAGATGGTCCCGCGGCCGGACCCGCCGAGTGAGATGGTCGAACAGACCAAGGAAGTACTCGACAACGCCGGCCCGCTGTTCGACCAGTTCAAGAGCCGCGAGACGCCCGATATCGTCTCGGCGCTCATGGACGGCACCGACGAGGACGAGACCGACGACGCCGTCGACTTCGGGCAGTTCGTTCCGAAGGCCGGGAAGGAGGCCGACGGCGGATGAGCCTCGACACGAGGGGGGAGCAGGAACTCGGGAGCGGCGGCACACTCGGCGACACGTTCTATCCCGCCTACCGGATGCTGTTCGACGAGGAGGGCGATTTCGTCAGCAGTATCGAGGACAAGCTCGCGCAGGCCCGGATGGCCGACAACGTCGAGATGTTCCTCGCGCGGGCGCTGGCCGTCGGCGTCATCGCCGGCGTCGCCCTGTGGCTCGTGGGGACGTTCCTCGGCGTCATCCTCGTGGACATCTTCTTCGCCGGCGGGCCGGCACCGACGCTCATCGGCATCCCCGTCCCCGACAACGTGTCCCGAATCCTCGACGTGGTGAAGTTACCGCTGCTCATCCTCGTCACCGGGCTCGTCTTCGGAGCCATCGGCTTCGCCGTCGGCTTCGGCTCGCTCGTCTCCATCCCGTACTTCCGGGCCAATGCCCGCGAGCGGGAGATAAACGTCCTCCTCTCGGACGCCATCTCGTTCATGTACGCGCTCTCGGTGGGCGGGCTGAACCAGTTGGAGATTCTGCAGGCGATGGCGACGGCCGACGACACGTACGGCGAGGTGGCCCGCGAGTTCCAGTCCATCGTCTTGGAGACGGAGTATTTCGACACGGACTACCGGACCGCCGTTCGGAACCAAGCGCTCCAGACCCCCTCCGACGAGCTCTCGCAGTTCCTGACGGACATGCTCTCTATCATCAACTCCGGCGGGGACATGACCTCGTTCCTCGAAGACCAGAAGGAAAAGCACATGCGGACCGCCAAACAGGAGCAGGACAAGCAACTGGAGACGCTGGAGCTGTTCGGCGAGATGTACATGACGCTCTCGCTGTTCCCGCTCTTGCTCATCATCATCCTCGTCATCATGTCGATGATGGGCAACGCCCAGACGCGGCTCATCTACGGGACCGTCTACGGGCTCATCCCGCTGACCGGGATGGGGTTTCTGGTGCTGGTCTCGACGGTCACGCAGGACGCCGTCGGCGACGGCTACCTCCGTCCCGACGCGGGCGACCGCGGCGAACTCGTCGTCGACGAGGGTGTCGGCGTGTTCAACCTCGGATTGGTCGAGCGCTACACCGGCGAGTTCGGCGTCTTCGACCGCATCAAGAGCCGCGAAGGGACCCACGAGCTGATGGAGATACTCAAGCGGCCCGACCTCTTCTTCCGGGACCACCCGCTGCTCGTTCTCGGGCTGACGGTGCCGGTCTCGGTCCTCGCGGCCGTGACCTTCGTCGTCCTCGGGTGGGCACCGCTGACGCTCGACGGGATGATACGCAACCCCGTCCGCGGGACGGTGCTGTGGGTGTACGTCCCGATGTACATCAACTTCCTCCCGCTGACGGTGTTCTACGAGTGGAACGTCCGCTCGCGGAAGGCCATCATCGGCAACCTCTCGGAGAACCTCCGGAAACTGGCCTCGGCCAACGACACCGGGATGACCCTGCTCGAATCCATCAAGGTCGTCTCGGAGACCTCCGCGGGCAAGCTCTCCGACGAGTTCGAGACGATGCACGCCAAGGTCAACTACGGGACCAGCCTCAAGGACGCCCTCCGGGAGTTCAACAACAAGTACCACGTGCCGCGTCTGGCCCGGACGGTGAAGCTCATCGCCGAGGCTCAAGAGGCGTCGAGCCAGATTCAGGACGTGCTCTCGACGGCCGCACAGGCCTCCGAGAACCAAGACGACATCGAGCGCGAGCGCAAGTCTCGCACCCGGATGCAGACGGTCATCATCATCATGACCTACCTCACGCTACTGGGAGTGATGGCCCTGCTGAAGACGCAGTTCCTCGACGTGATGGCCGGACTGGCGACGCAGGCCGCGAGCGGGGGGAGCAGCGCGCCCGGCGGGAACTTCGGCGGCAACGTCGACACCGACCTGCTGTCGATGCTGTTCTTCCACGCGGTGACGCTGCAGGCGCTCCTGTCGTCGTTCATCGCAGGATATATTCGTGAGGTGAAACTAGTGGCAGGACTGAAGTTCGCCGTCGTGCTACCGACTATCGCCTTGGTGGTCTGGATAGCGGTCGGCTGAGCTGACACACGGGTGGGGACCTATGACACACGGAGACAGCACTCGCGGACAGACGACGCAAGACTATCTGACCGGCGTGAGCATCCTCGTCGTCGTACTGGCGGGCGTGTTCGCGTTCATCCCGGGCATCTTCGTCCCGTTCGAAGACCCGGTTTCGACGGCACAGTACAGCAACGCGGACGAACTAGCCGACGAGATACTCGAGGCGGCCGCCGTTCCCGGCCGGGAGAACGTACTCGATTCCGACGTACTCGTCAACGGGACCGAGAGCGTCTTCGCCGATACCGCCGACAGCGACGGCCGGTACGCGGGCCTCGTCGCCCAGACCGACATCCCGGCGAACACGCAGACGAACGTCTCGCTCCAGCGCTACGAGGAGGACGCCGACCGGTGGCACGCCTACCAGAACGTGACCGGCGACGGCGGCTTCGACGACGACGACGCCTACTACGGCGACGCCGCGGCCGCCCAGAGCGTCCGTGTGGTGACGTTCGCGCGCCGGGACGCGTGTGACCCGTCGTGTCGACTGGTCGTCAGGGTGTGGAGGAACTGATGAGCCGCGCACAGGCGTACACGCTGGAGGGCGTCATCGGGGCTATCGTCGTCATCACCGCCGTCCTGTACGGGCTACAGGCGGTCGACACCGCCCCCTACACCGGCGGTACCGACGAGATATCGACCGACCTGCTCCGACAGGAGGCCAGCGACACGCTGACACTCGCCAAAGAACAGGGGGCCCTGGAGCGGGTGGTCCGCTGTCACGCCACGAGCGGGAGCGACCCCGAGGGGTCGCCAAACGACTACATCGGACTGGGGTCGGACCCGGACCCCGGCGACCCGAGCAACGCCACGGCGTTCGGGTGGCTGCTCAACAGCACGTTCAGCACCGTCGGCTACAAGTACGACGTCGACTTCTACTACCGGCCCGGGGCAGGGACGGGGGCGAGCGGCCGCCAGCACGTGTCGGTTCTCGACAGCGGGAACCCCGGCAGCAGCGCCGTGACGGTCAGCGAGTCCGTCACGCTGTACGACGGCGAGCGGACCTACACCGGGGCCGACTGCGAGGAGCCGTCGGTCCCGCTGGAGCCGGCGAGTGGCTCGACACCGTTCTACGTCAAGGACGTGGACCCGACCGGCTCCGAGACGGCGGTCCACAACGTCGTCGACGTCCACATCACCGTCTGGAGGGGTGGGTGACGGATGGGACGCCCCACGCGCGACCGCGGCCAGTTGCTGCTCGTCGGCGCGGTCGTCATCGCGACGGTCATCGTCTCGATGGTCGTGTTGCTCAACGGCATCCAGTACACCGAGCAGGTGGGCGCGGAGAGCGGACTGGCGACGGAGCCGGGACCGGAGCGACTGGAGCGGACGGTCCGGGCCGACACACAGCGGCTACTGTGGGTCGCCGGGTCCGCGCCCTCGCCGTACGTCACCGGCTCCACCGAGTTGGATACCGAGCAGTACGAGACGACACTCAGGGAGACGGTCGGGGCGCGGTCGCCAGCCGCGGTCACCGTCGAGTACGACCCGAGCGCAGCCGCTGGCGGCGACGTGGCCCGCTCGCGCGATGTCCAGTCGTTCGCGGCGACGGACCCACCGCCGTCACCCGGTCCCACACAGCGGGACAGAGCCATCGCCGACGACATCGGCCGCGTCGTCGTCGCCGACCTCAACCTCACCCGGCGGCCGGGCGCGGGGACGTTCGTGTTCAACATCACCGACGCGGACCCGGACGACGGCGACGCGTGGCTGCTCCGCGTCGGGGACGGCAGCGTCGAAGTCGTCCCCGAGAGCGGGCCGGCGTTTCGCCCGTGTGGTCCCGCCGGCACCATCCGCTCGGACGCGTTCGTCCACGTCCGCATCAGCGGGAACCACGGCGAAATCGCCACCAACGACAGCGACGTCGACTGCCGTCCCTTCCGGGTGACGCCGACGTTCAGTGGTTCCGGCGAGTACGACGTGGTGTTCAACGACAGCCACCACGCCAAGGGGCGATACAACGTGACGGTCGCCGGCGGCACGGGCGGCGTCGAGGCGAGCGCAGTGCCCGACGCCGAACCCGGTGTCGTCGTCAACCCCGCGTACAGGCTGACCTACGACAGCGCGGCCCTGCACTACGAGACGACCATGCAGACGTACAACACCACGCGACCATGACAGGAGCGACCTTCGCCGGCGACGAGCGCGCGGCGTCGATAACAGTCACGCACGCGATGACGATCGGTATCACGGCCATCCTCATCACCGGCCTCCTCGTCGGCGCGGGGACGATGTACGACCGCCAGCAGGAGCGGGCCGTCCGCATCCAACTCACCGACATCGCCGGCGAGGTGCTGACCGAGATTCAGCAGGTCGACGAACTCGCCGGCGACTCGTCGACGAGCGTCGTCCGCCGGACCGACCACCCCCGGACTGTCGGCGGGTCGAGTTACCGGATAACGCTGGACGACAGCGGCTCGTCCCCGCGGCTCCGGCTGACGGCCGACGGCTCGCGGGTCACGGTGACCCAGCCGCTGCGGACGACGACGCCCTTCGAGGGGACGGAGCGCGTGACCAGCGAGAACCTCGTCGTCCGGTTCTGTCCCGACCCCAGCGGGCCGGACCAGTTGACAATCGACGGTGATTGCGCGTGACCGACACCCGTGCCGTCGCCGACACGGTGGCGTTCGTCCTGACGTTCGCGCTGGTCATCACCTCCGTCGCCATCGTCGCCACCGCCGGTCTGGGGACGCTGACCGACCTCCGGAACACGGAGCAGGTCAACAGCGCCGAGCGGGGGATGCAGGGGCTCGGCCAGAAGTTCGACGACATCCAGCACGGCGACGCCCCCCAGCGGAGGGCGCAGTTGGCCGTCAGCGGCGGCCAGTTGTACCTCACGCAGTCGTCGTTCGGGGTCGACTGGCAGGGCGGCCCCGCGCCGGAACTCGACCCGACCGTGATGGCGCTGGAACACCGGCTGGCCGACGAGCGCGTCGTCTACGAGAACGGTGCCGTCTTCCGGTCGAACGGCGGTACCGCTCGCCGGTCACCGACGGTGTACTGCCGCAACGACCGGGCGGTCGTCTCGCTGGTCGCGTTCACCAACGGCACCTACGACATCGCACTGGGTGCCGGCGAGAGCCGCGTCGAGGACGTGGGTCCGGATTCGCTCCCGAACGGGTCGGTCGCCGTCAGCGACGAGGGGCGCGTGGGCCTGACCGCCGAGCGGACCGGGACGGAACTGGCCCACAACTACCACGACGCGACGGCGACGGAGCGAGTGACCGTCGACGTGTCCGACACGGCTATGCCGGCCCACTGGCGGCGCTACTTCGCGAGACAGAGCGGCTGGACACAGACTCCGAGCGACGACGACCGGTTCTACTGTGACGCCAACACGGTCCTCGTCCGCGTGACCGGCGTGGAGTTGCGACAGACCTGACCGGGCCGGCCCAACGGGGGCGGCGTCCGGCGGCTCCCCCATCAGGTCGACGTGACTCGCCGCCAGAGGCCGAGTTCGACGACCAGTCCGGCGACACCGGCAAGCACGAACACGCCCGACAGCAACCGCCACTCCCCGTCGAGATACTGGAGGACGCCGACTGCGGCTATCACGCCGTAGGCGACGGGCTGATACCGCGGGTCGTTACGGACTCCCTCGACGGTCTCGGCGAAGAGCCACGGGACGACGAGTATCCAGAGGACGATGTCGTAGACGCTGGGCGGGCCGGCGTAGACGAACTCGAAGTACGTCGCCGCGACGACGAACGCCGTGACGACCAGTAGTGCGAGGAGACGGACGCGGCTCCGGAGGGCGTGGAGGGCGAGCATCGGTCGGTTCGGATGGAGTCACCGCCGATATTTGTGCCTACCGACGGCCGCCCCAGCACCCGCCGACGCGAACCGTACGCCCCGGCGGTCACGGTGTCCCGCGAGTGCCGGACGTGTCGACGGGGGCGAGACAGCGAGACGAGCGCCCGTCGGAAAAGCGGACGATATTGGCTCAGCCGCTCTCGAGGTCGACGGTCGTCACGTCGATGTCGATGGGTAGCTCGACGCCGCCGCCGGACGCGCCGCCGGAGGAACCGGAGCTACCGGATGAACCGGAGCTACTCGAACTGCTCGACGACCCGGTCCCGGAGGACCCGGTAGAACTCCCCGTCGAGCCGGTCCCGCTCGAACCGCCCGAGGAGCCACTGGACGCACCGCCCGAGGTGCCGCTGGACGCGCCGCCAGAGGAGCCGGAACTACCGGACGAACCGGAGCCGTCGTCGGGTGGGTCTGGCACCGTCGACTCGTCCACGTCGACGAGAACCGCGGCGTGGCCGTGGTCGACCCCGTCGTCGAAGTGCATCACGACGAGCGCCTTGTCCTCACCGACCGCGACCGTGTCACCGTCGAGGTACTGCGAGCCGACGAGGGCCTGCTGGCCGTCCTGCCACCACGCGGCGTTGCCGGCCGACAGCGTGTCGCCGTCCGTGTAGACGGTGTAGGAGTCCGTTCCGGGCCCGACCGCTTCGAGGGCGTCTCCGGCGTCGTCACAGGTCATGTGCGTGAACGTTTCGTTGCCGTGGGTCTGCGACCGGCCCGACGCGCTGTAGTCGCCACAGCGCCACGTCTGGCCGGTGAGGGCCACCGACGTTCCCGGGTCGAGACCGACGATAGAGTAGGTTCGGGACTGGGGCTCCCGCCCGGCGGCGTTGAGCGTGCTCGCGGTCGTCCCGGCCGACTGTGCCGTCGTCCCGTCGGGGAGCAGCCGGTGGGTCTGTCCACCGACGGTTGTCTGGACGGTCACCGGCGCGTGGTCGATGCGCCGAACCTGCGTCAGCCGACTCTCGCGAGCGACCTGCTTGAACACTGGTTCGAGTTGGCTGGCGTTCGTGGCGTGGTAGTAGCTCCCGCCGGTCTCCTCGGCGACGCGCTGGAGTTGCTGGGCGTCGACGCCCGACCCCAGCCCGATGGTGTAGATGGTGATGTTGTGCCGGGCCGCCTCGCGGGCCGCCTCGGTCGGAGACGGCTCGCCCTCGTTGTGGATGCCGTCGCTGAGCAACACCATGACGCGCTCGTTCGACGAGGAATCGAGGGACTCGATTCCCTCGTAGATACCAGCCGAGATGTCCGTTCTGCCGCCGGCGTCGGTCGCCAGCGACTCGTTGACCGACGCGAAGTCACCGGAGACCGTGTGTGTCTGCTCGGCGTCGGAGTCGAACTGCACGACGCCGGCCCGGTCCATCGTGTCGTTGAGTTGCCCGATGAACGAGCGAGTCGCGTCGATGCGCTCCCCGTCGGGGTCGTTGCCTTGATTGTAGAGGAATGCGGAATCGTAGCCGCCGATTTCGACCGTTTCACCCGGGTAATACAGCTCCTCACCGTACCGCCCGTCGTAGTATCGGAGTATCCGGTTGTCGGGAACCGTGTACTCGGTCGGGCCCCGAATCCTGCCGATGTAGTTGGGCTGGACCATCGACCCGGTCTCGTCCAGCACGAACGAGACGTCCATGGGCGCGCGGTACTGTTCGGCGACGACCTCGTGTTCGGACTCGTTCTCGGTCCCGACCTGCGCGCCGAGGAATTCGACGTTCGCGGCGGTCCCTTCGACGACCACCGTCTCGCCGTCGAGCGTCAGCGGCGGCGTCTGTGCCGTGCCCGCGTTCGACCCGGACCCGGAGGCGTCCGCCCCACCGCTGGCCGTGTCGTCCGTCGCATCGGTGCCGTCCGAGCAGTGCGGGTTGTTGTTCCGGTTCTGCGGGCCGTTGCTGTTGCCGGGGTTTTGCTCGTCGTAGTTGTCGCACTCGTTACCGTGCCCGCGGTCGTCGTCGCCACCGGTGGTACCGGACCCACCCGTGGTCGCGTTGGCCGCGCCGCTGGAACTACCAGTGGTACCGCTCGACCCGCCGGAACTCCCCGCCCCGCCCGAACTGCCGGACGAAGCGCCACTGGACGAACTACTGGAACTACTCGACGAGCTACTGGAACTACTCGACGAACTCGAACTGCCGGACGCGCTCGGTGCGCTCCCCGAGCCTTCGAGGTCCGACCACGTCATCTCGACGGAGTTCGAGCCCGTGCTGGTGGTCGCGCCCAATTCCGTCTCGGCGTAACGGGCCCACGCCCCCGCGTACCGGGTGTTCGTTATCTCGATGGTGATGTCGACTTCGCGGAAGTTGCCGCTGCCGTCGGTCCAACAGCTCCGTAGCTGCTCGACCATCCGCCGGGTGGCCTCGCGGGAGGTGCCGACGTCGTTTGACGCGACGATCTCTCTGTCCTCCGAGAGAGCCTCCTGCTTGTTCACGTCGACGAGCGAGAGGTCGATGCTGTCGCCCGAGACCGTCAGCGACGGCGGCGACACCATCACCGACCCGCTGTCGGTTCGGCGCCAGACGCCGCCGCCCTGATAGGCGACCCGTCGGTCCTCGCCCGCGTAGACTATCGTCCCCATCTCCCGGCTCGCGCGACAGACCCCGTTGCCGTCGACCCGTATCTCCATCCGCGTCGTGTCGTCGACGGTCAACTTTCCGTCGGACTGCCCGGCAATGCGGAAGCTCTGGGTGGCCTGCGTCGAGCGCTGTGAGAGGGCGGTCAGCCTCGCACCGGCCTCGGCGACGGAGTCTTCGGTCAGCCCCGCCTGCGTCTCTTGCTGCACTGTTCCGACAGCCGAACTGCCGACGACGACGACAAGGATTGCCCCCACGGCGACCATCCCGAACAGCACAGTGACACTGAGGATGTCCGAGATAGCCCTGTCGTTGGTCGCCCACTTCGTCCCTTCCCCGTCCATATAGTCGTAATCATTTATCCATCCCACATAAAGATAGCGAGCTTCTTCAGTTGATGAAACGCGTTCTCCGCGTGGACCAAATGTAGTCACCATCGAAATTTCCGGTTCCGTCTGGCGGTTTTTGGCGACAGAGCTACGGTGGCACGAGTTTTCCCTGAACTATCAGGCCTCCGGTGCGCGAGGACTTACCCGAATGTCCTCATGTGTTCGTTTCCGCCACTAGGTTCCATTTCATCGACTTCCGCCAATGAGTCACAGACTTCTGCCACCGTCTCTACATCAGCCTGAGTATCCATCTCTTCAAGCAACTCCTCGGGAGGGAGTTACCGAACGGCGATTTCGGGATGGAGAACGATTCTAGCGGAGTTGCGACTTCCCTGTTTACGCCGGTAAAATTCGGATGGACTCGCCGGGATTTGAACCCGGGGCCTCTCCCATGCCAAGGGAGTGATCTACCCCTGATCTACGAGCCCGCGACGCAGTTCCAGTTTTCCGGTGCCATTTCTTAAACCCATCGAAGCGGTTCAGGGGTGAGAGTCGGTGCCGTCCCGCAGTCCGTGCGAATCTGCCACAATAGATAAGCCGGTCGAGCGCCACCGTTTGAAGAACGCGGGTCGCGGGTCACGCGGAGAGTCATGGTCAGGGTCACAGGCGCGGACGGGCACGCAACCGCGGGGTCGCGTAGCGGCGACCGCGGGCAGACGACGCTCGATTTCGCCATCGGGATGAGCGTGTTCCTCGCAGTGTTGCTGTTCGTCTTCACGTTCGTCCCGGGGTTGCTCGCGCCGTTTACCGGCGGCGCGGAGGGCCAGACGGTGGCGTCGGACCGCGTCGCCGACCGGCTGACGAAGGCGACGCTCGGGGACCCACAGGAGCCGTACACGATACACCGGTACTGCACGGTGGCGTTTTTCGGCAACGACGACGCCCCGGGTCGGTGTAGCGGCGACTGGAGCGGTGGGACGGCCGTCGAGACGCAGTTGGGCCTCGACGGCGACCGGCGGAGCGTGAACGTCACGGTCCGCGGGAACGTCACGGACGGGGGTGCGAGAGACGAAATCCTCTGTTGGGACAGCGGGGCCGACGCGCTCGTCAACGCGACGGACACCGGGGCCGGCCCGGACGGCTGTGACGACGGCGGCGACACGGTGTTGACCCGCGGGCCGGCCCCGCCGGGCGGGAGCGACGGGTCGGTGACCGCGCTGCGGGTGGTCTCGCTGAACGGTCGGGACGTGACGGTCTCGGTGGAGTTGTGGTAGGATGCGCGGGCAAGCACACACCCTCGAAGCCATCGTGGCGAGCCTGCTGTTGCTGTCGAGTCTGGTCATCGCCTTACAGATGACCGCCGTGACGCCGCTGTCGGCGAGCACGTCGAGCCAGCACATCGAGAACCAACAGCGGGCCACGGGCAACGGCGTCCTTGCGGCGGCGGCCCGGGCCGACTCGCTGAAGCCGGCGGTACTGTACTGGAACAACAGCACCCGGTCGTTCCACGACGCCGACGACGCGGGGTACTACGCGAGCGCGCCGCCGGACAACGAACTCGGCGCGATGCTCAATCGCTCGTTCGACCGGCGCGGCATCGCCTACAACGTCTACTTCCGGTATCAGGACGAGGGCGGCGAGGTCGTCAGCCGTCGGTACGTCTACAACGGCGTCCCGACCGACAACGCGGTCAGCGCGGGGCATACGGTGACGCTGATGGACCACGACCACCTCTACGACGCCGACGGGACGCGCAACGAGACGCGACTGGGCCACCGGAACACAACCTATCCGATGCCGAACCTGTCGTCGAATGTGTTCAACACGGTCCGGGTGGAGGTGGTCGCGTGGCGCATCTGAGCCGCGGGGACCGCGGGCAGATAATCCTCCTCGCAGCGTTCGTCCTCGCGGTGACGTTCGTCGCGCTGGCGCTCGTGGTCAACTCCGCCGTCTTCACGGAGAACCTCGCCAGCCGGGGCGAGACGGCGGGGAGCGACGACGCGCTGGCGATGCGAGCGATGGTCGAGCGCAACGTCGGCGACGCGCTCCGGTCGGCCAACGCCTACAACCACACGACCACCGTCGCGCTGGACAACGCGCTCAACCGCAGTATCAACGCCACGAGCGCCCAGACCGAGCAACAGCAGGCTCTCCGGGGACGGGTGGTGAACGCCACGCACCGGTACGGCGAGCGCGAGCGCGGCCGACGAATCGCACAGAACAGCACGGCCGACCCGCGGCCGACGTTCGCGTCCGCGGCCGGCGCGGCCGACTACACGGTCGCACGTGGCGTCGACCGCGAGTCGGGGGCCAACGGGACCCGCGCGTTCCGCCTCAACGCGACGGCACTCGGGACCGGCAACAGCAGCGCGTTCGTCGTCGTCGCCAACGACACGTCCGCCGGCGGGAACGAGAACACGTGGCGCGCCCACGTCTATCGCCAGTCCGGCGAGGTGCGGGTCCGGACGGTGAAGAAGGCGGTGGGCGAGTCGCCGGTCGTCGAGACCTGTGGCGTCGCCTCGACGGGGCCACACGTCACGGTCGACCTGACGAGCGGGCTGGTCAACGGGACGCGGTGTGACGCGCTGGGGGTCCGGATGGACGGCGAGAACCTTCAGTTCGGGGCCGGCGCGGGCGACGACTACGACATCGAGTTCCGGAACGCCGACGGGATTCGCGGGAACTTCTCGGCGGTCGTCAACACCGTCTCCGTCCCGGGAACACACGTCAACGCCGGCCCGGGCGGGCCGGACAGCCAGCCCTACGAGACGACGGGGTACTACAGCGTCACCGTCGAGTACAGCTACGCCGCGCCGGACCTGCGGTACGTCGCCGACGTACGGGTCGCACCGGGTGAGCCGGATGGGGAGTGAGCGCGCCCGGGCGGTCTCGACGACCATCTCCTACACGCTGACGCTGGCGATAGCGACGCTGTTGGTCACCGGGCTGTTGGTCGCCGGGAGCGGCTTCGTCGAGGACCAGCGCGAGCAGGTCGTCAGGGACGAACTGACCGTCGTCGGCCAGCGGGTGGCCGCCGACCTCGGGCAGGCCGACAGGCTGGTCCGGGCCGCGGCGGAGTCGTCGCCGACGGTCCGAATCGACCAGACGTTCCCCCAGCGGGTGTCGGGCACCAGCTACCGGGTCTCCATAGCGGGCGGCGACCTCGTCCTGACTGCGAGCGCGGTGAGTGTCCGGGTCACCGTCCCGGTCCGGGTGTCGACGAGCGTCGCCGACTCGTCGGCCGACGGCGGGACGATACGGGTGACCTACACCGGGAGCGAGTTGGTGATTCGGGATGTCTGACCGCGCCGTCAGCGAGGTGTTGAGCTTCGCGCTGGTTTTTACGCTCATCATCGCCTCCATCTCTCTCGTCTCGGTGAGCGGCCTCGACAGCCTCCAAGAGGTCCGCGACGGCGAGCGGGCCGAGAACGCCGAGCGGGCGTTCGACGTGCTCGCAGACAACGCGGCGGACGTATACGAGCGCGGGGCACCCAGCCGCGCGACGGAAATACAACTCGGGGAGTCACAGCTCCGGACCGCGGAGAACGTGACGATGACAGTCTACGCGAACGGGAGCGGCGGCGTCATCCGCGAGCGCGACTGGCGGGTCCGACCCGTCGTCTACGAGAGCAGCGGCGAGCGCCGCGTCGTCTACACCGCGGGGGCCGTGTTCCGCACGAACCCCGACGGCGGGGTCGTCGTCCGCACCCCGCCGGTCGTCGCCGACGACGAGCGCGTCCTCGTGCCGGTCGTGGGCGTCAACCGCCCGTCGGCTCGTAGCTTCGGCGGGTCGACCGCCCTCGTGCGGCTGACACAGCGGACGGCGACCGTCGTGTACCATAACCGGAGCGCCGACGCCGAGGAGATTCGCGTCGTCGTCAGTGACACGCCGCGGGCGAGCCTGTGGGCCGACGCCTACGAGCAGCGCGGGTTCGACTGCGACGGCATCAACCGCACCGCCGTCGGCTGTGCCGTCGACGACCCCGACGGTATCGACCGCGCGTACGTGGTCTACCACGACATCCGCGTCGCCATCGCCCGGTAACGGCAGGGGTCACCTGCCGGTGACGTTGACCCGGTTGACCGAGATGTGGAGGTACGAGATGCTGGGGACCGTCGGCCGCCCGAAGACGTTCGTGGACTTGAGGGTGCGGTCGAAGTGTATCTCGGAGTTCTGTCCCAACTGGGCGTTGGAACTGCCGCCGGCGACGATGGAGCCGTAAACCGCCGCCTGCTGGCGGACCTCCACATCTCCGCTGCTCCCGCCGGGACCCGGCGGCGCGTAGACGATGCCGTTGAACGTCGCCTGCTGTGTCACGTCTATCTGACAGCCGGCGTCACAGTATATCCAGAACTGCCGGGCGTCCCAGCCACGGTTCCACACCCTCGCGTCGTTGCCCGAGACGGTGACTTGGTCCGTCGTGTAGACGCTCACCCGTCCGTCGCCGACTACTGTGACGTTCCCGCCGATGTCGAGCGCCCGCCCGTTATCGAGTGCGATTTCCACGTCGCCGGACCGCGTGTCGAGAATCAGTTTCTCGCCGCCACTGACCTGAAGGTCTTGGTTGTCGACGTAGTAGCTCCCCGCACCGAGCGTTATCTCGCCGGTGCCACACCCGGAGTAGCGGAGACCCTGCGCGGCGTTGAGACAGGCCTCGTCGGCGTTGTCGTTGTCGGCCGCGATGCGCGCTATCGCGTCGTCTATCTCGTTGTCGACCGGCTGCGCCGTCTCGAACGAGGCGTTGTCGTTGCACCAGCCGCCGACGTGGGTCGCACACTCACCGGAAGAGACGGTCCCCTGCCCGTAGCGGAGGTTCCCGCTCAGGCCGGACATCCCGCCGCCGAAGGTGGCGGAGCCGGCCGTCGTCAGGTTGCCCGTGATGGCGGAGTTCCCGTTGAAGTTGACGCTCATCGCGGTCCGCACGTCGGAGGGTCCCGCGGCGGCCGCCGGTGGGGCTTTCCGGTCGTCCGGGACAACCGTCGAATTGTAGCTGTCGACGACGACGGTCGAGCCCGACTGTATCGTGAGCGTGCCGCCGCCGGCACCGCCGACGGACATGGCGTTCGAGAGCGTCCGTTCGTCCTGTCGCAGCAGCGTCAGCGTCGCCTCGCGGTTCGCGTGGTCGACTGTGACGCCGCCGTCGGTCCGGGAGCGGAAGTAGTCCGCCCACGCGCGGTAGTAGTCGCTCTGGACGACAATCCGGACTTCGCCGCTTCCCAGCGGGTTCGCGCGGCCGAGCGACGCGTTGGGGTACGCGAGCGTCGAGCCGTTCTCGCTGACGACCGCCGCGCTCCCCAGTGACCGGTCGCCGGAGACGGTGACGAGTGGGAGCGTCAGCGTCGAGTTCCGGTAGTGCAGTTCCGGCGGCGACACCATCACCGCGTTCCCGTCACCGTCGGACCGCCAGACGCCGCCGCCCTGATACGCGACGGTCGTCCCCTCGCTCCCCTCGAACACCACTTTCCCGACCTCCCGCTCGACGACGGGCGTGGGCTCGCCCTCGACTTCGACCCGTATCGTCCCGCCCTCGGCACCGCTGACGACGTGGTACTGGCTCGCCCCGACCGTCGAGAGGTCGACGGTCTGAGTTCGGGTCCGCCCGAGCGCGACCAGCGCGGTCTGGGAGTCCAGTTCCGTCATCGCCTTCTGTGCCTGCTCGGCGGTGAGCTGTGACTGGGTGGACGTGACGGCACCGGCCCCGATAGCCACGACGACGGCCGTCCCGACTATCACGACCGCGAACATGAGCGCGGCACCGAGCGGAGCGGTCTGCCCACGCCTGTCCGACGAACCGGCCACGAGACCCATTTTCGACCGTCTTTGTGCGGTGAGGGGGATAGTTCGCCCGATCAAAATATCAAAATCGATAATCGATAAGGGGTGAGACCCGCCGTCATCTCGCCGCACCGACGCGGTGACCGAGGCGGCCCGCGCCGGCGGCCGTACACAGATGGAAACCGTTTAATCCCGCGACCGGCGATAGTCGGTGGGAACAGCACGACCGCAAATCTGACTCGCCGCGGACTTCCGTGACTTGGGATTGCGGCCGTGTCCGGCAGCACTCGCTGCCGATACGCTTCGCTAGCGGCTCGTGCGGTTCCAACCAGCAACTATGGCACGAATGCACACCCGCCGTCGCGGCTCGTCCGACTCGGACAAGCCGGCGGCAGACGAACCCCCGGAGTGGAGTGACGTCGACGACGACGCCGTCGAGGAGCGCGTCGTCGAACTCGCCGAACAGGGCCACTCGCCCAGCGAAATCGGCCTCAAACTGCGCGACGAAGGCGTCCAAGGCACGCCCGTCCCGAACGTCAAGCTCGCCACCGGCAAGAAGGTCACCGAGATTCTCGAGGACAACGATGCCGACCCCGACCTCCCCGAGGACCTCCGGAACCTGATGGAGCGCGCCGTGCGCCTCCGCGAGCACATGGACGAGAACCAGACGGACTACCAGAACAAGCGTGCGCTCCAGAACACGCAGTCCAAGATTCGGCGGCTCGTCGACTACTACCGCGGTGACGAGGTCGACGAGGACTTCACCTACAGCTACGACGCCGCCGTCGAGCTGCTGAACGACGAGTAACACACCGATGTCGACGACCGGTCGGGACTCGGCACCAGCCCCCGCGGCCAGCGACGCCGCCGCGACGCTCCGCGATGCGGCGTTCGTCCGCCTCGTCAGCGACGCGACCGGCGAGGCCGTCGCCGCGACCGGCGTGTTGGCCCGGGCGCTGGCCGACCGCGACACGCCGTTTCAGGCGAGCGTGGTCGGTCCCTTCGCCGACCCCGACCGCTCGACGGAGGCCGACGCGACCGTCGCGCTCGGCCGCGAACGGCCGGCCGCCGACGTGTCGCTCGTCGCGGACGCCCCAGCGGCCGCGTTCGCGGCCGCGCGAGAACTGGACGCCGCGGCCTCACCGACGCTCGCGCTCGCCGGCGGTGTCGCCGGCGGGCGAGTCGACGGGGCGCTCGCGGACGCCGCCGAGCGGGCGGGCCTGTCCCGCCGGCCCGGCGTCGCCGTCCCGGTCGCGGACCTCGCGGACGGGCTGGCCCACTCGACGCTGCTGTCCGCGCCCTTTTCGGGCGACGAGGAGCGCGCGCGGGCCGCGTTGGCCGAACTGGACCTGCCGGCGGAGTGTGGCGACGACGAGTACCGGCGAGTCGCCTCACTGGCCGCCCTCGCCGCCACCGGCGGCGACGCCTCGCCGCGGACGGCCGACGCCATCGAGCGTGCGCTTCGCCCGTACGCCGGCGGCCCGTTCGAGACGGTCGGCGGCTACGCCGACGTGCTCGACGCCGCGGCCCGGGAACGACCCGGGACCGCCGTCGCGCTCGCGCTCGGTCACGAGGCCGTCCGCGAGACCGCACTGGACGCGTGGCGGACCCACGCGACCCGCGCTCACGAGGCTGTCGCGGCGGCGACGACCGGCCGGTACGACGGCCTGTTCGTCGCCCGCGGCGACGCGATGCCGGTCGACACCGTCGCCCGACTCGTCGCCGACTTCCGGTCGCCCGAGCCCGTGACGCTCGTCGTCACGGACGGCGGGGCCGCGGCTCGCGGCGTCGACGGTCACGCGGTCGCCGAGCGGACGGCGGCCGCCACCGACGCCGTCGGGGGCGACGCGGTCGGCTCCGGAAGCCGGGCGCGCGCCCGCTTCGACGCCTCGACCGCCGACTTCATCGAAGCGTTCCGGGAGGCGACATGAGGCGGGCACAACTGCGGACCACGCACGGCTCGCCGGCCGCCGCCGAGCGCATCGCGGCGGCCCTGTCGCCGGACAACACCGACGAGATGACCACCCGCGTCGACGGCGACGCCGTGGTCACGACCGTCGAGCGCGACACCACCGGCGGCCTCCACGCCACCGTCGACGACTACGTCGTCAACCTCCGGGTCGCAGCACAGCTCGCAGACCAACCCACAGAACCCAACCATGAGTGAACGAAGCGTCTCGAAACGCGCACAGCAAAAGCGGTGGTACACCGTGCTCGCTCCCGAGCAGTTCGACCGGGAAGAGCTCGGCCGCACCACGGCAGACGAACCGGAAAAGGTGCTCGGTCGCACCGTCGAAACCACGCTCGGCGAACTGCAAAACGACGCCAGCGAGAACAACACGAAGCTGACCTTCAAGATCAACGAGGTCGCCAGCGACTCCGCCTACACGGAGTTCGTCAAACACGAGCTGACGCGGGACTACCTGCGCTCGCTCGTCCGCCGCGGCTCCTCGAAGGTCGCCGCCTACGTGACCGTGCTGACCACGGACGACTACCGCGTGCAGGTCCAGCCGGTCGCCGTCACCACGAAGAAGGCCGACGCCTCCCAAGAGAAGGCCATCCGCCGGACGATGATCGACCTCGTCGAGGAGACGGCGCGGGAACACACGTTCGAGGAACTCGTCGACTCCGTCGTCGAGGGCCGCCTCTCCTCGGCCATCTACAGCGAGGCCAAGGACATCTACCCGCTGCGGCGGGTCGAGGTCCAGAAGACCACCCTCGAAGCGCGCCCCGAGGAAGTCGCCGCCGAAGAGGAGACCGCCGTCGACGTCGACGAGGACGACGTGGACGTCGAGACCGACGACTGATTCGGTCACGACGCCGCCACGACGTTTTTTCGGTCCCGCCCCCGAGTGGCGACGCCGTCCACGGGGGTTAACACGTCGCCGGTCCCACAGGCAGTATGGCAGACGCAGCCGACTGGATAGCCGAGACGGTAACGAGCGACGCGGGCTGGTCGCACCTCGAAACTCTCGTCGACATCGGCGACCGGATGGCCGGCAGCGAGGGCGAGCGGGCGGCGGCCGAGGCGACCCGGGACGCACTAGCCGCTCACGCCCGCGACGCTCGCGTCGACGGCTTCGAGATACAGGGCTGGGAGCGGGGCGACAGCGAACTGCGGGCCGACGGCGAGGCGGTGGCGACGGCCGCCCACGAGGTCATCGCGCTCCCGCGGTCGCCCGCTGCCGCGGTGACCGGCGACCTCGTCGACGTGGGCCACGGACTGCCCGAGGACTTCGCCGACGCCGACTGCGAGGGCGCGGTCGTGCTGGCCCGCGCGGACGTGCCCGACTGGTACGACCGCTACATCCACCGCGGGGAGAAGTACCACCACGCCGTCGAGGCGGGCGCGGCCGCGTTCGTCTACCGCAACCACCTCGACGGCTGTCTGCCCGCGACGGGCAGCGTCGGCGGCCGCGACGGCCCGCTGGGCGAGATTCCCGCCGTCGGCGTCTCGAACGAGACCGGCGCGGAACTGGCCCGACGCTTCGCGGGCGTGCCGGTGACCGTCGCCGTCGACTGCGAGACGCCCGCGGCCACGAGCCAGAACGTCCGGGCGGAACTCGGTCCCGACACGGACGAGCGCCTGCTCGTGACGAGCCACGTCGACGCCCACGACATCGCCGAGGGCGCGATGGACAACGGCGCTGGCACGGGGATGGTCGTCGAGGTCGCCCGGGCGCTGGCCGCCCGCGAGACCGAACTGGACACGCGGGTCGAGTTCGTCTGTTTCGGGGCCGAGGAGGTCGGCCTCGTGGGCTCGCACCGCCTCGCCGACCGCGTCGACCCCGACGCGGTCGCGGCCGTGCTGAACTTCGACGGGGTCGTCGCGGCCCGCGACCTCAAGTGTTTCACCCACGGCTTCGCGGCGCTGGAGGCGGCGGCCGAACGCGCCGCCGACCGGTTCGACCACCCGGTCGTGACGACGCCAGAGCAAGGGCCCCACAGCGACCACTGGCCGTTCGTCCAGCGGGGCGTCCCGGGGTATCACGTCACCAGCGAGTCCGGCGCGGGGCGGGGGTGGGGCCACACCCACGCGGACACGCTGGAGAAACTCGACGTGCGGACGTTCCGCGAGCAGGCGCTCGTCCTGACCGAACTGGCCGTCGACCTCGCTCGCGAGGGCGTCGCACCCGAGCGCGCGGACACGGCGACCATCGCCGCGGCGCTCGAAGCCCAAGGGCTCGCCGAGGGGATGCGGATAACCGGCGAGTGGCCCTACGGCGGGTGACGGGCGCGGCTACGCCTCCGTCGTCGCCGCCGGGTCGTCGGTGACGACGACGGTCCCGACCATCCCGCCTCGCTCGTGAGGGATGCAGAAGTAGGGGTACTCGCCGGGGACCTCGAAGGTGTGTTCGAAGGCCTGTCCCTCGAACAGCGTCCCGTCGGTGCTGTTGCCCCACGCCTCGCGGGCGGCGTCCTCGGAGTCGAAGCCGCCGGAGGCGAAGAAGTCGGCCCCCTCGGGCAGGCCGCCTTCGTAGGCGGTGACGGTGTGGCCCTGCTTGCTCGTGTTCAGCCACCGGACGGTCGTTCCGGGTTCGACGCGGAGTTCCCGCGGGCGGAACACCTTCGCGCCCATCCCCACGTCGTACTCCTGACTCGCGCCGCGGCCGCCGATACACCCGGCGAGGGCGGCCGTCGCGGCCGCGCCACTCGCCCGGAGGAAGGCCCGTCGCTCCATACCCGCCGCTCCGAACTCGACGGACAAAGACGCCTCGGTCTGGGCCGGCTACCGGAACGTGAGGCCGTCCCGCAGGTCCCGAACCCGCGAGAGCAGGGCCTCGCGCGCGTCGTCGTCGCCGGTCAGCGTGACGTGGCCCATCTTCCGCAGGCGGTAGACCTCGTCCTTGCCGTACCAGTGGAGGTGGGCCTGCGGGGTTTCGAGGACGCCCGTCGCGCCCGAGAGGCTGGCCGCTTGGCGCTCCGCGACGTCGCCGAGGACGTTCGTCGAGACGGTCGCCGACCGGCGCTCGGTCGTCCCCAGCGGGAGGCCGGCGACGGCCCGGACGTGTTGCTCGAACTGCGAGGTGTGACACCCCTCGATGGTCCAGTGCCCGGAGTTGTGCGGGCGGGGCGCTATCTCGTTCAGCAGAATCCGGTCGTCGCTGGTCTGGAACAGTTCGATACCGAAGACGCCCCGGCCGTCCATCGCGTCGAGTACGTCGCCGGCGACCTCGCGGGCGCGCTCGCGGACCGCGGGGTCGGCGCGGGCCGGCGCGACCGTCTCCCGCAGTATCTCCTCGCGGTGGATGGTCTCGGTGACCGGGAACGTGTCGCGCTCGCCGTCGCCCCGACAGCCCATCACCGCCAGTTCGCGCTCGAAGTCGACCATCTCCTCGACCATCGCCGGGCCGGCCACGTCCTCGATGGCCGTCTCCACGTCCTCGGGGCCGTCGACGGGGACGTTCCCGCGGCCGTCGTAGCCGCCGGTCCGGGCCTTCAGCATCGCCGGGTAGCCCAGTTCGTCACAGGCCGCCCGGAGGTCCGCGGCGTCGTCGACGGCCCGGAACTCGGGGACCGGAACGCCGGCCTCCGAGAGCGTCCGCTTCTGGACGAGCTTGTCCTGAATCGTCCGCAGCGTCTCGGGCGCGGGGTGGACCGGCGTGCCGGTCTCCTCGGCGACCCGTTCGAGGGTGTCCGGGTCGGCCAGTTCTATCTCGAAGGTGAGCACGTCGACACGTTCGGCGAGGTCGCGGAACGTCTCGGCGTCGTCGAACCCGCCGACGAGCTGGTCGCGGACGACCGGGGCCGCCGGACAGTCCGGCGTCGGGTCGGCCACGACGAGGTCGACCCCCAGCGGCGCGGCTGCCTCTCCCATCATCCGACCGAGTTGCCCACCGCCGACGACGCCGACGGTGAGACCGGGCGTGCGCGTCATAGGCCGCGCTACCCCAGCGGCGCGCTTAAGCGTTCGTTTCTCCGTCGACGTGTGACTCGTGTACCCAGACCGTGAAGACGTTCGTGTAGCCGCTCGTGCGCAGTCGCCGAGTGCGCTCGACGTAGCCGGCCGCCCGGAGTCGGTCTCTGGGGACCGTCGAGTCGAACGCCTGCGTGACGAGCATCGGCGGCCGGTCCTGTTCGGCCCGGACCGACAGCGCCGTCGGCCGGTTCTCGCAGGCCACGTCCACGTCGCCGGCGGCGAAGTACCACGGCATCGGCAGCGTGTTGTGCCACTTCAGGCAGGTCGGCTCCTTCGGGTAGAACGACTGGTCCCACCCCTCCCGGTCCTGCTCGACGAAGGCGTTGGACTCGTCGTAGGCGTCGCCGGTCTCGCCGTGGTAGACGACCACGTCCGGCCCGGCGGCGTTCTCGGTGGCGATACGGTCCATCGCCGCGAGGTCGGCCCGGAGGGGCTGTTGGGGCTGTGCGTACTGGACCAGCGGGTTCTCGTCGGCGGTCGTGTTCGTGTAGACGTTCGTCACCGCCACGTTGGCGACCAGCAGGGCGACCAACAGGAGTATCATCCCGGCGAAGGCCACGCTCGTCGTGTCGCGGTCGTCGAGCCCGTCCAGCCCCCAGCGGAGGACGGCCGCCAGCGCGACGGCCGCCGGAATCGCCAGCGGGACGACGACGTGGACCGCGAGCCACGGCGCGCCGATGTCGGTCCCGATGGGGTAGCCGACGACGGAGACGAAGCCGCCGTAGGCGACGAACGGGACGAGGTGGCGGGACTCGACCGCCCCGAGCCTGTCGAGCGCGTAGCCGAACACCGAGAAGGCGACCAGCGGGGCGCAGGCGTAGCCCAGCGTCTCCAGCAGGACGGCGTAGTGGCGACGGGACTCCTCGACGATGCCGGTCACCGACGCGACCACGCCGCCCGCCTCGGTCCCGTCGGCGGTCTTCTGTGCGGCCGGGTCGAACCACGCGGCGTACTCGTGGACGACGTACCGGCGCGTCTCGGCGAACAACTGCGGGAACTGCGAGGGGTCCGAGAGCGCCTGCCCCAGCGTGAGCGGCGTCCGCGGCTCCGCGAAGACGTTGTACTCGACGCCCAGCGCCGACCCGCGAGCGGCAAAGAGGAACAGGCCGACGCCGAGAAAGAGCACGACGGCGGCGAGCGCGTGGACCGCGTACGCACCGAACAGCCGGACGAGGCTGTCGTGGCGCGCCCGCAGCGAGCGGGCGTAGCGGACCGGCCAGTAGGCGTCGGCTTTCACGCGGCTGACGACGCGGGCCCTGATTTCGCCGGGCGACGGGCGCGACCGGAGGAACGCGGCGGCGTCGCGGTAGCCGTTGGGGAGGACGACGACCTTCGCGGCCAACAGTCCGAGCGCGCCCAGCCACGTCAGGACGTAGACGATGGCGTTCTCCTTCGAGGCGAACCCGAGCGCGACGAAGAAGGCGACGCCGTAGAAGTAGCGGGGCCGCCGGGTGTCGTAGAGGCGGACGAGCAGGCCGAAGGCGGTGAACATGAACGCCGCGACGAGTACGTCGCTGCGCATGAACCGGGAGTAGTACAGCAGGGCGGGGTTGACCGCGAGCAACAGCGCCGCGAACACGGTCTCGCTGCCCCGGAGGTGCCGGCGAAACAGCAACGCAGTCAGGGGCAACAGGCCGCCGACGACGGCGACCGGGAGCCGCATCGCGAAGTCGGTCGCCCCCAGCAGCGGGAACAGCCAGCTGTCGACGTGTTGGAGCAGGGGTCCGTGGACGATGCGGCGGTAGACGAACGACCCCTCGTCGGCGAGATGCAGCGCCCAGTACGCCACCCGCCCCTCGTCGTAGTGGGCGACGCGCCGCCCGAGCCACGCGAGCCGCAACACCAGCGAGAGGACCGTGACGCCGACGACTGCCTTCGTCACGGCGTGGTCGGTCCCGTCGACCCACGACCGGGCGCTGTCTCTGGCGTCTCGGAGGGCGGCCACCAGCGACGACCCTTCCATGTCCGAGGCAAGCACGGTCGGGGTTAGAATCCTTCTGGTTTCCGTCGTGGAACGGTAGTACTTTACCCGCGCCCCTCTCGGCGTCTGGTATGGTGCAGCTCGGGCTGGTCGTCGCCCAGTACGACAAACACGGGGCGGTCATCGACGCGATGGAACAGTCGGCGCGGGCGGCCGCGACGGAGCTCGACGCCGAGATCGTCGCGTCGGTCGCGGTCCCCGGGGCCTACGACACGCCGCTGGCCGCCGACCGGCTGGCGCGCCGTGACGACGTCGACGCCGTCGCCGTCCTCGGAGCCATCGTCGCCGGGGACACCGACCACGACCACGTCATCGGCGACGCCGCCGCACAGGGACTGACGGAGGTCTCGCTGGAGCGGGACACCCCCGTCACGCTGGGTATCATCGGCCCGGGTATGAGCCAAGACGAGGCCGAAGCGCGCACCGACAAGGGCGCACAGGCCGTCACCAGCGCTATCGAACTCGCCACCGAACTACCATGACCATGGACTTCGCAGCACGGGTCGAACGTGTAGAGCCGAGCGCGACGCTCGCGATAAGCAACAAGGCCTCCGAACTGGAGGCCGAGGGGATAGACGTCGTCGACCTCTCGGTCGGCGAACCCGACTTCGACACGCCGGAGAACATCAAGGACGCCGCCAAGGCGGCGCTGGACGCCGGCCACACGGGCTACACGCCCTCGAACGGCATCCCCGAACTGAAAGACGCCCTCGTCGACAAACTCCACGACGACGGGCTGACGCAGTACGGTCCGGACAACCTCATCGTCACGCCGGGGGGCAAGCAGGCCCTCTACGAGGTGTTCCAGACCGTCATCGACGACGGCGACGAGGTCGCCCTGCTGGACCCGGCGTGGGTCTCCTACGAGGCGATGGCGAAGCTCGCCGGCGGTACTCTCACCCGAGTCGACACGGCGGCCCACGACTTCCAACTGGAGGGCGCACTCGACGACCTCGCGGACGCGGTCTCGGACGAGACGGAACTGCTCGTGGTCAACTCCCCGGGCAACCCCCACGGCGCGGTCTACTCCCGCGCGGCCATGGAGGGGGTCCGCGACCTCGCCGTCGAGCACGACATCACCGTCATCTCCGACGAGATTTACAAGGAGATCACCTACGACGGCGCGGAGGCCGTCTCGCTGGGCACGCTCGACGGGATGGAAGACCGGACGGTCACGCTCAACGGCTTCTCGAAGGCCTACTCGATGACCGGCTGGCGGCTGGGCTACTTCGCGGCCCCCGAGGAACTGGTCGCACAGGCCGGGAAGGTCCACTCCCACTCCGTCTCGTGTGCGGTGAACTTCGTCCAGCACGCCGGCGTCGAGGCCATCCGCAACACCGACGACGCCGTCACGGAGATGCGCGATGCCTTCGCCGAGCGCCGGGAGTTCCTCATCGACCTGTTCGAGGACCACGGCGTCCGCGTGCCCGAGCCACAGGGCGCGTTCTACATGATGCCCGAAATCGCGCCCGACGGCGACGACACGGAGTGGTGCGACGCCGCCATCTCCGAGGCCCACGTCGCCACCGTCCCCGGTAGCGCCTTCGGGACGCCCGGCTACGCCCGCATCTCCTACGCCAACAGCAAGGAGCGCCTGCAGGAGGCCGTCGACCGGCTGGCCGACCACGACCTCATCTGAAGAACCGCGTCGCTTCAGTCGCCTCTCGCCGCACGAACGACGCCGCGACCGCCGCACGAACGACGACGCCCGCGTCTCAGCCCCGTTCTTCGAGGACGCGGTCGATTATCTGGCCCGTCGAGAGGAGTCGGTCGGCGTCGTCGCGCTCCAGCGGCGTCGCCCGCCGTATCTCGCAGTCGATGCCGCGGTCGGCCAGCGCCGCGGCCAGTTTCTCCTCGTCGTGGTGCTGGTCGTACCCCAGCGCGATGACGTCGGGGTCGATGCGCTCGATGGGGACGAAGATGTCCTCGGGGTGGCCCAGATGGGCCTCGTCGACCGGCTTGAGCGCCGCGACCATCGCCCGGCGCTGTGGCCCGGGGACGACCGGCGGCTCCTTGTGGGTGACGTTGACCGAGCGGGCGAGGATGACGTGGAGTTCGTCGCCCATCGCCGCCGCGTCGTCGAGGTAGTGGACGTGGCCGGGGTGAAGGATGTCGAACGTGCCTTGGGCGACCACGCGGGTCACGTGTCGAACTCCTCCTCGCGCAGTTCGGCGTCGATGTCCGACTGGTCGAAATCGAAGAAGGTCTCCTCGGGTGGCTCCACGTCCAGCACCGGTAGGTCGACCGTCTCGCCCTCGTCGTCGAAGGCCCGCCAGTCGTCGGTCCCGTACGGGTAGCCGACGATGATGTGGACGTCGCCCCGGCCGAACGTCTGGAGGTCGGCGTCGCTCGGCTGGAGCACGCCGTTGGGGTGGGAGTGAATCGAGCCCGCGGCCCGCAGGTCGTTGGGCACCATGCTCGTCTTGACCGTCGCGCTGACCGGGTTCGACTCCGTACCGGGGATGACGAGTACGTCGGTCAGGGCGGTCCCGTCCGCGTCGAGGCCGAACTTGGCCGCGTCGTCGCCCCGGAGCAGCCCCATGTACTCGTCGGGGTGGGCGTCCTCCGACGCGGCGAGTGCGAACTCCAGCGCGGACTCGGCGATGCCGACGATACCGCCCGAGCGAAACAGCCCCATTATCACCCACTCGGGCGGGGCGCGTTCTAAGGGTTCCGCTCCCGGCACTGCTCCGCCGACAGCCGACCAGCGATTCCGAAGAGTACAAACGGCGCAGTGCCGAAGTGACGCCAAATGTCTTCGCCAACTGGCACCGACGACGGTGCCGCGGTCTCCGACGGAACCCCCATCGTCTACGATCTCGCGGCACAGTGTACGTCCGACGACCTCGAATCGGGAGCGCGTTACGCCGCCAGCGTCAACGGCGTCGTCGAGTACGGCGTCTTCGTCGACCTCTCTACCTCGGTCTCGGGACTCGTCCACAGTTCGAACCTGCTCGGGCAGTACGACGTGGGCGACGAACTCGTCGTTGAACTGGGCGAGGTCCGCCCCGACGGCGACCTCAGCTTCGAGGAGGTCCGGCTGGGCGACTACGAGCGCGAACACGTCCCCCACGGGACCGCCACGGCCGTCACGGACCTCGCGGACGCCACCGGCGACTCGGTCGTCGTCGAGGGCGAGGTCGTCCAGATACGCCAGACCGGCGGCCCGACGGTCTTTCAGGTCCGGGACGGCACCGGCGTCGTCCCCTGTGCCGCCTTCGAGGAGGCCGGCGTCCGCGCGCACCCGGCCGTCGAAATCGGCGATGTCGTCCGCATCGGCGGCCGCGCCGAGGAGCGCGACGGCGGGACGCAGGTCGAAGTCGACTCCTTGACCGCGCTCGACGGCGACGACGCCGCCGACGTGCGCGCCGACATCGACGACGCGGTCGCCGCGGCCGCCGAGCCCGCCGACGTGGAACCGCTTGTCGACTGGCCCGCCTTCGAGAAGCTCCGGGACGACCTCCGGGCGGTGGCAGCCGAACTCCGCCGGACGGTACTCGAAGGGCGGCCCATCCGGATGCGCCACCACGCCGACGGCGACGGCCTCTGTGCGAGCGTCCCGCTACAGGTCGCGCTGGAGCGGTTCATCGCCGACCACTACGAGGACGACGACGCCCCCCGGCACCTCCTCAAGCGCCTCCCGAGCAAGGCTCCGTACTACGAGATGGAGGACGTGACCCGGGACCTGAACTTCGCGCTGGAGGACCGGACCCGCCACGGCCAGAAGCTCCCCATGCTGTTGATGCTCGACAACGGCTCGACCGAGGAGGACACCCCGGCCTACCGGAATCTCCGGCACTACGACATCCCGGTCGTCGTCGTCGACCACCATCACCCCGACCCCGAGGCGGTCGAGCCGCTCATCGAGCAACACGTCAACCCCTACCTCCACGACGAGGACTACCGCATCACCACCGGGATGCTCTGTGTCGAACTCGCCCGGATGATAGCGCCCGACCTGAGCGACGACCTCACGCACGTCCCCGCCGTCGCCGGCCTCTCGGACCGCTCGGAGGGCGAGGCGATGGCCGACTACCTCGAACTGGCCGCCGAGAAGGGGTACGACGAGAGCGACCTGCGCGACATCGGCGAGGCGCTGGACTACGCGACCCACTGGCTGCGCTACGACTCGGGCGAGCAGCTCATCACCGACGTGCTCAACGTCGACTGCGACGACCGGGCGCGCCACGAGGAGGTCGTCGACCGCCTTGCGGAGAAGGCCGAACGCGACGTGGCTGAGCAGCTCGACGCCGCGATGGCCCACGTCGAACACGAGCGCCTCGACAACGGCGCGCACCTCTACCGCGTCGACGTTGAGAACCACGCCCACCGCTTCACCTACCCGGCCCCCGGCAAGACGACCGGCGAGATTCACGACCGGAAGGTGGCCGAGACGGGCGACCCCGTCATCACCATCGGCTACGGCCCGGACTTCGCGGTGTTGCGCTCCGACGGCGTCCGCCTCGACATCCCCACAATGGTCACCGAACTCACCGAGGAGGTCGACGGCGGCGGCGTCTCCGGCGGCGGCCACCTCGTCGTCGGCTCTATCAAGTTCGTCTCCGGCCGGCGCGACGCGGTACTCGACGCCTTGGTCGAGAAGATGGCCGACGCCGAAATCGACGAGGCGCTCGGCAGTTCGACCGCGCTGCCCGACGACGCCTGACTCACTCGGTGAACGCCACGCGGCGGGCCGCGAGCGCGCCGACGACGAGGACGCCGAGGACGGCCGCGACCAGTCCCAGCGGGAGCCGCGACCGGCCCCCACGCCAGTCGGCGTCGAAGACCCGACCGTAGTAGTCGGCCGCCTCGTTCCCGTGGAGGACGAGGACGACCTCGCGGTTGCTCGTCGCCGCCTGCTCGTTCCAGTTGAGGCTCCCGAGGACGACGCGCTCGCCGTCGACGACCGCGCCCTTCGCGTGAATCTTCTCGTAGCGCCCGCCGGGGTCGGCGACGCGGGCAGTCAGCGACACGTCGGTTCGGTCGGCCCACGCGTTGAACCGCTCGACCGTCCGCCGGTTCTCCTCGCGGGCGTACCACGCATCGCTCAGGAGCAGACGGACCTCGACGCCGCGGGTCGCGGCCCGGCGCAGCGCCCGCAGGAGCGGGCTCTCCCAGTCGCCGACGGTCGGTTGGAGTACCGCGACCGACTCGTCGGCGGCGTCGAGCGTCGAGACGAGTTCGGACTGGGCGTTGTCGGGCGTCACGAGCAGGTCGGTCCGCTCGACCGCGACGCGTTCGGGCTCGAACCGGGAGGGGTACGAGCCGCGCGCCCGGCCGGCGCGCTCGAACTGCCTGCCCTCGCGGACCCGTTCCCACGAACGGGCGTCGCGCCAGCCGGCGTCGGCCCGGAACGTCTCGGCGAGGCCGTCGACGACCGCGGGTTGCCGGGTCACGACGCCCCAGCCGCGGCTGCTGTTGCCGCCGGTTCCGGCGGGTTTCCAGTTCTCGGTCATCACGACCGCTCGGCCGTCGGCGACGGCGTACTTCGCGTGGTGGTAGCGATACCGGGCGTGTGGGCCGCCGACGAGTCGGACCTCGACGCCGGCGTCGGCGAGCCGGTCCAGCGTCTCGGCTTCGGCCCGCGTCCGCTCGCCGACCGGCTCACCCTCCAGCAGGACGCGGACGGTCGCGCCGCGGTCGGCGGCCGCGAGCAGGGCGTCCGCGACGCGGGGCGAGGAGAGCGTGTAGCCGGCGAGCAGGACCCGGTCGTCCGCGGCGCGGACGGGTGCGACCGGCGGTCCCGGAGCGTCCGGGAGGACGAACGCCCGGACGGTGCCGGCCTCGCCGGTGACCACCGACCGGTCGGTCGCGCCGAGGGGTCGCCAGCGGACGCCAGCGCCGGCCGCGAGCGCCAGACTTCCCTCCTCGGCACTGCTGTAGCGGACCCTGTCGACGGACGCGTTGGCCCGCCGGAGCGCGAACGTGTCGCCGCCGTTTGCCAGCGCCGGCCAGTCGGCAAGCGCGACGACGGTGCCGTCGGTCAGGTTGCGGACGCGGTCCGGCGCGGCGGTCAGGACGACGCGGCCGCCGACGGTGCGGTTCGGGAGCGCGGCGGTGGTGTGGCCGTCGGTGACGGCGTAGTCCCCGAGGCGGGTGCCGGGCGGAACGGCGAGAACGACGAACTCCCCGCGGTCGCCGCCCGCGACGGGGTCGGGGTAGAGCGCGTGGATGTACGGTCCCGTCGCGTCGTCGGACTGGAGCGCTGGGCCGGGGGCGACGGGGACGGACGTGGCGCGGGCTGGTGAGGGAGCGATGGCATCGTTGACGGGCGACGCAGCGGTGGGCCGGCCGACCGCGAGCGGCGCGGCGAGCGACCCGCTCACTGCGAGCGCGGCGACGAGGACGGCGACGAACGTGTGAACGGGAACGGGGATGGGCGACCGCATTGGCGGGGGTGGTCGCCCGTTCGCACAAAAGGGCTCGCCTACGCGCTGGCGGCCTTCTCGGCCTCGGCCTGCACGAGATACGAGCGGTCCTCGACGTACTCGGCGGCCTCCGCGAGCGCGTCCTCGGTGCCTATCTGTCGGAGCGCCCACGCGGCGGAGGCGCGGACTTGGTCGCTGTCGTCGGTCGCGAGGATGTCGGCGAGGGGCGCGACGGCGCGGGTGTCACCGAGCAGCCCCAGTGCGCGGGCGGCGACCGAGCGCACGTCCTCGTTGTCCGCGGCGAGTTTGTTCGCGACGGGCTGGACCGACTCCGGGCTACCGATAGCGCCCAGCGCGCGCAGCGTCACCCGCTGGAGCGCGGGGTCGCCGTCCCCGTCGATGAAGTCGTGCAGCGTCTCGGCGGCCTCCGCGTTGCCTATCTTCCCGAGCACCTCGATGGGGCCGTTCTCCCGGCGTTGGGCCTTCTGGTGCATCGCGTCGAAGGCGGGTTCGGCGTCGCTGCCGAGCCGGTGGTAGATGTCGACGATGTACTCGTCCATGAACTCCGAGCCCAGCGTCTCGAACGCGAAGAGGACGAGGTCGTGGTTGCCTTCCTCGGCGTGGAGCTTTGCGGCGTTCCACTCCGGCGGGAAGTCCTTGCGGTTCTCGCTGTCGAGAACGTCGTAGAACCCCTTGGCGTCCAGTTGCTCCTGTACCGTGAGGTCGTCCCACACCTCGGCGTCGTCGAGGGCGTCTTCGAGTTCCTCGGCAGCCGCCAGCAGGCCGGCGATGGTCTCGGCGTCGTCGTCGGCGTCCAGTCCGGCCACGTCGATGGCATCGGCGACGGTGCCGAGCGCGTCGGCGGCCGTCTCGAGGTCGTCGCCGGCGTCCGCGTCGTGGTCGACGTGTTCGGCCGAGTCAGCGAGGAAGGCGACGACGGCGTCGTGGGCGTCGCCCTCGCCGTCGTCGGTCCACTCGCTGTCGGCGACGGTCCCCTGTGCCGCCTCGACGATGTCGACCACGTCGTCGGCGTAGGGGCCGCGTTGCTCTTCGAGGTCGTCGCGCAGGTCCGAGAGCCGGGACTCCAGTTCCTCGCGGGGGTCCTCTGCGTCCTCGTCGTCCTCGTCGGGTTCGGGCAGGTCGGCGGCCTCGAGGTCGCTCTCGACCTCGTCGAGGGTGGCTTCGGCGTCGTCGAGGTCGGCCTCCGTCTCGGCCGCCTCCAGCGCCGACGCGGCGTCGTCGAGGCGCGATTCGAGTTCCTCGGCGGACGCGCCGCCGTCCCCGCCGTCGGTCGTCTCGCCGTCGTCTGCGGACTCGTCGTCCCCGTTGCTCATACGGAACGGTGTGTCGGTACGGGGCAAAGGCGTTTCCTTTCGGAGCCGACTCGGACCCGTCGACCGAGACCGCCTACACTTACAGCGCCGCCGACCGGAGTCGCCGGTATGCCCGCAGACAGCGTCCAGTCGCTCGTCGACCAGTTACACGAGGAAGCGGAGATGGACCGGCCGGCCGAGGCGACACCGGATATCGGGGTTATCATGGGGTCGGACTCGGACCTCGTCACGATGGCCGGCGGCAAGGGAAAGCGCCCGGGCGCGACGGCCGCGCTCGCCGACGAACTCGGTTTCGTCGAACAGACCGACTACGCCGACGCGCCCGACGCCCGCTTCACGTTCGAGACGTTCGTCGTCTCGGCCCACCGGACGCCGAAGCTGATGTACGCGTACGCGGAGACGGCCGCCGACCGCGGCATCGACGTGATAATCGCCGGCGCGGGCGGGAAGTCCGCCGACCTCCCGAACATGACCGCGAGTATCGCCTACCCCTTGCCGGTCATCGGCGTCCCGGTCCAGGAGAAGTCCGTCGACTCGGTCATCGGGATGCCACAGGGCGCGCCCATCACGGCCGTCGACGCCGGCAAGTCGTTCAACGCGGCGCTGTCGGCGGCCCAGATTCTCGCGCGCGAACACGGCGAACTGCGCGACCGCCTCGTCGAGTACCACCGCGGCCTCCAGACCGAGGTCGGCGAGGTCTCCCGCGACCTCCACGAACTCGGGACGCCGGGGTTCAAGGCCGAACACTGGGGCGAGGAATAGCCCGGTCTGCCGTCGGTCTCGCCCTATCACGCCACCGTCTCGACACCCCGGATTCGGGGCCGGGCCGGAGACCGGGCGAATCGCCCGAATTCGGGTGCCGGAGCGGTTATCAACCCTTATATGCCAGTACTACTAACCGTCGTACGATAGGAGATTCCGGAATGAGTAATCCATGGATTGCCATCGGTGCGCTGGCGGTCGTGGGCCTCGCCATCCCAGTGAGTATGATGGCGGTGTCGAGCCTGCTACGGCCGAGCGTACCTGAACAAGGCAAACGGGCCACTTACGAGTCCGGCGAGGTGCCGACCGGCAGTAGCCGACAAATCCGATTCAACATCCAGTACTACATGGTCGCGCTGCTGTTCGTGATCTTCGACATCGAGACCGTCCTCATCTTCCCGTGGACGGTCATCTACCGCGACGCCGTCAGCGCGGTCGGCATGTCGAAGGCGCTGTTGCCGATGGTCGCGTTCATCGGCGTCCTCGTCGTGGGACTCGGCTGGGCGTGGCGCAACGGCGCAGTCCGCTGGGTGCGCAATCCGAGCGTGACGAAAGGGGCAGATACATATGAGTAGTGACCAGACACCGCCGGCCGTCGAGGACGTATCGACACAGGAGGCTCGGATGGGCGAGGGAGCCGACGACCGCTTCAACTCCACACTCCGCGAAGCGTTCGGCTCCACGCCGTTCATCCTGACCAAGTTCGACAAGTTCATGAACTGGGTCCGGGGCTCCTCGATGTTCATGCTGCAGTTCGGTATCGCCTGCTGCAGCATCGAGATGATACACACCTACGCCATCAAGCACGACTTGGACCGCTTCGGCGCGGGTGTGCCGCGGGCGTCGCCCCGACAGGCCGACGTCATCATCGTCCCGGGGACCATCGTCTCGAAGTTCGCCCCGCGGATGAAGCGCGTCTACGACCAGATGCCCGAGCCCAAGTTCGTCGTCTCGATGGGGTCCTGTACCGTCTCTGGGGGTCCGTTCCAAGAGGGGTACAACGTCATCAAGGGGGCCGAGGAAGTCATCCCGGTCGACATCCACGTCCCCGGCTGTCCGCCCCGTCCCGAGGCGCTCATCTACGGCGTCGCCAAGCTACAGGAGCGCGTCGCCAACGGCGAGTCCTCCCCGGTGACGGTCAAGCCCTACGAACTGGAGGAGTTCGGTGACCTCGAACAGGACGAACTGGTCTCGAAGCTCGCGGCCGAAATCGACGAGGAGGACCTCGTGATGCGGTACAACTGGAACGATTCGCCCTGACCATGAGCTTAGAAGAACCAACACCGGACACGGCGGGCGACGTCGGCGTCGCCGAGAACGGGCTGGACTACGACCGTCTCGCTGACCTGCTGGGCGGCCACGTACTCGACCGCGAACAGCACATCAACGCCGAGGCGTTCATTATTCGCCCGGACGAGGTACAGGAAGTCCTCTCGACGCTGCGGACGGAGGCCGGCTTCGACCACTGCGCCTGTGTCACCGCACAGGAGTACGCCGACCGCTACGAGTCCATCTACCACCTCCGGAAGTACGACGACCCGACACAGGAGCTGTCGGTCGTCGTGCCGACGACGAAAGACGACCCGACCAGCGAGTCGGCCGCCCGCGTCTACGACACGGCCGACTGGCACGAGCGAGAGGCCTACGACCTCGTCGGCATCGACTACGACGACCACCCGGACCTCCGGCGCATCCTGCTGCCCGAGACGTGGCAGGGCCACCCGCTGTCGATGGACTACGACCAGGAGCAGCCACAGGTCGTCACCCTCCGAGAGAACGCCAACCCGCTGCAGGACGACCACCGCAGCGAGGACGACCCGGACACGATGTTCGTCAACATCGGCCCGCACCACCCGGCGACCCACGGCGTCCTCCACGTCGAGACGGTTCTCGACGGCGAGCAGATAGCCGACCTCGAACCGGACATCGGCTACCTCCACCGCTGCGAGGAGCAGATGTGCCAGAACGGCACCTACCGGCACCAGATAATGCCCTACCCCGACCGGTGGGACTACATCTCGGCCGGCATCCTCAACGAGTGGGCGTACGCGCGTGCGGCCGAGGACCTCGCCGACATCGAGGTCCCCGAGTACGCGCAGGTCATCCGGACGATGTCCGCCGAGATGTGCCGCATCGCCTCGCACATGCTCGCGCTGGCGACGTTCGCACTGGACGTCTTCGGCGACTTCACCGCCGTCTTCCAGTACGGCATCCGGGACCGGGAAATAGTCCAGAACCTGCTGGAGGACCTCACCGGCCAGCGTCTGATGTTCAACTATCTGCGGCTGGGCGGGGTCGCGTGGGACCTGCCCGAGCCCCGCGAGGAGTTCTTCGAGAAGACCCGCGACTTCATCGACGGGCTCCCCCACAAGCTGGAGGAGTACCACGACCTCGTCACGGGCAACGAGATATTCCAGATGCGGTGTGTCGACACCGGCGTCCTCTCGCCGGAGCAGGTCAAGAAGTACGGCGCGACCGGCCCCGTGGCGCGTGGCTCGGGCGTCGACTACGACCTCCGACGGGACGACCCCTACGGCTACTACGACGAACTCGACTGGAACGTCGTCACCGAGGAGGGCTGTGACAACTTCAGCCGCGTCCTCGTCCGCATGCGCGAGGTCGAGGAGTCGGCCCGCATCATCGAGCAGTGTGTCGACCTGCTGGAGGAGTGGCCCGAGGACGACCGCGAGATTCAGGCCAACGTCCCGCGTACGCTCCGTCCGGACCCCGACACCGAGATATACCGCTCGGTCGAGGGCGCGAAGGGTGAACTGGGCATCTACATCCGCTCTGACGGCACCGACAAGCCGGCCCGCTTCAAGATTCGGAGTCCGTGCTTCTCGAACCTGCAGACGATGCCCGAGATGTCCCAAGGCGAGTACGTCCCCGACATGATCGCCTCGCTCGGGAGCCTCGACATCGTGCTCGGGGAGGTCGACCGCTGATGCAGTCCGCGCCGCTCCCCGAGACGATAGCGAACCTCGTCGGGCTGAACCCCGACAGCACGCCGGTCGCCATCGTCGCCAGTCTCGTCGGCGCGGCCCTCATCGGCACGCTGATGATGACGAACACGGCGCTTGCCGGCCCGTGGGCCAAGCGGAAGATAACCGCCGCCTTCACCGACCGAATCGCGGTCAACCGCATCGGGCCGTTCGGCCTGTTCATCATCGTGGCCGACGCGGTCCGCCTGCTGTCGAAAGAGCTCATCGTCCCCGAGGGCGTCGACCGCCCGGCGTGGGACCTCGCGCCGCTCATCATCGCCAGCACCGCGTTGCTTGGCTTCGCCGTCATCCCGATGGGGAACGGCATCCAACTGGCCGACCCCGAGGTCGGACTGGCGTACGTCTTCGCCACGGCGTCGATGGCCTCGATCGGGCTGGTGATGGCCGGCTACGCGTCGAACAACAAGTACTCGTTCCTCGGCGGGCTTCGGGCGGTCGCCCAGAACCTCGCCTACGAGATTCCGCTCATCCTCACGGGCGCGTCGGTGGTCATCTTCGCCGGCTCGCTCCAGATGAGCGAAATCGTCGCGGCCCAGCAACAGAGCCTCATCGGGCCGCTGCCGTCGTGGTACGCGTTCGTGAACCCGTTCGCGTTCGTCCTGTTCATGCTGGCGAACCTCGCCGAGGTCGGTCGGAACCCCTTCGACATCCCGGAGGCACCGACCGAAATCGTCGCCGGCTACCAGACCGAGTACTCCTCGGTGTACTTCGTGCTCGTCTATCTGGGCGAGTTCATCCACATCTTCCTCGGCGGCGCTATCATCGCCACCATCTTCCTTGGCGGTCCGGCGGGGCCGGTGTTGCCCGGCTTCGTCTGGTTCATGCTGAAGATATGGGGCGTCTTCCTGTTCACGCAGTGGGCCCGCTCGGCGGTCCCGCGCGTGCGCATCGACCAACTCATCGAAATTGGCTGGAAGGGGATGCTGGTGCTGTCGCTGGCGAACCTCCTGCTGACTGCGGTCATCGTCGGGGTGGTCGCCTGATGACCGCGTGCGGCCGCGACCTCCGAGGTGACACGCAATGATTGGAATCCTCAAATCCATGGCGACGACGATGAAACACGCCCTCGACGGGGAGACGTTCACGGTGGAGTATCCGGACGTGGCCCCCGAGGTGAGCCCCCGCTTCCGCGGCGTCCACAAGTGGAGCCAAGAGCGGTGTATCTGGTGTCGGCAGTGCGAGAACGTCTGCCCGAACAACACCATCCAGATCGTGATGGACGAGCAGCGCAACGGCGAGCAGTACAACCTCCACATCGGCCAGTGCATCTACTGCCGGCTCTGTGAGGAGGTCTGCCCGACCGACGCCATCCTGCTGACCCAGAACTTCGAGTTCACGGCGGACACCAAAGACGAGTTCGCCTACAACAAGGAGCAACTGAAGAACGTCCCGTGGTACAAGGACATCGACCCGCTGGAGTCCCGCGAACCCGACCGGGGCGCGTGGATCGGCGAAGGCGACGGCGAAGTCGACTACCAGTAGTCGTCGGCCTCGGAGATACAGCGTTCGGTCCCGAACTACGTTCGTCGCCGCCTTTTTACGTCGTGTGTGGCGCGCCGAGCGGTCGGCCTCGCCCGTCCAGCCACCGTTCGCTCCGGTGTCATCGCCTGACAAACCGGCAACGCTGACGAGACGAAAGAGGAATCTTCAAAGGGCCGCCGGCAAGAGTTCTCAAGTAAGATGGGACTGTACGAGTCAATCGCATTCGCGCTGTTCGCCATGGTGACGGTTGGCAGCGCGACGGGCGTCGTGTTACTTCGGGACGTCTGGCACTCGGCGCTGATGCTCGGCGTGTCGCTTGTCAGCGTCGCGGTGTTTTACGTCATGAACCAGGCTGCCTTCGTAGCCACGATGCAGATTCTGGTGTACGTCGGCGGCGTCCTCATCCTCATCACCTTCGCGGTGATGTTGACCCGTGAGGACGAGTCGGTGGTCGAGGTGACACCATGACGACCAAGCCAGAGCTCACCCGAGAGGGGAACTTCGTGGCCGGCCTCGCGGCCGTCGCGCTGTTCGTCGTGCTCGGAGCCGTCTTCGTGACCACGTCGTTTCCAACACCCGCGGGCTTCGGCGAGTCCGCGGCTATCACGAAGAGTCTGGGCGCAGCCATGTTCGACATCGCCCCCAGTCAGCTGATGGGCGAGGGCGAGACGGCGGTGCCCGGCGAGGGCTTCCTCGTCACGTTCGAGATAATCGACGTCGTGCTGGTCGCCGCGCTCGTCGGCGCGGTGATGCTCGCCCGCCGCGAGGAACACGGCGAGACGGTGAGCCTCGGCACGAGCGTCGAGGACGAGGACGACCCGGCTGTCGCCGCCGACGGCGGCGAGCGGGCCGACGACGGAGGTGACGGGGCGTGATTCCCGCCCAGACCTACCTGTTGCTCTCGGCAGCGGTGTTCTGTATCGGGCTGTTCGGCATTCTCACGCGACGGAACGCGCTGGTCTTCCTGATGTCCGTCGAGTTGATGCTGAACGCGGCCAACATCAACTTCGTCGCGTTCTCGCTCCAGCACGGCAACCTCACCGGGCAGGTGTTCAGCCTGTTCACGATGGCGCTGGCCGCCGCGGAGGTCGCCATCGGTATCGGTATCATCCTCGTGCTGTACCGGAACTTCACCGACGTGGACGTGACGAAAGCGACGACGATGAGGTGGTAACACCATGTCTGCATACACATACGCTCCCGCTATCGTCCTGTTACCGTTCGTATCGTTCCTCGTCGCGCTGTTTGCCGGCGACCGGATGCCGAAAGGCGGCGCGCTCGCCGGCATCACCGCGACGGGCGGCTCGCTCCTGCTCTCTATCTGGGTCGCGCTGACCGTCGCCGGCGTCATCGGTCCGGCCACGTCGTACAACCAACTGCTCTACACGTGGGTGGCCGGCGTCGAGTCCGTGACACTCAACTTCGGGTTGTTGTTCGACCCGCTGTCGGCGCTGATGCTGCTCATCGTGACGCTCATCTCTTTCCTCGTCCACGTCTTCTCGCTGGGATACATGAACGACGAGGGGGAGACCGGGCTCCCGCGGTACTACGCCGGCCTGGGCCTGTTCACGGCGAGCATGCTCGGGTTCGTCGTCGCCAACAACCTCCTGATGGCGTTCATGTTCTTCGAGCTGGTGGGCCTGTGTTCGTATCTCCTCATCGGCTTCTGGTTCCGCGAGGACGGCCCGCCGTCGGCCGCGAAGAAGGCGTTCCTCGTCACCCGCTTCGGTGACTACTTCTTCCTCATCGGCGTCGTCGGCATCTTCGCCACCTTCGGGACGGGCCTGTTCGCCCCCATCACGCAGGGCGGCGAGGTGGTCGCCGAGAGCTTCCCGACGCTGGCCGAACACGCCGTCGTCGACGGCGAGACCGCCGGCATCGCCATGCTCGACACCGTCGGGCTCTCCCCGCAGGCGTGGTTCACGGTGCTGGGGCTGCTGGTGCTCGGCGGCGTCATCGGGAAGTCCGCGCAGTTCCCGCTGCACACGTGGCTCCCCGACGCGATGGAGGGTCCGACGCCCGTCTCCGCGCTCATCCACGCGGCGACGATGGTCGCGGCCGGCGTCTACCTCGTCGCGCGCATGTACGGCTTCTACGCCATCTCGCCGACGGCGCTCGCGGTCATCGCGCTCGTCGGGGGCTTCACGGCCCTGTTCGCGGCGACGATGGGGCTGGTCAAACAGGAGATAAAGCAGGTGCTCGCGTACTCCACCATCTCCCAGTACGGCTACATGATGCTCGCGCTGGGCTCGGGCGGGTACGTCGCCGCCGTCTTCCACCTCACCACCCACGCCGTCTTCAAGGCGCTGCTGTTCCTCGGTGCCGGGTCGGTCATCATCGCCATGCACCACAACGAGAACATGTGGGACATGGGTGGCCTGAAAGAGCGGATGCCGGTGACCTACTGGACGTTCCTCTCGGGGTCGCTGGCGCTTGCCGGCATCGTCCCCTTCGCCGGCTTCTGGTCGAAAGACGAGGTGTTGTACGAGGCGCTCATCCACGGCTTCGGCAGCGAGGGCGGACTGGGGACGGCCTACCTGCTGGCCTACGCGATGGGGCTGCTGGCCGTCTTCTTCACCGGCTTCTACACCTTCCGGATGGTCTACCTGACCTTCCACGGCGACGCGCGCTCCGAGACGGCGCGCGACCCCGAACCGGTCCGCTGGAACGTCAAGGGACCCCTGTCAGTGTTGGGCGTACTTGCCGCGACGGTCGGGCTCATCAACATGAAGCCAGTCGCAACGCTGACTGGTGCGCACATCGACTTCCTGCACGCGTGGCTCCACGGGCCCGACGAGGGCGGCTGGCCGGCGCAGCTCGGGACCGGTCTCGTCCGCTACGAAGAGCTGCTCCACGACGTCTCACACGTCACCGCGGGCTATCCGCTCGGCGGCGAGGTCCCGACGCTGCTGGCGTCGGCCGCCGTCTCGCTCGGCCTCGCGCTCGCGGGCGTCCTGCTGGCCCGGAGCCTCTACGGCGGTGCCGAACCCGTCGAGCACACGGACAAACTGGGCGGTCTGAAGACGCTACTCATGCACAACTACTATCAGGACGAGTATCAGGTGTGGCTGGCGACCGGGGTCACCTACCCGCTCGCCCGCGCGATGGACAAGTTCGACCAAGGCGTCGTCGACGGCGTCGTCAACGGCGTCTCCAGCGTCAGCCTGTTCGGCGGGAGCCGCATCCGGCGCATCCAGTCGGGGGTCGTCAGCAACTACGCGACGCTGCTGACGCTCGGGCTCGTGTTGTTGCTCGCCGCCTTCGGCCTCATGGGAGGGTGGTTCTGAATGTGGGTCGCCGCGCTCCTCGCGGTGACACTCGCCGGCGCGGGCGTCGTCTTCCTCGCGCCGGACCGCCACGCCGGGAAGCTCGCGGCCGCGGTCAGCGCCGTCCCGGCGCTCGCCAGCCTCTACATGTACTGGGTGTACACCACGCAGTTCGCCGGGACGGGCAACGCCTTGCTCTCGCCGGGTGACATCGCCTTCGCCCAGCAGATTCCGTGGCTCGAACTCGGCGGCCTGTCGGTGTCGTACTACGTCGGCCTCGACGGCGTGAGCATGCCGCTGCTCGTGCTGACGACGGTGCTGACCACGCTCGCCATCGTGTCGGCGTGGACGCCCATCGACGAGCGTCAGTCCCAGTTCTACGGGCTGATGCTGTTCATGGAGACGAGCCTCATCGGCGTCTTCGCGGCGCTGGATTTCTTCCTCTGGTTCGTCTTCTGGGAGGGCGTTCTCATCCCGATGTACCTGCTCATCGGCGTCTGGGGCGGCCCCCGGCGGAAGTACGCCGCCATCAAGTTCTTCGTCTACACGAACGTGGCCTCGCTGGTCATGTTCGCCGGGCTGTTCGCGCTGGTGTTCGCCACGGGGCTGGACTCGCTGGCCCTGCCGGCGATGGCCGACGCCTTCCGGTCGGCGAGTAACCTCCCGACCATCGGCGGCGTCGGGCTGGCGACAGTCTCGTTCGTCCTGATGTTCTTCGGCTTCGCCGTGAAGGTGCCCGTCTTCCCGCTGCACACGTGGCTGCCCGACGCTCACGTCGAGGCCCCGACGCCGGTGTCGGTGATGCTGGCCGGCGTCCTCCTGAAGATGGGGACCTACGCCCTGCTGCGGTTCAACTTCACGATGCTCGCCGAGACGGCCCGGGCGCTGGCGGTTCCCCTCGCCATCGTCGGCGTCGTCAGCGTCATCTACGGCGCGATGCTGGCGCTGGCCCAGCGCGACCTCAAGCGCATCGTCGCCTACTCCTCCATCTCCTCGATGGGGTACGTCATCCTCGGACTGGTCGCGTTCACCCCCCACGGCATGGGCGGGGCGACCTTCCAGATGATATCCCACGGCCTCATCTCGGGGCTGATGTTCATGTCCGTCGGCGTCATCTACAACACGACGCACACGCGGATGGTCGGGGACATGTCCGGGCTGGCCGACCGGATGCCGTGGACCGTCGGCGTCTTCGTCGCCGCGGCCTTCGGCTACATGGGCCTGCCGCTGATGTCCGGCTTCGCCGCCGAGTATCTGGTGTTCGTCGGCTCGTTCGACGCCGCCACGCTGGGCGGTGCCGCACCCGTGCTGACCGCGGCGGCGATGTTCGGCATCGTCGTCGTCGCCGGCTACCTGCTGTGGGCCATGCAGCGCACGCTGTTTGGCTCGTTCCGCTCGGAGACCGACTACGAGGTGACCCCGGCCGCGTTCCACGACGTGGCTCCGCTGGTCGTCTTGCTCCTGTTGGTCATCCTGCTCGGCGTCGCGCCCGACCTCTCCTACACGATGATACAGGACTCGATTGTGCCGGTTCTCGAACTCGGAGGTGGTGTATAGATGGCCCAACTCCCGCTGTGGGCGTCGCTCGCCCCGGCGCTGGCGCTTGGCGTCACGGCGCTCGTGTTGTTGCTCGTCGACAGCGTCGACCCCGACGTGACGAACACGAACCTGCTGGCCGGCATCTCCGTGGTCGGCTCGCTGGCGTCGCTCGCGTTCGCCGCGTGGTACGTCGTCGCCGGCACCGGCCTGCCCGACGAGAGCGGACAGGTCGCGACGCGGCTGTTCAGCGGCCAGTTGGTCGTCGACCAGTTGGCCCTGTTCTTCATGGTCATCGTGGCGAGTGTCACGGCCCTCGTGACGCTGGCGAGCTACGACTACGTCGCCGACCACAGCTACCAAGCCGAGTTCTACTCGCTGGTCATGCTGGCCGCGACGGGGATGTCCGTCCTGAGCGCCGCGAACTCGCTGGCGACGGCCTTCGTCGCACTCGAACTCGTCTCGCTGCCGTCCTACGCGCTGGTCGCGTTCCTCAAGACGAACCGCGGCAGCGTCGAGGCGGCGCTGAAGTACTTCCTCATCGGCGCGGTCTCCTCGGCCGTGCTCGCGTACGGCATCTCGCTGGTGTACGCCGCCACGGGCGTCCTCCGGTTCGACGGCGTCGCGGCGGCGGTCACCAGCGGCACCGCACAGACCGTCGTCGACGGGACGGTTCAGGCCCAAGCCGGCGAGCCGGCTGTGCCGATGTCCATCCTCGGGGTCGGCATCCTGATGTTCATCGGCGGCGTCGCGTTCAAGATAGCCGCCGTCCCCTTCCACTTCTGGGCCCCGGAGGCCTACGAGGGTGCGCCCGCTCCGGTCTCCGCGTTCCTCTCCTCGGCGTCGAAGGCCGCCGGCTTCGTGCTCGCGTTCCGCGCGTTCGCCGTCGCCTTCCCGATCTCCTCGCTCGTCGATACGGGCGCTATCGACTGGGTCGTCGCCTTCCAAGTGCTGGCCATCGCGACGATGTTCGTCGGGAACTTCGCCGCCGCGAAACAGGAGAAGGTCAAGCGGATGCTGGCGTACTCCAGCGTCGGCCACGCGGGCTACGTCCTCATCGGCCTCGCGGCGCTGTCGGCGGGCGGTGACATGGCCTTCAGCCTCTCGGCCGGGATGAGTCACCTGCTGGTCTATGGCTTCATGAACACCGGCGCGTTCCTGTTCATCGCGCTGGCGGAGTACTGGGGCGTCGGCCGCCGCTTCGAGGACTACAACGGTCTCGGACGAGAGGCCCCGCTGGCCTGTGCGGCCATGACGGTGTTCCTGTTCAGCCTCGCCGGCCTCCCCATCGGTGCCGGGTTCTTCTCGAAGTTCTACCTCTATCTCGCCACCGTGCGCGTCGGCGCGTGGACGCTCGCGGCCGCGCTGGTCGTCAACAGCGCGCTGAGCCTGTACTACTACTCGCGGGTCGTCAAGGCGATGTGGATAGAGGAGCCAAACGGCGAGCGGTCCATCGAGTCCTACCCGACGGGACTGTACACTGCCGTCGTCACCGCGGCCATCGTGACGGTCCTGCTGGTGCCGGGCTTCGACTACGTGTCGAGTCTGGCCTTCCGCGCCGTCGCGCTGCTGTAACGCGGTCCTACTCTGTTCGTTCGTAGACGAAGACGCCGCCGCTGTCGCGGCGCGTCACCGCGCCGCGTCGTTCCAACACGTCGAGGTGGCCGACGGCCTCGCTCATCCCCGCGAAGTACTCCGTCGCCGGGAGGTCACCGAACAGCGCGTGCATCACGTCGACCGGGTTCTTCGGCCCCTCAGCGACTATCGAGCGGACCTCGGCGCTTCGGCCGTCGTGTTCGTCGAGTATCGCGTCGATGCGCGCCGGCGGGTCCGTGACCGGTTCGCGGTGACCCGTCAGGAACCGGTCGTGACCGCGCCCACGCAGCCACCGCAGCGAGTCGTTGAACGCCGGGAGGACGCGGGGGCGCTGTCCCCCGGCGTCGACCGGCGGCTGGAGGAAGGGGTTGGGCGTGATGTCGCCCAGCACGTTGTCGCCGACGATAGCCTCGCGCCGGCCCTCGCGGTCGTAGCTGAATATCCGCTCGCCGACGGCGTGGCCCGCGACGGCGTCGACCGTGAGGGCCTCGTCGTCGACGGTGACCGTGTCGCCGGCGTCGAGTTCCCGGTCGACGGTCACGTCCTCGGTGTAGGTCAGGAAGGCCTCGGGGAGCTGTGTGACCGTCGCCGCCGTCTCGCGGCCCATTCCGCAGCGCTCGAAGAAGTCCGCGAAGTACGACTGCTCGCGGTCCAAGCGCGCGCCGAAGTCGGCCACGATGTCGGCCGCGCCGGGGCTGGCGAGCACCCGTGCGCCCGCCCGGCGAAAGCGCGCTGCGAGGCCGAAGTGGTCCGGGTGCGGATGCGTGATGAGCACCTGCTCGACGTCGCCGGGCCCGAGTTCGCGTGCCTCCAGCGTCTCCAGCAACCGCGACCACGCTTCCTCGCTCTCCGGACCGGGGTCGACGATGGTCCGCCCAGCGACGTACGCGTTGACCGGCCCGACTTGGAACGGCGTCGGTATCGAAAGCCGTGTGAACATACCGCCGGTGTACTCCGTGACCGCTGAAAACAGTTCGCACACGCGCACCCGGTTGTGTTTCGTTTAGACGTCCGGCCGACACGCCGCCAGCGAGTCCGGGGTGACTACACACCGGCCGGGCACAAAGGATTTATCCGACCTCGGCGAAGGGACAGATATGAACAAGCACTTCGAAGACGCACGGTACTACCTCAAGCGCGCCGGCGAGACGGCCACGAAAGGCGTCCGCGAGGAACTCGACCCCGTCGAGGAGCGGTTCCGCAAACTGACCGGCCGGGAGCGAGCGCCCGAGCCGGGCCGGCTCGACCGCGTCAAGGCCGACCTGAAGGACCTCCAAGAACAAGCCGAGGGCGAGGCCGAGACGGCCATCGCCGACGCCCGGGAAAAGATAGAGGCCTACCGGCAGAACTCGAAGACGGAGGCGTAACCGGAAAGCAATTCTTAAGACATCCCGTCGAATAGCCACGAGTGTCGGGTTGGTGATCTAGCCCGGTTATGATGCCTCCTTCACACGGAGGATGTCGGCGGTTCGAATCCGCCCCAACCCATTCTTGCGACGAACGGACGTGAGGAGCAGAATGGTCCAGCGGATTCGGACCCCGGAGGACGAGCGAAGCGAGTCCTCAGTCGGTGAGAATCCGCCCCAACCCATCCGTTCTCTTCCCGAATCGAAAGGAAGACGCGGCGTGTTCCGGGGAGTGACGTAAATCACGTGTGAACTGCCGAGCGTGACTGAGCGCTCGCCTCGGACCGCCGTCACGACAACCGCTAACTCCGTGGACTGCACCGATGACAGTCACGACCGAGTTTCGCATCGGTTCACCATCCCTTCCGCCAGCCTCGCAGAGTCGCTCGACACGAACCAGTTCGAGTGTGTACAGGGCTCTGTCTCGAACACGACGCCCGCGTGTTCGTCGTCTATCTCGAACCGAGCGAGGCCGTCGCAGTGGAGGACCTGCGAGCGTTCGGCGAAGTGGTCGAGGCGAGTGCGCTCGGACCGAGCGCAACGCCGCCGAACTGTCACCGCGCGACTCTCGATGAAGCGCCGTCCGGGGCGAAAGATAGTACATGTGTCCCTTACTCAGTTCATAGCTAACATTGTTTCCTAATTTCCGGGCAATGTTTATAATAGTTCATCCTAGAGTCGGACGTGCATGCCAAGCGATGACACAAACCTCGAACGGCGAGCCTTCCTCGCTATCGCGGCCGCCGCGGTCAGCGGCCTCGCGGGCTGCGACCAGCTATCCGATACCGACACGCCCACACCACGGACGACCGCTCCACCGACTGCCGACGCGCCCGAGACGGCCACCGAGACCGCGACCGACGCGCAGTCGTACGATGCGGAGGAGGACGTCATGGTGGAGATGCGGGACGGCGTCCGACTCGCCACCAACGTCTATCGGCCGGTCGACCGGGACGGGCCGTTCCCCGCGCTGTTGAATCGGACACCGTACAACAAGGCCGACGAGGAACCCATCGGGGGCGTTCAAGCCGCGGTCGACGCCGGCTACGCGGTCGTCCAACAGGACTTCCGCGGCCGGTTCGCCTCCGAGGGCAGTTTCCAAGGGTTCGATCAGGGGGCCGACGGCTACGACACCATCGAGTGGATCGCCGAGCGGGAGTGGAGCAACGGCGATGTCGGCATGTACGGCACCTCTTTCCGCGGGATGGCGACGTGGCAGGCCATCAAGGAGGACCCGTCACCGCTCGTCGCGGCAGCGCCGCTGGTCTCGCCGACGAACTTCTACGGCGACCTCCAGTACATGGGGGGTGCCGACAACTACGGCAGTTCGCTGGCGTGGCTGGCCGCGAACTCGTTCTCGCAGATTCCCCGTCTCGACGTCTCCGAAGCGGAGGCCGAGGAACTCCGGGCGGAACTCGGCGCGCTCCTCGGCAATCTCCCCGAGAGCGCGGACCGCCTGCCGACCATCGACCAGCCCGCGTTCGACGACGGCGTCGGTCCCCTCTGGCAGGACTGGCACGACCACCCCACCTACGACGAGTTCTGGAAGAACCTCGATGTCCTCAGTGAGATTCCCGACATCTCGATTCCGGTCATCCAAGCAAGCGGGTGGTACGACATCTTCCTCCGCGGGAACGTGTGGGGCTACGAGACCATCGAGGAAGAGGGGACGGACGTCGTCCGGGAGAACCAGAAACTCGTCATCGGTCCGTGGTCGCATCCGACCTACCCCTCCGCAGAGCCGGTCGGCGACCGCGACTTCGGTGCGAACGCGGGATACGACATCGCCGGGGAACTCGTCTTCCCGTGGTTCGACCACTGGCTGCAGGACCGGGACACCGGCATCACGTCGGCTCCGTCCGTCCAGTACTTCCAGATGGGCGACGACGAGTGGCGGTCCGCCGACCAGTGGCCGCCGGCCGGCGTCACGCCGACGAACTACTATCTCGACAGCGACGGGAACGCGAACACGGCGAGCGGCGACGGGGTGCTGTCCACGGCCGAACCGGCGGGTGACACCAGCGATAGCTACGACTACGACCCCAGCGACCCCGTGCCGACGCGGGGCGGTCCGCTCCACATGGGCGGGACGCTCACGGCCGGCGTCCGCGACCAGACGCCGGTCGAGGAGCGTGACGACGTGCTCGTGTACACCTCCGACGAACTGTCCGAACCGCTCACGCTGGCGGGCGACGTGACCGCGTCGCTGTTCGTCGAGACGACGGGGACTGACACCGACTTCATGGTGACACTCGTCGATGTCGACCCGGACGGGTACGCCGCGAACATCACGGAGGGCGCGCTTCGGATGCGCTACCGGAACTCATTCGAGGAGCCAGCGGCCGTCACTCCCGGACAGGTCTACGAACTCGAAATCGACCTCCGGGACGTCGCACACACGTTCCCGGCCGGCCACCGCGTTCGGGTCGACGTCACGAGCAGCAACTTCCCGAAACAGGACCGCAACCCCAACGTCATGATGCCCGTCGCCGAAGCGACCGCGTCCGACATGGAGACGGCGACACAGACGCTCCACCACGCTCCCGACCGGGCGTCGCGTATCTCGCTCCCGGTCCAGCGCTGAGCGCCGGTGGCGGGGCGAAATCGCGCCCGCCGCGCCTCGCCGGCCGCACTCACTCGGGTCCCGCCGCCTCGCGCTCGGCCTCGATTTCGCGCGCGGCTTCAAGGACGAGGTCGTCGTCGATGTGGTTGAGGAGTCGTCGATGGCCTCGCTCGCGCCGGCGTTCGACCTCGTCGCGGGCGAGATACGTATCGAGCCGGCGGTCGACCTCCCGCTCGCGGAGGTCGGCGAGTCGGTCGTCGTCGAGGCCGTGGTCGTCGGGCAACCGCTCGCGGAAGTGCTCGCGCCAGCGGTCCCGGTCGCGCCACTCGTCGTCGAGTCCGGCCTCCCGACGCATCCAGTCGTAGTAGTTCTGCATGGTCTCGGGGTAGCCCCGGTCCCGGCGCACGTCCTCGACGAGCGTTATCCCGACCCGGGTACCGCGTCCGGCGGCCATGCTCGCCTGATAGCCGGTCTCGCCGTAGGGCGCGGCGACGTAGAGCCCGTCGACCGGCGTCGTGCCGTCGCTTCCGGCGTAGTGCTTGTCGAATTTCTCGGTCACCTCGCCGTCGTGTTCGCGGGTCTCGAACATCGCCGCGTCGTCGCCGAGCCCGCGCATGTACTCGCCGCCGTACCGCGTGGCCGCGACGACGCGGCGTGCGGTGACCCGACCGCCCTCCTGCGGATTGACGACGAACCCGTCGCCGTCGGCGGTGCGCTCGACCGACTCGACGTGGTCGGCTGCGATGTCACAGCCGGCCGTCGTCGCGTGGTCGTGAAACAGCGCGTAGAGCGTCTCGATGTCGATGCCCGCGGGGAACCCGAGGTAGTTCTCCAAGTGGGCACACCGCTGGATGGAGGAGCGCCCGCGGTCGAAGACACACGTATCGAGGCCGTACCGAGCGGTGAGTACGCCCGCGGCACAGCCCGCCGGACCGCCGCCGACGACGGCGACATCGCGGTCGAACGGCCCGCGTTCGGTCGTCGCGGACGTGGTCATGCGTCGAACTCGCCGGTGACGGCGTCGGCGAGGTGAACGTCGCTGTCGAGTTCGTAGAGCGTCTCCGTGTCGGGCGGCCACGAGGAGTACAGCCCCTCCCAGTCGACGGAGACGCCGTCGAGGTGGTGGGTGACCGTCCGCCACAGCGGCTGATAGTACTCCGGAGCGTGCATCGCGTTGAGCGCGTCGCCGTAGCCGAGCGCGAGCGCCATGTCGGCGTGGTGAGCCAGAATCGTGAACACCTCCTCCGGGGGCCCGTCGAAGTCGACTTCGCCCGCGGGGGCCAACGTCGCCGAGTAGGCGGCATCTTCGGTCCCCGCGTCGGGCGTCGTGTCCGCGGATTCGGTCCCCCTCTCGTCACCACCCGAACAGCCGGCGAGTAAACCGCCACCGACGATTGCGCCGCCGTATCTCACGTATTCACGCCGCGTCGGAGCCTCGCGTTGCGGTGAGTCACGCGCCATATTGTTTAGGCCAGCCTAAATATACAAAGGGATTGTGGTCCTCCGGTACCTACCGGTGGGCAAACCTCGGTGAGTGGTGAACCGTTCGAGACGACGTACGTATCGTCCCACTCGGACGTTGCACGATGGGACAGTCGCGTACCCCGATATTCGTCACTACCGAATAAACAGGGCGGAATGGGGCGGTGCGGACGAGAAGCGGCCGCTCGACGCCAGCTCTCCGGCACCTCTATCACTATATCCCCGATACTTGTGTTCGTAATAGATATTCCCTGTCCATAAATGCATTTTTTGGCCCGTACTGGAATCTATTTATCTAACTGTGCCACCTCCATCATTATGTTTTGTATTTTACTACCATATTTGGCTATTACAGGAATAGATTTCGAAGCTATACGTGCATTATCGGACAGCGTAGAGCTCGTTTCGCCGAGTCCAGAACACGGGCGACACGTGGGTGCCAGCGGTGCTGCGCGGCATAAAGCGGGACAAAATAACAGATGTACGAAGGTTATTGTGTGAGCCCCCGGGCGACAGGTGCGCCGTACGCGCGGCGGCGAAGTGCCACCGAACGGCGGGAAACAGTTGATACAGTCGAGAGGAAATATTTATCAGAACACGTGGGTAAGTGCGTGTAATGACAACGGCCGAACCGACCACCGAGGCAGCCCACCTTGCGGTGCGGAACGTGGGCGGTATCGACGAGACGTCGCTGGACTTACCGCCGGGCGTCACCGTCCTCACCGGGAAGAACGCGACCAACCGCACGTCGTTCCTGCAGTCCGTCATGGCCGCGATGGGCAGCGACAAGGCGACGCTCAAGGGCGACGCCGACGAGGGGCGCGTCCAACTCGAAATCGACGGCGAGACGTACGAGCGGACACTGAAGCGGGCCGGCAACGCCATCCAGTTCGACGGCGAGAGCTACCTCGACGACCCCGAGGTCGGTGACCTCTTCGCGTTCCTCTTGGAGAACAACGAGGCCCGGCGCTCGGTCGCCCGCGTCGACGACCTCCGGGAGATAATCATGCGCCCGGTCGACACCGACGAGATACGCCGGGAGATACGCGACCTCGAATCAGAGAAAGGCGATATAAACGAGCGGATTGCCAATATCGAAGACCGGAAGCGAGACCTCCCGGACCTCGAACGGAAAAAGAACAATATACAAGAAGAGATAAAAGAGAAAAAGGAAGAGCTAGCAGAAAAAGAAGAGGATATAGAGTCGGAAAGTAGAGATATAGAAGAGAGTCGACAAGAGAAGGCCGACCTAGAGGAGAAGCTCGAAGAGCTTCGGGACACACGCTCGGAAATCGAGTCCGTTCGGACGCGTATCGAGCGACAGGAGGACAGCGTCGCCTCACTCAAGCAGGAGCGCTCGGAGTTGGAGAGCGAACTCGACGACCTACCGGACGCTCCAATGGGAGAGCACCGAGAACTCGAAGCGCAGATCGAGGAGCTCCGGAGCCGCAGACAGCGCCTCAACACCGAGATATCAGAGCTGCAGAACCTCATCCAGTACAACCGCGAACAGCTGGAGGACGGGAGCGAAGACGTGCTACAGACGCTCAGCGACGCCGAGGACGGCGACGCGGACGCCGCCGGCGGCGTCACCGACCAGTTGGTGACGGCAGAGGAGGACTCCGTGGTCTGTTGGACCTGTGGCTCGACGGTCGACCGCGACCAGATAGAGGAGACAGTCGATCGGCTGGAGTCGCTGCGAAGCGAGCGGGTGAGCGAACTCAACGAGGTCAAGTCGGACCTCGATTCCCGCAAGTCCGAACAGCGCGAGAGCGAACAGGCACAGAACCGCCGGGAGGAGATCGAGCGCCAACTCGACGAACTCGCCGACGAGATAGCGCGCCGCGAGGACCAGACGGAGTCGCTGAAGAGCCAGCGCGAGGAGCTGACCGAGGAGGTCGAGCGGCTCGAATCGACCGTCGACGACCTCGAATCCGAGGACTTCGACGACGTCCTCTCGCTGCACCGCGAGGCCAACCAACTGGAGTTCGAGATAGACAGCCTCGAATCCGACTTGGAGGACGTGACCACCGAGATCGGCGAGATAGAGGACCTCGTGGCGGAGGCCGACGACCTCCGCGAACAGCGGGACGAACTCGTCGACGAACTGACCGACAAGCGCACGAAGATAGACCAGATAGAGGCCGAGGCGGTCGAGTCGTTCAACGACCACATGGACGCTATCCTCGACATCCTCGGCTACGAGAACCTCGACCGCATCTGGATAGAGCGCGTCGAGCAGACGGTCCGCGAAGGACGACAGAAGGTCGACAAGACGGTGTTCGAACTCCACATCGTCCGGACCACCGAGGGCGGCGCGGCCTACGAGGACACCATCGAACACCTGAGCGAGAGCGAGCGCGAGGTGACCGGGCTCATCTTCGCGCTCGCGGGCTATCTGGTCCACGACCTCCACGAGACCGTCCCGTTCATGCTGTTGGACTCGCTGGAGGCCATCGACTCCGACCGCATCGCCGCGTTGGTCGACTACTTCGCCGACTACGCCCAGTACCTCGTCGTCGCGCTCCTCCCGGAGGACGCGCAGGCGCTGGACGACCAGTACACCCGAATCACGGAAATCTGACGGCTCTGACACACCATGGCAAACACGACAGACGGACGCCCCTCCAGCAAGGTCGCGCGGCTCATCGAGGAGTACGAACTCGACGGGTTCGGCGCGGAGCTAGAGGCGCGCTGGACCGGCGACGGCGTCGAGCGAATGAGTCTGCGGGACCTCGCGGACCACTTCAACAAGCGGCTGCTCGAAGCCCGACTGCTCGAAGCCGGGATGGGGGCGCTCGACCGGGACGTCGAGACGGTCTACCAGAACCTCACCGACGGGGACGTCAGCGCCGGCGTGGCGACCGATACGCGGAATCGCCTCGCGGAGAACGACATCGACACCGACGCGCTGGAGGACGATTTCGTCACGTATCAAGCGATACGGTCGTACCTGAAGTCCTACCGCGGGGCCGAGTACGAGGGCGTCTCCGACGCGGAGAAGGTCCAGAAGGACCTAGAGAGCATCCAGCGACTGATGACGCGAACGCAGTCGGTGGCGGAGGGGCGCATCGAGAAGCTACGGGACACGGACCGCATCGACGCCGGGGAGTTCGAGATACTGTTCGACCTCCAAGTCCTCTGTCAGGAGTGTGGCACGCAGTACGCCGTCGCGGAGTTCTTCGACCGCGGCGGCTGTGACTGCCGGCAGTGAGGGCGACATCCGCCACGGGTGACCGGGAATCCGTGATTGGATGGGAGGTTTTTTGGTCACAACGTCTGTACTCGGTCGTATGTCAGAGGAGACAGACGCAGACGCGGACCAAGTGACCGTGTCGATGGAGCTTTCGGGACCGTACAGCGACGTAGTATCGAAGCTCCGTGACGAGGAGTCCGAACCCGACACGCTGGTCCCACTGGCCGACGACGTCGAGACGCTGCTGGAGACGGTCGTCCGCATCGACGGTGGGACCCGGAGCGCCATCGCGGACCACCTCCCGTCGGATATGGCGGTGGAGTACGACGCCGAGGCGGTCGTCGAGACGATGCAGGTACTCGAACGCTACGACCTCGTGGTCCTCGAAGGGAACACGTGGAAGCCGGGGCCGGCGCTGCACACCTGAGCGGTCCGGAAGATTCGCTTTCTCGGAATCCTGAAAAAACAGTAACACATAAGCCGCCGCTGCCTCGATTTTATGCTAGGTATTACCAACCATGGCTGCACAGGAGTCACCCGGCCCGGGCAGACCGCTCGGCGAGGAGGAAGTCGGACAGCCGGGCTCGACGGTTCCGGCCGTCGAACACTACACGTGCGGGCTTGCCGGGATGTTGCTAGCCGTCGCGTCGTTCGTGGTGCTCTACTCCACCCTGCTGGCGCTGACGGCGGGCCTACAGTGGCTGTCCACGACCGTACTCGTCTTCGCCTTCGTGGCGACGTGGGTCGCCCTGTGGCTCGCGTTGGAACTCGCCTGGGAGTGGGCGGCGGGTCGGACGACGGTCAGGTAAGCCCGCGCGGTTAGAAGCCGAGTCGGTCGAGCAGGCCGCGGCCGGTGTCGGCGTCGCCGCCAGCCGCGTCGGTCGGTAGCTCCGCGGCGAGGGCCGCGACCTCCTCGTCGTCGAACCGGTCGTCGTCGGCCGCCTCGTCGAGCCAGCGGTCCCACGCCGCCGGGTCGAGCAGCCCCCGCGAGTCCGTCTCCCACTGGTCGACGAGGGCCTCGCGGTCGTGGAACGGCACGTCCATCCCGCCCCCGCTCCAATACAGCGGCGAGAGTTCGAAGGCGTACTCGGGGTCGTCGGCCCACACCACGCGGTAGGGGTAGCCGTTGTAGAGGAACACGTCGTCGGCGTCGACCACGTCGCCGTTCGGAAGCTCCAGCGTGCGGGTCACACCCAACGTACGACCGCCAGCGGTTTCAGCCCGTCGGCGGACGACGGGGAGAAACGAGAACGGACCCAGAACCACGCGGGGCGTCAGTACTCGTGGAGGGGACGCTGTCGAATCCGCCGGCGGAGCGTCGCCACGTCGGGGGTGTCGCTCCCGACGAACTGCTGGCAGACGGCGTGAACCTCGTCGCGGGTTATCTTGACGTTGCCCTGCTCGACCACGTCGGCGGGCCGCTCCCGGAGTTCGCGGATAGTACCGACCGCGAGCAGGAAGGGGATAGCCCACGCCGAGAGCGTGTTCCCGCGGGCCTCGGGCATCGCTTCGAGCCACGCCTGCGCGCCGTCGAGGTAGCCCTCGGCGCGGGCCGTCACCTGCTCGATGACCGGCACCACGCGCTCGGCGTTGGCGGCCCGTCCCACATCGTCGTGGTCGAGGCCCTGCTCGCGGAGCAGTTCCAGCGGGAGGTAGACGTTGTCCTCCTCCTGTTTGTCCGCGGCCGCGTCCTTGGCGACGTTGACCAACTGGAGCAGGAGGGCGAAGGCGCGGGCGTTTGCCTCCATCTGTGCGACCTGCTCGTCGGTCGCGTCGTGAGAGACCAACCCGGTGACGAGCGTGCCGACGGTTCCGGCGGCGTACCAGCAGTACTCCTCGAGTTCTTCGAGCGTCTTGATTCGGAGGCCCCCTTGGTCGGCGTACCGGTCGACGAACATCGCCATTCCGTCGACGAGTTCGCTCACCGGACCCCGGATGGTCCCCGTCGAATCGGGGTCCAGCGTCCGGAACACGTCGACGACTCGGTCGGCGTGGTCGACGACCCGCCAGTCGTCGTTGCGGTCGGCGGGAATCCACTCGTCGACCGCCTCGCGGAAGGTGCCGACGGTCGTCTCCGCGCCGGGGTCGAGGACCCGGTCGTAGGTCCGCAGTAGCTCGGACTGGACCGCGGGCGGGATGTGACCGGCGTCCTCGATGGTGTCGGCGACGCGACAGAGGAGGTAGCCGACGCAGATGTTGCGCGCCATCGGCTCGTCGAGTTCGGCGATCGTGAGACTGAACGTCCGCGACACTCGATGAACGGCGTCGTAGCACCACTCGATGTCGTCTGGGGGCGACCGGTCAGTGTGGTTCTGAGACATTCCCGACACCCGGCGTAGGGCGTACTGTGATAAAAATGGGACGGCTACGGGTGCCGAAACAGCACATCTAAGCGACCCGCGTCCCTACCCACGACCATGATTTATCTGTCCGCGGCGGTGACCGACGGATGAACGGGCGCGAAGCGGTCGCCTTCGGCGCGACGGTGCTGGCCATCGTCGTCGTCCCCGGACTCGCCAACTGGGGTATCGGGGCGCTTGGCTACCCGACGGTCGGGAGCGCCGTCTGGGCGCTCGGCTACGGGCTCGGCGTCGTCCTGATATGGATGGAGTGGATACGCCCGCTCGACATCAGCGCGCCCGAGGGCGTCGACCTCCAGAGCGACGAGGACACGTCGAGCGAGTGAGCGGGCCACGCCGGCGACGAACCAGTACGCTAAATCTCATACAACAGCCGTAGTAGTCCGTTACAAACACTTTTGTCGGTGGTCCACGGACGGAGTAGCATGGACGACCAGTCACTCGGCCCGGGAGCGGCCGGTTTCGGTGCCCGCGCCGGCTGGACACGCGAGCAGGCGGGGCGAATCGAGCGGACGGCGGCGACGGTCGCACCCGTCGTCTACCCGCCCGAGGACGACCAGATTCCCGAGGTCCACATCTGGGACACGTGGTTCCTTCGCGAGCGGGACGGCACGCTCGCGTCGGTCGACGGCTACCGGGTCTGTTTCTCGCTCACCGCCCCGTCGGACCTCCTACCGGGCAAGCGCCACGACGTGGCGACCATCCGCTGTTTCTACTCCCCCGACGGCCGCGAGTGGCACGACGCCGGTCCGGTCTTCGAGTCGGCGCTGGGCCAGCGCCAGTGGGCCGGGTCGGCCCTGTACGACGACGGCGACGTCTACGTCTACTACACCGCCGCCGGCGAGGCGGGGGCCGAGGACCTGACCTACACCCAGCGCATCGTCGGTGCCGGCGGCGGCAGTATCGACACCGCCGGCGGCTTCGACCTGCGCGGCCCGTGGAGCCACCACGAACTCCTCCGGCCCGACGGCGAGCGCTACGAGCGCGAGGAGCAGTCCCGCGGGATGATATACACGTTCCGGGACCCGTGGTTCTTCGAGGACCCCGCGACGGGCGAGACGTGGCTCCTGTTCGAAGCGAACACTCCGGTTCCCGACGACAGTGACGCCTGCGGCGGCGACGCCGCCCAACGGGAGTTCAACGGGAGCGTCGGCCTCGCGCGCTCACCGAGCGGCGACCCGCTCTCGTGGGAGTTGTCCGACCCGCTGCTGGACGCGGTCTGCGTCAATCAGGAACTCGAACGCCCCCACGTCGTCTACCGCGACGGCCTGTACTACCTCTTCGTCTCCAGCCACCTCCACACGTTCGCGCCCGGATTGGACGGGTTCGACGGCCTCTACGGCTTCGTCGCCGAGGAGCTACGCGGAGACTACGTCCCGCTGAACGAGTCGGGGCTGGTGGTGACCAACCCCGCGAACGCGCCCTTCCAGTCGTACTCGTGGATGGCCTTCCCCCACGGCGGCGAGGTGCTGGTCCAGAGCTTCTTCAACTACTTCGACTTCGCTGGCGACACGCTCGACGAGATAGCCCACCTCCCCGAGTCCGAGCAGATGCGGCGCTTCGGCGGGACGCTCGCACCGACGCTACGCCTCGACGCCGAGGGAGCACGAACCCGCATCGTCGGCAAACTCGGCCACTGGGAGGTGCCGACGACCGGCGAGGAACTGCCCCCCACCGACCGGGTACTGATTCGGCGCCGAAAGCGCCGCACCGAGGACGCGCCGACGTCGGGCTACGGGGCTCGAACGGACGAGTAACGACGAGCGCTCACCGCGACCACGCGTCGTCGAGTTCCCACACGTCCAGCGACGCGACGGTCGCCCGGCCGCCGTCGGCGGCCAGCGAGAGGCCCGCGGCGTCGTCCCGCGTCGGATAGACGCGGCTGGTCAGGCAGTGACGCTCGTTTGCGAACACCTCGACGATAGAGCCGTCGACGAACACCCGCAGCGACAGCGGCGCGTCGTAGGGCGTCACCCGCATCCGCTGGGTGTCGCTGGTCGCCTCGGGGTCGGCGCTGGCCGGCGCGCGGTCGACGGTGACCTCGCTGTTCCGGCCGTAGCGTATCGGCGTGTGCTCGGCGCGGTCGTCGGTCTCCAACACCGACAGTTCGACCGCCTCGGCGTCCTCCAACCGCACCGTCGCCCGGAGTTCGAACGCGTCGCTTGTCACATCCAGTTCGCGGCGCTCGTCGTCCAGTCGGACGCGGTCGCGGTGCGTGTTCGCTCCGCGCAACGCGGTCAGTTCCGGGGCCGGGCGCTGACAGAGTCCGCCGTCGTCGGCCAGCGACAGCTCTCGGGGCAGCGACATCGCGCCCGCCCAACCGGAGTCCCACTGGGCGCTCAGGTCGCGGGCCTCGGGCACCCACCCCCACGTGAGGACGCGCCCGTCGTCGGTCCACATCGACTGGGGGGCGTAGAAATCGCCGTGGTCGAGCTTGTCCCGCCGCATCGCCTCGAAGGAGCCGTCGGTGTAGGTGCCCAGAAAGTAGACCACGTCCTCGTAGTTCGAGACGTGGAGTAGCTGTCGGTCGCCGAAATCGAGCAGTTCGGGGCACTCCCAGACGGTGCCGGCGGTGTCCCGGTCGCCCGTAAGGATGGGGCCGCGGTACTCCCAGTCCCGCAGGTTCTCGGACTCGTAGAGCAACACCGCCCCGCCGCCGCCCTCGATGCCCGCGCCGATGAGCTGGTACCACGTGTCGTCTTCGCGCCAGACGCAGTGGTCGCGGAACTCCCCCTCCCAGTCCTCGGTCCGCAGGATTTCCGGCTCCGCGGGCGTCTCCTCGATGACCGGGTTGGCGGGGTCTTTCACCCAACCGGTGAGTTCGTCGTCGGCCGCCGTGGCGATACAGGGCAACTGGTGTTTGTCCCGACCGCCGGTGTAGAGAATCGTCGCCGTCCCGTCGTCGTCGACGGCACAGCCCGACCAGCAGCCGTCTCTGTCCGGGCCGTCGGGGTCGGGCGACAGCGCGACGGGGCGGTCCTCCCAGTGGACTAAGTCGTCGCTGACCGCGTGGCCCCAGTGGATGGTGTTGTGGAAGGGGCCGACCGGATTGTACTGGTAGAAGACGTGGTAGCGCCCGTTCCAGTGGATGAGGCCGTTCGGGTCGTTGAGCCAGTTGGCCGGCGGCGTGAGGTGGTAGCTCGGGCGCAGCGAGTCGTCGGCGAGCCGGGCGCGCGTCTCGGCAAAGGCCGCGGCGTCTTTCGGGCGGCCGACGAGGGCGTGTGGCTCGCCGGCCGCGAGGTAGTCGAGCGCGCCGGCGACGAGCGACTCGCGGTTCGACCGACAGACCTCGTGGGTCGGCTGTCGGAACGAGACGGCCGCACCGACGCCGAGGGCCATCCCGTCGCCGGGCTGCCACGAGACCGTCGACTGCTGTTTGACCACGTCGGCGTCGCCCCAGACGGTGCTCGCGAGCAGGTCGCCCTCGGCGGGGGCGACCCGCTCGTAGCGGGCGTAGGGGACGGTCACGCCCGGCCCGCGGGTGTGGACGCGCAGGGTGTCGAACGGGTTGCGGACCGGGTGGTCGTCGTACAGCGACCGCCAGAGCGGCCCGACCGGCACGTCGGCCTCCTCCCAGCCGACGGCGTCCGGGCCGACGGTGTCGAACCCCAGCGCCTCGACCGCCGTCAGCGCGCCGAGGGTCAACAACATCCCGCCGCCGTCGCGGACCCACTCGCCGAGGCGGTCCCACGCGGCCGCCGGGAGGACGTCGGCCGACAGCGGTTCCGTTCGGTGCCACCAGAGAACGTCGTAGGAGGACGGGTCGACGGCGTCGACGGCGACCGTCTCGGCGTCGAGGACCGTCTCACACCACTCGTAGGCGGCCCGCTGTTCGTCGGAGACCGAGTCGAGGAACAGACAGCCCGCTCGGGGCGACGCGTTCATCGGACGGTTCTCTGCCCCTCGAATATAAAAACATTCGGCAATCGTTCGTGCTTGTTCCTGCGCGAACGTGTCGCGGCGGCCGGCCGATGCCGCGAGTCACCGCGAATCGCTGGCCGCGAACGGGAACCTGTGGACCGGCGTCGTCAGGCGAGTCGCTCGCCCCGAGCCTCGGCCTTCCAGTCGATGATCGTCTCGTGGCAAGCCGGGCAGACGAACTCCGTGAGCTTCGTCGTCTCGTCGTTGTATGTCATCCGCGTCCCACAGGTGGGGCAGTACGACATTATAGTTAATTATACTCCGCGCCGAGTCATAAGCCTTCGGCCCCGTTATCGGGAGACGATAGCGCGACGTTCGGCTGCCGGCGAGCGCGGGCGACAGAGGCGCGACGGGGCTACAGCGGGAGCGGCAGACGGGCGTCTGACTGAGCTTTAGGAATCACGCCGTCGAACGCCAGTCCATGCCGCGAGTACGACTCGACGTGGCCGAGCGGACGGCCGAGGAGACCCATCGCCGCGAGCCGGATCAGTCGCTGGCCGGGGGCCGGTCGGACGACTACATCGCCCGCATCGACACGGACGTGTTCGCCGTCCTCTCGAGGACCGCACACGCGGCCGGGAGCGGGAAACAGTCTAGAATCGAGCGCTGGCTGGACTGCTGGAGCGGTTAGTCGCCGGCCAGACGCGCGGCGATGCGCTGTGCGCCGACCGTCGGTGCCACGTCCGGCTGGTCGGCGGCTATCGCCTCGATTTCGCGGTTGAGTTCGGCGCTGAGCCGCTCCTCGAACTCCTCGACGACGCCGGGGATGCAGGCCATCCCGCCGGTGAGGACGATGGGCCGGTCCAGCGCGAGCTGATAGACCTTCATGTAGTCGTTCGCCAGTTCCGGCAGGAAGGTGTTGGCGAGTTCGTCGACTACGTCGTCGAGGTACTCGTCTACGGCGTCCATCACCGACCGCTCGATGGTGAACTCGTGAGAGCCGCCGCCGGGCTGTTGGATGATGTCGGTGAAGGGCTCGAAGTCGACGAAGTCGGCGTGTTCCTCCTTGTACTCGCGGGCGGTCTGCGTGTCGATGTTGACCCGGCCTTGGGTCTCCTCCTCGACGTAGTTTGCTATCATCCGGTCGACCTCGTTGCCCGTCACGGCCCCGGTGGTGAACGGCGAGAGCTGTTCGCCACGGCGGTACGCGGAGGCTTCGAGGTTCGTCGACCCCATATTGACCGCGAGGAATATCTCGTCGATGGCTTCGAGGTCGTCGCCGAAGGCCGGTATCGAGCCACACAGGGACTCGGGGTAACTCTCGACCAGCGAGAGACCGATGCTGGAGTCCTCGATGACCCCGCGGAGGTTCTCCAATCCCTGCGGGTTGTCGATGGTCGGGATGGCGTAGACGACCCCGCTGTCGGCCGGGATGTCGTGTTCCTCGATGATGGCCTCGAAGAACGTCTTGGTCATCTCGGCGCGGTCCTCGTCCTCGGGGAGCCCCGAACGAAGCATGTACTGGACCCGGTCGGGGTACTCCCGCGCGGCCTCCTCGCCGTAGAGGACCTTCTCTTCACCGGTGAGGGCGTCCTCGTAGGTCGCCATGCAGGTCAGCGTCTTGATGATGCGGTTCTCGGTCCCGTGGTCGTCCGGGAGGGCGATGACCGTCCGCGTGCTGCCGAGCTTGACGCCGACCGGCACCGTCGCCCCGCCGGTCGAGGGCTCGTCCTCGGCCGCGTCCGCAGCGTCGTCGTCACTCATGTACGGTGGCGTGTTGACGCCGCCCCGGTATATAACCTCTCGTCAAGAATCAGCTCTGATAGCCGCCCGGCTACTGCATCCCGGTGAGCTTCGCCACGTAGACGAGGCTCAGCATGTGGTCGTCGACGTCGAGGTCGTTGTCGTCGTTGGTCGCGGACTCGTCGATACCCAGCAGGTAGTCCGAGAGGTCTGACTGGACGCCCTCGGTTATCCAGTCGATGGAGGCGTAGTACTCCAGCGCCTCGTCGGCCCCCTGATACCCCGAGTGCATCAGCAGGAACTCCAGCCACTCGAAGACGACGAACTCGGCGGCGTAGTTCTCCGGCAGGTGGTCGAGGTACGGCTTCTCGGCGGCGTCGCCGCCGAGGAAGGGGAGCAGTTCGCGGTAGAGCCCGGCCCGGAACGAACTGCCGGCGAGCACCTCCTCGTCCTCGTCGTCGAGTCCCATGTCGATGTTCGCGGGGTCCGGCATGTCCTCGTCGTCGGCCAACCCGTTGCCGCGCTCGCCGCGCTGGCGAGCCATCTTGCGCAACTCGTCCAAGTCGTAGTCGCGCGGGTTGATGGTCATGATACCTCCTTGTTTCTACTGCTAGCTGATAAATCTTGCACCGCGTCCGACGGTCGTCAGACGCGCATTCGCCGGTTCTGGGCTGCGTCGGGGCAGCGGCACCGAATTACGCGGTTGATAATCGGGGGCGTATTTTTAAGAGTGGGCGGGACGGACATGCGGACAGTTCGACGATGAGCCGGCAATCAGGGTCCGGGACCGCGCGGCTGTGCGTGACCAACGCGAAGGGCGGGACCGGCAAAACGACGATAGCCATCAACGTGGCCGGTGCGCTCAACGACCGGGGACGGGACGTGCTGTTCGTCGACCTCGACCCGCAGGGCAACGCCACGGAGGGGTTGGGCCTCGTCGACGCCTACGACGCCGAGCCGCCGACGTTGTTCGACGCGCTGACCGACGACCCCGCGCTGGCGGGCGACCTCGTCGTCGACCACCCGGAGATGGACGTGATTCCAGCGAGCATCGACATGCTGCAGGCGGAACACGAACTCACGATAGCGGACCTCATCGCCCGCGTCCGCGCCGGGAACCGCGATATCGACCCCGAGGCGCTGGCCTCGTTCGCCCTCAACGTCCGACCGGAGACGGTCACGGGCGACCACGCGCTGGACGTGCTCGACCGCGCGCTCGCGACCGTCGAGGACGACTACGACTACGTCGTCATCGACTCGCCGCCGTTCTACGGTAAACTCACCGACGCGGGCGTCTACGCGGCCCAGCGCATCCTGATTCCCGCGCTGACGGAGGCCACCTCCGAGCGGGCCATCGAACTCCTGATGGACCAGATGGCCGCGCTGGAGTCCCAAACCGGCATCAGCGTCGGGACGCTCGGCGTGGTCGCCAACCGCGTCGAGACCACCGCCGAGGACGAGACGATGCTCGAGTGGTTCGAGATGGCGTTCCCGGAGAGCCCGGTCTGGGAGGTCCGCAAGCGCGTCGCGCTCCAGCGGGCGTTCAGCGCCGGGCGGTCCGTCTTCGCCACGGAGGAGCAGTGCGACATGGCGGCCGTCTTCGAGGACATCGCCGCCGAGTGCGACAGGCAGTTCGGCTTCGCCGACACCGAGGTGACAGCATGAGTGACGACGACGACCGTATGGACCGAGCGGAGCGCATCCGCAAGATGCGCGAGGGGAACAGAGACGAAGACGAGACCGACGACGCCGAGAGCGTCGCCGACGGCGGTCCCGACGAGACCGCGGACACCGACGCCGGCGGCACCGACGCCACGTCGACTGCCGCGGCCGATGCGGCAGACGACACCGACACGAGCGACGACGCCGCGTCGGACGGACCCGACGCCGTGGCCGGTGCCGACGACACCGGCGACGCGCCGGCCGACGAGACAGTCGACGAGGGGAGCGCCGACGCGGCGGCGGCCGCACAGCGGGCCGCGGAGGCCGCCGCGCAGGTGACCGGCACCGCCGGCGAGACCGGTGGCGGGTCGACCGAGACCGGCGACGTCTCCGCGACGGCCCAGCCGATGCAGGGGCCGACCGGGGTGGCGCTCCCCGACCAAGAGCTGCTCGACGAGGCGATGGCGACGGGCGCGGCCGGGACCGAGGGCGGCGCTCGCGCGGCGGCGGTCCAAGAGGAGGAGACCAAATCGCGCGAGCAGGTGGCCCGCGTCCTCGAGTTCGCGCTCGGCGAGGAGTACTACTGTCTCGACATCGAGTACGTCGAGGAGATCGTCAAGCGCGACGCCATCACGCGGGTCCCAAACACCGCCGACTACGTCGAGGGCGTCGTCGACCTCCGGGGCCAGATTACCACCATCCTCGACCCCACGGCGATGATGGACATCGACGAACCCGGCGACCAGAACCTCGTCGTCGTCTTCGACCCGGACATCTTCGAGGAGCAGGGCGCAGTCGGCTGGATAGTCGACGAGGTCCGGCAGGTCGTCCCGGTCTACGAGGACGAGGTCAACGTCCCGCCGGTCGACGCGGAGTACATCAACGGCGTCGTCGACCGCGAGGACGAGGAGCAGTTCGTCATCTGGGTCGAACCGGACGACGCGCTCCGACAGGCGACCGCCGAGGACGGCGAGGACTGACTCACTCGCCGTCGCCGAGGTCGTCGGGCGCGGCGTCCGCGTCGACGGCCACGCCCAGTTCTTCGCGCACGAGGTCGACGGCGTTTTCCACGGCCCCGACCGTCGAGAGATAGCCCGCGCCGACCGTCGTCTTCAGCGCCAGCGCCGGCCGGCCAGTGAGTACCGTCGGGCCGACCTTCGCCACGGCGTCGTCACCGACCGAGACCAGCCAGCCCGGCACGTCGAACGTGTAGCGGGCCAGTCGCGGCTCGAAGCCGTCGTCGCCGTCGCGGAGGTGTTGGGCCATGGCCGTGACGTTCTCGCCCGCGACCCGGGCCGCGCGGATGGCCGCCGAGGCGCTGGCCGGCACGGCCTGCCCGTCGCCGTCGACGACGCGGGCGGCGTCACCGACCGCGAAGGTCCGCTCGCCCAAGCGGAGGTCAGCCCTGACGACCGGTCGCTCGCCGTCGAGCGCCGGCGACCCCGCGATGCCGCCCGTCCAGACGAACTGGCCGTAGTCGAGTGACTCGCCGTCGGCGAGCGCGATGGCCGCGGCGTCCGCCGAGTCGACGGCGGTCCCGGTCCGGACGGTCACGCCGGCGTCGACGAGCGCGTCGCGGACCGCGCGCTGGAAGGCCTCGGGGAAGGTGGGGGCGACGGCGTCGGCCTGTTCGAGCAGGACGACCTCGGCGTCGATCCCCTGCTCGTCGCCCAGCGCTGCGAGTTCGCCCGCGACCTGTACGCCCGAGAGGCCCGCGCCGCCGACGACGACGCGGTCGCCGTCGTCGAGGTCGAGAAAGTCCGCGCGGATTTGCTCGGCGTGGGCGAGCCGTTTCAGCGGCGTGGCGTGCTCGCGCACGCCGGGGAGGTCGTAGAAAGCCGTTCGAGCGCCGAGACACACCGCGCCCACGTCGTAGTCGAGGCGGTCGCCGCCGGCGAGTTCGGCGACGCCGGCGTCCGGGTCCACGTCGACCACCTCGGCCCGCCGGCGGTCGCAGTCGAGTACGTCCGCCAGCGGGACCGCTATCTCGTCGGCGAGACCGGGCCGGCGGACGACCCGGTGGAGTTCGTGCTGGACGACGTGGTCGGCGGCCTCGTCGACGACGACGAGGTCCGCGTCGTCCGGGAGCGTTCGGTCGAGTTTCCGGGCGAGTGTGAGGCCGGCGTAACCGGCACCGAGAACGGCGACGCGCATACCGGACTGTCGGGCCGGACGGGGAAAACCCTGTCCGCGCCCCGTCAGAACTCGACGGCGACGCTCAAAACAGCGCTTCGTCGTCGTTGAGGACCCGCGCGGGGCCGCCGACCTCCCAGACGCGGGTGTCGACGCCGCAGTCGGCGACGACGCCCTCGACGCGGTCGACGTGGTCGGCGGTGGTGTTGACGTAGACGCTCGCGCCGGTGTCGACCGAGAAGTAGACGGGAACGTCTTCCTCGTTCCGGAGCGCGCGGACGGCGTTGAATATCTCGATGGTCCGGGGCTGCCAGTACACCCACCCCGCGGGGCCGGTCATCGTCGTCGCGGCCAGCGACAGGGAGTCGTGTTCGGCGAGTTCGAAGGTCCGCTCGAAGTCGGCGTCGTACAGCGCGTCCCGCATGTCCGAGATCTGGCCGTGGATGTGGGCCATCCGGGACTCGAACATGTGGCTGTCGGCGGCCTCGGCGTGGGCCTCCTCGGTCTCCTTGTAGGAGGGGACCATCCCGGCGACGACGCGCAGGTCGTCTTCGAGGTCGGTCTCGATGCGCTCGCTGCGGCAGTCCTTGTCGTTCATCCCCGTTCGGAGGTGGGAGAACGCCCCCGTGACCGCCCGCGCGGCCGACGAGGAGCCCCGACGGGCGACCGTCGAAATTTCGGGCCGGGTCATGTCGAGGCCGGCCGCCTCGACCAGCGCCATCGCGGCGGCGGCAAAGCCCGACGACGAGGAGCCAAAGCCGATGTTCGTCGGGAAGTCGTTGGCCGACTCGAAGCGGACGCCGTGGTCGATGCCGGCCAGTTCGCGGACGTGGTCGACGACGGCGTCGATGCGCTCTGCGCCCCGTCCATCGACTGTCTCGCCGTCGATGACGTAGACGTCCTCGTCCCGGTCGGGCTCGAAGGCCGCCGTGGTCTTCGAGTGGCTCGGTGCCGTACAGACGGAGATACTGTCGTGATACGGGAGCCGAAGCTCCGGGTCGCGCATCCCGTGGTACTTGACCAACCCCTGAATCGGGTGGGCCTTCGCTGTCGCCTTCATATCCCACCGTTCCGGGCCGGTTACTTTGCAATTGCGAACGGCGTCGGTACTCTTATTCGTGATACGACACATACACGACAAGTACGAATGCGAGTGACAGGAACGCTTCTCTCGGACCGGGGGCCCCTCGACCACGGCAGCGAGGTCGGACTCGCGGTCGGTATGGCCATCGCAGACGACATCGACGACCACCTCGACCGACAGCGGCGACTCCTCTCCGTCGCCGTCAGCGTGGGGGTCGCCGGCCTCGTACTCGGCCTGCTCGTGGTCGGTCTCGGCCCGGCGTCGGTGGGGCTGGGAATCGCGCTGCTGGGCGTCGTGACCGGGGGCGGCGTCGGAATGTACGCGCGCCGACAGGAACCGGACGTGAGCGTCGAGTCGGTCCAACGACGCTACTGGACCGGCTACCTGTTCCCCACGGCCGACGGGACGGTCGTCTACGACGGCGAGGGCGTCCTCTCGGACTCGTCGTTCACGCTCCGGCGGATTCCCGACCGGGACCCGCTCGAAGCCGCCGCGTCGTCGCTGGACGCGACCGACGACCTCCCGATGGTGAAAGCCCGTGACGACGACATCGAGGCGACCGTCCGCGACGCGCTCGCCGACGTGGAATCGGTCGTCGAGGCGGCCGACGAGACGGAGGTCACCGCCCCGCTCGTGGCGAGCGACGACGCGCTGGCGGGCGGACTGCGCCGCCTCGAACGCCACGCCGAACCGACGGCGGCCCGAGACGACGCGACGGAGGAGAGCGCGGCCGCGGAGGTCGAGAAGCTCCAGACGCTGGAGCGGGCGGTGGTCGAGGACGACACCGAGGAGACCCTCGAATCCGTCAAGGAGACCTCCGAGGAGACCGTCGAGACGCTGACTGAGGCCCAGTCGGAGGCGGTCGACCTACTGGACGAGCAGATACGCTCGGCGAGCAACACGCTCTCCTTGCCGACGTACGTCTTCTACTGCCCGAACTGCCACGAGGACGGCGTCGACTCGACGCTCGACGTGCGGGCCGGCGAGACGGTCACGTGGTCCTGTACGACCTGCCACGAGGAGTTCGAGGAGGAGGCCGTCATCGCCAAACACCGGGTCCGGGACGACCTCGTCGAGGACATCTGGGACGCGCTGTGGGTGGAGAAAGACGACCAGCGCCGCGAGGTGTACGAGAACATCGAGGACCAGAAGTCCGACCTCGAAGAGCGGGAGTTCGAGCAGCGCCGCGAGGAGATACGGACGGCGTGGGACCGTATCAAGGACGTGCGCTCGAAGATTCGGGATCTCGAGACGCAGGCCAAGGCCGGCGAGGGCTCTATCGACGCCATCTCCTCGAAGATGGTCGAGTACGACCACCTCGGACGACAGCGCCGCCAGCAGTTCGTCGACGACGTCGAAGCCGAGCGCGCGCGGATACGCGAACGCACCGACGAGATAATCGAGGAGACGCGCAACCTGAACCAACAGAAGCTAGAGGAGGCACAGGAGGAAGTCGAGGAGGCGGCCCAACTCCGGCGGGCCGAGGAGGAGCGCCGCCACCGGGAGGCGACGGCCGCGCAACTGATGGACGCGAAGGCGACGGCGATGGTCGCCGAGCAGATTCACACCCAAAACGAGATGATGCTGCGGGCCACCCAGCAGGAGGAGCAGTAGGATGGCCGACGAGAACGCGCTGACCCGCCAGATTTCGAACCGGCTCGGGACCGTCGTCGAGGAACTTCGGGCCATCAAGGGTCGGTTCGACGAAGTCATCGAGACGCTCAAGCTCGGCTTCGAGAACGTGCAGGAGGCCGTCGACAGGAACACGCAGGCCCAAGCGGAGCTGAAGCTGATGGAGCACATGGCGGAGGTGACGAGCATCAAGCCCCAGATAGAGGCCGAGCACGACCAGATAGCGGAGGAAAAGCGGGAACTGGACGAGCAACTGGACCACATCGGGGAACGGTTCGCGGAGAAACACGCGGAGCTAAACGAGCGCGCCGAGCGCCGGATACGGGACCTCGGCGAGCACATCTTCCGCGTCGACGAGGAGGAGTTCGAGGACGGCATCGAGCGGCCGTTCGTCGAGCACGTCTCGGGGACGTGGAGCGACCTGCGGAGCCACGCCGAGCGCACCGGCGACGAGCGGGCCGCGGGTCTGACGGCCGCCCTCGACGGCGCGCGGTCGGCGATAGACGGCTTCGTCGACGACCGGGAGCGCCTCCTCTCGGACATCGACCAGCACCGGACCGACGTGATGACCGACGCCGAGGAGCCCCAACCGGTCGAAGTGCCCTTCTACGTCGTCGGCGTCGAGCGCGACGGCGTCTACGAGGAGGTCGTCGTCCCGCCGGCAGACGTGGAGGCCAGCGACGACGGCTGGTTCGGGGCGACGCTGGACCCCGTCGACGGGCTGGAGACGCCCGCCGAGCGGGTCGCCGAGACCACGCTCGACGACGCCACCCCACGGAAGGCACAGGACCACCTCGTCGCCTCGACGGTCGAGGAGTACGGCCGCGACGGGCTGTTCGGGCTGGTGTCCTACGAGAGCGCCTTCGAGGGGGCGACCGGCGACGGCCTGACGATACAGGAGGAGCAGTGAGATGGCGACCATAGAGCAGACGCGGGCGCTCGTCGACGCCGACGAGACCTACCGCGGGAAGATAATCCCGACCGAACAGGCGGAACTCGACCGGCCGGTCCGGGTCGGCGACGGGGCCGTCGTCACCGGGGGCGTCTACGGTGAGACGGTCGACCTCGGGGACTGTGTCGTCGGCGCGTCGGTGATGGCGAGCGAGGGCGTCGAACTCGACGGCTGCGAGGTCGACGGCGACGTGGGGACGCCGGGAACGGTCGATGGGGCGGGTGCCCACGTCCACGGGACCGTCACCGGGAGCTACGTCGAACTCGAGGACTGCGTCGTCCGCGGCAACGTCGTCGGGACCGAGGTCCGGCTGTCGGACTGCACCGTCCTCGGCGTCGTCAGCGGCGAACGGCGGCTCGACCTGTCGGGGACGGTCTGTCACACGTTCAAGTCACAGACCGAGGCCACCCTCGACGACGCGGCCGTCGTCCTCCCGCAGGCCATCGCCAACGGCTCGGTCACGCTGGAGTCCCCGGTCGATGTCCGCGGGTTCGGCCCGGCGGAGGGGTTCGACGCCGACGCGGCCGACCGCCTCCGCCTGACCGAGGCCGACCTCGTGACCGACGACGGCGACCAGTACCTGACGCTCGCGCCGCGGCTGCTGGACCTCGACGCCGTCGCCGACAGGCTCGACGAACTGAGCGAGGAACTCCGGGCGCTCGTCGTCGAAGGCGCGGGCAGCGACGGGGCCGACCTCCACGCCCTCGACATCCCGGCAGTCCCGGCGGCGACGACCGCCGAGGACGCGGCCGACGGCGACGCGGACGCCGCCGACGGGGCGGACGACTGGGAGGAGGCGTGGGACGACGACGGCGAGGAGACACCGGCCGACGACGGGGGTGTCACGCCGGACGGCGAAGAAGTGACGGCACGGGAGGCCGAGCGCGACGCGGTCGAGGAAGCGCCGGGCGACGGCGATACCGCCGACGGTGCGGCGACCGACGAGCGCCACAGCGACGCAGCGGCCGACTCCGACGACCCGTTCGACGCGGAACTGGGCGACAGCGAGGAACCGAGCGGGGACGAATCGCGCGACGACCCCTTCGAGACACTCGGCGAGGCGGCGGACACCGACGGCGACGAGGACCCCTTCGAGAGCGAACTCGACGAGGACGCCGGAACGGTAGACGACGGCGCGAGCGAGGGGGCAGACGACCCCTTCGCGTCGCTGGACGAGGACGACGACACGGCTGACGGCGAGAACGACGAGGAGTGACCGCGCGAACCGCCGGCGTCGCGGGTCAGTACTCGGGGTTCTCCTCGCGGACGCCCTCGCGCTTGTTGACGAGGCGGGCGAGGGTGAACAGCGCGTCCGAGAGGCGATTGAGGTAGACGATGGCCGTCTCGTTGACGCCGGCCTCCTCCGCGGCCAGCGAGACGGCCCGGCGTTCGGCGCGGCGACAGACCGCCCGCGCGTGGTGGAGCTTCGCGCCGGGTTCCGAACCCGAGGGGAGGACGAACGACTCCAGCGGGTCGAGTTCGGCGTCGGCGTCGTCGATGATGTCCTCGACGGCGTCGACGTGGGTCTCTGTCAGTCGGGGGTCGCCCTCCTCGGGCTGTGGGTTGGCGAAGTCGGCCTGCACGATGTGGAGGTGGTTCTGTATCGCCCGGAGGTTGTCGTCGATGTCGTCGTAGCCGGTCGGGCGGACGACGCCGACGAGGGCGTTGACCTCGTCGACGGTGCCGTAGGCCTCGATGCGCCGGCTGTCCTTCGAGACGCGGTCCATGGTCCGGAGGTCCGTCTGCCCTTGGTCGCCGCGCCCGGTGTAGATGGTCATACCGGACGTGGCACTGCCACGCTCTTATAGCCGTGGGCGAAACGGATTGGCACCGCGGCGGGACCGGGACACCGACGGGCGGCCTCAGAGCCGCCGGCGGACCTCAGAGAGCGCCGCCGGCGAGAGCGCCACGTCGGCGAGAAACGCCCGTCGCTGGCGGTCGTCGCCGTGTCCGGCGACGAACCCGTTGAGCCGCGCCGCGACCGTCGAGTCGACGAAGGCGTCGCCACACAGCGCGGCGAGTTCGTCGCCGACGACCGGCGTCGACCGGAGTTCGTACTTCTGGTGGTAGTCTTCCGCGAGCGTGAACCCGTCGAGCGACTCGACCGGCGTCCGGACGGTCGTCCCGGTCCTGTCTTCGAGTGCGTCCCGGGAGCGCTCGGCGGCCGCGCGCTGGGCGTCGTCGTGGGCCAACACGACGCCGCGGTACTGGCGCTTGTGCGGGGTCGAGAAGGGGTCGTGGTTCGCCCAGAACGGCTCCAGCAGGTCGGCGTAGGACAGGGCGTCGGGGTCGTACTCGACCTGCACGACCTCGGTGTGGTCGCCAAGCGCGTAGTAGCTCGGGTCCGGGTCGGAGCCGCCGGCGTAGCCGACACGGGTCCGGACGACGCCCGGCGTCGCGCCGAAGCGAGCGTCCGGGCTCCAGAAACAGCCCATGCCGAACGTCGCGGTGGCCGTCTCGCCGGGCGGCGGTGCCGTCGCGTCGGGTTCCAGTTCGGCGGTGTGCCGGTCGGCCGTCTCGGAGTCGCGCATGGGCGAGGGAAGGACCGGACGGGTTTGTGTCCGTCGGCGCGGGCGAAACCGGGAGCTTCAATTGCGCCGGCCGAAAAGACCGCGTATGAGCCTCGAACTCGAACACTACTGCCCGGAGTGCGAGGAGTACCGCGAGTTCTGGAAAGTCGCCAGCACGTCGATGCATCTGGGGCGGAAAGTGAAGTGGCACTGCCCGGAGTGCGACTACGGGTTCGTCCGCATCGACAGCGAGGTCGACACCGGACAGGCCGCCTGAACGGAGTTCTCAATAGCGCTCGGGAGAGTTCTTAGCAGCATCTTTACCGGCCTCGGTCGAGCGCCCACGTGGAGACAATGAGCACGAAGCCGGACTGGGTCGCCGACGGCGACCGTCGGGACGGGGGAGCCACGAACGGGGTCAGGCTTGAGTCGACCGTCGTGGAGTACAGCGACGGCCCGGACCGCTGCACCGTCTACCCGCCGGGGCTGTCGAGCGTCGCGCGGATGTCGACGTGGCTGAGCGTCGACCGAGACGTCGTCGTCGACCTGCACGACGCCCGGTAACCGTGGTTTTTAACAGACGACGGCCACAGTAGTAGGTAATGAGCGTCGAGGTACTACTGGTCGACGAAGACGAGGACGTACTCGAGATAGTCGGGACGTTCCTCGGGCAGGAGGACGGCTTCGACGTCACCGCGGAGCCGGACCCAGAGCGGGCGCTGGAGCGGGCGCGAAGCGGAGGGTTCGACGCGGTCGTCAGCGACCTGAAGATGCCGCGCCTCGACGGCTTCGAACTGTGTAGCGCCCTCCGAGAGACCCACCCGGACGTTCCGTTTTTCCTGTTTACCGCCCGGGAACGCGAGGACGTCGCGTCCGAGGCCGAGGCCGCCGGGGTTACCAGCGTCGTCCAGAAGGGGACCGGCACCGAGCAGTACGGCGTCCTCGCCGACCACGTCCGCGAGGCCGTCTAACCGGTCGTCCGCGGGAGCCGCAGCGTCACCGCCGCCCCGCCGGCCGCCGACTTGCCGAACTCGACCGTCCCGCCGTAGGATTCCGTGACCCACGTGACGAGCCACAGCCCCAGCCCGCTCCCGTGGCTCAACTGCGTGATGGGCTCGTCACCGGTCAGGACCGCCCGCTCGTGGGCGGGAATGCCCGGCCCGTCGTCGGCGACCGTCACCGCGACCGTCTCGGGTTCGACGCTGACGGTCGTGGTAACCGTCGTCCCGTCGGGGGTGTGCTCGGCGGCGTTCTCGAACAGCTCGTCGAGGACGCGCCGGAACCGCCCGTCGCCGGCCGTCACCGACGCGTCGGGCAGCGACGTGTCGACCGCGACGCCGGTCCGCTCGCGATACGTCTCGGCGAGGTCGGCCACCGCCGTCGGCACGTCGATGGGGTCGGTCCCGTGGTCGTCCCGGCGAACCGAGCGCTCTATCTCGCGGGCGCGGTCCGAGAGCGACGAGATGTCGGTCGCCTTCGTCCGGAGGCGGTCGAGCAGGTCGACCAGCGCGTCGTCGTCGAGGCGGTCCGAGACCTCGTCGGCCAGCCCGATGACGACGGTCAGGTCGTTGCGGAGGTTGTGGCGCAGGACGCGGTTGAGGACCTCCAGCCGGCGCTCGCGCTCGCGCTGGTCGGTGATGTCGGTGTAGATGCCGAAGCTGTGCATGCCGTCGTTCTCGCGCCGGTACGGGACGCCGCGAAACAGGAAGTCCCGGAAGCCGTCGTCGGTCCGACGCCTGACCTCGGCCTCCGTCGGTTCGCCCGCGGCGGCCCGCTCGGAGAGGTGTTCGGCCGCCTCGACGGCCGCCTCGTTGGGCGGCAGGAAGTAGTCGTCGAGGTCCTCGCCAACCACCTCGGCCGCGCTGAGCCCGAACACCTCCTCGAAAGCCGGGTTGACCGAGCGCACGGCCGACCCCTCCTCGCCGAACGAGGACTCGACGACGGGGTCGGGGAGGTTGTTGAACAGGTACGAGAAGCGGTCGCGCTCGTCGCGGAGCCGCTCTTGGGCCCGCTTTAGCTCGGTGAGGTCTCGGACGACGCCGACCGTCCCGCGGAACACCTCGCCGTCGAGCAGCGAGATCTCTATCTCGGCCGGCCGGTCCTCGCCGTCGGCGGTCCGCAGTTCCGTCTCCACTTTCGTCCCGTCTGTGTCGGTGGCCCTGAGCTGTCGTATCTGGTCCTCGAAGTGTTCGACGGCCGCGGCGTCGAGAACGTTTCCGGGGTGAGAGCCCAGCATCGCCTCGGGGTCGAAGCCCAGCCAGTCGGCGAGCTGGTCGGTCACCAGCCGGAACTGCCCGTCGGCGTCGAGGACGTACACCATGTCGCGGACGTTCTCGACGACCGTCTCGTAGCGCAGGAGCTCCTGTTCGCGCTCGACGCGGTCGAGCGCGGCTGCGGCGTTGGAGGCGAGGATTTCCGCGACCGACACGTCCGCCTCGGAGAAGGCGTCTGTGGCCGGCGAGCCGACGCTCAGGACGCCGTGGTCGCCGATGGGGACGTACATGACGCTCTCGATGTCCCGGTCGTCGTAGCCGTCGACGTCGGCGAAGTCCCGCAGGAGCGTCTCGTCGCGCTGGAACGCCTCGCCGGGGAACGCCTCGTCGGCGTCGTATATCGGCCGGTCGGGGACGTCGTCGGTCTTCGACACCGGGACGAGCGCGTCGTCGTCGGGGTCGTGCAGTCGGACCAGCGAGTAGGCGAACCCCAGTTCGTCGCGGGCGGCGTCGACGACCGTCCCGGCGACGGCCTCGGGCGTCCGGGCCTGCATCAGCGACCGGGTGGTGTCGAGCAGCGCGGAGAGCTTCTGGTCGCGCTCTTTCTGGTCAGTGATGTCGTGGAAGTACACCGAGAGGCCGTTCTCCGATGGATAGGCGTTGACCCGGAACCACTTCTCGACGGGCGGGTAGTACTCCTCGAAGGCGACCGGCTCCTGCGACTCCATCGCTTCGTGGTAGGCCTCGTGGAACGTCATCCCGACCGCGTCGGGGAACACGTCCCAGAGGTTCTCCCCCATCACTTCCTCGGCCGACCGGCCCAACACGTCCTCGGCCCGGTGGTTCCAGTAGGTCAGTTCCCACGAGTCGTCGACGGCGAAGAAGGCCGCGCCGATGCGGTCGAGAATCTGCTCGATTCGGTTGTGGGCCTCTCGGAGCTTCCGTTCGCGCTGTTTGCGCTCGGTGACGTCCCGGACGACGCCGGCGCTGCCGACGAACTCGTCGTCCTCGCCGTACAGCAGCGTCATGTGGTCCTCGGCCGGGAAGCCGGTGCCGTCGCTGCGCTGGAGTTCGAGGTCGAAGGTCGCCTCGTCGTCGCGGTCGCCAAACAGCATCTCCCGGAGGACCGACTCTGCGTGGGCGACTATCTCGTCGGTCTTGACGACGCCGGTGTACTCGCCCAACAGGGCGTCCTCGTCGTAGCCGGTGAGGTCCGTCATCGCGCCGTTGACGAACGTGAAGTTGCCCTCGTCGTCGAGGGCGTAGACGCCGTCGTCGACTGCCTCGATGATGTTCTCGTAGCGCTCTAACTCCGCCTCGCGCGAGCGGCGTTCGAGTTCGCGGCCGACCCACTCGACGAGCAGTTCCATGAACGTCCGCTGGGACTCGGTGAACGGTTCCTCGCGGGGCTCGGAGTCGGCGAAACAGAGCGTCCCGTACAGCTCGTCGTCGACGCGGATGGCACCGCTGGCGTAGCAGGCGAGGCCGCTGGCTTGGTAGGCGGGGTCCTCCGCCCACCCCTCGGCTGGCGCGTCCCGTATCGTCAGCAGTTCGTCGGTACCGACGACGCGGCGGCAGTACGTGTTCGAGACGTCCGTCGACTGCCCGGGGGTGATGAGTTCGTGCTCCCCGACGACCCGTTCGACCTCGTACTCGTCGCCGTCGACGCGCGTGAGATACCCCAGCGACATCCCGAGCCTGTCGGCCCCGAGTTCGAGGACGCGGTCGATGGTTTCGGCGTTCGAGAGGTCCTCTCTCGCGGTGAGGCGCGTCAGCGCCTGCAGCGAGTCGTTGTTCGCGCGGATACCGCGCTCGCTCCGAGTGTCGTCGGCGTGGTCGGCCGCGACCGCGAGGACGCGGTCGGTCAGGTCGCCCTCGGACCGCGGGACATACTCGGTCACGCCGAGGCGGGTCGCCGCGGCGGCGACGGTACCGTCGGGCTCGGTGGTACAGAGGACGACCGGAAGCGACGGCCGCCGCTCCCGAACCGCCTCCAACACGTCGAGACCGGTCGGCCCGTCACCGAGGTCCTGTTCGCAGACGACGACGGCGTTCGAGTCGCCGAGCGCGTCCCAGAGGGCGTCGGGAGACGTTACCGTCGTCACGGAGAGCCGCCCGCCGTCGCCGAGCGAGCGCGGCGGGGCACCGTCGCCAGCGGTGTCCGGACGGACGTACACGACTGCAGTGGCACCGGGCATTCGTATCGAACTATCACGGTTAACGCGGCGGATAAGGTAAGCCCTGCGGTCGGTTATCAGCGCTGGCAACTGGGGCGAGCCTGACCCCGAGAATGCGGGGTCTTCAGCGGTCGTCGAGGGTCTGCCACGAGAGCCGGGGCTCCCGGGCGGCGCTCACTTGGTCGATGCGGCGGGCCGCGGGCCGCTCCGGGGCGGCCGCCAGCGTCGCGTCGTCCTCGGCGGCGACGGCGTCGAACGCCGCCGCGAGCTGGTCCAGCGAGCGCTTGCTCTCGGCCTCGGTCGGCTCGGTCATCAGCGCCTCGTCGACGATTTCGGGCCACTTCGTCGTCGGCGGGTGGACGCCGTAGTCGAGCATCCGCTTGGCGGCGTCGGCGGCGTCCTGCTCGCCCGCGCTGGCGACGAACTCGTGGTGGAACGGGCCGAAGGGCACCTCGTAGTCGATTCGCTCGGCGAGGTAGTTGGCGTTCAGGACGGCCTTGGCGCTGGCGTCGCGCAGGCCGTCGTCACCGAGTCGAGCGATGTACGCGAAGGTCTTGACCAGTACCGGCCAGTTGCCGTAGAAGCCGTGGACCTTCCCGATGGTGCGGTCGGGGTCGTAGTGCTCGTAGCCGCCGTCGACTGCCCGGACGTGGGGGGCGGGCAGGAACGGGGCCAGTTCCTCGGTGACGCCGACCGGACCCGCGCCCGGCCCGCCGCCGCCGTGGGGCGTGGCGAACGTCTTGTGGACGTTGTAGTGCATCACGTCGAAGCCCATGTCGCCCGGCCGGGCGCGCCCCAGCAGGGCGTTGAGGTTCGCGCCGTCGTAGTACAGCAGCCCGCCCGCGTCGTGGACGATGTCGGCGATGGCCTCGATGTCGCGCTCGAACAGGCCCAGCGTGTTGGGGTTCGTGAGCATCAGCGCCGCCGTCTCGTCGCCGACGGCGGCTTCGAGCGCGTCGAGGTCGACCCGGCCGTCGTTGCCGCTGGGGAGTTCGACTACGTCGTAGCCGGCCATGGCCGCCGTGGCGAAGTTGGTGCCGTGGGCGGAGTCGGGGATGACCACCTCCGAGCGGTCGTCGCCGTTGTGCTCGTGGTAGGCCTTCGCTATCCGGATGCCGGTGAACTCGCCGGCCGCGCCGGCTGGGGGCTGGAGGGTGACGGCGTCCATCCCGCCGACGCGCCCCAAATAGTCCTGCAGGCGGTGACACAGCGCCAGCGTCCCCTGTACCGTGCTGTCGGGCCGATCCGGGTGGACGGCGGCCTCGGGCCGGGCGGCGATGTCCTCGGTGAAGGAGGGGTTGTACTTCATCGTACACGAGCCAAGCGGGAAGGGGCCACTCTCGACGCCGTAGTTCATCTGCGAGAGCCGGGTGTAGTGACGCGCCAGTTCCGGCTCCGCGGGGTCGGGCAGTGTCAGCGAGTCGCGGGTCAGGTCGTCGGGCAGCGGTCCGTCCTCGACGCTGACCTCCCGAGCGCCCTTCTCCGAGAGAAGCGGCTCGTACCGCTCCTCGCTGTCGGTCCAGCGCGCTTGGTCGTAGTTCATCGGGCCACCTCCGCGAACGTCTCGACGAAGGCGTCCTCGGCCTCGGCGGTCGTCTCGGTCGCACACACCTGCACGAGGTGGTCGTCGACGGCGTGGACGGCGTAGCCCCGCGCCGCGAGGTCGTCGGCGATGGCCGGGGCTGGCTGGTCGGTCCGGGCGACGAACTCCCGGAAGTGGTGGCGGTCGTGAACCGGAGCCTGCACGCCGCGGATGGCGTCCAGTTCGGCCGCGATGGCGCGGGCGCGAGCGACGCAGTCCTCGGCGAGGTCGACGAGGCCGTCGGGGCCGAGCCACGCCGCGTGCATCGCCGCCCGCAGGGCAACCCACGCCTGATTCGTACAGATGTTCGAGGTGGCCCGCTCCTTGCGGATGTGCTGCTCGCGGGTCTGGAGCGTCAGCGTGTAGGCCCGCCGGCCGTCGGCGTCCTCGCTGGCCCCCACGAGGCGGCCCGGCACCTGCCGGAGGTGCGCCTCGCGGGTGACGAACATCCCGAGACCGAAGCCGTAGGCGGTGCCGGTCCCCAGCGAGGCGGCGTCGCCGACGACCACGTCGGCACCCACGTCGGCGGGCCGCTCCAGCAGCGCCAGCGCGACCGGGTCCGAGCCGAGACAGAACAGGGCGTCGTTGGCGGCCGCGAGGTCGCCGACCGCCGAGAGCGACTCCTCGACGACGCCACGGACCGTCGGCGTCTCCGCGTACACCATCGCGGTGTCGCCGTCGACGGCCGCGGCCAGCGCGTCCGTATCGACCGCGCCGTCGGCCATCGGATACGACTCGACAGTGAGGCCGGGGCCGTCGGCGTAGTTCTCCAAGACGGCGCGTTTCCCCGTCCGGAGGTGGTCGGGGACCAGCACCCGGTCGCCCGAGACCGACCGGACGCGCCGGGCGAGCGTGGCGGCCTCGCCCAGCGCCGTCGCGTCGTCGTACATCGAGCAGTTCGCCACGTCCAGCCCGGTCAGTTCGACCAGCATCGACTGGTACTCGAAGAGCGCCTGCAGGAACCCCTGTGCGACCTCCGGTTGGTACTGCGTGTAGGAGGTCAGAAACTCCGAGCGCGAGGCGAGGTCGTCGACGACCGACGGGACGTAGTGGTCGTAGTGGCCCCGGCCCAGAAACTCCGTCAGGTCGTCGTTGCGCCGGAGCAGGCCGGCGACCTCGCGCCGGGCCTCGCGCTCGCTCCGGGGCTCGATGCCGAACTCACCGTCGAAGGCGACCGGGTCGGGTACGTCGAACAGTTCCGCCACGTCGTCGGCCCCGACGGCGTCGAGCATCGTGGCCGTCTCAGCCGGCGTGTGCGGGGCGTACGGACTCCGCTTGGATGTGTCTCTCTCGCTCATTGGTGACAGCGTCCGACCGCGCGGACGAACATGATACGAGGGTAACGACGGGGCCTACATTAGCCTACTCCTTGCCCGGACCGCGGCGAGACCGTTCGCGCCGGTCTCAGGCGATCTGGTCGCGGTACGCCGCGGGTGAGAGCAGGTCGTCGAGTTCGCCCTCGTCGGCGAGGTCGAGTTCGAGCATCCACCCATCGCCGAAGGGGTCGTCGTTGAGCAGTTCCGGTTCGTCGAACAGGCGCTCGTTGACCGCGGTGACGGTCCCCGAGACGGGCGCGTACACGTCGGAGACGGCCTTTATCGACTCGACGACGCCGAACTCCTCGTCGGCGGTGAGGGCGTCGCCCTCGTCGGGCAGTTCGACGAACACCACGTCGCCGAGTTCGTCCTGCGCGAAGTCAGTGACGCCGACGCGGGCGGTCCCGTCGTCGACCCGGACCCACTCGTGGGACGCCAGATACCGGCAGTCGTCGGGTACGTCGAAGCTCATCTATCGAGGAATGGCGTGGTCCGGGTACGTGCTTTCTTCGGTTCGCCGCGGACGACCACGCGGACCGACCGGTCCGGGTCGGCGTACTCGGCGGGGAGGTAAGCCACGGCGATGGCCTCGCCGAGCGGTGGGCTCATCGTCCCGCTCGTGACCGTTCCCAAGCGGTCGCCGTCGGGCGTTCGCACCTCGTAGCCGTGGCGCGGGACGCCCCGGTCGACCAGTTCGAGGCCGACGAGTTTCTCGGCCGGCCCCTCCACGTCGACCCCCTCCAGCGCGTCGCGGCCGACGAACTCGGTGTCGAGGTCGACCGTCCACCCGATGCCCGCCTCGTAGGGGTTCCGGGGGTTGTCCTCGGGGTGGAAGTCCTGTCCGGAGAGGAGAAAGCCCATCTCCAGTCGCAGCGTGTCCCGCGCCCCGAGCCCGCAGGGCGGACAGTCCAGCGCCGACCAGACCGCCTCGGCGTCGGCCCACGGCGCGAGAACTTCGAACCCGCGCTCGCCCGTGTAGCCCGTACGCGCGACGAGCGCGTCCGTCCCGGCGACGGTGCCGGCGACCACGTCGAACCGCGCGAGGTCGCCCAGCGCCACGTCCGTCGCCGGAGCCAACACGTCGGGGGCGTCCGGTCCCTGAACGGCCAGCATCGCGTACTCCTCGGTCCGGTTCGTCACCGTCGCGTCGAACCCGCGCTCGTCGCGGTGGTCGGTCCAGCGGTCGGTCATCTCCCCGTCGTGGCCGGCGTTGGGGACGAACAGGAACGCCGCGGGGTCGGCGTCGGGGAGCCGGTAGACGACGGTGTCGTCGAGCATGACGCCCGCCTCGTCGGTGATGGCGGCGTAATGTGCCTCGCCGGGGTCCAGTTCGGTCACGTCGTTGGTGGTCAGCGACTGCATCAGCGCCGCGGCGTCGGGGCCGTCGACGGTGACCTGTCCCATGTGCGAGACGTCGAACTTGCCCGCCGCGGTCCGGACGGCCTCGTGTTCGGCACGGATGGAGTCGAACTCGACCGGCATCTCCCAGCCGCCGAAGTCCGTAAACGTCGCGCCGGCGTCGCCGTGGACGGCGGTGAGCGGGGGTTCCCGCAGTGTCATGGCCGACCGGACGCCTCCCGACGACTTACCGTTTGGCGTCCCTCGCGGGCCGAACGCGGTTGCGGCGCATCTCGTAAATCGCATGTGACGATAACAAATATACCAATGGGCGGTCAGCGGGTCCGGAACAGCGGCCGCGTTCCGCCCGATTTGCGGCTCTCGGCGCGGCCCGTCCCGGTTCCGGGGTCCGGTTGCCCGGCCGAGAGGGGACGGCGTCGTTCCGAACCCCAGTCGTCGCAGCCACCGGCGCATCCAGAGCGTTAACTGCGCGTGGAGCGACCCGCCGCTCGATGACGGTCACGACCGAGTTCCGCATCAGTTCGCCGGCGCTCCCGCTCGTACGTCTCGCGGCGTCGCTCGAATCGACACCACCGTACGGGCCCGACACAACCGTCGGCGCGCGGACGGCCGCGGGTTTCGGAGACGTGATAGAAGCGCTACCGTATCGCAGTACAGAAAACGCTCATGTCCCTCTCGCCCGTGGTCTGTACTGTCGATACCAATGGCAGACTACGAACTTCCGCCGCTCCCGTACGACTACGACGCACTCGAACCGCACATCAGCGAACAGGTGCTGACGTGGCACCACGACACCCACCATCAGGGCTACGTCAACGGCTGGAACAGCGCCGAGGAGACGCTCGCGGAGAACCGCGAGTCCGGCGACTTCTCCTCGACGGCCGGCGCGCTCGGGGACGTAACCCACAACGGCTCCGGGCACATCCTCCACGACCTGTTCTGGCAGTCGATGAGCCCCGAGGGCGGCGACGAGCCCACGGGCGACCTCCGGGACCGCATCGAGGAGGACTTCGGCTCCTACGAGGCCTGGAAGGGCGAGTTCGAGGCCGCCGCGTCCGCCGCTGGCGGCTGGGCGCTGCTGGTCTACGACAGCGTCAGCAACCAACTGCGCAACGTCGCGGTCGACAAGCACGACCAAGGCGCGCTCTGGGGTAGCCACCCCGTCCTCGCGCTCGACGTGTGGGAACACTCCTACTACTACGACTACGGCCCGGCCCGCGGCGACTTCATCGACGCCTTCTTCGAGGTCGTCGACTGGGAGGAACCCGGCTCCCGGTACGACGAGGCCGTGCAGCTGTTCGAATAGGCGACCCGCCGAGAGGCAAACTCCCTGTTTTCGACCGTGGGCATCACCGGTCGAATCCGTTTCGGCGTACGACAGTGACCGGAGACCGGCGTCGGTACATCGGCGTGTTCGTCCCGGTCGGACCGACGGAACTGCGACTCAGCCGAGCAACTGCAGGAGTGCAACGGCGCCGATGCCGAACGCGTACACCGGGATGACGTACTCCAGAACGCGCCCGGGAAGCACGCGGACGAGGTACGGGGCGACGATGGCCGCGAAGAACGCCCCGGTAAAGAGCGACGGAAAGAGGCTGTACTCGACGGGGAACCCCGCGGCGAGCAGTCCGACGTACGCGAGTGCGCCGACGCCAGACACGAGGCCCTCGGCGAGCGAGGAGATGGCGGTGGCGGTCTTCTCGTAGACGCCGGAGAATATCTGCCCGAGCGTCACGACGGGGCCGTATCCGCCTCCCGAGATACCCTTGTTGACACCGGCGAGCAGCGCGAACCCGGCGAGTCGGCGTGGACGATACGTCTGTCCTCGGGGCAGGAACTGCCGGAGGAGTCCGACGACTCCCATCGTGATGACCAGTCCGGCGACGTAGAACTCGATGGCGCGTTCGGGCAGGTCGACGAGAAGATAGGCGACGAGAACCGAAACCAGCGTGCCGACGATGCCGACGCCGGCCAGTAAGACGACCGCCTTCGTCGCTTCGGTCAGCGGCGGCGTCACCGAGAACCGGACGTTCTCGAACTCGTGGTGGAGCCCGCCGGCGAGCAGGCCGCTGACCGTCTCTGTCAGGAACAGGGTCGGAACGACTTCCAACGGCGTGTACCCCATCGAGAACAGCAGCGGAGCCAGCGACGTGCCAAACCCCATCCCGGAAGCGGAGTCGAGCGTCTCGAAGGCGAACCCCGCCAGCAAAACGGCCGGGAAGAAGAGGCTCGTGACGGCCCCTATCCCGACGCTGCCGGTGACGGTGACGCTCACGAGCATGACGACCGCGTACCCCAGAACGAGTGCTGCCAACCGGGGCCACGTGCGGGAGCGCAGGCGGGCCCGGTCGGCGATAGGCTGTGCGTCGAGTCGACGGGCTCGCCTGTCGATTTCGGGGTCCGCGTACTCGATAGGCTCCGTGTATATCGGTTCGGACTGTCGGTTCGGGTCGGACATCGGCGTGAAAGAGAGTACTGCTAGCTGCCACACAGAGCGGGTATAGTTCATCGCAACCTTGTGTCGCATACGCGCAGACTATAGTAACAATTGAAACGATTTACACACCGACCGCACTGCCGTCGTGCGGTCGGGTGTGTATTGATTTTCAATGGCTACTATAGCCGACGCCGGGTCGAGAGCGAAACGCCGTACTCGGTGCGTGGACGGTCTCTGTGGTCAACACTGGAACGCGGTCGACTGTCGGTACCGCCCTCGAAGGCGCGGCCGCGCCGTACGGAAGCCGGCCGGAACACCGAGCGGCGTCTGAGCGGTACGCCGGCGGGATTCGCGTCCGTAGCTGCCGGTTACCGGGGCCCGTCCGGCGGCCGCGCTGCGGAGGGTCGTCCCGCCGGTGACGAGTGGCTATCGGCGCGTCCGGTCGTTCGTCGGGGCAGTTTCGCTATCCGCGCTCGGACAGGGTGACCGCCCGAGCCCGGTCACGGTTCGGTACGCGATATATCAGTTGTTGTGAATAGGGCGATTCTATTCACGGGGCCTTAGCATCTGTTTGATCATTACAGTAGCAGGATTAACTATTCATCCTCTGGGCTACTGTCCCCCCGTAGGAACCCGTATCCAATCAAGAGCATAAGCACAAGTATGCCGACCGATGTTTCGGTCGCATATTGAAGTCCGATACCCATCAATAGCAGCAGATTTCCTACTAATAGGACGAGAGCGATGTCAAGCCGCTTTTGAAGGGAGGTATCGTCCATCGTCTGATACTATGCGGGGATCAACATAGGCCTCCCGGCTGACCGGGGCCGAATCGGGGGACCGAAACGACAGCGGTCAGTACGAGAGCTGTTCGTGTCTCGCCGTCTCGGTCACCGAGAGGGTGTCGTCCAGCACGACGCGCAGTTCGTCTCCCGCACACGGGATGTCGATTCGCAGGCGGAGCGGGTCCTCGGAGACGAGTTCCGTGTGCGCATCGCTCACGCACCAATCGAAGTGCCAGAACGGTTCCGTACTCAGGTCGATACCGCGCTCGGAGTGAAACAGGAGTACCTCGGCGTTGTCGAGGAGGTTCACACCGACGCTCGACTGTAGCTCGTAGCCACATCGTCGGCACGTGTGTTCGACGGTCGCGTCGAAGTCGTTGCTCTCCGTCGGGTCGCGGACCAGTTCCGTCTCGACGGGCCCGGTACACTCCGGACAGACGCCGTCGGCGGCCATGCAGTAGTGGTGGCGGACGTAGTGGTGGAACGCTTGGAGGAGTTCCTCGGGCGTTCGCTCGTCGATGCCCCCCGGCGGGAACGGATACTTCACGAGAACCGTCCCGCAGTCGACGCAGGCAATCGTGAGGACTTCGTCGACGTACCACCCGTGGAGGTCCGCGTCACAGGAGTGACAGGCACCGGCGACGGGGAAGAAGCCGAGTTGGGCGCGGTCCGTCAGCGTCCCGGCGAATATCGAGCTGACGACTTTCCGACCGGGGTGACGGAACTCGTAGCCGTCTTCGGTCTGCTTGATGAAGTGGCCGGTGAGTTTCTGCAGGTGGTAGTTGAAGTTGGCGCTATCGTCGATATCGACGCGCTCGAATAACTCCGTGAAGCCGACCGGCGCGGTGTCGGCGTTGGCTTCCAACATCGCCTGCAGAATGTCGATGCGCGTGTCGTTGCCGAGCAGCGAGAACGCTTCCGCGGGGAGCATACCCTCCGTGTCGAACTCTTTGCCGAGGTGCTCCGACGTGGGCCGAGAATCCCCCTCGGCTTCGTCGTCGGTCGCTGGGCCAGAGTCCACCTCGTGACCGAACCGGCTCATACAGCGATTCGCTCCGGCGTCCGGGTAAATCTATTGGTGAGCGTTCTCACGGGCGCTCGCACCGCGTGGCAACATCCACCCGCTGGGCCAGCGACTGGTCGTGACGAGCGGCTGTGGCCTCGTTTAGCGCGACGGCGGGATATCGAACGGGTTCGAGCGGGCGACGTGGTCTGGTTCCCGCCGGGTGAAAAACACTGGCACGGCGCGACGCCGGACAACGCGATGACTCACATTGCCAGCGCAGGACGACGAGGACGTCACGTGGCTGGAACACGTCACCGACGCGGAGTACGGCCCGGCAGCGGATTCCTGACCCGATAGCCGAACGGAAACGCGGGCCCGCAGCGAACCGCCGGCGGAACCGACACGGCGACACGAGAGCCGAACCGACCGATTCGATATAGCGCGTCTGAGTTTATCGTCTCGTCGCCGTCGTCGCGCTGGTCGCCCGCCGTCGGTGGGCGACAGACCAGCCCGCGCCGGCGGGAGTCCGGGCGTGTTCCGCTGGAGGTGTGAAAGCGTCAGACATAACCCGACCTGCGGGAGAGCAACGCTATGGACCTGTTGGGTCGCCTCCGCGAGGAGGGCGACGACCGGACGCGGGTGGGCCTGTTCGTCGACGGCCCGAACGTGCTCCGCAGCGAGTTCGACGTGGACTTAGACGAGGTGCGCCAGATCGGCGAGTCCTACGGCGACCTCGCGGTGACGCGGCTCTACCTCGACGAGAACGCGTCGCCGGGGCTGGTACAAGCCGGCGAGGCCCGCGGCTTCGAGGTGGTGACGACCAGCGGCGACGTGGACGTGAAACTGGCCGTCGACGCGACGGAGGCGGTCGTCGCGGACCGCGTCGACGTGTTGGTGGTGGCGTCCCGGGACACGGACTTCAAGCCGGCGCTGGAGGTGGCCGCCCGCGAGGACGTGCGGACCGTCGCGCTGGCTCCGGGCGAACACGGCCGCTCGGACGCGCTGCAAAACGCCGCGCAGGACGCGCTGTCGCTGCGGGGCGACGTGGAGTAGAGCGAACGGCTTTTGCCCGGCGGCCCGGACCCCGAGACATGGACATCGACGAGACGCCGGTACTGGACAACCACCTCCATCTGGACCCGGTCGACGGCCGGAACACCGAGGCCGTCGCGGAGTTCGCCGACCACGGCGGCACGCACCTGCTCGTGCTCAACAAGCCCTCGTGGAACCTCGTCGAGGCCGCCACCGACGAGGCGACGTTCCGCGAGGGGTTCGACCTGACCGTCGGGGCCGTCGAGTCGGCGACCGACGTGCTCGACGGGCGCGCGTGGCCGGTGCTTGGCGTCCATCCGGCGCTGATATCGAAACTCGTCGAGAGCGGCTACACGCCCGCGGAGGCCCGCGACATCATGCAGACGGGGTTGGACGTGGCCGCCGAGTACGTCACCGACGGGCCCGCGTTGGCTATCAAGTCCGGGCGGCCTCACTACGACGTGGACGAGGCCGTCTGGACGGCCTCGAACGAGGTGATGCGGCACGCGTTCGAACTGGCTGCCGACGGCGGGTTCGCCGTCCAGTTGCACACGGAGGGCGGCGAGGAGTTCGAGCAGGTGGCCGAGTGGGCCGAGACTGCCGGGATGGACCGCCGGCAGGTGGTCAAACACTACTCCGGCGGACGGTTGCGGGGGCCGACGAAGTCGGTGCTGGCCGACAAGGACGAGCTGACGGTGGCCATCGAGGAGGACGAGCCGTTCCTGATGGAGACGGACTACATCGACGACCCGGACCGACCCGGCGCGGTGCTGGGGCCGAAGACGGTCCCGCGGCGCGTCCGGTGGCTGTTACAGGAGGGGCACGCGGACGCCGTCCGGACCGCCCACGTCGAGACGCCGCGAGCGGTGTACGGCATCGACACCGAGGCGACGCTGGCGGAGTGAGCGGCCGCCCCGTCGGTCGGTTCTCGCGCGGACCGCTGGCCGCGCTCCGAAGTGGACACACGTCCCCCGAACAGCCCGGAAAGACAATTATAATGCTCTTACCTGCCGAAAATATGTATGTACGTCGAGTGCGTGAGTGGCTGTAGACGCGCCGTCACGGCGCGGGAGACCACATGGCAATCGAGACGAACGCCGAGACGCCGGGCGCGACCCCGGTTCCCGACCGCGAGCCCGTACCGACCCCCTTCGACCGCATCCTCGTCGTCACCGACGGGACAGCGGCGGGCCGAGCGGCCGCAGCGACCGGCGTGGAGTTGGCCGCCGCCTGCGACGCCGCGGTCGACGCGCTGTACGTCGTCGACACGGCTCACCACTGGGACGTGGCGGTCGAGCGGGCCGAGCGAACCGGCGAGGCCGCCGTCGAGGCGGCCGCGGCCCGCGGGGCCGAGGCGGGCGTGGCCGTCGAGAAGTGGTTCCGCTACGGGACGGCCCACACGGAGGTGCTGGACTTCGTCTCGACCCACGGCGTCGACCTCGTCGTCGCCGGGACCGAGCGACCGACGGGACTGGACCGCATCCGGAACCCGGAGACGCTGGTGCCGCGACTCCGTCGGGGCGCTGACGTGCCGGTCATGGCCGTCGGCCCCGAGGACGCCGACTGAGCGGGGGTTCGATTAGCCGAACTTGCCGGTGATGTAGTCCTCGACGCGCTGGCTCTCGGGGTTCTCGAATATCTTGTCCGTGTCGTCGAACTCCACGAGTTCGCCGCCGGTGAGGAACACCGCCGTCTTGTCCGAGATGCGGGCGGCCTGTTGCATGTTGTGGGTGACGATGACCACCGTGTACTCCTCGGCCAGTTCCTCGATGAGGTCCTCTATCTGGGAGGTGGCGATGGGGTCGAGCGCCGAGGCCGGTTCGTCCATCAGCACGACCTCGGGGTCGACGGCGATGGCCCGGGCGATACAGAGGCGCTGTTGCTGGCCCCCAGAGAGGTCCAACGCCGAGTCGTCGAGGCGGTCCTCGACCTCGTCCCACAGCGCCGCCTTCTTCAGGGACTCCTCGACGACGGCGTCCATGTCGTCGGTCTTGTCCTGAATCCGGAGGCCGTAGGCGACGTTGTCGTAGATGCTCTTGGGGAAGGGGTTGGGGTGTTGGAACACCATCCCGATGCGCCGGCGCAGCGCCACGGGGTCGACGTCGGCGTCGTAGACGTTCTTCCCGCGGAAGGTGAGGTCGCCCTCGACGCGGGCGATGTCGATGAGGTCGTTCATGCGGTTGATACACCGCAGGAACGTCGATTTGCCACAGCCCGAGGGGCCGATCATGGCCGTCACGCGGTTCTCGGGAATCTCCATCGTCACGTCCTGCAGCGCCTGTGTCTCGCCGTAGAACACGTCCAGTTCGCGGGACCGGATGATGGTCTGTTCGGCCGCGGCCGCACCCCTGTCGGCGTTCTCGTCGAGACCGCCCTTCCCGGGGTCGGTGGTCACGAGCGAGTCGTCCCCGCCGGTCGCGGTCTGTTCGGGCTCTGTCTCGGTCTCGGCTTCGGTTGCGATGTCCTCTGAGGTCATGTCAGTTCGCCTCCTGTTGGTATTTGTTGCGCACGAGAATCGCGACGGAGTTCATCGTCAGCAACACGATGAGCAGCGTGACGACGCCGGCGGCGACGACGCCGTACCGGAAGTCCTCGCCGGGCAGGAACGCCCACGCGTATATCTGCATCGGCATGGCGGTGAGCTTCCCGAACAGGCCCGCGGGCGGGGAGAACTTCGTCGTCGCCACCCCGACCATGATGAGCGGGGCCGTCTCGCCGATGGCCCGCCCCAGCGCGAGGATGGTCCCCGTCAGGATGCCCGGGAGCGCCCGCGGCAGGACGACGTTCCGGACGGTCTGCCAGCGGGTCGCGCCCATCCCGTAGGAGGCCTGTCGCAGCGAGTCGGGCACCGACCGCAGGGACTCCTGTGCGGAGATGACGACAATGGGGAGGATGAGCAAGGAGAGGGTCAGCGCCGCCGTGAACACCGTCCCGACGCCGAAGCCGGCGTAGCTGACCGGCCCCAACTGCGCGTTGATGTTGACGAACACGCCCAGTCCCAGCAGGCCGTAGACGACCGACGGGACGCCGGCGAGGTTCGAGATGTTGACGTTGATGAGCCTCGTGACGGTCCCCAGCGGCCCGCTGGCGGGGGCGTACTCCTCCAGATAGATGGCGGTCCCGACGCCGAAGACGAACGTGAAGACGCTCACCAACACGATGAGGAACACCGAGCCGATGATGGCCGGGTAGAGCCCGGCGGCCTCGGCGTTGGAGATGGAGGGCGTGCTCGTGACGTACTGCCAGTCGAGCCACGGCGTCGGCTCCGTCGCGCCGACGACGCCGACGACGAACTCGCCGAGCAGGAACCCGCCGACCAGAATCACCGGCAGGGCGAAGGCGGCCCACCGCTCACGCCGGCGCGCCGTGTTGGCGACGGCGAACAGCGCCGGCAGGCCGAACATCACGAGCCCGATGAGCCAGACCGAGCGGGCGATCGACGGGACGGTGTCGACCAGCGGGACGCCGGCGATGGCGACTACCGGGAACGCGCCGCCGACGGCGAGGCTGGCCCGGCGGCCCAGCCCCAACCGGTCGCCCGCGAGGAAGGCGGCGACGCCGGCACCGGGAAGCACCAGCGAGAGGAAGTAGACACCGGGCGCGCCCAGCATCGCGCCGATGCCGGCGAGGACCGGCAGCGCGAGCGTCCCGACGATGGGGCCGACGACGACGGTGACGAGCATCCCCAGCCCGACCCACGTCGCCCCGCGGTCGTACTGGCCGTAGACGAAGAGGCCGGCCGTCGGGGCGACGACGGTGACGAAGTACGCGAACCACACTGCCGGCCCGGCGATGACTGAGAGGACGATGACGGTGGCGACGGTCAGCATCACCCCGCCCAGCGAGAGGCTGAACAGTTCGAACGCGCCCGCGGCCACGTCGACGTTCCGTCGCGCGTACGCAACGAAGGCCAACAGCGGGACGAGCAGCGTCGCGGCGTAGGCGAGATACCACGTCGTCCCGGCGGTCTCCAGCCCCAGCGCGTCCCAGAAGACGTACGCGAGCAGGACGCCCAGCGCGAGGATGCCGACGACGGAGGCGGCGAAGGCGACGTACTTGAAGACGATTCCCTTGACGCGGCTGACCTCGCCGAACTCCGTCTGTCGCGGTGTCGATGTACCCATTTACTCGTAGACCTCCCGGTAGCGGCTGGAGACGACGTTGCTGACGACGTTCATCAACAGCGTGATGGCAAAGAGTGTAATACCGATGGCGAAGAGCGCGAGATAGGCCGTCGACCCCCCGGAGATGTCGCCGCTGGCGAGGTTTATCATGGCGACGGTCATCGTCGCCGAGGACTCGGCGTAGAGGCCGAGCAGGTCCGCCGGGGCGATGTATGGAATCCCCAGCGCCGTCTGGACCGGCGGGAGCGCGGGGGGTTGGGAGCCGGCCGCCAGCGTCACCGCCATCGTCTCGCCGATGGCCCGCGAGATGGCGAGGATGAACGAGGAGGCGATGCCGGAGACGGCCGCGGGGACGACGATGGTCGTCGAGACGCGGAACTTCGTCGCGCCCAGCCCGTATCCGGCCTGTCGCAGCGAGTCGGGGACGGCGCTCATCGCGTCCTCGCTGATGGAGGAGACCATCGGGATAATCATGATACCGACGACGATGGAGGCCGACAGCCCGTTGAACAGCCCCAGCGACGGGAACTGCGTCCCGACGGTTCCGTTGAGCCACTCGAGGAAGACGTTGAGCGCGGGCGTGATGTAGACAATGGCGAAGTAACCGTAGACGACGGTGGGGACGCCCGCGAGGACTTCGAGCAGCGGCTTGAGCACCGAGCGGGCGCGCTGGCTGGCGTACTCGCTGAGGTAGATGGCGGTGAGGACGCCGATAGGCAGGGCGATGACGGCGGCTCCGATAGTGATGAGCAGCGTGCCCAACACGAGCGGGAGGACGCCGAACTCGACGGGTTCGAGGGCCGGACTCCAGTTCGTGCCGCCGAGGAAATCGAGGAGCGGGACGGCGGCGAAGAACTTCGCGGCGTCCAGCACCAGCACCGCGATGATACTGACGGTGGTCAGGACGGACAGCACGGCACACCCGGCGAGGGCGTATCTGTACGTCGACTCCCGGACCGTCCTGAAGCCCCGGTCCCCTGAGAGGTCCGGCGCTCCGCCGTCGTTGCTCATCGTAGTCGTTGTCGTGTTTACTGCATCCCGGCAAAAAGCACTCGGAATGTATCCATAGTTCTATACAGTCTCTGTATGGTACTATTTACTGCGCCTCGCTGATGGCCTGATTCAGCGCGTCGAGTTCCTCCTGCATGGCCGACTCCGTGCGCGGGACGTAGCCGATTTCGCCGGAAACGAGGTCGGTGTTGGCACTCTGCTCGACGACGTAGCGGGCGAACTCGGCGACGTGTTCCTCCGCGAGCGCGCCTTTCCGAGGGTAGGTGAACAGCGGGCGCGAGAGGGGCTGATACTCGCCGGCCTTGGCTGTCTCCAGCGAGGGGGCCACGCAGCCGTCGCCGTTGTCGACCGACAGCGCCTTTACCGCGTCCTGATTCCCCTGATAGTACGCGAAGCCGAAGTAGCCGATGGCGTACTGGTCCTGCTGGACGCCCTGCAGGATGAGGTTGTCCTGCTCGGTGGCCTCGTAGTTGCTGGTGTGGTTGGCCTCCTCGCCGAGGATGGCCTCATTGAAGTAGTCGAAGGTGCCGGAGGTGTCGGCGGCACCGAACCGGTTGATGGGCTCGTCGGGCCAGTCGGCGTTCACGTCGGCCCACGTCGAGGCCCCGTCGGCGGCCCAAAGCTCGCGGAGCTGTTCGGGTGTCACGCAGTCGACCCAGTCGTTCTCGGGGTTGACGATGACCGTCAGCGCGTCCGTCGCCACCTGAATCTCGTGGTACTCAATGCCGTTCTCGGCACAGAGGGACTCCTCCTCGCTCGTGATGGGGCGCGAGGCGTTGTTGAAATCGGAGTTGCCGACACAGAAGTGGTTGCTGAACCCGCCGCCGGACCCCGTCGAGGAGACGCTGATGTCGACGCCGCCGTGTTCCTGCTGGAACCGGTTGGCCATGGCCGTTGCGAGTGGGTACACCGTGCTGCTCCCGGTGATGTTGATGTCCCCGGAGAGCCCGTCTGACCCGCCGCCGCTGCTGCCACCGCTGCCGCCGCCACCGTCGCCGCCCGAGCCGCCGCTGGACGGCCCTTCCGTGCAGCCGGCGAGCGCCAGCGCGCCGACGGCACCGGAACTCGTGAGGAAGCTACGACGCGAGACGCCGCGGGTCGGTGAATCTGACATCACCAGTTGGGAACGGTCTGTAGGGTAAGTAGCCTACTATGATAGATATAGCTACCTACCTAATCTATATAGACAGCTAGTGACAACACCCCCCAATCCGAGCGCTAATAGCTGTGAAAGTAGTCACAGTCGCTGTTAGAAGGGCTCTATGGCACTCGACAGGACAGTGTGCGATCCACTCGTTCGTACACTCGCGCCCCAGAAGACGGGATATCGGCCGTTCAGCTTCTCCACCGTCCCCGGAATCCGACTCCCGGCGACGAGTTGTTCGAAAGTATATAGATATAGGTGGATTTATGGTCGAGGGATGGATGAGAGTCGCTTACATGGAAACCCGCAAGGTCCAGGTGACCGGTGGCTCCACGTACACCGTCTCGCTCCCGAAAGACTGGGCGACCGACAACGACGTGAGCGCCGGGAGCGTCGTGGAGTTTCACGACGAGGAGGACCTCCTGTTGCTGGCCCCGAAACGGGAGGACGACCGGGTGGAAGGAACGCTCGACATCGACGGCATCGCCAACAAGCACGAACTCACGCGGGCGGTGATGACGATGTACGTCAGCGGGTTCGACGTCATCCGGCTGGAGGCGACCCGCATCTCCGCCGACCAGCGGCGCACCATCCGCAACGCCACGCAGGGGCTTGTGGGGTTGGAGGTCATCGAGGAGACCACCGACCGCGTCGTCCTTCAGGACCTGCTCGACTCCTCGGAACTGTCGGTCCACAACGCCATCACGCGGATGCAACTGGTCTCGCTGACGATGCTCTCCGACGCCGTCGAGGCGCTCATCGAGGACGACGACGACCTCGCACAGGACGTGATGCAGCGAGACGACGACGTGGACCGCCTCTGGTACATGGTCTCGCGGGTGTTTCGGACCGTGCTTCGGAACCCGACGGCGGCGAACGAGATCGGCTTCCCCCGCGAGACGGTCTTCGACTACCAGTCGAGCGCCCGCCAACTGGAGCGCATCGCCGACCACGCGACCAAGATAGCCAGCCTCTCCCGGGAAATCGGCGAGATAACCGGCGAGACGGCCGACCTCCTCCGACAGCTCGAATCCGAGGCCGTGGACGTGCCCGAGACGGGGATGGAGGCGCTGTTGCTCGACGACTCGGACGAGGCCGTCTCGATGGCGAACGACGCGCGTGCCCGCATCCCGGAGGTCGACGAGACGGCCCGCGAGGTCGACAGTCAGGTGCGCGAACTCGACCCCCAGAGCGCCCAGATTCTCGGGCGCGTCGTCGACTCGCTCTCCCGGACGGCCGACTACGGCGGCAACATCGCCGAGAGCGCCCTCCAGAAGGCCGCGCCGCGGCCCTAGTCGTAGTATCGTTCGAGGGCCTCGGCCGCGCCCGACTCCGTTTTCAGATAGCGCCTGTCGCCCTCGGGCGTCCGAACGGTATACGCGTAGGTGTCGCTGTCCGGGACGTACCAGCGACCGTCGTGGCGGTCGAACACGTCCGCCGTCCCGCCGTCGGTCGACTCCGAGCGACGCGCCTGTCCGTCGGCCGCCCCGGCAGCGGACGCCGCCCCGCCGGCCGCGGGCTGCGCGTCCGACCCGTCCGCGGGCGACTCCGCCGGCCGGACGAGCAGGTCGCCACCGACCGGGTAGTCACCGGGGACGCCGACGACTGCGTCGTCGGTGCGGGCCGCCTTCAGCGTCTCGCGCATCAACACGACCTGCGTGTCGATGACCGGTTCGCCGTCGTCCGGGTACTGCTGGTCGTAGCTCCCGTCGGCGTTCAGCGTCCATCGCCGGCGGTTGTCCGCGAGCGCGAGTTCCAACACGAACCGGAGCTGCCGGCGGACGACCGGGTCCTCGACGGGCGCGACCGCCTCGACGCGGTTGTCGAGGTTCCGTGTCATCCAGTCGGCGCTGCCGACGTAGTACTCCGGGCCGTCGCCGGCCGCGGGGTCGTCGGCGCGCGCGCCGTTCTCGAAGTAGAAGATGCGGGAGTGTTCGAGGAAGCGGCCGACGATAGAGTGGACCCGGACGTTCTCGCTGAGTCCCTCGATACCGGGCCGGAGCCGGCAGATGTCCCGCACGAGGAGGTCTATCTCGACGCCGGCCATCGAGGCCCGGTACAGCTCCGCGACCATCTCGGGGTCCTCCAACCCGTTGACCTTGACGACGATGCGGGCGGGCCGCCCCGCCCGGGCGTGCTCGGCCTCGCGGCGCACGTATTCGGTGAACGCCTCGCGCATGTTCACCGGCGCGACCAGCAGCTTCCGGAACTGCTCGTCCAGCGCCGGGCCGGTGAAGCCGTTGAACAGGCCCACGAGGTCCTGCCCGATGTCCCGGTCGGCGGTCAGCAGGCCGAGGTCGACGTACCCCGTGGCGGTCTCGGAGTGGTAGTTTCCGGTGCCGACGTGGGAGTAGAGATTGACGCCCTCGTCGTCCTCGCGGACGACCAGCGCCGTCTTGGTGTGGGTCTTCAGCCCGATGGTGCCGTAGGCGACGTGGATACCGTTCTCCTCCAGCCGTCGGACCCACTCCAGATTGTTCTGCTCGTCGAATCGGGCCTTCAGTTCGACCATCACTGCGACCTGCTTACCGTTCTCGGCGGCGTCGATGAGCGACTGGATGACCTGCGAGTCGCTGGCGGTGCGGTAGATGGCCGCTTTCACCGCCAGCACGTCGGGGTCCTCGGCGGCCTCAGAGAGGAACCGTTGCACGGTCTGGCCGAAGTCGTGGTACGGGTGATGCAGGAGGACGTCGCCCTCGTCGATGACCTCGAAGATAGAGCGGTCCGGCTCTCCGGCGTCGGCGAACGCGCCCTCGGCCCCCGACTGGAGGCGCGGATGTGGCTGGGGCGTCCACGGGTCCAGTTGGAGGTCCGGCCGGTCGAGGTCGGTCAGGGACTCGAACTCGCGGTAGTCGAGTGGGCCGTCGAGTTCGTATATCTCGCGGTCGTCGAGGTCCAGTTGGTCCCGTAGCGTCGCCCGAATCCGAGGGTGGGCGTCGGGCTCGATTTCCATCCGGACCACGGTGGCGAAGCGGCGCTGTTCGAGCACCTCCTCTATCACGTCGATGAGGTCCTCGGCGACCTCCTCGTCGCGCCGGACCTCGGCGTTGCGCGTCAGTCGGAAGAGCGCGGTGTCGACGATGTCGACGTCGGGGAGGAGGAGGTCGAGGTTGGCCCGCACCACGTCCTCGACGAGGACGTACCGCTGGCCGTCGCCGACCGCCACCAGCCGCGGGCGGTTGGGCGGAATCTTGATGCGCGTGAAGGTCGGTTCGTCGTCGCGCCGCCGGCGGGTGAGGACGGCCAGCGACAGCGACCGGTTGGAGATGAAGGGGAACGGGTGCGCGGGGTCGAACGACAGCGGCGTCAGCGTCGGCAGCACCGACTCCTCGAAGTACGTCCGCATCTCGCGTCGCTCGGCCGCCGAAAGGTCGTCGTAGTCGAGGACGTGGATGCCGGCGTCGGCGAGCGCCGGGCGGATGTCGGTCTCGTAACACTGGCGCTGGCGCTCCAGCATCGGCCCGAGCGCCTCGTGGACCTCGCGCCACTGCTCGGCCGGCGTCCGCCCGTCGGGGGTCCGCTCGGTCACGCCGGCCTCTATCTGCTGTTTCAGCCCGCCGACGCGCTTCATCACGAACTCGTCGAGGTTTCGCGTGACGATGGAGAGAAAGCGGACGCGCTCCAGCAGCGGGTTGCGCTCGTCCAGCACCTCGTGGAGGACCCGCCGCTGGAAGGCCAGTTCGCTCAGCTCGCGGTTGAAGTAGTACTCCGGGTCCGTGAGGTCGATACCGTCGCCGGTCGAGGCGTACTCGTCGCCCGACATCTCACAGCGGTGGCGCGACCTGTGGGTCGACGATACTGTCGGCCGACCGGGACTGGTGGGTCGTCGGCGGCCCGACGGAGACCACCTCGTCACGGGTGCAGTCGTAGGCGGTCAGGCGGCCACCGTAGACGCAACCAGTGTCCAGTCCGACGGCGGCGTCCGTGACGAACGGCTCCGAGAGGACAGTGTGCCCGAAGAACACGCGGGGGCGTTCCCGACGCGTCTCGAACCAGAACGGCCGGTGGTAGCCCCCTTCGGGGGAGAGCGAGCGGGTGTTGAGCAGTTCGGTCAGGGAGTGCTCGACGAGGGGTTTGCGGTGGTCGACGCCGCCGTGGACCACCAGCGCGTCGTCCCACGAGATGGCGGCCGGCATCGACTCGACGTAGGCCGCGTCGGCAGCCGAGAGCGCGTCGAGCGAGGCACGGCCGTCGACGAGTTTCTGCTCGTTGTTACCGCGGACGCTCAGGAAGTTCTCGCGCGACCGGACGCGTTCGACCACGCCCGCGCTGTCCGGTCCCTTCCGGACGAGGTCGCCGACGAAGACGACCGCGTCGTCGTCGCTCGGGGCCAGTCGGTCGAGCAGTCGGTCGAGCGTCGCGCGACAGCCGTGGACATCGCCGACGACGTAGATGTCGTCCCACTGGTCGGTGTCGAGCCGTCGGTGCGGTGCGTCGATGGTCGGGTGCAACGTCGGAGCCGGTGTCATGTGTCGTGGTGCCCGGCCGCCGGGCTTGCCTGAGTGTCACGGTGTCCAACTTAGGTGCTTTATAATTGGCCTATGTACTGATACGTACGCCGCAGTAGCCGCTGGCGCGGAAACGTTTATTACGCCGTGGGGAAAACCGAACCGTGGCGTGCGTTAACTGCCACCACATGTGGCTTCGTCAGTCAGTGCCAGCACGTCACGCGAACGACGGCCCTGCACCAGCCGTCGTTCGGAACGATTCGACTCGGCGCGCGAGCGCCGCGGCTGCGGACCCGTCAACGAACCGGAGAAGCGACTGCGTTACTCGACCGTGACGGCGTTGACCTGTCCGTCCTGCCCGGGGCGGGAGGTGACGCGGGCCTCACCCTCGGAGGTCTCGATGATTGCGCCCTTGGTGATGATGTTCCGGCGGGCGTAGTTGGGGTTCGAGGGGTTCTCGACGACGTTCTCGATAGTGGCCTCGGTGGTTTCCGCGCCGTCGGCGATGCTGGCGACGTCGGTGGTGACCGCGCGGACCTTGTGGGTGTTGCCGCGCGTGTCGACGACCTTCAGCTTCTGGTCGCCGACCTGCGTCTCGGTGGACTCGTTGCCGAGTTCGTGCTTCTTCTTCTTGTGGTTCGGCCGGCGGCGACCGCCCGTTCGCTTGCGGGGGGAGCGTCCTTGGTCTTTCATATCCCTACGTCTGTTCCAGCGGCTACTTGAACCGTTCGATGCGGCCTCGTCGGGGACCGTAACCGTTACCGCCGGGCCGGCCGCTCTCGTGAACGATGAGTCTGAAGACCGCCGTGGCGGCCCCGTTTCGCCGACGGGGGACCGACCGTCTCGGCGAGAGCGAGTTCGTCGTCGCGCTGTCGCTCGACACCGGGTGGTTCTCGCCCGACCAAGCCAAGACGCTCGTCGACGTGGCCGTCAGCGAGGGGTTGGTCCGCCGCGAGGACGACGACCTCGTGACGGCGTTCGACGCGGCGGCCGTGACCGTCCCCGAGGACTTCGAACCCGACGAGTCGGTCCTCCAGTCGCGGTCGGCCTTCGAGCGGCTCTTGGACGCCGTCGTCGAGTCGGGCGCGTCGAAACAGGACGCCGTCGCCGGCGTCAACCGGGTGCAGTCCGACCTCGGTCTGACGCTGGAGGCCGCGGCGGTGGTGTACGCCCGCCGGGAGGGCGTCGACGTGGACGACCTCGCCCGCAGCGTCCGGGAGGAGCTCTGATGGTCGAGGACCGGATTACCGACGGCCGCCGCATCGCGCAGCTACTGGCTTCGGAGCTGACCGGGCTAGAGCGGGGCCCACTCGCGGACGTGTCGGTCGTCGACGCCGACACCGACGCCGAGCCGACGGCCGACGGCGCGTTCGCCTACGCCGTCGAGTACGCCGGCGAGCGGGTCGCCCGAGTCGACGTGACGCCCGCGACGGCGCGGCTCGTCGTCGAGCGCCCCGTCGAGACCCGGCGCGAGCGCGAGGACGTGTCCGTCGAGGCCGGAACGGAGGAGGCGGTGCTGGTCGCCCACAGCGGGGCCGCCGTCAAGGCGCTGGCCGACGCACTGGCCGACGCGCTCTAAGCCACGCGCCCCTCGGCGAGCGCGCCCGAGAGCCACGCGACGAAGCCGGTGAACACGAGCGCCGACCCCACCAGCGCGACGACCGCCGCCGCGGCGAGGACGAGCGCCGACCCCACCAGCGGCGCGCCAAGCGCGACGAGAATCGGCGAGAGGGTGATACACAGCGAGCCGACGGCGACGACGCGGCGCTGGCGCGTCGTGAGGGCGATGCCGAACCGGAACGGGGAGGCCGCGGCCGGCTCGGGGGCCGCCAGCCCGAGACAGAACAACGGGACGCCGACGAAGACCAGCGTCGAGGCGACCGCCGTCGCCCAGAACGCCGCGTCGCCGGTCGCCGGGACCAGCGAGAGCAGGGCACCGACGACGAGCAGCGCGAGCCCGCCGACGACCCCGAACGGGCGCAGCCGCTCGTCCTCCGGCGCGTCCCACAGCCCGGGGAGGGTCTCCGAGACGTGGCCGATGTCGAGACTACCGTCCATACCCCCTGTCTGTGCCCCACCGACAAATAGCCGCCGACCGAGAGGGAAACGCTTGTATCCGTCCCCGCCGGCCGGCTACCTATGCAGTTCTTCGACAGGCTCGCCGACCGCATCGCGGCGGCCGACAGCGTCGTCTCGGTCGGGTTGGACCCGGACCCGGACCGCCTGCCGGCGGCCGTCCGGGACGCCGACCTCCCGCGCTGGCAGTTCAACCGGCGGGTCATCGACGCCACCCACGAGCACGCGGCCTGCTACAAGCCAAACGCCGCCTTCTACGAGGACGGGGACGGCTGGCGGGCGCTGGCGGAGACCATCGCGTACGCACACGGGAAGGACGTGCCCGTCCTGCTGGACGCAAAGCGGGGCGACATCGGCAACACGGCGCGGCAGTACGCCCGGATACTGGACGACGACGAGGGCCCGGCGGCCGACGCCATCACGGTCAACCCCTTTCTCGGCCGGGACTCCATCGAGCCGTTCCTCCAGCGAACCGAGAAAGGCGTGTTCGTGCTAGGCCGGACCTCGAACCCCGGCGGGGCGGACCTACAGGACCTCGAACTCGCCTCCGGCGAACCGCTGTACGAGCGGGTCGTCCACCTCGCGGACCTGTGGAACGACGCGGGCAACGTCGGCCTCGTCGTCGGCGCGACCAACCCCGACGAACTCGCCGAGATACGCGAACTGGTGCCGGACATCCCCTTCCTCGTCCCCGGCGTCGGCGCGCAGGGCGGGGACGCCGAGGCTGCCGTCGAGCACGGACTGGCCGACGGCGTCGGGCTGGTCAACTCCTCGCGGGGCATCATCTTCGCCGGCGAGGACCGCGAGGCCCGGCGCGGCGCGGACGACGGCGACGCGTACTTCGACGCCGCCGGCGAGGCGGCCAAGCGGCTCAAACAGCGCCTGAACGAGTACCGCTAGAAGCGGTAGGTGTCGACGCCGTCGGGCAGGTCGTCCGGGTCCGTCCGGCCGTCGGGTCGCCCGCCGCCGGAACACTCGATACACAGCCCCAGCGTGTCGTCCCAGTGCCGGTCACAGACCAGTCGGCCACAACGGTCACAGCCGTGGTCCACGTCGGGGCGCTCGCAGATGGAACACAGTCCCGAGACGCTCATGCGAGCCGGTAGCACGCCGAGCCGTTTGAACGCTCCGGTGGTCCGCATGCGAGACGCTTACGGTCCTCTGGACCGAAGCGACGAGCGTGCAGTACGACCGGCTCATCACGGGTGTCGCGGTGGTGTTCGGCATCCTGACGGCGATGCTCACGGCGGTCGGTGTCCTCGTCAATCCTGCCGTTCTCTTCCTCGCGCTGACGTTCGGCGTCGCCACGTACGTGATGTACTACCACCTGAGCGGGAAGATGGCCGCGCGCCTCTATCAGCGCGTCGAGCAGCGGGCGGCCCAGAGCCCCGGCGGGGCGCGCCGCGGCGGGTTCGGTGCCGGCCCGCGGGAGGAGTGGACGCCCCCGCGGGACGGCCAGCGGGTGCGCGGTGGGCGACGCCGGCGCGGGGCCCGACAGCAGGCCCGCCAGCGAGCAGGGGGACAGACGCGACAGCGCGTCCAGCAGTCGAACGGACCGACCCCGGCGGAGGCCTACGACCGCCTCGGACTCGACCCCGGAGCCAGCGACGCGGCGGTCAAAGAGGCCTACCGCGAGCGGGTCAAGGACGTTCACCCGGACACCGACGGCGGGAGCGAGCGCGAGTTCAAGCGCGTGAAGACGGCCTACGAGACGCTGACCGACGACTGAGGCCGCCGTCGGGAAGCGCCGCCCGACCGCAACCCCCAAGCCGACCGCCCCGCGACTGGCGGGTATGTCACCGCCCCCGCTCGTCGTCGACATCGACGGGACGCTCACGGACGAACAGCGCGCCGTCGACCCCCGCGTGTTCCCCGTGTTGCGTGAGTGGGCCGCCCCGGTGGTCGTCGCCACCGGCAAGGCCATGCCGTTTCCGATAGCCCTCTGTGAGTTTCTGGGTATCGAGCGGACCGTCGTCGCCGAGAACGGCGGCGTCGTCTTCGTCGAGGCGACCGACGAACTACGGCTGGAGGGCGACGCCGAGGCGGCGCTGGCCGTCGCCGACGCCTACCGCGAGCGCGGCCACGACCTCGGGTTCGGGGCCGTCGACCTCGCCAACCGCTGGCGCGAGACGGAGGTGGTCGTCAGCCTCGACCGCCCGGTCGCACCCTTAGAGGCGCTGGCCGAGGAGCGGGGTCTCGTCGTCCTCGACACCGGTTTCGCATACCACGTCACCGACCCCAGCGTCGACAAGGGGACGGGGCTGGCCGCGGTCTGTGCGGAACTGGGGCCGTCACCGGCGGAGTTCCTCGCGGTCGGGGACTCCGAGAACGACGCGCAACTGTTCGACGCGGCCGGCGAGAGCGTCGCCGTCGCCAACGCCGACGAGACGGCACGGGCGCGGGCCGACCGCGTGACTGAGGCGTCCTATGCAGACGGCTTCCTCGAAGCGGTCGCGCCCTACCGTTAGCCGCTCCAGCCGCCGGCGAGGTCGTCACTGATGCGGTCCCGCCACGTCCCGTAGGCGGCCTCGCAGTCGGGGTGTTCGTCGACGTGGTCGACGAAGCCCGCGCCGGGTGATTCTATCGCGTCGCCACAGAACGGACAGCGGCCGGGGTCGCTCCACGTTTCGCTCGTTGCCATACGAGACGGTCGACCGAACTCGAATATAAATTCTTCCGCTAAACACTATATTTGGTAGGTATGCCATTGTACAACCCTTATATTGTATCTGGGAATTTCACGAACTCCGGCAGAACACCGCGCTTTGTCTCCGGGTTATCTAGATACCGACGAAAAGACCGTTACAGACGCGTTTCGTCGCCCTAGTATTCTATAGTCAGTATTATAACAACGTTCATGTAGGCCGATAGACTGAAACGCAGTAATGGCAATCCAGCAAGGAGCCGCCACCGACGCGTACCGATGCCCAGACTGCCACGGCGAGGTTCTGTTCGCCGCCGGCGCGTGGACCTGCGAGGACTGCGGCCACGTGCCCTACCACGGCGCGGACTGAGACACCGGCCCGACGACCCCGGACGACGCCAGCGACGTTCCCAACGGTTCTGTGAGAGGGATAGCCACACATCGCCCGCAATAGCCCGCAGCTGCCCGAAACCCGGGGAAGGCTTTTATCTCGGCCCCCGTTACGGAGTCCCATGAGCCCCGACCCGGCCGTCCTCCAGCGCGCCCTCGACCACGGCGAAGAGGAGGGGGGCAGCGTCGAGTTCAAGGAACGGCTCACCGAGGACCTCCACCTCTCTGAGGGCCGCCTCGAGTCGCTCGCGGCACAGCTTCGCCACCGCGTCCTCTCGGGTGACGGCGAGGCGACCTACGTCGTCGGCGTCACCGACGACGGCGGTATCGCCGGCATCCCGCCGGCGGCGTTCTCCGAGTCGATGGACGTGTTGAGCCTGCTCGCCGAGGAGGCCGACGCCCACATCGAGGAGGTCCAGACGTGGGGCGTCGACGGGGTCGCCGACGCCGGCGAGGCGACGGAGGGCATCGTCGGCGTCGCCACCGTCAGCGAGGGGGCCGTGCTGGCCGACGACGACCACATCGTCGTCGGGACGGCGGGCCACGTCGACCACGGGAAGTCGACGCTGGTGGGGTCGCTGGTCACCGGCGAGGCCGACGACGGCGAGGGCGGGACGCGGGGCTTTCTCGACGTCCAGCCCCACGAGGTCGAGCGGGGCCTCTCGGCGGACCTCTCCTACGGCGTCTACGGCTTCGACGACGCGGGGCCGGTCCGCATGGACAACCCCCACCGCAAGGACGACCGCGCCCGCGTCGTCGAGGAGTCCGACCGGCTGGTGTCGTTCGTCGACACCGTCGGCCACGAACCGTGGCTCCGCACCACCATCCGGGGGCTGGTCGGACAGAAACTCGACTACGGCCTGCTGACCGTCGCCGCCGACGACGGCGTCACGGAGACGACGCGGGAGCATCTGGGCATCCTGCTGGCGACCGACCTCCCGACGGTCGTCGCGCTCACGAAGGTCGACCTCGTCGACGACGAGCGGGTCGCCGAGGTCGAGCGCGAGGTCGAGCGCGCGCTGCGCGAGGTCGACAAGACGCCGCTGCGGGTCGAGCGCCACGGGGTCGACGCGGCCATCGAGGAGATATCCGAGACGGTCGTCCCCGTCGTCACGACGAGCGCGGTCACGCGGGCAGGACTCGACGCCCTCGATTCGATGTTCGAGCGCCTGCCCAAGACCGCGGGCGAACTCGGCGAGTTCCGGATGTACGTCGACCGTACCTACAACGTCCAAGGCGTGGGCGCGGTGGCGTCGGGCACCGTCAAGTCCGGCGAGGTCGAGGCCGGCGACGAACTCCTGCTCGGGCCGATGCAGGACGGGGCCTTCCGCGGGGTGGAGGTCCGCTCCATCGAGATGCACTACCACCGCGTCGACGAGGCCAAGGCCGGCCGCATCGTCGGCATCGCGCTGAAGGGCGTCCGCGAGGCCGACATCGAGCGCGGGATGGTCCTCCTCCCCCGGGACGCCGACCCCGACCCGGTCCGGGAGTTCGAGGCCGAGGTGATGGTGTTGAACCATCCGACCCGCATCGGCGAGGGGTACGAACCGGTCGTCCACCTCGAAACCGTCAGCGAGGCCGCGGCGTTTTACCCCGAGGGCGGGCAGTTGCTCCCCGGCGACGCCGGGCGGACCCGCGTGCGGTTCAAGTTCCGCTCCTATCTCGTCGAGGAGGGCCAGAAGTTCGTCTTCCGCGAGGGGCGCTCGAAAGGCGTCGGCACCGTTACCGACGTATCGCCGACCGGGTAGTCAGTCCGACCGGTCGCCCTCGCCCGCGAGCGCGCCCAGTTCGTCCGCCCACGCCAGCAGGTACTCGACCCGCTCGCGCCAGACGACCTCCCAGTCGGCGTGGCGCTCGCGCTCCCAGCGCGGTATCCCCTCGCGGACCGCCCCGAACACCGCGTCCCGGTCGGTCGCACCGGCCGCGACGGCGTCACACACCGCGTCCGCGAGGAACACCCTCTCGCGGAAGCCCGCGGCGAGGTCGACGGCCGCGAAGTCCGTCTGCGTCCGGTGGAACCCCCGGTCGCTCTCTGCGGCCAGCCCCAGCGCCCGCAGGAACAGCAGGAACTCCCGGGCCGTCTCGCGGTCGTTGAGGTCGGTCGCCTCGCGGATGGCCCGACAGCAGTCGGCCTCGGGGTCGGGTAGCAGGGAGAGCGCGCCGCGGGCGGTCTGCAGGAACTCCCGCGAGCGGGGCGGGGGCGCGACCTTGTAGCGCACGCTCAGAGGCCGAAACTCTCGGCCAGCACGTCCTCGCTGGTGTCACCGGCGACGTGGGTGTCGCCGCCGACCACATCGACGGTCACCTGTGCGGGCGCGAACAGGTCGACCGGCAGGGACTCGAACTCCCAGTCGGCCGCGTCGAAGACGCTCGCCAGCGGCCGGCCGTACTCCGCGGCCGCGACGGAGGCCACCTCGTCGAAGCGGTCGAAGGGCTCGTCGACGGTGAGGTGGACCTCGCCGCCGTAGGCCAGCGCGTCCGTCGTCCGGGCCATCGCCGTCGCCTCGTCGTCCGCGACGGGCGCGACGGGGGCGCTGGCGGTGGCCGAGAGGACCTCGGCGGGGTCGTAGCCCAGTTCCGAGAGCCGGAAGACGGCGAGTTCGGCCGCCCGGGCCGCCGCGACGACGCTCCCGGTGACGCTCCCGGTCCGGAACGCCGGCAGGAAGACGCCTGTCTCGGGGACGCCGGCCCGCTCGGCCACCTGCGCCGCGACCGCCTCGTCGGGCAGTGACTCGGTCTCGACACAGAGGACGGCGAAGTCGGCGTCCTCGCGGTAGCCCAGCCGCTGGAACTCCTCTTCCTCGGCGACCAGCGCGCGAGCGGGACCACTACCCAGCCCCTCGAACGCCTCGGTGGCGAGCTCCCAGCCGGCCTTCTGCGAGCAGAGCAACGCGAGCGCGGGGTGGTCGGTCGACAGTTCGACGTGGGTCAGCGGCGCGCCGGCGACCCGGCCCATCGTCGACTGAACCGTGGCCAGCCCGGCGGTCTGTATCTCGGCGAGCAGCAGGCCGGCCTCGACGGCCCCCGGCACCTCGACGCCGAAGTCCAGTACGGCCGCGTCGCCCTCCAGCGCGTGGACGGCGATAGTCAGCTCGTCGGCGAAGTCGACGGCCTCGTCGACGAGTTCCGTCGCCATCCGGTTGAGCGTGTCCATGGGCCCCCTTCGGCGGCCTGTCTTTTAAGCTCCGCCGTCCCCGGACCGGTCGCTCCGGGCGGCCCGCCCGAGGTGCCCCTCGACGGAGTCGACCTTGTCGCTGGCCCGCTGGTCGACGCCGCGCTTGTCGTCTATCTTCAGGAACGTGCTGACGCGGTCGGTCTGGCGGCCGACGGCCTCGTGGGCGGCGTGGACGGCCGCGAACAGCTCCTCGCTGTCGTCGGCCTCGACGATGGTCCCCATCGGCGTCGTCTCGTACGCCACGTCGAACTCGTCGAGCGCGGCGACGGCGTCGGCGACGTACGGCGACATGCTGTCCTCGACGACCGGTGCGACCGAGACGAACCCGATACAGGTCATGCGTCGGTCTCGGGCCGCCGGCGTTCTAACTGTGTCGACAGCAGGGGCGGCGAGCCGGTCAGACGGACAGGTGTCACCCCGTCACAGCACGTCGACGTAGTCGTCGAGCGACAGCGCCATCGGCTCCGAGAGCGGGAGGTCGACCCAGCGGAAGCGAAACTCGGAGCCAGCCTCCTGACCGTCGCCGGTGACGGTGTGAGTCCAGCGGTCCCGGGACTCGTGGACGTGGGCGTGGTAGAAGTGACGCACGTAGCGCCGCGGCGGCGAGACCCGGCGGGTCCACACGTCGCTGGCGAGGTGGCGCGTCCCGGTCACCGCGCCCAGCCCGCTCTCCTCGGCGACCTCCCGGAAGACAGCCTCGCGCGCCCCCTCGTCCGGCTCGACTGTCCCCTTGGGCACCTGTAGACCGTCGTGGTCGGGCCCCTCGAAGACGAGCAGTTCGTCGCCGCGGGTGAGGTAGGCACACACCTTCTGGACGTACGTCGCCGCTGCGCACATGCTCCAGTGGTGGGTCGACCCTGTAATAACCGTTCCCGGCAAGGAATATATGGAGTTTTAGGCCGCTAGACGGGTCAGAAGATGTTCGCCTGCTGGTAGACGGAGATGCCGTCCATCGTTATCTCGTAGGGCTTGGTCTCCCGGGAGTGGTTGGCGTTGCGTATCTTCTGTATCTCGACGGCCAGCCGCGTCTCGCGGGTCTCCGAGCGGACGTACTGGAGGATGAACACGGCGTCGGTGAGATACTCGATGATGCCGTGTCTGGAGGCGTAGGGGTTGTCCTCGCTGGCTTCGGACGTGAGCATCGTCGTGACGCCGGCCCGCTTCAGCGCCCGCGTGAAGTCGAACACCTCCGTCCGTCGCTTGGCTTGGTTGTCGTACATCATCTCCAGCAGGGAGACCGAGTCGAGGACGAGGCGGTCGGCGTCGAACTCCTCGATGAGCGCCGGCAGTTCGCCGCGGATGTTGTCGAGGCTGTTCGCCATCTCGACGGGGTCGAGGTCGACGACGGCGAGCCGGCCGGCCGCCTCGTACTCCTCGAACCCCCAGTCCCGGTCGCCGGCGGTGTCCATGATGGACTCGTGGGACTGTTCGAGCGTGATGAAGACGCAGTTCTCACCGTTCTCCAGCCCGTGGTGGAGGAACTGGAGGCCGAACGTGGTCTTGCCCGTCCCGGCGGAGCCGACGGTCACGACGAGGTGGCGCTCGGGCACCCCGCCCTGTATCATCCGGTCCAACCCCTCGATACCGATGTCGATGCGCGGGATGTCCGAGTCGAAGTCCTCGTCGGCGAACTCCCCGCCCGCGCCGCCCCCGTCGCCCGGTCCCGACGCCGAATCGAACGCCGACGCGAAGTCCTCGCCGAACAGCCCCCCGCCCTCGCCGGCGTCGTCGAGCGAGCCGTCGTCGCCCGCGTCGCCGGCGTCCGCGTCGAAGGGACTGTCACTCTCCACGTCGTCGTCGAACGGACTCCCGCCGTCGTCACCGTCGAATGGACTCCCGCCGTCGTCACCGTCGAACGGACTGTCTCCCCCCGTATCGCCGGTTTCGAACGGGCTGTCGCCCCCGGCGTCGAACGCGTCGCCGCTCGACCCGTCGGACGAGTCGTCGGCCGCGGGCTCTCCCGCCGGGTCGTCGCCGTCAGCTTCGGACTCGTCGTCCTCGTCGAAGGCGCTCTCGAACCAGTCGTCGTCGGCGTCGTCCTCGCTCATCGCAACCACGGGTCGCGCGGGCGCGCCATGCCAGCCACTTCTCGCGGAGATTAATATAACCTTGCCGTCGTCGGGGGTTTATGTCCGCCGGGGCGAAACTCCCGACCAATGACCGTCGGTATCGTCGCCCAGCGCGACAACGACCGCGCACTGTCGCTCGCCAGCACGCTTCGGGACCGCCTCGCCGACATCTCCGAACCGGTCGTCGTCGACGAGACGACGGGCGACCGGGTCCCGGGCGACGACGACTGGACGGCCGCCGAGGCCGAGAGCCGCCCCGTCGACGAGATGCGGTCCTGTGACTTGGTCGTCAGCATCGGCGGCGACGGCACCTTCCTCTACGCCGCGCGGGGGGCCGGGTCGACGCCGATACTGGGCGTCAACCTCGGCGAGGTCGGCTTCCTGAACTCGCTGGCCCCCGAGGAGGCCGTCGAGACCGTCGTCGCCGAGGCCGAACACGTCCAGCGGACCGGGACGGCACGGACCCGCGCGCTCCCGCGACTCCGGGCCGAGGGGCCGGACTGGACGCTCTCGCCGGCGCTCAACGAGGTGGTCGTACAGGGCGGGGGCCGCGGACCGGGCGGGGGCGGGACCTTCGAGGTCAGTATCGACGGGTCGCCCTACGACGCCGGCCACGCCGACGGGGTGTTGGTGGCGACGCCGACCGGGTCGACGGCCTACAATCTCAGCGAGGAGGGACCGCTGGTCCACCCGGACGTGGACGGCTTCGTCGTCACCGAGATGGCCGGCGAGACGGGGATGCCGCCGCTGGTCGTGGACGGCGACAGCGACATCGTCGTGGAGGTGTCCGACGCCGATGGGGTCGCCGTCGTCAGCGACGGACGGGTGAGAGAACAGCTCGACGCGCCGGCGACGGTGACGCTCTCGCGGGCGAGCGAGCCGGTCCGGCTCGCCGGGCCGCCGCTTGACTTCTTCACCGCGCTCGGCAAGCTCGCGTGAGGCGGGTCAGCGACGGCCGACGCTGTAGAGCACCGGCGCGATGACCAGCAGTACGAGACCGAACAGCTTGTACTGGAACGCCGACCCGAGGACGCTCCCGGCGTTTGGCTCCATCATCGACGTGGGAATCACGAGCAGGAGGAGCGCGACGCCGATGGTGTGAACGCCGAGCAGGCGCAGCGACCGCTTCGGCAGGACGCCGACCGCACCGGCGACGAACCCGAGCAGGAGGACGTCACCGATGGTGTAGTTCAGCAGAAAGCTGTCGATGACTTGCAGCGGTGGCGCGAGCATTCCTATCCGAAAACTGGCCGTGACGCAATCTTTAAAGTTCCGTTACGCCGCCGCTATGGCACAGTGACCGAACGACGGGACCAGTTATTTGTACGCCCACCGCCGAGACAGTACCGTGCCAGAGGCTACCGAGAACCCGACCGTGCTCGTCGTCGACGACGAGCGAGAGGTCGCCGACGTATACGCCCTCCGGCTTCGGGACCAATACGACACCGAGACGGCCTACGGCGGGTCGGCGGCCCTCGAGGCGGTCGACGACAGCGTCGACGTCGTCCTGTTGGACCGCCGGATGCCCGACGTGGCGGGCGACGAGGTCCTCGCGGAGATACGCGACCGCGGCCTCGATACGCGGGTCATCATGATAACCGCCGTCGACCCGGACTTCGACATCATCGACATGTCGTTCGACGACTACCTCTGTAAGCCGGTGGAGAAAGACGACCTCGTCGAGGCGATAGAGCAGCAACTCACCGCCCGGCGGTACGACGACCGGCTCGCAGACTACCTCGAAGTCACCTCGAAGCTCGCCCTGCTCGAAGCGGAGAAGACGCCCACGTCGCTCGAAGACAACGAGGAGGTGTCGGCCCTCGAGGACCGCGCGGCGACGCTCAGAGACGAGATGGACCGCGCGCTCGCGGAGTTCGAGGACATCGACGCCGCGTTCAGAGAGATACGCCGCCACCCGGGCTGAGCCGGTCAGTCCGCCGGCGTAAAGAGCAGGTAGCCCGTCGTCGACCCGACGGTCCGGAGGCGGAACGACGCCGCGCCGTCGACGGTCTCGCAGTCGACGACCGGGTCGTGGGCCGGGTCGGTCAGCGCCGCCGCGGCGACCGCGTCCTCGGCGACGACCGCCGCCGAGAGCGGCGCGCCCGCCAGCGCGTCAGTGTCGGTCCCGAACGTCGCCTCGTAGGTCTCGTTGACCGCCCGGACGACCGGGCCGTCGGTCTCGTCGGCGAAGTAGACGACGGGGTCGGGATGCTCCGAGAAGAGGTCGGCGGGTCGGGGGCCCGGCTCCGTGTCGCCGTCGGACGCGACGGTCATCGTCTCGTCGGCCGTTGCCGTCGCCTCCTCGTCGGTGACGAGCAGGTGCGCGACGCCGCCGACGCCGCCGCCCAGCGCGAGGCCGAGGCCGACCGCGACCGTCTGCGAGAGCGGGAGGTCGAGGACGGCGTCGGCGACGAGCGCCGCCGCGGCGACGCCGACGGCACCGGCCCCTATCCAGCCGACGACCGCGGCGAGGCTCCCGAGTCGCTGCCCCGACCCGCCCCCCGAAGACGACCGCGCGCTCATGATGTGGTGGCTCGACTGGCGGCGTGTTACCCTTTTCGGGACGGCCCCGGCGCGACAGGGATAAACGGCTCGTGCCCGTAGCTGACCCCACGAGTGTCTCGAACATCCGACGGCCGACTGCGCGTCCTCGTCGTCGACGACGAGCCGGACGTGGCGGATACGCAGGCGCTTCGCATCCGCGAGGCCTACGAGCCGACCACCGTATACGGCGGGACGGCGGCCCTCGAAGAGGCCGGACCGGAGTACGCCGCGGTGTTGCTCGACCGCCGGATGCCGGACGTACACGGCGACGACGTACTCGACACGCTCCGCGAGCGGGGGTACGAGGGCGTCGTCGTCATGCTGACCGCGGTCGACCCCGACCTGAACATCCTCGAGATGTCGTTCGACGACTACCTCCGGAAGCCGGTCGACCGGGAGACGCTGCTGGCGACGCTCGACCAGCACCTCGACCCGCCCGGCGGGGACGACCGCTTAGAGGAGTTCTTCGAGATAACGTCGAAAATTACGCTGCTGGACGCCGAGAAGTCACAGTCCCAACTCGACGAGAGCAGCGAGTATCAGGCGCTGGCCGAGCGCGCCGAGGAGTTGGAGTGGCAGCTCCGGACGGAACTCGACGACTTCGACGACATCGTCGAGACCTACCGGTCGATAGGCCGCGGGCCGAACTAGCCGTCAACGCGGAGCCGCTCGTCGAGATACCACTCCAGTTCGGCTCGCAGCGTCTCGGTGTCCCCGTTGTCCTGCGTGGCGGTCCGCATCATGATGCCGTCGAGCGTCGAGAGGACGAACTGCGCGGTCCGGTTCGGGTCCACGTCGGCGAACACGCCCTGTTCGATGCCTGACTCGACGATGTCCGAGAGGTGGTCACAGAAGCGGCAGTCGGTCTCGGTGAACTGCGCCCGGAAGTCCGGGTCCCGGACCGCTTGGGCCCTGAGTTCGACGTAGGTGGCGAGGACGTCCTCCTTGTCCGGCGTGTCCTCCTCGCCGGGGAACTCGCCGATGACGAGCGTGATGAACGTCCGGAGGTCCTCGGCGGGGTCACCCCCAGACTCCAGCCGGAACACGCGGTCGAACTCGTCTAAGAGGAACTCCAGAAAGGAGACGAGGAGGTCGTCTTTCCCGTCGAAGTGGTGGTAGAACGTGGACTTGCTCAGCGCCGCCTCGTCGGCGATGCGCTGGATAGAGAGGCCCGCGTAGCCGTACTCCTGGAGGGCGCTGAACGTCGCCCGCATTATCGCCTCGTGGGAGTCGGCGGGGTCGCCCGCGAACGGTATCCCTTCGGCCATACCGAACGAATATTCGGTCGGCCGACAAACCCTTTTCGCTCCCCGGCCCGGCGGCCGTCACGGTCTGTGTCCGAACCACAAGCTTGATATTCTACCGAACGTTCGTTCGATGCGATGACCGAACGAGCGTTCGACTCCGGCGACGGTCCGGGACGCCCACCCCGGGACCAGAACGGGTATGTGCGGAGCCGTCCCAAGATAGCGACGAAACGCGCCGTTCGACAGCAGACCGCCACCCCGCTCGCCGCCCACGAATGAGAGTCACCACCCCCCTGATACTGGCCGTTACTGTACTGGTACTGCTCTCCGGCACGGCGATGGCCGCCGTGACCGGAAGCCCCGAGATCGACGCGACACTCAGCGACAACAACGTCGTGCCGGGCGAGGAGACCACCCTCGACGTGGTCCTCGTCAACAGCGGCGACGTCGACACGGGGTCCCCGACGAACCCGAGCCTGAACAGCGAGGTCACGACCGCGCGCGGCCTGACCGTCAGGCTCGGGTCCGGCGGCGCGCCCATCTCCGTCGAGACCGGACAGGTCGCCGTCGGGACGTTCCCCGAAGGGGCGTCCGACCCCCTCGCGTTCGACATTACCGTCGACGAGGACGCCGACCCCGGGACCTACCGCGTCCCGGTGCGACTGGACTACAAGTACACGAGCCTCATCGCCGAGCAGAGCGGGACCCGCGACGAGTCGCGCGTCTCGACGACGCGGTACGTCACCGTGCAGGTCACTAACGACGCCACCTTCGACGTGACCGACGTCGAGTCCGACGCCCGCGTCGACTCGACCGGGACCGTCGCCGTCACCGTCGAGAACACCGGTAACGAGAACGCCACCGACGCTTCCGTCAGCCTACAGAGCCTGAACGAGGACCTCACGGTCGGCGGCGAGCAGAGCAGTTCCCGCTACGTCGGCCAGTGGGCCGAAGGCGAGGAGCGGACCTTCCGGTACCGCGTCACCGCCAGCGAGAACGCCGAGGCCGAGCCCTACGAGTTCGGCCTCGCGGTCAACTTCAGCGACGCCGACGGGTCGAGCCAGCAGTCGGTGACCTCCTCCGTCGGCATCGCCCCCGACCCCGAGCAGACGTTCAGCGTCGTCCGCACCGACAGCGACGTGGCTATCGCCAACGCCGGCAGCTACGAGGTGGAACTGCTCAACGACGGTCCGGTGACCGTCAGCGACACCACCGTGACGCTGACCTCCCGGAACAGCGACATCACCTTCGGGGAGGCCGAGGCCACGACGGTCTACGTCGGCGAGTGGGAACCCGGCGAGAGCCGCAACGTCACCGTCGACGCCACCGCGAGCCCGGACGCCGAGCGGCGCAGCTACGCGCTCTCGACGACCGTCGAGTACGAGGACCCCGAGGGCGACGCTGCGACGACCGACGGCCTCGCCGTGGGGCTGTTGCCCGAGCCCGAACAGTCCTTCGACCTCGGCGACGTGGAGACGACACTGCGGGCCGGCGACGAGGGCCGACTCAGTGCGACGCTGACCAACACCGGCGACCGCGCGGTCGAGAACGTCGTCCTCGACTGGCAGAGCGACCACACCAACATCTCGCCACAGGAGACCCAGTACGCCGTCGGCGACCTCGACCCCGGCCAGTCCACCGAAGTCGACTTCGGCGTCGACGTCTCGGACAACGCCGACGCCGGCCCCCGCCAGTTCGACTTCGTCGCCAGCTACCGCGACGACGACGGCGACCGCCGCGAGAGCGACGCCATCGAGGTGCGGGCCGACGTGGCCCCCAGCGCCGACGAGTTCGACATCGACGCCAGCGGGACGAGGGTCGGGGCCGGCCAGTCCACCGTCGTGACGCTGACCGTCACCAACGCCGGCAACGAGACGCTGTCGGCCATCTCGGCGAAGCTGTTCGCCGACTCGCCCATCAGCGCCAACGACGACGAGGCCTACGTCGATAGCCTCGGTCCCGGCGAGTCGACGGACGTGACCTTCAGCCTCGGCGCGGCCGGCACCGCGCTGAACAAGAGCTACCCGGTCTCGGTGGACTTCCAGTACGAGGAGCCCGACGGCGACACCGTCGTCTCCGATAGCTACCGGGTCCCGGTGCAGGTCACAACCGAGAGCGGCGGTGGCGGCGCGCCGCTGGCCGCCATCGGCGGCGTCGCGCTGGTCGCGGTACTCGCCATCGGCGGCTACTTCAGGTTCAGATAGATGGAGTATCAGCGGTACATCGACTGGGTCGACGACCGCATCGCGAACGACTCACGGCGGGTCGTCATCGCGTTCGCCGTCGTGACGCTCGTCTTCAGCGCCGGCCTCGGCGGCATCTCGACCAACGCCGGGACCTCACAGTTCACGACCGGACTCCCCGCCGAGGAGGCGCTCACGCAGGTCAACGACGAGTTCTCCCCGTCGTTCTCGGCCGACACCGGCAACACACAGCTCATCCAAGAGAGCAACAACGTCCTCTCGAAGCCGTCGCTGCTACGGATGCTGCGCGCACAGGAGCGCGTCGAGGACCACGAGGCCCTACGGGTGACCTCCACGTCGAGCGCGGCAGGCATCGTCGCCCAACAGCTCGACCCGTCGGCGGAGACGACCGAGCAACAGATACGCGCCGTCGAGTCGGCGACGCCCCGCGAGATAGACGGGGCCGTCCGCGACGCCGCCGCGGGCGCGCAGTTCACGTCGCTCGTGAGTCAGGACTTCAACCGCGGGTCGGCCTCGGCGTCGGCCACCATCGGCCTCGTCACCCACGAGATTCCGGCCGGCGTCTCCTCGGGTTCCGGGCAGGGCGGGTCGAGCCCCCTGACCGGCATCCAGAAGCAGACCGAGTTCACCGTCTCCTCGGCCGGACAGGGGTCGATAACCGTCTTCGGCTCGGGCATCATCGCCGAGGAGTTCTCCAGCGTGGTCGGCGACTCGCTGATACTCACGGTGCCGGCCGCGGTCCTGTTCATCCTGTTTTTCCTCGCCATCGCGTACCGCGACCTCTCGGACATGCTGCTGGGTCTCGTGGCCCTGTTCATGGCCGTCGTCTGGACGTTCGGCTTCATGGGGCTCGCGGGCATCCCGTTCTCGCAGATGCTCATCGCGGTCCCGCCGCTGTTGCTCGCGGTAGGTATCGACTTCGGCATCCACGCCATCAACCGCTACCGCGAGGAGCGGACCGACGGGGCCGGCGTCGAGGAGTCGATGCGCATCACGACCGACCAGCTACTCGTCGCCTTCTTCATCGTCACGGGGACGACGGTCATCGGGTTCGCGGCCAACCTCACGAGCGCGCTCCCGCCGATTCAGGACTTCGGCTTCGTCGCCAGCGTCGGCATCACGTTCACCTTCCTCATCTTCGGAATCTTCCTCCCGGCGGCGAAGGTGGAGTTGGACCGGCTACGCGAGCGCTACCCCATCCCGACGTTCAAGCAGACGCCGCTTGGCTCCGAGGGGTCGGCGCTGGGCGGCGTCCTCCGTGGCGGCGTCGTCATCGCCGACCGAGCGCCCGTCGCCTTCCTGCTGGCGACGCTCGTCCTCACCGCCGGCGCGGGCTACTACGCGACCGGCGTCTCGACCTCGTTCTCACAGGAGGACTTCCTCCCGCCCGAGGACACCGCCGACTGGATAGAGTCCCTGCCCGAGCCGTTCGCGCCCAGCGAGTACACCGTGACGGGACAGCTGAACTTCCTCGAAGAGAAGTTCGCCACGACACAGAGCAGTCAGGCGACGGTCTACGTCGAGGGACCGATGCGACAGGACTCCGCCTTGGAACAGCTATACCGGGCCGGCGACGACCCGCCGGACACGTACGTCCGGACCGACGGCGGGCGCGCCGAATCGACCTCCATCGTCACGGTCATCCGTGACTACGCCGAGCAGGACCCCGAGTTCCGCCGGCTCGTCGAGCGCAACGACGCCAACGACAACGGCGTCCCCGACGACAACCTCGGCGAGGTCTACGAGTACCTGCTGGACTCGCCGGCCCGCGACCGGGCGCTGAACTACCTCGCGGAGGACTACCGGAGCGCACAGGTCGTCTACACCGTCGAGTCCGACGCCAGCAACAGCGAGGTGACCGCGGACACGCGGGAACTCGCCGACGAGCGGTTCCGGTTCGCGGCGACCGCGACCGGCTCGACCATCGTCTTCCAAGCGGTGGCCGACGTCATCTTCCAGTCGGCCATCCAGTCGCTGGCGCTGGCGCTCGCGGGGACCGTCGTCTTCCTCGTGTTCATCTACCACGTCATCGAGGGACGGGGGTCGCTTGGCATCGCCAACGTCGTGCCGGTCGTCGTCACCGTCGCCCTGCTGGCGGGGACGATGCGGTTCCTCAACATTCCGCTGAACGCCCTCACGGCGACGATGCTCTCTATCACCATCGGGCTGGGGGTGGACTACTCGGTCCACGTCACCCACCGCTTCGCCGACGAGCGCGCCGAGGCCGACCTCGTGCCGGCGCTGGAGGCGACCGTCCGCGGGACCGGCGGGGCCCTGCTCGGGAGCATGCTGACGACCACCTTCGGCATCGGCGTCCTCGCGCTTGCGGTGTTCCCCGCCATCGGCCAGTTCGGGATGCTGACCGCGCTGTCTATCGCGTACGCCTTCCTCACGTCGATGGTCGTCCTCCCGTCGGCGCTGGTCGTCTGGGACCGGTTGGCAAACGGCGAGACGGACCTGTCAGGCCTGTTCCGGCTGGGTGGCCCCCGGCCAGCGCGGCCGTCCGGGGGCGACGACTGAGGACGGGTCACAACGCCTTCCGGGCACCCGCACCCGGGGGCGGCGCGGCCGGCAGTCCGGCGCCAGCCGTATGAAGCCTTTATCCGGCGGCGACGCTAGACCTCGATATGACCCACGTCGTCATCATCGGCGCGTACGGGAGCGCCGGCGCGGCCGTCGCCGGCGACCTCGTCGACGAGGACGGTATCGAACTCACGCTCATCGACAACGGCGAGCCCGGCGGCGGCCTCTGTATCCTGCGAGGGTGTATGCCTTCCAAGGAGGTCCTCTCGGCCGGTGCCCACCGGTTTCAGGCCCGCCACGACGAGCGGCTGGTCGGCGACGTGCCCGAGGTGGACCTCGAACGCGTCGTCGAGCGCAAGGACGACCACGTGCTTGGGTGGGCCGGCCACCGTCGGGACGCCATCCACGAGATGGCCGAGCGCGACGACGTGACGTTCGTCCACGACACCGCGACGTTCGTCGACGACCACACGGTCCGGGCCGGCGGCGAGGAGTACGAGGCCGACTACGTCGTCGTCGCCACCGGCTCGTCGGTGAACGTCCCCGACCTGCCGGGGATGGGCGAGGTCGACTACATGACCAGCGCCGACGTGCTCGACGCCACCGAGTTCCCCGACTCGGGCATCGTGATGGGCTTTGGCTACATCGGGATGGAACTGGTCCCGTACCTCGCCGAGGCCGGCGGGATGGAGCTCACCGTCGTCGAACACGACGACCGCCCCATCGACGAGGGCGACCCGGAGTTCGGCGACGAGGCGCTCTCGATCTACGAGGACAACTGGGACATCGACATCGAGACCAACTGCCGCGAGCGACGGGTGGAGGCGACCGACGACGGCGGTGTCCGCCTACACGTGGCCTACGACGACGGCAGCGAGGCGGCCTTCGAGGCCGACGAGCTGTTCCTCTTTACCGGCCGCCGACCCACCGTCGGGGGGCTGGGACTGGAAAACACCGCCGTCGAGGTCGCGGGCGAGTGGGTCAGGGAGACGATGCAGACCCGCGACGACGGCCGCGTCTACGCCGTCGGCGACGTCAACGGCAAGGAGCCGATTCTCCACGTCGCCAAGGAGCAAGGGTTCACCGCGGCCGCGAACATCCTCCGGCAGGAGGCCGGCGGGACGCCACAGGCCTACCGGAACGTCCACCACCACGTCATCTTCTCCGGGCTGGGAGTCTACCCCTTCGCCCGCGTCGGCCACAACGAGGCGACGGCCCGCGAGGCGGGCTACGACGTGGTGACCGCGACCCGACAGGCCAGCGACGACGGCGTGTTCAAGTCCAAGGACGTCCCCGAGGGGCTTGCGAAGCTGGTCGTCGACGCCGCCGACGGCACCGTGTTGGGCTGGCAGGGCATGCACTACCACGCCGACAGCTTCGCCAAGACGATGCAGATAGTGGTCGAGAACGGCCTCGACGTGCGGGACCTGCCCGACCGGGCCTACCACCCGACGCTCCCCGAGAACCTCGACGGCCTCATCCGGGACTGCGTCGCCGAACTCGACGGGTAGGGGGAGCTCGAAGAGCGGTCCCGTCTCACTCGACGCGGAGGCCCGACACCTCGAAGCGCGCGCCCCCGGCCACGCCGTCGGTGACGGTGACCGCGCCGCCATGGGCTTGGGCTATCTCGGCGACGATGCGGAGGCCGAACCCGGTCCCGTCGTCGCTCGTGGTGTAGCCGCTCTGGAAGACCTGCTCGCGGTCGGCCTCGGGGATGCCGGGACCGTCGTCGGCGACGTAGAAGCCACCGGCGTCCGCGAGCCGGCCGACGGTGACCGTCACCGACTCACCGGCGTGTTCGACGGCGTTTCCGAAGAGGTTCTCGAACAGTTGTCGGAGGCGGCTCGCGTCCCCGATGACGGTCCCGTCTGTCTCGACATCGAGGGTCGCGTCCTCGCTCTCGACGGTCGTCCACGCCTCGGCGGCCACGTCGGCCAGCGACACCCGCTCAGTCTCGACGACGCTCTCCCCGAGGCGGGCCAACGCCAGCACGTCGTCGATGAGTTCGTCCATCCGCTCTAAGGCCGTCATCGCGGCGTCGACGTGTTCCGGGTCGCCGTCGTACGCATCGGCGATGACGTCGAGGTGTCCCGTGGCGACCATCAACGGGTTCCGCAGGTCGTGGCTGACGAGGCTGGCGAAGTCCGCCAGTCGGTTGCGCTCGCGGGTCAGTTCGGCCTCGCGGCGCTCGCGTTCGAGTTCGTAGCTGACCCACTTGCCGAGCAGTTCCACGAGCGTCACGCCCCAGTCGCTGAACGCCTCGTCGCGGGGCTCGCGGTCGTAGAAACAGACCGTGCCGTAGACGGCGTCGTCGACCCACACCGGCGTCCCGAGGTAGCAGGCGACGCCCATCTCGGTACAGGCGTCGCGGTCGGCCAGTTCCGGCGCGTCGGCCTCGATGTCCGACAGCACGAGCGACTCCGCCTCGTCGATGGCCCGCTCGCAGTAGGTCGCCCCCAGTTCGATGGTGTCGCCGGACTGCGTCTGACCGGTCGGGTCGTGGACGACTTCGAAGGTGTAGTCGTCGCCCTCGACGCGGGACAGCGCGGCGTAGTCCGTCCCGAGGACCGACTGCCCGACTTCGAGGAGGTCGTGGACCTTGGTCTCGAAGTCGCGGTCCTTGTCGGCGATGACGCCGTAGACCTCCCGGAGCACCTCGTCGCGCCTGACCAGCGACGCCTCGCGCTCGTGGTGGTCGGTCACGTCGCTGAAGTACAGCGAGAGGCCGGAGGGCGACGGGTACGCGCGGACCTCGAACCACGTCTCCAGCGGTGCGTAGTACCCCTCTAAGGTGACTTCGGTCTGCTCGTCCATCGCCCGGTGGAAGGCGTCGTGAAGATCGGTGTCGACGGCCGACGGTATCGTCTCCCAGAGGCTCCGGCCGAGCAACTCGCCGGTGCGAAACTCCTCGCCGGTTGCCTCTGCGAGCAGTTCGCGGCCCCGCTCGTTGAGGTAGGTGAACCGCCAGTCCCGGTCCAGCGCCACGAACCCGTCGGTCAGCCGGCCGAGAATCGCCGCGCGCTCGGTCCGGTCGGCGACTGCCGACAGCACGCGCTGCCGTAGCTCGGCGGTCTGCTCGTCGACCGGCGACTTCCGGAGGTAGTCGGTCGCGCCCGCGCCGACGGCCTCGCCGGCGACGCGCTCGTCGCCGTCGTCGGTGAAGAGGACGAACGGCAAGTCGGGCCGCCGCGCTCGGACCGCCCGGAGGAGTTCGAGCCCGTCCCCGTCGGGGAGCGCGTACTCGCTGACGACGCAGTCGACCGCCTCGTCGTCGAGCCGCGCCAGCGCCGCCTCGACAGTCGTCGCGCGTGTGACCGCTGCCGTGGCCTCGTCGGCGGTTAGCGACGCGCTCACGGTCGCCGCGGCGTCGTCGTCGGCGTCGACGTAGAGGACGCGCGGCCGCTCTGTGGCGTCGCGTCGCCCCGCAGCCACGGGGTGTTCCATGAACGACGTTGAACGTTTAGATATAAAGGCGTGTCGAGCGTCAGCGTCTGTCTCGGGGCGCGCGGGCGGCCAGCACCGGCATCTCGGCGACGCGCTCGTCGCGCAGGGCCGTCCAGTCGACTCCGGTCGGCCGGTCGTACGGCGACGCCGTCTCGACGGTCCGGTCGGGCGTGACCACGAGGTCCATCGGCACGTCGTGGTCGTCCACCGGGACGGCAGCGTCGACGACGCCCTCGGGAGCGCCGACGACCTGCAGTTCGTGGACCGTCGTCGCCACCGGCGTCGCGTCGTCGACGAGGCCGAGTTCCCGGAGGACGGCGTACTCGAGGTCGCTGAACCCCTCTCCCTTGCCGATTCGCGCGCCGTCCGTGGTGACGGCGACCGACCCGGAGACGACGAGGTCGACGCCCCCGACCGCCTCGGGGCCGACCTGCGCGGCGTGGTCGGCGACGTTCGAGACGGCCGGCGCGGCCGCGAGGTCGTCCAGTCGCTCGGGGTCGAGTTCGTAGAAACAGCGCTCGTCGCGCAGCCGCGGGACGGCCATGTAGACGGTCTTGCCCGCCCGGAGCGCGGCTCGCCGAACGGGCAACTGCGGGGCGTCGGGGTTGGCCTTGACCGTCTCGGCGGCCGCCCACGCGTCGGTCCCGGTCAGGCGGTCGGCCGCCCGCTCGGCCGCGGCGAAGTTCGGGATGCGGTCGTGGGGCGGGAACGGGAACCGGGCGACGCCGTGCTCCTCGAGGGCGTCCCAGACCGCCGTTCGGATGGCCTCCTTGTCCATACCGACCGGACGGGGCCGCGGGGGAAAAGCGTCGGCCCCCTACCGGCGGGCGGCGACCGCCAGCGCGGCGAGGACGGCCGCCCCGAGCGCGGCGAGCGTGGTGAAGCCGGCTCCGCTCCCGCCGGTCGTCTCGGCTGTCGTGGCTGTCGCGGCCGGCGCGTCCGTCGCGGTCGGCGTCGCCGACGCCACCGCCGAGCGGGCGACGTAGCTGTCGGAGTCGTAGCGGTCGGGGTACAACTGCGCCGTCGCGTCGTGGGCGGCGTTGACGACGCTCCGGGGGGCCGGCTGGTTCAGGTCCCGTGTCCGGAGGACGACGGTCGCGTTCCGCCGGCCGGCCGTCGTGCTGGCGTACGGTTCCTCGGTCACCGCCGACACCCGGCCCTCGGTGGCGAACAGCACCTCGGGGTCGCGCTGGCGGAGGACCTCGGCGCTCAGTTTCGGGTAGCCGGTGTGGTTCCGCGCGGCGACGTTCTCGGTCCCGGCCAGCGTCAGCAGCGAGTCGACGAACGTCCCGTCCGCGGCGACGATGCCGCCGCCCAGCGGGTACAGCGACCGCGGTCGGTCCTCGATATCGGCGGTCGTCTCGCGGACGGCCGCGACGTTGGCGTCCATCCACGCGTTGGCCTCGGCGGCCCCGGCGCAGTTACCGGTCAGGCGGCCGATAGTCGCCGTCTTCCGACGGATGTCGGCGATGCTCGTCGCCGCGGGGAAGTGATACACCGTCAGGCCGGCGTCCCGCAGCGCCCCCACCTGCCCGGCGCTGGCGTTGGGCGCGAGCACGAGGTCCGGTTGGGTCGCCACGACCTCCTCGACGGAGACGCCGAAGGCCGCGGAGACGTTGCGCCTGTCGCCGGCCCCCTCCAGATACGACGCGTACCGGGTCAACCCGACGACCTGCTCGCGGCCGCCGACCTCCCACATCGTCTGGGCCGCCGACGGGTTGGTCGTCGTCACACGGTCGGGGCGCTCGTCGAGCGTAATCTCGGTGCCGGTCGCGTCCGTCAGCGTGACCGGGAACCCGCAGTCCGTCTGCGTCGCGGCGCTGGCCGGCCCCGCCACGCCCGGAGCGGCACCGACCGCGGTCGTCACCAGCGCGAGTCCGACGAGCAGCGTCTGCAGCCGTGCCATCGTCTGTACCGGGCCGGTCGAACAATAAATATTTGCCTACTGCAACTCACCTTGTGAACATGCATGCCGCCGGACGGACGGCGTCGTGGGCCGCCGGCCTCTCGGCGCTGCTGGTCGCCGTGGTTACCGCCAGCGCCGCCGTCGGCCCGGTGTGGATTCCGCCCGTCGAGGTGGCGCAGGTCCTGTTGAACGGCGTCGCGGTGCCGACCGGCGTCACCGTTGACGGCGCGCGCGTCGCCCTCTCGACGACGCCGCTGTTCTCCTTTCCCGTCGCGGACCTCCACCGCCAGATTGTCGTCCAAGTCCGCCTCCCGCGGGTCCTGCTCGCCGCCGTCGTCGGCTTCTCGCTCGCCGCCGCCGGCACCGTCATGCAGGGCGTCTTCCGGAACCCGATGGCCGACCCGGCCATCATCGGCGTCTCGGCGGGGGCGGCCGTCGGCGCGGTGGCGTCCATCGTCGCGCCCGTGACCGTCCCGTTCGGACTCGGCCTCCATGGGGCGGCCTTCGCCGGCGCGCTGCTGTCGGCGTTCGGCGTCTACCTGCTGGCGACTCGGAACGGGCGGACGCCGGTGGCGACGCTGCTGCTTGCCGGCGTCGCCGTCCAGACGTTTCTCGGCGCGGTGGTCTCCTTCCTCCTGCTCCAGAGCGGCGAGAGCATGCGCCGGGCGGTGTTCTGGCTCATGGGCCACCTCTCCAGCGCCACGTGGGGCGACGTGTCGGCGACGCTGCTCCCGGTCGCCGTTCTCTTTTGCGTCCTGCTGGCGTACGCCCGCGACCTGAACGTCCTCCTGCTCGGCGAACCCGACGCCGCGAGCCTCGGCATCGACGTCGAGCGGGCCAAGCAGATTCTGCTGGGTGCGTCGGCCGTCGTCACGGCCGCCGGCGTCGCCGTCGCGGGCGTCATCGGCTTCGTCGGCCTCATCGTCCCGCACGTCCTGCGCCTGCTCGTCGGCCCGGACCACCGAATCCTGTTGCCGACCGCGGCGCTGTCGGGCGCGGCGTTTCTCGTCGCCACGGACACGCTCGCGCGCTCGGGCAGCGCCGAAGTGCCGGTCGGCATCGTCACCGCCGCGCTGGGCGCGCCCTTCTTCCTCTACCTGCTGCGCAACCGGGAGGTCCACGAACTGTGAGCGGGACCGACGGCGCGGACGAGGCCGGGCGCGTGGACCGGGCGGACGACGCGAGCGACGCGCCCGTCGTCGACGTGACCGACCTCGCCGTCTCGCTGGGCGACCAGCGGGTCCTCGACGGCGTCTCGCTGACCGTCGACGAGGGGGCGCTGGTCGGGCTGGTCGGGCCGAACGGTGCGGGCAAGACGACCCTGTTGCGGGCGATACGGGGGACGCTGACGCCCGACGCCGGCCGGGTGCGGGTCGCCGGCGAGTCCCTGCCCGCGCTGTCGGCCCGGGAGCGGGGCCGACTCGTCGCCAGCATGCCACAGGAGCCACAGCTATCCTTCGCGTTCACGGTCGAGCAGGTCGTCGAGATGGGGCGGACGCCCCACCTCGGGCGGTTGGACCGGCCGGGCGAAGACGACCGCGCGGCCGTCCGGGCGGCGATGGAGCGGACCGCCGTCGCCCGGTTCGCAGACCGGACCGTCACCGACCTCTCGGGCGGCGAGCGCCAGCGGGTCCTCCTCGCCCGCGCGCTCGCGCAGGCGACGCCGGTGTTGCTGCTCGACGAGCCGACGGCGAGCCTCGACGTCAACCACGCCGTCCGGACGCTGGAACTGCTCTCGGGGCTCGTCGCTGACGGGAAGACCGCCGTCGCCGCCGTCCACGACCTCGACCTCGCGGCCCGGTACTGCGACCGGCTCGTCCTGCTGTCGGGCGGGCAGGTGCTCGCCGCCGGCCCGCCCGAGGCGGTCCTCGCGCGCGAAACTGTCGGCGAAGCCTTCGGCGCGGACGCGCTCGTGACCCGCCAGCCCCACAGCGACGCCCCGCTCGTGACGCCGCTGCCCGAGCGCGAGCGCGTCGACGCGCGGGTCCACGTCGTCGGAACGGGGCGACCGGCCGCGACCGCGCTGGCCCGCCTCGTCGCCGCCGGGGCCGAGGTGAGCGTCGGAGTCGCGCCGGCCGGCGACGCGGCAGCCGAGCGCGCCACAGCGCTGGACTGCCCGGCGGTGACGGTGCCGCCCTTCGCCGGCATCGACGCGGGCGCGCGCCGCCGCGCGGTCGAACTGGCCGGCGCGGCCGACGCCGTGGTCGCGGCCGGCGAGGTGGGCGAAGGGAACCGACCGGTCGTTGACGCCGCCGACCGCCTGCTGGCGGTGCGAAGCGACGACGGCGTCCCCGTCGGGGGGGCCGCGGAGACGGTCACCGTCGACGCACTCCCGGCGGCGGTCCGGGACGGCGGCGACCGGCCCGAGCGTGCGGCCCCGTGGCACGAAGAGTAAGACCGATACCGACGCTGGCCCAACTCGGGTCGTGGACGACACCGTCGCGTGGCTCCGGGACCGACCGTACTACGAGGGACAGCTAGTCGACGAGCGGACCGTCCCCGGGAGCGAAGCCGCGTTCGCCGACTGCGACCTCGACGACCGCCTCGCCGGCGTCCTCGCCGAGTCGGGCATCGAGTCGCTGTACGCCCATCAGGTCGACGCCGTCGAAGCGGTGCGGGCCGGCGACAACGTCGTCCTCGCGACCGAGACCGCGAGCGGCAAGAGCCTCGCCTACACCGTTCCAGCGTTCGAGCGGGCGCTGGACCGTCGCGCGACGGCGCTGTACGTCGCCCCGCAGGTCGCGCTCATCAACGACCAGACCGAGACGCTGTCGGAACTCGCGCGGGGACTGGGGTTCGCGTCGGGCGTCTCCGTCGAGCAGTACACCGGCCGGCAGTCGAAGTCGGAGAAGGAGGCCGTCCGCGAGCGCCAGCCGACCGTGTTGCTGACGACGCCGGACATGCTCCACTACGGTATCCTCCCCCACGCACACCGGCTCTGGGACTGGTTCTTCGGGCGGCTGGAGACCGTCGTCGTCGACGAGGTCCACGGCTACCGCGGCGTGTTCGGGAGCCACGTCGCGCTCGTCATGCGCCGCCTCCAGCGGGTCGCCGAGCGGTTCGACGCCGGGAGCGCGGGCGACACCGGCGGCGGCCCCGAGTGGGTCTGTTGCTCGGCGACCATCGGCAACCCGGTCGACCACGCCGCCGGCGTCACCGGCCGGCCGGCCGACTCCTTCGCGCTCGTCGACGCGGACGCCAGCGCCAGCGGCCCGCGCCACTGGCTGCTGTGGAACCCGCCGGAGTACGAGGGACGGGGCGGCAGCGGCCGCCGGAAGTCGAGCCACGTCGAGACCAAGCGGCTGTTCGTCGACTTGGTCCAGCGGGGCCTCCAGACGGTCGTCTTCGCCGGCTCCCGGCAGGCCGCCGAGCGGTACGCGGCGGCCAGCGCCGACGAGCTACGGGACCGCGGCGAGCCCGCTCTCGCCGACAGCGTGGGCGCGTATCAGGCCGCGCTGACCGACGAGAAGCGCCGCCGGCTCGAACGCGACCTCCAGTCCGGCGACCTGCGCGGGGTCTGGTCGACCAGCGCGCTCGAACTCGGCGTCGACGTGGGTGGGCTGGACGCCGTGTTGCTGGACGGCTACCCCGGGACGCGGATGCGGGCCTTCCAGCAGGCCGGCCGGGCGGGGCGAGGCACCGACCCCGCCTTGGTCGCGCTGGTCGGCGGCGAGGACCAACTCGACCAGTACGTCCTCCAGAACCCGGACGCGCTGTTCGAGACCGGCGCGGAGCGGGCCGTCACGAACCCCGAAAACGAGCAGTTGCTCCCGGACCACGTCCACGCCGCGGCCTGCGAGAACTGGCTCTCGCCCGACGACGACCGCCACTTCGGGGAGCGGTTCCCCGACGTGGTCGCCGACCTGCAGTCACAGGGCCGGCTCGACCGCCGCACCACCGACGACGGCATCCGCTGGCTCGGGTCGGGCAGTCCCCATCACGAGATGAGCCTGCGGACCGTCGACGACCGGCAGGTGAAACTCGTCGCCGGCGACGACGTGGTCGCAAAGCTCCCCTTCGAGGACGCCCTGCGAGACGCCCACCCCGGCGCGATATATCACCATCAGGGCCGCCGTTACGAGGTGACGGACCTCGACCTCGCGGCCGGCGTGGCGACGCTCGACAGGACGTGGGCCGACTACTACACGCGGGTCCGCCACGACAAGACCATCACCGTCGAGGCTGACCTGCGCGGGCGGACGCTACCCGCCCGCCCGGACGTGCCGGTCCGGTTCGCCTCGGTGACGATGCGCAAACAGATTACCGGCTACGAGCGCCGGGACAGCGGCTCCGGCGAGGTGCTTGGCCGGCGGTCGCTCGACCTCCCCGAGACGACGCTGGAGACGCGGGCGCTGTACCACACCGTGCCGAGCGACCTCGAACGCGAGATTCGCGGCGGGGCGGCCGACCCGGACGCCGACGGCGTCGAGACCGACGGCGGGGCGGACGGAGCGCAGGGTGACGCGAGCGACCGCGGGCCGGACGGCGACCCCGGGGACTTCCCGGGCGCGATTCACGCCGCCGAGCACGCCATGATTTCGATGTTCCCCTTCGAGTACCTCTGTGACCGCGGCGACATCGGCGGGCTGTCGACGCCGCTGCATCCCCACACCGACGCGCCGACCGTCTTCGTCTACGACGGCTACCCCGGCGGCGTCGGCCTGACGCGAGCCGGTTACGAAGACGTCGACGCCCTCATGCGGACGACGCTGTCGATGCTGCGGACCTGTGACTGCACCGACGGCTGCCCCGCCTGCGTGCAGTCGCCCCACTGTGGCAACGCCAACGACCCGCTGGACAAACACGGGGCGATACACCTGCTCGACGGGCTGACCGGCGAGGAGACGAGCTGACGGGGCCGACCGGCGACGCCCGCAGCGACGTTAGCTGAAGTCCTCCAACCGCATCTGGTCGGCCGGGACGCCGTCGGGCTCGTCGGCCCCCAGCAGTCGGGGGACGGCCGTGTTAGCGAACGTCAGGCCGACGACCAGCAGTATCGGCGCGAAGAAGAGGCCGTAGAACCCCAACACGACGGGGCCGAGCGTGTACGCCAGCATCAGCAGGCCGACGTGGGTGTTCTCGCCGCTGAGCAGCGGCCGCAACAGCAGGTCCGGGACGGTGTCGACCACGACGACGGCGACGACGAGAAAGCCCAGAACGTACGCCAGCAGCGACGAGTCCCCGCCCAAGACGATGGGCAGGGCGGCGATGCCGGTCAGCGGGAGGTACACTATCTTCATGCCGACGACGGGAATCAGGCTGGCGATACCGGTCAGCGCGCCGGCCAGCGCCGGATAGGGGACCTCCGCGGGGGCCGGGACGAGCGCGTTGTACGCGCTGAACGACGCGATGGCGATGAGGCCGATGGCGAGCACGTTCAGGAGGTTCCCGAAGAGGACCGCTTCCAGTTCCGAGTCGACGGCTTCGAGGTACTCGCGGATGACGGCGTCGTCGTCGAACCGGAGGAGCCACCCCCGTATCCGCCCGCCGTCGAGCAGGAGGTAGTAGGTGACGATGACGGTCACAAAGAGGTTGAGAAAGAGGTTCGAGACCACCGTGGTCAACAGCGTCGCGTGGCCGGTGACGAACTCGACCAGCGGCGAGAGCTGTCCGGACTGGTAAGCGTTGTACATCCCCTGTACCGTCAGGTCGGGGACCGTCTCTATCCCGCCCAGCCAGTCGACGTGTGTCGACGCGACGGAGACGAGGGCGTACTGTTCGACGAACTGTTGGGCCTCGACGACGAGCAACACGACGGCGTAGCTCACCAGCAGGAGCAGCGGGACCGCCAGCGACGCCATGACCACCACCGCCCGGACCCGGGCGGGCAGCCGGAGCCGCCGGAGGAACTTGAAGTACCGCCGGGTGGAGTAGTAGAGGAACACCGAGACGGTCAGCGGCGCGATGAATTGGTAGGCGAGGGCACCGAGGACGGCCGCGACGAGGAGGCCAAACAGGGCGACGACGAGACGTTTCTCGTCCATACGCGTCACCATTCCGCGTACAGGTATAAATATGCCGACAACTCCGAGTCGACGGTGGTCGTTGCCCGCTTCCGCGCAGCCGACTCGTTCGTCCAGAATCAGCCTCCAATCGGCGGATTCCGGATACCGAGCGCCTCCCACTCAGCCGACTCGTTCGTCCAGAATCAGCCTCGTCTTCGTACTCACCACTTCGTCTAACTCTCGGGCCCGCGTGATGAGGTCGTTGACGGCGTTCGTGTCGGCAGCGTCGACGACGACGACGATGTCTTCCTCGCCCGAGACCTGCCAGACGAAGTCGACGGCGGGCCACTCGGAGATACGGTCGGAGACAGCCTCGGTGTCGACATCGACGTCGACGCTGACCTCTATCATCGACTTGACGTTGCCGGTCCGCGTCGCGACGGTGAAGCGTTCGATGACGCCCTCGTCGACGAGGCTCTCGACGCGGTTGCGGACCGTCCCTTCAGAGGTGCCGACCTCGTCTGCTATCTCCGTGTACGGGATACGGGCGTCCCGGCGGAGTATCGAGAGTATCTCGCGGTCGAGTTCGTCCATCGAGATGTGAGGCTACTGACGGCCCCGACTTGAGTATTACGAAAATCGTAACTCGCCTTCGAAAGCAACCCTTATGAGCGCCGATGGAATACGCATCTCGTAATGGCTGACGCATACGTCGCGCTGGAGGGAGACCGCGTAATCGAAGCCCGCGCTCGCTCGCCCGGCACGGCCCGCGGCGAACTGGTGTTCACGACGGCGTACACCGGCTACGAGGAGAGTCTGACCGACCCCTCCTACGAGGAGCAGGTGCTTACGTTCTCGTACCCGCTCATCGGGAACTACGGCGTCCGGGAGGAGCGCTTCGAGTCCGACCGCGTCCACCCCCGCGCCGCCGTCGCCCGCGAGATGACCGACGAGGTCGCCGAGTGGCTCGAATCGGAGGGCGTCCCCGCCGTCGACCACCTCGACACCCGTGACATCGTCACCGAAATCCGCGACGAGGGTGCGATGAAGTGTGGCATCGCGGCCGGCCCCGACGTGACCGAGCAGGACGCGCTCGACGAACTCCACGAGTGCAAGCACATGTCCGACCACACCGACATCGGCGCGCAAGTCTCCGTCGACGACGTGACCGTCCACAACGAGGGCGGCGACGGCGCGACGGTCGCGCTGGTCGACTGCGGCGCGAAAGGCTCCATCGTCGAGTCGCTGGTCGAGCGCGACGCCACCGTCCACGTCTTCCCGTACGACGCGAGCGAGGACGACGTGGCCGCCGCCGACCCGGACCTCCTCTTCATCTCGAACGGCCCCGGCGACCCCGAGAACTTCGAGCAGGCCGGCGAACTCGTCGAGACGTACGTCGGCGACGTGCCGCTTGCCGGCATCTGTCTCGGCCAGCAGGTCGTCGCCAACGCCTTGGGCGGCGAGACCGAGAAGATGGAGTTCGGCCACCGCGGGGTCAACCAGCCCGTGCGCGACCTCCGCTCGAATCAGGTCGTGATGACGACCCAGAACCACGGCTACACCGTCGCCGAACCCGGCGACAAGCTCGACGTGACGCAGATCAACGTCAACGACGACACCCCTGAGGGGCTGGAAAACGACGACCTGAACATCATCACCCGCCAGTACCACCCCGAGGCCAACCCCGGCCCGCACGACTCGCTGGGCTTCTTCGACGACGTACTCGGGATGGCAGAGGAGTAGGAGAGCCGTAGCGGACCGAGAGAGCGAGGGTCAGTCGTCCGCGAACTTTTCGGCCCACGGCTGGAGGACGGCCGCGATTGCCTCGTTCATCGGCGCGGCCACGTCTGCCGCCTCGGCGTGGCGGACGGCCGAGGCGTTCAGCGCGTCGAGTTCGAGTGCCTTCTCGTGGGTCAGGTCGTAATGTAGCGACGAGTAGGAGTCGGCGTCGAGGCCGCGGGCGAACTCGACCCACTCGGCCTCGGTGTCGTCTGGGAGCGCGACGCCCTCGGCGCGGGCGACCGCACACACTTCCTCGATGACCCGCCGGTACATCCCCCATGTCTCCTCGGTGTCGCGGATGTCGCCAAGCGGCAGGCGCGTCGCGGCGGTCAACCCGGACTGGGCGCAGATGAAGGCGAACTTCCCCCAGAGTTCGGTGTGGATGTCGTCGGCGAGGACGCCTTCGAGCCCCTCGCAGGCAGCGAACGCCGTATCCAATGCCTCGATGCGGTCGGTCCGCCCGCCGTCGAGTTCGCCGTAGACGAACCGTCCCGGGCCGCCGGTGTGTTCGACGACGCCGGGGGCGGCGATGGTCGAGAAGATGTAGGCGACGCCGCCGACGACGTGGTCGCGGCCGATTTCGTCGGCCAGCCACGGCTCGTTGTCGACGCCGTTCTGGAAGGAGACGACGGCCGTCTCGTCGCCCAGAAGCGGGTCGAGGTCCGCAGCGGCCCCGCGAGTGTCGTGAGCTTTCACGCAGAAGAGGACGTAGTCACACGGGCCGACGTCCGCCGGGTCGTCGGTCGCCGGCAGGTCGACGCTGGCGTCGCCGGCGACGCTCTCGACGCGCAGGCCCTCGGCCCGAAGCGCATCGAGGTGGTCGCCGCGCGCGAGGAGGTGGACCTCGTGGCCGGCGTCGGCCAGCCGCGCACCCAAATAACCGCCGATGCCGCCGGCTCCGAACACTGCGAACTTCATGTGGGCTCCGTGGGGGCGGCCGCGACGTAGGTGTTGTGAAGCAGTCGGTTCCGTGTCGGGCGGTCAGTTCCGCGTCGGACGGTCACTCGGCGTCGTCGTCGCTGTCGGTTCCGTTTACCGGCCGGCCGCGGTACATCACCGTCTGGTCGCTGTCGGTGTCCTCGCGGGTGGTGTCGGGGGCGACCGGGCGGCCGCGGTACATGACCCGGTTCGCGTCGTCGTCGCCGTCTATCGACTCGGGTTCCTCGGGCCGGCGCTCCTCGATGAACGCCGCGGCCGATTCGAGAACCGACATGTCGGTCTTCCGGTGGACCCAGCAGTGGTACATCTTCCGGGGTGTCCGGAGTGCCATGCGGTGGGCGCGGAGGCCACGCTTACAGACCACGTCGGCGACGGCCTCGTGGGGTACCGCGATGACCTCGTCGCCGTCAGCCGTGCCGACCAGACAGAGCGTCCGCCGCCCGGTGACGAGGACGACCGTCCGCCTGTCGCCCGCGGGCGAGACGGTGTTGCGTTTCGTCCCGCGGCCGATGCCGCGTTTCCCGTTCGTGAGGACGTACGCCGGCGCTTCCGCGCCGTCGAGGTACGTCACGGGCGGGTCGTTCAGCGGCCGCGCCTGCGAGAACCGACCCTCGCGGTTGGCGAGGACACCCATCGTCACCGAGTCGTCGGGGGCCATCTCCGAGAGGGTGAACGCCCTGTCGGCGACGTTCCCGTCGCTCATCGCCACCCCCACCCCGAGGCGGCGTTCGTCGCGTGGTCCATGCCACGACTGCGGTGGCTGCCGACAAGAGGGTTGCGAACGTCGTAGTTTTCGCCGCGCGAGCGGGCGTTTCGTCGATTATAGTCCGATAACGTTCTCGTATCGGAAGGTGGGCTAGTTACGCGAGGCGCTCCCGGTGGGCGCTCACTTGCCCCACTCGCGGACAGTCTTGGGGCGGTCGCTGATGGCTTGGACCGACAGCGGCTCGTCGGCGGAGTTGATGGCCTCCAGCGCGGCCTCGGCGCTCTCGATGGTCGAGAAGTACGTCACCGTCTCCTCGACACAGACCTCCAGCACGTCGCGGTCGCGCGAGACCACGAGGTCTATCTCGCCGTTCTGGATGCTCTCGATGACAGCCTCGGTGTCCGCGTAGTCGTCGAGGTCCGTCACGTCGAAGTGCTCCTCGAAGCCGCGGATGGGCAGGTCGACCAGCGCCGCACCCTCCAGCGGGATGGCCTTGCCGACAGACATCTGGGCCTTCTGGTAAGCCTTGCCGAAGGAGCCGGCGGTCCCCATGACCTCGCCGGTCGACTTCATCTCCGGGCCGAGCCGCGGGTCCGAGCCCGGCAGGCGGTCGAACGGCAGGACGACCTCCTTGACGGAGACCTGCTCGGGAATCCGCTCCTCGACGTCCATCTCGGCCAGCGAGCCGCCGGCCATGACCTTCGCGGCCAGCTTGGCGATGGGAACGTCGGTGGTCTTGGAGATGAACGGCACGGTCCGCGAGGAGCGCGGGTTGGCCTCCAGCACGTACACCTCGCCGTCGCGGACGGCCAGTTGGACGTTCAGCAGACCGACGGTGTCGAGCGCGTCGGCGATGTCCTCGACGACTTCGCGGATGCGGGGCATCACGTCCTTTATCTCCGGCGAGCGGGGCGGAATCATACACGCCGAGTCGCCGGAGTGGACGCCGGCGGTCTCGACGTGTTCCATCACGCCGCCGATGAGCACGTCGTCCTCGTCGGCGACGGCGTCGACGTCCAGTTCGACGGCGTCGGCGAGGAACTCGTCGACGAGGATGGGTTTGTCCGGCGAGACCCGTACGGCCTCCTCGATGTAGGTCTCGAGGTCGTCGTCGTTGTAGACCACGTCCATCGCGCGACCGCCCAGCACGTAGCTCGGGCGGACGAGGACCGGGTAGCCGATGTCGTGGGCCAGTTCGAGCGCCTCCTCCTTGCTCGTGGCCGTCCCGCCCTCGGCCTGTGAGATGCCGAGTTCGTCCATCAGTTGGTTGAAGCGGTCGCGGTCCTCGGCGAGGTCCATGGCCTCGACGCTGGTGCCCAGAATCTCGCAGTCGAGGTCACGGCGCTCCAGTTCGTCCTCCAGCGGCTGGCCGATGTCGACGGAGGTCTGGCCGCCGAACTGGACCATCACGCCGTCGGCGTCGGTCGACTCGATGATGTCGGCGACCTCCTCGGCGGTGACCGGTTCGAAGAACAGGCCGTCGGAGGTGTCGTAGTCCGTCGACACCGTCTCGGGGTTGTTGTTGACGACGTGGGCCTCGATGCCCTGCTCCTCCAGCGCGCGGACGGCGTGGACCGAGCAGTAGTCGAACTCCACGCCCTGCCCGATACGGATGGGGCCGCCGCCGACGACCACGACGCTCTCTAGGTCGCGGTCGATGACGAGTTCGTCGCGGTCGATGCCCGAGATGGGGTCCCGCGTCGAGTAGTAGTACGGCGTCGTCGCCTTGAACTCGCCGGCGCAGGTGTCGACCAGCTTGTAGTCGCGGTCGGTGGTCTCGGTCTCGACGGTGTCGACCGAGACGTCGCCGGTGCCGTCGTTCTGGGGCGGCGTGGCCGCCTCGCCGCCGTCGGTCGCGGCCTCGACGGTCCCGTCGCCGAGCGCGGCCGGGAGCCACGAGCGGTGGGTGTCGTCGAACTCGCCGCCGGCCAGCGCGGTTATCTCCTGGTCGGTGAAGCCGACCTGCGCGGCGGCCTCGTAGTCGCCCTCCATCGCGGCCTGTGCGGCGTCGGCGACCTGCTCGAACCGCTCGACGTACCACTCCTTGATGTCGGTCAGGTCGACTATCTCCTCGACCGTGTACCCCCGCGTGAACGCCTCGAAGATGGCGTAGGGCCGGTCGGGACTGGCCCGGACGAGGTACTCCGACTCCAGTTCGTCGTCGCCGACCTCGCCGAAGTCGACGGCGGGGTCGTACTCCGAGGAGCGCAGCGCTTTCAGCAGCGACTCGGGGAAGGTGCGGCCGATGGACATGGCCTCGCCGGTCGATTTCATCGCCGTCGAGAGCTCGAAGTCCACGTCGCGGAACTTGTCGATGGGCCAGCGCGGGACCTTCGTGACGACGTAGTCGATAGCGGGCTCGAAGGCCGCGGTGGTCTCGCCCGTTATCTCGTTGTCTATCTCGTGGAGGCGCTTGCCCATCGCCACCTTCGCCGTGACGCGGGCGATGGGGTAGCCGGTCGCCTTCGAGGCCAGTGCCGAGGACCGGGAGACGCGGGGGTTGACCTCGACGACGCGGTACTCGCCGCCGGGCGTGCCGTCGTCGCGCCACGCGTGCTGGATGTTACAGCCGCCCTCGATACCGAGTTCGCGGATGACCTTCAGCGCGGAGTCGCGCATCTCTTGGTGGCCCTCGTCGGGGATGACCTGCGAGGGCGTGACGACCGTGGACTCCCCGGTGTGGATGCCCATCGGGTCGATGTTCTCCATGTTGCAGATGATGATACAGGAGTCGTCGGCGTCCCGCATCACCTCGTACTCCAGTTCGACCCAGCCCTCGATGGACTCGGTGACGAGCACCTCGCCGTTCCGGGAGAGGCGCAGGCCCTTGCGGACGCGCTCGACGAGTTCGTCCATGTCGTCCACGACGCCGGACCCGGACCCGCCGAGGGTGTAGGTCGTCCGCGAGATGACGGGGAGGCCGCCGACCTCGTCGACGGCGTCCTCGACGCGCTGGCGGAAGCTCTCCTCGTCGAAGTCGGTGACCGACTCGTCCTCGTCGAGCGAGATGGTAGTCGAGCGGGCGACCGGTTCGCCGATGTCTTCCATGCGCTGGCGGAACAGGTCGCGGTCCTCGGTGGCGTAGATGGTGTCCAGCGGCGTCCCCATCACGTCCACGTCGTACTCGTCGAGAACGCCTTCCTCGGCGAGTTCGGCGGTGACGTTCAGCCCGGTCTGGCCGCCCAGCCCGGCGATGACGCCGTCGGGGTCCTCCTTCCGGATTATCTCGCTGATGGCCTCCGTGTTGATGGGTTCGAGGTACACCTTGTCGGCCATCTCCGGGTCCGTCATGATGGTCGCCGGGTTGGAGTTCACCAAGACGACGCGCGCGCCTTCCTCCTGAAGCGCCCGGCAGGCCTGCGCACCGGAGTAGTCGAACTCGGCTGCCTGTCCAATCTTTATCGGGCCGCTCCCGATGAGGAGTATCGTACGGTCTTCCTCGGCTGTCATTACCCGACCGGAGTCCACACATCGTAATAAGCCCGGCGAAAGATTACGAGGCTCGAAACAGAACTTCGAATGTCGTAATGTGACGCCCTACCACGGAGGCTGGGGACGGCCCGCAGGGTCGTCGGTGGTAAGCCGTTCAGGCCCGCTGGTCGCTGAACCGGTATCGGTAGGGCTGGTCGCGGATGACCTCGACCTCGCCGGTCTGTGCCCGTCGACCGAGTACCGTGGCGACGCGGTGCGCGCTGTCGAAGTCTTCGCCGTGGGCTTCGAGCAGGTCCAGTATCTCGCGGGCCGTCAGCGGCTCATCCGCGTCGGCGTCGTCGAGCACCGACCGGATGCGCTCGAACTCGCCGTGACGTATGGCCATGTTCACGTACAACAGCCCAAACACCATATAATGCCGTCAGACAGCCGTCAGACGGCGATTTCGGTAGAACCGCCCGACAGCGACGGGGCGAACGTTGTCAGCCGCTGTCATACGACGAGCGTCGAGAGTTGCGTCTCCGACACGGCGGGTGCCGGCGTCGACGGCGCGGCGACAGACCCTCAGACGGCGGAGTCGTGCCGGTCGTCGAAGTTCCGCTCGCGGCGGTACTGGTCGACGAACGCCGACACGTCGAACTCCAGCATCTGGGCCTCGAACTCGTCGACGACCGCGTCGTCTTCGGCGTGGCTGACCGCGTGTTCCATCAGTTCGACCAGCAGTTCCACGACGATCTCGTGGAGCCGCCGGGAGTCGAACGCGGTGACCCACGCCATCGAGTAGCCGACGGCACCGTTGTCGGCGGCGTCCGCGACCGCAACCTCGTCGGGGAACTCCTCGATGACGACGCCCATGAGGTGAGCGGTCGTGAACTCGTCGTGGTCGTCGGCCGGCTCGACCGTCTCGCCCAGTATCTCGACGAGGAACTCCGGGACGAACCGGGCCAGCGGGTGCGCGTCCAACACGACGGCGTGGGTCTCGCCGCAGTCGCAGTCGAGCTCGCGGATGCCCATGTGGAGGCGCTCGCGGATGTCGATGACCTCGCCACAGGCCAGTTCGAGCTCCGACTCGCGGCCGCCGGGGACGCGCGGTTCTGCCATCACCTGTCGTTGGACGCTCGCGGGGTTAAAGCCCGCGATACGCCCCGCTCAGAACTCCGGCTTGGCGTCGTCGCGCAGTTGCCGGTAGGCGTCCGTGACCGCCGCGATGCCCAGCGTCTGCGTGAGAGCGCTCAGTACGATACCGAGGACCCGGGTCAGCATCGACCCCGAGACGCCGGCGACGGTGCCGACGTCGCCGACGAAAAACGACGCTATCGCCGGGACGCTCCCCACGAGCCCGACGAGTCCGAGTACCACGAGCAGGACCAGCGCCCGCGCCGGGTCGTCCATGAACCGGGCGAAGCTGTTTCGGACGGTCCCGCCGAGGCCGTCCTCGCCGAGAGCTATCTCCTGCCGGAGGTAGACGAACACGGCCAGCAACACGAGGACGCCGGCCGAACTGACGAACGAGGAGACCAGCGTCGTCACCATCCCGCCCAGTTGCCCGAGCACCGGAACGACCTGCTGGAGCACGAACACGACGAGCCCGAACCCGACGCCGAGGACCAGTAGCTGCGACAGCCGGTCGCCGACGGCGTCGACGCGGGTCTCGTCCGGCCCGGCGAAGGCCCGGATAGCCCAAAAGCGGATGCCTTCGTCGGCGAAGACGGCGACGACGGCCAGCACCGCTATCACGGGCAGCGCCACGTCGAGGGCGAGGGGGTTCTGGCTGGTCGCCGCCTGAATCGCCTGTCGCTGCCCTTCGGTGTAGTCCGCGCGGGCGAAGACGATGCCGAACAACTGCTGGGAGAGCGTGCCCGAGACGACGGCGCTGGCGAGGTTGAACAACACCAACACCGCGCCGACGAGCAGTCCCGTCTCGCTCAGTAGGTCGTCGATACCACGTTGGAGGGCGTGGCCGATGTCGAGGGCCATGCGCGGTACGCCACGCGGTCCGATAATAAAAATGTCGACCTCGCTGAAACCATCACGCGGGGAGCGGTCCCACTATCTGTGTTGCGTACAGTTGAGCGGAGAGACGAACCACATCGTAACGTCCGTCCCACGTCAGAAGCGCCGTAGCCGAGTCAGAGCACGTATACAGCGGTCTTGCTCTCCACCCGCATCGTACCACTCCGGCGGTAACCCCTCAAACTACTTCCGGCCGCATACACAACGTATGCATATGAGCACGTCAATCCGTGTCTCTGACGAGACAAAGGAGAAGTTGTCGAGGCTGAAGCGTGAAGACGAGAGTTGGGACGAGTTCCTCGACCGACTGGCGAACGAGGGGGCGGGGATGAACGCTGGCGCATGGAAGGGAACTGGCAAAGCCGAAAAGGCTCGTGAAGCGATCAAACGTTCCCGAGAGAGCTACGAGCAGTGACCCTGCTCGATTCGTCGGTCATCATAGAGTTCCTCGACGGTGTCGCGGAAGTCGTCGAGTTCGTCGACGAACAGCCGACCCTAGCCACCTCTAGTATCTGTATGTACGAAGTTCTCGCCGGAGAGGTGTTTTCGGCAGGTGAGGCAGACCTCATCGAAGCACGTGAGAACTTCGGGCGAGTGGCTACTGTCGGTTTCTCCGAAGAGGTCGCGTTCGAGGCCGCCCGAATGCAGAGTCGCCTCCTCGAATCTGGCACTCCCATGTCACCGCGTGACCTCATGATTGCAGCGACAGCCCGGTCCGAAGGGACGGAGCTGGTCGTCTCCGACGCTGACTTCGATACAGACGGTCTCCGTGAACTACTCACCGTCCGGGAACTTGGACCGTACTAGCTCTCAGACCAGTGTCTTGTCGTGCCAGATCTCCCGACTGCTTCCAACCGTCCCATTCGTTGGCAAAGACACAATAGCTGGCTCGGGCGACGCAGTGACGCGAGCATCCGCCGAGCGACCGGAGAGAGCGAGGTGGTTACCGGACGAAGGAGCGAAGCGACGAGCCGTCCGGCGAGGGCGGCAACGGGGTCGAAACGTCCGCTCGACGGTCAGGGCCAGTCGTCGCGTTCGGTCTCCTCGTTGGCCGTCGCCGCCGGCGCTTCCGGCTCACCCAGTTCCCAGCCGGCCGCCTCGGAAGCCTGTTCGACCGGGAGGTACTCCCAGCCGACCGACTCGGCCAGTTCGGCGTCGTCCTCGTCGGTGCCGACGAAGACGTGCCGGTCGGTGTCGAACTGCTCGCGAACGTTTTCGAGGCTCTCCGAGCGCCCGCGCGGCCCGGAGAAGAAGTCCTGTCGGATGCGGTGTTTCCGGGTGAAGTTCGTCACGACGTAGGTCGGCTGTTCGGAGACGACGCCGACGTACTCCGTCCACTGGCGCGCGTCGGTGAACACGCTGTCGGGGTGGGCCAGCTCTTTGAGCGCGTCGAGGTCGAACGCGAGGGTCATGTCGCCGCTGCCGCCGTCCATGCTGGCTACTCCGCTACCGGGCGAAAAAAGGGCGTCGTTCTCCGCCGCCGAGCCGGTTCGGGCCGCCGACGGTGGTCGGCGAGGCGGCGAGGCTGCCGGTCGCGTTACTCCGCGGGCGCGGCCGTCTGCGCTTTCACTTCTTCGAGGTCGACTTCCTTCTCGAGGAGGAGCTCCTTCTTGTCCGCGACCTGTCGCTCCTCGCGGATGAGCTGTTTGTACGCGGACTGCTGGGAGAGGTCGCCGATGAGCACGCCGCCGACCAGTTGGCCGTCCTCGAAGGCCAGCCGCCGCCACTCGCTGTCGGAGTACTTGCGCTCGGCCTCGTCGTCGCCCCGCGTCGGGTGACCGAACGAGAGGAAGGGGAAATCGAAGTGCGTGATGGAGTACGAGGAGACCCAGCGGAACGTCTCCGACTCCGCGTCGGCGACCATGTTCGAGCCGGCGACCGACCCCTGCTCTTTCGCCGAGCCCCACGCGCCGTTCTGGGCCTGGGCGTCGAGGATGGTGTCGTAGAACTGCGTGATGTCACCGGCCGCGTAGACGTCCTCGGCGTTGGTCTGCATGTACTCGTCGACGACGATGCCGTCGTCCAGTTCGATGCCGGACCCGGCGAGGAACTCGGTGTTGAAGTTCAGCCCGATGGCGACGCCGGCCCACTCGCCCTCGTAGCGGTTGCCGTCGGGGTCGACGGCGGCGGTGACGTGGCCGTCGTCGTCGACCTCGAATCGGTCGACGCCGGAGTCGAAGACCGGCTCGACGCCGTTCTCGCGCAACGCCTCGTGGATTATCTCCGCGCCGTCCTCCGAGAGCGCGTAGCGCCACCAGCGGTTCCCGCGCATCAGGTACTTGGCGTCGACGCCCTGCGCGCCGCAGACCGCGGCGAGGTCGATGCCGAGCAGCCCGGCACCGACGATGATGCCCTGTTCAGCGTCCTCGGCGTGTTCGGCGATGGAGCGCGCGTCCTCGAACGTCCAGAAGTGGTCGATGCCATCGGCATCGGAGTTCTCGACGGGGAGCTGTGCGGGCGTCCCGCCGGTCGCCACCAGCAGCTTGTCGTACTCGTAGTCGTCGCCCGTGTGGGTCTCGACGGTGTGTGCCTCGGTGTCGATCTTCGTCACGTGAGTGTTCAACTGGAGGTCGATGTCGCGCTCGTCGTACCACTCGGGCTCGTGGATGGAGATTGGGGCCTCGGGCAGTTTCCCCTTGGCGAACTCCTTGATGAGGATGCGGTTATAGAGCGCCTCTCCCTCGTCGGTCAGGACTGTCACGGACGCGTCCGGGTCTTCCTCCCGGATAGTCTCGGCCGCGGACGCACCCGCGATGCCATCACCGATTATCACGTGCGACGTGCTCATGCAAGAACGGTAGGCAATCGGCCTTAATGTGGATTGCTATCTGCGTATCGTTTGCGATACCCTCCCGCTCGGCGGCCGAACTCCCGCGTAGTCGGGGCATTGAAGGCCGTCGCGCCCGAACGTGGATGCGATGAAACTCCGCCAGAACGTCAAGCACTTCGCGGCCAAGCAGGCGCTGACGCTCCCGGTGGTCGGCGAGGCGGTCACCGACAGGCTGGTCGACCTCCACACGAACGTCTTCGCCGACAAGGCCGACCCGGAGCGGGCCGACGAGCGCCGCCCCCACCTCGACGACTTCTTCGAGGCGACGATGGACACCTACGTCGCGGCGCTGGACGCGGGCTACCCCGAGGCCGAGGCCCGCGAGATAACCCACGTACAGGCCAACTTCGACTTCTACAACCACGGCTGGACGGAGATGATGGAGTTCCCCAGCGACGAACTCGAAGCCCACTACGACCGCTATTCCGACTTCTTCGCGGCCCACGGCATCACCATCGACGACCCGCTGGGCGAGTTCCGTCCCGCCGACGGCGTCCGCGAGGCCGACTCGACGCCCGAGAAACTGGACGACCCCGAACATCCCCACGCCGAGGGCGGCTTCGCCGACGACGTCTACGTCGAGACCGCCGAGGGCGAGGTCGTCGGCGGCGGGCAGGACGAGCCCGAAGACGTGTCCGTCGACGAGGCCCCGGGCGTGGCCGGCGACGATTCCGAGAACGCCGCGGACTGAGCGGCAGTCAGTCGCTCCGGTCGTCGGTCGCCCCGGGCGACCCGTTCGCGGTCCGACGCCGGGCCGCGACGGCGACGGTCGCCACCAGCCCCAGCCGCGTCCCGGCGAGTGTTCCGTTCACCGCGAAGGCGTACCGGCCCGTCTCCAGTGGCACGGTCACGTCGCGGTGGTTCGCGCCCCGAATCACGTCGCCGGTGGTCCCCAGCGTCCAGACGAACCGCTCACCGGGCAACACCGTCGTCGCCGTCCCGCTCGTCCCCCAGTCGACGACGGTCCAGCGGCCGGGCTGGCGGCGCGCGAGCACCCACCGCGCGTCGCCGGTCTCGAACGGGTCCGCGGTCCGGTTGCGCAGGGCGAACGCGACCCGCGCAGCCGTCTGGGGGCCGACAGCGAGTGTCTCCCGGTCGGCGAGGAGTTCGAGCGCCGGGCCGTCGCGCGCGCTCGCCGGCCCACAGAGCGTTCGCTCGATGCCCGGCTGGAGCGACGGACACGGCGCGGATTGGCCGGCTGGACGACGCTCGGTGGGTGAGGAGTCGGTCGGAACCGGCGCGGGCGTGACCCCGTCGCCGGGGTCGGCCCGCCCGGGACAGCCGGCGAGCGTCCCCAACAGCGCCGCGATGCCGGCGAGGGCGTCCCTCCGTCGCATAGTCCCCGTACGGTCGCCGCCGACAAGAACGGTTGGGCGCTACGCCGACCGGTCGGCGATGCGGTCGGCGCACTCGTAGCCGGCGACGATACCGCCGTTGAGAGAGCGCTCGGGGTACTGGGCGCGGGAGGCCATCCCGGCGTAGTAGACCCCGTCGGCGACCGCGTCGCCGAGGTCGTAGGGGACGACCATGTCGAGATAGCCGCGCTCGTAGACCGGCGCAGTGCGGGGGTTGCGGGCGGTGCGGACCCAGTTGACGGCGTCCCGGTCGAAGTCGGGAAACAGGTCCTCGATGCCCGCGAGCCACGTCTCCCGGACCTCCTCGTCGGACTGCTGCCAGACGTCTTCTTCGGGCGATTGGACGTAGCGGGCGACGTAGAGGAGGTGGTCGCCGCCGTAGCGCTCGGGCGGGACGAAGTTGGTGTGTTCGATGAGCGCGCCGAAGGGCACGTCGTCGTCGATGTTGAGCCAGTAGGTGTCCAGCAGCGACTCGTCCATGCTGACGACCGAGCAGACCGTCCCTTGGAAGTCGATGTCGCAGGCGTAGCCCGTCAGCTCCTCCAGTACGTTCGGCATCGTCGCCACGACGACGCCGTCGACGGCGTGCGTGCGCTCGCCCGCGCCGTCGGCGACGGTCAGCTCCGAGACCGCGTCCCCGGCGGTGTCGAGGTCGGTCACCCGGACGCCGGTCTCGATGTGCTCGCGGCCCACGGCGTCGACGAGGGCGTCGAGCAGGCGGCCGAACCCGCCGTCGAGGTAGCCCAGCACCTCGCCGTTGAGGATGTCGCGCTCGCCGCGGAACTTCACTCGCCCGAGCAGCCACGCGGCGCTCACGTCCTCTTTCCGGTCGCCGAACTTCGCGTCCAGCAGCGGCTCGAAGAAGTTCTCGTAGACGCCCCGGGTCGTGTGCTCGACGACGAACTCCTCGATGGGCACGTCCTCGAAGTCGGCCAGTCGCTCGTAGGTGTCGAACGAGGGGACGCCGCCGCGCACGTCCACGTCGAGCACGAGCATCCCGAGCCGGAAGGTGTCGTACAGCGAGAGGTGGGGGTAGGCCAGAATCTGCCACGGCGTGTCCATCGGGTGGACGACGCCGTCGACGTAGTAGGCGTTCTTCCCGACGCGCCACTCCACGTCCTCGCCCAGCCCCAACTCCGTCGCCAGTTCGACGATGGTCTCCTCGGACTTCGAGAGGTGGTGGTAGAACTTCTCGATGGGGTCACCTGCCGTCTCGTAGACGGCCGCGAGCCCGCCCACGTCGTCGCTCGCTTCGAAGACGCGGACCTCGTGACCGCGTCGCTGGAGGCGGTAGGCCGCCGCGAGTCCGGCGATACCGCCACCGACCACGCCTATCATACCTCGGGGGTACCGACCGTCGGGGGAATTACTTTGTGCTTCGCCGGTCAGCGCTGACCGCCGTCGGCCGACGTGCGCCCGTGGTCGGTCGTCTCGGACTCGCGGACGGAGCCGGGGACGCTCGCCGGCGTCGACGCCTCGCTGGCGCGCTGGAACTCGAGGATAGCGACGGTCCCGGTCGGGTGGTTGTCCTCGAACCACACCTTCCCGCCGTAGAGGTCCATCATCACCGAGACGAAGTACAGGCCGAACCCGCCCGCGGTCTGGTCGGGCGTCATCGACCGCTGGAACATCGTCTCCTTGAGGTCGTCGCTGACTCCGGGCCCGTCGTCCGCGATGCGCAGTTGGAGCCAGTCGCTGGCCTCCCGGAGGTCGATCTCGACGGTCGGCTCGTCGGCGTCGTTGTGCTGGACGGCGTTGGTAAGAACGCTCTCGACGACCTGCTCGACCAGCCCGTTCGCGCGGACGGTGGTCGGGCCGTCGACCGCGAGGTCGATGCGAGCGGCCGGATGCGTCGCTTCGACCGAGTCGACGACCGAGCGGAGCCGTCGGCCGAGGTCGACCGCGTCGAGGCGCTCGGCCTCGCTGGCGGTGACGGTCTCGTTTATCTCCCGGACGGTCTCGCTCATCTCGGTGAGGTCGCGACACCAGTCCGAGATCGTCTCGATGTGGGTCCGGTGGGTCGCGTCGACGCGGCCCTCCAGATACTCGGCCCGCCCCTGCACGACGAGCATCGCGTTCCTGACGGAGTGGCGCAGGACGCCGCTGAAGAACTCCACCTGCTCGCTGCGGCGCTTGACCGCGGCCCGACTGGCGCGCAGTTCCCGCTCGCGCTCGACTTGGTCGAGGGCCACCTGCGTCGTCTGTGCGAGGATGCGCGCGTACTGTCGGTCGTCGTGGGGGTACTCGTCGTCCACGGAGGCGATGGCTAACACGCCGTGGTCGCCGAGCGGGAGCATCAGCGACGAGTCGAGGTCGCCGGTGGCATCGCCGTCGAGGTCGGCGACCCGCGCCTCGCCGCTGTCGTAGGTCTGCCAGAGGTTGTCCTCGGGCATCTCCTCGGGGTCGACGTAGAGCAGATCGTCGTCGACGTGTTCCCGGACGGAGTCGCTGAGCGCCGTCGGTTCGAGGTGCCCCTGCTCGTTGACGAGGAAGACGCCGGACTCGTTTTGCCCGAGGACGCGGATGGCGAAATCGACCGCCAACTGTGCGACCGACTCGGGCTGGTCGGCCTCGATGAACTGCTGTGTGGCGGCCTGTAGCGCTTCGAGCCGGTCTTGTCGGCGCTGCTGGCCCGTGATGTCCCGCAGGACGAGCATCCGCCCGCGAGGGGAGTCGCGCCGGTCAGTAATCGCGCTGACGTGTATCTCGTAGAACGTCAGCGGGTCCTGCGTTGTGAACGTCTCGCCGCTACCGACGGCCGAGAGCAGCGTCGGGACGACGGGCTGGATGTCGCTCGCGTCGGGGTCGGACCCGTCGACGAGCACCCCGGCGGCCGCGTTGAAGTCGGTGACGGTGTCGTCGGTGTCGAGCACGATGACCGGGTCCGGTAGTTCCTCGACGAGGTGGTCGCCCGCCAGCGGTGCGGCCGAGAGGAACTCGTAGTTGAACAGCGCGAACCCGACGACGAGACCGGTCAGCGCGAACGTCAGGGGGGCGATGTTCAGGCCCGGGTGGGGCGTCGCACCCAGCAGGAACAACGCGTGGGCTCCCGCGGTCAACACCCCGCCGGCGAGGATGGCGAACGTCTGTCGCCGGTAGCGGTTCCGCGACCGGAGCAGGAACTCGCCCAGCAGGACGTAGCCGACGCCCAGCAGGGCGTAGGAGACGACGGTCTGGACGCCGTACAGCGCCCCCGTTCTGGCGACGAACAGCGTCAGCCCGGACTGGGTGAGCGCCGCGATGTCGACCGAGACGACCCCGTCGAGCGGGGCCGCCAGCGCGAGCGCGTAGAGGTTGGGAACGACCGCGACGGCTGCGAGTCGGCCCGGGGTGAACCAGTCGCGCCGGTCGGTGTAGACGAGCGCGAACACGAGCCAGAACGTCACTACCAGCCCCGAACTGAACCGCGTGAGGCCGAAAATCGTCGCCGCCGACTGCCGCGAGGAGACGGTCAGCCACGCGGCTTCGAGGAAACACCAGCTCCCGGCGGCGAGCATCAGACAGCCGAAGGCGGCGCTGCCCGGCACGTCACGGTGTTGCCAGCTCACCGCGGCGAGCCCGAGACTCACCACCCCACCCGCAACCGTCGCGCTGACGAGTAGCGCCCCCACGTCGAACTCCATACCTCTGGCTTACTGGTACCCTCTGACCTCTCACTCTTAGGACTTTGGGCCGCGTTCTCAATCGTGAGAGCGACCGTCACGCCCCCGTCGGACCCCCGTGCCGCGGGGCTGTGGCGGTCCGCTACCTTTTTGGCGACACTCCTGAAACTCGCAGACATGCTAACCGTCCGGGCACCGGCTACCAGCGCGAACCTCGGGAGCGGGTTCGACGTCTTCGGCGTCGCGCTGGAGCGTCCCGCCGACGTGGTCCGACTGGAACGGGCCGACCGGACGACCATCGAGGTGACCGGGGCTGGGAGCCAGTTCATCCCCGAGGACCCCGAGAAAAACACCGTCGGTGCCGTCGCCGAGGCACTGGACGCGCCCGCTCGCATCCAGATAGACAAGGGCGTCCGGCCGGCGTCGGGACTGGGGTCGTCGGCAGCCAGCGCCGCCGCGGCCGCGGTCGGCCTCAACGAACTGTACGACCGGGGCCACTCCCGCGAGGAGTTGGTCCCCATCGCCGCCAAGGGCGAGGCCGTCGTCTCCGGCGACGCTCACGACGACAACGTCGCGCCCTCTATCATGGGCGGGTTCACCGTCGCAACCGACGGCGGCGTCGCGCAGGTCGACGCCGACATCCCGCTGGTGGCCTGCCTGCCCGACATCGTCGTCTCGACCCGGGACGCCCGCCGGGTGGTCCCGGAGACGGCCCGCGTCGAGCAACTGGTCGAGACGGTCGGCAACGCCGCGACGCTGACGACCGGGATGCACCGCGACGACCCCGACCTCGTGGGCCGCGGGATGCACGACAGCGTCGTCACGCCCGCCCGCGCGGAACTCATCGACGGCTACGAGCAGGTCCGTGACGCGGCGCTGGCGGCGGGCGCGACCGGCGTCACCATCTCCGGGGCCGGGCCGACGGTCGTCGCCGCCTGCCACGAGGGCGACCGCCGGGCCATCGCGGGGACGATGCTCGACACCTTCGCCGAGCGCGGCGTCGACGCCCGCGCCTACCAGACCCGAATCGGGCGCGGGGCCGAACTGTTCTCGACCTGACCGCCGTCGGTCTTCGACCGCCACAGGCTCTTTGTGCTGCCGTCCGACACCTCGGGTATGACCAGCACGGTCGTCCTCTGTGACAACAAGACCGTCGACCCGGAGACCCAGTCGGAGATTCTCGAAGCCGCGGGCGCGACCGTCGAGATACTGGACGAGAAGACGGAGACGGCGGTGACCGAGGCGGTACAGGGCGCGGCGGGCATCATCGTCGACGCCGCCACCCCGGTGACGGCGGCGGCACTCGCGGCGACGGACACGCTCGAAGTCGTCGGCCGGGCCGGCATCGGCGTGGACAACGTCGACGTGGACGCGGCCGCCGACCGCGGCGTCACGGTCGTCAACGTCCCGGACTACTGTTTAGACGAAGTGTCGACCCACGCGCTCTCGCTCCTGCTTGCCTGTGTCCGCTCGGTCCCGCGGTACGACCGGTCGGTACGCGACGGCGAGTGGGACTGGCAGGTCGGCGCGCCGCTGCACCGGCTGGCCGGGCGGACGCTCGGGCTGGCCGGTTTCGGCAACATCGCCCGCCGACTGGCCGCGAAGCTCCGGTCGTTCGAGGTGGACGTGGTCGCTCACGACCCGAACGTCGGCCCGCAGCGGATGCGCGACTACGGCGTCGCGGCGGTCGACTTCGACGGACTGCTGGCCGAGAGCGACCACCTCTCGATACACCTGCCGCTGTACGAGCGGACCCGTGGGCTGTTCTCGACGGCCGAGTTCGAGCGGCTCCCGGACCACGCCGTCGTCGTCAACACCGCCCGCGGCCCGGTCGTCGACGAGGCGGCGCTGGCCGCGGCGCTGGACGCCGGCGAGGTGGCCGCGGCGGGACTGGACGTGCTGGCGAGCGAACCGCCCGCCGACGACCACCCGCTGGTCGGCCGCGAGGACGTGGTGGTGACGCCACACGTCGGCTGGTACGCCGAGGAGAGTCGGGCGGACCTCTCGCGGGGCGTCGCCGGCGACGTAGCCGCCGTCCTCCGGGGCGAGGAGCCACAGAACCCCGTCGACCCGGAGACGCCGTGGCTCTGAGGCGACGAGCGCGGCCCCGGAAGCGGCGAGAGTCGGGGCGGGCGACGCTCACCCGCCGCGGACGAACTCGTTGCGCACGTCGTGGAGGACCTCCTCGGCGTGGCCCTCGGGGTCCTGCAGTTCGGGGTCGTAGACCGCCTTGACCTCGCCGTCGGCCAGCACGAACGTCCGGCGGCCGGTGTGGCCGTCGGCGGTGTCCAGTCCGAACGCCTCGGCCACCGCGCCGTCGGGGTCGGCGAGCAGGTCGTACAGCAGGTCCTCCTCCTCGGCAAAGTCGGCGTGGGTCTCGACGTCGTCCATCGAGACACCGTAGACCGTCACACCGCCCTCCTGAAACTGCGGGAGGTGCGACTGGAAGTCCCGCGCCTCGATGGTACAGCCGCCGGTGAAGTCCTTCGGATAGAAGTACACCACCGTCGGGTCGGCAAACGAAGGCGCGACCGTCTCGCCGCGCTGGTTCGACGCACTGACCTCGGGTGCCGGGTCGCCCGGTTCGAGCATACCCCACGTACCGACCGCCGACACTACCGCCTTGGGGTCACGGCAGCACGGGCCGGGAGGGTGCGCGCGGATTTGGACAACCATTTAACCGCCCCCGGAGAAGCCGCGTCCATGTCGAACCCGCGAATCCTGATTCTCGGACCGCCGGGAGCCGGCAAAGGGACACAGAGCACGAACATCGCCGAGGCCTACGGCGTCGAACACGTCACCACCGGCGACGCGCTCCGGGCCAACAAGGACATGGACATCAGCGACATGGACACGGAGTACGACACGCCCCGCGAGTACATGGAGGCCGGCGACCTCGTCCCCGACGCCGTCGTCAACGCCATCGTCGACGAGGCGCTCTCGCAGGCCGACGGGTTCGTGCTGGACGGCTACCCGCGCAACCTCGAACAGGCCGAGGAACTGGCCGGGATGACCGACCTCGACGTGATTCTGTCGCTCGACGTCGGGCGCGAGGAACTGGTCGACCGACTCACCGGTCGCCGCGTCTGTGACGACTGCGGTGCGAACTATCACGTCGAGTTCAATCAGCCCGAGACGGCCGGCGTCTGCGACGAGTGTGGCGGCGACCTCGTCCAGCGCGACGACGACAACGAGGAGTCCGTGCGCAACCGGCTGGACGTCTTCGACGAGAACACCCAACCCGTCATCGACCACTACGCCGACGACGACGGCTTCGTCGCCATCGACGGCGAGCAGACCCCCGACGAGGTCTGGACCGACATCGAGGCCGCCGTCGGCGAACAGGCAGAGTAAAACGTTGATAAGCCGTCACCGCTGAACACAGGACAATGGCACGCATCGCACCGAAGGTCGACCGGCTCGCCGAGGAGGGCGAGGCCGACGCGCTCCGGACCGCGCTCTCGGTCGCCGAGGAGCAGGGGACCGTCACGTGGAGCGACGTCAGCGACGACCTCACGAGCGGCGAGTGGGGGCGGCTCATCGAGTCGGGCCTGCTGGTCGACGCCGACGGCGAGGGGTTCGTCATCGACGACCCCGAGGGCGTCCGCGAGGCGCTCGACGGCTCCGACGCCGAGGTCGACGACGAGGACGAGGACGGCGGCTGGAGTACGTGGGACAAGCTCGCCGGCCTCGGGACGCTCGGGCTGTTCGCCGGCTACTCGCTCAACACCGTCCGGGACGCCATCGGCGGCACGCTCGACATCGTCATCGGACCGATGGCCGAGATACTCCCCTTCTACGTCGTCATCCTCGTGTTGGCGATGTTCACCGGGGTCACCTCGACGCTCCTGCAGGACCACCTGATGGACATGTCCGGCATGTCCGAACACCAAGAGAAGATGCAGGACCTGCAGGACCGTCGCAAAGAGGCCAAAGAGCGGGGCGACGACGAGGCGCTGGACCGCCTCGAAGAGGAGCAGATGGAGCTGATGAGCGACCAGATGGGCATGTTCAAACAGCAGTTTCGCCCGATGGTCTGGATAATGCTCATCAACATCCCCGTGTTCCTCTGGCTGTACTGGCAGGTCTTCGGCGGTATCCTGCAGGTCGAGGCACCGGTCGTCGTGATGCCCATCGTCGGCGGGGTGACCGGCTGGCAAAGCGGTGTCGCCGGCCCGCTGCAGGCGTGGATTCTCTGGTACTTCCTCTGCTCGCTGTCCTTCACCCAGATAATCCGGAAGGCGCTCAACGTCGAGACGTCGCCGACCGGATAGACAGCCCTTTTTACCCGGCCCGCCGGAGGTGAGATATGTTGGTTACCGTCTCCGGCCCCGCCGGGAGCGGCAAGAGTACGCTCGCAAAGAGCCTCGCTGACGCCCTCGATTACGACCACGTCAGCGGCGGCGACATCTTCCGCGAGCTCGCCGAGGAGCGGGGGATGACGCCACTGGAACTGAACAAGGCCGCCGAGGAGGACGCCCAGATAGACCGCGACCTCGACCGCCGGCTGCGCGACATCGCCAAAGAGCGGGACGACCTCGTGTTGGAGTCGCGGCTGGCCGGCTGGATGGCCGGCGAGTACGCCGACATCAAGCTCTGGCTCACCGCGCCGCTGTCGGTCCGGGCCGACCGCATCGCCCAGCGGGAGAACAAACCCTACGAGCAGGCCAAGACCGAGACCCGCGAGCGCGGCGAGAGCGAGGCCCAGCGCTACGCCGAGTACTACGACATCGACTTCGAAGACCTCTCTATCTACGACCTCTCGGTCAACACCGCCCGCTGGGACCCCCAAGGCGTCCTGAGCGTCTCCCTACACGCCATCGACTCCTACCGGCCCGACGGCGACGAGGGGAAAGCGCCCATCGAGGACGTGCGCTACGAGTTCTGAGCCGATGCTACGCTCCCCGCCCGAGGACCGCTCGCCCGCCGAACTGCTCGCGTTCGGCGTCGTCAACCTCGACAAGCCCCCCGGCCCGTCCGCCCATCAGGTCGCGGCGTGGGTCCGGGACGCCACCGGCCAGTCCCGGGTGGCCCACGGCGGGACGCTGGACCCGAAGGTAACCGGCTGTCTGCCCGTCCTGCTCGGCGATGCCGCCAGGATGGCCCGTGTCTTCGACGACGCCGTCAAGGAGTACGTCGCCGTGCTGGAACTCCACGACGCCGCTCCCGCGGACTTCGAATCGGTCGTCGCGGCGTTCGAGGGCGACATCTACCAGAAACCGCCGCGCAAGAGCGCCGTGAAACGCCGACTCCGGACCCGCACCGTCCACTCGCTGGACGTGCTGGAACGGAGCGACCGCCGGGCGCTGCTGCGGGTGCGCTGTGAGTCGGGGACGTACGTCCGGAAACTCTGTCACGACCTCGGACTGGCGCTGGGTACCGGCGCGCACATGGGCGACCTGCGCCGCACCGCCACCGGTACCTTCGACGACGCCGCTCTCGTGACGATGCACGACCTCGTCGACGCGCTCGCCTTTGCCGACGAGGGTAACGAGGCCCCGCTGCGCGAGGTCGTCTCGCCGGCCGAGCGCGCGCTGGTCCACCTCCCGCGGCTGACCGTCGCCGAAAGTGCCGCCCGGGCGGTCGCCGACGGCGCGCCGGTGTACGCCCCCGGCGTCCTCGACGCTGCGCCGGCGAAAGTTGGCGGGGCGGTGCCGACCGAAGGCGACCTCCTCGCCTGCTACACGCCCGACGGAACCGCCGTCTGTCTGGGTACCCTCGTCGGCGACCCCGACGCCGACGACGGGACCGTCGTCGACCTCGAACGCGTCCTCGTCTGAGACGGGCCGTCGCGGCCCGTCCATCGGTCGCCGAGCGCGACGACGACGTACGCGGCACCGCCACGCGAGACCCCACCACGGCGTCGGCGAAGCGAAGCCCTTAATTAAACCACCACCCTCCTCCCGAGTGCGGGACCGTGGGGTAGCGGTATCCTCGGCGCATGGGGTGCGTCGGACCTGAGTTCGAATCTCGGCGGTCCCACTCCAAAACAAAGGTTAGCGGCCCTTTTTGCCGCATTCTCCGTTCTTCGAAGCGGTCCGCGTGAGCCGCGTGCCCGAGCGGACCGGTAGCGTCGGCGAGTCCGTCGGGTCCACCGGACGCGACAAGCATCGGATTCGGGCCCGGCCGCGTCGAGCGAGCAGACAGGAGTCGGTCATCCGGGCAACCGCTCCCGGATTTATTAGAGTGGAGAATCGAAAAGGGTACGATGAGCAGCGATGTCGGGGAGATTCGAGTCCTCCACGTCGACGACGAGGCCGACTTCGGGACGGTCGTCGCGCGGCACTTAGAGCGCATCCGGAACGGCATCACGGTCGTCAGCGAGTCCAGCGCGAGCGCGGGACTGGACCGCCTCGACGCCGATGCGTTCGACTGCGTCGTCAGCGACCACGACATGGCGGGCATGGACGGACTGGAGTTTCTCAGGGCCGTCCGCGAGACCCACGGCGACCTGCCGTTCGTCCTCTTCACCGGAAAGGGAAACGAGGAGATAGCGAGCGACGCCATCTCGGCCGGCGTCACCGAGTACCTCCAGAAGGACGTGGGCACCGACCAGTACGAGGTGCTCGCCAACCGCATCGAGCGCGCCGTCGGGGAGCGGCGAGCCAAGACCGCGCTGGAGGAGTCGGAGCGGCGGCTCTCGACGCTCATCTCGAACCTCCCGGGGATGGTGTACCGCTGCCGGAACGAGCCGGGGTGGCCCATGGAGTTCGTCAGCGACGGGGCCGAGACGCTCTCGGGCTACGACGCGACGGCGATCGAACGCGGCGACGTGTCGTGGGCGACGCTCATCCACGACTCGGCGACCGACCGACTCTGGCAGCAGGTCCAGACGTGTCTCGAGGCCGGCGAGCCGTTCGAGGTCACCTACCCCATAGACACCAAGGACGGGGAGACGCGGTGGATGTGGGAACGGGGGCGACCGGTCGGGACGACCGACGAGGGCGTCGAACTGCTGGAGGGGTTCATCACCGACATCACGGTCCGGAAGGTCCGGGAGCGCGAACTCGAACGCCAGCGGGAGTTCACCGAGAGCCTCATCGACGCCGTCGACGACGCGTTCTACGTCGTCGGGACCGACGGGGACCTGCTGCGCTGGAACGACACCGTCCCGGCGATGACCGGCTACGACGACGGCGAGATAGCCGAGATGGACGTGTTCGACTTCTTCCCGCCGGCGTACCACGACGACCTCTGGGCGACCGTCGAGGAGGCCACCGAGAGCGGCACCGCAGAGATGGCTGCGCCGGTACTGACGAAAGACGGCGAGGAGATACCCTTCGAGTTCCGCGGCTCGCTCATCCGGGACAACGACGGCGAGACGCGCGGCATCGCCGGCGTCGGCCGGGAGGTGACCGAGCAGCGCAGACGCGAGCAGCGACTCGCGGAGTACGAGACGCTGGTCGAGAACGTCGGCGACCCGATGTACGTCCTCGACGAGTCGGGGACCATCGAGATGGTCAACCGCGCGATGTGTGCCCACCTCGGCCGCAACCGCGAGGAGATAGTCGGCAAGGAGCCCACGGCGTTCATGCCGCGGGCCGACGTCGAGCGCGGGACCGAGCTGATTCGGGCGCTGGTCGCCGACGACGAACGGACGTGGGACGTCTTCGAGATGCGGACCGTCGACGCCGACGGCGAGACGACCATCAACGAGGACAAGGTCGCGCCGCTGTTCGACGAGGACGGCGAGTTCGCGGGGTCGGTCGGCGTCATGCGCGATGTCACCGAGCGCAAGGCGCGCGAGCGCGAACTCGAACGCTACGAGACGGTCATCGAGGCCGTCGGCGACCCGGTGTACGCGCTCGACGCGGACGGCGTGTTCACGTTCGTCAACGAAGCCGTCGAGACGCTGACGGGGTACGACGAGTCGGCGCTGCTGGGTGAACCGATAGCGACGGTGATGACCGAGGACGGCCACGACAGCGGCGAGGCGCTCATCGGCGAACTGCTCGCCGACCCGGACCGGGAGAACGCCACGCTGGAGATGGACGTGGTGACCCGCTCGGGCGAGCGCATCCCCTGCGAGAATCACATGGCCCTGCTCCCGATGCCCGACGGCGAGTTCTCGGGGACGGCCGGCATCATCCGGGACATCACCGAGCGGAAGGAGCGCGAGCGCCGGCTCTCGGAGTTCACCTCCGTCGTCAGCCACGACCTCCGGAACCCGCTCAACGTCGTCCAAGGTCGCCTCGAACTGGCCCGAGAGACCGGCGACGACGAACACTTCGACGACGCGCTGGCCGCGGCCGAACGGATGGAGCGACTCATCGAGGACCTGCTCGAACTGGCGAAACAGGGCCGGGCCGTCGGCGAGGCCGACGCCGTCGACGTGGGGACCGCGGCCCGGCGGGCGTGGGAGAGCGTCGACACGGCCGGGGCGTCGCTCCGCGTCGACGGGAGGCGGACCGTCGAAGCCGACGCCGCCCGGTTGCGCGAGCTGTTCGAGAACCTGTTTCGTAACGCTGTCGAACACGGCCCGACGCGGCGGCCCGACACGGGCGGCGGGCCGACGGGGGCAGACGACCTGCAAGTCACCGTCGGGGTGCTGTCCGACGGCAACGGGTTCTACGTCGCCGACGACGGCGTCGGCATCGCCGAGTCAAACCGCGAGACGGTCTTCGAGCGCGGGTACACGACCAGCGAGGACGGCACCGGGTTCGGGCTGGCGATAGTCGAGGACGTCGCGGCGGCCCACGGCTGGGCCGTCGACGCCACGACGAGCGAGTGCGGCGGCGCGCGCTTCGAGTTCAGGACGACTCCGGACGACCGGTGACGTGGCGGTAGGCCGGACCGGCGACCAGCAGCGCCGCCGTCGCCCCGAACAGGACGAGCAGTTGCGGGAGCGCTTCGACGGAGAGCCCCGATGTCGTCAGCGACCGCATCGACGCGCCCGCGAGCACCTCCACGACGACCCACGGAATCTCCCCGAGGAAGGTCCCAGCGACGAACGCCCGCGTCGAGACGCCGGCGAAGCCCGCGCCGTACGACACCGGGTCGGCCGGCACCGGGGAGAGCCGCGCCGCGAGCACGCCGCGGGTCTCCCCGGTCACCTCGATGATGCGGCGGCCGGAGTCGCCGAGCCACCCGAACATCCCCCCTTGGTCACCGGCCTCCTGTGCGAACCGGAAGGGGATGAGACAGGTGACGACGGCCCCGGCCAGCGCGACGGGAATCCCGTACCAGACGCCGAGGACGAAGCCGACGAACGCCGACAGCGGGAGCGTCGGCCACGCGAACAGCGGCCGAACGAGATACAGCGCGACGATGACGCCCGCGAGATACACCGGGTGCGAGCCGAGGTGTATCGCCTCGGCCGCGAGACGGGCCGGCGACAGCAGGAGCGTCGCGGCGACGACGGTCACGACGAGAAAGCCCGTCCCGACCAGTTGGCGTCGCAGCAGGCGGTCCATCTGTGCAACACAGTGCGTTCGGCGGTCAAACCTCTTGTGGTAAGGGTTACTTCCGAGGGGCGTGAACCCCCGGTCGTGCCAGCCACCGACCGCGACCCGGTCGAACTCGGGGTCGAACTGCTCGCACATGTCGAGGACAGCGAGCTATCGGTCGCCGACGCCATCGACCGCATCGAGGCCGTCACGACGAACCCGCAGGTCCAACGCGAGATACTGGACACCGCCGTGATGCGCGGGGTCGTCGCTCGCGAGGACGGCCTCGTCCGCCCGCGCTCGCGGGGAACCTACGTCAGCTTCGACGCCGACGTGGTCGTCCGCGAGGGGGCGTTCACCTGCCAGCGCTGTGGAAGCGACATCTCGACCGGCCACTTCGTCCAGTTCGACAGCGGCGAACTCGGCCCCTTCGGCTCGACGTGTATCAGAAAGGTACTCGGCCGGGATTAGCGGCCCTGTCGAAGCTCCTTGATGAGCTGTTTGATGAGCCGCTCTTGGCGCTGTATCCGCTCGTTCTGGGCCTCAACGGCCTCGGTCAGCGAGGCCACTTGCGCTTCGAGCGCCTCGATGTCGGCGTCCGTGTCGGCGGCCTCGTCGAGGACCGCCCCGTCCAGTTCGTCGTCAACCTCGACGGCTGACGCCCCGGCGGCCGCCCCGACGCCGGACTGTGAATCGGTCGGTTGCGAGTCGGACTGGGGGCCGTCCGACTGGGGTCCAGTCTGGCGGTCGCCCGAGGCCGTCGGCCGGTCTGCCCGGCCGGTGCCCGATTGGGACCCGCGGTCGGGCGAGTCGGCCGCCGCCTCGGCCCGGTCGGTGCCGTCACCGGGACTCTCGCCGTCGCCGGCGTCGTCGCTCACCAGCGGGTCGATGCCCGACTCCAGTCCCAACCCGCCGTCCTCGTCGGCGTCGTCGTCGGGTTCGGGCTGCACTTTCGCGTTGAGTTCCGCCAGCGACGACACCTCGTGATACGCGAACAGTGCCTGCTGGAGAGTCTTCCGGACGGCGCGAGCCGACTCGCTCGGAGCCTTGATGCGGTCGGGTCGGCCGTCGACCGAGAGGACGACGGAGGTGGCGACGCTGCCCTCCTCGAACTCCAGCCCGGTCACGTCCTCGAAGTCGGCCGCCTCGAAGTCGGCGTCCCACGTGACGTTGCCGATGTGTTTGAGCAGCTGTCGCTCGCTGACCAGCAGCGTGAGTTCGCTGAACCGGAAGACGCCGGTGACAGCCTCGTCGGTCGCTATCGCGCCCGCGGCCCGGAGGTTCCCTTCGAGGAGCCGCTCCAAGACGGCCTCGGCGCGGTTGTTCGGTACCGACAGCGTCCGCTTGTCGTCGACGTAGACGAGAGTGAACTTCGTCTTTCGCCGGCCCTCCGAGACGCTCAACCGCTCGAAGTCGTACTGGTAGCTGTCGACCTTCTCGTCGCTGAGCAGCCCCTCTCCGCGGTAGACGAGCGTCCGGGTCGGCGTGAAACAGACCGCGTCCTCGTCGCCGAGGTTGACGCCGGCCCGGACCGCCTCGTCCCCGAGTTCCTGCTGGACGAGGTCTGGGATTTCCATGTTCGTGCCTCGCCGCCCGGCGGCTTAAATCCGCGGGTGGCACGACGACACAGCCCCGCCGGAGATGAGAACCTTCAAGAGCGGGACCGGCCAACCACCGAGTGCACCCGCGCCCGGGTGGCTTAGCTGGACATAGCGCCGCACTCATAGGGTCTCAGTGACTCATGCGGCACCTGTTCCGGCATGACTCTGGGGCGCTCGTCACGCCCCGACCTGAGTCATGCGGAGATCGAGGGTTCGGAGCCCTCCCCGGGCACTACTCCGAAACTGTACCTGCCCAGCGACGGCACCGCCCGGTCCCAAAGACACATCTCGCCGTCGGCGCTACGGGAAGGTATGCGAGAGACGATAACGGTCTACACCGGGACCGAGGTCACCGTCGAACACGTCGACGCGCTCGCCGACGGCGGGGCGCGCTTCGACCTCACCGCCGAGGACGGGCGCAAGTGGCGCGTCGACCTCGACCGAGACGCCACCGTGACGGTCGTGACGACGTGGCGGGACGGCGAACTGGCGGACGTGGACGTGCCGGAGTGGATAGACGATGTGGCGGCGCGACTGGCCGGGCCCTGACCCGCTCGGGCCGTGACTCACTCGCCGGGGAACTCCCGGAAGACGGACTGGAAATCGTCTATCTCGTCGACGCTCTCGTCGGCCTGCTGGCGCAGTTCCGCGACGCGCTCGCTGACCGCGCGGTACTCCTCGTTGGCCGCCAGTTCCGGGTCGGCCTTTTGGGATTCGAGCGTCGCCTTCTTCGAAGCCATGGCGAAATACTGCTGGACACAGTCCTCGTAGGACTGCCGAGCGAGCATGTCCGCGAGGGTGTCGAACAGGTCGGCGCGCGAGACCGGTTTCGTCAAGTAGTCGTCGAACGGCATCTCGACGATGTCGAAGTCCGGGTCGACCGCAGTGACCATGACGGTCCGGCAGTCGAGGCCGCGCTCGTCGATGGCGTCGAGGACCTCGTCGCCGGACGTACCGGGCATCTGGCGGTCGAGGAAGACCACGTCGACGCTGTCGTCGACGGCCGCCAGCGCCTCGTCGCCGCTGTGTGCGGTCCGCACGTCGTGTTCGGTCGCTAACCACGTCGTGTACAGTTCGGCGACGTCTCGTTCGTCGTCGACGACGAGAACCGTCGCGGTGTCGGGTTCTCCGTTCATGTGCACGGGCGTTCCCTCGTGAGAGTCGGCATTTCCGGGCTCGATTGCCGAGTATCGCTTTCGATGACATAAGCGTGCGGCTCCAATTATCACGGCTGAAGTCGGGGCTGACGACGGTACGACACCCGACGGGGGCGGCCACGAGGAGACCGACTGTCGGCGAACACTGCGGTTTTGTGCGCGGCGGTCGTACCGCAAGCCATGACGACGGACCCGTCGGTAATCACGTCGGTCGCGGTCAGCGCCGACGACTTGGTCGCGGCGGCCGAGGCGACCGCCCGCGACAGCGAGACTGTCCTGCGGATGACGCCGCCCTACAGCGGTCGGATGCGAGCGCGTCTCCACGTCGTCGGCGACGGCGACGATGGGGAGACGGTCCACGTCGCGCCGTGGGCGCTGCTCGACGACGGCACGCCGGCCTATCCCGACCCGGACGAGACGGCCGACGAACTCCGTGCCGACGCGTCGGCGACGTACTCGGTAGAAGGCCACCGGGAGTACCACGAGCGACGCGTCGAAGAGTGGCGGGCAGCGGTGCCGGCCCACGCCGTGGACGAGGTGTCCCTCGACGCGGTCGGGCACGCGGTGTCCGTCTCGGTGCTCGGTCCCTGACCGCCAGCGGCGACGGCGTTGGTCGCACAGACGGTTCGATAAAAGGTTTCGCGCCCGCTCATCCGGTCGTAAAACGTCGTCACTCGCCACCGATAGTCGTGAAACGAGCCGAAACGTGGCGAAGGCTCGACCGGTTATATGGCCGGGTCGGTTGTACGTGTTAGCAGAGTCCCCCAATGTCGAACTCGTCGACCAACGAGTTGTTCGCCCGGGTCGACGGTCTGTCCCCGGACCGTCCCGCCTCGCTGCTGGCCCCGGTCAGAGGTATCGCCTTCTGGATGTCCATCGTCCTGCCGTTCCTCTACGTCCCGCTCCTGTTTTCCGGACTCGGGACCACAGCGGTCCGGACGGCGTTCGTCGCGCTCGTCGCCGTCAACGCCCTCACGCTGCTCGTCGGCCACTCCCACAGCCGGACAGACGCCTGAGCGGGGCCGGCGTCCACCCTCCCGAGACGCCGACCGACCGGTCCCCGACGACACGCTCCGCAACGGGACGCGGACGGTTCCACTTCTACCGAGTAGCGGAGCGTCCGACACGTACCTGCACACTAGATTCCGGATACGTACCACTACAGTTCCGAGAATCGAACAGATAACGACCTATTTTGGAGGTTTCGCCGCCACCCACTCCTATTCTTCGGCTTTGAGTTTCGCCTGAGTTAGTATGATTGTATCTCCTCCTTCATTTCCGAGTTCACATACATATTATCTATTCTACTGCCATAATTGGCATATACAATCCCATATTAAGGATTTTCGAGATTCTGAGAGGGAACGGGGATAGAGTTACCTCTCGACGCGGATAGCCGAGCGGAACTGCGTCGTTCCCCCGACCTCGGGGGAGACGCGGAACAGCGAGCCCGCCAGTTTCCCCCCTTCGGGACGGCGGTCGCCGCCGGCGGTCGTGACGTACAGCGTCTCGCGGGACGGGCCGCCGAACGTCGCACACGACACCTTCCGGACGGGGAACTCGACCCGCCGGCGTTCGCGGCCGGTCGGTGAGTACTGGACGAGCGCGCCGCCGTTCCAGCGGGCCGACCAGATGTCGCCGTCGGCGTCGACCGTCAGTCCGTCGGGAATCCCCGCTTCGTCGCTCGTCTCCACCAGCGTCTCGCGGTTCGACAGCGCCCCGGTCGCGGGGTCGTAGTCGAAAGCGTAGATGACGTGGTCCTCCGAGGCCGTGAAGTAGAACGTCTCGAGGTCCGGAGCGAACCCCATCCCGTTGGGGATGTCGACGGCGGCCTGTACCTCGGTGAACGTCCCGTCGGTGTTGAGGCGGTACAGCGCGCCGAGTCGGTCGGCCGTCGGCATCGTGCCGCAGAACACCCGCCCGTGCGGGTCGGCTATCACGTCGTTGAACCGGGTGGCCGACGCCGCCGGGAGGCGCGCCACGGTCTCCCGCGTCTCGCCGTCCCAGCGCTGTACCGCGCCCCCCTCGCCGAACAGCAGGAGCGACCCGTCGGTCTGGAGCGTGATGCCGCCGACCGGGGCCCCCTCCGAGACGACACCATGGCTGTCGGTCTCGGGCGTGTACCGGTACAGGAGGCCGTTGGGGATGTCCAGCCAGTACAGACACGCCTCGCCGGGGTGCCAGAGCGGCCCCTCGCCGGTCTCTGACGGGTAGTCCGCGACTAGTTCCGGTTCCACGCGGCCCACCCCCTGACGCGACGCGGCGCATCGGTCGACTCCCCGAACCGGTGTCGTCGCGGTCGTCCCGCCCTCGTGTCATCTCGTGTCATGGGTCGGCTCGACTGTTCCCGGCGGACCCGCTTTAGTTCTTCGCCAGCGGCTACCGACAGGAGCGGCCGTTCCACGCCGGCAGCGAAAGGACTTTGCCGCGGAGACGAGCAGTCGACTGTACGACCGACAATGAGCAAAATCACCGAGTACGAACTGTTCGAGGTGCCGCCGCGGTGGCTGTTCCTCCGCGTGGAGACGACGGACGGCACCGTGGGATGGGGCGAGCCGATAGTCGAGGGCCGGGCACACAGCGTCCGCGCGGCCGTCGAGGAACTGCTGGACAACTACCTGCTGGGGGAGGACCCCGCCGCCATCGAGGACCACTGGCAGGCGATGTATCGGGGCGGCTTCTACCGCGGTGGGCCGGTGCTGATGAGCGCCATCGCCGGCATCGATCAAGCGCTCTGGGACATCAAGGGCAAGCAGTTGGGCGCGCCGGTCCACGAACTACTCGGCGGGGCGACACGGGACCGGGTTCGGGTCTACCAGTGGATCGGCGGCGACCGGCCCTCGGAGGTGGCCGACGAGGCCGAGGAGAAGGTCGACGCCGGCCTGAGCGCGGTGAAGATGAACGGGACCGCGGAAATCGAGCGCATCGACAACCCCGCGACGGTCGAGGCGGCGGTCAATCGGCTCCGGGAAGTCCGGGAGGCCGTCGGGCCGGAGATAGACATCGGCGTCGACTTCCACGGACGCGTCTCGAAGCCGATGGCGAAGCGACTCGCCAAGGCGCTGGAACCCTACGAACCGATGTTCATCGAGGAGCCCGTTCTGCCCGAGCACAACGACGTCCTGCCGGAGATAGCGGCACACACCACCGTCCCGATAGCGACGGGTGAGCGCATGTACTCCCGGTGGGACTTCAAACAGGTGTTCGAGAACGGCGCGGTCGACCTCATCCAGCCGGACCTCTCACACGCCGGCGGCATCACCGAAGTCAAGAAGATAGCCGCGATGGCCGAGGCCTACGACGTGGGGCTGGCCCCGCACTGTCCGCTGGGCCCCATCGCGCTCGCGTCGTGTCTCCAAGTCGACGCCTGCGCGTCGAACGCGCTCATTCAGGAACAGAGTCTCAACATCCACTACAACCAGCGCAACGACGTACTCGACTACCTCTCGAACGCCGACGCCTTCGAGTACGAGGACGGCTACGTGGCGGTCCCGGACGCGCCCGGCCTCGGCATCGAGATGAACGAGGCCTACATCCGCGAGCAGTCCGAGAAGCCCGTCAACTGGCACAACCCGGTGTGGCGCCACGAGGACGGCAGCGTCGCGGAGTGGTAGCGCCCATCCGTTCACCGATAGTGAACAAGCTATTTGTCGGCGCGCCCGCTAGCGACGGTATGAAACCGTCGGACCAGTACGGAATCAAGGCCACCGTCACGAGCCACCGGATTCTGGACGCGATACGGGCTGGCGACGGCCTGACGCTGACCGAGATAGCCGACGCCCGCGACCTCTCGAAGGCCGCCGTCCACAAACACCTCGCGACGCTGCAGTCCATCGGCTACGTCAGGCGGTCGGGCGACGTGTACCAGATCGGACGTGGACTGGTGGGTTTTGGCGTCTACGCGCGCCAGCGCGACGAGATATACGAGGCCGCGCGCCCGCAGGTCGCGGAGTTGGCGGACACGACCAGAGAACAGGCGTGTCTGGTGGTCCCCGGGCAAGGCGACGGGTGGAACTGTCTCTACATCTACTCGGCGGTACCCGACGACACCGAGACGCCGAATCAGGAGGGGAAACTCCGGCCGCTCCACGCGACGGCGGGCGGCAAGGCGATACTCTCGAACATGGACGAGGCCACCGTCGACGAGTTCTTCGAGCGCGACCTCGCCGCCGAGACCACGAAGACCATCACCGACCGGAGCGAACTGCGGTCCGAGACCCAAGCGATACGCGACCGCGGCGTCGCCTACGACCGCCGCGAACGGTCCAGCGCCCTCCGCGGCGTCGCAGCCCCGATACTGACCGACGACGACACGCCGCTCGGTGCCATCGAAATTCTCGGTCCCGCGACCCGGATGAGCGGCAAACGACTGGAGGAAGACATCGTCGGCCTCGTCGTCAGCGGCGCGAAGAAGGTCGAAAACGGGCTGTCCGTGTCGTGACGCCGGCGACGGTTCGAACGCCGCCGCCGACACTTCGATGCGGTCGGCCGCCCGCAACCCCGCGCCCCGTATCCGCGAGCGTTCACCATCGCGGAACAGCGCCTATCGGCCTCTAGTTTGCCGAAAGTGAACAGCCGACCGTCGTTCCCGCGAGGTCACGGCACCGTAGTTCAGTGCGCCACTCCGGTACCGGGGCGCGTGAAGGCGGCGTACCAACGTTTCCGGGCCGGTTCCCGACCCGAACTGTTCACCGATGGCAAACTTCGGGTCGAATACGGCGCGTCGCTACGGCTCGTCGGGCCGTCTTGCACGTTTGAGAGCGCGGCTATCCGGAGCTGGTGATAACGGAGGTACGGGTGTTATCCCGAATCCCGCTATCGCCACCCGAGAGAGATAGAAGCCCATATTACAAAACCCACTCTCTTTCTTCGGATATATGACTCTATATTCTTTTTCTGTCCCAGCTATCCGAGTATATGGGTGTACTTTAACATATTTGTTGCTATTCTTCTTTTATCGGCCGCATATTTCGAAATATATTTCTTTTTGTACCTCGACGAGTGCGATCCGGAGCTGGTCTACCTCCCAATCGGTCCTCAGCGACACGACGGGCGTGCGTCGTCGAATCCGTCGACAGCGGGGAGACGCCGCGACCACGTGACGGGGCCACATATTTAATACCCCTGTCGACTAAGGAGTCGTATGGCCGCATACGGCCGGCCGTCCCTTCGAGACCTGTTCGACGAATCACCGACTCCGCACATCGCGCACCCGCCCCGGAGTCACCACCGGGACTTCTACATCGCCACAGACGGCTCGTTCAAACCACACAACGGCGTCGCCGCGGACCGCGGCGGGACCGGCGGGCTGGGCGTGGTCGTCGAGACGCTCGATGGCGAGCGCGTGGTCCGGCTGTCGGTCCCCGACAACTCGCCGGACAACAACGTCGCCGAGTACCGGGCGCTGCATCTCGGTCTCGACGTGCTGGCGGCACGGGCACCTGCGGACGCCCGCGTCGGACTGCTCATCGACCACGACCAACTCGCCGAGAACGTCAACGCGGAGGTGCTGGCGACCCACGGCTCCGCGTACGACCCGCCTCACAGCGTCTCGGTACCGTCGGCGACCGGCCTGCACTGGCGGGGCATCCAAGCGCGGGTCAACGGGTTCGGGGCGGTTCGGGCCGCTCGTATCTCGGGCGACCGGAACCCAGCGCATCCGCTGGCGAACGCCCCCGAGCAGTACGCACACGTCAACGCCGAACCCGACCGTTGTGTCCTGCCGCGGGTCTCGAAGACGGACGACAGTGTCCCGCCGCCCTCTCGGGCCGAACGCGGCGGCGCGTCCGACTGACCGGCATCACCGTCGCCGGACTGTGCGCGGGACGCCCCGTGCGTCCGGGCGGCAGTTTCGACACGTGTCCGTTGGTCGCCGGGCGCGTGTAACTCACTCGTAAGTTATCGAGCGGTTCCGAAGCGGTTCGTAGAACGTTCACGCGACGACACGCAGATAAGTTTTAACTGCGTGGGTGCGCATACACGCCAGTGGGTGGTGAGAGAGATGCGTTCCAGTAGCCACAGCGAGCACGGAACCGACGGAGACCGCCGCGACCGCTCGGCCCCGCCGTCGTCGCTCACCCGGTACGACATCGTCCTCGCGCTCGTTCCGGCAGCGTTCGCAGCGACGGCAGCGGCCGCCGGACTGTTCGGTGTCCCGCTGCGGAGCGCGCTGACGGCCGGGGCGGTCGTCGGCGCGCTGGTGGTCTGTGACGCGCTGTTCGTCAACCCGCCGACGCGCGGTCGCGGCGGGTCGAGCGGCTGACGAGGGCCGCGCTACTCCTGTTGAGCGTCCACGACCGCCACGCCCGCGAGGTTCACGATGTCCTTGACCTCGTCACCGCGCTGGAGGACGTGGACCGGCTTGTCCATCCCGACGAGCATCGGACCGATGGCCTCCGCGCCGCCGAGGCGCTGGAGGAGCTTGTAACCGATGTTGCCGGCTTCGAGGTTGGGGAAGACGAGGACGTTCGCGGGGTCCTCGAGGTCGGAGAACTCGTAGGTACCGGTGAGGATGTCCTCGACGACGGCCGTGTCGGCCTGCATCTCCCCGTCGACGGGGAAGTCCACGCGGCTGTCGCTCTGGAGCTTCTCGACCGCGCGGCGGGGTTTGCGCGTGCCGCGGTTGTCGACGCTGCCGAAGTTCGAGTACGACAGCATCGCCGCGCGCGGTTCGACGTTGAACCGGCGGGCCAACTCGCCCGTGTGACGGGTTATCTCGGCGAGGACGTCCGCGCCGGGGTCTTGGTTGACCGTGGTGTCGGCACAGAAGACGACCCGGTTCTTGAACGTCAGCATGTAGACGCCGGCGGCGTAGTCGGCGTCGTCGGCGGTGCCGATGACCTGCAGCGGCGGGCGCAGCGCCGAGGGGTAGTGGTGGGTCAGCCCGGTCAGCATCGCGTCGGCGTCGCCCATCTCGACCATCACGCTGCCGAGGTAGTTGCCGTCCCGGACCAGTTCCTCGGCCTCGCGGCGGGTGATACCCTTGCGCTGACGGAGTTCGTACAGCCGGTCGGCGTAGGCGTCCACGTCCGCGGTTTCGGGGTCGACGACGGTGGGGTCGAACTCCAGTCCGAACTTCCGGCGGGTCCGCTCTATCTCGTCGGCGTCGCCCAGCAGGACGGGTTCGGCGATGCCCTGCTCGACGAGCTGGTAGGCCGCCCGAATCATCTTCTCGTCGTCGCCCTCGGCCAGCACGACCCGCTTGGGGTCGCTCTTGGCCTTGTTCAGCACGACCCGCATCATCTCGCGGGACTTGCCCAGCCGCGCCTCCAGTTGCTCGGCGTAGTCGCCGAGGTCGATGTCTCGGCGGGCCGCGCCCGAGCGCATCGCCGCCTGCGCCACCGCGGGCGTGATCTCGAACAGTACGCGCGGGTCGAGGGGCTTGGGGATGATGTAGTCCGGGCCGAACTGGAGGGGTTGGTCGCCGTAGGCTTTCACGACCTCGTCGGGCACGTCCTGCCGGGCGAGTTCGGCCAGTGCCTCGGCGGCGGCGACTTTCATCGCCTCGTTTATCTCGGTCGCGCGGGCGTCGAGGGCCCCACGGAAGATGAAGGGGAACCCGAGCACGTTGTTCACTTGGTTGGGGTAGTCCGAGCGGCCCGTGGCCATGATGACCGTGTCGTCGCGGGCCTGCTTGGCCGCCTCGTAGTCGATTTCGGGGTCGGGGTTCGCCATGGCGAAGACGATGGGGTCGGAAGCCATCGACTGGACCATCGCCTCGTCGACGATGCCGCCCACGGAGAGGCCGACGAACACGTCCGCGCCGTCCATCGCGTCGGCGAGGTCGCCCTCGGGAACGTCGCGAGCGAACTCCTGTTTGAACTGGTTCAGGTCCTCGTGTTCGGCGCGGTCGGCGGTGATGATACCCGAGGAGTCACACATCGTGATGTTTCGCTTCTCGGCCCCGAGTGAGACGTAGAAGCGGGCGGTGGCGATGGCGCTGGCCCCGGCTCCGGAGAAGACGATGTCGAGGTCCGCGAGGTCCTTGCCGGCGATGTCGGCGGCGTTGATGAGCGCGGCCCCGGAGATGATGGCGGTGCCGTGCTGGTCGTCGTGGAAGACCGGGATGTCCATCTCCTCGCTGAGCCGGCGCTCGATTTCGAAACACTCCGGCGCGGCGATGTCTTCGAGGTTGATGCCGCCGAAGGTCGGCTCCATCGCCCGTATCGACCGTATCATCGCGTCCGTGTCCTCGGGGTCGAGTTCGATGTCGAAGACGTCGATGTCGGCGAAGCGCTTGAACAGTACGCCCTTGCCCTCCATGACGGGCTTGGAGGCCTCGGGGCCGATGTCGCCGAGGCCGAGTACCGCAGAGCCGTCGGAGACGACGCCGACCATGTTGCCTTTCGCGGTGTAGGTGAACGCCTGTTCGGTGTCGGCGGCGATCTCCTCGCAGGGGGCGGCGACGCCCGGCGAGTACGCCAGCGAGAGGTCACGCTGGGTGTTCGTCGGCTTCGTCGTCGCTATCTCTATCTTCCCGGGCGGGTCGCTCCGGTGGTAGTCGAGGGCATCCTCGTCGAGTCCCATACGCCGACTGGACTCCCCACTATCAAAAAGGCGAGTTTCGCGTCAAATGTCGTCAGTAATTATAGCAATCGTCGAAGTCAGCGGGAGCGGGCCGCGCTGTCCTCGGAGAGGTCCTCGACGCGGGTGACGAGTTCCTCGACGGCGGCGGCCTGCTCGTCGGTCGCCGTCACGATCTGGTCGGTCGCCGCCTCGGCGGCTTGGGCGTGTTCCTTGGCCGTCTCGATGGTCGTGGTGATGTCGGCCATGGCACCGGCTTGGTCGTCGTTCGCGTCCGCGACCTCCTGGATGCCGGTGGTCGCCTCCTCGACGGCCTCGGTAATCTCGTCGAGGGCGTCCAGCGCCGCCTGCACCTCCTGTTCGGCTTCTTGGACCTGCGCGTGGGAGGCCTCGACCATCTCGGCGGTCTCGGTCGCCTGCGACTGGATGGTGTCGATGCTGTCGGAGATGTTCGCGGCGTGCTCGCCGGTCTCGTTGGCGAGTGACTTCACCTCGTCGGCGACGACGGCGAACCCGTTTCCACTCTCGCCGGCGCGGGCCGCTTCGATGTTGGCGTTCAGCGCCAGCAGGTTCGTCTGTTCGGCCACGTCGGCGATGACGTCGACTATCTCGTTGACCTCGTCCATGCGGGCTTCGAGGTCGTCGACGCTCTCGACGAGGTCGCCGCTGGTGTCGGTGAGGTCGTCGGTGACCTGCTGGACGGTCTCGCTGGCCTCGGAGCCGTCCTCGGCCGCGCTGAGGGCGCGCTCGGCCGCGGCCGCGACCTCGCTGGACGTGGCGGCGACCTCCTCCATCCCGGCGCTCACGTCCTGAACGTTGTCGGCGGCGTCGGTGAGCTGTTCGCTCTGGTCGGCGACGCGCTCCTCGAGGGTCTGTGCGGCCGAGGCCGTCTGGTCGATGGTGCTTGCCAGTTCGGCCGCCTGCGCGTCGACCTGCTGGGTCAGTTGCTGGAACTGGTCGGCCATGTCGTTGAGCGAGGTGACTACGTCGAACAGCGCGTCCTCGACGTACTCGCCCTCGCGGTCGAACGACGCCCGCGCGTCAAGGTCGCCGTTCTGGAGCGCGGTCATGGTCGTTTTCACCTCCTCGACGAGCGAGACGATCTCCTCGTGGCGGTGGGCCTCCTCGGTCCGGTCTTGCACCATCTCGACGACCGCCACCACCTCGCCGTCGCGGTATATCGGGGCCGCGCTGAAGGAGATGTGCCGGTCGTCGCCGTACTGGTCCTGCATCACGCTCGTGTCCCGGTAGAGGGTGAACGCGGCGTCCTCGACGCGCGGCACGTCGTACTCCTCGTCGGTGCGCTCGGGGGCGTCGAGGACCTTGTCGGCCAGCGTCTTCCCGCGGCGGCCGTCGGGGTAGAAGGCCATGCTCGCCATCTCCATGGCCTTCGCGTCGGCCTCGTCGACGCCCGTGAGTTCCGCGAGAGAGCGGTTCCACGTGGCGATGTCACCGTCGGCGTCGAGGACGAAAAGTGGCGTCCCGATGTGGTCGAGCACCTCACCGAAGCCGAGGTCGGTGCCGTCGTCCGCCGCTCCCGCGGCGTCCGCGTCGGTCTCGGCCGCCCCGCCCGCGGCGTAGGCCTCGACGCCCGTTCGCGTCACGTCCCCGACGGTGTCGAGCGCGTCGCGCAGGTCGGTCTCGGCGGCGTCGACGGCGTCCGTGTCGTCCGTCTCCTCACGGAGCCGGTCGAAGGCGGCCGCGACGAGGGAGTCGACGACGGCCGACTGCGCGCCGACGAACGTACCCGGGCCGACGCCGGCCTCGCGGTAGTCGTCGACTATCGCGCGCAACGACGGGTCGTCGAGTTCGAACTGCCGCTCGACGTGTCGTCGGACCGTCGGCGCGTCGTCCCCGACCGCCGCGCGCAGTCGGCCGTCGTCGGGCGGATACGGGTCGCGGTCGCGGAGATCGGACGTGACGACCGCTCCGCCGTCCGTCGAGACGCTCGGTTCGTCGGCGGCAGTCAGTTCGCGTAGCGAGTCCAGTAGCGACATCTTGTACAGAGCGCGACGATGCTAGCATAAAAAGATAACAGCTAATTATCGATATTGAGAGGCGTGGAACGGCGCGCATAAGTACGAGCGCCCCCACGTTCGAGATATGAGCGTCCGTTTCCGGCGACTGCTGGCGGCGACCACCGCGCTGACGTTCGGACTCATCCTATTGGGCGTGTACACGGGTGCCATCGGCGCTGGACTGACCTGCGGTGCCCGCTGGCCGTTCTGCGACGGATGGCTGGGGCTGTTCCCGGCCAACTGGGCCAGCTTCGTCGAGTGGTTCCACCGGTTCGTGGCCATGGTGACCGGCTTCGCCATCCTCGGGTCGACCGCCGCCGCGTGGCGGGGCGACTACGGCCGTCACGTCCGGCTGGCGACGGCCGTCGCCACGGTCGTCCTCCCGGTCCAGATACTGCTCGGGGCGAACACCATCTTCAACTTCGGCGCGGTCGCGCAGGTGCTCCACCACGCCGCGGCCCTGCTCATCCTCACCGCGATGGTGGCGGCGACGGCGTGGGCCTACGCGCCCGCAGCCGCCGGGACCGCCGCCGCGTCCGAAGCCGACACCGCCGCCCACGCCGACGACTGACAACAATTCCCGTAGTAAACCAGTCGTAACGTTAATCCCCTTCTACACCCTGCGTCAGCGTATGTCAGAGAAGGGACTATCGAGACGGCAGTACCTCGCGACGGTCGGCGGTTCGGCCGTCGCCGTATCGGTCGCCGGCTGTTCCGGTGACGGCGGCAGCGGCGGGGACGGTGGCGACGGCGAGAGCGGCGACGGCACCGCCGAGAGCACGGCCACCGAGACCGACAGCGGCTCCAGCATGCAGATAGTCGCCGGCACCGCGCCCGGCTTCCCGCCCTTCGAGATGATGCAGGGAGGGGAACTGGTCGGGTTCGACGTGGACCTGTTGGAGGCGGTGGTCGCCGAGACCGACTACGAGTTCGCCGGCTGGGAGCAGTTCGAGTTCGATTCGCTCATCCCGGCGCTCACCAACGGGAACATCGACGTCATCGCGGCCGGGATGACCATCACCGACGAGCGGGACGAGACCATCGACTTCAGCGACCCGTACTACAGCTCCGACCAAGCCGTCGTCGTCCGCAGCGACGGGGACTTCTCGCCGGGGAGCCTCTCGGACCTCGCCGACCGGCCGGTCGGTGCCCAGAAGGGGACCACCGGCGAGGGCGTCGTCCAAGAGGAGTTGGTCGGGGCCGGCAGCATCTCCGAGCAGCAGTACAACGCCTACGACAACTACGTGCTGGCGATTCAGGACCTCCAGAACGGCAACGTCGACGCCGTCGTCATCGACGTGCCCGTCGCCAACACGTTCGCGGCGAACCGCCCCGTCGAGGTCGCGTTCACCTACGAGACCGGCGAGCGGTTCGGCTTCGGCGTCCGCTCGGACGACGACGCGCGCCAGCAGGCCCTGAGCGACGGGCTGGCGGCCGTCGAGGAGAGCGGCACCTACGACGAACTGGCCCAGAAGTGGTTCGCGAGCGATAGCTAAGCCGATGCTGCAGGCGAGTGACTGGGTGTTCGTCGGGCAGAACCTCGACTACCTGCTGGGCGGCGCGGCCGTCACGGTCGGGCTGACGATAACCAGCCTCCTGCTCGGCTTCCTCGTCGGCTTCCCCGCCGGCGCGGTCGAGGTGTACGGTGACGGCCTCCTCCGGCGACTGGTCTCCGGCGCGGGCGTCGTCCTCCGCGGGACGCCCATCGTCGTCATCATGCTCGTGTTGTACTTCGTCGTCTCCGTCTCGGAGTCGGCGTTCGTCACCGCCACCGTGGGGCTCGGACTCCGGAGCGCGGCCTACCAGTCACAGATATTCCGCGGGGCGCTCCAGAGCGTCGACGACGGGCAGATGGAGGCCGCCCGCGCAATCGGGCTGAGCCGGTTTGGGGCCATCCGTCGCGTCGTCGTGCCACAGGCGCTCCGGCGCAGCATGCCGGGCTTCCAAAACGAGTTCACCATCGTCCTGAAAGACACCAGCATCGCCTTCGCCATCGGACTGGCCGAACTGCTCACGCGCGGGAACAACCTGTTCACCCAGATCGGCGGCTCGACGGCCGTCACCGAGGTCGTACTCACCATCAGCGCCGTCTACTTCGTGCTGACGTTCGGGACCAACCGCGCGCTGGACCGACTGGGCGACTACTACGCGCTACCCACGGGAGAGAACGCATGAGCCTGCTGCGAGTCGACGACGTGTACAAGTCCTACGACGAGGAGACGGTGCTGAAGGGGGTGAGCTTCGAGATGGACCGCGGCGACGTGGACGTGCTGATGGGACCGAGCGGCAGCGGGAAGTCCACGATGCTGCGCTGTATCAACCGCCTGACCGAGATAGACAGCGGCGACATCTGGCTGGAGGACTTAGACGTGACCGCGCCGGAGACGGACGTGAACGAACTCCGGCAGAACGTCGGGATGGTGTTCCAGAACTTCAACCTCTTCGCCCACCTCACCGCCGTCGAGAACGTCACGCTCGGTCTCAAGCGGGTGAAGGGGCTGGACGAGCGGACGGCCCGCGAACGGGCCGCCGACCGCCTCGCGGAGGTCGGTCTCGGCGACCAAGGCGACTCCTACCCCGCCGAACTCTCCGGCGGGCAGAAACAGCGTGTCGGCATCGCCCGCGCGCTCGCCATGGAGCCGAAACTGATGCTGTTCGACGAGCCCACCAGCGCCTTGGACCCCGAACTCGTCGGCGAGGTGGTCGACGTGATGCAAGACCTCGCCGAGCAGGGGACGACGATGCTGGTCGTCTCCCACGAGACCGGCTTCGCGCGGTCGGCCGCCGACGACATCCACTTCCTGAACGAGGGGCGCATCGTCGAGTCCGGGCCACCCGAACGGCTGTTCGAGAACCCCGAACACGACCGGACCGCCCAGTTCCTGAGCGGACTGGCGGCCGGCGAGGGCGAATGAGTTCCGACGCCACCGGCGCGGCCAGCGAGGTCCGGACGACGGTCTCGGTCGACACGGACCGCCCGTGGGCACTCGCCGCCGTCGCCGTCTTCTGGGGGTGGCTCCTGTCGCGCTGGACGAACGACTACCTGCTGCCCGCCGGCCTCGCGGTCCCGGAGGGGCAGTCGTTCCTCCCCGCGGCCCCGTTCCAGTCGGCCGCGGACTCGCTGGCCACAGCCGCGGCGTCGCTGGGTCTGGCCGGCCTCCCGCTGGACCTGCTTGCCGGCCTGTTCGGGTTCGCCGCGGGTGCCGTCCCGTCGCTGCCGGCGCTGGCCCGCGGGGCGTGGCTGACCGTCGTCCTGACCGTCGCCGGCATCGCGCTGGGGTTCGTACTCGCGGTCCCGCTGTCCGTGGCGCGGGTCTACGGCGGCCGGGTGCTCCGGTGGCTGTCGCTGTCCTACACCGAACTCATCCGCGGGACGCCGCTGCTGGCACAGCTGTTCGTGCTCTACTTCGGCCTGCCGCTGACCCAGCTAATCCGGGTGGTCCCGGGCGTCGGCGTCGGGTTCGTCCCCGGGACGGCCGTCTGGGTCGCGGTGCTGGGGTTCACGCTCAACAGCGCCGCCTATCAGGCGGAGTACATCCGCTCGGCGCTGGAGTCCGTCGACGCCGGTCAACTGACCGCCGCCCGGGCCGTCGGGCTGTCGAAGCTCGACGGCATCCGCTACGTCGTCCTCCCGCAGGGGCTGCGGTACGCCATCCCCTCGTGGTCCAACGAACTCGTCTACCTCATCAAGTACTCCTCGCTGGCGGCGTTCATCACCGTCCGCGAGCTGTTCTTCCGCAGCGAGGAGATAGCCAACGAGACGTTCCGCTACACCGAGCTGTACCTGCTCGCGGCGGCGTTCTACCTCGCGTTGGTGCTGTCGGCGTCGCTGCTGATGACCGTCGTCGAGGAGCGGACCGCGATTCCGGGGCTGGGCGGGACGCGACAGGCCTGAGCGGCCGGTCTGAGCCGTTCGGGGCCCGCAGTCCCTGCCTACATGAAATCCGAGAGGCCGGACTGCTGGTCGTCCTCGCCAGCGTCGTCGGCTGCCGCGGCGTCGTCGGCCCCGTCACCCGCGTCGCTCCCGCCCCCGAGCGTCGCCTGCTGGTCGTCGCCCGCGTCGCCGGCCTGCTCGCTCCCGTCGGCGTCCCCGCCCGCGTCCTTCGACGCTCCCTCGAACGCGCCGCCGGAGTGTTCGACCGCGGCGGATTCGCGGGCGGCCTCGGCGTCCTCGACGATGGACTGGACCTTGTTGGTGTCCTCGCCCGACCCGGTGACGAAGGCGACGTGTTCGGCCTCCAGTTCGTAGGTGGCGGCCATCGAGACGGTCAGGTCGCGGTTGGTGCAGTGGTGGGTCATCGACGCGAGGAAGGGGAGAATCTCCCGGCGAGCCGTCGCCATCGAGACGCCGTCGACGACGGCTATCCGCCGGGCGACGTGGTCGCGGGTCTGTCTGGTCCCCTTCGAGCGGCCGAGCTTCGACCAGTAGCTCGGCGGGCCGTAGCGGGTCCAGCCCCCCTTCGTGCCGTCCCGGGCCGCGGCCACGCCGGCGGTCATGTTGTCCCCGGCGTAGCGCCAGAACGAGTAGTTCTGCGTCGCCCGCACGCGCCCGAGCCAGCGGTCGGCGTCTGAGAGGTAGCCGTAGGCCCGCGCCAGTTCGGCCCCCTCGTAGTCCTTGGGCATGTTGTCCTCTATCCAGTTGATGAGGTCGTCGGGCGTCTCGTCGACGTCGTAGCTCGCCGTCAGCGCCTCCTCGGCGGAGCCCTCCTTGAGCACCACGTCCAGATACTCGAAGATTCCCTCGGTGGTGTCGCGCTCGCCGGTGACCACGTCATCCTCGGTGAGGCGGTCGGTCTCCTCGGCGATGGCCTGCAGGTCCTTTATCGCGCCGCGCAGGTCGCCGCTGTTCTGCTCGGCGACGGCCTCCAGCCCGTCGCTCTCGAACTCGACGCCCTCCTGCCGGCAGAGGTCCCGGAGCACGGGCACGATAGAGCGGGGCGACACGTCCCGGAACTCGATGTCCTGGCAGTTGTTCCGCAGCGAGTTGGACATCTCGTAGTACTCGTTGGCGATGAGGACCATCGGCTGACTGGCCTCCTTTACGAGGCCGGCGACGGCCCGCGAGCCGCCGCGGTCGGCGTTGCCGTGGATGTTGTCGGCCTCGTCCATGACGACCAGCCGCCGCCCCTGCCCGCCGGCGGTGAGCGTCCCCGACTTCGCCGCCTCGCCGGCGACCCGCTCGATGACGTCTTTGGTCCGGGAGTCGCTGGCGTTCAACTCGATGGTCGGCCACTCCATGTCGTTCGCCAGCGCGTGCGCGGCGGAGGTCTTGCCGATGCCGGGCGAGCCGTGCAGGATGACCGCCTCCCGGTGGTCCTCCCACGTCCGGGCCCACTCCAACAGGGCGTCCCGGGCCTTGTCGTTGCCCCGCACTTCCGACAACGTCGTCGGGCGGTACTTCTCCGTCCAATCCATTACCCCTCGGTTGGCGCGACTGGCGTTTAGGGATTGCGGAGCGCCGGCCGCGCCACAAAGACTATCGCCCGGCTCTACGGGGGTGGGGACACTATGGAAGCGAACCGTCGCGGGTACGTCGCCGCCGGGGCCGCCGGCGTCGCGGCCTTCGTGGTCGGCTACGTCCTCGTCTACGCGCTCAGCATCTCCGTCGTACAGGAGTCGCTGTTGGCCCGGTTGGCCGAGGGGTTCGGCGCGGAGGGGAGCGCGTGGAAGATCGTCGGCTGGGTGTTCTTCAACGCCCACTTCGTCACGACGACGCTGACTATCGACGTGCCGCTACTGGGCGGGACCGACGCGGTGAACTTCATCGCCTCGAACGGCTCGCTGTCGGCGGTTCTGTACGCGATTCCGCCGCTGCTGTTGGCGGCCGCCGGGCTGGCCGCCGCGCGCCTCGACGGCGCGACCGAGGTCGGACGGGCGCTCCGGGTGGGAGCGGCCGTCGTCGCGGGCTACCTCCCGCTGTCCGTCGTCGGCGCGGTGTTGTTCACCGTCTCGGTCGGGGACGCCGGACAGGGCGCGCCGACGCTGCTGACCGCCGTCGTCCTCGCGGGCGTGGTGTTCCCGGTCGTCTTCGGCGGACTCGGTGCGGTCGCCGGCAGCCAGTTGGACTGACCGCGACGGGCGGCCACACAGCCGCTGCTTATCGTCCGGTAAGCCCGGCTTTTGCCGGGGACGGACCCCCGCGCCGGGGCGCGCGGACCGACGCGTTCGCCCGCCGTCTGTGGGTCCGGCCCGGCATCGGAAACGGAGCCATAACGAACACCGTCCCGGCGTTGGTGCCGGGTATGCCCTCCGGTGATTCTGCCGACTCGAACGCGTACGAGACAGCAGTCCTGAACAGCATTCACGACGTGGACGCGAACCAGTGGAACAACCTCGTCGTCCACGCCGACCGCGGGACGCTGTTTCACCGGTACGAGTGGCTCGCCGCCGTCGAAGACGGTTTCGACGCCGAACCCCGCCACGTCGTCGTGAGCAAGGACACCAACCCCGTCGCCTGCTTGCCGGGCTTCGTCTCGGCGTTACAGGTCGTGAACGACGCCGCGAACGCCGCCCTCTCGGCGCTCGACGTCTCCGTGATGGAGTCGGGCCACGTCGGCCACGGCGGCCCGGTCGTCGCCAGCGACGAGCGCGCGAACCTCGACCGGCTGTTCGACGCGCTCGACGACGCCCTCGGGGACCGCCTCCTCTACCGCCTCGTCTCGACGGACGACCTCGGACACGTCCGGTACGGGCAGTACCTCCGGTCGCGCGGGTACGAGCCCAATGCGAACGTCGCCACCTTCCGCCTCGACCTCTCGGAGGACTGGGAGGCCGTCCTCGACGGGATGACCACCTCCCGCCGGAAGGACGTTCGGCGGGCGCACGAGCAGGAGTACCGCGTTGCGACGACGCCGTTCGGCGACGACCTCGTCCGTACGTACGACATGTACGAGCGCAACACCGAGCGAGTCGACGGGACCGTCCACCCGTTCTCCTTCTTCCGCTCTCTCCGGAGCCGGTTCGCGGACCGCGTCCGGGTGGTTACGGCCCGCGTCGGCGGGGACCGAGTGGGTCGGTACGTCTACCTCCTCGACACCGAGAACTCGGTCCTTCACCACTGGCTGTCGGCGATTCCGGACCGCGATTGTTACGACGCCTACCCCTCCGAACTCATGCACGCCCACGCCATCCAGTGGGCGATGGACGAGGGGTTCGACGAGTACAGTTTCGGCGAGACCGGGGCGGCGTTCGACAACTCGGTGTTTCGCTTCAAGATCCAGTACGGCGGCCGCGTGGTCCCCGTGATGCAGTGGGAGCGCGGCGGGAACCCACTCCTGTGGCCGCTGTTCAAGTTCGCGCGCCGGAAGTACGTGGCGCGGAACCTGTAGCGCCCGGCGGTGGCCCGTGCAGTCGGGACGCACCCGGCCGGCGGCGGGTAAGCGCCGGCGACCGGGTGCGTTCAGTCGACACCCGGGCGACGTTTCGGCGGCCGAGTCGACGGTCCCGGGTAGCGGTCGGATACGGGCCGTCGGCACCGCTGTAGACTGTTGCTAACTAACCCGCCTCCACCGAACGGGGAGCGTACTGCGCGCCGGTCGCCGAGTGCCGGCGTCACGAACAGGGAGTTCGATTCCACGTGTTCGAAGACGTACTCACGAGCATCTACCTCGCCACACCGACGGAGTACCAACCGCTACTCGAGACGCTGTACTACGTCGTCAGTCCGACGGTGTCGTGGCGGCACCGAAAGCGAGCGAGGGAGACCGCCGAGGACTTCTCCGCACGGTTTCTGGGGAGCGAGGAACGGATCGCGGAGTACGAAGCCGAGTTCGACGGGAGCTGTGTCGGCCCCGCGATACGCGACGGGATAGCGGAGCTCCCGGCCGACGCCTCGCTGTACGACGCCCACAAGGACGAGTGCGTCCGCCTGTACGCGCTCGTCCGGGAGCGCCAGCCCGAGACCGTCGTCGAGACGGGCGTCTACAACGGCGTCTCGACGCTCTCTATCCTCGCCGCCCTCGACGCGAACGGGTCGGGGCGGCTCTACTCGGTCGACTACTCGGAGTCGCTGCGCGGGGACGACGCCGTCGACCCGGCTGCGAAAGGACGGTTCGCCCGCGGCCGCCCGTCCTGCGCCGAAGCGGGCAGCCACGTGGTTCCAGCGGGCAAGGAACCGGGCTGGCTCGTCGCCGAACGGCTCCGCGAGCGCTGGGAGTGCATCCCGGGCAAGCCCCAGTTCGAACTGCCCGCGCTCCTCGAACGACTCGAGGGTGTCGACCTCTTCCACCACGACTCCGCGCACACGGTGTCGAGCATGCTCTTCGAGTTCGAGTTGGCGTGGCAGTACCTCTCTGCCGACGGGGCGCTGGTCTCGCACCACGTCGGCTGGAACGACGCCTTCGAGACGTTCGTGGCGGAACAGTCGCCGGCGGACGACCTCGTGACGTGGCACTACAACCCCCACCGGGATTACGACTGTCCGGGCAGCAGCGGCTACGTCGTCAAACCGGCCGACGAGGCCGTCGCGGACCCGAGTGAACGGTGACCCGGGCCGCCGCGGCTCTCCCTCTGCCCGCCCCGACCGATGACTGTCCGCTCTCGGATGGCCGGGAGTGTGGTCCCCGAAACCAGTCGGGCTGTTGGAGCCAGTTTGTGGGGAACGCTGGCCTCGGCACTCCCGACCAACAATCTATCCATAGTGAATGTGTTTACAGCAGCTATAGAGTCCGCTCGTCCCGTTACTCTTCATCCAGCATTCGGATACCGCGCTCCACGACCGCCTCGGTCACGAAGAGACTCGTCTCACGCTGGAGTGCTCGCATACGGGCTGCCGCTTCGTCTCTATCTAACAATCCGCGGGCGTAACCGAGCGCGATGACGCCAACAGAACCGCGTACTTCGACGCCCGCGTCGGACGCTGCTTCTCGGGCGGCAAGGTCGTCGGTTAGGAGAACAACGCCTCGCTCTTCAGCGACCGCAATCGCGGCACGTTCTCCGGCGTCCAGTTCTTCGCTTCCGACTCGGCTTTCGTCGGCTTCGACGAGTTCGTACGAGAGAGCGGCCAACCCGTCCGGAACGCCACCGGCCTCGACTTCCTTGTAAACCGTCTCTGGTACCAGTAGTGTGTCGAACGTAGAGAACAGTTCGAGTGACCCGATTTCAGCGAGGTGAATGAGCGGTCCTGCGTCCGAGACAGCCGCGAGCGTCACGCGTTCAGGCCCCAGTCGACGTCTTCCTCGACGACCTCGCGCTCTCGCTCCGCTCGCTCGACTTTCGTCCGACCGACACGTTCGATTGCTTCCTCGCGGTCGAGTTCGCCGTCGAGGTACCGCGCGAGAACGAGGTCCTCCCACAGGTCTTCGAGACCGCGTTCGAGTGCCCGCTCGAACACTTCGGACTCCGGAAGGCCACGGGCTTCGGCGATTTCTCGAACCCGGTCGGAGATTTCGGCGACCATGCAGTGTGATTACTCGGCAACGTTCATAAATCCGTGTCTGCCCGCCCGACGAGAATCTGACCGGGGCCTCTGTCTACCGTGGCCATGGGAAGATTCCCTCAGAGACTCATTCTACCGTCAAAGATGGCGGCCTCGGCACTCATAGGGCTCGTCACGGCCGGGGAGTCACCTCGGCTCGGAGCGTCGGGTCGTCATCGGCCGGGCGGAGCTACCGCGGCCGGAGGCAAGACGGTTTCTCATCGCTGCGCACGGGAGACCAAACGCTAAACGGCCGGGTCCCGTGGGGGAGGACATGGAGCGACGACGGTTCCTGACGCTCGCGGGTGCGAGCGCCGTCGGCGGGGTCGCCGGCTGCGGGGGGAGCGAGACGGGGCCGTCTATCGAGGACCACCCGGCCGCGGCCGGCTACGAGGACGAGCCGCGGCGGGGCGAACTGGGCGGGCACGTCGTCCTCGCGTTCGAGGACCCGTCGTGTCAGCGCTGTCGGGCGTTCCACCGCGAGACGGTGCCGACGCTCCGGTCGGAACTCGTCGAACCGGGGACGGCGGCCTACGTCGTGCGGATGTACCCGGTCGTCTACCCGTGGGGCGAGCCGGCGACGCGGGCGCTGGAGGCGACGTTCGCCCGGAGCGGGGCGGCCTTCTGGGCACTGTTGGGTCATTACTTCGCCACCCAGCCGGCGTTCTCGGCGGACAACGTCTTCGAGCGGACGCGGACGTTCCTCGACAGCGAGACGGACCTCGACGCCGACGCGGTCGTAACCGACGCGCGAGAGGGGGCCTACGACGACGCCGTACAGGCCGACGTGGACGCGGCCGAGAGCGCGGAGCTAGGGGACGTGACGCCTACTGTCCTGCTGTTCCGCGACGGCCAGTACGTCACGACGGTCACCGGGAGCGTCAGCTACACCGTCATCGCGGAGGCGCTGGGGGAGGCCGGATGACGGCGCTCGGACAGCGGCTCCGGCGGCGGCTCCCGCGCCCGCCGCGGCTCCCGACGCGGGCCGACGACTGGCGGCTGATGGGGCGGACCGTCCGGCTGGTCGTGACGATACCGGGATACGCCGCGACGGCCGTCGTCGCCGCGCTGGCGTCGCTGACGCTGTTCGTGGTCTCGCTGAACGTCGCGGCCGTGATGGACCTCGTCGTCTTCGGCTCGCTCTCGCCGGCGAGCCGGCTCACCGTCCTGCTGGAGCTGTACCCCTTCGTCGGCACGTTCTTCCACCCGGCGCAGGGCCTCCTGCTGGTGGCCGTGGCGGCCCTGACCGGCGTCGACATCGCGCTGGTGGCGTACCACGTCCGGGAGCACGGACTGGCACTGCGGCAGGGCGGTTCCGGCGCAGCGGGCGTCCTGCTGGGGACCCTCGGCGCGGGGTGTGCGGCCTGCGGCTCGGCGGTGCTCGTCGGCGTCCTCTCGCTGCTGGGCGTCTCGGGCTCGCTCCTCGTGCTCCCGCTCGACGGCTTGGAGTTCGCGCTCGGGGCCGTGGTCGTGCTCGTCCTCTCGGTGTACTGGCTCGCCGAGGGGATGCGCGGCGGGGAGATAAACGGGTGTCCGGTCGCGCCGTAGCGGGAGAAAGCGTATAGCGCCGACGGACAAACGTGAGGGAGAAGGCATGTCCGAGACGGAGTCCCAGCGAACCACGTCGGCGACCCCCTCCGAGTACGAGCGGCTGAAGCGCAAGCGCAAGGAGACGACGGGCACGGTCGAACTGGCGACAGTGGCGGACGTGTGGGTCGGCGAGGAGCAGGTCGTCTGCCGGTTCCGGTTCGACTGGGCTAGCGACGCGGTGCGCCGGAGCTACGGCCTCGACAGCGACCGCGACGTGGCCCGGCTCGAACGGCTCTGTGAAGCCAGCGGTTTCGCCTTCGAGCAGGCCACGCACTTGGAGGGCGCGCTCGTCGAACTCGAATACACCGGTACCGAGTGGCACCCCCGTCCCGAGGCCGGCTACACCGAGGGCGAGGGGACGGTCGCGGAGACGTTCCGGGCGGAGTGTCGGCTGCTGGCGCGGGAGGTCGCCCACTCGCCGGCCGTCCTCCGCCGGGGCCTCCAGCGCGTCCGGGGGCTCTCGACGACCCAGTGGATAGTCGGTATCGTCCTCGTCAAGAAGGTCGCTATCGTCGTTTTACTGGCGCACCTGCTGTTGTAGCGGGGTCAGTTCGTCGTCGTGATTTCGATGACGTCGCGGTGGTCCAGCTCCGTGTCGGCACCGACCTGCCGGCCCGAGCGAACGTCGTGGGCGTGGAGGAAGCCGTCGCCGATGTCGGTGTGCAGGAAGTACGCGAACTCCTCGGCGGTCGACCCGTCGGGTAGGACGAAACAGTCCTGCAGGAACGTCCCGTCGTCCTGTGGCTTGCGCGCGCCGGGGAAGACGGCGATGGCACCCAGTTCCTCGAACAGCGCTGTCTCGATGGCCCGCTGGACGCCGGTCCCCTCGAAGGCGGTCACGAACTCGCGTATCTGCTCCAGCCCCGCCGCCTTCTCCGCGGGGAGGTCCGCGGTCACCTCGAAGTCGTCGTCGCCGGGGCGGTAGTCCAGTACACCCTGCTCGGCACCGTTTTTCAGGGCCTTCTCGGCGTGGGCCGACACCGGAACGAAGGTGAGGTGGTCGTACGCCGGGTCGTCGGTGACCGTCTCCCAGTTGTCCTGTGCGGCCGCCGTGTCCATCTTGTTCGCGGCGACGACCATCGGCTTGGTCCGGATGCGGATTTCGCGGGCCAGCGATGCCTTGTCGGCCTCGTCCCACGCGTCGGGGTCGAGTTCGAGGCCCTCGGCGAGGATGACCTGCTTCACCTCCTCCTCGCTGATTTTGAACGCGGACATCTGTTCGGCGAGGTCGGCCTCGATGGCCTTGTCCTCGCCGTGGTAGCCCGAGCGGTAGCGCTCGATGCCCTTCTCCAGCACGTCGAGGTACCACATGTCGAGTTCGTCCTCCAGAAAGTCGATGTCCTCGCGGGGGTCGTGACCTTCGGTCGGTTCACCTTCGAGGTCGGTCTCGCCGGTGAAGTCGACGACGTGGACGAGCACGTCGGCCTCGTTGAGGTCCGAGAGGAACTGGTTCCCCAGCCCCTTCCCTTCGTGGGCACCGGGGACGAGACCGGCCACGTCGACCAGTTTCGTCGGGACGAAGCGCACGCCGTCGGCGCAGTAGCCGTGGTTTGGCGTACAGGAGTGTTCGAACTCCGGGGCCGCGCAGTCGACGCGGACGTAGGCCTCGCCGACCGAGGGGTCGATGGTCGTGAACGGGTACGCGCCCTCGGGCACGTCGTTCATCGTCGCCGCGTTGAAGAAGGTGGACTTGCCGACCGACGGCTTGCCGACGAGTCCGATACGGTAGCTCATTGACGGTGACAGGTCGATGACGCGCTAAAGCGTTGCCAAACTGACCGACAGCGGGTGTGAGTCCCACGCAGGCGACCGCTGGCCGCGGGCGACCACCTACAGCGTCCGCTCGTAGACGTTGACCGGGTACCACTCCCCGTCGATGCGGACCTCGTCCTCGTCGATGCGCTCGAAGTGGTCGCCGTAGAAGGCGTTGCCCACCTCGTTTTCGACCAGCACCTCGTCGCGGACCTTCCGGAGCGAGAGGTCCCGGAGGTGGTCGAGTCCCGCTTCGAGCAGTCGGGTCCCGAGTCCCTCGCCCCAGTGGTCCGGGTGGACGTAGAGGTCGAGGTCGCCGATACCGTGGGGGTCGGTCATCCCGCCGCTGGCGTAGGCGACCACCTCGCCGTCCAGTTCGGCCACGAGCACGCCCACGTCGTCCAACTCCACCATCCGCTCCAGCACCGCGGCGTCGTACCCTTCGGCCAGTAGCTCATCGACCGCCGCCGGCCCGACGATGTCGTCGTAGACCGCGTGCCACGTCGTCCGCGCGACGCGGGAAACGGCGTCCGTGTCGGCCGGCTCGGCGCTCCGGACTGTGGCTGAGTGTGCCATGCGTGGACACGTAGCACTCCGCGGGTAAAGAACCACGGTCCGGCGGGCGACGCGGCGCAGTCGCCTTCGCCCGCCGCGCGACCACCCGGCCGCTCACTCGCCGGCGCGTTCGCGGGCGGCGGCGACGACCAGCGGGAGCGTGATGGTGGCGTCGGCGTACACCGAAACGTTGCGGGCGTCTTTCTCCAGTTTGCCCCACGAGCGAGCCTCGTCCAGCGTCGCCCCGGAGAGGCCGCCGGTGTTCGAGGAGTCCATCGTCAACTGGACGGCGTAGTCGTAGGCGTCGGGCGAGACCAGCATCGTCTGGAGGACGTAGTTCTTCGGGACGCCGCCGCCGACGACCAGCGCGCCGGCGCTGTCGGCCTCGTAGGCGATGTCCGTGAGACCCGTCATGTCGGCGAGCGCGTCGACGGCGAACTCGCTCGTCTGGCCGTACATCCACGCCTGCAGACCCAGCACGGAGTCCTGAAACGCCGGGCAGTACACCGGCACGTCGTGTTCGTAGGCGGTGGCGAGCACGCCCTGTCGCTCGTCGACGCCCTCGCGCTCGTTCACCGCGGCGTTGGCCCGGCCCAGTTCCTCGGTCAGCCGCTGGATAGAGACGGGGCTGTCGGCTTCGAGAGCGGGGAACACCTCTTCGCGGAGGTGGTCCTCGAACAGCGCGAAGTGCTCTTGGGGCAGGTAGACGTTGTAGATGCGGTCGACGCCCTCGTCGCGAAGCGTCTCGTCGTGTTCCCGCTCGGTCGTCTCCGGCGGCGTCACCTCGCCGTGGTGGTGTTTGCCGCCGATGGCCTCGATGGTGTCGTGGGTGCAGTTGGCCCCCGTCGTCACCAGCACGTCGACGTGCCCGTCGCGGACGAGTTCGCTGACTATCGCCCGCATCCCCGTCGGGACCATCGCGCCGGCCAGTCCGAGGAACGTCGTCACGTCGTCGTCGAGCATCTCGGCGTAGATGTCCACCGCCTCGTGGAGGGCGCTCGCGCCGATGCCCGCCTGTCCGTAGCTGTCGGCCAGTTCGCCGACGGTCATCCCCGCCTGCGCCTCGGCGTGGCCGATGGGGTCGTGACGGAACGTCTCTCGCTCGTCCGTGGGGTCGCTCATTGGCCCCCAATCGGGCGCGCCGCGGTTTCAACGTCGCGGTTCGGCGCGTCGGCCGGCGACTCGACACCGTGCCCCGTCTCGACACAGCACACGGCAGCCGAAACGGAGGCCTTAGCGTCACGGACACGGACCCACGGCTATGGACACCTCCGCGTTCCGCCGCGGTGCCCGCGACGCGGTTCCGCTGTTGCTGGGCATCGTCCCCTTCGGCCTCGTCGCCGGCATCGCCGCCGTCAACGCCGGGTTCGGGCTCACGACGGCGGTCGGGCTCTCCGTCGTCGTCTTCGCCGGCGCGTCGCAGATAGCCGCCCTCGAACTGCTCGGACAGGACGCCCCGCTCACTCTCGTCGTAGTGACGGCGGTGGTCATCAACCTCCGTTACCTGATGTACTCGGCCTCCATCGCGCCGTACTTCCGCGAGTTCACCGCCCGGTGGAAGGCTGTCCTCGCGTACGTCCTCACCGACCAAGCGTACGCCGTCTCCGTCGCCAGCTACCGGTCCGACCGCCCCGTCGACCGCAAGTGGTACTACCTCGGCGCGGCGGTGACCCTCTGGGCGGTGTGGCAGGTCACCACCGTCGCCGGCGCGGTACTCGGGACCGGCGTCCCCGACGCCTGGGGGCTGGAGTTCGCCATCCCGCTGGTCTTTCTCGCCATCCTCGTCCCGGCCATCGAGGACCGGGCGTCCGCGGTCGCCGCCGTCGTCGGGGGCGCGCTGGCCGTCCTCGGCGCGGGCCTCCCGCTCAACTTCGGCCTGCTCGTCGGCTCGGGGGTCGGTATCGCCGCCGGCGTGGTCACCGAGTCCGTCTGGGGGGCGAGCGATGGCGACTAGCTACGACCCGGTCGCGCTCGCCGCCGCCGTCGCGGCCATCGGCGTCCTGACCTACGCCTGCCGACTCTCGTTTATCCCGCTGTTTGGCCGCCTCGACGAGATTCCGGCCGGCGTTGAGCGACTGCTGCGGTTCGTCCCCGCGGCGGTCCTCGCCGCGCTCGTGCTGCCCTCGTTCGTGACGCTCGACGCCGCGACCTTCGCCGCCGACAAGTTCGTCGCGGGGGCGCTGGCCGCGGGCGTGGCCTGGAAGACCGAGGACGTGTTCGCGACGATGGCGACGGGCATGGGCGTCCTCTGGGCCGTCCGGTTCCTGTTCTGAGTCGTGCCGTCTCAGGCCAGTTCGAGGCCCGCGCCACAGCAGTCCGAGCGGTACCGCTCGCGCTCGCGGACGAGCTTGCAGTCGCGGTACCGCTCCGCGACGACGCCGCCACAGGCCCCGCAGCGCAGGACGTGCTTCGGGTCGGCGAACGAGGGGCAGTGGACCGCCGTATCGAGCTGTGCCGCCCGGGCCTCGAACGCCGGCCCGTGGTCGGTCGTCCCGTCGCGCTGGTACTGCTCGACGTGGACGAGTTCGTGACGCAGCGTCGACTCCCACTCCGCGCGGTCGAACGCCTCGAAGGCCGCCCACGTCAGCGAGACGGTGCAGGGAAGGGGCCGGCCATCGGCCCCGTCGACGGCCGCCCAGTCGTACGGTTCGCCGACCGTCGCGTCGGGGAGCTTCGGCCGCTTGACCGCCGCGGCGCGGCGTTTGGCCCGCGTCGACACGTCCCACTCGACGAGGTCGAACCGGACAGAGACACCGCGCTCCCGGCGCACCCGTCGGCAGTAGGCCCGCGACCACGCGACGAGGTCCTCGTGGCTCTCGATACCGTCGTAGGCGGGCGCGTCGGCCATCGCCTCAGAGGCCGGTGGGGTGGTCGACGTACGCCGTCGAGAGGCCCCACTCCGCGACGAGCGAGCGCAGCGACCGGACGCCGAACGTCTCCGTCGCGTAGTGGCCGGCGAGCACGACGTTGAGGCCGGCCTCGCGGGCCTCGTGGTACACCTGCTGTTTCCCCTCGCCGGTGACCAGCACGTCCGCGCCCGCCTCGACGGCCTCGTCCAGCCAGTCGACGCCGCTGCCGGTGACGATAGCCACGTCCTCGACCTCCGACGGGCCGAAATCAAGGGTCTGTACCGACTGTCCGCCCGTATCGAGCGCGTCGTCGAGGGTCTCGGCCAGTTCGTCGACGGGCGTCGGCTCCGGGAGCGTCCCCCGCTGGCCGATGTACTCCGGGCCGACGCGGCCGAACGGCGAGCGGTCGTCGAGGTCGAGCAGGTCCGCCAGCCCCGCGGCGTTGCCAAGCGACTGGTGCCCGTCCAGCGGGAGGTGCGCGACGTAGAGCGCGATGTCGTCGTCGACGAGCGGCGCGACGCGGCGGTAGGTCGTCCCGGTCACCCGCTCGACGCCGCCCCAGACGATGCCGTGGTGGGCGACGAGGAGGTCCGCGCCGGCCTCGGCGGCCCTGTCGACGGTCTCGACGGCGGCGTCGACGGCGAACGCGACCGTCTCTACCTGTCGTGTCGCCGGACCGACCTGCAGGCCGTTCGGGCTCGCGTCGAGGTCGGCGTAGTCGTCGACGGCGAGTTCGTCGTCCAGACGTTCGGCGATGTCGCCCGCGTGCATAGCGGCCGTTTGCCGTCCGCCGCCGTATGCTTTTCCTACTCCGCCGCGACGAACTGGCCGTCCGCCTCGCCGATGAGGCCGCGGTCGACCGCCGCGTCGATGATGGCGTCGAACTCCCCGGGGTCGATGTCGTAGGCGTTGACGGCGACCTCGCGTATCTCGTCGCGCGGGACGGGGAACTCCCGGTTCTGGAGCAGCCGCATCACCTTGTTGTACTCCAGCCGCGTCAGCGTCGGGCCGTCGCTCTCGGCGGCGTCGCCTTCGGCCGCCGTCCCTCCGTCGTCGGCACGCTCGTCGTCCGCGTCACCGTCGTCAGCGGCCGTCGACTCGCCGGCTTCGGCGGCCGCGTCGTCGCCGCGGTCACCGTCGGCGGTGGCTGTCGCGTCGTCGCTCCCCGCGGACGGGTCACTACTGTCCCCACCGGCTACCCCGAGCGGCGAGCCACTGTCGTCAGCGGCCGCGTCGTCGTCGCGCCCGTTCGCCAGCGGTCCGCTCGCCGAGTCGGCCGTCGAGTCGGCCGCCGCGTGACCGGGGTGGTCGTCGCCGGTCGCCCGCCGGTCGGCGGCGTCGGCCGCCTCGACGATGGGTTCGACGATAGTGGCGAGTTTCTCCCGACAGGTCGAGCAGAGGACGACCGTCTTGCCGTCGGCCGGGTCGTCGTCGAGGCGCTTGGGCACTACCGGGTACTCAGAGAGCGACGCGTCGAGGGCTCCACCGCAGAAGTAACACGAGGAGAGTCGGTCCATAGCGACACGTCGCCGCCCGGGCTGTTAAACGGTCCGACGCGGGCGGCCGTCGGGCAGGCCGGTCGCCGCTGCGCTCTGTCCTCGGCCGGGCTACCGCTCCCCGGACCCGGCGGCGCGGCCGGCGGCCGTCCCGGGCCGGTCGGTCTCGCGCAGCGCCCGGAGGTGGCGGTCACAGAGGCGCGCCGTCGTCGCCACCACGTCGAAGTCGACGCCCCTGATGAGAACGTCGCCGTCCTGCCGGACGGTCACCGCCCGCCACTTCGGCAGGGCGATGAATCCGTCGCGGTCACAGAGCACGCACGACTCCCCGCGGGACTCGTAGCGGTCCAACGACTCCCCGAAGAAGTCGCCGACACAGCGGGTGCAGAGACAGCCGACCGCCTCGTCGCGGACCACGTCGACGATGGCTCGGTTGTACGCGCTCGGCAACCGACACGCCGCGCAGTGCATCTCCGAGACCATTTCGGTACCGTCGACAACCCCGGACGCGTACAAAACCGTTTCTAGCAGGGCTATTGAGGCGTCCCGAGAGGGAGGGAGAGCCTATTTCGGTCGCGGTGACAGGCCCGCACGCCCCCGTCGGCCGGCGACGACGCGCCGTCGTCTCGGCGGACTGTCAGCTCCCGGGACAGCCTATCTGGAACGCGTTCTCGCGCACGTCGTCGGGGACGCTCACTCGGACCGGGTCGCCGTAGGCCCGGAACCGCGTGACCGCCGTCGCCGTCGCCTGCCGCCCGTCGGCGGAGACGGTGGCGGTAATCCGCGTCCGCCTGAGCCGGTCGGTCTCGGCGTCGAGCCACGCGTCGACGGTCACCTCGTCGACGCCGCGGCCCCCCAGCGACGACGTGGGCGCGGTCGACGCCCGGTCGCCGACCGCCCGCTCGGAGGGCCGGCCGTGCAGGTGGACGACCGTCCGGCCGTCAAGCGTCTCCGTCCCGTTGTGGTAGAGGTCGCCGGTCGACAGTAGGGACAACTGCGAGTGCAGCGGCGTCACCGCGGTCCAGTTGGCCGCCGTGACGTTCTCCCGACCCCACGTGTCCATCGGCCCGCCGCAGGTCCGGTAGCTGGTGTTGCCCACGACGTACGCGCCGCTCGTGTCTCCGCGGAGCGAGCTGTTTGCGGCCATCTCCCGGGCGGTCACGTTCACGCGTCCGCTCCCGTCGCCCGAGACGCGCTCGGCACCGTCGCTCGTCCGGGCGTCGAACGACAGCGAGAACCGGTAGCTACGGGCGTTCTCCGCCTGCTCGCGGGCCGAACTCAGCGTGTCGACCGCTCGCTGCTCCCGGACCGGTTCGGAGCCGAACACCGAACACCCCGAGAGGACCAGTACGACTGCCAGCGCTACGTGGAGGGCACCGCGTCGCATCGACCGGGCGTACTCCCGTCGCCGGAAAGTACCTTGTGTGTCTACGCTGTCGGACAGCGGATACGCTACGCCGACGCCGCGTGGGCGAAGACGAACGCGCGGAGCAGTTTGGCCGCGAGCGTCGCCGCCTGCCCGTCGTCGCGGTCGTTCACCTCGACGACGTCGAACCCGACCGACTGCGGGGCGACGTGCCGGACGAGGTCCCGCATCGTCCGCGGGTCGAGTCCGAACGGCTCCGGCGTCCCGGTTCCCGGCGCGAACCCGGGGTCGGCGGCGTCGACGTCGACCGAGAGATAGGCCCGCTCCCCGTCGAAATCGGGCGTCCAGTCGGCGACTTCGGCGGGCGGGACGACTGTCACGTCGGCCGCGGCCGCCCGGTCCCACTCGGCCTCGCTCCCGGTCCGCGCGCCGAGGACGACGGCGCGGTCGGCCACGTCGAGCGCGTGGCGGGTCACGGTCGCGTGAGAGCGCTCGTCGCCGGCGTAGGCCTCCCGGAGGTCCAGATGGGCGTCGAGACAGACGAACACGTCGGGGTCGAGCGCGCGGACGTTCGCCACGGTGACGGTGTGTTCCCCGCCGACGAACAGCGGCACCGCGCCGTCGGCCGCGAACTCGCTGGCGGCGCTCTCCAAGAAGGTGAGGTACTCGGCGGTGTCGGCCGTCGGGCCGACGTCGCCGTGGTCGTAGACGCCCAGTTCCGAGAATCGCAGTCCGGTGTGGTGGTCGAAGTCGTCGAACCCCTGGGCGAACTGCCGGACGCGGCGCGGCCCGAAGCGGGCACCGGGACGGAACGAGGTCGAGGCGTCCAGCGGTGCCCCCACGAGGGCGTAGGCCGCGCCCTCGGCGTCGGCGACCGCGCCGGGAAACATCGTTACGAGCGGGTTATCTTGCGCTGTTCCTCGTACTCGAGGTACTCTATCTCGTCGTCGGGCGACAGCGACACGTCGTCGGGCATCAGCATGGTGAACGTCTCGTAGGTCTCGAGGTCCATGACCTGCGCGTCGTCGCCGTCGGTCGAGACGACCTGTCCCTGCTTCCGGCCGATGATGGGGACCCAGACCTTGGCGTCGACGGGCTGGGAGAGCGAGCGCTTCTTGTCGTCGAAGACGCCGCGGGCGTCGATGCGGGCCTTGGCGCTGCCGTGCTTGCCCGGCTTGGCCGTGCTGTAGGAGTCTATCTTACACGGCGCGTCCTCTATCATCACGTAACTGCCCTCGTCGAGCTCGCGGACTTCGGTCTGCTCTCTTGCCATACCGCCGGGTTGCCCCTGTGCCAGTATAAACGGTTTGGAATACGCCCTGCCGTCACTCCTCGTCGTCGTAGGTCAGTTCGAAGGCGCTGGCGTCGCTCTCGCTCTGTCGCTCGCGCATGCTCTGGCGCGTGAACTGCGGCGTCGCCCGGACGCCGCTCGCGGAGCGAAACGACCACCACAGCGCCCCTGTCAGGAGGAGGGCCCCGCCGCCGGCGACGCCGGCCACCGGCAGGGCGGCCTCGGCGTAGAGAAACGCCGTCGAGAACAGCGTGCTCGCCAGCGCCATCCCGAGCACGAGCCGCTTGGTCATCGTCGCCAGCAGCCGGTCCGAGTCCTCGATGTCGGCCCGCACCTGCAGGTCCTCGCGCTCGACCCGGTCGAGGACGGACTCCAGTTTCGGCGGGATGCGGACAGCGGACTCGGTCGCCTCACGGACCTCCCGTCCCCGGTCCTCGACGTAGTTGCGCACCCCTTCGGCGATGTACCCCTCCTCGCGGAGGTAGTCCGTCGCCACCGAGATGAAGTCGAACTCGGGGTCTAGCGTCACACAGACCCCCTCGACGACCGTCGCCACCCGCAGGACCAAGGCGAGGTTCGACGGGAGCCGCAGCGGGAACTCGTAGATGGTGTCCTCGACCTGCTGGACGATCTGCTGGACGCGGTACTGCTCGATGTCCTCGCCGCGGGCGTCGGCGATAGCCAGTTCCATCACCTCGCCCATCACCTGCCGGTCGGCCTCGGGCGAGAGCGTCCCCATCTCGACGAGCGCGTCGAGGATGGCGTCGATGTTCTGGTCGGCGACGGCGGCGTAGAAGTCGACTATCTTGTCCTGTACGAACGGCTCCACCCGGCCGCTCATGCCGAAGTCGTAGAAGACCAGCGTCCCGTCGTCCTGCACGGCGAGGTTCCCCGGGTGGGGGTCGGCGTGGAAGACGCCGTCGCCGATTATCATCTGGAGGTACGCCCGCTGGAGCGTCTCGGCCAGCGCCGTCCGGTCGAGGCCCCGCTCGTCGAGGTCCTCGATGTCGTTTATCTTCGTCCCCGGGACGTACTCCATAGTCAGTATCCGGCGCGTCGAGTGGTCGTCGACGACGCTGGGGATGCGGATGTCGTCGTTGTCCGCGAAGTTCCCCCGAATCTCGCCGAGCATCCGCGCCTCGCGCTCGTAGTCCATCTCCTCGCGGATGGTCTTGGCGAACTCGTCGGCCAGCGTCTCCAGCGAGAACGAGCGGGCCTCGCCGACGAAGTACATGATGAGCGGGAGCGACCAGCGGATGACCCGCAGGTCGGCCTCGACGAGGTCCTCGATGCCCGGCCGGCGGACCTTCACCGCGACCCGCTCGCCGTCGACCTCGGCGCGGTACACCTGCCCCAGCGACGCGCCGCTGATGGCGTCGGTCTCGAACTCGGCGAAGCGGTCGTCGACGGGGCCGAGTTCGTCTTCGAGGACCCGCTGTGCGTCGTCCCAGTCCGCCGGGGGCACGCGGTCCTGTAGCTTCGAGAGCTCCTGAATGTACTCCGCCGGGAGGATGTCCGGCCGCGTCGAGAGCAGTTGTCCGAGCTTGATGAACGTCGGCCCCAGCGTCAGCAGCGACTCCAGCAACGCGCCGGCGCGCTCCCGGCGCTGCTCGCTCGTGACCCGCCGGCCGGAGCCAAACAGCAGGAACCGGTTCCGGTCCCGGGCGTACGCGAGCAACAGGGGGAGGAAGTGCCGAGCGACGACGAGGAACCGCCAGTACGCGCGTGGGTTCACCGGGGGGCCACCTCGGCTACGCCTCGCCGATAGGTATCGTGGTTCGCGGCGCGGCGTCGGCCTTCGGGAGCCGGAGTTCGAGGACGCCGCCGTCGACGGTCCCCTCGGCCCCCTGCCCGGTCACGCCGGGCGGGAGGGGAAGCTCCGCGTCGAGGAACACCGAGCGGTCCTCGCGGACGAAGCGCAACTCGCTGGGAACGTCCTTAGCGCGCTGCCCTTCGATGATGAGCCGGCCCTTCTCGACGCTGACCTCCAGCGCGTCGGCGGTCACGCCGGGCAGGTCGAGCACGAGCAGGTACGCCTCGTCGGATTCGAGGACGTCCGCGAAGACGGCGTCGGGGAGGTCGCGTAACGCCTCACGCAGCGCTGACATGGCAGTTCGTAGGGGCGGCGTCGTGGTAAACCCGGCGGTCGCGGCACGCGCGGCCGCGGGCGAGCGGCCGACCGAACCCGGTCACAGCGACACCCCCGCGAGCCCGAACAGGGCCGCGACCCCCAGCAGAACGACGCCGAGACCGGCCCGGACGAGCCCGCCCTTGGCGAAGCGCCACGCCGCGCCCCGCTCGTCGGTGTCGGTGACGACGAACACCGGCGTCCCCTCGCCGTCGCCGACGACGGCGTCGACGAGGTCGCTCCCCCACTCGACGGCCGGCCCCCGCCGGGCCAGCCCGTAGACGTACACCCGCTCGCCGGGGTCCAGACGCCGCTCGGTGAACCGCTGCTTGTTGCCCACGTTCAGCTCCGTCACCAGCAGGTCGAGCGTCCGGTCCTGCTCCGCAACGGCGTCGGTGGCGGCCACGTAGTCGGCCAGCCGGTCGGGCAGGTCCGTCCCCGGCGGGACGGTGACGCTGTGGGATTCGAGCCGGATGTCGGCCCCGGCGGGGTCGACGCGGACGCGGCCGGTCCCGTCCGAGACGACGAACTCGACCCCACCAGTCCCCTCGTCCAGCGTCTTCCACTCCGAACTCTTCCCCGAGGACCGTAGCTCTTCGACCTCGTAGGTGTAGGCCAGACAGTCGCTGCCGGTAAACGGCGACGAGACCGTGCCGTCGTCGCAGGGATGTGCGGTCCCGACTATCTCGACGGGGCCGGTGTGACCGTGTAGCGTCCGGACCGCGACGGGGTCGTTGCGGAGGATGTGAAACACCGTTCGAAGTTCGTGGCCGCCGGTGTAGAGGAGGTAGGCGGCCGCGGCGGCGAGGGCGACGGCGACCAACTGCGAGAGGACCATACCGGTCGTTGACACCCCGACCGCCAAACCGGTTTCCCTCGCCCGGTCCGCGGGGGGCTTTTGCCCGCGCGGTCCCAACGCCGGGTATGGCCGGCTCTCCGCCGACGGACGCCGATACGTGTAGCCTGCAGACCGCGACCAGACAGCTCGGGAGCTACGCCGTGCCGGTCGACCGGACCGACCGCGTCCCGCTGTCCGTCGGCGTCGGGCGCGTGCTGGCGACGGCCGCCACCGCGAACGTCGCCGTCCCTGATACCGACCTCGCGCCCGGCGACACCGTCTTCGAGTCCGGGGCGCGACTGCGGCCCGCCGACGTGGGCCTGCTGCGGGCCGCCGGCGTCGGCGAACTCCTCGTCCGCCAGCGCCCGCAGGTCGGCATCGTCCCGACGGGCGACGGCCTCGTCGAGCGCGACCCCGCCGAGGGCGAGCGCGTCGAGACGGGCGGGTTCACGCTGTCCCAGTACGTCGACCGCTGGGGCGGGAAGGTGACCTACCGAAACCCGGTCGCGGACGACGCGCCCGCCCTGCGGATGGCCGTCCAGCGCGACCTCACTCGGGACGTGCTCGTCGTCACCGGGACCGAACCCGGCGACACGCTCCGGTCGGTCGTCGCCGACCTCGGCGACGCCTTCGCCGACCGGGTGGCCATCGAACCCGGCGGCGCGACCGGGCTGGCGGTCGTCCGGGACCGCCCAGTCCTCCTGTTCCCGTCGTCGCCGGTCGACGTGCGGGTCGCCGCGGTCCAGTTGCTCCGCCCGCTGCTGAAGTCTTTCGCCGGCGCGCCACTGCCAGACCACCCGACGCGGACCGCGGCCCTCGCCGGCGCTATCGACTGCACCGAGCCGGTCCGGTCGTTCGTCCCGGTCGCCCGCGACGGCGAGACGGCGACACCGCTCTCGGGGACGGACCTCGCCACCGCGACCCGGGCCGACGGCTGGGTGACGGTGCCGTCCGGCGTCGGGAGCCGCGAGGCCGGCGCGTCGGTGGCCGTCGCGGACTGGGACTACCTGCCGTAGGTGAGGTCCAGCAGCGACGTGACCCGCCGGTCGCCCCGGACACAGCGGTCCTCGGCCGCGTGTGCGCGGCGGTGGACGTGGATGCCGTCCAGCCCGGCGTTGCGCGCCGCGCCGATGTCGTCCGGGTCGTCGCCGACGAGGGCACCACTTCCTTCCCGGACGCCCATCTCCCGCATCGCCTTCTCGACGGGGCGGGGGTCGGGCTTCCAGCCCACGTCGTCGTCACAGCAGACGACCGTCTCGAACCAGTCGCCGATGTCGAGGCGGTCCAACACCGGTTCGGTCAGGTACGGCTGGCAGTGGGTGACGACCCCCATGGGCTCGTCGCGCTCGGCGAGGAACCGCTCGGCGTCGTCGTAGAGGTAGGTGGCCTCGGCGCGGGCGACGGGGTCTTCCTCCTCGTGGAAGACCGCCCAGAACCGCTCGGGGTCGACGCCGCGCTCGGTCAGGAGGGCGTCGCGCGCGCCGCCGACGCCGTACCACAGCAGGGCGGCCTCCTCGGCGTCGAAGGGGGTGCCGAGCCGGTCGCCGACCCGGCCCAGCACCCGCTCGGGGTAGGACCGCTCGATGTCGACGACCGTCCCGTCGAGGTCGAGCAGCCAGAAGTCGTAGGGGGCCATGGAGGTACCGAGGTAGGCGGTTCGAGCCTAAATGCCTTCTGGCGACGCTGGGCCGGCCGGACGCCGCGTCACTCGTAGATGCCGTCGAGCCGCTGGGCCATCTCGATGTCGTTGCCCGTGATGCCGCCGGCGTCGTGGGTCGTGAGTCTGACCTCGACCTCGCCCCACCGAATCGTCATCTCGGGGTGGTGCCACGCGTCCTCGGCGACGCCGGCGGCCGCCGCCGCGAACCCCGAGGCGTCGAGGTACGCGTCGAACTCGTAGGCGCGGACGATTTCGTCGCCCTCGCGCGTCCAGTCGGCCGGGAGCCGGTCCGCTATCTCGTCGTCGGTGAGCAGGTCCGCCATACGCGACCGGTGGGCCGCACGGGGGAAAAAGGTGTGCCGTCGTCGTGTCGCCGCTGCGCCACGGCGGTCCGTCTCAGTCGTCGGACTGGTCGAGGGCGGCGTCGGGAATCTCGTCGCGCATCCCCTCGGGAATCTCCTCGGGGTTCATCCCCTCGACGAACGCCGGCGGGTCGGCCTGCTCGGGGCCGAAGTCGGGGTCGAAAAGCTCCAGCGCGGTGTGGATGGTCGACCAGTCGTCGTCCTCGGCGGCGTCCCGGAGGCTCCGGGTCGGTGCGGCGAGCAGTTGCGAGACGATGGCGTCGGCCATCGCCTCGACGACCTCCTGTTGGTCCTCGTCGAAGTCGGCCGCCGACAGCGCGGTGTTGAGTTCCGCCGCCTTGACCTGCTCGGCGCTCTCGTACATCGCCGAGATGACGCGGTCGGCCCGCTTGCGCTTGTACTGTTTCAGGAGGCGGTCGAACTCCTCGTCGACGATGCGCTCGACGGCCTCGGCGGCTTCCTGGCGCTGCTGTCTGGTCTCGTCGGTCAGCGACTCCAAGGCATCGAGGTCGTACACCGTCGTCGCGTCGAGGTCGCCTACCGACGGGGGCACGTCGCGTGGCCGCGCGATGTCCACGACCACCGTCTCCGCGCCCACGAAGGTCTCGGGGTCGAACACCGGTTCCGGGCTCCCCGTCGCCGAGACGACGACGCGGGCCTCGTCGACGACGGCCGAGGCGGCCTCCAGCGCGACCGCGCTGGCCTCGACGTCGACGGTCTCGGCGACGTGCTCGGCGTGAGGGACGGTCCGGTTGGCGACGACGAGGCGGTCGACGCGTTCGGCGAGCGCCTTCGCCGCCAGTTGGCCCATCTCGCCCGCGCCGACGACCAGCGCCGTCTCGCCGTCGAGGGGACACTCGTCGTCGACCAGCGAGACCGCGGCGGAGGCCAGCGAGACGACGCCCTCGTTGATACGGGTCTCCGAGCGGGAGCGCTCGCCGACGTGCATCGCCTTGGTGACACCGTCCTCCAGCAGCGGCCCGATGCCGCCGACGCCGCGGGCGTCCTCGTAGGCGTCGCGTATCTGCCCGAGAATCTGGTCCTCGCCGAGGACGATGGATTCGAGCCCGCTCGCCACCCGGAGGAGGTGGCGCAGGCTCTCCTCGTGGCCCATCTCGACGACGGCGTCTGGGTCGACGCCGCGGGTGAGTCCCCGGAGCGCCGTCACGCCGTCGTCGTGGTCGGGGGCGACGACGTAGGCCTCCGTCCGGTTACACGTCTGGACGACGTAGGCCTCGTCGACCGACGGCTCGGCGAGCAGCGACTCGACGGCGCGGCGCTGGCTCTCGACGGCCGCCGCTTCGAGGTCGTCGACAGACGCGTGCTCGTGGGAGACGCTGGTGGCCGCGATGACGCCTGCGTCTCCTCTCACGATGAATCACCGGTCACGTTCGTAATCACGGCTTCGGCTACTTGTCGTGTGTTTGGGTCGCCCCTATCTAAAGCCTTCCAAACCGCATTGGACCTGACGACCGACCGGACCGCATCACGGCGCTCGGTCTCGGGAACTTCGCGGCGCTGGAGGTCGTCCCGAAGCTCCCCGACCAACTCGGCCATGGCACCGGCTCCCGAAACCGCGTCTTCGACCTGCTCGCGGAGGTACTTCGAGAGTGCGGGTGCCCGGCCGCCGGTGGCGAGCGCGACGACCACCGGGTCGTCCCGGACCGTCGCCGGAACCGCCACGTCGTCGACTGCCCGGTCGCCGTGGCGGTCGGTCCGGTTGACCAAGGCACCGTGTTCGCGGGCGGCCGCGGCGGCCGCGTCGTTGACGGCCTCGTCGTCGGTCGCGGCGACGACCAGCGCGGGGTCGGTCCGCTCGACCCACGCGGCCACCTCGTCGGGGCCGGGCGCGGCCCGCACCCGCTCGGCCCCGCCGAACGCCCGGTCGCCGAAGTCGGGACCGACGACGACGACGCGGGCCTCCGCGGCGAACCGCCGGGCCTTCCGTGCCCCGACGCGGCCGCCGCCGACGACCAGCACCGTCTCGCCCTCGAAGTCGTGTAACAGTGGTATCACCGGCCGACACCCCCGTCCGTCCGTTCGCTCCCGACACAACCCTCGCGGAGACGCGACATTGTTGAATGCACACGTAGCATCGGTGATAAGCCTGTCCAGTCAGGGGGACTCGACGTTCGCTTTCGCGCGCTCCGCGACCCGAATACCCGTCTTCTTGAGGATGCGCGTCGAGAACAGGGTGTCCCAGTCCCCGTCGGTCACGTCCCAGTGCTCGGCCATCCGCTCGCGGACCTGCTCGATTCGCCGGTCGCTCTCGGCCTCGGAGCGCCCGTGAGTCATCGCGAAGAAGTTGTAGGGCCACACGTCCTCGTGGCGGGGCCGCCGGTAACAGTGCGTGACGAAGTCGAACTCGGCGATGGCCGGCCCCACCTCGTCGACCGCGTCGTCGGGCACGTCCCAGACCGTCATGCCGTTCTCCGAGTAGCCCAGCGCGTAGTGGTTCGGGATGAGCCCGACGCGGCGGACCTTCCCCTCGGCGTCGAAGCGCGCGATGGTCTCGCGGACCCACGCGGGGTCGGCCCCTATCGCCTCGGCCACGTCGGCGTAGGGCGTCGCGGTCACCGGCAGCCCGCCCTGTATCTCGACGACGAGGTCGCGCTCGGCGGGCGAAAGCGTCCGCCGGTCGGTGGGGTTCACGTCCGGCCCCAGCCCCGAGCAATCGACGGCTTGGGTCTGTGGCCCCTCGACCGGGAACTTCGCGCCGACGTGGAACTCCCGCTGTTTGGGCATGTTGTACGTCGGCTCGCCGGTCTCACGCTCTATCTCGGCCAGCACCTCGTCGACGCGGGACGGGTCCGCCACCGAGAGGACGAACCACATGTTGAGGTAGGGGTGTTCGCGCTCGTAGTTGTGGGCGACTTCGGGGTGGTCGTTGACCAGTTCCGCGTACTCGTCGTAGCTGTCCTCGGGCGCGTGGGTGGCGACCAGCGTCGCCGTCCCGCCGATCTCCTCGGCGTCGATGAGCGCGCCGAAGCGAGTCAACACGCCCTCGTCGTCCAGCCGCCGGACGCGGTCGAGCAGTTCGTCACCGGTGATGTCGATGCCGTACTCGCCCAGCGCTTCCGCCGCGGGGTCGAACGGTCGCTCGACGACCGGGAACCCGCCTTGAAACGCGTTCAGGACGGCCCGGTCGACGGTCCCGAGGTCGTCGCTCATGGTCGGGTCTCGGGGTTCCGCGGGCATAAGCGGCGCGGACCCGGCGACGCCGGCGGACCGACGGGGCGGCGGAGCGCTTTAGCTCTCCGCGACCCTATCGTCGACGTGTCCGTCTCCACGGCCGAACTGGTGTTCAGGCTCGCCGTCTACCTCTGCGTACTGGTCGGTGCGCCGCTGTTTTTCGTCCTGCTCTTCCGGCTCATGGACTACGCGGCCCACGACGAACTGGTCGCGGCCTACCGCGGCGAGCGCACGGCCCCCGACGCCGGACAGCTCAACGCCTACTTCCGGCACAGCGCCGCGGCGGCCACGGTCTGTCCCGTCTGTGACGCCGCCAACGGGACGGACTACACCTACTGTCACAACTGTCAGGAACGGCTACCGGACGGCGGGTCCGACGGTTCGTGACTACCCCTCGACGCCGGTGACCTCGAAGCCGGCGTCGGCGACGCCGTCGAGGACGGCCTCGTGGTCGGCGCTGGCCTCGTAGTAGAAGACGAGGTCGAACGACCCGTCCCGGAGCAGCTGCTGGCACTCCCAGACGAACGACTCGTCGTCGAGCGTCAGCCCCTGATGCTGGTTCGACGCGAACTCGGGGTCGTCGCTGCCCGAGTAGACGAACGTGTCGCCGGGATCCATCCCGTAGGCCTCGGCGATGACCTCCCCGACGTCGATGGTGGCCTGCATCATCTCTATCTCGTCGCTGCCGTCGAACTCCGTGTGGACGACCGCCCCGTTCAACTCGATGTCGCCCGGCTCCAGTAGCTGTTTCGTCCGGCGGTACAGGTCGTCGTCGAGGGCGTCGGCGTCGCTCATACCAGTCCCTGCGCGGTGGCCCGGCAAATGCACTTCGCATTCCCGGGCGGGAAGAACACCCCCGCAATTGGGGGCGGGGTCCTCCGTGCGACGCGAGCGGTCGCCCAGCGTCGCCGCTGTTCGGGTCGAGTCGTCGGGACCGAAGGCGCGCTCGCCTACAGCCGCGTCAGGTTCGTCGCTCGGGGGCCTTTGTCGGCCTGTTCGATGTCGAACTCGACTTCTTGGCCCTCTTCGAGGTCGGGGCCGCCGACGTCTTCCATGTGGAAGAACACGTCTTCGTCCGCGTCGTCCGTGTCGATGAAACCGTAACCGCCGGTTTCGTTGAAGAAATCTACCGTGCCGGTCGCCATTGCAGTTCGAACGTACGCGGTCGAACTATTAAAGCTATGCGTCGGTGCCCGCGGTAGTCGCTACGTAGGCTGTACTCACTGACGGCAGGGTCCCGAACAGCCGGGACTTTCCGGCGCTCAGCAACCCGGACGGCGACACGGAACACGGCGCGGCGCAGTTCCACAAAGTCCTTATCGGTTCGTTGATACGCTACGGGTAATGCGACAGCGGGTTCGAGACGTTGGCTACGCCGCCTACGAGCGACTCCTCCGGTGGGAGCTGTCGGGAGCGCCGGAACACGTCGCCGTGATTCAGGACGGGAACCGGCGGTACGCCCGGGAGCGGGGGGCCGACACTACGGAGGGGTACACCGAGGGGGCTGCGACCACCGAGTCGCTGCTGGACTGGTGTGACGAACTGGGCGTCGAGGAGGTCACGCTGTACGCGTTCTCGACGGAGAACTTCGACCGGCCGGTCGAACAGCAGGAACACCTCTTCGACCTCATCGAGCGGAAACTCCGCACGTTCGCCGACGCCGACCGCGTCCACGACGCCGGCGTCCGCATCCGAGCCATCGGCGAACTCGACATGCTCCCCGAGCGGGTCCGCGAAGCCGTCGACTACGCCGAGGGCCGGACCGCACAGTACGACCGCCTGCACCTCAACGTCGCGCTGGCCTACGGCGGCCGGGCGGAACTGCTCGGGGCGGCCCGCGACGTGGCCCGCGCCGTCGAGCGCGGCGACCTCGACGCCGACGCCGTCGACGCCGACACGGTCGAGTCGTTCCTCTACGAGGGGCCGACCCGCGACGTGGACCTCATCGTCCGGACCGGCGGCGACGAGCGCACCTCGAACTTCCTGCCGTGGCACGCCAACGGCAACGAGGCGGCGACCTTCTTCTGTGCGCCCTACTGGCCGGAGTTCCGCAAGATAGACTTCCTTCGGGCCATCCGGACCTACGAGAACCGCGAGGCGTCGTGGCGGACGACCCGTGCCCGCCGCGCGCTGGCGCTGGTGCGCGCCCTCGAACACGCGGAAGTCCCGAAGGCCCGGCGCGTCCTCCGTCGGTTTCGGGACGCGCTTCCAAGCGGGGAGCGCGAGCAGGTCGACGAGGGGCCCGAGGCGGCCGACTGAGCGGGCCGAGGGGCTACCGCACCCGTCCGAACGGGACCCGCCGGACGGTCGGCGTGCCAAGCGGCGTCACCAGAACCGCCAGCGGGGCGTCCTCCCGCGGCGGGCCGTCGAGGGTCCACTCGGCGACGGCGACGGCACCCCCGCCGGTCTCGGCCCTGACCCGGTAGGTGCCGCGGCGGTACGTGACGCTCTCCTGTGTGACGCCGTCGGTCGCGTCGAGCCGGTAGGTCCGCTCCAGCGCCGTCTCCCCGTCGCCGCGGTACTCGACGGTCACCGACAGTTCGTGTGACTCGGGGTGGACGTTGTAGGCGAGGTAGGTCCCCCACTCGCCCTCACAGGGCGCGGCGAAGTTCCCACTCGGGTCCGGCGCGGCGTAGACGTCCTCGCAGTCGAAGTACCGCTGGTCGCGGTTGCCCACCCTGACGACAACGTCGGGGTGGACGAAGTACAGCGCCGGCAGTTGGCCCCAGTCGGCGTGGAGGCCGTCGGCGTAGTTGGCGTACCCCGTGGCCGTCGCGACGACGTAGTGGCCGCCGTGGGCCGCCCGGTCGTGGGCCGCCGTCGCGTCGGCGCTGAGGTCCTCGACGTCGGGTTCGTGGAGCGAGTTCTCTGTGCGCGCCCGCTCGTGGGCCTCGGCAAAGGCGAGCGCGGCCTCCACGGTCGGTTCGTCGGGCCGGGACGGGTACGACGCGGGTCCCCCGGGTGCGTCGGCGTAGGTACCGGTGACCGTCGGCGTCGGGACCGGCGTCGGCGTCGCGTCCCCCGCGTCGGGCGTCGAGGCGGCGTCGAACCCGGTACAGCCGGCGACGCCGCCGGCAAGCGCCAGCGCGCCGCCTTCGAGGAAGGCGCGCCGAGAGAGGCGGTTCGGCATACCCCCGTCTGCCCCGCCGGGCGGGATAGGCCTTCGGTGCGCTCAAACGGGCGTTTAAGTTATTCGACAGGGACGGCGACGACGGCCGCCTCAGCGACCGAAGCGGCGCTGGCGCTCCTGGTAGTCCCGGAGCGCCCGGAGGTAGTCCCGGCGGCGGAAGTTCCGCCAGTTCACGTCGGTGAAGTACAGTTCCGAGTAGACGGACTGCCAGATCATGAAATCCGAGAGGCGCTCGGCCCCGGTCTTGATGACGAGGTCGGGGTCGGCCGGGAACACGAGGTGGTCCTCGATGGCGGCCTCGTCGACCTCGGCGGGGGCGAGATCGCCCTCGTCGACCCGGCGCGCGACCTTCCGGACCGCGGTGGCGAACTCCGACTGGCCCCCGAGGCCGATGGAAATCTGGACGGGCGCGTCCACCCGGAGGTCGTCGTCCGGCCCCCGCACGGCGACCGCGGCGGGCGCGCGGACCCCCTCGAGTTCGCGCCGGAGCGTCGGGACGACCTCCTCGTCGAGGACGCTGACGTAGACGACTATCGTCTCCGCGCCGTACTGGACGGCCCAGTCGAAGAAACGTTCGAGGGTCGCGTAGGCCCCCTCGGACAGCAGGTCCCGCTCCGTGATGACCAGCGCGACGGTCTCCGGGAGGGTGGCGTCGCTCAGCCGCACGCGGGCAGCGAGGTACCGGTCGTACAGGCTCACGGCGGCCGCTACACCGACGCGCCGCCTAAAGCTCACGGTCGTCCGCCGGGGGCCGGGTAGTTCGGAAAGAGTAAGTGGCTCTCGGGGATACCGGCGGGACGTGACATCGACAGTCCGGCGGGCGGCGGCGTTCGCCGCGGTAGGGACGCTCTCTTTCGCCGTCCCCCTCGCGTCGAGCGTCCGCTCGCCGGCGCTGGCCACGCTGGCCGCGACAGCCCCGTTCGCCCTCGTCGCCGTCTTCGCGCTGGTCGCCGTCGACGCCGACTCCCGGCTGTTCGAGGTGTTCGCGCGACCGGGCGACCGGGAGGACGGGAAACTCTACGGGTTGACGGCCTTCTCGCTGGCCGCCGCCGGGCTGGCGCTCATCGCCGTCCAGTTCGCCCTCCCAGCGTGGGTCTACGTCGGGACCGTCCTCGTCGTGGCCTACGGGAACCTCGGCCAACGGCTGGCCGCGACGGTCCGGAGCGACGCGGTCGTCGCCACCGCCGGGTTCGTCCTCGCCGGGTTCGCCGCCGGCGCGGCCGGCCACGTCGTCGCCGCGCGTCTCCAGTCGCTCTCGGTCGACCCGCCGCTGGTCCTCTTTCTCGCCGCCACCGGCGCGCTGGTGGCCGCGCTGTTGCGGGCCGTCCTCTTCGAGCGCGACGACCCGCTGGTGATGCTGTCGGTCGGCCTGTTGCTGTGGCTGTTCTTCGAACTCGACCCCTCCGTGGCCCCCCAGCGCGTCGTCGTCGCGCTGGCTGTGACGGCGGTGCTCGGCTACGTCTCCTACGCGCTGGAGACGGCCTCGCTGCCGGGGATGCTCACGGGCGTCCTCCTCTCGCTGCTGACCATCGTGCTGGGCGGCTACGGCTGGTTCGCCATGCTCATCAGCTTCTTCGGGCTCGGCGGGCTCTCGGCGAAGTACCGCTACGAGGAGAAGCAGGCCCGCGGCATCGCCGAGGAGAACGAGGGGGCGCGCGGGAGCGGGAACGTGCTGGCCAACTCCATCGTCGCCCTGTTCGCGGTGTTGGCGTGGGCCGCGAGCCCGAGCCACATCGCCGTCGACCCCGACCTGTTCCTCTACGCCTTCGCCGGGGCCGTCGCGGCCGCGATGACCGACACCTTCTCCAGCGAGTTCGGCGGCCTCTACGACAACCCGCGGCTCATCACCACCTTCGAGCGCGTCGAGCCCGGCACCGACGGCGGCGTGACGTGGCAGGGCGTCGTCGCCGGACTCGTCGGCGCGGGCGTCGTCGCCGGCATCGCCACGCTCCTCGTCGACGGCGTCGGGCCGCTCGGGGCCGGCGTCGTCCTCGTCTGTGGCTTGGTCGGGATGACCGTCGACAGCCTCCTCGGCGCGACCGTCGAGGGCACCGTCGTCGGCAATCAGGGCGTCAACACGCTGGCGACGCTGGCCGCTGCGCTCGCCGGCGTGGCGCTGGCCGTCGCCGTCGGCTTGGTATGATACGCGAGGCACGGCCGGCCGACGAGCGCGCGCTCTCGGCCGTCCAGACGGCGGCGCTCGACGAGCCGTGGCCCGGACTGCTGGCGGTGGCCGTCGACGGCCCGCCGCTGGTGTTGGTCGCCGACGACGGCGGCGTCGTCGGCTACGCGCTGGTCGTCCCCGACGCGCCGGTGGCCTATCTCGCGGAGCTGGCCGTCGCGCCCGCCCGCCAGCGGGAGGGGTACGGGACGGCGCTGATGTGGGGGCTGCTCGACCGCCTCGCCGCCGAGGGCTTCGAACGACTCCGCCTGACCGCGCAGGCCGACGACGAGCGCGCGCGGGCCTTCTACGACGAGTTCGGCTTCGAGGCCGTCGACCGCATCCCGGACCACTACGAGTCCGGCGACGGCGTGCTGCTGGTCAGAGAGCTATAGCGTTACGCGGTGCGGATCTGTACGCTGGTGGGCTGTTTGACGTACTCGCCCTCGCTGTCGGCGACGACGACGCCGACGCCGCGCTGGGCGGCCACGTCCAACACCTTCTGGGAGCACTCGCCGTCGAGGACGAGCGTCCGGGGCGTCGCCTCACAGCCCTCGACGAGCGAGACGACGCCGTCGGCGTCGCCCGACGCGAGCACCGCGCCGTCGCCGTCGAGCAGGCGCGCCGTCCCGCTGTCCGCGCCGATGACGGCCGCGACGTGGTCGGACAGTGCGGTCGGGTCGGTCTCGGGCGACGCTTCGACGGTGCCCCCGCCGACCGCCGCCTCCCGCGCCGCGGCCTTCGCTCCGGACTCCGCCGTCGGGTCCTCGGTAGGAGCGTCCTCGACGGCTGACTCCTCGACCGGCGCGTCGTCGGCCCCGGTCGGCGCGTCGGACGCGACGGCGGTCGACCCGTCGGTACGCGCGCGACCGCCGGCGGCAGCGAGTGCGTCGGCCGCCGACTCGGCGTCGGCGATATCCTCGTAGGGGACCTTGTCCCGTAGCGCCGCGAGCGCGGTGTCCCGGGAGAGGTCTTCGACCGACTGGCCCCGCGGCGCGACGGCCACGTAGTCCACGTCGCCGACCTGCGCCAGTTCCTTCAGGATGAGGTCGCCGCCGCGGTCGCCATCGAGGAAGGCCGTGACCGTCCGGTCGGCGGTGAGTTCGGCGACCGCGGGCGGCACGTCGGTTCCCTCGACGGCGACGGCGTTTTTCACGCCGTATTTCAGTAACTGGAGCACGTCGGCCCGCCCCTCGACGACGACGATGGCGTCGGAGTCGGCGACCCGCGGGCCGGCCGGCAGTCCCTCGTACTCCGTGATGTCGGCGACACGGGCGCGCTGGCGGACCGTCTCGACGATGTCCTCGGTCCGGACAGAGTCGGCCTCGAAGTCGGCCAGCAGTTCGGTCGCGCGGTCGATGACCTCGCGACGGCGCGCCGACCGTACGTCCTCTATCTCGCCGACCGTTATCTCGGCGTCGCAGGGACCGACCTGCTCGATGGTCTCCAAGGCGGCCGCGAGGATAGCCGTCTCGACGCGGTCCAGCCCGCTGGCGACGGTCAGTTCGCCGAACGACTGGCCGTTCTCCGAGCGTATCTCCACGTCGATGCGCCCCACCTTCTTCGAGTCCTGCAGGTCCCGCAGGTCGAGTTCGTCGCCCAGTAACCCCTCGGTCTGTCCGAACACCGCGCCGACTACGTCGCTGCGCTCGACGACGCCGGCGGCGGTGATGTCGGCGTGTATCAGGTACTTCGCTGTGTCGTGCATCGTGGGTCCTCCGCGTCGCCCGCCGCCACGGCGTGCGGGCCACTCTTTATATAGTTACGTAGGTTCGACGGGCCAAATAAGCTTGGCGTCCGGCGCGAGTGTGACCCGTCGCGGCCGGCGCGGCGTCGGCCGGAACCGTCGAGGGAGATTTGTGGGACCGGTCGCAATCACGGGTATGGGACTGACAGAGACCGCCATCGACCCGACGACGTTTCTCGAAGACGTGGAGATGCGCGTCGGCGAAGTCGTCGACGCCGAACCGTTCCCCGAAGCGCGCAAGGACGTCTACAAGCTCCGCGTCGACTTCGGGGAGACGACGCTCCAGTCCGCCGCCGGCCTGACGGACGTGTACGACCCCGAGGAACTGGTGGGGACACAGGTCGTCGCCGTCGTCAACCTCGGCACCGTCACCGTCGCCGGCTTCGAGAGCGAGTGTCTGGTCACCGGCGTCGACGGTGAGGACGGCGTCGTCCACCTCACGACCGAGCGGGACGTGGAACCGGGTACCCGCGTGTACTGAAGAGGAATTTTCTTCGAAGTCCTTCGTTGAAGGTTCGACACCGATTAGTACCCCGAGTGTGTAGCCGCGTTCGATTATGAGAGAGACGCGACTCGTCGGCTGGACGGTCGTCGCGCTGGCGGTGACGGCCCTCGCCGTGCCGTGGTTCCTCTGGCGCGACAGCGGCATTGCCTTCGGGCTCCCGGTCTGGCTCTGGTGGCACGTCGGGTGGATGGCGCTCGCAAGCATCGTCTTCGCTGTCTTCGCCCGCACCGACTGGGGAATCGGCGTCGAGGAGGCGTCCCGCCGTGGCTGAGACGACCCTCCAGTTGGGTATCGTCGGGGCGTACATGCTGCTCGCGCTGGCTATCGGCGTCGTCGCCTACCGCCTGACCGACCGCAGTGCCGAGGACTACTACCTCGCGGGCCGGACGCTGGGGACCGTCGTCCTGCTGTTTACCACCTTCGCGACGCTGCTGTCGGCGTTTACGTTCTTCGGCGGCCCGAACCTCGCGTTCAGCGCCGGGCCGGAGTGGATTCTGGTGATGGGCGTGATGGACGGGATTATCTTCGCCATCCTCTGGTACGTGCTGGGCTACAAGCAGTGGCTCGTGGGCAAGCGCCACGGCTACGTCACGCTCGGGGAGATGCTCGGCGACCGCTTTGGCTCGACGGGGCTGCGCGTGCTCGTCGCCGGCGTGAGCCTCGTCTGGCTGTTCCCCTACGTGATGCTCCAGCAGAAGGGCGCGGGACAGGCCATCGTCGGCCTGACCGACGGCGCGGTGCCGTTCTGGGTCGGGGCGGGCGGTATCACGCTGTTCATGATACTGTACGTCGCCGTCTCGGGGATGCGCGGCGTCGCGTGGACCGACACCGTACAGGGGCTGCTCATGCTCTCGCTGGTCTGGGTCGCCGTCGCGTGGGTGCTGAGCGCCACCGGCGGCGCGGGCGCGGCGACAGCCCGCCTCGCCGAGTCCAACCCCGAGTTCCTCGCGCTCGGCGGGGGGCTGTACACCCGCCAGTACGTCGTCTCGACGGCGGTGAGCATCGCCTTCGGCGTGACGATGTTCCCCCAGATAAACCAGCGGTTCTTCGCCGCCGGCTCCAAGACCGTCCTCAAGCGGACGTTCGCGCTCTGGCCCGTCCTCGTACTCCTGCTTTTCGTCCCGGCGTTCATGCTGGGTGCGTGGGCCGCGGGACTCGGCGTCGCCGTCCCCGAGGGCGGCAACGTCATCCCGGCACTGCTGGGCGAGTACACGCCCGCGTGGTTCACCGCTCTCGTCATCGCCGGCGCGATGGCGGCGATGATGTCCTCCAGCGACTCGATGCTGCTGTCGGGGTCGTCGTATCTCACTCGGGACATCTACCGGCCGCTGGTCGAGGGCGCGACCGACGGCGACCGCGAGACGCTGGTCGCCCGCGCCGGCGTCGTCGCCTTCGCAGTCTGCTCGTTCGTCGCCAGCCTCTACACGCCCGGGACGCTCGTCCAGATCGGCGACACGGCCTTCAGCGGCTTCGCCCAGTTGACGGTGCCCGTCGCGCTGGCGCTGTACTGGCAGGGGACGACCCGCGCCGGGATGTACGCCGGTATCGCCGGCAGTCAGTTGTTCTACCTCCTGCACGTCTTCCCCGTCGTCGGGACGCTCGCGGGGCTTGCCGGGGCGTCGGTGTCGCTCCCGAGCGCGTATCTGGGCTGGACGCCGGGGGTCGTCGGTATCCTCGTGGGCCTCCTGTTGACCGTCGCCGTCTCGCTGGCGACCGCACCGGCCGCGACCGAGAACCGGGCCGCCTACCGCGTCGACGGGACGGAAGCAGACTGAGGCGCGGCTCCGGTCATCGTCGCGTGACTGCGCTGCCGGAGGGGTGACACTGAAGGCCGTCCGGGCACGCTATCCTGTATGGAAGACATCGAGAACGTCGGCGGTCGGGACCGAATCGCGCGGGCAGTGTTGGCGGTCGTACTCGCCGTCGCCGCCGTCCGCTCGTTCCGGAACGGGAAGCGCGCTCGGGGCCTGCTGGCCGGCGCGGGCGCGGTGGCCTTCGGCTTCAACGCGAGTACGAAGTACTGCGGCGTCAACGACGCGCTCGGCGTCGACACCACGGCCGGGGAGGACGACGCGGGCGCGGCGGTGGACATCGAGACGGACAGCGACGCGGACGACGACGACGGTCGAGAGCTGACCTGCGCCGCCTGCGGCGACCCCATCGTCCCCGGGCAGAACCGCGGACCGAACGCGGACGGCGAGGTCGTCCACGACGACTGCGCCTGAGTTGCGGCGTCGGCGCTCGTGGCGATTCGACGGAGCGGCGATGCTCGCCCACGTCGCGCGCGGTCCGGTGCGCGAGCGACGGGCCGGCGTCAGCTCGGCGATAGGTCCGTATCGACCGGTTCGTACACCTGTATCCACCCGTCGCTCTGTACCGTCACGAGGTAGTCTGTGTACCGGAACTCAACGACGCCGACGCCCTGCCGCGAGGTCTCGGCCACGGTCGGCCCGAAGAACGTGTCTTCGAGGGCTGCCGCGTCCACGCACTCGTACAGCGGGGGCGATTTCAGTTCGGTCGGGGCGACGCCCGCCGCCTCCGCGACCGCGGACACGATAGCGGTCGTGAGTTCCCTCTGTCCGTCGGGCTGGTAGTGACGCTGTGCGACCTGTGACCAGTGCGTTTCGGTACGGCTGCCGGTATCGGGTCCGTCCGTGGCTCCGTCGTCGGTTCGTCTACTCATTCGTCCCACCCCGGGCGTGGGTCTCCTGCGTGGCGTCGAGGCTGGCACCCATCCCTTCGAGCGCGGTGAGGACCTGCTCAGCGTGCTCGGCGGCGGTAATCCGCTCGGTCGTCTCGTCGAACGTGACCACGCCCTCGTCGACCAGTTTCGGGACGTGCGCGTGGTACAGCGAGACGTACACGGCCTCGTGCTGTGCGTCGGTCACGGCGTGTTCGGCGACGTCGTTCTCCCACGCGGCGACTTTCGTCGCGAGGTCGGTCAGCGACCACTCGGTCTCTTCGAGAAGGGTGTAACACAGGTAGCGCCGTCGGGTGTGCCCCAACACCTCGTACACCGGTTCGAGACCCAACACGTCCGGGGGCGGGAGTTGTTTCTCGGGCGATGCGGACGCGCCGGCAGCCGCCTCCTCTTTCGGGTCTGGTTCTCCGGGCATGTCCGTAGGGAGGGGTGTCTCGGGTATTAATGTTCCCCCGGTTGTCAGAAAGAAGGTCGTTTGGGCCCGAATACGCGCTGTTTACTATCCAAATGCGGCCCGGGTGTGAGCCGATTGTGGCGGGCGGCGGACGGGCGGTGCCCATTCGGGACGCGTCGGATACCGCGTCCCGACGGCCGGAAGACTGGTGCTTTATGTAAATACCCGCTCCACGTACTCCGTATGCAGACCCACATCGTGCCGGTCGGGTTCGACTACGACCGGCTCATCGCGCCGCTGGTGCGCGAGCAACTCGACGTGGACCGGGTCATCCTCCTCGAAGGCGCGGTGGGGAGCGAGGCCAACGTCGAGTACTCGCGCAACCTCTCGCGGAAACTGGAGAAGGACTACGGGAACCTGCTCGGGGCCGAGACCGAGCGGTTCGTCGTCGGCGACGTCTACGACTACGACCAGGCCTTCGAACAGGCCTTCGAACTCATCAACGCCGAACTCGACGCGGGCAACGAAGTGTGGGTCAACGTCTCGGCGATGCCCCGAACGGTCTCTTTCGCCTTCGCCACCGCGTCTCACTCCATCATGGTCGAGCGGGAGGGGGACCGGGACCGCATCCACACCTACTACACGGTCCCCGAGAAGTATCTGGAGACCGAACTCGCGGAGGAACTGCGCCGGCAGGTCGCCCTCCTGCGGGACCTCCAGTCCGGCGCGGACGTGGCCGACCGGGTCGACGACCGACTCGAGAGCGCACAGGCCCTCCTAGAGGAGTTCGACGAGCGCGGGACGACCATCGGAGCCAAGGAGATAGACGGCTCGCACATCGTCGAACTCCCGGTGGCGTCGTTCTCGAACGTCAAACCCTTCGAGGAGGTCATCCTGTTCACGCTGGGCGAACACGGCGAGTTCGAGTCCGTCTCCGAACTGGCACAGGAACTGGCCCGCGACCTCGGCGAGGAGTACACCGACTCCTTCCGCTCGAAGGTCATCTACAACGTCGACCGGCTCGGTCCCGGCGGAAAGGGGTACATCGAGCAGGAGGAACACGGCAAGTCCTACCGCACGCGGCTCTCGCGCATCGGCGAGCTGTGGGTCCGCGCGCACTCGGCGGAGGACCGCGAACACGGCGCGCTCTGAGGCCACGCCGTCTCACTCGCTCGAACCCGCCGACCGTCGCGGCCCGACGGCAAACCGAAGTCGTTTAGCCCCCGGTTGGCCCACGTATAGGTAATGGCGCGTCGAGTAGTCTCTCGGTCCGTTCTCGTACCTGTAGTAGGGGTCTCCACGCCCCACTAATCCCCACCGCTCGACGCCCGAACCGTTTTCGACCGACCCGCCCAGAGGACACATGAGTGATACACAGGACCCGCCGACCGAGGAATCGTCCGCCGACCAACAGACGCTTGAGGGGGAGTACGACCCCCGCGAGGTAGAACCCGACTGGCAGGAGCAGTGGGTCGCCGACGGCACCTACGCCTACGACGGCGACGCCGACACCCGCTTCAGCATCGACACGCCGCCGCCGACGGTGTCGGGCAACCTCCACATGGGCCACCTCTACCAGTTCACGCTGCAGGACTTCGTGGCCCGCTACCACCGGATGGCCGACGATACGGTCTACTTCCCCTTCGGCTACGACGACAACGGCATCGCCTCCGAGCGCCTGACCGAGCGCGAACTCGACATCCGTCATCAGGACTACCCGCGCCACGAGTTCCAGGAGAAGTGCCGCGAGGTCTGTGCCGACTACGAGGCGGAGTTCACCGAGGACGTGCAGTCGCTCGCCATCTCGGTCGACTGGGACAACACCTACAAGACCATCGCGCCGGACGTCCAGCGCGTCTCCCAACTCTCTTTCCTCGACCTCTACGAGCAGGGCCGGGAGTACCGCCAGCGCGCCCCGACCATCTGGTGTCCCGACTGCGAGACGGCCATCTCGCAGGTCGAACAGGAGGACAAGGACAAGGCGACGCTGTTCAACGACATCGCCTTCGACCTGCTGGAGACCGGCGACGGCGCGGCCGACGACGACGCGACGTTCACCATCTCGACGACCCGGCCCGAACTCCTGCCGGCCTGTGTCTCCGTGTTCGTCCACCCCGACGACGACGCGAACCAGCACCTCGTCGGGGGGACGGCGAAGGTGCCGCTGTTCGGGCAGGAGGTCCCGATTATCGCCGACGAGCGCGTCGACATGGGGACCGGCAGCGGCCTCGTCATGTGCTGTACGTTCGGCGACCAGAACGACATCGAGTGGTATCAGGCCCACGACCTCGACCTCCGACTCGCCATCGACGAGTCCGCGACGATGACCGACCTCGCCGGCGACTACGAGGGAATGTCGACCCACGAGGCCCGCGAGGCCATCATCGAGGACTTGGACGCGGCCGGCTACCTGCTCGAATCGCGCGACCACGAACACACCGTGCAGGTCCACGAGCGCTGCGAGGAGGAGGTCGAGTATCTGGTCACCGAGCAGTGGTACGTCGAACTGCTCGACAAGACCGACGAGTACCTCGACGCCGGCCGGGAGATGGACTGGTACCCCGAGAAGATGTTCAGCCGCTACCAGCACTGGATAGAGGGGCTGGAGTGGGACTGGTGTATCTCCCGCCAGCGCGATTCGGGCATTCCCATCCCCGTCTGGTACTGCGACGACTGCGGCGAGCCGACGCTCGCCAGCCCCGAACAGCTCCCGGTCGACCCGCTCTCGGACGCGCCGCCGGTCGACGCCTGTCCCGACTGCGGCCACCACTCCTTCACGCCCGAGGAGGACGTCTTCGACACGTGGGCCACCTCCTCGCTGACGCCGCTGGTCAACGCCGAGTGGGACTGGGAGGCCGACCCCGAGGCCGACAGCGAGGGGCCGCTCTCGGTCGCCGACGGCGAGTTCACCATGGCAATGGACGAACTCTACCCGTTCGACCTGCGCCCGCAGGGCCACGACATCATCTCCTTCTGGCTGTTCCACACCGTCATCAAGTGTTACGAACACACCGGCGAGGTGCCCTTCGAGAGCGTCATGATAAACGGGATGGTCTTAGACGAGAACCGCGAGGCGATGTCCAAGTCCAAGGGCAACGTCATCCCGCCCAGCGAGGTCTTAGAGCAGTTCCCGGTCGACGCCGCCCGCTACTGGGCCGCCGGCACCTCCATCGGCGACGACTTCCCGTACAAGGAGGGCGACCTCGAAGCCGGCGAGCGCTTGCTCCAGAAGCTCTGGAACGCCTCGCGGCTGGTCGACCAACTCACGCCCGCCGACCCGGCCGCCGAACCGGCCGAACTCGCGGCCGTCGACGAGTGGCTGCTGGCCGAACTCGACGCCGCCGTCGCCGAGGCCACCGAGCGCTTCGAGGCCTACGAGTTCTCGAAGGCCCGCAACCACCTGCGCTCGTTCTTCTGGTCGACGTTCTGTGACGACTACCTCGAAATCGCCAAACAGCGCCTCGACGACGGCGGCGACCCCTCCACCGAGTACACGCTGGCGACGGCCCACCGGACCTTCCTCAAACTGTTCGCGCCGTTCCTGCCCCACATCACCGAGGAGCTGTGGACGCGCCTCTACGGCGACGACGGGGCCGACGGCTCGGTCCACACGACCGACTGGCCGACCGAGCGGGGTTACGACGCCGACCTCGACGCCGGCGAGACGGCCATGGAGGTCATCTCCGCGCTCCGGCGCTACAAGACCGAACACGGCCTGCCGCTGAACGCCGACCTCGGCCACGTCGAGGTGTACGGCCACGTCGCCGGCTTCGAGGACGCCGTCGCGGAAGCGATGCACGTCGACACGCTCGACACCTACGAGACGGCCCCGGACATCACCACCGAGGTCAGCGGCATCGACCTCGACTACTCGCTGGTCGGGCCGGAGTTCGGCAGCGAAGTGGGCGACATCGACGCCGCCATCGAGGCCGGCGACTACGAGATAACCGACGACACGCTGGTCGTCGCCGGCGAGTACGAACTCGGCGAGGCGATGTTCGCCGTCGAGGAATCCCGCACGTACTCCGGCGACGGCGAGATGACCGAGACCGACCACGCCGTCGTCGTCGTCCGCTAGTCCAGCGACGGGTACTCGTCCCCGGCCGCGGGGACGTGCCCGACCGGGCCGGCGCTCGGCGCGTCCGGCCGCTCGCTCGCGCTCGGTTCCGCTCCCGTCGCCGCGGCGTCGGCCGCCGGGAGCGTCATCTGGACGGTCGTCCCGGACGCCTCCGAGGCCGGCCGCACCACGGTCAGGTCCCCGTCTGATTGGTCGACGACTGTCTGGATGAGATAGAGCCCGAGGCCGCGGCCGTGTTCCAGCGGCCCCTCGGCGGATTCGGCCAGTGCCGTCAGCTCCACGTCGGGGATGCCGACCCCGTCGTCGGCTATCTCGACCTGCCACGCGGGACCGCCGTCGGTCCCCTCGGTCCGGGTCACGGTCGCCCGCACAGCCACGTCGTCGGCGTCGTTGTGCTCGACGGCGTTCTCGACCGCCTCCGCGACGGCGGCGTCTATCTCCGGGTGCGCGACGGCGGCGTCTATCTCCGGGTGCGCGACGGCGGGGGCCGTCGGCGGCGTCTCGGTCGTCACGGTGACCGACTCGTCGACCGCCTCGGCCGCGCGGTCGACCGTCTCGACGACGTCGACGGTCTCCTGTCGGTCGGTTCGCAGGACGCGCTCGATGCGTCGCGCGCGCTCGCTGGCGCTGTGGAGTTCGTCGAGGTGGTCCTTGACGACGCGGTACCCACGCTCGGCGTCGACGTCGCGCCGTCCGAACGCCGCGCCGAGCCACCCGTCGATGACCTGCAGTTCGTTGCGGAGGTTGTGCCGGAGGGTTCGGTTGAGGACGCTAGCCTGCTTCTGGAGGCAGCGCGCTCGCGCGGACTCGGCGCGGGCCTCGGCCATGCGCTGTGCGTACCCCACGTAGAAGTGCGCGATGCCGGTCGCCATCGCCACGCCGCCGAAGCCCGACATGGCGACCATGTAGTACGGGTAGCTGAGCGTCACGCCGTTCTGGAACTGGACGAACTGGATGAACGCGACGAAGCCGCCGCCGTACAGACCGCCCCCACAGAGCAAGGCGGTCGTCGTCAGCACCTGCCGGCGCGTCGGGTCGAGACGCTGGAACCGGACGCCGGCATAGAGGATGCTCAGCGCCAGCACCACCGGGAGGACGCTCTCGACGGCGGTCATCGAACTCACAGGACCGATTCGGACGGCGTGGCCGACTGCGAGACAGACACTCGCCGTCGCCAGTACGAGGTGGGGGAGGGCGACGATACGGCGTGGCTGCTGCACGGATTTACGTATACGTTCGGGACGGGTACCAGATGTGCCTACTCAGTTAGGCATTCCCGTCGCGTCACCCGTCGGAGGGCCCTTTGAGCTTCTCGACCCGCGTCGACAGCGCCAGAAACGTCGCCATCAGCGTCAACACGACGGCCCACGCCGCGGCGAAGTCGTGGGCCGCGACGGTGTGGTCGAACTGCCCGGGGGCCACCAGCGGCTCCGCGCGCAACCACGTGTGGTGGGGACCGTCGAACACGGGGACGAAGTAGTCGACGAGGTCGTTGAACCCGTACCACGCGACAGCGACGGCGACCGCCGGCACCGAGAACGTGGCGTAGCGGTGAATCAGGAACGCCTCGGCGGCCATCGCCAGATGCGAGGTGACGAGGAACCAGTAGAGCCACAGCGGGACGCCGCCGGGGCCGTTGAGGAACAGTTGCACGTACGGCGTCCACAGGCCGAGCTTGATACAGCCGAAGAAGGCCAGCGCGTGGAGCCACTCGGCATCGATGTCCAGCCGCCACGCGACCAAGGAGAGCCCGATGAACATGGTCGCCACCGGCGAGTCGGGAATCAGCGGGTAGGCGGCGAGTGGCGCGGCACCCAGTTGCCCCTCGACCAGCGGCGGGGCCGCCTCCAGCGGCCGGCCGGCGTAGTACCAGAAGCCAAAGAGCGTCCCGACGAGGTTGACCAGCGCGATGGGCCACGCCAGCCGGAGGCCGACGTTCTCGACCCACTCCGGAAGCGGCGCGACGTATCGCGGGAGGCCCGCCGGGTCGGGCAGTGACCCGTCGAAGACGCGGGCGACGACGCTCTCGATTCGGCCGCCGACTCTCACCATGTCCGCTCCGTCGGCTGGGGCGAAGAAAACGGTAGCGGTGGCCCGCTCCCGACCGCTCGGGCAAAACGTGGGCGAAAACCGGTTCCCTCGGTCGCAGTGCTCCCTCGGAACCGTCCCAGAACTCCCGTCCTCACGGCAAGGACACGCAGATACCACCTTTTCCCCGTCGGGTCGGTCGCGTCGCTCCCGACCGCTCGGGCAAAACGTGGGCGAAAACCGGTTCTCTCGGTCGCAGTGCTCCCTCGGAACCGTCCCAGAACTCCCGTCCTCACGGCAAGGACACGCGTTAAGTAAATCCAGTCCCAAGCCGCTGACAATGCCCGAAGCTACCGATTTGGAGGACCTTCGCCGCGGGACAGACCTCGTCAAGCGCGGCTTCGCCAAGATGCAGAAGGGCGGCGTCATCATGGACGTCGTCAACCGCGAACAGGCCCGCATCGCCGAGGACGTGGGTGCCGTCGCGGTGATGAACCTCGAAGCCGTGCCCGCCGACATCCGCAAGCGCGGCGGCGTCGCGCGGATGGCCGACCCCGCCTCGCTCACCGAGGTCATCGACGAGGTGTCCATCCCGGTGATGGGGAAAGCCCGTATCGGCCACACGAAGGAAGCGGAGATTCTGGAGGCCGCCGGCGCGGACATGGTCGACGAGAGCGAGGTTCTCACCCCGGCCGACGAGCGTTACCACATCGACAAGCGCGACTTCACCGCGCCGTTCGTCTGTGGCGCGCGGAACCTACAGGAGGCGCTGCGGCGCATCGACGAGGGCGCGGCCATGATTCGCACCAAGGGCGAGGCCGGCACCGGCGACGTGAATCAGGCAGTCCACCACCAGCGCAACATCAAAGGGGCCATCCGCGAGCTGTCGGGAATGAACTACGAGGAGCGCGAGAAGTGGGCCCGCGAACACGAGGCCCCCGCCGACCTCGTCCACGAGACGGCCGACATGGGGCGACTCCCCGTGGTGAACTTCGCCGCCGGCGGCATCGCCACCCCCGCCGACGCGGCGCTGATGATGCACCACGGCTGTGACGGCATCTTCGTCGGCTCGGGCATCTTCGGTGCCGAGGACCCCGAGGCCATGGGGACCGCCATCGTCGAGGCCGTCAACAACTGGGACGACCCCGAGACGCTCGTCGACATCAGCCGGAACGTCGGCGAGGGGATGAAAGGCGACGCCAACGCCGACCTCCCCGAGGAGGAGAAGCTACAGGGACGGGGCGTCTGAGCGCCGTCGAGTCCGCTCGCCCGTCGTCCGCGGACGGTAACACACAAGGCAACGCGTCCGCGTTGTGAACTATGCAGCAGACCGACGTGGTCCAGCAGGCGCGGCGACTGCTGGAGCAGTTGACCAGCGCCGAGGGCCGGCTCGCGGTCAGTGCCGGCCTCGTCGTGGTGACCCTTCTCGTTGCCCTGCTCGCGCTCCCGTTCGGCATCAGGCAGATTCAGCGCGCCCTCGCCTCGCGGTACATGACCGGCCGTGCTGGCGAGTTCGCCGACTCGATGAGCGAGTACGTCCCCACGTCGTTCTCGGGACTCGTGCTCCGCGGGGCACAAGTCGCCGCCATCGTCGCGACCGGACTCGGCCTGTTGGTCGTCTGGGGCCGGTACGACCTCGCCGTGGCGGTGGCGACGCAACTGGGCAACGCCGTCCCGCGGCTGTTCGCCGCCGCCCTCTCGCTGTTTCTGGTTGTCCTCGGCTTCGCCGCCTCCGAACAGCTCAAGCGCGCCGTCGACCGCTTCGGCGAGGGTTCCGACCGCGTCACCGAACACCAAGAGGAGATAATCATCCGGGTCGGACAGGTCGCGCTCGTGGTCACCATCTCCGCCTCCATCCTCTCGCTGTGGGGTATCGACCTCAGCGGCCTGCTGGTCGGGGCCGGCTTCCTCGGTATCGTGGTCGGCTTCGCCGCCCGGCAGACGCTGGGGTCGCTCATCGCCGGCTTCGTCCTGATGTTCTCCCGGCCCTTTACAATCGGAGACTGGGTCGTCGTCGGCGACCAAGAGGGTATCGTCACCGACATCACCATCTTCAACACCCGGCTGGAGAACTTCGACGGGGAGTTCGTCGTCATCCCGAACGACCGGGTGAGCGACAGCCCGGTGACCAACCGCAGCCAGAAGGGGCTGCTCCGGCTGACTCTCGACGTGGGCGTCGACTACGACACGGACGTCGAGTACGCCCGCGAACTCGCCCGCGAGACCATCGCCGACATCCAACACGTCGTGGACTCGCCGCCGCCCCACGTCGTCCCCAAGTCCTTCGGCGACTCCGCCGTCGTGATGGAACTGCGGTTCTGGATAGACCACCCGACGCCGCCCCGCAAGTGGCGCGCCATCTCCGCCGTCGTCCGCGAGATAAAGGCCGCGTTCGACGACGAGGGCGTCGCCATCCCGTTCCCCCAGCGCTCGCTCTCGGCACGGGACGGTGCTGTCGAGGAGACGGCGGTCGTCGAGCAAACACGGGCAGACGGTGAGGGCTGACGCCGCACAGTCGAGCGGGAACAGGCCGGCGGCCGGGGCCTACTCAGCCGAACAGTCCGTCGAGAACCAACCCGAGCCCCAGCAGCCAACAGCCGGCCAGCAGCGCCAGCGCGCTGGCGTGAAAGAGCCACGCGAGACCGTCCCCGGCCGAGAGCGGCGTCGCCATCGCGGCCGCGACGAGGGTCACCGCGGCCATCGGCGAGGCGGCGTCGCCGACCAGTCCGACGAGCGTCCCGGCCACCAACGGGAGCGCGACGACCACCGCGACGAGGCCCGCTCGCTCGGCGAGTCGTCCCGCGACCGCCGGGTCCGAGAGGCCGCCGGGTCGGCGGGTCGGCCGGTGTTGTGACATGTGTTACCACTGTTTTGTGGCTGCGCCGATAAATCCACCGGTGAGACAGATAGCTACGCAGCCGCCCGCAGACGGCCGCTTTTCGGGTCGGGCGGTCGGGCGTCGCCGGTCGAAGCTATTATCCCCGGGCGGACGAACGACGTGGTATGAGCACTCCGCCGGGGGAGTATTACACCGAGGAACGCTGGCAGAACTGGCTCGACCGCATCGAGGAGGACGGGGTCGACCCCGAGGACGAGGACTCGGCGCGCCTGCTGTTGAACCTGCAGGACGACGCCGCCATCGCCGTGGCGAAGATTCTCACTGACTACGAGGACGGCGACTTGGAGGAGGAGACGACGCTCGACGAACTCGCGGGGGTCCGAGAGATAGTCCTCGACGACATCGAGATGGACGACGAGGACACGCTGATGCTGCTGGACGGCGTCCAGACCTCGCTGGTCTGTGTCTTCTACGCCGCCGAGGAGTACGTCGCCGAGGGCGTCGCCGACGAGGCGACCGTCGCCGACTACGTCGGTGCCGCCGCCGACGCCGAGGCCGAGGAAGACCTCGACGCGGCGCTTGGCTACTGCGTGCAGGCCGGCACCCGCGTCGTCGACGGCGACGAACTCCCGATGGAGGTCGTCGAGGACCTCGACTACGGGCTGGTCTCCGAGTGGGTCAACGGGCTGGACAGCCTCCAGACCGCGATGAGCGACCCGGAGGTCGTCGAGGAAGAGGACGAAGGCTGAGTCACCCGGACTCGCATCCCGAGCCGGCGGACAGGTTTTTACCTCCGACTCCGGTACTACGGCCATGACTTTCGCGGGCGACGAGCGCGGGCAGTCGGTGCAGGTCGGTGCCGTGTTGCTGTTCGCGGCACTCATCGTCGCGTTCTCGTCGTATCAGGCGTTCGTCGTCCCCAGTCAGAACCGCGCGGTGGAGTTCAACCACAATCAAGAGGTCCAGAGCCAGCTACAAGACACGCGAAACGCCATCGTCTCCGTGCCCGCCCGGTCGAGTTCACAGGCCGTGACCGTACAACTCGGGACGCGGTACCCGAGTCGGGCCGTCGCGGTCAACCCCGGGCCGCCGACCGGGTCGTTACGGACCGACGGCACCGTCCGGACCGACGTGGACCTGACGATAACCAACGCCGAGGCGCTGGCCCGCGAGACCGACGACGAGTGGGACGGGGCACCCCGGCGGTACAACACCGGGGCGCTGGTGTACACGCCCAACTACAACCAGTACACGAACGCGCCGACGACGTACTACGAGCACTCGACGCTGTACAACCGGTTCCGGGGCGAGTCTGTCGCGCTCTCCGGACAGACCGTCGTCGACGGCCGCGAGATAACGCTGGTCGCGCTCAACGGCTCGCTGTCGCGGACGTCGAGCGGCGCGACGGCCCTCGACATCGAACCGGTCAGCCGCTCGGCGCGGACCATCGGCGTGACGAACGACGAGGCCGGCCAGTCCGTCACGCTCTCGTTTTACTCGCGGCTCCCGGCCAGCAGGTGGCAGACCATCCTCGAATCGGAGTACGACCCGTCCGACAGCTACGACGACCGCTACCTCGTCGATGTCTCGGCGGGCGGGGACACCGTCGACGGACGCAACAACGTCACGCTCACGTTCGAACCCGGCACGGACTACCGCCTGCGCCTCGCCAAGGCCGGCGTCGGGACGCGGGTGACCGCCGAGGACACGGCGTACCTGACCGACGTGACCGGCGACGTGACGACGGTCGACCAAGGCGAGACGGTCACCCTCGAACTGGAGGTCCGCGACCGGTTCAACAACCCGCCGGCCAACGCGACCGACACCCCGGTGCAGGCACAGGCCGGCGCCGGCGAGTTCGCGTCGACCGGCACCGCGAGCGCCGAACGAACGCCCGACGCCGACGGGTCGGTCAGCTTCGAGTACACGGCACCGACCAGCGGGACGGGTGAGCAGGGCGTCCAGTTCAGCTACGCCGGCATCGACGGCACCTTCGACGCCGAAACGCCACAGAACGTCTCCATAACGGTCGAGGTAGAAGCGTCCGGCAACGGCGACGGCGGCCCCGGGTCGTACTACACGATGCACTGGACGGCGGCGACGGCGGTTCCCGGGACGACCAGCGACGGCGAGACCTGTGAGGGGTCTGGCCCGTGCAGGGTGCAACTGCAGGCCGAGACCCGGTCGTCACAGACAGGTGCGGTCGTCGGCTTCGCGTCCAACGACACCGGCGTCGCGGACCTGTTGGCCGACGACACGGAGGAGGAACTGACGAACGTGACCGGCACGAGCGGGACCGCCCAGCGGAAGGTCCGGTTCGCGCGCACGGAGGGCAACGCGACGCTATGGGCCCAGAGCGGCGGGGTCAACGCCTCCCGACGCGTCTCGACGCCGATGTACGAGAGCTTCGACGCGGGCTTCGGGAAGTGGGGCACGTTCGGCTCGTTCCAAGGGAGCGGGCCGTTCCGCCGGGGCACGGGCGCCAACAGCGGACAGGCGGTCGTGTTGCCGGGCGGGAACGACGGTGGCATCGTCACCTCCGGATACGACACGACCGGTGCCGAACTGGTGGTCTTCCAGTACTGGCTCAAGGAGAGCGACGAGGGCGACGTGGGCGACGGTAACGGGGCCATCGCGGTCGAGTACCGCGACAGCGCCGGCAACTGGAACGAGGTCGACAGCCTCGAACTCACCGGCACCAACCCCGGACAGCACCGAATCGTCCGGCTCGGTGCCGGTGCGATACACGACGACCTCGCGCTCCGGTTCGTCCAGACCGGCGCGGACACCGCCAACGACGAGTGGGTCATCGACGACCCACAACTGAGCGTCATCGGCAAGTCCGTCGGCGGCGGGCAGGCCGGAACTGGCGGCGGCGGCGGCGGTGCCGGCTCCGACACGCTCATCACTGCGGTCGAGCCGAATCCGGCACAGCTTGCCGACAGCGACGGCGAGTTCGTCCGCGTCGAGGTGCCAAGCGGCGTCGACACCAGCGGGTGGACCCTCGCCGACGACGACGGCAGCCAGACCCTCTCGAACGTCGACGGCGCGGTCTACTTCGCGCGGAACCCGACGGCGTTCGCAAACCAGTGGGACGGCGTCTCACAGAGCGAAGTCGAGAACTTGGGTATCGCGCTGAACAACGGCGGCGAACGCGTCGAACTGCGCGACAGCTCGGGGACGCTCGTCGACCGGTTCGCCTACGGCGGCGAGACGTTCGGCGACGGCTCCTCGTTCACATACAGCGGCGAGGGACAGGTCGCCTACCGGACCCAGAGCGGCGGGAGCTACGTCGACACCGACAGCGCGAGCGACTGGGCCGAGGAGGGGGAGTGTTCGTTCCTCGGCGGCGGCGACGGCTGTGGCGGCGGTGCCGACCCCGGCCCGTCGGGGAGCCTCGCGTACGACGACGCCGACAACGACGGGACCTACGACGGCGGCGAGACGACCTACACCGCGTCGGAGCTGGAGAGCGGCTTCGACCAGCCGTCGGTCAACCTCGTGATTCCCTCGGACGTGGGCACGCTGGAGGGGGCACCGATAGACATCAGCGCCAACCGCATCACGTCCGACGTGGACATGACGGCGACGAGCGGGCGGCTGGAACTGACCGGGACCCAAGGGGTCGACCTCACCTCGCAGCAGCTGTCCTCGCCGGGGTCACAGGTCAACGTCACCGTCACGAACGGGGGCGCGACCCTCGACCAAGCCACCGTCAGTTCGTCGAACGACCGGGTCCACGTGGTGGCACAGACCGACATCTCGGCGACGAACGCGGACCTCCAGACGAACAACGGGGCCGCGGTGAACCTCACGGCCGTCGACGGCTCCGTCACGGCCGACGACGCCTTCCTGTACGCGACGAACGACCTGACGAAAGTCAGGGCCGACGGCGGCGTCTCGCTGGTCGGTGCGAACCTGACCTCGACCGGTGGGGAAGTGAACGTGACGACGACCGGCGGCGGCGTGACCGCGACGGACGCGAAGCTGTACACCAACAACGGGGGCCGCGTCTACGTCTACAGCACCGCCGGTGCCCTCTCGCTAACCGACGTCAACGCGACCGCGACCAACGCCGGGCCGGTGAACGTCACGACCACCGGCGGCGCGATAACCGCCGACGGCGCGCGGCTCTTCGCCGACAACGGACAGGTGTACACGTACAGCTTCGACAGCATCTCGCTGCGAAACGACGCGAACCTCACCAGCACGAACGGGCAGGTCAACGTCACCAGCACGGGGAGTTCTATCGACGGGAACACGAGCACGTTCGTCGCCACCAACAGCTTCGTCGAGTTCAACTCCGCCGGCGACATCAGGGTGGCCGACGGCCGCATCGTCTCGTCGTCGGTGGCGCAGGCGGACCTCTCGCAGGGGCGCAACTCGCTGTTCGTGGACGAACTCGTCGTCGAGGACCCGGCCGAAGACCCGCAGACGCTCGATTACTCCCCCAACGGCGTCAGCGAGGTCGGGACTCCAAGCAAGGGAACCGTCCAGTGACCGCCGGCCGGGGGCCGCTTCGCGCCCCGAAACACCCGAAGGAGGTTTACCCGAGGGCGTCGAGACGCGACTAGATGCGACCGGACCGGGCACAGAGCGAGACCGTCGGCGTCGTCCTCCTCACGGGCGTCGTCGTGGTGACGGTCGCCGTCGGTGCCGGGGTCTTTCTCAGCGGCGGTCCGGGGGGGTCGGCGGAGACGCCGCTGCTGGACCTCTCGGTGTCGCTGACCCCGGTCGACCTGACGGTGACCCACGAGGGCGGCGACGCCGTCCCGCTGGAGTCGCTGACGCTCGTTGCGCGCAGCGGGTCGGTCACCGAGCGCTACGGGTTCGACCCCGGCAACGTGACAGACCGGGACGGCGACGGTGACTTCGACCCCGGCGACGAGTTCGCCCGCGGCCACGCGCTACCCGGCGAGACCGCGACACTGCTCGTCGTCCACGACCCGTCGAACACGGTCCTGACGCGGGTCTCCGAGGACATCGTCGCGGGGTCGGCGTGGCTCCCACCGGCGGCACGGATACAGCTATCGCCGTCGAACCCGGCCCCCGGCACGGCCGTCGCGTTCGACGCGTCCGCGTCGGCGGAGGGCGACGGCGCGATAGCCGAGTACCGCTGGTCGTTCGGCGACGGGACCACCACGACCGGCGTCTCCCCCTCCCACACCTTCGGCGCGGCCGGTACCTACACCGTCGAACTCACCGCCATCGACGAGGTCGGCCGCACGGACACGGCGACGCGCACCGTCGTCGTCGGGACGCCGTCGGTCGCCATCGACGGCGTCTCGGCGGTCGACGCGACCGACGGCGACGGCGTCGTCGCCCCCGGCGACAGCGTGACCGTGACCGCGACGATAGGCGAGGCCGGCGCCGGTATCGACGAGGTCACCGCGGCCGCCGGGGCGTTCAACGTCGGGACGGTGACGCTGACCGACGGGAACGGCGACGGCACCTACGAGACCACCTTCACCGTCGGGAGTTCCCCGACCGAGGGCGACCAGACGGTGACGGTGACCGCGACCGACACGGCGGGGTCCGCCGACACCGCGACGACGGGCACGCTGACCGTCGACGCGACGCCGCCGTCTATCGACTCGACGAGCCTCACCGACGGGGGCGACGACGTGGTCGGGGCCGGCGACAGCGTGACTGTGACCGCCACCGTCACCGACGGTGGCAGCGGCGTCGACGCGGTGACGGCCGACGCGAGCGCCTTCGACGCCGGCACCCCCACGCTGACCGACGGGAACGGCGACGGCACCTACGAGACCACCTTCACCGTCGGGAGTTCCCCGACCGGCGGGGACCAGTCGGTGACCGTGAGCGCCGCGGACGCCGCCGGAAACACGGCGTCGACGGCGACGGGCGACACGGTCCGCGTCGACGCCGCCGGCCCGACGCTCACCGGCGCGACGCTGACCGAGGCGGGTGGCGACGACGGCGTCGTCGAATCCGGCGACAGTGTGACGGTGAGCGCTACCGCGACGGACGGCGGAAGCGGCGTCGACGCGGTGACGGCCGACGCGAGCGCCTTCGACGCCGGCACCCCCACGCTGACCGACGGGAACGGCGACGGCACCTACGAGACCACCTTCACCGTCGGGAGTTCCCCGACCGGCGGGGACCAGTCGGTGTCGGTCACGGCGACGGACGGCGTCGGGAACGCCGCGTCGGCGACGACGGGCACGCTGTTCGTGAACCTCCCGCCGAACCCGTCCTTTACCGTCATCGAGAACGGCGACGGGACGCTGACCCTCGACGCCTCGGCCTCGACGGACCCCGACGGCGGCGAGATACAGACCTATCAGTGGGACTCCGAGAGCCTCTTCGACGAGTACGGCGAACAGATAACGGTCGACGACGGTGGCGACGGGTCGACGGATATCACGCTCGTCGTCGAAGACGACGAGGGGACGGAAGCCTCGGTCACCCGTACCATCCCGTACACCGTCGACGTAGGGTCGCCCGGATTCACCGCGGGGGCGGTCGTCCTCGCGCTCCTGCTCGTGGGGCTGGCGCGCCGCCGTCAGCGCTGATACAGGCCGGCAACCAGTTCGCCGGCCCGCCGCAGGTCCCGGTCGGCCGCCGCCAGCAGGTCGTCGACGAGCGTCGCGGTGCTGGGGACGCGACGGCTCAGGCCGACGTAGACGGCGACGAGCGCGAGGACCACGAGCGCCTGCGCGAGGACGTACTCGGCGAAGTAAAACGACGCCAGCGCCGGCCGCCGGACGCCGAACAACGCCCCGGTCAGCGGTCGGGTCGCAGCGAACCACTGACCGCCGATAGCGCCGCCGACGAGGACCATCCGGAAGACGTTCAGGCCGTAGATGCCCGCACAGACGACGGTCGCTGTCGCCGCTCTCCGTCGGACCGAGTCGTCGGCGGTACTGACGAGGCCGGCAAACAGCGCGAGGGCGCTGATACCCGTACACGCGGAGATGACGTTGTAGCGGATGTAAGGCACCGCAACGAACCGGAGCCCGGTCGGCTGGCCGGTGATGCCGACTTCGACGCTCGGGTCGAACCCGACGAGCGACAGGCCCCAGACGGTGTGTGCAGTGACCAGACGCAAAGCGCCGTGGAACACCGGCGTGACGAACTGGTACGGGACGAAGAGCAGCCCCATGACCGCGAACGCCGTCGTGAGCCGACGACCCGGCGACCGGCCGCGGCCGACCAGCGAGACGGCGTACAGGCTCAGCCCGGCGGTCACGCCGCTGACCGCCCCGAGGAAGGCGCGGCCGTCGCCGAGATACGCCGCCGCGGTCGCGGCCCAGAAGACGGCGAAGGCGCTCCAGCCCGCGGCACCGACGAGACGCGACACTCGGCGGCCGACCGCCCGCCGCGTACCGACGCTGAGCGCCAGCGCCGAGACGGCACAGAGGAAGAGCCAGTCGAGTACGTCGAGTGGTTCGAGCACGCCTCTCACCGGATGTCGGCGACTGACGGGCAATAATGTTCCGCGGGCGGATTCGACGACTGTCGAAAATACAGTCGACAGTGTATTAAGCACACGCGATGACCGTCGACCCATGACTGGCGTCGGTATCGACGGCATGGAGATACGGACCGGGAAGCTCAAACTCGACCTCGCGGAGACGTTCGCTCCCGCACAGGACGACGACCCGGAGAAGTACACGAAGGGGCTCGGACTGCGGGCCTCCTCGTTCCCCGACGTCTACGAGGACATCGTGACGATGGCGTCGAACGCAGCCCACCGGCTGATGGAGCGAAAGGGGCTGACCCCCGACGACATCGGCCGCATCGACGTGGCGACGGAGTCGGCCTTCGACAACTCCAAGCCGGTCTCGACGTACGTCGCGGGCTGTCTCGAACAGGTGTACGGCGAGGACTTCCACCACGCCAACAAGGGCGAGCGGAAGTTCGCCTGTATCGCCGGCACGCAGAGTCTCGACGACGCCTACAACTGGATTCGCGCCGGTCGCAACCGCGGCCGCGCGGCACTGGTCATCGCCACCGACACGGCGCTGTACGCCCGCGACGACCCCGGCGAAGCCACGCAGGGCGCGGGCGCGGTGGCGATGCTCGTCGACGAGGACCCCAATCTCGTCGAACTGTCGGCCGCACAGGGCTTTGGCAGCGCCGACGAGACGGACTTCCTCAAGCCCAACCAGCAGTTCCCCTCGGTCGACGGCAAGCGCTCGGTCAACGTCTACCTCGCCCGGATGCGCGAGGCGCTCGACGACTTCGCCGCGGTGGCCGGCGACATCCACCCCGACGACTACGAGATGATTCCGTTCCACACGCCGTTCCCGGGGATGGTCCGGAAGGCGGCGGCGCTTGGCTACCGCCACATCGTCCGCGGCACCGACGTCGAGGAGACGCTGGCCGCGGAGATCGGCCACCAGCCGACCCGCGGGGAGTTCGAGACCGACGACGCGTTCCGAGAGGCCATCCGCGAGTACACCGACGAACTCACCGAGACCGAACGCTACCGCGACTGGTACGCACAGGCCATCGACCCGACGCTCGACCTCTCCCGGCGCGTCGGTAACTGGTACACCGGTTCGGTCCACATCGCCCGCGCCGCGGGGCTGAAACACGCCCGCGCGAACGGGCTGGACTTCGACGACGCGCAACTGCTCGTGGCCTCCTATGGCTCCGGGGCGCAGGCCGAAGTCCACGCCGAGACGGTCGTGCCGGGCTGGGAGGACGAAATCGCGGCGCTGAACGTCGAGAAGCAGATCCGAAACCGGTACGAACTCTCCTTCGCCGAGTACGAGCAAGTACACGACGTACACAACCACGACACCGAGGCCGACGTCGAGGAGTTCACCGCCCCCGAGTCCGAGTTCGTCTTCGACGGCTGGGGCCGGATGGGCGAGCGGAAGTATCGGTACGTGGAGTAGCGAGGCTCCGAGCACCGCGAGGAGCCTCGTAGCCGACGCGGCGACCGGCGGGAGCCGCGGCGGTGTGGTACGAACACCGGCACCGCGAAGAGCCTCGTAGTTCAGGGCAGCGAGTGCAGTCCTCCGAGCAGGTCTTCGAGGTCCACGTCGGTGACCGCAAGCGAGAAGTCGTCGATGCGCGCGAGGTCCGTGGCGTGTTCCCAGACGGCTTCGTCGTCCAGCCCGTGGAGGACGACGGCGTTGGGCGTCGGCGAGACGACCCGCAGGGCGACCAGCGGGGACTCGCCGCGCGTGACGTTCGTAAACACCAGCGCGCGGTTGGTCGACTGGCCGTACAGCTGGTAGAACTCGTCGGAGGAGAGCCGCTGGATGGCGGCGATGGAGTTGATGACCGTGTGGCCGGCGACGGTGTCCTGACTCCCCCGGTGGAGTTCCGTCGCGTCGATGGCGTCGTACACCGACTCGACGCCGACGTTGGCGGCGTACTCCCGCAGGTCGTGGACGACCTCGTTGTCGAAACCCGCCGAGAGGACGCGACCGTACTGCCGGACGTGGTCGCCGCCCCGGCCCTCGTCGATGTCGAGCAAGGCGACGACCAGCCGCCGGACGACGCCGATACCGGGGTTGTCTCGGCGGCCGCTCTCGTAGTCCGAGACGACCGACGGCGACACCTCCAACTGGTCGGCGAGTTCGGTCTGGGTGACTTCGAAGTCGGTGCGCCACTTCCGCAGTGTCGCGCCGGGGTCTTCGCTCAGTGCGACTTCACCGGCTATCTTCTCCGCGAGGTCCGTGCGGGCGCCGCGTGCCATTGAATCACAGGCTTGGTAGACGCGGACAAAAGCGTATCGGAAGCCCCTCAGGCCGCGACGATTCGAGCCGTCGTCACCACGCCCCCACTGGGCGCGTGGACGACCCGGACGACGACGGTATCGCCCGCCGCGACGGTCCCACCGCCGGCGTTGAGTTCGAACGACAGCGCCGTCCCGGCGCGCCAGTCGTCGCCCCCGTCGGCGATGACGCCGCCGACGCAGTTGTCGTAGACGACGTTGGCCGCGTCGACGAGGTTCCCGTCGTCGAACTGCGTCCCGGCGACCGGCAGGTCGACGAGCCGCGCGGACGCGCCGCTGTCCGGGAGCGCGACGGCGATTTCGATGTCCGCGGCCGGGACCGGGTCGCCGCCCTCGTGGACGAGTTCGACCCGGTTGTCGCCACAGCCGACCGACGGCCCGCGCTCGAACGTCGCGGTGGAGCGCGCCACCGACGGCGTCGGCTCCCGGAGCGCGCCGTTCGCCGAGAAGAGGAGGCCCCCGACGCCGGCGGCGAGGACGACCGTCAGGCCGACGACGAGGACGACCCCGACGACGGCCGAGACGGCTCTCTCGTCCGGGTCGGGGGGCGCTGGTGCGTTCACTACCGGCGGGTTGACCCGTCATCGGGGATAAACGCTCGGCCGGCGCGGTGACGACCGCCGAGACGGACTCGGCGGCGGCCCCGGTAACACCGGTGTCAGCGCCTATTCAAGTAGCAGGAGCGCGTACAGTGCGGTAATGACAGACCCGACGCCCGGTATCCACCACGTGACCTGTATCGCCAGCGACCCGCAGCGCAACATGGACTTCTGGGTCGAGACGCTCGGCCTCCGGCTCGTCAAGCGTTCCGTCAATCAGGACGACCCCAGCACCTACCACTTCTTCTTCGCCGACGCCGAGGGGACGCCCGGGACGAGCATGACCTTCTTCCCGTGGGAGGACACCCGGCAGGGCAAGGTCGGCTCCGGACAGGTCTCCCGGACCGCCTTCCGGGTCCCCGAGGGGAGTCTGGCGTTCTGGGAGGACCGCTTCGACGAGTACGGTGTCGACTACGACGACCGAGTCGAGCGGTTCGGCGAGACGGTGTTGCCGTTCCGGGACCCGGACGGCCTCCCGGTCGAACTGGTCGCCGTCGAGATACCCGACGACGACCCGACGGTGCCGTGGACGGAGTTCGTCCCCGAGGAGTACGCCATCCGCGGGTTTCACTCGGTGACGCTGTGGCTGGCCGACCCCGAACCGACCGAGGGACTGCTCCGGACGATGGGGTTCGACGAGATCGGCACCGAACAGGCACAGGGGGACACGCCCGGCGACGAGCGGACCCGCTTCGCCGCCGCGGGGCCGGTCGGGACCTACGTCGACGTGCTCCCGACGGTCGCGGGCGGCCGACAGGGCAGCGGGACGGTCCACCACGTCGCCTTCCAGACCCCGACCGACGAGGCACAGAACGCGATGCGCTCGGCTGTCCGCTCCGAGGGGCTCCGGCCCACGTCACAGGTCGACCGCCACTGGTTCCGCTCGGTGTACTTCCGCGAGTTCGGCGGCGTCCTGTTCGAACTCGCCACGAACGGGCCGGGGTACGACAGCGACGAGCCACTGGACGACCTCGGGGGCAGGCTCGTCCTGCCCGGAAAGTTCGAGGCCCAGCGCGAGCAGATAGAGGCGGGGCTGACGGACGTGACGGTGCCGCGGGCCGAGACGCCCGAGGCCGACGACTGAGTCGCCGGCCCGCTACTCCCGCGTCAATTGGATGAGGCCGCGCCGCAGCGCGTCCTCGAACCGGGCGTCCAGCGGCAGGTCCTCCCACTCTTCCGGCCGGTCGGCGTCGGGAATCGACGCCAGCGACTCGACGAGCGACGCGTGGAGGAACCGACCGTTTCGACCGCACGCGTCGCAGGTCCGGATGAGCGAGCGAACCTCGAACTTCCGCTCGACGGTCGCCCGGCACTGCGCGCAGAGGTAGCTCTCTGTCACACCGACGGTACGGTGTCGACGTACTCGGGTGTTACGGACGAAGCAGCGATAAATTGCACCCTCCTATATGCGAATTTATTTACGAGAGTGGGGAGCCAACTGTTCGGTACGGTATGTTCACGCAGGTACCGGGGAGTCTCGCGCTCCTCCAGACCGGTATCGGACCGATAGACGCGCTCGCCGCCGTCGTGGCGGGCGTCATCGCCGGCGTCGTCAGTTTCGCGCTCCGGGTGGTGCCGACGCTCCTGTTCGCGGCGCTCGTCCTCCTCGTCGGCTACCTCGCCGCGGACCGGCTGGACCGACTGGTCGCCGGGTGGGCCCGCGGCCGCGGGATGGACGAGAAAGCAGACGAGACACCGGCCAGTGCCGTCGTAGCGGCGGACGACGGCGTCTCGACGGCCGCCGGGCGGTTGGCACGGTACCTCGTCTGGGCCGTCGCCGTCGTCGCCGCGCTCCGCGTCCTGAACCTCACACAGTTCCGGGAACTGCTCGACGCCGCCATCGGCTACGTGCCAAACGTCGCCGCCGCGGCCGTGTTGCTGGTCGTCGGCGCCGGCGTCGGCCGCGCCGCCCGCTCGCTCGTCCCGGACCTCGTCGGTCGGACGGCGGTCGGTGACGCCTTCGCCGGCACGCACCTCGGCGGGGCCGTCGACGCCGACGCCGGAACGGTCGGCCGTCTCGCCGGTGTCGCCGCCGAGTACTACCTCTACCTCGTGACGCTGTACGTCGTCGCCGCTACGCTCGCGGTTGGGTCCGTCGCCACTGTCCTCGGCGCGGCCGTCACGTACGCGCCGGCATTGGTGGGGGCACTGGCGCTGGCCGTCCTCGGGGCCGTCGTCGCCGACTACGCCGGCGGCGTCGTCGCGGGCGTCAACGCGGTCGCCGACTCCCCCGCCCCCGCGCTGGTCGCCGGTGGCGTCCGGGCCGTGGTCTACCTGTTCGTCGCCGTCGTCGCGCTGGACGTGGCCGGCGTCGACTCGACGCTGCTCGGTCTGTTGCTCGTGGCCGCCGTCTTCCCCATCGGACTGGCGCTGGCGCTCGCGGTCGGTCTCGCCGTCGGCTTCGGCGGGCAGGACCGGGTGGCAGCGTACCTCGCGGACGACTGACGCCGCCCGTGGGCAGGCGTCACTCCCACTTCGCGCCGGGGTTCGTGACCGCTCCGTTGGCCGCCGAACCGAAGTCGCGGTGGTACTTCGCCAACACGCCGTCGTCGTAGGTCGGTTCGGGGTCGTGGTCTTCGAGGCGGCGCTCGATTTCCGCGTCGGAGAGGTCCACGGACAGTTCGAGGTTGTCGATGTCGATGGTGAGCTCGTCGCCGTCCTCCAGCGCGGCGATGGGGCCGCCGACGAACGCCTCGGGGGCGACGTGACCGATGGAGAAGCCCCGCGTCGCACCGGAGAAGCGGCCGTCAGTCAGCAGCGCCACGTCCTCGGAGTGGCCCTGCCCGGCGACGGCACTCGTGACGCCGAGCATCTCGCGCATCCCGGGGCCGCCGCGGGGCCCCTCGTTGCGGATGACGATGGCGTCGCCGCTCTCGACGTTGCCCTCTTGGACGTACGCCATGGCGTCGGCCTCGCCCTCGAAGACGCGGACGGGGCCCTCGTGGTGGAGGTGGTCGGCACCGGTTATCTTGATGACCGCGCCGTCGGGCGCGAGGTTCCCCGAGAGGATGCGGATGGCACCCCGCTCGTGGAAGGGGTCGTCGACCGTGGTCAGGAACTCGGCGTCGAGGTCGGCGACGCTGGGCAGGGCCATCGATTCGAGTTCCTCGGCCAGCGTGTTGCCCGTCACGGTCAGGGCGTCGCCGTGGAGCTTGCCGGCCTCGTAGAGTTCGTTCAGGACGACCGGGACGCCGCCGACCTCGTGGAGGTCGTTCATCACCCGCTCGCCGCCGGGCTGGAGGTCCGCGATTTTCGGCGTCCGGGCGCTGATTTCGTTGAACGCCTCGATGTCGAGGTCCACGTCGGCCTCGGCCGCGAGCGCGAGGAGGTGGAGGACGGCGTTGGTCGACCCGCCGACGGCGACCTGCAGGGCGACGGCGTTCTCGAAGGACTCCAGCGAGAGGAAGTCGGAGGGGGAACGGCCCTCGCGGACCACGTCGACGGCGACTTCGCCGGCCTCGCGGGCCACGTCGTAGCGGCCCTCGGCCTCGGCCGGCGGGGAGGCGCTGCCGAGGGGCGCGAAGCCAAGCGCCTCGGAGACTGAGGCCATCGTGTTGGCGGTGAACATTCCGCCACAGGAGCCAGCGCCCGGACAGGCGTTGCGCTCCATCTCGTCGAGTTCGCCCTCGCTCATCTCGCCGTCGGCGACGGCACCGACGCCCTCGAAGACGTTCTGGATGGTGACCTCGCGGCCGTCGTGCTCGCCGGGCATGATGGAGCCGCCGTAGAGGAAGACGCTTGGCAGGTCCGTCCGGATGGCGGCCATCATCATCCCGGGCATGTTCTTGTCGCAGCCGCCGACGGTGACCAGCCCGTCCATGCGCTCGCCGAAGGAAACCAGTTCGACGGAGTCGGCGATGACCTCCCGGGAGATGAGCGAGGCCTTCATCCCCTCGGTCCCCATCGAGATGGCGTCGGAGATGGTGATGGTGCCGAACTCGATGGGCATGCCGCCGGCGTCGTCGATGCCGTCGTAGGCGGCGTCGGCCACGTCGTCGAGGTGGACGTTACAGGGCGTGATGTCGGCGGCGGGGTTGGCCACGCCGACCATCGGCGAGGCGAGGTCCTCGTCGTCGTACCCCATCGCGCGGAACATCGCGCGGTGGGGGGCTTTCTCGACGCCCTCGGTGACTTCGTTGCTCCGTAAGTCAGGGTCTTTCTCCGGGCGCTCGCGGCGGTCCTGCTTGCTCATACCCCGAGGAAAGCTACGGGTGAACTTAAATAACTTGTAGTCACGGTAACGACACCCACATCGGGGTGGCGAAACCCTCCGGTGACAGTAGTTTCATCCGCGCCGGCGGCCAACCCCGAGCCGATGGCGACGGTCACCACGGCGGCACGGCTCCACTTCGGCTTCCAGAACCTCGCGCTGGCCCACGAGCGCCTCTACGGCGGCGTCGGCCTCGCGCTCGACGAGCCACGGCTAATCGTCGAGGCCGAACCCGCCGACGAGGTTCGGTGTGGCGACGACGCGGCCGCGCCGTACGTCCGGCGCGCCGTCGACGCGCTGGGCGTCCCCGGGGCCGCGGTGACCGTCCGCGAGCGGTTCCCGCGCCACGTCGGCCTCGGGAGCGGGACCCAACTCGCGCTGGCGTCGCTCGTGGCCGTCGCCCGCGCCCACGACGACTACGCCGACGCCCGGACGTACGCGCCACGGCTCGGGCGGGGCGGCCGCAGCGGCGTCGGCGTCGCCACCTTCGAGCAGGGCGGGTTCGCCGTCGACGGCGGCCACCCCACGGAGCGGTTCACCGCCGACCCGCCCGCGGAGGGCGACTGGGAGGTGCCACCGGTCGTCGCCCACCACGACGTGCCCGCTGACTGGCGGTTCCTGCTCGTCGTTCCCGACACCGACACCGGCAAGAGCGGCAGCGCAGAGGACCGCAGCATGCGACAGGCCGTCGAGCGGGCCGACCCCGGCATCGCCGACGAGATAGCGCTGCTGGTGACCCGCCGGCTCCTGCCGGCCGTCGCCACCCGCGACCGGCGGGAGTTCGGGCAGGCCGCCGCGCGGCTCGGCCGCCTCAACGGCGCGTGGTACGCCGACGAGCAGGGCGGCGTCTACCGCCCGCCGGCCGGAACGCTCGTCGACGAACTCGCCGACGCGCCGGCCGTCACCGGGGCCGGACAGTCATCGTGGGGGCCGACGGTTTGGGGGCTGACCGACGCCGACAGCGCCGCCGCGGCCCGGGACGCCGGGGGCGCGGCGCTGGAGGCCGCCGGCGTCGACGGGACAGTCCGGGTCGCCGCGCCGCGCAACACCGGCGCGTCGCTGTCCGAGTGAGGCGAGCGGCCAAGCGTTTAAGCGACAGCACGGGCGAGTGGGGGTATGGAGCGAATCCCGTTCGGTGTCCGCCAGCTCGACACCGTCATCAAGGGCGGAGCACCGGCCGGCAGCACCGTCTTGCTCTCCGGCGAAGCGGGGGCCGGGTCCCGGGAGTTCATGCACACGAGCGCGGTCATCAACGGGTTACACGACGCGGACGCGGAGCTGTTCGACCTCCACTACGGCTCGCTATCGGCCGACGCCGTCGTCCCCGAGGAGATACACTACCTCTCTTTCACCAGCAGCGAGTCACAGCTCGTCGACGAGATGCGGCTGGCGATGGACGACGAGGTGGTCGAGGCAGGGATGAGCGCCGTCACGTTCCACGACATGTCCGAGCGCTACTTCCACATGAGTCCCGTTCCCCGGCAGTGGTACGCCGAGCGGACGCCCAGCATCGAGGACCTCCGGGCGCGCCACGAGCGCGACGACCTGCTGGGGGCGCTGGGGACGAAGCTCAACGACGTGGCCCCGGGGAACCTCGTCGTCATCGACTCCCTGTCCAGCCTCGTCGGCGCGATGGGCGAGGAGATAGAGTGGGCCGACATCTCGTTTCTGGTCGCCGGTCTCCAGAAGGCGGCCCACGACTGGGGCGGGCTCATCCTCCTGCATCTCAACCCCGAGACGCTCTCCGACGTGCGACACGGCCAACTCAGCGACGCCGCACAGGGGACGATGCGGTTCGCGTGGGAAGCCGGCGGGTCGACCCGCGCCCGGACACTGGTCGTCAAGCAGTTCCGCGGGGTGTTGCCCCAGATAGAGGACGAGGATATCGTCCAGTTCGAGACGGAGATCGGCGAGGCCGGTTTCGACATCAGCGACGTTCGGAAGATCCGGTGAGGTCGCTATCGTTCCAGATAGTCGGCGGCGAAATTAGGAAAGCGACGTATCACCGGCTGAAATGGGCGGCAAACGCTTAACTGTGTGGTTCGGATAAAAGAGCGTGATGGCCAGCGAGTCGACCGACGAGGGCGTGGTAACCGTCGAGTTGTCCGGTGGGCTGGACGAGTGGCTCGACGAGCGGGCGGCCGCGTTGGGAGTGTCCCGAGACGAGGTCGTCCGCCAGCTGCTGGCGTCGTATCGCGCCGCCGGCGACCTCGACGACGACGGCGTCGCCGACGCGCTCGGTATCGAGACGGCCGTCGAGGAGACGGTCGAGACCAAACTCGACGGAGCCGGGAGCGCCGACCCGGCGGTCGTCGACGACGCCGTCGGAGCCGCCGTCGGCGACCGGCTCCCCGACATCGCCGAGGCGGTCGAGAGTCGACTGGACGGCCGGTTCACGGAACTCGAAACCGACTTCCAAGGCAAGATAGAGGACGTCCGCGAGCGCGTCGTCCAACTGAAGCGCGAACTCGACGGCAAGGCGGCCGCCGATCACGGCCACGAGGAGTTCGCCCGCATCGGCGAGATCGGACGCGACGTGGACGCGCTCGCGGAGGACGTGGCGTCGCTCCGGGAGACAGTCGGCGAGGTCGACGAGGACCTGTCCGCCGAGGCGGCCGCCCTCGAAGACCGCCTCGAGGACACCGAAACGAAGCTCAAACGCGTCGCGTGGGTCGTCAACGACCTCCGGGACGACCAAGGGGGCCGCGACGCCCACCAGCAGGCGGTCGACCGAATCAAGCGCGCCGCCGCACAGGAGAGCATCACGAGCGCTAGCTGCGAGAACTGCGGCGAGAAGGTCGAAATCGGGCTCCTGACCGACCCCAAGTGCCCACACTGCGATACGACCGTCTCGGACGTTCGCCCGGAGGGCGGCCTCTTCCGCAAGAAGGCGCGGCTCGTGACCGCGGCCCAACTGGAAGCGGGCGAGCGAGATGAGTGACGACGACCGGGAGGGCGACCCCTTCGAACACTTGGAGGGCCCCGAAGACCGGGAGGGCGACCCCTTCGACGCGTTCGAGGACGGACCGGACGAGGCCGCTGACGCGACTGACGAGGGGGAGAGCGCGGATGCCGACGGCACTGGTGGGACGGACGCCGTCGACCCCTTCGGCGAGTTCGACGGGCACGGGGGCGACGCGACTGCGGACGACGCCGCGACCGAACCCGATGCAGGGGCCGACACGGCCCCGAGCGACGACCCCTTCGACTCGATGCGCGACCGGAGCGGCGACCCCTTCAGCGGCGCACAGAGCGCCTTCGAGTCCGTCGACGTGGGCGAAGTGGACGCCGACGAAGTCTGGGACGAGATAACCGAGGGCGGCGACTCGTCGACGACCGAGGGGACGACCCGATACGCCGAGGTGTCGAAACACCGCTACTGCGAGCAGTGCGAGCACTTCTCGCCGCCGCCCGACGTGGGCTGTTCGCACGAGGGGACCGAGATTCTGGAGTTTCTCGACATGGAGACGGTCCGATTGCTCGACTGCCCCGTGGTGGCCCAGCAGCGCGAACTCGGCGACGAGGGGTAACGGCTTTGACCGCGGGCCCGCGAGCCATGCGTATGCAGTTCTGCGACGACTGCGGTTCGATGATGCACGGTGACGGCGACGAGATGGTCTGTCAGTCCTGCGGCGCACGGGTTACGAAAGACGCCGAGCGCGCGGCCGAGTTCGTCACGACCGACGAGCAAAGCGACGACGACGTCATCGAGACCGAGGAGGGAGCCAACTTCGAGGGCAAGCCGACGGCCGACGACGTGACCTGCGAGGAGTGTGGACACGGCAAGGCGTGGTACACCATCAAGCAGACCGGCTCCGCGGACGAACCGCCGACGCGCTTTTTCAAGTGCCAAGACTGCAGTCACCGGTGGCGCGAGTACAACTGAACCCACAGAACGGGGCACATTACCCGCCGACAGCGAGCGAATACCCCTGTCACAGACACCGACGTAGCGATACCACGTCGTCTCGCTATCAGCGTCGTTAATTCAGCGTTTGATAATCGGGAGCGAATAGTTATATACGCTTCTGGCGGGCGTGTACACATGTCACAGATAGCTGCTCGCGCCCGGTTCCTCTGGACTGTCCTGACCATCGCCGGCCTCGCTGCCGTCTACGTCCTCGCGCTGACGCTCGGGTCGGCAGCCGAGGCAATCCGCGGCCGGGCCGCCTCGGTCCGGGCGGTCGGGAAGCGTATCGGCGACGCCGTCGGCCGGTCGGTCTCGCTCCATCCGTAGGCCCCGTCCCGTCGCGTCGGGGGTGGGATTTCGGTCCGTCCGCTCGGCTCCGACCGCTTTTTGCCGCCGGTATCGCCGCTGCTCGGTAGCGACACGCTATCAACGTTCACCCGAACAGCCATACGTATTAATTCTCTTACAGGCAAAAGTATTTTGTCTGTGTACTACAAAATTGAAGTTACTAACGGAGTGAATAAAATTGCCGAACTACCCGAAAGCAACCCGCGCGGCGTCCATCAAGTGTATCGAGTGCAACTCACCTGTCGTCACGACCGTCGACGAGGAGTACATCTGCATCGACTGTGGCGAGACCCCGATAACGCAGGCGGAATCACCGCCGACGCCGACTCCCTGAGATGGCGACCGAGCTCACCGAACGACTCCAGCCCAGCGGCCCGGCCACGGTCGAGACGACCGCGGACCCGGACCACCTCATCGTCGGCCGGGACAGCGATGTCGACCCCGTACTGAGCGTCGTACTCCCGACGCTGAACGAGGAGAAGGGCGTCGAGGTCTGTATCGACATGGTGAAAGACGCCGTCGCGGAGATCGGCGTCACGACGGAGATCCTCGTCAGCGACAGTTCGACCGACCGGACGCCCGACATCGCCCGGGAACGGGGCGCGATAGTCGTCGAACCCGACGCGAGCGGCTACGGAAACGCGTACAAGTACGCCTTCGAGCGCGTCCGCGGCGACTTCGTCGCCATCGGCGACGCGGACACGACCTACGACTTCAGCGAACTCCCGGCGCTGCTCGAAATCGCGGTCGAGCGCGACGCCGACATGGTCCTCGGGAGCCGCCTCGACGGCGACATCAGGCCCGGGGCGATGCCGGCGCTCCACCAGTACGTCGGCAATCCGCTGTTGACGCGGTTCCTGAACGCGTTCTACGACGCCGGCGTCAGCGACGCCCACAGCGGTATGCGGGTCCTCACCGCCGACGCCCTCGATGAACTCGCCCTCGAAACCGGTGGGATGGAGTTCGCGAGCGAGATGATAATGGACGCCGCGGCCCGCGATATGCGCATCGAAGAGAAGCCGATAACGTACCACGAGCGGATTGGCGACGCGACGCTGGAGAGCTTCACCGACGGGTGGCGACACGTGAAGTTCATGGCGACGAACGCGCCGGGGTACATCTTCTCCGTTCCCGCGTTCGTTTTGGGCGTCCTCGGAGTGGCCGTCGCGGTGCTGTCGCTGACCGGCGTGCAGGTCGGCCCGGTCGCGTTCGGCCTCCAGACGCTCGTCGGCGGCGTCACGCTCGCCGGACTCGGTTATCAGGCCGCCACGCTGGCGCTTTTCAGTTCCGTCGCCGGCGACCCGATACGGGAGCCTCGGGACCCCATCACGCGGACGCTCCGACGCAACTTCTCGCTGGAGGGGTGGGCGTCGCTGGGCGTCCTCGCGACGGTCGCGGGCGCGGGGTACTTCGGATACGGTCTCGTCGCGTCGGTCGGGGCAGCGACCCCGCCGGGGGTGCAGTGGACCGTCCTCGCCGCCGCCAGCGTCGGGTTCGGGCTCCAGACCGTCTTCAACGCCTTCTACCTCGGCCTCATCGGGCAGCGGACGGACAGCTGAGCCGTCGTCTCAGCCGCCGTATTCGAACTCGCCGTAGCCCTGCGTCCCGAAGTGGGGCCGCTCACGGGCGTCGCTCGTCACGACCGGGCGAGAGTCGGTCGGCGTTGGCGTAGCCGTTTGGGTAGCGGTCGGCGTCGCGGTCGCCGACGGCTCCGAGCCACCGGTTCCGCTGTTGCCGCCCGCACCGCTTCCCGTCCCGCCGCCACCGCTACCTCCCGTTCCGCCACCGCTCGCGCCACCACCGGCTGGGCCGCCCCCGCCCGCGGGAGCCGCGCTCGGCGGGTCGGTAGTGGTCGCCGTCGCGGTGGATGCTCCGTCCGTTGGCGTGGCCGTCTCGTCCTCCGTTGAGGCGGCTGTCGTCGTCGGTGTAGCCGTCTCGGCCCGCGGCCGGGTCGTCACTTCGGTGGCCGTCCGGGTCACCGCGCCGGTGACCAGCGGCGTGGCTTCCGAGCCCGCCGTCTCCGGTGCGCTCGTCTGGGTGACCGGCGTGCCGCCGTAGCCAAACGACGTGGTGTCTGTCCGGTCGCTGTCGTCCGCGCCGACCTCGACGACCTCCTCGCCGAACAGCGCGGAGACGCCCGCCGACGTTCCCAGCAGCCCCGCAACTTTCAACAGCGCTCTGCGACTGAATCGTGTCCCGTCGTCATTGTCGCTCATCTTCTCAGTACCTCCGTGGCTCGGCGTCGATAGCGTCTCGCGTGGGCGGTCCACGGCGTCGTCGGTCGCTGACCGCGCCGGTGGGTCAGCGCGACCGGCCCGGACCGCCGTCCGAACGCGACACGACGGCAGTCGTCGACAGTCGGGGAAAACCCTGGCGCGCGCAGAATCACAGCTGATTCCGTGGTCGAGTACGTCATGGTCACGGCCCGCAGGTCACCTGCGTCACGTAGACAGTCCGGTTCCGAACGGCGACGCCCACGCCGTGGGCGGTCCACCCGGGGCGACGGAGAAACGCCCGGTGGCGGGTCGACCGGTCCCAGTTGTCCACGATTCGACGCGCGAGCGTCTCTGCGCTCTCGACCCGACCGGAGTCGTACCGGACGTACTGAACTATCTCGCCACGGGCCGGACACGCGTCTTCGAGAGGGGCGAACCGACCGGCGAGCGGACTCCGGGCCGGCAGGTCGTGGGCCGCTCGCTCGGCGGCCGCCATCGACCGGGAGTGGTTCGCCGCGACCGCCGCCACGGCGCGGTCGTACGTCAGCGCACTCGCGCCCGCCGCCCGTCGCCGCTGGTTCGCGTGTTCGTGGACGAGGCGCTCGACGCGGGTCGTGTTCGGGGCCGACGGGCGGGTCGTGTTCGGGGCCGACGGGCCGGTCGCGTTCCCGCCGTCGGCCGTCCGAATCGGGACCTCCTGTCGGAGACCGCCGTCCGTCGGGAACCAGACCGCACTCCCCGCAGTGGCGAGCAAGACCGCGACGGCGGCGAGCAGGAGGGTGGCACCGGAGACCCCCGTGAGACGGCGTCGCCACCCCGACCCGGTCGCCCCGTTCGGGCGCTCGTCGACTCGGTCGTGCGCGGTGACGTTCCCGAGCGCCGCACAGTCGTGTTCGTCGGGCGCGTCGTGGCGGTCACAGAACCGGCGGCCACAGAGTCGGCACTCGTAGAGGAACTCTCGTCGTTCCCCGCACCGGTCACACGCCCCCATTAGATGCGGGTTACTGAAACTGGAATTAAATGCTTTGTGTATCGCCCCGTCGCAGTAATAGCCATTTGATAGGCCTTAGACGCCCGCTAGAACGCGATGACGGCGTGTGCGTCGTCGAGACTACGGCGCGACGACGACCCACGCGAGGACGACGGCGACCGCGCCCGCGACCGTCGAGCCGACGGCGTGGGTGCGGAGTTCGTCCAGCATATCGTGGGAGCGCTCGTGGAGCGAACAGACCTCGTCTATCTCGCTGCCGGCCTCGCAGTTGGGGAGGAAGTCCATCGCCACGTGGAGGAAGATACCGGCCGCGAACCCGAAGACGAGGGCGTTGGCGACGCCGGACTGCGGGACCGGCAGGAGCGTCGACGGGATGGCTGTCAGGCCGACGCCGGCGGCCGGCAGGAGCAACGCGGTCGCGGATTTGCCCTCGCGGCCGAGGCGTCTGGCGGCGGCGTAGCCCGCCGGTCCCTTGTGCGAGACGATAGCCAGCCCCAGCAACAGACCGAGCGTCGGCATCGAGGCGTACACCAACCCGATGATGAGACCGGCCGACAGCGCGTGGGCGGTGATGGCGGCCGTCGTCGTGTCGAACCCGGTGTCGACGTGGGTCAGGCGGTGACCGACGGTGTGGCTCCCGTAGCCGGCGACGATGCCGGCCGCGATGCCGATACCGCCGAGTCGGGCCGTCCCGGCGGCGGTCCCCAGCCCCATCGCTTGGGGCACGAGGAACATCGCCGCGGAGGTGACCATCGCGCCGCTGGCGAGGCCGTACCCCCAGACGAGTCGGTGGGGACTGGTCCGTGTCGCCCGCGCGCCCAGCAGCGCTCCCAGCCCCATCGCCGCGAACGCGACCCACGAGATAGCCAGCACCTTCGTCGCCCCCGCCGTCGCGGCGAGGGCCGAGAGCCCCAGCAGGGCGACCACGCTGACGAGACCGAGGAGTGAGTATCCCCCAAGGTTGTTAAAATAAGATATTCGATTAACAGCCATTGGCTACTACAAGCGAAGTGTTGCTAATAAGTCCGTCGGTCACGGACTCCCGACGGGGCCGTGGCCGACGTTCGCACACCCACTGAGTTTGGCTTCCCATTTATGCCCGTCCCGGCCGGAGTCGCTGGTAATGAGTTCGCTGTCCGGAACTGACGTGACTGTCGTCGGTGGCGGCTTCGGGGGGCTCTCGGCGGCCTGCTTTCTGGCCGACGAGGGCGCGAGCGTCCGCCTGCTGGAGAAAAACGAGCAGTTGGGCGGGCGCGCCTCCCGGCTCGAAGCCGACGGCTTCCGCTTCGATATGGGACCGTCGTGGTACCTGATGCCCGACGTGTTCGAGCGGTTCTTCGCCCACTTCGACCGCGAGCCCGGCGACTACTACGACCTGCAGCGTCTCGACCCCCACTACCGAATCTTCTTCAAGGACGGCGACCGGCTGGACGTGACCGGCGACCACGACGAGATGCGCGAGGTCTTCGAGTCGTACGAACCCGGCGCGGGCGAGGCCTTCGACGAGTATCTCGCCACCAGCGAGCGCCACTACGAGACGGCTATGGAGAAGTTCGTCTACGAGGACCGCTCGCGCCTGCGGGACTGGGTCGACCTCGACGTGTTGACGGCCGCGCCCATCGGCCTCCAACTGCTCGGGTCGATGCAGGGCCACGTCGAGGACTACTTCCAGCACCCGAAGCTCCAGCAGATAATGCAGTACACGCTGGTCTTCCTCGGCGGGTCCCCGCGGAACACGCCGGCGCTGTACAACATGATGAGCCACGTCGACTTCAACCTCGGCGTCTACTACCCCGAGGGCGGGATGGGAGCCGTCGTCGACGGCCTCGTCGAGTTGGGCGAAGAACTCGGCGTCGAGTACGTCACCGACGCCGAAGTCGACGAGATTACCCGGCGCAAGCGCGGCTTCCACGTCGAGACCGTCGACGGGACCGTCGAGCGTCCGGACCGCGTGGTCGTCAACGCCGACTACGCCCACGCCGAACAGGAACTGTTGCCCGAACACGAGCGCCAGTACGACGCCGACTACTGGGACGAGCGGACCTACGCCCCCTCCGCCTACCTCATGTACTTGGGCGTCGAGGGCGACGTGGACCCGCTGGCTCACCACACGCTCGTCCTGCCGGAGGACTGGGAACCCCACTTCGGCGACATCTTCGAGGAGCCGGCGTGGCCCGACGAACCGGCCTACTACCTCTGTGTCCCCTCCGAGACCGACGACACCGTCGCGCCCGAGGGCCACTCGAACCTGTTCGTGCTCGTCCCGGTCGCGCCCGGCTTACACGACGACGAGGGCGTTCGCGAGCGGTACCGCGAGAAGATACTCGCCGACATCGCCGACAACACGGGCGTCGACCTGCGCGACCGCATCGTCTTCGAGGAACAGTTCGCCGTCTCCGACTTCGGCGAGCGGTACAACGCCACCGAGGGGACCGCGCTCGGCCTCGCGCACACGCTGCGCCAGACCGCGCTCCTGCGCCCGAACAACCGCTCGTCGGCCGTCGACGGCCTCTACTTCACGGGCTCCTTTACCACGCCCGGCGTCGGCGTCCCGATGTGTCTCATCAGCGGCGAACACACCGCCCAGCGCGTCGCCGACGACTGATGCCCGAACTCCCGACCGACCGCCTCGCGGCCGTCCTCCCCCCGGAGGAGTCGCTGGTGGGCTATCTCCTCCGGCTCTCGCGGCCGCGGTTCTGGCTGTATCAGGGCGGCCCGGTCGTCGTGGCCGTCGCGTACGCCGCCGACTCGCCAGCGGCGCTGTTCTCGCCGCTGTCGGTGGCCCTATTCCTCTACTTCGTCGTCCCGGCGAACGTCTTCCTCTACGGCGTCAACGACGTCTTCGACGCCGACGTGGACGAACACAACCCCAAGAAAGACGAGGGCCGGGAGGTCAGCTTCCGGGGCGGCCGGACCGTCGCCGCCGTCGTCGGGGCCAGCGGCCTCCTGTCGGCGGCCTTCGTCCCCTTCCTCCCGCCGCTGGGCGTCGCCGCGCTCGCCGCGTGGGCCGTCCTCTCGGTGGAGTACTCCGCCCCGCCGCTGCGGTTCAAGACCACGCCCTTCCTCGACTCGCTGTCGAACGGCCTGTACGTCCTGCCGGGCGTGGTGGCCTACGCCGCCCTCGCGGGGACCGCCCCGCCGACCGGGGCCGTCGTCGGCGCGTGGCTCTGGACGATGGGGATGCACACGTTCTCGGCCATCCCGGACATCGAACCCGACCGCGAGGCCGGCATCCGGACGACGGCGACCGTCCTCGGCGACAACGCCTACTACTACTGCGCGGCGTGCTGGCTGCTGGCGGCGTTTGCCTTCACCTACGTCCACTGGGCCTTCGGCCTGCTCCTGCTCGTCTACCCCGTCCTCGTCTTCGGCATCCTCGGGCTCGGCGTCGACGTCGAGGAGGCCTACTGGTGGTATCCGGTCGTCAACACCGCCGTCGGGACGGTGTTCACCATGTTGGGGCTGTGGGTGATGCTGTATGGCTGAGCCGAGCGCGTGGGTCCCCGAGGGCCGCGCCGCGGCGACCGAGCGCCTCGACGCGCTGGTCCGCGAACACCGCTTCACTATCTCCGTCGTCTTCCCGCTGGTCGGCGCGGCGACGCTGCTCGCCAGCGCGCGGTTCGCGCTGCCGCCGTGGCTCGCGTTCAACCCCGCGCTGGTGCTTTTCGGAACGCTGGTGATGCGCCTGCCGCTCGTCGCCGGCGTCGCGCCCCTGCTCGACCGCCGGGCGACCGTCGCCCTCGTCGCGCTGACCGCCTACTCCTACGCCATCGAACTCGTCGGCGTCCGGACCGGCTGGCCCTACGGCGAGTTCGCCTACGGCGTCGACCTCGGCCCGATGCTGTTCGGCGAGGTACCCGTCGCCCTCCCCGTCTTCTTCTTCCCGCTGGTCCTCAACGCCTACCTGCTCGTCCTCCTGTTGCTGGGCCGGCGAGCCGACAGCGCGCCGCTTCGCCTGCTGGCGACGCTGGCGACGGTCATGCTCGTCGACCTCGTGTTGGACCCCGGCGCGGTCGCCATCGGCTTCTGGGAGTACGAACTCCAGCAGTTCTACGGCGTCCCGTGGCAGAACTACGCCGGCTGGCTCCTCTCGGGGACCGTCGCCGTCGCGCTGTTCGACTGGGGGTTCGACCGGGCCGGCCTGCGCCGCCGCCTCGCCGAGTGTGAGTTCATGCTCGACGACCTCGTGAGCTTCGTCCTCCTGTGGGGCGGTATCAACGCCGTGTACGGCAACTGGCTCCCGGTCGCGCTCGCGGGCCTGCTGGGTGCGGGCCTGCTGTGGACCGACCGCTTCGACTTCGACCTCTCGGAGACCCGGGTCGGCGGCGTCGTGTTGCGGTGAGCGCGCGGGCGGTGGGTTCCGCGCCCGGCCGTCGGCGGTCCGCCGGTCACTCGACGTAGCCGAGGTCACGGAGCGTTTCGACGACGTTGTCGTCGACGACCTGCTCGACGGACTGATTGACCGCGTGGTGTCGCTGCTCGATGACGGCGACGAGCTGGCGGGCGTTCCGGAGTTTGTACTGCGTGTCCGAATCCTCCACCTCCGTCAGGGCACCTTCGAGCAATTCATCGAGCGTTCCGAGCGTTGTCGATGCCATACGTTGCCGCCAGAACTCGTTCCACAAGAAGCTACTGAAACCGCGCTAGCGTTCCTGTACCGTTCAAACCGCCCCCGTATCATCCCCTCTATTCTGTGGCGTCGACCGCGCCTCGGCGGCCTCGGAACCGACCCGCGCTCGCGTCGCTTCCGGCAACGCCGCCGTTCGTCCCTGCGGTTATGCGTCTCCGCGACCAATCGACGCCGATGACTGCGCTGTTCTCCCCGTTGGAGCTCCGCGAAACGACGATTCCCAACCGCGTGACCGTCTCACCGATGTGCCAGTACTCCTGTGACGACCGGGACGGACTGGCGACCGACTGGCACCGGACTCATCTGGGCTCGCGCGCCGTCGGCGGGGCCGGTCTCGTGCTGACAGAGGCCACCGCCGTCGAGCCCCGCGGGCGCATCACGCCGGAGGACCTCGGTATCTGGAGCGACGAGCACGCGGCGGCGCTGGAACCAATCACCGAGTTCGTCCGGGAGCAGGGCGGGGTGCCCGGCATCCAACTGGCCCACGCCGGCCGGAAGGCGTCTACCTCGCGCCCGTGGGAGGGTCACGACCCGCTGGGCCCCGACGAAGGTGGGTGGGAGGTCGTCGCCCCGAGCGCGGACCCGTGGCCCTACCCCGACGGCGACGCGCCGCCGACGGCGCGACTCGACGAGGCCGGCATCGAGTCGGTCGTCGACTCGTTTCGGACGGCCGCCCGCCGCGCGCGCTCGGCCGGCTTCGAGGTCGCGGAGGTCCACGCCGCACACGGCTACCTCATCCACGAGTTCCTCTCGCCGGTGACCAACGGCCGCGAGGACGACTACGGCGGCGACTTCGAGGGCCGGAGCCGGCTGGCCCGCGAAGTCACCGCCGCAGTCCGGGAGGTCTGGCCCGACGACAAGCCCGTGTTCGTCCGCATCTCGGCGACCGACTGGCTCCCCGACCGCGAGTCGTGGACCGTCGACGACTCCGTGCGGCTGGCCGACCGGCTGGCCGCGGTCGGCGCGGACCTGATAGACGTCAGCGGCGGCGCTATCGCCCCCGACTCCCGACCGGACTACGACGGCCCGAACTACCAACTACGCTACGCCGAGCGGATTCGCGCGGAGACCGACGCCGATGTCGCCGTCGGCGCGGTCGGCGGCATCACGACCCCCGAGCAAGCCGAGGCCGTCGTCGCCAACGAGCGTGCCGACCTCGCCATCGTCGGTCGGGAACACCTCCGGGACCCGTACTTCGCGCTGCGGGCCGCCGAGGCGCTCGACGCGACCGACGAAATCGAGGGACCGGTCCAGTACCGGCGGGCGTGGGGGTTCTGACCCCGCCGCCGTGTGAGACGCGGCGGGCGTGAGCGGTGCAACCGGACCGTCGTGGGAGGGCCGGCGGGCGCGGCTACGCCCGGGAGTCGAAAACGACCACGCCGTTGTTGCGCGTCACGGCAGGGTCCGGCCCGGGGAGGTCGAGGTCGAACTCGGTCTGCCACCGCGGGTCGTCGACGGCGACGATGGCCGCCCCGTCGACGACCTCGACGGTCACGGCGTCGTCGGTGACCGACAGGTCGCCGAGGTCGACGGCGACGGTCCACCCGTCGGCGGTGTCGGTGCGCGAGACGTGCAGCGGGCTCTCCTCGGTCGTGGTGTCCATCACCGAACGGTTGGGTCGGGACCGTCCTGTATCACCGGTTGGCACACGCCGAATCCCCGTCGGACTCGGCGACGCGCCGACACCGTCGACCCGGTGACCGCCCTGCCGTGGGCGATGACAGAACCGTTTTGTGCCCGTGGCTGAACCAACGCGTATGGCACGCGACGAACTCGCGACCGCGAGCGACGAACTCGAATCGGCGGCCGAAGACACCGCGAGCGACGCGGCCGGCGAGCGCCTCGGGGAACTGGCCGACCAACTCGGCCGCCTCTCGACGGCCGACGAGGGCCCGGACCACGGCCGGCTGGCCCGCATCCAGAGCGCACTGCACGACCTCGCCGACGGCGACGGCGCGGACGTGGCCGACGCCATCGACGCCGCCAACGACAGCATCAACGAGTACCGGAGCGACCTCGACGGCGTCTGATTCTCCCGCCGTGCGACACTGCCGTCCTCAGTACCGTCGGAGGTCGGCCAGCGCGCTCCTGAGCAGCGACCCCATCGACACCTCGACGTTACCGGTCGGCCGGGGCGCGGTCACCGTCCCGTACTCGTCGACGACCGTCTCGATGCGGTAGCCCAGTTCCCACTCGTCGCCGTCCTCGGGCCTGACAGTCACCCGCCGGTCGTCCCGAACGTGGCGCAACCGTCCGCCCTCGTCGAGGGTGACGCGGACGCGCGACCCGGGCCGGACGCCCGCGACGTGGGGGCCCAGCGGGACGACCTGCGCGTAGCCGTCCGCGCCCGTCATCTCGTACGTCACCCGCCCGTCGCGCTCGCCGACGCGGTCCCACGACGCCCGGTGGGGGCGGACGAACTCGCTGAACATCGGCGACCCGTCCCCGCCGGTGGCCGCCCGCTGATGCGGGTCGTCGCCGAAGGCCGGGCGCTCGTCGAGGTCCGTCGGCCGCGCGTCCCAACTCGACACGAGTTCCCCGTCAGTGAGAAACAGCGTCGACGCCGTCGGGAGCGGCCCGTCGACGACGCCGTCCCAGTGGAGCAACCCGAGAAGGCCCGGGAACGGCGGCGGCGACGGCCGGTCCGGTGCCGCCGTCGTCGTAATCGCGTGGGTGTGGCGGTACCGGGAGTGTTCGTGCCACTGCCGGTAGTGGGCGGCGTCGTAGGGGGTCTCCGCGCCGGGGTCGTCGGTCACCGCGACCGTCGTCGTCGCGCGGTGGTCGGCGGCGTGGCGGTAGCGGGCCGCGTCGACGATGCGTTCGCGGGGCGTCTCCCCCGACGGCGGGTCCGGGTCGTAGGGGCGCACGTCCGCGAGCCGGGTCCCGGTCCAGCCGCCGGCGAGCGCGAGGCCGGCCCCGACCGACCCCAGCAGGGTGCGTCGCTTCAGGCCCCGTCACCCCCGGTCGGCGTCGCCGGTTCGTGCCCGGCGACGCGGGCACTGCTGTCGCCGTCGGCCGACCACCACGCGACGCTCAGCGCCGCCCGCTCGCCGGTGGGATGGAACACGCTCGCGCCGGGCTCCAGTGGGAACGACGCGGCCGGGTCGTCGTCGTCCCGCTGGCTCACCCACACCGTCCGGCCGTCGGCGTCGTCGGTGATGACGGCGAGTGACTCCGTGTTGGCGGCCGTGAGTCGGTTCCCGCGGTCGAATCGGACCGTGTAGCCGCCACGCTCGGGCAGCCACTCGAACGACAGGAAGACGTTGGGCGTCGTCGCCGGGTACGACTCGCTGGAGGGGGGACTCGGCGCGACCGTACACCCGGCGAGGGCCGCCGCCGCGCTTGCGAGGACCGTGCGTCGGTACACGCCCCGCCGTGCGGTCGCGTCGGGTATAAGTTTTCCTCGCCGGATGGCGAAACGGACCTACTCCCCGTCGACCAGCTTCTCGGCCAGCATCGGCACGAACGTCCCGATGTCGGTGACCATCCCGACCGCCTGCGCGGAGCCGCGGTCGAGCAGTTGTGTCACCGTCGAGGGATTGATGTCGACACAGACGACCCGCGTCGTCGACGGGAGGCAGTTGCCGACCGCGACCGAGTGCAACAGGGTCGAGAGCATCAGCACCAAGTCGGCCTCGTGGGCCTGCTCGCGGATGGCGTTCTGGGCCTCGACGGCGTCGGTGATGGTGTCGGGCAGGGGGCCGTCGTCGCGGATAGAGCCCGCCAGCACGAACGGACGGTCGTTGGTGACACACTCGTACATGACGCCGGACTCGATGGTGCCCGACTCGACGGCGGCCTCGATGCTGCCCTCACGGATGACCTCGCTGATGGTGTAGATGTGGTGTTTGTGGCCGTGGCGGGCGTGGTCCAGCGTCTCGGTGTCGACGCCCAGCGACGTGCCGTAGATGTCCCGCTCGATGTCGTGGACTGCGAAGCCGTTGCCCGCCGAGAGCATGTCGACGTACCCCTCGCCGACCAGCCGCGCGAGGTCCTCGCGGGCCCCGGAGTGGATGAGCGCCGGGCCACAGACCGCGAGTATCTTGCCGCCCTCGGCCTGGGTCTCCTCGATGGCCGTCGCTATCTTCTCGATGGTCGACTCCGAGGGGCGCTCGGCGGAGACGCCCCCCTGCATGAAGCCGAATGCGCCACTGGAGTCGCGGGGCCGCTCGGGCGGTTCGACCTTGATGCCCGTCTCGCCGGTCACGATTCTGTCGCCGTCCTCGACGGCGTTGAGGACCTTCGTGTAGGCACGGGGGCCGTCGTCACCGTCCTCGACCACGACGGCACAGTCCATCTCGATGTCCTCGACGGCCAGCCACTCGCCGTCGTAGCGGATGAACGTCGGGTGGTTCGTCGTCGAGTAGAAGCCGTAGGGGACGACTCTGTCGTCGGGTGCGGGTTCCAGCGTCGCGTCCTTCGGGTCGGCGGGGTTCGCGCCGTTCTGGTGGAGTTCGTGGACGATAGACTGCAGCGTCTCCTCGTCGTCGGCCTCGACGAGCAGGCGGGCGTAGGACACCTCGTCCTTGCGGCGGCCGATGTCGAACTCCTCGACGGAGAAGGAGCCACCCATGTCCATGATGACGCCGAAACTCGACTGCATCATCCCGGAGTCGATGATGTGGCCCTCCAGTTCTACCTCGCGGGAGACGGTCATGCGGGGAGAATGGAGGGTCCCGGGTAAGACGGTTTTGGGTCCCGCCGGCCTCAGCGCCGCCTGACGGCGACGGCTTCGGTCCGGCAGTAGCGCTCGACGCGCGCCGCGAACTCGCCGTCACCGGGCCACTCGGCGTGTGCCCCGAGCGCGGCGGGGTCGCCGACGTAACACGCGACCGTCTCGCTCGCCGCGGCGTCGGCGACCGGGAGCGAGACACGGACGTAGAGGTCGCGGTCGACGCCCTCGTACTCGTCGAGCGCGGCCGCGTCGGGCGTCCGCAACAGTCGTCCCTCGACGCGACCGCCGGGCGCGAGCGTCGGGTACCGTCCGTCGACGCGGTGAAGCCCCGTGAGTGTCGCCGGCCCCGCGAACTCGAAGTCGTCGAGGACGGTCCGGACCGTCCCGGGGTCGGTCAGCGTCCCGTAGACGAACGCCTCCACGGTCACTCCTCCTCGACGCGCCGGTCGACGGTCCACGCTCCGTCGGCCGGCGCGGCCGACCGGAGCCGGTCGAAGAAGCGCTGGAGTCCGTCGGATTCGGTCGTCGGCAGGACGTGCAGGCGGACGGTGCCGTCCCGCACCGACACGCGGAACACGTCGGCCGTCTCCTCGTCGCGGACGAGCCACAGCGGCATCGGCAGGTCGTGGAAGTCCCCGTATCGGTACGGCCCCTCTGCCAACACGGCCGTGACGGCGTCGGCGAGGACCCCGGTCGCGGGGCCGTCCGCACCCTCGGGCTGCAGTCGGAACGTCGTCCCGCCCTCGTACTCGACGCCGCCGCCGTGGGGGAAGCGCCGCTCGGGTCGGGCCGGTATCGCGAACGAGGGGTCGGCCGTCATGTCGACTCGCCGTAGGGTAGGGCGCACTGGCGCTTAAATTCGCGGGCGGTCGTCGGACAGCCGAAACGCCAGCCCGTACATCCGGCCGGCGCGCTCGGAGCCGATTCGGTCGGCGACGGCGTCGGCGCGCTCCCGGAGCGGGGCCGCAACGGCGGGCGACAGGTCGGCGGTCAGCTCGCGGACCGCGTCGGCGTGTGCCCGCAGGTGCGTCGCGGTCCACGGCACGGGGTCCAGCAGCGTCCGCTCGCGCTCGAAGCGCCAGCCCCGGCCCTCGACCGCTCGGCGAAGCGCGTCGACGGGGTAGAACGTCTGGTGTGGCGTGCCGCGGGCGAGCGCGCTGGCCGCGTCGGCGACGGCGAACAGGTCGGCGACGGCGGCGTCGTCGGGCAGGGGTGCGTAGTCGTCGAGGACCAGCACCGCGCCGGGGCGGGCGACGCGGGTCAGTTCGTCGAGGACGGCCGCGAGCGCGGCGGGGTCGAGCCGGTTACACAGCGCGTGGGCGGTGACGAGGTCGACGCTGTCGGCGGGCAGCGGCGTCGCCCGGAGGTCGGCGCGGACGACCGAGCAACGGTCGGTCGGGCCGACGCGGTCGCGGACGGTCGCGGCGTGGTCGGGGTCGTCCGTGACGGCGTAGACGCGGGCCGCGCCGGCCGCGAGCAGGCCCGCCGTCGCCTTCCCGACGCCGGCCCCGGCCTCCAGACAAGTCGTACCCGCGACGGGCTGGTCGGCGAGCGCGGTCGTCACCGTCGCCGGCGGCTCCATCAGTGGTGGAGCTGTTCGGGAACCGGGCTGTCGTCGCGGCGGTGGTGTTCGACGAGCGAGCGCTGGGTCGCGGCGTCCATCCCGTCGTAGCGCCGGGCGGCGTCGAGTACCATCGAGACGAGCTTCGGGTCGCCGGGCGTGACGACTGTCGACAGCCCCTGCGCGGCGGCGAAGTCGAAGCGGTCGCGTATCTCCTCGGGCCGGTCGACGGGCCGGTACCAGTTCGCGTAGGGCCGGTCGTCCTCGGGTAGCTCGTCGGTCGGCGGCCACGAGCCGCCGGCAAAGGCTTTGATGCCGAGCGTGCCGATACCCTCGCTGTCGGCGCGTTCGAGGACGCGCTCGTAGTCGTACTCGTCGCCGGACTTCCCGGCGACGACGGGGTTCAGCGGGAACATCAGCGTCTCCAAGTCGTCGATGCGGTCCACGGCGTCCAGAATCAGCCCGGGGTCGGCGTGGCTCGTCAGCCCGATGTGGTCGACTGTCCCCTCGTCGCGGGCCTCCCGGAACGCCCGGAGCGCGCCGTCGTCGGCGGTTAGCTCGTCGAGTTCGTGGTCGTACTCCAGCCCGTGGACCTGATAGAGGTCGATGGTGTCGACGCCGAGCCGGTCCAGCGACCGCTCCAGTTTTCGCTTGGCCCCCTCGTAGTCACGGGCTTGGGTCTTGCAGCCGAGGAATATCTCGTCGCGGTGCTGGCGGAGCTTCGGGCCGAGCTTGAGTTCGGCGTCGCCGTAGGTGGGCGCAACGTCGAAGTGGTTGACGCCGCAGTCGAGGACGTGTTCGACCATCTGGTTCGCGCCCTCCTGTTCGAGCCAGTTGAGCGCGATGGCACCGAACGTCGCCACGGTACTCTCCTGTCCGGTGTCGCCGAGCGGTCGGGTCTCCATATCCTCCTGTGAGGGCTGCCGACGGTTAACCGTTGATGCGACGCACTGACGGGTTTTTACTCGCTCGCCCCCTCCGGTCTGGTATGTGCGGCCGCTACAGCCTGTTCGCCCCGCCCGCCGACATCGAGGCCCGGTTCGACGCCGCCTTCGACTTCGCGTTCGAGCCGCGGTACAACGCCGCGCCGAGCCAGTCGCTCCCGGTCGTCACGAACGCCGACGACGACACCATCCAGCGCATGGAGTGGGGACTGGTGCCGTCGTGGGCCGACGACCGGCGCGACCACGGCCACATCAACGCCCGCGCGGAGACGCTCGCCGAGACGGGGTCGTTCGCCGACGCCTACGAGTCGCGGCGCTGTCTCGTCCCGTGTGACGGCTTCTACGAGTGGGTCGCGGCCGACGGCGGGAAACAGCCGTACCGCGTGGCCCTACCCGACGACGACCTCTTCGCCATGGCCGGCCTCTACGAGCGGTGGGAGCCCCCACAGCGCCAGACCGGGCTGGGCGAGTTCGGCTCGAACGGCGACGCCGACGACGGCGACGACGTGGTCGAGACGTTCACGGTCGTCACGACCGAGCCCAACGAGACGGTCGCGGACCTCCATCACCGGATGGCGGTCGTGTTGGACCCCGACGAAGAGGCGACGTGGCTCCACGGCGACACGGACGCGGCCGGTGCCCTGCTGGACCCCTACGACGGCGAGATGCGGGCCTACCCGGTGTCGACGGCGGTCAACGACCCCAGCAACGACTCGCCCGAAATCGTCGAGCCCGTCGACGCGTAGCGGCCAAACGGACCCGCAGTTTTCGGGGTCGGAGCGTATCCCCGACGACCGGCAACGTCGCCGTATGCAGTCGCTCCGCGGGCGGGCCGACGGCTCCGTCGCCGACAGCGTGACCGACCTCGTCGGTGACACGCCGCTGGTCCGACTGGACGCGTTCGCCGAATCGCTCTACGGGAAGGTCGAGGCCGCCAACCCCTACTCGGTCAAGGACCGCATCGCGCTGTACGTGGTCGAAGCGGCCGCCGAGTCCGGTGCCCTCCCCGACGGCGGCACCGTCGTCGAGGCGACCAGCGGCAACACTGGCATCGGGCTGGCGATGGTCTGTGCCGCTCGGGGATACGACTGCGTGCTGACGATGCCCGAGTCGATGAGTGAGGAGCGTCGCCGCCTGCTCTCCGGACTGGGCGCGGACCTCGAACTCACGCCCGCCGACGACGGGATGAGCGGGGCCATCGAGCGCGCCGACGAACTCGCGGCGACCGACGATGCGGTGCGCGCCCGGCAGTTCGAGAACGCGGCGAACCCCCGCGCCCACCGCGAGACGACCGGCCCGGAGATATGGCGGGACACCGACGGCGCGGTCGACGCCGTGGTCGCCGGCGTCGGCACCGGCGGCACCATCACCGGCGTCACCGAGTATCTCACCGAAGAGAAGGGCGCAGACGTCACCGCTGTCGCCGTCGAACCCGAGTCCTCGCAACTGCTCTCGAACGACGACCCCGACAGCCACGGCATCCAAGGTATCGGCCCCGGGTTCGTCCCCGACGTGTTGCGGACCGACCTGCTCGACGAGGTCCGCGCAGTCAGCGAGGCCGAGGCGACGGAGGCCGCCCGCCGACTCGCCAGCGAGGAGGGGCTCGTGGTCGGCATCTCCTCGGGGGCGGCGCTACACGCGGCCGCCGCGTACGAGGCCGACAACCCCGGCGAGACGGTCGTGACCGTCCTGCCCGACACCGGGGAGCGCTACCTCTCGACGGACCTCTGGACCTGACGCGGCGGTCAGCTCTCGTACATCATGTCCCCGCCACACTCCGGACAGGACGACCTGACGACCGTCGTCCGGTAGTCACACCGGCGGCACCTGAGAGCGGGGTCGGCGTCCGCGTCGCTGCTCTGTCGTGACATACGTGAACGTGTAACTCGGTGCGTATTAAGCGTTGACACGAGCGGGTACGACGAGCAGGCGAGACGAGCGAGCGACGACGGTCCGTCTCAGGCGACGCGGGCGAACGCCAGCGTGCCGGAGATGTTCTCGATGTAGGCCTCGACGACCTGTCCCTCGCGCGCGCCGGAGACGAAGATGGTGTACTTGCCCTTCTCGGCGACGCCGTCGCCCTCGCGGCCGGTCCCGGTAATCTTGACCTCGTAGGTCTTGCCCTCTTCGAGGGTGGGAGTCTGCTGTTGGGAGGACGTCGTCGACCCCTTCGAGACGGGGCGGAACGCCCCGCAGGCCTGACAGCGCAGCATCTCGACGCCGTCCTCGGTCTTGAGGACCGTGTCGGGCAGGCCACACTCCGAGCAGGTGACGAACTCGGCGACGTAGGCGTCGATGGCGGCCTCGAAGTCGGCCACGTCGAACGAGCCGTTGTAGCGGGCCTCGCTGCCGTCGAACTGGCCGTTGGTCCCGAGTTCGCGCTGGACGGCACTGTGGAGGTGTTTGGGCTCCCGGGAGAGCGCGTCGGCGATGTCGCCGAGGTTCGTCAGGCGCGTGAACGCGCCGTCGGTCTGTCCCTCGGGGTCGGGAATCGTCAGCCGCTCGCCGGCCTCACCGGGCTGTTCGGGGAGTGTGTCGTACGCTCGCTGGAGCGCGTCGTCGTAGTTCATACGTAGGCCAACGCGCCCGGACGTAAAATCCCTCCGTGACGCGTGATGACAGACCGGCTACGGTTCCAGCACGACCTTCCCGCTGGAAGCGCGGCTCTCGATGTGCTCGTGGGCCGCGGCGGCATCGCGGAGGGCGAACGTCTCGCCGACGACGACTTCGAGGTCGCCGGCGGCCAGCCCCTGCTGGAGGTCCGGGACGGCCGACATGACCTGCTGGGGCCGCTGGGACAGCGACCGACCGAGGTGGTAGCCGACGACCTCCTGATTGGCGAACAGCAGGTCGCTCGTGTCGAGACTGCCCGGCCGGCCGCTGGCCGCGCCGTAGACGACCAGTCGCCCGAACTCCCGGAGGGCGGCCAGCGAGTCGCTGGACGTCTCCCCGCCGACGCCGTCGAGCGCGAGGTCGACGCCGCGGTCGGTCCGGTCCCGGACCGCCTCGACGAAGTCCGTCTCGGTGTACTGAATCGGGTGGTCACAGCCCAGCCGCGCCGCGAGGTCGAGTTTCGCCTCGGTGCTGGCGGTGCCGAACACCTCGGCCCCGGCGCGGTCGGCCAACTGGACCGCCGCGGTGCCGACCCCGCCCGCCGCCGCGTGAATCAGGACGGACTCGTCGGCGTCGAGACCGCCCCGCTCGAACAGGCAGTTGTGGGCCGTCAGGAACTGCACGGGGAACCCGGCGGCCTCGGCGAAGTCCATCCCGTCGGGCACCGGGAACGTCACCGCCGGGTCGGCGAGGGCGTACTCCGCGTAGCCGCCGGTGTCGACCAGCGCCACGACCCGGTCGCCCACCGCCAACTCGACGCCCTCGCCGACGGCGTCGACGCGGCCGGCCGCCTCCATCCCGGGCACGTAGGGCGGCTCCGGTCCGCCCTCGTAGTGGCCCCGCCGCTGCATGATGTCGGCGAAGTTGATGCCCGCGGCCGCCACGTCGATGCGTATCTCGCCCGGCCCCGGGTCGGGTACGTCGCGCTCGGTCACCGACAGCGTCTCCCGGCCGCCGAACTCGCTCACCGTGACTGCGTCCATGTCACTACCGGCGGGCCCCAGCCTCCTGAACCCCCGTAAACCGCAGGAAACCGGGGACCGGTTGCAGGCCGGCGTCCCCGTCACTGTTGCTCACAGTAGCGGGACGTAGCGCTCCTAGCAACCTACAACCCCCGCCAGCCCGCAGCCACACACGCTCGCTCGTCACGAGCGACTGCCCGTCACCGCCGTCCCACCACACCCCACGTCCGTCATGCGACGGGTCGTCTGTCATGGACTCCGACGAGCGAGCGCCCCACCGCCGTTTCTCGACGCTACCGGCGGCCCGAGAGCGGGAGCCACAGCCCCCGTCCCGCCCGCTCGACCGTCGTCCCGAACGGCTCGGCGAGCGCCCGCATCCGCTCGCGGAGCCACGCCGCCGCCTCGTCGCCGGCCCGGTGGACCGCCCCGTGCGATATTTCGACCGGACGCAGGCGCAGGCCCGACAGGCCGCCGTCGGCGACGACCACCTCGAACAGGAAGCTCCGGTCGTTGTGCAGTCCCGGTTTGACGGCGTAGTCGTCGACGAAATCGCCCGTGTCGTAGAGAACCGGTCGCCCGCGGTACACCTCGACGCCCTGTATCACGTGGGCGCTGTGGCCGTGGACCACGTCGACCCCCTCGTCGACGAGCCACCGGGCGAACGCCCGCTGTTCGTCGGCCGGTGCAGTGACCCAGTTGGGCCCCCAGTGCAGCGAGGCGACGACGAGGTCCGGGTCGCCCTCGTGAGCGCGCCGGAGCGCCCGGCGCACCCACTGCCGGGTCAGCGGGTCGTCGCGCTCCAGCCGCAGAAAGGCGGTGCCCGGGCGGGCGCGGGTCGCGGCGTAGCCCGGCGACTGGTCGGTGAAGCCGACGACAGCCACGTCCAACTCGCCGACGGCGACGGTCGCCGGTTCGACCGCCGCGGCGCGGTTCGTCCCCGCGCCGACGGCCGCGACGCCGCCGCGGTCGAGGTGTGTGAGCGTGTCCCGGAACGCGCCCCGTCCGAAGTCGAGGACGTGGTTGTTCGCCAGCGAGACGGCCGACACCTCCGCGGCCCGAAGCGCCGGCAGCACCCAGTCGGGACCGGCCCGGAAGTGGAAGCCCCGCCCCGGCCGCGGGCTCCCCCGAGCCGAGACGCAACACTCCAGATTGCAAACGAGGCCGTCCAGCGCCGTCAGCCAGCCCGCGGTGTCGTCCCAGACGCCCGCCGCCGGGCCGTCCGCCCACCGGTCGTCGACGTTCCGGCCGAGCATCACGTCCCCGACGAGGCCGAGGCGGTGCTCGCGGTCGGTGTCGACGGTCGGCGGGCCGGCGGCCCGGCGACGCCCCGTTCCGAGGCAGCCGCTCAGCCCCGCCGCCGCCGCGATGACGCCCCGGCGCGTCGACAGCATACCGGCGCTTCGGGCCGCGCGCTATTGAACACCGGCCCGCTATAGTAGCCATTGAAAATCAATACACACCCGACCGCACGACGGCAGTGCGGTCGGTGTGTAAATCGTTTCAATTGTTACGATAGCCGTCGCGCTCGACGGCGACGACGTGGGCGTCGTCGGGGTCGAAGCCGACCGTCACCGTCCCCTCTGGGGGGTCTCGGGTCCGGACGAGCAGTTCGGTCCCGTCCCAGTCGACGTGGACCCGGGTCGTCTCGCCGAGGAACTCGGCGCTGGTGACCGCCCCCGACAGCGTCGTTGCGCCGCCCCCCAGCGACAGGGCTTCCGGGCGGACACAGACCGTCGCGCGGTCGCCGACGGCGAGCGGTTCGTCGGTGGCGACCGTCAGGTCGGTCCCCCCGACGCGCACGGTCACCGTGTCGCCGTCGACGCCGGTCACCGCGCCCGTGAGGACGTTGTTGTCGCCGACGAAGCCGGCGACGAACTCGGTCGCCGGCTCGCGGTATATCTCCCGCGGGGTCCCGACCTGCTCGGGCGTGCCCGCCCGCATCACGGCCACGCGGTCGGAGACGGCCAGCGCCTCCTCTTGGTCGTGGGTGACGTAGACGGTAGTGATGCCCAGTTCCCGCTGTATCTCGCGGACCTGCACGCGCAGGCGCTCGCGGAGCTTCGCGTCCAGCGCGCTCATGGGCTCGTCCAACAGGAGGAGGTCCGGGCCGGGCGCGAGCGCGCGGGCCATCGCCACCCGCTGTTGTTGGCCGCCCGAGAGCGTCTCCGGGTCGCGGTCGGCCAGCCCGCCGAGGTCGACCAGTTCCAGCAGGTCGCTGACCCGTTCGGCCCGACTCACGCCGCCGGGCGGGTCGGCGAACCGCAGGCCGTAGGCGACGTTCTCGCCGACGCTCATGTGGGGAAACAGGGCGTAGCTCTGGAAGACGACGCCCACGTCGCGGTCCTCGGGCGGGACGCCGGCCACGTCGCGGCCGCCGAAGCGGACCGTCCCCGCCGTCGGTGCCTCGAACCCGGCCAGCAGGCGCAGCGTCGTCGTCTTCCCACAGCCGGAGGGACCGACCAGCGTGAAGAACTCGCCGTCCCGGACCGACAGCGAGAGGTCGTCGACGGCGGTGGTGTCGCCGTAGGCGCGCGTGACGCCGTCGAGTTCGACGGCCGGTTCGTCGCCCGGCTCAGAGGCCAACGCGGTCACCCCCCAAGCGGTCGATGACGAGGAAGCTCACGCTGGTCACGACGAGCAGGACGACGCCCATCGCCGTCGCCGGGCCGAGTCGCCGGCCGATGAACCGCTCGATGGCGATTGGCATGGTGTACTGGCTGGTCCCCGTCGCCAGCACCACCGTCGCCGAGAACTCGCCGACGGAGATGGCGAAGGCGAAGGCCGCGCCGGCCAGCACCGCCGGCCAGACCAAGGGGAGTTCCACGTCGAGCAGGACCCGCAAGCGGGGCGCGCCCAGCGCTCGCGCGGACTCGACCAGCGAGCGGTCCAGCCCCTCCAACCCCGGGGCGACGGTGCGGACGACGAAGGGGTAGCCCGCGACGGCGTGGGCGAAGACGATGGCGACGGCCCCGCCGACGGCGAGTCGCGTCCCGCCCACCTCGACGCCGAAGACCAGCCCGCGCAACAGGCCGAGACCGACGACGATGCTCGACACCGCGAGCGGGGCCATGGCGACGGCGTCGACGAGCTTCCGGCCCCGGTAGGCGCGCGTGGTCAGCACCGCCACGACGACGCCCATCGGGAGCGCCAGCGCCAGCGCCCCCGCGCCGAACAGCAGCGAGTTCCGGACGGCGTCGGCGGGCTGGACCTGAAACGAGGCGGCACTGGCCTGTCGGGCCAGCAGGAACTGGTAGTTGGCCAGCGACAGCGACCCGCCGCTGGTGAGACTCGACAGGACCATGCTGGCGATGGGGACGACGAACACCGCGAGCGCGACGACGGCGTAGGCCCCGAGGCCGACCCGCGGGAGCAGTTCCCGGACCGACCACGACGGCGGGACCAACGGACGGCGCGGGAGCGGGCGGACGCCCCGCGAGCGGGTGCTGTGGCGGGCCTCGTAGCGCAGGTAGAGATACAACAGGCCCAGCGAGATGGCCAGTTCGACGACGGCAAGCGCCGCGGCCTCGGCGTAGTCGAGGTCCCGAATCAACTGGTAGACGAACACCTCGACGGTCGCCAACTGGAACCCCCCCAGCGCGAGGACGATGGGGAAGGTCCCGAACGTGAAGACGAACGTCAGCGCCCCGCTCATCAGCACGGCGGGGTACAGCTGGGGCGCGACCACGTCGCGGAACGCCCGCAGCGGGCTGGCACCGAGGCTCCGGGCCGTCTCGACGGCGCTCGCGTCGACAGACTCCCATGCGGCCGTGGTCACCCGCGTCACGAGCGGCGCGTTGTAGAACGCGTGGGCGATTATCACGGCTTCGAGCGTGAACATGAGGTCCACCCGTCCGACCCCGAGCGCGGTCAGGGCGGCGTTGAGTGTCCCGGTCTCGCCGAAGGTGGCGACGAAGCCCACCGCGACCATGATGGAGGGGAGGACGAACGGCAGCACCGTCAGCGAACGCAGCGTCCGCCGGCCGGGGAACTCGTAGCGGGCCAGCAGATACGCCGCCGGCAGGCCCAGCAGGACGCTGGCGACGGCCGACAGCAGCGCCTGATAGGCCGTGAAACCGACGATGCCGAGCCGCGGGTCCGGGCGGAGCAAGGCGTCGGCGACGGCGAGTGGCGACGCGCCGGTCAGCAGGCGGGCCGGCTCGCCGAAGTAAAACGAGTCCGAGAGTATCGCCCAGAACACCGACAGCGTCGCTCGGCCGTCGACGACGACGCTGTCGACGAGAACGGTGAACACCGGGTAGTAGAAGACGGCGACGAGGACGGCGACGGTGGCGAGTCCGAGGGCCGGGAGCGCGCGCCGTTCGAGGCCGGACCGGAGGCTCCCGGCGAGGCGTCGGGCGGGTCCGGCGGGCGAATCACCGTCCGCATCGGCGGGCGAATCACCGTCCGCGCCGGCTGCCCTCGGGGCCGGTGCGTCGTCGCCGGCCATCGGCTCAGTTGCTCGCGTACTGACGGCTCCACGCGTCGAGCCAGTCGCCGACCGAGCCCTGTAGCTCCGCGTAGGTGTGGGTCACCGGCTCCGGGGGAATCTGCGCGTACGTCGCGTACTCGTCGGGCAGGTCGGCCGTCTCGGTCGCCGGGAACTGGACGTTCCGGACGGCAATTTCGCCCTGCACCTCCGGCCGGAGGACGAAGGCCATGAACTGCCGGGCGAGGTCGGCGTTGTCGCTGCCGGCGAAGCGGGCCATCCCCTCGGGTTGGGCGTACCCCTCGTCGTTGTGGAAGCGGACCTGATGCTTCTGGAGGTCCTGCCCGTAGCGGTTGGCGTACACTTGGTCGGTGGAGTAGGAAGTGACCATCGGGGCCTCGCCGTTGGACCACGCGCTGTAGGCGTCGTCCCACGTCCCCAGCACGCGCACGTCGTTGGCCTGCAGGTCCGCCCAGTAATCGAGGTAGCCGTCCTCGCCGAACCGCTTGACGGTATGCAGGAGGAGGGCCCGGCCGGTCGCGGAACTGGTCGGGTTCTGCGTGATGTAGTCGCCCGCGAACTCCTCGTCGAGCAGGCCTTCGAACGTCGCGGGGGCCTCGACCTGCGTGCCGTCGTACACCGTGCATATGTAGCCGGTGTCGTAGGGGACCGCCCGCCCCTCGGGGTCGAACGAGAGGCCGGACTTAACCGCGTCGCGGCCCGCCACGTCGCCGACCTCGGCGAACAGCGCCTCGTCGAGGTTCTCGTCGACCCGGACGAGGTCGTCGGCGTTGAGGCCGACGTAGAGGTCGGCGTCGATGTCGACGCCGGCCCGGCGGCGCTCGACGTAGTGGTTGACCTCGTTGCTCGGCGTCTGCCAGACCAGCGTCGCGTCGAACTCCTCCTCGAAGCGCTGTTTGAGCCACGCGCCGGGGCTCGACGAGGGCGAGTCGACGAACGCGCTGTAGGTGGCGACCACCAGCGTCCGGTCGCCCGACCTGCTGGTCGCGGTCCCCTGCGTCTCCGTCTCGGTGTCCGTCTCGCCGTCGCCGTCACCGTCGGGCGCGCTGATACCGCTACACCCTGCGACCGTCGCGGTGACTGTCGACCCCGCCGCCGTCAGGAACGTGCGTCTGTCCATTACCGTGTGGTCACACTCAGTGGTACTTAACCTCGGTGTTCTCACGGCCGGCGGGTACGGGCCGGCGTCGAGTGCTAGGGCAGGACGCCCGCACCGACCAACAGGGCTGCGTTGTAGACGACGACGGCGACGGTGACGGCGGCGAACAGCGCGAGGAAGACGGTCGCGTCGCGGTCCGAGAGGAGGTACCACCCGCCGACCAGCCACGCCATCGCCGCGACCTTCACCAGCCACAGGCCGGCCACGCCCAGTTCCGCGAGCAGCGTCCCGACGACGACGTTGCCCTCGCCGAACCCGCTGGCCAGTCCGGTCAGCGTCAGGAGCACGTCGGCGACCGTCGCGGCGACGATGACCGTCCAGAGGACGGCGTGGGCCCGCGTCATCCGCCGCTGTGGCCCCAGCGAGGCGAGCCGCGACAGTCCGGGTCCCATCGGCGGCGATAGGGCGTCGAGGTGCAAATAGGCCCGCCTCGACCCGCGCCTTTTTGCCCTCGGTGGCCCACCGTGGTACTCGATGACAGCCGACGTACTCGACCGCGCGCCCGACGACCGGGTGCGGGTCCTCGACGCGGACGGCGCGGTGGTCGCGCCCGGCTTGGTCCCCGACCTCGACGGCGATGCCCTCGTCGGGATGTACCGCGACATGCGCTTCGCCCGGCGGTTCGACGAGCGCATGATACGCCTCCAGCGACAGGGCCGTCTGGGGACGTTCGCCTCGCTGGCGGGCCAAGAGGGGGCGCAGGTAGGGTCGACGTACGCGCTGGCCGACGAGGACACGCTGTTCTACCAGTACCGCGAACACGGGGCGCTCGTCGCGCGGGGCCTCCCGTGGGAGTACGTCCTCTACTGGATGGGCCACGAGGCGGGCAACGCCGCCCTCGCCGACGTGAACGTCTTCCCGCTGAACATCGCCGTCGGCGACCACATCCCCCACGCCGTCGGGTGGTCGTGGGCGGCCAAGCGCCGCGGCGACGACCGGGTGGCCGTCGTCCACTTCGGCGACGGCGCGACCAGCGAGGGGGACTTCCACGAGGCGATGAACGCCGCCGGTGTCTTCGACACGCCGACGCTGTTCTTCTGTAACAACAACCAGTGGGCCATCTCGGTGCCCCGCGAGCGCCAGACGGCGAGCGCGACGCTGGCCGAGAAGGCCACCGCTTACGGCTTCGACGGCGTGCAGGTCGACGGCATGGACCCGCTGGCGACCTACGTCGTGACGCGGGCCGCCCGCGAGCGGGCGCTCGCGGACGACGACGCGCCCCGTCCCACGCTGATAGAGGCCGTCCAGTACCGCTACGGCGCGCACACCACCGCCGACGACCCGAGCGTCTACCGGGACGACGCCGAGGTCGAGCGCTGGCGCGAGCGCGACCCCATCGACCGGTTCGAGACCTTCCTCCGGGACCGGGACTTGCTCGACGACGCGCGCGTCGCGGCGATAGCCGACGCCGTCGACGACGAACTCGCCGACGTTATCGACCGCGCGGCCGACCACGCCGCGGACCCGACCGACATGTTCGCCGACGCCTACGCCGAGCCGACGCCGGCGGTGGCGGCCCAGCGGGAGGCCTTCGAGACGCTGCGGGCGCGCCACGGCGACGACGCGCTCACCGAGGACTGACCGGCGCGCCGACACGCCTTTCTGCACCCCGGGGGTAGCGACTGTATGGTCTCAATCGAGCTGACCACCAGTCAGCGCCAGACGCTGACTGCGCTGGTCGACCGGTACCAGACCACCGACGGACCGGTCAAGAGCAAGGACGTCGCCGAGGACGTCGACCGGAGCGAGGGGACGGTTCAAAACCAGATGCAGGCCCTGTCACAACTCGGGCTCGTCGAGGGCGTCCCCGGACCGACCGGCGGCTACCAGCCCACGGACATCGCCTTCGAGACGCTCGGGCGCGAGGAACTCGACGAGCAGGAGACGGTCACGGTCGCCAAGGAGTTCGACCGCCTCGACGTGACCGTCGACCGCATCACGCTCCAGAACGTCCACCACCCCGAGCAGTGCCGGGCGCGCCTGCACCTCCGGCAGCCGGTGAGCGGGTTCTCCACCGGTGACGCCGTCGTCGCCGGCCCGACACCGCTGTCCCGGCTGGTCGTCGCCGGCGAGATAGCCGCCATCGACGACACGGACAACACGCTCATCCTCGACGTCGCTAAACTCGAAGCGCCGGTCGAGCCCCCGGAGTGAGCCGCCGGCCGGTGAGCCACGCCGCGGTCGACCGCCGACTCGCGCGCGGCTACGGCCGGTTCCACTCGTAGAACCACCACGCGCCCCCGAGCGCTATCAGGCCGAGTCCGAGCATCGACGTGGGCGGTATCGGGAGCACGAACAGCGCGACCCCGACCAGTACCATGGTCACCGGTTCGACCTCGTCCAAGTACTCGATGAACGACATACTCGTACCGGCGTCGCGCTGGGACAAAGTAGTTCGCCACGGCGGGCCGTCTCAGTAGAAGGTGTCGGCGCAGTCGTAGACGACGCCGTGAGCCGGGCAGACGTACTTGCAGTGGCGGTGGTACATCGCCCGGTCGCAGTGCGGACAGGGCCGCCCGCCCTCGTCGCTCATGTCCCGACGGTCGTCTCGGGGCGGCTTCGCTCTTGTGGTCTCTTGGAACGAATTTGGAACAACACCTTTCAGCCGGTAGTCGCTCCGTACGTGTATGTCAGACGCCGTCCTCCGGAGCCGGGCGGGCCGCGCGGCGGTCAGCGGTGCCGCGGGCGTCGCCGCCCTCGCCGGCTCGTTCGCCCTGACCGGCTCCACGCCCGTCTTCGTCGCCTCGCCCGTCGAGCGGACGCTCGCCAGAACCATGCCCGGAGCGGTCGTCTCTGTCGCCATCCAGACGCTCGGGAGCCTCGGCCAGCAACTCAACCTCCTGACGGCCGTCGCGCTGACCGGGCTGGCCGTCTCGCTCGTGGCCTATGGGGCCGTCCGCGCCGGACGGGCGGCCAACAACCGACTCGTGCCGGCCGTCGGCGTCGCCGCCGTGACGTGGACGCTCGCGGCCGGCCTCACCGGCGAACTCGTCCTCGCCGCCGGCGCGGCGCTCCCGGCGGCGGCCGTCGTGGCGCTGGCGCAGGTCCTCGACGCCACCGGCGGCCCGGTCGCCCCCGTCTCCTCGAAGCGCCGGCGCGCGCTCACGACCGTCGGGGTCGCGGCCGGCGCGGCCGCACTGGGATATACCGCGGGGCGGCGGCGCACGCCGACGGCGACGGCCGCGGACGCGCCACCCCTGACCGCCGACGGCGCGGACCTCGACGACGCGGAGACGAAACTCGCGGCGGCGCGTGACCGTTCGCTCGACGTCGAGGGGCTCGAACCGCTCGTCAGCGACCGGTTCTACGAGGTCGACATCAACGCCATCGACCCGGAGATAGCCGCCGACGACTGGTCGCTGTCGGTCACCGGGGCCGTCGAGCGGGAGGTGAGCTACGGCTACGACGACCTCCGGGCCATGGAGGCCGAGAACCGGTTCGTCACGCTGCGGTGTGTCGGCGACCCGCGCAACGGGCGGAAGACCGACACCGCGCTCTGGACCGGCGTCCCCGTCGACCGACTCCTCGACGAGGCCGGCGTCGAGCCCGAGAGCTGTTGTGTGATGCTGCGCGCCGACGACGGCTTCTACGAGGAGTTCCCCATCGAGGCCCTGCGGGGCGGCCTGCTCGCCTACGGGATGAACGGCGGGGTGTTGCCCCGGGGCCACGGCTACCCGCTGCGCGCGCTCGTCCCCGGCCACTGGGGCGAGGTCAACGTCAAGTGGCTTACCGAAATCGAGGTTCTCGAACGCGAGGCCGAGGGGTACTGGGAGAAGCGCGGCTGGCAGGGCACCGGCCCGGTCAACCCCGTCGCCAAGCTCCACCACGCGACCGACCTCGACGACGGCCGCCGGCGGCTCGGCGGACACGCCTACGCCGGCCTCCGGGGCGTCTCGGCCGTCGAGGTGTCGACCGACGGCGGCGAGACGTGGACCGAGGCGACCCTCTCGGAGCGACTGCCCGCCGCCGACGGCGACGGCCACGCCGCCGACGCGTGGCGACAGTGGACACACACCTACGAGCCGCCCGGCGGCGGCCACACCGCCGTCGTCCGCACGGTCGACGCCGCGGGGCAGGTCCAGACGAGCGAGCGGACCGACACGACCCCCAGCGGGGCGTCGGGGTGGGTCTCCCGCGAGTTCTGAGCGGCAGGCACTTGCCGTGTCGCCCCGTCGACCGCGGCATGGAGACCGTCACCGGCGAGGTCGTCCACGTCGTCGCCCCGGACGAACACGCCGACTACGATTTCGAGCCAGCCCTCGCGTCGCTGGCAGAGTCGCGCTACGTCGTCGTCTGCCGGAAGGGCGGCCACCCGTCGTGGGTCGAGCGCGTCCTCGCCTTCCTGCGCCGTGACCCCATCGAACCGGTGACGCTCGTCACCGACGCGGCCGTCGAGGAGGGCGCGGAACTCACCGCGACCGTCGAGGCGACCGACCTGCCGGGCGTCTACGACGCGACGGCCGTCGAAGAGACGTAGCTCGTCGCGGCGAACAGAGAGGGGAGAGCGGGGAAAAGCGGCGTCGGCTCCGCGTGTCACACGCTCCTACTGCGGCCGGTCAGCACTCGGACCAACCACAGGACTCGCAGGTCTTACACCCCTCCGAGTAGTACAGCGACAGCGAGCCACAGTCCGGACACTCCGGGCTCTCGCCGGCGTCGATGATGTCCTGCTGGTCGCTCGCGCCGGCGTCCGCGTCGGCCCGCGTCGCCCCGACGCCGGCGTCGTCGGCGGACGGAGCCGTCGTCGCGCCCGGCCCGCCGTCGGTCTGGGTCGCGGGGTCGACGCCCCGTTCGTCGTCCTCGGCGGTCTCTTCGAGGGTGGCCTGCTGCGGGTAGGCCTTGTCGACCTCGCCGTCGAGGTAGCGGCGCAGGGCGGTGCCGATGGCGTCGGGGATGGACTGTATCTGCTCGCCCTTGTCCCACGCGACCTTCGGCGACCGGATGCCCTGCAGTTCGTCGGCTATCTCGCGCGGGTCGACGCCCGAGCGCAGCGCGGTCGAGATGGTCTTGGCCAGCGCCTCCGTGAAGGAGGCCGTGAACCCGCCGCTGTTGCCGATGTTGGCGAACAGCTCGAAGGGCCGCTCGGCCTCGGGGTCCTCGTTGATGTTGACGTAGAGCTTCCCGTAGCCGGTGTCGATGCGCTGGGTGACGCCGTGGAGCACGTCCGGCCGGGACTGCTTCTCGGCGAACTCGTTGTCCGCCTCGCCGTCGGCGATCTCCAGCACCGCCTCGACGGACTCGTCGAGGGCGGCTTGGACGTTCTCGTCGTCGAGGAAGCCGTCGATGCCGCCGAAGACCTCCTCTATCTGGGCGACGATTTCCTCGGCGTCCATGTCGGCGAACTCCGTGTTCTGGGCGCGCGTGGTCAGCACCTGCTTCGAGCGGGTGCCGTCGCGGTAGTAGGTGACGCCCTTGCCGCCGTGGTCGTAGATGTACTCGAACACCTCGGCGGCGTCCTCGAGCGTGGAGTCGTTGGGGGCGTTGACCGTCTTCGAGATGGCGGAGTCGACGCCCTCCTGACAGGCGACCTGCACGCCGGCGTGGTCCTTCGCCGAGAGGTCGCCGGTCGTGACGAACAGTTCGCCGATGGCGTCGGGCACCGTCGACAGCCCCTCGACGCCGTCGAAGGCGTTGTTCGCCATCTGCTCTTGGGCCTCCTGTTTGACCGCCTCGACGTCGATGTCGTTGTCCTCCAGCACGCGGAGGAAGTAGTCGTCGAACTCCACCAGCATCTCGTCGCCCTGCACGTCGTCGGAGACGTTCTTGTAGTAGGCGACGTTGTAGATGGGCTCACAGCCGCCGGTGGTGTTGCCGACCATCGACGTGGTGCCGGTCGGGGCGATGGTCGTGGTGTTGTGGTTGCGGACGGCGAAGCCGTCGGCCCACTCGTCGGCGTCGAGCCCGGTCTGTTTCTCGAACCACTCGCGGTACTCGGTGGGGTTCGCGTACTTGGAGTTGTCCCACTCGTCGAAGGTGCCCCGCTCCGTAGCGAGTTCGTGGGAGGTCCACTTGGACTCGTGGTTGATGTAGCGCATGACCTGCCGGGCGATCTCGTTGGCCTCGTCCGAGCCGTAGGCGACGCCCAGCTGGATGTACAGCTGCGCCAGCCCCATGATGCCCAGCCCGATTTTGCGCATCTCCCGGACCTTCCGCTCGATTTCCTCGACCGGGAAGTCCGACATCGTGACGACGTTCTCGAGGAACCGGGTGCCGAGTTCGATGCGGCGGTCGAACTCGTCCCAGTCGATGGCGTCCTGCAGGAACGCCTCGACGGCTTCGGCGTCGGAGGCGTAGTCCTCAGCGTGGCGGTCGGCCCAGACGCGCCAGTCGGGGGCGTCCTCGGCCGCCAGCGTCGAGAGGTTGATGTGCCCGAGGTTGCAGGCCTCGTACTCCTCGAGGGGCTGCTCGCCACAGGGGTTGGTGGCGAGGATGCGGTGGTCGGGGTGTTTCTCCACGTCGAAGGAGTGTTCCTTGTTGACCCGCTCCAGATAGATGACGCCGGGTTCGCCGTTCTCGTGAGCGCCCGCGACGATACGCTCCCAGAGCTTCTCGGCGGGAATCGAGAGCACTTCGCCGGCCTCGACGTACTCGCCGAGGTCGAACATCTCGTAGAGCTCCACGGTCTGCTCGGTGGCGACGTGGGGCTCGTCGGTCCGCGGGTTCGTGAACGTGAACTCCTCGCCGCTCTGGAGCGCGTCCATGAAGTCGTCGGTGATGCCCACCGAGATGTTGAAGTTCGAGAGGTGCCCCTCGACGGCGTTGCGGAGGTGCTTGGGGACCTTCCCCTCGTCGTCGATGAGTCCGCGGGCCTCCTCTAAGGCATCGGCGAAGGAGTTGTGCGTGAAGTCGTCGGGGTCGTTCAGCCGCAGCGTCTCGGCCAGCGAGACGTCCTTGTTCTTGGCGTGGATGAACTGGATGACGTCGGGGTGGGAGACGCGCATGACGCCCATCTGTGCGCCGCGGCGGGCCCCGCCCTGCGCGATGGTCTCGCACATCTGGTCGTACGTGCGCATGAACGTGATGGGACCGGAGGCGATGCCGCCGGTCGAGCCGACCGGGTCGCCGTACGGGCGGAGCTTCCAGAACGCGTAGCCCATGCCGCCGCCGGACTGGAACACCTGCGCGGCCTCCTTGGCGGTCTGGTGGATGTCGTCGATGTCGTCGCCCGGCGAGTCGACGAAGCAGGCCGAGAGCTGCTGGAGTTCGTCCCCAGCGTTCATCAGCGTCGGGGAGTTGGGCATGAAGGAGAGTTGGGTCATCTGCTCCCGGAAGGCGTCGGCGATGACCTCGACGTGGTCCCGAATCTCGGTCGGAAGCTCGGGCACGACGGTCTCGTAGGCGAACTTGTTGACGTTGTACACCGACAGCGTCGTCTCGGCGTCGTCGTCGGCGGTGGTCCCCGTGCCGAACACCTCGGCGGCGAGTTCGTCCCGGCGCGGGTGGTCGGGCTTGAGCTGGTCGGGCGTGACCGTCACGTCGATGCCGCGTTTCTCGGACTCGAAGACGGCCTCGGCCAGCGCGATGTTCTCGGCGACCCGGTCGAAGAGGTCCTCCTGTTGCTCGACGAGTTCCCCGTCGGCGTCTTTCCGGAGGTAGCGGGCCGGGAGAATGTTGTGGTACGCGTTACCTGTCAGGCGTTCCTCGATAGTGTCCCCGTCGGTTCGCTTGATGGGGAGGGTGAGTTCGTCGGCGGACAGCTCCGCGTCGCTCATACGTCAGTCCTCCCGCCGGCAGCGTCCGTCTGCCGGGCGATACCCCTCTCGAAAGTCGACCGGATTCCTGTCATTTGTGACGGCGAATAGGTATTCGCGGATGTCGTATAACCCTTGCCTTCCTCGGTTCGTGTAATTCAAATTACCGTTACGGAGGCGCGGCTGGGATGGTTTTTCTTGTCTTTTCGGCAACACGAGCGTGGTGGTCGTGTACGACAACTAGCAACGGCGGTGCCGACTTAACCCTGACCAGACCGCAGTGAAAGTGGAACCGGGACCCGACCGACCAACAGACAGCGACGCGACACGCAGTGGAAACAGTCGGGGGTTTCGACTGGAGATTCGCCCCGGTCGGCCCCGTCGCTGGGGCCGCACTCGCGTCGTCGGCCGCTCGGGAACTGTCGGCGCGGTGTCGCTGAAGCGGGCGTGTCGGACAGCCACGAGATATATGTGTCAGTCCCGCGTTGGCACGGGTATGCTCTCCCTGTTGCAACTCGGCTCGCTCGGGTCGCCGCCGGCGCTACTGCTCGGTCTCCTCGCGGTCGCGGTGGTCCTGCTGGTCGGCCGGTTCGTGATGAAGTTCGCGTGGCGACTCGTGCTCATCGGCATCGTCGTCGTGACGGTGCTGTGGGTGCTGGGCATCCAAGTCCTGTAGGTCAGACGCCGCCGAGGAAGTTCCGGACGATGTCGTGACCGACGGCCGTCAGCACCGACTCGGGGTGGAACTGGACGGCCTCGATGGGGTAGTCGCGGTGGCGGACGCCCATCACCAGTTCGGTCCCGTCGTCGGTCGTCGTCGTCGCCGTCACGTCGAAGCCGTCGGGCACGTCGCTGGCTATCAGCGAGTGGTAGCGCCCGCCCTGAAACCCCTGTTCGAGGCCGCGGAAGACGCCCTCGCCGTCGTGGTCGATGGGGAAGGCCTTCCCGTGGATGGGGGCGGGTGCGCGGCCGACGGTGCCGCCGTAGGCGTACACCGCCGCCTCCAAGCCGAGACAGACCCCAAGCGTCGGCACCTCGGGGCTGACCTCCCGAAGCACGTCCATCGTCACGCCCACGTCGCGGCGGTTCTTCGGGTGGCCCGGGCCGGGAGAGATGACGATGGCGTCGGGGTCGACGGCGCGCACGTCCGCCAGCGAGGCGGTGTTTCGCAGCACCTCCGTGTCGGCGTGCTCGGAGACGTACTCGACGAGGTTGTAGGTGAAGGAGTCGAAGTTGTCGACGAACAGCACCTGCAGGTCGTCCGCGACGACCTCGGAGCCGGCGGGCTGGGGGACGCTCACCGCTCGCCCTCCGTCGTCGCGGCCGGGTCGCGCTCGATGCGCTCGACGGCCGTCAGGACGCCGTCCATCTTCTGCTCGGTCTCCTCGTACTCGCTTGCCGGGTCCGAGTCGGCGACGATGCCCGCGCCGGCCTGCACGGTGACGCGGTCGGCGGTGCCTGAGCCGTCGGGCAGGGGCGCGTCGCCCTCGACCGTCGCCGAGCGGATGACGATGGCGAAGTCGGTGTCGCCGTCCCAATCGAAGTAGCCGACGCCGCCGCCGTAGGGGCCTCTGGGCGCGCGTTCGAGTTCGTCGATTATCTCCATGGCCCGAATCTTGGGCGCGCCCGAGAGCGTCCCGGCGGGGAACGTCGCCCGCGCCGCGTCGAAGGCGTCCGCGTCGGCCGCGAGCGTTCCCGTCACGGTCGACTCGATGTGCTGGACGTGGCTGTACTTCAGGACGTTCATGAACTCCTCGACGCGGACGCTGCCCGGTTCGGCGACCCGGCGCACGTCGTTGCGCGCGAGGTCGACGAGCATCGTGTGCTCGGCGCGTTCCTTCCCGTCGGCGAGCATCTCGCCGGCGAGGCGTCGGTCCTCGACCGGTGAGTTGCCCCGCGGGCAGGTGCCCGCGATGGGGTTCGAGACGACGCGGTCGCCGGCCACCGACACCAGCGTCTCGGGGCTCGCGCCGACGATGGTCAGGTCGTCGTAGCCCAGCAGGTACATGTACGGCGAGGGGTTGACCGCCCGCAGGGCCTCGTACAGCCCCAGCGGGTCGATGTCGCCGTACAGTTCGCGGGTCCGGGAGACGACGCCCTGATAGATGTCCCCCGAGAGGACGTACTCCTTGGCGCGGGAAACGGCGGCCTCGTACTCGTCTCTGGGGCCGGCCACCTCGGCCTCGCGGCCGAAGCCGCCGGTTGCGAGCGGGTCGAGGTCGGTCAGGGCGTCCTCGACGCGCTCGGCCTCCGCGCGGAGGGCGTCGTAGCGCTCGCCCGCGTCCTCGTCGGCCCGGACGACGGGCGTGAACACGAGTTCGACGCGGTCCTCGACGTGGTCGAACCGGACCGTCGCCGTCGTGAGCACGAACTGGGCGTCGGGGAACCGCGAGTCCGGGGCGTCTAGCCCCACCTCGTCGAGCCAGAGGTCGTAGACGGCGTCGTAGGAGAGGAAGCCCACGAGCCCGCCTTCGAGGTGCTGGCGGTCCATCGCGGGGAAGTTCCGCAGTTCCGCGTCGGGCATCGCCGCCCGCAGGTCGTCGAGTACGTCGCCGCCGTCGGTCGTCACGAGGTCGGCGTAGCGCTCGTCGAACGCCTCGACCGAGGCGTCGGCCCCGTCGACGGTGACGACGGCCCGCGGGTCGTAGCCGACGAAGGAGAAGCGCGCGTGGCGGTCGTCGGTCTCGGGCGCGAACGCCCCGTCGGGGTCGCTGGAGGCGACCTTCTCGGCGCTCTCTAGGAGGAACGTGTAGTCGCTCTCGGCGTCGCCGCCGGTCCGCCCGGACAGCGCGGCGTAGGCCGTCAGCGGGTCCACGTCCACGTCGAGTTCGGCCGCGGCGCGGACGACCACCGGCCGGTCGGCGTCGGCGTGCTCGGCGAACGCCTCGCGGGAGAGGTCGAGGGTCACGCCGCCGCCTCCCGACCGGTCGCCGCGGCGACGAACCGCTCGACTGCGTCGCGGTCCTTCCGGCCCGGCCCCGCCTCGACCCCGCTGGCTACGTCCACGGCGTAGGGGTCGACGGTCGCCACGGCGTCGGCGACGTTCCCGGGGGTCAGCCCGCCGGCGAGGACGACCGGCGTGTCGAGCGCCGCGACCAGTTCGCGGGTCCGCTCCCAGTCGTGTGTCTCGCCGGTGCCGCCCGCGCCGGCCTCGTCGACGGAGTCCACGAGCAGGGCATCGGCGCGGTCGGCGTAGGCGGCGAGGTCCGCGGCCGTCGGGTCGACGGCGGCGACGACCCGCTGTGAGAGCCGGCGGTCGAGCGCGCCCAGTTCCGCCGGCGAGAGCCCGGCGTGGACCTGCACGGCGTCGGGTTCGACGGCCTCGACGCGGGTCACCGCCTCCTCGACGGTGGTCGGCATCGTCACCAGCACGCTCGTCACGAACGGCGGGACGCCCTCCGCGAGCGCGGCCGCCGTGTCGGCGTCGACCTCGCGAGGGGTGTCGACCGGGACGCCGTGGACGAACCCGACGGCGTCGGCCCCGGCCGCGACGACGGCGTCGCGGTCGTCGGCCGTCGTTACGCCACAGACCTTCACGCGCGTCATGCCGCGACCAAGTCCTCCAGCTTCGCTGCCGCGTCGCCGGATTCGATGGCCTCGCGGGCGAGTTCGACCCCGTCGGCGTGGCTCTCGGCGACGCCGGCGACGTAGATGGCCGCGCCCGCGTTCGCGAGGATGATGTCCCGCTTCGCGCCGTCGACCCGGCCGGCGACGATACCGCGCAGGTCCTCGGCGTTCTCCTCGGGCGTGCCGCCGGCGACGGCGTCGATGTCGGCGGTCTCCAGCCCGATGTCCTCGGGGTGGAGCGTGTACTCCGAGATGGAGTCCCCGTCGACCTCGGCGACCGTCGTCGGGCCGTGGACGCCGATCTCGTCCAGTCCGTCGCCGTGGACCACCATCGCACGCTCGACGTCGAGTCGCGCCAGCGCCTCGGCCAGCACCGGCACGAGGTCGGGGTCGTAGACGCCAAGCACCTGCGCGTCGGCGTCGGCGGGGTTGGTCAGCGGCCCGAGGATGTTGAACACCGTCCGTATCCCCAACTCCTGACGCGGGCCGATGACGGCCTTCATCGCGGGGTGGAAGACCGGCGCGAGCATGAAGCCGATGCCCTCCTCCTCGATGGTCGACTCGACGGCCGGGGGTTCGGCCTCGACGTCGACGCCCGCGACCTCCAACACGTCGGCGCTGCCCGACGGCGACGACACCGAGTAGTTGCCGTGCTTGGCGACGGGGACGCCCGCGCCCGCGGCGACGATGGCACTGGTCGTCGAGACGTTGATGGTGTCGTAGTCGTCCCCGCCCGTGCCGCAGGTGTCGACCAGCGTCTCCCGCTGGGGGCTGATGGTCCGGGCCGCGTCCCGCATCCCGAGCGCGAAGCCGGCTATCTCGGCCTCCGTCTCGCCTTTCGCCCGGAGCGCCGTCAGCAGCGCCCCGATCTGGGCTTCGGTCGCTTCCTCGAAGACGAGCGCCGCGACCTCGCGGGCCTCGTCCTGTGTCAGGTCCTCGCCGTCCGTGACGCGTTCGATGTACTCCTGCATTGTAGTCACCAATGGACTCTTTCGTGTTGTGATGTACAAATCCGTACACCGACTTAAGCCTGTCGGGGTCGGCCCGTTACTCGTGACCGGTTCCGGTGTGCCCCGAACCAACAGACGACGCGCGGGTCCGAATTCGAAACCTTCAATTGTACCCCCGGGCAACAGAGAGATGCACGAGGCAGTGCGGGTTCGTGGTCTAGGTCGGTTATGACACCTCCTTGACATGGAGGAGGCCGGCGGTTCAAATCCGCCCGAACCCACTCCCTTATTACGTCTCTCATACGTTTGCCCGGTAGCCACGGGTGCTTCACGGCGAGTCGCAGACGCGAGCGGTGTCCCCGCTTCCGAGTCGTTGCGGGCGAGGTCCGGTCTATCCACGCCGTACCAGTCACTCAGTCACCACGTTCCAGTACCTTCTTGCGCCGTCCACCGCAGTACCCGGTATGGTTGACCAACTGCGGTCGTTCGAGCAGTTCGTGTTGCTGGCCGTCGTGGAGCTCGCACAGGCCGGCGAGACGCCGGTCCACTCCTACGACGTCACGCAGACGGGCAAGGCACACCTCTCGGACATCGCGCGGGACCCCTTCGGCGGCGTCGAACGACAGGAGGTCATCTCGGCGCTGGGGACGCTGCACGAGACGGGGCTGCTGGAGAAAGGGCGCACGGAGTCGGCCACCGGGAAGGGACGGCCGGCCTACGACCTCGCGGTCGACACGGCGACCGTCCTCGACGGACTGACCGGCGTCGAGACGGTCGGCCCCTACGCGGAGCGACTGGCCGAAGACTGACGGCGGCGCTTCGCCCGTTCAGACCACGCTGACGCCGGTCGGCTCCTCGTCGAGGGCCGACGGCAGGCCGTCTTCGAGGCGCTCCAGTCGGTCGGTGATGGTGTGGACCACGTCGCCCTTCGTCGAGGGCGCGACGTGGACGAGTTCCCCGTCCTCGTACTCGGCAAGCCCCATCACGGGCAGGACCATCGCCTCGTAGGAGCCGTCACTGACCTCGGACTCGACCTCGGTCGTCTGGTAGAACGACTCCAGCGAGACGTTGTTCGACAGCGCCCACTGCTTGAACTCGGCGACGCGGTTGAGGATGTAGCGGCCCTCCTCGGTGTGGGCGGCGTCGGAGTCGCGGGCGACCTGCTTGCCCCAGACGACGACGTTGAACCCCTCGATTTCGTCCTCGCGGTCGAGACGGTCGAGTTGGTCGATGACCGCTTCCTGTCGCTCGTGGGCCCCGTCGGGGAGCAGCGACCGGACGTACAGTTCGATGTGGCGCTCGGTGGCGTCCTCGCTCATGTCTGGTAGGAATCAGGACGCCGAATCCACTAATAGCTTCTGTGGGGAGAGTACGCATCCCTTCACAAGTGTATATATTCCTAATAACGGGGACGAGAACGCCCCACACGGCCGAACTGGTTCCGGCGGCTTTCGGTTCGTCCGCTGGCGGTTTCGATGGCCGAGAGGGGATTGGGCCCGTGACACGTTACACGTCCCCGAACCGCTGGCGGAGCGTCTCGTGGATGCCGACGACGAGCGCGGGGACGACGACGATGAATATGTGCTCCTCGACGGGGATGCCCAGAACGTCCACGCCGGTCCGCAGTCGGACGGCGAAGACGCCGACGGTCAGAGTGTACCAGTCCCAGAGGTAGGCGACGGGGTAGAGGACGGCGATGGTCCGGGCGGCCGACCGGAGGGCGTCGGCCCGCCAGAGGAGGGCGAGCGCGACGCTCCCCCAGAACAGTTCCGTCACGAGGTACGTGTAGGGGCCGAAGAGGCCGATGTCGGGCAGCATACGTCACCCCACGGCCCCGGCGGGCTAAAGCTTCGTCCGCTTCCCGTCCGGCGGGAAGGGAACCAACCTTGATAACCCTTCACGTGCTACCTCCGGGTGTGAGGAACGATGGATATTGCTGACATCGCCACCACGGAGTTTGTCGAAGTCGACGCCGACGAGCGTCTCGGGAAGGTGCGCTCCATCTTCGAGCGCGAGAACCCGAAGGGCATCATCGTCACGGACGACGGTGACTACGTCGGCGTAATCACGCAGAAGCAGTTGGTCCAGTCCCACGTGGAGGACAACGCGAAAGCGGGGGCGATGACCCGCTCGGCACCCACCGTCGAGCGGACCGACGACGTCAGGGAGGTCGCCCGCGTCCTCGTCGAGAGCGGCATCAAGCTCGGCCTCGTCGAGGAGGGCGACGACCTCTGGGGCATCGTCACCGAGGACGACCTGCTGGCGGCGGTACTGGAGAACCTCGACGCACTGACCGTCGCCGACATCTACACGCAGGACGTCATCACCGTCGCCGAGGACGACAACGTCGGGCAGGTCGTCAACCTCCTCCGGGAGAACGGCGTCTCCCGGCTCCCGGTGCTCGACGACACCGGCTCCCTGACCGGGATGGTGACGCGCCACGACATCGTCGACGTGGTGGTCCGGGACATGAACAAGGCCACGCGGGGCGACCGCGCCGGCGAGGTCGAGCGGGTACTCGACCTCCCGGTCTACGACGTGATGAACAGCCCGGTGGCGACGACCACCCCCGACGAGTCCGTCGAGGACGCGGTCGCCCGGATGCTCGAACACGACTACGCTGGACTCGTGGTCACGCCCGCCGACGACGACTCGCTCGTCGCCGGCATCCTCACCAAGACGGACGTGCTGCGGGCGCTGACGTTCACCGAGGAGGACCACATGGACGTGCAGATAACCAACATCACCCTGCTGAACACCCTCTCGCGGGCCGACATCCGCACCGACATCGAGGCAGTCGCGGACAAGTACCAAGCGATGCAGGTCCAGCACGCCCACGTCCGCTTCCACGAGCACAAGGAGAAACTCCGCGGGACCCCCCTCATCCAGTGTCAGATACGCCTGCGGACCAACAAGGGCCAAGCCGCCGGCTCCGGCGAGGGGTACGGTGCCGAGACGGCGTTCAACGTCGCCCTCGACAAACTGGAGCGCAACGTCCTCGAACTGAAGGGCGTGCAGGCCGACGAGGAGTACCGCGGCCAGCTCCTGCGGAAGCTCGGCGAGCTATAGCGTCCCGCCGCTCGACCGACTCGCCGTTCGCTTGCCGTTTTTTCGCCCGTCGCCGCGCGCTCCCGGTGGCCGCGTCGCTCGCCGCCGTCGCTGGTACCGACCGGAACCTACAGGAGCGCCCGGGCCGTCGCCTCCCCCATGTCACCGACCGTCGACGCCCTGCGAAACGAGATACGGGTCGCCGTCGACCGCTACGAGCGCGTCGAGTCCACCGCGTTCACCAAGGAGGCGCTCGCGGCCATCTGCGACGCCGTCGGCCACGAGGTCGACGCCGACCGACCGCCGGGGAAAGCCGAGATGCGCGCGGGCATCCGCCGGGCGCTGGACGGACTGGACGACGACGCCGACCGGCCTCTCCGGAAGGCCGAACTCGAAACGATAGCCGAAGCGCTACGGGACTGACGGCGGGCGAAAACAGGCGCAAAAACGGCCGTGCGACGCTACTGGAAGCCGATGCGGCCGCCGCTGCCGGCCTGTCGCTGGGGGCTGGACCCACCCTTGAACTCCTCTTCCATCTGCTGGTAGTAGTCGCGGATGTCGTCGGTGATGGTCGGCCGGACGCTCTCCATGGCCTGCCGGAAGTGACGCATCTCCACGTCCTCGGCGTCGTCGTCCTCGCGCAGGGCCTCGATGGCGGCCTCGCGGGCGATGGATTCGAGGTCGCTGCCGACGTAGCCGTCCGACCGCTCGGCGAGTTCACGCAGGCTCACGTCGGGGGCCAGCGGCGTGTCGTCGGTGTGAATCTTCAGAATCTGCTCGCGGCCCTCGATGTCCGGTTCGCCGACCATCACCAACCGGTCGAACCGACCCGAGCGGATGAGTGCAGGGTCTATCATGTCCGGCCGGTTGGTCGCGCCGATGACCATCACGTCCTCCATCTCCTCTAACCCGTCGAGTTCGGTCAGCAGTTGGTTGACGACGCGCTCGGAGACGTTCGAGCCGACCTCGCCGCCCCGACCCGGCGCGAGCGAGTCGAGTTCGTCGAAGAAGATGACGGTGGGCGCGACCTGCCGGGCCTTCCGGAAGGTCTGACGGATGGCCTTCTCGCTTTCCCCGACCCACTTGCTGAGTAGCTGTGGCCCCCGCACCGAGATGAAGTTGGCGTCGGTCTCGTTGGCGACGGCCTTGGCCATCAGCGTCTTCCCGGTACCGGGCGGGCCGTACAGCAGGACGCCGGAGGGCGGGGTCACGCCCATCCGGTCGAACTTCTCCGGGGAGTTCATCGGCCACTCGACGGCCTCTTGGACCTGCTCTTTGGCGTCATCGAGGCCGCCGACGCTGTCCCACGACATCTTCGGCAACTCGACCAGCACCTCCCGCATCGCCGAGGGGCTGACCTCGTTGAGCGCGCCCTTGAAGTCCTCGCGCTTGATTATCATGCGGTCGATGAGGCTCGGCGGGATGTCCTCCTCGTCGAGGTCTATCTCGGGGAGGTACCGCCGCAGCGCCTTCATCGCGGCCTCCTTGGTCAGGCTCTCGATGTCGGCCCCGACGAAGCCGTGGGTCTCGGTCGCCATCTTCGAGAGGTTCACGTCGTCCGACAGCGGCATGCCGCGGGTGTGAATCTGGAGTATCTCCTCGCGGCCCACCTCGTCGGGGACGCCGATCTCGATCTCGCGGTCGAACCGGCCCGGGCGGCGCAAGGCGGGGTCGACCGAGTCGACCCGGTTCGTGGCGGCGATGACGATGACCTGCCCGCGGGATTCCAGTCCGTCCATCATCGTCAGCAGTTGGGCGACGACCCGGCGCTCGACCTCGCCGGTGACGTCCTCGCGCTTGGGCGCGATGGAGTCGAGTTCGTCGATGAAGATGATGGAGGGCGACTCCTCGCTGGCGTCCTCGAATATCTCCCGGAGCTGTTGCTCGCTCTCCCCGTAGTACTTCGAGATAATCTCCGGTCCGGCGATAGAGAAGAAGCTGGCCGAAGTCTCGTTGGCGACGGCCTTCGCCAGCAGGGTCTTGCCCGTGCCCGGCGGGCCGTGCAACAGGACCCCCTGTGGCGGCTCGATGCCGAGCTTCTTGAATATCTGGGGGTGTTTCATCGGCAGTTCGACCATCTCCCGGACCCGCTGTATCTCGTTTTGCAGCCCGCCGATGTCCTCGTAGGTGATGCCGCCGCCGGTCTTCTCGAAGCCCGAAATCGGCTCCTCGCGCAGTTCGACTTCGGTGTCCTCGGTGATGAGACAGACGCCTTCGGGCTCGGTCTCGACGGCGATGAGCGGGATGGCCTGTCCCGGCGAGCGCATGAACGGGTGGTTCGTCGAGGACATCACGGGGACGATGTCGCGCTCGACGACCGGCCGTTTCAGAATCTGGCGCTTGACCATGCCGGCGGCGTCGGAGCCGAACTGCACCGACGCCTCCTCGGGCGGCGCGAGGACGAGCTTGTCGGCCTTCTCGGCCTCGGCCTTCCGAATCGTCACGCGCTCGCCGATGCCGACGTCGGCGTTTTGCCGGGTGAAGCCGTCGATGCGGACGGTGTCGGTGTTCCAGTCCTGCCGGTCGGCGCGCCACACCTTCGCGGCCGTCGTGTCGCTGCCCTCTATCTCGATGATGTCGCCGGGCGAGAGCTTGAGATGCAACAGCGTGTCGGGGTCCAGACGGGCGATGCCCCGCCCCGAGTCGTTGGGGTAGGCCTTCGCCACTTCCAGTTGCACTTCGTTCATAGTAAACTGTGGATACAGGGAGTCGGGTAGCCCCGGAGATATGCTTTATGCTACCGGCGGTGGCGACGCCCGCCGACGGGTTTATATGATAACTGATACCACACGCCATCCGGCGACGGCGTGGCTGGGGACAGAGACCGCCGCCGTCGGCCGGAGCGACTCCGCCGACGGAGTAGTCACAGCGCCTGCCGGCATCGCCGTGTTTGATAAGGCTGGCTCCGATACCGGAGGTATGGTCTTTCTCGTCCCGTTCGACGGGTCCCAACTCGCAGCGGTCGCGCTCGAACGCGCCGTCGAGTACGCCGCCGCGCTCGACGACGATGTCGTCGCCGTCAGCTACGTCCCGACCGGCTCCGACTACGCCGAGCGCCGGCGCTGGGTCGACCCGACGGAGGACTTCGCCGCGGAGACGGCCGCGAGCGACCTCCGGCGGAAGATAGAGGAGGCGACCGACGACTCCGAACTGCGCTACGACGACGTGAGCGCCCATCCGGCCGGCGACCTCTCGGCGGAGGTCCGAGGGACCGCCCGCGACGTGGACGCGACCGTCGTCGTCCTCGGGAGCGGCGAGGCCGAGGAGGTCGTCGTCCCGCTGTCGGCGTCGGACAACTACGACGTGCACGTCGTCCGACGCTCCTGACGCTTTTATACCGCCGTCGCCTCGCTGTGGACATGCGAACGCTCGCACTCGACGGCCGGATGGGTGCCGCCGGCGACATGCTGCTCGGTGCCCTGCTCGCGGCCGGTGCCGACAGCGCTGCGCTCGACCCCGTCGAAGCGGCCCTCGACGTGTCCTACCGCGTCTCGACGGTCGACGAGCGGGGCATCGAGGCGACCCGCGTCGACGTCCTCGTCGACGGCGACGGGACCGACGACGCGGACGACGGACACGGCCACGACCACACCGACGAACGCGACCACGAACGAACCGATGACCACACGCACGCCCACGCCCACGGCGACCACGCGGCCGACTCCGACGGCGAGGGCCACGTCCACGCGGAGGGACACGGCCCGACCCGGAGCTACGACGAGGTGGTCGAGATAATCGAGGAGATGGGGCTCCCGGCCGGCGTCGAGCGCGACACGCTGGCTATCGTCGAACTGCTGGGGGAGGCCGAGGCGTCGGTCCACGGCACCGACCTCGACGGGACGCACTTCCACGAGGTCGGGGCCGACGACGCAATCGCCGACATCGTCGGCGCGTGTCTCCTGCTCGCGGACCTCGGCGTCGACCGCGTCGTCGTGACGCCCGTCTCGACCGGCGGCGGGAGCGTCGAGATGAGCCACGGGCGCTACCCCGTCCCGACGCCGGCGGTCGTCGAACTCGCCGAACGGGCCGACTGGGCGCTTCGGGGCGGCCCGGTCGAGGCGGAACTGCTCACGCCGACGGGCGCGGCGATACTCGCCCACGTCGCCGAGGGCGTCGACCGACTGCCGGCGCTCGGGGTCGAGAGGTCGGGCTACGGGGCTGGCGGCTACGACTTCCCCGAGCGGCCAAACGTCCTCCGGGCGACCGTCGGCGAGGGCGAGAGCCGCCTCCGGCGCGACGAGATAACGGTTCTGGAGACGAACCTCGACGACGCCTCCCCGGAGCTTTTGGGCGACCTCCAGCGCTCGCTGACCGACGCCGGCGCGCGCGACGTGTCGATACTCCCGGCGACGATGAAGAAGTCCCGGCCGGGCCACCTCGTGAAGGTCATCTGCCGGCCCGCGGACGCCGAGCGCGTGGCCCGCCGGCTGGCCGTCGAGACCGGGACGCTGGGCGTGCGCGAACACGGCGCGGGCCACCGCTGGGTCGCCGACCGCGAGTTCGAGACCGTCGCGCTGTCGGTCGACGGCGAGACCCACGAGGTCGGCGTGAAGGTCGCCAGCGACGCCGACGGCGAGGTGTACGACGTGAGCGCCGAGTTCGACGACGCCGCCGCCGTCGCCGAGGCGACCGGCCTGCCGGTGCGGACGGTCCTCGACCGGGCCGAGCGCGCGGTCCGGGAGTGACTACCCCCCGTCGGGTCCGCCGGCGTCGCCGTCGTCCCGGTGTTCGGCCAGCGCCTCCGCGACGGTGAGGTCGCCGCGTGCGACCCGGCGGGCCAGCACCTCGTCGATGGCGCGGTTGGTGTCGCTCTCGGCCCGCGAGCGGTCCTTGATGCGCTGTATCTCGCCGGCCGTCGGCTCGACGGAGCGGGCCGATATCTCCTCGCCGGTCAGTCGGGCGATGTTGACCGCGGCCAGCACGTCACCCATCCCGCGGGCACCGCTCCCGAGGTACGGCGTTGTCCCGGTCTCGTCGACCAGTTCGACCGGCACGTCGTCGAGTTCGTCGATGATGCGCGAACCGACCAGCCGCGCGCCGTCGCCGATACGGACCAGCGGCTCCACGGCGTCCTCAACCTCCCGGCGGACGACCGCGGGGACCTCGCTCGCGGGCACCTGAAACGCCGCGGTGACCGTCTCGCCGCGACAGACCGCGATTCCCGGTCGCTCGCCGGGGTCGATACCGACCACGGTCCGGCCTGCCGCACCCCGGAGCGCCGTCACGACCGCCTCGACGGTCCGTCGCGACTCGCCGGGGTCGGCCCGCACCACGTCGACGCCGTCGGGGACCTCGACGCGCTCGCCGGCCGCGACGACCGCGACCGCCGTGTCGTCGGGCCACGGGTCGCCCGGTTCGATGGTCGTAAACTCCACGCCGCGGTCCCGGAGTTCGTTGACCACGCCGTGGTAGACCTCGAAGTCCTCGGTGGCGACGACTATCACGGCCGTCCCTTCGGCGGGTGCCCACTTACGACTGCTGGGTACTGTGGCGGCGCGGAACGGGGGGTTTTAATCCGAAACCGACGAAGGGGCCGGCGTGAGCGACCACGTCTCGACCGGCTGTGACCCCGTCGACGACCTGCTGGGCGGCGGACTGGAGCGCGGGGCCGTCACGCAGGTCTACGGCCCGCCGGCCGCCGGCAAGACCAACGTCGCCCTCTCGGCGGCCGTCGAGGTCGCGGCCGGCGGCGACGCCGCCCTCTACATCGACACCGAAGGGCTCTCTGCCGACCGGATGGAACAGATCGCCCGCGGCCGGGCGGCCGGAACCGGCCAGACCGTCGACGACCTCGCCGGCCGGCTCATCGTCTCGGAGGTCCTCGACTTCGACGAGCAGGCCGAGGCGGTCCAAGACGCCTCGGAGTTCGCCAGCGAAGTCGAACTGATAGTGCTGGACAGCGCGACGGGCTTTTACCGCCTCCGGCGGGACGACGACGACGGCGGCGAGACGCTTCGCGACGTGGCCCGGCAGATAACGCACCTCCTCTCGCTGGCCCGGAAACACGACCTCGCCGTCCTCTTCACGAATCAGGTGTTCACGGACCCCGACGGCGACCGCTCGACGGCGCTGGGCGGCCATACCCTGAACCACTGGTCGGGAGCCATCCTCCGACTGGACCGCTTTCGCGGCGGCAACCGCCGGGCGACGCTGGAGAAACACCGCGCCAAGCCCGCCGGCGACACCGCGCAGTTCCGTATCACCGACGAGGGGATGGTCGGCGACGCGGCGGCGGACTCCTCGGGGACGCTGGACTAGTTCCCTCGCGACGCCGCTCCCGGGGCCACCGGGCCCGACGGCAGTGATGGCACGACGGAGCGAAGCGACGGCCGGTGTACCACAACCGTGGTGACAGTCACCACACTCATTAGGCTGTGAACGTGTTGCTGTTCGCATGGTCGACGAGGAGCAGCTCGAAGCGTGGGCAGCGGCCGCCGAGGAGACTCCGGCCGAGGTCGTCGACGAGATACCAGCTATCGCGGACGAGACGAACCGGGCGGACGCCAGCGAACGCAACGAGGCGGTGTTGGCGCTCGCGCGGACTGCGACCGAACACCCCGACGCAGTCGCGGATGTCCGTCCCGCGCTGGTCGAGCGCCTGTCGGACGGCCACGAGGTCGTCCGCCACAACGCGGCGCTGGCGCTCGAACGCGTCGCGGGCGACCACCCGGACCGGCTGCTCGGAGCCCTGCACCCGGTTGCGGGCCGACTGGGCGACACCGACAGCGACGTCCGTGAACGGGCCGGCAAGGTACTCGACGCCGTCGCCGAGACACATCCCGAGGCGGTCGCGGACGCCGTCGAGACCGTCCTCGCAGACCTTGCCGCCGACCTCGGCGGCGACCCCGGCGACCGGAACACCGCGACCGCGGGGTTCGTCGTCGCGGCGAAAGTGGTACCGGACGCCGTCGCCGCCCACGGGGACGCGCTCGCCGGGCGGTTCGACGACGACCACGTCGGCCCCCGGTACCACGCGACGATGGCGCTCAAGCGGGTCGCGACGCGTGACCCCGCCGCGGTGAGCGGCCACGCGGACGCGTTCGCGGGCCAACTCGACGACGGGGACGAGGACGTCAGAGAGCTAGCGGCCCACGCGCTCTCCGCTATCGCGGACGACCCCGACGCGGTTGTCCCCGTTGCCGACGCGGTCGGCCGGGCGGTGACGGACGACCACGAGGAGACGCGGTACCACGCCGTCGATGCGCTGAGCGCGCTCGTCGCGGGCCACCCGGACGCGGTCGCGTCACACGCGGACGAGCTCGTCGAGGCGCTGGCGCTCGGCCCCGATTACGTCGTCGAGGCCGCGACGGCGGTGTTGACCGCCCTCGCGGCGACCGAGCGCGAGGCGGTCACGACGGCCCTGACGAGCGCTGGCGTGACCGTCGACGGCGACCCGCGTACCGAACTCGCGTCGATTCGACAGGGTGACCTGACCGTGCCGGGTCACGGCAACGACACCGACGACACCGACGACACACTGCGTGACGCCGTCGGTGGCGACCGGACGAGCGTCGAGTCGCTCGTGGACGCGGTCGAGGAAGTCGTCGGGGACGACCCGTCGGTGGGCGAGGTGACGGCGACGGCGGCGTACGACGACGACCCGGCAGTCACGCTCGACGACGGCCGGGACGGCTGTGCCTACACCCGCGAGGTGGGAATCACGACTTGGGAGTGTCCCCACGACCGGACGGACGGAAGCGACTTCTGTACGTTCCACGCGCCGGTCGACGAGACGGACGACGAGGCGGTCACCGAGGCGCTGCTGTCGGCCGTGACGAGCGAGGGACGCCGCGAGAAGGAACTCGTGGGTGCCAGATTCGGCGACGTCGACCTCTCGTTTGCCATCCTCGCGGCCGACGACAACTTCCCTATCGACCTGCGACACGCCCACGTCGAGGGGAACCTCTCGTGTCGGCGGTTGACCGTCAGCCAGCCGCTGAAAGCCGAAGGGCTGACCGTGACGGGCCGGGCCGGTTTCGAGGTCGCCACCTTCGAGATGGTCGCGGACTTCGAGGACGCGACGTTCGGGGCCGCGTCGTTCGGCAAAGGGACCTTCGAGGGCAGTGCGTACTTCGACGGCGCCCGGTTCGCGGGCGAGACGGCGTTCTCCGCGGCGCGGTTCACCCAGAAGGCCGGGTTCGACGGGACGACGGTCGAGGGGGAGGCGTCGTTCGGGAAACTGACCGTCGAGGACACCCTCGACATGGAGGACGCGACGTTCGCGGAGAGCGTGAAACTGACCGGGACCAGAGCCCGCCGGATCCACCTCCACGACGCGACCGTCGGCGGCGACTGCAACTTCCGGTCGCTCACCACGGAGCAGTCGGTCCGGGTCAGCGGGCTAGACATCGAGGGGGATTTCGTCCTCGGGAAGGCGACCATCGACAGTTCGATACAGGGCGAGGGTGTCCGCGTCGGCGGCGATTTCGACCTCACCAGCGCCCGCGTCTCGGGGAACTTCCTGCTCGAAGGGCTACAGGTCGGGGGCGACGTCACCGCCGTCGGGACGCAGGCGGTACGGGTCAACGTCGACGGCGGCTCGGTCAGCGGGGACGTCGACCTGCAGGCGTTCCGGGCACAGGGCATCTGTCGGATACTGAACCTCGGTGTCGGCGGCGACTTCGACCTCCACACGGCGACCTTCGAGAAGGGGTTCCAAGCCGCGGAGACGAGCGTCGGCGGCGACGTGAACGCCTTTCGGCTGAGCGTCAGCGGGAAGTTCCTCTTCGCCCGCGGGTCGGTCGAGGGGGAGACCGACTTCGACGAGGCGGTCTTCGAGCGGGGCGGGTCGTTCACCGAAAGCGAGTTCCGGGGCCCGGCGTCGTTCACGAAGACGGCCTTCGGCGGGGGAACGTCCTTCGAGGAGACCACGTTCCACGCGTCGGCGACGTTCACGATGGCCGAGTTCGAGGAGTCGGTGGATTTCACCGACACGATGTTCACCGTCGGTGCGGACTTCAGGTGGGCGACCGTCGAGAGGGGCGAGTTCACTCGGACCGCGACCGACGACGGCGTCGTCGACTTCTCGGGAGCGACGTTGGCGAACGGCGGCCTCATGGTCCCGGGCGGCGAGGGCGTCGTCTACGACTGCAGCGACGCGACCATCGGTGACGTGGAGCTGAGCGTCTTCAACGACGCCGAAGAGGCCACACTGTTCGACCACTTCAGATTCCTGAACACCACCTTCGACGGCTTCGAGTTCGGCCCGTACAAGGGCGAGCTCTCGGCGGCCGGCTGGCAGATTCACACCGTCCTCGACAGCGCCGACATCGGGGACGACGAGGCCGACTGGCTCGCACGGCTCGACCCGGACGAACTCGACACCGAACGCACGAGAGCGCTGCTCGAAGAGATACGCGACGAGGCGGCGGTCGGCGACGAGTTCATCGAACTCGTCGAGGAGGCCGCCACCTACGACGACCCCGACGAACTGCGCGCCGAGTACGGGGACGTCCTGTCTACCGACGGCGGGACGGCCGAACCTGCCCCCGGCGAACTCGAGAACACCTATCTCGGCGCGAAAAACGGTGCCGACCAAGTCGGCGACCGGAAGGCCGCCGCCGAGTTCTTCATTCAGGAGATGTACCACCGCCGGCGGAAGAACGCACGACTCCTCCGGCGCGGTGAGAACCTTCGAGAGCGAACCACCGCCGCCGGCAAGTGGTTCGGAAACCGGCTCCTCCACTGGTCGTGTGGGTACGGCGAGCGCCTCTGGCGCATCGTCTACGTCTCGGTCGTCACTATCGTCCTCTGGGGCCTGTTCTACGCGTTCCTCTCGCGGGGAGCCCAAGACCAGACGGCCGGTATCACTACCACCGGCCTCGACGGCCCCGGACAGTTGCTCACGCAGGAGGGGCTTCGCATCCTCAGCAGGAACCTCTACTTCAGCGTCGTCACCTTCACCACGCTCGGCTACGGCGACATCCAACCGGTCGGACCCGTCTCGCGAGCGCTGGCAAGCACCGAATCGTTCATCGGCGCGCTCCTGCTTGCGCTCGTGGTCTTCGTCATCGGTCGGCGCGTCGCGTGGTAACAGATGGCTGTGTCGTGCGCCGAGTCCACGGTGGCCGTCGGATGGCCGTGACAGCGCGTGCCGGAAACACCGGCCGCGGTCAGTAGATGAGGTCGTCGTCGTTCTCGACCATGTACAGCGTGCGGGCGGCGATGTTGACCGCGTGGTCGCCCACGCGCTCGATGTCCCGAATCGTGAGCAGGAGCCGGGACACGTCGGCCATCAGTTGCTCGATGGTGGCCTCGTCGGAAGTCTCGTCTATCTCGCGCTCGATGAGGTCCCGGACGACCGTCTCGGAGGCGGACTCGCAGCGCTCGTCGACGGCGTCGTCGGTGTCGGCGATGGCGTAACACAGCTCCGCGTCCGCGTCGCCGTAGGCGTCCATCGCGTCCTCGACCATCTCGATGACGACATCGCCGACTTCCTGAATGTCGACCTCGGGGAACATGTCGCGCTCGGCGTCCAGCGAGTACTCGCCGAGGTTGGTTGCGAGGTCGCCGATGCGTTCGAGGTCGGTGATTATCTTGAACGAGGCGGCGACGAAACGCAGGTCCGAGGCGACCGGCTGCTGGAGGGCCAGCAGGTCGATGCAGTCCTGTTCGAGGTCGAGATACAGCTCGTTGACCTCGGCGTCGCCCTCGATGACCTCCCGTGCGAGGTCGGGGTCTTTCTGTTCGAGGGCGTCGAGACCGAGGCGCAGACGTTCGAGGACGACTTCAGACATGTAGAGGACGTCCTCCCGGAGCGCGTTCAATCGCTCTTGATACGATTCGCGTGGCATGGTCGGGTGTGCGCCGCTCGCGCCTATCAGCCTTTCCCTTCGGTGGGTTTATCGCCACTGTGGCCCCGCATTCGCGGTGCGAGAACGGACGACCGGCGGGCCGGCCGACGGACGGGTCGGCCGGAGAGCGGACGACCGACGGACCGACGCGCCGGTCGAGGCCGGACGGCGACGCCGCGGGCCGAGGGGGTCGCCGGCCGGCAGTCCTGTCGGTTTTAAGACCGTCGAGGGACAGGATACGACGACAGCGGAGTCCGGGTCGGGCGTCGGTGTCACGGAGAGCAATGAGACGAGCACAGACAGGCGGTCGGCGGCCGTCACGGGGTGTCCGATGAGTACGGTCGTGCAGTGGCGAACGAGCGTCGCGCTGACCGGGACGGTGGTGAAGTACCTCTCGGTGACGATGCTGATTCCGTTCGTCACCGCGCTGGTCTACGGCGAGGACCTCGCCGTCTTCGGCGTCTCGATACTCCTCGCGGTGGCGTTCGGGGTCGCGCTCGAACGGGTCGAGCCGGAACCAGACCTCCAATCGCGCGAGGCGCTGCTGTTCGTCGCGCTTGCGTGGTTCACCGTCGCCGTCGTCGGCGCGGTGCCGTACGTACTCGCGGGCTACGGCACCGAGTCGGCGCTGGCCAATCCCGTCAACGCCTTGTTCGAGTCGATGTCGGGGTTCACGACGACCGGCGCGACCGTCATGGCCGAGATAGGCGTCGACCGTCACTCTCACGCCCTCATGCTGTGGCGGCAGCTCACCCAGTGGCTCGGCGGGATGGGTATCATCGTCCTCATGGTCGCTATCCTCCCCGAACTGGCGGTCAACGGCGCGCAACTCATCAGCGAGGAGGCCCCCGGCCCCTCGCTGGAGAAGCTCACGCCCCGCATCACACGGACTGCACGAATCCTCTGGCAGGCGTATCTGGCGTTCACGGTGTTGCTCGCGGCGTTGCTGTACGGGCTACATCTGACCGGGTACGCGCCGGAAATGACCCTGTACAACGCCGTCGCCCACGCGTTCTCGACGCTGCCGACCGGCGGCTTCTCGACGAAAGCCGAGAGCATCGCCGCCTTCTCAGCGGCGGTGCAGTGGGTCATCATCCCCTTCATGGTCGTCGCCGGCACCAACTTCGCGCTCTTCTGGTACCTCTTCGACGGCGACGCCGACGCCGTGCTTCGGGACCGCGAGTTCCGGGCCTACGCCGGCGCTATCGCGGTTCTGACGGCCGTCCTGACGGGGCTGCTGTTCACCGGGGCCGCGCCGACGGTAGCCATCGGCGGGACGACCCAAGGGACCGTCTCGAACGCCGCCCGGCAGGCGGCGTTCCAAGTCGCCTCCCTGCTGAACTCGACGGGGTACGCGACCAGCAACTTCGCCGAGTGGGACACCCACGGTCAGCTCGTCCTCCTCCTGACGATGTTCGTCGGCGGCTCGGCCGGCTCCACGGGCGGCGGAATCAAGGTCATCCGCTGGCTCATCGTCCTGAAGTCCGTGCGCCGGGAGCTGTACCACGCCGTCCACCCCGAGGCCGTCTCGCCCGTCCGGCTGGGCGACATCGTCGTCGACGAGGAGGCCATCCGCGGCGTCGTCGGCTTCACCGTCCTCTACATCCTGCTGTTCGGGCTGGGCGCGGTGTTCTTCGCGCTGGACGCCGCCCGCGTCGGCATCAGCCTGACCGCGCTGGAGGCCGTCGGTACCAGCCTCGCGGCCGTCGGCAACATCGGGCCGGCGTTCGGCCGGCTCGGCCCGTTCGGCTCGTACCTGCTGCTCCCGGCCACGTCGAAAGGCGTCATGATACTGCTGATGTGGGCCGGCCGGCTGGAGATAGTCACCGTCCTCGTGGTGTTCACCCGGTCGTTCTGGGAGCGCTAGGAGCGCCAGTAGGCCCGCGTCAGCAGGACGAACACCGGGAATATCTCCAAGCGGCCCGCCCACATCAATAGGACCATGTACGTCTTGCTCGTCCACGGGAAGTCCGTGTAGCCGTTCATCGGGCCGACGACGCCGAAACCCGGGCCGACGTTGCCGAGCGTCGCCGCCGTCGCCGACATGACTTCCAACACCGTCACGTCGTAGCCCGCCCGGGCGGCGTCGAGGAACAGCAGGCCGACGCTGACGAAGAAGATGACTAGATAGAGCAGCGTGAACGCGTAGATGCCTCGGACCGCCCGCTCGTCGAGGGCGCGCCCGCCGAGCCGGACCGGCGAGACGGCCTCCGGGTGGATGGTCGTGAACAGCTCGCGTTTGAGCGACTTGACGATGACCAGCCAGCGGACGACCTTGACGGCCCCGCCCGTGGAGCCGGCCGAGCCGCCGACGAACATCCCGAACAACAGGAGGTACTTCGTCGCCGGGCTCCACGCGTTGAAGTCCATCGAGGCGTACCCCGTCGTCGTCACGATGGAGACGACTTGGAAGGCGGCGTGGCGGACGGCGCGTTCCAGATGGCCGGGAATCGCCGGCACTGCGGCGGGTATCTCGGCGAGTCCCGCGCCGAGGCCGGCGAACAGCAGTCCGGCGATGATGGCGGTCAGCGCGGCCATCACGCCGGTGTAGAACCGGAACTCCCCGTCCTCGCGGAACGCCGAGAACTCCCCCTGCGTGGCCCGCCAGACTAGCGCGAAGTTGGTGCCGGCGACGACCATGAAGGGGATGATGACCCACTGCACCGCCGCCGAGAACGCCTCGATTGAGCGGGCCGCCGGCGAGAACCCGCCGGTCGGCATCGTCGTCAGCGGGTGCGAGACGGCGTTGTACAGCCCCATGTTCGGGGCGTAGCCGGCCACGTGCAGGCCATAGAGGAGCAGGAACTCCAGCACGGTGAACCCGAGGTAGGCGAGCCACAGCGCCCGCGCCGTCTCCGCGATGCGGGGCGTGAGCTTCTCGATTCCCGGCCCCGGTGCTTCGGCGTCCATCAACTGCGCGCCCCCGACCGACAGTTCGGGGAGGATGGCGACGGCGAGGACGACGATACCCATCCCGCCGAGCCACTGGGTGAGCTGTCGCCACAGCAACAGGGCGTGGGAGTGGCGCTCGAAGCCGATGTTCCCCATGACGGTCGCGCCGGTCGTCGTGAACCCCGACATCGACTCGAACAGCGCGTTCGAGGGGTGCGCGAGCGTCGACTCGGTGCCGTAGCCGGCGACGAGATAGGGGACCATCCCGACGACGGCGACGGCCATCCACGTCAGCGCCACCATCAGGAACGCCTCGCGGGCACCGAGGTCCGGGTCGTCGTCGAGCCGTTCGAGCGCCAAGCCGACGAAGACGGCGAGGATAGCCGTGACACCGAAAGTGGTGACGCCCTCGCCGTAGTACAGCGCGACCAACAGCGGGGCCAAGAGGGCGACCGAGAGGTACTTCAGGACACCACCGACGAGCGCGACGGCGGCCCGCCAATCCACGCGGAGGTCCCCGCGGGTGGGAACGCGGTGGTTCATCTCAGAGCTTCCCGCTCGCGTCGGACAGACAGTCGCTCTCGACGAAGACGACGACGTGGTCGCCCTCCTCGAGGACCGTGTCCCCGCGCGGGATGACCAACTCGCCGCCGCGCGTGATGGCACCGATGACGACCCCGTTCGGGAGGTCCTGTACGGACTCGCGGATGGGGCGGTCGTACAGCACGCTCTCGGTGTCGACCTCGATTTCCAGCACCTCGGCCCGGTCGGACTCGATGATGGCGACGTTCTCGGCCTGATGTTCGCGGGTGAACCGCGTTATCTCCTCGGCGGTGACCTCGCGTGGGTTGACCGCCACGTCGACGCCGACCTCCTCGAACAGCGGGACGTACTCCCCGTCGTCGACGATGGCGACGGCGCGGTCGGCCCCCAACCGCTTCGCCAGCAGCGCCGCCAACAGGTTCGTCTCGTCGTTGTCGAGCGTGGCGACGACCGCGTCCGCGTCGGCGACGTGCTCGCGCTGGAGGAAGTCGCGGTCGGTGGCGTCGCTTTCCAGCACCGTCGTCCCGTCCAGCATCTCGGCGAGTTCACGGGCGCGCTCGTGGTTCTTTTCGACGAGGCGGGGTTTCAGCCCGCGCTCTTGGAGGAGCCGGGCGGTGTGGTAGCCCACGTCGCTCCCGCCGACGACGAGGACGTTCCGGGCCGTGTCGACGCCGGGCGCGACCTCGTGGGCGAACGTGTGGACGCTCTCGCGGCTCCCGATGACGACCACGTCGTCACCGGCCTCGATGACCGTCTCCCCGCGCGGGATGACCACGTCGTCGTCCCGGAGGATGGCCGCGAACGTCAGCGACTCGTAGCGGTCGGCGGTCTCGACGGTCTGGTCGGCGACCGGGCTCTCCGGGCCGATCTCGAACTCGGCCATCTGGACCAGTCCGTTGGCGAACGTCTCCACGTCCTGTGCCGCCGGCAACCCGATGACGCGGGCGACGTTCTCGGCGGTCAGGAGGTTCGTCGCGACCATGTGGTCGACGCCGAACGCGCCCCGGGACTGCTGCCACGTCCGGAGGAACTTCGCGCTCTTGACCCGCGAGATGGTGAACGTGTCCGTCACCGTCTCGGCGGTCCCGCAGGTGACGATGTTCGTCTCGTCGTCGTCGGTACTCGCGATGAGGATGTCGGCGTCCGCGACGCCGGCCTCCTCGAGCGTGTCGAGGTCCGCGCCGTCGCCCTCAATGCCGAGGACGTCCACGTCGTACATCAGGCTCTCGACGCGGTCGCCGTCGATGTCGATGACCGCGACCTCGTGGCTCTCCGCGAGGCTCTCGGCGATGGTCGACCCGACCTCGCCGGCACCGACGATTACGACGTACACGGCACACCCTCCGCAACGTACATGTCCGCCCGTTCTGCGGGCCGGTTGAAGTGTATTTCCATCTCCGGGGTTTGTCCGTGTGACCCATCCCCGGAACGGGCCGCCGCCGGCAGGCCCCGGCGGTAGACGTGGGGGTTAAGGGTCGTGCGCGAGTGGAAGTGGTATGAACTGGACAGTCACTCGTCGCGGACTGCCCCGAAGCCAACGCCCGACAGCGGGGGGACCGCAGCGTGGCTGACCTCCTCGATAGCGTCCTCCTCCCGGTGGCGAGCGAGGACGACGCCCGCACCAGCGCCGCGGCGCTGGCGGCCCGGGACCACGGTGACGTGACCGTCGTCCACGTCGTCGAGAAGGCCGGCGGCGGCGTCGACAAGGCCGGCGTCGAACAGCGCGAGCAGGCCGCCGAGGAGATGTTCGACGCGGCGCGCGCGGTGCTGGGCGACGTAGAGACCGACGTGCTGTACGGGACCGACGTGGTCGAGACCGTCTTCGCGGCCGCCGCCGAGCGAAACGCCTCGGCCGTCGTCGTCACGCCCCGCGGTGGCAACCGCCTGTTCCAGTTGCTCACCGGCGACGTGGCCCTGCGGTTAGTGACCGAGAACGACCGCCCGGTCGTCGTCCTGCCCGACGCCGACGAGGTACCCGCGACGGAGACGGCAGCCGATGAGTGACGAGGAACTCGCCAAGGACATCGGCCCGCTGGCGGCGCTGACCATCGGCGTCGGGACGATGATAGGCGCGGGTATCTTCGTCCTCCCGCGGACGGCCATCAGTCAGGCTGGCTCCTTCGCCGTCGTCGCCTTCCTGCTGGGCGGGGGTATCGCCCTGCTGACGGCCTTCTCGGCCAGCGAACTCGGGACGGCCATGCCCAAGTCCGGCGGCGCGTACTACTACGTCAACCACGCGCTGGGCCCGCTCTTTGGCTCGGTAGCCGGGTGGGCGAACTGGCTCGGGCTTGCCTTCGCCTCAGCGTTCTACATGGTCGGGTTCGGCCAGTACATCCAGCAGATATTCGGGCTGCCGAGCGCGGTCGCGCTCGGTCCGCTCTCGGTCGAATCCGTGAAACTCGTCGCGCTGGGCGGGGCGGCGCTTTTCATCGCGGTCAACTACATCGGGGCGAAGGAGACCGGCCGCCTCCAGAACGTCATCGTCGTCATCCTCGTCGCCATCCTCGCGGTCTTCACCGTCTACGGGGCCCTGCGGGCCGACCCCGCGAACCTGCCGCCCGCGAGCGGCCTCTCGGACATGATGGGCGTCACCGGAATCATCTTCGTCTCCTATCTCGGTTTCGTCCAGATTACCAGCGTCGCCGAGGAGATTCAGGACCCCGGCCGGAACCTCCCGCGGGCGGTCATCGGGAGCGTCCTGCTGGTGACGGCGGTCTACGCGCTCGTGTTGGTGACGATGAGCGCCGCCGTCGAGCAGGGGTTCATCGACGCGCTCCCGGCGAGCCAGATAGCCGTCGTCGAGGTGGCCCGCCTCCTGCTCGGGCCGCTGGGCGCGACGGCGATGCTCGCGGGCGGCCTGCTGGCGACGGCCTCCAGCGCGAACGCCTCCATCCTCGCGTCCTCGCGCATCAACTTCGCCATGGGCCGGGACGGTATCGTCAGCGAGTCGCTGAACGAGGTCCACCCGCGGTTCTCGACGCCGTACCGCGCCATCGCCATCACCGGCGGGCTCATCCTGCTGTTTATCGCCGCCGGCACCGTCGAAACGCTGGCGACGATGGGCAGCGTCCTCCACTTGGTCATCTACGCACTGCTGAACGTCGCCCTCGTGGTGATGCGGGAGGCCGAGACGGCGGATTACGCCCCCGACTACCGCGTGCCGCTGTACCCAGTGGTGCCGATACTCGGCGCGCTGAGTTCGCTTGGCCTCATCGTCTTCATCGACCCGCCCATCATCGCGCTCTCCGCGGTCCTCGTCGCCGGTGCCGTCGTCTGGTACTTCGGGTACGCGCGGACGCGGGCGACGAAACGGGGCGTCCTCTCGGAGTACATCCTCTCGCGGCCCGAGGAGATGCCCGACGCCGCCGTCAACGCCGCCGCCGGCGTCCAGCCAGACGGCGGCGACTACCGGGTGATGGTCCCGCTCGCCAACCCGGAGAACGAGACCGAACTCATCACGCTCGCCAGCGCCATCGCCAAACAGCGGGGCGGGACCGTCGACGCGGTCCACATCGTCACCGTCCCCGACCAGACGGCGCTGGCGGGCGCGGCCGAACGTGCCGACGAGATAGACGAGACCTCTGCGCGCCTGCTCGCCGCCGCGCGCGAGGACGCCGAGACGTTCGGCGTCGACATCGAGACCCACACCATCGTCTCGCACCGGTCGTTCGACGCCGTCTTCGACGCCGCCCGAAGCCACGACGCCGACCTCACGGTCATGGGCTGGGGGCCGGACGCCCACGGCCGGGCCGAGTCGGCCATGGACGAACTCACCGAGGCCGTCCCGTGTGACCTGCTCGTGTTGCAGGACCGCGGCTTCGACCCCTCGCGTATCCTGCTGCCGACCGCCGGCGGACCGGATTCGGACCTCTCGGCGGCCATCACGCGGCTCCTGCAGGCCGAGTACGACTCCGAGGTCACCCTGCTCAACGTCGCCGACGGCGACCCCGAGGACGCCGAGGAGTTCCTCGAATCGTGGGCCGCGGACCACGACCTCGAAGACGCACGGCTCCGCGTCGAGACCGGCGACGTCGAGGCCGCCATCGAGCGCGCCGCCGAGGACGCGACGCTGCTCGTCCTCGGAGCCACCGAGGAGGGACTGTTGCGCCGGCTGGTCTCGGGCTCTATCGTGCTCGACGTGGCCGACGACGTGGACTGCTCGGTCCTGCTCGCCGAGAAGCAGCGCCACCGCGGTCTGCTCGACCGCCTGTTCTGAGGGCGGCCGACCAACTTTTAACCGTACACCGGCCTTCGGTTCGGATATGCCGGACAGTAATACAGCGACGACCGCCGCGGCATACGTCGTGGTCGTCGCCGCGGCGGTCGTGACAGCGACCGTCCTCGCGCCGGTCGTCTACGAAGCCGTGGGGTCGCCGGGGAGCGACGAGCCGAGCGTCGCCGTCGTCACGTTCCGCGGAGGGACGACCGACGCGAACGTCAACGCGGCCGTCCAGTCGCTGCGGGAGGTCCGCAACAACGACTCCGTCGAGGCGGTCGTCCTCCGCGTCGACAGCCCCGGCGGGCCGGTCGACGCCAGCGAGGAGTTCTACCTCGCGGTCAACCGGACCGCGCGGGCGATGCCCGTCGTCGCCTACGTCGAGGGGACGGCGGCCTCGGGGGGCTACTTCGGCGTCGTCCCGGCCGACGAAATCGTCGTCAAGCCCTCCTCGAACGTCGGCAGCATCGGGGTCGTCGTGCAGGCCCCGCTGAGCGTCATCGAGCAAGCCGAGCGCCAACAGGAGACGTTCGTCCGCTCCGGGCCGGACAAGGCGCAGGTGAGCCGCGACGGCATCCGCGAGGACATCGAACTCCTCCAACGCGCGTTCGTGAGCACGGTCCTCAGCCACCGGGGCGACGAACTGACCCTCTCGCGCGAGCAGGTGGCAAGCGGCGAGGTCTACCTCGGACCGGAGGCGGTCCGGAACGGCTACGCCGACCGCATCGGCGACCTCGGGACCGCCATCGAGCGCGCCGCGGCCCGCGCCGACGGTATCAGCGGCGACGGCTACGATGTCTACTACAAGACGCCCCTCGGCGGGCAGGTCAACGTCATCGTCCTCGGGCAGGAGGCCGAGCGCGTCGACGGCGTCGTCTACGTCGACCGAACGGGGGCGTCGACCGACGAGTTCGTCGAACCGGTGCGGTACTACGCCGTCTGGGGCGTTCCGACCGACAACGGGACCTACGAGGGGGTGCCCGCCGATGACTAGGGGCGCGTTCGTCAAGCCGGCGGCCGTCTTCGTCGTCGTCCTCGCGCTCCTGCTGGGCGGGACGGCGGCGGTGGCGCTGGTCGCCGGCACGGCCGCGACGCCCGACGGCGCGACCGTCGAGGGGCAGTCACCGTCGCAGTTCCGGCCCGCGAACGTCACCACCGGCGTCGACCCGGAGACCGGCACCATCGAGGTCGCGCCCGAGGACCCGGACGGCCGCATCCTCGTCGACACGGGCCACGGCAATCAGTTCGAGCGCGCCGACCTCGAACCGATAGTCAGCGCCGCCTTCGAGGCCGGCTACGCCGTCGAGTTCGCCGACGGCGGGTCGGTCGAGGGGTCGCTGGGTGCGTACGACGGCTACCTCGTCGTCCAGCCGACGACGGCCTTCTCGGCCACCGAGCGCGAGGCGGTTCGGGAGTACGCCGCCGACGGCGGCCGCGTCGTCGTCCTCGCGGAGCCGACCCAGACGACGCTGAACACCGGTCTGACCACGTCGACCCAACGGGTCGCGTTCGGGGCCGAGAACCTCTCGACGGACTACGGCGTCCGCGTGGGTCCCGAGGGCCTGTACAACAACGTCGACGGCCGCAACGACAACAACTTCAAGAGCATCTACGCCGGCCAGAGCCGCCCCAACCCGCTGAGCGACGGCGTCGACACCGTCACGTTCGACACCGCCGGCTACTTCGTCACCGCGCCCGGCGGCGACACCACCACGCTGTTCACCGCCGCCGAGGGAACCCGAACGCTGGAGACGCGCCGCACCGGCCCGTACGCCACCGTCGTCCGCAACGGCAGCGTCGTGTTCGTCGCCGACTCGTCGTTCCTCCGCCCCAGCGAGGTGTACGACGCCGACAACGAGGTGTTCGTCGGCAACCTCCTCTCGTTCCTGCTCGACGGGGAGCCACCCGGCGCGCCCGACGACGCCGGCGAAGCGTCCGGGCCGACCGGCGACCCGACCCCGACGCCCGGCAACGGGACAGTGATAACCGGCGAGGGGTGAGCGGCCCGGCTCGGCCGGAGATGGCGGCGAACGTCGGCCCCAGTCGCTCTGTAGACCCGTTTTCGCTCCGGTTCGGGCCGCGACGCGCGACCCGTCGCAGTATTTGTTGGGCTTGATTTATCTGTCGGCCGTGCGTGAGTCCATACCATGGCGACCTCCCCGCTGAGCGAGATGGCCCCGTTCGACACTGCCCGTCGCCGGATGTCGGTCCTGCTCGTCGACGACGACGAGTCGATGGTCGAGATGACCGCGACCTTTCTGGACCGCGAGATATCGACCGTCGAGACGACAGCGGTGACGGGGCCGGACGCCGCGCTGGAGGAACTCGACACGGGCGAGTACGACTGCATCGTCAGCGACTTCGACATGCCCCGGATGGACGGACTGGCGCTCTTGAACGAGGTCCGCGAGGCGGGTATCGAGGCCCCGTTCGTGCTGTTCACCGGGAAGGGAAGCGAGGAGATCGCCAGTCAGGCAATCACCGCCGGCGTCGACGAGTACCTCCAGAAGGGCGGCCCGGAGGAGTACCCAGTGCTGGCCAACAAGGTCGAGAACCTCGTCGAGAAACACTGGGCCGAGACGCAGGTCCGCCGCGGGTTCCTCGCCATCGAGTCCGCGGAGGAGGGTATCGGCATCATCGGTGAGGACGGAGTGTACCAGTACGTGAACGAGGCCTACGCCGCCGTCTACGACCGCGACCGCGCGGAGTTGGTCGGGGAACACTGGGACATGCTGTACGCCGACGAAGAGGCACAGCGGTTCCACGACGAGATTCTCCCGAAACTCCAGTCCGAGGGGACGTGGCGCGGCGTCTCGACCGGCCTCACGAAAGAGGGCGACCGGATTCCGGAGCGCCTCGTCCTGACCCAGATGGAGAGCGGCGGTCACGTCTGCATCGTCCAAGAACTCGCCGAGACCGAGGAACTCGAAGCCGAGTTGGCCCTCAAAAACGACGCGCTCGACGCCGCCGGGTTGGGCATCGTCATCGCGGACGCGACGCAGGACGACACCCCGCTGGTGTACGTAAACGAGGGGTTCGAGGAGCTGACTGGGTACGACGAGGACGAGGCGCTGGGTCGAAACTGCCGGTTTCTGCAGGGCGAGGCGACGGACCCGGAGACGGTCGCCGAGATACGCGACGCCGTGACCAGCGGCAAGCCCGTGTCGACTGACATCCGCAACTACGACGCCGACGGGAATCCGTTCTGGAATCTCCTCGAAGTCTTCCCGATACCCGACGACGACGGCCGCGTGACCCACTTCATCGGGTTCCAGCGCGAGATTACGGAGCGGCGCGCCGACAGGACCGAGAGAGGGCCACAGCGGGACTGGCTCAGTGACTTCGGACACGTCCTCTCACACGACCTCAAGACGCCGCTGTCCGTCGTGCAGGGAAATCTCGACCTCGCCAGAGAGACCGGCGAGACGGACCCCCTCGACGACGCTATCGCCGCCGCGAACCGAATCGAGGGACTGATAGACGACCTCTCGAAGGTGATGACCCACGGCGAACTGATAGACGGGACGGCCCCCGTCGAACTCGCCGACGCCTTCCAGTCGTGGGACGCGTTCGAGACCGAACCGACAGCGTTCGAAGTCGTCGACTCGAAACCGATACTCGCCGACGAACAGGCGCTCGTCCGACTGGCCGACAACCTCGTCCGGAACACCGCCGAACACGCCGGCACGGACACGCCGATGCGACTCGGCACGCTCCCGGACGGGTTCTACTACGAGGACGCCGGTCCCGGAATCCCCCCGACCGACCGGGAGGACGTGTTCAAACCGGGGTTCACCACGAAGGACGACGGGGCCGGGTTCGGGATGGTGAGCATCGAGCAGATAGCCGTCGCCCACGGCTGGGAGGTCACCGTCACCGAGAGTACGGACGGCGGCGCTCGCTTCGAGTTCACCGGGATAGCCGAACCGGAGTGACCGCCGCGGCGGCGTGTCCGCGCCGGTCGCGGCCGCCCTTGCGGGCCACGAGCGCGCGAAAAGAGAGGTGCGTTCTCAGCCGAACGTCTGGCGAATCATCCGCGTTATGGGGACCCACACGATGTAGCCCCACCACTGACAGTATCTATGCCGGAGCCCGAAATCGGTCCTCGCCGTTCTACGGCGATCGCTCAGGAACCAGCGCCGGAACGGGACAGTCGAAACCGCTTAGCCGTCGATCCGGGCCAGTTTCTCGCGTTTGTCTTCGGGAATCGGGTTGACGTAATTCACGCTCTCGCCCCCGCAGAGGTCGTTGAAGTCACCGTCGGTGGTGAGTAGGTAGTCGGCGTCGTAAGAACGTGCCAGCGCGAGAACGAACGAATCGTACACGTCGTGTTCCTTCTCGGCGCTGATGTCGTACGCCTCAAGCAGCGCCTTGCCGTTCGCGTTCACGATACGCGCCGGACTCCGGACGAGTGACTGCACCGCATTCCGTGCAGCGACCGGATCGACGCCGAAGTTGCTGGTCATGATGTACTGCGCTCGCAGCGGATAGTAATCGAAGACGAGCAGCACGTTCGGTCCATCGAGTGCGTTCTCGATCCACGGAAAGACGTCTTCGTGTGCCGGATGATCCTCGGTGAGCGCGATGGCGAGGGCGTTCACGTCGGTGAGGACCGTCACTTCCGTCGGCAGGGAATCGCTCATTCCTTGCGGTCCATCGGCCCGAACAGGGATTCGCCAGCGTCGGTCGGCGTCGAACCCGTCCAGTCCTCTCGTCCCGCCGTCGCCGGTTCGAGCTTCGCACTCGGCTTCGGGTTGACTTCGAGGACGGAACCGACGAGCGTTGCCGGGACCTCGTCGTTCGATTCGATACCTAATCGCTCACGGATTTCCTTTGGAAGCGTTACTCGACCGCGGTCATCCACCGTGAGCGTGACTCGTTCGCCGCGGTCGTCGTCAGACGATGTTCCCATTTTTGACCACCTATTACCCACTACTGAGTTGATAGATAAAACGCTTCTGCTCGTGTTCGACTACGTCGGTGATGAGTCTCGATGGGTATTGCTCGACCGTCACTGAGGAACTCTCCGTAACTCGACGATCCGAAATCGCTCGGCGGAGGTGAATCACGTATCATTCAGTACAGGCGGCATATTTACCTCGGTATTGTTCGATTGGATGACTAATGACCGAGTGGGAGCGTGTGAGACAGGAACTCAACAAGGCGGGCTATTCTGGATTCGAGTTCGATAGCGGCGATACGGCCGTGCCGGGATTGTCCGGTGAGTGGATATCCGGTAATATCCCACGCGAGGGCGGATTGAACCACGAGAACCAACCACTTTGGCTACGGATTCTCGACGCGCTACCCGGGGGGTGATACCGTGGAAGCTGACCCGGAAAATACCCCGGAAATCGTACGCAACATTGCCACTAATGACAGTTCGGACCAATCGTTCCTACCATCAGTCCCCTAAGAAATGAATGGATGTGGTTTTCTCAGCCGAACATCTGGCGCATCATCGGGTGCATCTCCATGAGCTGTTCCTCCGCTATCTCCTCGTACAGCTTGTACGTGATGGAGACGGTCAGCAACAGCCCGGTACCGGAGACGCCGCCGATGGTACCCAGCATGTTCGCCATGACGGCCAGCAGGCCCACGAGGGCACCGCCGATGACGGTGACCTGCGGGATGTAGCGTTCGAGCACTTTCTCTACGACGCCGACGTTCTGCCGGAAGCCGGGAATCTGCATCCCGGAGTTGTGTATCTGCTTCGCCGTCGCCTCCGGGCCCATGTCGGTCGTCTCGACCCAGAAGATGGCGAACACCGCACCGCCGATCAGCATGAACGTCAGGTCGACGCCGACGCGGATGAGTATCTGCCAGACCGGCTGGCTCGCGCCACTCAGCCACCACATCCAATCTCCGGGTGCCTGAATCGGCGCGAGGTAGTAGAACAGGCCGCTGGTGGCCTGCCCGTTCGAGTACGAGCCCAGCCACGCCGGCAGACTGCCCAGTTGGGCGTCGAGAATGCGCCCGAGGAACTGGATGTTGGCCTGCAGCGCCCGGACGAGGATCATCGGCAGGACGCTGGCGTAGATGAGCTTCACCGGGAAGCGGCCACGAGCGCCCTTCACGCGGGCGTTCGACAGCGGTATCTCGACCCGGACGGACTCGGCGTAGACGACCACGGAGAAGATGAGCACCGTGGTCAGCAGCGCCAGTAGCTGTCCGGGACCGGTGACAAGCGTCTGAATCCCGCTCGGAGCCAGCAGCGACCCCGTGTTCAGCTGCCCGGTCACGATGAGATACCACGTGTAGATGATGCCGCCGCCCTGTCCGTCGGGGGAGAACATCGGGAGGGTCAGGATGCCGCCTATCAGTCGTTGGCTGACGCCAGCGACGATGAACAGCCCGATACCGGACCCGACGCCCCACTTGGAGATGACCTCGTCCATGAACAGGATGAGGACACCACCGACGAACATCTGGGCGAAGATGAGCCACTGGACGCCGACCGTCGGGATGCCAAGCGACTGCGCGACGGCGGTGTCGGCGGGCAGGAACCCACCGGCGAACACCATCGGCAGCCCGGTCAGACAGATCATCACCAGTACCAGCAGCTTCTGGAGCCCCTGATAGAGGATCTGGTCACGCGGGTCGTTCTGCGTGTCCAGTCCGAGCAGGTCGGCACCGCCGAGCAGTTGCAGGACGATGGATGCCGTGACGATGGGGCCGATACCCAACTGCATGATGCTCCCCTGACCCGACGCGAGGATGGACGAGAAGCGGCCGAAGACGGCCGAGCTCTGGTCGATGTCCAAGCCGAACAGCATCACGTTCGTCAGGAAGAAGTACAGCACCAGCACGCCGCCGGTCCACGCCAGCTTCCGCTTGAACGGGATGTGGCCCTCCGGCCGGCGGACTGCCGGCATCCGGACGAGCAGCGGTTCGGCGGTGTCCTTCCAGCTCATCTGTCGTTATTCCTCGTCGTCCGCGTCGGATTCGTCGTCGGCCTGCGCCTCGGCGCGCTCTTGGCCGCGCTCGGTCAGTTCCGTGCTGCCGCCGGCGGCCTCGACCTTCTCGCGAGCGCCCTCGGAGAAGTCGTCGGCGACCAGCGTCAGCTCGTTGCGGACCTGCCCGGCACCGAGGACCTTGACGACGTCGACCTCGTGGCCGTCCTCGACGACGTCGCGGGCGTCGATTCGGTAGCCGTCACCGTCGGCCTCGGCGACGCCGTCGGCCGCCAGCAGGGCGGCGTCCTCGTCGAGTTCGCGGACGTCGACCGTCTCGACGTCCTCCTGAACTTTCTCCGGACGCTTGAAGCCGCTCTTGCCCAGCGGCTCGTAGTTGTGGAACTCGTGCTTGTCGCGGCCGGCCGCGCCGCGGCCACCGCGGTGGCCGGCACCGCGGCGGTTCTTGTGCGAGCCGCCGCCGTGCGTGCGGGAGCCGCGCTGTCGTCGTTTCTTGGATGTCATTATCGCATCGCCTCCAGGAGGTGGTCGATGCCCTCGGTGTCGTGTTTCCCGAGTTCGCCGCCCTCCTTGACGGGGTGTTTGACGCCGTCGTGGCCGCCACGGGGCGGGTGCAGGCGCAGCGTCGGGGAGAGTCCCTGCTCGCGCAGCGTCGTCTCCTCGGAGACCAGCGCGAACGCCAGCCCCTCGACGTCGTCGTAGTCGGTGTTTTCCGCCACCCACTCGTCGTCGATGTCGGCGTCGCCCTCCGCGGGCTCGCCGCGGGTCTCGAGCAGGAGTTCGACGGTCGACTGGCTCGGCTCGCCGTAGGCGACGAAGTCGTTGACCTTCGTCACCATCCCGCGGTAGGTCTCGGTCTGGGGGACGAGCGTGGCGTGGTTCACGTGGTGGATGTTGAGCATCTCCAGCGTGTCCGCCACGTCGGTGTCCATGTTCACGTCACTGCGGATCTGGACGAGCGCTTGCATCACTCGATCACCTCGCGCTTCTCGAAGGTGCGCTCGGGGACGCGGGCCTCGGCCGTGTTGCGCAGGGCGTTGAACGTCGCCTTGGCGAAGTTGACCGTGGTCCGGGTGTTGCCCGACGAGCGGGTCCAGATGTCCTCGATGCCGGCCAGCTCCAGCACTTTGCGGACGGTCTCTCCGCCCGCTAGCCCGAGCCCGCGCGGGGCCGGCTGGAGCTCGACCTCGACGCTCCCGGCCTTGCCCTCGGTGCGCAGCGCGACCGTGTGGGGACGGCCACAGCCACACTCCCAGGACCCGCAGCCGCGGGAGACGTCGATGAGGTTGAGCTTGGCGATGTCGATTGCCTTCTGGATGGCACCGCCGACCTGGTCGTCACGCCCCTCGGCGTAGCCGACCAGCCCGTCGCGGTTGCCCACCACGACGACACAGCGGAACTTCACCCGCCGGCCGGAGTCGGTCATCCGCTGGACCATGTTGATGTCCAGCACTTCGTCTTCCAGATCGGGAACGAGCTGGTCGACGACTTCCGATTCTTTCAGGGGAAGCCCGGAGTTCAGCGCCTCCTGCATGGAGTCGATGTCGCCCTCGACGACCTGCTTGCCGAGGCGTGTCCGGGGTTCCCAGCCGTTGTCAGCACTCATAGTTCGATGTCACCTTCCAGTAGGGTCTCCCGGGTCTCGTCGAAGTGGTCCGGGAGGTCCGCGGCGTCGAAGTCCCCGCTGTACAGCGGCTCGTCGCGTTGCTCGGCGTACTCGGCGATGTGGGCACCGCGGGTGCGCTGCCAGTCGGCGAGCACGTCGTCGTTGTGGGGGATTTCGAGGCCGGCGTCGATTGCGCCTTCCTGTATTGCGAATACTTTGCTTCCGGGGGTCGGGGAGTTGAGGCCGATGTCGAGCACCGCCTCCGCCACGCCCGCGTCTTGGGCGCGGAGGCCGGCGAGCAGCCCGGTCAGGTAGGCCGCGGGCGTGTTGCCCGTCGGCGCTTCCCAGCCGTAGTCTGCGAGTTCGCTCGAATGTGCGGCCGCGAGGGTCCGGTCACCGCTCTCGCCGAGCGTCACCAGCTGCGCCCTGACGTGCTTGTTGCTCTTTCGAGCAACGAGGCGGGGCTTACCGGATTTCAGCAGGCGCAACCGCTGATGGTAATCGGTCCGGGCCTCGCGGCGTCGCCGCATCGGCACCTTGTATCGTGGTCCTGTCGCCATTATGCATCACCGTGGTTCGCGTCGATGTACCGTTCGAGGTCCGCGACGCTCTCGAACTCGCCACCGCCGGCCTTGTCGTAGAGGTCGCGGTACTGGGAGCTCGAAAGCGTCCCGTCGTCACGCAGTTCGCGCAGCTTCGCGCGCTGGGCGCGGATGCGCGACTGCCAGTCTTCCTTGGGGTCCTGTCGCGCCCCGGCCTTGCCCTTCCGGGAACCGGCTCCCTTCTGGTGGCCGTAGGCGCGCTTCTTCTGGCGCTCCCGGGCGCGGCCCCGGGAGTTGCCCTGCTTGTCCTCGGCGCGGATAGCGCCCTCGTCGACCAGTTCGCGCACGTCCTCGCGGGTGATGGCGTCCGCGATGTCACCCTGTCGGTCGGGGTCGAACCAGACACGGTTCTTCCCGACGTCGAGCACGTCGGACGCGAGTCGCTTCTGTGCGGAGAGGTCCGTCATTACTCGTTCACCTCGACTTCCTCGTAGGTGGGGTTGAGAACGCGGATGCCCGCGTCCTCGGCTTCCTCCTCGATGCGCTCGCGCTTGCGAGCGCCGACCTTCGACGCGATGCGGACGGCTTCGCTGTCCCCGTCGACGCCGTCGAGGTCGGCCACGTTGTGCACGCGGACCTCCTCGAAGCCCGAGGGGTGCTTGCCTCGCACCGCGGCCGGCGAGCGGAAGCCGGCCTCGACCGTGTCGCCCTTGCCCTTGATGCCGCGGCGCTGCTTCGAGAGGTCGCCGCGGGGCTTGCGCCACGAAGTCGAGACGCGCTTTTTCTTGTGGTGGTCCTGTCGGTTGAACTTCGGCGTGTTGACCCGGTGTCGCTGGGCCAGCAGCCGAGCGGCCTCGTCGTCAAGGTCAGGCGTCTTGTCGGCGAGCCCGCGGGGCTGGAGTTCCGTCTCCACGTCCGCGTCGGTCTCGTCTGCCTCCTCGGTGCCTTCCTCTTCGACCTCGGCCTCGGTCTCGGTATCGACTTCGAGCCCGCCGACATCGGCCTTGATGCGGGCGGCCAGCGCGTTGCCGATACCGCTCACGTCGGCCAGTTCGTCCTGACTCGCCGCCTGCACGTCGTCGACCGACTCGAAGCCGGCCTCGCGCAGCGCGTCGGCCTTGGAGTCGCCGACACCGCTGATGTCGGTCAGTTCCATCCCGTCGTCCGCGTCGTCTTCGGCTTCGTCTGCCGCCTGTTCGGCCACGCGGTCGGGGTCTTCGGCCGGTTCGCCGTCGTGGGGCTGTTCGGACTCGATGTCCGCCTCTGGCCCGTCACCCTGCGTGAGGGCCTCCTCGTTGGCGTCGGCGTCGCTGCTCTTGTTGTCGGGGTTGTCTGCCATCAGGCGTCACCTCGGCTCGGTTTCTGGGTGATGTACACCCCGTCTTGGAACACCCGAACGTCCTTGTCGTTGACGCGGGTGAGCTGTTCGATGTCCGCGGCGGTCTGGCCGACGGCCTCGATGTCCGGGCCGGAGACGGTGAGCTCCTCACCGTCGATTCGGACATCGGTGTCACCGTGGACGCCCGTCCGACGCGGGGCCTTCTCACCGAGGAAGTTCTCGATGACGACCTCGTCGCCCTCGACGTCGACCTGCATCGGGAAGTGGGAGTAGAAGACTTCCATCTCGTACTCCCACCCCTCGGTGACGCCGTGGAACATGTTCTCGACGTGGCTCTCGAAGGTCCCGATGGTCGACATCGTCTTGGCGTCGGACTCCTCGGACTCGACGACGACCGCGTCGCCGTCGACGGAGACGTCGATGTCGGGATACCAGAGCCGTCGTGTGACGCTACCTTCGGGCCCCTCGACGGTCAGGTCGAGGTGGTCCATCTCGGCGGTCACGGCTTCCGGAATTTCCAGTTCTACTCGTGGCATTGTCAGTATACGTAGGCGATGACTTGGCCACCAACGCCCTCCTCACGAGCCTCGTAGTGGCTCATGACGCCGTGGCTGGTCGTGACGACGAGCGTCCCGTAGTCACGCGCGGGGAGGAACCGCTTCTCCCACTTCTCGAACTCGTCTGCACTCGCCGAGTAGCGGGGCTTGACCGGGCCACAGTCGTTGATGGCTCCTTTCAGTTCGACCTCGAACTCGCCGGCCTTGCCGTCGTCGACGAAGCTGAACCCGTCGATGTACCCGCGGTCGTAGAAGACCTCGAGGACCGAGCCGATTTCGTTCGAGGCGGGCGATACCGTCTGCTCGAGATGCCCGACGCTCTCGGCGTTGTTGATGGCCGACAGCGCGTTGGCGAACGGATCGTTTCCTGTCATGGTTAGCTGTACTTCTTGAAGCCCATGCCCCGGGAAATCTCCCGGAAGCACTGGCGACACAGCCAGATGTCGTACTTGCCGACCAGTCCCTGCTCGCGCCCGCAGCGCTGGCAGGACTCCAGCTGGCCGGTCCGGTCGCTCTCGGCGGTGTCGGACTCCTCGGTGTGTTCTGTCTCGCTCTCGCTCATTCTGCGACCTCCACGTCGAAGGTAGACTCGACGAAGACGACCGCGTCGTCGGGGTCGAGTCGGTGGTTCGAGGGAATCGAGCGCGACGCCTTGTCGCGCTTGGCGACGCGGTAGCCGGGGCGGACGAGGTTGACCGTCACGTCAAGCCCGTAGATTCCGATGCTCGGGTCGTACTCCTGACTCGGGAACTCCGTGTGCTCCTCGACGCCGAAGCTGAAGTTGCCGGTGTCGTCGAACTGCGTCGCCGACAGGTCGGCAAGCGGCAGCGCCGTCGAGAGGAACGCCTCGGCGGCCTCGTCACGCAGCGTGACCTTCGCGCCGATGGGGTCGCCCTCGCGGATGTCGAACTCGCCGACGGTCTGTTTCGCCGTCGTTCGGACCGGGTTCTGCCCGGTGACCTCGCCGAGGATGTCCTCGGCGTTGGCGAGGTCGCGCCCGCCGTGGCCGATGCCCATGTGGACGACGACCTTCTCGACGCGCGGTTCGCGCATCTCGTGGAAGTCGGCGGACTCGCTCTCGGAACTCATTCGTCACCCTCCTCGTCGCCTGTGAAGTTCTCGTCGATGACGACGACGTACTCCTCGACGGTCTCGAAGCCCTCGCCCTCGTCTTGCTCGACGAGGACGTTGTTCTGCGAGGAGCCCGGCGTCACCTGAATCTCGTCGATGACCCCGATTTCGCCCGCGTGGGCACCGTCGACGGCGGTGACGAGAGCGCCCTCTTCGTACTCGAAGTGGGCGACGATTTCGCCGTCCTCGTTGCCGACGACGACGGAGTCGCCGCCGTCGTAGGTCTGGTCGTCGTCGACGACCAGCGTCTCGCCGTCGTGAAGTCCCAGTTGGACCTCGCCGCCGGCGACGTGGGTCTTGGTGACGATTTTGCCGAGCTTGGAGTCGGCCGCGTCCGCGTCGATGGCGGTCAGCGCCAGCCGGCCGCCCTCGCCGGGGAACACGCGGTAGAACTCGTCGCGCTCGGTGAACGCGAGGATGTCGAACATCCCGACCGGGCGCTCCTCGTCGGAGACCGCCTTGCCGTTGATTCGGACGTTGTCCTCGTTGAGCGCGTAGCGCGCTTCCTTGCGGGTGTCGACGTAGCCGAGCACGTCCCGCAGGACGATGAGCAGGGGAACCCCCGACTCGCCGTGCGGGCCGGCACCGGCCTTGACGGTGAACGTTTCGGTCTTGCGCTCTACGGGCCAACTCTCGGGCACCGAGAGGCGCTTCTGGTGGTTACTCATGCTGTGTCATCCTCCGATTCGAGCCGCGCCTCGCGCTCGTCGTCCTCGAGGTCGAGGGCCGTCACGCGCACGTTGGACGTGTCGAGCGGCCGGGGAACCTCCTCGCCGTCGGTCTTCTCGAGGGTCACGTCCTCGACGTGGATGACGGCGTCCGAGAGGTCGACGTCGACGACTTCGCCTTCCTCGCCGGCGAAGTCGCCGCGAAGCACTTCCACCGTGTCACCGGCGTTGACGCGGACGTTGCGCTGACCGTACTCCTCGCGGAGGTCGTCGGTCAGCGTGGCCCGCACCTGCTTGTGCTTCTCGTGCAGCGGGGCGCGTCGTTGCTGCGTTCGCTGTTTGTCTGGTTTCCGTGGCATGGTTCTATACGATCATTGTCGCGGCGGAGGCGACGCTACCGAAGCGCTCGGCCACCTCACGCGCGATGGGACCCTTGAGTTCGGTCCCGCGCGGGTCCTCGTTCTCGTCGACGATGACGGCCGCGTTGTCCTCGAACTTCACGCGCGTGCCGTCGGGTCGACGGATGGGTTTTCGCTGGCGGACGACCACGGCCTCGAGCACCTGGCGACGCATCTCCGGCGTCCCCTTGGTGACCGAGACGGTGACCTTGTCGCCCAGTCCGGCCTTCGGGTGGCGGCTCTTCGTGCCGGAGTACCCGTGGACGGAGATGACTTTCAGCTGGCGCGCTCCCGTGTTGTCCGCACACGTGATGAGCGAGCCCTTCTCCAGCCCTTGGGTCACGTCGGCGTTCAGTGCCTCCATCAGTTCTCACCGTCCTCGCTGCCCACGTCGACGACGACGTGGCTTTTCGTCTTCGAGAGCGGTCGACACTCTGCTATCGTGACCGTGTCGCCGACCGCGAGGTCGAGACAGTCGGGTGCGTGAGCCGGAACGCGGCTCCGCCGCTTCATGAAGCGGTCGTACTTGGGCACCTTCACGTCGTACTCGCGCTCGACGACGACGGTCTTCTGCATGTCGGTGGAGGCGACCTCACCGTCCAGTGTCTGGCCGCGCACGGAGAGCTCTCCGTGGAACGGACAGTGCTGGTCGGTACAGGTCTCCTCCGGTTCCTGTACGTTCAGTCCTAGCGCCATTGTGAATCTCCTGTAGTCTCTGTGCGTCGGGCGGGGCGGGCGACGAGTCGCTCGCCGTCGACGCGGACGGTCGTCGCTCGGGGCCCGTCACCGCGGCCGTCCGTCGAGACGCGCTGCGCCTCGCGGTCGAGCGTGAACACGAACGTCGCGTCCGCCTTCGGCACGTGCCACACCCGAGTCGCGCCCTCTATCGCCAGCGTCTGTGTCGTCTCGGCGACGACCGCGCCGGCGATGCCGACGGCGTCCGGGTTGGACGCGGCGACGACCTCGACGTCGAGGCCGACGAGTTCGTGGCGCGGGAGCGTCTCGGGTGTCAGTGGCATTATTCGTCCTCCTGAAGGTCGCCTTCCTCGCGCTGCACCGTCTTGATGCGCGCGACGGCTTTCCTCAGTTCCTTGATGCGGCCCGGGTTCTCCGGGGCACCACCCGCCGCCTGCACGGCGCGGGCGTTCAGCAGCTCCGTCTCGAGGTCGTCTATCTCGGCCTCGCGCTCGGCCGGCGTCATGTCACGGACCTCTTGGACGTGGAGGACGGTCATTCGTCGTCACCCTCCTCGTCGTCCATCTCGTCCATGAGCTCCTCGGCCTCGGCCTCGACGTCCTCGTCGAGTTCCTCGTCGACGGCCTCTTCGAGTTCGTCGACGTCGACGTCCTCGACGTCCTCGTCGGTCGGGACCTCGACTTCCTCTTCGACGACCTCTTCCTCGACGCTCTCGTCCGCGTCGGCGTCGTCGGCCTCTGCGTCGTCGTCGTCCTCTGTGTCGGCGTCGGCCTCCTCGTCGGGCTCGCCCTCGAGGAGTTCCTCGACGCTCTCGCCGTCGGTCTCGGCGACGTAGTCCTCGACCTCGACGTCGTCGTATATCTCGAAGTCGTCGGGGAGTTCGGCGTTCGGCGGGATTATCTTCACGCGGACGCCGATGGTACCGAGCTTCATCACGGCAACGCCGACGCCGCTGTCGACGATCTCCTCGGCGGGTTCGCCGTTGTGCTTGATGTAGCCGCGGTTGAACTTCTCCACGCGCGAGCGAGCGCCCGTGACCTTTCCGGACAGGACGATTTCGGCACCCAGCGCGCCCGACTCCATGATGCGGTCGATGGTCGTGTGGCCCGCCTTGCGGAAGTACCAGCCACGCTCCAAGGCGTTTGCCAGCCGGTCCGCGACGATGCGGGCGTTGAGGTCGGGTTCGTCGACCTCCTGAACGTCGACCTGCGGGTCGTCGAGTTCGAACCGCTCTTCGAGCTCGGTGGTGAGCTTGCGGATGTTCTTCCCGCCCTTACCGATGACCATCCCGGGCTTCTCGGCCTTGAGGACGATTTGGGTCCCCATGGGCGTCTTGGCGACGTCCATGCCGCCGTAGCCGGCGCGGCCGAGTTCGTCGGCGAAGAACTCGTCTATCTGGGTCCGCTGGAGCCCGTCCTCGATGAACTGCTGTTCGTCCGCCATCAGTTCTCGACCTCCTCGAGGATGAGTTCCACGTCGACCTGCGGGCTGTTCCACGCCGAGGCCCGCCCCATCGCGCGGGGCTTGCGACCCTGCTGCTCGCCGACCTTGTGGGCGGCGACGTGCATTATCCGCATGGAGTCACCGTCGAAGCCCTGGTGGTCGGCGTTGCCGACGGCGTTTTCCAGCAGGTCGATGAAGGCCTTGCTGGCCTTCTCCGGATAGCGACCCGCGTCCCAGCCGTCGACCTTGCTCTTGTGGCCGACGCCGGAGTTGTGTTGCTTGAACGGGACGGGCTGGTCGCCCTCGATGACCGCTTCGAGGTAGTCGACAGCCTCGCCGGCCGTCTTGCCCTTTATCTCCCGGGCGATGGCCTTGCTGTGCTTGATGCTCATCTGCCGCTCCCGGAGCATGGCTTTGGCCGTCGTGTCCGGGTCGGCGTCGACTGAGTAGCTGATTCCCATGGTTACTTGAGCGGTACGAACTTCGAGGAGCGTGTCGCCCCGATTCCGGCCTGTCCGTGCTCGACGTCGCTGCGTGTGAGCTGGAACTCGCCGAGGTAGTGACCGAGCATCTCCGGCTCGACTTTCACGCGCTCGAAGCTCTGACCGGTGTGGACGGCGAACGTGACGTTCACCATCGCGGGCAGCACCGGCATGTCGCGCAGGTGCGTGCGGATGGGGTCGTTCGCCGTCTCCTCCTCGCCGGCCTCGCGGGCCTTCTCGAGGAGCTTCTGGTGCTCCTCGGTCAGGCCGCGTTCGATGGTGCGCCGCTGTCGAGCGGGAAGCAGTGCCGCGACGTCCTCGAGCTCCATGTCCTGCAGCTCGTCGAGCGTGTGGCCGCGGAAGGTGAACTCACCCTCGTGGCCGATTTGATACTCAGAACTCATTCGTTACCACCTCGACCGGTCCGCTTCGAGGAGATGTCCCCGACCTTCCGGCCCGGCGGTGCGTTGCGGGAGACGGACTTGGGCTTGCCGGGGTGTTGGCGGCCGCCGCCACCGAAGGGGTGGTCGACGGCGTTCATCGCCACACCGCGGACGTTGGGCCACTTCGTCCCGCGGGCTTTCATCTTGTGGTGCTTGTTGCCGGCCTTGACCATCGGCTTGTCAGTCCGGCCGCCGCCGGCGACGACGCCGATGGTGGCGCGACACTGCGGGTCGAGGCGCTTCATCTCCCCGGAGGGGAGCTGGACGACCGCGACCGAGCGGTCGTGGGTGAGCAACTGGGCGTTGACCCCGGACGCGCGGGCGAACTTCCCGCCGTCGCCGGGGTTGGCCTCGACGTTGCACACCGGAACCCCCTCGGGAATCTCCGCGAGCGGGAGCGTGTTACCGGGCGCGATTTCGGCGCTGACGCCGACCTGCAGTTCGTCGCCGACGCCGACGCCTTCGGGCGCGAGGACGAGCCGTTGCTCGCCGTCCTCGAACTCGACGGCCGCGACGGGCGCCGAGCGGGCGGGGTCGTGTTCGATGTCCACGACGGTCCCGGCGATGAGGTCGCCGTCCTCGACGGTACGGTGCGAGAGGTCGGCCTTGTAGCGGTGCGAGGGCGCTCGGAACGTCGGCGTCCCGCGACCGCGGCGTTGTCCTTGGATTCGTCGTCCCATCGTTAGAACACCCCGATTCTGGAGGCGACTTCTTGGGCGTCGTCGTCCTCGGAGAGACGCACGACGGCCTTCTTCTCGCCGTCCATCGTGTTCTGCGTGTTCACGTCCTCGACCGTCACGTCGTACTGGCTCTCGACGGCGTCGGCGACCTCGCCCTTCGTGGCGTCGTCGGCGACGACGAACTGGAGCTTGTTCTGGAAGTCCATGTCGTTCATGGCCTTCTCCGTGACGTTCGGGTGCTTGATGACGCCCGAACTCATCGCTGGGCCACCTCCGCGAGCGCGGACTCGGTGAAGACGGTCAGCCGACCGGGCTGGCCACCGGGGGCCAAGTCCTCGGTGTTGACCTCGCTCGCCGTCGCCACGTCGGCACCGGCGAGGTTGCGAGCGGCCGTCGAGGGCTCCTCGCTGGTCACGAACAGGATAGAGGAGGGACGCCGGTACTTCCGGCCCCGACTCTTCCCCTGTCCGGCCTTTATCTTCGTGTCGTCAGCGCGGTCGATGTCCGCGTGCACGTCGAGCGCGTCGAGCACGTCGACGACCTCCTGCGTCTTGACGAGGTCCTCGAAGTCGTCCGAGACGACGACGGGCACCTCGTCGCGGTCGAAGTCGTGACCGCGCTCGGCGACCGTCTCGGCGTCGGCCGTAGCGGCCAGCGCCGAGCGGACGGCGAGTTGCCGTTCCTTGTCGTTGAGGCCGAGCGAGCGGTCCTTCTCCGCTTTCGGCGGGTGGGCACGGCGGCCCTTGACGGCCTGTGGAACGCGGCGCGCGCGCCCGTCCTGCTGGGGCACGTGAGCCTGTCCGCGGCCGCTGCCGAAGGACTCGGCCGGCGTTCGGAGGCCGGCGTACTCGTCGGAGCCGTAGTCCTGTTTCCGGTTTGCCTGCGCGGCGCGGACGGTCTTCTGGATGAGGTCGGGCCGAACCGGCGTCTCGAAGACGTCCGGTAGGTCGACCTCGCCGTCGGCGTCGCCGTTCAGGTCGTGTACTGTTGCCTGCATGGATTATCCTTGGTTCGATTCGTTGGAGACGTAGCGCACCTCGGGGTCGAGGCGCGGTTGGTCGTTGGGCCGCACCGCGGGGCGGAAGCGCACGACGCGCTTGTCCGGCCCGGGCACGGAGCCTTTCACGAGCGTGTAGGGCCCGTCGACCTCGCCGTAGTTGACGAAGCCGCCGTCGACGGTGGGCTCGTCGCCCTCGCCGATGTCGATGAGCCGCTTGTTGAGCTCCGTGCGCTGGTGGTAGCCGGTCTGCCCCTGCTGGGGGACCGTCGAGCGCACGCGGGAGGGGTTCCACGGCCCGAGGTTGCCGATACGGCGCCGCCACCCCTGCCGGGCGTGTTTGCCCTTCCGCTTCTGGACGCCCCATCGCTTGACGGGGCCCTGCGTGCCCTTGCCCTTCGTGACGGCGGCCACGTCGGTGTACTCACCGGCGCGGAACACGTCGTTCATCGAGTGCTCGCCGCCGTCGGCGACGAGGTCGAGGGCGTGGTCGAGGCGGTCGGAGAGCGCTCCGCCGCCGACCCGCGTCTCCATGACGTCGGGCTTCTTCTTCGGGACGCTCTGGATGGCGTCGGGAACGGTGTGCGTGATGAGACGCACGTCCCCGAGGTCGCCGGCTTCCAAGGCGTCGCGTACCTGTTCCTCCGCAGCGTCCGGGTCGTGGTCCTCCGGCAGGTCCAGTGCGCGGTCGAGTTCCCCGTGGAACTCGTCGGCCCAGACCTCCGTCAGCGGACGCTTGCCGTACGGCGTGTCTTCGTAGGCTCGGAGCGCGACGGCGCGCATCGGCGGCGTCTCGACGACCGTCACCGGGACGGTCTCCTCCATCCCCTCGCGGGGGGAGTTGGGCTCGTCGTTGACGAGCACGACGTGTGTCATGCCGGCCTTGTAACCGGCGAAGCCCTGTGCGCCCGGCTGACCGTCGTCGGACGGCCAGCTGTTGAAGCGAGGCGTCTCGCTCGTCGAGCGCTTGCGCGGGCCGTAGCCCAGCGAGCCTTTGCGTGGTCTGCTTGTTTCTGGCATCGTTTACTCCGTGAGGGTTAGGCAGGCGAGGGAGGCGAACATCGCTTCTTCGGTTCGCACGACCTCGCTGCCCTGGTTCGGAACCGTATTCAGCCAGAGGTCGAACCCTGTGGGGTCGTCGTCTGTCTGGTCTCCGGCGACGGAGCCCGGGTCCACGTCGAGTATCGACGGTAACCCACGCTCGGGTGCCCCGAAGGCGACTGTCATGCCGCCCTCGGCGTCCCGTCGCCCGGCCAGTTGGCCGAGACGGCGGGTGGACGCGGGCTCGCCGTATCGCGATGACGCGATGGCGAGCCCCGCATCGTCACGCGAGAGTGCCGCATCGAGGTCCGCGGCGTCGACGCCGAACCCCGGCGTGGGGGCTTCGACGAGTTTCGCCCGGACCGGCCGTCGCGAAGAGACCCTGACGGTCACGCGCTCCCCCTCCTCGACCTCTATCGCGGAGGGAACGGGGAGGGAGATCGGGTGTTGCAGTCCGCAATTGACCCGAACGCGCCCATCAGCTCCGACCTCGGTCACGATTCCCTGTCTTAACGACCCCGAACCCTCGGATCCGGAGCCGGTCTGTGAACGCACGCGGAGCGGCGGCAGGACGCCGACGCACTCTAGTTCGTCCCGCTTGCCCCACGCCTCCTTTCGGAGGTGCGGGGGCGTCGCGGCGTACCGCAGCACGGTTTCGACGAACCCGTCTTCCCACGCCCCCTCGCCCGCTGGGTCGGGGAACACGGTCAGCCGGTCGACCCGGAACACGGTGGCCGCGCGGGCCACGTATCCGATTTTGCGAGTCGCCTCGCGTCGGTCGTTGGCTTCCCGGGTGAGGGAAGACGGCACGAGCACGGTGGTCGTCATGCCGTGACGCTTCCACGTCGCGCCACTAGACTGTGCCGATACGTCCCCTTCCCTACCTTAAAAAGACCGCGCTTCACGCGCGCGGTGCGAGGAGTTCACATGGGCCAGCGGTGGCGCTCGCGCGTGAATCGACCACACGACGCTTGCCGCTTTCGAAAGGGTGCGTCACGTCACGCCGTCCCGTGGCCCGCCCGTCGATGCGAATCCCGTCGGCCGACACCGACCGGGAGTGGGACAAGCCGGCGAAACACGGCTAGCCGCCACACCGGCCCGTAGAATGCCCTCACTTCCCACGGTTTTCCCGCGAAACGGAAGGCTTTTTACTGTCACCCCCGCCAGCTTGAATTGCAACGAAGCGCGGCGCGGTGACGCCGAGCGACGTGATGCGCGCTGGTAGTGTAGTTGGTATCACGTGACCTTGCCATGGTCACAACCTGGGTTCAAATCCCAGCCAGCGCATTCCTGCGGCGAACAATCCCGACGAGCGCCGCGTGCGCTCGTCGGTCCGTGAGCCGCGAAATCACACTGCAGTCGAGCCCGCGAGTCACGACGACACCGCCACGGCCGCGCCTACTCCGTGGTGTCGGTGCCAGTGAACACGAACCGAGCGCCGCCGTCGTCGCTCTCGCCGACGGTGAGTACCCACCCGTGGGCGTCGGCGATGTCGCTGACGATTCCCAGCCCCAGCCCGCTGCCGCCCGACTCCGAGGAAGTCCCCATCTCGGTGACGGCGTCGCGCTCGGTGGGCGGGATACCGGTCCCGTCGTCCTCGACGTAGAAACCGTCGACCGCGCGGCCGACGCGGACGGTGAGGTCGCTCGCCGCCGCGTCGCCGTCGGTTGCCGACTCGGCGTCGTCGGCCTCCGCGTCGTCCACGGGACCGTGCTCGACCGCGTTCCGGAAGAGGTTCTCGAACGCCTGCCGGAGCCGCCCCTCGTCGGCCGCGACGGTGTACGCCGACGAGACAGAGACCGAGAGGGTCGCGTCGTCCGTTTCGACCGTCTCCCACGCGTCGCGTGCAACCGTCGCCAGCGCCACCGGTTCGCGGTCGACGGCTGCCCGGCCGGTCCGCGCGACGGCCAGCATCTGCCGGACGAGCGTCCGGATGCGGTCGAGCGAGTCCGCTATCGAGTCGGCGTGGTCGGCCGTCTCTGGGAACTCCTCTCTGAGGACCGCAGTCCGCATCTCCGCGACCTGCAGCGGGTTCCGGAGGTCGTGGCTGAGGACGCTCACGAACTGGTCAAGTCGGTCGGTCTTGTCCTTCAGGTCGGAGATGTCTGTCAGCACACACGCCGTCGCCGAGTCGCCGTCGGTCGACGCGGGCCAAGCGGCCATCGCGTAGTGGTGCGTGCCGGCCTCGGTCTGTACGTCGATGCGGTCGGTGTCCGACGACCCCTCGACGACGGCCGCGACGGCATCCGGGTCGAACCCGTGTGTCGACAGCGCTTCGACGGCCCGGCCGTCGAGCGCCGCGGGCTCCACACCCACGAGGTCACAGAAGGCCGCGTTACCCTCTCGGATAGTCCCGTCGTCGACGAGGAACGCGGGGTTGGGGACGGCGTCGAGCGGGCCGGCGCGGTCCACGCTCTCGGACCGGTCCTGTCTGGCAAAGAGGTTCGACAGCCGCGTCCGGAGGACGGGCGCTTCGACCGGCACTGGCACGCTCTCGTCGACGAACGCCCACGGTTCGGCGTCGGTCGACCCGTTCTCAGCGTCCGTGTCGCGGGCGAGGACGATAGGATGAAACCCGGCGTTCGCCCGGCGGGACTGCAGGGCGTCGCGGTGTCGCCGGAGCGTCGTCGCGTCGACGACGTGGCAGTCCGCGTCCCGGACGCCCGCTCCGTCGACCGACTCGTACGCCGACGGCAACGCCCCGCACAGGGCCGCTTCGTCGTCGTCCGACTCGACGAGGACTTGGACTCGCTTCACGGGTCTGCCCCACGCACGCCGGTCGCGCGATGGTTCGCAGAACGGGTCGAGCGACCCACGCCACCGGTCGGACCCGGGAACCGCGCCACCGCTCTCTGAGTCAGTTGTCCGTCGGCCGTCGCGCCGGAGCGATACAGGATACGTGAATTACGCCGTTGACGCGTAAGTTACTGTCGGCGGGCTAGCGGTCGAGGTCGCGCTCCACGTCCGCGCAGGCGTCGGCCATCGACGACAGGTCGCGCTCCAATCGGTCTATCTCCGTCCGGAGGCGCTGGAACTCGTCGCTCCGTTCGAGTTCCGCGGCGGACTTCTCGTGGACGAGCACGCTGTGCGTGACCCGCTTCTGGCTCAGTTCGCGGTACGTCTCGTCGTAGGCGGCCAGCGCGCGCAGACGCTCGACGGCCTCGCGCACTTCGTCGGTCGTCACGGGTTTGACGAGGTAATCGTCGATGCCGAGGTCGATGATGTCGAAGTCCGGGTCGGCAGCCGTAACCATCGCCACGTAGCAGTCGAGGTTCCGGGCCTGTAGCTCCCCGAGAACCTCGTCGCCCGACGTGTCGGGTAGCCGCCTGTCGAGGAGGACGATGTCGACGTCCTCGTCGGCCCGCGCCAGCGCCGCCTCGCCGTCGGCCGCGACGCGAACGTCGTAGGACTGCGAGAGGACGCGGTGGTAGGCCTCGCGGAGTCGCGTCTCGTCCTCGACGACGAGCACCGTCGGCGGGCCGCGTTCCCCGGACACACCCCATCGTGTTTCTGGAATGACTATAAATGTGTGGGTCGTCGGTCTCGTTCGGCCAACAGTTAAATCCGAGCCGAGAGAGGGTGGCGACATGGTACTGCTCGTCCCCTTCGACGGCTCCGACCTCTCGACGGCCGCTCTGCACCGCGCCACGGAGTTCGCGGAGTACACCGGCGAGGACGTGCTGACGCTGGTCGTGGTCCCCGACGACCCCGAGTACGCGCTGGACCGCGGCTGGGTCGGGCCGGACGACCCGTTCACGCCCGACGCCATCGCGGACCGACTGCGCGAACAGGCCACAGCCATCGCGCCCGACGCCGAGTTCCGCTACGAGGTGCCCGAGGAAGTGAGTTCGATGGCCTCCATCACGACCGACGTGGTCCGGACCATCCGCGAGGTGGCCCACGACGTGGACGCCTCCATCGTGTTCATCGGCAGCGAGAACGCCGGCCGCGTGTCCACGCCGGTCTCCAGCGTCGGCGCGCCCGTCTCCGAAGACCCGCAGTACGACGTGCACATCGTCCGGCACGCCTGAGCGGAATCGGAGCGGCGGAGCCGGTACCGCGTCACCGCGCGACCGTCACCGGCACCGACGCCCGGCGGACGACCGTCTCGGCGACGCTGCCCAGCAGGATGCGCGAGACGCCCGAGCGGCCGTGGCTGCCCATCACGATGTGGTCGATGTCGTGGTCGTCGGCGTACTCGACGATGGTCTGGGTCGGCCGGCCGACCTCCGTCGCTCGCTCGATGTCGTCGGCCCCGGCGTCGCGGGCCGCGTCCGTGAGCCGCTCGAAGAGGTCGTCGGCGGCCGCCTTGCGCTGCTCGAACCACTCCTCGGAGAACGACGGGATGGAGGCCTGCGCGCTGTACCCCGCCTCCGCCGGGTTGATGACGTGGAGGAGCACGAGCCGAGCGTCGCCGAACTCGCGGGCGGCGAACGCCACGGCGGTCTCGGCCTGCTCGGAGCTGTCGACTGGAACGAGTATCTGCCGTGTCATGCGCTACCGTTCATCGGGTGCCGGCATGAAAGTTCGGCCCGGGTGCCGGCGTCAGTTGTCCAGCATCGAGAGGGCCCGCAACACCCACTGGAGAACGTGGATGAACACGCCCATGACGGCGACGTAGATGCCCAGCGCGTTGCGCAAATCGCTGGCGTAGCGGTTCTCCCGGACGGCCCATATCTCGTAGGTCAGGTCACAGACGAACCCGAGGAAGAAGATGGGGCCGGCGACGAGGGACAACACCGGGGCGACGAAGACGCCGACCGCGCCGACGACGAACCCGGCGATGAACAGGCCGAACGCGTAGCGCTGCCACCCCTCGAACGAGCGGTCCGTCGTAAACACGACGGAGGCGACGACGGCGGTGATAGCGCCGGTGACGACCGCGGAGATGCCGAGCGCGGGGACCCGCAGTGCGGCCGGCGCGAGCACGAGGAGGGCCGCCCCGACGAGGCCGTAGCCCGTCTGCGCGAGCGCCACGCCGGCCCCGGCGAGACCCATGCTCCCGCGTCGGATGCCCTTGTTGGCGAGCCAGAACCCGCCACCGACGGTGACGACGAAGACGGCGATACCGACGAAGAAGTTCGAGAACAGCGCGACGCCGAGGTCGGCGACGGGGGTGTACGTCAGCGCCAGCATCAGGAGGACGTTCGCCGCGACCAGCGCGGTCCCCATCGCCACGATGCGACTCAGGTTCCGGTCGACGGTCCCGGTCGCCCCGACCGCCGCTCGCTCGAAGTTGCTGCTCACGTCCGGCGAGAGAACGGCGAGTGTGAAGTGCTTTGTTGCTCGCGCGCGGCGGACGGAACTCAGTCCCGCCCGTGGCGGGTCACGCAAGTCGGGAGGCCGATGAGTTCGACCGGTTCGGAGTTGTCCGGGGAGTAGACGACACGCTGGCCCTTCTCCATGTAGGGGACCTTCGATTCGAGGTTCGTCGGGATGTTCACGGCGGAGATGGCGTCCTCGTCGCCCAGATTCAGGACCATGGTCGTGTTTATCTGCTTGAAGACGGGGTCGGCGATGTCTTGGGGGTCCTGCGTGATGAGGTACAGCCCCAGTCGCTCCTTGCGGCCCTGCTTGGCGGCCTCGGTGAACTTCCCGATGACCTGCCGGGCCTGTACGCTGTCGGCGTCGGTCAGGAAGTTGTGGGCCTCGTCCATCCCCAAGACGAGAGGGGTATCCTTGATGCGGTCGTAGGTCGGGTCGTTCGAGAGCTTCTGGTCGATGAGGAGGCTCGACACGGCGAGCACGACGGTCGAGGCCGTCCGGGAGTCCGTGATGTGGTACGTCGGGATTACCGTCAGGCCGCCGGGACGGACGAACTGCGATATCTGGTCGGTGATAGGGCGGGCGTCTTGGTCGAAGACGGCCCCGAACCCGCGGACGCGGCGCTTGACGGCGTCGAAGGTGGCCTCGTGGACGTCGCCGGCCTCGTCGAGTTCCTCTTTCAGCGCCGGGTCGTCGAGGAACGTCCGGAACTGGTCGTAGGTCCCGCTGTCCCCGTACTGGCGCTTGAACCGCGGGAGGAGCGTGTTGACCAAGGCCCCGTACTGATTGTCGTTCAGACTCGACCCGGCGATGAGCCACGGGTTCTCGTAGACCAGCGAGAACGGGACGGTGAACTCGACCTGCTCGGCGCGGTGGTGGCCGGCGTTGTAGTCGGCACCGGCGACCTTCGGGACGAGCGCGATGGTGTCGTCGTAGCCGCCGTGGGCGACGCCCTCCCGCTCGCAGCGGCGGGCGAACCCGTCGGTCATCTCGGGGTTGTCGTCGTGCATCTGGGCGTACTCGTCTTGGGGGTCGAACTGGACGACGGCGAGTTCGGGGGTGCGCCCGTCGCCCATCCCGTAGGTCCGGCCCAGATACTGCCGGAGGACGTTCTTCGAGGTGTGGGTCTTCCCCGACCCCGTGCCGCCGGCGACGAGCGTGTGCCGGAATACGAGGGGGTCGCCGGCGTCGTAGTCGTCTTTCAGCCGGTAGTCGATGGTCGGGGGCTCGGCCGCGGTCTCGACCTTCTCGCCGCCGACGGCGAGGTGGCCGAGGAAGACGCCGTCCTCGGGAATCTTCAGCCCGGTCTTTATCTCGGTCTTGTCGGTGGCCTCCCGGACGACGGTCTCGGGCTTTGGCACGCGGTCGGTCATCCGGCGCTTGAGGTCGCCGTCCCCGCCCTCGGCCGCCCCCGCGTCGTCGCGGTAGAGGACGGCTACCGGGTCGAGTTCGGCCATGAACTTGAAGTCCTGCTCGTCGATGCCCTCCTCGCGCATCGCGCGGCGGGCGTGTATCTCCGTGGCGTCGTCGGCCCGGAACTCCTGTGCGTACTCCAGTGCCGTGATGCGACAGAACAGCCGCTCGCCGTCGGGGTAGGGGACCAGCAGGTACTTGCCGATGCGGACCGCCGAACGGTTCCGCGCGGTCACGTACGCCCGGAGGACACACTCGTCGCTCTCCTCGCTGATGCGGAGGCCGTCGGTGGCCGAGAGGACGCCCAGCCCGGTCTCGGTCCCGGCCGGCGACGCCTCCATCCGCTCGAAGTCGTCGACCGCGTCGCCGTCGGGACTCGGGTCGTCGTCCTCGTCCCCCGCGTCGCCGTCGAAGTCGCTGAAGTCCCGAGGTCTGACATACGCGGTTCCACGGCAGCGGGGGACAAACGCCTTTCCCCCCGGAACGAGCGTGTCATAGAAACACCCTCACGAATTTGCGTCATCAATCAGCAATTGAATCAGCCGGTCAGCAGCCGTGCGAACTGAGCAGAGAGCAGTGAACGAGCATACGCCGAGCGAAGCGAGGCGTTTCACCGACGGCGAGGCCGAAGGCCGAGCCGTCGGCCTTTTTCACCCATGTTTTTCGAGGAGCCCTCCCGCAGCGAGCGGAGCGAGGGAGGAAGGGCGACGAAGAAAAAGATGGCTGAGTCGGTCACGACGTTTCTGGCAGACTCGGAAAAATCGAAGCAACAATTCCGCATGCAGTCACCTAGTAACTAGGTTCGATACGGTCGACGAGTCCATCGAAGTCCGTGTCGAAGCTCAGTACCGCATCGATACCACGTGACTCACAGAGCGCGACTATCGTCGCGTCCGTGAAACTAAGATCGTGGTCGTCGTATCGACGAAACGTTTCTAGCGACGCCCAAACGTCATCTGGTCCGACGTGAATCATCTCGAAGACGCGAGGAAACGGCTCTTCACCGAGAATGCGACCGGCAACGGTATCTGCAGCCTCGAACGAACCCGTCCTCGAACGCGTGAGCGTGAGAGTTTCGTCGAGAACGTAGTCGTTCGTGTACGGCTGTCCATACTCTCCGTTTAGCAGCTCATCGAACGCGGTTACGGCCTGCTCGTGCCGATCTGCGTCCGTGTCGTGGTGGGCAAAGAACACCCCAGTATCGACGAAGACACTCATCCGTACAGCACGTCGTCGATGTCGTCTTCCGTCGTCGTGCTCCCGGAGGAAACCATCCCATCGTGGAACATCTCACGTTCGGATTCCACAACGGGGACACGTTCTTCGCGGAACGAGTCGATGAGGTCGGCCTTGGATTCAACAGCGTGCTCGACGATCCGTGCTAGGATGTCTTGTTGTGTCACTCGTCTCCCGGTCTTGAGCCGAATCTCGGCCTGTAACCGTTCGAGACGGGACTTGGTGTCGTCGTCCATCTTCACCGAAGTAGTCATACTCATCGGTAGCAGATGCTACTGCGTAAAGTTTTCTACCACAGTTGGTGAATCGACCGAGGGTTGCTGCACGTATCCTCTATATCTTGCACGGCGTTTCTGATAGGCTTCTGCGGAGTGTTCACTGAGCGTGGTGGGTGTGTGACCCATATCGACTACTGGTGAAGCTGTCTCAGCTTTTCTATGACACGTTGCTCGGGGCGGAAGTGAAACCTTACCCGGGTGGACCCCGGACGGGGTCGTATGAAACCCGTGCGGGCGATGTCGTTCAACATCCGCTACGACGCCGCGAGCGACGGCCGCGACGGCTGGCCCCACCGCCGCCGACTCGTCGCCGGCACCGTCCGGTTCCACGAGCCGGCAGTGCTGGGCGTCCAAGAGGCCATCGCCCACCAGATGCGGGAACTCGAAGCGATGCTCGACGGGTACGAGTGGGTCGGCGACCCGCGGACCGACCGCGGCCGCGGCGGCGAGCACACCGCCATCGGCTACCGGCCCGAGCGGTTCGAGCGGCTGGCGACCGAGACGTTCTGGCTCTCGGAGACGCCCGAGACCGCCGAGAGCGTCGGCTGGGACGCGCGCCACCCGCGGGTCGCCACGTGGGTCCGCCTGCGCGAGCGCGGGACGGGCGACGAACTGGTCGTGTTGAACACGCACCTCGACCACCGCGGCGAGCGCGCCCGCCGGGAGGGCATCGCGCTCGCGCTCGACCGCCTCGACGGCGTGGTGTCCGGGGAGCCGACGGTCGTGATGGGGGATTTCAACTGCGTCGTCGGCGAACCGGCCCACGAGCGCGCTGACGGCTACGGGTTCGCCGACGGCCGCCGGCTGTGTGACAGCCGGGACCGCGCCGAGTGCTACCACGGCCCGACGACCACCCGGACGGACTTCCACGACCTCCTGCCGGAGATGGGCATCGACCACGTGTTCGTCACCGACGACTGCGACGTGGCGCGACTGGCCGCCTGTACCGACCGCGACGACGACCACTACCCCTCCGACCACCTCCCTGTCGTCGCCGACGTGGTGCCGCCCTCGGCGTGAGTTCGGAGCGAAGTCGGTAGTGGCGTGGTAACGCGGGTCGGACACCGCAGGAGGAAAAGGGTTTCGGGGCGGCGCTTTTGCCCGTGGAGGGCCTAGCGTGTGGTATGTTACTCATCCGCGGCAGCGCCGGCGGGACAGCGCTGACCGGGACGCTGTACGAACCGGGCGAGGAGCCGCCGTCGTTCAAGGGCGCGCCCGACGAGGGGACGCCGTACGTCTGGGTCTGCGACGCCTTCTACGAGGTCGAGAGCGGGGGACAGGTCCAGACCATCGGTGACCGGGAACTCCGCGTGGGCTTCGAGTCGCCGATGCCCCGCGGGTTCGAGACCCGCGACCGGGCCATCGAGGCCGCCAAGGACCACGTCCGGACGCAGTTCGCTCGGCTCGGCGTCGACGGCCGCGACGTGGATGTGACCGTGCTACAGGCCGGCGAGGCCTAGAACTGCTCGTCGACGGTCCCCCACCGCTGGTCGTCGTACCCCTTCTCGCGGTCGACCTCGAAGGTCCGCTCGATGCGTCGGGTGAGTTCCTCGCTGCCCTGCCGGTCGATGCCGGCGAGTTCGTCGGCCTTCGCCACCGCCAGCGGCGGCCCGCGCTCGCCGGCCACGTCGTGGAGAATCTGGCGGGTCAGCGCCTCGCGGGTGTCCTCGTCGCGCGTGAACGCGTAGGGCGCTTCGACCCGGAAGACGAGGTCCGTCCGGGGGTCGTAGACGGCGAAGAAGGTGACCTCGTACAGTTCGGGGTCGAGCGTCCGGTCGACGCCCACGGCGTCGCCGGCGGCGGCCATCACGCCGTCGGTGCCGCCCCGCGAGCGGAACCAGTTCGTACACGTCACGGCGTCGGTCAGTAGCTCCCCGTCGTCGCCGCGGCGCTCCAGCACCTGCCGGAAGAAGGCGGTGTCGTCGACCCACGGCGCGTTGTGCTTCCGCCGGACCGCCCGCGTCAGCCCCTTCGCCGAGGAGTTCTTCACGAACCCGACGAGGGGGACGTCCCGTTCGACGAACCGCTCGACGAGTTCGACGTAGTTGCCGACGACGGCCCGCGGGCGGGCGTCCTCGGCCAACACCTCGGCCAGTTCCGTCCCGCGGTCGGCCCACCGGAGCAGGCCCGTCGGGTAGATGGGGCCGTCGAGCACGAACAGGTCCTCGACCACCTCGGCGTTGGTCAGGGCGTGCTCGCTCTCGGCGAGGTACAGCGCCAGCGCGTGGACGACCCGCTGCTCGTAGCGGTCGACCTGTGGCGCGTCGAGGACGCGCCGCTTCGCGTAGCCGCGGTCGTCGGCCAGCCAGTCGCCGTCGAAGTCCAGCGTCGCGTCGTTGGAGTGGACGGCCATGACGATGGTCCGCCCGCGGTGGAGTTCCACGTCCGAGGGGACGGCGCTCATCGCCGCTTGGGCCACGTCGATGACTAGCCCGTTCTTGAACGTCGTCGGGTTGATGGTCCCGGAGTCGAGGCCGTGCTGTGTCGGGAACGGCGGGTCCACCAAGGCGATGTCCTCGACGGGGACCTTCCGGCGGCGCTGCTGGCCCATCGGTTCCAGCACCTTCGTCCCGTCGGCCCACAGCGGGTCCAGAAAATCCGCCCACACCCGCTCGGCCGCGGCGTCGCGGTCGCTCGTCTCGACGGTCCGGCGCACCTGCCCGGCCAGTTGCGCGATACCGTCGACATGTACCGGGTCCAGCGTCATGCCCCGTCGTTCGAGACGGGGGCGGAAAACGTTTCGTCGTTACTCCTTGCCGGACTGCTCGCGGAGCAGGCGCTCGATGGCCTCGGCGATCTCCTCGTAGGACTGCATCGAGAGGCCGTCGGTCGTGATGAGCACGCCCTGTCGCTCGGTGGTCGCCCGGAGGAGGTAGCCGTTCGAGAACGCCCGGACGGTGAACTTGTACTCGCCGAGTTCGGAGTCGCGGTAGGCGTTCTTGGTCTGTTTGTACCCCTGCCACTCGTGGCCGACGAAGTCGTTGAGGTCCGCGTCGCGTTCGAGGTCCTCCCGCAGGTACAGTTGCTCGAAGTTCGCACGTGTGAAGTACGTCACCGAGCGAAGCGAGTCGCCGGTCGCCGTCCGGGCCGTCGTGACGATGCTGTCGGCGAGCTCGTCCGAGAGGATGTTCCGACTCATGCGTGCACGGAGACGGTCCAGCCTCTTAACATCGGGGTTCCCGGCACCCGCGGAGTGTGGCGTATCCGCACGAAGTCGCAGGGTCGTCGGCTGCCGATGCGGACGGTTCCCACGAACAGAAGCGACCGAAGCGCTATTGGGCCGGCCTGTCGACCGGACGTACATGCAGGTCGGACTCATCATTCTGGACGGGTGGGGGCTGAACCCGGACGAGGGTGTCCGGGACGCCGTCGCCGCCGCCGACACGCCGAACTTCGACAGCTACCGGGCGTCGGGCGCGACGACCACGCTCGAGACCCACGGCCGCCGGGTCGGCCTCCCGGCGGGCCAGATGGGCAACTCCGAGGTGGGCCACCTCAACATCGGCGCGGGCCGCGTCGTCAAGCAGGACTCGGCCCGGGTCAGCGACAGCGTCGCCCGCTCGCGGGGCGATTCCCCGCCAGACGAGGGCGCGCAGGACCCGCCCTTCTTCGAGAACGAGACGGTGCTGTCGGCGTTCGACTACGCCGCGGACAACGGCGGCCGCGTCCACTTCATGGGGCTGGTCTCGGACGGCGGTGTCCACTCCTATCAGGACCACCTCCACGCGCTCGTCGAACTCGCGGGCGAGCGCGACGCCGACGCCGTCACCCACGTCTTCACCGACGGCCGGGACACCTCGCCGACCGGCGGCGAGAGCTACCTCGCCGAGTTGGAAGCCCACGCCGACGAACACGGCACGGGCCACGTCGCCACGGTCTCCGGGCGCTACTACGCGATGGACCGCGACCGGAACTGGGAGCGGACCCGCCGGGCCTACGACGCCATCGTGAACCGCGCGGCCGACCACACCGCCCCCTCGGCCGTCGACGCCGTCACCGAGTCCTACGACCGTGGCGACACCGACGAGTTCGTCGAGCCCACGCTCGTCGAGGGCGGCCCCGCGCTGGCCGACGGCGACGCGGTCGTCTTCTTCAACTTCCGGGCCGACCGCGCCCGCCAACTGACGCGGATGCTCGCCGACATCCGCCCGGACGACTGGGGCGGAGACACCGACCCGCCCGAGACCCGCGTCGTGACGATGACCCAGTACGACGCCACCTTCGACGTGCCCGTCGCCTTCCCGCCGAACCAGCCCGCGGACGTGCTGGGCGAGGTGCTCTCGGCGGCCGGCCTGACCCAGCTCCGGATGGCCGAGACGGAGAAGTACCCCCACGTCACCTACTTCCTCAACGGCGGCCGCGAGGTGGAGTTCGACGGCGAGATGCGCGCTATCGTCGACAGCCCCGACGTGGCGACCTACGACCACCAGCCCGAGATGAGCGCGCCGGAGCTGACCGACACCGCCGTCGAACGCATCGAGGGCGACGACCCCGACGCGCTCGTGTTGAACTACGCCAATCCCGATATGGTGGGCCACACCGGCGACTTCGACGCCGCCGTCGCGGCCGTCGAGGCCGTCGACGAGCAACTCGGCCGCCTCGTCGGGGCGATACGGGCCGCCGGCGGGCACGTCCTCGTCTGTGCCGACCACGGCAACGCCGACGACATGGGTACCGCCGAGGACCCACACACCGCCCACACCACCAACCCCGTCCCGTTCGTCTACCTCGCGCCCGACGGCACCGCCGGCGGGCTGACGGCCCGCGACGGCGGGACGCTCGCGGACCTCGCGCCGACGCTGCTGTCGCTCGTCGGCGTCGACCGGCCGGCGGCGATGACCGGCACGCCGCTGGTGGAGTGAGTCGGAGGCGGGACGGAACGCGGTGGGGCCGCTACCGCTCGCCGAGCGCGGCGTCGCCCTCGCGGGTCAGGTACCGCGGCGGGACGCGCTCGGTCGTGTACGTCGCCTCGCCGCGGCGGACGACGCGGCGGCCGTCGGCGGTCATCGCCGCGGCGTCGACGGTCAGCACGACGGGGTCCGAGCAGTGGCGACGGCCGACTTCGCGGGCCGCTTCGACCGACGCCGAGAGGTGGACCCGCTGGCGCGACATCGGCCGGAGCCCCTCGGCAGTGATGGCGTCGAGGGCCGCCGGCGCGGTGCCGTGGTACAGCACGTCCGGGACCGGCGTGTCGGCGGCGTCCAGCGACACGTCGACCGAGTGGCCGTAGGCCGCCCGTATCTCGTGGCGTCCGTCCGCAGTCCGGCGCTCGAACCGCCCCTTCGGGTCGGTGGCGACCACCGCGGCGAGGGCGTCCCCGTCGGCCCACGCGTACTTCGCTTCGACCGCCCCGCGGAGGTCGGCGACGGGCGTCCAGCCGGCGGCGTCGAGTTCGACACCGGCGTCCCCGGGGAAGTGACGCAACGCTCCGGAGACGAACTTCGAGAGCCGGCGGCGACGCGCCCCCGAGAGGACGTGGTCGCCGGGCGCGCCACAGGCCGGGCAGGCGTCGCCGGCGAACGCGCCGTGGTCCGGACAGTCGCGGAGCGCGGATGGCACGTCCGCGAGTCGGGCAGCGAGGCGCAAAAGTGCGGCGGCTCAGCGGGTCTCGACGCCGGTGAACTCGAAGCGCGCGCCGCCGGGCTCGCTCTCGGTCGCGCGGACCGTCCACCCGTGGGCCTCGGCGATTCGCTCGACGATAGCCAGCCCGAAGCCGGTGCCGTCCGTGCTGGTCGAGTAGCCCGCCTCGAAGACGTCGTCTGTGCCGGGGAGCCCGGTCCCGTCGTCGGCGACGGCGAACCCCGACTCGTCGTCGAGTTCGTCGACCCGGACGGTGACCGAGCCGCCGCGTCCCGCGCTCGGTCGTTCGGCCGCGCCGGACTCGGGAGCGGGTGTCGCGCCGCCTTCGTCCCGCGCCCGCGCCGCGGCGCTCGCCGGGTCGCCGGCGTCTCCCGCCGCGCTCGCGCCGTGTTTCACGCTGTTGCGAAAGAGGTTCCCGAGGAGGTCACGGAGGCGCTCGGGGTCGGCGGCGACCGTCAGGGACGCCTCGACAGCGAGGACGGCGTCGTCCGTCTCGACCGCGTTCCACGCGCTCTCGGCGGCGTCGGGGACGGCGACCGGCTCCGGGTCGTCGATGGTGCGGCCCTCGCGGGCGAGCCGGAGCAACCCTTCGACGAGGTCGTCCATCCGCTCGATAGCGTCGTGACACCGCTGGAAGTGCTCGGGGTCGCCGCTCTCCTCGGCCAGCGTCAGCGAGCCTTCGAGGACGCTCAGCGGGCTCCGGAGGTCGTGGCTGACGACGGAGGCGAACTCGTCGAGGCGCTCGTTCCGGGCTTCGAGTTCGCTCGCGCGGGTGGTCCGCTCGGTCACGTCGCGGTAAGTCCAGAGATGGCCCTCGCCGTCGGGGAGTTCGACCGGGACGTGGCTCCGCTCGAAGGTCCGGTCGTCCGCGAGGGGGAGTTCCTCGCCGAGGCGCTCCGTTCGGGCGTCGACGAGCGCGTCGATGCCGGCGACGAACCGCTCGGGCTCCGTGAACGCCGTGCTGACGGTCTCGGCCATCGCCGCGCAGTCCCGGCCGACCATCTCCGCCGGGTCGCCGGGCACGTCGAAGAGGTCGAGCAGCCGCTGATTGACCGTCACGACCCGGCGGGACGCGTCCTCGACGAGGACACCGACCGGGAGCGTATCGAGCAGCGTCGACAGCAGCGCGTTCGTCCGTTCGAGGTCGCGCTTTCGCCGGGCGGTCGTCTCGGCGGCCTCGACGACGCGCTCGGCGAGGACCGCCGGCCCGGGGTCGACGACGAAGTCCGTCGCGCCGGCGTCGAGCGCACGGCTCGCCAGTTCTGCGGAGCCGTCGGGAGCGCGGAGGACGAAGGGGAGGTCACAGGCGACCGACCGGACCGCGTCAAGCAGGTCGAGTCCGTCCCCCTCGGGGAGGTCGTAGTCGGCCACCACCGCGTCGAACGCGACGAGACGGTCGACGGCGGCGGGCGGGGCGACCCGTTCGGCGGCCACCGCCGCCGAGGCGTCGTCGATTACGGCACCGCTACCCGCCGATACTACGGCTATCCTGTGTGTGCCTGCCATGCCAGTGCTACACGCCCGTTCGTATCAATCCTTCAAAATTTCTTCCCTCCATAGGTATCGGCGGCCGTCCGCACGAGCGCGTCGAGTCGACGGCGAGACGGTCACCGAGACGAAACGTCCGGGCGGGCATACCCGGTCCGAAAGGAGTAGTCGAGCGTCGGCGCGGAGTGAGTCAGCGACCCCATCGACACCACGTCGACGCCCGTCGCCGCGTAGTCGGCCACCGTCTCGGCGGTGATGCCGCCGCTGGCCTCGGTCAGGGCCTCGCCGCCGGCGTCGGCCACGAGGTCGACGGCCCGTGCCGTCTCGGCGGGCGTCATGTTGTCAAGCAGGACGATGTCCGCGCCGGCGTCGGCCGCCCGCGGCGCGTCCGCGGGGGCTTCGACCTCCACGTCCAGTTTCGTGGCGACGGAGGCCCGCTCGCGGAAGTGCGCGACCGCGCCCTCCAGCCCCATCTCGGCGACGTGGTTGTCCTTGACCATCACCATGTGCGAGAGGTCCAGCCGGTGGGTGTCGCCGCCGCCGGCCGCGACCGCGCGCTTCTCGACGCCGCGCAGGCCGGGCGTCGTCTTCCGGGTGGCGGCGACCCGCACGTCCGGGGCCGCCGCCGCGGCTCTGTCGACCGCTCGCCGGGTCGCCGTGGCGACGCCGGAGGCGTGGCCGACGACGTTGACCGCGACCCGCTCGCCGCGCAACACCTCGCGGGCCGGGCCGTCGACCCGGAGGACCGTCTCGCCGGCCGCGACGCGGTCGCCGTCGGCGACCGGCGTCTCGACAGCGCAGTCGAGATACTCGAACACCGCCCGCGCGGCGTCGAGACCGGCGGCCACACCGTCGGCTTTCGCCACGAGGCGGCCCTCGGTCTCGCCCGGAACCTGATTCGTCACGTCGTGGTGGCCCACGTCCTCGCGCAGCCACCGCTCCACGTCGGCGTCGGTGAGCATCAGTCGCCGGCCCGCGGCTCGGCGGCCGCGAGGTTGTGCGTGCCGACGCTCTCGTCGTTTGCCGCGGCGTGGCGGGCCACCAGCAGGGCGGTGACGCTCGCGTTGCGGAGTTCGTACAGCGACCGCGAGGTCCGGGTCCGGACGTAGGCGTCGACCTCGCCTTTGAGCCGGCGCAGGACCGCCGTCGCGCGGTGCAGCTCCGCGGGGTCGCGCTCGACGCCCAACTGCTCGTCCATCACGCGGCGCAGGCGGTGGAACTTGTCGCGGGCGAACGTCGCGGGGAGGTCGGGGTCGCGCTCCAGCAGGTCCGGGGCCTCGACTCGCTCGACGGCGTTCCCGGCGGCGTCTTCGCCGGCCCGCAGGCCCCAGACCAGCCCCTCCAACAGCGAGGTCGAGGCCAGTCGGTTCGCGCCGTGGACGCCGGTGCGGGCGCACTCCCCGACGGCGTAGAGGCGGTCCAGCGTGGTCCGGCCGCGGTCGTCGACGGCGACGCCGCCACAGAGGAAGTGTTCGGCGGGCGCGACCGGGATGCCGTCGGCGTAGTCGACGCCGTGCTCGTCGCAGTTCTCGGCGAGCGTGGGGAACTCGGCGGGGAAGTCCAGCGGCGACACGTCCAGTCGCACCTCGCCGGTGTCGTCGCGCTCGGCCTGCACCGCGCGGGCGACCACGTCGCGGGGCGCGAGTTCGGCGTCGGCGTGGTAGTCGGGCATGAACCGCTCGCCGTCGCCGTTGCGCAGCAGGCCGCCCTCACCCCGCACCGCCTCGCTGACGAGGAAGGCCACGCCGCCGTCGGCGGTGCCGTCCTCGTCCCCGACGACGCAGGCGGTCGGGTGGAACTGGACGTACTCCATGTCCCGTATCTCCGCGCCCGCCAGCGCGGCCATGGCGACGCCGTCGCCGGTCGTGTTGTCGGGGTTGGTCGTCCGCGGGTAGAGGTCGCCGATGCCGCCGGTGGCGAGGACGACGCTCCCGGCGTAGTGGGGCCACACGTCGCCGTTGCACTCCAGCATCGCGCCGTGGACCCGCCCCTCGTGGGTCAGGAGGTCCAGCGCCGCGGTGTCGTCCAGAATCTCGACGCCGTCGCGGGCGTCGAGGTGGTTCAGGAACGGGACGTGGACGTGTTTACCCGTCGCCGCGTCGACGTGGAGGATGCGGTCCTCGCTGTGAGCCGCCTCCCGGGTGTAGTCGAGCGCCGCCGAGTCCGCGGGCGTCGCCGACGCCCGGTCGGTCGCGTCCGCCGGTCCCTCGGCGCGGTCGAACTCGACGCCCAGCGTCTCGAACAGCACGTCCTCGACGGCCGCGTTCGCGTTCCCGACCAGCACGTCGACGGCGTCGGGGTCGGCGGTGCCGTCGGAGGCCGCGAGGATGTCCCGCTTGAACCGCTGGGGGTCGTCCCGCGAGACGGCGATGCCGCCCTGCGCCCACCACGAGGAGGCCCCCTCGGGGCGGGCGGCCTTCGTCGCCAGCGTCACGTCGCTGCCCTCGCGGGCGGCCGCGAGCGCCGCCGCCAGCCCCGCGATACCGGAACCGACGACGAGCACGTCGGCGGCGTCTCCGTCCGGCATGGTCATATCTCCAGCATCCGGTCGAGCGCGACCTGCGCCAGTTCCTTCTCCTCGGGCGCGACCTCGATGACGTTGCGCTCGCGACCCGCGACCAGTTCCTCCAGCACCCACGTCAGGTAGTTCGGGTCTATCTGGCGCATGGCGTTGCAGTCCATGCAGGCCTCGCCACACAGCGGCAGGACGTTCACCTCGGGGTGCCACCGCTGGAGGTGGTGCGTGAGGTGAATCTCCGTGCCGATGGCCCACGTGTCGCCGGGGTCGGCCTCGGCGACGGCCTCGCGGATGGCGGCCGTCGAACCGGCCACGTCGGCGGCCTCGACGACCTCGCGGCGGCACTCGGGGTGGACGATGACGTTGGCCTCGGGGTGGTCGGCGCGGATGTCCTCGACGTGGGACGCCCGGAACCGCTCGTGGACCTGACAGTACCCCTCCCAGAGGATGACGTCGTTCTCGACGGCCGCCGCGGCGTCGGTCCCCTCGGGGTCCCACGGGTCCCACTCGACGGTCTCGTCGGCCATGTCCAGCCGGTGGGCGGTGTTCTCGCCGAGGTGCTTGTCGGGGAGAAAGAGCACCTTGTCGCCCCGCTCGAAGGCGTACTCGAAGGCGTCGTGGGCGTTCGAGGACGTACAGACCAGCCCGCCCTGCTCGGCACAGAAGGCCTTGAGGTCGGCGTAGCTGTTCATGTACGTGATGGGGACGATGTCGGTGTCGTCGTCCGTGGCGGCGGTCAGTTCCGCCCACGCGGCGTCGACCTGCAGGGCCTCGGCCATCCCCGCCATGGGGCAGGACGCCTCCATCGACGGCAGAATCACGCGCTGGTCGTCGGCGGTGATGATGTCGGCGGACTCGGCCATGAACGTCACGCCGCCGAATATCACGTAGTCGGCGTCGGAGTCGGCGGCCTCCGTGGAGAGCTGGTAGGAGTCGCCGACGAAATCGGCGTGCTCGACTATCTCCCGGCGCTGGTAGTTGTGGCCGAGGATGACCACGTCGTCGCCCAGTGTTTCGAGCGCGCGCTCGATGCGCTCGGTCCGTTCGTCCGCCCCGAGGTCCCGGTACGCCGCCGGGAGCTGTTCGAGGTTGTCGTACTTGAAGAGGCTGAGGTCCGTTTCGAACGCAGCTGTTTCCATTTCGGGCACGATTGACCCTCCTATGAGTATCGTATCGTTCGGACCCGCTTGTTGAAAAGATTTTATCTTCAATACACCCGGGTGAGCAGTGTACAGGTAGGTATACGGAAGACTGAAGAACGCCTTAATTGGTATCTAGTGACAAGGGCCCGGAGCCAGTGCCCGCTGTCGACAAAATTTAATAGATTCGAACATGTTCCCGGCGATGGATGACGCGAGCACTCAAGGCATCGGGTTTTCTCGGACTGACCGTGATGATGTTCGTCGGGATGTACCAGTTCGTCCGCCTCGCGGGCGGCACCGGCGTCCCGGGATGGATGATCGGCGGGCACGCCCATCTGGGCGTCCTGTCGATTCTGGCGATAGTGATTGGCTTTGCCGTCCCCGCACTGGGCGTGACGGGACGGCTCCGGCGGGCCGTGACGGGGCTGTTCGTCGCCGGGCAGTGGGGTATCCCCGGCATCGTCTGGCTCGGCGAGGGGCTCGGCCTGACGATGCTCATGCCCACCGGCTTCCTCTGGGGGAGCTGTCTCATCGCGTCGATGCTCATCATGTTCTACAAGACGGTGACGGGCGAAGCCGGTGGTTCCGAGGGCGGGCCGGCCGGGACCATCCCGGCCGACGACTGAGCCGTCCGCGCCCGTCGTCGACCCTCGCCGACGCGACACCGGGTCGGGTGACGGCCCACGTGGCGGCCCGCAAGAGCAACTGTTAGGGGGGCGGCCCGCGACCGGGTCCGTATGACCGACGCCGCCGACCTCGCACAGCGCGTCCGCGAGGGCGAGTTGCGACTCTACGAACTGGAGGACCACGCCGACGCCGACACGGCCGCCGCCGCCCGCCGGCACCTGTTGGCCGAGGAGACCGGGGCCGACCTCTCGACGGTCGGCGAGTACGCCTTCGACGCCGCCGACGCCGAGTCGAACGTCGAGAACATGGTCGGGGCCGCCCAGATTCCGATGGGCGTCGTCGGCCCGCTCCCGATAGACGGCGGGGCCGCCGACGGCGAACACTACCTCCCGCTGGCGACGACCGAGGGCGCGCTGCTGGCCTCGGTCAACCGCGGCGTCTCGACCATCCGGACGGCCGGCGGCGCGACCGCTCGCGTCCTCAAGTCGGGGATGACCCGCGCGCCGGTGTTCAAAGTCGAGGACGTGGCGGCCGCCGGTGAGGTGTCCGCGTGGGTGCGCGAGAACACGGCCGCGCTGGCCGAGGCCGCCGAGGCGACCACGAGCCACGGCGAGCTACAGGACGTGGAGCCCTACGTCGTCGGCGACAGCGTCTTCCTACGGTTCGTCTACGACACGAAAGACGCGATGGGGATGAACATGGCGACCATCGCCACCGAGGCCGCCTGCGAGGTCGTCGAGGCCGAGACGCCCGCCGACCTCGTGGCGCTATCGGGCAACCTCTGTTCGGACAAGAAACCCGCCGCCATCAACGCCGTCGAGGGGCGGGGCCGGACCGTCTCCGCGGACGTGCTCGTCCCCCACGAGCAGGTCGAGGACCGACTCGACACGACCACCGACGCCATCGCCGAGGCCAACACCCGCAAGAACCTCGTCGGCTCGGCCAAGGCCGGCGCGCTCGGCTTCAACGCCCACGCGGCCAACGTCGTCGCTGCCGCCTTCCTCGCGCTGGGCCAAGACGCCGCGCAGGTCGTCGAGGGGAGCAACGCCATCACCACCGTCGACGCCCGCGAGGAGGGGCTGTACGCCTCCGTCACCATCGCCTCGCTGGAGGTGGGGACCGTCGGTGGCGGCACCGGCCTGCCCACCCAGTCCGAAGCGCTGTCGGTGCTTGGCTACGGCGGCGGCGGCGACCCGCCCGGGAGCAACGCCGACGCGCTGGCGGAGGTCGTCGCGGCCGGCGCGCTGGCCGGCGAACTCTCCCTGCTCGCGGCGCTGTCCTCCCGGCACCTCTCGTCGGCCCACGCGGAACTGGGCCGGTAGGGTCACTTTCACTTCCGCTCCGGGGGCGTGGCTCCGGTTTATCACCCGGCGCTCGCTACGGGGTGACGCGTCCGCCCGGGAGCCCCGGCGGGCGCGCCCACCCATGACGCGAGACGACACGTCCAGCGACGCGCAGGTATCGACGACGCGGCGGTGGCTCAGGCTGGCGCGGCTGGCCGCGACGACGGCCGCCGCGCTGGCCGCCGTGGCCGAGGCCGTCGGCCTCCTTCAGCGCTGACTCAGGAGGTAGCCGACGCCGGCGACGAGTACGACCACGCCGGCCAGCAGCAGGTCCCCGCTGCCGAGCAGCGGTCCCAGCACCAGCAGCGCCCACGCGACGCCGAAAACCGCGTGGGCCGCGGCGAACAGGCGGTGTCCTCGCCGGGCGAACACCACCGCGCCCAGCGCGAACCCGGCGGTCAGGGCGACGGCCGACAGCGCCGCGGGGCTGACGGTGAGCGCCCCCAACGTCACCGGCCCGACCACCGGCGTCAGGAGAAAGAGCAGTCCCGCGACCCCCACGAGCGACCCGACGGCGGCGGGACCGGGTTCGAACTCCAGCGACGTGGCGGGTGTCACAGCAGGCGGTAGGTGCCGCCGGATTCGGTCACCTCGCCGGCGCGGACCAGTTTCGCCAGCGCGTCCCGGGCGTAGTCGGCCGGGACGCCCCGCTCGCCGGCGAACTCGACCACCGCGTCGGCCGTCGGCTCGTCGAGGTCCCGGAGCGCGGCCAGCACCGTCTCCTTCCGGCTCGCTCCGCCGGTCGCGCCCTGTGTGGCGCGCTCGCCGGCCGCCGCGGCCGCGTCGGCGTCGACCCCGGACGCGTCGAGGTAGGTCTCGTCGTCGACCCCGGCGGTCTCGACCTGCCGCTCCATCTCGGCGTAGGAGTCCAGTTCGGCGAAGGCGTCGCCGTGGTCCTGCCGGTTCGCCAGCATCGACGCGCGGACCTCGCGGGCGTGGGCCTCGTCGTCCGTCTCGACGAACTTCCGGCGCTTGGCGTGCTTCCGACGGGTCCCACAGCGCGGACACTGCGTGGTGTCGGGCGAGCCGTCGACGACCCACAGGAAGCTACAGTCGCTACAGCCGACCACCGCGTACATGCCCGTGGCTGGGGCGCGGACGGTAGTGAATCCACCGGCGTCGCACGCACACGCGACCACCCCGCCCCCGACAGGGGTTTCCCGTTGGGGCACTTTGTGTAGACGATGCGGCTCCACGTCGCAGTGGCTGTACTGGCCGTTCTCGGCGGCTGTGCCGGCGTCGGGACGCAGGGCGAGGCGGCGGTGACGCCCGCGCCGGTCCCGACCGACGAGTTCCGGTACCCGCCCGGAATCAGCGCCGAGACCACCGTCCCGTCGGCGGTCGCAGGAGCCCACGAGGGCGCGCTCGCGGTGACGAACTACACGCTCCGGACGCGCCAGCGGATAACCGGGGCCGACGGGGAACTGCTCCGGGAGACGAACCGAGTCCGCCACGTCGAACGCAACGCCACCACCTACAGCGGCCGGTTCCACCAGAACGTCACCGGGTTCCCCGCGGACAGCCTGACAACGCGGGTCGACTACTGGACCAACGGGACGAGCGTCGCCATCCGGTACCGGGAGCGAAGCGGCGGCCCGACGGCCATCCGCTGGCCCTCCCAGCACGGCGGTCCGGTCTCGGACCACGCCGCGAGCGGGCGAATCGAGGCGACGCTCGCGGCCGTCGAGACGCGCGTCGCGCGTCGGCCCGGCGGCGGTGCCGTCCTCGCGGGCACATCCGTCCGGGACCCCGACCGCCTCATCACGCCCCTGTTCGTCGACGAGCCACACAACGTGACGGTGCGCCTGCGGGTCCGGGCCGACGGCGTCGTCGTCGCGCGCCGCGTGGCCTACGACGCCGCGTTGCGCGAGCGGCCGGTCCGGGTCGTCCGTGAGACACGCGTGACCGACATCGGAGCGACGGCGGTCCGGCGGCCGGCGTGGGTCGAAAACGCCAGCGAGTCGCGGTACGGCCGCTGACCGGGCGCACCGAAAGAAATGGGGTCGGTGAGTCGTTCCGCGCCTTACGCGAGCTTCTCGATATTCTGACGGCTACGGCGTCAGAGTACGAGCGGCTCTCTACGAGAGTCGCTCGATATTCTCGACGACTGCGTCGGCGAACTCGCTGGTGGCGAGTTTGTTGCCGCCCTCGATCTGGCGTTCGAGGTCGTAGGTCACGTCGCCCGAGGAGATGGTCTCCTCGACGGCGTCGCGGACGAGCTGGCCGGCGTCCTTCCAGCCCATGTACTCGAGCATGAGTCGGCCCGAGAGAATCATCGCGGTCGGGTTGACCTTGTCCTCGCCGGCGTACTTCGGCGCGGAGCCGTGGACCGGTTCGGCGAGACAGCGGGCCTCACCGAAGTTCGCACCGGGCGCGATGCCGAGGCCGCCGATCTGTGCGCCGGCGGCGTCGGACATGTAGTCCCCGTTGAGGTTCATCGTGGCGATGACGTCGTACTCGTCGGTGCGGGTCAGGAGCTGCTGGAGCATGTTGTCGGCGATGCGGTCGTTGACCACGAGGGCGTCCTCGGGGGCCTCGCCGTCGTACTCCTCCCAGAGTTCGTCCTCGGTGATGACGTTCTCGCCGTACTCCTCCTCGGCGACCTCGTAGCCCCAGTCGCGGAAGGCACCCTCGGTGAACTTCATGATGTTGCCCTTGTGGACCAGCGTGACGCTGTCGCGGTCCTCTTCGAGGGCGTAGTCGATGGCCTCGCGGACGAGGCGCTTGGTGCCGAAGGCCGTGATGGGCTTGACGCCGATGCCGACGGGACCGTCGTGGATGACGTCGTCCTCGCCCATCTCCTCCTCGACGAACTCCTTGACCTGTTGGACCTCGTCGGTGCCGGCCTCCCACTCGATGCCGGCGTAGACGTCCTCGGTGTTCTCCCGGAACGTGACCATGTCCATCTGCTCGGGTTCGGAGACCGGGGAGGGAACCCCCTCGATGTGGTAGGTCGGGCGGACGTTCGCGTACAGGTCGAGCGTCTTACGCAGCGCGACGTTCAGCGAGCGGAAGCCGGCCCCGACGGGTGTCGTGAGCGGGCCCTTGATGGCGACGTTGAACTCCTTGATGGCCTCGACGGTGTCGTCGGGCAGGTTCTCGTCGTACTTCTCGCGGGCGGACTCGCCGGCGAACACGCGCATCCACGCGATGTCGCGGCCGGTGGCGTTGGCGGCCGCCTCGATGACCTTCTGTGCGGCCGGGCCGACGTCGGTCCCGATGCCGTCCCCGTGGATAATGGGGATGATCGGCGTCTCGGGGACGTCGAGCTCGTCGTCGTCCGTGACCTGAATCTGCTCGCCCTCTGCGGGCACCTCGACTTTGTCGTACTCGTAGCCCATACCCGCGCATCGACAGTCGCGCCTAAAGGACTGCCGCTTTCACGTAGATGTGATAACGTGGAACATTCCGCGGGCGACGGGCTCGTGCCATCGGGCGCGCGAACGCAAACGCTTTCGGGCGACGGGTGCGAGGTGTCGAGCATGAGCGACGTGGACTTCGAGGCCGAGCAGTACGAGAAGTGCCGCGAGGCCGGCGAGATTCTGGCGCAGGTGCGCGACGAGGCGGCCGACCGGGTCGAGGTCGGGGCGTCCCACCTCGAAATCGCCGAGTGGGCCGAAGACCGCATCCGGGAACTGGGCGGGAAACCGGCCTTCCCGGTCAACATCTCCATCGACGAGGAGGCCGCCCATGCGACGCCGGAACCGGGCGACGACAGCACGTTCGGCGAGGAGATGGTGAACCTCGACATCGGCGTCCACGTCGACGGCTGGCTGGCCGACACCGCCGTCACCGTCGACCTCTCGGGCCACGACGAACTGGCCGCCGCCTCCGCGGAGGCGCTGGACGCCGCGCTGGAGGTCGCCGGCCCGGGCGTCGACGTGGGCGACATCGGCGCGGCCGTCGAGGAGGTCATCGAAGGGTACGGTTTCAACCCCGTCGTCAACCTCACCGGGCACGGACTGGGCCACTGGGAGCAACACACCGCGCCGAACATCCCCAACCGGGCGGTCGCACAGGGCGCGGTGCTGGAGCCCGGTGACGTGGTGGCTATCGAGCCGTTCGCCACCGACGGGCGCGGCAAGGTACAGGAGGGGTCCGACGAGGAGATATTCGCACTCGAACGCGAGGGAACCGTCCGGGACCGGACCGCCCGGCAGGTGCTCGAACAGGTCGCCGAGGAGTTCAAGACGCTACCGTTCGCCGCGCGGTGGCTCGACTCCCCGCGGGCGAAGATGGCGCTGCGCCGCCTGAAACAGCAGGACCTCGTCCACGGCTACCCCGTCCTCAAGGAGGAAGCGGGGAAACTCGTCAGCCAGAAGGAACACACCGTCATCGTCACCGACGACGGCGTCGAAGTGACGACGCGGTCGCGGTAGGCCGTCTTCTCGTGGGGACCGCGTTCGGACCGCGCGTCAGGCGTCGTTCATCCGCGTCGTCGTCGTCGTCCCGCAGACCCGGCACTCGCTGACTCGGTACGGTTCGCGCGAGAACGCCGCGTTCTCCGGCTTGGAACTCTCCGTCAGAATCCGGAGACTGACCGCGTGGGGCGTCTCGCGGTCGCAGTTCGCACACGCCTCCGACACGTCGGCACCGCCGTTGGTCGCTGCCATCTCGCTCAGTAGTCGGGCGGACAGCGACGTAAAAACCCCCGACCGTTGGCCGCCGTTTAGGACCGTTTATCGGCCGACTGCGCCCGAATTTCGGGAGTTACTAGCCGAGGCGTCCGGAGAACGTTCACCGGCGGCGCTCGTCCGGTCGTAGCCGGGTTCGAGAGATGAACGGCCAACACGCTTATATTGCGTCGGTAGCGGCGGGCGAAGTTGTTTTGGCCGCGCGGGCGGTCCGCGGGGACATGGAGCAGGTGTTCGCGCCGTGGCGAATCGAGTGGGTCGAGCGGGCCGACGGGAACCCGGACGCCGACTGCGTGTTCTGTGCGTTCCGGGACGCAAGCGACGACCGGGACAACCGCGTGGTCGCCCGGAGCGAGCGCGCGTTCGTCCTGTTGAACAACTACCCGTACAACCCCGGCCACGCGATGGTCATCCCGCACGACCACACCGGGGCCTACGGCGACCTCGACGGGGAGACGCTGCTGGACCACGCGCGCTTGAAACAGCGGACGCTGGCCGCACTCGAAGAGGCCATGGAGCCAAACGGCTTCAACGCCGGCCTGAACCTCGGCGGGTCGGCCGCCGGCGGGTCCATCGACGACCACCTGCACACCCACGTCGTCCCGCGCTGGGAGGGCGACACGAACTTCATGCCCGTCGTCGGCGACACGAAGGTCATCGTCGAGGCCGTCGACGACACCTACGACCGCCTGCACGCGGCCTTCGCCGACCAAGACGGGACCTCGGTGCCCGGCCCGGACCGCGCGGTCAGCGTCGACGCGCCCCCGACCGACGGTGCGGGGGACGAGAAGGGGAAGGGGCTTTGACCGCGGGCGTGTAACGACGGCCAACGATGTCGCGCCGCGCCACGCTCCGGCGGGTCGGCCTGCTCGTCCTCGGGGTCAACGTCGCGCTGGCGGCGCTGAAAGGCGGCGTCTGGATGGCGACCGGGAGCCTCGCCGTCCAGTCCGAGGCGGTCAACAGCGCGGCCGACGCCGTCTACTCGCTGGTGGTCGTCGCGGGGTTGTACCTGACGACGCGGCCGCCGGACTTCGAACACCCCCACGGCCACGAGCGCATCGAGCCGTTCGTCTCGCTGTTCGTCGCCGCTGGCATCTTCGTCGCCGGCGGCGTCGTGCTCTGGCAGTCGGCCCTCGCCGTGCTGTCGGGGGACGTGGCGGTCACGCGCGGCCCGGCCGCCGCCGGCGTCCTCGTGCTCACCGCCGTCGTGAAGTACGGCCTCTACCGCTACTGCCTGCGGGTCGGCGACGGCAGTAACTCGCCCGCCCTCGTGGCGACGGCCAAGGACAACCGCAACGACATCCTCACCGCAGGGGCGGCGCTGGTCGGGGTGGCCGGCGCGACCGCCGGCTATCCGCTCGCGGACCCGCTCGCGGCCATCGTCGTCGCCGTCGGCATCCTCTACACCGGCGTCGAGGTGGTGCGGGACAACGTCGGCTACCTCGTCGGGGCCGCGCCGCCCGAGGACCTGCGACGGGACATCCTCGGTCGGGCGCTGGAACACCCGCAGGTCGAGGGCGCACACGACGTCATCGCCCACTACGTCGGCCCCGAAATCGACGTGAGCCTCCACATCGAGGTCGAAGGCGACCTCACGCTCTACGAGGCCCACGACATCGAGACGGCCGTCATCCACTCGGTGCAGGATATCCCCGAAGTCGACGACGTGTTCGTCCACGTCGACCCGAGGGAACTCGGCGAGTGGAAAGACGACGACGAAGTGGAGCGGCTCGCCGACGGCGGATGACTTTTACGTCCACATTCCCATTTTCCCCACATAGAGTGTGTTTTATCTTTTTATCTTCCCCCATTCCGAATTCGTATCTGCATTTATAGGCTTATTTCGTCGTTTACAGTCCGATATGTCACGCAATAGTTTCGAAAGTTGGCAAAATAGATTCGTATTTCCGAGAAGCCACAAATCAACTGTTTATCTCCGTCTCGACTTCCTGCACACGTCGTTGGACGTGCTGGACTTCCTCGGTCATCGACTCGTTCGCGTCCGCGAGGTCGCTTATCTCGTCGGTGATACCTTCGAGTTCCTCGACGACGCTGTCGACCATGGTCGACACCTCGGAGGCCGAGACGGCCTGTGAATCGGTGGCGCTCGCTATCTGCTCGATACCCTGTTTGGTCTCCTCGATTGCCGAGCGGATGTCGGCTTGGTTCTCGTCAACGACGTGGAGCTGTTCGACGGCCTCGCCGACGGCCGTCGTCGTCCGCTCGACGCTGTCGGTGGTGGCGTCGGTGACGGCGGCCATCTCCTCGATTGCCGCCTCGATGGTGCTGACCTCCTGACTCGTCTGTTCGGCCAGCTGTTTTATCTCGTCGGCGACGACCGTGAATCCGGAGCCGCCGTCGGCGCTCCGGGCGGCCTCGATGTTGGCGTTCAGCGCGAGGAGGTTTATCCGCTGCGCGATGTCGGTGATGACCTCCATCACGTCGGCCACGTCGTCGAAGGTCGACTCCAGCGCCGCCGCGTTCTCCGAGAGGTCGTCGGCCGCGTCCGCCACCTCGTCGACCCGGTCGAGCCCCGCCTCGACTTTCGCTTGGGACTCGACGGCCAACTCCTCCATGTGGCCGCTCTCCTCGCTTATCTCCTCGGCGCTGGACGCGATTTCCTCCACGGTCGCGCTCAGGTCCGTCACTTCGTCGCTGACCGCCGCGAGGCGGGAGACCTGCTCGTCGGTGGTTTCCTCGATGAACTGGCTGCTGTCGGCGACCTCTCTGGAGCGGTCCAGCAACGACGAGACGGCGGTGCTCACGTCGGTGCTGAGTTGCTCCTGAATCCGCTCTATCTGGCGGCGCTGCTCGACGAGGTCGGTCACCCGGCTGACGTACTCGAACGCCCCGACGACGGTTCCGTCGGGGGCGTGCAGCGGCTGGCCCGCGGCCCGGACGTGCCACTCCTCGCCGTCCTCGTCGACGGTCGTCCGAACGTCGTCCTCCCGAATCGTCCGGTCCTCGCGGAACACCTCGTCGGCGAGTATCTCGTCGACGTCGGCGGTCCCGATGAGGTCGCTCGCGACCTCGCCCAGCGCCTCCGAACGGTCCAGACCGATGTGTTCCTCGTGGGCCTCGTTCCAGTGGGCGATGCGGCCCCCGTCGTCGATGGTGAGGACCGGTTCGGGGAACCGCTCTATCAGGTCCTCGAACATGTGTTTCCAGAAGTCCCGCTCGTCGCGGGCCCGCTCCAGTTCGTCGGCGTCCTCCGGCGGGTCGTACAGCGACGGTGCCGCTACACCGGCCGGTTCGCTTACCTCACTCATTGTTCGTGTACGTATGCTGGCGTGAGAAGCCCAAAAACGGTTCGGGTGGAGTATCGCATCTGATACTCGGATGCCACCGAGCGCCTCGTTCGTTCCGTGCCCTATCCGCCCGCTCCCGCCCGTTCCGTCACCGCTCTATCGGGTAGACGAGGTCGCGGTACGCCTCGCCGTCGGTCTCCGGGTTGACGAGGTGTTGGTTCCCGTCTATCCACTGCCCCATCGGCGTCGTCAGCCCGTCCGGGCGGCCCACGTCGTCGAAGCTGAACTCCCCCACGACCGTCTGGAAGGAGTTGCTCTGGAGCGCGGACTGCACGGCCGACTTCTCCGTGCTCCCGGCGGCGTTTATCGCCTGTTCGGCGACCTGCGTGAGGTTGTAGCTCGCGCCCAGCATCACCGGCGGGAGGTCGCTCTGTGCGACGTCGTACTTCTCGCGGAACGTCTGGGTCATCTGCTCGTTGCCGTTCCCGGTCAGCCCCGGGACCCACCCCGGCGACATGACGACGTGGCGGCCGGCCGCGCCCAGCGCGCTGTTCCACCCCGAGGTGTCCGCGGCGCGGGTGAACTGGATGAAATCCGGCGTGAAGTCGGACTGATTTATCTGCTTCATCGCGGTGATGCCGCCGTCGGGCGCGGGCGTCCCCAACAGCGCCTCGACGCCGGCCGACTCAGACTGGGAGATGAGCGTGCTGAAGTCCCGGGCGTGCAGTTGGTGTTTCGCGCGGAACACCGTCTCGTATCCCGAACTCGCCAGTTCCTCCTCCCAGAAGTCCGCCATCTCGATGCTCCAGTCGGTGTTGGGGACCCACAGACCGATGTTCGAGGGCCGTTCGGCCTCCGGAATCGTGTCGAGCAGGCTTCGGGTGCCCCTGACGTGGTCGCTGCTTTTCGGGAACGGGGCGAAGGTCCACTCGAAGCCGTTCTCGGCGTGGAGTTCGTCGTCGGAGAAGGCGACGCCGAGCATCGGAATCCCCTCGCGCTCGGCGATGGAACTCGTCGCGATGACGAGGACGCCGGCGAAACTCCCCCATATCATGTCCACGTCGTTGTTGCTGAGTACGGTCCTGAGCTTCTCCTGTAGGGTACGAGGGTCGCTCTCGTCGTCACGGAGGATGAGTTCGACCTCGTTACCGGCGACGCCGCCGTTCGCGTTCATCCGCTCGATACCCATCTCGTACCCCCGCCGGAGGTCCGGCCCGAGCGCGGAGAACGCCCCGCTCTGTGGGACCGTCGCGGCGATGGTGTACGTCCCGCCACCCCCGCCGGTGTCGCCGGTGGTGGTGTCCCCGTCGGACCCCCCCGAGCCGCCGTCGCCGGAGGAACCGTCGCCCGAAGAGCCATCGCCACCGTCGCCGCCGGAGCTACTGCAGCCGGCGAGTCCCGTGAGACCGACGATAGCCGCGGTGCTACTGCCTTTGATGAACGTCCGTCGTGATGTCATGGGTCGTGCTACGACTCCTCATCCTCAGTCATTAATCATAAAACTTCCGCCAGCAGTCGGCGAGACGGGCCGCGAACCGCGCCGCTGGCGGCCCGTCGTACGACCGAGAAAGCGCGACCGCCGGTCGTCTGCTACCGGTGCGAAGCCGGGGAGAACCGCCGCGGTTCCGGGTCCGGGCTCACTCGCGGCGGTAGTCGAGGCCGTCCCACGGCGGCCCCTGCCCTATCCACTGGTGGCTGTTCTCGCCGCCTATCTCCGACTCCTGCCACTCGATGGGGTCCCAGTCGGGTTCGAAGTTGAGATAGCCCGAACCGGCGAACAGCTCCACCCGGACGTCGCTCGCTGGGTCCCGGACGTAGAGGAAGTCCGCGCGGGTGATGGCGTGGCGACCCGGCCCGCCGTCGAGTTCGATGCCGTGCTCCGCGAGTACGTCGGCGGCCGCCCAGAGGTCCTGCAGGCTGTCGAGGTGGTAGGCGATGTGGTGGAACTGCGCGTCGGTCTCGGGGGGTTCCCGGTGGATGGCGATGTCGTGTGGCAGCGGCGTGACCGAGAGCCACCAGCCCCACGGCTCGCCGTCGTCGGTCCAGTACCGCTCGTTGAGTTGGTTCCCCAGCGCCTCCTGCAGCCAGTCGGCGTGTTCGACCGCCGCCTCGCCGCCGTCCTGCACGTGGACGTGGTCGATGCGGCGGGGCGCGATGCGGTTGGCGACGGACTCGCTGTAGCCGCGGTTCTTGAGCTTCGAGCGCTTGCCTTCCGGAGGCTGGGGCTTCTCGACCTCGTAGTAGAACTCGTAGGGGTGGCCGAACTGCTCGATGCGGACGGCGCTGCCCTGTCCGGCGTCGGTTTCCTCGGCGTCGAGGTACTCCACGTCCGTCCCGGCGGCCTCGAACTGGTCGGCGAGACCATCGAGGGCCTCCTGACTGTGGGTTCTGAACGCGACGTGGTCGACGCCGCCCTCCGCGGCCTCGGTGAGGCGCAGCGAGTGGTGTTCCCAGTCCCGCATCCCGCGGAGGTAGGCTGTCTCCCCGTCGTTCTCGACGACCTGCAGTCCGAGGACATCGCTGAAGAACCACAGCGACTCCTCCAAGTCCGGTGTGTACGCGGCGACGTGTCCGAGTTTGGCGATTGGTGATGTCATAATCGAATCTGTGAATTTCCGTCGTCCATCAGCACGATTGTTTGTAGAGGTATATTTGTGTGTCGCTTCCCCCGTTGACAGGTCGGGGCCGCCCGGACGAGCGGACGCGGACGGGACCGGCGCTCAGTCCAGCAGGGCCTGTAGGTTCCCAGCCGCGATGTCGGCGCGGGTCCCCTCGTCGACGTCCATCTCCGCGACGGCCGCGAGGCCGGACTCGATGCCGGCCCGGCCGCGGTCGGGGCCGAAGGGGTAGTCGGTGCCGAACACGAGCGTGTCGTCGAAGAGGTCGTGGGCGCACTCGTGGGCCGAGACGGCACCGCCCAGCGCCGTGTCGGCGTAGAACTCGCCGAAGTGGTCGCTGACCGGTTGGTCGAGGTCCGGCAGGTCCGTGTCGGCGTAGTTCTCGGGGTACTGCATCCGCGTCTCGTAGAAGCCGTCGATGCGGCCGCTGAAGTACGGCACCATGCCGCCGCCGTGATGGGAGACGAGGTCGAAGTCGTAGGCCTGCGTGACGCCGCCGAAGACCAGCCGGGACAGGGCCAGCGTCGTGTCGAAGGGCCACCCGAACAGCCGGTGGTCCATGTACTCGCTGGCCCACCCGTACCACTCGTGCAGTTGCGGGTGGAGCCACAGCGGCGTGTCGGTCCGCTCGGCCGTGGCAAACAGCGGCTCGAACTCCGGCCGGTCCAGCGGCTTGCCGTCGATGTTGGAGAATATCTGGACGCCGGCGAGGTCCAACTCCTCGGTGCAGCGCTCGAACTCGGCCATCAGGTCGTCGGTCACCTTCGGCACCGTCCCGACCGGGATGATACGGTCGGGGTGCTCGTCGGCGAGCCGCCGTATCTCGTCGTTGGCGAGGCGCGTTATCTCCAGCGCGCTCTCGTCGTCCAGCCCCTTCCAGAACGGGAGCGGAGCCATCGAGACGACCTGCTTGTCGATGCCGTACTCGTCCATGTCGGCGAGTCGCTGCTCCGTGTCCCAGAGGAACGCCGGCCGGCCGCTCAGCCCGGAGAACTCGTAGTTCTCGACCAGCGTCTCGTAGAACTCCTCGGTCAGCGCGTGCGTGAAGGCGTCGATAGTCGTAGTCATGGCGTCGTGTGAACGTCCGTACAGTGAGCGACGGACGACTTAAAACCACACACCGGGCGGCGTCCGGGCGATTTATGTGCCGCTGTGGCTATCGTCAGTGTATGGACGTGCTCCACAGCGCGATATGGGTATCGGACATCGAAGCGACGCTCGAGTTCTACGTCGGCGCGCTCGGGCTGGAGAAGACCCGCGAATTCGAGAGCGGGGAGGGCGCGCGCAACGTCTACGTCGCCGGCGAGAGCGACACCGAGATACAGTTCAAGTACCACCCCGACCGGGAGGTCACGCCGGGCGACGGCTACGACCACGTCGCCGTCGCCGTCAACGACACCGACGCCGAAGTCGAGCGTCTCGTCGAGGAGACCGGCTGTACGCTCCGTCGCGGCCCGCTCACCTCCGAGGGCGCGAACGCCCGCGTCGCCTTCATCGAGGACCCCGACGGCTACGGCATCGAACTGGTCGAGGAGTTCGACTAGTTTTTCACGTACAAAATATCCGCGAGAGCGGGTTTCTCGGCGTCTTCGCGCCCGATTCGGGCGACTCCTGTGACGCACCAGTGGCGACCCGGTCGCCACTGGCGCGTGACACGCCGGCTAATGGCCGTACTACTGTTATCCGCCGCCAACTCCTTTTCTTTTTGAAAATCCGGGTGTGGCCGAGAGAAGCGGTCGGTTCACTACCCGGAAGCGCTTCCGAACGGCTCGGGCAGCGCAGACACTCTCTCTGGAGACGGACAGTGAAAACGGCGTCGTGAACGGTGAATCGTGGGTCGGTGAGCGGATGGCCCGCCGGCCGCGGCAACCGCGACGGCCCCGTGCCCGTCCGGGCGGGCCGTCAGTCGTCGGACTCGGCGGCTGCGGCCCCGCTCTCGCTCAGTCGCTTCGCCACGTCGGTGATGAGGTCCTCCTGTCCGCCGACGACCTCCATGTCGCCGAGTTCGACCAGAATCGCGCGCGGGTCGATGTCGTACTTCTCGCCGGCCCGCCGGGTGTGCCGGAGGAACGAGGAGTAGACGCCGGCGTAGCCAAGCACCAGCGAGTCGTTGTCCAGTTTCGGCATCTCGTCGTCGTGTATCATCGGCACCAGCACGTCCTCGGCGGCGTCCATGACGCTGAAGAAGTCCGGGGAGACCTCGTAACCGGCCTTCTCCAGCGTGCCGACGAGCACCTCCATCTGGGCGTTGCCCGACCCCGCGCCGAGTCCGCGCAGGCAGCCGTCGACGGTCACCGCACCGGCGTCCAGCGCCGCCAGCGTGTTCCCGATAGCCAGCCCGAGGTTGTTGTGCGCGTGAAAGCCCACGTCGATGGAGAGTTCGTCGGTCAGCAGCTCCACCCGCTCGCGCACGTCCGCCGGCAGCATCGCGCCGGCCGAGTCCATCACGTAGACGGCGTCCGCGCCGTACGCCTCCATGAGTCGGGCCTGTTCGAGCACCGTCTCGGGCTCGGCCATGTGCGAGAGCATCAGGAGCCCGTTGGCCTCCAGCCCGCGGTCGGTGACGTACTCGAAGTGCTCCTCGGAGACGTCGGCCTCGGTGACGTGCGTGGCGATGCGGCAGATGTCCGCGCCGCGGTCGGCGGCCATGTCGAGTTCCTCGACGGTGCCGATACCCGGGAGCAGGAGCACGGACAGTTCGGTGTCGGTAAGCTCCGGGGCGACGGCGTCGAGGTAGGCCTCGGTGTCGGCCGCGGAGATGCCGTAGTTGATGGAGGAGCCGCCCATCCCGTCGCCGTGGGAGACCTCGACCACGTCCATCTCGGCCGCATCGAGCGCGGCGGCGACCTCCCGCATCTCCTCGGGCGTGAACTGGTGGTCGACGGCGTGCATCCCGTCGCGCAGCGTCATATCCACGAGCCGCGGGTCAGTCATCGGTGACACCCCCGAGTGCGCCCGCGTCGGTCGGTTGCGCCGCGATGCGTTCGGCCGTGCCGAGTGCCGCGCTGGTCATGATGTCGAGGTTGCCCGCGTACGGCGGGAGGTACTGCCCTTCGCCTTCGACCTCCAGCATCGTCGTGAGGATGACCTCGTCGTCGAGGTCGAAGGCCACGTCGTCTTGGTCTTTCACTTCCGGTTCGAGCGTCACCTCGTAGCCCGGGACGTACGACTGAATCTCGGACTCGATGTCGGCGACGGAGTCGCGCACCTCGCCGACATCGGTGGCCTCGTCGACCATCGTGTACACCGTGTTCCGCATCATGATGGGCGGTTCGGCGGGATTGAGCGTGATGATGGCCTTCCCGTCGTCGGCCCCGCCGACGGCCTCCAGCCCGGCGGAGGTGGTCTGAGTGAACTTGTCGATGTTCTTCCGGGTGCCCGGCCCCGCGCTCTTCGAGGCGATGTGGGATATCATCTCCGCGTAGCGCACGTCCGCGACCCGGTCGACGGCGTGGACTATCGGGATGGTCGCCTGCCCGCCGCAGGTGACCATGTTGACGTTGCGCGTCTCGCCGACCACGTCGTCGAGGTTGACGACCGGGACGGCGTAGGGACCCACGGCGGCGGGCGTGAGGTCGATGGCGAACAGCCCGAGGTCCTCGTAGACCGGCGCGTTCTGTTCGTGGACGTGCGAACTCGTCGCCTCGAACACTACGTCGAACTCGTCGGCGTGTTCCTTGACGCTGTCTATCCCCTCGGTCCCGACGTCGATGCCCTCGTCGACGGCGGCCTGAAGCCCGTCGGACTCCTCGACCGGGAAGATACCGACCATCCGCTGTAGGTCGATGGACTCGCTGCGGTCCAGTATCTTGTACATCAAGTCGGTCCCGATGTTCCCGGGCCCGACTATCGCTGCTTTGAGTCCCATACCAACGGTTACCCGATTGTGCTATTTAGGTGTACTGGAACGGGAAACCCGTCCGGTCACGGCCGGCCGCGTCGGCGACCGTGACCGCCAGCGGAGCAGAGGATTTCGACGGCAGGCGGTTCGTCGGAAGACGAGCGATTCGCGTCCCGCGTGCGGTCGGAGCCCCTAGAACAGGTAGTCCCGGGATTCGCGCTGGACGGAGGTCCACTTGGATTCGGTGAACTCCTCGATTATCCAGTCGCCGTTGTACCGGCCCGTCCCGGAGCTCTTCATCCCGCCGAAGGGCACGTGCGGTTCCGCGTTGACCGGCTGGTCGTTGACGTGCATCATCCCCACGTCGATGCGGTCGGCCACGTCGCGGGCGCGGCCGCGGTCGGCGGAGTGGACCGAGCCGGCCAGCCCGTACTCGGTGTCGTTGGCGAGTTCGACCGCCTCGTCGTCGGTCGAGAACGGGATGACCGGCGCGACCGGCCCGAAGTGTTCGTTACACGCGGCGGGCATGTCGTTGGTGACCCCCGAGAGCACGGTCGGCTCGACGAACAGGCCGTCGTGGTCACCGCCGGCCTCCAGCGTCGCGCCGTTCTCGACGGTCCGCTCGACGAAGTCGACTATCTGGTCGCGCTGGGACTCGTTGATTATCGGCCCGACGACGTTCTCGTCGTCGCGCGGGTCGCCGACGGGGAGTTCGGCGGCCCGCTCGGCCAGTCGCTCGACGTACTCGTCGTACAGCGACTCGTGGACCAGATGGCGGTTGATGGAGATGCAGACCTGCCCCTGATTCCAGAAGCTCCCGAACACGCCCGCGTCGACCGCGTGGTCGAGGTCGGCGTCCTCGAGGACGACGTGGGCGTTGTTGCCGCCCAGTTCCAGCGCCGGGAGCGCGAAGTGGTCGACGGCGTTTTTGCCGACCTTGCGTCCGACCTCGGTCGACCCGGTGAACGCGACGACGTCGCTGTCGGGGTGGGAGGCCGTCCGGTCGCCGGCTGTCGGGCCGGGGCCGGTGACGACGTTGAGGACGCCGTCGGGGAGGCCGGCCATCTCGAACAGGCGCGCCAGCAGCAGACCGCCCGTGATGGGCGTGTCGTCGGCGGGTTTCAACACGACGCTGTTGCCCAGCGCGATGGCGGGCGCGACGGCCCGGATGGAGAGCTTCAGCGGCACGTTCCACGGGGAAATGACGCCCACGACGCCGGCGGGCTGGCGCTGGACGATGTTCTCCTTGCCGGGAATCTTCGACTGGTTGTGCCTGCCCGTCCGCCGGAAGGCAAACGACGCGGCGTCGTGGACGAAGGTTACCGTCCCGCCGTGTTCGATGTCCTGTTTCGACTTCGTGCTGCCGCCCTCGACGGCCAGTAGCTCCCGAATCTCGGCCTCGTACTCGTCGATGAGGGTCGCGGTCTCCCTGACGATTTCGGCCCGCCGGTCCGGCGTCGTCTCGGCCCACGCCTGCTGGGCGTCGCTGGCGGCGTCGTAGGCGTCGTCCACGTCCGCGGCCGTGCCGGCCGGGACCTGCGCGAACACCTCGCGCGTCGCGGGGTTCTCGACGGCCATGCGGTCGCGGTCCTCGACGGCGCGCCACTCGCCGTCGACGTAGATGGCGTTCCAGTCGGCGTCGGGCGACAGGTCCGGTGCGCGGTCTGGAGTCACTGGTTCTGACATCGTCTCTATCGGCTAATCGCCGTACTCGCATAAAAGTGCTACTGTCACGGGCGACGCCGCCGCGACCCGGCGAGCGACGGCGGCCGGCGGAGTCGCCCAAACGGTAAGACTAAGTGAGAACTCACGCTAACGCAGTGTATGAGTCTGTCAGAGACAGAGCTAGCGGAGTTCGCAGAGACGCTGTACGACGCCTACGAGACGAAGGAGCCGGTCGACCCCATCTCCGACGAGACGGAACTGACGACCGAGGAAGCCTACGAGATTCAGCGCCGGGTCGTCTCGAAGGTACGCGAGAACACCGACGGCATCGGTCACAAACTCGGCCTCGTCAGCGAGGGGAAACAGGAGCAACTCGGCATCCAAGAGCCCATCTTCGGCTACATCTCCGAGGAGAACGTCCTCGAACAGGAACCGATTCCCGCCTCCGAGATGATTTCGCCCCGGCTCGAAGCCGAAATCGGGCTGGTGCTGGGCGAGGACGTTGCCGCACCCGTCTCGACGGCCGACGTGCTCGCCGCGACCGAGTCCGTCGTCCCGGTCGTCGAACTCATCGAGAGCCGGTACAAGGGCTGGACCATCCCCACGGCGCAGGACGTCATCGCCGACAACACCTCGACGGGCCGGCTCGTCATCGGCGAGCGGTTCCACGACCTGAGCGACGTCGACCTCGCCATGGAGAGCGTCACGGTGACGCTCAACGGCGAACTGGAGGCGACGGGCATGGGCGCGGACATCATGGGCAATCCCGCGCGGGCGGTGGCGTGGCTGGGCGACCGGCTCGCCGAACTCGACGACGGACTGCAGGCGGGCGAACTCGTCATGACCGGCGGCGTCTCGGCCGCCATCGACGTCGAACCCGGCGACGTGTTCAACGTCGAGTTCGCCACCCTCGGCACGATAGACCTCCGCGCGGAGTAGGCGCGAGCGACGGCGCGACGGCCGAGCGTGCCCCGCGTTCAGTTGAACTTTATTTCCAAGGAGAGTTCGTTCGCGGTACTCTGGACCTGTCCGATTATCTCGTCGTCGAACTTGTCGTCGCCCAGCCGCTTCGTGGGCGCGGAGATGCTGACCGCCCCGAGTAGTTCGTCCTCGACCTGTATCGGTGCGCCGATGCAGGCCAGCCCCTCGGTGCGCTCCTCGTGTTCGGTGGCGTACCCCCGCTCTCTGATGGCTTCGAGTTCCTCGAACAGCCGGTCGGGGTCGGTGATAGTGTTCTCCGTCGCCTTCGGCAGCCCGCGGTGTTCGATTATCTCCTCGACGTACGACCGCGGGAGCGAGGCCAGAATGGCCTTGCCGATGGCGATGTTGTGCAGCGGAATCCGGTAGCCCACGTGCGTATCGAGCGTGACCGCGTAGTCCCCCTTTGCCTGATGGAGGTAGACCCCCTGCCCGTTCTCCTCGGTCATCAGGTTCACCAGCATCCCGGTGTCGTTGGCGAGTTGGTCGACTTTCTGCCGGCCGAGCCGGTAGACCTCGTAGCCGCTCCGGACGTGCCCGCCGAAGGTGAGGAACTTGAGGCTGAGGCGGTACTCGTTGCCCTCCTTGACGACGAAGCCGTGCTCGCGGAGCGTACTCAGGTGATTGTGGATGGCCCCCGTCGTCATGTCGAGGTGGTCCTCGAGTTCGTGGATGCGCGCGCCGTCTACGTCGCGCAACGTCGCCGCGAGGCGCAGGGACTTCTCGGTCGTTCGGACGGGGTGGTTCGCTTTGTGGGGCATGTGCTGGGCTACAGCCCCCATCCACTTAAATGTATTTTCTATCTCAAAATTCACTCCCCGTCAGTTTTCGGTGTGAAACTCCGACAGTAGCGGATTTTCGACGTGAAAACGAGAGGTGGAGTGACTGTACAACGTGGCGGCCGCCGGCTACCCGTCGAGGCGGGCCGTCACCGACCCGATAGAGGCGAACTCCGCGGTCAGCACGTCGCCGGTGCGCACGTCGACGGCCGGCGTGAGCGACCCGCTCAGGACGACGTGGCCGGCTTCGAGGCGCTCGTCGAGGTCCGCGAGCGTGTTCGCGAGCCACGCCACCGACCGCGCGGGGTGGTCGAGGACGGCCGCGCCGACGCCGGAGGCGGTCAGTTCGCCGTTCCGGTAGAGCTTGACGCCCTCCAACGAGAGGTCCCGGTCGGCGTGTGCGCTGACCGTCTCGCCGGTGAGATACAGCGCGGACGAGGCGTTGTCGGCGATGGTGTCCTGAATGCGGATGTCCCAGTCGCGCACGCGGCTGTCGATGACTTCGAGGACCGGGACGACGCCCCGCGTCGCGTCGAGTACGTCGAGGTACGTCACCGGCGGGTCGAGCGCCTCGCCGATGAGGAAGCCGATCTCGGGCTCGATTCGCGGCTCGATGAGGTCGTCGCCCGGTATCACCCGGCCCTCGACGAACATCGTGTCGAGCAGGCGGCCGAAGTCGGGTTCGTCGACGCCGAGTTGCTCCTGAATCCCGTCGCTGGTCAGTCCGACCTTGTGGCCGACGACGCTGGCCCCGTCGTCGAGGCGCTTCTCGACGAGTCGGGACTGGACGCGATAGGCGTCCTCGTTCGTCAGGTCGTGTGACGCGGTGAGGCGGTCGATGGGGTCGTTGGCCCGCAACGCGTCGTACAGCGACGTGGCGAGCGCTTCGCGTGTGTCCTCGTCCATTGGCATCGTGATACAACTGTACCCGGGGGCAAAGGTGTTTGGAATCGGCGACCGCCACCCCCGCCGGCAGCGCTTTTTCGATGCGAAAACGGGATGGTTCGGGCCGTCGGCTGCCCCGCCCACCGGGCCGAGAGCGACAGTCGAGACCCGCCAGCGACGGCTGGGAACGGGTTGCCGGCCGGTGTCGACCGCGGCCACTGGCGTCCGTTTTCAATGTGGAAATTTCAGGTAACAGATGTACGTCCGTTACACTGCTCGCGACCGCGGGCATATCGCGGGAGCCGTGGCAGTGAGTCCAGAGCCGACCCCACCACATCCACAGACATTTACAGCAATATAGGTCACTTCCGGGAGTGTATTCTGCCATACTATCTTATATTCTCGTGCAGTATTCATTTTCTCTCTCTTATGAACTCATCTTCCGCCTAAATACGCTTGTTTTTCTATAGACTGCTCTCGGTGACGACACATCGTCCGGTTCGAGAAGGGAACGCTATGTCTCCGCGGTACCGTGCTGGGTCGCCGTTCCGGCGGCGCTTTTCCGGACCGTCCCGCAGTTCGCCCTCGCTATCGGCTGGAGCTTCGCGGTTACTTCGGTAGTCCGGAGGGTACTCTAGCCGAGCGCGGTCGGCTCGGCGGGTCGGTGAGATGGGCGCGCCGGTCCGCGGTCAGTCCGCGACGGGCGCGCGCTCGACCGGGTCACCGAAGGCGTAGACGGTGTTGTGGCTCGTCACTTCGACGTCGACGAACTCGCCAAGTTCGAGCCCGCGGGCCTCCGCGTCGGCGACGACGACCTGCCGGTAGGCCTCGTCGTAGCCCACCAGCGACTCGTCGGTGCCGTCCTCGACCAGCAACACCTCGGAGGTGCGCCCGACCATGTCCTCGTAGGCCGCGCCGGTCACCTCCATCTTCAGGTCGGTCATGGCCTTCGAGCGGTCCTTCTTCGTCTGCCCGCCCAACCCCTTCATGTCGGCGGCGTCGGTGCCGGGCCGCTTCGAGAAGCGCGTGACGTTGATCTTCTCGGGCCGGGTCTCCCGCAGGAGGGCCATCGAGTCCTCGTGGTCGTCGGGCTCCTCGGTCGGGAAGCCGACGATGAAGTCCGTCGAGAGCGTCCAGTAGTCGAGATGAGCGTCGAACGTCTCGACGACGTCGAGGTACTCGTCGACGCTGTGCTGGCGGCGCATGTCCGCGAGCACGTCGTCGCTGCCCGACTGGACCGGCGCGTGGATGAAGTTGTACAGTTCGTCGTGCCGGGCGAACACCTGCGCCAGTTCCTCGCGGACGCCGTGGAGGCCCTTCGGGTTCGCCATGCCGACGCGGACCCGGAACTCGCCGTCGATGTCGGTGCAGATGCGGTCGAGCAGTTCCGGGAGCAGGCTCTCGCCCCGGTTGGTGTCCCAGCCGTAGACCCCGGTGTCCTGCCCGGTAACCCGTAGCTCCTTCGCGCCGGCGTGGACCAGCGCCCGGGCCTTCTCGACGTTCTCGGCAACCGAGGGGGAGTCGATGCGACCCGTCGCCTGCTTGGTGATGCAGTACGAGCAGTCGCTCATACAGCCTCGGGCGATGGGGAGGATGCCGACGACACCGTCCAGTATCGTCTCTGTGTCGGGCGTGACGGTCGGGCACTCGCCGTTGAGGACGTGGCCCGGCACGTCGTCCCAGTGGAGCACCTCCGCGTCGACACCGGCCTCGCGGAACTGCTCGCCCTGTGCCAGCGCCATACAGCCCGTGATTATCAGGTCCGCGGGGGTCTGCTCGTCCAGTTCTTTGGCCCGCTGGAGCATGTTGCGCTCGGTCTTCTCCAGTACCGTGCAGGTGTTGAGGATGGCCACGTCCGCCGACTCGGCGTCGTCGGCGGGGTGGTGGCCCCCCTCGCGCAGCGCCTGCGCTATCTGCTGGGTCTCACCTCTGTTCGAGGTGCACCCGTACGTCTCGATGTGATAGCGGGCCATTCGTTCCCTACTGAGACGTAGGCGGTCAAAAGGGCGACGACTCGTTGCTCACTCGCCGGTCGCGCCGCGCCACTCCCGGACGATGGCGTCGCCGCTGGAGGCCCCGATTCGCTGTGCCCCGGCCGCGAACATCGCCTCGGCGCGCTCCCACGACCCGATACCGCCGCTGGCTTTCACGGGCCGGTAGCCGCTCAGCAGTTCCACGTCGGCGACGGTCGCCCCGCCCTCGGAGAACCCGGTCGCGGTCTTGAGGTAGGCGGCGTCGGCGTCGACCGCGAGTTGGCCGATGCGGTGGAGTTCGGCCTCCGAGAGCAGCGGGGCCTCGACGATGACTTTGACCGGCACCGGCACCGCGGCGACGACCTCGGTCAGGTGGTCCCGTAGGGCGTCGTCGTCGCCGGCTTTCAGCAGGCCGACGTTGGCGACGAGGTCGAGTTCGTCCGCCCCGTCCTCCCACGCCCGCTTGGCCGCCGCGACCACCGCGTCAGTCGTGCCCTGTCCGTGGGGGAAATCCACGACCGTCGAGAGAGAAACGTCGACGTAGCCGTCGGCCAGCGAGACGGTGGCGGGCGGGACACACGCCCGCATCCCGAACTCCGCGGCGGTGTCGAGACAGGTCAGCACGTCGTCGGGCGTCGTTGTCGGTCCCAGCACCGTGTGTTCGATGCGGTCGGGAACGTCGTCCATAGCCCGACGACAACCGGCGGGCACGTAAACGTCCCGGGGAGCGACGCGAGGAGCGTAGTCGGAAGCTTTTCCACCCGGCGACTCGCCCTCTGGCACATGGTACTGCCGATGGGGTTCGCGCTGCCGCCCCTACCGTATCTCGCCGCGCTCGTCGCCGGAGCGCTCGTCGTCACCGCGGTCCTGTACGCGCTGGAACCGCCGATAGACCAGCGGACCGTAGTGGCGCTGGCTCCGTGGATGGCCGTCGGCGGGGCCTTACACGCCTTCTACCAGCCGTCGATAGGGGCCTACTCGCCGGCCGTCCGCCCGCTGTTTGGCGCGCCCGCGGTGTACGTCACGACCTACGTCACCCTCGGCGCGGCGTGGCTGGCGCTGACGCTCGTGGGCGTCCAGCGGGGCCACACGGAGAACGTCTCCCGAAACCTCGGGCTGGTCGGGACGGGCGTACTCACGGTCCTGCTCGTGCTGGCCGTCCAAATGGCCTACCGGTCGGGCCTGCTGGCGCTGGTCTGGCCGTCGCTGTCGGTGGTCGTAGCGACAGTCGTCGCGGCGGTCACGCTGCTGGTGCTTGCGCTGTGGCGGACGCCGGTCATCGTGCGCTCGCGCTACGCCGCCCCGGTGGTGGTGTTCGCCCACGCGCTGGACGGCGTCTCGACGGCCGTCGGCGCGGACGTCATCGGAATCACCGAGCGGTCGCCGGTCCCCGCGGCCATCATGCACTTCGCCGGGAGCCTCCCGACGGCGTCGGTGCTGGGGACCGGCTGGCTGTTCCTGCTCGTCAAACTCGTCGTCGCCGGCGCTGTGGTCGTCCTCATGCACCAGTATCTGGAGGACGAACCGCGGGAGGCCAGCCTCTTGCTGTCGGTCATCGCCGCCGTGGGACTGGGGCCGGCGACCAACAACATCGTCCTGTTCCTGTTCGTGCCGGTGTAGCCAAGCGGCGGCGACGGCAACGCACCCACCGACTCCGGCGACCGGGCCGGCGAACCCCGTCCGGTTTTACCGGCCGCCGTCGAACGCCCGGCCATGGCGAAACAGCCCCACCTGCTGGTCGAACCGGGCGACGTGGCCGACCTCGCGCTCGTCCCCGGCGACCCCGGCCGCGTCGACCGCATCGCCGGCCACTGCGAGAACGTCGAAGAAGTGGCACAGAACCGCGAGTACAAGGTCGTCAACGCCACCTACGAGGGCCGCGAACTGACTATCTGCTCGACGGGCATCGGGTCGCCCTCGGCGGCCATCGCCGTCGAAGAACTCGACGCGGTCGGCGTCGAGACGCTGCTGCGAGTGGGCACCACGGGGGCGCTCCAGTCGGGCATCGAAATCGGCGACATGGTCGTCGCCACCGGCGCGGCCAAAGACGAGGGGACGACCGCCCGCTACGAGTCTGACACCGTGCCCGCGGTCCCCGACTACGAGGCGCTCTCGGCGCTTGTCGACGCCGCCCACGCAAACGACGAGGCCGTCCACGTCGGCCCGGTGGCGACCGACGACGCCTTCTACGCCGAGACCGACGCCTACGTCCGCGACTGGGAGGCAGCGGGCCTGCTGGCCGTCGAGATGGAGGCCGCCGCCCTCTTCTCGCTGGCCCGCCGGAAGGGGCTGCGGGCGGGCGCTATCTGCACCGTCGACGGCAACCTCGTCGAGGGGACCCAGAAGGGCGAGACCGACGCCGACGAACTGCCCGAGAAGGCCAAGAACAACGTCGAGCGGGCCATCGACATCTCGCTGTCGGCCGCGGCGTCGCTGTAGGCGCGGTCGGTCGCCCGCCGGCGAAAGCTTACGGGACCGTCGGCCGTTGCAGCGGATATGTTGGACCGCGCGCGCCAGTACGTCGTCGCCGCGGCCCGCCGCGCCCGGCGGGTCGAACGGCGCGAGTTGCGGGAGTTCCGGGCGTGGGCCGAGACGACCGACACCGTCGTCCACCTGTCGGTGCTCGTGCTCGCCCCGCTGCTCATCGCGGTCGTGACCGGGATGGCGGAGTCGATTCCGCGGCTGAGTTTCCTGCTGTTCCCGCCGCTGGCGTCGGGCACCTACACCCTGTTCGTCGACCCGACGGGGCAGTACTCCGACCCCAAGCGGTTCGTCGCCGGCCTCACGTTCGGAGCGGCCTGCGGGCTGGGGGCGCTGGCGCTCTCCGCGTCGCTGCCGACGCCGGCCGGCGACGTGGGGACCAACGCCGTCGCGGCGGGGCTGGCCGTCTTCGCCACGGGCGTCGTGACGTGGCCCCTCGACATCGAGGAGCCGTCGGCGTACTCGACGGCGCTGTTGGCGCTGTTGGTCCGGCCCAACCAGCGGCTGGTCTTCCTCGGGAGCATCGTGCTGGCGAGTTCCCTCGTCGCCGTGGTGTTCGCCGTCTGGCGCGAGCGGGTCTACGAGCGCCGCGCGACGTACCTCTACGGGTCGACGAGCGGTGACGACCACGTGCTGGTGCCGATGCGGACCGACACCGCCGGCCGGACGGCGATGCTTGCCGCGCGGCTCGCGGCCGCCCACGAGGCGGGGAAAGTGGTCCTGCTCGATATGGTGTCGGGGACCGAGAAGGCGGCGGCCGAGCGGGCGCTGCTGGACCGCGACGCCGGCCGTTCCCGGTTCGCCGCCGCCGAGCCGTCCCCCGACTCCGACGGCGACATCGACGCGGAACTACGCGAGCGCGTCGACCGACTCGAAGCCGAGGCCGGGCGCATCGAGACCCGCGCGGGCGTCCCCTGTCAGGTTGTGGTCGCCCACGACGACGGCTCGCCAGCGGCGACCACCGCCGAGACGGCGGCGGCGACCAACTGCGACCTCATCTGTGCCCCCTACGAGAGCCGTCACGGCGCGCTGACGCCGTATCTCCGGCGGTTGCTGGACGGGCGCGTCGACGTGCTCGTCCACCGGTCGCGCCGGGACGCGGTCCGCTGGAAGCGGGTGTTGGTCCCGGTCCGGGGGACCAGCGACGTGGCCCACAACATGGTCGATTTCGCCACCCGGCTGGCGGGCCGGACCGGCCACGCCGCGGTGGCGACCTGCATCGGCGAGAGCGGGAACCGCCGGCGCGCCGAGGAGATGCTGGCGGACCTCGTCGAACCCTTCGACGGCGCGACCGAGACCCGCGTCTCGCGGACCGGTATCCACGACTTCCTCGCGGCGACGGCCCCGCAGTACGACCTCGTCGTCATCGGCGCGAGCCGGGACCGCAGTGCCGCCTCGCGGTTCGTCTCGCCGCCCACCTTCGAACGACTGGAGCGCGTCGAGACGGACGTGGCCATCGTCGACCGGAACCGGCCCTGAGTCCGCGCCGGCGACGGCGTGACGGCCGCCGTTCAGCCCGCCAGCGGCAGTCCGCCGTCGAAGGGGCACTCGGACCGCTCTGGTTGGCGGTCGAACGCCGCGACCACCGGGTCGGCGTCGGGCAGGTGGGGGAGCCGGTACTCGCCGTCGCCGTGGTCGACAACGACCGTCTCGGTTCCGAGCAGGGCGTCGACAGCGGTCCGCTCGACGCGGAGGCCGGTCTCGTCCCCCGCCTCGACGCGCCACAGCGGCGTCTCGACCAGCCGGTCGGCGGCCACGAGCGCGCCGGCGTCGGGCGCGACCCGGTACTCGACCGCGCCGTACCGAAGCAGGTGGTCCAGACACAGCAAGAGGGTCGGCACCGCGACGCTCACTGCGACGAGCGCGGCGACGACCACCCACGCCTCGCCGAGCGCGAACGGCACCGCGGCGAACAGTCCCAGTCCGCCGAGGGTGACGCTCCCGGGGTGGGCCCGGAGCCGGAGCGGGCCGCCGAGCAGTCGCCCCCAGCGGGCGGGGCGGGCCCGCTCGAACGCGTCAGGGAGCGCCCCGTCGACTGAGTGGGGCTCCGGCGGCGGGGCCTGCCACCCGTACTCCCGGTCGTACGACTGGAAGTAGACGGCGAGGCGGTCGCTGTACACGCCCAAGAAGTCGGACGCGAACTTCAGCGAGACGATGGCGAACACCAGCGGTAACCCGGCGACGGCCGGGTCGAGCGCGCCCAGTTCCGCCTCGGGCCCCACCGTCGCGCTCGTCACCAGCACGACCGTGAGCAGGCCGCCGAAGAACACAGTGGCGATTCTGAACAGGAGCCCACCGAACGCCGTCTGGGAGTTGTGCTTGCGGTACTCGCCGCTGTAGAAGTAGTTGCGCACCGTCGTCGCCCCGGTCACCACGAAGATGCAGAGGGCGGCCAGCGTCACGCTCTCTATCGTCGCCTCGCTGGGCTCGGGCACCGGGCCGACGAGGAGCGCGCCGGTCACGAACCACGCGGCGGCGACGACGAGGACAGCCAGCGGGAGGGTGACGACCGTCGCGAGATGTATCCGGAGGTCGGTCCCCGGCACGGAGAGGGTCGGCTCTCGCGCCGCCACCGGGCCGACGAGCAAGGCCCCCGTGTCGAGAGCCGGCGGGCGACCGGCGAACAGCGCCCGAACGAGCGCCCACACCGCGTCGACGCCGAGTTCGAACCAGTAGAGCAACAGCAACGCGGTCGCGCTCCAGTCCAGCGCGACGACGCCGACGACCGGGACGGCGTTGGAGGCGGCGACGCCGAGGAGGGCCGTCCGACGGCTGTCGGTGTCCGGGGCCAGTCCAGCGGCGGGCATCGAACCGACGTAGCGACCACCGACGCATGAAAGAACGGGTTTCGACTCCGGTATCGGGCGAGAGCGGGAGAACGCGCTGTCGCGGGTGCGGTGGCTGCTTGCGGCCGTGATAGCCGACACGGGGCAGTGTAGCTGCGAGCGCCGCCGGCTCAGATGTCCGCGTCGCTCTCGTCCGTGACGTCCAGCAGGTGGTCGGCGATGTTCTCCATCCCCTCCCGACCGAGTGCCGACTGGACGAGCAGGTGGCCGCCGATGACCGCCGGGCTGATGACCGTATCCGCGCCCGCTCGCCGGAGTTTCTCGACGTTCTCGCGCTCGGTCGCCGCGGCGACGACGGTGGCGTCGGGGTTGAGGTTGCTCGCGGTCAGGATAGCCAACGCGTCCTGTGCGTCGTCGTTGGTCGCGGCGACGACGGCGCTGGCGTCGGCGATGCCGGCCCGATGGAGCGGCTCCTCGTCGCTTGGGTCGGCGGTCAGCACCGCCACGTCCCGCTGCTGGAGGGTCGCAGCGGTCTCCTGTTGGGGCGTGATGACGACGAAGTCGACAACGCCGGTGAGTTCTTCGAGTATCGGTTCCGTCAGGTCGCCGTAGCCGAGGACGACGATGTGGTCCTCGAGCAAGTCCAGTTGTGCGTCGGTCATGTTTCCGAGTGCTTGCGCGAACCGCTTCTCGATGGCCGGGCCCAGTAGTGACCCCAAGGCGATGGCGAAACTCGCCGTCCCGAGGACGACCACGGACATGGCGAACAGGGTCGCGGACTCCGAGGTGGGCGTCACGTCGCCGTAGCCGACGGTGCTCGCGGTGACCAGCGTGTAGTAGAAGGCGTCGGTCAGCGTCCGGACGTTGTTGAAATCCTCGCGGAGCGCGTAGGTGCCGACGGTGCCGTACACCTGCGCGCCCACGAGCGCCGCGCCGGCAGCCAGTTGGGTCGTCGAGAGGTCTATCTCCCGGTCGAACCGCCGGCGGTTCAACAGCAGCGTCGGCAGAGAGACCAACGAGAGGACCACCATCGGCACGGAAAAGGCGGAAGCCTGCACCAGCCCCTGCAGGGCCGACACCGGCATGAGGACGACGACGACCAGCCACGCGGCCCGGAGCCGCCGCCGGAGACCGAAGACCCCGACCAGCAGGGTGAAGCCGGTCAGCGTCCCGGTGAACCCGGCGGTCTGCTGGATGCTCGTCGGGACGTAGGCCGCGAGCGGGCCGGCGATGGTCACGTCGGTGATGTTCGCCACGCCCGTCGCAAACGACAGCAGCGCCACCAGCGCCGGCAGGAGTATCGCCGCCCGCGCGCTCAACCAGTCCCGTGACCGAACCATGTGGTCCCCGTCTGCTCCGGAGGGGCCTAAATGTACTGTCCGCGACGCCGACCCGGCGGAAGCGATTTATCGCCGGCCACTCACCGTGGGGACATGGCTTCCGTCCCCGTCGAAATCCTGATGGGAATCTACCTCGGGTTGCTCGTGGGCGTCATCCCGGCGCTGGCGTCGTGGGCACTCGGGTTCTCGTTCAAGTACTTCACGGGGGTGACGGTCCCGGGGTTCGGGGTCGCCGTGCTGGCTATCGCGCTGGCGGGCGTCAGCGGCGGGCTGTTGGCGCTGGCCGACACGAGCATCACGCAGGCCCCCGACGCCGGGCGGGTCGTCACTGCCATCCTGCTGGTCGCCATGGCGTCGCTGTACGCCCACAGCAAGGGCGACCAGATGGGGGCGGAGTTCCCCAAGCGGCTCTCCCTGCGTGGCTTGCGCGAACGGACGCTCTCGGCCGACGCCCTCGAGTTCGTCGGCGGGCGCAGCGAGGCGCGCATCCGCATCGTCGGCGAGGTGGCCGACATGGAGGGGTACCCGCCGCTGCCCGAACCGCTCCGGGCCGAGATACGCGGCGAGGAGTGGACGTTCCCGGCGGACCTCCGCATCGGCGAACTGGAAGAGCGGATGGAGGAGCGGCTGAAGACGGAGTTCGACCTCGGCGACGTGGCCGTCTCCATCGACGAGCGCGGGCGGGCGACCGTCGTGGCCGCGCCCCCCTTCTCGGGGCTCTCGAAACGGGTCGGCGACGGCCGCCACGCCGTCTCCGTCGACGCCCTCCTGCCGACGGGGCTGGCCCGCAACGACGAGGTGACGCTGCTGACCGCCGACGTGCAGGTCAGGGGGACCGTCGTCAGCGCTCGGTCGGGCGACCCCGACGCCGCTGTCGAGACGCCCGACGAGCCCGAGGTCGCCGACGCCGAGCGGCCGCCGACGCCGGTACAGGCCCCGACGACCGACGGCGGCGAGGGCCGGCTGACGGTGGCGGTCAACCGCACGGACGTACAGCCACTCCTGCGGGCGTCGCAAGCGAAGGTCGTCGTCGAACCTCGCGGCACCCGCCGGGAGTACGAACTCGTCTCCCTGCTCCGGCGGGCCGGCGACCGCTTCCGGCGGCTCACCGTCCGCGCCGGCGGTCCGCTCGACGGGACGACGCTGGGCGAGGCCCGCGTCCGGGAGACTCACGGCGTGGCCGTCTTCGCGGTGCGGAAACCGGGGGGCTGGCAGCTCGCGCCCCACGGCGAGGCGGCACTGACGGCCGGCGACGAACTGTACGCCGTCGGGAGCCGGGACGCGCTCGACGCCTTCACGGAGGCGGTCGCGGTATGACGGCGGCCGCCGCGGCCCTGCAGGCCGGGACGGGCCTGCAACTCGGCCAGACGACGGCGGCGTTCGTCGAGGGGGCGGCGTGGCTCCTCGCCGTCGCCCTGCTGGCCGGGACGCCGGCGGCCACCGCCGCGTTGGGGTACCGGTGGTACGTCCGCGAGCGCGTCCCGAGCGGGCTCGCGCTCCTGTTCGGCCTCACCGCGGTCGTGCTCTACGTCGGCGCGACGACGGCACTGAGCGAGGTCATCACCGGCGACGAGGGCGTACTCGCCGCGGGGACCGTCCTGCTCAACCTCGCCGCGTTCGGCGCGGGCGGCGGCGGCGCGTACGTCGGCGCGCGGGTGGGCGACCGGGCCGGCGTGACACTCTTTGCCACGACCGGCGGCCGGGACATCGACGCCGACCTGAGCGATATCGTCCAGACAGTCGGGCGCGTCACCGCCGTCGAACTCCCGGCGGACATCGACGACATCGTCGGCTACGACCCGATGCCGGCGGCGACCAAGGAGAGCCTGTCGGGCCGGCGGTTCCTGTTCCCGCGCCGGCTGACCAAGGCGGAACTGCGCGAGCGGCTGGTCTCGCGACTCAAGACCGACTACGGCGTCGGTCACGTCGACGCAGAACTGGCCGACGACGGCAGCGTCGAGTACCTCGCCGTCGGCTCCCGAGCGGCCGGCATCGGCCCGACGCTACCTCCGGCGACCAACGCCGTCGCCGTCCGCGCGGACCCGGCCCACGCCGCCAGCGCCGGCGACCTCGTGCAAGTGTGGGCCACCGACCCGCTCCAGCGAGTCCTGACCGGCGAACTCCGGGGCGTGGCCGGCGAGGTGGCGACGGTCGCAATCGACGCCGCGGACACGCCGAAACTCGACCCGACGACGCGGTACAAGCTCGTCACTCTGCCGGTGCAGGACCGCCCCGACCGGGAGTTCGCGTCGCTGCTGCGGGCCGCCGACGAGACGATGGGCACCGTCACCGTCGGTGCCGGCAGCAGCCTCGACGGCGCGACGGTCGGGAGCCTCGGCGTCACCGTCGCGGCCGTCACCCGCGCCGACGCCCCGCCGGTGACGATTCCCGGCCGCGACCGGGCGCTGTCGCCCGCGGAGACGGTCTACGTCATCGCGACGCCAGACGCCCTCCGACGGCTGGAGGCGGCCGCGACGGCGACCGACGACCCGGCCGGCGGCGACGAGTCGGCGGACGACGGCACCGACGAACCTGACTCCGCCGTCGCGGCGGCCGGGGCGAGCGCCGGAAGCGACGCCGAGTCGGCCGCGGAGTACGGTCCCGCCGGCAGGGACGGCGACGGGGCCGCGGGCGGCACCGAAAGCGACGGACCCGACCCGAGCGCGCGAGCGGACCCGGAGATACCGGACGGCGACGCCTTCCCCGACCCCGGCGACCTGCCGGGACCGACTGACGACGCGGACGGCGACGGAACCGCGTCCCCGGACGAGGGAGACGACGGCGCGGGCGAGGCGGTCGATAGCGCGGCGACCACGACCGACACGGTAGACGCCGAGAGCGACGACGCGAACGGGGACGGCGAAGCGGCAGACGGTGAGACGACAGCGAGCGAGAACGGTGGTCCCGACGACGGGGACGACACGCCGGCAGACGAGGGCGACGGACCCGACGACGCCGCGGCCGACACCGGCGCGCCCGAGGACGCGGACGACATCCTCGGCTCGCTCCCGGAGGGCGACGACGAGGACGTCGACCTCGACGACCTCCTCCGGGACCCGGACGGGGTCGGGACCGGAGCCGACACCACCGAGGGCGACGCGGCCGACGGGGCAGACGCCGACGCGGCCGAGGGCGACGAGCGGGACGGGGCAGACGCCGACGCGACCGACGGCTCGAAGTGACGGTCCGGAACGCTCTTTGCCGCCGCCGTCCGTCCGTCGGACATGGAGTGGAAGCTGTTCGCACACCTCCGCGAGACCGCTGGCGGACAGACCGTCACCGTCGACGCCGGGGACGACGCGACGGTCGAGGCGGCGCTGGACGCGCTGGTGACCGACCGGCCGGAACTGGCCGCCGAGGTGCTCGACGACGACGGGACGCTCGCGGACCACGTCCGCCTGCTGGTCGACGGCGAGGACCCCTTCGCCGGCGGCGATGGGCTGGCGACGACGGTCGAGGGCGACACCGAACTCGCCCTGTTCCCGCCCGTCAGCGGCGGGTAGACCTGCGTCAGACTTCGGTCGTCCGCACGCCGGTGACCACCAACCGGACGCCGTCGCGGTAGTCCGTGTCGATGGTCACGTCCCAGCCGTGGGTCTCGGCGAGCATCCGGAGATTCGGGAGTGGGAGCCCCGCCTCGCTGTCCGGGACGGCTTTCCCGTACTCGAAGTACGCCGACGAGTCCGCCCGGGCCGGCGGCGTCCCGTCGTCGGTGACGGTCAGCCGGTCGCTGCCGACGGACACCGTCACGCTGGACGCGTCGTTGTGGGCGGCAAAGCGGAAGGCGTTCTCGAAGACGGCCCGGAGCCGGTCGGGGTCGGCCTCGACGGTCCCGTCGGTCCGGACTGTGACCGCGAGGGCTTCGGCCTCGTCGGTCGTCTGCGCGGCCGTGACGGCGTCGCTCACCGAGACCGGCCGGGTCTCTTCGACGGTCTGACCGTACCGGGCTAGCTGTGCCAACCGGTCGACGACATCCGTCATCCGCTCGGCCGTCGAGCCCGCCGTCCGGAGGGAGTCTCGCGCCATCGACACGTCGCCGCCGTCGAGGGCCTCGCCGGCGATGGTGACTCGGCCCCGGACGACTTGGAGCGTGTTCAGGAGCTCGTGGCGGATGGCCGCGGCGAACCCCTCTAACTGTTCGTTCTGCCGTTCGAGTTCGCGGCGCTGGCGCTCGACGGTGGTCACGTCCGAGAAGACGACCATCCGGCCGATGTCGACCTGCCCGAGCGAGAAGCCCGTCGTGCTGACGAGGTAGAACTCGGTCCCGTCTTCGCCCTCGTGTTCCAGCACGCCGGTCTCGCTGTCGAGGGCCGACTGTACCCGCGGGAGCGCGGTCCCCAGTGGCTGACCGACCGCCCCGTCCAGTTGCGGGAACGCCGACAGCGCGAGGTTGTTGTACTCCCGGACGCGTCCGGCGTCGTCGAGATACACCACCGGGTCGTCCACCCCGTCGGTGAGCTGAACCGCGAGGAAGACGGTGTCGAAGACGTACAGCACCCCGAGCGCGAACACGGCGACCCCGAGGGGCTCGTAGTTGATGTCGAGCAGGGTGTCGCTGGCGAAGCCGACGATGTCTAGCACTACGGGGAGTCCGGTGACGGCCACCAGCGCCGCCAGCGGGCGGGTGTCGTAGTCGGACTCGAGGAACACCTCGTACAGCATGAAGAAGCCGACGGCGACCAGCGCGTACGACAGCCCCGTCACGAGCCAGTGAAACAGCTGGTGTTCTATCGTCAGATGCGGGAACGGCGTCCGGACGAACGTCGTCCGGAAGTACAGCCCGTGGAGGGGGTTGGTCACTTTGACCGCGACGATGGCGAGATACGTCACGAGCGCCGCCCGGCGGTACGAGGCCGCGCGGTGGAACGACCGTCCGGTGTACGCGGAAGCGAAGTACAGCCACGCCCCGACGGTCGTCAGCCCGACGACGAGACTCAGCAGGTACGCCCCGTACTTCGTCGCCGGTGTCGGCGCGAGCAGGTACGACAGTTCGAAGGCAGCCCACCCGCCGCTGCCGACCAACAGCCCGACCAGTCCCCGTCTGGTGTCGGGGTCGGCGACACGCCGGGCGCGAGGAACGGCAGCCAGACAGCCGGCGGCCGCACCGCCGTAGGCGACGACGTAGACGACGAGCGCGAGCGGATACCCCAACAGTTGCACGTGTCCCCACCACGGGACCCCGGCCTTTTGACTGCTTGGGGGCGATTCCAGCGAGTGATAATGGCGGGGCCGGCCCCACCGGCGACTCTCAGGTGAGGTCCGCCCCGCAGACGAACGTCGGCCAGTCGCTGATGTCGGCCCGGACCGCCGCCGCCTCGGCGACGTGTCGGGGCGTCTCCGGAATCAGGACCCGCGTGGCGTCGACGCCCAGTCGGGCGGCGTCGGCCCGCACCGCGTCGAACAGCGCGGCCGCGGCGTCGGCGTCCTCCCACGCGCCGACGGCGTACTCCGCGAGGCGGTCGCCGCCGCTGGGGTCGGTCGTCTCCCGGACCCGACAGGCCATCCCGCGCGTGCCGTCGCCGCCGACCGCGAACACCGCCCCGTCTTCGGCCAGCGCACAGAGGCCGTCGTGTGTGAGTTCCGAGAGCGCCCACGACCGGCCGCGGTCCAGCGCCAGCCCCGACAGCACCGTCCGGGCGTCGCTGTCGGTCCAGTAGCTCCACGCCACCGTCGGGTCGTTCGAGACCGGCGTCGACGGCGTCGCCTCGCGGGGGTCGGGCCGTGCCCACCGGAACGAGCAGGCCGGCTCGAACCCGGCGGCCAGTGACTGGCCCAGCCCCGCATCGTTCCACGAGAAGACCATGTTCCGGGCCACCGTCGCGCCGCGGTCGCTGGCCCACCCGAGGAGGTCGTCGACCATCGCCAGCCCGTGGCCGCCGCCGCGGTGGTCGGGGTCGACGCGAATCCCTTGGAGCCACGCCTCGTGGCCGGTCAGTGCGACGCCCTGACAGACCCCGACGGCGGTGTCGTCGACGGTGGCGACGACGGTTCGCTGGTCCGGTCCGTCGGTCTCGACCCAGTCGCGAAAGACCGCCGGGACGTACTCGGCCGTGTCGCGGTCGGCCCACACGTCCTCGACGAACGCGACCACGTCGTCGTAGTCGTCGGCCCGCGCCTGTCGCACCGTCGCAGTCATACCTGTCCCGACGGTCCCGCGGTTAAAAAAGTCGGGCGCTGGAACGTGCGGCCCCTACAGCCACGGGGTCGACCGCTGCTGTATCTCGCCCGCCAGCGACTCTCCCATCGCGTCGGCCACGTCGTCGACGTTTTCGAGCGCCCACATGAGCTTCACCGTCGCCGTCCCCGGCAGCATGTCCTCGCCCTCGACGACGCCGGCGTCGAGCAGGTCCCGGCCCGTGTCGTAGACGCGGTCACAGACCCGTCCCTCCAGACACTGGCTGGTCATCACGACCGGGATGTCGAGGTCGTCGAGGACCGCTATCCAGTCCGTGTTGACGTGTCCCAGCCCCGTCCCCTCGACGACGAGGCCGGCGCTGTCGGCGGCGGCCGCTTCGAGCAGGTCCGTCGACATCCCGGGGGTGAACTTCACCAGTTCCACGTCGGTCTCGACGGCGTCGTGGAGCGCCAGTTCCGCCTCGCCGCGCTCGGCGTGGTCCCGGCGGAACGAGACCGCGCTGTCGCCGTCGGTGTCGTAGTCCACCTCCCCCAGTGGCTTCGCGCCGACCGTCTCGAAGGCGTCCCGGCGGGACGTGTGGTTCTTGCGGACGCGGGTCCCGCGGTGGAGGGCACACCGGTCGTCCGAGGCGTCAGCGTGCATGCAGACCAGCACCTCCGCGCAGTCGCTCGTGGCGGCCTCGACGGCCGAGACGGCGTTCATCACGTTGTCCGAGGAGGGGCGGTCGGCCGACCGCTGGCTCCCCGTGAAGACGACGGGGACCGGTGTGTCGAGCATGAACGCCAGCGCCGACGCCGTGAACTGCATGGTGTCGGTGCCGTGCATCACGACGACGCCGTCCGCGCCGGCCGCTATCTCCTCGTGGACGGCGCGAGCGAGGTCCTGCCAGACCGCCGGCGTCATGTTCTCCGAGAGGATGTTCGCCACGACGCGCCCGCGGTAGTTCGCCATCCCGGCGAGGTCCGGCACCGCCCGCAACACGTCCTCGGCGTCGAACTGCGCGGTCACCGCGCCGGTGCGGTAGTCCACGGTCGAGGCGATGGTCCCGCCGGTCGAGATGAGCGACACCGTCGGGAGGTCGTCGTCGAACGCTATCTCGGAGGTCCCGCTCTCGTCCTGTGCGCTCTCCACGTCGTAGACGTCCGACTCCAGCACCTCGACGGCGGCCTCGTCGCGGTCGACGCCGACGTTGTACCCGCCGTCGAGTTTGACGACGAGGTGGTCGGGCGTGCTGGAGGGCAACAGGACGCCCTCGTAGGTTTGGGCCGCGCGCTCGACGCGGACCCGGTCGCCTGCGTTCATGGCCGTCCGTTTCCGCCGGCGCGACTTGAAGCCACTCGTTTGCCACCGGCGGCGGCCGACCGCGAGCGGGGCTGGGCCGCTCGCCGGATCACTCGGCTCGCCGAAAGGTCCATACCCGCGACGCCCCGACTCTCGGGTATGTCCGAGCGAACGACCGACCGGGAGCGAGAACGCGAGTCGTCGGTCGACCCGGCCGCCGACACCGGCGTCGGCACCGACCTCGACGGCATCGGGACGGACCAGCGGGCCGACGCCGGCGAGGCCGACGCTGGCGGGAGCTACGTCTCCGCCCGCGCGTTCCTCTACGCCGCCGCCGCGATGGTCGGGGGGTCGGTGCTGGCGAGCCTCGTCCCGCTCGTCCCCTTCGCCGCGGCGCTTGGCGTCCCCGCCGGGGCCTTCCTCCACGGCCTGTTGGCGAGCGAGCGCCGGTACGTTGAGGACGGGGTGGCCGGCGCTCTCGTCGGCTGTCTGTTGGCCGTCTCGTCGCTGTTCACGCAACTGCTGACCGCCAGCGTGGCGACCGAGAGCCTGAGCGCCTTCGCCGTTGTCGGCGTCGCCGCGGCCGTCGGCGGCGTGCTCGCGCTCGTCGGGCACTACTTCGGCCGTGACCTACGGGCGGGGCTGACCGCCGACTTAGGCTAGCTGCCAGCCGTCGCCGCCGCGTTCGAGGACGCCCAGCGACGACAGTTCCCGGAGCGCCTCCTCGACCATCTCCGGGGGGGCTTCGACCTCGCGGGCCAGCGCCGGCACCGACGAGGCACCCTTGGCGACGGCGCTGACGAGTTCGGCGTAGAGCCGACCGTCACCGTTCTCGGTGCTGTCGGCGATGCGGTCCCGCACGTCCGTCACCCGTCCCTGCACCCAGCGCTGAGCCAGCGAAAGCTCGTTTTCGAGCTGTTCGAGCTTCGCGAGTTCGGCCGCGAGGTCACGGAGGTCGCTCCCGGACTTCTCGCCGAGTTCGATGGAGAGGTGCCGACAGGTCGACATGTCGAAGCCGGGGTTTGCCGGGTAGGCGCTCTTGGTCCCGAACTCGTAGGGCGAGACGCGGACTTCGAGGCGGAGGTTCCGCGTTATCGAGAAGTACTTGCGGCGCTGCTCGTCGGTCCGTGACTCGACGAGGCCGGCGTCTTCGAGCTTTCCGAGGTGGTCGATGACCGCCTTCGGACTGACGCCGAGGTACTCGCTTATCTCCGTGACGTAACACGGCTTGTGTGCGAGCAACCGGAGTATCCGCCGCCGGTTGGCATTCCCGAGAAGGTCGAGCAACTCCGCGGAGTCCATTCACCCGAGGTTAACGTGTCGTCGGTAAAAAGGATGTCTCCTGTGACCGGTCACGCCCCACGGTCGCTCGGGGGGCCGCGGCCGTTGCCGGCGTCGCCGCCATTGCCGCCGCTTCCGCTGTCGCTTCCGCCGCCATTGCCGCTGTTGCTGTTTCCGGCGGTCCCGCTATCGCTTCCGCCGTCGCTACCGTCTGCACTACCGTCCCCGCCGTCGCTACCGCCTGCACCGCCGTCTCCGCTGTCGCTACCGCCTGCACCGCCGTCTGCACTACCGTCCCTGCCGTCGCTACCGTCTGCACTGCCGTCCCCGCTGTCGCTGCCGTCTGCACCGCCGTCTCCGCTGTCGCTACCGTCTGTATCGCCGCTTCCGGCACTGCCAGCGTCGCCGTCACCGTTGCCGGCGGCCCCGTCACTGCCGTCGCCGTCGTCCGCGCCGCTGTCGCTATCTCCACTTCCACCGCCTCCGGTGGCTCCGTCGCTCCCGCTGTCGCCGCCCGACTCCTCGGCCCCGGAACCGGCGTTTCCGGCCTGACCACCGGTGTTGCCGGCGCTACTGTCGTCGCCGTCGTCACTGTTGTCGTCACCACCGTCGTCACTGCTGGGACCACCATCGTCCGAGTTGCCATCGTCGTCACCGGTGTCGTCGGGTGGCCCGGTGTTTCCGTTGCCCGCATCGTCTGACGGGCCGGCGTCGTCGGGTGGCCCAGCGTTTCCGTTGCCGTCGCTGCCCTCGTCGGACGGGCCGGCGTTCCCGTTGCCCGCGTCGTCTGGCGGTCCGGGGTCGTCGGGCGGACCGCCGTCCGCGGGTGCGTTGCCCGTCTGGCCGTCGTCACGCCCCGCTTCGTCGGGCGGGCCGTTCGAACCGGGCGTCCCGTCGCCGCCGGTGCCGACGGGCGGGCCGCCGTCACCGGTCGCGTTTCCCGAACCACCGTCGGGGTCGTCGGTGCCGTTGCCGTCCGCCTCGCCGACAGCCGCGGGCGGCCCGACGCTGCCGTTTCCAGCGTCGGCGGGCGGGCCGCGTGTCGTGTTGGCGGCGGGTGGGCCGCCACCGAGACCACGGGCGATGGCGGCGACTTCGGGCCCCGAGAGGTCGCTCGCGTTGCGCTTGAGGCGGGCGAGTCGCGCGTCGTCGACGCCGGCCGACGCGGCGGCGGCGTCGGTGTCGTTGACCGCGGTCTTGAGCGACGTTATCCGGGCGGCGAGGCGACTCCGCTGTGCGACGTAGGCCGGCTCCGGCAGCGACCTGTTCTCGTGTCGTTCCGTGAGCGTCTCGTTCTGTCGCTGCAGGCGGTCGAGACGCTGTGAGAGTCGGCGAGTGCGGTTGTCGACCAGTTCGGGCCGTACCGAGTCGTTCGCCCGCTCGAAGCCGACCCGCCACATCCCGTTCGCGACGGTGTCGTTGGCCGCGGCCGAACTCGACTGGGCGAACGCCGTCAGTTGCGTCCCGAGTGCGCCGCCGTCGTCGCTCCCGTTCGTCGGCGTCGGCGTCGCCGTCTCCTGTGCGGCGACGGCCGGGAGCGCGAGCGCCGCGAGGACGACGACCAGCACGACCACGACGGGCTGGCGTTGACTCATCCGTACCCGTACATGACCCACCCGAACTAAAAAGCGCCACCTTCGTTCGCGCCGTTCACGCACGCCCGTGACTGTCTGAGACCGTCCAATAGCGTTTATGCCGACGCCTCGTCGAGTCTCGGGAGCCAGCGCCACGCGAGGGCGACGGCCAGCAGCGACACCCCGACGGTCGCGACAGCGAGTCCCGCGCCGGGGTCGTACCGCAGCGGCGGGTAGTAGCCGAAGGCGTAGTCGAGCGCGTCGTTGGCGAACGCCGTCACCAGCGCCAGCGCCAGCGCGCCCCGGGTCGTCCGGCCGTAGTGTGGAATCAGGAACGCCTCGGCGACGAACCCCAGATGCGTGGCGATAATGCCGAAGTACGCCCACGGGTCGGGGTAGTAGGCGTCGAACCCGAGGTTCAGCGCCACGAACGTCCAGACGCCCATCTTCACCAGCCAGACGAACGCGAACGTGTGAAGGTACGCGAGCGGCAGGTTCGCGGGCACGGCGTCCAGCGACCGGCCCAGAAAGGGCAACAGCGTCGCCAGCGATAGCGCCATCAGGAAGACGGCGGTCGGCGAGTCGGCGTACAGCGGCCAGAGGAACGTCGAGACGGCAGGCATCGTCTCGACGTAGTAGCGCACGCCGACCAACACGGCGACGGCGTTGACCAACAGGAGCCACACCAGACTCGGGGTCTGCTCCAGATAGTAGCGGGCGTACCGACGCGGGAGCGGCCCAGCGTCCATACGGCCACACCGGCCGGCCCCCGGGAAGGTCTGTCGGTCCCGCTCCGGAGCGGTGGAATTGCGAGACGGCAAAAGGGTACCGCCGAAAGCTTATGTGTGTCACTACCACACATACAACTGTCCCGATGTTCGAACAGTTCTCCCGCGGATACTATCTGGGTCGCCTCTACGTCGAGCCCACCGCCGACGGGGCGGCCGCGATGTGTCGTGAGCAACACGAGCGAGTCAACCAGCAGCTGTACGCCGACGGCTCCGGCGTCGAGCGGACAGACCTCCCGCTGGTGATGAAACTCGGCTCACAGCACTTCGCCGTCCGCGGCGACGAGCAGGTGCCGGCTGACACCCTCGCCGTCCCCGAAGGCGTCCTCGACGACGCCAACGTCCGGAACCCGCCGAGTCTCCGCGAGGTGTTCCTCGCGAAGGCCGACCACGCCGCGCAACTGCTCTCTGTCGCCGACGGCCTGCCAAGCCAGCCGAGCAGCGCGGTCTGAGCCGCGTCGGCCACTTTTAAGCCCGTCGCCGCCCGCCGTCGAGACGATGCTGGACCGGTTGCTCGGGCGCGCGTCGCTGAAAGCGCGCATCGACGAACTGGAAGAGGACAATCGCCACCTCGAACGGCAACTCGACGCCGAGGAGGAGCGCCGGGCCGAGGCGACGACGGAGCGCCAGCGCGCCGAGCGCGAGGTCAACCGACTGGAGGACCGCGTGGCGGAGCTCGAAGACCGCGTCGAGCGGCTGGGCGGCGACGCCGACGACCGCTCGTTTCGCGTCGAGGAGCGACTGCACGGCGACCGCGTCCGGGCGGTCCGGGCGCGGCTGGCGTCGTTCGAGACCGGCCCCGAGGGCGTGTTCACGGCCTACGTCGCCGACGGGCACGACCTGCCCGAGCGGGTCCGGGAGGCCTTCGGCGACCGGGCACCGCTGGTCGCCAGCGCCGCGCCCTGTCTGGCGGTGACCGACGATGCCGGCGTGCTCGCGGCCTGTCTCGACCTCCCGGCCCCGCCAGACCCCTTCGCCGCGTGGGCCGACCGCGTGCGACTGGAGCCCGCGTGGCTCGAACCGACCGGGGAACACACCGTCGCACTCGTGCGGTCGGACCTGTTCGCGCTGGGCGAGTACGACGGCCGAGAGCGGACCGCCTTCCACGGGTTCGACTCGGAACTCAAGAGCCAACACTCGAAGGGCGGCTTCTCGCAGTCGCGGTTCGAACGCCTGCGCGACCAGCAGATAGCGAGCCACCTCGACCGCTGTCGGGCTGCGATAGACGCCGCCGACCCCGAGACGCTGTACGTCGTCGGCGAATCCTCGGTGGTCCAGGAGTTCGCCGACCGGGCGGCCGCGGTCGCGGCCGTCGACGCGACCGGGGAGCCAGAGCCAGCGCTTTCCGACGCCGTCCGGTCGTTCTGGACGGTGTCCCTGCGGGTGCCCTAGGGTCGGGCCACAGTTTTAGGCCGGCGGGCGGTGTCGGTCCGGGCATGCGAGTAGCCCTCCTCACTCACGAGTCGTTCCCCGACCGGGCGAAGACCGCTGTGGGGCTGTTGCGCTACGGCGACCACGAGGTCGTCGACGTCGTCGACCGAGAGCACGCCGGCCGGCGCGTCGGCGAGTTCCTGCCGGACGTACAGGACGCCCCCATCGTCGCCTCGATGGCCGACGTGGGCGACGTGGACGCGCTCGTGGTCGGCGTGTCGCCCATCGGCGGCGCGTTCGACGAGTCGTGGCGGCCCGACGTGCGCGGGGCGCTCGAACGGGACTGTACCGTCGTCGCTGGCCTGCACGACTTCCTCGCCGACGACGAGGAGTTCGCGGCGCTCGCGGCCGACGGTGGCGGCGAACTGCGCGACCTCCGGCGGCCGCCCGACGACCTCACCGTCGCCGAGGGCAGCGCGGGCGCGGTCGACACCGCCGTCGTCGCCACCGTCGGCACCGACTGCTCGACGGGGAAGATGACCGCGGCCTTCGAACTCCGGGACGCGGCCCGCGAACGCGGCGTCGACGCCGCTGTCGTCCCGACCGGCCAGACCGGCGTCGCCATCGAGGGGAAAGGTATCGCCGTCGACCGAGTGGTGGCGGACTACGCCGCCGGCGCGGTCGAGCGACTGGTCGAGGCGGCCGCGGACCGGGACCTGCTCGTCGTCGAGGGACAGGGGTCGCTCGTCCACCCCGCCTACGCCGGCGTAACGGCGAGCGTCCTCCACGGCGCGGCCCCGGACGCGCTCGTCCTGTGTCACGAGGCCGGCCGGAAGCGGATTCACGGCTACGAGTCGGTCGAGATTCCGCCGGTCGCGGAGTGTGTCGACCTGTACGAGCGCCTGTCGGCACCGGTCGCCGGCAGCGAGGTAGTCGCCGGTGCAGTGAACACGAGCCATCTGGCCGAGCCGGCGGCCCGAGACGCCGTGGCCGACTACGGCGAGGCTCTCGGCGCGCCCGCGGCCGACCCCGTCCGCTTCGGCGTCACCGACGCGGTACTCGACGCGCTCCCGTGACCACCCCGCCGGGTCGCGGACGGCGTCACGACTGCCCGGCGGTCTGGAGCGCAAGAATCGGCGGCGTCGAGACGGTCGTTACGCGGTGGCCTCGACGGCGTCCAGCACGGCCGCGTAGTCCGGTTCGTTCGTGGGGTCGTCGGTCTCCCACGCGAACGTGACGGTGCCCTCGTCGTCGAGGACGTAGACGGCGCGGTTGGCGACGCCGTACAGGCCGAGGTCGCCGATGTCGATTTCGAGGCCGTAGGCCTGAATCGCCTCGCGGCTCATGTCGCTGACGAGGTCGAACTCGAGTCCGTGCTCCTCGCGGAAGGCGTTGAGCGAGAACGCCGAGTCGGCGCTGAGGCCCAGCAGCGTCCCCCCGGCGGCCTCGATGTCGCCGAGGCGCTCCTGAAACGCCACCATCTCGTTGGAACACGGCGGCGTGAACGCGCCGGGGAAGAAGGCGAGCACGACGGGCCCGTCGCCGAGGTGGTTCGAGAGGTCGAAGGCCTCGACCTCGCCGTTGGCTATCGTCGCGTCGATGCTCGGTGCGGAGTCTCCTTCTGAGACCATGTGTCCCGGTTCGGGCCGGAGCCGAAAAAGGCACTGCCTAACGGCGAACGACGGGGGCGGCGTCGGCCGCCCGCTGGCTCACACCCACTCGTCGAAGGAGTGGTGCGTGTCGCTGGCTGCGAGGTAGTCCCGCTGCATCTCGGCGATGGCCTCGTCGAGGGCGCACCCGTCGTCGAGGTGCGCGCGGACGCGGGCGACCTTCCACGAACTCGGCGTCTCGCCGGCCTCGTAGCGGCGCTCGATGGGACCGAGGTACTCGTCGATGCGGGCCTCGGGCACGCCCTGTGTCGCCAACCCCTCGCGGGCGTACCGGAACACCTCGTCGTAGACGACCGCAGGGTCCGTGGTCCGCTCGCCGTGGACGGTCACCCACGAGAGGTCCGCGTCGAGACCGTCCCGGGCCGCCGCGTAGAAGCTCCGTCTCGCCTCCTGCCACGGCAGTTCGGCCAGCGGGTGGTCGACGGCGACGAGGCCCCGGACGAGCCCCACGGTGAGCGTCTGGAGGCCGATGACGTCCTTGACGTGGGGTTGGGTGGGGAGGGGTCGGTACTCGATGCGCAGCGAGCGCTCGTCGCTGGCCCCCTCGACGGGGTCGCCACCGACGACACAGCGGAGCCACCGCCAGTAGGTCCCGCGCTTGTGGTCGAACTCCCAGACGGCGTCGTGGAGCGACTCGCGCTCGTCCTCGTGGAGCCACTCCCGGAGGAAGGGGCCAAAGAGGTCGTCGGCGACGACGCGGTCGACGACGTCCGTCGCCGCGTCGATGTCCCGCGGGACCCGCACCTTGGGGTTCTCGCTGGTGTTGACCGATAGCTCGAAGGCGGCGATGCGGAGTTCGTGGTGGGTGTTGGCACAGAGCCACTCGCCGTCGACATCGTCGTACATGTCCGCCGGGAGAAACGGCGAGTTCGCCGACAGGGCCAGCAACGGCCCGAGCGTCCGGATAGCGGCGTTGTAGTGGGCCGGCAGGGCGTCGCTGTCGGGAATCTGGAGGTGGGGCTGGATGGAGGTCGCCAGCGACTCGAAGAGGATGGTGGGGAAGGTCCCCTCGTAGCCCGGCACGTCGAAGGGAATCTCGCCGCCGGCGTGGCGCAGCGCCTCGTTGTCCAGCGACACGTACCGCGGGGCCTGTCGCATGTTGTCGGCGAAGACGACGCCCTCGCGGCGGTCGTGGGCCGAGAGATAGGACTCGGTGCCCTCCTCGGGCGGGACGGTCCACATCGCGTCCAGAATCAGGTCGCAGTGGTGCTTGCTCGCCTGCTGGCGGGCCTGCTTGGTCCGCATCTCGACGGCCGTCGTCTGCACCTCCAACCCGGTGCCGTCGAAGGTGTCGGGCTCGGTGTTGACCTCGGCGTTGTGCAGCCCCAGTTCCTTGTTGGCCGCGCCCTCGAACACCGCCTCGGGCAGTCGCGTCAAGCGCCCCTCCCACGCCGCCGGGTCCATGTAGGGCTCGTCGTCGCCGTCGTCGTCGGCCGCTACCGCCGGCTCCGCGTCGGCCAGCGGGTTCTCCGGCCCGTCGTCGGCCAGCGGGCTGTCCGGGTCCACGTCCAGCGACGGTCCCTCGCCCGGGCCGAACGGCTCCGTGGAGCGGTCGGCATCCGTCTCCGAGTCCGACCCGTCGTCGGGCTCTAGCGACGGCCCGCCCCCGTCGTCGGGTTCCAGCGACGCGCCGTTCCCGCTCCCCGGTTCCGCCGGCGCGTCGAGAGAGCCACTCCACGGGGCGCTGCCGCCGCCGCTCCCGAGGTCGGCGTCCGCGGCGTCCGCCTCGTCGCTCCCTTCCGCGTCGCCGTCGTCCGTCTCGGTCCCGTCGTCGGGTTCGGGCGGCTCCGGCTCCGCATTGACGGCGTACAGCTCCACCTCCAGTCCGACCGAGAACGCCTCGTTGTCGAACTCGCCGGCCTCGATGGCGTCGCGCAGCCCCGCCGCCTGCTCGTCGACCCGCTCCGCGAACGTGGCGGCCGACTCGTCTGCGAGCGACTTGGTCACCAGGTCGACGACGTCGTCCATGCCAGCTATGTGTTCGTTCTCCGGTATAAGTATCCCGCCGGCGCGGGACCACCACACGTTTGCCGGCGGGAGGCGACAGCGACGTATGGCGGACGAACTCGCGTGGGAGACGGTCGGCAGCGAACGGGCCTACACCTGTCCGGGCTTCGACGTGGTCCACGAGGACGTGGTCCTGCCCGACGGCACCGAGACGGACTTCGACTACCTCCGGGAGGGCGACAGCGTCGTCGTCCTGCCGTTCACGCCCGACGGCGAGGTGGTCGTCATCGAGGAGTGGCGGCAGGCGGTCAAGCGGGTCAACCGCGGCCTGCCGGCGGGGTCGATGGAGGCCGCCGACGCCGAGCCGCGGGCTGCGGTCGCCCGCGAGCTACGGGAGGAGACCGGCTACGAGGCCGACAGCGTCGCCCACCTCTACACGGCCGAGCCGGCCAACGGCTACTGCGACTCGGTCTTTCACTACTTCGTCGCCGAGGGGTGCGAGCCGACGGCCGAGCGGGACCTCGATTTCGACGAGTCAATCCGCGTCGACACGGCGGCGTTCGAGGAGCTGCTGGCGGCCGTTCGGGACGGCGAGCTACGGGACGGACGCTCGGCGACCGGTATCATGCACTACGCGCTGTTCGAGCGGTGAGCGGCGGGGAACACAACCCTTAGGCGCGCGCCCGACCGACGGCGTGGCATGACACACTTCGAGGTCCGCGAGTACGACGCCGCGGGCCGACTGGGCGAACTGGAGGTCCCCCGGGCGGGCGTCACCGTCGAGACGCCGACCATCCTCCCCGTCGTCAACCCCCACGTCCAGACGGTCGCCCCGTCGACGCTGGAGTCCGAGTTCGGCGCGGAGATACTCATCACGAACAGCTACATCCTCCACGGCTCCGAGGACCTGCGCGAGCCGGTCCTCGAACGGGGACTACACGACCTGCTGGACTTCTCGGGCGCTATCATGACCGACTCGGGGTCGTTCCAGCTCGCGGAGTACGGCGACATCGACGTGACCACCGAGGAGATACTCCGGTTCCAGCGGGACATCGGGAGCGACATCGGGACGCCGGTCGACGTGCCGACGCCGCCCGACGTGGACCGCGAGCGCGCCGCCGAGGAACTGGCGACCACGCAGTCCCGGCTGGCGACGGCCGCCGAGGCCGACACCGGCGAGATGCTCGTCACCGCGCCGGTGCAGGGGTCGACCTACCCCGACCTCCGCGAGCGGGCCGGCGAACACGCCGCCGCGTCGGGACTGGACGTGTTCCCGCTTGGCGCGGTCGTCCCGCTGATGAACGAGTACCGCTACGGCGACCTCGCGGACGTGGTCGCGGCCTGCAAGCGCGGGCTCGGCGAGGTCGGGCCGGTCCACCTGTTCGGCGCGGGCCACCCGATGATGTTCGCGCTCGCGGCCGCGCTGGGGTGTGACCTGTTCGACTCCGCCGCCTACGCGCTGTACGCCCGCGACGACCGCTACCTCACGGTCCGTGGCACCGAGCAGGTCGACGACCTCGCGTACTTCCCCTGTGAATGTCCGGTCTGTGTCGACCACGCGCCCGCGGACCTCGACGGGATGGACGCCGACGCCCGCGAGGAACTGCTCGCCCGGCACAACCTCTACGTCACCTACGGGGAGATACGCCGCGTCCGGCAGGCCATCCGGGCCGGGAACCTCTTGGAACTGGTCGACGCCCGGGCGCGGGGCCACCCGGCGGTCCTCGACGGCTACCGGGCGTTACTGGACCACGCCGCGCAGTTGGAGCGGACCGACGCGGTCTCCAAAGACGCCTTCTTCTACACCTCGGCCGAGAGCGCCCGCCGGCCGGAGGTGTTGCGCCACCACGAGCGGCTGGACCGCTTCGAGATAGCCGGCGAGTCGGTGCTGCTGACGCCGGGCAACGCCAACGACGACTACGACGAGTCGTGGGGGCTACAGCCACCGTTCGGCCCGTACCCGCGGGAACTCGCCGGGACGTACCCGCTGACCGCCGAGACGCCCGCCCGACTGGACCGCGCGGCCTACGAGGCCGCCGCCGACGGCGTCGCGCGGTTGGTCGACTGCCACCCCGGCGTCGAGTTCACGCTGGCCCACGACGGCTGGCCCGCGACGGCGCTGGAGCGCGTACCCGACGCCGTGACGGTGCGGGACTTACACGACCGGGACTGACGCGGGCGGCCGACATCACCCGTCGCGGTACAGCGGCCGCCAGTCGGCGTCGCGGCGGGCCGGCACCCCCATCGTCACCGTCGCGTCGCCGTCGACGCGGGCGTGGTCGAACGAGCGCCCGCCGTCGACGGTCGCCGGTGCCCACTCTATCAGCCGCACGTCGTCGAGGGTCGCGGTGCGAGTCCCGGTGTTGGGCGGCGAGAGCGAGACGAGGACGTTGAGGTGTGTCGCGCCGCTCGGCGGGTCGACGCGTCGGGCGGCCACGCGCCACTCGTCGCCGGTCGCGCCGAGGGACCACCGCTCGCGCTCGATAGCGGAACCGGTCGTGGCGGCGTACCACGCCACCTCCAGTTCGAGGCCTGCGCTCGCGGCCGACCGGTAGTTCACGCTCGCGGTCAGCGGGCCGTCGACGGGAACCCGGTGACTGTTCGAAAGGACGACGTTGGCCGAGTTGCCGGCGATGCGGCGCAACCGGACGCCGCCGCTCCCGTCGACGCCGAAGGTCGCACCGCTCGCGCTCGGGCCCCGGCTGAACCGCCAGAGCGCCCCGTCGTAGCCGGTCCCGTCGACGTCGACGCTCTCGAAGGTCCCGGTCGGGAGCAGGTCGCGGCCGAGCCGTACGTCGCCCGAGTCCACGTCCCGAACCCAGCCGGTCCGTCGGCCGTAGACCGTCCCCTCGCCGGTGAGCGATACCGTCGCCGTCGACGGCGGTTCGGTGCCCGCGCCAAGCGCCAGCCCGGTACGGGTCACGCGGGCGTCGGGCGTCGAGCGGCCGGCGGTCCGCCACGTCACCGTCCGGTTGGGCTTCCCGACGACGCCGTGGGGGACGAACCCGTCGACGAGGAGCGGGTCGAGGACGACCCGCGCGACGCCGTCGGCGGTCACGTACGCCGTCAGGAGGTACGTCGGGAACGTCGGCCACAGCGTCTGGTCGAAGACGAGGTTTCCGAGCGACCACGCCACGACGGTCCCGTCCCGGCGCTCGATGCCGCCGACGACGTGGGGGTGGTGGTTCACCACGAGGGTCGCGCCGGCGTCGACCGCGGCGTCGGTGAGCGTCCGCATCCGCTCGGTGGGTCGGGGGCGGTAGGGCTCGCCGCCGTGAATCTGGACGACCACCACGTCGGCGCGACGGCCGGCGCGCTCGACGCGGCGGGCGAGGGCGTCGGGCGCGGCCTCGGCGACGCCGACGCCGGCGGGTACCGCGTACGACTCGCCGTCCTGCGTGACGGTGGTCGGCCGGCCCGCCGTCCGGTCGGCCGACCAGTGGAAGCCGTCCCGGGGACCGACGAGGTCCGAGCAGGACACCAGCGCCACGGAGAGGCCAGCTATCTCCGCCGTCGCCGGCCGCCACGCCGACGCGGTGTCGAACCCGGCCCCGGAGTGGGCGATGCCGGCACTGTCGAGGGTCCGCACCGTGTCTCGGAGGCCGGGTGCGAGCGCGTCGAACGCGTGGTTGTTGCCCAGCGCGGCGTAGTCGACGCCGGCGTCGGCGAGGGCGTCGCCGGCGACCGGGTGGGAGGTGAACGTGTACGCCTTCTCCGGGTGGCGGACCGGTGACGTCGTCAGGGGGGATTCGAGGTTGACCGACGTGAGGTCGGCGCTCGACAGCAGCGGTTCGACGTAGTCGAGGACGCGCTCGTGGTCCGCGCGGCTGCTGGGCTCGATGGTGTGTCGCGGGTCGAGGCGGTCCGAGGACGGCTCCTCGAACCGGCGGCCGAACATCACGTCGCCGCCGAACGCGAGCGCGGCGGTGCCCGCCGAGCCGACGAGAGTCACGTCCACCGGCGTCCCCGGGGTGGCGGCGACCACCCGCTCGATGTAGCCGTCGGCGGTCGCCCGGAGCCACACGGGCCGGTCGAGTTCGAGCGCGAACCGGCCGTCGTCGCCGGTCGTCGTCGCGGCGAGTCGGCGGCTGTCCCGTCCCAGCGCGGTAACGGCCGCCCCGGCGACCGGCGCGCCGTCGGTGTCCCCGACGCGCCCGGCGAGGCGACCGTCGGGGACCTGCGGCGCGTCGTCGTCCCGTCCCGCCTCGGGGAACACGTCGGTCAGGCCCCCACAGCCGGCGACGCCGGCCGAGACGCCGACACCCAGCGCCCGCAGGACCCGGCGTCTGGACGTGTACTCGGTCATCCGGCTCCCTCCGGCGGCGCGTCGACGGCGTCCGGGAGCGTCTCGTCGTCGGCGTCGGCCTCGGCGGCCGTCGACCGGGCCTCCCCCGACCGGGCGGTGCTATCGAGCGCTCTCGCGTCGATGGCCCGCTGGAGGTCCCGCATGAACGCCGTGACGGTGTTGCCTACAACGAGGACCGGGTCGCCGGCCGCGAGCGTGTCGTCGAGGACCGCGTCGGCCGAGCGCCGACCGGTGTCGTGGCGGACGACGGGAAAGGGGGTGTTCACGTCGAACAGGTGCTGGGTGTCGCCGACGACGTGTGCGCGCTCGATAGCGCCGTCCTCGTACAGTTCGGTGAGATACCGGATGAACGAGGCCGTCCGGCCCCGCCGGTCCGCCCGGAGGTTGACCAGCGGCGTCACGACGGTCTCAGTCCCGCCGAGCAGCGCGCGCCGGACGAGTTCGGTGCTCTGTACGTCGTTGACCGCCGCCGCGTTGTAGAGGCGTCCCGCCGGAAGCCGTCGCCACGCCGGACGGAACGACTCGGCGTACTCGGCGAGCGTCGCGTCCGGGAGCGGGGGCTCACCGACCGCCGCGAGGACCTCGTCGAGCCCGTACACCACCTCCGCGCCGGGGACCGACCGCCGCTCGGCCGGCGGGTCGACGAACGTGACCGGGGCGTCGCGCCGGTCGAGTTCCGCCGCGACGTACCCCCGGAGCTGTTCGTTGGCCTCGCCACAGACGACGCGGGTCCCGCGTGGCACGCTCCGGGCCAGCGACCGGGCTATCTGCACCCGGTTGCTCCCGAGCGTGTCGAGGTGGTCCTCGCGGACGTTCGTCACGAAGACGACGTCTGGCTCGACGAACCGCTCGTTGACCAGCCGCGTCGTGTACTGTCGGATACCCTGGTTCTCGAAGATGGCGACGTCGACGTCCGCGTCCGCGAACGACCGGAGGACGCGCTCGTTCTCGTACAGGCGCACCTGCGACCCCCGGCCGATGTCCTCGACGGTGCCGTTGTGGATGACGCGCGGGTGGTCGCCGGTCACCTTCGCCAGCGTGTCGTAGCCCCGGCCGTGGAAAGCGTCGTGGAGCCAGCGGACGGCCGAGGACTTGCCGCGGACGCCGGCGACGGCGATGCGGATGTCGATGTCGGCGAGCCGACGGCGGTGTATCGGTCCGGCCCCCAGCGCCTCGCTCACGCCGCGTCCGGCCAGTCCGGCGAGCCGTCGGAAGTCGTCCCCGTCGGTCGGGAGCAGGTCGCCGAACTCGTCGAGAGCGCGTCGCCAGTCGGGGCTCACGACGGCTCACCCTCGCGTCGCTCCTCGTTCCGGATGGCTCCCTCGACGCGGCCGACCAGTCCGTCCGGACGGCTCCGTTCGAGGCGATACAGCACCGCGCCGCCGGGCAGGAGCGCCAGTCCACCGACCGCGAGATGCACCTGCCGCACGTCCTGCAGGAAGCCGCTTGGCGGCGGGACGATAGCCAGCCGCGCGAGGAAGACGACGGCGACGAACACCGCGGCCGTCACGGCGACCGTCGCCCGTCGTTCGGCGGGCGGCACGACGTGGAGGTTGTACGCGGTGACTCCGCCGAACAGCCCGACGAAGAAGGGGAGGAGACCGTGTCGCGTCGGGACGACGACCACGAGCGAGAGCATCGAGAACAGGCCGAAGATGACTCCCACGGCGAGCAGGACGCGGCCGTACAGCAGCGTCCAGCGGTGGACCGCTTGCACGCCGGCGTAGACGACGGCGCTCGTCACGACCCAACAGGGCAGCAGCCACGCGTTCCGGAAGCCGATGAGGACCACCAGCGGGAGGACGATGACGCCGGCGATGCGGAGCCCGTACCGCGCCCGCAGGAACTCGGTGACGCCCATGCTGAACGCGACCAACCCCAGCGTGAGCCGGTTGGACGCGATGACTGGCAGCGGCGGGCGGTCGACGGTCAGCCCGAACGCGATGGCGATGTCCGACTCGGGGCTGAGCAACAGCGGCGAGAGAGTATCCGACAGCGGCGTCAGCCCGACCACGATGGTCAACAGGATACCGACGACCGTCAGCCCGAGCAAGACCGCGAGGCTGACGACCGCATCGAGTACTCGCTCCTCCAGTTCGAGCCGGTGGAAGTTGTACGCCGCGATACCGGGGAGGATGCTGCCGACGAACTCGACGCCCGTGACCGCCCCCTGAAAGTCGAACCCGAAGGCGACGAGTTCGAACGCGGTGACGGGGACGAGCGCCCCGACGAGCACCGAGAACACGAACAGCTGACGCCCGTACAGCGGGAGCCGACGTTTGACGTACGCGATGGCCGCGTAGGCCGCCAGAATACTGGTGACGAACACCGGGAACGTGCCGAAACTCCGGAGCAGGTACACCGCGACCAGCGGGACGACGATGACGCCGCCCAGACGGAGCCCGCGGAGTTGCGCCGCTGCGATGCCCGCCAGAAGTCCCAACAGCATAATCGTCGTCGCGATTAGCATCTCGTGTCCCCACACCCTCGCTGTACGCGGTACGGCAGTCTGACCGCTAGGTGATTCCCGGGGCAATAAATACATTGTGTGTTATCGACAGCTGTGTTCGCCGCCCTTTCGGGCCGGAAAGGGCGTGAGACAGCGTACCAAGAAATCGAACGATAGAACGCTTACACGACTGGGCCGTCGGCGGGCGTAGCGAGCGACTACGGCGCTCGCTACGCCTGCTCCAGCCGCGTCCCGTCCCGCGGGCAGTAGTCGAACGCGTCGCTGTCGGTCCGGAAGTCACAGCGCGGGCAGGCCTTCGTCGGCGGGCGTTCGGTCGCCCGGCCGCGGAACAGGAAGGGGACGAACGGCAGGACGAGGAAGACGGCGAGGGTGTCGAAGTACCACCACAGCGCGGCGGTGACGGCGACGCTCACGAGCAGGCCGACGGCGGCCGTCGCGATGCGGGAGCGGACCACGCCGGTCGTTGGTCCGCAACGGCCAAAAGCCGACCGGCGCGGCTACGACGGCCGCTCGTAGTCGGGGTCGACCATCCGGGCCGAAATCGGCTCCGGGTCCCCGGGCGTGAGGTTGTACTCGGCGAAGTCCGCGACGCCGGCCTCCCGGAGCAGCGCCTCGTCGTAGACGGCGTTGCCGGTGAACGTCGCGGGGTCCCGCGAGAGGATTTCGAGGACGGTGTCGGCGACGATGGCGGGGCTGCGCCAGTCGTCCTCGGTGCCCAGCCCGAAGTACCGCGTCGCCCGCGTGTCGATGGCGGTGACCGGCCAGAAGGCGTTACAGCCCACGTCGTGGCCGCCCAGTTCCGCGGCCAGCGAGAGCGTGACGAAGGTCATCCCGAGCTTCGACCACGCGTAGGGGGCGTGACCGGGTGCCCGGTCGACAGTCACCGGCGGGGCGTTGGTCAGCACCCACGCGTCCCGGTCGACGGACTTCAGGTGGTCGGCGAAGGCCCGGGCAGTGAGGTAGGTGCCCCGGACGTTCACCTCGGTCAGGAGGTCGAAGCGGTCGGGGGGCAAGTCCTCGGTCGGGGCCAGTTGGATGGCGCTGGCGTTGTTGATGACGACGTTGACCTCGCCGAAGCGGTCGATGGCCCGCTCGGCGGCGGCCGCGACGCTGTCGGGGTCGCGCACGTCCACCTGTATCGGCAGGGCCTCGACCCCCCGTTCCTCCACCTCGCGGGCCGTCTGCTCGATGGACCCCTCCAACTCCCGGTCCTCGCCGTAGTCGCCGTCCTCGGTGGTCTTGCCCGTCGAGACGACGTTACAGCCCTGTTCGGCCAGCGCCAGCGCGACGGCCTTCCCGATGCCGCGGGTCGTCCCAGTGATGAAGGCGGTGCTGCCGGCGAGGTCCGGCTTCGTCGGTGCCATGCCCCCGGTTGGGGTGTCTGGGGTATAATACCACGTTACACGGCCGGAAACGGGCGACGGGTTTCGGAGCGTGCGGCCGCCGAAGAGCAAGATAGTTCAGCGCCGACGGCCGAGGGGTGGGCATGACCGACTACTTCGAGGTCCACGAGCGCGACGCGGCCGCGCGGGTCGGGGAGTTGCGCCTCGCCGAGTCCGTGACGACGCCGGCGCTGGTGGACGACGTGGACGCCGACACGCCGGGCGACGTCCACGCGCTCCTGCGGGACGCCGGCAGTCGCTGGGCCGAGCGCCGGGACGCGCCGGCCGGCGACGAGCGCGAAATCACGGTCCTGCCACACCGCGGGCTGCCGGCCGGGACCCCCGAGGAGGTCCGGGAGGCCTTCGCCGTCGACTACCCCGACGTGGAGTTCCCCAGCGCCGCCGTCGTCGCGCCCGACACCGCCGCCGGCCACGACGCCGACGTGACCGTCCTCTCGGGCGCATCGGGCTACGCCGGCCACGCAGCGGCGTTCGTCGACGCCGTGACGACCGCGCGCGAGGCGACGCCGACCGACACCGCGCTGTACCTCCCGGGAGTCGCAACGCCGCGCAACGTCGCCACGCTGGTCTACGCCGGCGTCGACCTCGTCGACCCCCACCGCGCCGTCGTCCGCGGCACCGAGGGGCGGTATCTGACGACCGACGAGGCGTACTTCTTGGAGGACCTCGACGAACTCCCCTGTGCGTGTCCGGCCTGTCGGGTGCCCCGCGAGGAGTTCGACCGCGAGGCCTGCGTCGAGCACAACGTCAACGCCCTCGCCGCCGAACTGCGCCGGGTTCGCCGCCGAATCCGGGACGGCCGCCTGCGGGACTACGTCGAGGGGCAGGCCCGGCAGGACAACTGGCTCACCGCGACGTTCCGGCGACTCGACCAGCAGTACGGCTACCTCGAACGGCGGACGCCGCTCATCCGCCGGGCGGAACTGTCGGCCGCGAGCGGGGACAGCATCCGCCGGGTCGAGATTCAGCGCTTCGCCCAGCGGGTCACCGAGCGGTACGTCCCCCGCTTTACCGACCGGCCGCTGGTGCTGGTCCCCTGCTCGGCCCGCAAGCCCTACAGCGACTCCCAGAGCCACGAGCAGTACCACGACGCCATCAAGTGGCGCGCCCACGTGGTGTCGATGACCTCGCCCATCGGCGTCGTCCCGCAGGAACTGGAACTCACCTATCCCGCCCAACACTACGACTCCGTGGTGACCGGGCGCTGGACGGCCACCGAAATCGAGTTCGTCGCCGACGTACTCCGGCGGTACCTCGACGGGGCCGACTACCCCGAGGTCGTCGCGCACGTCCCCGGCGAGGGGTACCGCGACATCTGCGAGCGGGTCGCGGAGTCGCTGGACCGGGAGTTCACCTACACCGTCGCCGACCACCCGACGACGACGGAGTCGCTGGGCGAACTCGCGGCCGAACTGGAGGGGTGGGACCGCTACCCCAAGCGCGAGCGCGAGCACAACACCGTCCGGGCCGTCGCGGACTACCAGTTCGGCCCCGGCGCGGGCGACGAACTGTTCGGCGACATCGCCACGCCGGGCCGGTACCCGCAACTGCGCGTCGAGGACGGCGACGGCGAGCAGTTGGCCGCGCTCGCCCAGCAGTACGGCGTCCTCTCGCTGACAGTCGCCGGGGCGCGCCGCTGGGTCGACAGCGACGTGCCGACGAAAACCGTCGAGATAGAGCCGTTCGTCCCCCACGGCTCCGTGCTCGCGCCGGGCGTGGTCGGGGCCAGCGACGACATCCGCGTCGGCGACGACGTGGTGGTGCGTGGCGACGCCGCCTTCGGCGTCGGCCGGGCGCAGATGCACGGCGCGGAGATGGCCGACTCGACGCGGGGCATCGCGGTCCAGATGCGCCACGTCGAGGAGCTGTAACGCGGGTGCGCGGCAGCGGCCCCGCCCGGGCCGGCGGCCGTTTCTCGGAGTCGACCGGACAGCCGCGGCCGGCGGATACTGCTCGTACCCATAGCTATAAATGTCAACTCACCTATATTTTAAGTATGTCAATACTCGCAGCGGTTGGCGCGACCGGGGCACAGGGCGCGGTCGTCGAGACCGGCTACGACCTCGCCTCGACCTACGAGACGGAGCTGCACGTCCTGCACACGGTCACCCAAGCGGAGTTCGAGGAGCGAAAGGAGGCGGTCGAGGAGTCCGGCGCGATAGAGGAGTACAGCAAGTCACAGCGCGCCGACGCGGCGGCCAACGTCGCCAACGACGCGGTCGTGGATGCGCTCGACGACCCCGACTTCGGGATGATTTCGACCCACGGCCGCGTCGGCGAACCGGTGCCGGAGATACTGTCGGTCGCCGAGTCAGTCGGGGCCGAGTACGTCGTCGTCGGCGGCCGGAAGCGCTCGCCGACGGGGAAGGCCCTGTTCGGCAGCACCACGCAGTCCGTGCTGTTGGAGGCCGACCGGCCGATAGTGACCGTCATGGGCGACGGGGAGTAGCCCGGCCCGCGGGTCATCCCGACGCCTCCACGGAGCCGCCGTCGGCGGTCGCGGGGTCGGCCTCGGTGATGCGGACGCGCTCGATGCGCGTGGCGTCGACGGCCTCGACGGTCAGTTCCGTCCCGTCGTAGGCGAGCGTCTCGCCGGGTTCGACCAGCCGCCCGGCGCGGTTGAAGACGAAGCCGGCGATGGTCTCGAACTCCTCGCCCTCCGGGAACTCGACGCCGACCACGTCGTTGACGGCGTCTATCGTCACGCCGCCCTCGACGCGGACAGTCCGGTCGTCGACGACTTCGACGGGGTCGGCCTCCTGGTCGTCGAGGATTTCGCCGACGACGGCCTCGACGACGTCCTCGGTCGTGACGATACCCTCGGTCGTCCCGAACTCGTCGACGACGACGACCTGCTCGACGCGCTCGTCGCGCATCTCGCGGAACAGCGCGTCGACGGCCTTGGTCTCGGGGACGTGGAGCGTCTCGGCGACGTGGGCGTCGAGCGCGTCGTCGCCGTCGACGCCGGCGGCGACCAGCGAGCCGAGTTCGACGACGCCGACGACGGTGTCGAGGTCGCCCTCGTAGACCGGGAGGCGGGTGTGGCCGCTCTCGACGCAGGCCGCGACTGCCTCGTCGACGGTCGCGGTCCGCGGGACCGCGGTCACGTCCAGCCGCGGCGTCATGACCTCTTTGGCGATGGTGTCGCTGAAGCGGAAGACGCGCCGGAGCATCTCGCGCTCGTCGGCGTCGATGACGCCCGCGCTCTCGCCGGTTCGTATCATCTCGCGTATCTCCTCGCGGGTGACGTAGGAGGTCTCGATGGCGGAGCCGCCGCCAGTCACGCGGTTGAGGACGCGCGTGAGCCGGTCGAAGGTGACGACCAGCGGATACAGGGCGTACTCCGAGAGCTTCAGCGGCCGGGCGACGGTCAGCGCCCACGACTCGGTGTTCTCGATGGCGTAGGACTTGGGGGCGCTCTCGCCGAACAGCAGGACGACTGCCGTCACGCCCAGCGTCGCCGCCGCTATCGCCTGCCCGCGGCCGAGATAGAGGGCGAACAGCCCCGTTGCGACCGAGGACATGGCGATGTTGACGAGGTTGTTCCCCACGAGGATGGTGACGAGCAGCCGGTGGGGGTCGTCTTTGAGCGACGCGGCCGCGGCGGCCCCGTCGACGCCGTCCTCGGCCAGCGCGGCGAGGCGGTGCCGGGCCAGCGAGAACATCGCTATCTCCGCCGACGAGAAAAACGCCGACAGCACCAACAGGACGAGCAGGACGCCCGCCCCGGCGAGTGCGACGGCGTCGGTCGGGAGGTCGCCGACCGCGGCGACGAGGGCCGGACCGGCCGCGACGCCGGGGACGGAGCCGACCATGGCTCAGTCGCTCAGCGAGTCGGCGTCGGCCGGGAACTCGGCACTGTCGCCACTCGCTGCGGCGTCGAGGGCCGTCTCCTCGGTCTCGTCGTCCGGGAAGTAACAGGCCGCGCGGTGGTCGGCGTCGCCGGCCTCGTCGATGGGCGGCTCCCCCGCCCAGCACTCCTCGGCGGCTTTCGGACACCGGGGCGCGAACGCACACCCCGAGGGGAGGTCGACGGGGTCGGGTGGCTCGCCGTCGAGCAGGACGCGTGTCCGGTCGGCCGTGGGGTCTTTCTCCGGGGCCGCCGACAGCAGCGACGTTGTGTAGGGGTGTTTGGGCCGGGCCGCGATGGACTCCACGTCACCCTCCTCGATGACCCGCCCGAGGTACATGATGGCGAGGCGGTCCGACACCTGCACCAGACTGGCGAGGTCGTGGGAGATGTAGACGACGCCGATGTCCTCGGTGTCGGCGAGCCCGCGCAGGAGGTTCAGCAGGTTCACCTTCAGCGACACGTCGAGCATCGACGCCGGCTCGTCGCAGATGAGGAAGTCGGGGTCCAACACGAGCGCCTTCGCCACGGCGACGCGCTGGCGCTGGCCGCCCGAGAGTTCGTGGGGGTACTGGTCGAGGAACTTCTCGGCGGGGGTCAGCCCGACCTTCTCCAGCGTCTCGACGATGGCCCGCTCGCGCTCGTCGGTCCGGTAGTCGTGGATAGTCAGGGGCTCGCCGACGAGCTTCCGGACGGTCTGTCGGGGGTTCAGCGAGTCGAACGGGTCCTGAAAGATTATCTGGACCTTCCGGCGGAACTCCTCGAGGTTCCCGTCCCGGTAGTGCTCGTAGGGCTCGCCGTCGAAGACGAACTCGCCGCCGGTGGGCTCCTCTAGCAGCGCCATCGTCTCGCCCAGCGTCGACTTCCCGCAGCCGGACTCGCCGGCGATTCCCAACACCTCGGAGCGCCGCACCGACAGCGAGACGCCGTCGACGGCCTTCACGTAGTCGGGGTCCTCGCCGCGGAGCTTGCTGACGAGCGACTGGCTCTGCTCGTAGTACTTCTCCAAGTCGGTCGTCTCCAAGACGACCTCGCCCCGGTCCGAGTCCGCGCCGCCGGCGTCGGGGATGCCCCACGTCTCCGGGTCGGTGGCGTCCCGGCGCATCTGGGCCGCCTCGTCGACGCGGTGGCAGGCCGACCGGTGGTTCCGGTTGGGCAGGTCCACGAGGTCCGGGTGGGCGTCGCGGCACTCATCGGTGGCGAACGGACAGCGGTCCGCGAAGACGCAGGCAGTCGGCTCCCGGTTGAGGTCCGGCGGCGACCCCGGGATGGCGACGGGGTCGGCGTCGCCGTCCTCTATCTCCGGGAAGGAGTTCTTCAGCCCCATCGTGTAGGGGTTCGTGGGGTTGACCAGCACGTTGTCGACGCTGCCCTGCTCCATCACCTTCCCGCCGTACAGTATCGACAGCTCGTCGCAGGTCTCCGCGATGACGCCGATCTCGTGGGTGATGAGCAGCAGAGAGCTGTCCATCCGGTCCTGTATCTCCAGAATCTTGTCGATAATCTTGTCCTGAACGATGACGTCCAGCCCGGTGGTGGGCTCGTCGGCGATGATGAGGTCCGGCTCAAGCGCCAGCGCCATGGCGATGGTGACGCGCTGGCGCATCCCGCCGGAGAACTCGTGTGGGTAGTCGTCGATGCGGTCGGGGTCCAGCCCGACCATCTCGAACAGCTCCCGCACCCGACTCCGGGCCTTCGCGTCGGAGACGTTGCGGTGGTTGTGGATGGCCTGCGTTATCTGCTCGCCGGTGGACATCACCGGGTCCAGCGAGTCCATCGCGCTCTGTGGGATGTAGGCGATGTCCTCCCAGAGTACGTCCCGGCGCTCGGCCTCGGAGAGAGCGGTCAGGTCGCGGCCGTCGAACCGGATAGTGCCGCGCTCGACGGTGCCGTTGTCGGGGAGCAGCCCCAGCAGGGCCTCCGCGACGGTGGACTTGCCGGAGCCGGACTCGCCGGCCAGCCCGTAGTTGACGCCCTCGTCGATGTCGAACGACACGTCGTTGACGGCGTGGACGGTGCCGTCCTCGTCGGGGTTGGTGCTGTACGTGACTTTGAGGTCTTCGACTTCGAGTAGGCTCATTGGTCGGTCTGAATTTCGGGGTTGATGACTTCCTCGTAGGCGCGGCCGATGAGGAACACCGAGGTGGTCACGGCGGCGATACCCAGCGCCGGCGGGAGGACCCACCACCACGCGACGCGGAGGTTCCCGGACTCGAACACCTGCCGGAGCATCCGGCCCCAACTGGTCATCGTCGGGTCGCCGAAGCCGAGGAAGGCGAGACTGGCCTGTGCGGCGATGGCCCACGCGACGCCGTAGGCGGTGTACAGGAAGCCGATGGGCAGGACGTTCGGGCCGACGTGGTACAGCATCGTCCGCAGGTCGCTGGCCCCGCTCGCGCGGGCGGACTTGACGAACGTGCGTTCCCGCACCGACAGCACCTCCGAGCGGACGACCCGGGCCGGCATCTTCCAGAGGAAGCCGGCGATGATGGCCGTCATCAGCCAGACGTTCGGCGTGACAAAGGTGAGCAACAGCAGCGCCATCGGCATGAACGGCAGCGAGAACGTCAAGTCGGTCAGTCGCATCAACAGTTCGTCGACCCAGCCGCCGTAGTAGCCGCTGACGAGGCCGACGAGGAAGCCGATAGCGCCGGTTCCCAGCCCGCCGAACAGGCCGACGATGAGCGTCGGCCGCGCGCCGGCGAGGAACTGGCTCAACACGTCCTTCCCGTAGGCCGTCGTCCCCAGCACCGCCGCGCCGGTCGGGGCCGAGAGCCGCAGGACCGACCCCGACGGGTCCCGGACGGTGTGTTCGATGGGGTCGTGCGGGGCAAGCAACGGGCCGAACAGCCCGAGGAAGACGAACGTCGCCACCGCGACCACGCCGGCGAAGGCCAGTCGGTCCTGCCGAAGGAACGCGAACTGGTCGACGACGATCTCGCGGACGCGGTCGATGCGCTCGTAGAACGCCGCCTTGGGCTTGGTCTCGGTACTCACGCCGCCCCACCTCCCCCAGTCGAGACGGTCGGGTCGAAGTACGCGTACAGCACGTCGGCCGCGAGGTTGGCGATGATGACCGCCAACGCCATGATGAAGACGGCGGCCTGCACCAGCGGGTAGTCCTGCTGCTGGATGGCCAGCACCAGCTCGCGGCCGATGCCGGGCCAGCCGAACACGACTTCGAGCAGGATGAGGCCTTGGAATATCATCCCCAGCCGGAGCGCGAAGTACGTCAGGATGGGCAGCATCGAGTTGCGCCCGGCGCGGGCCAACTGCTGCATCTCGGAGAGTCCCTTCGCGCGGTGGAGCTTCAGGAACTCCGAGCCCTGCTTCTCGACGACGCCGTTGCGCGCGAGCAACAGGAAGTCGCCGCTGTAGTACAGCACCGCGACGGTAAAGGGCAGGATGTAGTGGTGGACGAAGTCCAGCGAGAGGAACGTGTCGGCGTACCCCTCCGGCGAGGCCGTCACCGACCGCATCCCGAACGCGGGCACGAGGTCGAGGTTGTACGCGAAGACGATGATGAAGATGATGCCCGTGATGAACACCGGCGTCGACCGGAGGAACGTCGTCGAGATGATACTGAACTTCTCGAGGGCGCTCCCGCGGTTCCAGCCGGCGTACATCCCGACGGCGGAGCTGAGAACGGCCGTCGTCACCAGCGCCGGCACCAGCAGGATGAGCGTGTTCACCAGCCGGGGTTCGAGGACGCTCCAGACCGGTTGGCTCCGCAGGATGGAGTAGCCGAACTCGAAGGTCAGGATGCTCCCCATGTAGGTGATGTACTGCCGCCACAGTGGCTGATTCAGGCCGTAGGTGGCCCGGATTTCGGTTATCTGCTGTTGGTTGAGGTTCCCCGAGGTCACGAGCGCCTCGAAGGGACTGCCCGGCAGCAGCCGTAGGACGACGAAGATGACCGAGACGGCCACCAGCGTCAGCGCCACCGAGATGACGAGGCGCTTGGCGAGGAAGCGCTGGAACTGGCTCATCGGCGCACCTCCGGAGCCCCGGTGTTGGACGGCGATGCGACGCTACACGCGGGCGAAGCGACGGGCACGGCGGCGTGAGTACGGCCGGTCGTCCCGGGCCGCCCCCGCTCGCGTGCCTGCCGCCCGTTCGGGCGTCGGTCGGTCGTGGTGTCGGTGTACATCGTCCGTGTCCTCACGAGAAGTCGGGCTGGTCGAGCTCCGACCGGCGCATGTGGGTGTTCTCGGGCTGGACGCGCTCGACGAACGCCCCCCACGCCTCGCCGTTGGGGAAGCGGAGGTTGTCGTTCCCGTCGAACGTGTAGCCGGCCTGTCGGAGGATGCTCTTCGCGCCCTCGATGTCGAACTCGTAGTCGGTCGTCTCGGGGGTGTGCCACTGCGTGAGGTCGGAGATGGGGTTCTCGCCGCTGGGGACGGTCGCCCGGCCCTGCAGGACGCCCTCGGCGAAGCCCTGCGCGTCGACGGCCTTCGCCAGCGCGACGCGGAACTCCTTGTCCCGCACCAGCGGGCAGGAGAACATCAGCTTCGTGTCCAGCGGCGCGAAGTTGCCGGTCGACATCTTCTCGACGCTCCCGGCGCTCGCGGCACGGTCGGCCTGTCCGTTCGAGAGCGTCGTCCCGACGGCGTCTATCTCGCCGCCCTGTAGCGACCCGATCATCGAGTCGATGTTCCCGACGTTTATCCAGATAACTCCCTCGACGCCCTCGCCACGTTCGGCGTGGTCGCCCAGCGCGTCGGCCCGCCAGTCGTCGTCGAACATCCAGTGGCCCTCGTTGCGCGACACCTCGAAGCGGGTCCCCTGTTCCCAGTTCTCGAACTGGAAGGGACCGGTACCGACCGGGGCGTCCGGGTTGTGCTGGGAGGGGTCGTCGACGTCCTCCCACGTGTGTTTCGGGATGATGACGCTGCGGACCACCCGCTGGGTCATGAACGCCGCGTCGGGACCCGTGAGGTTGAAGCGGACCTCGTGGTCGCCCAGCACCTCGACCGACTCGATGGGCTCGTAGAAGGGGACCTGACTGGTCGAGGAGTACTCTTGATACAGCTCGACGGTGAACTTCACGTCCTCGGCGGTGAAGGGCTCGCCGTCGTGCCACTCGACGCCCTCGCGGAGCGTGAGTTCGACGGTCGTGTCGTCGACGAAGCCGCCACCAGTGGCGAGGGCCGGCACCACGTCGAGGTCCGGCGTCGCGTCGAACAGGCCGTCGTAGACGAACGTCAGGCGTTTCGCCTCCGCGCCGCCGGCGGCCCACGGGAGGTTCAGGGAGTTCATCGACGTGGTGACGCCCTTGACGTAGGTCCGGTCGTCGGTCTCGGGCTGGAGGTTGACCTCGGACCAGACGAACGAGTCCTTCGTCGGGCCGTTGCCCGGGGTCTCGACGTAGCCGCTCCACTTCTCGGTGTTGACCGCCGTGATGACGTCGGGGAACAGCGTGATGAGTGCGCCCACGTCCTCGGTGAATATCTCCTGTGCGCGGTCGACGAGTTCCTCGCGCTCGGCCCGGTCGGTGGTCCGAGCCTGCTCTGTCAGGACCTCCTGTAGCTCGGGGTGGTAGTAGTTGTCGTAGTTCGAGAGGCTGCCCGCGGTCCGGCGCATCAACAGCGGGTTGGGGTCGAGCCCGCGCTGGGGGTCCGGCCCGTGAGTACTCATCGAGACAACGGCCTCCATCCCCTTCGTCGCCCAACTCTGGGCGTACAGCTGGTTCAGCGGACGGTCGTTGAGTTCGACGCCGATGCCGAGGTCGTTCAGACCGCGCTGGACCATCAGCGCGTGTTCGCGCATCCACGGGTCGTCCTCGCTGGAGAACTCGACGGGGAGCGGGTCCAGCACCGCACCGGCCGTCGCGCTGTAGTCGAGCGGCGGCGAGTCGGCGTCGATGGTCTCCCAGTCGCGCCAGTACTGCGTCTCGACGGTCTCGGGCGTGCCCGAGGGGGCGTTCGGCGTCAGGCTCTCGCCGCCACCGCCGCCGCCGTCACCGCCGCCGCCACAACCCGCGAGGGCGCTCGTCCCGAGCGTCGCCGCCGTCGCGGCGAGGTACCCCCGCCGGGTCAGTCGTCGACCGGTTCCGTTCTCGAATCCATCATTATCTTTCCGGGTCATCCCGCCCCCATATTCCGGGCTATCTGGAATCGTTCTACTCCCTATCCGCGCCGATACCTATCGAACTTTAAGTCGGGTCGGCTATCACGGAAAAGTTTAGAACGTCCGTGAGGATATCTCCTCGTTCGTTACGACCGCGGTCCGTAGATGAGTTCGAGGAGCGTCCGCTCGGCCGTCCGGAGCCGCTCGCTGACCGTCGACTGCGCCACCCCGAGCGCCTCGGCCAGTTCGGTCTCGGACGTCTCGCGGGGCACGTCGAAGTAGCCCCGGTTGTACGCCGTCTCCAGTATCTCCAGTTGGTCCGCGGTGAGCTTCGAGACGAGGACCTCGGTCAACCGACCGCTGTCGAGCGGTTCGCCGGGCTCCTCGGTTTGTGTCACCGACAGCAGTTCGAACTCGCCGAGCGTGGCCTGTATCTCGTCGGCCAGCGAGCGGAACTGGTCCCAGTCCCGCGTGGTCGTCACGACCTCGAAGCCACCCTCCTGCAGGACGATGCGGTTCGGGATGGCCTCCTGTCGGAGGACCAGTCCGAGGATGAACGGGTACGACTCGGTCGCGAGGACGGTGATGCGCTGGATGTCCACGTCCGTCGAGGCCGTCGGTATCTCGCTGGTGTAAAACAGCGAGACGCCCGAGACGTCGTCGAGCGTCGCCGCCACGTCGAAGGACTCGCCGGCCGCGACGGTCAGGGATTCTATCCACGTCCCGTCCTCGACGTAGAAGGCGTTGTCGAGCTCGATGCTCCGGACCGCCGACAGCCGCCGGTAGAGCTTCTCCATCACACCGGTCGGCATCGTCGTGAACTCGACGCGTAAGATGGCTGTCCCTCCGTGTCGCCAAGACCCCGCTCGCGTATAAATGTCTCACGGCTCTCCGACGGGGAGCCGCTGTCAGGCCACGAGCGGCCAGTAGAGCGTCCACGCGCCGGCGGCGACGGCGGCCGAAAGCGCCATCGCCACCAGCCCGAAGGTCAGCACGTCGCGGTGTGACAGCGGGCCACGGTCCATCGACACCAACACGGCAGTCGTGTTGAACGGGAGGACCGTCGTCGACCCGACGACGAGCAACACGGCCAAGGCGAGGTAGAGCCGGTTCACCTCGAAGACATCGCCGAACTCCAGCACGATGGGGAGCGCGACGACGATGGCCGCGGACCCGGTCGAGAACAGGACGCGGACGCCGACGGCGATGGCGAGCAACACGGCGACGACCTGCCAGTGGGCCAGCGCCGCGAACGGGACCGCGGCGGTGAGCAGGTCGACGACGTAGTCGACGGCCCCGGTCGCCCGCAGGGCGTCGAGTATCGACAGCATCGCGCCGATGAGGAGGACGATGCCCCAACTCACCGACCCGACGGCCTCCGAAGTGACGACGCCGACGCGGGGCAGGGACAGCGCCGTCACCGCGAGTACCGCCGGTAACACCGTCGGGACGCCGACGAACGACCCGACGACCCAGCCGACGACGGCACCGAGCGTGACGAGGCCGACGACCCGCTGGTCCCGCGTCAGCGGCGGCGTCCCGTCGCCGTCGGTCACCAGCGGCGCGGCCTCGCTGGCGTCGGAGTCGGCGGCCCCGCCGACGGTCGGCGTCGTCTCGACCGACGAGAGCGCGGCCGCCGCCAGCGCGGCCAGTGCGTACAGGACCACCGTCGGCGGGAGCATCAGCACCGCCCACTCGACCCACGTCACGGGCCGGACAGTCGCGTCGACGATGCCGGAGGTGACCAGCGCCATCCCGCCGCCGGTCATCAGCGCCATCGACGCGATGGGGTTGACGTGTCCAAGCAGGAAGAACGCGGCCCGCTCGAACCCGCTTCCCTCCGGCAGTCCGAAGCCGTCGGTCAGCTGTTTCACGATGGGGACGAACGTCACCGCGCGGGCCATCGCCGAGGGCATGACGAGCGCCAGCGCCAGCACGCTGGCCGCGACGGAACCGAGCGTCCGCCGGGGCGTACTCTCGGCCGAGAGCAGCCGCCGGGCCAGCTGCCGGTCGAGACCGACCTCGGCGACGGCGTTGCCCAGCAACAGCAGCGCCAGCAGGAAGAAGACCAGCGTCGAGGCGTAGCCGGTCGCCGCCGCCGCGAAGCCGTCGACGGTCCCCAGCGCGTACAGCAGCGTCACGGCGAGCAGGCTGGAGACGGCGTAGGGAACCGGCTTCGACAGCCAGAGGACGACGGCGGCGAGAAACACCGCGAGCGCCCGCTGACCGGCCGACGACAGGCCCGAGGGGGGCGGGAGCGCGACGCCGCCGACGAGGAGGAGAACGGCGGCGAGGAGGCCGACGACCGCCGGTTCCGGGAACACCGCCGAGAGTCGCGCCGTGGGACCGGTCCGGTCGCCCATTACCCCTGCCTCGCCGGTGGCGGGCAAGTATCTGGTGGAGCGTGTAACCGTTGCCCCCTGTCGGTCCCGTCAGTGGTGAACCGGCCCCGTGTCGCGGCGACCGTCTCGCTTATCCGCCCACCGCACCTGCACGCGGTATGGACGACGCGTTCGCCCGGCGAAACGCGCCGGCGCTGGCCGCGGCGGCGCTCCTGCTCGTCGCCTCGCTGGTACCGGTCCCGACCGGCGGCGGGTCGGCGCTGCCCGTACGGCCCGACCTCCTCGCCCACGTCGTCGGCTACGCAGCGCTGACCGCTGCGCTCGTGCGGGGCCGACGCGCCGGCGCGGGAACGGTCGCGGCGGCGGCCACAGCGGCGGTGACCTACGGGGCCGGCATCGAGGTCGCACAGGCAGCTGTTCCGACGCGGACGCCCAGCCTCGCCGACCTCGCTGCCAACGCCGCCGGGGCGGTGGTCGCGGGCGCGTGGCTGCTCGTCGGTCGCTCAAACCGCGACTGAGCGTGCAGAAGGCCCTTTGTGTCGGCCGCGAGAGGGCCGGTATGCCCTCTCGCAGACGGTTCCTCGCCGCCGCCGGCACCGGGCTGGCCGCTCTCGCCGGCTGCGCCGGCGACGGCGGGACCGCAACCGACCGGGCGACTGGGAGCGCGTCGGCGACGGACAACGACGAAACGGTGACCGACACCGGCGAAACGGCGACGGAGACGCCCACGAACGGGCCCCCGACGTGGGAGCCGGCGTGGACCGCCGACACTGACCTCGGGAACCTGCTGGCGCTGACCCGGGACGGGACGGACCTCTACGCGACGACGAGCGACGACGGCGCGCGGTCGGCCGTCGCGGCGGTCGAACCGGAGCGCGAGGGGTTCGGCTGGCGGACGGAACTGGACGGCGACGGCGTCACCGGGTCGCACCTCTCGCAGACGAACGCACGGGACAAGTGGAGCGTCACCGCCGCCGACGGGACGCTGTACGTCGTCACGGGGCGCGTCTCGGAGTTCGAGTGGAGCGCGCTGCACGCGCTGGACGCCGAGACGGGCGCGAAGCGGTGGTCGCTGCGCCGCGAGCGGGAACTCGCCGTCGCCGGCGTCCGGGACGACACCGTCGTCGTCGGCGGGCGGGAGTTTTTCGTCCCCGACAGCACCCACGACACGCCCGACGAGCCGCTGACGACGGTCCTCTACGGCGTCGACGCCGCGAACGGAGACGTTCGCTGGGGGCGGAGCTACACCGGGGTCACGGCCGCGACCACCTACGCTGGCGGCGTGGCAGTGGGCGCACGCGACCGCGTGGTCGGCCTCGACACCGACGGGACCGAGCGCTGGCGCGTCGAGGCGGGCGAGCCGCGGGCGCTGTGTCCGGTCGGCGACGGGGTCGTCGCCGCGACCGCGGCCGGTGACGGGTCGCGGCTCCGCGCGCTCGACTCCGACGGGGCGGTTCGGTGGCGCGACGAGCGCCCCGTCGACTCGTTTCTCGCCGCCGGCGACCGCCTGTACGCGCTGGGCGAGGCGACGGTCGCCTACGACGCCGACGGCACCGTCCGCTGGCAGGTCGACGGCTACGGGCAGTGGCCCCTGCTGGCCCCCGACGGCGAGACGCTGTACGCCCGCGCCGGGGTGGGGGCCGACGCCGTCGACGCCTTCGACGTGCCCGGCGGCGGCCGGCGGTTCCGCTACGAGACGCCCTCGAACAACGGCTGGCCGGCCGCCGCGACCGACGGGACGGTCGTCGCCGAGGCCATCACGCCCGAGGCCGCCGACTTCACCAGCCTGTTCGCCGTCGACGACCGGTCGGGCGAGGCGACCGCCGTCTACCGGCCGACCGATACCGTCTTCGACGTGGCCGGCGTCGGCGGGCGGGCCTACGCGGCCGTGGGCGGCCGGCTGCTGGCGTTCGACCGGCCGGGCTAACGAAGCCGATATACGCGCCCGTCGGCTACGCCGGCGTAATGAGCAAGCCCAGTCCGGAGGTCTACGAGCGGGACAAGGGCATGGACGCCCACAACGCGGTGATGCGGGAGGTGCGGTCGCGCAACGACGCGAGCTACGACCCCCGCGAGCCGACGCGGGTGTGGATAGACGAGGACAACACGCCCGACGGCGTCTACCAGAGCCTCACCATCATCCTCAACACCGGCGGCTGCCGGTGGGCCCGCGCCGGCGGCTGTACGATGTGTGGCTACGTCGCCGAGTCCGTCGAGGGCGGCGAAGTCGCTCACGAGGACCTCATGGCCCAGATTCGGCACTGCCTCGACCACGAGGCCGAGAACGCCGACGGCGAGAGCGGCCTCGTGAAGATATACACCTCCGGGAGCTTCCTCGACGAGCGCGAGGTGCCCGCCCGGACTCGGCAGGCCGTCGCCGAGACGTTCGCCGACCGCGAGCGCATCGTCGTCGAGTCCCTGCCCGACTTCGTCGAGCGCGAGCGCGTCGCCGACTTCGTCGACGCCGGACTGGAGACCGACGTGGCCGTCGGGCTGGAGACGGCCACCGACCGCGTGCGCCGCGACTGCGTCAACAAGTACTTCGAGTTCGCCGACTTCGAGGCGGCCTGTGCCGAGTCCCGAGCGGCCGGCGCGGGCGTGAAGGCGTACCTCCTGCTGAAACCCCCCTTCCTCTCGGAGTCCGAGGCCGTCGCGGACATGAAACGCTCCGTCCGGCGCTGTGCCGGCGTCGACGGCTGTCACACCGTCTCGATGAACCCCTGCAACGTCCAGCGCTACACGATGGTCGAGGAGCTGTACCACGACGGCGGCTACCGGCCGCCGTGGCTCTGGTCGGTCGCGGAAGTGCTCGAATCGACCGCCGACGAGGACGTCATCGTCGTCTCGGACCCCGTCGGCCACGGGAGCGACCGCGGCCCGCACAACTGCGGCGACTGCGACGACACCGTCCAGCGGGCCATCAAGGACTTCGACCTGCGACAGGACCCCACCGTCTTCGAGCAGGTCGACTGCGAGTGCGAGCGGACGTGGGAGGCCGTACTCGACCGCGAGACGAGTTACTCGCTGCCGCTGGCCCGCTGAGGGGCGTCGCCAACCCGTAGCGCCGGGCGCTCCGGCCGACGGTCCGACCGACCACTTTCACTTTCACTCCGGTAGGCTGGCCCTTTAGTGTCCCCAACCCATACCCACGTGTAGGGACCTCGGAACCTGTCACACGCTCCGTCGGTCCCACTCCCATCCTACCCTTTGGCATACCGGTGAGCGGCGACGCTGTCGGTGGTGAAGACGGCGAAAAGCGGCGACGTTACTCCGCGAACCCTTCGAGGACCCCCGTCCCGTCGGTGCGCCCGAGGTCGTCGAGCGACGCCCGCTCGGGGTGGGGCATCATCACGGCGACGTGGTCGGCCTCGCCGGTGACGCCGGCGACGGCGTGTTTCGAGCCGTTGGGGTTGGCCTCGGGCGTGACCTCGCCGTCGGCGTCGCAGTACGTGAACAGGACGCGGTCGTCGGCCTCCAGTTCGGCGAGGCGGTCGTCGGCGATCTCGTAGCGGCCCTCGCCGTGGGCGATGGGGAGTTCGACGACCTCGCCCTCGTCGTAGCTCCGCGTCCACGGCGTGTCCGCGTTCTCGACCCGGAGGTGGACGTGTTCGCACTGGAAGCGGGCGCTCTCGTTGGTCGTGAACGCGCCGGGGGTCAGCGACGACTCACAGCCGATCTGCGCGCCGTTGCACACCCCGAGGACCGGCGTCCCGTCGGCGGCGGCCGCGCGCACCTCGTCCATGACGGGCGAGCGGGCGGCCATCGCGCCGGCCCGGAGGTAGTCACCGTAGGAGAACCCGCCGGGCAGCATGACGCCGTCGGCGTCGTCGGGCAGGCCGTCCTCGTGCCAGACGAGTTCGGCATCGAACCCCAGCGTGTCCAGCGCCCGGACGGAGTCCCGGTCGCAGTTCGAGCCACCGAACTGGACGACGGCGACGGTCACGCCGACCACCCCGCGCGGGAACCAAGCGCTGGCGTCGGTGTGGCGGCGCTCATTCGGCCCGTTCGACCTCCACGTCGTAGTCGTGGATGGTCGGGTTCGCCAGCAGTCGCTCGGCCATCTCGTCGGCCCGGGCGGCGGCGGCGTCGACGCTCTCGGCGTCGAGGTCGAGTTCGAAGACGTCGGCCGACCGGAGGTCCGCCAGTTCGAAGCCCAGCCGTTCCAGCGAGCGCTGGGTGGTCTCGGCCTCGGGGTCGAGGACCCCGCGTTTGAGCCGGACGGTGACGGTCGCGGTGTAGGCGGTCATTACTGGCAAGCGGGCGGGCACCGGAGAAAACGCTTGTGTTTACGTGTCGAGGGCGGTCCACTCGTCGGGCTGGTCGGCCAGCCCCGTCACGCGAACCTCCGGCCCGTCGTCGGTCTCGCGGACGGCGACGCGGCCGTCGAAGGGCTGGGCGATGGTGCCGACGAGCCGCTCGTCGTGGGCGTCGGGGTCGAGGACGCAGACGCCGATACCGTCGGCCGAGCGGACCCGGCCGGTGACGGTGTTGACGAAGCGAAACACCGGGCGGACGTCGTCGGCGTAGACCAGCATCGGGGTCAGCGTGTGGATGCCCGTCCGGACGTGGTCGTACCCGCGGGCGTACACCTGCTCGTACTGCCCGGAGTACTCGATGCCGATACCCGTCAGGTCGCCCGGCGTCGGCACCGTCGAGACGTGGTCGCCGAGGTCGTCGCTCTCGCCGCCGGCGGCGACGACGCAGACGCGCCCGCCGGCCACGTCGCCGTAGGCCTCGCAGTCGGCGAGCGTCTGGCTCGCCGTCGTGTCCGTCGTGACGACGACCACGCCGTCGTCACCGTCGGCCAGCAGCAGGCGCAGGGCCACTTCCCGTGTCCCGCCCAGTATCGGCCCGGTGACCAGCAGGTTCGTCCCCGGTTCGACCGGCGACAGCGGCGTCCCGTCGAACCGGTAGGCGTCTTGCTGTGTACTCATTCGGCATCCCCCTCCTCGGCGGCCGTGAGCCGACGGCGCAGACGGAGTTGCTCCTCGACTTCGGCCCCGAACCGTTCGAGGTCGTCCAGTTCGGCCCGCGTGTACGAGCGGGGTTCGTCGTCGATACAGCAGACCGCACCGATGGCGCTGTCGGAGTCGTCGGTGAGGCGGACGCCGGCGTACGACCGGATGTCGAGTTCGTCGAGGCGGTCGTTGGCGCTGAACCGCGGGTCCTCGTGCGTGTCCTCGACGACCATCACGTCGTCCGTGAGGACGGTGTAGGTGCAGATGCTGTCCTCGCGGGCCAGCGTCCGCCAGTTCGCGCCCTCGCAGGCGACGAAGCGCTCCTCGTGCTCGTCGAGCAGACCGACGAACGCCACGGCGATGTCGAAGTGGGCCGTCATCAGCGCGGTCAGGCGGTCGAACGTCTCGGTGGCCGCCAGCGAGGCCACGTCGTAGGACTCGACGGCGGCGACGCGCTCGGGTTCGTCCTCGGGAATCGGGTAGGCCGCTTGGGTCCTCTCGGCGGCGGCCAGCGACGCGACATCGACGACGCGGTTCCGGGAAGCCGGCACCGACCGCGGCACGTACTCGACGACTTGGTCGGTGCCGCCCCGGGGGAGCGCCGCCGGCGAAGTCTCGGTGTAGAGGACGACGGCGCAGTCGGGCGCGACCGACCGCGCGGCGTCGACCACGTCGAAACCGTCGCCGTCGGGGAAGGAAGACGCCGTCACGACGCAGTCGGTGTCGGCGTCGAGGGCCGCGTCCACGTCGGCGACCGAGGCCGCCGAGACGGTGGCAAGTCCCGCCTCCTCCAGTGCCGCCGCCGTCGCCGCGCACTCGTCCTCGTCGGGGTCCGCACAGACGACCGTGGGCGAATCGGTAGGCACACCAGTACATACGTACAGGGACACAAAACTCTGCTGTCCGTAGCGGCCGCCTCCCGAAAACGAAGGCTTTTGCATCGCTCCCGTCGAACAGACGCCAAATGAACCGTCGAGACGCGTCGAGGTGGCGGGCGTGACCCGCGGCCTGACCGAGATTACCGTCGTCGGCGACGACGATACGGGTCTCATCGCCGAAGTCACCTCGCTCCTGTTCGAGCGCAGCATCAACATCGAGGACCTCGACCAAGCGGTCCGGGAGGGGGTCTTCCGGATGACCATGCACGTCGACACCGCCGAGATGGTGACGACCGAGGAGAAACTTCGGGAGGACCTCCACGAGTTGGGCGACGAACTGGGCGTCGACGTGCAGGTCCGGTTCCCCGCCGACCGCGAGACCCAGTCCATCGCCGTCCTCGTCACCAAGGAATCGCACTGTCTGGAAGCGCTGTTCGAGGCGTGGGCCAACGGCGACCTCGGGGCCGACATCGACGTGGTCATCGGGAACCACGACGACCTCGAACCGCTGGCCGAGAAGTACGACGTGCCCTTCCACGACATCGGGGACGAGAAGGGCACCCCCGACGAGGAGCGCCTGCTCGACCTTCTCGCGGAGTACAACGTCGACCTCATCGCGCTGGCCCGGTACATGCGCATCCTCTCGCCGGACGTGGTCTTTCGCTACGAGAGCCGCATCATCAACGTCCACCCGTCCCTGTTGCCCGCCTTCCCCGGCGCGTCGGCGTACATGCAGGCCATCGAGGAGGGCGTCCGCATCGCCGGCGTCACCGCCCACTACGTCACGACCGACCTCGACCAGGGCCCCATCATCACCCAGCGGGCGTTCAACGTCCCCGACGACGCCACCGAGGAAGAGCTCCAACAGCTGGGCCAGCCCCTCGAAGCCGAGGCGCTCATCGAGGCCATCAAGCTCCACCTTGACGACGAGGTGACGGTCCACCGCGGCCGGACGAAGCTCCGGGACCCGGAGAACACGGACGCGCAGTTGGGCGCGCCCGAGGACCTCGACCGCGAGAACCCCGACCGCCCCATCGACGGGCTCGGGGAGTTCGTCGCCGAACAGGGCGAGTAGCGCCGCCGTTGGCCGACGCACCGCCGCGCTTTTCCGCGGTCGTCGGTCGGCTGTCCGTGTTCGGCCGCCGCTCAGAGGTCCCGCACGGCCTCGACGGCCGTCGCCAGCGCGGGCGCGTCGAACACCTCGCCGTCGACGTAGGCGTTCGTCCCGGCGCAGTAGAGGTCGCGGGCGGCCTCGACGACCGACTCGTCCAGCGGTTCGGGCGAGCGGTCACACAGGGACTTCCAGTCGGCGACGCCGCGCTCGGTCGCCGCGCGCTTGGCCTCGCCGACGGCCTCGACCCACGCGGGCTGGGTGCGCTTGTGGTACTGGCGGATGACCTCCTTCGAGACCTGCTGGCCGTCGTAGGAGAAGCGGTTCTCGTCGAACGTGCCGACCACGTCGGCGACTCGAATCTCGCCCTCGTAGTAGAGACACTCTATCTTGCCGTCCTCGTGGACCAGCCCGGCGTCCTCGGCCTGACGCGTGACGACGTGGTCGACGGCGCGGGCGACCTCCGCCAGCCGGTCGATGTCGGCCGCACCGGCGATGCGGTCGGCCGCCGCGCGGTCGAGGTAGCGGTCCTGCTCCTCGTACTTCGTGGAGAACTCCACGACTGGCTCCGGGAGGTCGACGACCTCGTCGGGCCACTCGTCGTAGTCCAGCCCGTGGTCCGCGGGGTCGGTGCGGCTCCGCAGCGACGAGCCGACGGGGACGCGGTTCCGGAAGACTATCTCCAGCGGAATCAGGTAGTTCTCGCCGGCCGCGGCGTGGTAGGCGTCGTAGTCGTAGGCCCCGTCGGCGAACGGCAGGTCCGGGACTTGGGTCAGTTCGATGACCATCTCCTCGGGGACCGCGCCGGTCGACAGCGCCTCGCCCAGATCGAGGGTCCCGTCGTGGCCGTCGACGCGGACGCCCTCGTAGTGGGTCGGGATGTGGTTCTCCTCTAACAGCTGGAAGTTGAACGCGCCCATCGCGCACAGCGACGCTCCCTTGTCCGGAATCCGGTCGGGCATCTGCCCCCAGTCGAACACCGAGTAGGCGTCGGTAAAGGCGAACGCGCCACGGCCCAGCCGGTCGGCCGTCGCGGGCTCGTCCACGCGGAAGTTCTTCACGCTCGTCATTGTCGGCGAGTTCCCCGCGGGGGACAAAGACGTTTCTCACTCGCCGCCGCGCCACGCCGCGACCGGGCGGCGCGCTCGGTCGGTGCGGTCGGGCGTGGGCGGGCGGGCCCGCTTGTGGACCGTCTCCCGGCACATCTCCGCGAGGCGGTCGGCCGTCGCCGCGTCGAGTCCGGCGGCCTCGGCGGCCGCGTCGACGGCGATGCCCTCGTCGACGACCCGGCGGAGGAACGGGTCGATGCGGTCGTAGGGCGCGCCGAGGTCATCGGCGTCGGTCTGACCGGGGTAGTGTCCGGCGGTCGGCGTCGACTCGACCACCACGTCGGGGAGGCCGAGGCCGCGGGCCAGCGTCCGCACCTCGGTCTTGTAGAGCTCCCCCAGCGGGAAGCAGTCCGCGCCGGCGTCGCCGTGTTTCGTCACGTAGCCCAGCAACAGCTCCGAGCGGTTCGCGGTCCCGACGACGAGCGAGTTCGTCCGGTTGGCGGCGTAGTACGCGCAGGTCATCCGGAACCGGTCGACGACGTTTCCCAGTGCCCGGTCCGGCGTCGGGACCGCCCCGTCGCCGGCCTCGGGGTCCAGCGACGGCCGCACGGACTGCTCGAACTGCTGGACGAGCGGGCGTAGGTGGACCCGGTCGAACCGGATGTCGAGGGCCTCGGCGACCGCGGCGGCCTCGGCGGCGGCCGTCGCGTCGGTCTTGTGACACGGGAGCGCGAGACCGAGGACGCGGTCGCTGCCGAGGGCCTCGGCGGCGAGGACGGCAGCCACCGACGAGTCGAGGCCGCCGCTCATCGGGACGACCACGCCGTCGGCGTCGGCGGCGCGGACCCGGTCTTCGAGGAACGCGGTCAGCGTCGATTCGACGGCCGCCGCGTCCGCACGGGACAATAGGTCGGGACGGTCGGCGGGGCGTGCGTCTGCGTTTCCGGTCATGGGCCGAGCGAGGGAGTTGCCACACTTACCGCTACCCCTTAAACACCTTACGTGATTCCGAGGAGGGCTAGTGTGTTGGTACGTCGGTCGGTAGCCGTGCGACCGCGCCGCTCCCGCGACGGCCACCCGCCGACCCACACGCTTTTGGCCGTCCTGACCGTTCGGTGTGGCAATGGCTGACCCCCTCGACCGGGCGTCGCCGGCCGGCGAGTTCGATTTCGAACGCCGGCCGACGACGGACCAGTCGTTCGAGAACGCGCTGGCGAAGGCCCGCGACGGCGAGCGCCTGACCGTCGCGGACGGGGTCGAACTCCTCTCGACCGGCACCGACCGCGCGGGCATCGACCAGCGCCGGAAAGAACAGGTCTTGGAGGCCGCCGACCGCCGCCGGGCCGAGGTCGTCGGCGACGAGGTCACCTTCGTCGCCAACCTCAACAACAACGTGACGACGGCCTGCAACACGGGCTGTCAGTTCTGTAACTTCAAGGACCGCTCCGAGCAGTTCCGCAGCGACTACCAGCAGGACCACGGCGGGTTCACGAAGACGCCCCCGGAGTCCCGCGAAATCGTCCGGAACGCCGTCGAGCGCGGCATCTACGAGGTGTGCTCAGTGTCCGGGCTCCACCCGGCGCTGGCGCTCGACGCCGACCACCGCGAGATACTCGCCGCCAGCGAGCAGGCGGACCTGAACTACCGGCCGGCCGCCGAGTACGACACCGACCCCGGCACCTACTGCGAGCAGTTGCGGGCCATGAGCGTCGACGGCGTCCACGTCCACTCGATGACGCCCGAGGAGGCCTACCACGCCCGCCGGGGTACCGACTGGAGCTACGAGGAGGTGTTCGAACGGCTCTCGGCGGCCGGCCTCGACAGCGTCCCCGGCACCGCCGCCGAGATTCTCGTCGACGAGGTGCGCGAGGTCATCTGCCCGGGGAAGATAGGGACCGGCGAGTGGCTGGACGCGATGACCGCCGCCGCGAGCGTCGGGCTGGACCTGACGGCGACCATCATGTACGGCCACGTCGAGAACGACCGCCACCGGGCCGAACACCTCGCTCGCGTCCGGGAGCTACAGGACCGCACCGGCGCGATAACGGAGTTCGTCCCGCTATCGTTCGTCCACGAGGCGACGCCGCTGTACGAGCGGGGGCTGGTCGAGGGCGGCGCGAGCCCCGACGAGGACGAACTGATGATAGCCGTCTCGCGGCTGTTCCTCGACAACGTCACCCACATCCAGTCCTCGTGGGTGAAGTACGGCGACGCCCGCGGCCTGAAGATGCTCACCTGCGGGGCCGACGACTTCATGGGGACCATCCTCTCCGAGGAGATAACCAAGCGGGCCGGCGGCGACCACGGCGAGTTCCGCTCGGTACAGGAGTACAGCGACATGATTCGGGCCATCGGGCGCACGCCGGTCGAGCGCTCGACGGACTACGAACAGCGCCGGGTCGTCGACCCCGAGGCGGACGTTCTCGGGCCGACGCTGGGCCCGCGGGCCGACGGAACGCCGCTGCTGGAGTGAGGGCCGACCGTCCGTTCCGAACCGGCCGCGCCTGCCGCGGGGGCGGCGGTCCGTCCCGTCAGTCGCCGGCCGGAACCGGGTTCTCGCCCCGTTCCAGCACGGCGCGGAACCGCTCGCCGGCCGCGTCGTCACCCGCGATGGCGCGCTCGACGCGCTCGGGGAGCCACCCCTCGTCGACGAACCGCTCGTAGACCGGGAGCCGCTCGCGCAGGGGGACGCCCGCGCTCTCGGCGACGGCCGCCAGTTCCCGCAGCGCCGGCCACTCGTAGTCGGGGTTGATATGGTCGTCGGTCACCGGCGAGACGCCGCCGAGGTCGTCGATGCCGCAGTCGGTCAGGTCCCGGGCCGGGGCGAGGTTCGGCGGCACCTGCACCGACACCTCCTCGGGCAGGGCGGCGCGGGCCATCGCCGTCACGCGGCGCATCGTGGCGAGGTCGGGCGACCCGCCCCGCCAGCGCTCGTTCTCGACGACCGGTTGGACGATGACCTCCTGCACGTGGCCGTGGCGCTCGTGGAGCGCCCGGATAGCCAGCAGGCTCTCGGCGCGGTGGTGCCAGTCCTCGCCGATACCGACCAGCACGCCCGTCGTGAAGGGCACGCCCAACTCGCCCGCCGTGTCGATGGTGGCGAGGCGCTGGCCCGGGGACTTCGCCCGCGGGCCGCCGTGTGCCTGCACGTCGGCGGTGGTCTCCAGCATCACGCCCATCGAGGCGTTGCAGTCGGCGACGGTCGCCATCTGCTCGCGGGTCTGGTCGCCGGGGTTCGCGTGGGGGAGCAGCCCCTCCGCCAGCGCGATTTCACAGGCCGCGCGCAGGTAGTCGTGAATCGAGTCGTACCCCCACGCCGACAGTTGGTCGTGGACGGCGGTGTAGCGGTCGTCGGGGTCGTCGCCGAAGGTAAACAGCGCCTCCGTACAGCCGGCGTCGGCCCCCTGACGGCACGTCTCGCGTATCTCCGCGGGACTCATGAGGTCGGCCTCGCCCGGCGGGTCGTAGTAGGTGCAGTACGTACAGGTGTACCGGCAGGCCGTCGTCAGCGGGACGAAGACGTTCCGGCAGTACGAGAGTTCGTCGGCCGCGGCCACGTCGGCCGGCGTCACCGACAGCAGGCGCTCGATGTCGCCGTCCGCTACCGAGAGGTCGACGCCGTGTTCGTCCGCGCCCGGAATCACGTCCGCCCCTCCGCGCTCGGGACGCAAAAGCGTGCAGGTCGTCGGGTCGCCGGCTACCGCTCGACGCCGACGCGGCCGTCGGCGGCGACCACCTCGAAACCGGCGTCGGCCAGCCAGTCCGCGGCCGCGCCGTCGCCGTGGAGCAACACCTCGGCGAGGTCGGTCGGTTCGTCCATGTCGGTCGCCAGCCGCCGGGAGTCCACCTCGGCGACGGTCGCACCCGCCGCGCGGGCGATGGCGCGGTGGTCCCGAATCGAGACGCCGTGGTAGTCGACGCGAAAGCCCTCGTGGCGGCAGACGACGGCGTTGGTCCCGCCGCCCAGTCCGGGCGCGAGGACCACGTCGGCGTCGGCGTCGAACAGTCGGGCGAGGCTCCCGGGGGTCGCCAGCGGCAGGTCGGCCATCACCACCGCGAGCGGGCCGTCGCCGAGCAGGTCGTTGACGAGCGGGTCCAGCCCGCGGTCGTCGACGGTGACCGGCGCGTCGCAGTCCAGCGGGGCCGTCGAGACCACCTCGGGGTCACGACCCGCGGCCGTCAGCGCGTCGAGTACGTCCGCGAGCATCGCTTCGGTGAACGCGCGGCGCTCGTCGGCGTCGAGAACGGGAGCGAGGCGCGTCTTGGGGTCGGACCCCGAGACGGGGACGACGGTCCGCATCTACAGCCTGTCGTAGTCGTCGCCCTGCTGGCGCTGGTAGAGGACGTAGCCGCCCCCGCCCAGCAGGAGGAGGACGACGACGCCGGCACCGGCGAGCAGAAGTGTCCGCGTGGTCTGTTGGCTCTGCTGGGCCTGTTGGGCGGTGGACTCGGCCTGACTGGCGAGGTCGACGGCGTTGCCGAAGTTCTCGTTCTCGTAGGCCGAGATAGCGTTGTTGACCAGCCCCTCGGCCTCCTCGTTGCCGCCGGCCGCGTCGATGGCCGACTGCGCGGACTCGATGGCCTGTCGGGCCTCGCGGCTCTCCTCGGTGTAGTGGTGGGCCCTGTCGACTTGGAACTCCTCGCGGTTGTTCCCGCTGATGCGGTCGAGCGACGCGACGAGGTACGTCTCCTCGGGCTGGTAGGTGTAGTTCTCGATGGCCGGGGTCGTTCCGACCAGTTCCACCCGAACTTGGTCGCCGTTGTTGTCGATGTCGAGGTCCTGCGTGACGTTCTGGTCGCCGTAGGTGTCCTGACTCACCTGATTACCGGCCCGCAAGACGGTGACCGTCCAACTGACGTTGCGGAGTTCGGTCTGTGCGGCGAGGGTCCACTGGTTGGGCGCGTCGGTGAAGGGGTCGTCGATGGTGTAGGTGACGCTGACCTCCTCGTCGACCCCGGACTCGCCGGGGACGCCGTCGGCCGAGACGGTAAAAGCGCTAGCGGTGCCCGCGAAGGCGAGCAGGCCGACGACGCAAAGCAGCGTTATCGCGCGACTAGAACAGCGGATCGAGTTCATCTTCATCGTCTTCCACCAACTCCTCCAAGTTATCTTCGCTTTGCTGGCGAATGTCGTCGATGTTGTCCTGCGCTTCGATGGCGACCTGCTGCAGTTCCTTGATTCGCGGGACGTTGTGGACGCCGGCCAGCAGGATGGAGGCGGCCACCTTGTTCGTCTGGGTCGGGTAGTCCCCGCCCCGGACCTCCATGGAGCCGGTCTGCTCCTCCAGCCACTTGCGCCCGCGCTCGATTCCCTTCCGATTGAGGTGGGCCGGCGGCCCGGCCATCACCAACAGGGCGCGCTCGGCCCCGTCTATCTCGCAGGGGAGTGTGAGCCGGCCCAGCGCCGCCTTCCGGACCAGCGACGTGATGCGGTTCGTCGTGTTGACTGTGTCCATCCCGTCGTCGGCCGCGTCGTCGCCGCCCTTGAACCGCGAGAGGAGGCCGCCCCCGCCCGAGGAGACTTCGACCTCCTCGGAGGCGTAGCCGACGGTGGAGATGCCGCCGCCGTCGAGCGTGTTGATTATCTCCGAGGAGTCGACGACGCTCTCGGCGATGTTGTCGCCCTCGCCGACCTCGCCGGCCCCGAACAGGACGCCGAAGCGACGGACGATCTCCTCGTTGATGTGGTCGTAGCCGCCCTCGACGGACTCGCCGGTCTGTCGCCACGCGTCGTTGTCGAACACGAGCAGGTTGTCGACCTCGCGGACGAACGTCTGGAACGAGCGGGCGGCGTTGAGCGTGTAGATACCCCCCTCGTCGCTGCCCGGCAGGACGCCAAGTCCGTAGACCGGTTCGGTGTAGATGCGCTTGAGGTGTTTGGCGAGTACCGGCGAGCCGCCGGAGCCGGTCCCGCCGCCAAGTCCCGAGACGATGAGAAAGGCGTCGACCTCGTGGACCGGGACGTTGTCGATGGCACCCTGAATCTCGTCGATGTCCTCCTCGGCGATCTCCGCGCCGAGTTCGTTGTCAGCGCCCACGCCGTGACCCTTGACGCGCGCCTGACCGATGAGCACTCGATTCTCGTCCGGGATGTGTTCCAGCCCGAGCAGGTCGGCTTTGGCCGTGTTGACCGCCACGGCCGACCGGACTATCCCCGAGCCCGTGTTCCGGTCGTACTCGAGGAACTTGTCCACAATCTTGCCGCCGGCCTGCCCGAAGCCGATCATCGCGAGTTTCATTATATGGTACTCCGCTTAAAAGGCCTAAGTAGGAATGCGCGTATAAGTTTTTTGCCCAAATCTCAGCCATGAAAGCCCACTTGAGTAACAGAAACGGCCGAAGGGGCCGGGGTCGGCCGCCCGGCCGTGCCCGGAGAGAACCGGGCGGGCGGTGACCGCTGTCGGCCGTCGGCTCGGCCGGTCCGGACGACTCCGACGCCGTTCAGTCGAGCCCGAGATACGAGGCGTAACTCCGCATCTCGGCCGGGTCGTAGCCGAACGCGGGCGCGTCGTTGTCGGCGGGCGCGTTGTCGAAGTCCAGCCCCTCGTACTGGTCGCTGCCCATCGGGAACCCGAGCGCCCCGAGGACCGGCAGGCCGACCTTGGCCAGTGGCATCGGGAGCGGGACGACGGTGACGGACTTGCCCTCGCTCTCGAAGACGAGTTCGGTCGCCTCCCGGAGGGTCAGCCGCTCGGGCCCGCCGACCTCGTAGGTCTCGCCGACGTGTTCGTCGTCTTCGAGCGCGTCGGCCAGCATCGGAACGAGGTCCGCGACCCAGATGAGTTGGAAGTGGGCCCGCTCGCCGCCGCCCGGCAGCGGATACAGCGGGACGCCCGGCGCGAATATCCGCTTGAGTCGCTTGACGAAGTAGCCGAACTCGTCGCCCTCGCCGAAGACGATGGAGGGACGGAAGACGACCCAGTCCAGCGAGGACTCTCTGACGACCGCCTCGGCCTCGCCTTTCGCGCGGAGGTAGTGGGTCGCCGCGTCGGGGTCCGCGCCGAGCGCGCTCATCTGGAGGAACCGGTCGACGCCGTGGGCCTCCGCCGCCCGCACGGCGTTTCTCGTTCCGCCGAGGTGGACCCGTTCGTGCATCTCGTTGCCGCCGTCGGGTTCGAACAGCGGCGTCAGCGCCGGCAGGAAGACGACGGCGTCCTGTCCCTCGAAGGCTCCCTCGATGCTGTCGTAGTCGGTCACGTCGCCCTCCGTGCGGACGACGCCGGTTGGGAGGTCCGCGTCGTGTGGGTTCCGCGACAGCGCGGTCACCTCGTGGCCGCGGTCGTCGAGTTCCCGACACAGGTGCTGTCCGACGAATCCGGTCCCGCCGACTACGAGTACGTCCATGGTCGACCGGACGACGGCGGGCCACCTAAAGGTAGGGCGCAACTAGTTTGGCCCCACCGCGTCCCGGTCCGGGGGTCTTACGGTCCCCGGCGTCGACGGTCGGGTATGCTCGTCACGCTGGAGGGCCTCGACGGCAGCGGCAAGACGACCGTCTGGGAGCGGCTACGGGCCGACGACGCCTTCGAGGACGCCGTTTTCACCCGCGAGCCGACCGACAGTTGGTACGGCGACGCCGTCCAGCGCTCCATCGACGACGCCGACGCCGACGAACTCGCCGAACTGTTCCTCTACACCGCCGACCACGCCGCCCATCTGGCCGACACCGTCCGTCCGGCCCTCGACGCCGGCCGACTGGTCGTCTCGGACCGCTACTCCGACTCGCGGTACGCCTATCAGGGGGCGACGCTCGCGGGCCACGACGCCTTCGACGACCCGCTGGAGTACGTCCGCGCGGTCCACGCGCCGTGGACCCGGCCGCCGGACCTGACAGTGTATCTCGACCTCGACCCGGAGACCGCCGCGCGCCGCAGCGGCGCGACCAACAAGTTCGAGACGGCCGACTACCTCGCCGACGTGCGGGCGAACTACGAACGGCTCGTCGACGCCGCCCCCGACCGGTTCGTCCGCGTCGACGCGAGAGCCGACCCCGACGCGGTGTACGAACGGGTCCGCGCCGCGGTGAGCGACCGCGCTTAGTCCGTCGACGTCGGCAGCGTGACCTCCTCGGGCGAGGGCATCCAGAAGTAGTCGAACGTGATGCCGACCGCCAGCGGCAGGACGACCGTCACGGAGAGAAACGTCCCCCGTCCGAGCGTGACGAACGGCCCGACGGGCACCGACAGTATCACCGCGACGACGACGACCGCGACCGGACACAGCAATACCGAGTAGAGCAGCCCGCCCCAGCGCGTGTTGAGCCGCACGCGGAAGAACCGCGTCATGAGGGCCGTCACGGCACTGTTCACCAGCACGATGACGACGAGCCCGACGAGTCCGACGACGGTGACCATGCACTTGCTTGGGGCCCGACGCTCTTTGCCGTGTCGGACCGCGCTACTCCAGACAGATGTACGTCCGCGTGTCCGCGACGCCGTCTAGTTCCCGTACCCGCGTGGCGACCGACTGCATCACGTCGTACACCTCGTCGCCGGTCGCCTCGGCGATGATGTCGTACTGCCCCGCGACGATGTGGGCCTCGGTGATACCCGCCGAGGACTGGACCGCTGCCAGCAGTTCGTCCGACTTGCCGGCGACGGTCTTTATCATGATGAACGCTCGTACCATGCTTTGGTATGTCGTGTCATGGAGCCAAAAAGGTTCCTGCGGTGACAGGCGAAGCGTGGACTCCCGGCCCGCCGAGGGCGGGCACGGCCGGACCCACCTCCGGTGATTCCGCCGGGAACGGCTTGAGCTATAGTAACCGCCAGACGGCTTCGGTGTCCGCAAGGTTTCCTTGCGAGCTAATAAAAAGTACCTTCGACGGCACTTTTCCAATTCCGCCGAAAAATTCCCGAAGAGCGGCTGTAGCGCCGCTTTCGGAAAAGCTGGGAACGGGCAGGAATCGGGATGGGCCAACGCGGATTTGAACCGCGAACCTCCCGGTTATCAGCCGAGCGCTCAACCTGATTGAGCTATTGGCCCGACGGGCGCGTCTTGGTGTACCCGAGGGGTATTGAAAAGGGTAACGTTTCGCCAGCAGAGCCGTGAGAAACCGCCACAGGGCGGTCAGTCCTCGTCGGACTCCTCGAAGTCGATGTCGGTCGCGGTCGTCGGGTCGATGCCGTCGCCGCCGTCGTCGGGACCGGGGCGACCGGCGTCGGGACCGGGGCCCGCGCCGTCCTCGTTGGGGAAGCCGCCGACGTACACCTGCCCGGAGGCGAAGCCGCCGGTCTTGGCGTCGATGTAGGGGCCGACGAACCAGCGAGTGACCGCCAGCCGGATGGGGTAGCGGGTGAGCGGGACGGCGATGAGCAGGCCGACGAAGTCCGTCACCAGTCCGGGGGTGAGGAAGAACGCCCCGGCGGCGATGAGCAGGCCGCCGTCGACGAGTTCGTCGGTGGGGACCTCGCCCTGTGCGAGCTTGCGCTGTATCTCGCGCAGCGTCGCCCGGCCCTCGGCGCGGACGAGCAGCATGCCGATCAGCGCCGTCAGGACGACGAGCGCGACGACCACGAGCGGCGGGACGGGAAAGAGGACCCCGGTCGCAAGCGCCACCAGCAGGACCGCGTCGAACAGCGGGATGAGCAACAGGAGCCCGATGACCCGGAGCATACCCCCGCTTGCAGGGCCGGCCCCAAACCCCTTTCGAGAGCGACGGCGGCTCGTCAGTCCCGTTCGCGGAGCCGTACTGCGACGGAGTCGGTCGGCGAGAGCGTGATGCGCATCGCCAGCGACAGCGGCGGCTCGGTCACCGCCTCGACCCGGTAGCGCTGCGCGATGGTCGCCAGCGCGAGCTTGGCCTCCAGCCGCGCGAAGCGCATGCCGATGCAGTGGCGCGGCCCGCCGCCGAAGGGGTAGTAGGCGTAGTCCGGGAGTTCGGCCTCGAAGCCGTCGGTCCAGCGGTCGGGCCGGAAGCTGTCGGGCGCGTCGTACCACCGTTCGTCGCGGTGGACGAGCCACTGTGGGAGCGTCAACTGCGCGCCCGGTTCGACCGCGTACCCGCCCAGTTCCACCGGTTCGGTGGGCTGGCGGAAGACGGTGAACGCCGGCGGGTAGAGCCGCAGGACCTCGGTGAGTACGCGGTCGAGATAGGGGAGGTCCGGGAGGTCCGCCGGCGTCGGGTCGGCGTCGCCGAGCGTCGCGTCCAGTTCCGCGTGGAGGCGGCGCTGTGCCTCTGGGTGGTGGCCCAGCAGGAACCACGCGTAGGTCAGCGTCAGCGCCGTCGTGTCGTGGCCGGCGACGAGGAACGTGAGCAGTTGGTGGCGCAGGCGCTCGCGGTCCAGCCGCTCCGCGGGGAGCGAGAGCAGCAGCGAGAGCACGTCGTCGCGAGCCTCGCGGCTGGCGGCGTCCTCGCGCTCGCGGCGGGCCACGATGTCGTCGAGCGTCGCCTCGAAGGCCGCCCGCGCCCGGCGGACCCGCCGGTTCGTCGGCGTCGGCACCCACAGCGGGGTGTAGGCCGACAGCCGCCGGGGGTCGAGGCGCTCCCGGAGCGCCGACAGCAGCGGCTCCAGCGCGTCGGCGGTCGTCTCGACGTCCACGTCCAGCAGCGTCTTCCCGAGGATGCGAAGCGTCAGCGACTGCATCGCCGGCAGCAGGTCGACCGTCTCGCCGTCGGTCCACCCGGCGGCCGTCTCGGCGGCGAAGGCGGTCATCGTCTCCCCGTAGGCCGCGACGCGCTCGCGGTAGAAGGCCGGCTGGAGGGCGGTCCGCTGGCGCTGCCACTCCGCGCCCTCCAGCAGGAACAGCCCCTCGCCGACGAACTGGCCGAGCGTGCTTCGGAGGAGCCGCCCCTTCTCGTAGGCGTCGGGGTTCGTGACCAGCACGTCTTCGACGAGGGCCGGGTGAGTGAGGAAGTAGCCCGTCGTGCCGGCGACGCTGTAGCCGACGACATCGGCGTCCATGCCGGCCACGCGGTCGTAGAAGGCCAGCGGGTCCCGCAACATCGCCAGCGTGTTCGTCACGGGCGGGAGGCGACCCGGTCGGGGCGGTCGGTCACCCGGCGTCACCGGGCCGCGTCGGTCCGGGTCCCGTTCGTCCCGCTCGCCGCGCCGTCGGGCGCACATACCCCGGCGTTGGGACCGGGCGCTGTTGTCGCTTTCGTCGGGTCCGAACGGAACCTACCGGAGTCGACGGTGGACCGCGTAGACGAGGCCGGCGGCCAGCGCGGGCGGGAGGAGGCCGGCGAGTTGGGGGAGGTCGTACAGCGCGCCGACGACGGGGCTGGCCGTGGGCTGTTGGAGCTGTGGCGGGACCGAAATCACGAGGCCGACGTACAGCGACAGCAGGAAGGTCACGCCCGACAGCGCCAGCGCGCGGTCGTAACCGACGGTCGAGCCGGTCCGGCGGTGGCGGCGCGCGACCAGCAACACCGGGGCCACGAGCGGCCCGACGACGAGGACGCCGACGACGAGGAAGAAGGCTCTGGAGAAGGTGAACGTCCCGCCGCGGGCGCTGAACGTCGCCCCGAACAGCGTCACGAGGCCCAGCGCGAACACGAGCGAGATAGCCAGCGCCGCGAGGACGGCGACGGCGATGTAGGCATTACACAGCAGCGAGTCGGTCGCCCGGAACGCGTAGGGGAACGCGCCGGGGAGGCCGTCGTAGGCGTCCGGGTCGGCGTCGACGCGCTCGGCGGCCGTCGCGTCTGTCATCGAGCCGACTACGGCGACGCGGCGGTTAAACGCCCCGCTTGCCGGCCGGTCGTGACCCCTATGTGGGGGGCCGTCGACGGTGGGCGTATGTACGTTGACATCGGTGCCGCGCTCGCCGCGACGGAACCGGGGCTCGACGAGGCGGCGCTAGACGACCTCGACGACCGCGTCCGGGCGGCACACGACCGCATCGCGCGGGGCCGCGCGGACGACGAGTTCGGGTACGCCGCCCTGAACCTCCCGTCGGCGACCGACGCCGCCGCCGTCCGCGAGGCGGTCGCACCGGTCGACGACGCCGACTACGTCCTCACGGTGGGCATCGGTGGCTCCGCGCTTGGCGCGCGGACGATAACCGCGGCGCTGGCCGACGACCCCGGCCGCCACGTCGTGTTGGACAACGTCGACCCCGAACACGTCCGGCGGACGCTCGCGGACCTGCCTCTCGCCGACACCGCCCTCAACGTCGTCTCGCGCTCGGGGACGACCGCCGAGACGCTGGCGAACTTCCTCGTCGTCCGCGAGGCCTACGCGGACGCCGGCGTCGACTGGACCGAGCGGACCGTCGTCACCACCGGCGAGTCCGGCCCCCTGCGCGCGCTGGCCGACGACCACGACCTGCCGACGCTGCGGGTCCCCGAGGGCGTCCCCGGCCGGTTCAGCGCGCTCTCGGCGGTCGGACTGGTCCCGCCGGCGGTGCTGGGCGTCGACATCGAGGGGCTGCTGGCGGGGGCCGGGGCCGTCGCCGACGACCTCGGACCGTCGCTGTCGGACACGCCGGCCTACGCCTACGGCGCGGTCGCCTACGAACTCGAACAGCGGGGGGCCGCGGTCAACGCCGTCATGCCCTACGCCGAGCGGTTGGAGGCCTTCGCGGAGTGGTTCGCACAGCTGTGGGCCGAGAGCCTCGGGAAGGACGGCCGCGGCCAGACCCCCGCCCGTGCGCTGGGTGCGACCGACCAGCACTCCCAACTGCAGCTGTACCGCGCCGGTCCCCGCGACAAGGTCGTCACGTTCGTCCGCCCGTGCGAGCGCGCCGACGCGACGATTCCGGAGCCGGACCACGACGACCTCGCGTACCTCTCGGGGACGACGCTGGGCGAACTGCTGGCCGCCGAGTCCGAGGCGACGCTGGCGAGCCTGCCGGCGGCCGACCGGCCGGCCATCGACGTGGGCATCGAGCGCGTCGACGCCGAGAGCGTCGGCCGGCTGCTGTACGCGATGGAGGCCGCCTGCGTCCTCGTGGGCGAACTCGCCGGCGTCGAGACGTTCACTCAGCCCGCCGTCGAGTGGGGCAAGCGGGCGACCCGCGGGCTGGTCCGGGGCGCGGAGACGGCCGAAACCGAGGCCGTCGCCGACCTGCGCGAACACCGCATCGAGGACTGACGGGGCCGTCCGGCCGCGGCCGACCGGTGGGGTCTTGTGGCCCGCTCCCGTACCCTCGCGTATCCGATGGCACTTTCCCCTCCGTACGTCGACGTGGCCGACGGCGGGACGGTCGTCACGAGCGTCGTCCGGGCGTTCGCGGTCGTCGCCGCCGCTTTCATCGCCGGGAGCGTCTTCGTCCAGTACGTCGGGATGCCCCTCGTCGGGCTGGAGAGTCTCGACGCCGCGCGGGCCGACCCGGTCCTCTACGCGGCGCTGAACGCCGTCTCGTACCTCGGCTTCTTCGCCGTCGCCGTCGGCTTCCTCCTCTATCGGGGCGAGCGCGACCTCGTCGGGGTCCGGTGGCCGACCCTCCGCGAGGTCGGGTGGGCCGTCGTCGGCATCCTCGGCGTCTTCGCCGCCGCCCTCGTCATGGGCGTCGTCGTCCAACTGCTCTCGGTGGTCGTCGAGGCGCTGTTCGGCGTGACCGTCACGCCGGGACAGAACACCGTCATCACCCGCGGCCGGGAGAACCCGGCGCTGTTCCTGTGGATGGTCCCGGTCGCCCTGCTGTTCGTCGGTCCCGCCGAGGAACTGCTCTTTCGCGGCGTCGTCCAAGGCCTGCTCAAGCGCTCGTTCGGGCTTGTCCCCGGCATCGTCGCGGCGAGTCTCGTCTTCGGCGTCGGCCATTACCTCGCTATCAGTTCCGGGAGCGCGTGGACGTACCTGCTGACCGCGGGCGGGATGGGGCTGGTGTTGGGCGTCCTCTACGAGTACACCGAGAACATCGTCGTCCCGGCGCTGACCCACGGCGTCTGGAACGCCGGCCTGTTCGTCCTGAACTACTATCTGGCGGTCGCCGGCATCGAGCTTCCGGCCTGAATACGACGGCTGTCTGACGGGTCTTTATACAGACACGCGTCCAACCACGGGCCATGGTGACCCGGTTCACGGTCGTGTGTGACGACGACCAAGCCCGGGCCGTCGAGTCCTTGGCGCGTCGCTACGGCATCCGCGAGGAGGAGGTCCTGCGACAACTCGTCGAACTCGGACTCGAAGACATCGAGGAGTCGGTGGTCTAAGCCGGGTTCTTCCGGGAGAGCGAGCTTCCGCATATCGGACAGCGGTCGCGGTTGTCCTCGAACTCGCGGCCACAGCCCTGACACTGGAACAGCCAGTCGCGCTGCTCGGAGATGCCCTCGCGGGCGATGACCTCGACCGCGACGTCGAGCTTCTCCGCGACGTTTTGCATCGCGTAATCGTCGGTGACGAGCCGGCCGTCGAGTTCGAAGGCCGCGGCCACCAGCCGAACGTCGGTGTCGGAGAGCTCCGCGAGGTCGCCCGTCTCTCGGGCCGCGCGCTCGACGCGCTCGACGGTGTTTTCCTCGGGGATGTGGAGGTGCATCCCCGACCCCTCCAAGGCGTCGAAGCGGTAGGCGGCCTCGCCCTCCAGTTCCTCGTGGACCAGCGGGATGGAGGCGATTCGCTCGTCGGTGTGATACTCGTTGATGAACGCCGAGGAGTCCAGAACGTACATCTACCGGTCGACGATCATGTGGTCTTTCACTGCTTGGACCCGCTCGACGGGGACCAGCAGTCGGCCGTCGGGACTCTGCTCGAAGTCCATGTCGCGGACGGACTCGATGGGGTCGATGACGAGGTGTTCCAGCCGCCCCGAGGAGAGGTCCATCGTGATGTTGTAGAGGCTCCCCATCTCGGTGCCGTCGGTACCCATCACGTCTTTCCCCGAGAGGTTCTCGGCGAGTATGTCTGTCATAGGCGTTCTTTCTGAGTGCGCTTACATAAACGCCACGGGGACGTCTGACGCGCGTCGTCGCTCGCTGCCCGGACGCCACCCTTATCGCCCGGACGGCCCAGTAACGGGCATGGACGACGACAGGCGCGGGTTCCTCGCGGCGCTGGCGGCGGGCGTCACCGGGAGCCTCGCCGGCTGTGGCGGCGACGACGGGACCGGAACCGAAACCGAACGGGCGACCGCGACGGCCACGTCGACGGCCACCGCGACCGCCACATCGACGCCGACCGACACCGCGACCGCCACGTCGACGCCGACCGACACCGCGACCGCCACCCCCGCGTACGCCCAGCGCGTCGCCGTCGGGCCGGGCGGCTACCGCTTCGACCCCGAGACCTTCGAGATAGCCGTCGGCGAGACGGTGCTGTGGGAGTGGGCGAGCAGTTTCCACAACGTCGAGCCGGCGCGCACGCCCGACGCTAGCGACTGGGCCGGGACGCCGGGCGGCCCCGACGACACGTTCGAGAGCGGGTACACCCACGCCCACACCTTCGAGGCGGCCGGCGAGTACGAGTACTACTGTGCCCCACACCGGAGCGCGGGCATGACCGGGTCGTTCACCGTCGTCGAGTGACGGGCCGGCGGAACCGACGGTTCCGCGGCGCTGGCGGCATGACGACGAACTTAACTTGCGTGGCCGACTCGGTTCCGGTAACTTCTGGGGCCATCTATGTCTGACACCGACGCCACCACGGAGACGGACGCCGACGCGCTCAGGACGCCAATCGTCGCGGTACTGGGCCACGTCGACCACGGGAAGACGAGCCTGCTGGACCGCATCCGCGGCTCGGCGGTCACCGCCGGCGAGTCGGGCGCGATTACCCAACACATCGGGGCGACGGCCGTGCCGCTGGAGGTCATCTCCGAGATAGCCGGCGGGCTGGTCGACCCCACCGACTTCGACCTCCCCGGCCTGCTTTTCATCGACACGCCGGGGCACCACTCCTTCTCGACGCTGCGCTCCCGCGGCGGGGCGCTGGCCGACATCGCCATCCTCGTCGTCGACGTCAACGACGGGTTCCAGCCCCAGACGCTGGAGGCCATCGACATCCTCAAGCGGACCCAGACCCCCTTCATCGTCGCCGCCAACAAGATAGACACCGTGCCGGGCTGGAACCCCAACGAGAACCAACCGGTCCAGCAGACGACCGAGGCCCAGTCCGAGCGGGTCCAGTCGGACCTCGACGAGAACCTCTACGAGATAATCGGCGAGCTATCGGACAACGGCTTCTCGGCGGACATGTACTGGCGGGTGCAGGACTTCCAAGCCAACATCGGCGTCGTCCCGGTCTCGGCCGAGACCGGCGAGGGCGTGCCGGACCTCCTGACGGTGATGATGGGCCTCTCCCAGCGCTACATGAAAGCGGAGATGGCCATCGACGCCGACGGTCCCGGCGTCGGCACCGTCCTCGAAGTCACGGACACGCAGGGGTTCGGGGCGACGCTCGACGCCATCGTCTACGACGGGACCATCCGGGCCGACGACACCATCGTCGTCGGCGGCCTGCAGGGGTCCATCGTCACCGACGTTCGGGCGCTCCTCCGCCCGCGACCCCTAGAGGAGATACGCACCGAACAGGAGTTCGAGCAGGTCGACGCGGTCGCGGCCGCCGACGGCGTGAAGATAGCCGCACCGGACCTCGACGACGCGATGGCCGGCGCGCCCATCCGCGTCGTCCGGGACCGCGACCGCGCCGCGGTCATCGCCGAGGTCGAGGAGGAACTGGCCGAGATAGAGGTCACCACCCAAGAGGAGGGCCTCGTCGTCAAGGCCGACACGCTGGGCTCGCTGGAAGCGATATCCAGCACGCTCCAAGAGGAGGAGATTCCGGTCATGCGCGCCGAGGTCGGGGCCGTCGCCCCCCGCGACGTGCGCGTCGCCGATACGGCCAACGAACCGACCCACCGCGCCATCCTCGCGTTCTCCGTCGACGTCCTCGACGACGCCCGGGACCTCGCCGAGCAGGAGGACGTGAAACTGTTCGAGAACGACGTCATCTACCAGCTCGTCGAGGACTACGACGAACACGTCACCGCCATCGAGGAGGCCCAACAGGAGCAGATTCTGGAGAACATCACCCGCCCGGCGAAGTTCCGGGTGCTGAAAGACCACGTGTTCCGCCAGTCCGACCCCGCCGTCGTCGGCGTCGAGGTCCTGTCGGGCGAACTCCGCCGGAACGTCAACGTCGTCCGCTGGGACGGCGACGAGCCGACCCGCGTCGGCCGCCTCAAATCGCTACAGGACGAGGGTGAGGAGGCCGACTCCGCCCGCACCGGCGAACGGCTGGCCGCCTCCATCGACGGCCCGACCGTCGGCCGACAGATAGCGGAGGGTGACGACCTCTGGGTCGAGATTCCCGAGAAACACGCCAAGATTCTCGAACAGGAACTGCGCGAGGACATCTCCGCCGACGAGCGCGAGGCGCTGTCGATGTATCTCGACAAACACCGGAACCGGGACCCCTTCTGGGGGAAGTGACAGACACGAGACTTACCTGTCCCCGCGCCGACGGGCCGGTATGGTCTCCCGCGAGAACGGCATCGTCCTCGGTTGCGTCGTCGCCGCGCTGGCGCTGGCCTACGTCGCCACCGCGGTCGTCGGACTCGACACCACCGTCGGCATCGGCGTCCTGCTGGGCGTCGGCGTCGTCCTCCCGCAGGCGCTCGTCGGCTATCTGGACGCCGGAGACAGTGGCTGACGCCGCCGACCGCGACCGAGTAATAATATTTAATTAGCAGGCGCGTCTCGTCCCGGGTAGGAATGGTCAACCCCGAGGTCCCCCTCTCGATGCCCGACGTGGTCCTCGCCAGTATCGCGCTGTCGATGCTGCTCGCGTGTGTCGGCGCGCTCGCCTCCTCGGTGAGTCTGGGCACCGCGCTGTCGGCCGGGAGCCTCCCGGCTAGCGGGTCCATCGGCTACGCGCTGTTTTACAACCCCCCGAGCGACGAGTAGTGAGTTACTGCGCCGTCGGCGTCGCCTCGTCGCCCATCGCCTGCTTCACTTGGAGCGCGGCCGACGCCGCGATGCCGCGCGCGAGGTCCGTCCGCTCGTCGTCGGAGATGGCCGCCTCCTCCGCGTCCTCGGGCGTATAGCCCGCGCTGACGACGGAGCCGACCGGCGGCTGGACCGCTATCGTGGCCCGCGGCCCGGCCTGCCCGGTGCTGAGTTCCGACCCGACCACGAACTCACCGGGGAGCAGTTCGCGCGTCTCCGCCGCGACGCTCGCGAGGTCCTGCCGGAGTCGCTTTCGCTGCTGTGCGGTGAGCGTCACGTCGCCCGCCTCGCTGCCGAACGGCGCATTGCCATACATGGACGTTCCCGCTCACTTAGGAGGTCGGGGACTAAAAACCCGCGGATAGCGCGTCGGCGAACACAGGGCCGATACGTCTCGGCCGACAAGGGGCGACGATGACGGAACCGGACATCGAGAACGCGGGGTATCGCCGCCTGTTCGGGTCGTCGGGACTGAGCGTCGGCGTCGGCCTGCCACTGACCGGCGTCAGGGAGACGACGCCGGACATCGAGGACGAACGCCGACTCGCCGGCGTCGCCGAGCGGGTCGGCTTCGACGGACTCTGGGCGCGGGACGTGCCGACCTACTGGCCCCGCTTCGGGGACGCCGGCGGGGCCTTCGACCCGTGGCCGCTGCTCACGGACGTGGCCGCCCACACCGACGAGATAGCGCTGGGCACCGCGAGCGTCGTTCTACCGTTGCGCCACCCGATTCACGTCGCCAAGGCCGCCGCCACCGTCGACCGGTTGTCGGGCGGCCGGCTGGTGGTGGGCGTCGCCTCCGGTGACCGGGACCCGGAGTACCCGGCCTTCGGCGTCGACCCGGAGGCCCGCGGCGAGCGCTTCAGGGAACACATCGAGGCGATTCGGGCCTGCTGGCGCGAGGAGTTCCCCGCCGTCGAGGGGGCGTGGGGGCGACTCGACGGGGAGTTGGACGTGTTGCCAAAGCCCACGACCGACGCTCTCCCGCTGTTGCCGACGGGCAACGCCAGACAGTCCACGGAGTGGATAGCGGAGAACGGCGACGGCTGGCTGTTCTACCACCTCCCCGAGGACACGCTCCGGTCGTACCTCTCGGCGTGGCGCGAAGGGGCCGACGACAAACCCTTCGCTATGGCGGTCAGGGTCGCCCTCGCCGACGACCCCGCGGCGGAGCCCGAGCCGCTACATCTGGGCTACCGCGCGGGAGTGGAGTGGGTCCGGGAGTACTTCCAGCGCCTCGACGACGACGGGGTCGACCACGTCGTCGTCGGCTTCGAGAGCGAGCGGCCCGCCGCGGCGATGGAGACGTTCGCCGACCGAGTGCTGGATGCGCTCTGAGGGCCGGCGACGGTCCCCCTCAGACGACCGGGTGGCTCTCGCCGTAGGCCGCGAGGACGACGGCGCTCTCGTGGTCGCCGTCGGCCGGCGGGGCGACGGCCTCGACGCGGACCGACTCCTCGACGAAGTCCCACGCCCGCAGGTCCCGGCCCGCGGCGAGTCCCTCGCGGATTTCGGCCCGCACCGCGTCGGGGTCGGTGCCGTCGACCTCGTAGAAGATTCCCGGTCCGTCCGCGGTTCGGGCCCACCCGATACCGGCGGCCGCGCGCTCGCCGGGCGCGGCCGTCGCCGACGACTCGACGACCTCCAGCGCCTCGCCCGGCGGGCCGAGGTCCGGCGCGGTCCCGATGACCTCGATGTCCGGGCCGGCGGGGATGACCGACGAGAGCGTCACGAGGTTGTAGTTGTGGACGCCGGCCGCGGCGAGGGCGGCGTCGTACGACGACAGCGCAGTCGGGCCGGCGGCGGTGCCCCACGCGACCCGAATCGTGCTCATACAGGACGCTCGACGGGCCGAGCGGTAAGGGGTTTCGCTTCGCTCAGCCCGCGAGCTTGTGCAGCATCCCCGGCCGGTCGGGGTCGCCGTCGACGGCCCGTTCGGTGTAGTAGACGGCGTCGTCGGTGACCAGCGGGGCGCTGGAGACGTGGCCGCGGTTCTCGACGGTCCACGCCACCTCGCCCGTCGCCCGGTCCAAGGCGTAGAGGCGCGCGTCGTAGGAACCCACCAGCACGTGCTCGCGGGTGGCGACGACGCTCCCGATAAGCCACCCGCCCGTGGGGTAGCGCCACCGCTCGTCGCCGGTTTCGAGGTCGACGGCGTACACCCGGTCGTCGTGGCTGCCGACGTAGACGGTACCCTCGTGGACCGCCGGCGCGCACATCGTGTCCGCGTCGGTCTCGAACGTCCAGCGGACGCCGCCGTCGGCGAGGTCGAGGGCGGTGACCGTCGCGGCCCACGACGGGACGATGGCCGCCCCGTCGGCGACGGCGACCGGCGCTTTCACGTCTCCGCCGGTGTCGTGGCGCCACGCCCGCTCCAAGCCGGGAAAGGTCCACGCGTAACAGCGGCCGTCGTTGGAGCCAAAGAGCAGGCGGCCCGCCGCGCGGTCGATGGCGACCGTCGAGTGGGGGTGGTCGGTCGGCCAGTCGTCGCGCCACAGCACCGCGCCGGTGTCGGCGCGGACGGCGGCGACGCTCCCGCTGGGTTTCGCGTGCTCGACGGCGACGTACAACACGCCGTTGTAGTAGGTCGGGCTGGCCCCGATGGCGTCGCCGAGGTCCGTCCGCCACACCCGCTCGCCCGTTTCGAGGTCCAGCGCCGACAGCGCGCCGTCGTAGGCCCCGACGTAGGCGTGGCCGTTGGCTATCGCGGCCGTGCCGTGGCTCCCCCGCGTCGCGTCGGTGATGCTGGTCGCCCACCGGACCTCGCCGTCGGTCGAGACGGCGCGCACGCGGCCGGTGTCGTCGGCCACCACGAGGTCGCCGGTGGGTGCTATCACCGGGCTCCCCTTCGCCGCGGTGTGGTCCCCGCGGTTGGTCGGGAGCGACCACCGGCGCTCGACGGGGTCGGGGAGCGACACGTCCCGGTAACCGCGGTTGCGAAGCCCCCGTCGGAACTGTGTCGCCGCCCGCTCGTCGAGGCCGCGGTCGGCCAGCGGGTCGAACGACCCGCGACATCCTGCCAGCGAGCCGACCGCCGCGGTCCCGACCGTCGCGAGGAACGCCCGCCGCGTCTGTCCGGTGTCCGTCACGCGCGTCGGTACTGGCCGTGATGGGATAAATCGCGCGGGAACCAAGCACGAGAACGGTACTGCCGCAAGCGGTCCGAGGAGAAGCGACGCTCAGGCGAACGCGATGGGGCCGGTGGTGTCGTCCTCGTCCCCCTGAATCTTCTCGAAGGCGTCGTGGAAGTCCCGCTGCCGGACGGTCGTGCGCTGGTCGCGGATGGCGAACATCCCGGCCTCGGTCGCCAGCGACGCGATTTCGGCTCCCGAGAGGTCGTCGGTCTCGCTGGCGAACGCGCCGAGGTCCACGTCGTCGGCGAGGTTCATGTCGCCGGTGTGGATTTCGAGGATGCGCTCCCGGCCCGCGGCGTCGGGCTTGGGGACCTCGATGAGGCGGTCGAACCGGCCGGGGCGCAGAATGGCGCGGTCGAGCATGTCGAAGCGGTTGGTGGCGGCGATGATGCGGATTTCACCGCGGTCGTCGAAGCCGTCCATCTCCGAGAGCAACTGCATCATCGTCCGCTGGACCTCCGCGTCCCCCGAGGTCTTCGACTCCGTGCGCTTGGCCGCGATGGCGTCTATCTCGTCGATGAAGATGATGGCTGGCTGGCGCTCGCTGGCGAGTTCGAAGAGGTCGCGGACGAGGCGGGCCCCCTCGCCGATGAACTTCCGGACGAGTTCGGAGCCGGCCATCTTGATGAAGGTGGCGTCGGTCTCGTTGGCGACGGCCTTGGCGAGCATCGTCTTGCCCGTCCCCGGCGGCCCGTGCAGGAGGACACCGCTTGGCGGGTCGATGCCTATCTCGCGGAACTGCTCGGCGTTGACCAGCGGCTCCTCGACGGCCTCGCGGACCTCGACGATCTGCTCTTCGAGGCCGCCGATGTCGTCGTAGGTCACGTCTGGCGAGCCGTCGACCTCCATCGCCTGCGCGCGGGCGTCGGTCTCGGGTTCGAGTATCTGCTTGACGCTGAACGAGTCGTTGATAGCGACCCGGTCGCCGGCCTCCATCTCGTCCCGCATCGAGGGCGAGACTTCGGTCAGCACCTCTTGGTTGTTGCCGTGTTGCTTGACGACGACGCCGTCGTCGGTCATCTCCTCGGCGGTGGCGATGTACAGCGAGGAGGTCTTCAGCGTCTCGTTTTCGCGTTCGAGCTGGTCGACATCGTCGGTGAGGTCGTCCCGGCGTTCGCGGGCCTCGTCGAGTTGGGCCGAGAGCTGTTCGTTCACGCGGACTATCTCTTCGAAGTGACTCCTGAGTGCCTCCAGACGCTCGGCCGGTGACATCTCGGGGTCGAGGTCCAGCCGCGGGCGCTCGGGAAGCGAAGGACTACGCGACATTTGGCTGGCCGTACCTACACAGTTGAAACACAAAGGGCCTTTGGGTCGAGGGGGTGGTCGTCACCTCCGGAGCCCGGTGATTGCGTGGTCGTCGGCCGGGTCAGTGCGGAGTCAGCGGCCGGGTCAGTGCGGGGCCGGCGCGGCCTCAGCCGCCGCCGTCCCGACACGCCTAACCCGTCGGGGCGCGACGACCGCCCATGCGCCAGTTCGTCGTCACCGGCCACGACGCGCCGACGACCGCCGACTTCTCGCTCGACGACCTCGCGGGCGGGGCCGGACGCCTCGACGCCCTCTGTCGCTGTGTCACCAGCGCCTTCTTCCTCAGCCACGCCATCCGCGAGGACGTTCGCGCCCATCTCGTGCTGGCCGACGAGTACACCGTCACGTTCGACGGTGCCGACCTCCGCCGGCTCAACCCCGACGAGCGCTCGACGGCCGCGCTGATACGGAACGCACTCGACCGGCGCGAGGACGCCATCGGCCACGTCCCGGTCGAGACCTCGCCGGGCGTCTCGCTGACCCGGCGGGGGTTCGTCGACACGCTTGACGCCGTCGCGGCCGAGGGGACGGTCGTCCAACTCCACGCCGGCGGCGACCCTATCGTGGAGACCGCGCCGCCGACCGACCCCGTCTTCGTCCTCTCGGACCACCGCGATTTCACCGACACCGAGGCCGACCTGCTCGCCGGGACGGCCGACCGGCGGGTGTCGCTGGGCCCCGAGCGGCTCCACGGCGACCACGCGATTACCGTCGCGCACAACTACCTCGACACCGACGGATTCGAGCGCTACTGAGACGGCCGCGACGGCCCGCAGGGGCGGGTTCTGTCCCAGAAGACCTTTTCGGCTCCCCTTCCACGTGGGGGTATGCTCCGTTCGCCGACGCCCCCGAACCGCGCACCGACTGCTCCCGTCCCGACGGCACGAGCCGATGGGTGACGCCCTCGACAGGCGGTCGCTCCTGTCGGCGCTGGCCGGGGCCGGCGCGGCCTCGGTCGCGGGCTGTTCGGCCCTCCAGCGCGGGGACGACGGCCGGGCCACGGCGGTCGAGGACGAACTCGCGCGGGACCTCGCCGTCGAGTTCGCGCCGACGCTGTACTTCGACGAACACGAACCGTGGTTCCCGACGGACCCGCGGCCCTACACCAGCGAGCGCGACGGCGAGACGGTCGTCACCGGGTTCGACGCACTGGAGGGGTACCACGCCCGGCTGGCCGAGTCGGGCGAGCCGCCGGCCCCGACGGTGTTCTACAACGCCGTCGAGTACGACGACTCGCCGCTGGCGGTCGTCCAGTTCTGGCTCTACTCAGCGTTCGACCAGTTCACGACGAACTTCCACTGGCACGACTGGGAGGTGCTGCACGTCTTCGTCGACACCGACAGCGGCGAGCCACAGCTGTTCGTCGCCAGCTCCCACTCGCGGAAGGTGCCCAACAACGAGTTCCTCGACCCCGACCCCGAAGCGGTCCCGCGAATCCTCTCGGAACTGGGCTCGCACTCCTCGGCGCTGTCGCTCAACGCCCAGCGCGACCAGTTCACGCGTCTGCCGGTGAGCGACCTCGCGGCCGACATCACCAACACCGCCCTCGAAGGCGTCGAAGACCTCGCGGAGCTCCCGCTGGCCTACGGCCTGCCCCGCGACGAGGGGACGCGCCTGCCCTACGTCGTCCCCGAGTACGAGGGCGCGCCGATATACGAACACGACCGCCTCCCCTCGGTCGACCGCTCGGCGCTGGTCGCGCCCGAACTGACCGTCCGGTCGTTCGACGCCCTCTCCGCGCCGCCGACGGACATCCCCGAGCGGTCCAACGGCCGCGTGTTCCGCCACAGCGACCGCGACGGCGACGGCGTGGCCTACGACCTCGTTCCGACCGCCGAGATAGAACACATCGCCGACTTCGTCGGCCCGCAACTGAGCTTCGAGTTCGCCGTGCCACAGGCCGCGGAGGACGCCATCGCCGGCCACATCACGACGACGGGCGCGCCGTGGGGCCAGCCCCGCTACGAGAACCCCGCGGCCGACATCACCGACCCGAACCACCGGGCGGCGCTGGCCGAACGCTACGACGCCATCGGCGCTGCCGCGCCGGTCAACACCGTCGTCGCCAGCGTCTCGGCGACGGTCACCGACGAAGACGCGCCGGACGGCGAGGGGGTGCAGACGACCGACCCGTCCGTCGAGGCGGTCGCGCTGCTGGAGAGCGACCCCGTGGCCGTCCCGACGTTCGGCGGCGTCGCAGCGGTGCGGGACGTACCCGCCGGCGACCACCGGCTGACGGTCAACGGGGCCGGCGTCGCGCCCCACAGCGAGACCGTCTCTGTCGCCGAGGGCGGGGAGCCGACCGTCGCCGGCGTCGACGGGGAGGTCCCGCTGGTCGCCCGCGAGTCGGCGACGAAACTCGCGGTCGACACCGAGGGGACCGACGCCGAACTGACCGGTCTCGCCGTCGTCGACGACTTCGCCGGTCGGCTGTACGACGCGCCGCTGTCGGGGCCGGATGCGGTGTACGTCCACCGCGGCGGGGCGTACACGACCGAGGTCCGCGACGCCGAGGACGCCGTCGGCGCGTTCCGGGTCAACCCCGCGGCCGACGCGAGCAGCGTCCGCATCGAGCAGCCCCACACCGGGAAGGCGTCGCTGGCGTCGTTCCTCGTCGACCTCGCCGAGGAGACCCGCGGTGCGGTGGCCGCCGTCCTCGACGCGCTCGACCTCGGGAGCGTACAGGGGGCGCTCAACTCGCTCCGGGGACTGGAGCAGTCCCTCGCGGCCGTCGCCGCGGCCGCGCGCCGCGCAGCGGAGGGGGCGCTGGCCGGCGACCGCGAGGCCGCCGACCGACAGTTGGCGGCGGTCGCGAACCGGCTTGGCGTGACGGCGACCCGTGTCGAGGAGGCCACAGAGGCCCTGCCCGAGACGCTCGCCAACGCCGCCCGCCGACGCCTCGACGAGGCGACCCTGCGCACCCGGCAAGCGCGCAACAGCCAGAAGCTCTAGCGGACCGACCGACGGTTCTCTCGGCGTTCCATCAAATATTGCGAACGGAACACGTGGCGAGTGAGAGTGTCCTGCAGGGGATAGTTCCGCGCTCCGAACCCGCCACAAAACTGGTCGATGGTCGGTTTCAGGGGCGTTTCGCTCACCCGATTTCTCATCCCCGTTCACACTCTGTTCTTACAGATGATAATATACTGCCAACTATTTTATAGTAGTCAGACAAAAGCGTCAGTATCGACCCGGCGGCGTCGCGGTCGGTGGGTAGCGGTCACAGGGGACCGCTCGACCGAACCGCCGCGGGAACCGCAGGCAGGCAGCGGAGTCAGGACTATGGCAGGAACCAACACGGACGACGCACTCAGGGCGCTCACCCTCTCGGTTCTGCTGGTGGGCTCTGTGGTCGGCGCGTCGGTGACGCTCACCGGCGTCGCCGCCGCCGCCAACGAGTCGCCGACGGTCACGGTCGACTCGCCGGACCACCAGAGCAACCTCACCCAGCAACCGACCATCACGGGGACGGCATCGGACGACGGAACGATTACGAAGGTGCAGGTAAGCATCCAGCGCGAGAGCGACGACAACTACTTCGACGGGTCCTCGTGGACCGGGTCGAAGACGTGGATAACGGTCGCCACGCCGGGCAGTAGCTCCGTCGACTGGAGCTACGACACCTACGACCTCAGCGGCGGCGACATCACCGACGACGGGACCTACGACGTGACCGCACGCGTCACCGACGACGGCGGCAGCACGTGGGTCGTCGGCGAGCGGCCGGACCCGCGCAACCCCGCCGACGCCGACGCCGGCGCGATAACGTACGCCGTCGACACCCACCGCCCGGTCGTCTCGAGCGTCACCGTCACGGAGCAAAACGCCGACGACACCGTCGCCGACGGGGACACGGTGAAAGTCGAGGCTACGGCCGACGACGGGACGACCGGCATCGACACGGTGACCGTCGACGCCTCGAAACTCGGCGGCCCGTCGTCGCTGGAACTGACCGGGTCGGGGTCGACCTACACCGGGACGTTCATCGTCTCCGACCCCAGCGTCGGCGACGGCTCCGTCTCGCTGACGGCGACGGCGACGGACTACGTCGGCTACACTGATTCGGGCAGTGACAGCGTCCAACTGGAGACCAGCGTCGACAGCGTCGACAGCATCAGCATCGAGAAGGAGTTCGTCGGCGTGGTCGCCGACAGCGACACCGACGTTCAGGTGACCGGCTCCGGCGTCGAGGACGCGCGGGGCAACACGGTCGACAGCGGGACCGCGACCATCGAGATCGCCGGCGCGACGTGGTCCGCGTCGGTCACCGACGGCTCGTTCAGCAAGGACATCAACCCCGAGGACATCAGCGACACCGCCGCGACGGGGCAGACGACCGTCGAGGTGGCCAACGCCGACGACTCGGCGACCGACTCGGTGGTACTCGTCCACGAGGTGACGGGCCTGAGTTCGGGGTACAACCTCGTCGGGACGCCGATGCGGGCCGCGGACGTGCGCTTCCAGAACGTCTCTGACGTGACGACCTACGACCCGACGGCCGCCACCGGTGACTCCGAGTGGGTCTCGCCCGAGGAGCAACAGGCCGGCGAGGGGTACTACGCCTTCGCCGAGACCGACGACGCCCGCGTGGGCTACGTCTTCGAGACCGCGGGCGCGGCCAGCCCGGACGCGCGGTACCTCCACGAGGGGTACAACCTCGTCAGCGCCGCGCCGGACCTCGGAGAGAGTGCCAGCACCACGATAGGGGACGACCTCGGGGCCGGCGTCGACCCGAGTACGACCGGCGACGTGACGCTGTCGACGTACACCGGCGCGGACTTGGAGTCGGAGGCGACCAGCGCCAACAGCGCGTTCACCTCCGCCAGCGACACCGACAGCGTCTCGGCCTACGAGGGCTACTTCGTCTACGTCACGAACGGCAAGGAGGTCCGGACGGTGACGACGGTCACCGACGGCTACGACCCCGAGGACAGCTAGCGCCGGGGTCCGGACCCCGACTGTTGAAGTGTTGCGGTCGCGTCGAGAGCCGATAGATTCCATGATACGTCATGAGTTCGCTCGCTGAGTCGTCGCACACCGGACGGGTACTGGTCGCTCTCGTCGCCCTCGCGGTACTCGCGCTGGGCGTCGGAACGGCAGTTGGACAGGTCGTCCCGCCGAACGCCTACTACGGCGACGCCGAGACCGAGAGCGGGACGCCGGTCCCCGAGAACACGGTCATCGTCGCCGTCGCGGACGGGGAGTCACAGGACCGACTGACCGTCTCCACCGCCGGCGAGTACGGCGGGTCCGACCCTGCGGACCCGAAACTCCGGGTCAACAGCGAGATAGACAGCGAGGTCACCTTCCACGTCGGCGACGCCGACGGGCCGGTCGCCGCCGAGACCGACCCCAACCCCGAGTCCGAGGTCGAGCGGCTGGACCTGACGTTCCCCGACGGGTCCTTTGGCAACCCGACGGCGACGCCCACGCCGGAACCGACCGACGAACCGACGCCGGTGACCGACACCGCCACCGCGACCCCGGAGCCGACACCGGTGACCGACACCGCGACGGAGACGACGACCGAGACGACCGACACCGCGACCGAGACGACCGACGCCGCCACCGCCACCGACGCCGAGACGGACGCCGACAGCGCGGCCGGCACCGCGAGCAACGGGAACAGCGACGGCGACGATGACGGCGACAGCGACGAGAACATCGGCGACGGCGGGCCGACTGTCCCCGCGACCGCGACGCCCGTCGAGACCGTCCGCGGGACCCCCACCAACGTCTCGGGGGACCAGCGGTTCGTCGTGACCGCGGTGACCGTCTCGCCGGCGCGGGCCGACCCCGGCCAGCCGGTCGCTATCAACGCGACCGTCGAGAACCGCAGTCCGGCCGCGGGGGAGTTCGTCGCCGGCCTCACGATAGACGGGCAGGTCGTCGAGACGGCGTCGACGGTGGTGCCGGCCAACGGGACGACCGAAGTCGGCTTCCAGTACGCCGCCGACGAACCCGGCCGGTACGCCGTCGCCGTCAACGGGACGCGGGCGGGGACGCTGACCGTCGGCGACCTCGGGACCGCGACGACGGCCGGCAGCGGCGGTGGCGGCGGCTTCGGACTGCTCGGCATCCTCCGAGCCGTGGCGACGTACGTCCTGCTACCGCTCGCGCTCATCTACGGCGTGTTGAAGGCGCTGGCTATCTACTACGGCTACTGAGCCGGCGCGCGGGCGATGGGTCCGGGACTACCCGGAACCCCCCGCGGCCACCGGGAGTTACCCACAACCACCGGGGAGCCGCGACGCCCTCACTCGAAGAGGTCCTCGTGGCGGGCCGCGAGGTTGGCGTAGTCGCCCGAGGAGTAGGCCTCGAACACCTCGTCGGGGTCGATGGTCGTCTCCGAGAGCGGCGTCACGGAGGCCGGGCTCCCGCGGACGAACGACTCCGCGGGCACCTCGTAGCCCGGCGGGACCACGGTCCCCATGGCGACGATGGAGCCCTCGCCGATGACGGCGTCGCTGACGGTGGAGTTGAACCCGACCAAGGCACCGTCCCGGACCGTCGCGTCGTTGAGGACCGCACCGTGGCCGACCATCGCCTTCTCGCCGACCGTCGAAGCGTGGAGGACCGCCCCGTCGCCGATGGCCGACTGCCGACCCACCTCGACCGGAGCTACGTCGCCGCGCAGCACACAGCCCGGCCAGACGTTGGCGTTGGGGCCGACCGTCACGTCGCCGACGAGGGTGGCCTCGCGGCTCACGTGTGCGTACCCGTGGATGTCCGGCGTCGCGCCCTCGAACTCGTACTCGCGACTGTCCATACCACCTACGGGGGCGTGACGGGCCGAAAAGCTACCGGTCGTTCAGGTTTCCTCGACGCTGACGGCGTCGTCGAAGACGGGTTTCAGTCGGCTTATCGTCTGGTCGTCGTGGGCCGCCGCGTCGAGGTGGAAGTGGGCGACAGCACCCACCTCGCGCAGTTGGCCGGCCAGCATGTGGAGGAACTTGAACCCCGACTGGACGTCGACGAACTGGAGGAGTTCGGTCAGGGAGTCGAAACAGACGACCAACTGCCGGTCGGGCGAGGCGTCGGTCAGGTAGTTGTTCAGACGCATGCCGAGCCCCGTGATGTCGTTGGGGTTGGCCTCGGTGACGAACACCGACTCGGGCAGGTCCTCGTCGGCCGGCGTCACGCCGACTTGGTTGCTGACCGTGACGATGCCCATCCGCGCGGGCAGGGCCTCGTGGCGCTCGCGCCAGCGCTCGACCAGTTCCGACGGCGACGCGGAGTAGCTGACGTACAACACGTCCCGCTCGGCGGCGTCGACCGACAGGAGGTCCGTGCAGGCCTCGGTCTTCGCCGTGCTGAGCGAGGACGCGAGCACGAGGAGGTTCGTGCCGGGCGTCGGTGCCTCCATCTACGCGTCCTCCCCGTCGAGCCGGTCGGCGCTGTCGCCCGCGCCGGGCGGGCGCTGGACCCGCATGTAGGGCTCGTCCTCCACGTACTCGACGAGCCGGGTCGCGCCCATGTACCCCGTCGGCGACTTCTCCAGTTCGATGTACTGCAGGCCGTCGTCCGAGACCCACGTCTGGAGGGTCTGCCACGCGCCGTTCTCGTAGAAGGCCGCGAGCCGCTCGTCGAGCGTGGCCGGGTTGAACATGTAGACGGTGGTGTCGTCCTCCCGGTAGAGGTTCTCCTCCTCCCAGAAACGCATCTGCCTGAGTTCGTCGTCGTCCAGCACCGGCAGTTGAGCCTCGACGTTCAGGGCGGTGAACATCGGGCGGTCGCCGCGGCGCTCGTCGATGGTCCGGAACACCGACGCCGGGTTGTCGGTGTCGTGTTCCTGTGGCTTGAACACGTTGCGCTTGGTGTTCTCCCAGATGTTGGCGAAGTCGATGAGAAAGAGGTCGTCCTCGGCCAGCATCCGCTCCATGTCGCCGATTCGCGTGTCGATGATGCTGCGGAGCCGCTTGGGCGGGAGTTCGACGGGCGGGACGAGCGTTATCGGCATGTCGGCCGCGCCGGCTTGGCTCATGAGGTTCGTGAGAATCGAGTGCGGGCTGGCCTGCCCGTCGTGTTCGAGCAGGAGGGTCCCGCCCTTGACGATGCCGCCGCCCAGCAGTTCGTCCAGCCCGACGACGCCGGTCGACATGTGGTCCGAGGGGACGAACTCGCCGGGGTGGGTCCGCAGGCGCGGCGAGATGCGGACGCCCTCACCGGTGAACGACACCTCGTGGACGCGCGTGTCGTGGTCGACGCCGCGCATCTTCACCACCTCAACGAACCGGTGGTAGTCGCCGCCGACGTTCTCGCGCCAGAGGCGGACGACCCCGTGGGTGTTGAACTGGACGGCGTCGCTCGCGGCGACGGTCTTGGTGTCGTCCTGTGCGGCGGCGGGCTGGGACTCCTCGGCGGTAAACAGCGCCGTCGCGCCGAACTCGTCGTTGAGTAGCTGGATGAAATCCAGCACCGTCCGCCGGAACACGTCCCGGTCGTCCCCCATCGCCGAGAGCCCGGAGACGGAGTCGAGCACCACCCGGTCGGCCGGCGCGAACCGTTCGAGGTACTGCGTGATGTACGTCGCCTCGAACGGTGCGGAGTAATCGCCCCCGAGCATCTGTCCGCCCTCCAGCGTCTCCAGCGTCAGTTCGCGCTCGGACTCGCCCTCGACGGTCTCGCCGCGGGTCGCGTGCAGCGACGTGACGGTGAGGTTGTCGTCGTGGAGGTCGAAGTCGAAGTCGGAGAAGGCGTCGGCTATCTCGTCGAAGGTCTGCTCGGTGCTGACGTACAGACACGACTCGCCCGCGTCGAGCCCCGCTTGGAGGAACTGCATCGCAAGCGTGGACTTCCCGGTGCCGGGACCGCCGGTGGCGAGGACCGTCCGTCCCGCCGGGTAGCCGCCGTCGAGAATCTCGTCTAACGTTTCGCTACCTGTCGATACTGACATCGTAGTGACTGACCATAGATTCGGTTCCCAGCCCTAAATAACGTCGTGTAATCGGAAACCAGCGTCCGGTGTGTCACTCGATGTGAACGACCAGCACCGGGACCGGGGACCCCTCGACGACGCGCTCGGTGACACTGCCCAGCGTCGCCACGCGGTCGCGCCCGGTCCGGCCGTGAGTCCCCATCACCACGAGGTCGACGTCGTTGTCCTCGGCGTACTCGACGATGGTCTTGTGCGGAATCCCCTCCCGCATGGCCGTTTGCACGTCCAGCGCCGCCTCCTCCCCGTCGACGGTCACGTCGTCGAGCGCCACCTGCCCCTCCTCTTCGAGGGACTGCCTGACGGCGTCCTGGTCGGCCTTGTCGGCGGCGAGGACGAGGCGCTTGTCGACGACGTACAGGCCGTGCAGGGTCGCCTCCTTGTCGCGGGCTATCGACACCGCGTGCGAGAGCGTCTCCATCGTCCCCGAACTCCCGTCGGTCGCGACGAGTACGTTGTCGTACATCGGCGTACCGTACACTCCACACCGGGCGTACATAGGCGTCGTGGTACGGGTAAGCATGTCATTGAACTGGGGCCCGCCGCCGACGGGAACGACCGCGTTCGCGGACAGCGACCGCGGGACCGACGAACCGAGCGACGGCCCGCCGGTCACCGCCCGCCGACCGCCCGCTCCGGCACCGCGTCGCCGCGGCGTCTCAATACACTTATCCCCGGCCGCTGTCGTAGCGTGGAGTATGAGCACGGTCACGGTGACGCTGCCGGACGGGTCCACGCTGGAGATGGACGCCGGCAGCACCGTCGAGGACGTCGCCTACGAGATCGGCCCGGGGCTCGGTTCGGACACCGTCGCCGGCGTCGTCGACGGCGAACTGGTCGACAAGCACGACCCGATAACCGACGACGTCACCCTCGAAATCGTCACACCGAGCAGCGACGAGTACCTCGACGTCCTGCGCCACTCCGCGGCCCACGTCTTCGCGCAGGCGCTCCAGCGCCTCCACCCCGAAGCGACGCTCACCATCGGCCCGTGGACCGACGACGGCTTCTACTACGACGTGACCGGCGTCGACTTGGACGAGGACGACCTCGAGGAGATAGCCGACGAGGCCCGCGACATCGTCGACGAGGACCTCGCCATCGAGCGCGAACTGGTCGACCGCGAGGCGGCCCTCGAACGCTACGCCGACAACCCGTTCAAGCGGGACATCTTGGAGACGGAGGCCGCCGGCGAGGACCCCGTCTCCTTCTACGAGCAAGGCGAGTTCTACGACCTCTGTCAGGGCCCCCACGTCGACTCGACGGGCGAAATCGGCGGGTTCGACCTGCTGGAGATTTCGGCGGCCTTCTGGCGCGGCGAGGAGGACAACGAGACCCTGACCCGCGTCTACGGCACCGCCTTCCCAACCGAGGAGGAACTCGACGAGTACCTCGAACGCCGGCGGAAGGCCCAAGAGCGGGACCACCGCAAAATCGGGCAGGAGATGGACCTGTTCTCCATCGACGACACCACCGGCCCGGGCCTGCCGCTGTACGAACCCAACGGGAAGACGGTCCTCAACGAACTCTCCGACTACGTCGCCGAACTCAACCGCGCAGCCGGCTACGACGAGATAGAGACGCCCCACGTCTTCCGGACGGAGCTGTGGAAGAAGTCCGGCCACTACGAGAACTACGTCGACGACATGTTCCTGCTGGACGTGAACGACGAGGAGTACGGCCTCAAGCCGATGAACTGCCCCGGCCACGCCACCATCTTCGAACAGAAGTCGTGGAGCTACCGGGACCTCCCCGTCCGCTACTTCGAAGACGGCAAGGTGTACCGGAAGGAGCAACGCGGGGAGCTCTCGGGCCTCTCCCGGACGTGGGCGTTCACCATCGACGACGGCCACCTGTTCGTCCGCCCCGACCAGATAGAACAGGAGGTCCTCGCCACCGTCGACATCATCCTCGACACGCTGGAGACGTTCAACCTCGACTACACGGTGCAGTTCGCCACCCGACCGGAGAAGTCGACGGGGAGCGACGAGATATGGGAGCGCGCCGAGTCACAGCTCGAAGCGGTCCTAGAGGACCAAGACATGGAGTACGTCGTCGAGGAGGGCGACGGGGCCTTCTACGGCCCGAAGATAGACTTCGCCTTCGAGGACGCGCTGGGCCGCCACTGGGACGGTCCGACGGTCCAACTGGACTTCAACATGCCCGAGCGGTTCGACCTCACCTACACCGGCGAGGACAACGAGGACCACCGCCCGGTGATGATTCACCGCGCGCTGTATGGCTCCTACGAGCGGTTCTTCATGGTGTTGACCGAACACTACGACGGGAAGTTCCCGCCGTGGCTCGCCCCCGAGCAGGTCCGCATCCTCCCGGTCTCGGACGACAACATCCCCTACTGCGAGGACCTCGCCGACGCCCTCGGGGACACCCGCGTCGAAATCGAGGACCGCTCGTGGACCGTCGGCCGGAAGATTCAGCAGGCCCACGACGACCGCGTGCCGTACATGCTCATCATCGGCGACGACGAAGAGGACGCCGGCACCATCTCGGTCCGGGACCGGAAAGAGCGCGAGGAGAAAGACATCGACCTCGCGGCGTTCCGCGACCACCTCGAAACCGAAATCGAGCAACAGCGGACCGCCGTCACCTTCCTCGCCGGTCGGTAATCCTTTCCTACACCGCTCGCAGAGCTAATATTTCGCCTGAGAACTGGACGGTGTTTAGTTAAGCGTGAAAAGTGAGGCGGGCGAATTTCTTGGTGCTCTATGCCAGAAATCGTCCGCCTCAGCGGTAGTAGCGACTGGATAGATTTGGACTTTGTGGAGCGCGAGCGGACACCCGAGCGAGCGATGAAGCTCGGTATTCAGATGCACGTGGCTGGACTATCACTTTCGAATACAATCTCTGTTCTTGGTAAGTTGGGTGTCAAACGGTCTCGAAAGGCCGTCCACGATTGGGTACAGAAGGCTGATTTACAGCCAGACGGCGATGAAGCTCCGAATCAGGTCGCGCTTGACGAGAGCGTGATTCGCATCAATGATCAGCAATACTGGCTGTACGCCGCTATCGATCCTGCCACAAACAAATTTCTCCATATACGGCTTTTTGCCACGTACACAACTGCTTTGACGGAAATCTTTCTCGGAGAACTTCGTGAGAAACACGATGTCGACGACGCCGTGTTTCTTGTCGATGATGCGGACTGGCTCAAAACAGCCCTGCAACGACACGGCCTCGATTTCAGATACGAACTCCATGGAAATCGGAATACTGTCGAACGTGTTTTTCGAGAAGTAAAACGACGGACATCCTCTTTTTCAAACTGTTTTAGTCACGTTGACCCAGAGACAGCTGAAACATGGTTGCGAACCTTCGCCGTCTGGCACAATGCTGCTAACTAAACACTACCGAGAACTGGGCCGACACCGTTTTTTGAGCGTAGTCGTCAGCGTTGTGGCAGGACAGTCGGGACCGGTTTCCGGGACCGCGAGAGCCACACATGGAACAGCCACCGAGCGACGGCGGACGACCGACGAACAGAACGGGGCAACGAGAGAAGCTGCGGGCGCTGTATCTGACCCTGTTGGTAATCGGGTCACTGTTCAGCGGGGTTCCGGTCGGGAACGCCGTGGCCGCCGGGAACGCCGCCGGGAACACCGGGTTCGTCTACGTCGATGACTCGAACGGCGAGATAAAGTCGGTGGCGGGGAACGTCAACGACGCTCGCATCGTCGACTACGACGTCGGGGACACCGGAGAAGGGTACAACAGCAACCACGTTCGGGCCATCGGCCCGCGGGCGCACTTAGACGACGACGGGCGGCGTGAAGTGCCCTACATCACGGACGACAACGACCTCAAGCTAACCGACTCGCAGGCCGGTGGCCCGGAGTACACGCTCGTCGACTCGAGCGAAGACGGAATCACTCCGAAGAAGGGTGCAGTGACGCTCGCCATCGGGAACTGGGACGGTGACGACCACTTCGACGTGTTCTTCGCCGCACAGGACGGGAGCATCTACAGGGTCGACTACGACGAGCGGAACGCCCCCGAAGAGCTCGGGTTGGTGACCGGAGTCACCGCGGAGACGGTCATCGCGTCGACGGACATCACCGGCGACGGCGTTCGTGACCTGCTCTTTCACACGGAGAGTGCGCTCAGATACGTCAACGGTAGCTCCTCGGGCGATACCAAGATAGAGACCAGCGACTCTATCGGTCGGAACAGCAACAAGGGAATCGGGGAACCGGAGACGTTCACCACCGCCACTGCCAGTTCGTCGGGGGACTACGGCTACCCGGTTATCAGCGGGAGCAGCGGTGTCGCGGTGTGGGCGAACTCGGCCGAGGACCCGTCGACGAACGGGCAGGGAACGTCGCTGCTGAGCGGCAGCGAGGCGGAGAAGACGGTCCCGACGGGCACCGACTGGACCGGCGACGGAATCGCCGATGTCGTGTACATCGACTACGACACCGACGCCGTTCGGTACGTCCAACACACCGACGTCAACGACCCGCCGAAATCCGGGTACGTCACGGTCGACAGCAGCCGTATCCACCCCGACCTCGAACCCGGCGTAGTGAGCCGCGTCTCCAGTTTCGCCGAGCGCGAGGGGTTCGCGCGCAGCCCCGCAGCGGGCGACACTACGGCCCCATCCGTCACTCTGAACGAGCCAAACGGCGGTGAGTCGTTGACCGCCGGGAACGCGTTCACCATCGAGTGGTCGGCGAGCGATAACACGGGCGGGACCGGTATCGCGGACGACGGGATAGAGCTCGACTACTCGACGGACGGCGGGGCGACGTGGACGACGATAACGAGCGCGACCGGCGACGACGGGAGCTACACGTGGACCGTCCCGTCGGTCGACAGTTCGAACGTGAAAGTCCGGGCGACGGCGACCGACAAGGGCGGGAACGTCGACAGCGACAGCAGCGACGACACTCTCACGATTTCCTCGCCCGCCCCGACCGTCACCAGCGCGACGACGCTCGATACTGACGCCGACGGGGACGTCGACGCCGTCGACATCGTCTTCAGCGAGAGCATCGACGATAGCACGGTCGCTCCGGGCGATTACGCCATCGGCGGGACGGCCGCCGACGGGAAGACGAGCACGGTCGGCGAGAGCACGGTTGACGACGACGAGATACGGCTCACGCTCGACGAGAACGCCGAGGTGGACGGGACGGGGGGTAAACAGCTCACGTACACGCAGGGCGGGACGACGGATTCGGACGGGAACGCGCTGGCCGACATCGCCGCGGACGACCTCGCCGAGACTGACGGCGCGACACCCGTTCGTGAGAGCGTCGGGTACAGGGACACCGACGGCGACGGCACAGTCGACCGAATCGACGTCACGTACTCGGAGGACGTGGGCACGAGCAATCCCGAATCCGGCGACTACACCATCGGTGGCTCCGACTCGGACCGCGTCACCAAAGACGGGACCGTCGGGGTCTCCGGCTCGACGGTTCAGCTGGACGTGACCGGCCCGGCCGACGACACGGGTCCGAGTATCGAATTGGACTACAGCGCGAGTGCGGGGACTGCCAACAGCGTCACCGACGGTTCGAACCCGGCCGCCGGCTTCTCCGGAGTCGCCGTCGCCGACAGCGCGGCCCCCACGTTCGAGTCGGTGACGACGGGCGACGCCGACGACGACGGGGCGGTCGACGAACTCCGGGTCGTCTTCTCCGAGGCCGTCCAGTCGGGCTCCGTCGAGGCGACTGATTTCGCGGTCAGTACCGACAACGGTCTCTCGGGGACGCTCGGGACCGTTTCGGGCGACGACGGTGACGATACGGTGACTCTCAATGTCTCGGAGAACGCTCCGGACACGGACGCGACGCCGGCGCTAGAGTTCACCACGAACGGTGACGCCGACGTGAGTGACGGGCACGGGAACACGATGGCCGACGGCGACGTGTCGGCGGCCGCCGCCGACGGGGCCGCGCCGGTCCCCGTCTCCGGGACCTACGAGGCCACCGGCGGGAGCGTCGACGCCGTGACGGTGACCTTCAGCGAGCCGGTCTCCTACGACGGGTACGAGGGCGGCGATTGGACGGTCACGGCGAACGGGCTCGACGGGCTGTCCGTGTCGGGCAGCCAAGGCGTGTCCGGGTCGACCGTGACGCTGACGGCGAGCGCGAGCGCCACCGGCGTCGGGACCGAGACGGAACCGACGGTCGCGTACGCGGCCGGCGGCTCGGTGACCGGCGACGCCGTGGGCAAGTCCGCCGTCGCCAACGGCGGCGGGGCACGGTCGCTCACCGACGCCGCCGCGCCGGCGATAACCGACGTGACGACCGCGACCGACAGCGTGTCGGAGTTGGACGTGAGCTTCAGCGAGGGGGTCTGGGCGGGGCCCGGTCAGTCGGGCGCGCTCTCGACCGGGGACCTCTCGTTCACCGACGCCGCCGGCGACGTGGCGGTCAGCGGCGTGACCCACACCCCGGGCGAGGCCTCCGCGACAGTCACCCTCTCCGGCGGTGCGACTACCTCGGACAGCCTCGCCGCGGCATCGAGCGCGGTCTACGACGGCGCGGACAACGCCGCCGGGACCGCCGCGACGACGGTCGACGACGGTACCAGTCCGAGTGACCCGACCGCGACGACACCGAGCGACGGCGCGACCGGCGTCGCCGTGGACACGAACGTCGATCTGACCTTCGGCGAGGACGTGCGGGTAGGAAGCGGTGACGTGGTCCTCAAGCGGGCGGACGACGACAGTACCGTCGAGACCGTCGCCGTGACGAGTGACCGCGTCTCGGTTTCGGACGGGACGACGGTCACCGTCGACCCGAGTAGTGACCTCGCCTCGGCGACGGAGTACTACGTCACCGTCGACGACGGGGCCATCGAGGACACCAACGGGAACGACTACGCCGGTTTCACCGACCCGACGACGCTGGATTTCACCACGGTCGATACCGTGGCACCCGCTATCAGTGACGGGACCCTCGCTTCGGACAACGCCTACGTCGACGTGACCTTCAGCGAGGGCGTCTACGCGGACACCAGCGGGTCCGATGGGCTCACCGGCGACGACTTCACGGCGAGCCTGTCGGGCGACAGCGACGGGTCGGTCAGTTCGGTGGGCGTCGACGCGGTCGCGCGGACCGGCGGCGGCGATACTACCGGCGGCGAGTCGACGGTGCGGGCGTCGCTGTCCGTCACGGGAACGCCGTCCGGCGACGAGACGGTGACGGTCGAACCGGCCGACGGCAGTTCGGTGTACGACGCGGCCGGGAACGCCCTCCCGGACTCGGCCGCGACGAGCGCGCTGGGGCTGGCTGACGAGCGAGCGCCAACGGTCACGGGACCGTCGGCCGAGAGCGTCGGCGGGAGCGGGTTCGACCTCTCGCTGACCGCCGACGAGGCCGCGGACCACTACTACGTCGTGGTTCCGGACGGCGACCCGGCCCCGTCGGTGAGCGAGATAAGAGCGGGGGAGAACAGCGACGGCGCGGCCGCGCTCGCAGGCGGGAGCGCCCTCGGCGTCGCGGCGGACACCGAGAGGACGTTCGACGTGACGGGGTTGGCCGACGAGACCGCCTACGACGCCCACGTCGTCGTCGCGGACGGAACCGGTAACACCCGGACCCCGTCGGCGCTGGACGTGACCACCGCCGACGCCACGGCACCGAGCGACCCGACGACGACGCCCGCCGACGGCGCGACCGGCGTCGCCGTGGACACGAGCATCGACCTGACCTTCGGCGAGGACGTGCGGACGGGTACCGGTGACGTGGTCCTCAAGCGAGCGAGCGACGACAGTACCGTCGAGACCGTCGACGTGACCGGTGGACGAGTCACCGTCTCGGGCAGGACAGTTTCGGTCACGCCGAGTACGGAACTGGCGGACGACACCGAATACTACGTCACCGTCGACGACGGGGCCATCGAGGACACCAGCGGGAACGACTACGCCGGCTTCACCGACCCGACGACGCTGGATTTCACCACGGCGGACAACACCGCCCCGTCGTTCACTGACGGCCCCACGACGGAGAACGCCGACGGCAGCGGTTTCGACGTAACGTTCACAGCCGACGAGGGCGGGACGGCCAACTACGTCGTCGTCCCCGATGGCGCGCCCGCACCAACCGTCAGCGAGGTACAGGCCGGGCAGGAGAGCGACGGCTCGGCCGCGCTCGCGAGCGGGAGCGGGAGCGTCTCGTCCGACGACGAGCGGACGTTCGGCGTTTCGGGACTGGCCGACGAGACAGCCTACGACGTCTACGTCGCCGTCGAGGACGGGGACGGCAACGCGGAACTGTCGGACGGAGTCGACGCAGCCACCGCCGACGCCACCGCGCCGGCTATCTCGGAGGTGTCAGTGACGAACCCCACGGGACAGGACGTGCGGGTCCGGGTCGACAGTGACGAGCGACTCGGAACCGTCGTCGCGGACGTCACCGGCGCGGAGACGGCGACACTCACGACCGACGACTTCTCGGAGTCCGGCAGCGCCGGCGACTACACCTACACCGCGACCTACGCCGGCGGGTCGGACGGCGACTACACCGCGGCGCTGTCGACGGCCACCGACACCGCCGGCAACGACGGGGCGAGCGGCCAGTCGGACACCGTCACCGTCAGCACGGGCGGCGGTGTCGGTGGCGGCGGTGGCGGGACACCCGTGCCCGACGACGGGACAGCCCCGACGGTCACCGTCGACGCGACGGCGGACGGCGGGACGGTGACCGTGACCGTCGAGAGCGGGGAACGCCTGTCCGCCCTCGGGGTCGACATCGACGGCCGAGACGGGACGGCGCTCTCGGCGGGCGATTTCTCGGAGTCGGACGGCGGCACCACGTACACGGCGACCCACGACGTCGAGGCCGCTGGCGAGTACACGGCGGAACTGACGACCGCCGAGGACGCCGCGGGCAACGACGGCGCGGACGGACAGACCGCGACGGCGACCGTCGGCCCCCGCGTCCCCGCCGACGAGTTCACGCTCGCGGCGACGGGCGACGGGCTCGAAGTCTCCTTCGTCGCCGACACCGTCTTGGAGACGGTTTCGGTCGATGTGGACGGGCCGACCTCGACGACGCTCTCGACGACCGACTTCGACCGGACGCGGACCGACGACGGCTACAGCTACGTGGCGACGACGCCAGCGACGGCGACGGGGACCTACACCGCGACGCTGACGACGGCCGCCGTCGGCGGCCGCGACGCCGCCGAGGGCCAGTCCGACACCACGACCGTCGCCGAGTCGGCGTCCGCATTGACAGTCGACCCCTCGGCGACCAGCTACCTCCTGTCGGTCGGCGGGACCGTCACGCTCGCCGCCAACGGGGCGGGCGGGGCCGGTCCGAGCTACGAGTGGGACACCGACGGCGACGGCGTCGCCGAGGGGACCGGGGAGCGGTTCACCACTGCCTTCGACGAGCCCGGGAGCCACACCGTCGACCTGACTGCGACCGACGGCGGACGGACCGTCACCGACAGCGTGACCCTCACCGTCGAGGACCGGACGGCACCGACCGTGCGACTCGCGCCGACGCCCGCGTCGGTCCCGACGGACTCGTCGGTCACCTTCGACGCGGCGAACTCGACCGACGCGGTGGGTATCGAGCGTATCAGCTGGGAGTTCGACGGCGACGGGCGCGTCGACGCTACCGGACAGCGGGTGACGCACACCTACGAGACGCCGGGGCGGTACACCGCGACGGTCACCGTCGAGGACGCGGCCGGCAACGCCGCGACGGTCGACCGGCGCGTGACGGTCCGCGGAGCCGACGGCTCCGTCTCGACGACCCGGGTCGAGTTCGGCACTCTCGCCGTCGGGTCGACGGCGACCCGCGCCGTGACCGTCAGCAACGACGGGACGACGCCGCTGGCCGTCGAGGGCACAGCCGTCGCCGGGGCGGACGGCTTCGTCGCGTCCGGCGCACCGACCGCCGTCCGGCCCGGCGAAACCGCCGATATCCGAGTGACCTTCGCGCCCGGGGCGGTCGGTGACCGAACCGCAACGCTGGAACTGTCGACCAACGGCACGACCACCGACGGCGCGCGCATCGACCTCGTCGGAGCGGCCGCCGAGTCGCCACTGCGCACCGACGCGACAGAACTCGACGCCGGTGCGGTCCCGACGGGCGACCGAGAGACGGTCTCGGTCACGGTCACCAACGACGCCGCGTCGCCGGTCACCGTCGCGGACGTGCGCGTCGGCGGCCCCGACACCGACGGGTTCGCGGTCGCGGACGCCGACGGACTGCCCGGGACGGTCCCGGCCGGCGAGTCACGGACCGTCTCGGTCGCGTTCGCCCCGGAAGCGGCGGGGAACCGGACCGGAACGCTCGAACTGGAGACGGCCGACGGAGCCGTCGTGACGGCCGCAGTCCGGGGAACCGGAACGGGGCCGGCCGCGGAGTTCGGGACCGGCACCGCCCGGTTCGGGTCCGTGGGGACCGGAGAGACGGCCACCGCGACCGTCCCCGTGGTCAACGACGGCACCCGCCCCCTCCGAGTCAACAGCGCGGCGGTCACGGGCGCGAACGCCACCGCGTTCCGGGTACTCGGGACGCCCGCGGTCGTGCCCGCCGGGGGACGCGCCCCGGTCGAGGTGACCTACGCGCCGACGGCCGCCGGCGCACACGCCGGCCGCCTCGAACTGGCGAGCAACGCCACGACGACCCCGACGGTCGACCTGCGGGGCGAGGCGGTCGCGCCGGCCATCGCAGTCGACCGCCGGAGCCTCAACTTCGGCAACGTCTCCGTCGGGGAGGCAGTCACGCTAAACCTGACCGTCAGGAACCTCGCCAGCGCGGAGACGGACCTCCGTGTCCGGTCGACCTCCATCGTCGGAACCGACCCCGGAGCCTTCGCGGTCGTCGGCGGCGACGCGCCGGTCACGCTCGCGCCCGGTCAGCGCCACAACGTCACCGTCGCGTTCACGCCCCAGTCGGCCGGCAACAGGGAGGCACAGCTCCAACTGATGAGCGACGCGGGCGAGAACCCACAGATAACCGTCTGGCTCTCCAACGACGCGACCTACATCGTCGTCCAGCAGGTCGCGGTCGAGCGGGCTTCGGACCCGACGGTCAACGTCGACGCGGCGAACATCGCTACCGGGGAGTCGCTCGCGGTCAACGTCTCGCAGCCGGCGGCCCGCACGCAGCCGGCGACGGTCAGCGGCCTCGGCATGGCCGTCAACGGGAACGATACGTTCGAGTTGAACGTGACCCACGCCGACACGCCGCCGGCCGACGACGTGCCGGCCCGCGCACCCGCGGCCGACAGGCGGACCGTCCAGTACGTCGAACTCGCACATCCCGGTGACGTACGGTACAACGACACCCGAGTACGGTACCGCGTTGACAGGGCGGCGCTCCCGTCCGGGACCGACCCGTCTGCGGTCTCACTCTCGCGTTGGAACGGGACGGCGTGGAACTTCTCAGCGACCGGCACCGTCGTCGCCGAGACCGACACCCACTACGTCTACGCCGTCGACACGCCGGGGTTCTCACAGTTCGCCGTCACCGGACCGGCCCCCGAGCGGGCCAACGGAACCGGCGGCGATACCGACTCCTCGGCAGCGGCTACCGGGACGCCGACACCGGCGACTGGTGACTCGACCGCCGCGCAGGTCGGCGAACCGACGACTACGACCCGTGAGAGCGACGACGGCGCGCCGTTCGCGCTGTCCCTGCGAGCCGGTGGTCTCCTCGCTGCGCTGCTTCTCCTCCTCTTTTTCCTCCGGCGACGCCGCGACGAGGACGAAGACGGGAGCGACCCCCTCGACGCCGGCGGGGACCGCTGACCGCGTGACACACCCTTTTCAGCGAGGCCCGCGACGGTCGGGTATGAGCGAATCGGACCGCGACCAGCCGAGCGACACGATGCGCGAACGGGCCGACGAGGACACGCGGGTCGTCTGGCTGTTGCTCGACGCCGACCGCTGGGTCGTGACCGGGCTGTTCTCGGCCGTGCTCCTGTTCGGGCTGGTGGCGGCCGGCCTCGCACACCCCACGCCCGCGGCGACGCTGCTCACCCGCGGCGACCCCGCCGAGACGCTGTATCAGGGGCTGACGACCGCGACCATCACCGGCGTCACCCTCGTGTTGACGCTGAGCCAGCTCGTCCTCTCGCAGGAACTGGGTGCAGTCGGCGACCAGCGCGAGCGGATGGACGGCGCGATGTCGTTTCGCGCCGACGCGGCCGAGGCCATCGGGACGAGCGTCAGCCCCGCCGAGCCGTCGGCGTTTCTCCGCTCGCTCGTCCGCGCGACCGGCGAGCGGGCCCGGGCCGCACAGGATGCGGCCGACGAGACGGGACTGAGCGACGACCTCACAGACCTGCTGTCGACGTATCTCGACTCCGTGGTCGGCAACGCCGACTCCGTCGGCGACGAACTCGACGGCGCGACCTTCGGCGAGTTCGACGTGCTCCGGGCGGCGCTGAACTACAACTACTCGTGGAAGCTCTACGCCGGCCGCCGCATCCGGGAGACCTACGCCGACGAGCTATCCGACGCGGTGGACGCGGAACTCGACGCCCTCGTCGAGACGCTGGAGCTGTTCGGCCCCGCCCGCGAACACTTCAAGACGCTGTACTTCCAGTGGGAGCTGTCGAACCTCTCGCGGACGCTGCTGTACGTCGCAGTGCCGGCCCTGACCGTCGCTATCGGTTCCCTGCTGTTCTTGGACCCGCGGGATCTCACCGGCGCGACGCTGGGCGTCGCCGACGCCTTGCTCGCGGTGGCCGTGACGACGACGGTCGCGCTCCTGCCCTTTACCGTCCTGTTGGCCTACATCCTCCGCATCGTCACCGTCACGAAGCGGACCCTCTCTATCGGCCCGTTCATCCTCCGGGAGACCGACCGGTCGGTCGACGTCGAGTGGGAGTGACGACTGGGTCGGCCGGCGCTGCCGTATCGGTCAGGTCCGCCGGGACCGGAGCGCCGACCAGACGGCGATGATACCCAGTCCGAACGCCGGAATCAGCGGGAGCGTCAGGTACGCGGCCCGCAGCGTCAGCCCCAGCGAGGCGACGAGGCCGCGGGCGGCCGGCAACAGCAGGATGGCCACCGGGACGACGATGAAGGCGATGGCGATGGTTCCCAGCAGTATCAGCCCGTGCGTGCCGAAGGCGTCGCCGCCGGGTGCCTGCCGGGGGGGTTCGCCGCTTGGCCGGTCCGAGAGCGACACCTCGCCACCGTCGTCGGCCTCGGTGACGCGCACGCCGCCGTCGTCGTCGACGGTCACCGTCGGGTCGTCGTCACTCATGGAACTCACTCCAGCCCGCCGCGTTCGGTGTACTGGACTCCCTGCACGGTCGAGATTCGGGCGACCGTGCGCAAAACAGTAGCGGTCTCGGACGGTCACGGTCCCGGAGGACGCGCCTCAGGACGATACCGACGGTGTCGAGCGCCTGATGTCGAGGTAGCTGGTGTCGTGTCCCCGCTCGGTCTCGTGGGTGTCGCGGGCGCTGACGGCCGCCGCCTGCCCCTCGTACATCCCCTCAAACTCGCAACTGTGGCAAACTACGTGGTAGAAGCCGGGCATGGAAGGTGCCTGACACTCCAAGGTGTTAATACCACTGTTTCGAACAGCCGCGGGAATATTTAGGTCGTGACGCCCTCGGTCCCGTATGGTCGATTTCCAGTCCCGTGACACGCGCCGCGGCGTCAGCGACGAGGAGGACGAGACGGCCGACGAGACGGAGGGCGAGACGGCCGACGACGCTATCGCGGGAACCGGGGACACCGAGACCGCGAGCGGGGAGTCGTCGGCCGAGGAGGCGGCCGGCGGCGAGACGGCCGGCACGGCGAACGACGAGTCCGCGACAGCGGAGGCGTCCGGGACCGACCCCCCGGAGGGGCCGTCCGGGGACGCGGAGCCGAGCGACGCGGCCGCGGAATCCGGACCGGACGACGGGGGTACGGGGGCGGAGAGAGACGCGGCGGCCGCCGGAAGGAGCGCCGGAGAGACGGCGTCCGACCCGGGACGGGACCCGCTCGCGGACCCGGACGGCGACGCCGAGAGCGAGGCCGAGGCGGTCGAGACGCCGACCGAGAGCGAGGCCGCGGGCGGTGCGGCCGCCGAGTCGGACACAGCGGAGCCAGCGAGCAACGACCCTGACCCCGCGGGCGGGGCACCGGCGGGGGCGAAAACCGCCGGAAGCCCGCAGGCGGGACAGTCCGAGCCGGCGACGGAGCGGACGGTGCTGCCAGCCGACTTCGGCGTCGTCACGGTCGGGACGGCCAGCGACGGCGACGACCCGACCGGCGAGACGGTCGTCGATGCGCTCGAATCGAGTGGCCACAGCGTCACGACGGTCGAGCGACTACAGGGCGGGTACGACGGTGTCCAGCAGGCGGTCGATACGCTGGTGGGCCGGAACGACGTGGACGTGGTCGTGACCGCCGGCGGGACCGGCGTCCGCGCCGAGGAGGTCACTATCGAGGCCGTCCATCCCCTCTTCGAGAAAGCGCTGCCGGGCTTTGGCGAGGTGTACCGCCGGCTGCTGTACGACCACATCGGGACCGGCGTCGTCGCGGTGCGCTCGACGGCCGGCGTCGCCGACGGGACACCGGTGTTCTGCCTGCCGGGCGACGCGGAGGTGGCCCGGCTGGGGGTCACGGAGGTCGTCGCGGGCGAGGGCGGCGAACTGGCCGACCACCTCGGCTGAGGCGGGGAACCGGGACGTTTTACGCTGTTTAATCCCGCAACTGTCGGTCAAAGACGTGTTTTATCCTCGGTTTCCGAGCCGGAGTGTTAGGAACGTTCGATGTCGAAACCGGCGCTTTTGAAACGTCTGAACGGCGAAAAACGAATAAATGGCTTCCTTCGTTTAAGTGTAATCCGCCATCAGCCCCGAGTGCAATGTCCGACCATGCGAGTCGACGCGGCGTGCTCAAAGGCATCGGCGCGACAGTCGCTGCGGCGCTGGGTGGCTCCGCCTTCTCGGGCGGGGCCGTGGCCGCGACCCCGTGGGAGACCGTCGAGTCCCCCACCGGCAACACGCTCTACGACGTGGAGTACACGGACGGGGGCGCGTACACCGTCGGGGCCGGCGGACTGGTCCTCGAACGGACGGCGCAAGGCTGGCGGAAGGTGCTCGACGGCGGCCCCACCGGGAACGGCAACAGCCTCTACGGCTCGGACGTGACCGACGACGGCGAGCGCCTCTGGTTCGTCGGCTCCTCCGGTGCCATCGGCGAGTACGACATCGAATCCGGCGTGCTGACCGACCACTCCGCGCCGATGGACGTGACGAACAACTTCAACGACGTGGCCGTCACCGGGACGGCGGGCGACGCCAACGTCTACGTCGCCGGCGACTCCGGGAAGATGTACTACTCCTTCGAGAACGGCACGACCGGAAGCTGGGACGACACGACGCCCGGCTCCGGGTCGGCCATCAACGCCGTCGACTTCCACGGCCCGCGCAGCGGCCACATCGTCGACGGCAACAAGTCGGTGTTCGCCACGGACGACGGGTCGACGTGGGACAAAATCGGGCTGGCCGACGCCAACGTCAACTTCTACGGCGTCGACTCCGACGGCCCGGACAACGTCTGGATATCCGGCGGCGGCGGGATGCTGTTCCACTACGACGGGAGCGAGTGGACGCCCGACGACACCGGCGACGCCGGCCTCCGGGACGTGGAGATAGGGATGGGCGTCGGCCTCACCGTCGGCGGCGGCGGGAAGGTCTACGGCCTCGGCAACGGCCAGTGGCGACAGGACGGGACCCCGACGGGCCAGAACCTCAAGGCCGTCGTCCGGGGCGACCCCGACATCGCGGTCGGGGCGGGCGGGACCATCATCGAGAAGTGACGTAGCGCGCCCGCCTACGAGGACTGTTCGTCGTCTTTCAACTCCTCGAGTTCCGACTCGACCTCGCTCTCGTCGACGTCGACCTGCGTCGAGTCGTCGGCCAGTTCCGCTTCGAGGTCGGACTCGGAGACATCGGTCTCGCTCTCGTCGGCGCTGGCCTCGCCCTCGCCCATCTCGGCTTTGAGCGTGTCGAGTTCGGCGTCGACCGACCCCTGCTGTTGGACCTCCTCCAGTTCGCGCTCCAGCGAACTCTTATCGGAGAGCTGGTCCTCGAGGACACCGTCCTCGCGGAGTTCGTCCATGGCTTGCGCGCGGGCCTCCATGTCCTCGGTGCGCTCCTCGGCGCGCTCGATGGCGCGGTTGACGTCTTCCATCTCGTCGCCGGCACCGGTCATCGCCTCGTTGACCCGCTTGGAGGCCTTGGCGGCCTCGTGGCGGGCCTTCATGGTCTCCTTTTTCGTCCGGAACTGCTCTATCTGCTGTTGGAGCTCGTTTTTCTGCTCGACCAGTTGGTCCTGCTGGCTCTGGAGGTCCTGAATCTGGCCCTCCAGTTCCTCTATCTGGCTCATCTTCTGCTTTTTCTTCTCGAGGGCCTGCCGGGCGAGGTCCTCGCGGTCCTGTTTGACCGCCTGTCTGGCCTGTTCGTTGTGGTTCTCGACGTTCTCTTCGAGGCGGCGCTTCTGTATCTCCAAGCGCTTCTTCTGTGTCGTGAGGTCCGCGATGCCCTGCTTGACGTCCTGCAGTTCGTTGCGGAGCTGCTCGTAGCTGTAATCGAGGGTCTCGGTCGGGTCCTCCGCCCGGTTCAGGACGGCGTTGACTTTGGACCGGATGACGTACGAGGCGCGCGAGAGGATTCCCATGTGTCTCCGTTAGGGCGTCCCTGACTTAAATTTCTTACACGAGGCGGGAGCGACGAGCAAAGCGTCACGGCTGACCGAAGACGCGAAACCACGTCGCCTCGATGGTCTCCCACTTGGCGTCGACGGCGAACGGCAGCGTGAACAGCAGCGCCACGAGCAGGACCGAGGCGGTGTCGCCCGGCAGCCCGAACGTGGGAACGACGCTGCCGACGAACGCCCCGGTGTGGGCACCGGCGACGACGAACAGCAGTTGGCGGACGCTGCGGCGGCGACGGTCGGAGGGCGAGACGGCCGATTCGGCGACACCGTGGGCGGGCTCGTCGGAGTCCATAGGGGCGTGTCGCGGGCCACCGCGACGTGTCTGTCGACTCGGCGGCGTCCGAGCGGTAGGTTCTCGTGGCCGGCCCCCCTCTCGGGAGGCGTGAGCGAGACCGTCCGCGTCCCCGGCGGCCGCCGCGTCGTCGGGACGCTCGACGCGCCCGCGGCCGACGCCGTCGTCGTCGCCTGCCCACCTCACCCACGGCAGGGCGGGTCGCGCTCGGACCCGCGGTTGCGCGCCGTCGCCGACGCGCTCGCGCCCGACGTGGCGTGCCTGCGGTTCGACTACGGCCCGTGGGACGAGGGCCGGGGCGAGCGCGCCGACGCCGGGAACGCGCTCGCGTGGTCGAGCGACCGCTACGACGCCGTCGGCCTCTTTGGCTACAGCTTCGGCGGGGCCGTGGCCCTGTGTGCCGCCGCCGAGCGCGACCCTGCGCCCGCGGTGGCGGCGCTCGCACCGCCGCCGGACCTCACCGGCGACGGCGACGCGGCCGCCGCGCTCGCGGCCGTCGGCAGCGCGGCCGTGTTCTGTGGCGAGCGCGACGACACCGTCGACTGCGGGGCGGTCGCCCGGCGCGCCGGCGAGGCGGGTCACGCCGTCGAGTGGCTCCCGGCCGACCACCACTTCGTAGGCCAACGCGAGCGGGTCGGCGCGTCGGTCGCCGCGTTCTTCGCCGACGCGCTGTCGCCGTAGCCGTCCATGCGAACCCGTACCAGTATTTATATTCTATAATGTATAATAGTTGTATATGGCAACCGCCGGTCGACGACCCGTCGCGCGCCGGACCAGCCACGGGGTCGTCTCGCTTCTCGCGGGCTTCGTCGCCGGACTGCTCCTGTTTCGGGCGGTGGGCGCGCCGCCGTTCGACGCCGTCTTCTCGGCGCTGACGCTGTCGGTGCTGGTCGCGGTCAGGCGGGCGCTTGCGCCGCGGCGCGTGGGGCGCTGACTGCCACGCGTTGGCGAAGATGGCGCGCTCCGAAACCGTTTTGACGGCCCACGGCGCACCGTCGGTATGCCGACGGAACCCGAGACGGACTACGACCCCGATTTGGGTCGGAAGTTCATCTTCGTCACCGGCGGCGTGATGTCCGGACTGGGCAAAGGCATCACCGCCGCCAGCACAGGTCGTCTCCTCAAAAACGCCGGGTTCGACGTGACCGCGGTCAAGATAGACCCCTATCTCAACGTCGACGCCGGGACGATGAACCCGTACCAGCACGGGGAGGTGTACGTGCTGAAAGACGGCGGCGAGGTCGACCTCGACTTGGGGAACTACGAGCGGTTCCTCGACATCGACATGACCTTCGACCACAACGTCACGACGGGCAAGACCTACCAGCACGTCATCGAGAAAGAGCGCGCTGGCGACTATCTGGGCAAGACGGTCCAGATAATCCCACACATCACCGACGACATCAAGCGGCGCATCCGCGAAGCCGCCGAGGGCAACGACGTCTGTATCATCGAGGTCGGGGGGACGGTCGGGGACATCGAGGGGATGCCCTACCTCGAAGCGCTGCGCCAGTTCGCCCACGAGGAAGACGAGGACGACATTCTCTTTACGCACGTCACGCTCGTCCCGTACTCGAAAAACGGCGAGCAAAAGACCAAGCCGACCCAACACTCCGTGAAGGAACTTCGCTCTATCGGGCTTCAGCCGGACATCCTCGTGGGTCGCTGTTCGGACAAACTCGACATCGACACGCGCGAGAAGATAGCGCTGTTCTGTGACGTGCCCACCGAGGCGGTGTTCTCGAACCCCGACGTGGACGACATCTACCACGTCCCGCTGATGGTCGAGGAGGAGGGGTTAGACGAGTACGTCATGGAGGAACTGGACATCGCCGAGGAGGCCCTGCCCGAGGACCAGCGAGAGAACCGCTGGCGGGAACTGGTCACCCAACAGACCGAGGGCGAGGTCGACGTGGCGCTGGTCGGCAAGTACGACCTCGAAGACGCCTACATCTCCGTCCACGAGGCGCTGAAACACGCCGGCTTGGAGAAGAACGTCGAGGTCAACGTCGACTGGGTCGACTCCGAGAAGATGACCGAGCGCCACGCCGAGCGCATGCGGTCGGCCGACGCCATCGTCGTCCCCGGCGGCTTCGGTACGCGGGGGACACAGGGGAAAATCGACGCCATCCGCCACGCCCGCGAGAACGACGTCCCCTACCTCGGGCTCTGTCTGGGCTTCCAGTTGGCGGTCATCGAGTACGCCCGGAACGTGCTGGGACTCGAGAGCGCTCACTCGGCGGAACTGGACGAGGACACCGCCCACCCTGTCATCGACATCCTGCCCGAGCAGTACGAGGTCGAGGACATGGGCGGGACGATGCGGCTGGGCGCACACGAGACGGCCATCCGGTCCGGGACCTTGGCCCACGCGCTGTACGGGGCCGACGCCTGCACCGAGCGCCACCGCCACCGCTACGAGGTGAATCCGGAGTACATCGACGACCTCGAAGACGCCGGGCTTACGTTCTCCGGGCGCTCGGACAACCGCATGGAGATACTCGAACTCGCGCCCGAGGAACACCCCTACTTCGTCGGGACGCAGTTCCACCCCGAGTTCCGCTCGCGGCCCACCCGCGCCAGCCCGCCCTTCGTCGGCCTGCTGGAGGCGGTACTGGGCGAGGACCCCCACGCGACCCCCGAGGGGGTGAGCCACTGATGGTCGACGTCGACGAGTTTATCGCCGACGCGAAGGCCGAAATCGCCGACGCGGTGGGCGACGCCAACGCCGTCATCGCGCTGTCGGGCGGCGTCGACTCCTCGACGGCCGCCGCGCTGGCCTACGAGGCCATCGGCGACCAACTGACGCCGGTGTACGTCGACACCGGCCTGATGCGGAAAGGCGAGACCGAGCAGATACGCGAGACCTTCGACTACATGGACTCGCTGCGGGTCGTCGACGCACAGGACCGCTTCCTCGACGAACTCGAAGGCGAGACGGACCCCGAGGAGAAGCGCCACATCATCGGCGAGCAGTTCATCCGGGAGTTCGAGGAGGTCGCCCGCGAGGTCGACGCCGACTACCTCGTCCAAGGGACCATCTACCCCGACCGCATCGAGAGCGAGGGCACCATAAAGAGCCACCACAACGTCGGCGGCCTCCCCGAGGTCGTCGACTTCGAGGGCATCGTCGAACCGATGCGGGACCTCTACAAGGACGAGGTGCGGGAAGTGGCCCGCGCGCTCGACTTGGAGGAGATAATCTCCGAGCGGATGCCCTTCCCCGGGCCCGGACTGGCCGTGCGAATCATCGGCGAGGTGACCGCGGAGAAACTGGCGGTGGCCCGCGAGGCCAACCACGTCGTCGAGGAGGAACTGGAGGAGTACGAACCGTGGCAGGCGCTGGCGGCCGTCATCGGCAAGGCCACCGGCGTCAAGGGCGACAACCGCGTCCACGGCTGGGTCGTCGCCGTCCGCTCCGTCGAGAGCCGCGACGGCATGACCGCCCGCGCGCAGGAACTCGACTGGGAGACGCTCCAGCGCATCCAGAGCCGCATCACGGGCGCTCACGAGAACGTCGCCCGCGTCGTCTACGACGTGACCCATAAGCCCCCGGCGACCATCGAGTACGAATGAAGGTCGTCCTCGTCGGTTCGGACCCGGAGGGAATCGCCGCGGCCGTCGAGGCTGCCGGCCACGCAGTCACCGTCGCCGACGTGGGGAACCGCCCCGGGCTGGAGGAGGCCGGCGTCCACGACGCCGACGTGTACTTCCTGACCGAGATGGACCAAGCCACCTCCATCGCCGTCGCCAAGGACCTCAACCCCGAGGTCCGCGTCGTCGTCTACGCCGAGGGGTCGCTACCGGAGTTCGCCACCCGCCAGACCGACCTCGTCGTCGACCCGAACCTGCTCGCGCCCGACGCCGTCGCCGAAGAACTGTAGGCTACAGGCTCGCAACGAGGTCGTCGAAGCGGTCCCGCCCGCCCCGCAGGAAGGGGACGCCGTGGCCCGGTGCGGCTATCTCGAAGTCGCCGGCCGCCGCGGCCAGCGCCTCGACGCTCCGGGTCACGTCGTCGGTGTCGTCGCTCAGCAGCCACGGCGACGGCTCGAACACGCCGCCGTCCTCCCGGACGAGGTCGCCAAGCAGCGCCAGCGACAGGTCGTCGCTGACGTAACAGACGTGGCCGGGGGTATGGCCGGGGGTGTGGTAGACGGTGAAACTCCCGACCGTGTCGCCGTCCGAGAGCGGTTCGACCGGGTTCGCCGGCGGGTCGCCAAGCGCGGTGAGCAGGCACTGGGACGCCCCCTTGCGGGTGTCGAGCGGCGGCCGGCGCTCCCGGGTCAGGTAGGGGGCGTCGCCCGCGCCGACGTGTATCGTCAGGTCTAGGCCGTCGAGCGCCGAGAGCCCGCCGACGTGGTCGGCGTCGAAGTGTGTCACCAGCACCCGGTCGAGGTCCCGGCGGTCGAAGCCGGCCTCGTGGATGCCGGCGAGGAGGCGGTCCCCGTGCCACGGGAGTCCGGCGTCGACCAGCGTCAGCGCCCCCGCGTCGTCGACGAGGTAGGCGTTGACGCCGCCGAGGTCGTACCACCAGACGGCGTCCGAGAGCGGCGTCACCATGCGTCGACGTAGGAGCGAGGCGAACAAAACAGTTGGCCGGCGCTCGCCGCCCCGCCGTCGCGGGCCGCCTCAGAGCGCCGACGCCTCGGTGTCGTCGCGCAGTTGCGTGAACGCCTCCGCGATGACGCCGAGGGTGAGCAGCGAGAACGGCAGGACGACGATGCCCGAGACGAGCGTCGCTATCGCCGGCCCGGCGACGGCACCGACGAGCAGCGACGCGAGAACGGAGAGCACCGACGAGGCGATTCCGACGACGACGACCAGAACCACCACCAGCGCGAACAGGCGGAGCCAGCTGCCCCGCGTCAGCCGCCAACTGTCCCGGAGCGCCGCGACGAAGTTCTCGTCCTCGACGGCGACGTAGACGAGCACGAACAGGAACGCGACGTAGGCGATGATACCCGGGACGACGAGGAGCGAACCGAGGGCGACCAACAGCCCGTAGGCGAGGCCCCCGACCACCGAGTTGACGAGGGCGAGCGCCATGTTGCGCGTGTAGTACGCCGACGGAATCGCGTCCGCGTGCCCGCCGACGAACGTCCTGATGGCGACGATAGTGAGCACCTGCAACAGCAGGAGCGAGAGGAGGGCCACGGCGACGGCCACCGCGAGCGGCACGTCGAGCGCGGGGAGCGGTACGTCGCCGGTGGTCGGGCCGTGTTCCCGGAGCCACGTGACGACCGCGCTGTAGAACGCGACCTGCCAGATAGTGCCGAGGACGACGTAAGCGAGCGTGAGGACCGCGCCGTTCCGGTTTGCGATGCGACGGAGACCGCCGGTCAGCGAGGAACCGATGTTCAGGGTCACGGACCGTTTTCGCCCCGGAACCGACGTAAAGCGTGCTGCCGAGCTTCTGAGACAGAAACTCGTCGGAAGGCGTCGCGAGCGGCCACCGTCGGGGGGACGGAGCCGAACCGCCCAAGTGACTCAGCCGCGAAGCCGGGGCATGCGCGCGTTCCGCGTCGCCTACGACGGCCGCGGCTTCCACGGCTTCCAGCGCCAGCCGGACGTACGAACCGTCGAGGACGCACTGCTGGACGCCCTCGACGCCCTCGACGCGACCGACCGGCGGGTGCCGCCGGGCTACGCGGCCGCGGGGCGCACCGACGCCGGCGTCTCGGCCGTCGCCCAGACCGTCGCCTTCGAGGCCCCGGCGTGGCTCACCCCCGCCGCCTTCGACAGCGAACTCCCCGACGCCGTCCGCGCGTGGGCCAGCGCCGACGCCCCGCCCGGGTTCCACGCGACCCACGACGCCGCCGAGCGCGCGTACACCTACTACCTGCACGCGCCCGACGCCGACGACGCGCTGGCGCGCCGGACCCTCGGCGCGCTGGCGGGCACCCGCGACTACCACAACCTCACGCCCGACGACGAGGGGACCGTCCGGACGCTCTCGACCGCCCTCGCCCGCGACGGCGAGTTCCTCGTCGTCGAACTCCGGGCCGACGGGTTCGCTCGCCAACTCGTCCGCCGCGTCGTCGGCCTGCTCGCGGAGGTACTCCGGGGGGAGTCCCCGCCCGCGAAGGTCGGCCGCGCGCTCGCGCCGACGCCGCTTGCCGGTCCCGACGGTATCGCGCCCGCGCCGCCGGCCCCGCTGGTGTTGACCGACGTGCGCTACCCCGACCTGTCCTTCGTGTCCGACGACCGCGTCGCACGCGAGGCGGGCGAGGTGTTCGCGGCGACGCGGGCCGAGCGACTGGCCGGGGCGCGGGTGGCCGGGCGGGTCGCCGACGGGCTGGAGTAGCCCGCCGCGGTCGGCGAGAAAGGCTTACTTCCGCCCCCGCCATAGCCGGGGCTATGAGTTCGGTACCCGCACGCGAGGACGTCGCCGAGGCCCACAAGTGGGACCTCGAATCGCTCTACGCCGACGACGAGGCCTGGGAGGCCGCCTACGAACGGGCCGAGGGACTGGTGGCCGACCTCGAAGCCTACGAGGGCAGAGCCACCGAGGACGCCGCCACGCTCCGGGAGACGCTGGAGACGTACGAGGAGCTGATGCGGACCGTCTCGAACGTCGCCGCCTACGCCCGGATGCGCCGGGACGAGGACACGACCGACGACACGTATCAGGCGCTCACGGCCCGCGCGCAGTCGCTGTCCTCGGAGGCCCAATCGGCCGCGTCGTTCCTCGAACCGGAGCTACAGGAACTGGCGTGGGACGACATCGAGGCGCTGATAGACGCCGAGCCGGCGCTTTCGCCCTACGAGCACTACTTCGACGACGTGCTCCGGACGAAGGCCCACACCCGCTCGACGGAGGTGGAGAACCTGCTGGCGGAACTGGGCGAGGTCACCGGCGCGCCCGGCGAGGTGTACAACATGCTCGCCAACGCCGACATGGAGTTCCCGACCGTGACGGACCCCGACGGCGACGACCAGCCAGTCACGCTCAACAACTTCACGACGCTCCAGAAAAAGCCCGACCGCGACTTCCGCCGGCGGGTGTACGAGTCCTTCTACGACGAGTGGGCGGGCGTCCGCAACGCCGTCGGCGCGGCCTACAAGAACGCCGTCAAGACCGACGTGAAGCTGGCGAACGCGCGCGACTACGACACCGCCCGCGAGGCGGCGCTGGACGGCCCGAACGTGCCAAGCGAGGTGTACGACACGCTCGTCGACACCGTCCACGACAACCTCGACAGCCTCCACCGCCACGCCGACCTGAAACGGGAAGCCATCGGCGCGGACGAACTGCGGCCGTGGGACCTCTACGTCCCGCTCGTCGACGGCGAATCCCCCGAAATCGAGTACGAACAGGCCTGCGAGTACGTCACCGACGCCGTCGCGCCGCTGGGCGAGGACTACCAGTCCCGGCTGGCCGAGGGGCTCGACTCGCGGTGGGTCGACGTCTACGAGACGAAACACAAGCAGTCGGGGGCCTACTCCGGCGGGACCTACGACTCCCAGCCGTTCATCCTGCTGAACTATCAGGACGACGTGAGTTCGATGTACACGCTGGCCCACGAACTCGGCCACTCGCTGCACTCGGAGTACACCAGCGACGAGCAGCCGTTCGTCTACTCGGGCTACGAGATATTCGTCGCCGAGGTCGCCTCGACGGTCAACGAGACGCTGCTGACCCACCACCTGCTGGAGACCGTCGAGGACGACACGCTGCGCCGGCACGTCCTCAACGAGTACCTCGAACGGTTCCGCTCGACGCTGTACCGCCAGACCATGTTCGCCGAGTTCGAACAGCGCACCCACGAGATGGCCGAGGCCGGCGAGCCACTGACCCCCGACCGGCTGGACGAGCTCTACGCGGACCTGAAAGGCGACTACTACGAGCCGGCGGTCCTCGACGACCGCATCGCCCGCGAGTGGATGCGCATCCCGCACTTCTACCGGGCGTTCTACGTCTACCAGTACGCCACCGGCATCTCCGCCGCGGTGGCGCTGGTCGACGGGATTCTGGAGGCGGGCGAACCCGCCGCAGAGCGCTACGTCGACTTCCTCCGCAGCGGCTCCCGGGAGTACCCGCTGGAGCTGCTGCGCGACGCCGGCGTCGACATGGCGAGTCCCGAGCCGGTCGCGTCGGCGCTGTCGACCTACGACGACTACCTCGACGAGTTCGCCGGCCTGCTGTAACCCGGGACGAGTCAGTCGGGAACACACGGGCCGCGACCGGCCACTGAAAAGCGACCACCGCAACACACTGTACCGGCGCTCCGACAGCATTAGGGAGACAGACGGATGGGCCCGCGCCGGAGTGGTGACGGCCGACTGGGCTGACCGTATCGGCGACGACGTGGAATCGCCGTCGGCGGTGTCGGAACACCACCCGGCGTCGCGCGACGGAGCCGAGCCGGTTAAACACCGGCGGGCCGTCCCGAACACTCGGACCACGCCCGGGGATTCTTATTCGCGCCGCCTGAAACAAACGGCATGTCCGCGCAGCCAACGGCAGACAGTACCCCGCTCGTCAGCCTCCCCGCGAACCCGGTCGGATACGTGGCGATTCTCGCGGCCCTCGTCTCGGCCGCGATTCACCTCCTGCTGGGGCCGGGCCTGCTGGGATTCAGTCGGACGCTCGGCACGCTGTTCATCCTGAACGGGCTGGGCTTTCTCGGCGGTATCGCGCTGTATCTGAGCCGGTACTGGCGGCCCGAACTGTACCTCGTCGCCGCCGGCTACGGGGCCGCGACCGTCCTCGCGCTGTTCGCGTTCCAAGGGTTCAGCGTGGACGTATTCGTGGCCCGCGGTGGCGGCGTCGACCTGTTGACCGTCGCCGCCAAGGCGGCCGAACTCGTCTTCGTCGGCGCGACGCTCTACCTCTATCGGCAGGCGTGACGACGGGGACGCCCGTTCGGACACCGTGAGGTCGGTCCGCCGACCGGGTCAGTCGAGGTTTATCGCGACGGTCTTCGTCTGGCGGTACTCGTCGAGCGCCTCGGCACCGCACTCGCGGCCGATGCCGGAGCGCTTGTACCCGCCGAAGGCGAGTCCCGGAGCGAACCGCGCGTAGTCGTTGACCCAGACCGTGCCGGCTTCGATGTCGGCGGCGGCCCGGTGGGCGAGCGAGAGGTCCTCGGTGGCCACGGCGGACGCCAACCCGTAGTCGACGGCGTTCGCCAACGCGATGGCCTCGGCGTAGTCGCCGAACTCGATGACGGAGGCGACGGGGCCAAAGACCTCCTCCTGTGCGAGCCGGCTGTCGTTGTCGACGCCGTCGAAGACCGTCGGTTCGTGGAACCAGCCCGGCCCGGCGAGGCCCGCGCCCCCGTGGACGAGGTCCGCGCCGCCGTCGCGGCCGATTTCGATGTAGTCGCGCACCTTCTCGTACTGCTGTTCCGACGACAGCGGACCGACCGTCGTCTCCGCGTCGAGCGGGTCGCCGACGCTCCACTCCGCGGCCGCGTCGAGGAAGTGGTCGAGGAACTCCGCGTGGACGTCCTCGTGGACCAGCGTCCGCGAGAGCGCGTCACACGACTGGCCGACGTTGTAGAAGATTCCCTCCGCGGCGGTCGCGGCCGCGGCCTCTAAGTCGGCGTCGGGGAAGACGACAAAGGGCGACTTCCCGCCGAGTTCGAGCGTCACCGGGGTGATGTTCTCCGCCGCGGCACCCATCACCAGTTCCCCGGTCGAATCCTCCCCGGTGAACGAGAGCTTGTCGACGCCGGGGTGGCTCGTCAGCGCCGCCCCGGCCTCGTCGCCGAGCCCGTGGACGACGTTCAGCGCCCCGTCGGGGAGGATGCCCGTCGCCAACTGCGCCAGTCGGGTCGCCGTCAGCGGGGTCGACTCCGCCGGCTTCAACACGACGGCGTTGCCGGCCGCCAGCGCCGGGCCGAGCTTCCAACTGGTCAGCAACACGGGGTAGTTCCACGGGACGACGAGGCCGGCGACGCCGTAGGGCTCGGCCCGGTTGTAGGCGTGGGTGTCGCCCCCGACGGGGACCCGGTCGTCGGTGTCGCCGTGCAGGAGGTGGGCGTAGTACTCGATGTACCCGATGCCCTCGTCGATTTCCGCGGCCGCGAACGCCTCCGGTTTCCCGGTGTCGAGCGACTCCAGTCGCGCCAGTTCGTCGGCGTGGTCGCGGAGTTCGGCGGCCCACGCCAGCAGTCGGTCGGCGCGCTCGGTATGGTCCAGCGCGCCCCACTCGCCCTCGAACGCCCCGCGAGCGGCGTCGACGGCCGCGTCGATTTCGGACGCGCCCCCGCGGGGGACGGTCGTGATGGGCGCGTCGACCGCGGGGTCCCGTGTCGTGAGCGTGTCGCCGCCGTCGGCCGGCCGGCCGCGCCCGTCTATCCACAGCGGGAACTGTCGGTCGCTCGTCGCCGCCGCGATGGCCTGTTCGTGTCGGTCGTGCATCTCCGGGTCGAAGTCGTGGCTCATGCTATCCAGTAGGTCTTCGCGTTGGTGAACTCCCTGATGCCGTGGCGGGACAGTTCGACGCCGTATCCGGAGTCCTTGACGCCGCCGAAGGGCAGTCGTGGGTCGGATTTGGACATCTCGTTGACGAAAGCCGCGCCGGCATCGATGCGCTCGGCGACGCGGCGGCCCCGCTCGCGGTCCGCGGTCCACACCGACGCGCTGAGTCCGTAGTCCGTGTCGTTTGCGACCGCCACGGCCGCCGCCTCGTCCGCGACCTCGACGACGGTCGCGACGGGGCCGAACAGCTCCTCGGCCCGTGCCGGGCAGTCCGCCGGGGCGTCGGTCAGGACCGTCGGCGGGTAGTAGAAGCCCTCGCCGTCGAGCGGAGCGCCGCCGCAGTGACACGTCGCGCCGGCCGCGACGCTCGCCTCGACCTGTTCGTGTAGCTCCGAGCGCAGGTCCGCCCGCGCCTGCGGTCCGACATCGGTGTCCGGGTGGGTCGGGTCGCCGACGGTCAGGTCCTCCATCCGGTCGACGAAGCGGTCGAGGAACTCGTCGTAGACGGCCGTGTGGACGAGCAGGCGCTTGGCGGCGATACAGGACTGCCCGCCGTTTTGCGTGCGGGCGGTGACGGCGGTCTCGACCGCGGCGTCGAGGTCGGCGTCGTCGAGAACCACGTAGGGGTCGCTCCCGCCGAGTTCCAGCACGGTCTTCGTGATGTTCCGGCCGGCCGTCTCCGCGACGGCCCGGCCCGCCCGCGTGCTGCCGGTCAGCGTGACGGACCGGACGCGGTCGTCCGCGACGACGCCCGCGACGCGGTCGGCCTCGATTCGCAGCGACTGGAAGACGGCGTCGGGGTAGCCGGCGTCCCGGAACGCCGACTCGATGGCGGCGGCACAGCCGAACGTCGTCGGCGAGTGTTTCAACAGCGCGGCGTTGCCGGCGGTCACTGCGGGGACGGCGAACCGGAACACCTGCCAGAACGGGAAGTTCCACGGCATCACTCCCAGCACGGCACCCAGCGGCTCGTAGGCGACGTACGTCTCCGCGCCCGGTTCGCTCCCGATGCGCTCGTCTTGGAGGTACGCGGCCGCGTTCTCGGCGTAGTGGTCACACAGCCACGCGCACTTCTCGATTTCGCCGACGCCTTGGTCGACCGGTTTCCCCATCTCGGCGGCCATCAGCCGCGCGTAGCGCTCGGTCCGGTCCCGGAGGACCGCGGCCAGTTCCGCGGCCAGTTCCTGCCGGGCCTCGACCGAGCGGGACCGCCACGTCTCGGCCGCGCCGTCGGCCGCCGAGAGAGCGGCGTCGACGGCCGCGTCGTCGTGTGGGTCGTAGGTGTCGATTCGTTCGCCGGTCGCGGGATTGGTGGTTTCGAATGTCATTCTGCGAACTGTCGTTCGAGGAGGGTCACGAGGAGGTACGCCGCGAGTCGCTGGGTCCCCTCGCTGGGGTCGTGGCCCGGCGCGACTTCCATCAGGTCGGCCCCCGCGACGGCGTCGTGCCGACCCAGCGTCTCCACGACCGTCAAGGCCTGATTCGCGGAGAGACCACCGGGTTCCGGCGTCCCCGTCCCCGGGGCGACGCTGGGGTCGACGGCGTCGATGTCGAACGTGACGTAGACCGCGTCCGTCCCCTCGGCCGCGGCGTCGACGGCCGACTCGACCACGGCCTCGATGCCGCGGTCGGCCACGTCGCGCATGGTGTAGAGGTTCAGGCCGCTCTCGGCGGCGAAGTCGAAGAACTCCGGGGACTCGTAGCCCCGGATGCCGACTTGGCTGATGTCGGCGTAGTCACAGTACGGCGAGTCGGCCACCAGCGCCGTGCTCGACCCGTGGAACTCGTCGCCGAACACCGGGCTGTCGGTGCTGGTGTCGGTGTGTGCGTCTATCTGGACGAGGCCGACGCTGTCATGGCCCGCGCCCTCGGCGAACCCCCGCACCGACGGGGCGGTGCAGTAGTGGTCACCGCCCAGCACGACCGGGAACGCCCGCTCGCTGATGGCCGCGACGTGGGCCTCGATGCTCTCGGCGGTGCGCGAACGGTCCATCGGGAACACCGGCACGTCGCCACAATCGGTCACCGAGAGTTCGGAGAAGTCGACCTGCTTGCCGGTCCGCATGTTGGTCAGGCCGCCCTTGTACCCCGAGAGGTACGCCCACCACCCGCTCGCCCGGCGAATCGCCTGCGGGCCGTAGCGAGCGCCCGGCCGGTTGCTGACGGCACCGTCGTAGGGCACGCCGACGACGGCCGCGTCGTAGCCGCCGAGTTCGTCCACGTCGCGGTGGTCGGCTTTCAGGAACGTCTCGATACCGGCGTACGGGAGTTCGACCCCCGGCCCGATGTCGCCGGCGCGCCGGCCGCGCTGTCGGCTCACGGCTCGACCTCCGCCAGTGCGTCCCGGAGGCCGTCGACGGCCGTGGACAACTGCTCGCGGCTGATGGTCAGTGGCGGCTGGAAACGAATGACGTTCTTGTGGTACCCGCCGACGCCCATGATGATGCCGTTGTCTCTGAGCGTGGTACCGACCCGTTTGGCGGCGTCGGGGGCGGGCTCCGGTGCGACGCCCATCGGACCGGTGTCGCCGTCGGGGTCGACGAGTTCGACCCCCTGCATCAGCCCGAGGCCGCGGGCGTCGCCGACGATGTCGAACGCCGCCGCGAGGTCGTCCAACTGCGCCGACAGCCACGCGCCCTGCTCGCGCGCGTTCTCGACGACGCCGCCGGTCAGTTCGTCGATGGTCGCCAGCGCGGCCGCACACGCGACCGGGTTGCCGCCGAACGTCGAGAGGTGGTCGCCGGCCTCGAACGCGTCGGCGACCTCGGCGGAGGCGGTGAACGCGCCGAGCGGCATCCCGTTGGCGATGCCTTTCGCCTGCGAGAGGATGTCCGGCACCACGTCGAAGTGCTCCGACGCGAACATCTCTCCGGTCCGCCCGTACCCGGTCTGGACCTCGTCGAGGACGAGCAAGCCGCCGTGGTCGTGGGTTATCTCTCGGACCCGTTCGAGCCACCCCTCTGGTGGAACTATTATTCCACCCTCGCCCATCACCGGCTCGACCACGACGGCCGCGAGGTCGTCGGCGGTGTGAGTGCCGATGACACGCTCCAAGTCGTCGGCACAGGCACACGAACACGGGCCACCGTCACACAGCTGACAGCGGTAGGCGTACGGCGGCGCGACGTGGGCGACGTCGTTTATCGTCGGGGCCATCTCGTTCTTGTAGGCCTTGTTGCCGGTCAGCGCGAGGCTCCCGAGCGTGCGGCCGTGGAACCCCATTTCGAGGGCGACGACCTCCTTGCTGCCGGTGTACTTCCGGGCGAGCTTGATAGCGCCCTCGACCGCCTCGGTCCCGGAGTTACAGAAGAAGGACTTCTGGAGGTCGCCGGGCGTTATCTCGGCCAGCCGTTCGCCCAGCCGAGCGACCGGTTCGCTCGGGTGCACGTACGAACACCCGTGGACGAACTCGTCGAGTTGCGCCTTGGCCGCTTCGACGACGGCCTCGTTGTTGTGGCCGACGTTCGTCACGGAGATACCGGAGAACACGTCGAGATACTCGTTGCCCTCGTAGTCCTCGACGGTGCAGTTCGACGCCCGTTTGACCGGGACGTTGAGGCTCTTCCAGATGGGCATCACGTAGTCGTCGTACCGACCGACGACGTCGTCGTTGCCGTCGACCGCGTCTCCGTTTGGCGGCTCTGTGGTTCTATCTGACATATTTTGGGCGTTCGTCGTGGAAAAGAGCTTCCACCATATTACACCTGAGCGTGCGACTTTTCATAAAGCTTCCGTCGGTTGTCCGGAAGCTATGAGTGACCGCACGGGGTTCTCGGCGTATGGACGGGGATATCGACGAGCGGACGTACGACCTGCTGCGACTCATCCGGCGCAACGAGCCCATCGGGTCGATACGGCTCGTGGAGCTCATGCAGCGACACGGCTACGATATCCAAGGGCGGACCATCCGACTCGCGCTGTCCGAGACCGACGAACAGGGGCTGACCGAGAAGGTCCCCGGGAAGGGGCGGCGGCTGACCGAGGCCGGGAAGTCGACGCTCGAAACCGGGCACGTGAACGCGCGCCGCAAGCGGATTCGCGCCCGCATCGCGACGCTGACCAGCCGCGTGACCTACGACCCGCTGGAGGACACCGGGGAGCTGGTCGTGGCCGCGGCGTACCTCGACGAGTCGGTCCTCGGGCGGGCGCTCTCGGCGCTCGCCGGCCTCGAAGAGACGCCGCTTGGCCCCTGTCCGGTCGCGGTCTCGGAGGCCGACGTGACCGAGCCGGCGGACTACCGGCTGGCCCTCCCGTCCTCGCTCACCCTCGACGGCGTGCTCCTCTCGGGGGGTATCAGCACGCGGTTGGTCACGGGCGGCATCGCCGAGTACTACCCCGACCCGGAGCCCGGGGCCGTCTTCACCGAGTCCGGAGCGGCTGCGGGCGGGGGTATCAGGCGCTACATCGACGTCATCAACGGCGAGGGGGCGACCGTCGACATCGTGACGCTGCTGTTGGAGGCCGGCCGGACCGACGTGGTGGCCGCCCTCGCCGGCGAGTCGGCCCGCCTCATCATCGACAACCGCGAGTTCCCGCTGACTCGCTACGAAGAGGGGCGGGACTTCGCCGTCGAGACTCGGGGGTCGCTGGGCGGCGTCGTCGACCTCCGCCGCCCCCGCGAGGACGGCCCGTTCCCCGGTGACGCGCCCGACTGGGAGTTCTGCTCGCTCACGTACAGCGCCGTCGGGGAGATCGGTCTCGGGCTGTTGACCGAACGGGGCTTCACGGACGAGTGGACGACGCTGTACGGAACGCTCCGGCGAAACGAGTTCGAGTCCGCGGGCGTCGCGGCGACGGAGTTCTGACGGCGCGGGGCCGTCACGCGCCGACGACGATGCCGACGACGATGACGACGAAGAACGCGCCCCAGATACCCAGCGACTGCTTGGTGAGACGCGGGTCTTCGAGCGGGAAGTCGGTGCCACTGGCCGTCCCCTCGTCGGCGAACCCCTGTCTGACGAACCAGTAGATGACCACCGCGCCGAACGCGAACTCGGCGAGCCAGAACAGGACCAGCATGCCGACGAACATCGACTCGCTCATCATCGGTCGTCACCCCCATCGGCGACGACCGCTTCGCCGGCGACGCTATCGAAGTCGAAGTCGTCCGGACTCGCCAAACTGACGACAGCGGTCAGCGCCGTCGCAACGGCGTGGCCGACGAGCATGACCTCCCACAGCTTCAGCGCCGGGAGCCCCGGGACGGCGTACACTTGGAACGCGACCACGAGCAGCAGCGCCGTGACCACCTGACTGAGCATGACGCCCGAGATGAACCCGGCGGTACTCGTCCGGGACCAGAACAGCGAGAGCGCGAACGGCCCGACGAGCGCGGTCGAGCCGATGCCGCCCATGAGGAGCAACTGGATGAAGGTAACGCCGCTCTGGAGCGCGAGTTCCGTCGCGAGCAGGATGACGACGGCGAAGACGAGGCTGGCGACGCGGGCGACCCGCAGTTGGCTCGCGTCGTCGGCGCTGGGTCGGTACTGTCGGAAGTAGATGTCCCGCGAGACCAGACTGGCGATGGCCGTCAGGTACGAGTCCGTCGACGACCCGAGCACCATCAGCGCGACCAGCAGGAAGACGATGGCCGCCCACCCGGGAAGCAGTGCGAGCGCCTCCGTCGCGATGGCCCCCGGTGCCACGTCGGGGAGCGCCGCCAGCCCGACGAAGCCGATGAGCCCGTACATCGCGATGGTGGAGAACACGCCGATGCCGCCGACCGTGAGGAACCTGGAGGTCTTGTCCCGCCGGACCGCGAAGATGCGCTGCCACGTCGACAGGCTGACCACGCCCCACACACCGAGGCCGAAGGCGTACGGGAGGAAGAAGTCCTCTATCGGCGCGAAGTTCGCCATGCTGAGGAACGCGCCCGCGCGGTCACCGAGGTTCGCGGCCATGTCCTGATAGACGACCGCGGGACCGCCGACCTCGAAGACCAACAGCGGCGCGAACACGAGCGTCAGCGCGATGGCGCTGATGAACTGGATGAAGTCCGTCGTCATCGAGCCCCACAACCCGCCCAGCAGGATGTAGACGCCGATGACCGCCATCAGCAGCGCCATCACGATGGTCGGGTCGATGCCCGCCAGCCCGCCGATGACCGTCCCGCCGACGTACAGTTGGATGACCCCGCCAAGCACCATCGTGTACAGCACGACGAAGATGACCGCGAGGTGGGCCCGCTTGTCGAACCGCTTGATGAAGTACTCGCTGTAGGTCAACCCCTGCGGGAACAGTTCGCGCATCCGCAACGCGAAGGGTATCACGACGAACGACGACAGGACGGCCGGCGCGGCGTACATCCAGATGCCGGCGACGCCGACGAAGCCGACGTACTGTGGGACGCCGAGGATGTCGCCCGCCCACATCCACGTCACCGCGAAACTCGCCGTTGTCAGCCCGACCTGTGCCCGGCCGCCGGCCGTGATGAACTCCTTCGTGTCGTTGACGCTCTGTCGCCTGAAGATGAAGTACGCGATACCGATCATCAGCGCCGCCCAGACGCCGATGAGCCCGTACCCGCCGGCGGAGCTAACCATGACACCCACTCCCGACCGACGAGGGATGCGTCGTGTTACCGAAACTGCTGGAAACTGTTTGCCACATCAACTGCACAATTTGTATGGTCCCACTAAAATATGGGGGGTCGTGACATACCTTAGCTATTTGTGCGAACGTCCGGAAGCGTAGGCCATGACCTCCAGAGATTTGACGCAAACCGTCGAAACCGGGATGCCAGTCTTCCCAGACGACCCGTCGGTGGAACTCGAACGCCACGCCGATATGGCGGAAGACGGTTACCGGGTAACTGCGCTCGGGTGCGGGAGTCACACGGGGACACACGTCGACGCACCGAGCCACACCGAACCCGACGGCGCGACCCTCGACGCGTTCCCCGTCGAGCGGTTCGAACTCGACGCCGTCGTGGCGGACTGTCGCGGCCTCGACCCGCGGTCCCCCATCGGACCCGAGGACTTGCCCGCCACCGACGCGGACGCGGTCGTGGTGCGGACCGGTTGGGACAGCCACTGGGGCGACGAGGCGTATCTCGACCACCCGTATCTGACCGCCGCCGCGGCCGACTTCTGCGTCGAACAGGGCTACGACCTCGCCGTCGACGCGCTGAACCCCGACCCGACGCCGACCGCCCGCGCCGGCGGCGACGAACCCGAGGGGCTCCCCGTCCACCACGCCCTCCTCGGCGCGGAGCGACTGATTTTCGAGAACCTGACCGGGCTGGACGCGGTGCCCGACCGCTTCCGGCTGTGTGCCTACCCGATGAAACTGGCCGCCGGCGACGGTGCGCCGGTGCGTGCCGTCGCCCGGTGGGAGTGAGCGGTCGGTGTCGGCTCCGCGTCAGTCTCCGCCATCCGCGTCGTCGGCGTCCCACGTCAGCGTGAGGCGGTAGTCCGTCCGTACGTCGGTGTCGCCGTCGACGGCGAGGGTCACCGGTTCGTCCAGCGTGCGCGCGAAGACGCTGGCGAGGACGGAGCCGACGGGGTGGTCGAAGCGGTCGACGCGCCCGAGCGCGCTGTCGGCGACGGCGACGGTGACGCGCCCGCCCGTCGGGTCCACGTCCGGCGTGGCCGTCTCGACGAGTTCGAACTGCTCGACGACGGCGTCGGTCGCCTGCGCCGCGAGCGTCGCGGGGTCGTCGGCCGGGTCGCCGGTAACCGCCCGCTCGAACTCGTCTGCCAGCCCGTCGCCGGTGGGCGCGAGCGAGACGCCCCGCGTCCCCGCGTCGGTGGTGACGACGAAGACGTCCGCCAGCGCGTCGGCGTCGGGCACGTCGTACTCCTCGTGTTGGGGGACGAACAGCCTGACCCCGGACTCAGTCGGGACGTACACGCGCGTCTCGCGCAGGCCCAACTCGGCGACCACGTCGGCCTCGTTGCGCGCGAGCGCCGCGTACACCGTCTCGCCGAGCGAGGCCGGCAGGAACCGCTCGGGCGCGAGGTAGAAGGTCAACAGGCCGAGGAACGCGCCCGTGCCGGCGAGCGCGAACAGGACCGTCCGGGCGTCCGGGAAGAGGACGCCGCCGACGGCGGCGACGACGCCCAACCCCGCGAGCGAGAACGCCGTCCGTCGGTAGCGGCTCCGTCTCGCGCGGGCGTACTCCTCGCGGAGCCGCCGGTTCTCCTCGGAGAGGAGTTCGAGCCGGGTCCGGAGCTCCTCGGGGTCGGCCTCGTCGAGCGCGTCCGCGCCGTCGTCCCCGGACGCGTTGGGGTCGGCGCTCGGGTCCGCCTCCGTGGCCGGGCCGTCGGTCACCGCGCCGGGACCGCCGCTACTCATCGGCGGTCACCAACCCGAGCGCGACCAGTTCGTAGCGGTGTAGCCCGTAGCCCAGCAGCGCCAGCGCGGCGACGCTCCCGAGCGAGACGACCAGTAGGTCCGCGCCGAGGGCGAGGGCGGCCCACACCGGGACCACGGCGAGGGCGTAGGCGGCGGCCGTGACCGGCAGGGACCGAGCGATGCCGTCGCCGAGCGCGGTGAGCGCGAGCACGAGAGCGAGGGCAGCGGCCTCGACGGCGAGTGCCGTCCGCAGTGGCGGGGCCGCGGGCAGGACGGCCAGCGCGCCGACGTGGACGGCGGCGACCGCACCCACCGCGAGGACGGGCGGGGTGAGACCGGCGACCACGCCGGTCTCTGTCGTCGGTGCCATCGTTCGATGTGGTGTCGGTCTGGGTGTTACGTCTTTGGGTTCGGTGCCGGGACGCCATCACAGACCGACCCCGAGATACCGACGCGCCCACCTTCACCGGGCCGTCGAGAGGACAGCGTCGAGCCGGTCGCCGGGGCCGACTTCGAAGACGGTGACACGGTCCAGCGCCGCCAGTTCCTTCCGGTACTCCTCGAAGTCGACGTAGCGCTCGTAGGCACGGTCGAGGTCGGCCAAGCCGCCGGGTTCGAACAGGGCGTCGGGCGCGAGGAAGACGACGACGTGGTCGCCGTCGCGCTGGGCCAACTTGACCGTCTCCCGCAGCGCCGTCCGGTCGCGGTCGTCGGTGAACACGAGCGTCCACGACGTGCCCCCCAGCCGCGCGAGGCGGGTCTCGACGGTCTTGAACAGCGGGTCGCCCTCGATGCGCTGGACGTACCCCCCGGTCTCGCGGAAGAATGGAACGAGCGTCCGGCCGAACTCGGCGTCCGCGGCCGCGAGCGCGTTACTCGCGCGGCTGGCGTCCCCGGGGCCCCGCGCCGTCGGCCGGCGCTCGACGCTGTCGCCCGCGCTCCCGGCTCGCAGGTCGTACAGCGCGTCCTGTATCGTCCGGTAGCGGCCGGCGTCCATCGACGGCTCGAACCCCGCCGTCAGTCCCGCGTCGTCGACGGCGTAGAGCCCTATCGGGTCGCCGAAGTCGTTGGCTTGGGCGGCGAAGGCCAGCGCCACCTCCCGCAGGTAGTCGAGTTTCGTCTCGCCGGGCGCGCCCTCGCCGAAGCGCTCGCGGTGGTCGACCAGCAGGACCGTCTGCCGGTCGGTCTCGACCTCGTGTTCCCGGACGTATGGCTCGCCCAGTCGCGCCGTCGCCTTCCAGTCGATGTCGTCGGCCGAGTCGCCGGCGACGTACTGCCGGAGTTCGGCCGGGTCCAGCCCCTCGCCGAGTTCGCCCGTGGCGTGCTCGCCGAAGGTGGCGACGGCCTGCTCGCCGCCCTGCCCGACGTGGAGCGTGCTGGCGCGGCGCGGTTCGACCGTCACGCTCGGTTCGGGCCCGCGCCGGAACCGCTCGGCGAACAGCCCGTAGCGGTCGGTGACCGCGACCGTCGGCGGGTCGAACGCCGACGTGCCGACGACGGGCCACGCGACGTCGAAGGTGGTCGCGGCGGGGTCGGCGTCGGTGAGTTCGACGCGGCGCTGTGCGGTCGCCGGCCCGTCAGCGCTCGCGGGGACGGCGGCCGTCACGGTGACGGCGAGCGGCGTCTCGACGGCGGCCGCCCGGAGCGTCACCGGCACCGCCTCGTCCTCGCGGACGTACTGCTGTGGGACCGACAGGTCGACGGTGAGGCCCGCGTCGAGACGCCGAACCTGCCGGAAAAAGACGTACTGTCGGGCGAGCAGGACCGCGCCGACGCCGACCGCGCCGGCGAGCAGGAGCGGGCGCTCGAACAGGGGCGCAAGCAGGGCGAGGGCGAGCGCGGCCGCCGCGAGCGCCCGGAACCGCCGCGTCACTCGCATCGCTTCGGGAGACGGGGATGGCGCAGTTGAAGGTAGCGGTCTGCGTTCGGCGAACGGAAGAGCGTATATACCGCCACGACCCAACCACGTCGCGTGACAAGCGACACCGACCGCGGGCGGCTGGCCGTCCTCGCGCTCGTGGGCGCGACGGTCCTCGTGTTGGTCGCCGGGACGGTCGTCGGTGCCGTCGCGCCCGGGGCCGCGGTCGGGAGCGTCGCCGACGACGGCACACACACCGACCCCGCGACCGTCTCGGACCAGTCGGACCTGAGCGCGGTCGAGCGCCGCATGGCCGACAGGCTGGCCGAGCGCGCCCGGAGCGGGTCGCTCAACATCAGCCGCGAGCAGGCCCAGCAGGCCCGCGAGTCGCTCAACGGCTCGCAGTACGAGGCGCTGCTGGACCGCTACGCCGAGGTCGCCGAGGACACCGGACAGGTCGAGAAGGCCCGCGCGTTCCGACAGGTGCGTGCGGACCAAGTCGCCCTCGCCGACGCCATCAGCCAGTATTGGCGGGCCTACGAGTGGTACCGCGGGCTCGAAAACGGGTCGATAACGTACCAGCAGCGCCTCCGGATGGCGACCTCGCCCGCCGGACTGCCGGTCGAGGAACTCGGGACCGCGCGACGGCTGGAGCGGACGTGGACCCGCATCGACGAGCGCCACGCCGCCTTGGTGGCCTCACAGCGCCGACTGGCGAACGCGACCGAGAGCAACGCCACGGTGGCGCTGGCCGAGGTCAACGCCTCCGTCGCCGCGGTCAACGAGACCCAACAGGGAGTCCGGGCCGAGCAGTTCACCGCGACGCGCCTGTCCGTGACGAGCGACGGCCCGGCGGCGTCGTTCACCGACCCGCTGGTCGTCGACGGGCGACTGGCGACCGCCGACGGGCGGCCGCTCGCGGACCGTGCGGTCCGGTTCGGCGTCGGGAACCAGACGCTCCGGACGCGGACCGACGGCGACGGCCGGTTCACGCTCCGGTACCGGCCGGCGACGATTCCCGCCAACGCCAGCGAGGTGACGGTTCGGTACCGTCCCGACAACGACTCGCGGTACCTCTCGTCGGCCCGAACCGTCCCCGTCGAAATCGAGCGCGTCCAGCCCTCGGTGTCCGTCGACGCGACGACGCCGGTCGCGTACAACGAGACCCTCTCGGTGTCGGGCCGCGTCGGCGGGCAGGCCGGCGTGGGGAACGCCTCGTATCTGGTGTTCGTCGACGGCCAGCCGCTGGCCCGCAACGCGACCGACGCCGACGGCCGGTACCGCACGACCGTCTCACTGCCGGCGTCGGTCGCCGACGGGGACCGGACCGTCCGGGTGGTCATCCCCCTCGACGGTCGGGCGCTCCTGTCAGTCAACGCGACGACGCCGGTGACGGTGACCGAGACCGCGACGACGCTGTCGGGCGCTGCTACCGCCGCCGGCGACCGGACGATTCGCGTCAGCGGGGCGCTGGTCACCGCCGACGGCGCGGCGGTCCGGGACCAGCAGGTGACGGTCACCGCCAACGGGACGACGCTGGGCACCGTGTCGACGGGCCCCGACGGCGGGTTCGAGGGGACGCTCTCGCTGCCCGCCGGCGTCGGCACCGCCGGCCCGTTCCAGACGACGCTGTCGGTGGACGTCGGGTTCGGCTACCGCGGCGAGGCGACGAATCTGCGGGCAGCCACGGCGAGCGATGGGGTACGGTTCAGCACCGTCCCGCTGGGGCTGTGGGCCGGCGGCGGACTCGCGGTCCTGTTGCTCGCCGCCGGCCTCGTGGTCGGCGGCCGTCGGGTGTTGTCGACGCGTGGTGGGGCGTCCGTGGGTGGTTCCCCGGAAGTCGAAAGCCCCTCGCTGGAGGAGCGTACCGACGGTGTCGCCTCGGAGGCGCTGCTCGAGACCGCCCGTGAGGCGCTCGCGGACGGCCAGCGCGAGCGAGCGGCGAGACTGGGCTACGCGGCGCTGCGCCAACGGCTCGCAGCGCGCGTGGGACAGACCGCCGGAGCGACGCCGTGGGAGTTCTACGACCGCTGTCGGGCACACGCCGACGGTGACGAGTCGGCGATGCGGGCGCTCCGGCAGGCGACGGAACTGTACGAGCGGGCCCGGTTCGCGTCGGCGTCGGGTGCGGTCTCGTCGGACGACGTTCGGGGGATTCTCGAGTCGGCCGAGCGGTTCGCGGAGGTCGAGTGACTGCGACCAATGAAGGTCTACAGCGTTTTCGTCGAGCGTTGACCCGCCGTGAGCGTAGGGTGTTCATTTGAGTGGAACGACATGCCGAACAACCAGAAAGAGCGGGCCGTTTATATAACATGGGCCAGTACTGGAGAGAAGCCGTTCGATGGCTCGTGCGTGAGTAGTCCGATCCAGAACCTATCGCTATGATCCCATCTGACCGTCCGATTACGTTCGTTCTCAATTCGTTTCAGGTTGGAGGTATCGAACGCGTCAGTATCAATCTCGTGGCCGAGTTAGCTGACAGAGGGTATGATGTGGAGCTTCTGGTCGCGGACGAACAAGGACCACTACGGAGCGATGTGCCGTCGGCAGTCACAATTATTGCACGTGAGGAGGACAGTTCGTCAAGCAGCGAACTGTCACGGTTGCCCCAATTAGTCAGCTATCTCCGGGATAACCGTCCGTATGCAGTAGTCTCGACTAACTCACATATCAACCTCCTGTGTGTCTTGGCTCGGACAATAGCCCGGACCGATACGAGAGTCGTGCTCAGAGAGAACGGATTGGCACCGACAGCACCAGTCGGATCAAGCAAGTACTTGAAAGAGCGTACGACGCAGATAATCGCTTCAGTAGCGTACAGAGCAGCGGATCGTGTCATCCCTGTTTCAAAGGGAGTCGGTCGTGAGTTGTCCGAGAAGATGCGTCTCCCCAGCGAGCAAATCAATCAGATATACAATCCAATCGTGACTGATCGGGTTCGGCAGAACGCGAGTATCACTGTCACCCACGACTGGTTCACTGACCCAGACACCGAGGTCATACTTGGAGTGGGGCGGTTAGCACCAGCAAAAGACTTTCCGACGTTGGTAGAAGCGTTTGCGACTATCCGCGAAAAGCGAAACACTCGCTTAGTTATCCTCGGAGAAGGACCCGACCGCGAACAGATACAATCGCTGGCAGACGACCTCGGCGTCGAGAACGACATCTGGCTGCCGGGATTCGTAGATAATCCACACCGATATATGGCGAACGCATCGGTGTTCGTACTCTCATCGGTAACGGAGGGATTGCCAACCGTCCTCATCGAAGCGATGGCCTGTGGCTGTCCAGTCGTCGCAACGGACTGCCCACACGGGCCCGCGGAGATTCTCTGCGAGGGACAGTACGGTCCACTTATCAAGCCGGGACACCCCGACGAACTTGCCGTCGCCATCTCTAAGACCCTCGACAAACCGGTAGAGACGGAAGCTCTACTTGAGCGTGCCGAGGACTTCACCCCCGAAGCGGTCGTTGACGACTACGAGCGTCTATTGGCGGCGCTTGCTTGAGTGGCACCGTGGTATTGGCTCCACAGAGATGCGGCAAGACACGTGATACGACGAGCCGGTGATTAGGAACCGGCGAAAGAATGTACCTCATCAACCAGTTCGACACCGTTCAGCAGTTCGACCTAGTCATATTCGACGTCTGAATATCTATCTCCGCCTGAGAGGTGATAACCGACCTTTCGCCGTACTCGATATCCTGCGTAATCATGGTGCACACGATGTTTTCGTACCCGTCAGTCTGGGAGTCGACGAAATAAACATGATACCTGTCTCTCTGTAGGTTCGAGCCGTCGACACCCTGTCTGTAGACTACCGCCGCGAGCCGGTAAGAACTACTGTTGAGGTACTGTGCGGTCGGGTACGACTTGTCTTCGAGCATCCCGGGCCGACCAGCCACGAGCAACTGAATCACGTTCGGGTCGTATTCCTCTAAGTACGACTCACGGAGGCCGTTGTGTGCGATATGTTCACTATTTAACCCCCACTCGTCGACGACGGTCCAGTCAGAGTAGTAAGCGAGCGCGCCGGACTCCGTGACAAACATGCTGTAGTCGTTTTGTTCGATCGACCCGAGTGCCTGTCCCATGACGACCCGGTCACCCGGTGGACGCTTCGAGATGCTAGATTTAGCCGTCGCGTGTGTAAAGAGGGGGTACGCGACGAGACTAGAGATAAGAAGAATCGACACTACAAGACGGATCGAGAAGCTCGTGGGAGAGGGCAGTGATACCTGCCAGTCAGTCTGTTCGATAACGATGAGGGTAGACAGTATTAGCGTCGCAAACACGGGGGTTTGAAACCGCCACAGGAACCCCTGCAGCGGGTTGATGAACACCCATACCATCAAGAAAGCGGCTACGGCGAGCGCTACAGGTGATATGTCGAGCGGACCCTGACGATTATCGGTGCTCATCCGACAAAACAGTGCGAGGAAGAGAAGTGGACCCGAGACAAGGACGACAAATTCGAACAGCCTAGCGGTCCCGTATATCGATATGAGGTCGTTTCCAGTCTTCACGTAGAACGGGTTCGGAAAGAAATAACCGAAGTACGTTATTCGACCGAGCATGTACGCGATACTCGGGATGAATGTCAGCACCACACCCCACTGAACCAAGCTGAACAAGTCAGAGAGTCGATCTTGGGTGTATAACCGAACCAAGAGACTGGCCTCTAGTACTATCGCGAAGACGACTAAATCGGGACGCGAAAGCATCGCAAGGAGAAGTGAGACGTTGAGTCCGACGGCCCACATTCGGCGGTACTGTCGTAAGATCTCCAAGGTGCAGATAGAACTAATTAGCACCAATAGCATCGCTGTAGAGGTCTCCATACCTTGAACACTCAAAACAGCGATTCCGGGACTAACGGCCAGCTGTGCACATCCAATTAGCAAAATCCACTTACGGTGGCTGTGTGACCTTAGATAGAGATAGAGGATGCCAAAAGACAGGATAGTCGCGACTATGCCGACTACTTTTACAAAACGAACGCTCGAGAGCCCAAGTAAACGGGGGAGTGCTCCGACTATGACCCACAGAAAAGAAGTGTATCCCTCTACCGGGTCAGTTCCGATATTCCAGACGAGTCCCGATCCCTCAGCGAGACGTTTCGAATATCGGAGTGTTATGAAGGCGTCATCAAGTGTAAACCAGAAGTAATTTTTCGATAGATCAAGGAACACAAGTGTTAGAACAGATAGAATAGCGATATCGTACCGGTCAACCTCTCGCCGTATGTTCATAGAAGTGGGAGTTTATTGTGGCAATAAAATAGTTTGCCTTCTGAGATCGACGGTGTTTAGTTAAGCGTGAAAAGTGAGGCGGGCGAATTTCTTGGTGCTCTATGCCAGAAATCGTCCGCCTCAGCGGTAGTAGCGACTGGATAGATTTGGACTTTGTGGAGCGCGAGCGGACACCCGAGCGAGCGATGAAGCTCGGTATTCAGATGCACGTGGCTGGACTATCACTTTCGAATACAATCTCAGTACCTCACAAAGCTCGCAAGTTGAAGGAGTCCGCTTGCTGAGTTGTGTCCAAGCAAGCAAAGCAAGCGGACAGTGAAATCCACGAAGACCAACTTCTTAACTTCCTCGTCAACCGGCTTGACGAGGAAGTTTCTCTCACCCTGGCGAATAACGCTGAAATCGATCCCGAGGACATCTACGAGGTCCTCGTCGGCGCGACCGCCGACGGGACCTCGATCTCCACGCTGTGCAACTCCAGTGAAGACTCGCCATCGGCGAACACGATCCTCTACCACCTGCGGACGAAGTTCGAGCCGGAACGGCTCGAACGAGTCGCTAACACACTCCTTCGGCAGGATGTCGTCGAACTGCTCCCCGAGCAGGTGGAGGTCTGCGCAGACCTCCACCTGCGGCCCTACTACGGTGACGAAGCCGACACAGACGGCCTCTACCACTCGGAAGCGAAGCGGGGAACCACCGCGTTCCACGCGTACGCGACACTCTACGCGCGTGTGAAGAACAAACGCTACACGCTGGCGGTGCGCCGTCTCGAAGACGGCGACACCGCCAGCAGCGTCCTCGCTGAGTTCCTCGGTGTGCTTGACGGCCTTGACACCGAGGTCAAGGCCGTCTACCTCGATCGCGGATTCTACGACAGCAAGTGTCTCACGCTGCTTCAGGCGCATAACTACGCCTACGTGGTCCCGATCATCCGGTGGGGTGAGGCGATTCAGCAGGAACTCTCGGAAGGCTGGAGCCGCGTCATTCAACACGACCTGACAGGGAAACTCGACGGTCATAGCTGGACCGTCGAGTTTCCCGTCTACATCGACTGTACGTACCTGAATGGACGGTATGACGAGAACGGCGTGGCGCGTCACGGCTACGCCGCTGACGCGCCGTTCATCGAGACTCCACGCGACGCTCGATACCACTACTCGAAACGCTTCGGTATCGAGTCGAGCTATCGCTTGTCCGAGCAAGCGATAGCGACGACAACGACACGAGACGCAACGGTGAGACTGATGTACGTCGTGGTGAGTCTGCTGTTGCAGAACGTCTGGCGGTATCTCCACTACGAATACGTGGCGACGCCCCGCCGAGGTGGGCGTCGCCTCTGGTGGTGGCCGTACAAGGAGTTCGTGAATATGGTTCGCCGGGCCGCGTGGACGGCCCTCGCGGTGCGTCGGACCGTCCCCGCAAACCGGCCACCTGACGACCGGTTTCATCGGTAGTCACTTACCAGGATCGCCGCCTTGTGAGTGGCTACGCTGTCGCGTCGGCGGCTGACCGCCGCCGACAGCGACAGCTCCGTCTCCGAGTAGTGTTGTTCAACCGCTATCGACGACTCATCACGACAGAACAGGTGACTTAGGTCAGGCTAACTGGTGATGCTTTGTGAGGTACTGAAGCTCGGTATTCAGATGCACGTGGCTGGACTATCACTTTCGAATACAATCTCTGTTCTTGGTAAGTTGGGTGTCAAACGGTCTCGAAAGGCCGTCCACGATTGGGTACAGAAGGCTGATTTACAGCCAGACGGCGATGAAGCTCCGAATCAGGTCGCGCTTGACGAGAGCGTGATTCGCATCAATGATCAGCAATACTGGCTGTACGCCGCTATCGATCCTGCCACAAACAAATTTCTCCATATACGGCTTTTTGCCACGTACACAACTGCTTTGACGGAAATCTTTCTCGGAGAACTTCGTGAGAAACACGATGTCGACGACGCCGTGTTTCTTGTCGATGATGCGGACTGGCTCAAAACAGCCCTGCAACGACACGGCCTCGATTTCAGATACGAACTCCATGGAAATCGGAATACTGTCGAACGTGTTTTTCGAGAAGTAAAACGACGGACATCCTCTTTTTCAAACTGTTTTAGTCACGTTGACCCAGAGACAGCTGAAACATGGTTGCGAACCTTCGCCGTCTGGCACAATGCTGCTAACTAAACACTACCCTGAGATCCATTCTTGAAACGCATGTCAGGTGACCGGACCCGACTTGGGAGTAAGACAATGAAATAAATTGAACTGGGAAGTCACGAACCAGATTGTACTCGTGACAATCGCTACAGACAGTCAAATTGGGAAGTATGTCGGGTTATCGTTCTCTGGTAGTCGGTATCGACACCTACGCAACGCAAGTACGACCTTCTGTCGGGCCAGTCCGGTGGGGTTAATAATATGCGTGTAGTAGGATAGTTCTAAATGGAGTTATGAGCGTCCGGACACCGTCACTACATGAACTCGTCGTATGCCACCGGACGCCGATAGGACAGAAGTTGCTCTTGGCCGGGGCATACCTCGGACTTTCTGTGCTCATCGTCTCGTTTTCCATAACGCCGACGCGAGGATACCAACCCGGCTTCGTTTGGTCGATACCACAGTCTTCCCTGTATGCGATACTTGGACTCCTTGCCTTCAGCGCTGTTGTCACCGTGTATACAGACGGAAAAGTCAGATATCTGTCGGGCCTGCTTCTTGGGCTGCTCGTCGCAGTTGTTGCGGGATTACCGCTTCTCAGGTCGTATTTCTACGTTGGCGCGAGCGATGGGCTATCTCACTTAGGGTACGCGAGAGCCCTCTTGCAGGGAGGACTGAGGTACGCGTCGCCGAGTTATCCATATCCGGGAATGCATGCCATCTCAGTCTTTCTCACGCAACTTACTGGTTTTCCACTCAGGCGTGCGCAACTGCTCACTGTCTTCTTCATCACGGTTCTGTACGTGTTGTCGATGGCGTTGCTCCTGAAACAATTGTTGAGGTCGTCACAGGCGTTTCCGATTGCGGTAGTCTCTGCCGGCCTTGTGCTGCCCGTTAACCACTTTGGGACACACCTCTTTCCACACGCCTCCAGCGTTGCCGTCCTGTTCTCTCCGTTCGTGTTGTGGCTGGCGTTCAAGTTGTTCGACACGCGGGCCAGCGCTCTGAAAATCGCTGTAGGACTGGTCCTCGTCGCATCGCTCCTGTTTCACCCACGGCAGTTCACTACTCTCACCGCGTTCCTGTTGACGGCGACAATCGTACTCGCGTGGCGGTCTCGACGACCGATCTACTTGACGACGCTCTTTCCCGTGGCCGCATTCTTCCTTTGGTCGGCAAACAAAGTAGCGTTCCAAGGACGTCTCATCGGTGTTCTCTATAATCTGGTGTACGTTATAGAGCAGTTAGTGTTCCAAGGCATATCAAGTGCTTCCTCTGCCAGTGCCAGTGGCGGGAACAGGGGAGCGGCGACGGTCGTGAATCTGTTTCTACGCGAATTCTCGACAGACTTCATGTTCGTGATCTTCGGTGGACTGCTGATTGTGGTGTATCTCCTTTCGAGAAGTGACCGGCTTCCCGACGCTGAGACGTTCGGGATAGATATAGGGCTAGACGCTCGACGGTTCGATCCGGTCGTGATCGGCTTCTTCGTGGTGGTAGGGTACTTCGTCCTGTGGGTAGCCATCGGGAAAGTGTGGTTCCGATTCCAAGGGGCAGTGATGGTGTTTACTACAATACTCGGCGCTGTTGCCCTCGACCGAATCGTCGACTGCACGCGGCCAAATATCGGTCGACCGTCGTTGAGCGGTATCGTCGTCGTCTTACTCCTCGTATCGGCACTGAGTTTCCACCCTTCGCCGTATATCTACAAGGACTCGCAGCATGTGACAGAATCGTCGTACCAAGGGTACGAGACTGTGTTCAAACACGTAAACGGCGACACGGAGTTCACTGGGGTCCGAAACAGAGTCTATAGGTACCAACACGCGATTTATGGGAAATTTAGCAGCGACCAAAAGGTCAACAACGAGGTCCCGACTGTCCCGCAGCATTTCGCTAATCAAAGTCTACAGAACGATTCGGACGGATCGAGACTGGTGCCAGTGTCGGAGGCAGACCGGTACCGACTCACCGAGATCGGGAACGGTTACTGGCTGTCAGACGATGACTTCGAGTACCTACATAGAGAGCACAGCCAAGTGTACTCGAACGGTGGCTTCAACGTGTACTACGTATAGCTGTGATAGGCACGGTCTAGTTGAAGGATTGAGAAGAGAGCAGAGTGTAGCGAGAACTGTTCATGGAACTCGCAGACCTGCTCAGATAAACGTTAGAGGAGGACAGTCGAGACGTTTGGGAGAACGAGCGCACCCCGACACCCGTCCGACGATTTGGAGTCCGTCTCCATTCGGCGGGACTATCGATCAGGGAGACGGTCGCTATCTTAGATCTGTTGGGTATCGACCGTTCTCACGGAGCGGTCTGGAACTGGGTACATACGTTCTGAAGCACAGAGCGACCCGCCGATGGCAGTGCCGTCGCGGGTTGCGGTCGACGAGAAACAAGTTGAGGTTGACGGCGAAAAGAAGCGGTTGTACGCCGCTGTCGACACCGAGTCAAAGTTGCTGCTCGAAGTTGACGTGTTCAGCCGCCGCGGGACTGACCCCGCGGTAGCGTTCCTTCATCGGCTCACGCAGAAACACGATGTTGCCGATGTAGTGTTTCTCGTCGACGTTAATGGGTATTTGCTGCCCTCTTACGTCACGGTTTGAACGGTCGGCTCGACCATCGAATCCGAAACCACATCGAAAAGTGGTTTCAGACTGTAACCATGCGAATCGACCGCTCTCACACCTTCTGACGGGGCAGTCAATCCAGCGCGAAACAGTGGCTACAATGCTTCAGACACCACTATAACCACGAACGGCCCAACCAAGCGCTCAACGGCAAAACGCCAACGGAGGTCATTCAGAACTAGATAGTCTCTTGTGGTATAATGATACAAATTTTATACTAAATGTCTGTTGAAACGCGGCTTTCGCTACCCCGCCGCTTCAGTAGCCATCGACTCGTTGTACCATCCCCGCACTGTCTCGTTAGTGACCGTTGTCGGTCGGTAACGAACCTCGTCAATCGTCCCTCGGAACCGTGCGGTCTGGTCGGCCACACCACCGACGACGAGCGGTTCGTCACTGTTCGGCAACGTGCCACGGCGGCGCTGCCCGGCGACTGCGCCATCGACGTAGAACCGGAGGTGCGTCCGGTTCGCAACGAGAACCAACTGATGCCACTCGCCATCGTCGATACGGGGGCCGTTGGCTCTGATAACCGAAGAGCCGTTACCAACCATTCCGGTCGCGCGTCCGTTCGCCATAGCTATCTGATAGCCGTCGGTCTCGCGGAACGGCGAGCGTTCGGCCTTGGAGACGATTCGCGGGAACGCGGTGTTGTTGACGTAGTCGACGGACGGGCGCGTCCGGACCCAGACAGAGAGCGTCATACCGTCGCCAGTGTCCGGGTTCAACCGACTGGAGTTCTCGACACGGACGTACTCGTCACCGTCGAAGGCCAGCGCGCGGCCCGAAACCCCGTCGGTCCACGACGCGCCGTGAACGCGTCCGTGGTTCCCGCCGCGTTCGTCGAACAGAACGTCGCCACGCCCCTCGTCGAACGACCAGTACGCGGTCGGCCGGCGTTCGGCGACGAATTCGCCGTCAACGACGTCGGACTCGGTGGCGACCGTGTCCCCGTACCGGCCGGTGTAGGGAACGGTGACGGCGTAGCGGCCGTTCATCGTCGTCGTCGCCGTGCGAGTGTACTCGAAGTCGGCACCCTCTATCGAGACGTTCGTCCGAACGCGGACCGTCTCGTTGGCCGGTCCCGACCCGGTGACGACGGCCCCGGGTACGAGAGAGAACACCGTCTGTTCCTGCCCAGCGTAGAGGGCCCGGTAGTGGGAGACCCCGTCGGTGGCCGCCGTCGCACTCCCGTAGTGCTGACCTAGTCGGACCTGTGTGGACGAGTCCGGGTAGTCGTCACCAGCGCTGTCGACGACGACGAACCGGACCCGGTGTGAGATTCGGCGATACCAGTCGGTGGGGTCCGACGACGCGGCGAAGCGACCGTAGTAGTTCCGCGCATAGTTGTAGTTCTGGGACTCGCCGCTGACGAAGTAGTTGTAGACTCGGTTTTGCCCCCACGAACTGAACACGTAGTTCTCCGGATACGTAACGTTCTGTGTCTCGGCGTACTCGTCGATCCACGTGGCGGTCTGATAGGTCGACTCGTCGGTCGCTATCTGGCTCATCTTGACCGGCGTCTGCACGAACCCGAAGCTCGAAACCAAGAGGAACAGGAAGACGGCCGATAGCGCCGTCGACCGGTCCGGGAGGCGTAGTTCGGCCGTCGTGGGACCCTCGTCGCCGAACAAGTCGAGCGGGGCCGTGATATCCAAGCGGTCAGCGAGCGCGACGAACCCGGCGCCGGCGAACACTGACAGCACGACCGAGAGGTGCGCGGCGAACCGTATCTGGAGGACCGAGAAGAGGAGAAAGTACCACGCGTAGGCACCGAGCGCCAACCACGCCGGGTCGTGTGTTCGGTAGGCGGTCACCGACGTCCGAGCCATCACTGGAAGCGCGAGGAGTATCGGGAACCCGATGATGAGCAGCGGTCCGAAGACGCTCCCGATGTCGGAGCCGAACAGCGATGTCGTCTCGGCGACGTTGCTGGCTCCGTAGCGCTGAAAGTACCCGACGAAGCGGAGAACGGTGTTCCAGAGGTCGGGGAAGTAACGCTGGAAAATGACGAGCGTCAGCAGGCCCGCGGCCCCGGACCCGGCGAAGACGACCGCCGAGGAGCGGTCGTAGCGGCGAGCGAGCGCCCCGAGTCCGACGACGAAGACGCTGCCGGTGAAAACGAAGAGCGGGGCTATCGCCCGGTACAGCGGTAACCACCCCAAGAGGACATGTATCAGGAGCGTGATCGCCGCCGACACCCCGAAGGCGAACAGAAACGGGACCGTGCTGCGAACGGTTCCCCTCTCGTTCGCGACGCCGCCCGCGACACGGAGGAGGACGTACAGTCCGAGCGGTGCGACGAGGAGAGGTGAGCCCCGCCACGACAGAATGGAGCCGACGACCCCGAGGACCAGAACCGCTCCGTAGCCGACCACTTTCGCGTCGACCGCCGCTCGAATCCGTTCTGGCGGTTCGGTGTCCGCGAGCAGCGTGATACCGAGGACGGTGACCGCGAGCCAGAGGTAGCCGAGCGCGGAGTGGTCGCCGAACCCGAGGGCCGTCCGAAAAGCGTGGGTCGGAATCACCGAGAGAAGCGCGACCGACGCTATCGCGACTCGTCGGTCACCGGTGACGTTGCGGGCGACGAGATAGACGACCGCGGCGGTAGCGACGCCGGCACAGACGGGGTACCACGCGAGAACGGCACCCATTGCGCCCTGTGTCCCGCCGAGGACAGTGCCGATGGCCCACAGCGAGACGACGAGCAACACGTCGTGGTTGGCGACGCCGTCGGGAAGTGCCGAGAGGTCGGCGACGCTGAACGGGGACAGTTGGCCCCCGGCGAGGGTATCGAGCCAGTACCGGTAGAAGTACGGGTCGTTCCCGGCGAGGACGATATTGCCGTTCCGGAACACCGCCGGGTACATCGTCACGGTACGGACCAGAAAGACGAAAACGAGGAGCCCGGAAAGCGCCAGTAACTCGGTGCGCGCGACCGGTGGGACAGAGCGAGCAAGCGTCGTGCGGAGGTCGAACGACCGGTGGGAACCGGTATCGGTCGGCTGGTCGCCGTCCAAGGCAGCCAGCACTGCCTCCCGGTCCGAGACCCGGTAGCCGGTCTCGGCCTCCGCGACGACGCCGCTGGAAACGAGTTCACCGAAGGTTCCGGAGTCGACGCCGATATCGTCGAAATCCCACGTTTGCTGTGTCCGGTCGACTTCCAAGACATCGCGTATCGCGCTTTCGAGTTCGGGTTTCTCCGACAGGAGGGCGGTGACGGTCTCCCGAACGTCATCCATGTCTGTCGGGGCGGGGGTGACGGTATTAAATGCATCGTCACTGGCACCGACGCGGCCGTCCCCGCAGTATTATAGTGGGTCGTCGGTGTAGTACGAGTCCGTGATTCGTCTCGTTGTCACCGACGTCGACGGGGTGCTGACCGACGGTCGGATAAACATCTCGGGCAGCGGTGAACTGTACAAGTCCTTCGACGTGAAAGACGGCGCGAGTCTCGCCGCGTGGGCGAACGGGGAGACCCACGTCGCCATCGTGACGGGGCGGGAGTCGGACATCGTGGCCCACCGAGCTGCCGAACTGGGCATCGAACACGTCCACCAAGGGGTGACAGACAAGCCACAGAGAGTCCGTGAGGTCATGTCCGAACTCGACGTTGACCCCGACGAGACGTGTTACGTCGGCGACGACAGGAGCGACGCGGAAGCCATGTCGGTGGTCGGGTTGAGCGCAGCGCCGGCCGACGGCGCACCCGAGGCACGGGCCGAGGCCGATATCGTCACCGACCGGGCCGGCGGCGACGGCGTCCTCCGAGAACTCCTCGGACGGTTCGAGCGCGCCGAAACGGGGGTCTTGGGCGTCATCCCGGCGCGGTACGGGTCGACCCGCTTGCCGGGGAAGCCTCTCGTTGACATCGCGGGAAAGCCGATGGTACAGCGAGTGTACGAACGCGCGTCGCAGGCAACCGAACTGGACGAACTCGTCGTCGCGACCGACGACGAGCGCATCGTCGAGTGCGTCGAGTCCTTCGGCGGGAACGCAGCGATGACATCGAGCGACCACGGCAGCGGAACCGAGCGAGTCGCAGCGGTCGCCGCGGAGCGCGACTTCGACGTAACGGTGAACGTGCAGGGCGATGAACCACTCATCGACCCGTCGGTCATCGACAGCGCCGTCCGCGGCGTGACAGCGCCGGATGTCCGTATGTGTACGCCGATAACGCCGGTCGCCGAGGAGGCGGAACTGGACGACCCCAACACCGTCAAAGTCGTGGTCGACGACGAGGGACGGGCCCTGTACTTCTCACGGTCGCGGATTCCCTCCGACGGGAGCGTCGAGAACACGTTCAAACACATCGGCCTCTACGCGTTCGACACCGGACTGCTCCAGCGGTACGTCGAGATGGAGTCGGCGCTGGAGTCGACGGAGGACCTCGAACAACTGCGACTGCTCGAGAACGGCGTTCCGATACAGACGGTCACGGTCGATTACGACAGCAAAGAGGTTAACATAAAAGACGATATAGCCACTGTCGAAGAGATACTCAGGAACAGCGAATGATGACCATCAACATCGACGACTTCGACGTCGGGAACGACGCGCCGCTCTTTCTGATCGCCGGTCCGTGTGTCATCGAGTCCGAGGACCACGCACGCCGGATGGCGAGGGAACTCAAGCAGATCTGTGACGACCGCGGGGTTGACCTGATATTCAAGTCCTCCTACGACAAGGCCAATCGGTCGTCTATCGACTCGTACCGCGGCCCGGGTATCGAACGCGGACTGGAAATTCTGGAGGGTATCAAGGAAGACTTCGGACTGCCGGTACTGACCGACGTTCACTCGCCCGAACAAGCGACTCGGGCCGGCGAGGTCGTCGACGTCCTTCAGATACCGGCGTTTCTGTCCCGGCAGACAGACTTGGTCGTCGCGGCGGGCGAGACCGGGAAGCCCCTCCACGTGAAGAAAGGGCAGTTCCTGTCGGCCGAGGAGATGACCAACGTCGTCCGGAAGGTTGAGTCGACGGGCAACGAGAAAGTCATGCTGTGTGAGCGGGGGTCGATGTTCGGGTACAACAACCTCGTCGTCGACATGCGGAACCTCGAAATGATGAAAGACATCGGGAACCCCGTCGTCCTCGACGCGACACACTCGGTTCAGCGGCCGGGCGCGAAAGGCGACGCGACCGGCGGCGACAGGCGCTTCGCGCTCCCGTTGGCACGCGCCGCCCTCGCGGTCGGCGTCGCCGGCGTCTTCGCCGAAGTCCATCACCAGCCATCGGAGGCGAAGTGCGACGCCGCGACCCAACTCAGTCTCCAGCAGTTCCGGGAACACATCGACCGACTGCTGGCGATCGACCGCGTAGTCAAGGATGACTGACGACATCATCGCGGAGACGTTCGAGCGACAGGCCAACGCCATCCAGTCGCTGCGAAACGAGGCGACGATACGGGAGATACGGCGGACGGCCGAGGAGATTCACGAGCGCGAGGGGCGGGTCGTCTTCTCGGGGATGGGCAAGTCGGGCGACATCGCCGAGAAGATGTCGTCGACGTTCTCGAGTATCGGCGTTCCCTCGTTTTTCCTGCATCCCGGCGAAGCGCTCCACGGGGACATCGGTTCCCTCAGAGGAGACGATACCATCGTGTTGATATCCAACAGCGGAAACACGGACGAGATGGTCGAGCTAGTGTCCGCGATGGAACACGTCGACCCGATGAGCATCGCAATCACCAGCGACTCGGGGTCCAAACTGGCGACGTACGCGGACCACCACATCGACACGCGCGTCGAAGCCGAGGGGTCGGTAGTCGAACTCGTTCCCATGGCCAGTGCGACGGTGACGCTCGTCGTCGGTGACGCAATCGGGAACGCGCTGATGGAACTGAAGGACTTCGACCAGAACGACTTCGCACACTACCATCCGGCGGGGACTATCGGGAAACAGCTCCTGTTGACCGTCGACGACATCATGTACACGGACGTCCCGCCTGTCTCCCCCGAGGAGACAGTGGCGCTGGCGACGGTCAAGATGAGTCGCGGCGGGAAAGGCATCGCGACGGTCGTCGACGACGGCGAGTTGGTCGGTGTCGTCACCGACGGCGACATCCGGCGGCTCATCGAGTCCGGGACCGACCTTCACGACCGGACCGCGAGCGAGGTGATGACGGCGGACCCGGTGACGGTCCGTCCGGACGCCTCGGCCATAAAGGCCCTCAACGTCCTCGAGGACAACAACATCACGCAGGTCGTCGTGGTCGACGAAGACGGCGGCTTCAGCGGCGTCGTCCACATGCACGATATCCTCCAAGAAGGGCTCAAATGAGGGCGGAAACACGCGTTTTTTATCGCTCCTTCGGATACTGACCCCATGGACATCCCCTACGCTATCCGAGCTGTGCGGGACAACTGGCGACGGCAGGAGTGGTGGGGACGGCTGTTCAACTCGTTCGTCGCCGGTGGGTACCACGAGACGTTCGGTACCAACGACGGCATGTACGTGATGGAGGCCGACTGGGACAACCTCCTCATCCTCGACGGCTGCCGCTACGACCTCTTCGAGGAGGCGGCGTCCCCGCGGCTGCCCGATGAGGGAACGCTCCGGCGAGTGGAGTCCCGGGGGACAGGGTCCCCGGAGTTTCTGGCCGAGAACTTCACCGAGGACGCCTATCCGGACACGGTGTACGTGACCGCGAACCCGTTCGTCGAGACGACGATCGACTGCGAGTTCGCACACGTAGAGCACGTCTGGCGCGACGGGTGGAACGACGACCTCGAAACGGTCGAACCGGAGACGATGATGGAGCGGACGCTGTCGCTGTTAGAGCGGTACCCCGACAAGCGCTTTATCGTCCACTTCATGCAGCCACATCACCCGTTTATCGGTGAGAAGCGCCTCAACGACGACTCGGGGTACACTATCGCGCGCAACCGTGCGATGGGAGAATCGGTCCCGGACGAGCGATTCGTCTGGGAACAGCTCAAGCGGGGCGAAGTCGATCACGAGACGGTCTGGGAGGCGTACCGCAGTAATCTCCTTCGGGTGTTGCCCGTCGCCACCGATTTGGCCGACGAGATGGGTGGAAAGTCGGTTCTCACGTCCGACCACGGCAACGCGTTCGGTGAGCGAGCCAGTCCGTTTCCGTCCCGGATATTCGGTCACGGAACCGGCGTCCGGATTCCGGCGCTCGTCGACGTTCCGTGGTGTGAACTGGAACCGGGGAGCCGGCGCGAGATAACCGACGCGACGAGCCGAGTGACCGACAGCGAGTCTGCCGCCGAGAGGGACACGATAGACGAACGCCTCCGTTCGCTCGGGTACAAGACGTAGCAGATGCGGGTCGCGATGGTCACTCCACCGGGCGACGGGTCCAACGGCATCGGTACGTACGCCGACGAGTTTCTGTCCGACATGGACGGCTGTAGCGTACAGCCGGTCACGTACGATCCCGAGAGCGCGAACCCGGTGACCTATCTCCGCCCGGTCTGGCGGCTCCTCCGCGCCGACCCGGACGTTGCACACATCCAACACGAGTACGGCCTGTTCGGACCGCTGAGCCTCATGAGTTGGCTGTTCTTTCCGGCGCTGTTTCTGGTCGCAAAGGTGCGCGGGTTCCCGGTCGTGGTGACGGTCCACGAAGCGCTCAACGCGGACCTCGTCACCGACGACGCGCCGCCGCTCGCGGGGACCTACCTCACGGCGCTCAACACGCTGCTGGTCGCGACGGCGACGACGCTCGTGTTCCTCTCGGACGGGGTCCAGCGGCGTTTCGAGGGGTGGATAGCCCCGAACGACGTGGAACGAATCCCGCACGGGGTGCCGACCGACGCGACCCGCGACATCGACCGAGAATCGGCGAAAAGCGAGTTCGGCTACGCGCCGACGGACACGCTCGTCGTCGAACCGGGGTATCTCCTCCCGCGGAAGGGGTGTCACGTCACCGTCACCGTCGCGGAACAGGCCCCGGAAACCGAGTTCCTCCTCGCGGGCGGGCCGGGTGACGAGGACTACACAGCGTCGCTACAGGCTAGCGCGCCGGACAACGTGAGTATCACTGGTCGCCTCGACGACCGGCGGTTCCACGCGGCGTTCGCGGCGGCGGACATCGTCGCGCTGCCGTACCTCGAACCGGACGACGGCTACTTCGTCAACAGGGTCGGCCAGAGCGGCATCTTCAACTGGTGTGTCGCCTACGGATGTGTCGTCGTCGCCAGCGACTGCTCGTACTTCGAGGAGTTGGCCGCCCAGTGGGACTGCGTCGCCACGGCCGACCCGTCCGACACCGAGGCGTTCGGCGGGACCGTCAGGGAACTGCTCACCGACAAGGAGCGGCGGACAGCGCTGAGAGACGAAATGCGGTCGTTTCGGGACGTGAACACGGCCGCACACGTCGCCGAGCACCACGTCGAGTGTTACCGACGGGTGACCGGTTCGTGCGGTGGGAACGCCGCCGTCTCTCGATAGTGTTAACCGTTCCTCCGGTAGAGGATGCAACAACGCATGGGTGAGGAGCGTTCCGAGGCCTACCTCTTGGCGTCCCAAGGGAGCATCAAGCTTCTCGGGCGGTTCATCGGGAAAGGGCTCGGCCTCGTCTTTCTGGCGATGGTGACCCGCCTGACGACACAGTCCACGTTCGGCATCTACACGCTCGGGCTCTCTATTGTCCTGTTCGTCAAAGAGGTCGCTAACCTGAGTCTGGACCAATCTATCGACTACTTCGTCCCGCAGTTGTTGCAGGACGGCGACTACGAGGGCGCGCGGAACGTGTTGCTCAAGGCCGGCGGCATCTCGCTTCTCAGTCTGATCGTCGGTGCCGTCGGTATCGTGATCGCCCGGGAGCAGCTGGCCACGCTGTTCAGTCAGCCGAGGCTCGTGGGCGTGTTCCCGCTGTTGGCGCTACTGTTGTTGGCTGAGGGGACGATGAGTTCGGTGGTCGCCGTGTTCAAGAGCATCAAAGACCTCCGATACGTCGTCGTCACACAGAACGTCGCGTACCCGCTCCTGCGAATCGGTGCCGTCGGGTCGCTTCTCTACGTCGGGTGGGAACTTCGCGCCCTCGTCGCCGGCCACCTGATAGCGGTCACCGGCGTCCTCGCGTTGATGTTCCTGTTGGTGTACCGCGGTATCGAGTGGGTCGGTCTCCCGGAGACGACCCGGGCCGGGCCGGACAGTCGAGGCCTATTGACGTACGCGCTACCGCTGGCCTTCGCCGGAACCCTGCAAGCCGTCATCGGTCACATCGACTATTTCGTCATCGGGTACTTCCTCGCCTCCGCGGACGTCGCGGTGTACAGAGTTGGCTTCGTACTCGGGAACACGCTCCTCATCTTCGTCTCCTCTATGCTCCCGATACTGAAGCCGATGGTGGCCGAAGTGCGGGGAGACACGCAGGCCCTCCGCCGGCAGTACAGCCTCGTGACCCGGTGGGTGTTGCTGTGTACGATTCCGGCCGCAATAACGCTCATCGCGGTCCCACGGCCGTACCTCACGCTGTTCTTTTCGGCGCAGTACACCACGGCGGCGACCGTCGTCTCGGTCATCGGGCTCGGGGTCCTACTGAACACTGCGGCCGGCCCGACGGGTGTGATTCTCGAGGGGACGGGACGAACCCGACTCGTCTCGATCAACACCGTCGTCACCGTCGTGACAAACGCGGTTCTCAACGTCGTCTTGGTACCGTGGCTCGGCATCGTCGGTGCAGCCGTCGGAACGGCTGCGAGCATGGCGATAGGGGGCGGACTGGCGCTCGCCGAAATCCGAATCATCAGGGGGATTCACCCGTACACTCGGACGTACGTCCCGGTGCTGTTGGCCGGCGTGCCCGCGACGGGGACTGCTCTCCTGTTGACGAGGTTGTTGGAGGGGACTCTCATACTGGCAGTCAGTCTGCCGGTGGGCGTCCTCGTGACGTATCTGGGCGTACTGTACCTGCTGGGCGGAGTGACCGCACACGACCGGGAGGTCCTCGCGGAGTTCGCGGACCGGGTCGGGGTCTCTATGCCGACGTAGCCTCGGTGGCCGCGCGCTGAGCGGCGCCGACCAGTCGTGCGAGCGTCCGTTCGGTGAACCCCCGAGTACCGCCGTCGACGAAGACGTTCTCGCGGACCGCGGAGACGTACCTGTCGATCCGTTCGGAGGCGATGTCTGCCGTCGTCGCCGCGTCAAGCGCGGCCGGTACCTCATCGGGAGCGGGCGCGTGGGACACGTGGGGGTGGTTGTTATACAGCGCTCGACCGAGCGTGACGACCGGTTGCTCCGCGGCGAGGGCCTGAAACCCGACGCTGCTGTTTATCGTCATCGTGACCGCCGCGTTGTCGATGACCTCGTCTATCGGGTAGTCCTTGAGCCACGTCACATCGGGGTAGGCCTGTCGGAGCGAACGGTGCCTGACCTTCCCGACATCCGAGGGGTGTTCTTTGACGACGATGTCGAGACCGGGGGCGACGTCGTCCCGCGCCCTCGTGGCGAGCCGGAGGAAATCGGCCATCGTGTCGACGTACTCGGCGTTGTACGTGACCTGCGTGTCCGACTCGACCTGAAACGGGACGAAGAGGTACGGGTCGTCCGGGAGGGTGTCGTCCCCGGGAACCGTCTGCTGACGACGGACGGCCGTCAGCAGGTCCGCTATCGTGTTCTTCGTGTGCTGCCACGCGGTCGGGTCGACCGGGGAGTAGAGCATGCATCGACCCCGGTCGGCGAGCGTCATGTCGCTCGTCGGGTGTACCCGCGTGTTGATGCCGTCGGTGTCGCCCCAGACGGGGGCGATATCGACGACCTCGTCGTACGTCAGGTCGGCGACGGTCGACCGGCAGTTCACGCCCTGCTCGTCCACCTGAATGGTGTCGGGGAGGTAGCCGTTCTCCATGTGGAGCCGCGGGATATCGCGCTCGGCCGCGGCCGAGACGCCGACGTCGACTTCGTTCCAGAACACCGCGAGGTCGATATCGAACCGGTCCAACGCGGCCACGTACCCGCCGTATTCCCGTTCGATGGCCGCCTCGTCTCGGCCGAGGTGGTCGCGGTTGAACTGTGTCACGTAGCTGTCGGACCGATCGGGGAGCGAGCGTCGGTCACCGTCATCGAACCGGACGACGTTCGTTTCCGCGCCGTGCTTGTCGAGAAACCGCACGAAGTACCGGCGCGGCTCGAAGACGTAGACCGAGTGGCCGTTCTCGCGGAGGTTGGCGGCCAGATTGTACCACAGAGAACTCAGAGAGGGGTGTCGGATGTCCGCGAGCGCGACGTTCATGTTGAACGTCAGCGCGGGGTTGCCACATGAAAGCTATGTATCGCGGGACGGGTGCCGCCGTGGGAGTGCCAACCGGGGACCGACATAGTACCTCGCTGTCGACTTTTCCTCGGGTTCCGTTCACTGTGAGGAGGATGCGGAAAGAGAAAAGCACTCAAACGTGCTCGGGACTGTAGTCAGTATGGGTACCCCAAAGAACGTCTTGTTCATCTGTGTCGACTGTCTGCGGAGTGACTTCTCGCTGGGTCAGTTCGGACGCGACATCGATCTCTTCACTACGTTTCGGGAGGAAGGGACGTGCTTTCCGGAGATGATATCCACCGCGTCCACCACGTCGCCCGCGGTAGCCAGTCTGATGACCGGGGAGTATCCCTTCGAACACGGTATCCAATCGCTGACCGACTTCAAGCTCAAAGACGATGTCGAGACGTTGGCGGAATACTTCCAATCGGCGGGGTACACGACTGTTGCACACACGTGCGGACCGATAACCGAGGAGACCGGCCTCGACACTGGCTTCGACCAATTCGACTACCGGGAACCGGAACGGACGGTCTACACGGACTGGTGGGACGAGTTCAAAACGTCGCTCGGCGAGCAGAGCGGTCCATGGTTCACCTACCTCCACCTCTGGGAGGTTCACGTCGGGAAGGACTTGCCGCCAGACGTTGGCGACGACGAACTCCCATACCGGGCCAGCGTTCGCGGGCTGGCGGAGCGACTCGAAGAGTTGCTGGATGTCGTGGACACGGACGAGACAGTCGTTGCACTCACCGGTGACCACGGCGAGAGTATCTCGACGGGGTCGAGACGGCAGCAGTTAGCGTTGCTGTCGAACAGTCCGCGGTATCCCCGACCGTCGAAATCGCTTCGTGACGCTCGGACGTGGCTGTTCGATAACGTGTGTCGGCCGTCAGGTATCGAAACGGAAAACGTCCACAACGCTCTCCGGACCTACGTCCCATCACCGTGTCCGACCGGACTCAAGTACATCGGGCACGGCTACCACGTCTACGACTTCCTCGTCAATGTCCCGTTCGCGTTGTTGGGTGGGAACATCGGCGCAGGACAGGTCGTTGACGAGCAGGTCAGACATGTCGACATCTTCCCGACGCTGGCGTCGGCCGCTGGACTGGAACCCCCCTCGGTGGAGGGGCAGTCGCTGCTGACGGACGAGATAGAGCATCGACCTGCGTACCTCCGGGCGTGTGGTGAAGTACTGCGGTCGGAGTCGAACTGGCTCGACGGCATCCGCTACGAAGGGTACAAGTTCGTCCGCGGCCGCGAGCGGAACCTGCGACAATTGTTCGACCTCACGGAGGACCCGGAGGAGCGGACCAATATAGTCGAGAAAGAGTCGGAGACGGCCGACCGACTCGAACGGCGACTTGACGAGATTATCACCGACGGCGAGGACAGCACCGGCGCGTACTCGGCTGAGGAAGAAGGCGAGATGCAAAAGCGGTTGGAGGACCTCGGCTATCTGTAGGTTATCGGTACCCGAGGTGTTCGAGGCGCTCTTTCACGTCCGCGGACCCGTCGTCGGCTGTCGCGTCTTGGGTCCCTCCGGCCTCGACTATCCGTCGGTCGTCAGTGTCGGCGACGAGCCACGGAACCCGGACGAGCGACTGGAGGTACGTCCCGGGAGGGTGGCCGTACGCTCCCAATCTACCGGTCGCGTTCCCGTGGTCGGAAGTCACGACGGTCTTCCCGTCGAGTTCCGAGAGCAATTCCGAAACGTGGGGTAAGCTAAGCTGGAGATTCTCACGATATGCTTTCCAGATCGTCTCCAAGTCGACGGTCCCGTTTTTCAGTTGCATCCAGATCTTGTCGTATTCGTCGTCGCCGAGCCCCTCCTGTTCGATGCCTGCGCCGGTTTCGCCGACGAACGGGTAGTGAGGCTGGATGAAGTGGACGATGAGACGCTTGTTGGGGTACCGCTTGTTTGCTTCGAGCGCTCGTTCCGCGACGCGGTCCGGGAGCACGGTGTCGTGCTCATCGTCCCAGTCGGACTCCCACAGCTTCAGCGTGTCATGGAAGCGGTGGCACATATTCCACCGCTCCAGTTGCGGGTTCGCAGAGACGTAGACCGTATCAGGACAGGTCCGGTCTTCGAAGTTCTTGAAGAGGAACTCTTTGGTGCTCGACCCGGCGGAGATACGGGACTCGAGTGTTCCCTTGAGGTTGTGGTGGTTCTCGAACAGGTCGTACCGGCAGCCGTCGAGAATCAGAAGCGTGTCCCAATCTTCCTCCATGACTTGGATGCCGGTCCGGCCACGGACCCCACGCTGATACCACGTATACCCAGACCGGAGGAGGCGGAGTCCCTCTTCGGCGACGAGTTCGGGGTCTTTCAGCCCGCGACTCAACTGTGCTATAGAGTACATAAGCGGGTCGTCGTACTGAATTCGTTTACGAAGTACGGTATAAAGTGTTGGGTGATTCCTGACCGGGACGTGGACACGTGAGCGGATACACCACTACACAGTACCGTGTACGAGGTGGCCACAGAAGCCGTCTACGTCCGTTTAGCCGTCCGCGAGGGTGCGTCGTCGGACGGGTCAGCCCCGAATCGCCGACCAGAGTCCGCGCTTTGTGTACAAGACGCTACGAGTCAGCAGTTCGACCGCACCGTGCTCGTCGTACACGTTGCGGGCCTGCTCGGTGAGTGGGGGTTTCGGATACCCGTGCCCGTACGTGTCGATCCAGTTCTCGGGTTGCTTTTCGACCGCTTCGAGGTCCCACTTCTCCAAGAACTGTTCGCGGGCCGTGTCGATGCGGTCCTGACCGGCCCGCATCTCCTGATAGTTCCGGTCACCACCCGGGAAGTGTCTGAAGTAGACCTGCGGACACAGACCGAACGACCACTCCGTGTTCCGACTGTGGCTCAGGTAGAAGTCCTCGTGTTCCCACTGTATTTTGAACTGCGAGTCCCACCGTTGGTCTTCGAGACAGTCGCGCTTGAACATCCCCGCGTTCTCGATCAGGTCGAACTCGACGAGCGGTGCGTCCGCGACGGACTGGACAGTCTTGGTCTCGCGGACCTCCCAAACGCAGCGGTCACCGTCTTCATAGAGGTCCTGACACTTGACCCGGATACGGCCGTCTTCGAGTAGCATTCCGCAGACGCCACCGAGGTCCGGTCTGGCTTCGAGTTGCTCGCGGAGGAGGGGGTAGTTCGCCGGGACGGTCATGTCGCTGTCGACCAACAGGAGGAAGTCCTCGGTGAGTTCGTCGACGATTCGGTTGCGGCCGTAGGCCAGTCCGGAGTCGTACTCCAAGTCGAGGATAGTCAGGTCGAATGTGAACTCGCGGGCGTAGAGCGCCTCCTTGGCCTCCGTCAGTTCGCCCCCGTCGGCGACGTACGCCGTTTCGATATCGGTGCCGTCGATGGATTCGAGAAGCGACTCCAGTTTGTCGGTCCGGGAGAGAACCTTGACACCGAGCGCGACATCGGCCATAGGGTGAAGTCCCGACACGCTCTACTAAATGTGTCGAACCGACAGATGATAGGTCTCCCCAAGTATCGAGCGTGGCCGAGGGCGTACCGGGGAGCGCGGAGGAGCATCGTTAAGTTTCCCCATCCGTTTGAGAGCGACAATGAAACGGCGGGATTACGTCAAGGGCGTCGTCGCCGGGTCCGCGCTGGCCGGGTGTGCCGCGCCGGGGTCGGTAGACAACACCGAACGGGAATCGGTGATGGGACTGGCCGACGACCCCATCAAGCCGGTCCGCGTCGGCATTATCGGGCTGGGCAATCGTGGAACGAGACTGACGCGGCTCATCCAAGCGATGTACCCCGACAAGGGCGTGGTCGACGCGATCTGTGACCTCCGTCCCGAACGCGTCGAAGCGGTCCACTCGTACTTCTCGAACAACGGCCAAGACCCGGACACATACGTCGGTGAAGGGTCGTGGCGGGAGTTGGTGGCACGCGAGGACTTGGACCTCGTCTTCGTCTTCACCGATTGGAAGACCCACGCGCCGATGTGCGTCCGGGCCATGGAGGAAGGGCACCACGTCGCGGTCGAAGTCCCGGCCGCCACCACAGTCGAGGAGTGCTGGGACCTCGTCGAGACGGCCGAGGAGACCCAGCGACACTGCATGATGCTGGAAAACGTCGTGTACGGTGAGGAAGAGCTCTGGCTGTTGAACATGGTCGACGACGGCGTCTTCGGGGAGTTGACGTTCGCCGAAGCGGGCTATCTCCACAACATCATCGACAACCTGTTCAGCGGCTATCACTACAGGTGGTGGCGGCTCAAGAACCACGTCGACAGGCGGGGGAACCTGTACCCGACACACGGTCTCGGCCCGGTCGCGATGTACATGGACATCCTCAGGGGCGACCAGTTCGACTACATCATCAGTATGAGTAGCCCGGAGACGTCGCTCACGCAACACGCCGAGACGGTGAGCGAGTCGAACCCGTTCTACGGGAGCGACGACTTCGTCCACGGCGACATGAACATGTCGCTTATCAAAACGAAGAAAGGGCGGCTCATCAATCTCCAGCATGACGTCGTCACGCACCGCCCGTACAGCCGCCTGAACACGCTCGCCGGGACGCAGGCGTACCACCGCGGATTCCCGAGCAAACTCTCGGTGAAAGGCGAAAACGACACCCACGACTGGCTCGGTTCGGACGGGTACCAAGCCTACTACGAGGAGTACAGCCACGCGCTGTGGACCGAGATGCGGTCGGTCGCCGAGGAATACGGCGGCCACGGCGGCATCGACTTCCTTGAGATGTACCGTCTCTTCGACGCGTTGAACAACGGCCGTCCGCTCGACATGGACGTCTACGACGCGGCGACGTGGTCGGTCGTCAGTCCGCTGTCGGCACAGTCCGTCAAGGGCGGTGGCACGCCCGTCGAGTTCCCGGATTTCACCCGTGGGGACTGGCAACGCGAGCGACAGAGCGAACTGCTCCGAAACCCCGCCGTCAGCGAATAGGTCCCGTCTCCGAGACGCTCCGCCGACGAGCAGGACGGGACGAACCGCGCTCCTTTTTATCTCGCGGCCGGAACAGTCTGGCGATGGACACGGAGCGGGTGGGCTTGTTGCTTCCCAGTTGGGCCCGGAACGTCTCCGGCGACCTCTGGGCCGTGGTGCTGTTCGCCCTCGCGGCGAACGGTGCCGTGTACGTCCCACCAATAGCTGGGACATCGCTACAGACAGTCTTCGGACTGGGGTTCGCGCTGTTCGTCCCCGGATACGCGTTCGCGGCTGCGCTGTTTCCGGGACGGACCAGCGACGGAGAGACGACAGGGAACCTCCTCGACGCGGGGAGCGGCCTCGAACCGGTCGAACGTCTCGTCTTCGCGTTCGGGACTAGCATCGCGTTCCTCCCGCTTGTCGGACTACTCATCAGTTCGGCGGGCCTCCAGTTCAGCGTCGCCAGCACCGTCGTCCTGCTGGACGCGCTCACTATCGGCTGTCTCGTCGCCGCGTACCTCCGACAGCGGTCGCTGCCCGCTGGGGACCGGTACCGGAACCCCTTCGTCGCCGTCCGGTCGTCGCTGTTCCCACGTCAGCGCGACGCGACGACGAGCCCGGAGCGCCTCGCAAACGTCGCCCTCGCCGTCAGCGTCATCTGCGTCGTCGCGGCACTGACCTACGGCATCGCAGTACCGGCGGACGGCGAGCAGTTCACGGAGTTCTATCTCCTCAGCGAGACGGATGACGGGGAACAGCTCATGGACGAATACTCCCAGAACCTCACGGTCGGTCAGTCGGAGCAGCTAGTAGTCGCGCTCACGAACCGCGAGGGCCAATCCGTCGACTACACCGTTGTCGTCGAGCTACAGCGGTTGAGCGGCCGTGACGCGAACGCCACACTGCTGTCGGCGGAGCGGTTACACCGGTTCGACGCGACCGTCTCGGTGGGGGACACGTGGACGCGCTCGCACTCGGTCACACCGTCGACGCCCGGCGACCAGACCCGCCTCGTGTACCTGCTGTACCACGGCGACCCGCCGGCGGAGACGACAATGGCGAACGCCGACGACGAGTTGCACCTCTGGCTGAACGTCACTGGAGCGTGAGTGAGTGTGGACAATCGTAAACTATATGACTGTTTTTCCGCAATGTATCGCTCGAACGTCGGTTGGCCGGGACAGCCACCGAATAGTCAGGGGACAGACATATGACGGAACGCCTCGACGAGCGATACGACGCCACGCCGCGTCACGAAGAACTGGCTGTCGGTATCGTTGCGATGGAAGGCAACGCGGATAGCGTCGCGCGGACCGTACTCCGTGCCCAACAACACGGCCACGAGGCGTTCGTCGGACACAGGGGCGACCCCGATCTCGACGCACTGGAACTCGCCAGACAGGCGGGGGCGACAGTCATCGATCCCTCCGAAGAACGGCCGGATGTCCAGTCGCTCCGGCACGAACTTGCGGCGGCAGCGAGAGCGCGCTCGTTCGGCGGTATCGTCTTCCAGTCCGAGGCGTGTGAACGGATAGACTACGAGGCGAGTTGGGAAGCGCTCAAAGACGGGCAGTACGGTGTCGAGGCGGTTCCACAGGCCGCCAAAACCGACGAGGACGCCGGCCGTACCGTCGTCGGTATCCCGGCGTACAACGAGGCCGGGACGATACAGGAAGTCGTCTCGGCGGCACGCCAGTACGCGGACGAGGTCCTCGTCGTCGACGACGGGAGCGACGACGAGACAGCGGCGCTGGCCGACCAAGCCGGCGCGCTGGTCGTCGAACACGACGTGAACCGCGGGTACGGTGCGGCGCTGAAGACGGCGTTTACCGAGGCCGACCGACTGCACGTACAGCACCTCATCGTGATGGACGCCGACGGCCAACATGACCCCTCGGACATCCCGCAACTCGTCGAGACACACGCCGAACGCGACGCCGAGATAGTGATCGGTAGTCGGTTCACGGACGACTCCGACACCGACATCCCGACGTACCGCCGGGCCGGTCTCTGGGTGGTGAACCGGCTGACGAACATCAGCCTCGGCAGCAACGGCGACGAGTCCCGAATCCGGGATACACAGAGCGGGTTCCGGTCCTACGAGCGGGAGGCGATTTCGACCTTGGCGGGAGACGATACCGTGGGGGAGGGGATGTCCGCGAGTACCGACATCCTCCACCACGCGAGAGACCGCGGCTACGACATCGCCGAGGTTGGGACGAATGTGAGCTACGACGTCGAGGACGCCAACAGCATCCACCCGGTCACGCACGGTTTCTCGCTTCTGCACAACATCCTCAGGACAATCGAGCGGGACCGCCCGATTACGGCCGTCGGACTCCCCGGACTGACGAGTATCGTCATCGGGTTTGGGTTCACGTACTGGACCGTCGTCAACTACATCAACAGCGGGACGTTCCCGTTGGGAATCGCCGTCGTCTCGACCGCGTTCGTCCTCGTCGGCGTGTTCGCCTGTTTCACCTCCGTCGTTTTGCACTCGCTGAACCAATATCACATCGAGGGGCAGCAACAGTAGCATGTCTTCGACAGACGCCAGCGAGTTGGCGTGGCCAGCCTCGGATGCGTTCTATCTGACGCTCGATTTCGAGTGTGACTTCGGGACGGCACTATCCCAGAATACGTACGAGGCGGTCGAACACACGGACGAATTGGTCGCGTGTCTCGAACGCCATGGGGTCCCAGTCACGTGTTTCGTCCAGACGGAACTACTCGAACAGCGCCCCGAGGCAGTCGAGCTGCTCCGGTCGAGTAGCGTCGAGACGCGGTTCTACCCCCACTCGCACACGCACAAACCGCGGACCGAAACGTCGGTTCGAGACGAAATCGTCACTAGCACGCAGCGATACCGCGACTATTTCGAGTCCGCACCGAACGGCTACCGGTTTCCGAACGGCAACGTCCGCCCGGAGGACTACCGCGTGCTCGCCGAACAGGGGTATCGGTTCGACGCCAGTCAGTTTCCGTCGTGGCGCCCCGGCCACTTCAACAACGCTCGGGCCGCGACGGTCCCGCAGTACTTCACGGAACACGACCTTTTCGAGGTCCCGTTTACCGTCTACTCGGACCTGATACGCGTCCCGACGGCGCTGTCGTACTGTCGCGTTCTGGGCCGTCCGTTCACCTACGCGCTCCTGAATCGACCGCCCTCGACGGTCGTGTTCAACATCCACATGCACGACCTCGTGACGCCGTCGACGGTTCGACACCTGCCGCGCCGATATCAGTACCTGTACCGACGAAACGACGACGGGTTAGAGCTGTTGGACCGAGTGCTCGCGGCGTGTCGTGAGCAGGGGTACGCGTTCGGGACGCTCACAGAAGTCTGGGAGGCGCTCGAAGGCGAACCGGTCGACGGTCAGAGATAGCCCAAGTCCTGTAGGTTCTCTTTCGTCTCGGCGTCCATATCGAGGCCGTCGGACTCGTAGGCCCGCTCGACGTCGTCGAGGCGCTGTCTGGCCTCGTCCATCGAGAACCCGGGGTCGAGCCACGTCTGCTCGCGCTCGAACAGCAGTTTGAACCCCTCGAAGCGGTGACTGCGGCGGATCTGTTTCCCGGCGGGAATCATCATCAGAAGCCCGGCGAGCAGTTTCAGGTTCGACCACGCGTCGGACGTGACAAAGGAGTAGCCACCGTCCTCGTCCCAGACGCTCTCGACGCTGTAACTGAAGTTCCCGACCAGCGACGGGTAGGGTCTGTCGTAGAAGTTCAGCCCGTACGTGGGGCTCTCCTCGGCCCCAATAGCGTCCGTCCCCGCCGTGGCTGCGATGTCGACATCGCTGTCGAGGAGCCCGCCGATGGTCGCTGGGATGTCGACGTGGCGAAAGAGACCGTCGTGGGTCTCGTCGTTGAGGTCCGGGTGGACAAACACGGTCGGAACGTAGGCAATCTCCGGGCAGGCGGGGTAGGACTCGCCGACGTGGCCGTACTCGCCGAGCATCTGTCCGTGGTCGGAAGCGAACAACACGAGCGTCTCGTCCAAGATACCGCGCTCGCGGAGCGGGTCGAGGACGAAGCGATGGAACCGCTCGACCGACGACTCGATGCCGGCCTCGTAGTCCCGTCGCATCTGGTCGTCGTCGCCGGCGTTCTCCGCGAGGTACGAATCGACCGACTCCTCGGTCTGAAGCGTCTCGTCGAAGCCGTTGTACGGCGCGTGACCGCCGGCGTCTCGCATGAACCACCCGAACGGTTCCTCGATGTCGGCCAGCGAGACCGAGTCGTACCGGTCGAGCAGGAAACGGTATATCTCGTTGTTGAAGTTCCCCTGCGAATCGCTCAGTCCCGCGTTCGGAAACGCGTCGAGAATCGTCCACTGATCCTCGCCGAGTCGGTCGGTAAAACCGCGGATACCGTGTGTCGGGAGGTAGCGACCGGTCAGCATCGAGGCGATGGCGGTCGGCGTGTGCGTCGAGGCCGCGACAGTTCGACAAGTGAGCCCCATCTCACTGACCTCGTCCGGCAGCGAGTCCCAGCGGACGCCGTCGGACATGTAGACGACCACGTTCCGTACCGAAGACATACACGCATCTCTCACCAGACGATAGATACGTTCTTTGTTTTCCCGTAGCCCGCCGCCGGGACGCAACGCACATCAAAAGACCTTACCAGTCCGTATCTGAATCTCTGGTAGATGCGGATACTCCACGTGATTGGGACGTTCCTGCCGGTCAAGGGCGGGGGGCCGTACTACGTCCACAATCTCGCTACGCAACTGGAAGCAGAGGGGCACCAGTGTCGAGTCGTGACGACCACGACCGGCGGCGAGGCGGACACGGAGACGGTCCCGGTTACGCGGAGCCAGTCGTTCGAGGTCGGTCCGGCACCGCTGGCACCGGGATTCCCGCTCGCGCTCGAACGGTCGATTCGGGAGTTCCAGCCGGACATCGTCCACTCGAACTACCCGTTGCCGCTGTATCCGGAAGTCGCTGCTGTGCTATCTGAGTTGCACTCGATTCCACACGTCGTCACCTGCCACGGGGCGTTCGAGATGTCGTGGGACAATCTCGTCGGTGCCATCGGGCAGGTCTACAACCGCACGCTCCTCCGGGGGACGCTGCGATACGCCGACCGAATTCTGGTCTCGAACCGGAACATCGTCGACGAGATACCGCTCTATCAGCGGTACGAAGACAAAATCGATGTGGTTCCCATCGGTGTCGACACCGAGTGGTTCGACCCGGACGCGACCGACGGCCCTCCGCCGTTCGAGACCGACGACTCCGAGACGACGGTGCTGTACGCCGGCGCGTTCCGTCGGTACAAGGGCCTCGACGACCTCGTCCGCGCGTTCGAGCGCGTCGTCGCGGATACCGACGTTCGCCTCGTCCTCGTCGGGGAGGGCGCGGAGAAAGAGCGGATAACGTCGCTCGTAGACGACCTCGGTATCGCGGACTCGGTCGTCTTTCCCGGGTTCGTGAGCGACGAGGAACTGCGTCGGTCATACGCCGCTGCCGACGTGTTCGTCCTCCCGTCGCCGACCATAACGGAGAGCTTCGGGATGGTAGTGCTCGAAGCCATGTCGATGGGGGTGCCGACCGTCGTCACGAGCGGGTCGGGCGTCGGTCGAGTACTGGCCGGGGAAGACGCGGGAGTCGTCGTGGACCCCGGCTCGCCGGAACAGCTCGCAGACGGCGTTCGGCGACTCGCCACCGACGAGGAGTGGCACCGGACACAGCGCGACGCGGGACGTGCGCTCGTCGACGAGCGCTTCGCGTGGTCCGAAATAGTCGCCGAGAACGTCGCGGTGTACCGGCGAGTGCTGTCAGACGCCGCGTGACTACGGTTCCGTGTCAAGGTCGTCGGCGACGGCCCGTGCCGCCGCCGCTATCTCCTCGCCGTCCGCCCCACCGCCGGAGGCGAGCCGGTCCGTTCCGCTCTGTCCACCGTGGTCGAGTTCCGCGACGACGCGCCGTGCGACCTCGGACGCGGGGTGTTCCGCCGCGGCGGCTTCGCCCACGCCGACGGCGAACGCGCCGTCAGAGAGTGCCGTGACGATAGCGACGGTCTGGTCACTGTCGAGCGCCTCCCGGGCGATGCTTCGAGCGGTCTCGGCCGTCGCGTCCGGGAGTTCGATGGTGACGGCGTGGGGGTCGCTGCTCGGAGGGTCCCGCCTGAACGCTCGCCACCACGATTCAGCCCACTGCTCTCGAAGCCCCGCTACCGTCGCGTCCTGCTCGTCGAGTTGGGTCTGCAGGCGGTCGATTTCGTCTGGGACCGTCTCCGGGTCGACGCCGGCACGGTCGGCGGCGTCGTAGAGGAGCGCCCGTTCATCGCCTTGCGCCTCGTCGGCGGCGTGGCGCTCCGGTGGCGTCTCATCCCACTCGCGGGCCGCTTCGAGACCGCGGCGGGTCGTGCGCAGGCGGCGGACCCAGTAGACGTTCGTGACGAGCGCGAGGAGCGCGGTCCCCGCGGCCAGCAGGAGGCCGACGTTACTCATGGACCCACTCCTTGAGCGCTGGTCCGATTCGCGGATGTGTCAGGACCGCACCGAACCGCTTGGTGATCGGTTCGAGCCGCTTGTACCCGGAGATGGACGCTCTGGAGACGTATCGGGGCGGCGTGACGAAACTCGCGAGTTCGACCTCGCGTCCCCCGAACTTCTGTTTGAACTCGTAGAGCGGGGAGTCGGGCTCCGTCCGGCCGAAGTCGACGACCCCGAACTCGCTCTCGCAGGCGCGTTCGATGACTGTCGCGTACAGCAGTTCGTTGGGTCGCTTGTCCCAGTGGTCCGGGTCCGAAGCGTTGCTCAGGATGTACCGCTCGCCGCCGAAGTCGAGGACGAGTAGCCCGGCTTTCGGCTCGTCCTCGTCGACCAGCAGGATTCGGCAGTCCGTCCCGAACGCGTCCTTGAGCCGGTCGAAAAACGAGCGCGGGAACGTCGGACTTCCGAGCCGACGCATCGTCTGCCGGTACAGAGCGTAGTACGCGTCGGTGTCGTCCGTCTCGATCACCGAGAGGCCGTGGTCCCGAGCGGTCCGGACGTTCGACCGCAGGTCACGGTTGAACCCGTTCTCCCAGAGCGCGTCAAACGGCATCGCGGTGGGAACTCTGAACGTCACGCCCGTCTCGACGGCCCCGAAATCGGGGTAGTATCCGCGAACGCCCGTCCCGCGCCGGTCTTTGCAGACGACGGCATCGAAGTTGCCCGGGAGCGTCGCTATCGTCGCCAGCACTCGTCGGTGGTCGCCCTCGGCAGTGACGAGCGGGTAGCCGTACTCGCAAAATGGGTTCGTGAGACTCGCGCCGACAGTCTCGCTGGTCCGAAACGACGGGAAGACGCCGAGGACCGCGTCCGAGGAAAGGTCCGAGACGACGGCGTAGGCCGGTTCGTACCCGAACGCCGAGTCGACGGCCCTCTTCCAAGCGCGCGTGTGGAACGCCGTCGCCTCGTCGTGACGCCGGACGATATCGTCCCACTCGTCGGGAAGTGTCCCGGCGTAGACCTCCACGTCGGCCGGCTCCGCACTCGCAGACATACCCGCACCAATACGAGTCACCGACTTAAATTCGCATTTTTCCGTCGGGGGACGCGAGGCCCGAGGACCGACATCGGCGTCCGGTAGGCGCTCCGTTTCGGTACAGCCGGACGGGATACTCAGAGGAGGATACCGCACCGGTCACCCGCTTTCCGCCCGTATCTCGTCCGTGACTGCGTCCGAAATACGTCGAATCGTCGGCGCGGACAGCCCCGCGTGGACGGGCAGGTTCAGCACGCGGGCAGCCAGTGACTCCGCGGTCGGGCAGGTCCCGTCGGGAGCGATAGTGTAGGAGTACATCGGCGAGCAGCCGACCCCGCGTCGTCTGAGCGCACGACAGAGCGCCGCTCGCTGCCCCTCGTCCACGAGAATCGGATAGCGGAAGTAGCTGTGGTCGTCGGTAGCCGTGGGCCGCACCACTTCCGCCGGGAGGAGTCTGTCGTATATCTCGGCGTTGCGGCGCCGCGTTTCGATACGACTCGGGAGTTCGGCGAGTTGCGCGGTCAGGAGGCGATCGTCCCACTCCGGGAGCGTCGTCGGCGTGGGTTCGGGAACGCCGGTCGAAGCGTCCCGCGAGAGAGGATCGAGCACGCGGCGGCGCAGCGGTTCGTACACGCGTCCGGGAAGCGCGTTCAAAGCACGGTCGACTCCCCAGATTCCGAGGAGTTTCGCTCGCCGACCCCGCGGTCGGTGGCTTCGCTCCGGCGTCGGCAAGTCGTCCCCAAACACGAGACCGCCCTTGAACGCGGTGACCTCCTTGAAAAATCGGAGGCTGGTGACACAGTAATCGCTGTGCGCGGCGACGCTCCCCGAGCGAACGAGCGCCCCGAGTGCCTGCGCGGCGTCTTCGACGACGGCGAGGCCGTGTTCGTCGGCGAACGCCGCGACGGCGGCCATATCGCAGGGACGCCCGTAGGGGTGGACCGGAACGATTGCAGCGGTCCGGTCGGTGACCGCTTCCCTCGCCTCCGCGAGGTCGATTTCGAAGTTCTCCGTCACGTCGACGTACACCGGTGTCCCGACGGTTTCGGCCGCGCTCTCGACCGCGTAGCAGGTGTACCCCGGAATCAGTATCTCGTCGGTTGGGCCGACCCCGGCCCGGCGAAGCGCGAACACGAGCGCCGCGCGACAGCTCTGGACGGGGAGGATTCGGGAAAAGTCCGTCCTGTCGGCGAGGAGGTCCGCGTACGTTTGGGAAGTGTCCGGCGGAGCCACGATGTCACGCCATCCGAGGGGGAGACCTTCCGTCGACGTCAGCATCCACCGTGCGGTCCGTTCGAGACGAAGATAACTGTTCGTATCCGCGACGGTGCGGGACGTGCCGCGGGGATCGGTCGGGGACGGCGGCCACCACAAGAATCATTTGTCGTGGTACCCCTCGTACCTTACAGCAATGAAACGGCGTGCGTTCTTGGCCTCGGCGGCTCTCCTGTCGGGATGCTCGGGTCTCAGTGCGACAAGCGACGAGACCGACACCGACAGGCAAACGGAGACGCCCTCGCCCCCGGAAAGCGTCTCCGGCCCCACGCCGGACTCCATCGACGTGGTCCAACGCACGGCCAGACCGCTCGACGAACTGTTCATCCGCATCAACGGTGACGAGCGGTTGCCGGTCTCCGACGTGTGGACCGAGGACGGTATCGAGGTACGAGCGGACACCCGGCCGTACGCGTACGACGTGGGAATCATAAACTCGAGAATCGCCAAGTCGTACCCGGTCTTGGGGTTCGGAATCAGGCTCCCGGAACTGGTCGAAGACCACGCTTGGCGAGTGGGGTTGGATACCGGCCACCACGCGCCGGCCGGTCGAATCGCGCTCGAAACGCCGACGAGCCCCTCGGCGAAACAGACCCGAGCGCGATTCGTCGTTCATACGAGAGCAACGGGGACCGCCGTGTTCGTGACGGACCTGCTGCCGGAAGACTTCGACACGGAACAGCACATGTACCGAATCCACCGGTACGCCGGGGGCGCGATGCTGACCATCGAGGACCGTATCCGGGCAGTCATCCTCACCGGCATCCCAAACGCCGGTGACCTCCCGAAGTACGACAACACGGTTCCCTACGCAATCAGGGCACATGACGAGTCGATTAGCGAAGAGTTCGTCTTCCACACAGCAGCGATATCACACAACGAGGAGGAGTACACGCTCCCACTGCGGAGCGAGGAACGCGGGTTCGCGATGTGGGACGGCCAGCGACTGCCGCCGAGGCGGTTCCAACTGTACAACGACAGGTCAGAGACGACGTGGCGGGGACAGACAGTAGACGGAGAGGTACGCAGCCACCCGGTTCCGGTCTGGGGCTACGACAGGAAGACGTTCATGGTGAAATCGGACGCCGGCGGACGGCTCACCGTTCAAGTCCACACCGGTGGGTCGTGGGAAGATTACGCCACACGGACCCTCACTGCCGACGAGCTATGCACGTTCAACATGAGCGATACGGCTGTTCCGATGGCTCGGTGTAAGTACGAACCAGTCGGTACGGACACGCTCTCAGTCGGGGGCGTCACCCTCTCGTAAGAGCCAGAGGGACTGAGCGGCCCGTACAACACTGGATAGCCTAGCAACTGGCCTCGGTCAGGTTGGTGGTCTGCAGACTGACACGCGATTGTGCGGTGACCACTGCCGAGTCGGCCTGCTTGAGGTCGGTGGTCATGAGCGTACACGAGATATCGCGGTATCCGTCGCTCTCCGAATCCACAAAGTAAACGCTGTACGCGTTACGGATGTTCGTTCTGTCACTGTTTTGTCGATAAATGACGGCAACCAACCGGTACGTGCTATCGTTTATAAGTGATGCTACGGGCTGTGATTTCTGTTCGATGATACCCGGCCGGTTCCACACGTTCATTTGAATCAGGTCGGGGTCGTACTCCCGCAGGTACTCTTCGGTCAACCCCTCGTGGGCGATGTGCTCGCTGTTCAGTCCCCACTCGTCGACCGCGTGCCAGTCGGAGTAGTACGGTAGTGCACCTGATTCGGTCACGAACATCCGGTAGTTCTCGTCCTCGAAGTCGTTGAGCTGCTGGCCTACGACAGCCGTATCACCGTGTGTTTTAGAGAGAGCGAACCCGCGTGACTCCATCGACATCGACAGCGGATAGACTATCAGACCACTGACCAACAATGCGATCGCAACTACGCGAACCGTTGAATCGATGGGAGCGAAGTCGATCGCTGAAGACCACTGAACGTCGTCCAGCAAGAGAATCAAAAGGAGCAAGATACTGGCAAACGCCGGAACCTCGAAGCGCCAGAGTCCCCCTTGCAACGGTTTGATGAATATCCACATCGCCAAGAAGGCTACGTCAGCGAGGACGACAGGACCGAACGTAGCTATCCGTTGATGTATCGAGTCGGAGTTGGACAGTGAGCTCAGGCCGAACAGCGTCACGAAGAGTAGCGGCCCGACGATGACCATCACGAATTGGAACATGAAGAACGCGCCGCCCGGGGAAAATAGTCCGCCGGATTTGATATAGAACGGATTCGGGAACAGATGTCCAAAGAAGAGGGCGCGGGACGTCATGTACACTACTCCCGGGACGAACACCAGCGCGACGCCCCAAACGATGAGACGCTTCAGTTCGCCGGTCCGGCGTTCGCGATACAGTAGGGCAGCCAGCCCGACTTCGAGCGCGACCGAAAAGACAACCAAGTCCGGACGAGTGAGCATCCCGAGGAACAGACTAACCTGTAGGAGAACCGCGGTACTGGTCCTGTAGGTCGTAGCGACCTCGATTGCAGCAATCGTTGATATCAACACCAGCAACATCGCGAGGGTTGTTTCCATCCCCATCCCACTCAGTACCGCTATCGGCGGACTCAGCGCTAGCTGACTGCAACCGACGACGAGTAGCAGTCGGTTGACGCCGCGGTATCGGCCATAGCCGTACAGCAACAGGACGGACGCCAGCGTCGCGCCGATGCCGACCGACTTGACCGTCGGCAATACCGGCACTTCCAGCAGGAACGGAATAGCGCCGATGACGACCCAGAGGAACGACGTATACCCCTCAACCGGGTCAGTCCCGACGTTCCACACCGGTCCAGCGCCCTCTGCTAGGTGTCGGGAGTAGCGAAGCGTTATCCAAGCGTCGTCCAGAGTGAACCAGAAGAAGAATCTGGAGATAGCCAGAAACAGTACGCTGAGCGCTACGAGAGCCAGCACGTCATACCGGTCGACAGAGCCGAAACGCTCTCTCATTAGAGGTCCGTTATTGCGTTTGCTCTTATTCTTGTCGTAACAGATCCCGAGCCCGACGGCAAATCGTGCGAGGGCCGTCCCGAGCGGTACTCTCGGCGAGTGTTCCCCGAGAGGCGGAGTGCCGGACGGTTCGAGATGACAACCTAATTGTCTGCCCGTGGTTAACTCCGGAGCATGGCGACCCATCTCATCACGGGCGGCTCCGGATTCGTCGGGAGCCACACCGCGGAGTACCTCCTCGACCAAGGCGAAGACGTAGTCGTCTACGACGTGACACCGCCGGAAATCCCGGGCACCGACCTCGTCGAGCGAGTCGAGTACGTCGAGGGCGACGTGCGGGACCAAGACCGGCTCACGGAAGCACTGGCCGACGTGGACTACGTCCACCACAACGTCGCGCTCGTCCCGCTGACGAAGGCGGGGTCGGAGTTCCGGGACGTGAACGTCGGCGGGACGCGGAACGTGATGCAGGCCGCCCTCGACGCCGGCGTCGAGGGCGTCTGTCACGTCTCCTCGAGCGCCGTCTACGACCTCTCAGAGATGCCGGTCACCGAAGAGACGACGCTCAGCCCCATCGGCGCGTACGGCCAATCGAAGCTACAGGCCGACCGCGTCGTCCAGCAGTACGCCGAGAAGGGGCTCCCGGTCAACATCGTCCGCCCGCGGACGGTCCTCGACGAGCGGCGGGCCGGCATCTACCAGATCCTCTTCGACTGGGTCGAGAACGACAAGCGCGTCTACATGCTCGGCGACGGGACGAACGAGTTCCAGCTGATAAGCGGCCGGGACATCGCCGACGCGTCGTTCCTCGCGGCGACGACCGACGGCGTCTCCGGGGAGGTGTTCAACATCGGCAACGACGACTACAACACCCTCGGCGGGGACCTCGAACACCTCATCGAGTACGCCGACTCCGGGTCGTCCATCACGTGGGTCCCGGCGCGGCCGGTGTCGCTGACGCTGCAGGCGCTGGACCGGCTTCGCCTCTCGCCGCTCGCGCCGTGGCACTACAAGACGGTGTTCAAGGACTACTACTTCGACAACAGCAAGGCGAAGGAACTGCTCGGCTGGGAGCCCACCGACAGCAACGACGACATGTTCGAGCGGGCCTACGACTGGTACCAGCACAACGACATCACCGAGGTCGAGGAGGAGGGGAGCGTCCACCGGACCGCGCCGCCCCAGAAGGTCCTCCGCCTGCTGCGGAAGGTTTCGTAAGTCGGCCGCTCGCGCGCTAGCCGGCGTCTTCCGGTACGTCGACGGCGACCGAGCGCGTGTGTCTGAAGTGCGCGTACACCAGCAACGCGACGCCGGCGGAGAACCACAGCGTCGCCGCGCGGACGATGATAGTCGCACTGACCGCGACCACGCGCTCTACGTCGAACAAGAGCAACAGCCCCGTCATGGAGCCGTCGGTCACGCCGAGTCCGCCGGGAATCAGGCTGAGCGCGCCGAGGATGCTCGATAGGGCGAAGACGAACGCGGCCACGAGCGCCGAGACGTCGGCACCGAAGCCACGGAGGATGACCCACAGTCCCGCACACTCCATCCCCCACGAGAGGACGCTGAGCCCGGTGGTCACGGTGAGCGGACGGGGGGCGAGGAGGTCCAGCGAACTCCGGTACAGGTCCCGCATCTCGTCGGCCCGCCGGCCCAACAGCGGGAGCGTCTCGACCCGGTCGAGCACCCACAGACAGAGCGGTTCGTGCTGGAGGAGGACGATGCCGCCGAGAACGAGCGCCAACAGCGCCACGAAGACCACGGGCGAGTAGTCGAACGCGAGCACGCCCAGTAGCGTAAACGCCAGCACGCCGAGGAGGTCGGTGAGCCGTTCGGTCGCCACCACCGGCATCGTCGTGCTGACGGGCGTCCCGTCGGCGTCTCTGACGAGCCACGCCTTCCACACCTCGCCGAGTTTCCCGGGGGTCAGTATCATGACGAGGCCGCTCCCGAAGATGTGGAGGCTGGTCCGGAGCGGGAGGTCGACGTCGACCTCCCGGAGGAGGTACTCCCACTTGAGGAACCGGAGCAACTGATTGACCAGTGTCAGCCCCAACACGACGGGCAACAGCCGCCACTCGAACAGTCGGAGCGAGCGAAACAGCGAGCCGAGGTTGGCGTAGACGCTCAACGCGAGCGTGACGGCCATCCCCAGCACGAGGAACTGCCAGAGGTTCTGTCTGAGATTCATCGGTCGCGGAGTCGGTCGTACAGTTTCACGGCCTTCGTTCCCGCGTGGACCGCGACCGAGCCGGTGTCGCCACGCGGCGTCGTCCGCCCGTCGCGGATGGCCTCCCTGACCGCCGCGAGCGCGTCGTCGCGGTCGGCCGGCGCGCCGGCGTCGACCTCCGTGTACGCCGTGCCGACCTCGCGGGCGAAGTGCGCGTCGCTCCCGCCCGTCGCCGGCAGGCCGTGCTCGTCGGCGAAGTCCCGGGCGCGCTCGTTGTACCGGGCGCGGACACAGCGGGAGTTGCGCACCTCGACGGCGTCGAGCGCGCCGGCGTGGTCGGCTATCGTCGACAGCCCCTCCCGCATGGCGTCGAAGGGGTGGGGCGCGAGGGCGAGGCCGCCCTGTCCGTGTATCTCGTCGATGACGGCCGCCGGCGGCTGCCACGGCTCGATGGGGGTCTCGAGGAAGAGCCCGATGATCTGTCCCTCGGGCGTGTCGACCTCCTCGGCCGGGACGACGAGGAGGTCCTCACCGGCGGCCTCGCGGGCGGTTTCGACGGCGTCCATCGTGTTGTGGTCCGTGACCGCGACGGCGTCGAGTCCGACGCGCTGGGCTCGCTCGACCAGCGTCGACGGCCCCATCCAGCCACAGGGCCGGGAGCGGTTCGTGTGCGTCTGTAGGTCGATTCGGAGTGTCATTGGCGCTCAGAACGGGTGGTTCACGTACAGGATGAGTAGCGTGGCGACGCCCCAGACGACGAAGTTCAGGAGCATGTCTCGGTGGAACAACAGCTCGTGGACCTGCTCGCTCGGTTGGGAGAGCGTCAGGTGGTTGAACCGGAGCACGGCGTAGTAGGCGAAGGGGACGGTGACCATCATCTCGGTCTGCCGGGCGAAGAAGGTGTACATCGAGTAGACGACCAGCAGGGTCGCGGCGGCCACGAACAGCAAGAGCAGCGAGAAGTCCCCGGAGAAGCCGTCGAGACTCGCCCGCGTCTCCCGGTCCTCCGCGGTGACCATCTCGGCGTGGCGCTTCCCGCTGGCGAGGAGGAAGGCGGCGAGAAAGACCGTCAACAGGAGCCACGGGCTCAGCGGGGCACCGAGTAAGACGACGCCCGCCAGCGCCCGGAGGACGAAGCCGGCACCGACGACGAAGATGTCGATGAGGAAGACGTGTTTCAACACGGTGCTGTAGGCGAAGTTCTGGAGGACGTACGTCGCGAGGACGAGCGCGAAGAGCGTGTCCAAGTAGTACGCGGCGACGCCCGCGAAGGCGAACCCGAGCGCGGCGGCGAACGCGCCGACCGCGACGGGGACTTGGCCGCTGGCTATCGGCCGGTGCTGTTTCACCGGGTGGTTGCGGTCCTCCTCGCGGTCGAGGATGTCGTTGACGATGTAGACACAGCCGGCCGCCAGTGAGAAGACGAGCGCGCCGGCGACGACCGTCACCCACGCGCTCAGTGACGTTGCCTCTCCCGCGTAGACGATCGGGACCAAGAGGATGAGTTGCTTGTACCACTGGTGGGGCCGTAGCTCGCGCACGACGCCGACGGCGGTCGAGTTCCCGCTCGATTCCACTTCTGAGGACAGCATCGCTACCTCAGACCTTGTCCCGTTCCTGTGCCCACTCGACGCCCTCGCGCATCCCCTCGGTGAGGTCCGTCGGTGGCTCCCAGCCGAGTTCGTCCATCGCCTTCGAGGGGTCACAGGCGATGTGTCTGGACATCTCGCCGGCGACGTGGACGTTCTGCTCGTAGATGCCTAGGTTCCCCAGCGTCACGTCGGCTATCTCCATCAGCCGCGATATCGGCTTCGGGACGTAGATGGGCTGGAGGTCATCGGCGACGCCGAGTAAGTCGGCGATGGTCCGGTAGACGTAGTTGGTGGTGTAGGGCTGCTCGTCGGCGATCCAGTAGGTCTCGTCTTTCGACACCTCGGGCTGGTGGATGACGTCACAGAGCGCCTCGGCGAGGCTCGGGACGTAGGTCATGCTCCGGAGGTTCATCCCGTTCCCGAAGACGATGGGGTGACCGTCCTGAATCATGTTCATCAGGCGGTTCATGCGGTCGGGCTGGCGCGGCCCGTAGTACCAGCACGGCCGGACGATGGTGTAGTCGAGGTCGTGCTCTTGGTGGTACCGCCGGACGTGTTGCTCGGCGATGTACTTCGACTCGCCGTAGTTGCTCTCGGGCCGACACGGCATCTCCTCGGTCATGAGGTCGTTGGGGGAGTCGTTGAACCCCTGTGCGGCGTTCGAGGAGACGTAGACGAAGTGGTCGACGCCGTGTTGCTGGGCCACGTCGACCATGTTGCGGGTGCCGTCGGCGTTTATCTCGAAGAACATGTCCGCCCCGAGGAGTTTCGGCGGGTGAATGATACCGGCCGCGTGGATGACAGCGTCGATACCCGCGTCGAAGGCGTCGTGCAGCGTCTCGGGTTTTCGCACGTCGCCGGGGTGTTCCTCGACGTCGTACGGGTCCAGTTCTGACGTGTCCTCGCCGGGCAGCGTCAGGCAGTGGATGTCGTGGCCCGCGCCGTCCAACTTCTTGACTACCTCGGTCCCCAGCCACCCGGGGGCCCCGGTCACCAGTACTCTCATGTCTCCGAGATACAGACCCGAGTAGATAAATGCGGCTTTCCGAGTCGCACAGTATCAGAGACGATGAGCTACCGAAAACCGCTTCAATCACTCCAACGGCCCAACTCCGTACTCACTCGCCGACCTCCCATCGGGAACCAGCCCTCCTCGTCGGCATCGAGTAGCGTCGGCCCCGTCTCCGGCGTTCGCGCCTTCGCTCTAGCCGCCCTTACGCCGTCTTCCAGACGGGCCCTCGGCGCATAGTCCGGAGCTACCGGCTGAGCCAAGCGCGTACGACCGGCGCGGCGGGCGCAGCGTGACCGGTGTGTGCATGCAGTTGTTCGAGTTTTGCACAATTCTTTCAACCACATAACCCCTAGAGGGGCGTAGTACGATGCCAGATTCGATGTCGGAACAGCTCCGGCAGGACATGGAGTGCGAGGGGTTGCTGGAGTGCTTTCACGGTCTCAAGGAACTGGACAGGGAGTGCTTTCAGGCGCTCGTCGGGAGTGCCGACCCGCTGACCGTCGACGAGATCGCCGAGGCCATCGACCGCGAGCGCTCGACCGCCTATCGCGCCGTCCAGCGGTTGCTCCGAACGGGCTTCATCGAGAAAGACCAGGTCAACTACGACCAAGGGGGGTACTACCACGTCTACTCGCCGACGGACCCGTCGCAGATCACCGACGACATGCAGCGACTGCTCAACGACTGGTACGCGAAGATGGGGCAACTCATTCAGGAGTTCGAGAACAAGTACGAGCAGGCCGACGCCTCGACACCCACTGTCGAGGGCTAGAACCGTTTTTCGGGCCGGTGTGGCGTCCCCCGCCGGCGTCCCGAGCGCTGGGTCGCCCGTCAACGCCCGCACGCCGGATTCGGTCTCGTGTTGCATAGTCTTGTGCTACCTTCCCAAAACTCTTATCGGGAACTGGCGCGTACGACTCGGTGATGACAACGGAGACTGCGACCGATGCCGGTACCGAGTCCGCGGACGAACCGCTCCACGTCGACGGCGAGGCCCACCTAGACGAGGTGGTGGCTGACGGAGTCGTCCTCGTGGACTTCTACGCCGACTGGTGTGGCCCCTGCCAGATGCTCGAACCGGTCGTCGAACGGCTCGCCGTGGAGACCGAGGCGACCGTGGCGAAGGTAGACGTCGACGCCAACCAGCAACTCGCCGCCGCCTACGGCGTCCGCGGCGTCCCGACGCTGGTCCTGTTCGCCGACGGCGAGCAGGTCCGAGAGGTCGTCGGGGTCCAAGCGGAGGAACAGCTCCGGGGCCTCGTCGAGTCCTACACCGCGTAGATGGCCGAGAGTGACACCGTCGACGCGACCGCTGGCCCGTCGCTGACAGCGCCCGACGGAGGCCGGTGACCGATGGGCGCGTCCGGAGAGCGCGAAGTCAACACGACCGACCCGTCGACGGTCGAGGACCAAGCCGACCGGGTCGTGGTCTCGTTCCGGTCGCCGGAGACGGACCCCGACGAAGCCGGCGACTGGTGGGTCGCCGACAGCGACTGGTTGCAGGAGAGCATGACCGAACGTACGTACCGGCGGTACCTCCGGTGGGCCCACGCCGGCCCCGTCGCCGTCGGCGACGAGTGGGCGGAGTTCGTCAACTGTGGCTGTGCCAGCCCCGAGGACGTCCTCCTCCGGGTCGAGGAAGTCCACGGCGGCACGGCTATCGGGTCCGAGACGCGCTTCGAGGTGGTCGCGCGGAGAACGGTCGTCGAAGACGGGATGCGCACTGACTGACGGCGGCGGGCGACCGGCGTGTTCAGGCCCGTGCGGTGTAGCCGGCGTCCTCGACGGCCTCGACGAGGGCCCCGGCGTCGGCGTCCCCGTCGACGCTCGCCCGCTCGGTCTCCCGGTCGGCGGTCGCGTCGCTCACGCCCGACACGTCCCGCAGCGCTTCCTCGACTGTCTGCTCACAGTGGCCGCAGGTCATTCCCTCGACGGTGATGGTCGTCGACATACGGGGGGACGTACGGCTCCCTCGCTTATTCGGGTTGTCCCTCAAATCGTTCGGTGCGGAGAGCGCTGGGCTTTGGATTCGAAGCTCGCGTCGCCGTGGCGCTTTAGTCGACCGGGAGAGTTGGTCGACCATGCGCGACCTCGACGAGACCGACCTCGAAATCCTACAGCTACTGCTGGCGGACGCGCGACGGCCCTACAGCGACATCGCGGAGGCCGTCGGCCTCTCGGCACCGGCCGTCTCGGACCGGGTCGAGAGGCTACAGGAGACGGGCGTCATCAACCGCTTCACGCTCGACGTGGACCGCTCGCAGCTCCGGACGGGCATTCCGGTGTTGCTAACGCTGGAAGTCGCCGCGAGCGGGCCCGAGGGCCCGTCGGTCACGGAGCGCCTCCTCGACGAGAGCGCGGTCGAGCACGTGTTCACCACGGCCGAGGCCGACCTCGTCGTCTTCGCCAGAGTCCCGGACAACGACGTTGCGAGTTGGCTCGACGACACCCTCGACGAGGGCGTGGTCGCCGATTTCGAGGTGACGCTGCTGGCGGGCGCGGACTGGTCGCCCGACTTCGGCGGCACGGAGTTCGCGCTCACCTGCGCCCAGTGTGGGAACACGGTCGACAGCGAGGGCACGGCGGCCCGCATCGACGGGGACCTGTACCAGTTCTGTTGCCCGTCGTGCGAGGCGCGCTTCGAGGAGAAGTACGAACAGCTACAGGAGGGCGCGGACTGACCCGAAGGCGTCGCGGCATCGCTTTGCAATCGAAAGTCACGAGCCACTCGTACTGAACAGACGAAAGGGGAAAGCGGTTGAACGAGGGGACCGTACGACTAGTCAATGAGTCAACGGCAGAGCCACATCGACATCCGAGGCATGAGCTGTGCTAACTGCTCACAGACCATCGCCGACGCGGTCGGCTCGCTGGACGGCGTCTCGGAGGCGAACATCAACTTCGCCACCGACGAGGGGTCGGTGACGTACGACCCCGCCGCGGTCTCGCTGGGGGACGTCTACGACGCCATCGAGGACGCCGGCTACTCGCCCGTGACCGACTCGGCGACGGTCGCCATCACCGACATGTCGTGTGCGAACTGCTCGGAGACGGTACAGGACGCACTCGAAGGGGTCCCCGGCGTCGTCACGGCGGACGTGAACTTCGCCACCGACGAGGCACAGGTCACGTACAACCCGGCGGAGGCGAGCCTCGCGGACTGCTACGACGCCATCGAAGCGGCTGGCTACTCGCCCGTCCGCGAGGACGATGCCAGCGAGGACGGAGCGGGCGGTGACACTCGTGAGGCCGCCCGACGGGAGGAGGTCGGCCGGCAGTTGCGGCTGACGCTGTTCGGCGCGGCGCTGTCGGCCCCGCTGTTGCTTTTCCTCGTCGAGAAGCTCCTGCTCGGGGGCGGCGTCCTCCCGGAGACGGTGTTTGGCGTCGAGTTCGGCTGGGTCGAGTTCCTACTGGCGACGCCCGTCCAGTTGGTGCTGGGCCGGCCGTTCTACAGGAACTCATACACGGCGCTCGTCAGGAACGGCCGCGCCAACATGGACGTGCTCATCGCGCTCGGGTCGACCACCGCGTACGTCTACTCCGTGGCGGTGTTACTGGGCGCTATCGCCGGCGGCCTCTACTTCGACACGGCGGCGCTCATCCTCGTGTTCATCACGCTGGGGAACTACCTCGAAGCCCGCTCGAAGGGCCAAGCCGGCGAGGCGCTCCGGAAGCTGCTGGAGATGGAAGCCGAGACGGCGACCGTCGTCGACGACGAGGGGAACGAGGCGGAAATCCCGCTCGAAGATGTCGCGGTCGGCGACCGGATGAAGGTCCGGCCCGGCGAGCGGATTCCGACCGACGGCGTCGTCGTCGACGGTCAGTCGGCGGTCGACGAGTCGATGGTGACCGGCGAGTCCGTCCCCGTCGAGAAGCGCGAGGGCGACGAGGTGGTCGGCTCGACCATCAACGAGAACGGCGTCCTCGTCGTCGAGGCGACGAAGGTCGGCGAGGACACGGCGCTCCAACAGATCGTCCAGACCGTCAAGGAGGCACAGTCGCGCCAGCCCGACATCCAGAACCTCGCCGACCGCATCTCGGCGTACTTCGTGCCCGCGGTCATCGCCAACGCCGCGCTGTGGGGCGTCGTCTGGTTCCTCTTCCCCGAGGCGCTGGCCGGCTTCGTCGGCTGGCTCCCGCTGTGGGGGCTCCTCGCGGGCGGCCCCGCGGTCGCCGGCGGCACCGTCTCGGTCTTCGAGTTCGCCGTCGTCGTGTTCGCCTCGTCGGTCCTCATCGCGTGTCCCTGCGCGCTGGGGCTGGCGACGCCCGCCGCCACGATGGTCGGGACGACCATCGGCGCGCAAAACGGCGTCCTGTTCAAGGGCGGGGATATCCTCGAACGCGCGAAGGACGTGGACACGGTCGTCTTCGACAAGACCGGGACGCTCACCGAAGGCGAGATGGAACTGACCGACGTGGTCGTGTTCGACGACGCGGCGACGCGACGCGCTGACGGGGCCGGGGACCCGGCTGCCGACGGCGGCCAGCTGACCGCCCGGGGCGACCTCGACGAGACGGACGTGCTTCGGCTCGCGGCCGTCGCCGAGAGCGGGAGCGAACACCCGCTGGCCCGCGCCATCGTCGCGGGCGCGGAGGACCGGGGAATCGACGTGACCGACCCCGAGGACTTCGAGAACGTCCCCGGCCACGGCGTCGAGGCGACCGTCGACGGCGGCGAGGTGCTGGTCGGAAACCGGAAGCTCCTGCGGGACAACGGCGTCGACCCCTCGCCCGCGGCGGAGACGATGGAGCGCCTCGAAGGAGAGGGGAAGACGGCGATGCTCGTCGCCTACCGGGGCGACCTCGTGGGCGTCGTCGCCGACGCCGACACGGTCAAAGAGAGCGCACGAGACGCCGTGAGCCAACTTCGGGACCGCGGTGTCGACGTGATGATGATAACCGGCGACAACGAGCGCACCGCTCGCGCCGTCGCCGAGCAGGTCGGCATCGACCCCGAGAACGTCCGGGCCGGGGTCCTCCCCGAAGACAAGTCCGACGCGGTCGAGGCGATTCAGGACGGCGGCCGGAAGGCGATGATGGTCGGTGACGGGGTCAACGACGCGCCCGCGCTCGCGGTGGCGTACGTCGGGACCGCCATCGGCTCCGGCACCGACGTCGCCATCGAGGCGGCCGACGTGACCCTGATGCGCGACGACCCGGTAGACGTGGTGAAGGCTATTCGCATCTCGGACGCGACGCTCGCGAAGATACAGCAGAACCTCGTGTGGGCGCTCGGCTACAACACCGCGATGATTCCCTTGGCCTCGCTGGGACTGCTCCAGCCGGTGCTGGCGGCCGGCGCGATGGCCTTCTCCAGCGTGTCGGTGCTGTCGAACAGCCTGCTGTTCCGCCGGTACACCCCCGACCACGACTACGAACTGCTCGGACGGGGTCGGTAACTGACCCGGGTGCTCCCCTCGTCCGCCGCGTGGCGGACTCGTCCCGGAACCCGAACGGTTCAAGAACCGTCCTCGCCAACGCCACGGCAATGCACGTCTCCATCGTCGGCAGCGGCTACGTCGGGACCACGGTCGCGGCCTGTCTCGCCGACCTCGGCCACGAGGTGACGACCATCGACATCGACGAGGCTATCGTCGAGCGCGTCAACGCCGGCGAGGCACCCGTCCACGAGCCGGGACTCGACGAACTGGTCGCCGACCACGGCGGCGACCGACTGCGGGCGACGACGGACTACGGCGTGGTCCCGGAGACGGACCTCACGATGCTCGCGCTGCCGACGCCCGCCGACGCGGACGGCAGCATCGACCTCCAGTACATGGAAGCGGGCGCGGAGTCGGTCGGCGAAGCCCTCGCCGCGGGGGACCGCGGCAGCGCACACCCGGTTGTCACGAAGTCGACGGTGGTCCCGACGACGACCGAAGAGCGACTGGCCCCCCGCATCGCCGACGCGGGGCTCGACCGCGGCACGGACTTCCTCGTCGCCTCGAACCCGGAGTTCCAACGGGAGGGGACCGCCGTCGAGGACTTCCTCCAGCCCGACAAGCTGGTCTTCGGCACCGACGACGACCGCGCGCTCGACCTGCTCCACGACCTCTACGCCCCGCTACGGGCGGCCGACGACGGCGACGTACCCGTCGTCGAGACCGGCATCGCCGAGGCCGAGATGATAAAGTACGCCAACAACACCTTCCTCGCGAGCAAGGTCAGCCTCATCAACGACATCGGGAACGTCTGCAAGGCGTTCGGCGTCGACGCCTACGAGGTCGCGGAGGCCATCGGGCTGGACGACCGCATCGGCGAGCGGTTCCTCCGGAGCGGCGTCGGCTTCGGCGGATCGTGTTTTCCGAAAGACACGAAGGCGATAGTCGCGGCCGCCCGCGAACGGGAGTACGAGCCCGAGATGCTCTCGGCGACGCTACGGCTGAACGAGAAGCAACCCGAGCGTCTCCTCTCGCTGCTCGACGACCACGCCGACGCGGCCGGCAAGCGAATCGCGGTGCTGGGGCTGGCGTTCAAGCCCGGCACCGACGACATCCGGAACACGCGGGCGGTCCCGGTCATCGAGGGCCTGCTGGAGCGAGGGGCCGAAATCGTCGCCTACGACCCCGTCGCCGCCGCGAACATGCGCGAACGCTACCCCGACATCGAGTACGCCGACTCGGCGGCCGCGGCGCTCGAAGGGGCCCACGGGGCCGTGGTCGTCACGGACTGGGACGAGTTCGCGGCGCTGGACGACGCGTTCGACGCGATGGCCGACCCCGTCGTCGTCGACGGGCGGCGGGTAATCGAGCGCCGCGAGGGCATCACCTACGAGGGGCTGACGTGGTGAGGCGGGGCGAGAGCCGGCGGCCGGGTCACTCCGAGAGGTAGCCGAGGTCCTGTAGTCGGTCCCGCATCGCCCGTTGGTCGCTGTCGGCGTCTCTGAGCGGGTCCTTCCCGAGCGTGTCGTCGGTGTACTCGACGGAGCGGGAGGCGGGGTCGGTCCCGTCTGCGAACAGTTCGGTCAGCACGCGCCCGTCGAGTGCCTCGGGGACGGCCACGTCGAACCAGTGCAACAGCGTCGGCGCGATGTCGTAGATGTCGGCGTGGTCCGGGAGCGCGTCGTCGACGGAGACGTCGGGGCCGTGAGCGAACAACACGCCGTCGCGGTGGTTCTCGGCGACCCAGTCGCCGGGCGTCTCGAAGACGGCGTCGGCACCGACAGCGCCACCGAGTTGGACGTTGTCGGCTTGGTCGACCACGAGGTCCGGGCCGTCGGCGACGAAGGGACCGTCGTACGCCTGCGCGCCCGTCAGGACATCCCGCGCGATGGGGGACCCGTCGGGCGTCCGGACGGCCGCGAGTTTCTCGGCGAGTTCGTCCCGTATCCGCTCGCGGTCGGCCGGGTCCTCGGCGAGGACGTACACCGGCCCCTGTCCGCTCGCCATCGCCGTCGATGCGGTCCAGTCTACTTTCTCTGCTTTGGCCCCCTCGGTGACGGTCCCGTCGGCGTTCGGGAACCGGCCGACGAGGCTCCGGGGGAGCGCCCGCTTCAGCGCGTTCTTCAGGCCGAGGCGCTCGGCGATGGCGGTCAGGCGGTCGCGGGTGAGACCGGCCCGGTACAGGCCGTCGCTCACGCCCTCGGTGGTGACGAGATACCCCTCGCGTTCGAGCCACGTATTGACGTTGAACACGTGGTGAATCGGGTTCGAGCCGTGGTCGCTCATCACGACCACGTTCTCGTCGTCGACGAACTCGCCGAGGCGGCGGTCGACGTGCTGCCAGAGCCGCTTGGTCACGTCGTCATCCCAGAAGAAGTGGTGGAAGACGTTGCTGTAGAAGACAGTGAGCGAGATGAACGCGGGGTCGTACTCCGAGCGGAGGTACTCGGCCACGTCGAAGCGCATGTCGACGAGGTCGAGGACCGCCTCGACGCGGTCGGGGTCGTCACCGATGTTGCGCGAGGCGCCGTCGATGAACACGCCGTAGTCGAACCGGGCTTCGAGTTCCGCCTGCAGGTCGGGCGGACTCGTGTACTCGTTGCCGTCGACGCCGCCGCCGCCGCTGACCATCCACCCGTCGATGTCCGCGGGCGGGTACGTCGTCGGCATGTTGACGACGGCACTGCGGTAGCCCTCGGCACCGAGATACTCCCACACGTCGGGCGCGGCGAAGTCCTCGGCGGTGGGGACGGTGAACGACTCCGCGTCGCGGTCGACGTTCTCCCACCAAAACACGCCGTGTTTCCCGGGATTGACGCCGGTCGAGTAACACCGCCACGCCGGGCACGTCACCGGCGGGAGCGAGCTACGGAGTCGCGTCGACTGCCCCGCCTCGGCGAAGCGCGCGAGCGTCGGGAGCGTCCCGTCGTCGAGCCACCGGTCCAGCAGCTGGAACCCCGCGCCGTCGACGCCGACGACCACCACGTCGGTCATTGTCGGATGGAACCAACCGACGACCCTAACCCTTTCGTCCGTCGGGCCGGCGTCGGCACACGAGACAGACACATATGCCTCGGGGGCGAACGGCGACCGATGACAGGTGACGCCGATTCGCGGTCGTGTCGTGTCGCGCTGGTTCAGCGGGTCGTGCCCGGCTATCGCGTCCCCGTCTTCGAGCGACTGGCGGCGGCCGACGGCGTCGACCTGACGGTCTTTCACGGCTCCGACCCCACCGAGGGGGCACGAGGGAGTACAGATTTCGACGGCGACGAAGCCTTCGACCGCGTCGAGTTACCGACCCGGACCGTCACGGCCGCCGGGCTCCGACTCGTCTGGTTCCGCTCGCTGCTGTCGCGGGCGAGCGACGACGAGTTCGACGCCTTCGTCTGCTCGGCGTCGCCGAGCCTGCTGACGGTCCTCGTCCTCGCGGTGTACCTCCGCCTCTTCGGAGACGCGAAGCTCGTCTGGTGGGGCAAGAGCCTCGGCCAGAAGCGCGAGGGCGGAGCGGTCGGAACGGCCGTCCGCCGGGTCGCCGACGCGGTTCGCGGGCCGCTGTACCGGGCCGGCGACGCCTGCGTCTGTTACAGCACCGCCGCGGCCGAGTACTTCCAGTCCTACGGCGTCAGCGAGGCCGACACGTTCGTCGCGTACAACTCCGTCGACACGAGTTCGATGCGGGCCTACGAGCGGCGGTTCCGCGACACCCCCGACGCCACCGCCGACCTGCGGGAGCGCTACGCCGCCGCCGAGCGCGACGTGCTCTTTTTCGTCGGGACGCACACCGCCGAGAAGCACGTCGACAACCTCGTCGACGCGCAGGCGCGACTGCTCGCAAGCGGGTACGAGACGACGCTCGTCGTCGCCGGGAACGGGCCGCTGACCGACGACCTGCGCGAGTACGCCGCCGACGTGCCCCACGTCCACTTCACCGGCCGGATACCCGACGAGGAGCTCGCCCGACACATGGTCCTCGCCGACGTGTTCGCCATGCCGGGCCACGGCGGGCTGGCGGTCCAGCAAGCGATGACGTTCGGACTGCCCGTCGTCTCGACGCCGCTCGACGGGACCGAGGCCGACCTACTCGACGACGGGGAGAACGGCTACCTGATAGCCGACGACGACGTGGCGGCCTTGGACGCCGGACTGCGGCGCGTCCTCGATTCGGACGCCGACCGGCGGGCGGAACTGGGAAAGCGGTCCCGGGAGATAGTCGACGAGCGCGTGAACGTCGACCGGATGGTGGCGGGGTTCACCGACGCCGTGGCGAGCGTAACGGCTAAATCACCGACTCCGGAAGTGTGAGGGAGATGGCCGGGACACACATCGCGGTCCACGGACTGGGATACGTCGGGACAGTCACCGCCGCGTGTCTGGCGACCAACGGCTACCGCGTGACCGGCGTCGACGTCAAGCCCGAGAAGGTCGCGGCGATAGACGGGGGCCGGTCGCCGGTCGCCGAACCGGGGCTGGACGACCTCGTCGAGGAGGGGGTGGCAATCGGCCGTCTCGACGCGACGACCGACACCGGTGCGGCCGTCGCCGACGCCGACATCTCCATCGTCTGCGTGGGCACGCCGGTCGCCGACGACGGCACGGTCGACCTCGGGAGCGTCCACGCCGTCGCCGAGGAACTGGGGACCCACCTCGCCGACGCAAGCGGGTACCACACCGTCGCCCTCCGGAGCACCGTCCCGCCCGGGACGACGGCGGGCGTGACCGACATCGTCGCCGACGCGTCCGGACGGACCCCCGGCGCGGAGTTCGGCGTCGTCGTCAACCCGGAGTTCATCCGCGAGGGGTCGGCCATCGCGGACTTCCACGACCCGCCGTTCGTCGTCCTCGGGAGCCGACACGAGCGGGCCCGCGAGGAACTGCTCGCCGTCTACGAGCCACTGGACGTGACGCCGAACAGGATATTCCCGGTCGAGCCGGCGGCCGCGGAGGTGCTGAAGTACGCCAGCAACGCCTTCCACGCGGCCAAGGTCGCGTTCGCTAACGAAATCGGTCGCGTCTGCCGGGCGCACGGTGTCGACGGCCGAACCGTGATGGACGTGTTCTGTCACGACCGGAAGCTCAACGTCTCCGAGAGGTACCTCACGCCGGGGTTCGCGTTCGGCGGGTCCTGCCTGCCCAAGGACACCCGGGCGCTCTCGGCGTTCGTCGACGAGGACCTGCCGCTCGTCGAGTCGATACTTCCCTCGAACGAACGTCACGCCCGAACGGCCGTGGACCACGTCGCTGCGTCGGACCCGGACACCGTCGGGATTGCCGGCCTCTCGTTCAAATCCGGGACCGACGACCTCCGCAACAGTCCCTCAGTGTCCCTGTTGCAGTGGCTGAACGAGGCGGGCTACGACGTGGTCGCCTACGACCCGAACGTCGACCCGGACGCGCTCGTCGGAACCAACGAACGGTTCGTCGAGACGACGTTCCCCGCCTTGGCGGGGACCATGGTCGAATCGCTCGAGGAGTTGGTGTCGCGGGCCGACTACGTCGTCGTCGGGAACGACGACAGTGCCTACGGGGCGCTGGCCGAGGCGGAGGTCCCGGTGTTGGACCCCGTCGGCCTGCTCGCCGACGGCGAGCGCCGGCCCGCCGAGTACGACTCGCTCTGTTGGTGACAATGGAACGCGCAGCGCCTTTCGACACCGGCGTCGTCACGATATCGCTGGACACCGAACTGGGGTGGGGAAACGTCCACTCGGGCGACTACACGGCCGTCGAAGCGCAGATAGACGGCACTAAGGACGCCGTCAGGCGGTTGCTCGATCTGTTCGACCGCCACGGAATCCCCGTGACGTGGGCGCTCGTGGGCCAACTGTTCCACGAGGACGGCAGGGATACGCCGCCACCGGGCTGTGAGCCCGCCGTCGGCGACAGTGCGATTCCGTGGGAGCGAGACTGGTGGCACGACCCGGCGTTCGTCGAAGCGGTCGCGGCGTCGCCGCTCGACCACGAGATAGCGTCACATTCGGGGAGCCACTTGGTGTATCGGAACGCGAACCGGGAGGAGATAGCGCGCGACCTCAGACTGTTCCGGTCGCTCGCGGCCGACTACGAGCCGATAACGTCGTTCGTGTTCCCCCAGAACTCGGTCGCCGCGCTCGACGTACTGGCGCGGGAGGGGTTCGAGTGTTTCCGCGGCCGGCCGCCGTTACTGGGCAGTGACCCGTCACCGACGGCGTTTCTCCCACGCCGGGAGGACGGACTCGTGAACGTTCCCGGGAGCGTCGCGCTACGGCACTACAACGGCCGAGCGTGGTACCTGCGGCGGCTTCCGGAGCGGGTGAAATACTGGGGTCTCGTCGCCGGCGTTCGACACGCAGTCGCTCGCGGCCGCGTCTTTCACGTCGTGCTCCACCCGTCCGATTTCACGCTCGCGGAGGGCGAGCGCCTTCTGTCGACGCTGGACGAGTTCCTCGCGTACGTCACAGAGATGCGCGCGGCCGGGTCCGTACTGACGCTGCCGATGGGAGCGGTGGCCGAGAGAGCCACCTTCGACGGCCGTTAGACGAACGAGATGACGGTCTGTGCGAGACTCCGGGCCGTCAGCAGCGAACTCCCCAACATCAGGAGGACGACCAGACGGAAGGCGGCCGTCTCGTAGCGGCCGAGGTCGAAGTACCGCTGGTTGGCGCGATAGAGCGCCAGCGCGGTCAGCGGGAGGCCGACGACACCGTTGACCGCCGGCATCGTGAGTGCCAGTCGAACCGGCGTGAAGGCAGTGAAGTGCAGAATGGGGACGGCGAGACAGAGTGACAGCGCGATGAGGGCGATGACGGTCAACCGGAACGGTCGGTCGCCGAAGACGGTCTTGCGGCCGAGGGCCTGCGGGACGATGAAGCCGGCCCCGAAGAGGGTCCCCGTCGCGCTGGTAAACGACGCGAGAAGCACCGCGAAGACGAACACGACCAGTCCCCACACACCGACCGACTGGACGAGCGGTTCGCCGGGCGCTGACAGGCTCAATTCGCCCGACGAGAGCGTCATCGCGGCCACGATCATCACCGCGATACTGAGCGTGACAGTCGTCGAGATACCGAACGCGTTGTCCTTCCGGTAGGGGCGGAGTTCGTCCCACTGCTTGGTTGGCTTGATGCTGGACTGGATGAAGAAGTTGGGGTAGTACACCGTCGTCCCCAACAGCGCGATTATCATCGTGAGGTAGCCGAAATCGGAGCGAAGCGCCGGAACGAATCCCGCGACGACGGCGTCGACGGAGAGGTCGATGCCGAGGAGCAACACGACGTAGGACCCGAACACCACGAGGATGAGTGCGGTAATCGCCCCCTCGATACGGTCGTACAGACGGAGTTGGACGAGCGATATTCCGAGTCCGCCGGCGACGACGATACCGATATAGACGTTCTGTAGCGGCGTCAGCCACGTCAACGCCGCCCCCGCGACGGCGTAGTTCGCGACGGCCCAGAACTGCATGATGAACGAGATACAGACCGCGAAGACGACGCTCGCCCTGTCGCCGATTACGTCTTTGATGTATCCCATGAGCGGTTGGTCGATAGTGGCGAGACGGCCGGACATCTCGTGCATGACGAAGTCGACCACCAACGCCAGTGGCATGACCCACAGCAGCGCGAGGCCGAAGTTAGCGCCCGTACTGCTCAGGATGTACACCGACCCTGCCCCGAAGACATTCGCTGCGAAGAGGATACCGAGACCGTAGCCGTGGAGATACCGCTTTATCTTCCGTCCGACGCCTATCGTCCCGAATTCGGTCGTCTCAGAGCTCATTGTGAAACACTCCGGTCCGCCGCCGTCGAGTCAGTCGACCACCGGGCATCACTCGCTGCCCTCGACCATCTCGACGTAGCCCAAGTTCTGTAGCTGTTCGGTGCGTTCGTACTGCGTCGCGTCGTCCGTCCGGTCCACGTCCAATCTGTAGTCGTCCCGTTCCGGGGCCCGGTCGAGCGAGAGGAGGTCGTCGCGGACCGTCCCGGGGTACGCGTTCGGGACGGGGACGCCCGCCGCGTGGAGCACCGTCGCCGGCAGGTCGAGGAACTGCGTCTCGACCGGGTCGTCGCGGGCCGCGACCGACGGCCCCGAGAGGAGCCACACGCCCTCCGGGTCGTGGGCACCGGGATGGTGGTCGCCGTCCGTCCCGGTCGTCGAGGCGGCCGAGGCGAGCGCGTCGAGAGCGTACTGCCGGACGCGGGTCTGCTTGACCGCGTCCGGCAGAATCCGGCTCCCGAGGCCACGGAGACGCGACCACCGCGCTCGGGTGGTCTCGTCGCCGCCCCAGACATCCCGTCGGAACCCGTGGTCGGAGAACACGAGCAGGTCCTCGTCGGGGTAGTCGCCCCTGAGGTCGCCGACGAACCCGTCGAGCAGTTCGTACATCGCCAGCATTCGGGTCTCTTCGAGCGTCGAGTCGGCCATCTCGTCCCAGAGGACGTGTTGCATCGGGTCGGTCCCGTTTATCAACACGACGAACACGTCCCACTCGTAGGCGTCCATCAGGCGACGGCAGGCGTCCATCCGCTTGGCTTCGACCCGGAGAACGTCTTCGAGCACCTGTCCCGGCGACGCCTCGAGATCGGCGTCGACGAACGAGTACTGCCGGTCGCCGTACTGGATGTCGACCTCGTAGTCGACCTCGTCAAGCACGTCGTGCAGTTCCGGCGGGCAGGCGTACGTCTCGGCGTCGAGCGGCGTCAGTTGGCCGGGGACACAGAAGCCGTGGTCCAACTCCAGCGCCGGGTGGGTAAGCGGGAGGTTCACCATACCGACCCGCACGCCGGCGGCGTCGAGCAGTTCGGGATACGTCGTGACCGCGATGTCGCTGGTCTCGACGAACGTACCGTCGGTTACGAACCCGGTGATTCCGCCGCGTTCCGGTGGGATTCCCGTGAGGTGTGCCGTCCACGCGGCCGCGCTGGACGTGGTCACACTCCACAGTGGGCCGCCGACGCCGTCGTCGAGCAGTGACCCCACATTTTCGAGCGCCCCCCGGCGTGCCGGAGCGAGTAACGTATCGGGGTTCGCCCCGTCGACGCCTAGGACTATCACGGCCACATGTATGCGAATCGCGGACTAATACCTTTGGCTCCCTGCCAATCTTCGAGCCGTGCCGGGACGTACACGGTACCGGGAACCGCTGGCTCTGGGGTGAGGGGACCGCGACGACACCGGCAGTCCCGGGGCCCGCACAGTCGTCGAGCGGGGCCGAAACACGACGAAAAGTCTTATTCGTCACTCCGTGTTGGTTGCTGGCATCACAATGGCCGGGACACTCCTCGGTAGGCAGTGGTCGCGAGACGTGCTGCGGGACATCGGGACGGTAGTCCTGTTCAACGCCGTGTTCGTCGCTTGGTCGCTTTTCTTCTCCGATTTCGTGCTCGACGACTCGTTTATCACGTTCAGATACGGTAAGAACCTGGCTGCGGGGAACGGACTCGTCTGGAACGCCGGGACGACCAATCCGGTAGAGGGGTTTACCTCCTTCTTCTGGGCCGTTCTCAGTGCGGTCCCGCACGTACTCGGTGTTCCGGCGGCCCCATTTATGCAGGCCGTCTCGGTCGCCGCCGGTATCGGGTTCATCACGGGACTGTACTACTTCGGCAGATCGACTGGTGCGTCGTTCACTATCGTCGTCGCCGCCGTCGCGATGGTTGCGGTCAACCCGGCGTTCGCGCTGTTGACCGTCCAAGCGATGGAGACGACCACGGCCATCGCCTTCGTCTTCCTCGCGTCGGTCGCGGCAGTGCGAATCGCCGAGCACCCGACTCTGGGGTGGATAAGTGTGTTGTACGTGGCGCTGTTGTTCGGGATGCTCACACGGCCGGACTTCGTCGTGTACTCGCTCGTCTGCGTCGGTGGGTTGGGAGTGGTGGTCTACCGTAAGCACGGACGACAAGCGTTCGTTCGGTTAGTCGCCCTCGGAGCTGTACTCGCCCTCATCCCCGGCGTAGCGTATATGATCGGGCGGTACGCGTACTACGGCTACCTCTTTCCGAACCCGTTCTACATCAAGTCCTCTTCTGGACTCAGTCTCAACGGAATATTCCTCGTCTTCGAGTTTCTGACCCGGCTCGTCGCTCCGGTCGGTGTCGTCGTGCTGCTGGCAACGGTCGCCAGCGACGAGACGCGTCCCCGAGAGTGGTGGCCGGTCGCGCCGCTTGTGGCCGCGAGTGGCGTGTTCCTGTTCCTCTGGTTCTTCATCCGGCCGGTCCAAGGACAGTTGTGGCGGTTCCAGATGACGGTATTGCCGGCGCTTTTCGTGTCACTGCTGTACGTCGCCCCGTCGGCGTTCGAACTCGACCTCGTCAGCCGGGTTGGGGAGTCGGTCGACTACGAGACAGTAGCGATACTCCTCGTCGTGGCACTCTCCGTCGCCTACCCGATGCACATGGTTTCGGACAGCGCCAAGCGATACGCGCAGGCCTACCCCGAGGACACCATCGAGGTCGGACAGGAGCTAGAGCAGTACAGCGACAAGGAGTACAGCATGTTGGTCGCACAGGGCGGGGCGATTCCGTACTACTCGGAGTGGCATGCCGTGGATGTCGGCGGACTGACCAGCGAACGGGTGGCGCGACGCGGTATCGACAGCGAGTACATCGCCCGGACTACGCCGGAGTTAGTGATGTTCGTCCGGAAGGCCGGAATCGAGGCGACGGAGAGCGAGCGGTGGCTCTCCTCGGAGTACGGTCTGGCCGCCGTCATGGTCAGACCGAAGCCGTCGATACCGTGGAGCCCACGGACCCGGTACGACTACTTCTACGTACGCGAGAGTACGCCAGAGGCCGACGACATCGCTTGTACGCTGTTGACTGTCGATGGGATGCGGTACGTCAACCGGTCGACCGCACTCGAGATGCGGAACATCACCCACATCGAGCCCATGACCGTCGAACGCAGTGACTGCCGGTGAATCCGCCCTTGTCGACCCACCGGCTCCCGCTTCGGGGCGGTCAGTCGATGTACTGTTGCCGGTAGCGTTCGACGGTGGTCAGTGCGGCTATCTCGCGGATGTTGTTTTGTTCCTCGTGGAGGTGTTCGCGCCGGAGTTCGTCGACGGCGTCGGAGTCGAACAGCGGCCGGTCGCGGACGTCGTCCAAGCAGTCGTCGACGAACGACCGCATCGCGTCGTTGTGTCTGTACCAGTCCGCGTACATCGTCTTCGATGCGTTCTCCGAAGACGTGAGTTTCTGGAGGACGCGGATAGCGAAGTAGCGGGCGGTGTGGAGCCAGAACGGACGCGTCGGTGCTAACGCGGTTCGTTCGTACGGGACGTGTTCGATGCCGTTGGCGAGCGCCCGAACCAACTGCATCTTCAGCGGCGAGGTCGGGTGATTGAGTCGGCCGCCGGTAAACGGGACGGTGGACTGTCGAAAGGCGGCTGGCATACCCGTGAGGTGGTCGAGTAGCTCTCCATTGGGAAACGGAGAGCGGGTACTCACGTAGCTTCGGAACAGGTTGTTCCGACGGGTGTGATAGTTGGGTGAGAAGTTGCGGTACTCGATGTCGAGCACTTGGCCGTGAAACGTCTCCTTGTTGCTGTCGTCTCTCTCAGCCCGGATAGACGCCTTGGGGTCGACCGAGACGGAGAACAGGTCGTCGAGGCGATGTTCGTCAACGCGGTGGTGGCGGTGGTACGCTTGGTCGACTACGGACCCGTCGCCACGGCCGCCACGGAGGTGAATCGGCCACATCTCCTCACCGATGAGACCGCCGGTGGGTGCGCCGTTCATGACGACATCGGCGTTGTCACGCAGTTCCGTTCGGGAGAGGACGAGGTCGTGGTAGTTGGTCCACGAGACCATCCCGTCGACGAGGGCAATACCCTCGTCGAGAGCCGCGACGTACTCCTCTGCCGTAAACTCGAAGTACTCGTTGGGAACGTCAAGTGCCGCAGCGACGCGGCGGGCCGGGTCGGCGTTCTGACCGCGGCCGGGGTTGGCGTCGTAGGTCAGCGTCGTGAACTCGTCCCGGCACCGCTTGACGACGGCCGCGAGCGCCCGACTGTCCAGACCGCCCGAGAGCCAGACGCCGAGGTCGGTATCGACCGCCCCGACGGCGTCTTCGACGGCACGTTCGTACTTCTCGACCAGAGTATCGACGTAGCCGCCCTCGGTCCGCCGCTCGTAGTCGAACTCCCAGTACCGGTCGACCGTACACTCGTCACCGTCGTACCGCAGGTAACTGGCCGGGCGGAGGTCGGCGGCCTCCGTGACGAGCGTCTCGTCGCCCCACGTCCAGTCCGTGCCGACGAAGTCGACGACCGTCTGCGTGTCGATGGTGGGGTCGTCGATCCGTGTGAGAACTCCCTTCAGTTCGGAGGCGAACGCGAGACCGTCCTCGGTGGAGTAGTACGCCGGGTAGGTCTTGAGCTTATCAGTCGCGACCAGCACGTCTCCGGCGTCGGTGTCGATACACGCGAGGACGAACGAACCGTCGAGCGACGACAGCGTCCGACCGGGCGTATCGAACACCCCATCGAGGAAACCCGACGCCGATGGGGCCCCATACAGGACGCCGATTCGCTCGCCATCGCGCCACACGCGAACGTTGTTCTCGTCGGGCGGCCCGTGGTGTAACACGCCGAGACAATAGTCGTCGGCGTGCACCGTCTCGAACTCGTACCACTCCCCGTGTGTCATCGGGTCCGCCATCTCCGCGACCGCGTCCTCGCCTCCGGTCCCACCGACGATTCCGACCATCGGGCCCACGTACAGCGAGGGCGCAGATAGTGGTTGTGAACGCGCACCGACGGGGCGACCGGCTACCGCGGGAGACTCACTCGGTGTGTTCGCCGACGAGTACCGCACCCTCGTTCGTGTCGTCGGGCGCGTACTCGTAGCTGTCGACGACATCGTACCCCGCCGCGTCGAGGAGCGACCGGACGTGGTCGGTCGGCGACTCGAGTTCGGGGTGGGTCTCGACGACGATGTGTCTCGGCCGCGGCCCCAGTTCGGCGAGGATTTCGCTCTCCGCGCCTTCGCAGTCGAGTTCGAGGAAATCACAGTCCGGGAGTTCGGCCCCGCTCACGTGGTCCCGGGCTGCGGCGTTCGCGCTCTCGTAGGGGATGTGCTTCTCCGCACCGACGCTGGCGTAGTTCACCGTCGCACGGTCGTCGACACCGTTGAGGCGGAAGGTCCGTCTGGTTTGGAGCGTGTTCACCCAGCTACCTTCGAAGGTGATGACTCGGCCCGAGGGGCCGACACACCGGGAACCGATGGTCGGCGTGACCCCCATCCCGGCACCGACGTTCAGAAACGTGTCGCCTTCCGAGGCGTACCGCCGTATGTACGCAGCGTTGTGCTCTTTGAATCGGGGCTTCGGTATCGCGTTGGCGCGCTTGAGGACGCCGACGGGGAGGAAGTCGTCGAACCACCGGCGAAAGCCGACGATTATCTCGTTGTAGACGACGGGGTCGGCCGTCGGCGGGAGTCGCGGGCGAACGTACCCCGTGTAGGCGTGCGAGAGGGTCTTGCGGAGAAACGTAGAGAAGTCGTCCTCTCTGGCTTTCTGTATCACTCGCTGGGACATCGATACGGTACATAGCGAAGGACCCCACATATGCGGTTCGCTCCCGGGGTCGCAGCGGTGTCCACGACGGCCAACGGGCGAAGTGGGGGGTCCGGTGGCGACGCGGTCACCGACCACTTCCGCCGTCGTCGCCGTTGAACCGCTCCGAGAGGCCGTCCAACCGCTGTTCCACCGGGTCCGTCTCGAGGTGCCACTGCACCTTCTGGCCAAGGCGGTCCGCGAGGCGGTCCGCGAGTCCGTCCTCGTTCGCTAGCCGGACGGCCGCGTCGGCGATGGCGGCGGCGTCCTCTGGGTCCACGAGGAGTGCGTCGACGCCGTCGTCGAGAAGCGTCGGGATACCGCCGACCCGCGTCGCGACGACCGGGAGGCCCATCGACGTGGCCTCGTAGAGGACGCGGGGGACGGACTCCTTGAGCGACGGTATCACGAGCGCGTCGCTGGTCCGGTACTGCTCGACCAAGCGGTCCCGGTCACCGATGTACCCCGTGAACTCGACGGCGTCCTCGATACCGTGGCGACGGACGCGGTCCGCGATGTCGTCCCGAACCGTGCCGTCGCCGACGAGTCGGAGTTCGAAGTCGGCGTCGGCCTCGGCCCGAAGCGAGGCGACGGCGTCGACGAGGTGGTCGAGCCCCTTCACCGGCCGGAAGGGGCCGACGAACAGGAGTCGGTACGGCTCCGCGTCGAACGGGTCCGCGGAATCGCTCCGCAGGTCCGAGAGGTCGAAGTCGATGACCGGGGCGGACTCCGTTATCGGCGCGTCCGGGTACCGGCGCTCCATCTTCGGGTCCGTCGAGAAGACCGTGTCGGTGTTGTCGAGAACGTACCGCTGTGCGTGTCTGTAGGCGGCGCTTTTGGCCCGGCCGGTGATCGACCGGTCGTAGGCGGCACCGGCCGTGTCGACGGCGTCGCTCCCGAAGTGCGCGAAGGAGTGTGTGGCCGTCCTGAGGACGACCGGCGAGAGGAGAAACGAGTAGAACCCGGGGTAGTACGTGTACGTCACGACCGGGCCGGAGAGGCCGGCGACGAACTGCGCGTCCCGGCGCAGCGAGTCGAGGCGGGCGAGCGGTGAGTCGCTCCGCCAGTCGGCGTTTGCTCGCACCCGCATTCGGGACTCGTCGATTCTGGTGAGGTTCTCGCCGCGGTCCGAATCGCGTCGCTGACAGAGGTAGACGGCGTCCGAGAAGCGGTCCGCGAGGGCCGCAAGCATCTCCCAGTGCGGCCCGGACATGTGGTAGTGGTCCCCGTCGTAGTCGACGCTCCGACCGACAACGAGCAGCGTTGCGTCGCCGAACTCGCTCACGGTTCCGGTATCACGCACAGTTGTAAATCGGTTACGGGCCGTCGCAAGCGGGGGGCGCGGCGTCGACGGCGTCCGGGTGTGACCCCGTCACTTATTGTACCGAGTCGGTAACGTCAGTTCGATGACCGAGCATCCGACCGTCGTGTTCGGTATCGACGGCGGTCACTTCGAGCTAATCGAGCCGTGGCTGGAGGACGGCCACCTCCCGAACATCCAGCGCGTCCTCGATACCGGGGTCAGCGGCGACATGGAGTCGGTCCTCCCGCCGGTCACGTCGCCGAACTGGAAGGCCTACTCCACCGGGAAGAACCCGGGGAAGATAGGGCTGTTCTGGTGGCGGAACGTCGATACCGAGAACCGTCGCATCCACTACCCGTCCGTCCGGAAACACGTCAACACCGAGTTCTGGGAACTCATCGCCGAGGCCGACCCCGTCGGCGTCCTCGGCGTGCCGACCACCCACCCGCCGAAGTCTGTCGACGGGTTCGTCGTCGCCGGTGCGCCCGACGCGGCAACGGACGGGTACACCGCCCCGCGAGAACTGGAGTCGCGTCTCGAAGCGGACTTCGACTACCGGGTGGGACCGACCCACGCTATCGACCACGAGCGGGAGGCGGCCGCCGAGGAGATACTCGACCTCGTAGACGCCCGTTTCGCGGCCGCGACGGCCCTCATGGATGAGTACGACGTGTCCTTCCTGCAGGCGACGACGTTCTACATCAACTCGCTGCACCACTACGGGTGGGACGACGAGTACACCCGCCGAGCGTGGCAGACTGTCGACGACCACGTCGGGACGTTCCTCGACGGCGAGTACAACGTCGTGCTGATGAGCGACCACGGTTCGAACCCCATCGAAGTCGTGTTCAACGTCAACACGTGGCTCGAAGAGCAGGGGTACCTCGAACCGGCCGATACGGCCGTCGAGAACGCGATGTACAGGGCCGGTATCAACCGGGAACGGATCGCTCGCCTCCTCGACAGCGTCAATCTCCGCCGTGTCGCGCGACAGACCGTACCGAAGCGACTCCGCGCACTCCTCCCGAACGAGGACGGCGGCATCAACCGCGAGCGAGAGGCGACAGTCGAGTGGGACGAGACCGAGGTCGTCGCAAGCGGACAGGGGCCGGTGTACGTCACCGCCGACGCCGCGTCACCCCGGTACGACGAACTCGTGGGAACGCTGGAGACGGCCCTCGGTTCGCTGACCGGCCCGGACGGCCAGCCCATCGCACGGGCGGTGTACCGCGGCGAAGAGGTGTACGAGGGGCAGTTCGCCGACGAGGCGCCCGACCTCGTCATCGACCAAGCGCCGAACGTCCACATCTCGGGGGACTTCGGAAACGAGTCCGTGTTCGCGCGGCCGGAGAGCGGTGGCTGGGTGGCCGAGAACAAGCGGGCGGCGCTGTTCGCCGCGACGGGGCCGTCCTTCGGTACCGGGACCGTCTCCGGACTCTCGATTCTGGACCTCGCACCGACGCTGTTGCACTTACACGACTGCGCGGTGCCCGAAGACATGGACGGGACGGCGCGAACGGACCTCTTCGCGGACGGGAGCGGACCGGCGACACGCGAAGTCCGGTATCGGGACACGAACCCGGTCACCGCCGAGATACGCCTCGTCCAGCAAGTCGCCAGACACGTCGACGTCTAGAGGTAGCCGAGGTCTTCGAGTCGCCGCTCGACTTCCCCGGCGCGGTCGTCGGACTCGAGTTCGGCCAGGACCGATTCGAGCACCAGTGCACCGTACGCTTCCGGTGACTCCAATCCGGTCCGTTCCGCCCGCGCGGACAGGCGCTGATACAGCGTCTCGTCGACGGTTATCTCGAGGGCAGGCATACGCGTCCGTACAGTCACAGCGCCGATAGGGGTTTCGCTCGCCCCGGTTACCTGCGTAAGTCACACATCCGGCCGACTTCGACCACGCCCTCGTCTCGGTACCGGCCCAACAGTTCCACGAGCGATCGGACGGGCGACCACTGACTCTCGTGACCCAGATTGAACAGGTGGCTCCAGAGGTGAACGTGCGAGCCGGTCGCTATCGCGCGTTCGACGGCATCGGCGAGGTACCGCTCGTGAATCCGCTGGCGCACCGACACGGGGATGGCGCGAAAGACCGGCGACGGCGGGAGTCGGCCGGTCGGGAGGTGCTGTGCGGTCAACGAGGGGTGGGGCGTGCAGTACGTCTCGACGAGTCCGTCGACGACGACCGGGTCGGCCACCGGATGTGACTTGGTGAGCGCCCAGAGGTACGTGTGTGGCTTACGCCGTGGTCGGTCGTACTCCGGGAGCGGCGTTCTGAGCGTCCGGATACCGCTGTCCCTGAGGATATCCCGCGGGGCCGGCGCGTGCCACGGCGGAACGATGGACGAGGGCGGAGCGATGCCGGCGCGTTCGTGTGTCCGGCTCACCGCGTCGAGTTCCCAGTCGAGTACGTCCGCGGAGACGGCAGCGCAGTCGACGTGTGAGAACGTGTGCGTGCATATCTCGTGTTCGACGTCGCTCTCGCGGATGGCGTCGACGAGGTCCGGCGCGTAGAACAGCGGGTCGGTGTCGGCGTCCGTTCCGGGGTCGACGTCGAAGTGGCCGGGAAACGGGCAGTCGTGGTCGGCGTCGCAGGCGTCGAGGAGGAGATGCCCGACGACGTCGAAACTGAACGGCACGCCGGCGTCGTCACACCACTCCAGCAGGGCGTGAAGGGCGTCCGTCTCCCGCTCGCGGCCGGGACTCAGTTTCTCGAGGGTGTTCGACGACGACTTGCGACCCGCTCCCCATCCCAGTTCTACCTCGAGACTGAGTGTGACGGTCGCAGTCATCGTCGCGTGGTACTGTCAGTCATGGATTACAGCGGTCAAAAGGATGTCGAGTCGGGGGCACCTCTCGTCCCGTACCGGAGGAGGCGAATCGCCGGCGCGGGGTCCCAGCCCGTCGATGCGCGGACGCGCTCGCCGGCGCGTTCCGCGAGTTCGAGGTCGCGCCGCTCGAACCCCGAGAGGAGGACGACGACGCCGAGGTAGAGTCCGAGCGCGAGCGGCGGGACGACGAGGACCGTCGGGAGGGGAGCGAGCGTCCGACTGACCGGCAGGAGTCCCGCGAAGGTGACGACGCCAGCAGCGAGGTAGACGACCTGTCCGCGCGAGAGCGGTAACTGCCCCAGTTCGGCTCTGACGAAGTAGAGGGCGACACTCGCACCGCACCAGACGCCCACGGTCGTCCCGACGGCGGCACCGAAAACGCCGTAGCGCGGGATGAGAAGGTAGTCGAGGCCGACGTTGACGACGAGGACGACGAGCGCCCGCAGCAGTAGCTCCACCGTGCGGCCGCTGGATTCGAGGAGCGTGTAGATGTCCCCCCAGAAAAACGGCGCGGCGAGACCGAGAACGAGAACGGCGACGACCGACCCGGCACCCGCATACGCCTCGGCGAAGAAGACGGCGGTGATGTCAGCGCCGGTGAGCAACAGGACGACGGCGCTGGGGACCGTCAGCAGCGCTATCCACCGCGCGGAGGTGCCGTAGAACTCCGAGACCGAGCGTGTCACGTCGTCGCTGTCGACCTTCGAGAAGAGCGGTTTGGCTATCGAGGTGAACGTCTGTGTGGCGAACTTCGAGAGGGCGGCGATGGAGAACGCGATTCTGAACAGCCCCGGCGCGGCGGCGTCCGAGAGAACGCCGAGGAGGATGATATCGACCTGCGAGACGACGGCCCAGACGATTCCGAGTCCCATCAGCGGCACCGAATACGCCAAGATATCGCGGGCAGAGACGGTCGTCGAGACATCCGTGGCGAAGTGGAGACCGCTACGATAGTACAACAGGACGACACCGGCGACGAGCGTGACGACCCACGCCGCCAACACGGCGTAGGCGAGTCCGGCGAGCGGCGAGAGCGCGTACAGGAAAACCACCGTGAGGCCCAACCGGAGGAGCGGGTACAGAACGGAGTCGAGAACGACGGAGTAACGGACCTTCTCGAAGGAGTCGAACAGCGCGACCACGACGTCCCGCGCGCCCCGGAGGAGGACGTACCACGCAAGCAGCGACAGCAGCGGAGCGACGTCCGGCCGTCCCAGCAGCGCCGCGATGGGGGCGGCAGCGAGCGCGAGCGCCGCGGCGACGACACCGACGACGGCAAAGAGCAACGCGGAGACTTTGAGCGTGATTCCGAGCGCTTCCGACTCCCGTCCGCCGGCGACGGCCCGCGGAACGTAGTAGTTTATCGCCCGGTCGAGGTTGGCGTGGCCGACCTTGTAGACGACGGTCACGACGGCGAACGCGAACACGAACGTCCCGAACGTCGCCGGCGACACGAGGAACGTGACGACCGCGAGAAAGAGGTATCTGAGTCCCTTGTCTGCGAGGTTCCCGACGAAGGAGAACGCGCCCTCACGGAGGAACACCACCTCTTCGTCGGACATAACTCTGCCCGATAGTCAGACTCGCCGAAGGTGTATCTATCGTTTGTCCCGGGTCCCGAACCGCCGGCACACGGGAACTTATGGCCGCGTGGGACGAAGCCGCGGCCAAGATGTCCACCGTGCTCGTCACCGGCGGTGCCGGGTTCATCGGGTCGAACCTCGTCGACGTCCTCTTGACGGCGGGACACGGTGTCGTCGTCCTCGACGCCCTCACCTACGCTGGCAGCGAGCGGAACCTCGAACACGTTCGGGACGAGATAACGTTCCACGAGGGAAACGTCACGGACAGAGACCTCGTCCGGGAGTGTTACCGGACGGCCGACGCCGTCGTGAATCTCGCCGCGGAGAGCCACGTGGACCGGAGCATCGAGCGCGGCGACGCGTTCGTCGAGTCGAACGTCCGGGGCGCGTTCGTCCTACTCGACGAACTCAGACACGCAGATATCGACCGGTTCCTGCACATGTCGACCGACGAGGTGTACGGGAGTCGAGAGCGAGGGGCGTTCGACGAGTCGGCAGCCCCGGACCCGAGTTCGCCCTACGCCGCCAGCAAGGCCGCCGCGGATATGTTCGCCAACGCGTTCGTCGAGACGTACGACCTCCCGGTGACGGTCGCCCGACCGACGAACGCGTTCGGCCCGCGACAGCACCCGGAGAAGTTCATCCCCAAGATGACGCTTCGGGCGCTCGCCGGCGAGCCGCTGCCCGTGTACGGGGACGGGACGAACCGGCGGAACTGGCTGTACGTGACCGACCTGTGTCGGGCGCTCGCCGCGCTGCTGGAGGACGGCGGGACGGGCGTGTACAACGTCGACGGCGGGACCGAAGTCGAGAACCGCGAGGTCGCCCGTTCGATTCTGACGCTCCTCGGAGAGCCGGCGGAGCGAATCACGTACGTAGACGACCGCGCCGGACACGACTATCGCTACGCCGTCGACGACGCCAAGCTGAGCGACGAGGTCGGATACAACCCGACGGTCGAGTTCCGGGACGGGCTGGAGCGGACAGTCTCGTGGTACCGGGAGGCCGCCGATTCGGGACGGTTTTCGTGAACCGTGGCCGAGCTAGTCGGCGTCGAACGCCCACGCCTGTTCGACGTACGACACCAAGTTCGCCCCGTGTCGGAAGACCAGCGGCGACCCGTACAGCGCCGCCGCGGCGAACTGAGCGCCGTGAAAGAAGAGGCTGAAGCTCAACGCCGGGGCGCGAGCGACGCCGAAAGCGGCGAGTCCCAGGACCGTGAAGTACTGGAACGGCCCGACGCCGCCGACGCTCGACGGGACGGCCATCCCGAGTCCCGTGACGGCCACGAGGAACCACGCGCCCGGCAGCGGTACCGAGAGGCCAAACGCCTGTAGGAACGAGAAGTACGCCAGCGCGTCAAGGCTGGAGACGGTGAGCGACGCCACCGCGACTGTCGCCAGTTGGCGGCCGGTCCGAACCGTCGAGAGCCCGGCGGTGACAGCCGCCAGTTCCGCCGCCAAGTATCGCTCCAGCAGCGGCCCGACGACGGGGAGCAGGTAGAGGCGGTCGCCGGCGACGACGAGCGAGAGCGTCCCGGCAATCAGGGCCACGCACAGTACCGCTCCGACGGTGACGACGACCGGCGGGACGGTCGTCTCGAAGACCACGAGTCCGAGAAACAACAGCGACAGGAGCGTGAGCAGGTCGAACAGGCGCGTGACCGCGACGGAGCCGAGCAGAAATGCCGTGCGCTCCCCCTCGTTCGTGGCTGCGGCGACGGCCTTGACGAGTTCGCCAGAGCGCATCGGGAGGACGAAGTTGAGCGCCCAACCGAGCGTGTTGTACTCGAACAGCGAACGGACCGCGATAGGTGCCGCCGACGAGAGGACGAGTCGCCAGCGAACCGCGCGACAGCACAGCGACAGCAACAACAGCCCGAAACCGACGGCGGCAGGGCCGGCCGAGACGCCGCCGAACGCGGCCGCGAGGTCACGCACGGCGACGCCACGGACAGCTAAGTAGACGAAGAAGAGACTCGAAAGCGTCCCGCCGGCGGCTTTCAGAACCGTTCCGCGTCGCACACCGACTACAATTCGGTGCCGGGTGAAATGTCTTGCCGAGAGCGAGGGGGTGGAAAGACCAGAATTAAACCCTCCCGACCAGAGTGGCAGACACATGTCGGCACAGCCTGTGAGTCTGGTCCTCCCGTGCTACAACGAGGCCGACATCTTCCGGGAGTCGATGGCCGCCATCGACGAGTTCTTCGCGGCGGTGCGGTACGACCCGGAGTTCGTACTCGTCGACGACGCGAGTCGGGACCGGACGCCGGACCTCGTGGCCGAGTACGTCGCGGCGACCGACCACGCGACGGCGGTCTACCACGAGACGAACCGGGGGCGGGGGAGAACCGTCACCGACGGCATTCAGGCGGCGTCGAGCCCTATCGTCGGGTTCCTCGACATCGACCTCGAAGTCGGAATCCACGAGGTGTATCCGCTCGTGCGGGCGATACAACGGGGTGCCGACGTGGTGTGTGGACACCGGCGGTACAGGCTCTCGGTCACACAGTTTCACCGCGCTCTCCTCAGTTGGTCGTACAAAGCACTGACGAAGGCGCTCCTCGACAACCCGCTGCACGACACCGAAGCCGGGTGTAAGTTCTTCGACAGAGAGACGATTCTCCCCGTACTCGACCGAGTGGAGTCAGACGGGTGGTTCTGGGACACGGAGGTCATGCTCAGGGCTATCGACGCCGGCCTCGCCGTCGAAGAAGAGCCGGTGCTGTTCGTCAAGAACGAGGCGGCAGGGAGTACAGTTTCGCTCCGCCGCGACATCCCGGCGTATCTGCGTAACGTGTGGCACTACCGACGCGGCGAGTACTCGAAACTCCGGTGACGACAGTCACGCCGACGTGCCGTCGAGCGCGACGATGGTGACGCGGACCGGCGGTTGTGCGTCGCCTCGCTCGGTTGTGTCGTTGTAGACAACCGTGCCACCCCGTTCGAGGGCGGCAGACCGATACGCCCGCTGTGTCGGGCCGAACTGACCGGACCGCTGGACCAGAAAGAGGTGGGTGTACCCGCGGTCGCCAAGCGTGGACGGCGGGACGACCGCCGCGGCCGACTCGACTTCGGTGAACACTGTCCGTTCCGCCCGCTCGCGCGCGGAGCGAACCAGTATCGTCGGCCGAATCCGGTCGCCAGTATAGACGACCGTCGCGGCGTACGTCCGCGGTTTCACGACCGCGACGGCCGCGTCCTCCGGCGCTACCGTTTCGAGTTCCGCGACGGGGTCCTCGGCCGAGAGGCGGTGTTCCGTCTGCTTGAACGTCCCGTGGACCCCGGCGTTGGCGAGGAGTCCGAGGAGGAGGACCGCGACGAGCGCGGTGCCGAGGTGACCGACGGAGACGCCCGGACTCGGAACCCGGCCGCGGTGGCGCTGCCCCCACGAAGCTACGGCCACCCCGCCGTGGCCGAAAGCGATGCAGACGGCCGGAAACACGGGCAGGAAGTGCCGCGTCTGGAACCCACCGGTCCACCCGAGGTTCCGGAGGTTGTACAGGAGGAGAAACGCGCCGAGCCACGAGACGACGAGCCACCGCAATCGGGTTCGAGCGGTCAGGAGGCGTCGAAGCCCGAGACCGACGAACCCGGTCAGCACGAGTGTCCCCGCCGTCCAGACGAGCAGGTACAGCGGGAAGAGGGACCCGAACAGCGACGCGAGGCTCCCGAGGAAGTTGAGAATCTGGTACTCGGAGTCGGCACCCCGCGTGTGCCACCAGAAGTCGAAGTAGGTGTACGCGAGGTACCGGCCGACGCGTTCGAGCGGTCCGTAGGCCTCCGGATGGACGAACAGCGACGGGTCGTAGCTCCGGAGCGTCTCCCGGTAGTAGCTCCCGGTGACCGACCCGAGGGCGGAGCTGACGGGGCCGACGACGACGTAGACCACGCCGGCGACCCCGGGAACGAGGCTGTACGCCGCCGTCGGTACGTCGGGCCGTGGTATCGGGACGCTGTCGGCCACGTCGACGGGACTGCCGGCGTACAGATACAGCGAGAGGAGAACGACCGGAACGATGGCGGGCACGAACATGAGATACGAGCAGAGTCCGGCGACGCCGCCGGCGAAGTGCCATCGCGGGTCGGCGTCGTCCTCGCCGCGGGCGAGACAGTACAGCGCGACGGCGAGAAATGACACCGAGGCGGATTCGGGGAGCCCGGTAGCGCCGACGACGACGAGTTTCGGGTAGAAAGCGTACAGGAGAAGCGCAAATCCGGCGACCCGGGCGTCGAACAGTCGGCGGACGGCCGCGTAAAACAGCGGCAGCGAGACGATGCCGAGTACGAGCGGGAACAGGGTCAGGGCCTTCAGGCCGAGTAAAATATCGAACGAGCGATAGAAGGACGACGAAACGACCGGATAGAACGGCATTCGGAGCGGCTGATATCCCTGGAAATCGGCGATATACCTGATAGCCGAGAGTCGTGAGACGTTGAATATCTGGAGTACTTTCCACAACGCGAACGGATAGACCTGCCAGAGGAGTATTCTGATACAGGCTCCAGTCGCGATAACGAGCGCGACGTAGCGGCGTCTCCAAGCGGGAACCGAGACACCGGAGCCGTCGCGGGAACTCATTGGGTACACTGTAGTACTGAAGACCGACATAAGCTTTGTACTACGGAGACCGAACCGGAATCGGACGAACCGGCGAGTGGGAGCAGTACACGTCGCACGACCGAAGTCACGATTCCGGGATGGGTCCTCGGTTTCGTCCGGAACCCTGCCTGATGCGATGGGATAGACCCAAACCGATAGAGACGGCAACACTAAGAGAAGGGTTAACTGACGGCATCCAGTACATCCGACGATGCGGAGTGTGGTATACCACCATCCGTTCCTATACACCACGGCCATGAGACTACTCTATGGACGGAACTACTCGGAACGGTTCACCACAGTCGCAGAGCGAATCCCGGTCGGCTCGACCGTCGTCGATGTCTGTTGTGGGACGTGCGAGCTATACACGAGCGCACTCCGTGGAGAGGCCGAGTACGTCGGTCTCGACATCAACGAGCGGTTGATGCCTGCGAGTGAGCGAGACGAGAACTTCGAGACGGTCATACGGGACATCCGAACGGCCGATATCCCCTCAGCAGAGTACGTGGTAATGCAGGCAAGTCTGTATCAGTTCATGGACGAGCGCCGTCACATCGTGGATAGCTTGCTTGACGCTGCGTCGGACGCAGTCATCCTGACGGAACCGGTAGAGAATATCACCTCGTCGGACAACGGACTCGTCAAACGACTCGGAGCTTGGTTTTCCGACCCCGCGGGCGGTTCGGTCTCGACCCGTTTCACGAGGAACACGTTTCGGGACTTCCTCGACGGAGCCTACGGCCCGAGAGTCCGAGAGCTGACGGATATCTGCAGCGGACGCGAGATGCTCGCGGTCATCGATGCCGCGTAACATCTATTCACGGCCCGGCTGTGTCGGCGTCGCGACTGTGAACACGCTGAGGCCGAGTGGGATGTCGACGCCGTTCGCCAAGAGGGCGTTTTCCGCGAACAGGAGACGGGTCAACACCGTGTTCAGGACGCGGTTCGTCCGCCCGAACTGCTCCGTCTCCACGACACCAAAGCGGTCAAGGAGCTTTATCGGGACGGCACCGGGAAGCGAAGCGGCATTCCAGTACGACGCTCGACGCACTGTGACTCCTGCGTGTTCGAGCACATCGACTAACTCCGTTCGGGTATAGCGGCGGTGGTGGCCGTCGGTCTCGTCCATCCGGCTCCAGAGAGCGTCGTAAGCGGGAACGAAAACGATCAGAACCCCATCAGGGGCGAGGACGCGGCACCACTCGGCAACAGCGGCGGCTTCGTCGGCGATATGTTCGAGCACGTCGGAGGCGACGACGATATCGAACTGGTCTCGGGCGAGCGGAAGCTGTGAACCGTCTGCCCTAATCACGTTCTCCACGCTGTCTCGCGCAGAGCAAGCTTCGGCGAGTCGTGGGCTGTACTCTACGCCGGTCACGTCGAATCCGAGGCCGGACAGATGCCCGAGGAGTCCCCCCGCCGCACAGCCAACGTCTAACACGGTACCGTCGGACGGAACGTCAAGATCGGTGACGAGCCGTGTAACAATATCCTGTCGGGACTGTATCCACCAGTGCCGGTCGAATTCGCGGTAAACCGTCTCGGTGTCTCTGTCCATGTCTCAGTCTGTCAAGTCGGACGTTCGATCGATCGGGAGTATCCGTACAGCGTGATCTCCGGCATCCGTTGACGCTGGAATGGCTCGGTGTACATCCACACGGTTCCCATCACTCACGGTCAAACGTCAACTTTCCTCGCGAACCGCCCGACTCGCACGGAACAGCCCCTCGGGGGTCCCGGCGTCGAACCACTCGCCGTCGACGACCGCGTAGGAGAGGTCGCCGGCCGCGAGATACCGGTGGTTGACATCCGTGACCTCGTACTCGCCGCGGTCGGAGAGTTCCACGTCGTCGATGACATCGAACACGCTCCGGTCGTAGAGGTACAACCCGATGACAGCCAGTTTCGAGTCCGGGTCGGACGGCTTCTCGCGGAGCGAGACCACCTCGCCGTCGGCGACATCGGCGACGCCGTACCGGGCCGGGTCGTCGACGCGTTTGAGGAATATCTTCGCCGACTCGTCGCCCTCTTCGAACCGCCGGAAGGCCGCCTGTAGGTCGGCCAGAACGACGTTGTCACCGAGGACGACGGCGAACGGGCCGTCGACGAAGTCGCGGGCGAGTCCGATGCCGTGTGCGATACCGCGGGGTTCCGTCTGGACCTTGTAACTGAGCTCCGCGTCGTCCCCGAACTCGTCTTCGAGCAGTTGGATGTACCGGCCGATGTCGGTCGGTGTGCTGACGACGAGGATATCGCTGACACCGTTGTGGAGCAACGTTCGAACCGGGTAGAATATCATCGGTTCGTCGTAAATCGGGAGGACGTGCTTGTTGACGACGTCTGTCATCGGTCGGAGGCGAGACCCCTTCCCGCCCGCGAGGACGACGCCTTGCATACTTCCCGTAAGTCGCCGGAAAGTTTAATAAATACTTGGGTCGGAGTCCCGGTATGCGTATCCCGTTACACGCGCCGGCCATCGGCCGAGCGGAACGGGAGTACGTCGGCCGCGTACTCGACGAGGGAGCGTTGAAAGGGGGCGGGGAGTTCGGGAACCAGTGTGAGGACATCATCGAGACGGCGTTCGACGCTCGACGCGCGCTCGTCACGACGTCTTGTACCCACGCGCTCGAGATGGCGGCGCTGTTGCTCGACGTCGACGAGGACTCCGAGGTCGTCCTCCCGTCGTACACGTTCCCGTCGACGGCGACGGCGTTCGCTCGCCGCGGGGCCGAGTTGACGTTCTGTGAGGTGCGAGACGACACGCTCAACATCGACCCGACGGCGCTCGACGCCTGTCTCTCCGAGCAAACAGACGTCGTCGTCCCGGTTCACTACGGCGGAATCGGATGCGAGATGGACGAGATAACCGACCTCGCGCGGCGCTGCGACGCGGCCGTCGTCGAGGACGCGGCCCAAGGCGTCACCGCGGCGTACGAGGGCGAGTCGCTGGGGACTCTCGGGACGTTCGGGTGTTACAGTTTCCACGGGACGAAGAGCTACGTCGCCGGGGAGGGCGGTGCCCTGCTCGTCAACGAGTCGCGCTTCGACGAGCGGGCCGAAATCGTCCGCCAGAAGGGGACCAACTACGACCAGTTCCGGCGTGGCGAGGTCGACGAGTACACGTGGGTCGACACCGGCTCCAGTTACGTCCCTTCGGAGCTACAGACGGCGCTGCTTCGCGCGCAGTTGGAGCGCCGCGACGAGATACGGGCGGCCCGGCGGGAGACCTTCGAACACTATCAGGACGCGTTTCGGCCGCTGGCCGACGACGGCGTCCTCCGGTTACCGACGGTGCCGACGGGTCGGCGTCCGAACTACCACCTGTACCACGTTCGGCTGTCCTCGCGGGAGCGGCGAGAGACCTTCGTCACACACCTCCGGGGCAAGGGTATCGGGGCGGCGTCGCACTATCGGCCGCTACACACCTCGAAGATGGGACGGCAGTACGGGTACGGCGAGGGTGACCTACCGGTAACCGAACGGGCCGCGCGGACGCTCGTTCGCCTCCCGATTCACACCGAACTATCCGACGAAGACAGACACGCGGTCGTGGACGCCGTGAAGTCGTTTTTCGACTAGCGGCACAGGCGTCAGTCGGCCGCCGCCGAATCGGGCGCGTGTGCCGCCGTCGCTGCTCCGCCCGAACGCCAAACCGCGGCCCCGTCACATCCGGATTGGACGACGTATCCGAACACCAGCGCGGCGAGGACGGCGGTCGAGTTCATCCCGAAAATCCGGAACGAGAGGAACAGTTGGTTGACGGTCAGACCGACAGCGAGGGAGACGAATCCGGCGTCGACCGCATCGAGTCCGTCGTACGCGCCGAGTATCGCCCGGACGAGGAGCAAAACGTACAGGCCGGTTCCGACAAGCCCCAGCGTGACCAGCGTCCGGATGTACGCGTTGTGGGGCTGGTGTGCGCTCGACTGCCAGCCCAGTCGGCCGGTGACGGGGAGGAACGGGCGGACGATCTCCTTGGAGTCGCCGGGACCGAACCCGAACACCGGGCGCTGGAAGAACGCATCGACGACGAACTGCCAGATACCGTATCGGTTTCCGAGAACGGCGACGACGCCTCTCGGCCCCGGGACGAACCCGAGCGCCAGCAGCATGAACGTCCCGACGCCGGCGAGCGTACACACGACGGCCGCGTACTGCACGCGCCGACCGAACCGCAGATAGAGACCAAACAGCGTGGCGGCGACGAGAAACGCCGCCGCGGTGTCTCGGCTCGCGGTCAGCAGAATCCCGGTACAGTTGAGCGCGGTGAGCGCCACGGCAGTCGGCCGGCGCGTCCGGACGGCCTCGATGACGGCGGCGAACGCGCCGACGAGGAAGAACACGCCCGCTGCGCCGGTGGTGCCAAAGACCGAGGTGAGAAACTGCAACCGAACGCCGTGGAGGAAGTGAAACAGGAGCGGACTGTGGTTGCCGACGGTCAACTCGAACCAGAGCAGCCGGTAGCTGTCGACCACGAGAAGCGGCAGTTCGAGGACCACGAACACCGCGGCGAGGCGGCTGACGACGCCCAGAAACGCCTCCCGTGGGACGACTCTGGGGAGCAACAGTACGTTCCCAGCGCTGAAGACGACGTAGGGCAGAGCGCGAGCGACCATCTGGAAGTTCGTGCGGTTCATCGCCAGATGCGCGAGGAAGAGGACCCAGAGACACCCGAGGAGGAGGACAGCGTATCGTGGCCCGCCGATGTCCTCCTTGCGAACGGCGACGACGTACGCCAAGAGGAGGCCGTAAACCGGGACGCTGACGGCGTACCCGACTATCTTACTGGGGGTTGCGACGCTGTGCGGGAGGACGGTCGCGGCGAGGGCGACGGTAAACAGGACCGCGAACGTCGGTTCGCCCGCGAACGAGTGCAGGTACCCGCGGCCGTGCGTCTGCGCCATTCTACCACACCGGTACAGCGAGGCCCCTATTGAGGATTCGGGTCCGAGAGCCGACAGTTCCGTCCGCGCGACTGCGGTCGGGGAGAGGGTCGCAATCGGGGCATCGGGATGGCACAACACCTTTCACCCAGTGTTCCATCTGACCGCGCGATGGAGTTGCTCGACGAGAAGGGTCGCCTCTTCGGCGTCGCGAACGTCCTCGACGTACTGGCCGTGCTCCTCCTTCTCGGTGCTGCGGTCGCCGGCGTGTCTCTTTACTCGGCAACAGAGCCGACGGGGACAGAGCCGGGACCGACCCGGTACGCGACGCTGGAGTACGACGCACTGCCGGGCAGTGACGCGGCGGCGGTTGCAGTGAACGACACGCTCCGTCCGACCGCGGGCGGAACGACGCTACACGTCGAAGACAGTCGTCGCGTCGCTCGCCCGGACGGGCGCGTTCACGTCATTGCGCGCGTCTCGTACAACGGAACGCTCTCGCACGCCGGGAACCGCATCTACGAGGGGCAGCGAATCTCGATTCGGACGGACTCGTACCGAACGGAAACGCTCGTCCGCGAGGCCGGAGCGGCGTCCGGGGACGCGCTCCAGACCCGCCGCGTCCGGGCCCTCGTCGCGGTCAACCGGTCCCACAGCGTCGGGCACACCCTCGACAACGACACGCTGATTCGGGCCGGAGACGAATCCACCGGCCGCGTCGTCTCGGTGACGCCCACCCCGTCGGGGGGCGAACTGGTCGGGGTCGAACTCGTCGCGGTTGCCGACGACGGCGTCCGGCGATACGGTACCGACGCCCTCCTTGTCAACGGTCGCGTGTCGATAGTGGTCGGAGACATCGTCGTCGCTGGACACGTCGAGCGCCTCGGGGTCGCACGCCCGAGGCAGTGACCCATGGGACGACACGACAGCGCCGACGACAGGAACCGATTGGCGGTGGCGTACCGGCGTTCGCTAGCGGCGAGAACGGTTCAGCGGGGGATGAGCGCCATCCGCCTCGGGCTCGACGCCGTTGCCCTTCGCGTCGCGTCGGTCGCGGCCCGGTGGTATCGCGGGTCGACGCTCTCGACAGGTGCGAGCGCCGTGGTGCGAGTCGTCGGTTCGTCACGCGTCAAAGCGTGGTTCGTGGACGGCGGTCTGAACGAGGAGGTTCGCATTCGCCCGGTCGATACTGTCGTCGTCGGCCAACTGATAGCGCGGTTCGACCGTCTGGCTGCGTCGGAGCGGGTCGTCGACGCGACGGGACGCGCCGCCGCGGTAGGACGGCGAGCGCGCGCGGCCGCCGTCGCCCGCCCGGTCCGGACCGCGGCAGTGGGCGCCGTCTGTCTCCTGACGCTCCAAGTCGCGTTCGTCTGGTCGAGCGCATCCCGGACGCGGGTCGTGTTCTGGCTCGGCCTCCTCGTCCTCGCGACGGTGGCGCTTGTGAACGCGGACCGCGCGAAGACCGAGTAGACGGCCGTCGAGCGGGCGGTCACTCCAGATAGCCGAGCCGACGGAGGCGGTCCTGTACGTCCTCGTCGTCTATCTCCGAGTGGCGTCGCACCCGGTCGGCGGCAGCCGGTCGCGCCCGGTGGTCGCCGAGCGCCCCCCGGAGCCGATCGTACGCCTCCGGTTCGGCGGCCTCCGCGACGGCTTCGCCGGTCGCTCTGTCGACCAACGTCTGTTTCTCGGCGATTCGGTCGTCGACGAATCGCCAGTCCGGCGTGACGACAGCACCGCGGTAGCCGGGAACGAGTTCGGCTTCGGTAATCGCGGGCCTATCCTCCGACGACGCGAGTCGGCACCCCTCGACGGAGTCCGGGGAGTCGACACCTGCGGCGGCGAGGACGGACGGCATCACGTCGACGAGTTCGGTCGGCGTCTCGACTGTCCCGTCCGGAACCGTCCCAGTCGGGTCGTCGACCAGAAGCGGAACGTGCGTCAGTTCCTCGTGGGTTCGGTGGGGGTGGCCGTAGTAGCCGTATTCGCCGAAGGCGTCGCCGTGGTCGGCAGTCACGACGACGAGCGTCGGTCGGTCCGTCGCCGCCGTGACCGCCTCGCGGAGACGGCCGATGTGCCGGTCCGTGTAGGCTATCTCCGTTGCGTAGTTGGTCAGCAGTTCTGTCTCCTCGGCGGCGGAGAGCGACTCCGGCCGTCTGTTTGCGGTCTGCCAGAGCCGCTCGGCACGGTACTTGTTGTAGTACGTGAACCCCTGTTTGGGCTGGTAAGGACCGTGGACATCCATGTAGTGCGCCCAGCAGAACAGCGGCCCGTCGCCCTGTCGCTGCACCCACCGGGCTGCGCGGTCGGTGATGGTCTCCGCGGGGAGATACGCGTGGCGGCGGAGAAGGCGGCGGAGTTTGTTGGTGACGAGTTTCACTCGTGGTGGAAGGTCGAGGTCCGAGAACGGGAGGTCGGCGTCGAAGGTGTCGAACCCCCGGTCGAACCCGAACAGGTTCGACAGCAGTGGGTTCGAGTGGAAGCCGGCGGTCCGGTAGCCGGCGTCGGCGAGACGTTCGGGGAGGGTCTGGACGTCCTCGGACGGGTAGACGCCGACGACGCTGTCGGAGAAGGACACGTAATCGAGGGCGCTCGGGTAGCGGCCGGTGAACAGCGACGGCATCGAGAACGTCGTGAACGGTCCCTGCGAGACGGCATCGGTGAACGCCGTTCCCGAGTCGGCGATACTGTCCATCGCAGGCGTCTCGACCGGAGAGTCGGCATCGCAGGCGCTCACGTGGTCGGCCCGCAGGGAGTCGACAGTCAGCAGAACGACGTTCGGTCGCGTCATTCCGTGTACCCCAGTCGTCTGAGTTGCTCCTCGGTAGCGCCGTCGATGACAGCCCCAGTCTCGCGGTCGGTGCCGTCGCGGTACGCCCGACACGCCCGCTGCCACGCCGCAAGTTCGCTCCGCAACTCCTCGAGTCGGTCCGTGTCGTCGGCGGCGACGTTTCGTTGTTCGTCTGGGTCGTCTCGGAGGGCGAACAGGAGTTCGTTGTCGTCGTACCAGTACCGGTTCCAGTAGTGGCGCGGATGCCGCAGGATGTCGGTGAGTATCCCCTGTTCGAGGACGTACTGTGCGAGGCCGAGAACGGTGGACGCGCTCCGTTCCGGCCGCTCGACGCTGATGTACTTCCAGTCGTCGGTCCGCAGCCCGTAGAAGGCGTTCTGCATGTCGTAGGACTTCGTCTCAAAGAAGACCGACTCGTGACCGGGGTCGTCGTCGGGGTCGTCGGCCATCGACCGCCCGGCGACAGCCCCGGGCGCGTCCGGGACCGCCACGCCGGCGGCGTCCAACAGCGTCGGGTACACGTCGACGAGGGACGTGAGCGACGACGGCGCTGTCGCGTCACAGCCGCCCGGCGGCCGGAGCACCCACGGGACGTGGACGAGTTCGTCGTGGGGAGCGTGTCCGTGTGTCAGCCGGCCGTGTTCGCCGAACGCGTCGCCGTGGTCGCCGACGACACAGACCAGCGTATCCGCGAGTTCGCCGGCGTCCCGGAGGCGGTCGAGCAGGTCGCCGAGCGCGGCGTCGTTGTACCGAATCTCCTCGTCGTACAGCGCTTTCAGCTGTTCGCGGTCGGCGGCCGTCGAGACGGACTGGAGACAGTCGCGGCTCCCGTCGACCGGGCCATCGTAGTCCGGGTCCCGGAACCGCTCGGCACCCGGCGGCGGGTCGTACGGGATGTGTGGCTCGATGGACCAGCAGAAGGCGAAGAATGGGTCGTCATCGTCACGCCCGTCGAGCCACGCACCGACGGCCTCGGTGATATCCTCGGCCCGGGGAAGCGCGACGACGCCCGACTGGGACTGTAGTTCCTCCTCGGTCGCGGTGGTCGTCTGCCGTTTCTCGACGACCGCGTCGTCCGTATAGAGGTCGACGAACCGGTCGAAGCCGCGGTCGAACCCCGTCGCCGAGGAGACGTTTCCCATCGACGTGACGCCGACTGTCTCGTAACCCGCGTCACCGAACGTCTCCGCGAGCGTCGCCCGCGTCGTCGCCAGCGTGTCGTGTCGCGTCCGCGTACCGTGTGCTGGCGGGTAGAGGCCGGTGACGAGCGACCCCGCGACCGGGCGGGTCCACGTCGCCGGAGAGAAGCAGCGCTCGAAGCGCACCCCGTCGGCGGCGAGCGAGTCCACGACCGGCGTCGTGGCACGGTCGTAGCCGTAACAGGAGACGTGGTCCGCGCGCAAAGCGTCCATGACGTACAGCAGGACGTTCACTATCGTACTACCCCGTTACCTCTCTCAAGAGTGTACTGGTTCGCCGGGCCGTCTCACGCCAATCGAACCGCTGGGCGCGCTGTCGCGCTCGCTCGGACAGTTCGGCGCGTCTATCCGCGTTCTCGGCCAGTGCCACCAGCGTCTCGGCGATGGCGGCCGGGTCGTCGGGGTCAAAGTACGCCGCCGCGTCGCCACACAGCTCCGGCATCGAGGCGCGATCCGACGTGGCGACCGGCTGCCCACACGCGAGCGCCTCGATGACGGCTATCGGTGCGTTCTCGCAGGCGGAACTGAACACGAACAGGTCACTCGCCGCGTGGACGGCAGGGAGGTCGTCGTGGTCGACGTAGCCGAGGAACCGAACGTCACCCCGGAGGCCGTTGGCGTCGACCGCGTCGCGGACCCGGCGGTAGTACCCGTCGTCGACGACCTTCCCGGCGAGACAGAGCGGCGGGAGGTCCGCCCGTTCGGTCGCACGCGCGTATCCCTCGACGAGCTCGACGAGGTTCTTGTAGCGGGCGACGTTCGAGACGCTGAGGAGGAACGACTCCGGGAGGCCGTACCGGTCGCGGACCGCCGCGTCCGGCGCGGTCGGTTCGAAGCCGTCCGGCGTCCCGTGCGGGACGACGACGCCCTTCTCGCGTGCGGCCGGGACAGTCGCGGCCACCCGGTCCATCGTCGCCTCGGTCATGAACACGACCCGTTCGGACTGGCGGACCGTCCGGCGGGTCGCGAGTCTGAGCGCGCGGAGACGGAGGCGCTCTCGGAGGGACGCGCCGGGAAACGCCTCGGGATAGAAGGGGGCGACGTTCCTGACGGCGGCGACCTTCGGGCGCGTATCGACGAGGTTCGTGATGTGCAGCGGGAAGTAGACCACGGCGGGGTCGAGTCGCCGCACGTACCGCTGGAGGGCCGTGTTCTCCCAGCGAAGCCTGCTCGCCGTCCCGCCCGGGTCCGAGACGGTCTCGAACCGGAGTGCCTCGGAACTACCTATCGCGTCGCGGGTCGCGGGCGTACACAGGACCGTGACGTCGAGCCCCGATTCGACCGCCGAGAACCGCGAGAGGACGTGGCGCTCGCGGGTGAGCGCTCCGCCACTCAGCGACACCGTGTTCACCAGTACGTCGGTCATACGGCGTCACCGCTCGTGTAGCAGCGTCTCCAAGTTCTCACGGACGTACTCGCGGTCGCGGTTCTCGACGTACCAGTCGATGGTCTCGGCGAGGCCGTCGGCCAGCGAGTACTCCGGGGACCAGCCCAGCAGTTCCTCGGCACGTGTCGTGTCGGCGGCCCGGTGTCTGACGCCGACAGGCTTCTCGGTCATGTGATCGACCTCGTCGGGCCGCCACCCGACGTAGTCGAATATCGCCTCCGCGACCTCGTTGATGGAGATGTAGTCGGAGATGCCGGCGTTGACCGGGGTCGCGTCGGTTATCTTCTCGTTTGCCAACACCAGCGCCGACACGATGTCGTCGACGTAGGTGAAGTTCCGGGTCTGCTCGCCGTCGCCCCATATCCGGTAGGGGTCCTGCCGGGCGAACGCCTTGGCGATGAGCGCGACGATTGCGTGTGTCTCGTTTTCCCGTGGCCCGTACGCGGTGAAGATGCGGACGGTGCTGGCGTCGACACCGTGCTGTTCGTGGAACGCCTGCAGGGAGCGTTCGCCCATCAGCTTCGCCCACCCGTAGGCCTCGTCGGCGTAGGCACCGCCGCGTTCGTCGAAGCTCACCATGTCCTCGCTGAGCCGCCGGCGCTCCCGTTGGATGTCGGTCGGGTACGTGCAGGCCGAGGAGGCGAAGGTTATCTTCTCGACGCCGTTCTCGACGGCCGTCTCGAAGACGATGTTGTCGAGCGCCATGTTCGTCGCGCAGTTGGCCGGGTAGTTCGAGATGTACCCGCGGCCGCCGTGGTCGGCCGCGAGGTGGAACAGCCGGTCGACGCCCTCGCTGGCGCGGTCGGCGAACGACCGGTCCTTGAGCGACCCCTCGTACAGTTCTATCTCGTCGGCCACGTCCGCGAGGTTGTCCGTCTCGCCCGAGGAGAGGTCGTCGGCGACCCGGACCTCGGCCCCGCGGGCGACCAGTTCCGCCACGAGGTGGCTCCCGATGAACGACGCGCCGCCGGTCACGAGGACCGTCTCGCCGTCGTAGCTCATGTCGCTTCCTCCGAGACGGTGGAGCCGTCGGTGCCGAGTTCGGACGCGGCCCACTCGTACACCTCGCGGACGCCCTCCTCCAGCGACACCGACGGCGTCCAGTCGAGCGCCGCCTCCATCTTCGCCGTGTCGGCGGCGTAGCGGTCGGTGCCGGTCGGCTTCGACTCGTCGTGTTCGATGGCGATGTCCTTCCCCGAGACGTCGATGATGGTCTCCGCGAGGTCGTTGATGCTGACGACTTCGTGACCGTTTCCGAGGTTTATCGGGTCGGCATCGACCTTGCAGTCGATGGCACGCAGCAGGCCTTCGACGAGGTCGGTCACGTAGATGAACCCGCGTTGTTGGGTCCCGTCGCCGAACAGTTCGATACTGCCGCCGTCGGGTTCCTCGATGACCTTCCGACACAGCGACGGGATGACGTGGCTCGACTCGGGGTCGAGCGACTCACGGGTCCCGTAGGCGTTGAAGATGCGGACCATCCCGGTGTCGATGTCGCAGTCCCGGTCGTAGGCCCGGCAGGCGACTTCGCCGAGTACCTTCGCCCACCCGTACGTGCTGTGCGGGTCGGCCGGGAAGGCCTGCTCCTCGGAGAAGCGGTTGAGGTCGTCGTGTTGCTGTCGGTAGATGCAGGCGCTCGACGCGAACAGGAACCGGTCGACGTCGGTCAGGCGAGCGGCTTCGAGCATCTGTTGGTTCATCAGCACGCTCGGCGTGAGACCGCCGACGTTCTCGCGCTGAATGTAGTGGATACCGCCGACGCTCGCCGCGAGGTGGAAGACGTCGTCGGCGTCCTCCGTGGCTTCGAGACAGCCCGCTCGGGTCGTCAAATCGACCGGGCGGATATCGACATCGGATTCGAGGTGTCGGACGTTGTCGAGTGACCCCCGAGAGAAGTCGTCCGCGATGGTGACAGTAGCGCCCGCCGCGACGAGGCGGTCGGCGAGGTGGCTCCCAATGAACCCCGCCCCGCCGGTCACGACGACGCGCCTGTCGGTCCAGTCCATACGTGGCAACTGACGCCCGCGCCCATATGCGTTCCGGGCACGGGGACGGTCGAACCGTCACCGTCAGGTGTCCGTATCGAGTAGGTCCCGCATGGACGAGCGGTCGCAGGTGACCGTACTGACGGAGTACTTTCACCCGGAAGAGGCGTCGACGGCACAGTTGGTGACGGCGCTGGCGACCGGACTGACCGACGCCTTCGACGTGGGCGTGGTGACCGCGCTGCCGAACTACCACGCCGACGACCGGGAGACGGCGACGCCGCGTCGGGAGACCGTCGACGGCGTCGACGTCCGCCGAGTCCGGACCACGCGCTTCGACAAGGACCGCCTCCCGCTGCGGGTGCTGAACTGGCTGTCGTTCACACTGCTCGCGACCGTCCGGCTGTTGCTCTCACACCGAGACGACGACGCCCGCCTCGTGCTGTCGAACCCACCGATACTCCCGCTCGCGGCGTGGGCCGCGAAGCGAGTACAAGGGACGCCGTACGCCTACGTCGTCTACGACATGTATCCGGAGATGCCGATAGCGCTCGGCTACGTCGCCGAGGACGGCCTCGTCGCGCGGGCGTGGTTCCGAGTGATGCGAGCGGTGTACCGGGACGCCGACCGCATCGTCGTCATCGGCGAGTCGATGGAGCGACGGCTCCGCGAGAAACTGGCGGACGACCCCGCGTTCGACCCGGCGAAGATTGTCGTCGCCCCGAACTGGGAGGACCCCGATTTCGTCGAACCGATAGACAAGGCCGACAACGAGTTCGCCCGCGAGGAGGGACTCCTCGACACCTTTACGCTCGTGTACTCCGGGAACATCGGTCGGTTCCACGAACTGGAGACGGCCATCGACGCGATAGCCGAACTCGAACGGCGGGGCCGGACGGACGTGCAACTGCTGATAATCGGCGAGGGCGCGCGCAAAGACGAGCTACGGCGGTACGTCGAGACCAACGATATCGACGGCGTCCGGTTCCTACCCTTTCAGCCACTCGAACGGGTACCGGAGACGCTGACCGGCGGCGACGCCTCGCTCGTGGGTATCAAGCCGGAGATGGAGGGGCTGTGCGTCTCCTCAAAGCTCTACTCGTCGCTCGCCGCCGGCCGCCCGGTTCTCGCCGTCGTCGGCGAGGGCGACGAGGTGGCGCGGGTCGTGCGGGAACACGACTGCGGGGTGTGGGTCGAAAGCGGCGACGACGAGCGCGCGGCCGACGTACTCGCGGCGTGGGCCGACGACCCGGACTGCCGGCGACGGCTGGGAGAGAACGCACGGGCGTGTCTCGAAGCCGAGTACACGGAATCGGACGCCGTCCGCCGATACCGGTCGGTCCTCCGGTCACTCGTCGCGTGAGGCGCGTCGCCGACGGTCGACGGCGAAGACGAGGCCGGCCGCGACGACCGCGGTCACCGCCACGGCCGGGTCCGACGAGACGTACAGACTCGGCGTCGGCGGTCGCCAGTCCGTGAACGGATACAGGTACGCCGTCGCGCGGCCGTCGGCGAACGCGCGGAGGCCGTCGAGAGCGAGCGCCGAGAGACCCCCGAAGACGACGAGTCCGTAGACCCGACGCCAGCGGCCGCGCTCGAACGCGACAGTCACGAGACCGGCGGCGAGGAGGACGCCGCCGAGCGTCGAGAGCGGTTCGTACGAGAACGGCGCGCCGACCAGCGACCGAACGGTGCCGGCGTCGACGAGGACGCCGACCTTCACGAGGTCCGGAATCGCGGCACCCCCCATCCCGACGACGACCCAGTGCCGGTCCAGCCACTCGACACCCCACCCGGCGACCGTCAGCAGGACGTACGCGGCCAAGAGATGCGTCAGCAGGTCAGCCATCCCGTCGGACGACCTCCCACGTGTCGGTTCGAACCCGCCAGTGTCGACCGAAGGCGACGAGAAACAGGAGCGCGCCCAGCGCCGAGACGGCGTACTTGTACAGGCGTGCGTCCCGCGACGGATTGACGACGACTACGCGCTGTGCGCTGAGCCGGTGCTCGGGCCGGAGCGTGCCGTACGCTTGGACCGTCCCACCGGGTGCCACGTCCGGGTCTGCTCCGGTCACACGTATCGAGAGCGGCCCGCGTTCGATGGTGACCCCGTCAGCGTGGGTTTCGGTCACCGTTCCGAACAGCAACACAGACTGGCCGACGTAGGCCTCGTAGTTCGCCGCCAGCGTCGCCGGACTCGGGGACCGGTCCCGGCGGTCCTCGGTCAGGTCCGCGTGGACGGCGAGGATGCCGACGGCCGTGAGGAGACAGACGGCGATACCGACGCGGTACCACTGGTTCACGGTGGCGTACTCCGCCGGCCGTGCAAATGGTCGTTGCGCTTCGACGGCTACTCCGCGAAAGTGTCGCGTACCGCCGACGCCACGTCGTGACGGACCTCCCAGCCGAGGGCCTCGCGGGTCCGCGCGGTGTCGACCGGGAACGAATCGACCAGCGTCTCGTCGTCGCCCCGCGGGTTGTCGACGACGGCCACCTCAGCGTCGGTGCCGGCCACCTCGGCCCCGATGTCGCGGACCGACTCGGCCACCGCGTGGACGCTGGGGTCCTCGTCGCTGGCGAGTTCGTACTTCTCGACGCCGGTCTCGCCGGCGCGCAGTTGGTCGAGCAGTCGCTCGGCGCTGCGGACGTACGCCCGCGCCACGTCCTTCACGTGGACGAAGTTCCGGGACTGCGTGCCGGGCTCGTACACCGTGAGCGTCTCGCCGGCCAGCGCGCGGTCGACGAAGAAGTTGATAACGGTGCCTTTCGAGACCGTCTCGCCATCTATCTCGTGGCCGCCGTAGAGGTTCGAAATCATGAACTGGTGGGCCGGGAACGCGCCGTCGGCGAAGTCCTCGATGGCGCGCTCGTTGAGCAGTTTCGTCCGACCGTACCAGTTCAGCGGGTCCCGCGGGTGGTCGACGGTGATGGGGAACTGCTGGGGGTCGCCGACGACGGCCATCGAGAACGGGAAGACGAGGGCCGCGCCGGTCTTGCGGCAGAACCACGCCACGTTCTCGGTGCCGCCGACGTTGACCTCGTAGGCCAAGTCGGGTTGGTCCTCGCAGTCGTCGACGCCGGAGATGGCCGCGAGGTGCATCACGACGTCCGCGCCCGAGAGCGCGGCTTCGAGGCGGTCACGGTCCCGGATGTCGACGTGTTGAACGTCGACGCCGCCGATAGACCGCACGTCGCCCAGATAGAAGTTGTCGAGCGCGGTTATCTCCCAGTCGGGGTAGGCCCGCTGTAGTTCGTAGACGACGCGGCTGCCGATGTAGCCCGCGGCACCGGTGACGGCGACGCGGGGGGTGTCGATGTCTCGTTCAGGCATGGGTACTCTCGGTGGTGTCGGCGGCGAACCGCTCGGCGAGGTCGCGGACGCCCTCGCGGAGCGTCCACTCGGTCTCGAAGCCGGTGTCGGCGAGGCGGTCGAAGTTCACGTGGTAGGACGGGCCGGGGTGTTCGTCTTCCAGATAGGTCACGTCGACCGGCGCGACCTCGTCGGCGACGGTGTCGGCGATCTCGGCGATGCGGTAGTTCTGGTCGTTGCTGCCGACGTTGTAGACGCGCTCGTCCCACGCGTCGGGACGCAAGACGGCGTCGGCGTAGGCCCGGGCGGCGTCCCGGACGTGGACGAACGGCCGCCAGTTCGAGCCGTCGCCGTAGACCGTCAGCGCGCGGTCGGTCAGCGCCCGGAAGACGAAGTAGTTCACGACGAGGTTGAACCGCACGCCCGGCGAGTGGCCGTAGTTGGTCGCCATCCGGAGGGCAGTGCCGGTCATGTCGAACTCGTCGCAGTACTCCGACAGCAGCGCCTCGGACTCCAGTTTCGACTCGGCGTAGGGGTTGATGGGGTCGGGGGTGACCGTCTCGTCGATGTCCGTGCTGGTCGCCCGGCCGTAGACGTTACACGAGGAGGCAAAGACCACGTGGTCGACGCCGAGTTTCCCGGCGGCCCGCAGGACGTTCTCGGTGCCGTCGTAGTTGACCGCGAACGTCTCCTCGCGGCGGTCGTGGGTGCTGGCCGCGCCCGTGATGGCCGCCAAGTGGACGACGCGGTCGACGCCCCGCATCGCGCTCTCGACGTCGCCGTACTCCCGCACGTCGCCCCGGCGGAAGTCGAGGCCTCCGTCCAGCGTCCCCAGCAGGGCCCGAGGGGACCCGTCCGAGAGCGCGTCCAGCACGACCACGCGGTCGACGCGTTCGTCGCCGCGCAACAGGGGCAGGAGCGCGCTGCCGATGTACCCGCAGGCACCCGTGACCAACACGTCCATGGCTCAGTCCTCGGCTTCGAGGACGCCCGGGAGGAACCGGTCCTCGTGGGCCGCGATGGTGTCGGCGTGGCGCGTCAGCGTCTCGAAGATGTCCCGCACGCCGGCCTCGAACGTCTGGTCCTGCCCGCCGATGAGGTCGGCGTAGCGGTCGTTCTCGATCTCCATCTTGTGGCTCTCGTCCTCCTCGCGGGGGTTCTCGAAGTGTTCGACGGCCACGTCGAGGTCGAACTCCCCGCCCACGTCGGCGATGGTCTCGGCTATCTCGACGATGGAGATGGCGCGGGTCACTTGGTTGTACACCGTCAGGTCCCGCGGGCGGTCGTCGGGGTCTGTAAGCGCCAACTGCGCGAGGCCCTCGACGGCGTCCTCGAGCGAGACGAAGGGCTTGCGCTGCTCGCCCTTGCCGTAGACCGTGACGGGGTAGCCGGCGACGGCTTGGGCACAGAAGCGGTGGGTGACCGTCCCGAAGTAGTAGTCGAAGTCGAACCGGGTCTTCAGGCGCTCGTCGTCCCGAGTCTCCTCGGTCTCGGTGCCGTAGACGATGGCCGTGCGCACGTCCGAGATGGGGATGTCGAACTGGGTGTTCGCCAGCCGCATGTTCTGGGCGTCGAAGCCTTTCGTGGCGTGGTACCACGACCCGCCCATGTTCGGGAACGGCACGTCGTCGCGCTCGCCGTCGTTCTCCATCGCCGCGCCGCCCTCGGGGATGGGGAACTCCGGCGCGCCGTAGACGCCGGTCGTCGTCGTCTCGACGAAGTGGGTGTCCGTGAGGTCGTGCGCTTCGAGGCCCCACAGGAGGTTCCGCGTCGCCTGTAAGTTGTTGCGCTGGGTGTAGTTGGCCCGCTCGCCGTTTATCTGGGAGTACGGCGCGGACGGCTGGGCGGCCGTGTGGACGACCACGTCGGGCTCGTGGACGGCCAGCAGTTCGTCGACGAAGGCCTTCTCCGCGAGGTCGCCCTCGGTGAACGAGAGGTTCGTCAGCCCGTGGACCTCCCGGGCGGCGTCGAGGCGCTCGTCGATGCTCCCGACCGGCGTCGCGCTGGTCGCGCCGACCTCCTCGACCCACTCGCGCCGGCCGAAGTTGTCGACGAGCAGCACTCGGTCGTCGGTCCGCGAGGCGATCCGCAGGGCGGTCGGCCACCCGAGGTAGCCGTCGCCGCCGGTGACGAGAATGGTCATAGTTACTCAGTTTGTGAGTAACCACACTCGGTTAAATATCTTCTGTCATCGGCCGTCGGCTGGTACCCGCCGACGCCCCGGCCCTGCGATTCGCAACCGTTAAACCGCCCCTCCACCTTGCTCCTGTTGCTATCGCACGGGCCGGTGGGGTAGCCTGGTATCCTTCGGCCTTCGGGTGGCCGTAACCGCGATTCGAATTCGCGCCGGCCCACTGGATATAAACCCTTTTTCCCGGGTTTCCTGATAGGTAGCGGCCGCTCTACGGGGTGGTCCGCATGAGCCGTGTCGACGACGGCGAGCGGCTCATCTGCGATTTCTGTGGCGAGTTCATCGACGAGCCGAACCAACGCTGCCCCGCCCTCGACGACGGGAGGTGTCGCCCATGAGCGTCGCGGAGACGCTCACCCGCGCGACGCCCTGCCCGGCCACGGGCGACTGGATGGTCACGCCCGGCGACTCCGGGCGAGCGGCGCAGTACGACGCCTGCCCGCAGTGCTTCCCCGACGACGACACCGACCTCGACGCCTACCTCGTCAGCAAACACGGGTCGCACCTGCACCGCAGCGTCGACGACGGCGACGCCGACCGCTCCTGTCACGGCGCGGCCGAGCAGGACCACAGCCCGCTCAGCGTCCAACGCGGTGGCGAGTCGTTCCCGACCGACGGCGACCGGTTAGAGCGGTGCCCCCACTGCCGCGCTCGCGTCACTATCGGGACCGACGGCACGACCGAGTACGGCCATCTCACCGGCTGTCCCGACCGTCCTGACGAGTGGCCCCGCGGCGGCGCTCGCGTCGACCACCGCGACCACTGCCGGGTCGACGAGGAGGTGGCGTAGATGGGCGCTCGCAAGCGCTGCGAGTCCTGCGGCGAGGTCTGTGCGACCCGTTGGGAACGCCTGCCCAACGGCGACCGCCGGCGGCTCTGCGGTCCGTGTGATAAGGCGTGGCGACAGGTCTGGCGGGCGTTCACCGAGTCCCAGCCACGGCAGGCCAACCGTGTCCGCGCCGACGCAAACAACCGGCTCGTGACCGACGGCGGGCAGTCGACGGGCGGCACTGACCATGTCGACCGCCACGGCCGTCAGGCCAACCACCCCGACGAGTTCCGGGCGACCGGCGACGAACTCGACACCTTCGACGCTGGGCTGGCGCTGGGGTACTTCCGCCGGCTGGAGGTCCTTCTCGACGCCTGCCCGCTCGATATCTACGCAGCCAGCAGCCTCAAGCACCCGTGGCCGTACCGCCTTCAGAACGCCGCGGAGTGCTACCCGGCGAGCTTCTGGCGGAGCCAGGACCGCATCCTCGACTCCGCGATCGGCGAGGACCTGAGTAACGGAGACATCCTCCGCCACGCCATCGAGCGCCGCGCGACCGCGGTCGTCGCGAAGGACTACCTCCACGACCAGCAGGCGACCACCGAGAGCATCCGCGAGTTCATCCAGCTCCACGACCCGGATGTACATCCGCGAGCGTACGTCCCGCTCCAGCCGCCATACGACGAGCACGTCGCCGAGATCTACCCGATCATCGAGGAGTCGCACCTGTCGCACCGATACATGCTTGGCGGGCTCGCGAACGCCTCTCCAGAGGAACGGATCGACGGAACGCTGGCGTTCCGAGCGGAGATCGGCGACGAGCCGGTCGCCCACGGTCTCGGCTGGGGACTCGACGACGAGCTGGTCGCGACGCTCCGTGAGGAGCCGTCGCTGTTAGACTCGGTCGATAACTCCAGCCCGTCTCAAGCCGTCCAGAACGACCAGATCCTCGACAAGCACTGGCGGGCGAAGACCTGCCGACACGTCGACGGCCAGTACCAGAACGCCGTCGGCGGCGCCTTCGAGTTCGCTATGCTCATTCAGGCGACCCACCGGCTGACGGAGTTCAACGACGACTTCGAGACGCGGACAGACCAGCGGAATCTCGCCGAGTTCGGAGGTGCTACGGCCGATGACTGAGTTCGTTTTGGTCAGTTGCTCGAAGTCGAAGCTTGACGGGCTACGACGTGCCGAGTTCAAGTACGAGCCGAGTTCCGTGTTTCGGAAGCGGCGGACGGTCGGCCGGGACGCCGCCGCGTACGGCATCCTCTCGGCGAAGTACGGGTTCGTCCGGCCGTGGGAGTCGCTTCCGAACTACGACATGAACATCCGGGAGCGGTCCCCGGTTTGGGGCGCGTTCGTCCTACAGGACCTCCTCCCGGCGCTGGAGCATCACGACGCGGATACGGTGACGATCTACGCCGGCAGCGGCTACGTCGACCCGCTGGTTCCCGAGTTGGAAGCCCACGGCTACGACGTGGTTGACCCGCATCGCGGGATGATGCCCGGGCAGCGGGAGTCGGCACTGAAAGAGAAGTTGAAGCCGGGCCAGCAGGCGACTTTAGTTCGCGCCGAAGGCGGGTGCAACTCCCGCTGTGGCGACACGGACACTGACCACGAGGAGGGTCAGCAGTGACCCGCTCTATCGCCCGCGAGCACCTGCTGGGCGCGACGCTGTGGGCCTACCGCGCTGGTGCAGTCAGCATCAAACCGTGGAACAGCCCCGAACACTACTCGCGGTGTCAGAGGGCACTATGAGCGGTCCTGCCGAACTCGCCTTTCACGAGGCGTACGTCGGGCCGATTCTCCACGGCAAGAAGACGGCGACCGTCCGCTACGAGACAGACCTACCAGCAGTCGGAGACATCGTCACGGCCACGTTCGACGACGGTACCGAGTTTGCACTGCTGGAAGTGCGCCGCACCGCCAGCGTCAATGCTGTCGAGGTGCCGGCGCTGTTGGACCTGTTCGGTGCGGAGTACGGTTCTGAGACCGCCGACGAACTGCTGGAGAGTCTGAACCGGCACTACAACGACGGTATCAGTCCCGGGACGACCGTTCAGGTAATCGTCTTCAAGGAGGTCGGCATATGAGCGGCGCAATCGCCCACGCGAAGGCTATCGGCCACGACATCGAGGACCTCGTCGCCGCGGCCATCGACGGTCTCGACCTCGCACTCGACGAGACCACCCATCACGACGCCGTCGTGACCGACCTGCTGGCCCCCTCGCTCGTCGACGCCAGCGTGCCAGTCGTCTTCGCCGGCACGCCGCTGGTCGCCGTCGGCTCGAAGGTCGAAATCAAGGCCTGCGTGCGCCGCGACGGGAGCGACCGCCGCGGTCGGTGGGTCATCAAAGGCCGCGAGGGCGGCCAGCACGCCGCCCTGCTGGACGCCGGCGCGATGTACGCGCTCGCCGTCTACGAAGACGCGGGGGCCGCCAAGGAACTGCTGGCGGTCGCCGTCATCCCGGCGTCGCTGCTGGACGAGCATCTCCGCGGCAGTTGGTACAGTATCGACCGCCACGAGGAGACGTTCGCCAAGATGGGCTGGCCTCACGTGCTCGACGCCGCGGTCGTCGGGGGTGAGCGATGACCGACACTGACTGGTCGGAGGTGCTCGTCATCGACCTCTACTCCGGCCGTGGCGGCGTCGGGCACGCGCTTGACCGGCTCGGCATCAACCACGTCGGCGTCGACATCAAGGACTACGGCGACGACTACCCCGGCGAGTTCGTCCGGGGAGACGCGAGCGACGTAGAGTGGCTCCTCGACGTCCTCGCGGACTACCTCGAAGCCGAGACGGTCATCCTCTGGATGTCCCCGCCGTGTCTCCGGTACACGCCGCTCACGCAAATCAACGCCGCTCGCTACGACTGGGACGATGGCGAGATAGAGCGTCGGTATCCCGGCTTCGAGGAGCTGAACGTGCGCGACGTGGTCGCGGCCATCAGTCCGGACCAGTACGTCATCGAGAACGTCCCTCGGTGCGATGAGTTGGAGGACCCGACGCGTATCAACGGACTCGCGTTCGGACTCCCCTTCGACTTGGAACGCCACTTCGAGACCTCGTTTTCGGCCCCGCACGCCGTCGAGACGGGGGAACCGAACCTGACGATGTCGACGCGGGACAACTACAACAACACGGAGTATCAGCGGCGCGAACTCGCGGCGGCAAAGAGCGTCCCGACCGACTGGCCCGAACAGTCGGTTCACAGTGCTATCCCGCCCGAGTACGTGCAGTACCTCCTGCACTACTGTCCCGCCATCGACGGCATCCCGTTGCCTGACTCGCTTCGACAGCGGCCACTCACTGAGGCGTACACAGCACGAACCGATGGCGGCGCTCCGGAGGACGATGCCTGATGCCGTCGACGACACAGGCGGGCGACCGCCGCGAGCGGCTGCGCTGTCCTAACATCGTCGACCGCATCGGCGAGGACCCCGCCCGCTGGCTCGACGCGGACATGCTGGCGAACTCCTCGCGGCGAGCCCTCGTCATCTCGCTCATCGACGGCATGGACTCCGTCGAGCGGGTGGCCGCGTGGCGGGCCGTCGAGCGCCGGCTGGCGAACGACCGCTACGCCGACGACGCCCGGACCCCGCTGGACGAGCCCCGCGACGCCATCATGCGCCGCCTCGACCAGCGTGAGGAGTGGCTTCGCTTTCACGGCGAGCGCCCCGAGCGGCTCCCGCACGGCCCGCGCGAGCCGTGTGACTGTTGTGACGCCGCCGACGGCCCCACCGCGGCCGACCTGCGCGAACAGCGCCGCGCCGAGCGCGAGCGGGTCGCGTACGACCCCGACGGCGTCGACACGAGCGCGACCAGTCCGACCAGTGAGCCCGCGACGCTTGGCGAGTTCGCCGACGGGGGTGAGAACGCGTGACGCAGGTCGCCACGAGCATCGAGGATGTCATCGACCTCCAGCCACACCGCATCGGCGCGAATCTCGTGTTCGACGAGGGTGGTCTCTCGCCGTACTGGGCGATAGTCAGCCAGTACGAGCCCGACCTCGAAGACAGCGAGGAGACCTTCGCCTTCGACGGTTCCGAGTTCGAAATCGTCCGCTCGACCCACTGGGAGGGGAAAATCGAGACTCCCCCGTCAGCCACCTTCGACGGCGCGATGAACGAGTACAAGCTCGGCGTCTACGCGGCCGACGACGAAAACGACGAACTCGGCGTGGACTTTACCTTTCGGCCCGGGTTTCCGAGGGCTCGACACGTCGAGACGGGCGACCTCATCGGTGGGATGCCCACGCAGTGCCCGGAGTCCATCCGGGTGCAGGTCGAGTCGACGAACCTCTCGCAGTTCGAGGTGTTGGGGTTACTCCAGTCGCTGGCCTCGCATCTCTCTATCGACGCCGGGTACTTCGTCGACGCTCACGAGTGGTCGTCCATCTACGCGCTCGAACTGTACGGGCGCATCCTCCGCGAAGTCGCAACCGGCTGTCTCGCCGGCAAGGGCGGCGTCCTCGAACACATATCCCAGTTCTCGAACGGCCGAGGTCGTGGCGAGCACAAGTGGGACCACGAGGACATCAAGGGCCACTACGAGGCCGTGGCGCTGTCGCCCGATAACTGGCAGCGGCTCCTCTCGGACCAGACGCTTGCGAAGCGGCTCAAGTGCTACCAGCCGAAGTGGGTCCGGTCGGAGGATACGGGCGACGACCCGCTCTACCACCACAAAATCGAGTGTCAGTACTGGTCGGACTACTACCCGGACGGCGAGTCGGCGATACCGTGGCACGGCTACGACTCAGCCGTCTCGGAGTTCCGCGAGACCGTCGTGAACGCGCTCCACTGGGCCGGCGTCGACTTCGCTCCGGACTCCGATGTGTGGGTTGAGGACCCGTACTTCGAGCCCGGGCGGGCCGACGACGCGGTCGACGTGCGGCCGAACCCGATGCCCGACCTCGAACAGCAGTCCCGTGCCGACGCCGTCGACCAGCTCGCAGGCCCCGAGACTACCGAGGGGGCGTGGGACGTGTTGGTGGCGATGACCGACGGCAGCGGTCGGCACTATCAGGAGGTTGCCGAGGACGCCGGTAAGTCGGCATCGACGGTGTACCGAGCCGCCGAGCGGTTCGCGGACATCATCGAGGTCGAGAACGGCATGGTCCGCTTCCGGGACGGCGTTGTCCGCGACCAAATCGAGGACGTGGCCGAGCGCTGGCGGGCGACGAAGGACGCGACGATGGACGCCCTCAACCGCGTGGCAGAGCGGGCGTCGCCGTTCTCTCGCCGCGATGACGGCGAGCCGTCGGCTCTCGAACGATGGGCGAACCGCCACGGCATCGTCATCCACTCGACGAGCGACCCGCTGAAGATGGAACTCAAGCAGCCCGTGGGTCTTCAGGAGATACTGAAGATACTCCGGTCGGGCCTCGATGCCGCTGAGGCCTCACCGCTACCGACCGATAGCTTCGAGTCCGCGCTCATCGACTGGACGGGACTCGACGGTGAGGTTCGGCGCGACCGTCGTGTCGTCGTCGACGGCCGATTCCTCGGCAAGCACAACGTGGACCGGCCCATCTGGTAAGCGGCTCCGGCAGAGAGGCATCACTGTTCATCGGTCGGTTCCCTTTATATACTAACCGCGTTCCATCCTCTCCTGCTGTGTAATTTTGTCGGTCGCTCACCTCGCCAGCGGCGGCCATCGGGCTCGCTTTCGCACCCGGTGGGCAAGGCACCCTTAGGTAGTGTACCGAATGGTACCAAATCCAAATACCCACCCCTCCCTTCGGTCGGGCTGGCCCCGCACCGCAAAACCGCAATACTACCGCACCCGCACCGCGATACCAGCGGAACCGGTGGTCGGTAGCGGGGAACGTCTAAGTTGTTTCACAGTCAATCCCCAAACAGGACGATGATTGAACTCACCCCTCGCCAAACGTGGGTTGCGGTCCTTATTGTCGGGACTGTAATCGGGCTACTTTACCAGTACCGAGAACACGGCGAGTTCAGATTGTTTCATCCATTTGATTGAGTTTTTACTCAGTCCGTATCGAATCTCCTGAGAATACCACCCACAGAAGCCCCAAACCAGCTATCGCGTAAGAATACTGGAGAAGCAGACTCAGATTTGGACGACTTTGACCTACTGCCCGACTGATTCAGGCACCGTCTGTATCCACACTGTGAGTCGTTTCTGCTTCAACCGTTCCGTTCCGTAACATTTCGATGTGGAGGTTATAGCTGCCGTCATCCAGCGGGATATCCTCGTCGATAAACCAGTTGGACTGGTCCGTGTTCCCGGGCGAGATGGTGATTGGAGCGTACGGTGCAGCTGTACGTGAACGGCCATCGATTTCGAAGCGGACGGCATCGTACGTGAACGGTATGTCGCCGGTGTTCTCAGCGTCAAAGTCGACACCAGCGAGGTCGACATCGGCGTCAGTATAGGCTCGGTCCCATCCCGGTTCAACGTTCGATATCGAAATCTTCGCGCCTTCAAAAGACTTCGTGACGCTTCGAGTGTCCTCGTGGCCCGGCCGACTCACCTGAACCCGGACTTCCTTTTCGCCGCCAGTGGTCGCAGTGTACATCGGCGAGAACAGCGGCCCAGTAAGCTCGTGAGTGCTTTCTCCCGGCGGAGACGTGATACCCGAACTACCGACTTCGGTGCCGTTTACGAATATCGTGAGTCCAGCATCAGCGGATAGCCTCGCGTCGTTACTGACTGTCGCTGTGACGGTTTGTAGGGCTGGTCCATCCCACGTTGGGCTGATAGATTCGACAGTCGGCTGTGGTGTCGCAAACATTTCCGAGAACTGCGCTGCCTGCGTGGTCTCAGCCGATGAGATGGTGACATGGCCCGTGTACTGGCCGGGTTTGGAGACAGTCGGAGCGTTGAAACCACTGACCTCATACTGTAGCTCAACAGTTTCCCCAGCACGCACCCACTGGCCGACTCCAGCATCAGTCTCGGTGCCGTTGAATTCTACCGAAGATACCCGTGTCCGGGCAGGGAGATCTCCAGTGTTCTGAACTTCGACGACGACACTACTGAGCTCAGTACCGCTCCACGTTTCGGTCGCACCGACGATCTCGACTTTCGGCCCCTCAAAGGAGAGGCGTTCCTGTACCTGTGTCTCACCACCCTGTTGGACAATGAGCGTGTAGTTGCCGCCGCGTGGTTCACCCATGTACAGCGCGCCTTGTGTCTGGTTCGGCTCGATAGTCCCCTCGTTGATTACCTCGCCGGACGGCCCCTGCAACAGAACTGTCGAGAAGTCCGAAACGGAGTAATTGAACACGACCGCCGGTGAGTCGTCGACCATCTCGACGCGAGTGTCGGATACAGACGGGCCAGAGTCCATGAGGCCCTGACACCCTCCGAGGATAACGATGAGTACGACAATGCTTAGTGCTGTGTACCTCCGCGGTAACATATCAGACAGGTGCTAGTTCTATCGACGGGATAAGTAGTTTCGGGAAACACTCTCAGTGACGAACGGCAGCAGGAAACAGGTCGGTCGTGTGTAGCTCTTGAGTGTGAGAGGCAGTGTCCCTGAGACAGCATCCAACAACTGATAGGGGACTACGCACCTCAACCACCCCAAATCCTTTCTTTGCAGCCATTCTATACCCGGATATGGGGTTGAGTATGACGTTCGAACTCGCGACCGCCCTGTTCGGTATCGGGTTGGGCGTCCTCATCCATATCGGGATTCTGGTCAAACACCACCGTGACGGATACAGCATCCCGAAACTCATCAAGAAGGGCGAACTCATCGAACGCTAATCCTCGGTGAACGGATTCTTGACGTAGTCTTTGGAGAACAACGCGACTGTGAGAAGCATCACAATCCCCGCAATCGGGAACCCAGCGAGGTAGTCCACGGCCGCGATTTTCGTCGGCCCCTTCCACCACAGCGCGAGACCCGTCGTCATCATCGAACCGATGAGAATCAGCCGAAGCGCCCCGCCGATGCTAAACCACCACACATACTCCGGAAGCGTGTCGATGTCGTCAGAGCGCCACGCCACCAACAGAACCAGTGCTCCGGCGAACAGCGCCCCGTAGACTCGGAGAAGGCCGAACTCCGGCTCCGCGAGCGTGACCAGTACCGTCGCCGAAGTTCCGATGGCGATGAGTCCGATACCGTCAACGCGGGCCAGAAAATCCCAGATATTCCGCTCGGTGGCTGACTGAATGGCGAACAGGACCAGCACCAGCAAGCCAGTCAGCAGACCGGCGGCCGCCACGACGCCATCCTCGACGCCTGTTGCGTCTGCAGTGGTCTGTACGACTGCCGAAACGAGTCGAGGTAGTGATTCCATTTTAAGTTCCACCAGTAATGTCACGCTGCCGTCCGCATGCCGGACACCAGCCCGTTTCCGGTTCTGCCGCACAGCGCACGCACGCGACGAGCGCCGCCTCGGGTCGACTCACGCGACCAGCCTCCCGTCAGGCGTCTCGTCGATAGTCTCGGCGGCCAACATCTCCTCGACGAGGGTCGCGGCGTCGCTCTCGGTCAGGTCGTCAGTTTCGTCGACGACGGTCTCGATCACCGCGTCGCGGTCGGCCCCGTAGGACGGACCGCTCAGCTTCAGCTCCTCGACGACCTCGGTGACGACCGCCGTCGGCGCATCGGATGCGACGACCAGCCCACCGTCCTCACCGGTTTCGACCTCCACGTCCGGGCCGGTTTCCAGACCGAGTTCGCGCATCGACCGGCTCTTGAGCCGGGTCGCCCGCTCTACGTCGACCATCTCGACCGTCTCGGAGTGGCGCGCCTTCGCCGACGCCTCCGCCAGCCGGATGAGGTCCAGCAACGACCGTGGCGTTATCGGGATGACGCGGTCGTGTTCTCGCTCCCGAGAGACGAGTCGAGTCTTCACCTCAACGTACCACTCCCGGAGCGCGTCTTTCACCGTATCGTCCGCGAACGTGGGTGAGAGGTCACGACACGCCTGCAGGTACGCCCGAAGCGCACCCATATCGAGGTCACCGTCCACCTCGTCGCGGAGGCTCTCGGGCACGCGCTCGCCACGCTCTCGCCGAGTCGCCACGTCGCGCCCGTCGATGATGTGACCAGCGAGGTCGTCGATTTCGCCGCGGTCGGTTCGCTCCCGAAGGACCCAGATGAGGTCGAACCGGTCCAGCAGCGGCGAGATGATATTCGTCTGCCGAATAGGCGGGTCGTTATCGCGGAAGTGGCCGTCCGCCGGGTTGGCAGCCATCAGCATCGCGGTCTCGGCGTTCAGGACGGCACGCTCGCCGGCCTTCTCGACGGTCACCTTCCCCGATTCCATCGCCTCCAGCACGGCGTTCTGTTCGGCGTCCCCAGCACTGTCGAGTTCGTCGACGAACACCGCGCCACCCGAGCACTTCGGGATAGCACCAGCGGTGACCGTGAGGTCTCGGTCGGCGAAGCCGTCTTTGGTCATCGCGGCGGTGAGTCCGGCCGCGCTGGTGCCTTCGTTGCCCGAGGTCTTCTGAGCGCGTGGGCTGAGCGCCGTCAGTGCCTCTCCGAAGTCCGTCTTGCCAGTTCCGGGGTCGCCCAGTTGGAGTTGGTGGACGAGTCCGCGGTGGTTCGTCCCGTCGGCGTCCGGGGAATTGCCACGAACCAACTGCAGGATGAGGCTTTCCTTGATGTGGGAATCGCCGTGGTGGTTGGGCGCGACGGACTCGACGAGAATGTCCATCGGGTCGTGGATGTTGGCGAGGTCGTCGATAACGTCCCGATGTTCCTGTCGGTTCGCCTCCTGTCTGGCCGATTCCTCGACAACGATGTTCTCGGCGTCGAGTATCTTCGTCCCGACTGTCGACCCGTCGGGGTGAATCGCTTTGTACTCGGCGACAACTGTGACGACCTCTCCGGACTCGACGCCACGGCGAGCCAGCGCTCGGGTGAGGTGGGCATCGATAGTTTCGGTCCCCTCCTCAACCTGCTCTGGGAGCGGCTGCAGCCGGAGCGCTTGATAGTCGACGTACTCACAGAGCCGATTGACGAGTTTCCACGGGCCGCGCTTCTCACATCCCTCGCAGACGGTTGGCTCCCGGATTATCCCGTAGTCCTGTGGTATCCGGTGGAGCGTTCCACAGCGGTGACATTCGAAGGCTGCCTCGTCGAGCTTGGGGTCCACCGAGGAACGCTGCCGAATCTGTCCGCGGACGGCGATAGTCTCGCCGACCGTGTCAGCGTAATGGTCCCCGACATCGTAGACCTCGGTGTTGTGATGGTCGATGCCGGGCGTGGAGGTTGTCACCCGACCACCCCCGCGATAGCGTCGGCGAGTCCGTCGAGGGCGGTCATCGCTGCCTGTTGGTCGACTCCCGGGATGATGCCGGTCCAGAGTAACGCACCCAGCAGGACTGCCGAGAGACAGAGCGATACCAGCCCGTGCCGGGCAGTCGTCTGCCCGACGGCAACCGCCACGCCGAGGACGGTCTTGAGCTTGAATCCCCACCAGAGCCACAGGCCGGCCGTCATCAGCGTCCCGACACCGATGCCGAGCGTCGCCAGCCCGAACTGGTCCGCGAAGAACTCGACGCCCATCCGAAGCAGGTCGACCGGTGTCACGAGCATCGCGCCGCACCTCCGACTCGTCGAGAGGTCCCAGATTCGTGAGGTTTTCCTGCGACCGGCCAGCCGCGCAGTCGCGCGTCACATAATGCGCTCGCCCACACGGGGGGGTACTCCCGTCCAGTCAGGAGTTCCGCGCGCGCGAATAGTCTCGGCCGCGGCGGCGAAACCGGCGCGGGGACCCATCTCCGACGGTTCCGCCCCATGGACTCGTCATCGAAATCTGAGACGTTTCGGTGAGTCGTTGACGTCGACGAAGCCCCAGTCGGACCGGTGGGGTGGGCCGCCGGCTCGGTCACGCCGACGCACCTCCTGTGGCAACAGTCGCCTCAGCGTCAGCTTCCGACAGATAGACCTTCAGGTCGCCATGGATGGGCTTCGAGATTTTCGGCCACGAGATGGGAGGCCAAGTGAACTCCTGCTCGGTGTAGAGGACTGCCTCGCCGGTGTCGAGCTGGGACGCGATGTCGTCCTCCATCGGTACCGACTCGAAGCCCTTCGGTGCTGCGCCGCCGTGCGGGTTAGCGGTACCGTTCATCGCCACGCGCCAGCGAATCCGGTCGGTCCAGAGGTTGTGCAGGTGCTTGTCCTTGTGGCCGAAGAACAGGCCGATGATGCCGTTCTTCCGGAAGTCCTCGACGGCCGTCCCGGCGAGTTGGACTTTCTGGAGGGTCGCGTACTGGTCTTTCGAGACGCCCTCACGGGCGAGGCTGGCGACCTCGTCGCAGACCCACGTCGTCCAGTCGAACGGGCCACGTTCGACGAGCGATAGCGCCCAACCGAACCACCAGTGGTCGACCGGGTCGCCGTGTTGGAACTCGACGCCGTCGACGACCTTGTCCGACTCCTCGTAGACCCACTGACAGCCCCGCATCTCGGGGTCCGGGTAGACGACGTGGAACACGCCGTCCTGCAGGACGTTCAGGTTCAAGTCCATCACGTCAGAGTAGTGCGTGACCGTCCGGACGACATCCTCCAGCGGCACCTCTTTCCCCATCGAGTTGCGGTTCCCGCCCTTCTCGACGACGTACGCGGTAGCGTCGTATCCCTTCGGGAGACAGACGTGCGCGACCGGCGCGAACGGGAGCCACTCCGAGCGCGACCCTGTGGCCGCGCGCCACACGACGCGGGAGTTATTGACCTCCATGTCGATTTGCGCCGCTCGGAGTGCGAGCGTCGTCTTCCCGCTGTTTGGCGGACCGGTGGCGAACCACTCGACGCCGCCACTGGGTTGGGTCCGGCCGCCGTCCCACGTGTGGTCCCAGAACGCCGGGACGAGCCCTTCAGCGTCGAACTGGTCAGGGTCGAACTGCGGCATCCCGTGGAGTCGGCGGAGGTGGCGGCCGTCCGAGTGACGGCGGTCATCACCCGTCCACTGTGCGCTTCCGTAGTGCGGTGCCTCGAATCCGAGTTGTTGTGGGTCGTGAACAGACATTTACATCGTCCTCGTTCCGTAGTCGCCGCTGTCAGCGTCCTCGCGATGTTCGTCAGCCTCGTCGGTCCATCGTTCGACCGCGCGGTTGTACGAGGGGAGGAGGTACGTCGCGGCCCACAGCTCCCGCTCGCGGCTGTACTTCGCGTCGTCTTCCGTGAGGACGCGCTGTGCCGCTGGGCTGTCGTGAATCTTCCAGTCGAAATCCGGTTCGACCTTGTGTAACTCGCCGAGCGTCCCGTTGTCCAGCCGAGAGAGCCAGTCGTCGACGACAGTCATGTCCTCGAACCCGTCCAGCAGCGAGAGAAGGAGGTCGCTCTGTTTGCTGTAAAGGTCGTCCAGCGCCGGCCGCATCGCGAAGTACTGAGTCTCAGTCGCGTCCTCGACGCGCTCGTGCTCGTTCGTGTATTGCTGGACGTTCTTCCGGAGCGTTCGATAAGCGGCCCGAAACGCCGGCCGGACGTACTTCGCCGCGAGTTGCCGCCGCTCTGTCTCCGCGGTGTGCTGGTCGACTGGGTCCTCGCTCCACTCACGCCGGTTCGCCGTCGTGATGAGGACCGACAGCGGGACCGGCTTCGAACAAACCTCGACGAACCAGCCGTCAGGGACACGTCCGAGAGACCAGAACTGCATCTGATGGAGCGAGAGGATGAGGTCGCGTCGGTCGGTGTACCCCTCGACAGTCCAGCGCTGGAGCCACTGTCGCTGGTCCTCGTTCAATTTGTCCAGTGCCGGAGTGACCGCCGACACCTCGGTATCTGCGTCCGGGTCCTCGATGCGGTCACGCGCGTCATCGAGGAGGTCGTCCAGCGACGACCGGCCAGACTCCGATGCCATCAGTCGTCACCACCCGCAGACGCGGCCTCTCCTCGGTCGTTACGGTCGACCGCTGGGTCGTCATCCGAGAGGACAGTGTCGAAGGGTTTGCTCTCCCGATTGTGGGCTTCGTTGATGACTCCCTCCTCGCGGAGGTTCTGCATCCACTCCTCGACGTTGTACTGCTTATTCTCGCTCTCGATGAGCTTCCGCAGCACCTCGTCGATAGTGCCGAATCGGCGGACGTTCAGGTCCGTGTACCATGCAGTCACCCACGCTTTACGCGCCTGTCCGGGCGCGACCCACGACTGGGCTTTCCCCTCGATGGGTTCGGCGAACGTCAGCACGAACGGGAGGCAGGCCAGTGGCCCCCACTGCCACGCGCCGACGAAATCAGCAGCGGCAACCGACGCTATCGCCGGTACGCCGACCATCGCCGCGAGTTGGACGTACTGCTCTGTCCCCATCTCTCCCGGCAGCACGCGGAACTTCCCGGGGTCGAGGTCGTCATCCAGCAGGTTGCCCGCATCGTCACGCGGTGGCTGGTAAGTCCGCCACGGCCACGCGAAGATGACCCGCGACGGGAGGTGTTCAACCAGCGCCGGCGCGTCTTGGTCGACGACGATGACCTTGTCGTAGTCGCCGATGCAGTTCCATTCCGCCTCTCGGTTGTCGATGTTCAGCCGGGCGTAACACCCCTTGTACCGCGCCCACATCGACAGGAGTCCGGTTGAGTACAGCACCGGCTCGCCGTCCTCGTCGAAGACCACATCGTAGCCTTCGATTTCGATATCCCCCGAATCCAGTATCTCGCTCTTGTCGTCGAGCGGGCTGGTCGCGGTCTCCGGGTCCATCCGGATGAAGCCCCACGTCTCGACGGCGTCCTCGTCGTCTTCGAGCTGCATCACGGCGACGACGTAGGCGATAAACAGCGAGAACACAACCGGGAAGTGAGCGGTCAGCGAAGCCAGCGCGTAGTAGCCCGTGAAGTACGCCCCCACCGCGGCGACGAACCCCAGCGCTATCCACGTCCCAGCGCCTCGACCAGTGCCTGCGAGTGCCTTGCGGCGGAACTTCGGGACGTAGTTGTAGGACAAGCCTGAGAGTACCAGCGTCGGCAGTACGACCCAGATGAGGATGTACTCGTTCAGGTCGCCGCGGCTGCTGATGTCTGGGGCAGCCTGCGCTGTCGGGATAGACTTGTGTGCGAACGTCCAGCGGAGCGTCTGGCTGCCGATGTCCAACAGCATGGTCACCCGTTCGGCATCGTCGTAGTGGCCCCGCAGCGGGATTTCGCTATGTCGGCGCATCCCCGACTGGAACGTCACCTCCTGCTGGCCGACCGCCGTGACGTTCGCGTATCGTTGCGTGATGACCGTCCCGTTGTCCGTCTCGACCTGCCGACTGTCGGGGTGCCAGTAGACCTTCGTGAGACTGTATGTCCGGTTCTGGCCGTCGAACGGGAACGACCCGTACAGACGGACCCGGTTGCGCTGCACGGTCGTCGTCGGAGTGATGAACTCCTGCGCACCGCGGGAGCCGTAGGTACCAGTCCCACGCGGCGGATAGCGGACCAACCAAAGCGCTTCCATCTCTCCGGCAACCCGGAGCGAGGGGTAGCGCGTGTCCGTCACCTCACCCTGCTTTTGGAGGTCGCTCAGGGTCCAGTTCTGCCCCGACTCGTCGGCTTGTTGACCGGCAGCCATCGGCACTGCGAGGATACTGGCGACGAGCAACGCCGCAACGACCCACGTGGCGAGTCGGGCCGTCATCAGTTGTTCCCTCCCCGAAGGCGGCCTGCACCACTCCGGACGCGATTCGCCCCCGCAGCGACGATCTGGATGGGGCGCGGCCCCTGTCCCTTGATGTAGGTCTTGTAGAGGTAGTACGCCAGCAGACCCACACCGACGAGGCCCGCGAGCGGTGCAATCTGCTGGACGCCCGCCCCGAGCGACTGCGACAACACGTGCCCACTCGCCCAGTCGACGATATAGAGGATGATAAGCGCCACAGCCACCCCGGGTAGCGTCCCCGTCGGGACACCCGACGGCAGCGTGATGAACTCGAAGCGGCGCACGAGAACCGCCAGTGCCAGCAGGAGTACGACGCCGACGACGAGCGGGACCGGTATCCCCTCATCGGGCGCGGCTGCCGGCCCCATCGAGATTTGCGGGAACCCGCCTGCGCCACCGGACGACGACGCTGACGTGTTCTCCTCTCGGAACTGCAGCGTCTCGTCGTTGTCGTCGTCCGTGAGTGTGACTGGGCTGTTCGCCGTCCCCGAATCGCGGACGACCTCGCTGGTCTTGGAGTAGAGGACGTACTTCTGGTCCGTATCGGCGTCGAGATACGTGAACTCGACCTCGTCGCCGATAGAGTCGCCGGGAGCGATCTCGATTGTCGGCTCAGACCCATCAGGTGCGTCAGGTACGGAGACAAGCACCTCACCGTTGATTGGTGTAGCGACCACCGGCACGGTCGAGAGTTGGAACTCGTAGCCTGCATCGTCGGGTGGTAGATAGAGACGCTGCGTCCCGTTGGCCTGTACTTCGGCGTGTTCGCCGTCTTCGCCGGGCCACGGCTCATCGTAGGCGTAATGGATTCGCTCTGCCCCCCGCGGGACTCGGATGTACGAATCGCCTGCCCAGTCGGTGAGGCGGACACGCGAGTCCAGCGTCGACGAGCGGACGCTCGGCTCGACGACCGCCACCGAACCGTTGTTGACGCGCGCCATCGACGCGTTCGCCCGCACCGCGACGGAGTCGCCAGCGTCGACCGCGCCGAGTTCGACGGTCAACGTGGTGTTGTCGAGACCGTACTTCGACGGGGCGACATCGGACCACGCGCCGCCGTTGGTCCGCTGTTCGAGGTCACGAACCTCGAAGACGTTGCGCTCGAACGGAATCGTCAGGTTCGCCGACGGTCGGTCGCCGGCGAAAGACTTCGAGACGTTGTAGCGGGACGTGAGCTGTTCGGCGGTGTACGTGACTACCTGCTGGTCCTGCACTTCGTGACGATAGGTCAGTTCGGCCTGCGTCGCCGGCGCGTCCGCAGGCTGCTGGGCGAGCCGGAGTGTCACATTGTTCTCGCCTTCGCGGACCCACGCCGCGTCGGTCCCGAGCGAGACCGTCTCACCGTCGCCGAGTCGTCCAAGAGATGCTGTCCGGTTCCCGTTGACGAACAACTCGATGTCTTCGGTCTCGGTGCGCTCGGTGTAGGTAACCCGCGCGGTCGTGACTGTGTCAGCGTTCGTCGAAATGGTGACGCCGTCGGTCTGTCGGTCGAGACTCGGGAGCTCCGCGGTCGTCGTCTCGCCGGGCGCGAGAACACCGGTGTAGCCGGCCTCAGTTGTCCCGTCCCCATCTACGTCGACGGCCGGGTCCTCAGTGTGATAGGTACCATCCGCCGACACGGAGTAGTCGACGGTCCCCGAAGTTAGTGAGGTCGTGAGGGTGTTGTCGCCCTTCGTCAGCGCCTCCGCGTCAACAGTGACCGACTCTCCCTCCGGGATAATGCCCGCGTGTGCGACCTCGTTCGTTCCGTCGCCGTCCACGTCAAGCGCCGGGTCCTCCGTTGCCGTCCGCTCAGTCATCGAGATGTCGAGGTCGACGGGCTCACCGCTGACGGCGACTGTCGCCGTGTGCGACCCGGGAGCGAGAGTGCCGACGGTCGCCGTGTGGGTCTGCCCGGACGTGAGGACGCCGTCGTAAGAGGCGTCCGTCGACCCGTCGCCATCTATGTCGACGGCCGGGTCCTCCGTTGCTGTGCGCTCGTCGAACGAGAGGTCAAGGTCGACCTTGTGCCGCGAGGTCGTCGCTGTTGCTGTGGTACTGCCCAGCGGCACGTCGACGGACTGCGTCGCTGTCTCGCCGTCTCGTAGTATCCCGTTGTAAGAGGCGTCGGTCGACCCATCGCCGTCCACATCGATGCTCGGGTCCTCGGTTGCGACCCGGTCAGTCTTAGTGAGCGAGACATCGAACGTCCCGGCTCCAGAGGTCGACAGCGACGAGTCGCCAGCCGGTATCGAGAGGCCTGCCGAGTGCGAGTTTCCGTCTGACAGGCCTGTGACCGTCGTCGAGTCCGTTGACGAAGAGACCGTCAGCGAGTCCGGTTGGGAGACGAGTTCGACCCAGCCGGCAGCTGTTCTGGAGTATTGCGACCGCTTCGCATACCGGATATCGTCGAATCCCGTGTCCATCCGCGTGCTGACGTATCCAAAGTCACTGGAGCTGTCAGACACGAAAGCAACAGTAGCGGTACTTCCAGAGGGCTGGTATGGAGATATCTCGAATGTTTGCCAACCAACCTCAGGGTCGGGGTTAATCGTCCCAACGTGAGTTCCTTCAGCATGGGTTTTATCAGCACCCTCACTAATCAGATAGACATCAATGTCCGATGCATCGTCGGGGTATGGCCCCTCGACGTAAGTTCGGACATGAGTTATCGTCGACGGCGGGTCCCGAATCTCAAACTCGGTCCCATCACCGCTATCTCGGAAAAGCTTGTCCGTATCGTCATTTGTACCGAACTGGCTGACGTTCGAGGTCTGCGCGGTTACCGTGACCTCCGGGTCCCCGTTCGCGGGGCCGGTCGGGTCGATGTTGCCGCCGTTCTGAATCGAGAGAGAGTCGCCGCCCGAGACGCCCGACCACGACTGGTCATCCTGTGAGTGATAGACCATACCGGAGAAGGTTACCTGTCCGTTCGTCGGCGGGCGGTTCCCAGCAGCGTCGTAATCAATAGTCTCGCCCGACGATGGGACTGTCGCCGACACGGTCCGCGAGGTCGTCGTCGACTCGCCGGAGAACGTCACCTCGGCCCCAGAAGCTGGGACGTTCCCGTCGACATCGTAGTCGAAGGACTCGCCGTCGGCGAGGTTCGACCCAGTGTAGGTCGCTCCAGTCGTTTCTTCGACGCCGGAAAACGTGACCGATTCGTTGACTGGGTCGACGTTGCCCGGGACAGTAACCGACATGGCCGTCCCGTGGTTATGTCCCGTCGCGCTCGCGGACCACGGTACGGTCTTGGTCTGCCCCTCGAAGACGATCTCCGGCTCGTCGCTGGGTGACGGACCGGTCGGGACGAGGTTCCCTGCCACCGATAGCGGCAGCGTGTCGCCGTTCGCCAGCGCTCCGGCACTTTCTGTGTCGGTCTGCGTGTTCAGTACGCCGGTCGTCTCGATTTGGTACTCCGCGACCGCGTCCGTGTCGCCGACGCTGTAGGCTGCTCTGAAATTGTCCGTCGCCGGCGACGCAGTTATCTGGACCTCGCCGGTGAAGGTCACGCCGTTCTCCGAGAATTCCGGCACTTCGAAGACCAGATAGCCGTTCTCGTAGGTCACGTCCCGCGTCCACGTCGACCCACTGGAGTGGACGCCACGGACCTGCTCAGGCGTGTAGCCCAGCGCGTCCTGTACCGCGCCCGCGGGGAGAGCGACCCGTCGGCCAGCGTGGTGCCTATCGTCGGACAGGATGAGCGCGAGGTCACCCGCGCCGATGATGTTGCTGTCCGACTCGACCAGCGTTTCCGCTCTGTCCGGCGTCGTGACTGTCACGCCCGTCGTCGAGGCGTTGCTGGCGGCGTAGACGTTGCCGCGGAGCGATTCGGCGGGGATGGCTGGTGCCTCTCCCTCGGGCACATCGACCGCGATGTTGCTGTCGGGAACGGCGGCCATCCCGGCGGGACCGGCGTCCGTTTGTGCGCTGACGGTGCCGGTGGGAATCCCCGAGAGCACGGCCAGCGCGACCAGTAGCGCTGTGAGTATCCTGTGGTTCATCGTACTGAAATATCGAAGTGCCCGACGGGCTGGGGTCAGGCCCCCGCGAGCGGGTCGTAGTCGAGCCGGCGGTTCCGTAGCGGGCAACAAGCGTCACCAGCACGACCGCGATGACGATGAGGCCCAGTTGCCACGGCTCAAGCGGTATGTAGCCGGTTATCTGGAAGTACGCCAGTATCCCGAGGAGGAGTTCCCCAGTCAGCGCTGGCGCAGCCTTGATCAGCGGGGCGATTTCGGCACCGGTCATCGCCAGTTCGCGGCCGATGGTAACCATGATGGACGTGACGATGACCGCCAGCGACCCGAACGCGCCGGCGATGCCACCGGTGGTCGTCCGCGCTCGCTCGCCGACCCGCTCGACGAGGTCAACCCGATCATCGGCCTCCTCGCGCTCTTCGAACGTCCAGAGCGCGAGCGCGCCAACGCCAGCCAGCCCGAGGAGCGTGGTGAGAACCGACACGGACAGCAGTCCGGTCAGCATCTCTAGCGCCACGAGCCGTCACCTCCCGTCGCCGGCGTGCGGTACTGCGTCTGTGCGTGCGTGTTGTGTCTCATACTGTTGGATTTCCTATGTCGAATCGTTGATTTGCTTGTAGAGGCTGTGCAGGACCTTCACGACGAGCAGTTTCACGACGAACAGCCCGCCGACGACCAGTGCCGTGTTCTGCGCGATGCCGGTCGGGATGAACCCGACCTTCGGAGCGATGGAGAAGCCAGCCACCGAGACGGCCGTGAATATCGTCCCGAGCTGGCTCCAGAGGGTCCCCGCGACAGCGACGACGACGGGCAGCTTCAGCACGACGCCGACGAGCGCCGAGATGCCGGTCGCCTTCGCCGCGGGGTGGGCAGCAACGGCGTTGAGTGATGAACGGACGCTCACGCGCTCTCACCCCGCACGAAGTCGGCGAGGCGGTACAGCCACTCGATGACCCACGTCACAAGTGCGTCCGCCAGCGAGCCGATAACCGGGATGGACCCGAGTGCGTCCGAGAGGGCTGGCCCGGTCGCCACGAGGAAGAGGACCACGGCCGCAAACGTCAGCGACCACAGCACCAGCAGCACGAACGGAGCCGCTGGGCCGAACTCGGTTGCGAGCGTGATGAGCCACTCCTGCCAAAACTCCACGCCCATCCACGCGCCGTCAACGACGAGGTCGAGCGTGTCCACGAGCGACGTTCCTGCGCTCGATACGCCGTTCTCGACGATACCGTAGCCGTCGTCAATGACGCCGGCGACAACGCCGACGAAGCCGGCGATGGCTCCGATGAGATACTCCGTGATGCGCTGTCGGACCCAATCCGACGGGCTTGTCGACGGAATCAACGAGCCCTCGTTCGCACTCATAGGCGCTCTCGCACCTCCGCAACGACGAACCCGAGACCCACGACGACCACGAGTGCGGCCGGGAAGGCCGCGATGCCGAGGTCTCCGATAGCGGCACTCGTCTCCCCGAACGCTGCATCCGACACGACGCCCGGAGTCCCCGTCAGGCCGCCGACCACCGCTCGCACGAACTCCCCAGCTTTCTGCAGCGGAGTGACGGCGAACAGCGTGAGAGCTGTGTCGACGATACTGGCGAAGTTCGATGCCGCGACCGTCGAGAGCAGCCCCAGCGACGACATCACGAGTGTCTTCCAGTCGACTGCGGTGTTCTTGTCCACCGCGAAGGTCTGCCAGCCGTCACTCACGCCGGGCACCTCCTGAGGCGCTCGCCGACGGCTCGCAGGCCATCAGACTTCTTCCTCCTCCTCGCCGGCGAATGGGAGCCACTCTGGAGCGTCGATGCCGCCAGCCCCCGGGAAGATGTTACTCGTCGAGCCCTGCTGACGCGCTCGGGCGATTACCAGCGCCCCGAGGACGACGACACCGATAGCGAGCGGGAACGCCAGTGGGCCGAACTGCGCCCAGATGCCGCTCGCAAGTGACGACGATGACTCCGTCGCGCCCGAGGAGATGATGCTCGCCCCGCCACCGAGGAACGAACCGATGAGGTCACCGATCCCCTCGCCGAAGGCCCGGCCCGTTGCGATAGGGATACCCAGAAACGCCCCGATGGCGTCGGCCAGCGACGCGAAGAACGCGATGACCGGCAGCAGGAGCGTCTTCGGGAGGATGTTCGTCCAGCTACTGTCTGAGACGTTGGCGATGGTCTGGAGACGGTTTGTCCAGCGGCCGTCGCTACTTGCCATCAGCAGTCACCTCCCGAGTTAGTGTCGGACATCGGAATCACGCCCCTCGGCTCGGCCCCATGAACGGGATAGCCCCGCGAACGTAGGCCCAGATGCCCGACAGCGTCGCCAGCGCGCCGCCGATGAGCGGGAGGTTCCCGAGGCCACCGCCACCGCCCGGCCCCATGACGGCCGCACCGCCCGACGACAGCGCGTTGTCGACGGTGTTGAACTCGGACTCGACGAGTTGGAGCTTGATGACGGCGTAGTTCGTCTGCCCGGGCTGAATCGTGTCGTCGACGGTAACCACGTCGCCCTCAGAACTGAACGAGGACGTGATGTCCGTCCACGAACTGATGTTCTCGGGATCGGTGTCACCGACGCCCTCCGCGTAGCTGACCTCGATGTAACGGTCCGAGAGGAACGACTGGTTCATCGTCGTCTCGATGCCCGAGTAGGACAGTTCGTAGGCACTGACCAGTCCCGTCGGCGCGTAGACCGTCGCCGTGCCGTAGTAGCCCGGCCTCTGGTCGGTCTGGTTCATCGAGTACTCGACAGCCGACGCGTCCCGGTCGCTCCGGTCGCTGACGAACTCGATGCTGAGGTCGTGGACCGTCCCGGACTGGAACGTCTGGCCGAGTGAGTCCAGCGACACCACCGCAATCTCACCGGGCGTCGTGACCTCGGTGATGGTCTGTTCTTCGAGCTCGTCGTCGCTGTCGTTGTCGACCAGTTCCGTGCCGTAGTCCCACGTCGACATCTTCTCGACGTTCAGCGCCGCGATGCTCACGTCCGCATCCGCGTCAGCGACGACGACATCGACCGACTGGATGTTGTCGAAAGTGCCGTCACCGTCGGCGACGAGGTTCATCTTCCCGAGCTGCCGCTGGAAGACGTACCCCTCGCCCTGTGCGCTCCCGATGAGGTCTTCGCCGGAACTCCGAGAGGCGTTGACCTCGGCGACGTAGTAGTCGCCGTTCTCGTCAACGACCCGCACGTCGACGGTCGCGGCCGAGTCGAGTTGGTTCACGTCCATCGCCACCTGCAGATAGCGCTTGTTCTCGTCGCTCGTCACCGAGAAGTTCGAGAACGTGGCGGTCGCGGTGTCGCCCGTCGCCATCGAACCACCGGTAGCGATGTTGACCGCCTCGACGCCGGGAGCGGTCTCGGTATCACTCGCGGTCAGCGCCGTGTTGCTCGTGTCCGAGACCGTGGTCGACCACTCACTCGCGTCCAGCGCCGACACCGAGTTGTTCCCCTCTTCGGTGGACTTGCGAGGGAACTCGCCGTAGTTGGCGATTTCGAGGTCCGTCGCGGTGTACGCGAACGGGTTGTCGACGGACTGGTTCACGTGGGACGGGTGTGACACCAGTTCTCCGTTGTCGTTCTCGTACTGAATCGGCTCCCAGCTCACGTTGTAGGAGTCGATGGTTACCGTGCCGTGCGTCTCCGGGTTGACTACCGGCTCGCTGGACTGTGCGACCGCCCCACCGACCGCGCCACCGATGACGGACGCGACGATGAGGGTCGCCAGCAGCAGCGAGCGAACCGCTGTCTGTGGGTTACTGAGTCTCATGTTCAGAGGATGCGCTATCACGGGCGCGAGCCGTCGTTCGGTCGGTCCATGCCGTTCGCGCGCCGATGTACGTCAGCATCGCGCCACCGAACAGTGCCGCGAGCGCCGGCAGTCCCGGTGATACGGAGCCGCCCAACAGCGAACCCGCGGCGGCCAGCAGCCCGCCGCCGAGCAGCAGTGCGCCCTTGGCAGCGTCATCCGGGAGAGCGACGCCACGCATCTCGACCTCCGTTCGCTCGCCGTAGCCATCCGCCGCGAGGTCGTCTCGGTCGTCGTGATAGACGACACCGACCTCCGGCGGGACGTGGGCGACGGCTTCGTCCACGTCGACGTACACCTGCCCATCGAGTTCGGGCGTGCTGACGGCATGTTCTTGGCCGTTCTGCCGGACGGCGACTTCGCCGTCTGTCACGCTTGCCCCCCGTGGTCGTTTGGCAGGTCGGTGGGATCTCTATCGAGTGGTCGGTCACTCCCGAGGCGGGTGGTGGTTCGCATGCCGCCGTAGAGGACCGCGATGGCGGCGAGGGTCGGGAACGCCGCCAGCAGGACGCTGTCAGTCAGCGCCCCACAGACGGCGGAGAAGCCGAGACCGACCACGATGGAGACGCGGTTCGCGGCCCGGAGCACGTCCGGCTCGGTCGCGGTCACACCGGGACCTCCTCAACCGCGCTGGTCGTGTGGTCCGTGGTCTCCTCGTGCACCGCTCGGGAGCGCTCGACGAGGCCATCGTAGTCGGCGTCGTCGGTCGACGCCTGCGCGTCGCAGTCGTCACAGGACCAGCCCGTCACGCGCCACCTCCGGCCAGCAGCGAGGCGGCGAGGTCGCGGCTCGCGCCGGCCGCCTCGCGTCGTGCTCGGGCGCGGCGTCGCTCGTCGACGTTGCGCCACTCGGTTCGGAACGGTCGGTGCGGGGAGTTGCCCCCGCTGTCCGGCAGTTTGTTGCCGGTCTCTGGTTTCGCCATAGTTGGGTAGGGGTACAGCCCGCGGCTGTGCCGCGGGTTGGTCGCGCGTGGCTGGCTCAGCTAAAAGGTCGCCCGCTGAGTCGGGGATTCTGGTGGGATAACCGCCAGCGACTGGGGGCCGTGACTGCACTTATTAGCCAGCACTCGACAGAGGTCCTATGCAGAAACTCCAGAGCCGGGGTGGCTCCGGTATGGTGACCATTCCGAAGTCGTTTCTCGACCGTGACGACCTCCTCGACGCCGACGGCGAGCCCGACGAGGCCCATCTCGCCGTCGACCGACTCGGAGAGCGTGTCTACGTCGCTCGGGTGTGCGACGGCGACGTGCCCGAATTGAGTGAGTGCGAGGTCGTCCAGCGGCTGGCGGCCGAGCGGATTCTCGACGAGGACGTGTTCGGGCAGCGGCAGGGTGAGTGAACGCGGACTACGGTAAGGTCGTATCGAGACCGCTGAGTCTTAGTTCTGCTGGGCAATGTTGATAGCCGCGTTCACGTCGGCGTGGACCTGATACCCGCAGTCCCAGCACTCAAACTCGTCACCATCTCTGAACGCTGGGTTCGTCTCACCACATTCTCGGCAGGTTATACTAGTTTCCTTGGGATCAACCGCCTCGATTGGTATCCGAGCCTCCGTAGCCTTGTACGCAAGCTGGCGAGTTAGCATGTCATGAGGCCAATCGTGGATTGGGTCAGCAGCCGTCTCTCGGTAATTAGTCAGGTCTTCGAACTGAATCTTGCATGGTGCGTGTTCCGCAGCAAGATCGACAATCCGCCGAGTCGCGGTATGGGTCTGCTGCTCGGTATATCGCCGTCGATCACCTCGCGTTGCACGGACGCCGGCCAAGTCGCCTTGCTCAGAAAGCCGTTCTCGACGTGCGTCAAGTCGCTCGCGGTAATGGCGGAACTCGCGGCCGGATTCCATCTCGACAGTTTCAACAGTGCCGTCTGTTACCACCGCGACAGCATAGAGGACTCGCTCGCCGAGATCAACCCCAATGACTGTGTCGACATCACCCGGTTCGTATACCTCAACTTCCTCGCTGATGCTGACATGCGCGTATAGCTCTCCATCGTCCTTTCGCAGCTCCACGACTCCAAGCTCTGCGGACTCGTCTTCGTCGACCACTTTCTCAAGCCACTCCCGTTGGTACTGGCCGGCGTTGATGTGGAACCAAATCGGGTCCGATGCAGGCTTTAGGAGCGACACACGCAGGCCGAACCCACGCTCGTTCTGCACGATCTCTCGACGGCGCTTTGAGCTTGAAGAAGTCGACATCCGGTAATACGAGGCATTGCCAAACTCGCCCTGTGGCGGGTCACCGGGCTGGCCCCGCTGGTTCCACGAATCAAACGCTTCCCGGACCTTGCCTACGGCTGCATCACGGTCGTGGGCATAGATATTGAGAGCGTCGAACTCCGCTCGCACTAGCCGCCGGAGTTGGCTACTTCGACTCCCCCACTGATATGTGTAAAACGACGGAAGGATGTCAGCAGTAAAGGACGCCACGTCCTGCCACTCCTCAATGGCTTGTGAAACACGTTCGAGCTTTCGGGTGGTCACTTCGAGTTGCAGCCGAATCGTACGGGTAATCTCTTCCGTTGTTGTTCCACAGCGGAAGTCATCAAGATCAGATTGTGGATTATCGCGCTCAGAAGTCATACTGCCTCCGTGACGAGGCCGTCACTGTGAGAGGGCACGCCGTTGTTCTGCTCCCCCTATCTATATAATCCTAGGCATGATACTACGAGATAAGCCGTCGTCGGCTACATGTCGTCGGCGGAGCGGGGGTGTTTCACCCCGTCGGTGAGGCTGATTGTGTCTCGCCGGAGCGCGCCCGCCGATGAACCGGCACGAAGCCAAGAGCCCTGTACAAAGGCTTGGTATCGGCCGTGGAGGGGAAAACACCAGCATTGAAAGCTGGGGCTGCACAGGCGGTAGTAGACTGACAGGGGTGGCCCTCCCGAGGATACGGGAACCTGTGGCCGGAACTCATAGACCTCCCGAGCTGCGGACGAGAAGAAACCCGCAGCGAACGCGGATTGTCCCGCGAGGAACGATGTCTGAATAGGCACGAGCGCGTATCCCTCCGTACACAGAGGAGTGTCTTCCAACGCTCCGAGAGAACGGAAAAAGAAATCTATTCATACCCGACTGACCCGACACCCAACTCGGGACTTCGTCGACTGTTATAAACTACGTGTACAGCTGGGGTCCACGAATCGAGCGGTCGTTGTGCGTCGCTGCATATCGTCCAACAGGCCTCTAAGTCGATTTCATCCCCCCTGTCCCAACGGGGCGAAAACACCGACCGGGACTGAAACGCGTCGAACCTGCCTGCGTAGACCTTTAGGCCGTAGGTCCCAACGGGGCGAAAACACCGACCGGGACTGAAACATACGCCTGTCCGAACGGCCATCGGGACTGGTCGGTCCCAACGGGGCGAAAACACCGACCGGGACTGAAACTTGCGGTCCTTGCCCAGCATCCAGACTACGGAGAGGTCCCAACGGGGCGAAAACACCGACCGGGACTGAAACACAAAGGGCCGCGACAACGGCGCTACCGAGAAGTTTGGTCCCAACGGGGCGAAAACACCGACCGGGACTGAAACTTCGGATGCCCGAGATTAACAACGAAACCGTCCGTCCCAACGGGGCGAAAACACCGACCGGGACTGAAACCTGACCTCGGACGTGCCGGAGGTCGACACGCTGGCGGGTCCCAACGGGGCGAAAACACCGACCGGGACTGAAACACGTACTGCTGCATGCCGTTGGACTCGATGACGACCAGTCCCAACGGGGCGAAAACACCGACCGGGACTGAAACAGCGTGATGTCGTCGTCGGCGGGCGGGTCGCCGGCGGTCCCAACGGGGCGAAAACACCGACCGGGACTGAAACAGTGACCTCGACCAAGCCACCCTAATGGCTGACACGTCCCAACGGGGCGAAAACACCGACCGGGACTGAAACTCGACGACACGGCTCCCGAGAGCGCTACCGATGCGGGTCCCAACGGGGCGAAAACACCGACCGGGACTGAAACAGAACCTCGAAGCCTTTGCGATTGATAGCAACCGGTCCCAACGGGGCGAAAACACCGACCGGGACTGAAACTCGACGGACGACCCGCTCGCGCACCTGACGGGCCAGTCCCAACGGGGCGAAAACACCGACCGGGACTGAAACCTATTGGTCTGGTTGACGAGACTCGTATTTGAGCGGTCCCAACGGGGCGAAAACACCGACCGGGACTGAAACTACCGCACCACCTTCGTCCTCGTCAACGTCGACACGTCCCAACGGGGCGAAAACACCGACCGGGACTGAAACCTCTAACTCCTGCTCGTCTATCTCGCCGGCCGTGTAGTCCCAACGGGGCGAAAACACCGACCGGGACTGAAACTGGCGTTCGGGACTCAGCCCGCGCACGTCGGCGGGTCCCAACGGGGCGAAAACACCGACCGGGACTGAAACTGGCGTTCGGGACTCAGCCCGCGCACGTCGGCGGGTCCCAACGGGGCGAAAACACCGACCGGGACTGAAACACGACTACCACGTCGATTCCAGTGACCCTATCGCGGGTCCCAACGGGGCGAAAACACCGACCGGGACTGAAACTCGTACGCTTACGACACGCTGAACGACTACGACACGGGTCCCAACGGGGCGAAAACACCGACCGGGACTGAAACCGATTTTGGATGGGCCGCAAGAGTACCCTGCGGGTTGTCCCAACGGGGCGAAAACACCGACCGGGACTGAAACTGGATGCTCGCCATCGGTTGGTGGCTAGCTATCCTGTCCCAACGGGGCGAAAACACCGACCGGGACTGAAACCGAAACAGAGGGAGTGGTATCTAATGGTGCAGATCCGTCCCAACGGGGCGAAAACACCGACCGGGACTGAAACGGCAGTGACGAATCGCATGGAGCAGTTGGAGGACTACCGTCCCAACGGGGCGAAAACACCGACCGGGACTGAAACTAACTTCGAGGCGTTCAATTCGGGCTTTGCGTTCGTCCCAACGGGGCGAAAACACCGACCGGGACTGAAACGAGTGCCTCCTTTAGATACGAGAGTCCCCACATCTCGTCCCAACGGGGCGAAAACACCGACCGGGACTGAAACAGGATGATGTTGCCGTCGGCGTCCGTTTTCGGGGTCCCAACGGGGCGAAAACACCGACCGGGACTGAAACGTGTCGTCCCGTTGTTGCCGTCCGGGGCGTAGACGTCCCAACGGGGCGAAAACACCGACCGGGACTGAAACGGTGAGCCCTGCCGGCGGAGGTCGGCCCCGAGGTCGGTCCCAACGGGGCGAAAACATCGACCGTGACTGAAACTGGAAGCGAAGGCGTTGGTCTACTTCGACCAGCCAGTCCCAACGGGACGAAAACACTGACTGAGACTGAAACAGTCGCAGCGAAACTGAATCGCTATCGTATCTCTACGTGGTTCTGAATGTCAACCTCCAGCGACAGTGTTCGGTCCAGCGCGTCGGCGAGGTCTCGCTGTTGACCGCGAGTAAGGTCGTCCCGAGCGAGGAAGTCCTCCAGCACGTCCGCGAGGCGGGCCATGTCGTCACAGGCCAGCGTCACCGCGTCGGTCTTGTTTCGGTCGTAGAGGTCAGCCGCGTCCTCGATGGCATCAAGGCGGTGCCAGTTCCCGTCGTCGAAGCGGATTCGCATCGACTTCGGCCGGTCGTTTCGAGCCATGCTCGTGAACACGAGACCGACATCCTAGATTTTTGCGGTCACTGGAACAGGTCGAGTATATAAACACGAGGCGAATCAGGCCGAGTCGTCGCTTCGTTCGGAACGGGGAAACTGTCGCGGCCCCGGTCTGATGAACACGACGGACGAGCGCTCGTGTTCATATTCGGGATTCGGCTGATATCGAGACGCAACCCCTCGCGGTCGCGTTGAAGACGTACCCGCAGAGCTAATAATAGTTCAATCTGATTGACGAATGTGAAACGGAGAAAATACATTGCCGCACTGGGGACGAGTGCGCTCGCTGGTTGTCCGCGTTCGGTTACCGAGGACGGGACAGGTACCAGAACAGATGCACAGATCACTGACGAGGACGACCCCTCGTCCTCAACTGCCGCCGGGACATTCACCCCCGTAGTTACAACGACAACACAACAAGAGACGCCCGACCCACCGGGCGATAGGGAAGTGATTAGCGACGACTTCTTGGGAGTGAGTATATTCGACTGGGCATATAAACATGATATCCGGTACTTCAATTCTGAGTCTCAGGAGTTGGACACTGTATCTCCTGAAAATGGCTCTTTTTACTCGGTTACTTTCGAGTTCTCAAATTTGGGAGATGGCTCTATCTCTTCACTTCCAGACAATAGCGATTTTCAGTTAGTGGCAGACGGAAATCGGTACTCTACGACAGATAGTTTACCTGAAGGAATCGAGTGGGACAGTGTTCGTCAGCGCGTCGATGTACCCTCAATCCTCGAACGTTCTGAATCTGCGGATGCACCGATACCCGGGGGCTGGGAACTATACACTATCTGGTTTGATGCACCGGAAGACCCAGAATTTAGCGTCTCTTGGTCGGATTATGGACGAATTAGCCCCCCGATATAGAGTGATTTGAGAGAACGATCTGGCGGCTATTTTTCGTCCTTTGGTTTCACTTTCACTCCGGAAGGCTTGCTTCTTTGCCCCCATCTCTCGACACGTCAGTCTACGATGATTACAGACGCCCGCGCTTTGAAGCCTGATTTCGTTCCGCGCGACCTCTACCATCGGGACGGCCAGATTGACCACCTCTCGTCCGTGCTCGCCCCGTCGGCGCTGGACCGCGCCGAAGACGTGTGCATCTTTGGTCCCAGCGGGGCTGGAAAGACGACGATAGCGAAGTATACGCTGTCTCAACTGGAGCGTGAGATGTTGGGGATTCGCTGGGGCTATGTGAACTGTATGGCCGACAGTACCCACGCCGCTGTGCTCCACAAGCTCGTCCGCGAGGTCGGGCTCGGCGCGGACCTTCGACGGGAAGGCACGCCGTCCTCGGAGGCCATCGACCGGCTTCGAGAGAGTGACGACCAGATCGTCGCCGTCCTCGACGAGGTCGCCGTCCTCGGGGAGCAACCGTTGCTGGCGCTGTGGGACGTGCCGAACGTCTCGCTCATCTGTATCACGACCGACGAAGACCGCTGGTTTGCCGACCTCGGATCGGCGGCGAAGTCACGGATGCGGAGTTCGGCCACGATTCGCCTCAACAAGTACAGCTACGCCGAACTACTCGATATCCTCGAAAGCCGCGTCGACCACGGCCTCATCGGCTCGCGTGTCGACGACGAGGCGCTGGAGTACATCGCGGATACCGCTGCTGGGGATGCCCGGCGGGGGATAGCGATACTCCGCCGAGCGGCCGACCACGTCGAGAGCCGAGACATGCGAGATTTGACGGCCGCGGTCGTGGCGAGCGTCATCGAGGATGCCGACGAGGATATTCGAGAACGGCGGGTGCGGTCGCTCGGCACGCACCAGCGGCTTTTACTGCGCATCATCGAAGAGGCCGGCGAGATAGACAGCGGGACACTTCATGCACGCTACGAGAATCGGTCGCCATCGCCGAAGTCCAGATCCAGCCGGTGGCGGTATCTCAAGAGCCTCCAGCAGTACGAATTGATCGACTCGGTGGGCGAAGGGCGCGGGTGTGACTACGTCTCACGGCTGTAGCGGTTTCGTTTCATCTTCCTCTCACAGACGGACCGCCAGACTGCGGCATTTCGTCCCACTTCGTCCCAATTCCGTCTCACTATCGTTTGAGGGGGTATCAGTCGGGCGAGGGGCTTATTTTCATCGCGATAGTTGTGTGTGTACCGTTTCGTCCCACCCGCCCGCCCCAGTGCCTTTAGGGTCTGTGTCGTCGCGTCGGATATGTCCCGAGCGCAAAGTCCCGACCGCATCGAGCGTGAGAAAATCGACGGCGACGAAGTGAAAGTGTGCTTCTACTACGATAGTCCGGAGTACGACGCGTGCCTCGAAGTCGAACGCGGTGAGAGGTGGGTGTTTGGCATCGACAGTGACGGTGTGGCAACGCTGCTGACCACGACTACGGAGACGGACCTGCTGGCTGATCCTGAGATACCCGAGTGGTTGTCCGACTCGCTGTTCGGACTCGGCATCGAGGAGGTGATGAGCTAAATGGCAGATGCGGTATTCCCGTTCCCCGGCGGGAAGAGCAAGCTCGCGTCGTGGATACTCGACCTCGTCCCCAAGCATCGGTGCTTCGTCGAGGTCTTCGGCGGTGCTGCCGGCGTGCTGGCAAACAAGGACCCGGACACGAGTACGGTCGAGGTTTACAACGATCTCGACGAGGACCTTGTGCACTTCTTCGAGGTGCTACGGGAACAGCCGGGGGAGTTGACCGAATGGCTATCGGCGGTACCGTACTCGCGTGCTGTTCATTCAGAGTGGGTCGACACGTATTACCGCGGCTACCGGCCACACGACGACATCGAGCGAGCAGGTCGGTTCTTCTATCTCCGCTACTCACAGTGGGGCGGCGGCTACGACTCCCCCAATGGCTTCGCTACGAGTAAGGTATCAAGCCGAGCGCTGTCGTTTGCGAATAAGCTCGACCGACTCCGTGAGTTCGCGGACCGGTTCGCTGACGTAGTAATCGAGAATCTCCACTGGCGGGAGCTCGTCGAGAAGTACGACGACGCGGAGACTGTGTTCTATTTCGACCCACCGTACGTCGGGACTGAAGACTACTACCCCGCAAGTGACATCAACCACGACGAGTTCCTCGCAGCGATAGCTGACCTTGAGGGGCGATGTCTGTGTTCGTATCAAGACCTTCCAGACCGAGCGGAGGAGTTCCGTATTCTGGGACGTGACGGGCGGAATTACATCAACAACGGGACCAGCGGTTCGACGAACAAGACGCGCGAACATCTACTGTTGAACTTCCAGCCAGAGGTGGACGCATGACCGTGGGAAAACGGGCCGACGGCACAACCATCGATGGTGGGGGGTGGGGGAAGGGTATGGTTGGTCGGCCCACCCTTAACCATCAGGTTATGTCTAATAAGAGATGTGATATAAGAAGTGCGTGTGAGAGACTGGCAACCCGAAGTCAAACCCTTGTTGGGGTCAGAAACCAACAGCGGGGTGCAGCAGCAACGAAATATCTAATCGTCCTCGTCGTCGCGTTTGCGTTCCATCCGGGCCGAGCGGATGCCGAAAAACGAAAAGAAGCGACGCAGTACGGGCGGTCCGTTTTGCTCCCATTTCGCGCTGTCGGCGTCGGACATATACCAATCTACACTCTCGGGAGTGTTAGTTGTATCGCTCGAAGAAGGAGCACAGTCACGACGATTCCGAACAGCGTCACTGTCTGGGTAACGACGGAGACCCCGAACGCCTCTGCAACGACTGAGACGCCGGTCGCGTACACCAGCAGAATAGCACCAGTCAACAGGAGGAGCTGTGCGGTCTGGAAATACGCCGTGTTCTTTGTGAGTTCTTCGTCGAGCGCGAGCAATCCAAACTCTAACTGTGTCATCACGTTCTCGTACCAGATGTCATTCTCCGGTCGCGGCGTAGTTCGCAAGTCACCTCGGTCAGTTTCGCTCGGATACTCCGTGACTGTATATACGCCGACACAGACGAACGCCGCCGTGGTGACCGCCAGCGCTCCAAGTGTCCCAGCAACGACCGGTATCAGCGGCGTGTCACCGACAGCAGAGGGGCCTATCGACGTGAGGGCGGCCGCAACGAACCCAAGGATGAGAACGGCCGTTCGCGCGGTCCGCATTGCTTTATCGTCGAGAGATTGGAGTCGGTCAACCCGCTTATCGTACACGCGACGGGCAGACTCCAGCGCAATGTCTGATTGGCGGTCAACTTCCTCCGCCTCGTCATTCGTCATTACACCGGCGGTGACGGTGGGTTACAAAAAGGATTGGGGTCCCGTCAGGTTGTCGTCAGCACGACCGTCATGTCGGCCACCGCGACGGCTTCTACGAGTAGATGCAGAGCCCAGTCTACTCCAGAAGGTCGGTGAGGAACTCACCGAAGTCTTCAACTTCGCCGTACTGACTCTGGTTTTCGACGGCCAGCGTGCCCAGTTCAGTAATTTCATAGAGTCCAGAGTTCGCCGCTGGACCCACCTTATCGACCAGTCCGTAGTCTTCCAGTTGCGGGAGCCGGACGTTCACGTGGCTACGGCTTTTGTCGATTTCCTCGGCGATATTCACGGCCACATTTCTCCCCTCTGTAAGGCAGTCGAGTATCAGAAAGTCAGTAGGGCGCTGGAGCTTCACGTCTGTGTCCTTATCCGTCATTCTGAACCCCTCTCGCCTTCATATTTCTTACAAGAGTTGGTAGTTACTAAAGGTTGCACCATATGGCTGTTACCAACGGTAACTATTAGTGGCTGTAACTTCCACGTCAGAAGCGAGGCCGACGCGCCGCTCCCTCGGGCGTCACGCACGCTGAAAAACGGGTGCGCCGCCGTGTGTCCAGCACGGACGGCGCGTCGGTCGACCGAATGCATGAGCAAACACGCCTCACGGGGCCTTGAAACCCCCGAACGGTTCGACGCGGATTACGCACAGCCTACGACCGGTTGCCCGATTTGCGGAACGCCCATCGCGGGCATCGCGGCTGACCGGCGACGGACGCTCGACCCCTGCGGCCACAGCGGCCGCGAGACGACGCTGACGACGTTCCTTCCCACCCATGACTGAAACCACCGACACCACCGAGAGTATCGACGTTGCAGAGTTCACTGCGACCGAGCGGGCCATGCTGGAGCGGCTGACAGCCCGGGGCCGTTCGGCACCTGTCGACCGCCTCCAGCAGGCCAGCGAGGAACTGTCCGAGATGGACAGCCTCGCGGAAGTCGAGCTACAGAGCGACGCCGCTGACCGAACCAAGAGTATCCAAGTCAGGAACGCCGACGGCACGGCCGACACAACGTACTACGATGTGCTCCGGCGGTACGGGCTCGCAATCGCGTTCGTCGTACAGCCCCCGGAGTCGCCGGCGCGAATCACGCTGTACCCGGTTGAGAGGTTGGTGTAGATGCTGAAGCTACGCGAACTCAGAATCGATGGCGTCGAGGTCGAGTTCATCCAGCGCGGCGTGGACCTGCTCGACCGTCTGCTCGCGTTGCTCGTCGGGGTAGCGGTCTTTGATTTGCCACTCCTCGCGCAGCCGGTCAAGTCGCATCTCGCAGTCCGAACACACCGGGATAACCGCCGCCCCTACCAGCGGTTCCATGTCGCGTTCCTCACGGAGGTATTGCGTCCAGTCCATCAGCGGCCGGTGAGTCCAGTCGGGGCTTTCCGCCCCACACAATGCGCAGTGCTCGGACATGAGACGCCCGCAAACGCAACGCCCAGCCTGATAAACATACTCACCGATTCACTATGAGTGAGACTACTACCGAGGCCGAGAGTACCGACGACGAACCGACCACGGGCCACACGCCGCCGAATCGAGCGCGGACCGATACTGTCGTCGGCTACTTCGCTGCCGACGAGACGGTGACGGTCGCCGGCCACGAGACCCGGGCGGCCGCGGTCGAGACCGAGGACGCGTCATCGACCGTGATGTTCGAGTGTCGCGACTGCGGCATCACGTCGACCGCGGTGACTGCGTTCGACCAACGCTACTGTGGGGGTGAGGACTGAGATGCCCCACTGCCAGCGCTGTGGGTCGTTCGTGACCGCCCTCTACGCGCGTGTTTTCACGCCCAGCGGGGTCGACCAGCCCCGTGTCTGCCCGGACTGTGAGGACGCTATCCGCGACGGCGCGGAGGTCCGCGAGGCGCGCTCACACCGCGGAGGCAACAAAGCCGAGGCACGACCTGTGGGTCGAGGTCCGCGGGGTGCCGTGGCCGTCGCCGGACCACAAGAGCGACCAGCAGGGGCGACTCGTGCGCCAGCTCGTCCACTTCGCCAACGGAGCCGACGAGGCGATGCTCCGGGACGCGCTCGAAGCGCTGGGCGTTCGGTAGCACAGTAGAGACGGCAGTATCTGACCCACGGGTGGAATCCCGGTTCGAGTCCGGGAGGGTCCCTCGACGGCGAGCGCGCTCAACTTGGAACCTTGGCCGCGCTCGCCGTCACCAACAGAGACCCATGACCCGATTGACAGACCCACGATTTAGGAGTTTGGGGGTGGTCGGCGCGTGAGCGGGCGTCGACGGCCCGAGCCCAGCGACCTCACGCCGGCCGCAGCCGTCGAGCGGTACCTCCGTCGCCGGCGTTCTGACGCTACCGAGGAGAGTATCGAAGGGTGGAGCTACCGCCTCAAACTGTTCGTCGAGTGGTGTGGCTCGGTCGGCATCGATACGGTCGGCGACTTCCGTCGCTACGACCTTGACGAGTACTACGAGTTTCGGAGTGCCGATATCAAACCGGTCACGCTGGAAGGCGAGATGTGGACGCTCCGCGTGTTCTGTGAGTTCTTGGAGGATATCGGCGCTGTTGATGATGGGCTCGCGGATGCGGTCCGCATCCCCGATATCAGCGCCGAGGAGCGGTCCAGCGACACCAAACTCGCAACCGAACAGGCGAAGGAACTGCTGTCGTACTACCGAGAGTCCGACCGGGACTACGGGACCCGACAGCACGCATGGCTCGAACTGGCGTGGTACACCGGTGCTCGGCAGGGGAGCATCCGCGGCCTCGATGTTCGGGACGCCCATCTCGACGGCTCGCCCTACGTGATGTTCCGGCACCGGCCGGACACCGGCACGCCGCTCAAGAACAAAATCGAGGGGGAGCGGCCGGTGGCCCTGCCCGAGCCGGTCGGCGACGTGTTGGGGTCCTATATCGCCGAGTATCGGTACGATGCCCGCGACGACCACGGTCGCCAGCCGCTCATCGCCAGTGCTGTCGGTCGGCCGACGGCCGATACTGTTCGGGTCATCTCGTACCTCTCGACGCTGCCGTGTACCTACGGCTACTGTCCCCACGACAAGGACATCGAGGCGTGTCAGTGGACCGACCGCGACCACGCCAGCAAGTGCCCATCGTCCCGAGCTCCCCACCACATCCGCACCGGGACGATTACGTGGCTGCTGAATTTGGGGTGGCCGCCACAGGACGTGGCCGAACGGGTGAACGCGACGCGAAAGACGATTGAACAACACTACGACAAGGCGACGCCCGCCGAGCGGCGCGAACGACTCCGTGAGCGCATGGAGGACCGCCGCCGGTCGCTCGTCGACAACATGGATATCGAGACCGATGATACGTAACACCGATTCTCAGAAACCGTACAGAGAACAGACTGAACCGCCCACGAAACCGAATAAATCTGAATCGCGCCGGCCCATTTTCACCCCACTTCGCAACGACGAGCGATAGCGAAGAGTCCGTAGTGGGTGTGAAATGTACGCCAAGCGAATTCGAAGTAGACCAGTCGCGCGCAGCGAAGCGAGCACGTCTGGGCGTGATTCGACATTCGCGCCGGCCCATTCCACCGAACAATTACGGCGAGCGTAGCGAGCCGTCTGCGAGGGGTGAAATGTTCGTCAAGTGAGTTTGAGCAGGGAGTCGCAACGCGGACGACGTGAGTGGCCGTCTCCCCGTGTTCGCGGCCCGCCTCGGCTCATTCTCGCCTATAGTAACAATTGAAACGATTTACACACCGACCGCACTGCCGTCGTGCGGTCGGGTGTGTATTGATTTTCAATGGCTACTATAGTCGCAAGTTGAGGAGGCGTCCTCTGTTGTCTCTTCGTGTGGAGACACGGCAAACCCCGTCGCTTCATTTTAATGGCTGTACTTCTGTGGCTATCGACGGTGTCGCGCGACGCGGGAGCCCTCTCCGGAGTAAGAGAGATAGCCAACTGAGCGTCCGACGAGGGGACTGGTGGGTGGCGGAGCCAACGGTGACTACCCGGTCGTTCGAACCGACTCATCGACATCCTTACTCTGTCTTCTGCATATAACCGACGTTATTCGATAACTTTCCGTAGCTCGGTTCGCGGACCTCGGTAAATGTCTCGAACGCGTCGTTCCACGTAATGTCATCTGACAAGATGACCCCGGAGTCCGCCAACCACTCGTATGCCAGTTCATATTCGAACATCATACAGGGATGAGAGTGCTCGGAATCGTGGACGAACAGATCGAGAGATCCCAGTTCAGTAACTAATCTCGGAAGTGCTCGTTGGCTTTTGCCAATTATCAACTCCCATCGGGACCGTAACTCGGTCGGAATTATCCATCCCGGCTCTTTGTCGCTTGGAATCGCAGCGCCGCCGTAGCTCTCGAACGTCTCTTGGCGAAATTCGCTGAGCTGCTCGTCGGCTCTGTAGGGGTAATCGATAGAATATAACTGACCCGATCCGTTCTCCTGAACTGCTAATAGAATAGCAAGGGTCGATACACCGTTACAAACTCCCGTCTCGACTACCGTATCCGGTTCCACTTCTCGTACTATCGCGTAGTAATCCTTTGCGGTCTCTAATCCTATCCCGCTCATCTCTTCTTTCCCTGTCATTTTTTGATACTCTTCCAAGGCTTCGTTTCGCCGGGATTCGACAGAACCTTGCTTGAATTCGTCTATGTAGCGCTCGTAGTCTCGTCGAGAGTCGAATATATCCTCCACAAATCGGGAATGTAACTCGTCATCGGACGCGTAGTCGTACCCGAATATATACTGGTGACTCTGTTTGGCGACCGGCTTAATGGGCTTCGGCAATATCTGATAAATCGTACCCCTGAGAGACATACTCGTGTAGTACTGTCGTTTCCTATTGAATACGGCGTTCCAGTGTCGCGCTAGCCCGCGTTCCCAGTTCACCCGTCGAGCGGGTGTCCGTGACTATCGGTCGCTATCGAGAGATGTCGAAACTGGAAGGTCCACCTGAAACCGGGTGGTCCCCGTGTGTGACCTCCGCCGTCTACCTTCCGCGGGACCCCGCCGAACCGCTCGCACCGACTCACTCCTCGGCGTCGCTCACGTCGCTGGGCTGGCCGCCGTCGGCGGTGGCGGCGTCGGCGGCCTCGAAACTGCTGCCCGGAGGCTCGACGCGCTCGACGATGTCAGTAATCACCTCGCGGGTCGTTCGGTCGCTGAGTTCGGCGTCCGTCGAGAGGCCGACGCGGTGGGCGAGAATCGCCACGGCCAGCGCCTTCACGTCGTCGGGGATGACGTAGTCCCGGCCCTCGATGGCGGCGCGGGCCTTGCTCGTATCGAGGAAGGCCAGCGAGGCGCGCGGCGACGCGCCGTGGCTGAGGTCCGGGCTCTCGCGGGTCGCGGCGACGATGTCGAGGATGTACTCCTTGACGGTCTGGTCGATGTACACGTCGGCGACCACCTCGCGCGCGGCGGCCACGGCCGCGTCGTCGACGACCTGCGAAACCGTCGAGGGGTCGAGGTCGGGTTCGCGGTCGAAGCGGTCGAGCAGTTCGGCCTCCTCGTCGCGCTCGGGGATGTCGGCGGTGAGCTTCAACTGGAAGCGGTCGCGTTGGGCCTCGGGGAGTTCGTAGGTCCCCTCCATCTCGATGGGGTTCTGGGTCGCGATGACGATGAACGGCTCGGGGAGGGCGAGGGTCTCGCCCTCGATGGAGACGGTGCGTTCCTGCATTGCCTCCAACAGGGCGGACTGGGTCTTGGGCGTCGCGCGATTTATCTCGTCGGCGACGACGACGTTGGCGAACACCGGCCCCTTCTGGAGTTCGAACTCGCCGGTCTGCTCGCGGTAGATGGAGGTGCCCGTGATGTCGGCGGGGAGGATGTCCGGGGTCATCTGGACGCGGTTGTAGTCGAAGCCCGTCGACTCGGCGAAGAGGTTGGCGACGGTGGTCTTGGCGACGCCGGGGACGCCTTCCAGCAGGATGTGACCGTCGGTGAGGATGGCGATGGTCAACCCCTTGACCAGCGTCTCCTTCCCGATGAGGACCTGACGCATCTCGTCGCGGATGTCGGCGTAGAGGGCGGCGGGGTCGGTCATCGCCTACGATTCGCGCCGCCGGCGTATAATGTGTTGCGACACGCGTTCGACCCGGTCGGCGTCCCACTCGGGGTGGCGCTCGCGGACGTACGCGACCACGTCCGACTCGGTGAGGGCGACGCTGTCGTCAGTCGCGTCGCCGCCGAGCGAGCGCAGGGCCCGCACGGGACGGGCGTCGGCGAGGGAGTTCGGTATCGAGAGCGACGGCCGGCGCGCCCACAGGGCGACGGCGGCGAGCGCGACGGCGCTGAGGAGGAGTTGGACCGACGGCGTGGTGCGAGTGACCAACAGCGCGTAGGTCAGGGGCGGCAGCGGCGGCCGGTGGGAGTAGTCGAGCAGCGCCGTGGTGGCGTTTCGGCTCACGGCCCGGGCGAACGCGGCGTTGCCATCGCGGTCGAGCATCGCGTTCGTGAACACGCTGGCGTCGCTGACGACGACCACGCGGCCCTGTCCGACCGGTTCGACCGCCGCCACGGGGTAGGAGCCGATGGGCTCGGCGTCGTCGAGCGTGTAGTTGCCGTTACGGTCGAGATACGACACCTCGGTCGTCCGGACGAGGACGCGGGCCTCGCGCCCGCCGACGCCGAACTCCCGTTCGGGCACGTCGAGCACCGTCCCGCGGTTCAGCGTCAGCCCCTCGGTGTCGGCCACGAGCGGGTGGTCCGAGACGTTCGTCGCCGTCGGGAGCGAGGCGTTGCGGTAGTTGTTCTGGTCGTCGAGGACGACCGTCCCGTTCAGCCGCGTCGCCACGTCCAACCGGGCGAGCAGGCGGTTGGTCGCGTTCGCGCCCCCCGCCTCGCCGGCGACGACGACAGTCCCGCCGCTGGAGGCGAACTGTCGGACGCGGTCGGCGTCGCGGGCACCGTAGGCCGAGGTGGGCGAGAGGACGAACGCGGTCCGGTCGGCGTCGGTCCCGACGTAGGCCGCCGTCGTCCGGGCCAGTTCGGGCGTCGCGCCGGCGGCCCGGACCTCCTCGCGCAGCGCGGTCCCGCCGTCCCACGCGCCGTTGTACGGGCCGTAGGCCGCGGTCGACGTGCTCATCGCCGCGACCAACCCGACGTTCGTGACGACCAGCAGGACCACGAGCGCCACGCGGGGGTAGTCGGTCCAGTCCACCTATATCAGCCCCGACGGGAGGATTTCGAGGATTCGCCTGACGACGACGTAGCCGAACCCGAGCAGGCCGGCCAGAATCAGCCACTTCAGCCGCGAGCGCCAGCGCGGCGTAACGTTTACCGGGGCGGTGAGTTCGACGACGACGAGGAGGCCGATGAGCGAGACGACGAAGAATAGCTCGTAGGACAGCGAGTCCAGCGCCGCGAGTACCAGCACCGCCGCGAGCATCCAGACCGCTTGCCCGTGGACGAACTGCTGGCGGCGTCTGGTAGCCATCGCCCCGAGGTTGCCGACCGAACCCTTAGAAGCTGTCGACACGCGAAGCGACAGAGACAAGCGCCGGCCCGCCGACGGCATCGGTATGTGGCCGTGGGGACACGCCGCCGTCGGCTATCTCGCCTACTCGCTGTACGTCCGGTCGAACGGGCGGACGCCGACGGCCCTGTCGGTCGTCGCCCTCGCCGTCGGCACCCAGTTCCCGGACCTCGTCGACAAGCCGCTGGGGTGGACCCTCGGGGTGCTCCCCGGCGGGCGCTCGCTGGCGCACTCGCTGCTGACGTTCGCCCTCGTCGCAGCCGTCGTCGCCGCCCTCGCCCGGCGATACGGGCGGTCCCGCCTCGGCGTCGCGTTCCTCGTCGGCTATCTCACACACAGCCTCGCCGACGGCCTCTACCCGGCCGTCGAGGGGTCGTTCGGCGACCTCACCTACCTCCTCTGGCCGGTCCTGCCGATGCCGGCCTACGGGACCGAACAGAGCTTCCTCGCGCACTTCGCGCAGTTGACGCTCGACTCCGCGCTGGCCGTCGAGTTCGCTCTGGTCGCGCTGGCGGCCCTGCTGTGGGCGCGCGACGGCTACCCGATGCTGGGCGCGGCCAGAACCCGCCTGCGGCGATTTGCCGGGAGCGCCGAGACGGCCGGTGACTCCGGCCGCGGATAGAAGAAGGGTTTTACCGACGGACGAGAGAGCCGCAGGCATGAAGGCTGTCGTACTCGCCGCCGGGGAGGGCACCCGCCTCCGGCCGCTCACCGAGGACAAACCCAAGGGGATGGTCGAAGTCGCCGGCAAGCCCATCCTCGCACATTGCTTCGAGCAGCTCATCGACCTCGGGGCCGACGAACTGCTGGTCGTCGTCGGCTACAAGAAACAGGCCATCATCAACCACTTCGAGGACGAGTTCGACGGCGTCCCCATCACCTACACCCACCAGCGCGAGCAGAAGGGGCTGGCCCACGCCCTGCTGACCGTCGAGGAACACGTCGACGACGACTTCATGCTGATGCTCGGGGACAACATCTTCGACGCGAACCTACAGGACGTGGTCAACCGACAGGCCGAGGAGCGGGCCGACGCCGCCTTCCTCGTCGAGGAGGTCCCGTGGGAGGAGGCCGACCGCTACGGCGTCTGTGACACCAACAAGTACGGCGAAATCACCGAGGTCGTCGAGAAGCCCGCCGACCCGCCTTCCAATCTGGTGATGACCGGCTTCTACACGTTCACGCCGGCCATCTTCCACGCCTGCCACCTCGTCCAGCCCTCGAACCGCGACGAGTACGAGATAAGCGACGCCATCGACCTCCTGCTTCACTCGGGCCGGACCATCGACGCCATCCGGATGGACGGCTGGCGCAACGACATCGGCTACCCCGAAGACCGCGACGAGGCCGAGAAGCGCCTTCAGGGCGAGGTCGACCCCGACCTCGCGGCCCAGTCGCTCGACACCTCGGGGAGCTGACGACCCGACGGATTTTTGTCCGCCGCCCGACCCGATGGGGTAATGAGGATTCTCGTCACCGGCGGCGCGGGCTTCATCGGCGGCCACCTCGCCGAGCGGTTTGCCCGCGACGGCCACGACGTGGTCGTACTGGACAACCTCGACCCGTTCTACGACCTCGACATCAAGCGCCACAACGTCGAAATCGGGCGGGACGCCGCCGAGGCGGGCGGCGGGAGCTACGACCTCGTCGAGGGCGACGTACGCGACGCCGACCTCGTCGCCGACCTCGTCGCCGACGCCGACTACGTCTACCATCAGGCCGCACAGGCCGGCGTCCGGCCCAGCGTCGAGGACCCCCGCAAGTACGACGCGGTCAACGCCGACGGCACGCTGAACCTGCTCGACGCCTGCCGCGACGAGGGCATCGAACGGTTCGTGATGGCCTCCTCCTCGTCGGTCTACGGCGTCCCCCAGTATCTCCCCTACGACGAGCAACACCCGACGACGCCGGTCTCGCCCTACGGTGCGTCGAAACTCGCCGCCGAGCGCTACGCCTGTGCCTACGGCGAGGTGTACGACTTCCCCGTCGTCGCCCTGCGGTACTTCACCGTCTACGGCCCGCGGATGCGCCCGAACATGGCCATCTCGAACTTCGTCTCGCGGTGCATGAACGGCGAGCCGCCGGTCATCTACGGCGACGGCACGCAGACCCGCGATTTCACCTTCATCGAGGACGTGGTCGAGGCCAACGTCACCCTGCTCGACTCGGACGCCGCCGACGGCGAGGCGGTCAACGTCGGCTCGACGGACAACATCGAGATACGGACGCTGGCCGAGGAGATACGGGACCAACTGGCCCCGGACCTCGAACTGGTCTACGAGGAGCGCCACGACGCCGACGCCGAACACACCCATGCCGACACCTCGAAGGCGGCCGACCTGCTGGGCTACGAGGCCGACCACACCATCCGGGAGGGCGTGTCGGCGTTCGTCGACTGGTACCGCGAGAACCGCGAGTGGTACGAACCGCTCGTCCGGAACTCGTAGCCGACGGGCGTCCGACGGCCCGCAGACCTTTTATCGGCCAACAACAACCTGTTAGCTAATGCTGTCCGGGTGGCGATACCGAGCCCTCGCTGCGGGCGGGTCAGTAGTGCTGACCGTCGCCGCGGTGCTTCTCACTAACACCCCGGCGGTCCAGTCGCTGCTCGTGTCGCTCCCGGTGCTCAGCAACCTCAAACCCCTGACCTATCGGAACGGGGCGCTGTTGGGCAACGTCCTCACGACGGTCGTCATCGTCCTCGGGGCGCTCTGGCCGCTGTTCAAGCCCCGCTCGCGGCGCATCCTCGACACGGTCGAAATCGCCCAGAAGCGGCTGGTCCTCGCGGCGACCGGGCTGGCGACTATCGGCTACTTCGACTGGTCGACGCGGCTCCCCCGGACGACGCTGGTGGCGACGGTCGTCCTGCTCGGCGTCCTGTTGCCGCCGTGGTTCGTCTACATCCGGCGGCGGCCCCAGCAGGCCACCAGAGCGGTCATCGTGGGCGACGACAGCGCGGTCATGGAGCGACTGCAGGCCGCCGCGGAGATGGACGTGGTCGGCTACGTCGCGCCGCCCGGGGTCACCGTCGGGGAACTCGCCACCGAGGCGGTCGGCCGGGCCGACGGCGGGACGCCCGCGGGAGAACTCCCCCGACTCGGCGGTCTCTCCCGCCTGCGGGACGTGCTGGTCGGCTACGACATCGACACGGTCCTGCTCGGCTTCCGCCGGCCGGACCGACAGGAGTTCTTCGGGGCGCTCGCCGCCTGTCACGAGCGCGGGATTCAGGCGCTGGTCCACCGCGAACACACCGACGACGTGCTGGTCGCCGAGCGCGACGGGGGCGACCTGATACGGACGAACCTCGAACCGTGGGACTGGCAGGACTACGCCCTCAAGCGGCTGTTCGACGTGACCTTCGCGGTCGTCGGGCTGGTCGTGACCGCGCCCGTCTCCGCACTTGTCGCCGTGGCGGTCAAACTGGATTCGTCGGGGCCGGTGCTGTACAGCCAGCAGCGGACGGCGGCGTTCGGCGAGACGTTCACCATCTACAAGTTCCGGAGCATGGTCGCCGACGCCGAGGCCGACTCCGGCGCGCGGCTCAGCTCCGAGGACCGCGGCGGCGTCGACCCGCGGGTCACCCGCGTCGGGCGCGTCCTTCGGGCGACCCACCTCGACGAGATTCCGCAGCTGTGGTCCGTGCTGGTCGGCGACATGAGCGTCGTCGGCCCCCGCCCCGAGCGCCCCGAACTCGACGAGAACATCGAGACGACCGTCGACGCGTGGCGGAGCCGCTGGTTCGTCCGGCCCGGCCTCACCGGGTTGGCACAGGTACACGGCGTCACTGGCCACCGCCCGCGGACGAAGCTCCGGCACGACATCGAGTACATCCGGACCCAGTCGCTCTCGCTGGACGCGAAGATAGTCGTCCGGCAGCTGTATCAGGTCGCCGCCGACGCCGTCGGGGTTCTCAGGGGTCCCGACGCGGCCGAGGCGGAGTGAGCGGCCGGCTCACTCCACGGTCACGCTCTTGGCGAGGTTGCGGGGCTTGTCGATGTTCCGGCCGAGCAGGTCCGCGACGTGATACGAGACCAGTTGGAGGTGGACGTTCGCCAGCACGGCGGCGGCTCGGGGGTGGGTCTCGGGCAGTTCCAACACGTGGTCGGCGTATCGCTCCACGTCACTTTGTCCGTCGGTGACCGCCACGACCGGCGCGTCGCGGGCCTCGACTTCCTTGACGTTGCCGATGGTCTTTCTGGCCCGCTCGTCGTCGCCGGTCACGACCGCGAACACCGGCGTCTGCTCGGTCACGAGCGCCAGCGGGCCGTGTTTGAGTTCGCCGGCCGCGAACCCCTCGGCGTGTTTGTACGTTATCTCCTTCATCTTCAGCGCGCCCTCCAGCGCGACCGGGTGCTGGTACCCCCGGCCGATGAAGAAGTAGGCGTTGGCGTTCTGGTACAGTTCGGCGATTTCGGCGGCCGCCGACTCGTCGAGCACCTCCTGTACGTCGCCCGGGAGGTCCCGCAGGGCCGCGATGACCTCGCGGGCGTCGTCCGTGCTGGTCAGACCCAGCGCCAGCACGTTCAGCGCGGCCAACTGCGAGGCGAAGGTCTTGGTGGCGGCGACGCCTATCTCCGGGCCGGCGCGGATGTAGAACGCGTGGTCGCACTCGCGGGCCGCGGTCGACCCGACGACGTTCGTGACCGCCATCGTCCGTGCCCCCCGACGGCGGGCGGCCCGCAGCGCCGAGAGCGTGTCGGCCGTCTCGCCGCTCTGGGTGACACCGACGACGAGGGCGTCGCCGATGGGCGGGACCGCGGTGGCGTACTCGCTGGCGAGGAACGCTTGGGCCGGGATGCCGGCCTCCCGGAACAGCTGTGCGCCGTGCAGGGCGGCGTGGTAGGAGGTGCCACAGGCCACGAAGTGGACGCCCGTCGGGGAGAGGTCGCCGAGGTCGCCGATGTCGACGCTGCCGGCGAGTTCGTCGACGCGGCTCCGGAGACACTGCCGGAGCGCCCGGGGCTGTTCGTGTATCTCTTTGAGCATGAAGTGGTCGTAGCCGCTCTTGCCGGTCTCCTCGGGGTCCCACTCGACGGTGTTTCGCTCCTTCTCGACCGGGGTGCCGTCGTGTTCGGTGACCGTCCACCCCCCGGTCGCGCCGTCGAGGCGGGCGAACTCGCCGTCGTCGAGGTAGACGACCTCGTCGGTGAAATCGCGGAACGCGGGCACGTCGCTGGCGAGGTAGGTCGCGCCGTCGCCGACCCCCAGCACCAGCGGCGAGTCGTTGCGGGCGGTGAAGACAGCGTTCGTGCCGGCGACGACGACGGCGACGGCGTAGCTCCCCTCCAGTCGCCCGACGGCCTCGCGGACGGCCGCCTCGGGGTCGGCCCCCGATTCGAGGGCGTCCTCGACGAGGTGGGGGACGACCTCCGTGTCGGTATCGGAGGTGAAGGCGTGGCCGGCCGCGACGAGTTCGTCCCGCAGGGACTGGTAGTTCTCGATGATGCCGTTGTGGACCACCGCCACGTCGCCGTGACAGTCCCGGTGGGGGTGGGCGTTCTCGTCAGTCGGCGGGCCGTGGGTCGACCAGCGCGTGTGGCCGATACCGACCGTCCCCGAGGGGCCGCCGTCGGCCAACGCCGCCCGCAGGTCGTCTATCTCGCCGGCGGTCTTGCAGACGCCGACGGTGTCGTCGACCATCGCGACGCCGGCCGAGTCGTACCCCCGATACTCCAGTTTCGAGAGGCCGTGGACCAGCGTCTCCAAGGTTTCCGCGCCGCGGCCGACACAGCCGATGATGCCACACATCAGCGGGTCACCTCCACGCCCTCGCCGACGTTGTCGCGGACCGTCACGCCCGCCCCCAGCGTCGCGTGGGGACCGACCAAGGAGCCGGGGGCGAAGCTCACGTCGCCCCGGGCGCGCACCCGGTCGGCGACGACCGCGCCCAGTCGCTGGTCCTCGAAGACGCGCGCGCCGACCTGCACGTCCGCGGGGCCGCCGGGGACGACGGTCGCGGCCCCGAGGTGGACGTCCTCGCCGGTGACCGTATCGACCAACGTCGACCCGGCGTCGACCCGCGTGTCGGCGTCCAGTACCGAGCGCTGGACGACCGTGTTCGCGCCGACGGTGACGTTGCGGCCGAGCGCCACGTCCGGCCCGAGGACCGCGTCGGGACCGACCTCGCAGTCCGGGCCGACCACGACCGGCCCCTGCAAGACGGCCGCCTCGTGGACGCGGGCGGACTCGTCGACCCAGACGCCGTCGTCGCGCTCGGCCTCGACGACGCGGCCGCGGGCCAGCACCTCGCGGGCCACGGTCAGGAGGTCCCACGGGTAGGTGGCGTCGACCCACATCCCGTCGACCTCGACGCCCCGCACCCGGTCGTGGGCGATGCGGCGCTCGATGGTGTCGGTCAGCGCCAACTCCCCCGCGTCGCGGGGCGTCTCGTCTATCGCCGCGAAGATGTCCGGCGAGAACGCGTAGACGCCGGCGTTGATGAGCCGGTAGTCGTCGCTCGCGGGCTTCTCGACGATGTCGGCTATCTCGTCGCCCCGCAGTTCGACCGCGCCGTACCGGTGGGTGTCCCGGCGCTCGTAGACCGCGACGCTGGGGTCGCCGGTGTCGGCGTGGGAGGCCGCGACAGCGGTGACGGTCCCGGCGTCGATGAGCCGGTCGCCGTTGAGCACGAGCAACGGCCCCTCGACGGCCTCGCGGGCCTGTAGGAGCGCGTGCCCGCTGCCCAACTGCTTGGCTTGCGTGACGTACTCGATTGGGACGCCGCGGTACGAGGGCCCGAAGTGGTCCTGTACTCGGTCGCGCTTGAACCCGACGACGGCGACCAACTGCTCGACGCCGGCCTCGACCAGCGCGTCGAAGACGTGTTCGAGAATCGGTCGGTTCGCTGCCGGCAACATGGGTTTGGGCCGGTTTCGCGTCAGCGGCCGCAGCCGCGTCCCCTCCCCCGCTGCGAGGACGACGGCGGTGTCGATGTGCATACCTGTATCTGTCCGGCGGACGGTTTCAACTTTCTGGGGTCGGCCGAATTCGCGCGCCGTTCGCCGGCCGTGGGTTCTCGCTGCTCGCAGGTCGTCTCTCCCCGCTCGCGTTTCGAGGGGCCCCTCGCTACTGCTCCACGGTTCCCTCCGGTCGCCGCTCGCTTCGAGGGCCGCTCCCGCTGGTCGCGCCCCTCGCTACTGCTCCACGGTTCTCTCCGGTCGCCGCGTCACTTCGAGGGCCGCTCCCGCTGGTCGCGCCCCTCGCTACTGCTCCCCCATCCGCTCGCCCGCCACCCGTCGTCCCTTCGTCGTCAGGTTCACCTCGGTCCGCTCGCGGACGACGCTGATGACGTCGAGTTCGATGAGGCGGTCGAATATCTCCTCGGTCTTCTCGACGCTGATGCCGACGAAACTCGGGATGTCGAACGGGGAGACGCCCGAGTGCAAGGCCATGATGACCCGCTTTTCCGTCGGCGAGAGGTCGAGGTCGGCCTGATTGCGCTCGGCGCTGTCCTGCAGCATCGTCCGCAGCACCGTCGCGTGGAACTCCTCGCCGGCGAGGTGGGTCTCGACGCTGATGTCGTCCTCGCTGTGTTCGACTTGGATGACGGTCCGTTCGTCGCCCTCGACGGTCTTCTCCTCGACTTCGAGGTCGCCGATGTCGGCTCGCTCGATGTCGACGGCCTGCCCGTCGGCCAGCGCCAGCCGCAGGTCCTCGTCGGAGACCTTCAGCCGGCCCTTTGTCCACGCCGAGTCCTGCACGACGCCGCCTTTGAGCGCGGGGTGTTGGACGAGGATGACCTCGCCGTTGAGGCTGGCGCGGTAGAAGTCGGTCTCGAACTCCTCGTGGTTCGACGCCGAGACGAGGATGACGTCGTCGCCGACGTGGAAGCCGACGTACTCCGAGACGCCGGCGCTCTGTTGGTTCACGTCGAACCGGTCGGCGATGCGGTCGATGTCGTCGAGCGCCACCTGCCGCTTCTCGTCGGCTATCATGGCGACGCGCTCGGTCGTGAGGACGATGCGACAGTTTTGCCACTCGGCGTCGGTGAGCCGCTGGCCCTGCTTGACCGCCTGCAGGAACTGGCCCTGCGTGTCGGCGATTTTCTTCTCCGTGTCGCTCATGTCCCGGACCGGTCTCTGCTCTGTCTTGTCCGCAGGTCCGAATATAAGTTCCGCCGGCAGTGTCGGGATTGAGAACGGGGCGATTAGTGACAACGCTTATCATAAAACCTGTTAACCTTGGGACGATGGCAGACCGGGACGGCTCGGGCCGCTCGCCGACGCTGGACCAACAGCCGGCCGTCGACCCGCCGGCGTGGTTCACCGAGCAGGCGAACGTGCGCGACGCGTCGGTGTACGAGCGCTTCGCCGACGAGTGGCCCGAGCCGTGGGCGGCGGCGGGGGACCTACTGGAGTGGGAGACGGACTACGACGAGGTGTTCCGGGGCGGCTCCGAGCCGCCCTTCGAGTGGTTCGCCGGCGGAGAGCTGAACGCCGCCGTCAACTGCGTCGACCGGCACCTCCCCGAGCGCAAGAACCAACTGGCGCTGGTCTGGGAGGGTCACCTCGGGGACTCGGAGACGTACACCTATCTGGACCTCTACCGCGAGGTCAACGCGACGGCGGCAGCCCTGCGGGAACTGGGCGTCGGCGAGGGCGACGTGGTGACGATATACCTCCCGATGGTGCCCGAACTCCCGGTGACGATGCTCGCGTGTGCCCGGCTGGGCGTGCCCCACAACGTCGTCTTCGCGGGCTTCTCGGCGGACGCGCTGGCCGAGCGGATGCAACGGACCAGCTCGGAGTATCTGGTCACCTGCGACGGCTACTACCGCCGTGGCAGCGCCGTCGCCCAGAAGAACAAGGCCGACAACGCCCGCATCAAGCTCCAGCAGGACGTTCACGTCGTCGTCGCCAACCGGCTGGGACAGGACATCCACCTCGGCCAGCACTACCACGACTACGACCGGCTGCGCGACGACCACGCCGGGACGGACGTCGACCCGGTCCCGCGGGCGACCAGCGACCCGCTCTTTCGCATCTACACCTCCGGGACCACGGGCGAACCGAAGGCCGTCGACCACACGACCGGGGGGTATCTCGCCCACGTCGCGTGGACCTCCCGAGCGGTGCTGGACATCAAGCCCGAGGACACCTACTGGTGTTCGGCCGACATCGGCTGGATTACCGGCCACTCCTACATCGTCTACGGCCCGCTGGCGCTCGGGACGACGACGGTGCTGTACAACGGGACGCCCGACCACCCCGAGCGCGACCGACTGTGGGAACTGGTCGAGCGCTACGCCGTCGACGTGTTCTACACCGCCCCGACCGCGGTCCGGGCGTTCATGAAGTGGGGAGCGGAGTACCCCGAGGGCCACGACCTCTCCAGCCTCCGCTTGCTCGGGACGGTCGGCGAACCCATCGACCGGCCGACGTGGGAGTGGTACCGCGAACACATCGGCGGCGGCGAGACGCCCGTCGTGGACACGTGGTGGCAGACCGAGACGGGGGCCATCCTCGTCTCGACGCTGCCCGGCGTCGACGAGATGCGCCCCGGCGCGGCCGGCAAACCCCTGCCCGGCATCGAGGCGACGGTCGTCGACCCCGCCGGGGAAGCCGTCGGGACGGGTGAGGCCGGCGAACTCGCCGTGACGCGGCCGTGGCCCGGGATGCCGGTCGCGCTGTTGGACGGCGAGGACTGGGGGGCGAACGCGGCCCGGGGCGAGGAGTGGCGCTACTACCCGGAGGACGGGGCCTCGATGGACGAGGACGGCTACGTCACGCTGTTGGGCCGAGTCGACGACGCCCTGAACGTCGCCGGCCGGCGGTTCAGCACGATGGAACTGGAGTCGACCATCGCGTCGGTCGACGGCGTCGTCGAGGCGGCCATCGTCGGGGCCGACCACGAGACCACTGGGACGGCCATCTACGCCTACGTCTCGCCCGAGCGAGGCCGCTCGGAGGCGGAACTCCGGGACGCCATCGAGGCGGCCGTCGCGGACGCCATCGGGAGTCTCGCGGTCCCTTCGGAGGTCGTTTTCACCGCCGACCTCCCGAAGACCCGCTCGGGAAAGGTGATGCGCCGCCTGCTGACGGCCGTCGCCAACGACGACCCGCTGGGCGACACCAGTGCGCTCCGCAATCCAGAGATACTCGGCGAACTCCAGTCGGCGACGCCCGACTCCTGAGAATTTCGTCGAGAGAGAAGATTACGAAACGCGCACTCCCCGCGAACACGAAACGCGACTTCGGAAGCGTTCGAAGCGCCACACGGGGTGGTTTCGCGCCGCCCATAGACTTATTTCGCTCTCACACGATTTAGCGAAGTAGATGGCGGACGGACACCTCGACGACGCCGACTACGAGCGCCTCCGACACGCCGCCGACACCCACCGGTCGGACCTCGTTGTGCGGTTGGCCGGCGAGGTCGGACTGCGACCCGCCGAGATGACGCGGGTCCGCGTGGCCGACGTGGTGGGCGTCGACGAAGCGTTCTTCCTGACCGTTCGCGGCGCGGACGGAGAGCGCCGCGAGGCGTACCTCCCCTCGGCGGTCGAACACGACTTACGGAAGTACGCGAGCGCGACCGACACGGCCGACGACGAGTCGCTGTTCGACGTCTCCGCGCGTCGGCTCCAGATGCTCGTCAGCGAGGTGGCCGACCGCGCCGCCGAGGCCGACCCCGCGCTGGCGAACGTCTCCTCACGGGACCTCCGGCAGTACTTCGCCGCGAGCATGCTGGCCGCGGGCGTGCCGGCCCGCGTCGTCCGTGACGTGGGCGGATGGGACCGGCTGGCCGCCCTCGAACCGCTGTTGCCCGAGACCGACCGCGAGACCGTCCTCGAAGCCTTCGGACGGTCCCGGGGAGGGGAGCCGCCGGCCCGGCTCCGGCGGACGGTGGCTGTCGCCGCCGACGTGGCCGAGGCGCTGGCCAGCGCCGCCACCGGCGACGAACTGGTGCGGCGGGTCTGTGAGGTCCTCGCCGATACCGATGGGTTCCGCTTCGCGTGGACCGTCGAGCGCACGGGCGAGGAGACCGTCGTCCGGGCAAACGCCGGGACCGACGTGGCCGCCGCGCGGGACCGGCTGCACCCGCACCTCGGGACCGTCGAGACCGTTCTGGAGACCGGGACCGTCGCCGTCGTCGACGGGGCGGCCGGCCCCATCGCGCTCGTGCCCGTCGTCCGGGAGGACGAGGCCGCGGCCGTCCTCGCGGTCGGGACGACGACCGCGCCCGCCGACGCCGAACGGGACCTGCTCTCGGCCGTCGGCGCGCAGGTCGGCCACGCGCTGGCGGCGACCGAGCGCAAGCGGCTCCTGCTGGCCGACACGGTGACCGAACTGGAACTCGACTGCGCCGACCGGGGCTCGTTTCTCGTCGACCTCTCGGCGACCCACGACTGCCGGCTGGAGCTGTCGGGGCTGGTCCCCGTCGGCGGCCACTCGCTGCTGTACTACCTCGTCGTCGACGGCGTGAGCGCCGACGCGGTGCTGTCGCTGGCCGCCGAGACCGACGCCGTCGACGACGCCCGGCTCATCGAGGACTACGGGAACGGCGCGATGCTCGAAGTCGTCGTGACGGCCGCGCCGGCCCTGTCGATAATCGAGCGCGGGGGGCGGGTCCGGGACCTGACCGCAGTCGACGGGACGGCGACGTTGGTCGTCGAACTGCCCAGCGAGACCAGCGTCCGGCCGGTCGTCGATGCGCTCGTCGCGGACTACCCCGAGACCTCGCTGACGGCCAAACGCGAGACCGACCGGCCCGGCGAGACGGACACGAGCTTCCGCGACCGGCTCTCGGACCGGCTGACCGACCGGCAGGCCTCCGTCCTGCGCGCGGCCTACCACAGCGGCTACTTCGAGTGGCCCCGCGGCTCGACCGCCGAGGAACTCGCCGAGGCGCTCGACGTCTCCTCGCCGACGCTGCACAACCACCTCCGGAAGGCCCAGCAGAAGCTCCTGACGGCCTTCTTCGAGGAGCCGGTCGGCGAGCGGCCCGCGGTCGACGAACGGTAGCGCCGACCGCCAGCGGGCGGCCGGGTTGGCATAGTTAGTACCCCCGTTTATGTACCACGTGGGGGTTGTGGGTGATAGACCATGTCAGATGACGATGTCCAGCTCGAGGCGCGACTCGAGGAACAGGAGGTCTTCGAGCCGCCGGCGTCGTTCGTCGAGCAGGCGAACGTGGCCGACGAGGGGGTCTACGAGGAGTTCGAGGAGAACTGGCCCGACTGCTGGGAGGGGGCCGCGGACCTGTTGGACTGGGACGACGACTACGAGCAGGTGCTCGACGACTCGAACCCGCCGTTCTACGAGTGGTTCACCGGCGGCTCGCTGAACGCCTCGGCGAACTGTCTCGACCGCCACCTCGACGAACGCGGCGACGAGGCCGCCATCGAGTGGGTCGGCGAACCCGTCGAAGAAGACAACATCACCTACACCTACGAGGAACTCCACCGCGAGGTCAACGAGTTCGCGGCGGCGCTGCGCGAGCAGGGGGTCGGCGAGGACGACGTGGTGACGATGTACATGCCGATGATTCCCCAGCTCCCCATCGCCATGCTCGCGTGTGCCCGCATCGGGGCACCCCACTCCGTCGTCTTCGCCGGCTTCTCCGCGGACGCGCTGGCGACGCGGATGAACGCCGCCGACTCGGAGTATCTGGTCACCTGCGACGGCTACTACCGGCGCGGCGACCCGCTCGACCACCTCGACAAGGCAAACGAGGGACTCACCGGCGTCGACCACGACGTGGAGACGGTCGTCGTCGCCGAGCGCCTGCGCGACGGCGACGGCTTCGACCACGACTACGCCGACAATCAGGTCGCCTTCGACGACCTCCAGCGCGACCACGAGGGGGCCACTGTCGACCCGGTCGCCCGGGACGCCGAGGACATGCTGTTCCTGATGTACACCTCCGGGACGACCGGCGAGCCCAAGGGGGTGAAACACACCACCGGCGGCTACCTCGCGTGGTCCGCGTGGACCTCCCAAGCGGTGCTGGACATCAAGCCCGAGGACACCTACTTCTGCTCGGCCGACATCGGCTGGATTACCGGCCACTCCTACATCGTCTACGGCCCGCTGGCGCTGGGGACGACGACGATGATGTACGAGGGGACCCCCGACTACCCGGAGCGAGACCGCCTCTGGGAGATCGTCGAGGACTACGAGGCCACCCAACTGTACACCGCGCCGACCGCCATCCGCGCGTTCATGAAGTGGGGGTCGGAGTACCCCGACAGCCACGACCTCTCCAGCCTCCGCTTGCTCGGGACGGTCGGCGAACCCATCAACCCGCGGGCGTGGAAGTGGTACTACACCAACATCGGCAACGAGGAGTGTCCCGTCGTCGACACGTGGTGGCAGACCGAGACGGGCGGCATGATGGTGACGACGCTGCCCGGCGTCAAGGACATGAAACCGGGGTCGGCGGGGCCGCCCCTGCCCGGCCTCGACGTGCGCATCGTCGACGTGGACGGCGAGGAGGTCGAACCCGGCCGCGCGGGCTATCTCACGGTCGACAAGCCGTGGCCGGGGATGCTCCGGACGCTGTACAAGAACGACGAGCGGTTCATCGACGAGTACTGGCGGGAGTACTCCGACACCGACAGCGACGACCCCGACGACTGGGTGTACTTCCCCGAGGACGGCGCGAAGATAGACGAGGACGGATACATCACCGTCCTCGGCCGAGTCGACGACGTCATCAACGTCTCGGGCCACCGGCTCGGGACGATGGAGATAGAGAGCGCCATCGTCGGCGTCGAGGGCGTCGCCGAGGCCGCGGTCGTCGGCGGCGACCACGAGATAAAGGGCGAGGCGGTCTACGCCTACGTCATCACCGAGGACGGCGCCGACGAGGACGAGGAGCTCCGGGGGCGCATCATCGACGGCGTCGAGGACGCCATCGGTCCCATCGCCCGGCCCGAACAGGTCATCTTCACGCCCGAACTCCCGAAGACCCGCTCGGGGAAGATAATGCGGCGGCTGCTCGAGGACATCGCCAACGGCGAGGAGCTGGGCGACACCAGCACGCTCCGTAACCCGGACGTGGTGAGCGACATCGAGTCGAAAGTCGGGGGCGACTGACACCGCTTGGGGACGGGGGCCCCTCGCGACGCGCCACGGCATCCGACTACCGACGGCAGCACCACACCGACACGACAGCCACACAGTTCGACTTCCATGTCAGATACGACACACGACAGTGCCGACAGGCACACGGTTGCGACCGACGGTGGGGCGACCACCGAGGCGGCACAGGAACACCAGAACACCGACTACCTCGACGAGGAGGTGAACCTCCTGAACCCCAGCACGGCGTACATGCGCGACCACCTGCGCATCGTCTGGACCGGGTTCATCGTCTGGGCGCTCATCGTCTTCGGTCCCGTCACCCTGACGGTCATCGCGCCGGAGACGATGACCTCGATAACGGTCCCGCCGGGCTTCCCGCTGCACTACTTCCTCGTGGCCTTCGTCGGGCCGACGGGGGCGCTGGTGCTGGCGGCCATCTACGCCCGCAAGCGCGACCAGCTCGACGAGAAGTACGGTATCGACCACAGCCGGCCGACAACCGGCGAGAGCGGGGCTGACGACGCCGGCGACGCCGCGGCCACCGACGGGGGTGTAGAGCAGTGACAGTACCCCTGCAGGCCGAGGCGCTCGACATCTCCTTCAAGCTCCTGCCGGCCATCCTCGTCTTCCTGATGATGGCCTCGTTCCTCGTCATCGGCTACCTGTTCAAGGTCGCCGACACCGAGGGGATGTGGGTCGCCGGCCGCGGCATCGGCAACATCGAGAACGGGATGGCTATCGGGGCCAACTGGATGTCGGCCGCCTCCTACCTCGGACTGGCCGGACTGGTCGCCCTCTCGGGCTTTTACGGGTTGGCCTTCATCGTCGGCTGGACCACCGGCTACTTCGTCCTGCTCATCTTCCTCGCGGCCCAGATGCGCCGGTTCGGGAAGTACACCGCGCCGGACTTCGTCGGCGACCGGTTCAACTCCCCGACGGCCCGCGCGCTCGGCGCGTTCACGACGCTGCTCATCGCGTACGTCTACTCGGTGGGACAGGCCCGCGGCATGGGGCTGGTCGGCCAGTACGTCTTCGGACTCGACATCGTCCCGATGATCGTCGTGATGATGACCATCACCGTCGGCTACCTCGCCCTCTCGGGCATGCTGGGCGCGACCAAGAACATGGCCGTCCAGTACGTCATCCTCATCATCGCCTTCCTCGTCGGCGTCTACGTCGTCGGCTTCTCGCAGGGCTACTCGACCGTCCTCCCGCAGATAGAGTACGGCGCGCTGTTCGGCGAACTCAGCCGCCAGTTCTCCGCGCCGTTCATCGGCGGGAACGGCTACTACCTCTGGGTCGCCACGGCGTTCTCGCTCATCTTCGGCACCTGTGGCCTCCCGCACGTGCTGGTGCGGTTCTACACCGTCCAGAACGAGCGGACGGCCCGCTGGTCGACCGTCTGGGGCCTGTTTTTCATCATGCTCCTGTACTGGGCCGCGCCCGCGATGGCGGCCTTCGGCGTCGACCTGTTCGCGGCGGTCAACGACCTCGCCCCCGACGCCGTCTACAGCGGCCAGCAGGCCATGTCCGGTGCCGAGGGCGACGTCATCGTCGTGCTGGCGGCGCAGTTCGCCAACCTCCCGCGCTGGTTCGTCGGACTGGTCGCGGCCGGCGCGATGGCCGCGGCCATCGCCACCGCCTCGGGACTGTTCATCACGGCCTCGTCGGCGGTCGCCCACGACATCTACGCCGAACTCATCAACCCCGACGCGACCCAGCGCCAGCAGGTACTCATCGGCCGCGCGACCATCGTCGCCATGGGCGCGCTGGTCACCGTGACCGCGTTCAATCCCCCCGCGCTCATCGGCGAACTGGTCGCGTTCGCCTTCTCGCTGGCCGGCACCGTCCTGTTCCCGATGTTCTTCCTCGGGCTCTGGTGGGAGAACACCAACCGACAGGGCGCTATCGCCGGGATGTCCGTCGGACTGCTGCTGTGGATAACGTCGGTCGTCAACAGCGTCCTGCCGGCGTATATCGGCTTCCTCGCCGACCTCGCCGGCGGGCCGGGACAGGCCATCGTCCCCATCTACGCCCAGTACGTCCCGCCCATCGGGGCCGCGCTGGTGGGGACGCCGCTCGTGTTCCTCGTCACCATCGGGGTGTCGCTCGTGACCCCCGAACCACCCCTCGAGACCAAGCAGATGGTCCGGCAGTGTCACAGCCCCGAACCCATGGGCCAGCAACAGACCGCCGAGGACATCGTCGCCAGCGACGGCGGCGGTGAGACCCCTGCGGACGACTAACGATGTACGACCACATCCTCATCCCCACTGACGGTAGCGACACGGCGAACGTCGCCGTCGACCACGCGGTCGACCTCGCCGAGAAGTACGACGCGGCGCTGCACGCGCTGTACGTCGTCGACATCGACGCGGTGAACTTCGGCCTCGGAACCGAGCAGGTCGACCGCATCAAACAGGGCAACTTCGACGAGATGACCGAACTCAAAGAGAAGGCCGACGCGGCCACCGGGGCCGTCGCGGACGCCGCGGCCGACCGCGGCGTCGAAGTCCACGAGGAGGTCCGTGCCGGCACGCCCCACGATGTCATCGCGGGCTACGCCGACAGCGCGGACATCAACCTCGTCGTGATGGGGAGCCACGGCCGCTCGGGCGTCCGCCGAGCGCTGCTTGGCAGCGTCACCGAGCGCGTCCTGCGCTCGACGCACGTCCCCGTCCTCGTCGTCGACGAACAGCGGGAGGAGGCGGAGGAGTGACGGTGTCGATGACGAAGGGACTGCTGGAGGCCGTCGGCGAACACGTCAGCGAACACCGCGGCGGGATGGTCGTCGACTTCGTGTTCGCGCTGACGTGGGTCACCCTCGTCACCCTCGTCTTCGACCTCCTGCCGGGCGGCCCCCAGTGGCTCTACTACCTGACGCTGCTGGGCGGCGTCGTCGCCTACTACGGCTTCTTCGCGTCGCTGGAGGCCGTCGGCGGCGACAGCGCCTGACCACCGGCCCCGCCTCCCTCGGTACGCCGGACAACCCGGAATTATCAAGGCTAGGCGGTCCGGTTAACCGGGCGGCCGTGCCACGTCCGGGTATGGAAGCTACGGTCTTCCGGAGCGACGCCGGGGGCTATCACACCGCCACCGAACTCTGGCGGCGGTTCGAATCCGGGGAGTGGTCGCCGTACCGCTGGGACGGCGACTCGGGGCGCGAGTGGGTCCAGACGGCCGACGGGGACATCCTCGAACTGGAACCCATCAGCGTCTCGGACCTCCCCGACGGCGTCGAACTGGTGTCGGTCGAGTACGGCACCGTCGTCCGCGAGGTGGAGTAGGCGTATCCGAACGGGATTCAGTCGCCGTCGGTGGGTTCTCGCTGCTCGCGGGTCGTCCCTCCCCGCTCGCTCCGAGGGCCGCGCTTCGCGCGCCCCTCGCTACTGCTCCCCGGTTCCCTCCAGTCGCCGCGTCGCTCCGAGGGCCGCGCTTCGCGCGCCCCTCGCTACTGCTCCCCGGTTCCCTCCAGTCGCCGCGTCGCTCCGAGGGCCGCGCTTCGCGCGCCCCTCGCTACTGCTCGCTCATCGCCTCGCTCGCCATGTTACGCCCCTGCGCGTTGAGCGCCACCTCCGTCCGGGTCCGCACCTCGTCGACGGCCCCCACGTCGAGCAGTTTCTGGTATATCTCCTCGACCTCGTCGGGGCTGATGCCGACGAAGTCGGACATCTCGAAGGGAGAAACGCCGGAGTACAGCGCCATGAGGACCTGACTCTCCATCTCCGAGAGTTCGTAGTCGTCGTCACCGCGTTGGTCGACGACCCGCCGGAACAGCGTCTCCAGCGCCCGCGCGTGGTGGGGCATCCCCGAGAGGTGGGACTCGACGCTGCGGCCCTCGGCGTCGGTGTGTTCGACCTCGACGACGGTCCGGGACTCGCCCATGACGGTGCTCTCGCCCGTCTCGACGGTGCCCACGTCCTCGACCTCGAAGCTCGTCCCCTCGCGGTCGGGGAACTGCAGGGCGACGACGTCGTCGTCGAGTTGGAAACGGGCCTTGCGCCACCGGGTGTCTTCTTGGACGACGCCGCCGACGACGGCGGGCGAGCGCGCGAGGATGACCTCGCCGTGTAGCGCCGCCCGGCAGTACTCCGTCTCGAAGTCGTCGACCCCGCTCGCGTCGACGACGAGGACGTTGTTGCCGACCTCCAGCGGCGTCGCGTTGGCCGCCGCGCCGTCGGGCAGGAGTTCCTCGTCGTCGTCGGGAACGCGTATCTTCGAGTGGGGAATCTGTCGCTTCCCCTCGTTCGTGGCGAGGACGAGGCGCTTGTTAGTGATGACGAACCGACAGGACTGCCACTGGGGGTCCGAGACCACCTCGCCGTCGCGGACGGCGTACTGGAAGTCCCCCGACGTGTCGACGGCTTTCCGTTCGTCCCCGCTCATAGCCGCAATACCGGACAGTTGTCGCCTGAGAATATATAAGTCCGTGTCACAGCGCGACGAGCAAGCCGCCGAGGACCCCCAATCCGCCGAAGGCGAGGCAGACGCTCCAGAACGGGACCCGGCGGACCAACCGGACGAGCGCGTCGACGGTCAGGTAGCCGACGGCGGCGCTGACCGCGAGCGCGACGGCGGCCTCGGCGGGCGCGATGGCCGGTATCCCCTCGTCGACGACGACCAGCGCGTTGGCCGCCAGCGCGGCCGGAATCGACAGGAGAAAGGAGAGTCGCAGCGACGACTCCCCGTCGTGGCCCCGCAGGAGGAGCGCGCTCACCGTCGTCCCCGAGCGGGAGACGCCGGGCAGAATCGCCAGCCCCTGTAGCGCGCCGACGACGACGGCGTCGAGCCAGTCGGGCGTCGTCCGCTCGCCCAGCGACAGCGCGGTGGCGAACCGCTGGACGAGTCCGGTCACCACCAGCAGGCCGCCGACGAACGCGAGAAAGAGACCGCCTTCGAGGTTCGAGACGGCGGCGTCAAGCGCGAGATACGCCGGCAGTCCGGTCACCGCCGTCGCCAGCGTCGCCGCCGCGAGAAAGGCGAGGTCCGCCGTCTCGTCGGCGAAGGGCCGCCGGGAGAGCCGGCCGGCCGAGGCGAGGATGTCGCGGACCTCCCGGCGGTAGTAGCCGACGGCGGCCACGGCGGTCCCGGCGTGCAGAAAGAGCGCCAGCCGCGTCGCGGCGGCGGGGTCGAGTCCCGAGAGCGCCGCCGAGGCCAGCGCGACGCCGCCCTCGCTGGAGACGGGAACCCACTCCAGTGTTCCCTGTAACAGCCCCAGCAACACGGCGACCACCAGCGGGTTCATACCGACCGGACGACCGCCCGGCCCCAAATGCGGTTCGGTTCGGCGGAGGCCGCCCGCGGAGAGGCGAAACGCAGTTACGGAGCCGTCGCGTCGGTCCGACGATGACGATACTCGACGACGCGCGGGCGGCGCTGGAGGCGGGGCCGCTCTGTGACGCCTGCCTCGGGCGGCTGTTCGCCGAGCGGAGCTTCGGGCTCGCCAACGCCCAGCGAGGCGAGGCCCTGCGCGTGACGCTCGCGCTCGAATCCGACGACCCCTACGAGGCGGCCGACGACTGCTGGGTCTGTGAGGGGGAGTGCGACCGGGTCGAGTGGTGGGCCGAGCAGGCCGCGACCGCGGCGCGGGGCTACGCGTTCGACACCTATCAGGTCGGGACGAAGGTGCCGCCGCTGCTTTCGGAAAACGACGACCTGCTGCGCGAGGACGCCGGGCTCGACGCCGACAGCGGGGAGGCGCTGAAGACCGAACTCAACCGCGAGGTCGGCAAGCGCGTCGGCCGCGAGACCGGTGCCGAAGTGGAGTTCGGCCGTCCGGACGTGCAGTTCACGCTCGATTTGGCGACCGACGCGGTCGACGTGCAGGTCAACTCCGCGTTCGTCTACGGCCGCTACCGGAAGCTCGAACGGGACATCCCACAGACGAAGTGGCCCTGCAACGACTGCAACGGCACCGGGCTGTGGCAGGGCGAGCCCTGTGACGGGTGCGGGGGCAGCGGCTACCGCTACGACGAGAGCGTCGAGCAACTCACCGCGCCGGTCGTCGTCGAGGCGATGGACGGCGAGGCCGGGACGTTCCACGGCGCGGGCCGCGAGGACGTGGACGCGCTGATGCTCGAATCCGGCCGCCCGTTCGTCATCGAGGTCGACGCCCCCCGGCAGCGGGACGTCGACGTCGAGGAGCTACAGGCCGACATCAACGAGTTCGCCGACGGCAAGGTCGCGGTCCACGACCTCGCGCTGGTCACGCACGACATGGTCGAGCGCGTGAAGGAACTGGCCGCCTCCAAGACCTACCGCATGGACGTGGCCTTCGACGGGTCGGTCGAGGCGGACGACTTCGCGGCCGCGCTGGCGGAACTGGACGGCGTGACCGTCGCACAGGACACGCCCCGGCGGGTCGACCATCGCCGCGCCGACATCACGCGGACCCGCGACGTGTACGACATCGAGGGCCACCTCGACGGACCGACCCGCGCCGAACTCCGCGTCCACGGTGAGGGCGGCCTCTACGTGAAGGAACTGGTCTCTGGCGACGAGGGCCGGACCGACCCCAGCCTCGCCGGGCTGTTGGGCGTCGGTGCCGAGGTCACGGCGCTGGACGTCGTCGACGTACAGGGCGAGGACGAATCGTTCCTCGTCGACGAGTACCGCCGGGAGTAGCCCGTCGCCACGCCCCGCTCGTCAGCCCCTCGCTCTCCGGCCGTCAGTCGCGCCGTTCCCCGTCCTCGACCGCCGCGCCCCGGACGTTGTGTTTGACGCTGTCGAGCCCCTGTCTGGCCTTCTGTTTCGACGCGTACCCCTGCCCGCCGTCGGCGATGACGTTGCCGTTGTCGTGGACCAGCCGCCACCGCCACTGCTCGGCCGCGTCGGCGAACAACTCGAAGGTGGCGGCGCTGCCGCCCGTCTCCGGGGCCGTCTCGTCGGTCGAGGCGTCGACTACGTGCGCACCGGGGGCGTTGGACCGGACGCTCTCCAGTCCCTGCTCGACCTTCTGTCTGGAGGCGTACCCCTCGCCGCCGTCGGCGATGACGTTGCCGTTGTCGTGGACCAGCCGCCACCGCCACTGCTCGGCGCTGTCCTCGTACACCTCGAAGGTCGCCTTGCTCGCGGCCGCCGCGGTGTCGACCGCGCCTTCGGGCTCGGACCACTCCATCTCGATTTCGAGGTGCAGTTGCCCGTCCTCGCGTTCGAGTTCGACCCCGACCTCGGCGTCGGCCGGCGGTTCGACCGTCACGGTCTGGTCCTCGTCGACCGGGGTCGGCTCGTTCCGCTCGAAGCGCCGCGCGAGTCGGCGCAGGTAGGACGCGATACCCCCGCGGCTGCGTGTCTCCACCGCCTCGTGGATGGTCTCCTCTGGCATCACCGGACCAGTCGGCTCGCCAACACATAATGTTATTGGGCACTGTCCGGTCTGGCAAGAGGTTTCCCGAGTACTCTTCCTTACTTGTTAGGCAGTACTGTTTTTGTAAATGTGGGTAAGAAGGACGTATGCAAACAAACGTTCTCCGCTGGTTACGCTCCTCGCTGCGTGGGACCGAGACAGCGGCCCACGAACCCCGAACCGACGGGGGGCAGGTCGCGACCGAACCGAGCGACGACGCGGTTTCGGACGCCCCATCGACCGCGACGAGTGCCCCGACAGCGCAAGCGGACAGCGGCCCGGAATCGGAGACCGACGACTCGGAGTTCGATGTCGGCGGCCACGTCGTGCTCAGTGGGCTCCCACAGGCCGCGTTCATGCTCAGTCCCGACGGAGAGATCAGGGCGTGGAACCACGACATGGAGGAGATGACCGGTATCGACGCCGACGACGCGCTCGGACGCACGGACGTCGGCATGCTGCTCTACGATAGCACCGACCAGACGATGATCGAGCAGGTCCTCGACGCGCCGAAGACAGCCGACGAGGCGTTCGGGCTTACAGTCGAGGACCCGTCGCGCCACCTCTACGTCAAGGAAGACCGCGTCGCCGACCACAGCGGGAACGTCGAACACTACGCCCGAGTCACCGTGATGCCGATATACGAGGACGGAGACCTACAGGGGGCCGTCGAGATGGTCCAAGACCTGACCGAAGAACGACGGCGACAGGAGGCCGTCGAGGCACTCGTCGACGAGGTGTCGGGAACGCTACAGGCACTGACCGACGGTGACCTCGACGCCCGCGCCTCCTTCGCCGACAGCGACCACGTCGATTCGCAGTTGCTCACGGTCGTCGACGAGGTGAACGAGATGGCCGAGAACATACAGGAGACCGTGGTCCGCGTCGACGAGCAGGCCACTCGCCTCTCGGAGGCGGTCGAGCGAGCGACCACCGCTGCGGCCGACATCGACCGCAACGTCGACGCGCAAAACGACCTCCTCGTCGAGAGCGTCGAGGAGATGTCGTCGTTCTCGGCGACCATGGAGGAGGTCGCGGCCACCGCCGAACAGGTCGACACCGCCGCGAAAACGGCCCGTGAAGCCGCCAACGACGGACTGGACGCGTCCGAGGACGCCCACGAGGCGACCGACGAAGTCACGGACATCGGCGAGGAACTCGTCGAGTCGGTCACCGACCTCGGCGAGCGGATGGACGACATCGAGAACGTCGTCGAGGTCATCTCCGAGGTGGCCGAACAGACCAACATGCTCGCGCTGAACGCGAACATCGAGGCGGCCCGTGCGGGCGAAGACGGCGACGGGTTCGCCGTCGTCGCCGAGGAGGTGAAGACGCTCGCCGACGAGACGCGCCAGCACACCGAAGACATCACCGAGAACATCGAGAGCCTGCAGACACAGACCGACTCGACCGTCGCCGCGGCCGAGCGGTCCCACAGTCAGATCGCGACCGCGAGCGACCAGATAGACGAGGTGCTGACGGCCTTCGAGGACATCGCGGTGGCTATCGACGAAGCCGCCCAAGGAATCAGCGAAGTCTCTCGGGCGACCGACGACCAGACCGAGACCGTCGAAGAACTCACGACTACGTTGGAGCAGGCACGCGAACACGCGGCGGACACGGAAGACGCGGCCGACAACATCGTGACGGTGACCGACGAACAGTCCGCGGCTATCGACGAACTGAACGCCCGCGTCCGGCAACTCAGTGACGACCACTAGGCGCGCGCTCCCGGCAGCGCCGGCGTGAGTGGACTCCGGTCGCGGACACCTCCCGCATCACGAGACCGGCGGGGCACAACCGTTTTGTCGGCCCGGGCGGAGTGAACAGCCATGCGATTCGGCGTCGACGAGGCCGGGAAGGGACCCGTCTTGGGGTCGATGTTCGCCGCGGCGGTCCGAGCCGACTCCGCGGCGTTACCGGACGGCGTCGGCGACTCGAAGAACATTCCCGCCGACCGGCGCGAACGGCTGGCCGAGGCGGTCCGCGCCGCCGCCGACGCCGTCGCCGTCGCCGAAATCCCCGTCGAGCGCATCGACGACCCCGAGACGGACATGAACGGACTGACTGTCGCCGCCCACGCGGAGGCGCTGGCCGGCGTCGCGCGCGACGGATTGGCCGGCACCGTCGACGCCGGCGACACCGACGCCGCGCGCTTTGGCCGCCGCGTCGCCGCGGGCGTCGACGCCGACGTGTCGGTCGAGGCGGCCCACGGTGCCGACGAGACGGACCCGCTGGTCGGCGCGGCCTCAATCGTCGCCAAAGTCGAGCGCGACGCCCACGTCGCGGCGCTGGGAGAGGCCTACGGGGACCGGGTCGGCTCGGGGTACCCGAGCGACCCGACGACCCGCGCGTTTCTCGCGGCCTACGTCGACCGCCACGGGACCGTGCCCGACTGCGCCCGCGCGTCGTGGTCGACCTGCGACGACGTGTTGGCGGCCGCCGAGCAGGCGACGCTGGGCGAGTTCTGACCGGCCTACTTCTCGTCTAGCACGAGGTTCCGCAGGATGTCCCCGTAGGCCGGCCGCGTCACGAGCACGCCGATGAGGACGCCGACGATGGTGATGATGGCGAACCCGGAGAGGTCACCCAGCGACAGCGCCATCAGCGGGCTCATCGCCACGATGGTCGTCGCGGCGGCCGCACCGATGACCCAGAAGGCCTTGCGGAAGCGGCTCTGGAACACCCGCCCGGTCTCGACGGAGCCCTGCTGGAGTATCTCGTCGGCGATGATGATGAGGTCGTCCACCCCCGTCCCGATGACGGCGATGAAGCCCGCCAGATGCGAGAGGTTCAGCGGGTACTGGACGAACGCGACGAAGCCAAGCAGGATGAACACCTCCGACAGCGCCGTCACTATCATCGGCAGGGCCACCTCGGGGCGGCCGTAGCGAGCGTAGACGACGAGGCTGACCGCCAGCACGGCCACGAGGCCGGTGATGACGGAGTTCCGCTGGAACTGCTCGGCCAGCGCCGGCGACAGCTCCGCGCTGGTCCCCTGCTCGAAGGCCAGCGGCGCGGGAAGGCGACCGGACTTGAGGTTGAGTTCCAGCTCCCGGGCCTCCTGAATCGAGGAGGTGGACATCCGGAACGTCGGCCCGTTGACGAACTCGCCGCTGGCGAACTCCTGCCCGAGGCCGGCGGTGACCCGCGAGACGAACACCGGCTCGCCGTTCAGCGTCGTCACGATACAGCGGTCACCCGCCGGGAGGCTGGTCGGGTCGCTGTGGTTGTACTGCGTCGGGTCACACGAGGTGCCGCTGCCGAATCCCCGTGCGGCCATCCGCTCGGCGAAGTCGCCGGCCACGCCGTCCGCGACGGTCACCGAGACGCCGGGCCGACCGTTGACCTCGCGGGCGGTCCCCACGTCGGCGAACTGCTCCTGTGAGAGCACCTGTTCGCGGACGTGCGTCCCGTTCTCGTTGGGGTAGACCGCGTAGACGCGGACGGTCCCCCGCTCCTCCAGCAGGTCGATGAGCTCCTCGGTGCTGCGGTCGGGCGCGGTGACGCTGATGAAGCTCCGCCCGGTCGGCGAACTCACCTGCTGGACCGACCCGCCGCTGAGCGCGGACTGGCTGATGCGTCGGTCGACGCGCTCGACCATGTCCGCGCGGGTCTGAGCCGTGACGCCCTCCCGGATGGTGGCGGGGTCGTACCCCTCGGCTTCGAGCGCCGCGCGGAACTCGGACTCGGTGACGTTCCGGGAGAACACCTCGATGGTGCCGCTGCCGCCCGCGCTCTCGGGCGCGCGGACCTCGACGTCGATGGGGTCGATTCCGAGGCCGTTCGCCAGCGTCTGCTCGGCCTGTGCGGTCCGGTTGGGGACGGTGACGCCCTCGGCGGTCATCCCGACGATGGGCGCGCGGACCCGCGTCCCGCCGCTCAACTGAATGCCGTACTGGAGGTTCGTCGCCCGGTCGTCGGCGGCCGCGCCCTCGTCGGCAGTCAGCCCCGGCGGCGTTCCGGGGACGAACAGCGCCGCCGCGCTCGCCAGCAACAGGACGACCAGCAGGCCGACCCGCCAGTTCTCCGGCAGGCGGCTCATCGGTTCACCCCCTCGTACTTGTACCAGCGAAGCAGCGTCACGTTGAGCATGTAGGTGTTCATCAGGTCGGCGGCCAGCCCCAAGACGAGGACGAGGCCGATGTCGGCCATCAGCCCGATACCGAACAGCGTCGCCGTGACGGCCATCACGGCCATCGCGGCCATGGAGGTCAGCGTCATCGTCACCCCGGTCCGCATCGCGCGGTAGGTCGACTCGTAGAACCCGCCCGAGCGCCGCAGGACGTGGTTGTTCAACAGGATGTCCGAGTCCACGGAGTACCCGATGAGCATCAGGAGGGCGGCGACGGTGCCCAGCGAGAGCTCGATGCCCACGAGGTTCATCACGGCGATGGGGATGACGATGTCGGAGAACGCGGAGATGACGATGGCGATGCTCGGGACGAACGTCCGGAAGAAGGCGAAGGCGAGGACGCTCATCCCGAGGAAGGCGATGCCGATGCCGATGACGGCGAACCGTTGGTTCTCCGCGCCGAACAGCGGCGACGTGGTGCCGCTGCGCAGCACCGTCAACTGTTCGCTGGCCTCCGCAGTGTCACGGATTTCGGAGATGTCCGCCGTGCTGTCGAACGTGACGACGTAGCGGTTGCCCTCGCCGGTGGATATCTCTTGGACGGAGACCACGGGGTAGTCGAACGTCTCTGATACCTCCTGCTGGGACAACTGAGTCGGGGACTCGACGGTTATCTCCGCCCCACCCGTGAAGTCGACTCCCGGCGTGACCGGCGCGCCGGTGACGACCCACCAGCCGCCGATGACCAACAGCGCCAGCGCCAGCACCGCCAGCGGTATCGCCACCAACTGGCGGTTCGAGTACTGGGTGTAGTCGACTTCCGGGACCTCGAACGCGACCATGGCCGTGGGTGTGGCACGCCCCCGAATAAGCCTTCTCAAACGCCGGTGGTCAGTCCGGCAGGTAACGGACGCTCACGACGCCGTCGGCGGTCCGCACTTCCACCCGTTCCATCCCGAGGCGGGCGGCCCGGGCGACGGTGTTCTCGTCGTCGACCACGTCCGCCGCCGCGGCGTCGACCTCGTCCTCGGGGACGGTCAGCACGTGCAGTTCCCCCTCGCCGGCGCGGTCGATGGTCGTCACCTCGCCGACGGCCTGCTCGGCGGCCGTCTCCCGGACCTGCGTGGTCGGCTGTAGGTCGACGCGCTCGACCGGAACCGTCCGGCGGTCCCGGACCTCGGTGACGGCGTAGGTGACCTCCATCGGCGGCTCCGGTTCGACGGTCGCCTCCAGCACCTCGCCGGCCTCCACGCCGGGGTTCTCCGACAGCGTCACCACCTGCGAGTCGACCACGTCCCGCAGCGTCGCCGTCTCCGCGTCGGCGGCCGCGACGAGGAAGGTACCCTCCTTGGTCATGGCGAGCCTACAGCGGGTACGGCCTTCGGGGTTTCGACTGCCGAGTCGGGAGTGCGAGGGCATTTGTACGCGCACGTCCGAGCGGGCCCATGGACGAGTTCGCGGCGGACACGAAAGTCGAGTGGCGCGAGTGGGGGGCCGACGCCTTCGAGCGCGCCGCCGAGCGCGGGACGCCGGTCCTGCTCTCGCTTTCGGTTCCGTGGAGCGCGGAGTGTCGGGCGATGGACCGAGGGACGTTCGGCGAGCCCCGCATCGCGGCCAACATCAACGACGGGTTCGTCCCGGTCCGGGTCGACGCCGACCGGAACCCCCGGGTCCGGGAGCGCTACACGATGGGCGGGTTCCCCTCGACGGTGTTTCTGACTCCCGAGGGGGAGGTCATCACCGGCGCGACCTTCCTCGGTCCCGACGGCTTCCGGGGCATCCTCGACAGCGTCCGGGAGTCGTGGGACGCCCGCGGGGACGCGGCCGGTTCGGTCCCCCGACAGCTACAGGACGAGGCCCCGCCGGCCGGGGAGTTGCGCGCCCGCATCGAGGAGCACATGGTCGAGCAGTTGCTCGGCGCGTTCGACGACGAGTTCGGCGGCTGGGGGTCCGACGTGAAGTTCCCGCTGCCCCGGACCGTCGAGTTCGCGCTGGTGCGGGCCCGCGACCAAGCGACGCGGACGCTGGAGGCCGTCCAGACCCACCTGCTCGACACCTACGACGGCGGCTTCTACCGCTACGCGACGGGGCGGGACTGGTCGAACCCGCGCCGGGAGAAGCTGCTGGGCGAGAACGCCGCCCTCGTGCGGGCCTTCGCCCGGGGCTATCGCTACACCGGGACCGAGTCCTACCGGGACGCCGCCCGCCGGACCGTCGAGTACCTCACGACGGACCTCTGGACCGGGGACGCCTTCGCCGGCAGTCAGGCCGGCGACGACGACTACTACCGGCTGAGTCCGACCGCCCGCGAGGACGCCGACGCCCCCCACGTCGACGACACGGTGTTCGCCGACCGGAACGGGCTGGCCGTCGACGCCCTGCTGTGGGTGTACGCCTACACGGACAGCGAGCGCGCCCGTCGGTACGCCGAGCGGGCCCGCGACCACGTCGTCGAGACGCTGGTCGAGGACGGCGCGGTGCGCCACTACGGCGGCCCCGAGAGCGACGCCGGTCTGCTGTTCGACCAAGCCCAGCTCCTGCGGGGGCTGACCACCAGCGGGCAGGTGCTGGGCGAGCCCGGGCCCGCGGCGGCCGTCGCCGACTGGACCATCGAGCACCGCCGGCAGGACGGCGGCGCGTTCCGCGACGGTCCCGACAGCGGCGCGGGCCTCTGCGGGCGGTCGCTACACCCGCTCGACGCCACCGTCGAGTTCGCCGACGCTCTGGTCGACCTCGCCGCGCTCACCGGCGCGGACCGCTATCGGACAGCGGCGACCGCCGCCGTCGAGTCCTTCGCCGGCGCGGCCGAGCGGATGGGCGTCGAGGTGGCCCACTACGCGACGGTCGCCGCCCGCCTGCGGGACCCGCAGGTGCTGACCGTCGGCACCGAGGCCGGCACGGACCTCCACCGGGCCGCGCTCCGGCTGGCCGACCACGAGACCACCGTCGTCCCCGACCCCGAGGGCGACGGCGTGGCCCGCCACCGCGAGGACGGGACGGTGACCGCCGAGGCGGAGACGCCGGCGGCCCTCGAAGCGGCGCTGACCGGCGGGACCGCGGCCGAGTGAGCGCCTGCGCCCCGGCGGCGAGGGGCGCACGGAAGCGGCGAAAACGTCCGGGAACGGTAAACGACCGGTTAGTTTTTGCGTGTGCGACCGAAGGGTCCGGTATGGCGAGCCTGAGAGACCTTGGGTTGTCCGAGTACGAGGCGCGGGCCTACCGCTCGCTGCTGGAGACGGGGCCGACAACGGCCAAGGAGTTGTCCCGGGCCAGCGACGTGCCGATGGGGCGCATCTACGACGTGCTCAACAGTCTGGAGACGTACAACCTCGTGCGCAGCCAGACAGCGAGCCGTCCGAAGAAGTACGTCGCCGTCGAGCCCGACACCGCCTTGGACCGCCTGCTGGCGGACAAGAAGCGCGAACTCGACGAGAAGGCCGAGCAGTACGAGGGCATCGTGGACGACCTCTCGGACCAACTGGAGACGGGCGACCCGGTCGAGGAGCCGTTCTGGACGGCCGCGGTCGGCCCCGAGGAGACGCTCGACCTCCTGCTCGAACGGCTGGCGGCGGCCGACGAGCGCATCGTCATGGTGGGGTCGTCGCCGGCCCGGCAGGTCGACATCGTCGACGCCACCGAGCGCATCGTCGACGAACTCGAGGCCGCGCTGGAGCGGGGCGTCGCGGTGTCGCTGCTGGTGCGCCCGGACCTCTTCGAGAGCCTTCCGGACGCGGTCAACCGGGCGTACTGGGAGCGGCTCTCGCCGTACGAGCGCTACGAGGCCCGCGCCAGTTCCGATGTGACGACCACGTTCGAACTCGTCGACGACACCGAGGTCTGCATCGAGGTGCCACACCCGCTGGGCCGGGCGGAGACGTTCGGCGTCATCGACCTCAAGGACCCCGAGTTCACCGCCGACATCAGCGAGGCCTTCGCCGACCACTGGGCGGAGGCGACCCCGGTGGGGCCGCCCTAGCGGTCGCCGGGGACGGAAACCGGTCCCGAGTCGGGACCTCAGTCGTCGGCGAACTGCGCGCCGTCGACCTCGGCCCGGAGGTCGTCGAGTTGGGCCACCCGCTCGGCGTGGGCGTTGTGCTGGTGGATGGACTCGTCGTTGGACTGTTTCATCGTCACGATGGCGTCGTCCGGGAGGTCGGGGAACGCCTCGACGACGCCCTCGGCCATCGCGCGCACGCAGTCCTCGACGAACTTGGCGTCCTTGTGGGCCTCGAAGGTCATGTGGTCCTCGTCGGGCCGCTTGGCGAGGTTGTAGATGCGGGCGCTCATCGAGTCCCGGGCCACCTCGATGAGGTCGTTGAGGTCGACCTCCGGCGCGCCGTCGCTCTCGACGGTGAGCGTGGCGTGGCCCCGCTGTGAGTGGCCGGCCTGTGGCATCTGTTCGAGGAACTCGTCGATGACCGCGTCCTCGACCTGCATACTGCGCAGCGTCTCGCGGGCGCGGGCGGCGGACATGCCCTGCGAACAGGGACAGACGGTCATCCCGGTGACGCGAGCGCCGATCTCCTCGCTGGTCCCCTCCTCGGTGGCCGTCGCGGAGGCGATGATGTCGGCCGTCGACTGGGTCGCCATGTCGCTCTCGGGGGTGCGCTCGTGGGTGACGTACTCCGCCTCCATGCGCACCTCGGCTTTCGTCGTGTAGTCGTGTTTCTCCAGGAGTAGCTCCGCGGCGTCGCCACAGACGTCCTCGACGCGGTAGGCCTCCTCGGCGACCGCGTCCTCCAGCGTCTCGTCGACGACCTCCATATTGCGGGACATGTCGGCCCCCTTGCGCCACGAGGGGAGGTCGACCAGCACGTCGAACTCCGCCATCAGGACGATGGGGTCGCGGTCCCGCCGGCCGAGCTTCACGAGCTTCTCGACGCCCGTCACGCCGACGCGGTTGAGCCCGACGGTCACGTCCGGACTCGAAGCCTGCACGTCCGGGAGTTGCTGACTCATTGACCGTCTTTAGGACGAGACTCGGTTAGTGCTTTCGGAAGGGGGAACCCGCCCCAGACGGGGCAGGGCGGGCGCTACCCGGACTCCGACTCGGAGAAGGGACCGCGCGCGTCGATGTCTTTGAACATCGCCTCGAAGTCGGACTGGTCCAAGTCGGCGGTGATGTCGTCGAGTTCCCCCCGGATATCGTCGATGTCGGCCCGGAGCTGTTCGAACGCCTCGCTGTTCGAGAGCGCCGACTCCGACTTGCTGGCCTGCAGAGCGGCGAACTTCGAGGTGAGCGCGTAGTACTCGCGCAGGCGGTCCTCGTAGTTCGCACACCGCAGGAGCCGCTCGATAGTGTCGAACAGCGCGTCCTGCGAGACCGGCTTGACGACGTAGTCGTCGAAGGGCATCTCCAGAATATCGAAATCGGGGTCGACGGCGGTCACCATCGCCACACGGGTCTCCAATCCCCGCTGTCGTATCTCGGTCAACACCTCACTCCCGGACAGGTCCGGCATCCGACGGTCCAGCAACACTACGTCGACGGTGTCGTCGAGCGCGTCGAGGGCCGCCTCGCCGCTGTAGGCGGTCTCGATATCGTACCGTTCGCGTAGCTGTGCGGCGTAGGCGTCGGCGACATCGGTCTCGTCGTCCACGACCAGCACGGTCGCGGGTCCCTCGTGTGTCATTTAATCGCACGTGAGCATTGTCTAACGGAGGGAAAAGCGTTCGGCTTGCCGTCAGAAACTGAACCATTTCCGCGCCCGGACCGCGGGCCGGCGGCGGGGTCGGTCACTCGCCGACGATGTCGTCGTACCGAGCGCCGGTCTGTTTCAGCGTCGTCGTCGAGTACAGTCGGTCGTGGTCGAACGGGAGGTGGTCGGTCGCGAGTTCGTCTATCTTCGCGTCGACGGCCGCGCTCTCGCGGCCGTGAATCATGGTAAAGAGGTTGTACGACCAGCCCTGTTCGGGGCGGCGCGGGCGGTGGTAACACAGCGTCACGTACGGCAGCGCGCCGACCGCTTGGCCGCGGGCGTCCAGTTCGTCGTCGGGCACGTCCCAGACGACCATGCAGTTGCTGTCGAAGCCGGTCGTGAGGTGGTTGACGACACAGCCGATGCGCTTGATGCAGTTGCCGTCGCGCAGGCCCTCGACGGCCGCGAGCACGTCCGCCACGTCGGCGTCGACGGCCGCGGCCACGTCGCGGTACGGCGTCGCCGTCAGCGGGAACCCTTCTTGTATCTCCAGCAGGAGCCGGCGGTCCAGTTCCGAGAGGTCCGCGGCGGCGTCCTCGCTGACGCGGGTGGCCGACGCGGCGGTGTCCTCCAGCGACTCCCGGGCGAACCGGTCGCCGTTGACCACGGGGAACTCGAGGTCGATGTAGTAGTCGGTCAGCATCGGCAGGACCAACACCGACAGCCCCGTCTCGGCCTCGATGTCGGCGACGATGCGGTCGCGCGTCTCGCGGGACCCCGCGGTGACGACGAACCACATGTTCCACTCGTGGTCCCGGGCGTAGTTGTGGTTGACCTGCCGGTGGCCGTTGACGGCCTCGGCCACCTCGTCGAAGCGGTCCTCGGGGGCCGAGACGGCCGCGAGCGTCGACGACCCGATGACTGGCGGGTTCAGTACGGGCCCGAAGCGCCGGAAGACGCCGACCTCGCGCAGCCGTCTGACCCGTTCGAGCGCCTCGTCGGCGTCGACGCCCAGCCCGTCCCCGACGGCCTCGAAGGGCCGCTCTTCGACCGGGAACCCGCTCTGGAAACCGTCGACGAGAGCGGCGTCCACGTCGTCGATGCGCTCGCGCCAGTCGCCCGACCGGAGGCTCATCGTTTCCGGTTAGGAGTCAGGGGGTGTATGGCTTTCGGGGCACGGGCGCGTTCCCGCAAGATGAGAACGAAACGCAGGGGCTTTTGGAACCGAGGCCGAACGGGTTCGCATGGCACAAGCGACCCGCGAGTACGGCGAATGGCCCCTCAAGCGGCTGATGACGGAGGTCGTGGGCTCCGGTCACAAGTCGGCCGACGACATGACGCGGGCACAGGCCCGCGAGGCGTTCGAGCGAATCCTCGGCGGGGAACCCGACCACACGACGCTGGGCGCGTTCTGGCTCGCCAACCGCTGGAAGCGAAACGTCCCCGAGGAACTGGGCGCGTACGTCGACGTGATGACCGAGGAGTCGGTCGTCAGAGCCGAACCGGACGCCGACCCCGTCGACTGCGGGGCCAACTACGACGGCAAGGGCGAGTCGGCCATCCTCGGCGTCGCCGCCGGCCTCGTCGCCGCCGCCGCGGGCACGCCCGTCGTCGTCCACTCCGGCGACCGCGTCCCGACACAGAAACAGGACGCCTACAAGCACGTGCTGGACGAACTCGGCGTCCGGACGGAACTCGCGCCCGAGGAGAGCGCCGAGATGGTCGATTCGACCGGCTTCGGCTTCTACTATCAGCCCAACTTCAACCCCGGTATCCACGTCCTGTTCGAGCGCCGGGACATGATGGGCGTACGCACCTTCGTCAACACCGTCGAGACGCTCGCCAACCCCGCCGGCGCGAGCGTCCACCTCGGGAGCTTCTACCACCTCCCGTTCGCCAAGAAGATGATTCGCACGCTCAGAAACGCCGAGACCAGCACCGTCGACCGGGCGCTGTTCTTCCAAGGGATGGAGGGGTACGACGACGTGCGCCCCGGCGAGACCGTCGTCGCCGAGTGGCCCGACGAGAGCGGCGACGACGAGGCCATCGCCGACTTCGAGATTCGGACCGGCGAGTACGGGATGGACCTCACCAGCGAGGCCCTCGAAGTCGACGACGTGGCCGCCGACTCCGCGGAGATAACCGAGGCCGTCCTCGCCGGCGAGCGCGACGACGGCTTCGCCGACGCCGTCGCGCTCAACGCCGCGCTCCGCATCTACGCCCGCGAGGACGCCGACAGCGTCCGCGACGGCCTCGAACGGGCCCGGGACGCCCTCGCCGACGGCAGCGCCGCCGACGCGCTCGCGGACCTGCGGGCGTTCTGAACCGGGCGGGTCCGAACCTTCGGCAGGCCCCGACTCACCGAAGTTCCGTCGCGGCGCTGACGTGCATGCCGACGAACCGCCAGTCCGGGGCACCGCTGGGGTCCGCGTCGCCGACACCGTCCGCGTCGCCGGCCGCCCCCTCGGCGTCCCGGGGGCCGGTCGCGTCGCGCCGTTCGAGCGTCCCGCTCCACCGCGTCTCGAAGGCGTGGCGCTGGCCGGTCTCGGTGTCGGTCCACGCCAGCCCGACGGCGTCGCTGAACCACGCGTGGGCGTCGCGCTCGGTCACCCGGAGCGCGCCGCTGTCGACGGTCCAGTCGGCCGTCAGCGCGGTCTGTTCACGCAATCCCTCGCGTATCGCATCGGTCCCGACCAACCGCTCGGAGACGCCGAACTTCACCGCCGGGTCGTCGCCGGGCCGCTCGGGCGCGAAAAAGCGTCCCAGCGGCTCGCCCTCGCGGAGCGCGTCGTAGTACGCCGCGACGGTTCCGCGGGCGTCGACGGCCACCGTCACGCCTCCCGGGCCGCGGCGACGTGTTCGCGCGCCTCCTCGCGGGTCATCCCGCGGACGCCACAGGCACAGGACAGCAGTTCCGGGTCGGCCGGTTCGTCGACCTGCTCGCGCTCGGCCCGCTCCAGCCGGTCGCGGTCGGCGTCGTAGTCGAAGGCGACGCGGTAGCTCACCTGCGTCACGCCCTCGATGCGGTGGTCCTCGTCGGGGTCGGGGTTGGCGATGGCCTCGGCGTGTTCGGCCCGCATCGCCGACTGCCACTCCTCGAGGTTCGCCTCGGGGTCGCGCTCGTCGCTCATGGTCGAGGGGTCGCCCCCGACGGACAAAAGCCCGGTGTCGACGGCCGGCGGGCCGACACCGCTTTCGTCGCCGGCGACCAACGTCCGCCGATGACAGCCGCCGACGAGTGGACCGTCCCCGCCGACGGCGAGGTGTGGGGCCACGACACCGTCGAGACGAACGGCCTCACGCTCCACGCGGTCACCGCCGGCCCCGCCGACGGCGACCTCGTGGTCTGCCTGCACGGCTTCCCGGAGTTCTGGTACGCGTGGCACCGCCAGATTCCGGCGCTGGCGGCGGCGGGTTACCGCGTCGTCGCGCCCGACCTGCGGGGGTACAACTGCTCGGCCAAGCCCGAGGGGGTCGCGGCCTACGACGTGGCCGAACTGGTCGCCGACGTGGCGGGACTGGTCGACGCCGCCGGCCGGGAGTCGGCCCACGTCGTCGGCCACGACTGGGGCGGCCTCGTCGCGTGGCAGACGGCCGCCGACCGCCCCGACGTGGTCGACCACCTCGCCGTCCTGAACGCGCCACACCCCTCGGCCTACGAGCGGGCGCTTCGCACCTCGCTCACACAGCTACGGAAGTCGTGGTACGTCGGCTTCTTCCAGCTACCGCGCCTGCCCGAGTGGAGCCTCCGGCGCGACGACTTCGCGGCGCTGGAGCGACTGCTCCGGGCGTCGACGGTCCGGCCCGACGCCGTCTCCGAGACCGACGTGGCGCGGTACAAGCGCGCGCTCGCCCGCCCCGGCGCGCTGACCGCAGCGGTCAACTACTACCGGGCGGCGTTCCGCCGGAGCGCGCGACTGACGCTGACGCGGGGCGGGGTCGGCGACCTGCCCGTCGCGGCCCCGACACTGCTGGTGTGGGGCGAGCGCGACGCCGCTCTCGACGTGTCGCTGACCGAGGGGCTGGACCGCTGGGTCCCGGACATCCGGGTCGAGCGGCTTCCCGACGCGAGCCACTGGGTGCAGTTCGACGCGCCCGAGCGGGTGACCGACGCGCTGCTCGCCCATCTGGGCTGACGCGGGGCGGGAGTGGGCAACCTTTTCCCCGGGGCCGCCCTCCGAGAGCGTATGAGCGACCTGACCGCGACGCTGCACACGAGCGAGGGCGACATCGAGGTAGACCTGTACGACGAGCGCGTCCCCGAAACCGTCGAGAACTTCGTCGGACTGGCCGAGGGCGCTGACGACTACGAGGGGACCGAGGTCGGTCCCGGGACGGGTGCGTGGGAGGACCCCGACTCCGGCGAGAAGCGCGTCGACCCGCTGTACACCGACATCGAGGTTCACCGCGTCATCGACGACTTCATGGTACAGATGGGCGACCCGACGGGCACCGGCCGCGGCGGCCCGGGCTACACCTTCGACGACGAGTTCCACGACGACCTCTCGCACGACGGCGCGGGCGTCGTCAGCATGGCGAACCGCGGCCCGGACACGAACGGTTCGCAGTTCTTCATCACGCTGGACGCCCAGCCCCACCTCGACGGGAAACACGCCGTCTTCGGCGAGGTCGTCGACGGCATGGACGTCGTCGAGGCCATCGGCAACGCGGAGACGGACCACAACGACGCGCCGGTCGACGGCGTCGTGCTCGAATCGGTCAGCGTCGACCGCTGACCGGGCGCTGAGACCGTCGGCCCCGCATCCCGCGTCCCCGTTCGGTCACGCCGGCCCGCGTCCCCGTTCGGCAACAGCTAATTACTCCCGGAGTGTACGGTCGGCAAACGTGGCTCACGTCGCCCGACTCACGGTCTACCCGGTGAAAGGCTTCGACAGACTCGACAGGGAAACGGCCGGCGTCCGCCCCGGCGGGACGCTCGTCGGCGACCGCGAGTTCGCGCTGTTCGACGGCGACGGCGACGTTGTCAACGCCAAGCGCAGCGACCGGTTTCACGCCCTCGACACGGCCTACGACCCCGAGACGGCGACGTTCCGGGTGGTAGACGGGGACGAGAGCCGACAGTTCGACCTCGAAACGGCCGACGGGCGGGCCGAGGCCGCGGCGTGGCTCGGCGACGCGCTCGGTATCGACGACGACCTCACGCTCGCCCGCGACGCGGCCGAGGGCCACGTCGACCGCGGCGGCTCCGGGCCGTCGGTCGTCAGCACGGCGACGCTGGAGGCGGTCGCCTCGTGGTTCGACGACGTGACCGTCGACGGGGCGCGCCGCCGCCTGCGAGCGAACGTCGAAATCGGCGGCGTCCCCGCGTTCTGGGAGGACCGCTTCGTCGGCGCGGACGCCCCGGCGTTCGAAGTCGGCGGCGTCCGCTTCGAGGGCGCGACGCCCTGTGGCCGCTGTGTCGTTCCGACGCGGGACCCCGACACCGGCGAGCCGACGCCGGCGTTCCGCGAGCGGTTCGTCGAGAAGCGCCGCGAGACGTTCCCCGAGTGGGCCGACCGCGACGCCTTCGACCACTTCTACACGATGATGCTCATCGCGCGCGTCCCCGAGGGCGGCCGCGGCCGGTCGCTGTCGGTCGGCGACGAGGTTCGGGTCCTCGACGGGACCTGACCGGCTACTCGCGCGCGCCCCGACCGGCCGCCGCGTCGGCCGCGCCGCCGCTACCGACCGCAACCGAGCGGTATATAGGTCACATAGTAGCGTTCAACCCACTCGTTCGTGTGGGTTCGGCCACGGCCCGGTCCCCGCGGCCGGAACCCCCCAACACATGGTCGAGACACGCCAGCCCACCATCGACCGCGCCGTCGAGACCGTCGGCGCGGAGATAGCGACTGTCAGCACCGAGCGAGACGCGTTCGCCGCCTTCCGCCGCCGCCTCGCCGAAGTCACGTCCCGCGGCGCGCCGTCGAGCGTCGCCGAGCCGACCGGGGGCGCGCTCGCGGTGGCGTCGCCCGACGTCGCGCCCGCCGGTCTCCGGGCGGTTCGGACGGCCTACCGCGAGACGGTGATGGACACGCCCCACTACGACGCGGAGTACGGCGACACGCTCCGGGAGAGCCTCACTGCGGAGTTCGGCGAGTCGCTGGCCGTCGCCGTCCTCGACGCCGCGGGGCTGACGCCGGCGGTCCGCGAGTGCCTCGTGGAAGCGACCGACCGAGCGCGCGAGCGCCGAGCCGAGGCCCTGCGGACCTTCCGCCGCGAGCGCGACTCGCTGGTCGAGTGCCGCGACGAACTGAACGACATCGAGGCGACGGTCCACGACCTGACGACCGGCGACCGGCCCGCACGCCGCGACGCGTTGCAGGCGGCGACCGAGCGCTGCGACGCCGTGGCCCGGCGCAGACAGGAACTGCTCCACGGCCGGTCGGCGAGCCCGCTCTCCGGCGTCGAGGAGACGAGTCTGGTCCGGTATCTCTACGGTGACGCGCTGTCGACCGACTGCCCGGTGTTGTGCGACGTGACCCGCTGTCGGGCCACCATCGACGCGAACCGCTGACCCGCGCCAGCGCGCCCGGCCCGGCGAGGGCTCGGGCGGCACCTCGTGTCGGGGCCGCGCGACGCCCGCGTGCCCCGGCGAGCGAGCGTCGTCTGTGGACTGTGGGAACCGACAGTCGAAAGGCCGTCGGTCCCCAATCGTCGCCGATGGCAGACGCCGACGAACCCGTCGACCCGAGCGCGGTCGGCGAGCAGAACGCGCCGCCGGTCGAGGAGAAGCCGTACAAACTCATCTTCGAGGCCAACAAGTGCTTCGGGGCGGGCAAGTGCGCCGAGGTGTCGGACAACTGGTCGCTGGACCTCGACACGGGAATCGCCAAGCCGAAGGCCTACTTCTTCGACGAGGAGGAACTCGACCACAACGTCGCGGCGGCCGACATCTGCCCCGCGAAGAAGGACCGCGGCGTCATCCACGTCGTCGACCGTCGCACCGACGAGGAGATTGCCCCCGACCCGAACGGCGACGGGACGCTCTCGGTCGACTGGTAACCGAAACCCGTTTTCCCCAGCGGCGTGCAGGACAGCCTGCGCGAGGGTAGCCGAGCCTGGCCAAAGGCGGTGGGCTTAAGACCCGCTCCCGTAGGGGTCCATGGGTTCGAATCCCATCCCTCGCATCCGCGGCGAGCGAACGCGAGGCGGGATGCGACGCGCTTTTGCGGCTCAGTACCGTATTCGGGTTGAATGACCGACACACCCAGCGACGCGGCCGAAACCTTCGAACGCCGCGAGGGGTTCACCGCCGTCGCGGACGGCTACGCCGTCGAGACGACGAGTTTCGAGGGTCACGTCACCGCGAGCGAGCGCGACGACTGGCGGACCGACTACGAGGTTACCGTGCGGGCACCGACGCTACACGCGGCGACGGCCGACGAGGTCGGCGACGCGGTGGCCGACGGCTGGTTCGACACGCTCTCGTTGCGCCTCGAAGACGCGCCGAAGGCGACCCGGGTAGCCGTCGACCTTGACGACTACGCGGTCGAGCGCGACGGCGAGGACGTCGTCGTCACCTACCGGTTCAGCCTCGGCGGCGCGGGCGAGGCCGCGGACGCGGCGAAGGCCTTCGTCGAGTACGTCGAGGGGACCTACGTCGAGGGTATCGTCCCCGGCTACGACTACGTCGGCGTCGTCGCCGACCTGTTGGGCGAGGCCAGCACCGGCGGGAGCGAGGGGACGCGGGGCGGGACGCCGCTGTAGGCGCGGTTTCGGCGGGACGGCGTGCCCGGTCAGTCCATGGCGATGTAGGTCTGGGTGTTCTCGACGCCGTTTATCTCTTGGATGTGAGTCGCGGCTACGTCCTTGACCGCGGCGGGGGAGTCGACGACCACCTTGGCGATGAGGTCCACGTCGCCGGCGACGATGTGGGCCTCGGCGACGCCGTCGACGCCCTCGATTTCGGTCTTCAGGCGGTCCGCGTCGCCGGTGTGGGCCTTGACCATAACGTAGGCGGTGACCATCGTCAGGCACCCCCCACCGCGGTCGCGGGGCCGGACTCGCCGACGATGATGCTGCGCACGTCCGACAGCGTGTCGAAGTCGGCGAGGACGACGAGGTGGTCGCCGATTTCGAGCGTCCCGTCGGGGTCGGGGAGCGCGAGCGGCCGGTCGCCTTTCCCGTGGGCGAGCAGGCGGGAGTTGGCCGGCAGTTCCAGTTCCGAGAGCGTGTAGCCGTGCATCGGCGAGGCGTCGGTGACGGTGAAATCGACCAGTTGGAGGTGCTGGGCGATGTCGGCGACGGCGCGGATGTTGCCGCCCAGCAGCGCGTTCTTGGCGGCGATAGCGCCGAGGCGCTCGGGGTAGATGACCTCGTCGACGTCGGCGGCGTAGCGCTGGTATATCTCCTCGCGGTAGTCCTCGTCGATGCGCATGACGGTCCGACAGCCGTGCTCTTTGGCTATCATGCAGGCGACGAAGTTGTCGTTGAGGTCGCCGGTGAGCGCGCCCAGCGCGTCGGCGGCATCCAAGTCCGCGTCGGCAAGCGTTTCTTCGAGCGCCCCGTCGCCCTCGACTACCTCGAAGCCGGCCGTGCGCGCTCGCTCGATGGCCGCCTCGTCGCCCTCGATGAGGACGACCTCGTGGCCGCTCTCTCGGAGGACGCGCGCGGTCCGGAGACCGACGCGCCCTGCACCCACGATAACAAATCGCATACGAGGCCGTAGGGGACGGGGGTGGATAAAAGTACCCCGGGAGTAACGCGAAGCGAGTCGTCCGTCGAGCGGGCCGTCTCAGGCGTCGAGAATGGCGTCGAGGAGCTTGGACTGTGCGGCCGCGAGGTGTTCGGCCAGCGTCGAGACGGAGATGTCGAGCGCCTCGGCGACCTCGCCGGCGTTGGCCCCCTTGGGGTACTCGAAATAACCCATCTCGACGGCGGTTTCGAGGACTTCGCGCTGGCGGTCGGTCAGGCGGCCGCGGTCGACGAGTACGGAGTCCGCGGCGTCGGTGTCGCCGTCGCGCCGCAGTGTCCGCAGCGAGACGTCGTCGAACAGTTCCTTGAGGCGGGTGACGATGGCGCGGACGCGCTCGACGTCGGGGGCGTGAAACGTCACCACGAGCCGGCCGTCGACGGCGTGTACCTCCGAGACCGGACAGGAGAACTCCTCGACGGTCTCACAGACACAGCCCTGTCGGTCGCGCTCGAAGCGGTACCGCCCGCCCGCCTCCGTGGCGAACACCTGCTCGATGTCGGCGTGGGCCGCCGGCGCGCCGCCGTCGGTCTGTGTCGCCGTGAACTCCTCGACGACCGCGCCGTCGCGCGGACTGCTCCGGGCGACGTTCGAGACGGTGGTGTCGACCTCCTCGGAGACGGCGGCGACGGGACAGGCCCCCGGCGAGTCGACGGCGAGTTCGGCTCTGATACCCGAGTCGCTCATACGCGTAGCTGGGTGATAGCGGCATAAAACGGTGGTAGCGGGTTCCCAGCGCGTGAAAAAACCCCGCAATCGGCCGGGTGTGGCCCCGGAGACCCGGGCTACCGGAAGTCGAAGCGCGTAAGAAGCCCCTCTGAGATTGAGCGGGTATGACCGACGACGCGGCGGGGACACACGAGAACGCAGCGCAGGACGTCATCGCGGTCGACGCCGACGACACCGAGCAGGGGGTGGTCAACCGGCTCGACGCCCACACCGGCGAGGGCATCCGCCACCGCGCGTTCACCGCGTTGCTGTTCGACGAGGACGGGCGGGTCCTGCTGGCCCAGCGGGCCGCCGACAAGCGCCTCTGGGACACCCACTGGGACGGCACCGTCGCCTCCCACCCCGTGCAGGGACAGACACAGGTCGAGGCCACCCGGCAGCGACTGGAGGAGGAACTGGGCGTCACGCCGAGTCAGTACAGCGACCTCCGGGTGACCGACCGCTTCGAGTACAAGCGCTACTACGAGAACGCGGGGCTGGAGTGGGAGGTCTGTGCGGTCCTGCAGGCGACGCTGCACGACACCGCCGTCGACCCGAATCCGGAAGAGGTCGACGGCCTCATGTGGGTCCCCTACGACCGCCTGCGCGAACACCCCGAGTACTACCGCCAACTCCGCCTGTGCCCGTGGTTCGAGATAGCCATGCGCCGCGACGGGGAGCGGTAGGGCCAAGCGGCCGGCGCGTCTTCCGGGGCGGGGTCTCGATGCCGCGAGCGGCGCTTCCGTGACCAAGCTACAATACGACGCCGGTCGATAGCGCCGGCATGGCGTTCGAACGCGTCGACCCGTCGACCGAGAAGCGACTGGAGCCGATAGCCACACACACCGACGCCGAGGTCGAAGCGGCGCTCGACTGCGCGACCGAGACGGCCACGTCGTGGGCCGACCGCACCGTCGAGGAGCGGGCGACGCTACTGGCCGAGGCCGCCGAGCGGCTGCGCGCCGGCGAGGACGAGTACGCCGAGACGATGGCGACCGAGATGGGCAAGCCCGTCTCGGCGGGCCGGTCGGAGGTCCGGAAGTGTGCGTGGGTGTGTGAGTACTACGCCGAGCGCGGCCCCGAGTTCCTCGCCGACGAACGGGTCGGCAGCGAGGTCGGCGCGAAGACCTACGTCGCCCACGAACCGCTCGGGCCGGTGCTTGCGGTGATGCCGTGGAACTTCCCGTTCTGGCAGGTCTTCCGGTTCGCCGCTCCGTCGCTGGTCGCCGGGAACGTCGCCCTGCTCTCGCACGCCCCGAACGTCCCCGAGTGCGCGCGGGCCATCGAGGCCGTGTTCCGCGAGGCGGGCCTGCCCGAGGGGGCGTTCCAGACGCTGCTGGTCGACGACGAGCAGACGCGGGAATGCATCGCCGACGACCGCGTGGCGGCGGCGACCTGTACCGGGAGCCGGGCGGCCGGCCGCGCGGTGGCGAAGACCGCCGGCGCGAACCTGAAGCCGACGGTCCTCGAACTCGGCGGGAGCGACCCCGCGGTGGTTCTCGACGACGCCGACGTGGACGCGGCGGCCGAGACCATCGCGCGGGCCCGGACCATCAACTCCGGGCAGTCCTGTATCGCGGCCAAGCGCGTCGTCGTCCACGAGGCCGTCGCCGACGAGTTCGTGCCGGCGTTCGTCGACGCGATGGCCGACCTCCGGGTCGGCGACCCGTTCAGCGACGGAACCGACGTGGGACCGCAGGCCCGCGAGGACCTGCTCGACACGCTCGACGAGCAGGTCAGGGCCACCGCCGCGGCGGGCGCGACGGTCGAACTCGGCGGTGAACCGCTCGACCGGAAAGGGTTCTACTACCCGCCGACGGTGCTGACGGACGTGCCCCGCGACAGCCCCGCGGCGACCGAGGAGGTGTTCGGCCCCGCCGCGGCCGTCTTCGAGGTGCCCGACGAGGCGACAGCACTGTCGCTTGCGAACGCCACCGATTACGGGCTCGGGGCGAGCATCTGGACCGAGGACAGACAGCGGGGAGAGGCGTTCGCGCGGTCGGTCGACGCCGGCTGTGCGTTCGTCAACGAACTCGTCAAGTCCGACCCGCGACTGCCCTTCGGTGGCATCGGCGAGTCGGGCTACGGCCGCGAACTCGGCCGCCGTGGCCTCCGGGAGTTCGTCAACGAGAAGACGGTGTGGGTGGCGTAGCTCAGTCGGCGTCCACTGGCGGGTCGGTTCGGGGCAGTTCCACCGCGACAGTCGTGCCGTCGTCGGCGTCGGCGAACGCGAGGGTCCCGCCGACGTTCCTGACGACCCAGTTGACCAGCCAGAGCCCGACGCCGGAGCCGTGCCGGAGCGGCGTCTCCTCGCCCGACTGGATGACCGCCCGCTCGTGGTCCGCGATGCCGGGGCCGTCGTCGCTGACGCGAACGGATACCGTCGACTCGGCCGCGTCGTCGGCGACCGACACCGCGACCGTCGGCTCCGGGCCGCCGTGTCTGACGGCGTTGTCCAGCAGTTCCTCGACGGCCAGCGCCAGCGACGGCGCGCCCTCGACCCACAGGTCGTCCGGACAGGACAGCGAGATGTCGGCGTCGGGGTTGGCCTGTCGGGCCTCGGCGACGACCGGCGAGAGGAGCCGCGACAGCGACATCGGCCGCGGCCGCTCGCTCTCTAAGGCCTCCGAGACGCGCCCGATCTTGTCGCTGCGCTCGACCACCGCGTCGACGGTGTCGAGGATGCGGTCGATGCGGTCGCGCTCGGCCGGGTCGACGCTGTCGGCCAGCAGGTCGGCGTTCCCCCGGACGACGTTCATCTCGTTGCGGATGTCGTGGCGCAACAGCCGGTTGAGCACGTCGATGCGCTGCTCGCGCTGTCGCCGGTCGGTCACGTCCCGCAGGCTCACGAGATGGCCCGAGACGGTGCCGTAGGCCCGGTACAGCGGCGTCACGCGAACGTCGTAGTGCCGCACGGCTCCGTCGCGGTCCAGCGAGAGTTCGGTCTGGCCGGACTCGCCCTGCGGCGGGAGGGCGTCGGCGAGGGCCGGCAGGTCGTCGTCGAGCGAGCGGCCGGGCAGCGCGTCCGGGCCGTCGTCGAACAGCGCGGCCGCGGCGGCGTTGACATCGACGACCCGCCCCGACTCGTCGACGATGACGACCGGGTCGTCCATCTCGGCGAAGACCGCCTCGCGGCCGAGTTCGCGGGTCACGGGGGCCACGTCGAGCAACTGCCCGCGGAGGATGGCCCCCGAGAGGACGACGCCCGAGACGACGTAGGCGAGGCTCGTCGGGTCGAACGTGACCGGGAGCGCGTCGAGCGCGTACAGCGTGTGGCCCAGCGTCGGGACGGCGACGGCGACCAGTAGCGCCAGTGCCTGCCCGCGGTACAGCCGGTTCGTCTGAAACAGCAGCCCCGAGAGGAGGACGCCGCCGGCGAGGACGAGCGCGAGCGTGTACGCCACGTGGCCCCAGTAGGCCAGCCCCCAGACGGGGACTAACGCGGTCGTCCCGCCGGCCGCCGTCGTCGCCGACCCGGACCAGACGGTCCCGTGGCCCCCATTCGACCACACGAGCGTGACGAAGACGGCCGGCTCGACGAGCAGGGCCGCGAACCGCCGGCGAGTGAGCCACTCCGGCCGGCCAGCGTAGTCGACGACGGTCACCAGCCACGCGAGGGGGACGACAGCCGACAGCGTCAGCTGTAGCTGGAGGAGCCGCGCCATCGCGTCCACGTCGGGGACGGCGAGTTCCAGCCCGTAGGCGACAGCCCAGAGACTCGCGGCGACGACGAAGGCCGCGAGCGGCCCGGCACCGGGGCGGTCCCGGTGGAGCCAGACGAGGAAGGCGACGGCCATCCCGGCGACGGCGGCCAGCAGGACGCCCGACAGCGGGGAGAGTACCATGCGAGACGTTTCGTGGGGTTTCGCCGGCTGCGTAAAGTTCCTCGGGTCGCTGGAGCCGCCTCCTTTAACCGTCGTGCGCTCGAATCGGTTGGCAACAGAAACATGTCACACGGAACCGGCCCGACACGAATCGCGTCGGGCACGCCGGGCCTCGACGCGGTGTTGCACGGCGGCCTGCGCGAGGGACAGACGGCTATCGTCAGCGGGGGGCCGGGGACCGGGAAGACGATACTGGCACTCCAGTATCTCGCGGCCGGAGAGGGCGGGCTGTACGTCGGCTTCGAGGAGAGCGAGCGCGACATCAGGGCGAACGCGGCGACGCTGGGAATCGACCTCGGCGACGTGACGATACTCGACCTCAGCGCCGAGGACGAGCGCTTCTTCGAGAGCGAGAGCTACAGCGTCTTCCCCGCCGAGGAAGTCGAGGGCCAAGAACTGCTGTCGGAGATAGCGAGCGCCATCGAGGAGCGTCAGCCCGACCGGCTGGTCGTCGACCCGCTGTCGGAACTGCGGTCGCTGCTACCCGACGACTTCCAGTTCCGTCGGACCATCTCCTCGCTTTTCAATACGCTCAAATCGAGCGACACGACGACGCTGTGTACGACGCAGGTCACCGCCGACGGCTCCGACGCCGACCTCCAGTTCCTCGGGGACGCCACGTTCGAACTCCGCCGGGAGACGTACCACCGGACGCTCGAAGTGACGAAGTTCCGCGGCTCGGACTCGGCCAGCGGGCGACACACGTACCGCGTCCACGACGGGGAGGGCGGGCGCGTCTACCCGAAACTCGTCCCCGGCGACCACGCCCGCGAGCGGTCCGGGACGCAGTTTGGCTCCGGCGTCGCGGGGCTGGACGACCTGTTGGACGGCGGCATCGAGCGCGGGTCGGTGACGGTCATCTCCGGGCCCTCCGGCGTCGGGAAGACGACGACGGGGACACACTTCCTCGAAGCCGCCGCGGAGGCCGGCGTGCAGTCGGTCGCGTACCTCTTCGAGGAACTACGGACCGACTTCGTCGACCGGTGTACGCAACTGGACATGGATATCGAGGACCACGTCGCCGAGGGGCGGCTGGAACTGGCCGAGGTCGAGTCGCTGACCCAGACGCCCGACGAGTTCGCCATGCGAGTCCGGCGGGCCGTCGAGGAGCGCGACGCCGAACTCGTGATGCTCGACGGGCTGTCCGGCTACAGGCTCGGGCTCCAGACCGCTGGGTCACAGGACCAGTTGCTCCGCGAACTCCACGCCCTCTGTCGGTATCTGAAGCGAATGGGCGTCACCGTCGTCCTCGTCGAGGAAGTCGAGAGCGTCACCGGCGAGTTCGCCGCGACGAGCGAGCGGATAAGCTACCTCGCCGACAACATCCTGTTCCTGCGCTACCTCGAAGTCGACGGGCGCATCGAGAAGTCCGTCGGCGTCCTCAAGAAACGCTACGGGGACTTCGAACGGTCGCTGCGCGAGCTCGCCATCGGCGAGGACGGGCTCGAGGTCGGTGACCGACTGACCGGCTACCGCGGCCTGCTCACCGGCACACCCGAGCGGGTCCGGGACGGGACCGGCTGACACGATGGACCGGACGACTCCCGGCATCGACACCACAGAGCGCCCCCGCGTCGCGCTCTGTGTCACGCGGTCGCGGAACCGCGAGCTACTGGTCGACCGGCTGTCCGAGTACCGGACGACGGTCGTCTCCGAGTCGATACCGGCGGGTAGCGACGTCTGTGTCGTCGACGAACGCGGCTTCGAGCGGTGGCGTGGCGCTATCGACGCGTGGCAGACCGTCGAGAAGCCGGTCCACGCGCCGGTTCTCCTGTTGGCCCGGGCCAACGACGGCGAGCCGTGGGAGCGCTACGCCGACGCGCTCGGCGAGACGCTCGCGGGCATCCAACCGATACCGGCCCCGAGCGCGGCGATACGCGCCCGCATCGACGGGTTGGTCCGGACCCGCCGGCACTCGCAGACCTCGACGCGGCGGCGACAGCGCCTCGAACTGTACGAGCGGGCGATGGACGAGTCCGGCGTCGGAATCAGCATCGCCGAGGCCGGGGGCGACCGGGAACTCACGTACGTCAACGAGGGGTTCGGCGAACTCACCGGCTACGAACCCGAAGCGGCCGTGGGTCGCAACTGCCGCTTTCTCCAAGGTGAGGCGACCAACCCGGCGACCGTCGAACGGATACGGGCGGCGCTGGACGACGGGGAGCCGGTGTCGGTCGACGTGTTGAACTACCGGCGCGACGGGACGCCGTTCTGGAACGCGCTGGACATCGAGCCGGTCCGGACCGACGGCGAGGTGAGCCACTTCGTCGGCTTCCAGCGCGACGTGACAGAGCGCAAGGAGCGGGAGGCGACGCTGATGCAGTACGAGCGCATCGTCCAGTCGATAACCGACCCGATATTCGTCCTCGATGGGGACGACGAGGTCCGGTACGCCAACCGGGCGTTCGAGCGCGTCTTCGGCGTCCCGCAGGGCGAGAGCGTCGGGACGAGCGTCGAGACGGTGTTGGACGACGACCAGACCGCGGAGCTGCAGGCGGCACTGCGGGCCGTCGCCGAGACCGGCGAGACACAGACCTGCGAACTGACGGTCACCGAACCCGACGGCGAGCGCGACGTGTTGCAGTGTCGGGTCCAGCCGGAGCGCGACGGCGGTACTATCCAGGGAGTACACACCGTCGTCGTCACCCGCGACATCACGGAGATACGCGACCACCAGAGCCGCCTATCGGTGCTGGACCGCGTCCTCCGGCACAACGTGCGGAACAAGACCAACACCATCATCGGGACCGCCGAGACGCTGGCGGCGATGGCCGAGACGACCACGGCCGAGGAGACCGCGGAACTGGCCGAGCGCATCGACGACGCCGCGACCGAACTGCTGGCGCTGAGCGAGACCGCCCGCGAGTTCCACCCGAACCGGCTGTCGGGCGGCGCGACGACGGGCGACCTCGCGAGCGTCGTCGACGCCTTCGGCGAGGTGTTGACGACGACTTACCCCGACGTATCGATGGCCCTCGACACGACCGACGTCGGACGCGTTCGGTACCCGATGAACCTCGACGCCTGTCTGGACCACCTCGTCGAGAGTGTCCGCGACGCGACGGCGGTGTCGGGGCCGACGGTCGACATCGCCGTCGAGGTGGCCGACGACCCCACGTACGCGGCCCTGCGCGTGGCCGTCGACGGCGTCGCGCTCGACGAGGTCGAGCGGACCGTCCTCGAGAACGGTATCGAGGGGCCGCTGTCACACCTCCAAGGGCTCTCGCTCTGGCTGGTGAAGTGGAGCGTCGAGCGGGCCGGCGGCCGGGTCCACCTCGACGACTCGACCGACGACCGGACGGTCGTCACCCTGCTGTTCAAGCGCGCCCCGTCGCAGTAAGTCCCTGAGTCGGCGCGCCGTCGACGGGTTTCACCCGCGCTCCCAATCACTGGGAAGACGTGACGGGTTTAGGCCGCTGGGGGCCGTAGTTACGGGCGATGACACCCACGCACGCGGAGGTCGAGCGGTTCCCCCGCCCGCCCCGCTCGGTCACCGACGCGGCGGGCCGGACGGTCGCCATCGCGGCGTCCGACGGCGACTCCGACCCGCTGGTCGAGATGTACGCGGCGTTCGGTGCCGACTCCCGGTCACAGGGCGTCCCGCCCCGTAAACCGCCGGCCATCCGGGAGTGGGTCACGGGCCTGCTCGCGGACGGGCTGAACGTCGTCGCGCGCCACGAGGGGCGGCCGGTCGGCCACGCCGTCCTCGTCCCTCACGACGGCGACGCCGAACTCGCCATCTTCGTCCACCCCGACTACCAGTCGGCCGGCGTCGGGACGGCGCTCATCCGGACGCTGCTGGGCCACGGGCAGGCGAACGGACTCGACCACGTCTGGCTGACCGTCTCACACACCAACCGCATCGCCGTCAAACTGTACAACGCCGTCGGCTTCGAGACGCGGATGCGCGACCGGACCGAGTACGAGATGGAGCGGCCGCTCTAGCGCTGCGGTTCGCGCACCCGTTCGTCGCTCCCGCCGTCGCCGTCGGTCAGGTCGTCGGTCTCCAGCAGCCGTTCGAGTCGTCGCTCGAACTCCTCGTGTGTCAGGTCGCCGCGAGCGTACCGCGCCCGCAGTTCCTCGACCGGCGCGTCGGCGGTCGGCGCGGGGGCCGTCGGTGCGGTGTCGCCGTCGGCCGGCACGCGCTCCTCGGCGTCGTCGTCCGCGGGTTCGACGAGCGGGAACCGCTCGCCGAGCAGGGCGATGAGGGGGAGCAGGACGACGAAACCGAGGATGAACACTGTCGGAATCAGGACGCCGGCTTCGAAGACGGTGAGCAGCGCCGTCGCGCCGAAGGAAAGGACGGCGACGACGCCGAGTAGCGTCCGCTTGGGGAGGGTCGGCGGCATGGTGGAAGTGACAACGCCGGGATACAAAAACCGCCCGGTCAGTCGGCGAAGTCGTCGTAGGTCGGCCGCTCGCGGTCGCCCGGGAACGCGTCGACCGGCGCGGTCGTCTGGTCGCCGCTGTCCATGTCCTTGACCGTGACCGCGCCGTTTTCGAGGTCCTGCTCGCCGACGACGACGACCGTCTCGGCGTTGACCTCGTCGGCGTACCCCATCTGCGCGCCGAACGAGCGGTCGGCCACGTCGCTCTCGACGACGTGGCCCCGCTCGCGGAGGTCCCGGGCGACCCGGGCCGCGGTCGGACGGGTGTCGCCGATCTGGAGGACGTAGTAGTCCGTCGTCAATTCCTCGGCCGGCCAGACGCCGGCCCGCTCACACAGCAACTGGAGCGTGGCGTGGCCGGGCGCGAACCCGACCGCGGGCGTGGGCTGGCCGCCGAACCCCTCGATGAGGTCGTCGTAGCGCCCGCCGCCGAACACCGAGCGCGACACCTCGCCGGTGGAGTCGAAACACTCGAAGACGACGCCCGTGTAGTAGTCCAGTCCCCGAGCGGTCGTCAGCGAGAGCGTGAGGTGGTCCCGGACGCCGAAGTCATCGGTCGCCGCGAGCACCGCCCGCAGGTTCTCGATGGCCGCCCGGACCGTCTCCGTACCGGCGGCGTCGACGAGCGACTCCAGTTCGCTCTCGTCGGCCCCCAGCAGGTCGTCGAACTCCTCGGCCTGCCCGTAGTCGAGGCCGGCGGCCACGAGGGCGTCGAGGTACGCCTCGCGGTCGACCTTCGCGCGCTTGTCGACGGCGCGGATGGCCTCGCGAGTGTCCACGTCGGCGTCGAACGACTCCAGCAGGCCCGAGAGCACGTCGCGGTGGGAGACCCGAATCTCGAAGTCGTCGCTCGTCAGCCCCAGTTCGGTGAGCATGTCGACGGCGACGGCCAGCACCTCGGCGTCGGCGGCGGGGTCGCTGGAGCCGAATATATCGACGTTGGTCTGGTAGAACTCGCGGAACCGGCCCTGCTGGACCTGCTCGTAGCGCCAGAACGGCCGGGTGGAGACCCACTTGACCGGCTTCGAGAGCGCCTGCTGTTTGGCGACGAACATCCGGGCGACGGAGGGGGTGAGTTCGGGCGTCAGCGCCACCTCGCGGCCACCCTTATCCGCGAAGCTGTACAGCTCCTCGACTATCTCCTCGCCGCTCTTGTCGACGTACATCGCCGTCGGTTCGAGCGCCGGCGTCCCTATCTCCCGGAAGCCGTAGCGGCCGGCCACGCTCTCCAGCGTGTCCATCGCCCACCGGCGGGCCTGCATCTCCTCGGGGTAGAAGTCGCGGAACCCCTTGACGCGGTCGTACATACCCGCTGGTACAGTCACGCCGCGCTTGAACCTGTCCGTTCGCGCCCGGCCGCGCCGGAAGCGAGTCAGTCGTCGCGCCGCCCGCGCACCCGCGACTGGGTGTGGTCGGGAAACACCGCGTCGACGGCCCCGTCACCGTGGCGTTCGGCCAGCAGCGCCCGCAGTTCGACCTCGTAGTCGGCTTTCGGCACGGTTTCGCTCGGTCCGGTCTCCACGTCCAGCGCGCGCTCGGCCATCGCGTCGACCGCGCCGCGGCCGACGCCGGCCAGCGGCGCGAGGTAGTCCACGCCGAAGCGGTCCTCGACGCTCTGGGCGAGGGGCCGTTCGACGGTCGGTACCCGGTCGTCCCGGCGCGTCCCGTCGGCCACCGCGTCGAGGCCGTCGGTCCAGTCGCCGGCGGCCACCCGCTCGACGGCGTGTTCGTGGACCCGCTGGATGCCGTTGCGCGGGAAGCCGTCCTCACGCATTCGGTCGACGGCCGCATTCACCACTTCGGGGTCCAACGTGACCGTCTCGTGGTCGAACCCGACCGCTGCGGCGGCCTCGCGGGCCGGCTCGGGGTCGACGACGCCGACGGTGCAACTGACCAGCGTCACGTCGTAGAACGGCTCCAGAAGCAGCGCCGCCAGCGTCGAGTCCTTGCCCGCGCTGTACAGCAGGCCACAGCGCATCTACCGGCGCTTGATGTCGAAGCTCTTCGAGTCCGGCGTCAGCTCCGAGAGGAGCTCCTTCATCTGGTCCTCGTCTATCTGGTCCTGTATCCGCCCGCTCCGGGCCAGCGCGACGACCTGCTGTTCGACCTGCTCGCCGACTTGGGGCTTCGACATCTTGACCGTATTGAGCCGCTTGCGAGCGCCGTCGCTGAGATGCTGGCGGAGGACAGCCTTCTTCTGAGCCTCGGCCTGCTGCTGGGCGGCCTCTTGGGCCTCGCCGTCGCCACCCTCCTGTTGCTCTTTGAGTTGCTCCATCTTCTTCTGCCGGAGCTCTTCGAGCTCCTCGTCGCTTGGGTCGCCACTCATAGCTACAAGAGAGTACTGCGTTCCGCCGGAAAACGATTACGGAGCCACCGACGGCAGAACGAGCGCGGAAGCGTCGGAGTTACGCGTAGCGTTCGAGTTCCGGGCGGTCGAGGTCCTCGATGACCGCGCCGGCCGTGTCGTCGAGCAGGGCGCGGCCCTCGCCGGTGACGCGGCGGCCGCCCTCCTTTGCGGTCTCGACGTAGCCCGCCTCCTCCAGTTGCTGGAGCGCGACCCGGATGATCTTCCCGGAGCCCTTGCTCTTCTGCTTGGGGCGGACGCGGTAGCGGGTCGAGCCCTGCTTCGAGCTTCCGTAGGCCGTCCGGAGGCTGTTGACGCCGACGGGGCCGTCGACGGCGACTTTCCGGAGCAGACTGGCCGCCCGGCGCTGCCAGAAGTCGTCCTGTTCGGGGGGGAGTTCTCGGTCGACGCCGGTCTTGGTGACCGCCGCCCAGTCGGGCTGTTCGATGTCGTCCTCGTCGTCGAGCGTCTCCGCGAGGGCCTCGATGAGAGCCTCGGTGGGAGCGTCGTAGAGTGTCGCCATTGACGGTTTCTTTCCCGTGGCGTCATTTAAACGCGTCGTTACCGCGCGCCGGTCGTGAACCGTTCACGACCCCGCGGTCACTCCTCGCTCGGTGGGGCGGCCCGGCCGGCACCCAAGGCTGTGGCGACGCCGCCCCCGACCAGCGTCGGGAGCCAGTACGTCGCGCCCCGGTGGACCAGTACGGCCGAGGTGGCCGTCGCCGCCGTCACCGGGGCCGTCGAGACGAGCATCGTCACCAGCACCGCCTCTATCGCGCCGGAACCGCCCGGCAGCGGCGCGAGGCTGGCGATGCTCCCGACGGGGACGACGAGCAACACGGTCGCGGCCGGGACCCGCGCGCCGACGGCGGCCAGCGACACCCACAGCGACGCCGCCAGACACGCCCACCCGAGCGCCGAGAACGCGAGCGTCCGCAACAGCGTCCGCCGGTCGGCCGCGACGCGGTCGATGGCGGCGAAGAAGCTCTCGATTCGGGCCTCGATGGCCGCGGGCGTCGGTGCCGAGCGGTTCGGCGCGACGCGACCGAGCAGGCGGATAGCGGGTGTCAGCGCCCGCACGACGGTTTCCTCCAACTCGTAGCGGTATCGCCAGCCGAGATACGCCGCGACAGGCAGTCCGACCGCGAGGCCTGCGATGGCGGCGGCCGCGAAGACGAGGTTCCGCCCGAGCCTGACCGCCCCCGCGGCGACGAAGGTCAGTCCGACGGCGGCGTAGCCGACCGAGGGGACGAAGTGGATGGTGTCGACGCTGGCGATGGCGGCGAGGCCGGTCTCGTACTCGCTGTCGGCAGCCGTCGAGATGAGCAGAGCGCTCAGGGGCTCGCCACCGGCCTGTCCGAAGGGAGTGACGTTGTTCGAGAACACCGCGGCCGCGAACACGAGGACGGCCGTGTGGACGGGGACCGGGGCCGAGAGCGCCCGGAGGACGCTCCACAGCGCCAGCCCCCACGACGTGAGCCAGACCGCGGCGATGCCGACGACGAGGGCCACACCGGCCGGGTTCGCCGTCGTCAGCGCCGCCACCGTGTCGTCGACGCCGACGACGTAGACCAGCGCTCCGAGCACGGCGAGCGCCCCAGCGAAGCCCACCACTGTCGGCCACCGGCTGTCGTCCATACCGTTGGCCTCACGCGTCCGGGGCTTGAAGGCACCGGGGACGAAGCCCCGCCCTTTTGCCGCCCGGCCGCGAGGTGACGGTATGGACGAGCGGGCCGCACTCGCGTTACTCGGTGACCGCCTGCCGGCGGCCGGCGACGACTGCGCCGTCGTGGACGGGCAAGTCATCACGACCGACATGCTCCACGAGCGGACGGACTTCCCCGACGGGACTGCGCCCTACACCGCGGGCTGGCGGGCGGTCGGCGCGTCGCTGTCGGACGTGGCGGCGATGGGGGCCGACCCGACGGCCGCCGTCGCCGTCTACGCCGCCCCCGAGTTCGTCGCGGAAGAGTTACGGGCGTTCGTCGACGGCGCGGTCGGGGTCTGCGAGGCCACCGGCTGCGAGTACGTCGGCGGCGACCTCGACGACCACGGGGAGTTCACCGTCGCCACGACCGCCGTCGGCGAGTCCGACGCGCCGGTCCGGCGGTCCGGGGCGTCGCCGGGCGAGGCGGTGTGTGTCACGGGGACGCTAGGCCGGTCGGCGGCCGCACTCAGGCTGTTCGAGCGCGGCGAGACCGAGCGGGCGAACGACCTGTTCCGGTTCCGGCCCCGCGTGGCGGCGGGGCGCGCGCTCGCACCCCACGCTACGGCGATGATGGACTCCAGCGACGGGCTGGCGCGCTCGCTGCACCAGTTGGCCGCGGCGAGCGACTGCGGGATGGCCGTCGAGACGCCGCTGCCGATAGCCGACGCGGTCGAGGGAGTGTCGACGGACGACGAGGACCGACTGGAACTCGGCGCGTTCTTCGGGGAGGACTTCGAGTTGGTCTGTACCGTTCCGGAGGACGCCATCGGGACCGCGCGGACGGCGACGCCGTGTGCGCTGCACCGAATCGGGCGCGTCACCGACGACGGGGTGACCCTCGACGGCGACGCCCTGCCCGACCGGGGCTACTCGCACTAACTGCGGGCGGCGTCCCGGGGCTGCTCTGACGACCCGTCTCAGCGCCGGGTGGCGAGCGCGCGGGCGACGGCTTCGACGGCACGCTCGGCGGCGTCGGCGCGCTCGTCGTAGGAGAGTCGGTCCCGGTGCTCGGTCTCGGCGGTTCGAAGCGGAGGGGCGGGCATGTGTACCTACGCCTACGCCCCGGACCGTCGTATAAACCCCAGACGCTTGCCGTGCGTTCGGGTCGTTTCACGCGACCGACGCGTTCAGGCCGGTTTTGAGTGGGGACTCCGGGAGCGTGAAAACGGCCCGAGAATAGACGAGATAGTTCAGAGAGGGTTCTGATCGGGTCTCTGTCGAGACGGGGTCCCCGCTACGCCGCGACGATTTCGAACGGGACGGGCGTGAAACAGGCCACGCCGAGGGCGGCGGTGACGGCAGCGAGCGCCACGCGCCGGCGGTCCAGCGGGGTGTCGACCGTCGGCCGGACGGGGCCGGTGTAGGCGAAGACGGTCGAGAGCAGGCCCCAGAACACCCACAGGGTCCAGACGCCCAATCCAACGGGTGGGGCGGCCCGGGTGAGATAGAGGAAGCCGGCGAGCGAGAACAGCGCGGCCGGGACGGCCGCCGCCACCGTCTCCTGTCGGGGGCCGACGACGGCGCGGACGACGTGGCCGCCGTCGAGTTGGCCGACGGGAAGCAGGTTCAGGAAGGTGAAGAACATCCCGGCCCAGCCGGCGAAGACGATGGGGTGGACCGCCTCGCCGGCCCCGACCGCGGCGGTCAGTCCCGCGGCGTCGACGAGCCAGCGCAGCGCGCGGAGCAGTAACGGCTCGTTGAACCGGATGCTGAAGGCCGCGTCGCCGGCCGCGACGCCGGCCGGGACCTGTATCGGGTCGAGCGAGAGCCCGACGACGGTGACGACGGCCGTGGCGACCAGTCCGGCCAGCGGTCCCGCGACGCCGATGTCGAACAGCGCCTCGCGGTCGGGGATGCGCCCCCGGATGTTGATGACCGCGCCCATCGTCCCCAGGAGCGAGGGAAACGGGATGAAGTACGGCAGCGTCACGTCGACGCCGTGGTAGCGGGCGGCGGCGTAGTGGCCGAGTTCGTGGATGCCCAACACGCCGAGCATGGCGACGACGAACGGCCACGCCTCGAAGACGCGGAGGGGCTGCTCGGCGACCGGGATGTAGTACCACCGGCTCGCGCCGACGTACAGCGTCGAGGCGACGGTGACGAGCAACAGGGCGACGTTGAGCCACGGAACCCCCCCGCCCGTCGACTGCGGTTCGACGACGAGCGCGTAGGCGGAGTCGGTCGGGGAGTCGACGACCGGGGCGCGACCGCCGTCGGTCGACTCGACCGCCGGTCGCTCCAGTCGGACGGCGTACCCATCGGGACCGAGCGCCGCCCGGAGTTCGGCGAGGACGGTCTGTGGCGGCCCGAGCGGGCGGCCGACGTACCGCACCGCGTCGCCGTCCCGCCTGACGGTCTCGACGTGAAACAGCCCGGCGAGTTCGGCGGGGGAGGGGTGGTCGTCGGGGATGCGACTCATCGGCTCGGGGTAGCGGGCCGGGCCACTAATACTCCCCGACACCGTCGCTGTCGGGGACGGAAACGAGAAGAACGGACCGCAGAGCTGGGCGGGGCTGGGGACGCGGGGGCTTCAGGCCGGTTCGACGCGCCACGTGGTCGCGCTCGTGTACGACCACTTCTCGACCTCTATCTCCGTGGCGCTGTCCTTGAGCTTCACCATCAGTGCCCCGATTTCCTTGGGGGAGAGTCCGACTTCGTCGGCGATGAACTTGCTCTTGAAGTACATCTCGCCGTCGCTGGCTTTCTCGGCGAGGAAGGACTTCAGTCGCTGTTCTTTCGAGGGCTCTTCCTCGCGGGAGGGCGTCGTAGTAGCGCTCATCTGTGTCACCTCACTCACCCGTAACTGCTCTGGGGGTATATAAAGAAAGGAAGCTTCGTGTCACTTCGGTCACTTTCAGGCCGAACCGGCGTGAAACGCACCTTTCACTACGGTTCGAGAAGGCCGTATTCGTTTTACGAAGCTATCTGAGGTCGTGAGAGCGGTAGAGTGAGGTGGCGGTTTTCGCACTGTGTAAAAGCGCCGTCTGACGTATCTCAGCGCCGTTTTGCGGCCAGTATCGCCGATTATTACGCCTCGCAGGAGCCGGTGAGCGAACGCTTGACAGGCGGTAGGCGGGGCGAGACCGGTATTGACAACCCTTAAGAGCGCATCGGGGCTACCCCGGGCCAATGAAAGTCGTCGTCTCGGTCGGTGGCAGCGTGTTGGCCCCCGACCTCGACTCCGACCGGGTCGCCGCGTACGCATCGACGCTCCAGTCGCTCGACGAGGCCGGCCACACCCTCGGGGCGGTGGTCGGCGGCGGGCCGACCGCCCGCGAGTACATCGGGACCGCCCGCGAACTGGGGGCCAACGAGATAGAACTGGACCAACTGGGCATCGCGGTCACCCGGCTGAACGGCCGCCTGCTCATCGCCGCGCTGGACGACCGCGCGGCCCCCACGCCCGCGGAGAGCTACGAGGCGGGTCGGGAGGCCATCCGCCGGGGCGACATCCCGGTGTTGGGCGGCATCGTCGCCGCCCAGACCACCGACGCCGTCGCCGCCGCCTTCGCCGAGTACGTCGGCGCGGACCTGCTCGTCTACGCCACCTCCGTCCCGGGTGTCTTCGACGCGGACCCCAACGAGGACCCCGCGGCGACGCGGTTCGACGACCTCGCCGCGGGCGAACTGGTCGACATCATCGCCGACATGGAGATGGACGCCGGGAGCAACGCTCCGGTCGACCTGCTGGCCGCGAAGGTCGTCCAGCGGTCGGGCATCCGAACGGTCGTACTCGACGGTACCGACCCCGACGCCGTCGCCCGCGCGGTTCGGGGCGACGGGTTCGAGGGCACCGAAATCCGCCCGGAGGGCTGAGATGGCCGAAGACCCCTACGCCGTCGGCAGCGACGCCGACCAGCCCTTCTGGGCCGACGCCGTCGCCGACGTGGTAGAGGCCCGCGACCCCGAGGAGCCAATCGTGGTCAAGGGCGGCGTCTCACCCTCCGGCGTCCCGCACATCGGCCACTTCAACGAGATAATGCGGGGCCACTTCGTCGCCGAGGCGCTCCGGGACCGCGGTCGCGAGGTCCGGCAGGTGTTCACTGCCGACGACAAGGACCGCCTGCGGAAGGTGCCCCGACGGCTCGCGGACCTCGACTGGAACGTCGTCGGACTGGGCGAGGTCGACGCCGGCGCGCTGGGCCGGAACCTCGGGAAGCCCTACACCGACATCCCGGACCCCTTCGGCTGCTGTGACTCCTACGGCGCGCACTTCACGAACCTGCTGAAAGAGAGCGCCGAACTGGTCGGCGTCGACGTGGAGTTCGTCTCGAACACCGACCTGTACGAGCGCGGCGAGTTCGAGGCCGTCACCCGCCGCGTGCTAGAGCGGGCCGACCGCGCGCGCGAGGTGCTATCCGAGTACCAGAGCAAGGTCGACGACGACTACGTCCCGTTCGTGCCCCAGTGTGCGAACTGCGGTATTCTCACCGAGGGCGTCACCGGTGTCGACCTCGACGCCGGCGAGGTCAGCTACGTCTGTACGGACGTGGACGCGGGCGACGGGACCATCGAGGGCTGCGGTCACGAGGGCGTCGCTACCTTGCGGGACGGCAAGCTACCGTGGCGCTTCGAGTGGCCCGCCCAGTGGGAGTTACTGGGCGTCGACTTCGAGCCGTTCGGGAAGGACCACGCCGAGGGGTCGTGGCCCTCCGGCGAGGACATCGCCGAGAACGTCCTCGGCGTCGAGCCGCCGGTGCCGATGGTGTACGAGTGGTTCACGCTGGACGGCGACGCCCTCTCGTCGTCGTCGGGCAACGTCGTCACCGTCGACGAAGTGCTCGACATCCTCGAACCCGAAGTGTTCCGCTACTTCTTCACGAAGAACCCCCGCAAGCAGCGGGACTTCTCCGTCGAGAGCGTCGACCGGCTGGTCGACGAGTTCGACCGCTTCGAGGCCGTCTACTTCGGCGAGACCGACCCCCGCGACGAGGACGAGGCCGCCGTCGCCGAGCGCGCCTATCCGATGGTCGTCGACGCGGTCGACGGCGAGCGGGTCCGCATCCCCTACACGTTCGCCGCGGTGCTCGGGATGACCGACGACCCCGCCCTCCGGGAGGACATCGCCCGCAAGGAGGGCCACATCCCCGAGGACGCCCCCGAGTGGGCCGTCGAGGGAGCGCTGGCCCGCGTCGAGCGCGCCCGCAACTGGGCCCGGCGGACCGGCAACGAGTTCGACTACGAACTCAAGCGCGCGGAGATGCCCGACGCGGAGTTCGACGCGGCGACCGCGGCCGCCCTCGACGACCTCGCCGACTTCGTCGCGGAGGGCCACGACGGCGAGGCGATACAGGGCGAGATATACGAGACGGCCAAGCGCCACGACATCGACATCGGCGACTTCTTCGCGGCCGGCTACCGCCTGCTGTTCGACGACGACGAGGGCCCCCAACTAGGACCGTTCGTCGCCAAACTCGACCGCGAGTTCGTCGTACAGCGACTGCGCCGCGAGTCCTGAGTCCGGTGGCGTCCCCAAACAGTTAGGTGACGGGGCGGCTACGGGATGGTATGTCCAGCACCCTCCGGAACTTCCTACGGGAAGCGTACGACCCGGACACCCGAGCGATGTGGGTGGTGTTGGCAGGCGCAACGTTCACGCTGGTCGTGTTTCTCACCAGTCCCGACTTCGCCAACCCCTACTACGCCGCCGCGGTCGCGGTGACGACGCTCGCGGCCGCGGTGGCCGTGGCCGTCCTCGCTCACGAGCGGGGCGCGTAGTCGCCGTGGCAGCGGTCGAGCGACATCGAACGGACGACGGCGGCGGGGGCGACCGAACGCGGCGACCGCGGTCGAACCAAACTCTCTTGCGTCGACGGACCCACCGTCACGGTAATGGTGAGTACGCTGACGTGGGTCCTCGCCGGCGTGGTCGCCTACACGCTGGTAGCGATGGTGCTGAAGACCCAAGGGGTGATTCCCGACTACGTCCGCTTTAGCGGGCCGATAACGACGATACACACGCAGAAGGGGAAGGCTGTCTTGGACCGGCTGGCCGCGCCCAAGCGCTTCTGGCGGGCGTGGGGGAACCTCGGCGTCGGCGTCGCGCTGGTCGTGATGGTCGGCTCGTTCCTGCTGGTCCTGCTGGGGGCGTATCAGGCCATCGTCGACCCGCAGCCGTCGGCGCTAAACGAGCCACAGAACGCGCTCGCGATACCGGGCGTCAACGACTTCCTACCGCTGTCGGTCGCCCCGGAAATCGTCTTCGGCCTCCTGCTCGGACTCGTCGTCCACGAAGGGGGCCACGGCCTCATGTGCCGGGTCGAGGACATCGACATCGAGTCGATGGGGCTGGCGGCGCTGACGGTCGTCCCTGTCGGGGCGTTCGTCGAACCCGACGAGGAGGGGCTGTTGCGGTCGAACCGGGGTGCACAGACCCGGATGTACGCGGCGGGGGTGACCAACAACTTCGCCATCGCCGTCGTCGCGCTCCTCCTGCTTTTCGGACCGGTCGCCGGCTCCATCGCCGTCGTCGACGGCTTCCACGTCGGCGGCGCGCTGGAGGACACGCCCGCGGCCGAGGCCGGCATCGGCTCCGGCGACGTCATCACCGCCGTCGAGGGGCAGCAGGTGACCGAGCCCAGCGACCTCCAGCGGGCGCTCGCGGCGACGGAGAGCGAGCGGGTCCGCGTCGAGCGCCGGGACGGGCCGCCGGTGACCGTCGAGCGCTCCGTCGTCGTCAGCACCGCCGTCACGAGCGCGCCGGTCGCGAGCGGTGAGACCGTCGTCGCCGTCAACGGGACCGCGGTCGACACCAGAAGCGAGTTCGTTACGGCGGCCAGCGCCCACCCGGTGGCGAACGTCACGACCGCGGCCGGGCGGAGCGTGACGATGCCGCTGGGGAGCTACGCACTCGTCGCCGAGGACGGCCCGCTGCACGCCGAGGGCGCGCCGGCCGGGTCCGGCGTCGTCATCACGTCCGTCGACGGCCAGCGCACCGTGAACTCGACGGCGCTGGTCGGCGTCCTCGGGGAGTCCGAGCCGAGCGAGACGGTGACCGTCGTCGCCTACGTCGACGGCCAGCGGCGGGTCTACGAGGTCACGCCCGGAACGAACGAGGCGACCGGCGGCGCGTTGCTCGGCATCAGTCCCCAGCCCGGCATCAGCGGCGTCGAGGTGGACGACTTCGGGCTCGACCCGTACCCCGCGGCGACGTTCTTGGGCATCATCGGCGGCGAGCCGGCCACCGAGGCCCAGTCCGACGTGGGGTTCGTCCAGCGGGTCTACCTGACGTTCCTGTTGCCGCTCATCGGCGACGCGCCGGGCAGCGCCATCAGCTACAACTTCCCCGGGTTCACCGGCTTCGCGACGAACTTCTACACCGTACAGGGACCGCTGTCGGCGCTTGGTGGGGGCGCGGCGTTCCTGCTCGCCAACGTCCTGTTCTGGACCGGCTGGATAAACATCGTCATCGGGCAGTTCAACTGCGTGCCGACGTTCCCGCTCGACGGCGGCCACATCCTCCGGACCAGCACGGAGACGTTCGTCTCGCGGGTGCCGATACCGGACCGCCGGCGGCTGACGACGGCCGTGACCGTCGCTATCACGCTGACGATGATAAGCGGCCTGCTGGTGATGGTGTTCGGGCCGCGGCTGCTGGCGTAGCCGGCCGTTCCGTTACCCATTTACTCCCCGCCGCGAAAGCCGCGGGTATGTTCCTGCAGCTCCGCGCGGAGGTCGAGGACGCCCTCGAAGCCGCGCTCACGGACCTCGACCTGCCGACCGACGACCTCGGGCTCGAGGAGCCGCCGGCCGACGTCGACGCCGTGCTGGCCTCCAGCGCCGCGTTCCGGCTGGCCGGCGAGGTCGGCGCGCCGCCCCCGAAGGTGGCCGCCGACGTGGCCGGGGCCGTCGACGCCGCGTCCCTGACCTACGTCGGCCGCGTCGAGACACAGGGGCCGTACGTCAACTTCCTCCCGAGCGACGCCTACTTCGCCGAGACGTTCCGGGCGGCGACCGACGACGCGTACGGCCGCCTGCCCGACCGCGAGGAGACGGTCGTCGTCGAGCACACCTCCGCGAACCCGACGGGGCCGGTCCACGTCGGCCGCGCCCGCAACCCCATCATCGGCGACGCCGTCGCCCGGGTGCTGGACTACGCCGGCTACGACGTCGACCGCCACTACTACGTCAACGACGCCGGCCGCCAGATAGCCGTGTTCACGTGGGCCTACGAGACCTTCGACGAGGCCGACCTGCCCGAACCGGAGCGGGACTCCCCGGAGTACGGGATGGTCCGGTACTACCGCAAGGGCAACGCCTACCTCGAAGCCGCCGACCCCGAGGACGCCGAGGCGGCCGAAGCCGAGATACAGGCCATCCTACAGGGGCTCGAAGACGGCGACGACGAGACCTACGAGCGGGTCGCCGAGGTCGTCGACACCGTGTTGGGCGGGATGCAGCGCACGCTCGACCGGCTGCCCGCGGCGTTCGACGAGTTCGTCAAGGAGACGCGGTTCATGCGCAACGGCGACACCGACGCCTTGGTCGACCGCCTCAAGGAACTGGACTGTGCGGTCTACGAGGAGGACGCGTGGCAACTCGACCTGCCCGACTTCGAGAAGAACCTCGTCTTCCTGCGGTCGGACGACACCTCGCTGTACACGACCCGGGACCTCGCCCACCACGAGTGGAAGTTCGACACCTACGACCGCGCCGTGACCGTGCTGGGCGAGGACCACAAGCTCCAGGCCGACCAGCTCTCGGCCGCCCTCGAACTGCTTGACAACGACACTGACCAGCTCCGGCAGGTGTTTTACTCGTGGGTCAACCTCCCCGAGGGCGGGATGAGTACCCGCGAGGGGACCGGCATCGACCTCGACGACCTGTTGGACGAGGCCATCGCCCGGGCGCGCGAGGAAGTGGAGGCACGGCTCGACGACCGCACCCGCGGCGACTTGGACGCGGACGACATCGACCGCATCGCCCATCAGGTCGGCGTCGGCGCGGTCCGGTACGACATCGTCTCGAAACAGCCGACGAAGGGCATCACCTTCGAGTGGGACCGGGCGCTGGACTTCGAGGCCCAGTCCGCCCCCTACGTCCAGTACGTCCACGCGCGCTGCTGTGGCATCCTCGACGACGCCGACGCGCCCGAGCGCCCGACGTTCGACGCGCTCGTCGAGCCCGAGGCCCGTGACCTCCTGCGGGTGCTGGCGCGGTTCCCGGCCGTGATAGACGAAGCCGCCGCCGACCTCGAACCCCATACCGTCGCCACGTACACGCGGGACCTCGCGGAGACGTTCAACGCCTTCTACCGGGAGTGTCCGGTACTCGACGCCGACGGCGAGACGCGGGCCGCCCGGCTGGCGCTGGTGGCCGGGACGCGCCACGCCGTCGCCAACGCTCTCGACTCGCTGGGCGTCGAAGCGCCGGCCTCGATGTAGCTGGGCGCACCCGTAGACTTTTTTCCGGAGCCGAACGACGCGCCAATAGAGCCGCCCGCCGGCTCTGTGACACCATGGAAGTCGACCGATTCAAATCCCAACACGTCCCCACGGACAGCGACGAGCCCTTCCAACTCGAGAACAGCTACACCCTCGACGTGAACGTCGACGGGAGCCTGCAGGCGAAAGCCGGGTCGATGGTCGCGTTCACCGGCGACCTCTCGTTCACCGGCAAGGCCTCCGCCGAGGGCGGCATCACGGGCTTTCTGAAGGAGGCGGCGACCGGCGAGGGCACGCCGGTCATGGAAGTCGAAGGCGACGGCCACGTCTACCTCGCCGACGAGCAGAAGAAGGTCCAGCTGCTCGAACTGGGGGCCGGCGACGACATCACCGTCAACGGCGAGGACGTCCTCGCCTTCGAGTCGAGCGTCTCCTACGAGATAAGCACCATCGACAGCCTCGCCGGCTCCTTCGCCGGCGGCCTCACGAACGTCTATCTACAGGGACCGGGCTACGTCGCGCTGACGACCCACGGCGACCCCATCGTCCTCGAACCGCCAGTCTCGACCGACCCCGCCGCGACGGTCGCGTGGAGCGACACCGCACCCGACGTGGAGGTCAACCGGAGTCTGTCCGACATGGTCGGCCAGGAGTCCGGCGAGCGCTACCAGATGCGCTTCGACGGCGACGGCTTCGTCGTCGTCCAGCCCTACGAGGAACACGGCGCGCAGTAGCCGGCCACACCCCGTCCGCCCGTTCGGTCATCGACCGGCTCAGTTGAACAGCCCGAAGACGCCCCCGGAGTCCTCGTCGTCCTCGGTCTCCGGGTCGGGTTCCCCGTCGTCGACGAACCAACTGTCGTCGACGATGGTTTCGAGGTCTTCCTCGACGGTCTTGCCCTTGAAGAACAGGCCCTCCAGCGCGTCGGTGAGCCGCTGGAAGGCGTCGGCGGCGGGGCTGTCGGGAACGTTGAGCACGAGCGGTTCGTCGGTCGTCGCCTGCGGGTCGTCGGGGACGACCGCCAGCAGCGGGAAGCCGAGGCGGTCGGCGATGTCGGCGACGTCGGTGTGGCGGGTGACGCGGTTGATGATTGCGCCGATGACCTCGCCGTCGATGCGGTCGGCGAGTTCCGCGGTCTTGACCGTGTCGCCGACGGCTACCTCGTCGGGGGTCGTCACGAGGACGATGCCGTCGGCCAGCCCGAGCGGGACCGCCACCTCGTGGCTCAGTCCCGCGCCGGTGTCGATGAGTACCACGTCGTAGGCGTTCCGGAGCGTCTTGATGACCTTCCGGAGTTTCGCCGGGTCCGCGTCGGCGAACGCCTCCAGGGACTGCTCGCCCGGGATGACCGTCAGCCCCCCCGCGGCGTCGGTCAGGGCCTCGCTGACGGCGGCGTCGCCGGCCAGAATCTCGTGGAGGCTCTTGTCCGGTTCGACCGCCAGCATCGCGCCGAGGTTCGCCATCCCGAGGTCCGCGTCGACGACGGCGACGTCGTACCCCTGCTTCTCGAGAGCGACGCCGACGTTGACCGCGGTCGTCGTCTTCCCGACCCCGCCTTTCCCGCCCGCAATCGTACAGACGTACCCCGCCATAGTTCGGTTGCTTGACCACAGGAATGGCAGTCATATAAAGCCGTCCGTCACGTTCTTTACTAACACACCGGACGCGAGCGGCCGCGACGCGGATGCGTCGCGCCCGCCGTTCCCGGGCACCGGCCGCCCGACGGCGGCGCTCACCCCCGCTCGCGCCGCCCTGTCAACAGGTTCTTACGCCGCCTCGGCCAACGGGAAGTAATGAGCGAGCAGGAACAGGAGCAATCAGACAAGCAGAAGTACGAGTTCCGAAAGGTAATCGAGGAACTCAAGGGGTACCGCGGCTCCGGGACCCAACTGGTCTCTATCTACGTTCCGGAGGAGAAGCTACTCAGCGACGTCGTCGCTCACGTCACCCAAGAGCACTCGGAGGCGTCGAACATCAAGTCGAAGGACACCCGAACGGCGGTCCAAGACGCCCTGACCTCCATCAAGGACCGGCTGCGCTACTACGACACGGCACCGGAAAACGGGATGGTGCTGTTCTCGGGGGCCATCGACCAAGGTGGCGGTCGGACCGACATGGTCACCAAGGTCCTCGAAGGGCCGCCCGACCCCATCCAGTCGTTCCGGTACCACTGCGACTCGGAGTTCCTCACCGAACCACTGGAGGAGATGCTGGCCGACAAGGGGCTGTTCGGTCTCGTCGTGCTGGACCGGCGGGAGGCCAACGTCGGGTGGCTGAAGGGCAAACGCGTCGAGCCAGTCAAGTCCGCCTCGTCGCTGGTGCCGGGCAAACAGCGCAAAGGGGGACAGTCGGCCCAGCGGTTCGCCCGCCTGCGACTGGAGGCCATCGACAACTTCTATCAGGAGGTCGCGGGGATGGCAAACGACCTGTTCGTCGACGAGCGCCACGAGATCGACGGCATCCTCGTCGGCGGTCCCTCACCGACCAAAGACGAGTTCCTCGACGGCGACTACCTCCACCACGAGCTACAGGACATGGTGCTGGGGAAGTTCGACGTGGCCTACACCGACGAGTCGGGCCTGTACGACCTCGTCGACGCCGCACAGGACGTGCTCGACGAGCACGAGATGCTGCAGGACAAGCAGGTCATGGAGGAGTTCTTCAAGGAACTCCACGACGGCGACAAGGCCACCTACGGGTTCGACCAGACCCGCCAGAACCTCAACATGGGCGCGGTCGAGCAACTGCTCATCTCAGAGGACCTCCGGAAGGACGTTATCACCTACACCTGCGAGAACGACCACGACGAGTACGAACTCGTCGCCGCGAACGCCGAGACCGAGGCCCACGACTGTACCCGGTGTTCCGCGACCGTCGACGCCGACGCCGCCGACCGCGAGGACGCCATCGATCACCTGATGGAACTGGCCGACCAGCGCGGCACCGAGACGGTGTTCATCTCGACGGACTTCGAGAAAGGCGAGCAGCTACAGACCGCCTTCGGCGGTATCGCCGGTCTCCTCAGGTACTCGACGGGCGTCTAACGGACGCCGAAAGTGGGGGTGAAGTGGTGGGGGGAGGGGGTCGGGTGGGCACAGCACCGGACCACGCGCGGCCACGCAGCGTCGCCGCAGTCGCACCCAAGCGCGACCGACGTAAGTGGGTAGTACCTAATATATGTGGTTCCGTCAGAGGAGCTGTTCGAGCTGCCTGCGCCGGCGGCTGAGGTCGACGTGTGCAGCGTCGCCGTAGCTCGCGCCCAGTCGGTCGACGGCGAGCAGCGGGTCCGTCCCGGCGCGCTCGACGCGTTCGAGGAGCGCGGTTATCTCCGCCCGGTGGACCGCGAGCGCGTCGAGTAGGCCGACGAGTAACACCAGCGGCACTGCGGCCGCCGCCGCCGATGGGAAGGCGTCGTCGACCGCCGAGAAGTCCGGCACGGCGTCGGGGGGCGACGGCTCCGGACGCAGGGCCAGACACGCTCGACAGACCCGCGCGCCCGCGGCGTCGCCCGGCAGGTACTCGCGCAACTCTTCGGAGACGGGAAACGGAACCGTCTCGCCGCCACACTCCGGGCAGTCCATACCGGGGAGTATCGAGCGGGGGGTAGAAGGACGTGTCGCGTGCGCGCCGCCGTGGCGACGGGACAGGCGGGCGGAGAGAAACGGACCGGCGCGGCCGTCAGTCGTCGGCGGCGACGGGTTCGACTTCCTCGTCCTCGGTCTCGGCGGCCTCGACGGCGTCTTCCTCTTCCTCCTTCTTGGCCTTGATTTTCTAAGCGCGCTTGATTTCTTGGCTAAGAAATAAGTGAAAGGCCCCGGAACGTGGGTGTATGGCGACCCACCGTGACGACCCCCGCGACCGCTACGAAAAGGAATTAGACCGGCTGGCGAAGGTGACGGGCGACGGCCCCGCCCCGGACACCGACGGCCCGGGCACGCTACGCGGCGACGTGTCCGAAGACGACGCCGACGCTATCCGTGCCGTGTTAGACGCCCTTGACCCGGACGTGCCGGGCGCTACCTTCCGGGCGAACGGGAACGGTCGGGAAACGAAGGAACCGAAGACGCTGTCGAACTACGCCAGCCGGCTTCGGCTGGCGGCGACGGAAACCGACGGCCCGCTTCTATCCCAAGACACCGATTCTATCAATCAGTTAATGGCTGATATGACAAGCGGGGCCGCCGACGTCGCCCCCGACGACGGGTATTCTTCGAAGGGGACGGTCGGACAGTATCAATCCGCGCTAAAGGCGTTCTACCGCTACCACGACGGGCACGACGTCGACCCCGAAGAAATCCCTGTCTTCGCCCCGGACAAGTCGCCGGTCGACGAACGCGATATGTTCACCGTCGACGAAGTACAGGCTATGCGGGACGCGATCGACAGTCCCCGCGAACGGTGCCTTTTCGAATTGCTGGCGTTCACCGGGCAACGGATTCGGGCGATTCAAACGCTTCGAATCAAGGATATAGACCTTGACGACGACGTTTTGTATCTAAACGAAGACGCCGACGGGCTGAAAGGTGCGTCGGGGAAGCGCCCGCTATTGGGGTCGGAAGCGTATGTTCGCCGGTGGCTGGAATACCACCCGACGGGCGAACCTGACGACTATCTAATCACGCCGAAGGCGACCGGCGGCGGCGAACCCGGCGGTATGATTACGCAAGATACGATTCGCTACCACCTTCGGAAAATCGCCGACAAGGCCGACGTCGACAAGGACGTTCACCCCCATATCTTCCGGCACTATTTCACGACGATAGCGAAGCGGGATTACGACCTTGACGACGCCTATATCAAGCACCTTCGGGGTGACGCGCCGGGGTCGAACGTGATGGAAACGACCTATCGGCACCTGTCCGACGACGACGCGATCGGACACGCGGTAGCGAAGTACCACGGCGAAGAACCTGAAAAGGAAAGCGGGCTTACGCCCGAATCGTGCGGGACGTGTGGTGAAATTCTTGACCCGAACGCGAAGGCGTGCCCGAATTGTGGGGACGTCATTACGCCCGACGCGAAGGCGGCCCAAGAACAGATAGAAGACCAAGTCAAGGGGTCGTATGCCGAAACCGACCCGGAAGACGGCGAAACGATGGAAAAGGTCGACGCCGTCGACGAACTACTTGACGACCCGGACGTGAAACAGGCACTTCTTGAACGACTAACCGGCGACGAATAGGTCGTCAGGGGGTCGCCCGTCGTCGCGGTCGGGCTGGCGACCGTCACCCGTCGTCGTCACTATCAGTCGCCCGCCAGCCGGTGTATGCCGCCGCCAATTCCGCGACGGCTTCCCCGTGCGTATCGGCGTCGGTCGCTTCTATCCCGTTCACGATCGTTTCCGCGTCGTCGGCGTCATAGACTGATATTACCTTTTCTGTCATATCCCGATAGATTCGTCCGAACTATCTTCGGTTTTCCGGCGACTAAGGCGGTGTAACGACGACACATTAATGGTACGGTGCCTGACTATTATGAAGGTCGAACCCGTGATTAAGACTGTACCATGTCGAACGACGACGACCGTGAAATGCGTAGCAAATCGGAAGACAACCAGCGATTCGCGGGGAACAAGAAGACGCCCGCGCCCCTTCATAGCAAGGACGCCAACACGCGGATGAACACGGGCGGGTCAGGGACGAAGCGGGGCGACGACGGAATCACGCTTGCCGGACACGGCCCGGACGGCGGTGCCGCCGACGTGTCGAAGAACGACCGCGACGACGCCGCCGGGTCGGACGTTGACGACTTGGTCGACGACCTAATGAACTTGGACGACCGCGAAAAAGCACGTCGCTATGCCCGGATTATCCTTCGCACCGGCGACCAACTTGCGGAAATAGAATCGACGGTCGACAGTATCGTCGACGCTATCGGCGACGACGACGCCGCCCGGCTAAATGACCGGCTTGCCGACTAATCGGGGACGCACCCCAACACCCAATTATGCCGGGTTCATACCGTAAGACGCGACGGGCTTCCCATAGGCCCTGTCGCGGTAATCGACCGATTCGGTCGTCGTTCGACACCGTCGTCGGTTCCCTGACCCGTTCGGGTCGTAGGGCCGATCGCCCGCGACGGGGTAAGGTCGCCCCCGGCGCGGGTTCTTCGACGTTATCCGTGGTTACACCGTCGACAAGCGGCGCGTATCCCGGCGCGAACCCGGGGTACAGCCGTCGAACGACCGGCTTCCGGGCTTTCCCCCCGGGGGGTGTCCTATGACGACCGACGCCGACGACCCGGACGGCCCGGACACGTCCGACCTATTCCCCGACGTCGCCGACCGCGACGAAGTGCTGGCGTTAGTCGAAGACGGGCTTCGGGAAGCGCACCGGAAGGTCGAATCGGGGCGCGTCTATGACCCTGAAAACGAAAAAGTCCGGCAGGGCTGGCTTCGGACGTTAGGCTACCTTGCGGGCCAATATCGGCAGTTACGCCGGGACGAAGACCTTGAACAAATGCGCCAAGAAATCGACGACCTACGCGACCAAATCGACCACAAATGACCGACGACAAGAAGCGACCGACGCGGCGAAACGTGCGAAGTGAATTAGACGACCTTCGGGACGCTACCCGTGCCGACGTCCCCGAAGTAACGGAAGTGAAAATCACAACAGTCGCCGTCGACCTTCCGCCGGACGAACGCACCGATACGACCGCCCCCGACGACACCGACGACGACGTCGAAGACGGGCGCGACGGGGCCGAAGTGACGGTTCACACCCGGTACGATCGGGAAGCCGGGGAATGGGTCGACGCACGCGACGACGGCGACAGGGACGCCGTCAGGGACGAATGACCGGGGTTCACGCCGAAGGGTCGCCCGACGACCCTGACGACCCCGGGTTAGCCGGGTTCGACGACGCCCGCCAGCCGTGCGGGGCTGATACCGTCGACGGAACGCCGTGCCGTCGCCCGTCGCTACCGGGCGTCGATCGGTGCGAAGTTCACCTTCCCGAAGACGGCTTCGCCGACGGGTAGCGACCCGTCGGGTCGACCGCGCCCGACGTCGTGGGGGGACGCTGGCACGGGTTCGGTCGCCGGTTTCGACGGCGATTCGGTGTAACAGTCACGGATTCCGACAGTAATTCGGTGTAACACCGACAAATCCATTTCATACAATAGTCAATTTACCGATACATTTTTACCATAATAGTCGTCACGCCGTTCATATGGCGCGAAAAATGACGACCACGATTCCCCTAACACCCGACACCCGCGACCGGCTTCGGGAACACGGCGATATGAACGATACATACGACGACGTCGTGCGCCGGCTGTTGGAAGACACCGATACCTGACGGTAGCGGGCTGAAAGTATCGACCGGGGCGTGCGCCAACACGCCCCGAAACGACCGCGACCCGAAGGGGGCCGCCGCCGAAAGTAGGGTTCGCACCAATCGCGGTGCGTCCGGGTCTTGTACGCCCGGAATCTTGTCGGTTTCGGTGGTTCCCGGTGGGGCGCGGCGGGCCGTCGACCCCGCGACGTCGGCACGCCAGCCACAAAATGACGACCACGGACACCACGCCCGACGAATCGACCACCGAAGCCAAAATCGAAGCCAAGCGGGACGCCTTGGAAGCCGTCGCCGATAGTGACCTACCGCTTTCAGACACCGCCGCCGAACTACTTGCGATCGCCGACGGCGACGACAGGGGTGACGGCGACGAATGACGGGCGACGTCGACACCGACGGGTGCCCGGAATGTGCCGCGCTTCCCGGGGCCTTCCCGTGCGCCGGGTGCTACATAGCGGGCGACAAGCCCCTGCCGTCCGACGCCGGGTATGGCGACGGACAGTAGTTCGGGAAGGTCGTCGACCGCGTCGATCGCGTGTCAAACGCCCGGGGTAGGGGACACCGCGTGTTCCCTGCCGTGGGCTGGCGACCGCCGCGCCGACGCGAAGACGGCCCTTTTCCAATACGTCGCGGGAACGCCCGACGGGGCGAATCTACCGCATATCGTTCGTACCGTCTTCGACCCTGACGCCGTCGACAGCGGGGCCGACTATCAGGTAGCGCGTCGATTCTTCGACGGACACCCGGAACTATTCGAAACCGCCCGACGTGACGGCTATCTATGGGTCTTCCCGACGCCAGCCGCACTTACCTTGTTCCGCCGTATGCGTGCGGCAAAACCGCCGGACGGGGACGGGACGGGGTGTAACACGGGCGACGGGCGGGACGATTACGCCAAAGACCGGGCGCGGGCGGCCCTGTCGAAGAATATGACCGTCGGGTCGCCGTCGACGCGGGCGGCCCTTCTTGGGGAATTGGCGACGGAATTAGACGCCGTCGACGGGCTGTATTCCGTCTTCGAACGGGTGCGGGGCGACGTCCCCGAATACCTATGCGTCCCGTATTCAACCCGCTTCAACACGCCGTCACGGGTCGCCGATACGCGGGACACGTTCGACCGGGCTTGGCGGCGGGCGACGGAACGCTTCGACCGGGCGGTGTGTATGACCCTGACGACTGACCCGAAGCGGAACGACAGTATCGCCGACGCGACGACGTCGCTTTTCGAAGCGAAAAACCGGCTGTTATCGTGGCTGGCGATCGACGCGGATTCGGGGCCGCCGCGCCCGGGGTATCGCCCGCCGAACCTGACGGTCTTGGAATACACCGACGACGGGAAGCCGCACTTACACGTCGTCATGTTCGGGCTTCGGTTCGTGACGACGAAGGCGGCCCTGTCGTGGTATTGGTCGGAACGGTGCGACCACGGGGAAGTCGTTTGGTTCGACGGGCTGGCGAACCGGGACGGTCGGTGGCTATGGTCGGGTGACGGCCCCGACGACGCCGACGGGGAAGCGCCCCGGGCGTACCTGTCGAAGTCGCTTCGGGCGCTATCGACGGTCGCGGCTATGTCCCCCGACGACGTCGACGACGCGGCGGCGGCCCGTCGATCGGGCGACCCGGTCGACGCCCCTGACGACCTATGGAAGACGGCTATCTATTGGTCGCTTGAACGCCGGCTATTCACGGGGTCGCCGTCCCTGACGAACGACGCCCCGGACGGCGACGACGTCGACCCTGACGACGCCGATACGTGGCCGCACGTCGCCCGCTATCGCTTCGTCGGGGCGTGCCGGTACGATGACCTTCCCGGCTACGTGCGACAGCGTGCACGGTTCGTGACGCCGCATCAAGTCGACCGGGCGCAACCCCCACCGTGAAGAATATCGCTGTTTTCAGCGAATGCTGATACACGTTCGATTAGACTTTAACACCGGAACATGATTCACTAACCAATCAATCACGTATGGCCGTCGAAATTGTGAACGTAGTTGGGGCCGGTCAACTTCATATCGAACTAGATTTAGAACAATTGGCAAAGGATCTGGATGCCTATTCTGCACGTTATAACCCCGAAAAGTATCCCGGTATCCATATCCAAATGCAAGAAGACGGCCCGACGATAACCCTGTACAGGAATGGGAAGTACCATATCACCGGGCCAGATTCGGTAAATCGACTTCACGAAGTTCGGGAACAATTTTTGACCGCGTTAGATTCCCTTGGAATCGAATATTCGACCAATCGGGACGGGTTTTCTGTACAGAATCTTGTCTGTGTGGCTAATCACGACACTTCGTTTGATCTAAACGCTTTAGCGATTGGATTGGGGCTTGAACACGTCGAATACGAACCCGAACAATTCCCGGGCCTTGTGTATCGAATGGCGGATTCGCCGGCAGTCTTCTTGGTTTTCGCCAGCGGAAAGATCGTGATTACAGGGATGCAATCAATCGACGAAGCCCGGGACGCCTATGCTGATTTCACGGATACTACCGATAGTCTGTATCTAGATTCTACCTGACTATTCGCTTTCGTACACCCGTCGGTATCTGACGACCAATTCGCCGTCGTCTACTTCGTGGTCTATTTCAAAGATATCCCCGGGATTCACGTCGTATTCCCTTACTAATTCTGACGGTATTGTCAAGTCTAAAGAATCAGCCCCATAGTGTTCCCGCGCTTTGACTGTCTTCGACATACTGCAAGGTGCCGCCTTCTAGGCATTTTGTAATTTCTGTGCAGAATGTACAATTTGTGCAGGAAAATAAACCAATCTACAACTGCCAGACATAATTCGATGAAGGTTGAACTACCTGATGACGAAGATGACCGGGAAGCAATTCTTGATTTACCGTTCGACGAACGCGTCGAATATATTCCCCTTCTGTTCGACGAATTATTCATCGACACTTGGGAACAACTGAAGAAGTGGCGTGACGTCACCAAACAAACGGCACAGCCCGACACGGGATATATCGCCCAACACTTGGCGTCCGTGTTTTCTGGAATACCGGGTGAACGAATGCGTGGAAAGGGCGATGACCTTGCTGACGGGTCAGAAGTTAAGACCGCTTCGACTATTTCGGGGGTTGATCGACCCCGATGGAATCACCATATTGGGTCAGAAGACAAGTTGGAAGAATGGTTCAATCTTCCAAACGTATTCTATATACTGATCGATCGAAACAACAGCGACTTCATGCGTATTCGGATTTGGCACGTTAAGCCACCTGAAGACCCTGATTATAGGGAATTACTTCAGCGGTGGTATGATGAAGGGTATACGTCGAACAACTTTCAGGCACACCCCCCACTCGGCGACGACGACAACAAAGTCACCAAGCAGATCGGGAATATCATACTTCCGTTAGCGTTCGAAATGACCATAGAAGACAACGAAATGAATGTCCACAAGGCCGAATTGAACCCGGGGAAAGCGAAATTAGTTCAAGATTCCTTATCTGAATGGCAGGACTAGATTAGAATATATTCGTTTCTTCGTGGGCGTCGAAGAACTTGCGATAAGCCGACCAAAGATCTGTGAATCCGTCGCGAATCGGTTCGGCGATCTGCTTTTGCTGTTCTATGCTTGGATAGGGGACTTCCATATCCCGAAGGTCGCCCTTGTTTATACGGTGGCGGGACGACGACGATCCAGTCACGTGATTACGAATGTATTCCATAGCGGCTTCCGACTTCAGGAAACGGTATAGGTAGTACTTGGTAACTTCTTCGCCGTTCTTCGGCCTAATAATGTACATTTCGCTGGAAGTGACACCTTCGTCAATATGGGGCGGGACGACCGTGATGCGGTTCTTCAGCGGGTTAATCCGCGAAAATATCAAATCACCGCCTTCGAATTTTACTTTTCGGCTGTTGATTTCGGATCCTTTTGTAGTAGTGTACCTGTCGACCATCCCCGTTTCGTCACGCATTTCAGGGATTTCCAGATACACGAATTCTTCGTCGGGATGGTCGGACGGTGTCATCCGGTTTTGGATTATATCTGCGATGTCCCCTAGCCGACGGTTTTCGGCGTCAATATCTACGTTGACAGTCTGGATTTTCTGGAAGTAATTTCGGGGGTCTAGACGTTCCGGCTTCAGCAGATCGTCGGACACCCAAGCGGCACGCCCGCCAGCATCCGTGTTATGAATTGTCCCTTCGGGTACGTCGGTGTCGATTAAATCAAGGAAATTCTGAAGGTCGTTAGCATCAATTTGGACGTAATCGGTCTTTCCGCATTCATACCCGATTTCTTCGGCTTCCCCCATGAACACGCGACCGTCGAATGCAGGGTCATCCCTACCGGTTGATCCGAAGATTAGGCAAGTGCGTGCCATCGACTTACCGAACGGGACGAACGCGCCGGCTGGCAGACTGATTACTGCATCAACACTACAGTTGCCAAGAAGGAATTCGCGGAAGTCGCGATATTCGTCGGTATTCAGGAAGCCTTCAGGTAGAACAATCCCAAAGCGACCGTTATCGTCGTTTAGCAACTGTACGCATTTTTCTGCAAAAAGGATATCCGATGCTTGGTGCCCCTTCCGCCCCAGTCGGAACCCATCAAGGATGTTGCTGTCGTCAATCTTGATGCTGAAGGGTGGATTAGCAAGAATGACGTCAAAACCGTCTTCGACGGGCGCGGGATATCCGTCGTTGTTTGGGGTAAGTGAATCCCCTAAGATCATATTGTCCGTATCCATATCGTGGATATAGTAGTTCAAAACCGCCAATTCGTGGATTGTCGGTTCGACTTCTACCCCAAATATATCGTCGCCGTTTTCGGACAGTTGTCGGTCTTCTAAATAATCATTAGCACTAACCAAGAACCCGGCTGGCCCCGCAGAAGGATCCAAGATTCTATCGTCAGCGTCCGGATCCTGCAGTTCAACCAAGAATTCCCCGATTTCTTTGGGGGTGAAGAATTGACCGAATTCATCCCGAAGGGATTCCCTGATAAAGACTTGATAGACGTCACCGCCCCCTGACGATTTGGATGTGAAGTCGAAGTCGCTGAAGATATCGACAATATCCAGCAGGGTTGATTCGTGGCGTATCCGGACTTCAGCGTCAAAGGATAGTTCAGGTAGTTCAGAAACGGCATCCGCCAACAGGTTGTCAAATCGATTAATAGGGGATTCGTCCCCTTCTTCCAGATACCTTCGATTGAAGCGGTTAGTCGAATTCTTTTCTTCGACGACTTTGACCGTTACTATCTTCGCGATTTCTTCTAGTGCGTCGATAGCCTTCAAACTCTCTTTCCGCGAAAGAATATTCTTACACTTTCTGAATTCGTGTCCGTATCGGATGTTCTGATCGGTGCCTTCCACTTCGGTCAATTTGGTTTGGGACGGATCCTTACTCATGATATCGTACCCCGCTAGGCTGGCACGTGGCAAATTGTATGTGCATAATGTACATAAACTGTGGCCCTTCTGTTCCAGCGGTATACTTCAAATGGGGTTGACCGGCCATATGAATACTGCGCACTACATGGGCGTCGATCACTCGGGGGGTCGCCGTCCCTAACGCACGACGTCGACCCTGACGACCCCGGTACGTGGCCGCACGTCGCCCGTTATCGCTTCGTCGGGTCGTGCCGGTACGGCGACCTTCCGGGCTACGTTCGGGAACGTGCGACGTTCCTGACGGGGCGTGACGGTCGGGGACGGCCCCCGCCGTCGGCGTCGATCGACGCGGGGACGTCGTCGCCCGGGTAGCGGCGGCACCGTCGCATCAGCTTAACCAACACGGGCACCCGTGCCGGCGGGGCTGTTGGTTAAGATCGAATCGGGGGACGCCGGGGCGTCGATAGCCGTGCCTGTCGTCGGGCGGGCGGGAAGGATAGGCGGAAAAAGGGCTAACTTGTCGGGAATTAGATACCGGAACCGTCGGCGGCGACCGGGGCTTCGTCTTCGGATTCTTCTTCTTCGGCTTCACGTTCTTGTCTTGTCTCGGATTCTTTTTTCGCTTTGATTTTCTTCATGCGGAATATCTCCTCGCGCTCCTGCTCTTCGAGCTTCTGCTCGATGTACTCCTTGTTGTCGTGGAGGTCCGGCAGGAGCTTGAACTCGAGGGCGTTGACGCGGCGCTTGGTCGTCTCTATCTCCTCGAGCATCTTCTTCATCGCCGTCTCGACCTCGGCGGCGAGGATGATGTTCTCCAGCAGTTCCTCGTAGGCCTCGGCGGCCTCGTCGATACGGGCGGAAGTGCCCATCACGCCGTAGCCCCGCTCGTCCAGCGACTTTCGGACCTTGCTGGACTCGATCTGGGGGACGACGACGCCCATGATGTTCTTTGACTGGGTCGTCAGTTCGGGGTGTTCTTTCAGCGCGGACGCGGCCCCGCGGACCGCCACGTCGCCCTCCATCGCCCGGGCCATGTCGATGGCGCGCTGGGCGCGGTCGTAGGAGTCGTCGAGGTCCGAGCGGACGTCCTGAGCTTGGTCGAGGATGTCCATGAACTCCATGATGAGCCCGTCGCGTTTCTTCTCGAGGGTGTCGTGCCCACGCTCGGACAGCTCGATGCGGTCCTCTATCTGCATCAGGTTCTTGCGCGTGGGTTTGACGTCCTTAGCCATTACCGGGCCGTTTCGGCCGTAGGCAGTTAATCGTTTTCAGTCGTTTCGACGTCGCTGTCGGAGAGACGGACTGCGGTAGCGGAACCGCGCGCCCGGTGACGGGCGGTCGCGGCGGCGTCAGTCGTCGGCCGGCGACGCGCCGGCAGTGGCGGCGTCGACCGCACCGTCGAGGACGCTGTGACTACGCAACAGGATGTAGCCGAAGCCGACCTTGGCGACGATGTCGATGACCATGAAGCCGGCCGTCTCGGTGCCGATACCGACGACGCCCAGCCCTTCGGTCCCGACGAGCCACCAGACCGGGTAGACGAGCCACACCACAGTCACGAGGTTCCGGAGGGTCCGGAACGTACTCTGTGTATCACCGGGAAGGTCGCTTATCCGCCCGGACAGCGAACTGTACAGGAAGTACAGTAAGACCAGTAGGAAGCCCGTGCTGACGCCCCACCAGACCAGCCGTTCGGCACCCGCCGACAGGACGCCGCTCCCGGTACTCAGCGTCGCGAGGATACCGGTCCCTATCATCAACACGTCGAGGCTGACCAGCGTGGCGATGGTGTTGCGGTCGGCACCGGCCAACAGTCCGAGGTCGTACAACAGCAGGGGTGTGGTGAACAGCCAGTCGGTGTATCGCGCCCAGTATATCGGGTGCTCGCTGCCCCCGAACTCGACGATGGTCAGGCCGAAGCCGAGCGCCATCGCGAGATAGTTGACGAACGCTATCGTCGTTATCAGTATCGTCGCGATGTAGAACTTCTGGCGGCGTTCGTCGGTCTCTCCCCAACCGCGGGCGATGAAGTACAGCGTGCCGAGGAACATGCCTGCGGTACCGATCCACAGCCATATCCCTTCGTTGCCGGGTGCTGGCATAGTACATCTGTACTTTAGGATTGGCAACTGAAGCTTCAAATGCCCAAAATATTGGGTATACGAGGTAGTTCCCGCGGCGGAGAACTGCGAAAACAGAGCGACGGAACCGCGCTTACGCTTCCGCTTCGACGGCTTCGCTCTGGGCGGTCTCGTCCTCGCGGTAGTGCTCCTCGATGAGGTCCTCGTCGATGCGGTTCAGCGCGTCTTTCGGGAGCATCGAGAGCAGGTCCCAGCCGAGTTCGAGCGTCTCGTCGATGGAGCGGTCGGTGTCGAACCCTTGGTCGACGAACTCCTGCTCGAAGCGGTCGGCGAAGTCGAGATACTTGTTGTCCAGTTCCGAGAGGGCCTCGCGGCCGACGATGTTCACGAGGTCGCGCAGGTCCTCACCCTCCGCGTACGCCGCGAATATCTGGTCTTTCACGTCGGCGTGGTCGGCGCGGGTCAGCCCCTCGCCGATGCCGTCGTCCATCAGCCGCGACAGGCTGGGCAGGACGTTGACCGGCGGCTGGACGCCCTGACTGTTGAGGTCGCGGTCGATGTATATCTGGCCCTCGGTGATGTACCCCGTCAGGTCCGGGATGGGGTGGGTGTCGTCGTCACCGGGCATCGTGAGGATGGGAATCTGCGTCACGGAGCCCTCGCGGCCCTCGATGCGGCCGGCCCGCTCGTAGAGCTGGGCGAGGTCCGTGTACATGTACCCGGGGTAGCCACGCCGGCCGGGGACCTCCTCACGCGCGGCACCGATCTCACGCAGCGCCTCGCAGTAGTTGGTCATGTCCGTCAGGATGACCAGCACGTGGTACCCCTTGTCGAAGGCGAGGTACTCGGCGGTGGTCAGCGCCAGCCGCGGCGTGAGCGTCCGCTCGACGGCCGGGTCGTCGGCGAGGTTCATGAAGACGACCGACCGCTCCAGCGCGCCGGTGCGCTCGAAGTCGTCCATGAACTCGTTTGCCTCCTCCTGCGTGATACCCATCGCGCCGAAGATGACGGCGAACTCGGTTCCGTCGTCGTCGTCGCCTTCCTCTTCCTCCGGGACGGAGGCCTGTCGCGCGATCTGGAGCGCGAGGTCGTTGTGGGGCAGCCCCGACGCCGAGAAGATGGGGAGCTTCTGGCCCCGGACCAGCGTGTTCATCCCGTCGATGGAGGAGACGCCGGTCTGGATGAACTCCTCGGGGTACTCCCGGGAGAAGGGGTTGATGGCGGCACCGACGATGTCGCGGCGCTCGTCGGGGACGATCTCCGGCCCGCCGTCGATGGGCTGGCCGGTCCCGTCCATGACCCGCCCGAGCAGGTCCTCGGTGACGGGCATCTTCATGGTCTCGCCGAGGAAGCGAACGGAGGCCTCGCGGTCGATACCCTCCGTCCCCTCGAAGACCTGAATGGCGACGTAGTCGCTGGCGGACTCCAGTACCTGTCCGCGGCGCGTCTCGCCGTCGCCGGTCTCTATCTCGACGATTTCGTCGTAGCCGACCGGCTCGTCGGTCTCGACGAAGACCAGCGGTCCGCTGATTTCCGTGATTGTCTGGTACTCTTTCATTAGTAGAGCTCCTCGAGTTGGGACTCGATGTCGTCTTCGAGGTCGTCGACGTACTCGTTGTAGTCCGCTTGGACGCCGATGCGGTTGAGCTGCGGTGCGGCGTCGATGTCGGTGATCTCCTCGACGGGCACGCCGGCTTCGAGCGCCTCGAAGGCCGCGTCGTTGAACGTCTTGATGCCGTTCATGATGCGGTAGGTCTTCTCGGGCTCACAGTAGGTGTCCACGTCGTGGAAGGCGTTCTGCTGGAGCCACGCCTCGCGCAGGTACCGCGCGACTTCGAGCGTGAGCTGCTGGTCCTCGGGCAGCGCGTCCTTCCCGACGAGCTGGACGATCTCCTGGAGTTCGGCCTCCTCGTCGAGGGTGTCGATGGCCCACTGCCGGGTTTCGGGCCAGTCCTCGCGGACGTTCTCGACGAACCACTCGTCGAGCTGGTCCCGGTACAGCGAGTAGGACTCGTTCCAGTTGATAGAGGGGAAGTGCCGCCGTTCGGCGAGGTCGGCGTCGAGCGCCCAGAACGTCTTGACGATGCGCAGCGTGTTCTGGGTGACCGGCTCCGAGAAGTCCCCGCCGGGCGGGGAGACGGCCCCGATGACCGACACGGAGCCCTCGGTGTCGTTGATGTTCTGGAAGTAGCCGGCCCGCTCGTAGAACTCGCTGAGGCGGGCGGCGAGGTAGGCGGGGTAGCCCTCCTCGCCGGGCATCTCCTCCAGCCGGGAGCTGATCTCGCGCATGGCCTCGGCCCACCGGGAGGTGGAGTCGGCCATCAGCGCCACGTCGTACCCCATGTCGCGGAAGTACTCCGCGATGGTGATACCGGTGTACACGCAGGACTCCCGTGCCGCCACGGGCATGTTCGACGTGTTGGCGATGAGGCAGGTCCGGTCCATCAGCGCGTTGCCGGTGGTCGGGTCCTCGAGTTCCGGGAAGTCCTCGATGACTTCCGTCATCTCGTTGCCACGCTCGCCACAGCCGACGTAGACGACGATGTCCGCGTCGGCCCACTTGGCGAGCTGGTGCTGGGTGACCGTCTTCCCGGAACCGAAGGGCCCGGGAATCGCCGCGGTACCGCCCTTGGCGATGGGGAACAGGCCGTCCAGCACGCGCTGGCCCGAGATGAGCGGCTCGGTCGGGGTCTCCTTCTCGACGGTCGGGCGCTGCTGGCGCACCGGCCACTCCTGTCGCATCTGGATCTCCTCGCCGGAGTCCAGTTCGACGACCGTCTCCTCGACGGTGAAGTCGCCGGACTCGGTCGAGACGACCTCGCCGCCCTCGTAGTCGGGCGGGACCATGACCTTGTGCTCGATGCTGGGGGTCTCGGGGACGGTCCCGACGATGTCGCCGGCCTCGACCTCGTCGCCGGCCTCGACGGTCGGTTCGAACTCCCACGTCTTCTCCAGGTCGATGCCGGGCGCGTCGACGCCGCGGTCGAGGTACGCCGAGCCCATCTTCTCCTCGAGGACGTCGAGCGGGCGCTGGACGCCGTCGTAGATGGCGTCGAGCATGCCCGGCCCGAGGTCCACGGACAGCGGCGCACCGGTCCCCTCGACGGGTTCGCCGGGGGAGACGCCGGAGGTCTCCTCGTACACCTGAATGGTGGTGATGTTGCCTTCTATCTCGATGACCTCGCCCATCAGCCCTTCCTGACCGACGTAGACGACGTCGTTCATCCGGGCGTCGAGGTCTCGAGCCGTTACGACCGGTCCCGAGACGCTTTCGATGATGCCGTCCTCGCGGACGTCGGATTCTGTTGCTTGACTCATAGTTTACTCTTCGTCCATCAGGTCGATGCCGATGGCTCGCTTTATCTGTTCACGCAGTCCACCGCTCCCGGCACCGCCGCCCAGCGTCACCAGCACGGGTTCGACGCTGGTCTCGGCCGTGTTGCGGACGCCACGGGAGAGGTGGTCGAGGTCGTCGTCGTGCATGACGACGATGCCGACGTCGTCGTCGCCGAGCATCTCCTCGACCGCGTCGTCCAACTGCTCGTCTTTCTGTTCCGGCGGGACGTCCGCGAACTTGCGGACGCCGGCCAGTCGGAAGCCCGTCGTGAACTCCGGGCTGCCGATGACGGCTATCTCTTGGCTCATAGTATCACCAGTTCCTGTTCGATCTCGTCGGGACCCAGCCCCGCCTCACGGCCGCGCGCGACGGCGCGGATGTTGTCGACCTCGCGCTCCTTGGCGAGGACGTACGAGAGGACGGGACAGACCGACAGCGGGTAGCGGTTCGAGAGTCGGTCGGCGTATTCGAGCAGTGCCGCCTCCAACGCCCGCTCGAACTCGATGAGGTTGTCGGCGTCTTCCAGCGCCGACAGCGCCGCGTCGAGGTCGTCGCCGTAGGTGCTCTCGCGGACCGCCGCGGCCAACTGGTCCGTGCTGGCGGCCAGCCCGGCCAGTTCCTGCTGGTCGAACAGCGCGCCGCCCTCGATGTAGTACTCCGAGGGGTCGATGTCGGCCCCGCTCCGGGCGAGCCGGAGCGCGTTCCGGAGGTTCCGGAAGTCGACTTCCGACTGCAGGAACTCGACGTACAGCCCGGTCGGGCTGTCGATTTCTGGGTTGTCCGGGAGACCGGACAGCAGGCTCTCGTAGAACGCGCGGTCGATGGCGTTTTCCAGCGGCACGAGGACCTGCGATTCCTCGTAGACGCCGTAGGCCTCGGCCAGCGACTCCCCGAAGATAGTGTCGTCGAGCAGTTCGACGACCGCCTCGATGGACTCCGCACCGAGCAACTGGTCGATGCGGGTGTCGTCGAACTCGCCGGCGCGGATGAGGTCGTCCTCGACCTCGGTCCGGTCGATGTCGGAGTAGAGGCCACGGACGACGGTCTTGACGTTCCACGCGTCGAACTTCCGCAGATACCGGGCGACGTAGTCGTACAGCGCGCCCTCGGACCAGTCCAGCAGGTCGTCGAAGTGCTTGGCGAGGTTCCGGTTCAGCGCGTACTCGACGAGGTCGACCCCGTTGTACCGGGAGCCGAGCGCGTTCATTTCGGCCTCGTACTCCGTTTCCTCCATGAAGCGGGCTATCTCGCCCGTCCCCATGCGGACCAGCTTGCGGTAGTCGTCGTCGTCGAACAGCGCGGCGCGACGGGAGCGGACCCGAGCGATGACGTACTCGTAGTTGCTTCCCCGGTCGCGCTTTGCCGTCGCTTCGCGGCTCATTGTGAGTCGAAGAGTCGCTCGCTGATGTCTTTCAGGTTGTCCTCCCAGACCGACTCCAGCACGGAGTCGAACGTGTTGTTCACACGGACGCGGGAGGAGTCGCTCTCGACGACCACTCCGCCGAGACAGTCGTGTTCGCCGGCGTACGTTGCGTCGTCGTAATCGTCGAGGACATCCGAAAGCAGCGCCTCGTCGTCGGCGCTGCCGTAGACGGACAGGTCGGCCCCGTCGTCGAACTCCGTGACCGCCGCGTCCAGCAGCGCCCGCGTGAGTTCCTCGCGGCGGTCGCCGTCGAGGTCGGTGAGCGCCGCTTCGACGTCCGAGCGGACGTCTTCGAGGATGTCGCGGCGGGCACCGAGCCGGGCCTGCTTGGCCTCTAGCTTGGCGGAGGAGAGGCGCTGTTCGCGCGTTTGCTCGATTTCGCGCTCGACCTCGGCCTCGCGCTCCTCGCGGATGCGCTCGGCGTCGGCCTCGGCCTCGGAGAGGATCTCCTCGGCGCGCTCGTCGGCGTCGTCCCGAATCTCCTCTGCACGCGCGCGGGCTTCGTCTCGGATGTCCTCTACGACTGTATCAAGGCTCATTGTTGGAAAAGGGGAGGAGGTTATCCGAGGATGAAGACGACGACCAGCGCGAGGATGACGAGTGTCTCCGGCAGGACCGTCAGGATGAGGCCACGACCGAACATGCTGTCGTCCTCGGCGATAGCGCCCACGGCGGCGGCACCGATGCCACGCTCGGCGTAGCCCGACCCGAGGGCGGCCAGCCCGACGGCGAGCGCCGCGGCGGCACCGGCGGGGATGGCGGGTGCGGCGGCGCTGGCTTCCTGCTGCAGTACAACGCTAACGGCTGAGAGTAGTGCGCTCATGGTTTTGTAGTCCTCTCTGGGATTGCTCGTGTCCGAACAGGCGTATGTGACCCCACGGAGTTCATAAAGCTTCCCAAAACGCTTCGTCAGGTGGCTATCCGCCCGATTTAGACGCTCTGGCGGGTGCGGGTGTGAGCTGGTACCAGCCGCCGAGCCGGCGTGTGAGCGGGCGAGGCCGCTGGCTGGGCGTCACAGCGGCGAGAAACGGAGGCGAGCGCGGGCGCTGTGCCGACCGGCGACCGCGCCGGTCGGCGAAGCAACGACAGGACGGAAGCCGTCCCGTCAGTCCTCGGTGGTGTAGTTCCGCTCGTAGCCGAAGGGGTTGTAGGCCTTGCCGCCGCCCTCGAAGAACTTGCCGAAGAACTCGACGTACTCGAGACGGACGCCCTGCAGACCGGCGCTGGTGACCCCGAGGACGAGCACGAGGACGTGCCCGAGGACCAGCACGAGCAGGCCGCCGACGACGCCGGCGATGCCCGAGTGCATCAGGCCGCCGAACATGACCTCGGTGACCTCGTGGCCGTGGTAGGTCCCCTGTTCGAGCATGTGCTGTGGCGAGTGGCTGATGCCGAAGTGCCACTCCGCGCCGTGGCTCGTCTCGACGACGTAGACGCCGAAAAAGAGGAGATTGACCACGAAGGCCATCCCCGCCTTGGCGAGCAACACGGCGGCCAGCCGCGTGTACGACAGCACGTTCACGAACACGTTGAGGAACTCGACGACCTCGATGGGGTCGGCGAGCGCGAGCAGGACCAGCCCGACGGCGAAGACGAGCAGCCACGCCGAGATGGGGAAGCCGGCGACGCTGAACACGTTGAGGGCCGGCAGGCCGGCGAACCCGAGCGCGAACGGGTGGCCGGCGAAGATGCCTTCCTCGGCCGTGTACAGGAAGTCCGGTGCAGCACCCATCGCGCCGGAGAACACCCACGCCCAGAGACCGAACAGCATCAGCAGCCACGAACCGCTCTCGGTGAGGGCGTCCCAGATACCGTGGCTCAGGTTCTCGACGAAGTCGAACGTCCAGCCGACGGCGAGGTGGAGCATCCCGGCGAGCAGACTGATCGTCAGCCACGCGATGGCGTAGTCGCTGAACGCGGGTTGAAGCCCCTTGTGGACCGGTGCCTCGGCGAAGCCAAGCGCCGGCCAGACGACGTTCGATATCGTGTGTAGTCCGAATATCTCGCCGTAGAGGAAGCCGAACAACACGGTGAACCCGCCGGCCCACATCGCCACGCCGCCGAGGCTCTTGAGCACGTCGCCCTCGACCCGCGTGTACAGGCCGTAGCCGGCGAGGAAGTAGAGCAGTCCGTACCCCACGTCGCCTATCATGAACCCGTAGAACGCCGGGAACGTGAGGAAGAAGACGACCGTCGGGTCGAACTCGCCGTACTTCGGGCGGTTGACGACCTCGACGAGCGACTCGAAGGGCTTGACCGCGCCGGGGTTGTCCTGAATGACCGGCGGGTCGGCGTCGCCCATCGTGACGACGCCGCCGTCGGCCCGCGGCTCGGCCGCGCTCGGCGTGCCGCCGTCGGCGACGGCCTCTTGCGACCCGTCGCTCTCGGCGGCGGCCGTGACGCCGCCCTCGCCGCCGCTGTCGGACTCGACTTCCTCGTGGGACTCCGCGTGGCCGTGCCCGTCGTAGTCGGCGACGGCCACCTTCTCGACGTCGATGGCCGCGCCGACGGCATCGACGACGGACTCCTTGAACTCCGCGAAGCGGTCGTCGGGAATCCATCCCTCGGCGACGAAGGCGTTCTCCGTCGTGGCGAAGGTCAACGGTGCCTCGGCCTTCTGGACCTCGATAGTCAGCTTCTCCTCGGCCGCCAGCAGGAAGCCGGCGTAGTCCAGTCGGAGGTCGTCGAGTTCGTCCTCGACGGTCGTGAGCTTGGATTCGAGCTGCTGCTTGCGGTGTTCCAGTTCGTCGAGGAACTCGGCGGGGTTGCCCTCGCCGTCGGGGACTTCGAGCGCCGAGAAGGAAGCGCTGACCAGCGCGTCCTGTAGCGTTCCCTCGTCGGCGCGGGCGACGGCGGCGACGACGCCGTCCTCGTCGAACAGCTGGTAGACGTCTATCTCGCTGTTGGCGAGGGCGTCCCGAACGTCGCCGGGGTCGCCCTCACCGACGGCGACCGAGACGTGGTCGTAGCCACGGAGCAGGTCGAGGTCGATGCCGAGCGTGACGAACGGCTCCATCGTGTCGATCTGCTCTTCGACCGCGCGGAGGTCGTCGCGGACCTCGTCGCGGCGGTCGTCGAGTTCGTTGACCTGCTGGCGGATGTCTTCCAGTTCCTCGTCGAGGGCGTCGTCGGTCACCAGCCGCGTCGGGCCGGCGTCGGCCTCGTCGACGTCGAGAATCGACTGCAGGGAGCGGACGGTGACCAGTTGGTCGGAGGCCTCGTCGGCCCCCTCGGCGGGGTCGCCCGGCTCGAACCCGTCCCACGAGCCGTCGTACTCGGTGACGTGGAGCATGTCGAGACCGTGGACGGCCTCGACGATGTCGTCCATGACGCGCTTCGACCCGGTTACCGAGACGCGACACATTCGCTCAGGTCTGAGCATGTACCGCCTCCTCGAACAGGTCGGTGACGTGGTCGACCACCTCGTCGGTCTTTCCGGCCGCCTGCGATTCGAGGTCCTCGCGGGCTGACTCGCCCTCCTCGACGAGCTCCTCGCGCTCGTCTTCGATGTCGGCGAGGGCGTCCTCGAGGCGCTCCTCGGCGGCCGCGTCGGCCTCCTCGCGGGCCTGTTCACGTATCTCCTCGGCCTCCTCTCGGGCCGACTCGAGTCGCTCCTCGCGGTCCTTCTCGGCCTCAGCGACGATGTCGTCGGCCTCCTGCTCGGCCTCCTTTATCCTGTCGAGAACTTCTGGCCGTGGCATTTGCTAATCGTGTGACCGTTGCTAGAGCGCCTATTTGGTAGTTGCGAAGTCCCGCGCGCCCGTGGGAGCAGTACACAACCCACGCCGTCGGGACATCCGCGGCGCGGCCAGCGCGGACGGACGAGTGGCACCGGCCCGCCGGGAATCCGGGGAATTATGCCCGAGAAACCCCAAGCCCGGAACAATGGGAGTCCTCGAGAACAAAGCTCGCGCACGGACGTTCTACAAGTATCTCTCGAAGGTGTACGACCAGATCAACCCGTTCATCTGGGACGAGCGGATGCGCGACGAGGCCATCGGGATGCTCGACCTCGACGCCGACGACGCCGTGGTCGACATCGGCTGTGGCACGGGCTTTGCCACCGAGGGCCTCCTCCGACAGGTCGATACGGTCTACGGGCTCGACCAGAGCGCCCACCAGCTCTCGAAGGCCTACGAGAAGTTCGGCAGGCGCGGCGACGTGAAGTTCCACCTCGGCGACGCCGAGCGGCTCCCGTTCAGAGACGACACCTTCGACGTGGTGTGGTCCTCTGGCTCCATCGAGTACTGGCCCAATCCCGTCGACGCCCTCGAGGAGTGTCGCCGCATCGCCAAGCCCGGCGGACAGGTCCTCATCGTCGGCCCGGACTACCCCGACTCCGGCCTCTTCCAGAAGATGGCCGACGCCATCATGCTGTTCTACGACGAGGACGAGGCCGACCGGATGTTCACGCAGGCGGGCTTCGAGGAGTTCGAACACCACATCCAGCAATCCCGACCGGGCAGTCCCCGCGCCATCACCACCATCGCCGACGTGCCCGAGTGAGCGGCCAGAACTCCCCGCGGGCGCACGGCGTTCAGCCCTCGTCGACGGTCACGCCGGCGCTCGACCCGTTGGCTCTCGTGACGGTGACCGCGTAGTCGCCGCGGGGCTCGATAGTCCAGAGCCGGCCGTCGTCGCCGGTCCGGCCGACGCTGCGGCCGTCGATGCGGACGGTCGCGTCGACTGGCTCGCCGGTCGCGTTGTTCTCGACGACGACGAGGCCCGGCCCGGTCGCCACGGAGGGGGACCACTGGACGTGGGTGCCGTTCTCGACCGTCTCGATGGTCGCGGTGCTGGTCGCGGTCGTGAGTTCGCGGTACTGTATCTCGTAGAACGGGTTCGTCGTCCCGCCGTCGAGGTAGGTGACGAGCCGGCCGTAGCGGTGGTTGGCGGTGAACTGGTAGATGCCGGAGGTCCCGTAGACGTCGAGGCTCGGCCCCTGTCGCTCGTAGAGCCACGGGTACAGCTCGGAGGCGCGCAGGTCGGCGGCGAACAGCCGGTTCTGCTCGCTGGCGACGAACTGGTCGGTCGCGTTGGGCTGGCGCTCGTCGAGCAGGTGCGTCTCGCGGACGTACTCGCCGTCGGCGACCGTCGCGGCCATGTAGCCGCTTGTCGACACCTCGACGTACACCGGTGTCGTCGCGGTCTCGCCGGCTATCATTCCGCCGGTCCGCTGGCTCACCGGCCCCTGTAACACGGTCAGTTCGCCGTTGGTGTTGCTGAGTCTGGTCCGCAGCCCGCTCCCGAGGTCGTACTCCGGTTCGTTGCGCGCCGCGGCCCGAATCCGATCGAGCGTGGCCGACAGCTCCCGGGCCTCGGCGTCGACGAGCGCACGGGTGCGGAGGAACTCGGCGGCCGACAGCTGTCCGTCCGCGTACCGTGAGATGGCCCGGCGTTGGGTCCGCTGGAGCGCGCGCTTCTGCTCGACGACGCGGTCGAGCGCCTCTCGGACCGCGCGCGTCCGGTCGGCGTCGTCCTCCAGCCGGTAGAAGCGCCGTTCGAAGGTCCCGGCCTCGTGGCGCTGGTGGAGCTGCCGGGAGCCGGACGCGACCGCGGTCCCAACGTCGACGGTCGTCTCGTTGTACGCCGCCGCGCGGACCGACGCCCCGGGGACGGCGAGCTGGTTCGTCGTGTCGTTGACCGGGACGATGACCGGAAGCGTCGTGTCGTCGGACTCCGGCGTGGTCTGTGCCGCACCGGTGACCGGGACGACGCCGGCGGCGACCACCGAGAGGACGGCGAGGAGGGCGAGGGCGGAACGCATCACCGCCTGATACAGCCCGGGCGTACAAAAATTCCCCACATTCGCACGGGGTGTGTAGACGGCTGAGACGGCCCGAGACGTTTCAAAGAGCGCGCTGACGTTTTACTCTGGGATAGAAAGCGTTTTCCCCTCGGCACGTAGATGCTCTGGTGGCATGTCCCCGCGGCTAGCCCCGTTCCTCCTTGCCCTCCTCGTCGTCACGACGCCGGCGGTCGCCGCAGTCGCGGCCGTCCCGGCCGCCGCGGCCGGTCCGGCACAGCAGACGACCCCGACAGCCCCGGTCGTCGAGAACACGACGTTTTACGTCCAACTGCAGGCCGACGGCGACGCGCGGTGGACGATAACCGACACCTACGCGCTGGAGAGCGCCAACGAAACGGCGGCGTTCGAGGCGCTTGCGACGGACTACGCCGACGGTGAGACCGACACCGGCTGGGCCGCGGCGTTCCGGACAGCGAGCGACGGTGCCGCCGAGGCCACGGGTCGTGAGATGAACGTCACCGGGGTCCAGCGCGACTACGTCGTCGGCGAGCGCCGTGGGCGGCTCATCCTCGAGTTCACGTGGACCAACTTCGGGACGAGGGAAGGCGACCTCCTCATCGTCGACGACGTGTTCAACACGACCGACGGGACGTGGCTCCGGACGCTCGAAGCCGACCAGTCGCTCGTCGTCGCGCCGCCGTCGGGGTACGCCGTCGACAGCGCGCGCCCCCCGACGGCTCCGGAGGGCGGGGAGTTGCGTTACAGCGGGCCGCGGACGTTCGAGTCCGGCGACATCAGAATCGTCTACACGGGGAACCCCCCGACGCCGACGGACACGGCCACCTCGCCGCCCCCGACCGGACCGCGGTTCGGTAACCTGCCCCTGTGGCTCGGCGGCGCGCTGGTCGTCGCCGGTCTGCTCGCCGCGGTCGGGTACGCCGTCCGAAGCGACGAGGTAGGAGGAGGCGATGGGACGGCCGGCGCGGCGACGGGCGGGGACGACGGCTCCGGGCCGGCGGCCGGCGCGACACGGGAGACACCCGAGGCCGACGACGAGAGCGGGGACACGGACGACGAGATAGACGCCGAACTGCTGAGCGACGAGGAGCGCGTCGAGCGCCTGCTGGAGCGAAACGGCGGCCGGATGAAACAGGCCCGTATCGTCAAGGAGACGGGCTGGTCCAACGCCAAAGTCTCACAGCTGCTGTCCTCGATGGACGAGGACGACCGCATCGACAAGCTCCGCATCGGCCGGGAGAACCTCATCTCGTTCCCCGACGAGGACATCACCGACTTCGACCAGTAGCGGGCGGCGGCGAGTCGGCGCGGCGGTAACCGCCGCCCCCGGTTCGCAAACGTTTATTCGCCGGCCGGACCCAGTTCGTGGTATGAAAATCCTTGTCACGGTCAAGGAGGTGGCCGTCGTCGACGACGAGTTCGAGATAGACGGGCTGACCGTCGGCGACCGGTACGTGACCCGGGACCTCAACGAGTGGGACGACTACGCCGTCGAGGCGGCCGTCCGGATAGCGGAGGCGGCCGACGACGAGGTCGAAGTCGTGACCGTGACCGTCGGCCCGGCCGAGACGGAGGAGACCGTCCGGCAGGCGCTGGCGAAGGGGGCCGACCGCGCCGTCCGCGTGTGGGACGAGGCGCTGGCGGCGGCCGGGCTGCTCGACCCGGAGACGAAGGCGCGGGTGCTGGCGGCCGTCGCCGAGGAGGAGGAGCCGGACCTCGTCCTGACCGGGGTCCAGTCGGCCGACGACGGCTTCGGGGCGACGGGGGTGACCCTCGCCGAGAAACTGGGCTTCGAGTGGGCCGCGGTGGTCAACGACCTCGAACTGGACCGGGAGCGCGGCGTGGCACACGTCCACCGCGAACTGGAGGGCGGCGTCGAGGAACTGACCGACGTACAGCTCCCGGCCGTGCTGACGATACAGACCGGCATCAACGAGCCCCGCTACGCAAGCTTGCGGGGCATCCGACAGGCCCAGAGCAAGGAACTGGCCGAGCGGTCGCTGGCCGACCTCGACCTTTCGGGGGCCGACGTGGAGAGCCCGCTGGAACAGACGCGCCTCTACGAGCCCGAGAGCGAGGGCGAGGCGACGGTGTTCGAAGGGAGCGCCGAGGAGACGGCGGCCGAACTGGCGACGGTCCTGCGGGAGAAGGGGGTGGGCGGGCAATGACAGTCCTGACCGTGGCCGAACACCGGCGGGGGGAGCTGCGCGACGTGAGCCTCGAGCTGCTGACCGCCGGGCGCGAACTGGCCGACGCCACGGGCGGGGAGCTACACGCCGTCGTCGTCGGCGGCGACGTGGCGACGTTCGGCGAGCGGCTGAACCGCGAGGGCGTCGACGCCGTCCACACCGTCGACGAGGGCGCGGAGTTCAACCACGACGTGACGGTACAGGCCGTCGAGCAAGTGGTCGACGCCGTCGAGCCGACACTCCTGCTCGCACCCAACTCGGTCAACGGGCTGGACTACGCCCCCGCGCTGGCGAGCCGGCTGGGCTGGCCGCTGGTGACCGACGCCGTCTCCCTCTCGTACGACGACAGCCTGACGGTGACCCGCGAGCTGTACGGCTCGAAGACCGAGACGACCATCGACGTCCACGCGGAGCGCGCGGCGGTCACCGTCCGCCCCGGGGAGTGGCCCGCGGCCGAGGGGACCGGCGACGCCGCCGTCGAGCCCTTCGAGGCGACGATAGACGAGTCGGCGGTCCGCTCGACGGTGACCGGCTTCGAGGAGGTCGGTAGCGGCGAGGTCGACATCACCGACGCCGACGTGCTGGTCTCGGTCGGCCGGGGCATCGAGGAGGAGGAGAACCTCGACCTGATTTTCGACCTCGCGGAGACGCTGGACGCCACCGTCGCGGGGTCCCGACCGCTCATCGACAACGGCTGGCTGGCGAAAGACCGGCAGGTCGGCCAGAGCGGGAAGGTCGTCACGCCCGAGGTCTACATCGCCGTCGGCATCTCGGGGGCCGTCCAACACGTCGCGGGGATGAAGGGCAGCGACACCATCGTCGCCGTCAACACCGACCCGAACGCCCCCATCTTCGACGTCGCGGACTACGGCGTGGTCGGCGACCTGTTCGAGGTCGTCCCGGCGCTCACCGAGCAGTTCGAGTGAGCGGGGTGCTCCGCAGACGGGTGATAAGGTACTTTTCCGTGCGGCCCTGAACGGCGACCAATGGAGTATCTCGAGCGGCGTCGTGACCGCGTCGAGGAGCGACTGCGGGCCGTTCTCGACGGCGTCGAGCCGGACGAACTCGCCGAGCAGGTCCGCCACGTCGCCCTCTCGGGAGGCAAGCGCGTCCGGCCGACGGTGACCGTACTCGTCTGCGAGGCGCTGGGCGGCGAGCCAGCCGACGCGGTGGAGTTCGCGGTCGGCATCGAGTTGGTTCACAACGCCTCGCTGGTCGTCGACGACATCATCGACGAGTCCGAACTCCGGCGCGGGACGCCGTCGGCGTGGGCGGAGTTCGGCCACGGGCCGGCCATCATCGCCTCGGACGGCCTGCTCGGGGAGGCGTTCGCGCTGTTTTCCAGCGACGAGCGGGCGATGCAGGCCGTCGCCGAGTCGATGGTCGAACTCGGCGAAGGTGAGGCGACCGAACTGGTCGCCCAGCCGACCGACGAGGACGAGTACATGGAACTGGCCCGCCGCAAGACCGGCGCGCTGTTCCGGGCCGGGGCGGAACTGGGGGCCATCGCGGCCGACGCCGACCCCTACACCGTCGAGGCGATGGGCCAGTACGCCGAGCGGGTCGGGGTCGCGTTCCAGATGCGCGACGACGTGTTGGACGCCACCGCCGACGCCGAGAAACTCGGGAAGCCCACGGGCCACGACGCCGAGATGGACCGCCCCTCGCTGGTCGAGGTGACCGACCTCTCGCCCGAGGAGGCCAACCAGCGCGCCCGCGAGGAGTCCGACGCGGCCTTGGAGGCGCTCTCGACGGTCGACGCGCCCGAGTCCCAGTCCATGGAGTACCTGCGCGACCTCGCGGAGTTCGTCGTCGTGCGCGAACGGTAGGGCTTTTGCCCGCCGCCGGTCAACTCCCGCCAAATGAGAGTCATCGGCATCGTCGGTCTGCCGGGCAGCGGCAAGAGCGAGGCGGCCAACGTCGCCGCCGACGCCGGGGTCCCGGTCGTGACGATGGGCGACGTCATCCGCGCGGAGTGTCGGGACCGCGGGCTGGACCCGGCGACCGACCACGGCACCGTCGCCACGGCGCTACGCGAGGAGAACGGCCCCGCGGCCATCGCCGAGCGGTCGCTGCCGGTCATCGAGGCCGAACTGGAGGACGCCGACACCGTCGTCGTCGACGGCATCCGCTCGGACACCGAGGTCGAGGCCTTCGAAGAGGCCTTCGGCGACGCGTTCCTGCTCGTGGCGGTCGACGCCCCCTTCGAGTTGCGCGCCGAGCGCCTCGACGTGCGCGGCCGGGACGCGGACGCCGACGACGGCGGCGAGTCCCTCGCGGACCGCGACGAGCGCGAACTGGGCTTCGGGATGGGCGACGCCATGGAGATGGCCGACTACACAATCGAGAACACCGCGACGCTGGCGGCGTTCCAGCGGACGGTCCGCACCCTGCTGCGCGACGGGCCGGAGGCGCTGGAATGAGCGCCGTCTACAGCGTCGATGTGGAGGTGTACGCCCCGGTCAGCGACACCGAGGTCACCGCCCGCGTCGCCGACGCCGTCACCACCCTCTTTCCCGACGCCGACCCAGAACAACGCGCCGGGGAGCTGTACGCCGAGGTCCACTCGATGGAGGCGTTCTCCGAGTTGCTCCACCGCGCGGAGATTCTGGACACCGCCCGCTCGGTCTTCTTCGACGGGCTGGAGGACGGGACCTTCGCGTTCGACCTGAAGAAGCAGGCGGCCTTCGAGGGACGGGTCAACTTCGCCGTCGGCGACCCCTCCGAACTGGGCGACATCCACGTCGTCGTCACCGTCCGCGACCCCGACGCCGAATCGTACATCGACTACGTCGCGCCGCCGACCGAGGACGGCACGCCCCTCGACGTGGACGGCGAATGACGACCGCGCTCTGTTTCGACGTGGACGGGACGCTCGTCCACCGGACCGAACCGTACGCCGAGGTGATACGGGCGACCCTCTCGGACCACGGCATCGACGCCGACGACGCGCTGGTGGCGACCGCCGAGGAGGCGTTTGGCACCGCCCACGGGGCGCTCGAACCGGCCCCTTTCGAGCAGGCGATGCGGGCCGTCCTCGACGAGGCGGGACGGGAGGGCGACCCCGCGACGATGGTGGAGACCCTTCGCGAGCGCGCGTACGCGACGACCGAGGTACCCGAGGCCGCCCGCGAGAGCCTGTCGTCGCTGGGGGCGGACGAGCCGCTGGGCGTCGTCACCGACGGTGTCCGGGACTGGCAGGTCGCCAAGCTGGAACACCACGGCCTGTTGGAGCTGTTCGACGCCGTCGTCGCCTCCTACGAGGCCGGCGCGCACAAGGCCGACGGCGCGCCCTACGACCTGCTGCGCGAGCGCCTGCCCGCCGACGAGTACGTGATGGTCGGCGACGACTACGAGGCCGACGTGGCCGGCGCGCGGGCGGCCGGGTTCGTCCCCGTCCGCTACGAGCGCGACAGCGACGGGCCGGACCTGTGGGCCACCGTCGACGCCCTGCTATAGGCCGCTGACGAAGATGGCGACCCACTCGCCCAGTTCTCGGCGGCGCGTGACCCGCACCGACTCGACCCACTTGACCCACTGGAACCCCCGGCGGCCGGGCGCGACGAGGCGCGCGGGGAAGCCGTGGCCGTGCGAGAGCCGTTCGCCGTCGACGTGGGTCGCCAGCACCGCGTCCCGGGCCTCGGCCAGCGGCAGGCTCCAGCGGTAGCCGGTCACCGACCGGAACTGGACCCACGCGGCCCCGTCGGCGACGCCGGCCGCGTCGAGCAGGTCCCCGACCCGGACGCCCCGCCACGCGTGGCCGGAGTACCACCCGCTCGTGCAGTCGAGGACGGCGTCCGCGGTGGCGTCGGTCGGCAGGTCGGCGAGCGCGTAGTCGGCCGGCGCGGCGACGCGGCCCCCGACCGAGAGCCGCCAGTCGGCGGCGTCGACCGGGTCGGGGTCGTCGGCGACCCAACTGGTCACCGGGAAGCGGTTGCCGTCGCCGGACCCCTCCTCCCGGGAGCCCGTGAACCGCCGGTCCGCGCCCGCCGTCTCCAGCGCGTCGTTGACCGGCCCTTGGAGCCGCCAGACGACGGCTCCGGTCGCGACGAGACCGGCGTACCGCAACGCGTCCCGACGCCCCTGTCGGACGGCGGTCGCGGGCGAGTGGAGTCGATACCACAGGTGCCACGCCAGCAGCGGCGCGACCAACAGTCCGAGGGCGACGTGGAGGTGAAAGAGGCCCCACGGTCCCAAATCGAGCGTCCCGCCGAACACCCACCAGACGCCGGTCGTCAGCGCGGCCGTCGCGTCGACCGCAAGCGCCAGCGAGAGGACGCGGGGTGCAGTGAGCCGGTCGGGCGCGACCCGGTGGCGGACCCGCCAGAGCTTCGCCGCGACCAGCGCCACGAGGACGAGGCCGGCGGCCGCGTGAACGTCGACGACCCACGCGGTGTCGGGCGTGCCAGTGAACATCGTCGCCACGCCCGTCCCAAGCAGGACCGCGACCGCGGCGAACAGCCCCCAGTCGACGGCGCGGGGCGACGGGAGCAACGAGCGGTACATGGGCGACGTTAGCACTGGACGGACAAGAACCGTCCGCCGGTCAGTACGAGCGCTCGGCGACGACGGCCCCGTCGGCGTCACGGACCGTCACCGTGTCGCCGTCGTTGTTCCAGACCGCGCCCGACCGACCCCAGTAGCGGTCGGCGTCGGTGTCGGTCCCGCGGCCGGTGTGTAGCGTCACCGTCGCGCCCGGGGCGAGGACGAGTGCGTCGAACGTGTAGCGGTGGCCCGCCGCGTCGGCGACGGTCCACCCCGCGAGCGAGCGCGGCTCTGCCCCGCGGTTGGCGAGGACGACGTACTCGTCGTTCAGGTTCTCGTTGTCGTTGCCCGGGGCGTCGGCGCGGACCTCGCTGACCACGACCCCGTCGACGGCGGTCGTCCCGCCGTCGGCGGCTACTGTAGTCGCGCCGTCGTCACCCGCCGCCCCGCTACTGGCTGTCGTCCCGCTGTCGACACACGTCCACAGCCCCCGGCGCTCGCTCCGGGCCGTCGACTCCGCGGCGTAGAAGGCGTCGCTGCGGGTAAACTCGCTGTCGTAGACCCGGCCCTGTCCCGCGGCGACGGCGCGGTAGTTGAACAGACGGTCCTCGACCACGACGTACGCGAGCAGACGGTCGTAGTACCCCCGGCGGTCGAGGTTCGGGTCGAACGCGAGGCCGACCGACTCGCCCAACAGCCGCCGCTTGGCGAACGTCGAGGCGTTTGTCCCTGCCGCCCGCAGGCAGTCCCGGCCGGCGGCCGTCGTCGGCACGCCCTCGAACTCCGCGGGGTCGGTCTCGGCGTGGACCTCCGGCGTGTCGATGCCGACGAGGCGGACCGTGTCGGTGGTCCCGTCGGGATAGGCGACGCGTATCGTGTCGCCGTCGACGACGGCGGTAACGCTCACCTCGACGGCCGGGTCGGGGACGGCAACCGCGTCCGCCGCCCCGCTCGGAGCCGGCGTTCCGGTAGGCGTCTCCGCGACCGGGCCGGCACAGCCGGCGAGAGCGAGCAGCACCGCGGCGACGACGAGCGCGCGCATCGTCCGAGAGACGGCGGCGAGGGACACAAGCCTACCGGCTCGACCCGTCACTCGCCTCACAGTTATGGGGGTGGCGCGAGACGCCCCACGTAGGATGCTCGTTCCCCTACCGGTCAGCGAGGTCATGAACGCGCCCGCACGGACCATCGGTCCCGACGCCGCCATCGTCGACGCCGCCGCGCGGCTGCGCGACGAGGGCATCGGGTCGCTGGTCGTCGCCGCGGACGGCGAGTGTCTCGGCATCATCACGGAGAGCGACGTGGTGGCGGTCACCGCGGAACGGGGCGACACGACCGCGCTCACCGTCGGCGACGTGATGGCGACCTCGCTGGTGACGATACGCCCGGGCGCGAGCGTCGAGGACGCCGTCGAGCGGCTGCGGACCCACGGCATCAAGAAGCTCCCCGTCGTCGACGACGGCGACCTCGTCGGCATCGTCACGACGACCGACCTCTCGAACTACATCCCACATCTGGCCCACCGGCCGGCCGCGACCGAGACACAGACCCAGCGCCAGCGGTTCACGCGTCCCGACACCCTCTACGAGGACGACGACTGGGAGTTCGAGAGCTACGGGACCGCCGACGGCATCGACGTTGGCGACCACGTCCGCTTCACCAAGACCCTCTCCGAGGCCGACGTGGAGGCCTTCGCCGAGGCCAGCGGCGACACGAACCGGCTGCACTTAGACGAGGCGTTCGCCGAGGGGAGCCGGTTCGGCCGACGCATCGTCCACGGGACGCTCGTCGCGGGGCTCATCAGCGCCGCGCTCGCGCGCCTGCCCGGACTGACTATTTACCTCTCACAGGAGCTGAGCTACCGCGGCCCCGTCGACGTCGGCGAGCGGGTCACCGCCCACTGCGAGGTCGTCGAGCGCATCCGGGACGACCGGTTTCGGCTGGTGACGGCCGTCGACGACGCCGACGGGGAGTGCGTCGTCGAGGGCGACGCCGTCGTCATCTCGGACCCAATCCCCGAGCGCGACGAGTGAGCCGGTACGCTGGATGTTAGCGATTGCCAATAGTTAAGCGGTCACGCCCGTATACCCCCGCGTATGGAGGCAATCGAGCAGCCGACGTTCGACAGCGAGGCGGCCGAGGCGGTGTACCGCTGCGTCGAGCGCCACGGGACGGCGACGCGACACCGCGTCCGGCAGATGACGGAACTGGGTCCCGACGAGTTCGGCGACGCGCTCGACGCGCTCGCGGCGAAGGGGTACATCGAGGACGACGGCGGGACGCTGCGGCTGGCGCTGGAGGTCGGCGCGGTCGAGCGCTACCGGACCGGGGACGTGGCCTACACCATCCGGCCGGCGAGTCCCGACGACTTCGAGGGGCTGGTGGCGACCATCAGGGATGTCTCCGACGAGGCCACCTACGTCGTCGCCGAGAGCGTCGCCGAGCAGTTGCTGTACGAGGACGCCGTCACCCGCCACAACACGGTGAAATCGCGGGTGTTCTTCGTCGCCACCGTCGACGACGAGGTAGTCGGGTGGTGTCACCTCGACCTGCCCCAACTGGACAAGCTCCGGGAGACGGCCGAACTGACCGTCGGCGTCGCCAAGGCCCACCGCGGGACGGGCATCGGCAGCCAACTGGTGGAGCGGGGCCTCGACTGGGCGCGGGCCAACGGCTACCGGAAGCTGTACAACAGCGTCCCGGCGGTCAACGAGCGCGCGATGGCGTTTCTCGAAGACCACGGCTGGCACACGGAGGGCATCCGCCGGGACCACTACACCATCGGCGACGAGCAGGTCGACGAGGTGAACATGGCCTACACCTTCGACTAGGCCAGCAACAGCGCCAGCGCGAGCGCTATCCAGACGACTTTCAGGAGGGTGTTGACGGCGACGACCTTCGAGCCGAACTCGCGGCCCCAGATGCCGTACTGGAAGGGAATCGAGCGCTTGAACGTCGTGACGGCGAAGGAGACGATGCCGCCGACGAGCATCGTGGCGACGGCGGTCCGGGCGGTGAAGACCCCGTCCCGGACCAGCGGCGCGATGACGACCGCCCCGGTGGTGGTGTCGAGCGCGAACGCGGCGACGACAGGGACCGCCGCACCCGGGAGTCCCAGCAGGCCCGCGAGTCCGTCGGCCGCGCCGGCGACGGTCGCCCCGTCCCGGCCGACGGCGGCGAGCAACCGGTCGCCGTAGGCGACCAGCAGGGAGACGACGGCGTAGATGACCGCGAGCCGCGGGAGGATGTCTCGGACCTTCGACTTCGTCTCGCCGTAGGCGTCCCGTAGCGCTGCCCGGCGGGTCGCCGGCGTGTCCGCCTCCGGGTCGGCGTCGCCCCCGTCGGTGGTCGCGGCGGCGTCCGCGTCGCCCCCGACGTTCGACGCGTCGAGCACGAGCGCCCCGGCGGCGATGCCGGTCAGCGTGATGGCGAGCGCGACGAGGCCGCGGGTCGTGACGTACAGCAGGCCGACCCGCGCCCCGAGGACGGGAATCAGGATGGGCGCGTAGAACGTGACGATGTGCTGGGCGAACCCGAAGAAGGTGTTGATGGTCACGGCCACGAGCGTCGCCCGGTCGTCGAGGACGCCCGACTCGCGGAAGTCGGCCAGCATCCCGTAGCCCGCCGTCGGCGAGGCCGTCGTCGTCAGGATGGCGGTCCCCACCTCGTCCGGGAGGTTCGCCGGTCCCGTGAGATAACGCGACACGGCGGCGATGCGGTCGACGAGGCCGAACGCGACCGCGAGGTTGGCGAGGAACACGCCCAGCGAGAGGAAGACCGTGATGCGCACGACCCGGTAGGCGACGTCCGCGAGGACGCCGGCGACCCCGGCGAGGACGGGCACCGACTGCACGTGCCGGTATCGGGCCGGCGGGCGCAAAGGTCCGTCGATGGCCGACGGCAGCGCCAGCAGATATATCAGGGGCGCTGGCGAGACGTGGGACATGGTCGGCCAGTCGGGGCCAACAGCGGTGCTCCACGTCAGCGACAGTGCCAGCGAGACGAGGGTCGTCGAGGCGTTCGACCGGCGCGAGCGGGCCACGGACCTGCGGACGGTGACCGACGCCGAGGCGGCCCGGTCGTCGCTTTCGGACGGGTGGGCCGAGTGTCTGGTCGTCACCTGCCGTGACGCCGACAGCGGCGCGCTCGCGCTCGTCGGGTGGGCAGCCGAGGCCCTGCCGGCGCTCCCCTGTATCGTCTACACCGGCGGTGCCGACGGCGTCGTCGAGGCCGCGCTGGACGCCGGCGCGACGGACTGTGTCGCCGTCGGCGGCCGCGAGGGCGCGTCGCTGCTCGCCCACCGCGTCGAGACGGCCGTCGACCACGCGGCGACGGTCGCCGACCTCGAACGGACGGAGGCGCGCTTCGAGTCGCTGACCGAGAACACGACGTTCTGTGTCGTCACCGTCGACGCCGACAGCGTCGTGCAGTTCGCCAGCGACCCCGTCGAGGACCTGTTCGGCTACGCGCCGTCGGAACTGGTCGGGCGGCCGCTGACGGCGGTGATGCCCGAGCGGTTCCACGAACCCCACCACGAGGGCGTCGCGCGGTACCTCGAAACGGGCGAGCGTGAACTCGACTGGGACTGGATAGAACTGCCCGCACAGCACCGCGACGGGACCGAGTTCCCGGTCGGCGTCTCCTTCGGCGAGCGCGAGAGCAGCGACGGCCACCTGTTCACCGCGGTCATCCGGGACATCACCGAGCGCAAGGAGCGCGAGGAGCGGGTGGCGAAGCAGGCGACGGCGCTGGAACAGTCGATAGACGGCGTCGCCATCCTCGACGGGGACGGCCGCTTCGAGTTCCTCAACGAGGCCCACGCGGGGCTGTACGGGTACGACGACGCGACCGAACTGCTCGGCGAGAAGTGGACGGCCCTGTACGGCGACGACCAGCGCGAGCGGTTCCGCGACGAGGTGTTCCCGGAGATGCGCGAGACCGGCGAGTGGCGCGGCGAGACCGTCGGCACCCGCGCCGACGGGTCGACGTTCCCGCAGGCGGTGTCGCTGACGCGGCTCGACGACGGCGGCCTCGTCTGTGTCGTTCGCGACATCAGCGAGCGCGTCGAGCGCCGCCGGGAACTGGAGTCGGAGCGGCAGTTCGTCGAGACGGTCATCAACACGCTGTCGGACGTGTTCTACGTCCTCGACACCGACGGGACCTTCCGGCGCTGGAACGACCGGATGGAGGCGGTGACCGGCTACACCGGCGACGAGCTATCGTCGATGCACGCGCTCGAAGTCATCCCGCAGGAGGACCACGACCTCATCGGCGAGAGCCTGGCCACGGTCATGCGGGACGGCGAGACGGCGACGCCGCGGTCGGCGCTGCTGACCAAGCAGGGCGACCGCATCCCCTACGAGTTCAGCGGGAGCCCAGTCGTCGACGCCGACGGCGAGGTGGTCGGGCTGGCCGGTATCGGCCGCGACATCACCGACGAGCGACTGCGCGGACAGCGCCTCTCGGTTCTCTCCCGGGTCCTCCGGCACAACGTCCGGAACCGCGTCAACGTCGTCGTCGGCCGGGCGGAACACGTCGTCGAGACGACCGACGACCCGGCGGTGGCCGAGAGCGCCGCTCACATCGAACGGGCGGCCGGGGACCTGCTGGGCACCAGTGAGCAGGTCCACGAGGCCGAGTCGCTGTTGCGGGACCGGCCGGACCGGGAGACGGTCGACCTCGTCACCTGCGTCCGCCGGGGCGTCGAGCGGGCCACAGTCCCGGAGTCGGCCGGCATCGACGTCACCGCACCGTCGACGGCACCGGTCATCGCCACGAGAGCCGTCGGCGTCGCCGTCGCGGAACTCGTCGAGAACGCCGTCGAGCACACCGACACCGAGACAGTGTCGGTCCGGGCCGACAGCTACGCCGACGAGAGCGCGGTCGTCGTCGCCGACGACGGCCCGGGACTGCCGCCACACGAGCGGCGCGTCCTCGCCGGCGAGGTCGAGACGCCCCTGAGCCACGGCACCGGACTCGGCCTGTGGGTCGTCAACTGGGTCGTCACCGCCGCCGGCGGCCGGACGGTCGTCGACGACGAGGACGGGACGACCGTCAGGCTCGTCTTCCCGACCGCCTAGACGAACAGGCGGACGACGGCGAACAGCACCACCACGCCGAGTACGTCACAGACGTTCGTGACCACCGGAATCGCCACGTCGTCGGGGTCGAGTTCGAACCGGTAGGCCGCGTAGGTCGTCACCACCGTGACGAGGACGGCCAGCGCAGCGAGGACGAGGCCGCTCGCCAGCGCCACTGCCACGACCGTCGCCAGCGGGAGCGCGGTCGCGCCCAGAAGCGCCTGCAGCGCCCACGCGCCGGCACCGACCAGCGGGAAGATGGTCGCGGCCAGCGCCACCGTCGCGGCGGCGTTGCCCGCCAGCCGGTCGTCGGTCGGCGAGAAGGAGAGCAGTCCGAGGTGAAACGCCGTCGAGAGCCGCGCCGCGAGGATGCTCCCGAGGTTGCCCGCCATCCCGATGGTGACGGGGACGAGGACGAGCAGCGACGGGTACCGCAGCAGCGTCGACTCGAAGGTGTCCAACACCAGCCCGCTCCCGAGTTCGACGGCGGTCAGGACCACGAGGACCGGGAGCATCCGACGGACGATACCCCGGACCGTCCACGCCGTGGCCGCCACTCAGCCACCCCCCAGCGCGAGGACGAGCCGCGTCGCCGCCAGCAGCGTCGCCACGCCGACCACGTCACCCGTCGTCGTCACGACCGGTCCGGCGAGGGTGTCGGGGTTCAGCCCCCGCCGGTAGCCGACGAAGACGACGGAGACGACGGCGACGGTCAGCAGGACGCCCGAGACTGCGCCGGCGACCAACGCGATACCCACCAGCGTCGGCAGCGAGGCCGACGGTCGGCCGAGGGCAGTGAGGAGCGCGACGGCGAGGACGGCCGCGAACGCGCTGACGAGGACGCCGTTTGCCAGCGCCGCCGCCACCGCCGCGTTGACCCGCTCGTCGCCGAGCGAGAACCGCGGTTCGACCAGCCCCTGATGGAGCCCCGACCCCAGCCGCGCGCCCAGCGAGCCGTAGACGTTCCCGCGGGTCGCGAGCAACGCGGGCACGAGGACGAACAGGCCGGCCACCTGTTCGAGTTCGGCGTCCATCCCGCCGAGGACGACGCCCGCGAACAGCCCGCCCACGGCGCTGAGTACCAGCACGGGGAGGGACTCCCGGTAGGCCTCGGCCGCGACCTCGCGGACGGTCATTGGTTCGAGTCACAGCCGCCGCCGACAAAAAGGGCCGCGACGGAGCCGCGGTCACGGCGGGACGACGGTCGCGGTGTGACCGTCGAGTGCGGCGTCACCCGCCGACGGGCCCCGTCGCGGCACCGGCGTCGGCCCGTCGGCGTTGACCCGGTCGTACCACGGCGGCCGCGCGACCGACGTGGTGCCGACGGCGGTGTACCGGACCGAGCGTGTCACCACAACCGGCGTCCCGTCGTCCGTCCGGGTGGCGTACCGGACGCGGTAGACCGGGGCGAACCCGTCGGGCGCGACCAGCGCGACCAGCGTCGCGTCGCCCGGAGCCGTGACCGGCCGGCCGCGGAACCGGTCGGACCGAAGCCCGTGTCCGACGACGACCGTTTCCGAACGGCCGCTAGTTCGGTTTATCGCGTTCGTCCGAAACGCGGCCACGGTCTCGGCGAGGTCCCGCGAGGCCCGCCCCTCCAGTGCGACGGCCCGGACCCAGTAGCGCCACGTGCCGGCGTAGCTGTCGGGCGGCGTGTACTCGTTGTACACCGTCTGGTTGTCCCGGTCGAGGCGGCGGACGTAGGTGTCCCCGTCCGACCAGAACGTCGCGCTTGCTGGCGGTCGCCCGAGCAACACCGGGCCGCCCTCACCCGCGACGCGCACGTCGGTGCGGTAGGTCCGGTTGGCGGCTAGCCGGACGCGGGTCCGGATGTGGGAGTGGCGGCTCCCGTTGGGGAACGTCTCGGTGCGGTTCACCACGAGCGTGTAGCTGGTGTCGTCGAGGCGGCGGGCGTGGGCTTGCCCCAGCGTCTGCGGACTGGTAACGCCCTCCAAACCGACACCCGGCGGTCGGGCGTCGCTGGGGTCGCCGGGAACGGTGACCGGCGTGACGGTCTCCGTTTCGCGGAATCCGGTATCCCCGAAGCTAAATCCACCGCAACCGGCCGTTAGCGCGACCAGAACCACCGCGACGGACCGCGCGTCGGGAGCCATAGTGGTTCAGTTCGGCATCGAGCGGCATAGTTCTATTATTTTTGCTCGTTTCTGATTGTATAAATATCTAAAAACAACCGATTACTGTAAACTCGGTAGTTTACTTTACAGAACTATTATGACAGACTCGCCGTTCTGTACCCCCATGCCTTCAGAAGGTGGCTCAGTGAGCAGGCGACAACTGCTCAAGACGGCAGGCGCGGCAGGTACCATCGGACTAACCGGTCTCGCGGGCTGTTCAGGCGACGGCGGAAGCGGTGGCGACGGCGGCGGAGGCGGCGGCTCCACCGACGGCGGCGGCACCGAGTACCCGGCGCTCGGGAACTTCCCGGTCGAGGGCGACACTGTGACGTTCGGGTTCAACGTCCCCACGTCCGGGCCGTACTCCTCGGAGGGCCAAGACGAGCTTCGGGCGTACAACCTCGCAATGAACCACCTCAATAACGGGGGCGGCTGGATAGACTCGTTCCCGGACCTCAGCGGCGACGGGGTCCTCGGGAAGACAGTCGAGTCCGTCGAGGGTGACACCGCGACCGACGCCGACACCGCCCGGCAGTCCGCACAGCGGATGATAAACCGGGACAACGCGGTGATGATCTCCGGCGGCTCGTCGAGCGCCGTCGCAATCGCCGTGCAGGGCCTCTGTCAGGAGGAGCGGGTCATGTTCATGTCCTGCCTGACACACTCCAACGACACCACCGGAGCGGACTGCGCCCGGTACGGGTTCCGGGAGATGTTCAACGCCTACATGACCGGACAGGCGCTCGCGCCGGTGCTGGAAAGCGAGTACGGCTCCGACAACACGTTCTACCAGCTGTACGCCGACTACAGCTGGGGGCAGACCGTACAGGAGTCGATGAACCAGTTCCTCACCGGCATCGGCTGGGAGCAGGTCAACAGCGTCCCGACGCCGCTGGGGACCAGCGACTTCTCGTCGTACCTCTCGGAGGCCGCAAACAGCGGTGCCGACGTGCTCCTGCTCGACCACTACGGGCTGGACGGGGCGAACTCCGTCTCGCAGGCCGTCGACGCGGGTATCGACGAGGACATGGAGATCGTCGTCCCGCTGTACAACCGCCCGATGGCACAGGCCGCCGGCGGCGCTATCGAGGGCGTGTTCGGCACTATCGCGTGGGACTCTCAGATCGACAACGAGCCCTCGAACTCCTTCACGCAGGCGTTCAACGACGAGTACGAGCGCATCCCCTCGGGGCCGGCACAGCTCGCCTACGCGTCCACTCTGCAGTACGCGGCGGCCGTCGAGCGGGCCGGGACGTTCTACCCGCCGGAGGTCATCCGCGAGCTGGAAGGCTACGAGTACAGCAACATCGGGATGGGCGAGGAGACGATGCGCGCCTGCGACCACCAAGCCCAGCGCGCCGTCCCGGTCGCCCGCGGCCTGCCCGCGAGCGAACAGTCCAGCGGGAACTTCATCGAACTCGTCGAGATAACCTCGCGCGAGGACCTCGGCTACGGCTGTGACTCCGGTCCGGCGGCCGAGTGTGAGCTCGGTACATACGGGGACGAGTAGGCGACGCGGTCCGAAATCCACCATTATTTATTTGCATGAAGTGTGTGATGCCATACGATACCGATACGCATGTGTAAAACTATTCAATCGACTGACGGTAGCGGAGGGGGTCAGCGGTGAGTCTGCTCTCACAGTTCCTGACCATCCTGCTCAACGGGCTCCAGCAGGGCGCGATATACGTCCTGTTGGCCGTTGGCCTCTCGATTATCCTCGGGACGCTGAAGTTCGTCAACTTCGCCCACGGGGCGTTGTACCTGCTCGGCGCGTACCTCGGGCTGTTCATCACGACGCGGGTCCAGTTGACGAACGGGATGCTCCCCGAGTGGGGTATCACGACGTTCGGACTCGGGCTCGGCTTCCTCGCCGCGCTCGTCATCGTCCCGATAGTCACGTTCGTGGTCGGGTTGGTGATGGAGCGGTTCGTCGCCAAACCGTTCTATAGCCGGCCCGATACGGACCAGATTCTGGTCACGTTCGGGCTGGCGGTCATCTTCCAAGAGGCGCTGCGGGCGCTCGTCGGCGGCGACAGCCAGTCGCTCCCCCAACCGGGCTGGGCCTCCGGCCCCATCGCCCTGCCCGTCATCGGGAACTTCCCCCGGTGGCGGCTCGGCGTCATCGTCATCACGGCCGCGCTGGTCATCTTCGTCTACGCGCTGGTCGAGTACACCGACTTCGGGCTCATCGTCCGCGCGGGGACGATGGACGACGAGATGGTCCGGCTGCTGGGCATCCGGCTCGACCGACCCTATCTGGTCGTCTTCGGCATCGGCGCGGCGCTTGCGGGCGTCGCCGGCGTCGTCGGCGGCCCGCTGGCGAACGTCAACCCCAACATCGGCACCGAGCAGCTGGTACCCGCGTTCCTGACGGTCGTCATCGGCGGCGTCGGGAAGATCGAGGGCGCGGTGTTGGCCGGGCTCTTGCTCGGGACCTTACAGGTGGTGCTCATCCAGACCGGCTTCGCGGCGTGGAACCGGGTCGGTATCTACGTCCTCGCGGCGCTCATCCTGCTGTTGCGCCCGCAGGGACTGCTCGGGTCGGAGGTCGATGTCGAATGAGCGACGAATCGAGCGACGCGGCGGCCACCGCCGAAGTGACCGAGAAGACGGGGCTTGGCGGCCGGCTGGACGCGCTCCGCGACAGCGAACTCGCGGTCGTCGTGGCCTCCGTCGTCGGTGTACTCGTGTTCCCGCTGGTGTTCAACGGCGTGTTGAACGGCTACACCCAACTCGCGACGCTCGTACTCGTCTGGGGCATCTTCGCGCTCGGGTTCGACATCCTGCTCGGGTACACCGGCCTGCTGTCGTTCGGTCACGCCGTCTTCTGGGGCGGCGCGGCCTACGCGGCCGGTGTCTTCAGCGCCAGCGTCAGCGGTCAGCCGGTGCTGGTCATCCTCTTCGGGACGCTCGTGGCCGTGTTGCTGGCGTGGGTCATCGGCTTCCTCTCGCTGCGTCGGGGCGGCATCTACTTCGCCATCCTGACGCTGACGTTCGGGCAGATGTCCTTCTACCTCTCCTCGTCGCCGCTGGCCTTCATCACCGGCGGGGAGAACGGGTTCACCTCGGTCGACATCGCCCCGCTGTTCGGGGTCTTCGACCTCCACGGGTCACTCGGCGGCCCGCTGGCGATGTTGCCGGGGAACACCCTCTACCTGTTTACGGGCGCGGTCGCCGTCATCGCCATCGCGCTGGCGAACCGCATCCTCAACTCCCCGTACGGCATCGTCTTCAAGGCTATCCGGGAGAACGAGGCCCGCGCGGAGTTCGTCGGCCTCAACGTCTGGCGGTACAAGCTGATGGCGTTCATCATCTCCGCGATGTTCGCCGGCATCTCCGGGAGCCTGTTCACCATCGAGGGCAACTACGTCCCGCTGAGTTCGCTGTACTGGACCACCTCCGGCGAGGTGGTCATCATGACCGTGCTGGGCGGCGTCGGGTCGCTCTTCGGTCCGCTGTTCGGTGCCGCGGTGTACCTCTACATCGAGTTCATCGTCAGCGGGATGGACGTCATCGGGCCGTTCTGGCACCTCATCCTCGGCCTCGTGTTCGTACTCGTCGTCGTGCTGTTCCCGGACGGCATCTGGGGCGGCGTCCGCTCCATCCGCGACTACATCGGAGGTGACGGTCGATGACGGTGCTCCAGACGAGCGGGCTGACCAAGCGCTTCGGCGGTCTCACCGCCGTCGACGAGGTCGACGTGAGCATCGACCAAGGCGAGGGCGTGAGCCTCATCGGCCCCAACGGCGCGGGCAAGTCCACGTTCATCAATCTGGTCACCCGCCGACTCGAACCGAGCGAGGGCGACATCCAGTTCAACGGGGACTCCATCCTCGGACTGGAACCCCACGAGGTCGTCCAGCGGGGAATGAGCAAGTCCTTCCAGACGGCCTCTATCTTCCCCGACCTCTCGGTCGAGGAAAACGCCGTCATCGCCGCCCTCGCGGCCGAGCACGGCTCGTTCCGGTTCAATTTCCTCCGACACCAGAACGCCTACCCCGGGGTGACGCAGCTGGCGGACAGCGTGCTGGAGTCGGTCGGCCTCTACGAACAGCGCAGCGTCACCGCCAAGAACCTCGACTACGGGAACAAGCGGCGACTGGAAATCGGCATCGCGCTGGCGGCCGAACCGGACATGCTCCTGATGGACGAGCCGACCGCGGGGATGTCCCCCGAGGAGACGCAGTCGACGGTCGAACTCATCAAGGAGGTCAAAGAAGACCTCGACCTGACGTTCCTACTGGTGGAACACGACATGGAGATCGTCTTCGACATCTCGGACCGCATCGTCGTGTTGAACCGCGGACAGGTCATCGCCGAGGGGACGCCCTCGGAGGTCCAAGACGACCCCGCCGTCCAAGACGCCTACCTCGGAGGTGCCGAAGAATGACGCTACTCGACGTCGACAGCATCGACGGCTACTACGACGAGAGCCACATCATCCAAGGCGTATCGATGGAGGTCGCCGAGGGCGAGATAACGGCCCTGCTCGGACGGAACGGTGCCGGCAAGACCTCGACGCTGCGCTGTATCTCCGGTGCGACACCCCCAGAGGTCCGCAGCGGCACCATCCGCTTCGACGGAACCGACATCACCAACGACCCCCCGGAGGACATCGCCGTCCGGGGCATCTCTCTGGTCCCGGAGGAGCGCCGGGTGTTCACCGACCTGACCGTCGCCGAGAACCTCCACCTCGCGGAGACGGTACGCAACAAGACCAACACGTGGCGGCGCAAACTGCAGTTCCGCGACGACGGGATGTCCACCGACGAGATTTACGAGTTCTTCCCGCGACTGGACGAGCGCCGCGAACAGAAGGCCGGGACGCTGTCGGGCGGCGAGCAGCAGATGCTCGCCATCGCCCGAGCGCTCCACCAGAGCACCGAACTCCTGATGCTCGACGAGCCCTACGAGGGGCTGGCCCCACAGATAATCGAGGCCGTCGAGGACGCTATCGCTCGTATCAGCGAGAACGGGACGACCGTCCTGCTGGTCGAACAGAACGCCGTCGCGGCGATGAACATCGCCGACCGGTGTTACGTCCTCGACCGCGGCGAGGTCGTCTTCGACGGCGACGCCGACGAGCTACGGGCCAACGAGGAGATACGCGACCGGTACTTGGGGGTCTGAGATGGCGGTCGACCACTCCCCCGAGGACCTGCTCGACACGCTCGTCGAGGAGGACGTGGTGACGGTCGACCCGGAGACGGACGCGGTCAACACGACCGAGTCCTTCGAGTCCGACCGCGCGGTGTACCACGACACCTACGCGACGATGCCCGACGAGGAGTTCCACGAGTCCGTGGCCGACGTGTTCGGGCTCCCCTCCGCCGAGGCGGCGGCCCAGCGCGTCGAGGAACTGGGCGTGACGCGCGCGCAGTTCGCCACGTTCCTCACGCTGCGGGCGACGCTGGAAGGGTACGACACGACGACTCTGACGGAGATGGCGCGCCTGACCACCGAGGTCGGCCCGTCGACGCCGGTGCCGGAGGGCGTCGAACACCTCGACGACGACAGTTGGCCGGCGTTCGTCGACCGCGAGCGCGCCGTGGTCACGGTGTGGAAGCTGTTCTGTGACCCCTGCGAGGCGATGAAGGAGCGACTGGACGAGGTGTTGGCGGCGTTTCCCGACGACGTACCGGTCGGCGGCGTCGACGGCGAGCAGTGTCCGGAGTTCTGCCGGTCGGTCGGCGTCAACGCCGCGCCGGGGTTCGTCCTCTTCGAGAACGGCGACCCGGTGGAGATAGTCACCGGCCGGACCGACCCGTCGGCGCTGGCCGAGCGCGCCGCCGAGGTCTACAGATAAGCACGGCGAGTGCCTCAGGGCGTGACCCCGAGACGGTTCACGCTTAGTCCTCGTCCTCGTCGGCGCTACACACCAACACCGGCCGGTCGGTGCCGAGGATGACGCTCTGCGTGACGCTACCGAACAGCACCTTCCCGGTGGGTGTCCGCTTGCGACCCGCAACGACCACCATGTCGGCGTCCCGCTCGTCGGCGATCTCGAGAATCGCGTCGGCCGGGCGGCCGCTGGACTCGCTGAGTGACACCTCGATACCCGTCTCTTCGAGTATCTCGCGGGCGCGTCGAACCGAGGCGACCTGTTCGACGGTCGCGCCCTCTGGGTTGTCCTGGAAGTCGTGCAACAGCGTCACGTGGACCCCCGACGGGTCCATCGGGATGTCCACGATTTCGGTCGCGATCTGTCTGGCGCGGTCGGTGCTCTCGTCGATGCCCGCTACTACTTCGTACATCGTTCGTTATACAACGCGCCGTCGCCTTAATTCGTCCCCCGGTTTCGCGGCAACGGATGCCGTCAGCCGGGGCGTCGGCGGCCGCCGGGGCGGCTACGCGAGCGGTCGGAGTCGGCCGGCGTCGTCGAAGCGAGCGCGGTCGCCGGTCCGGAGCCAGCCGTCGGTGGTCGCGCCCGCGGCCACGTCGCTGGTCTCCCAGTACCGCTCGACGACGTGGTCGCCCCGGAACAGCAGTTCGCCGTCCTCGGCGAGGGCCAGTTCGGTGCCCGGCAGCGGCTCGCCGATGGCGGCCGGGACGGACGAGCGGTACGGCGCCACGCAGCCGACGCCGGTGGTCGCCGGCGTCCCGTGTATCTGACTCACCGGGACGCCGCGGCCCCAGAGGGAGAGCACCCGGTCGGCGTCCAGCGAACCGCTACATAGCGCGTACTCGAGGTCCGACAGGCCCGCCGAGTCACACAGCGGCTCGAAGACGAGCCGCGCCGCCGCGGAGTCGGTCAGCGACCCGCCGGCACCGTCCCGGAGCGCCTCGCCGCGGTCGGTCGCGGCCCCGTCGGCCAGCCGCCGTTTGACGCCGCCAAGTTCGTCGACGGCCGCCCGGAACGCCTCGTGGAGGCGGTCGTAGGCGGCCGGCGCGCCGACGAGGACGTCCGGCTCGACCGCCGGGAGCGAGTCCAGCATCTCGTCGGCGGGGCCGTGTGCCACCGCGGCCCCGCTGTCCCACAGGAAGTAGGTGGCGACCCGCCCGAAGACCGACGACGGAGCGAGGACGTTCGCCGCGGTCGAGCCACGTGTGACCGGGAACTGCTCGCTCAGCATCGCCACGGCCGCCAGCAGGTTCCGGTGGGTGACGGCGTACCCGAGCGCCTCGGTCGTGTCGCCGGGCGGGTTCACGACGGTCGCGACGTCGTCCGGGTCCGCCCCGAACCCCGGCAGGTCCGCGCGGTCGGCCGTCGGGAGCGCCCCGATGTCGAACACCGTCCCGGCAGCCTCCGCGATGGCCGCGCTGGCGCTCTCGTCGGCGACGAGCGCGTCCACGCCGGCCGTCGTCTCGACCGCGACGGCCCGCTCGTCGCTCGCTGCGGGGTGGACCGGCACGGAGACGACGCCGGCGAGGTGACAGGCGGCGTCGACGACGGCCCACCGATAGGACGGCCGCGCGCAGATGCCGAGCGTCGTCCCGGGGTCGATACCGGCGTCGAGCAGCCCCGCGGCGACGGCGCGCGCCCGGTCGTAGAACGCCCCGAACGTCCGCGCCTCGTAGGCCCCGTCGGCGCGAGCCAGCGCGACCGGGCGGTCGGCGTGGCGGTCCACCAGCCGCGAGAGCCAGTCGGCCATGGAGCCGTGGCGTATCGACACGGCCCCGCCGACGTGGACATCGCTACCGAGTGTTACTCCGTCCGTGTCCTCGCCCTCGTAGGTCCGGTCGTCGCTGCGGGCCGTGTTCAGCTTCCCCGGCCGGTACTCGTAGTCGTCGGGGACCGTCTCGCCGAAGTACTCGCTGTAGTTCTGGTCGACCTCGGGAGAGGCGATGTGGCCGTCGAGCCAGTCCCGGGCGAACTCCAACACGTCCATCGTTATCCGCTCGCCGTTCTCGTGGCGCTCGCGGAACTCGGCGACGTGCCGGGCGAACTCCTCGTGGGCCTCCCGGTGGTCGTAGAAGCAGTCCGCACAGTCCATCGCGTAGCCACAGTCCTGCATGAATTCCTCCTCGTCGCCGAAGTGGTACTCGGTGTAGCGTTCGAGTTCGCGGAGTATCTGCCCGACAGTCTCCTCGGAGTGGCCCGCTTCGAGCGCCACGTAGAGGTCGTTCAACAGCCCGAAGAGGTGTTTGTGCTGCTCGTCGAACCGGTCGATGTCCGTGCTGTACCGGTCGTCGCGCCACTCGAGGAAGGTGTCGGCCGACTGGGGCATACGCGTCGGGTCGGTAGCGCGTCACAAAAACCGCGGGAGGGATTCCCGGCGAGTGAAAAGGGTCAGTCGCCGAACGGCCCCATCCCGCCGCCGCCCATGCCGCCCATGCCGCCACCGCCACCGCCGCCCTGTTGCATCTGTTTCATCATCCGCTCCATGTCGCCGTCGCCCATGCCTTGGAACTGCTTCAGCATCTGCTCCATCTGCTTGTGCTGCTGGAGCAGTTCGCGGATGCGCTCCTCGGGCTTGCCGGAGCCGCGGGCGATGCGTTCGGTGCGTGACTGGCCGACGACGCGGGGGTTCTCCAGTTCTTCCTCCGTCATCGAGTCCATGATGACCTCGAAGTCCCGCATCCGCTCTTGGGTCACGTCCATCGCGTCGTCGGGCAACTGGTCCATCAGCCCGCCGCCCATCCCCGGAATCATGTCGAGCACCTGGTCGAGGGGCCCCATCTTGTTCATCGTCTCCATCTGCTTGCGCATGTCCTTCAGGGTGAACTGCCCCTCCAGCATGTCTTCGGGGTCCCAGTCCTCCTCGTCGTCGGCTTGGGTCTCCTCCATCGCGCGCTCGACGCGCTCGGTGAGCTGTTTGAGGTCGCCCATGCCGAGCAGGCGGGAGATGAACCCCGACGGCTCGAAGCGTTCGATGTCCTTGACCGTCTCGCCGGTCCCGAGGAAGGCGATGGTCGAGTCCGTCTCGTCGACCGCGGCGAGCGCGCCCCCACCCTTCGCGGTCCCGTCGAGCTTGGTGATGACGACGCCCTCGATGCCGATGGCGTCCTGGAAGTCCGCGGCCTGACTCTTGGCGGACTGGCCCATCGCGGCGTCCAGCACGAGGAGGTTCCGGTCGGGGTCGACCTCGCGCTCGATGCGCTCTATCTGGCCGATGAGTTCGTCGTTCAGCCCGTCCCGCCCCGCGGTGTCGACGATGCGCACGTCGGCGTCCTCGGTCGCCGCCAACCCCTCGCGGGCAATCTTCACGGGGTCGTCGGCGTCGGGGTCGCCGTAGAAGTCAACCTCCGCGCGTTCGGCCATCTGCTTGGACTGGTCGTACGCGCCGGGCCGGTCGGTGTCGGTCTGGATGATGGCCGGGCGCAGCCCCTTCGTCGAGAACCACCACGCCATCTTCGCCGCCGTCGTCGTCTTCCCCGAGCCGTAGAGCCCGGCGAGCATGATGGTCTGGTCCTCCAGCGGGAGGTCCGTCGACTCGCCGACCAAGTCGACCAACTCCTCGTAGACGATGCGGAGCACCCAGTCCCGCGGGGTCGTCCCGGCGGGGGGCTCCTCGTCGAGCGCGCGGCGCTCGATGTTGCCAGAGAGCTCCTGAACGAGCGAGACGTCGACGTCAGCCTGCAACAGCGAGCGCTGTATCTCCTTGACGACGCCCTCGACGTCCTCCTCGGAGATGCGGGACTTCCCCCGGAGGTCGTCGAGCGTCCCCCGGAGCGAATTCCCCAAGTCGTCGAGTACCATTTGCGTCGAGTACGCGACGGCACGGGTAAAGGCTTGTCGTCCGGGCCACGACCCGACACGCCGGGACCGAAGGGGCCAAGGGCGCGAGCGGGCTGGCAATCACATGGCCGTCGTCGGACAGCTCGCGTACATGCTCGCCTTCCTCGTCGCCGGCGTGGGGGCGCGGCGAGCGGGCGCGCTCGACGACCGGCGGACCCGGCAGTTGACGGCGCTGACCTTCTACGTCGCCCTGCCGGCGCTGGTGTTCGTCTCGACGTTCGACCGCGCGCTGCGGGAACTGGTGTCGCCGGCGCTGCTGGGGGGGTACTGGCTGGTCGTGGCCGTCACGGTGGCCGTCGGCTGGGTCGTCCACCGGGGGCGGCGCGACGACGCGCGCCGGAGCGTCGCACTCGTCCAGTCGTACCACGGGAACCTCGGCTTCCTCGGCCTGCCGCTGGTGGCGGCGACGCTGGGGGACGCCGCGGCCGGCGTGGCGAGCGTCCTCCTCGGGCTGGGGGCGCTGACGCAAGTTCCCCTGACCGTGCTCCTGTTGGTGCGGCTCACCGGCGGCGAGGCGTCGCTTGCCGGAGAGCTTCGCTCGCTGCTTCGCAACCCCGTGCTAGCGGCGCTAGTCGCGGGCATCCTCGGCTCGCTGGTCGGCCTCTCGGTGCCCGCCCCCGTGGTCGACGCGCTCGACGGCGTGGCGACGCTCGCCCTGCCGCTCGCGCTCCTGTGTATCGGCGGTCGGCTCGACCCGGACCTCCCGCGTGCGGACCTCCGGGACGCCGGCAGCGTCGTCGCGCTCAAGGTGGTCTGGATGCCGGTCCTCGCGTGGGCGGTGTACGCGACGCTTGGACTGGGGCCGACGGCGCTTGCCGCCGCCGTCGTCATGCTCGGCGTGCCGACGGCCGTCTCGACGTACGTCTACGCCAGCGAACTCGGCGGCGACGAGGCGTTCGCGTCGCTGAACGTCTTCGTCACGACGCTGGTCTCGCTGGGGACGCTGTCGCTGCTGGTCTGGCTGCTGGGGTGACCGCGGTCGAGACGGGCAGGGGGCTTTTGCCGGTCGCGGCCGGCCCCCCGATATGGGCTATCACGTCGTCGACCCCGCCGACCTCCCCGAGACCGAGGACTACCCCTGTGACCGCCGCGGTATCTCAGACGCGGCCGAACTCGCCGCGCTCCACGCCGCTACCTACGAGATGGCACCCGGCGAGCAACTGCCCCGGACCTACCACTACCACGAGCGCCGCGAGGAGCTGTTTTACGTCGTCGCGGGGACGCTGGCCGTCGAGACGCCCGAGGGCGAGTACGAGGCTGCGACCGGCGAGGCGTTCGTCGCCGAGCCGGACAGCCCACACCGGGCGTACAACCCCGCCGACGCCGACAGCGCCGTGCGAGTCCTCGGCGTCGGCGCGCCCAAGACCGACATCGCACACCCCTACGAACCGGAGTCCTGACGCCATCCACCCACGCTTTTGCCCCCCGGCCGCGCAGAGTCGTCCATGACGAGCAAACAAGCAGTTCAGCAACAGCTCATCGACAGCGGGGTCACGGCCGTCCTCCGGGGCATCCCCGAAGAGCAGATGGTCGACGTGGCGACGGCCGTCCACGAGGGCGGCGTGACGGCGCTGGAACTCACCGCCGACGCCAAGCGCTGCTCGGACATGATAGCCGCCGTCGACAAGGAACTCGCCGACACCGACGCCGTCGTCGGCGCCGGCACCGTGATGGACGCCGCCGCCGCCCGCAACGTCATCGAGGCCGGCGCGGAGTTCGTCCTCGCGCCGAACCTCAACGAGGACGTCGTCGACGTCTGCAACCGCGAGGGCGTCGTCTGTATCCCCGGCGTGATGACGCCGACGGAGGCCGCCGACGCGATGGAGGCCGGCGCGGACATCCTGAAGATGTTCCCCGCCGCGACGGTCGGCCCGGGCCACATCGGCGCGCTACAGGGGCCGCTGGGCGACGTGCCCATCATGCCGACCGGGGGCGTCTCGACGGACAACGTCGCCGACTACTTCGACGCCGGCGCTGTCGCCGTCGGTGCCGGCTCCGCGTTGGTCGACTACGAGGCCATCGCCGACGACGACATGGACGGCGTCCGCGAGAGTGCCGCCGCGTTCGTCGAGGCCGTCGAGGCCGCGCGCGAGTAGCGAGGCTCGCACCCGAGCAGTGACGGCTCCCGCGCGACGACGCGTCTCGCTCGAACCGGAGCGACGACAGCTACCGCGGGCCCGCTCAGACGACCGTGTCGGTCTCCGTCCCGGTCGTTCCGGTCTCGGTGCCGGTTTCCGCCGTGCCGGTCTCCTCAGTACCAGTCTCCTCGGTGCCGGTTTCTTCGGTACCGGTCTCCGCCGTGCCGGTCTCCTCGGTACCGGTCCCCTCGGTGCCAGTCTCGGTTTCGGTCTCGGTCGCGGTCTCCGTCTCGGTCGCGGTCTCCGTCTCGGTCTCGGTATCCGTCTCGGGCCCAGCCTCCGTCGTCGTCCCGGCTTCGGTCGGCGACATTCCGCCACCGCCATCGCCCGGCGACTCTCCGGTACCGGCCGGACTTCCGGCACCGCCATCACCGCCACAGCCAGCGAGTGCGGCCGCCGCCGCGCCGGCGGCGAGTGTCAGTACGCGTCTTCGGGTCGCATCGTCTCGGGACATCACTCGGCCGGACTACACCCGACCACATAACCAGTCGCCGATTACGAACTCTCAGTCCGGCTTACCTGTCGAACACGACCGGGTTACTCCGCGCGCGGCGGTGGACTAGAGCCGAGAGACGGCCGCCGTCGGCGAGTAAGGAGGGATTTCCGCGGCGTCGGGCGCGTGGCGTTCACCTCAGTCGAACAGGCTATCGACGACGTCCTCGGGGTCGAACCGCTCGAGGTCGTCGTACCCTTGGCCAGTCCCCAGAAAGAGAATGGGTTTGCCCGTGACGTGGGCGATGGAGATGGCCGCGCCGCCCTGCGGGTCGGCGTCGGCCTTGGTTAGCACTGCGCCGTCTATCTCCGCGGCGTCGTCGAACTCCCGGGCGCGGTTGACGGCGTCTTGGCCCGCGACGGCCTCGTCGACGAAGACGGTCATGTCGGGCTCGACGTTGCGGTCTATCTTCTCCAGTTGGGCCATCAGTCCGGCGTCGTTGTGCAGGCGGCCGGCGGTGTCACCGAGCACCACGTCCACGTCGTTGGCCTCGGCGTACTCGACGGCATCGTAGACGACGGCCGTCGGGTCCGACCCCTGCTCGTGGGCGATGAGCTTCTTGTCGAGGTTGTCGGCGTGTTTCTGGAGCTGCTCGTTGGCCCCGGCGCGGTAGGTGTCGCCGTTTGCCAGCACCGTCGACAGCCCCATGTCGTCGAAGCGCTTGGCGAGTTTGGCGATGGTCGTCGTCTTCCCGACGCCGTTGACGCCGGTGAAGACGATGACCACGGGCTTGTCGGCCTCGCGCACGCGCTCGTCGAAGTCGAACTGGCCGACGCTGATGACGTCGTACAGCGCCTCCCGCAGCGCGTCCCGGACGAGGTTGCCCGTCCCGGAGAGCCGCCGGCGGGTCTGGCCGGTGAGGTTCGCCTCGACGCCGTCGAGTATCTCCGTTGCGACGCTCAGCTCCACGTCGCTGGAGAGCAAGGCGAGTTCGAGGTCGTCGAGGTGGGACTGGAGGTCGTCCTCGTCGATGACCGTCTTCCCCGTGGCGACGAGCTTCGCGCGCTCCGTGAGACTCCGCCCGTCGTCGTCCCCGTCGGCGCCATCGTCCGCGCCGTCGTCCCCGTCGGGAGCGGCCGCGGCGTCGGCCGTGTCCGGCACGTCCGCGTCGTCGGGCGGCTCGGTCTCGGCCGCGACGACGCCGTCATCGTCGGCGGGGGCGGGCTCCTCATCGGGGGTCTCGGTCGGGTTCGGGCCGTCCGGGCCGGCCGCCTCGGGGTCGGCGTCGGCGACAGCGTCCCCCTCCGCGGCGTCCTCGTCGACGTCGTCCTCGACGTCGCTCGTGAACCCGCTCAGTTTGTCCTTCAGTCCGTCGAACATGGCCGCCTTACTCGTCGTCCTGTTCCTGCTGTTGCTGCATCATCTGCTGCATCTGCTGTTGTTGCATCTGCTGGGCCTGCTGTTCGAGCTCCTCCTTCTCGGTTTCGACCTCGGCGATTTCGGACTGGAGGTCCTCGATGCGGTCGTCCAGCGTCTCCTTTTTCGTCTCCAGCGAGCTGATAGCCCCCTCCTGCTCGCGCTCGGCGGCGTAGCCCCCGCCCAGCGAGACGACGACCTCGTCGATGTCCTCGACGGTGGCGCGGATGTAGGCGTCGCCGCCGACCGGCACCTGCACCGTGGAGCCGGATTCGAGGGTCTCGATGGCCTCGATGGCCTCGTCGGCCTCGGACTTCTCGGTGCGGAGGCTCTCGATCTCGTTCTCGATGGCCTCGATCTCCTCGTCCATCTGCTCGATCTCCTGTGCGACCTGCTGCATCTGCCCGCCGCCACCGCCGCCGCCGCCCATCATGCTGCCACCTCCGCGATTTCGATCTGTGTGCGCTTGAGGTTGTGCTGGGAGCCGAACTGGCTGTAGACCCGCTCCGTGGCGACGTCCTCGTTGGGTGCCTCCACGTCCTTCTCGAACTCTTGGGGGCCGTCACGGCCCGGGAAACTGCCGCGAACAGTGTACGTGCTCATACCCATCGGTGGGTGCACGACAGGGAAGTATCTTCCCCTTCCGCCTCTCTCGCGGCGCTGACACCCGGAGCCGGCACGGGGTCGGGCGCGCCGAGCGAGGAGCGGGACACAGCTTTATCCGGGCGGCGAGCGTCGGTCCCGACAGCGTGCAGCGGGACTCGTTACCCGGAGTGGCGCGGACGGTACTCCCGACCGAGCGACGACTCTCGGAGACCCACGCGGTGCTGTGGTCGGTGGTCATCCTCTCGACGGTGTTCGACGTGGTGACGACGATGGTGGGACTGGAGCGGGGCCTCGCCGAGGGCAACGCCGTCGCGCGGGCCTTCATCGCCACCTACGGGGCGTCGGGCATCGGCCTGCTGAAGTTCTCGACGCTGCTCGTCGTCGTCTTCCTGTGGGCGGTCCTCGACGACGAGCGGGCGACGGCCGCGCTCGCGGCCTTCGCGGTCGTCTCGCTGGCCGTCGTCGCCGCGAACGCGCTGGCGCTGGCCGGCGTGTGAGTTTTCCTCGGTCGCGCGCTAAGAACCGGCATGGCAGCCGCGACCCATCGATGTGTCTGCGGTGCGACGCTACGGTACAGGCAGGACCTGCGGGCACGGCGACACGGGAGCCGCCGGGCGTGGACGTGTCGGGACTGCGGGACGCCGGTTCCGGGTTCGGTGGCCGAGAAACTGCGCCACCAGCACCCACGCTGAGTCGAACCGCGTCGGGGCGCGTCAGTCGATGTAGCCCAAGGCGGCGTCGATGCGGCCCAGTTCCGGGCCGGAGGTGTCCTGCCCGCAGACGTAGCCGTAGTCGTTGGCGACCAGCCCGGAGCCGACCAGCGGGCCGCCGTAGTTGACCGTGCCGATGTCGGCGGGGACGCCCAGCACGTCCTCCAAGGCGTCGAGTTCGCCGTCGGTCGCCTTGGGGTGACAGAGGACGCCGTCGTTGGTGGCGACGGCGGCGGTGCCGACGGTGTTGACGCCGGCGACGACGCCGCGCTCGACCGAGACGTCTAGCCCGTCCCGCACCGCCTGTACCGCCTCCCGGGAGAGGTCGGGGTGGACGTACGCGCCGGTGTCGTTACAGCAGACGACGTTGCCGGCGGCGTTGATGCGCCCGGGAAGTTCCGTCACGGGGAGGTCGACGACCTCCCGGATGCGTTCTATCTCCGTCTCGCGGACGCGCGCTGAGACGAGCAGACCGTTCGCGTTACCGGTCGCCAGCGCGCCGACGGTGCCCGAGTGGCCGATAGTGGTCGGGACGGCGGGCACGTCGAGTTCGGCCGCGATATCCTCGCGTAGCGATTCGTCTACGTCCGGGCGGACCAGCACACAGTCGTCGGTCGCACGGGCGAAGACGCCGACGTACGACGACCCGGAGAAGGCCGCGCGGAGCACGTTACTCCGCGGTCTCGGCTTCGACGACCGCCTCGCCCTCTTCCTCGAAGCGAGCCGCGCGCACCCGAAGCTTGCTCGGGGGCTTCGAGCGGCCCTTGGCCCACGTCGCCTCGTTGATGGAGGGGTCGATGCGGACCGCGCTCTCGTCGACGGAGAAGTGCTTGGCGAGATGCTCGCGGATGAGCGTCATCGCCTTGTCGGCGCGCTCGTGTTTCGGTTCGGCCTTCGCGTCGCGGAGCGGGACGGTGACGACGCGCTCCTCGAAATCTCCGGCGCTCATTATTCGTCCGTGTCGCTGCGCCGCCAGTGGCGTCGCTTGTGGTTGCGCTGCACGTCGCGGTCGGTCTTGAGCATGACCCACGACGGGATGCGACTGTTCTGGCGGTCCAGTTTCGCCAGCCGCTTCTTCTGGGCTTTGGACTTCTTGCTCATGGTATCCTGCCCCTTTCCGGCGGGCGCTTAAATTCCTTCCTTTTCGGTGCCGGCCACAGCGACCCGGAGTTATCAGGGCCAATAATTGCGCGCGTAGAATTAAGTTCGGGAGTCGGGCTACTATGACTCGATGAAGCGCCGGGACGTGCTACGAACGCTGGGAGCGGGGCTGTCCGTCGCGGGCGCGGGCTGTCTCGGTGGCGGCGGCGAGGTCGTCGTCAGCGTCAAGCGGGACGTGACGGTCGAACCGGGGCGGGGGTTCGTCACGGAGATTCCGGACGTCTCGGACCCCGGCGGGGCCATCCGCTACATCGTCCGGTCGGAGACGCCCTTCGACGTGTACTTCTTCGCCAGCGAGGACGCGTTCGAACACTACGATGCCTACATCAAGGGCCGTGAGCCGTCGGAGACGCCGCCGGGTCGCGCGGAGTTCAGTCAGACCGCGCTCGAGAACGACGCCGGGCTGTACGCGGCGACGACGGCCGACGGCGGCGGCCGCGAGTCGCTCTCGGCGAGCGGGCCGTACTACTTCGCCGTCGACCACTCGAACTACCGGATGGAGACCCGCGTCGAGGAGTTCGACGACCCGCTGACGGCCTTCGTCGACCTCACCGTCGTCCGGAAGAAGACGCCTTTCTAGACGAACGCAAGCGGGACCATGGCCGCCCCGCCGACGGCTATCCCGGTCACGAGTTCGCGCCGGCCGCCGCCGGGCAGGCCGTCGCCCGCGTCCAGCGCCTCGGGGACGAACTCGGTGACGACGAGATAGACCATCGCGCCGGCGGCGAACCCGAACCCGAAGGGGATGAACGCCTTCGCCACGGTCACGAAGTAGTAGGCCACGGCGGCACCCAGCGGCTGGGGCAGTGAGGAGAACACCGCCCACCACACCATCCGGGGCTCGCTGACCCCGAGCGAGCGCAGCGGGATGGCGATGGCGGTCCCCTCGGGGACGTTGTGGACGGAGATGGCCGCGGTCATGAACACCGCCAGCACGGGGACGGTCAGCCCGGCGACGACGACGCCGGCATCGGGCGCAGTGTCGAGACCGAATTCGGCGAAGGAGACGCCGACGGCGACCCCCTCCGGGAAGCTGTGGACCGTCAACACCCCGAGGATGAGCACGAGCTTCCGGAAATCGGCCTGCTCGTACTGCTTGGGCCCGTGGTCGACGCCGTCGAGCAGTTCGTGGCCGACGACGACGAGGGCGACGCCCGCCAGCGCGCCCGGGACCAGCAGTATCGACGACCCGTAGGCGAGCCCCTCGCGGAGGAGGCCGAACAGCGACGCCGCGACCATGACGCCCGAGGCCAGCCCCCAGAGGAGGACGTTCCACCGGTCCGAGAACTCCTCGACGAGGAAGAAGGGGACCGCGCCCAGCCCCGTCGCCAGCGCGGTCACCAGCCCGGCGACGACGACGAACGCGAGGTTCTCGAAGGCGACCATGTCGGACGTAGACCGCACGCCGGCATAAGAATTATCACTAATCTGATTGTTTTTGGGCGACCTAGACGCCGCGGCCGGGTGCTCGTCGCTGCCACGGCGACTCTCGGCCGACGCGCTCGGGCGGTCGCTCGTCGTGTCGCTCCCGCCGGCTACAGCGACACCGCGTCGACGGTCTCGTACGCCGGCCCGTCGTCGGTGAGCGTGCTCTCGGTCAGCCGGACCTCCTCGACGGCCAGCCGGCCCACGTCCGGGTCGGCCGACTCGACGACCGACTGCACCCGCGCCTTCCCGCCGGCGTGGTCCATCCGCGCGACGGTGGCGTGGGGCGTGAACGCGTGGTCGGCGGCGGGAAAGCCCAGCGCCGTCGTCTCGGCCTCTATCGCGTCGTGGAGCGCGGCGAGTTCGGCGTCGCCGTGGCCCTCACGGACGCCGACCCAGACGACGCTGATGTAGTCGAGCGAGGGGAACACGCCCAGTCCGCCGACGCGGGCCTCGAAGGGACCGACGCCGCTGTCGGCGACGGCCCGCTCCAGCGCCGCGACCACGTCGTCAACGCGAGCCGGGTCGGTGTCGCCGAGGAACTGCAGCGTGACGTGGGCCTGCTCGGGGTCGGTGAGACGGAGGCCGTCGACGCCCGCGAAGCGGTCCTGTACCGCCGCGACGGCGTCCGCGAGGCCGTCGAGGTCGACGCTGGCGAACAGTCGCTTGCCCATGCCCGAGCGAGTCGCCCCGACCACATCAATCCCGCGCGCCGGGTACGTAGCCCTTAACCGCACTGGCGCGTAATCTGTCTGTATGACCGACCGCGAGCCACGGGACCACGAGTTCTCCGAGGGACAGGGGTTCGACGACCCCTACGAGGCGTTCGACCTCGAACCCCCGGAGTTCGAGGTGGACCCCGACAAGGTCGACCCCGTCGACTCCCGCGTCGTCGCCGACACGCTCGACCGGGCGAACCTCCCGGACGAGGCCGTCGACGCCGACAAACTGCTCGACGTAGGGCTGGAGTACATGCACATCAACCGCCACGAGCAGGCCGCCGAGACGTTCGAGCGCGTCGCCCGCTTCACGGACGACGACCGCCTCGAACAGGAGGCCTGGACCAACAAGGGCGCGGCCCACGCGGAACTGGAGGAGTGGGACGCCGCCATCGGGGCCTACCGCGAGGCCCTGCAGGGCGACACCGAGAGCGACCACGCCGCCACCGCCGAGACGAACCTCGCGTACGCGCTGTGGGAGTCGGGCCGCTCCGAGCAGGCGCTGGAACACGCCGAGCGGGCCGTCGAAATCGACCCGCGGTTCGCCGAAGCGTGGTACAACCGCGGCTTCTTCCTGCTGGAGCGTGGCCTCGCAGAGGACGCCGTCGAGGCCTTCGACAACGCGGTCCGGCTCGGCTTCCGCAACGCCGACATCCTCGAGGAGAAGGCCCGCGCGCTGGAGGAACTGGAGCGCTACGACGAGGCCGAAGAGCTGGCCGACGAGGCCGAGGAGCTTCGCGAGCAGGCCGAAGAGCAGCTGCTGGAATGATACTCAACGAGCGCGAGACCGACGAGGGGACGCTGGTCGCGGTCTGTGACCCGGACATCGTGGGCGAGACCTTCGAGAACGGCAAGGTGTCGCTGACCGTCGACGAGGAGTTCTACGGCGGCGAGACCGTCGACGCCGAGACGGTCGTCGACAGCCTCGCGCGCTGTTCGGTCGCCAACATCGTCGGCGAGGAGGCCGTCGCGCTGGCCGTCGACCACGGGTTCGTCGAGGAGGAGAACGTCCTCGACGTGGACGGGACCCGCCACGCGCAACTGCTCTGGCTGTAGCCCGAGGGCTTTTCTCCGTGGGCCGCGCCGTGGAACCGTGTACTCCCGCGACCACGCGCTCGTCTCCGCCGCCGTCGGTGGCGTCGCCGCCCTCGCACTGTCGCCGCCGCTGCCGTGGTGGGCCGCCGTCGGCTGGGCCGTCGCCGTCGGCGTCGGCATCGACTTCGACCACTTCCTCGTCGCGCGCCTGACGACCGGCGACTGGGCGGCCCTGCGGCGGTGTCTGCGGGACCCGCGGCTGGCGTTGGTCGCCCAAGACGAGCTGTTCGACCCGCTGGAAGTGTGGCCGCTCCAGCGGCTGCTCAGCCACCACGTGCTGGGCGGGGCGCTCGTGGCCGGTCTGCTCCTCGTCTCGCGGGAACTGGCCGTCTTCACCGCCGTCGTGCTGTACGCCCACGTCTGCTCGGACCTCGTCTGGGACAACTACCGCCACGACGAGTACCGTAAGCGCCACGTCGCGGCCGCCGAGACCGACTCACCGTAGTCCAGCGCGTCGGTCGGCCGCCGTCGCAGGCGACGACCAGCCCGGGTGCGACCGACCCGCCGCCGTGGACGGGTCTGTCGGTGAACCGAAGGAAAGTTGCCCGTCGAGCCCTTCTCTAGTCGCAATGGGACACTCCGAAACCGAGCCGCTCGACGTCGAGCGCATCCGGGAGGACTTCCCCATCCTCCAGCGGGAGTTCGACGGCGAGCAGGTGGTCTATCTGGACAACGCGGCCACCACGCAGACGCCGGAACCGGTCGTCGAGACCATCGCGGACTACTACCGGACGACAAACGCCAACGTCCATCGCGGCCTCCACCAACTGAGCCAAGAGGCCAGCATCGCCTACGAGGAGGCCCACGACCGAGTCGCCGAGTTCGTCGGGGCGTCGGGCGAGCGCGAGGAGATCGTCTTCACGAAGAACGCCACCGAGAGCGAGAACCTCGTGGCCTACGCGTGGGGCCTGAACGAACTCGGCCCCGAGGACGAGGTCGTCCTGACCGAGATGGAACACCACGCCTCGCTGGTGACGTGGCAGCAGATAACCAAGAAGACCGGCGCGACCTGCCGGTACATCTCCGTACAGGAGGACGGCACGCTCGACATGGACCACGCCCGCGAACTCATCGGCGAGGACACGGCGATGGTCAGCGTCGTCCACGTCTCGAACACGCTGGGCACCGTCAACCCCGTCGCCGAACTGGCCGACATCGCCCACGACCACGACGCCTACATCCTCGTCGACGGCGCGCAGTCGGTCCCCAACCGCCCCGTCGACGTAGAGGCCATCGACGCCGACTTCATGGCGTTCTCGGGCCACAAGATGGCCGGGCCGACCGGCATCGGCGTCCTCTACGGCAAGAAGCACCTCTTGGAGGAGATGGAGCCGTACCTCTACGGCGGGATGATGATAGAGAAGGTCACCTTCGAGGAGTCGACATGGCACGACCTGCCGTGGAAGTTCGAGGCCGGGACGCCGGTCATCTGTCAGGGCATCGCGCTGGCGGCGGCCTGTGACTACCTCGACGACATCGGAATGGAGCGGATTCGCCGCCACGAGAACGAACTCGCCCAGTACACCATGGAGCGGCTGCGCGACGAGGGCGACGTGGAGATACTCGGCCCGCCCGTCGGCGAGGAGCGGGGCGGGGTCGTCTCGTTCAACCTCGACTCGGTCCACGCCCACGACCTCTCCTCCATCCTGAACGACTCCGCCGTCGCGGTGCGGGCCGGCGACCACTGCACCCAGCCCCTACACGACAAACTCGGCATCGCCGCCTCCGCGCGGGCTTCCTTCTACGTCTACAACACCCGCGAGGAGGTCGACGAACTCGTCGCCGCCATCGACGACGCGCGCCAACTGTTCGCCTGAGGCCGGCGAACGTCCGGCCCGCGGAGACGGGGTGGCTCGGAAGCCTTTTCCGACCGAGCGGCGTATCACGCCACAACAATGGGCATCGGCGGCTCCGATATGTACCGGCAGCAGATTCTCGACCACTACAAGAACCCCCGGAACGCGGGCTCCATCGAGGACCCAACGTTCAGTCACGTCGGCGAGAACCCGATGTGCGGCGACGAGATCCGGATGGACGTCGTGTTGAGCGAAGACGAGGAGACTATCGACGCCGTCGCGTTCGAGGGCGACGGCTGCGCCATCTCGCAGGCGTCGGCGTCGATGCTCACGGAGAAGCTACAGGGGATGGCCGTCGCGGAGCTGGAGGCGATGGACCGCGACGACGTCACCGAGATGCTCGGCGTCGACATCTCCCCGATGCGCGTGAAGTGTGCCGTCCTCGCTGAGAAAGTGGCACAGGACGGCGCGGACATCTACTTCGGCGAGAAGGATGACATAAATCGAACGACAACCGAGGACGGGTCGGACTCCACATAAGTAGTTAGTAGAGCGATTCACTAAGCAGTTTTGATGGTCATCAGTTCCTGAACCGACACCTAAAGGTACTATTTTTTATATCTTCAAAAGTCCCTTGACGAGTGGGAACAGTCGAGGCAGGAAGCAAGATACAGACATTATGCAGTCAGAATAAAACCATCTGTGGTCTGAACAGATATTTGAAGTTGAGAATTATAGTTGTTTGAAATGCCTAAGATTACGCTTGAAGAAGAGGAGATTGGGACTCTGGAAGAGTACTTCAGGCAAATCCAACTTGCTCGTCCGATAATGTATTATGAAGAGTCAGCCGACAAGGCAAGGCAAGCAGCTGACTCTTGGGAAAAGATTTGGAAATACTTGGTGGAACTTGATGATTACAGCCTTTCCGGTTCCTTTGCAGAACACGCTCTCGATATTGGATTTTTTATGATTTATTCCCAGTCTGTTACAGAATATCTCCTTAACCTATTGATAATAGATGAATTTGATATTCCAACAGAATATATACGAAATTATGAAAATGGGCCGTCTCTCATATCTTTAAGAATTGATGATAAGTTGAATTTGTTAAAAATGTCGGGGATTGAATTGTCTGATGAGATTGGTGATAAACAGGTCAGGAATCGCTTCGCTCACGATATTCAAATATCCGACTATTTCCTGACAGACAACGACAAGTCTTCGGTTAGAGAGATGGTTGACACTGCTTTCGAAGCTCCAAATAAGATTTGCGAATTGGTATATAGTAGGTCAATAGGAGAAGTCGCCGATACTGTTCATCAAGTTCACGAATTCTATACTGCTAATTCGTTAGAATCTGCTCCTGCTGGTACAATCCTAATGGCATTGAACGAAAGGCCCGACGGAATCAAATTGGATACAGACAATTTGGCGGGTCGCTCGAAGGAAGAGATGCAGGAAGAGTTGAATAGTAGAGGTTTTTCACCAGAAAGCTACACACCAAAAAGTCAGGAAATCTATCCACAGATTGATGCTACTAAGCCTGTTGCTGAAAATCAAGGCGTCGTAATTGATTCAATTCAAAGCTCGGCCGGATTATCCTCCCAACAGACTAATCGGCTTAACATAGCTCTCGTTTGCTACAATTCTGAATTAGATGAGAGATATATCTACAACTGTAAAATTGCTGTAGAAATAGAAGATGTTGGGGTAGTCACCAAAGAGGTGGAAAGTTTCCAAGATTACAGCTTTAGGAGACGAGGCGAGCCCACGATTGAGTTTGAGATTGACGACATACCAAACAAGCCGTGGGTCACTATGGGTGTGACTGCTATTGCTGAAAGCGGGGATAATTATTTTACTGATTTTTGGCAAAAAGAAATCCCAAATATCGACTGGATAAGAAAGCAGCGACAGTCTGCTGAATCAAATATAACATCAGCTTGGTTGATGCTTGACACCCATCCTGATTTTGACTTAGACTCGAATTCCGATGATAATAGACTCTCTGAACATCTTTCAGTCGATGAGGAATTTATGAAGCGTCTTCCGCATATTGAAAGTCTGTTAAATTCCGCAAGGGCCAGTCTGGGAAGAGCTAATGACCCTGTGAAAGTCATTGACGCATCCGAATATCCTCCAGCAGTTAAGATTGTTCCGACGGAAGATGGTAGTCGTGTAGAAGTGCTTGAGGGGGCGTTTAATGCAATTGAACATATGAATCAAAAACTGAAAGAAGAATTAAAAAGTATGTTATTTGAACACGATTATGTCGGCGAGTACCACGCATCTAATAGTGGGGATGGTGACAGTTCCTGAGTTGGGAAATGGAATTTCTTTTGGTTGGCCCTGTTCTCATTAAATTCATTTATTTCCAAAATGTTTATATTTCGGATATTTGATAGAAAGTGTTGCTGAGTTCACAGGCTGTCCTTGAGGGCAGTGAACACACTTCTGCCTACTGTAAAAGCAGACACCAGACTCTATGGATTCACCAGCCTTGGGGAAAGTGTGTTTACTCTGGTTGCGTCGCAACTACGTCCGTCGCAACCAAACTGTACACTACTCAGTGTACTGTTGAGTGAACTCACTATACTGTTACTACACACGGAGACCCCTCCCTTGTGGAGGGGTCGGAGGGTGTAGCCTATACGAATAGAGTACACCCACTTGTTGAACACACAATCCTCTATCAAGCTTAGCGCGAGCGCACACACGCGAGCCGTCAGCAGTCGGCTGAGTGTTACCCTATTCACGTCTGTCGCTTTTCAACAATTCCCGCTTTATGTCGGTATTCGCTTCGTCTGTACCCTTGGGGTTTTGCGAACGCGATTTTTGCCCCCGGTTTTCAGCCGCTTGAGTGTGCTGAACCGTCCGTATTTCGAGGGGGGTTAGTTTACTCGTGTTACTGGAACCGATTCGACGCCGGTTCACATCGGATATATCGCTGAACCCCTGAAATGCGGATACAATGCCGTGAAAGCCGATTCACACCTTGTCCATCGCACTCTCCTGTCGGGCCGCTCTCTCGTCGTCTGTGGGCCTGTCGTAGTGCTTTTTGATGGTCTCGATGCTGACGTTCATCCGGTCGCTCACTACCTCAACGGATACACCTCTGTTGAGGAAGTAGGTGATGCTCGCTTTGCGGAGACTGTGAGCGTTCGTGTGTTCGCACTCTCGGGCACAGCTTCCCACTTCCCGGCGAGAGGGTCTGTGGTCGTGAATTGGGCACTCTCCCTCTGTTGCAGCCGGGCACGTCCACTGCTTGACGGTCTTCTTGATGACGCTATCGCTCACACGTCCTTGCTTGGTGGTCAGCAACGGGCTGTTATCGTAGTCGTCGGTCACGTCCCTCCGGTGGTGTTCGATGTACTCAGCGACGACTTGAGCCGTTTCCTCGCCTATCAGGATGGGGCGCTCTGCCTCTCGCTTGTTCCGCTCGCCATTCTTGAGCGGGCAACCGATTTCCGGCCTGTGTCGAACCTCAATCCGGGGGTTATCGCTCCGAAGATGGACCATCGACAGGTCTACGCCACGGAGTGCCCCGAGTCTCGCGCCAGTCCTGAACAACAGTAGGACGATGATATGCTCCCGAGAGGCACGCCGATAGCAGTCCATATAGTCGAGAATCCGCTGTACTCTGTCGGGGCCGATGCTGGTGTCTGAACGCACGTCGTCGCGGCTCAAGTCCGGTAGCTCTACCTTGTCGTCCAGACCGTCACGCATCACGTTCCGACGACTGGCCCACCGAAGGAACACGCGCAGTTGAGAGAGGTACTGCTTGCGCGTCACGTTTGCGTAGTCCTGTTTCCTGAGCCAGTCCTGATACTCGCCCAATGCCCATCCGTCGATTCCGGCGAGCGTGTAGTCAGTGCCGCTGAGCCACGCCACGAATTGATTGACAGTGGTGTAGTGGTTCTCGTAGGTCGAAGGCTGATACTCGTCTCTGGCCCACTTCTTGAACCGCTCTGCTGCTCTCTGTGCCGATACTTCCCGCAGGTCGTGGTCCGTGTTCTGCATCTTTGTTCTCCTGCGGAGTCCGGCCAGCCCGGAAGACGCAGATGGGTCTCCTGAATCGGTTTTTGCTGTAGCCTGCATATTGCTATAATGCAGGTAGAGGGGCTTAAAACCCAGATTTTGCCAAAACCATTAAGTGGAGAAGACCCTGCACGCTCAAACGGCAACATTGCCCGGGTGTTTCGCGGGTCTGAGCCACTTGAGCGGAGCGTTCCGAGCTTTAAGTACCCGCCACGTATGGTAGTTTTCAGTCTAATCAGAGGTGAAATATCCCCGATTTCCTTCGGCGAGAAGGAACTCGACCGGACGACGACGGAGGACTAGCGGACGCCCCGCGGGAGGAAGTCCCGCTGGCAGGGCGGACACGTCACCAGCCCGCAGTGGGACGCGCAGGTCCGTCGCTCGCCGCACAGTTCGCACTCGGCCAGTTCGCCGCGGCCAGCGTAGGACCCGCCCGACCCGCCGGCCCCGTCGGTGCGCCGCAGTGACCCGAGCATGTACTGTACGAACGTCGGAGCTAGAGACGTATAACTCCAATTTTCACCGTTCGGGGCCGGACGTGGGTAAACAATCTGAACGATTATCCAGAATGGGGAGCCGGGAGCGAGGCGTCCGGGCCGGCGACAGCGTTATCCCCCGGCCCCGGCGAGTACGGACGTGAGCGACACCGAGTGGGACGCGGACGCCTACGACGGACACCACGGCTTCGTCCACGAGTACGGCGGCGACGTGCTCTCGCTGCTCGACCCCGCGGCGGGCGAGCGCGTCCTCGACGTGGGCTGTGGGACCGGCCACCTCACCGCCCGGATAGCCGAGGCCGGGGCCGAAGTCGTCGGCGTCGACGCGGCGGCGGAGATGGTCGCGCGGGCCCGCGAGACGTACCCCGACCGCGAGTTCGTGCAGGCCGACATCCGCGAGTACGACCCCGAGGGGGGCTTCGACGCTGCGTTCTCGAACGCCGCCTTACACTGGATTCCGGGGCCGGACCACGACGCCGCGCTGTCGACGGTCGCCGACGCGCTCGCGCCGGGCGGGCGCTTCGTGGCCGAGTTGGGCGGCCGGGGCAACGTCGCGCGAATCGTCGACGCGCTGGTCGCCGAACTCGCCGCCCGGGGCTACGACCGCGACCCCCCGTGGTACTTCCCGAGCGTCGGCGAGTACGCGCCCCGACTGGAGGAACACGGCTTCGAAGTGACGTTCGCACGGCTGTTCGACCGCCCGACGGAACTGGACGACGGCGCGGACGGCCTGCGGAACTGGGTCGGGATGTTCGGCGGGGAGTTCTTCGCGGGCGTCGCCGACGCCGAGCGCGAGGCCGTCCTCGACGCCGTCGAGGACCGCCTACGGGAGCCGCTGTTCGACGCCGAGACGGGGACGTGGACCGCCGACTACCGGCGACTCCGGTTCGTCGCGGTCCGGGAGTGAGGGCGGCGCAAACGGTGGTTCCCGGTTAGGCCAAGAACACGTGGCGCGGGCGGTCGGCCAACACGTCGCGACCCCAACTCACCGTCTCGGAGAACTCGTCGGACCGGAAGAAGGCCATCGCGTCGTCCTTGCTGTCCCACTGGCTGGCGATGAACATGTCGTTCTCGTCGTCGGCGTTGAACAGCAGCGCGGTCTCGCGGTGGCCGTCCATGTCCGCGAGCAGGCCGCCGACGGTGTCGAACTTCTCGACGAACTCGCCGCGGTGGTCGGGCTTGACGGTGTAGAACATCCCCATCGTCCCGAAGCCGTCGCCCTCACCCTGCCGGCGGACGACCGCGGGGAGGTCAGAGAGGTAGTCGCCGGCCGTCCGGGCGGCGTCCTCGGTGTCCCACAGCGAGGCCACCGCGGTCGTCTCCGAGTCGGGGTCGGTGTAGACCGTCGTTCGGACGTGGGTGTCGTAGCGCTCGAAGGCGTCCCGGAGGTCGGCCACCTCGTCGGCCAGCGCGTCGGCGTCAGCCTCGGAGTAGACGACCAGCGCGTACACGTCCTCACCGTGTGGCTGGCCGGCGTAGACGCCCGCCGCGTCGAGGGCCTCACGGACCGACTCGGACGACGACGCGGCGTCGCCGCCCGCGCTCTCGCCACGGCCATCGTCGTCCGCGCTCTCGTCGTGGTCGCCTCCGCCCGCACTCACGCCCTCGCCCAGCGGCCCGCCGAGTTGCCTGTCGACGCCGTCGATGTCGCTCAGGAAGCCCGCGGCTGTCTCGGCGGCGTCCCGGGCGGTCCAGACGCTGACGACGACGGTCTGGCCGCTCTCGGCGCGGGTGGTCGTCTGGACGTGTCGGTCGTAGTGGTCGAAGCTGTCGGCCAGTTCCGCCACGTCGTCGGCGATGGCCTCGGCGTCGGCCGTGGAGTGAAAGACCAGCGCGTAGTCGCCGGCGTCGTAGTCCGCGCCCTCGCGGAGTCCGAGCCGCCCGACGCGCTGTGTGGCGTCGTCCACCTCCTCGAAGTCGCCGGACACGTCGGGGCGGCCGCCGCTCGACCCGTCGTCCGCGTCGTCGGGGCGGCCGCCGCTCGGGTGGTCGGCGTCGGCCGCGGCGGCCTCGTGGGGATGGTCGCCCTCGCCGGCGCTGCCCGGGTGCGCGCCGCCGTGTCCGTCGGTGTCCCCGCCAGCGTGGACGCGGTCGCCACCTGTGGCGTCGGCCTCGGTCGCCGCGTCGACGCCGGTTCCGGCCCGTTCGACGGCCCCGGGCTGGTCTCCGTCGGCGGGAACCGGCTGCCCGGCCAGCACGGCCGGTAGGTCCGCAGGCGCGAACCGCCGGCCGACGTAGAAGGGACCGAATTCGGCGAACCGCGAGGTCGACGGGTCGAACCGCATCTCGGTCAGCAGGTCCTTGACGTGGCGCATGTCGTCGGTCCAGAGGGTGATGCCCCACTCGTAGTCGTCGAGCCCGATGGAGCCACATATCATTTGGTCCACGTCGCCGCCGTGTTCGCGGCCGAGGTCGCCGTGGCGCTTGATGTGGGCCGCCCGCTCTTCGAAGCTCGTGTCGTACCAGTTCTGCTCTGGCTGGCGGCGCTTGCTCATCGGGTAGAAGCAGACGAACTCCTCGTCGGGCACCTCGGGGTGGAGCCGCGCCTGAATGTACTGTGCGAGCCCCGAGTCCTCGTCGACCTCGCCCTCGAAGTACTCTCGGGCCTTCTCCGTGTATCCCGACGCCTCGGTCACCGAGACGTACGAGTAGGCCCGCTCGGTGAAGCGCGCGAACTCCGTCTGCTCGAAGGCCCGCTCGGCGGCGTCCAAGTCCCCCATCGTCGGCCGCAGGTGCAACAGCATGAGGTCCGCTTTCTGCCCCTGTATCGTGTAGACGGCCGACTGCCCCTCGTCGGCGTCCTCGACGGCCTCGTAGGCCGAGAGGAACTCGACGCCGTCCGCGAGCGCCCGCTCTCGCTCGCGCTGCGGGGCGTCGCGCCACGCGTCCCAGTCGATGCGTCGGCAGTCGTGCATCACGTACCACCCCTCCTCGGTCTGCGGTGGCTTGCGCTGCTCCATAGGTCTCGGTTGCGGACGAACGGTAAGGAAGCTTCTCATATCCGCCCGGCTCGCGTCGTATATTCCCCAAATTTATACCACCGACGAGTGACGGCAAAACTGCAAGAGAGATGAACAATCCAATCGACGAGATGGTCGCGACTGCCCTCCGCTCGTACACGGTACTCGCGGTCATCGCCCTCCTCGTCGGTGCCGCTGTGGTCCCCTACGCCGCAAGCGTCACCACCCAAGACGAACCGTACGTCGCCGTCGTCTCGATAGACGAGACGATAAGCGGCAGCACTGCACAGGACACTGTTCAGGAGCTGCGTCAGCTCCGCCAGAACGACTCGGTGAAGGCCGTCGTCCTCCGGGTGTCGAGTCCCGGCGGGAGCGCGGCCGCCAGCGAGTCGATGTATCTGGCCGTCAAGCGCCTCTCGGCCGAGAAGCCGGTGTACGCCAGCGTCGGCCAGTACGCCGCCTCGGGCGCGTACTACACCGCCGTCCCGAGCGACGAGATATACGTCACGCCCGCCAGCATCGTCGGCCACGTCGGCGTCATCGGCACCGCGCCCGACGACGGCCTGAGCGGGTCCGCGACGACCGGTCCCGACAAGGCCCACCGCGGGATGACCGAGGCCCAGTACTACGCCTCGCTCGAATCCATGAAGCGGGCGTTCGTCGGCGCAGTGATGACCGAGCGGGGCGACCGGCTCAACGTCTCCCGAGCGACGGTGGCGGAGGCCTCCGCGTACTCGGGCGGTCGCGCCGTCCAGACCGGCTACGCTGACGAGGTCGGCGGGCTGGAGGCGGCCATCGCGGGCGCGGCCTCGGAGGCCGGGCTCTCGGAGTACCGCGTCACCTACCGCAACCCGGCCAGCGCCGGCGGACTGGTGCTGCTGAGCAGCTCCGCCGACGGGAACGGCACCGTCGCCGAGCGGGCACCGTACACGTACAGCGGCGTCGACTCGCCGCACTTCCTGATGGTGTACGGGACGCCCGAGACGGAGGTACAGACGACCAACGCCACCGCACAGGGGGGTGCCTGAGATGGAGTCGACCGGCATCGCCGCGCGTGCGGGCTTCTTCGCCGTCGTGCTCGTCGTCGCGGTCGTCGCCGGGACGGCCGTGACCGGTACCACCGGGAGCGCCCCGGCTGTCGGGGACGTGAGCGCGCCGTCGTTCAACAGCGACTCGGCGGTGGCGACCGCGACGCCGGCCGAGGGTGACCTCACGATGGACGGCGACGCCGACGGTGCTGTCGTCGTCGTCGACGCCGGCCACGGCGGCAGCATCGACCGCGAGGCGCTGACGCCGATGGTCGAGACGCTGACCGACAACGGCGCGACGGTGAAGTACTTCGTCGGCCAGCGACAGGGCGGCCGGCCGCTCAACGAGACGCTCCGCGAGGCCGACGCCTTCGTCACCTTCGGCGCGCAGCAGCGCTACACCGAATCGCAGTTGGATGGGCTTCGAACGTTCAGCGACGCGGGCGGCCGCGTGCTGGTGTTGTCCGAGCCATCGCAGACACAGACCTCCGTACTCGGCCTCGTCGTCACCACGTCCGGCGGGGGCGTGCCGGACCCAATGGTGCCCCTGACCAGCCAGTACGGCGTGAGCTACGGTGAGGGCTACCTGTTCAACATGCAGGAGTACGACACCAACTACCGCAACGTCTACGCGACGCCGACCGGCGACGGCGCGCTGACCGACGGCGTCGACCGGACGGTGTTCCACACGGCGGTCCCCGTCTCCGGCGGGCAGACCGCGCTCTCGACGACCGAGAACACCGAACTGTCGAAGACCCGACGCGCCGGTGCCTACGGTGTCGTCACCCGCTCTGGCAACGTCACCGTCGTCGGTGACACGAGCGTCCTCTCGCAGGACTACCTCTACCGGGCGGACAACGAGGTGCTGGTCGGGAACCTGCTGACGTTCCTCGTCAGCGGCGAGAAGACGCCGACCGACGCCCCGCAGCCCCCGGAGCCACAGGGCGGCCCCTCCGGGCCGGGCGGTGCCGGCGGTTCGGTGCCGACCGCGCCGTCGCCCTGAGACGGGCAGCGAACCAGATTTTTTCAGTCGTCGAAGCCGAACACGCGCCGGAGCTCCGCCTCGATGCGCTCGACGTACTCCGAGAGGAGCGTCTCGACTTTCTCGTCGTCGGCGACGACCGCCGTCAGCCGGTCGGTCGGGTCGTCTGGCAGTTCAACGCGGAACTGTCCCTCACCCTCGTAGAACGGCTCGGACTCGTTGAGGACCTGCTGGTCGATGGCGTGGACGAGTTCGGAGTCGTAGGTGTCGTTCATCGACTCGAAAGCGTTCTTGTACGCCTTCTGTAGCTCCGGGAAGTAGTTGGCGTACTTGTCCTCGAACTGCTCGGGGTCGAACTCCGTCATGGGCGGTGGCTAGCGGGCCGGGGATAAAGGTGGCGCGGACTGTGCGCTCGTCCCGGGCCGCCGCCGGCCGCTCGCCTCACTCCTCCTCCAAGTCCTCGGCGCTCGGTGCCAGCGCGGTCGGTACTTCGAGGCGGTCGTCGGGGAAGGCGAGCATGGAGAGCGCGACACCGACGACGCCGGCGAGGAGTACGCTCGCGGCGATGAGCGGCACCACGGGGACGCCGAGTGCGCCCGCACCGCCGCCGAGGGTGGCGACGACGGTGCCGAGGACCAGCAGTGTGAACCCGACGCCGAAGACGAACCCGGCCCCGAACAGCAGCCGTTCGGGCTCGGTCTCCGTCCCGTCCATACCCCGAATAGCATCGCCACGACGCTAAAACCACCGCCCGCTCAGGACCGGCCGTCGGCCGAGCGGGCCGTCTTCTTCGGGAGGTACACCACGAGGTACGTGACGAAGACGATGCCGAAGACGCCGGCCAGAACGAGATACACGCGGATGTCGATGCCGGCGACGATAGCCAACAGTTCTTCGAGCGTCGCTCGCGGGTCGGCCAGCCCGAACGTCTCGGTGTAGGCCAACAGCCCGGCGAGGCCGACGAGGGCGATATCGAACAGGTCCCGCGTCTGCATCTATCCGTGGTCGGACACGGGGACGTATAGCTCTTTTCGCCGCCGGCTAGTCGAGTTGATCGGCCACGACCTCGTCGGCCGCCGCGAGGAAGGCGTCCTCCTCGCCGGCCGGAATCGTCGCGCCGGCGGCGATGTCGTGGCCGCCGCCGTCGCCGCCGACCGACTGGGCGGCCTCCCGCATCACAGCCGAGAGGTCGACGCCGCGGCCGACGAGCGGCCCGGTCGCGCGCGAGGAGACCTTCCGCTCGTCGCCGTCGGCAGTGGCGAAGGCGACGATGGGTTTGTCGGCGGTCACGCCGTCGGTCCCCAGCGCCATCCCGGCGACGATGCCGACGATGGTCTCCCGGATGGCGTCGCCGGCGTCGAACCACTGGACGTGGGCCTCCTGCGTGACGCCGCGGTCGGTGACGAGGTCGAGTCCCTGCGAGAGGTTTCGCCGGTGGTTCGAGAGCAGCGTTCTGGCCCGCTCCAAGGGGTCGCCGCGCTCGCCGAGACAGACCGCCAGCCCCACGTCGGCACGCTCGTAGCGGGCCGTCGCGTTCAACAGCGTCGAGAACTCGCTGGCGTCCCGAAGCTCCGTCCCGGTCGGCTCGGCGGTCAGCGTGTAGGTCGTCCCGACCAGCGTCTCTATCTTGTCGGCGGGGACCCCGCGCTCGACCGCCCGCTGGACCAAGGCGCTGGCGACGGTCTGGCGCTCCGTGGCGTCCAAGTCCGCCCACGTGCGCCACTCGCCGGCCCGCTTCAGGTCGAGTCCGAGGTCGTCGAGGAACCGGGTCGCACCGGCCTCGTCGCCGGAGACGCCGGGAATCGGCACCTCGGTCGCGTACTCCAGTAGCTTCGGGAGCGGGCGGGTCTGCTTGCCGTACAGCGCGAGGTCGGTCCCTTCCTCGAGGACGCCGGCGTCGACGCCCTCCGCGACGAGGTTCGCGTTGGTCCCGACGAGTTCGCCGCCGACGGCCTGCATGTCGCCGACCGCGCCGACGACCGCCAGCGCGGCGAGGTCGCGGTTGTCGCCGTCTGCGGGTTCGAGCGCGCGGGCGAGGACGTAGGCCGCGCCCGCCCCGGACAGTTCCGACGCGCCGTCGATGCCCTCCAGCAGGGGGTTGAGGTGGTACTCGAAGTCGGCGTAGCCGTCGGTGTCGGTGACCGCGTCGGGGTGGCAGTCAGCCGGCGCGGCGGGCTGGTGGTGGTCGGCGACGACGGCCTCGAACGCCCCGGCAGCGACGTGGTCCGAGATGGCGTCGAGTTGGCCCGAACCGAAGTCGGTGAACAGCACGGTGTCGAAGTCGCGGGCGGCCAGCCCGTCGACGGCGTCGGGGTCGAGTTGCTTCTCGAAGACGGTCTCGACCGGAATCCCGGCCCGCTCCAGTGCGCTCGCGGCGACGGCAGCGCTGGTCAGCCCGTCGGCGTCGATGTGGGAGGCCAGCAACACGCGGTCGGCGGCGCGGAGGCGGTCGGCACAGGCCGTCGCGCGCGCCGCGAGCTCGGGAACCGGACCGGTCGTACTCATCGTGGCGGCAGTAGGTGCGCCCCCGGTTAAAAACGTTCACACGCCCCGGCGACGCTCGGCCGCGCGGTCCCGCCCCGACGATACGGTTATCCCGGATTCGGGCGTAGTCAGTAGTGTCAATGATACCGAAACTTCGCGGAGCGCCGGACGGCGGGAGCGGCCGATGAGTCTCGTGGGGCGGTTCGTGTTTCTCGTCCGGTCGAAGCTCAACGCCCTGTTGGGGCGGGCGTCGGACCCCGGCGACGAACTGGACTACTCCTACGAGCAGTTGCGCGACGAGCTACAGGACGTGACTCGCGGCATCGCCGACGTGACGACCCAGAAGAAGCGACTGGAGATACACAGGCGGCGGCTGCGCGAGAACGTCGAGACGTACGACGGACAGGCCCGCGAGGCGATACGGGCGGGCCGGGAGGACCTCGCGCGGCGGACACTGGCAAAGAAACAGGCCCACGTGAGCCAGATAACCGCCCTCACCGGGCAGATAGACGAGCTACAGGGGACCCAAGACCGCCTCGTCGGCAAGCGCGCCGAACTGTCCAGTCAGATAGAGCAGTTCCGCACGCACAAGGAAACCGTCAAAGCCCGATACGAGGCCGCGGAGGCGTCGGCGCGGGTCGCCGAGGCGTTCACCGGCGTCGGCGACACGGTGGCTGACGTGGGGCGGGCCATCGAGCGCGCGACCGAGCGGACCGAGCGGATGGAGGCGCGGGCGGCGGCCTTGGAGGAGTTGGCGGAGACGGGGGAACTGGAGTCGGTCCTGCAGGCCGGCGACGACGTGGACCGCGAACTGGACCGCCTGTCGAGCGATCGCGCCGTCGAGTACGAACTGGAGACGCTCCGGTCGGAGGTCGACACCGAACCGACGGCGTCGGACGCCGAGGCGGCGGACTGAGCGCTCACGGGTCGGTCCGGCCGACGACAAGGGCGAAGGCCGCGGTGCCGGCGAGGGCCGCGGCGGCGAGCAACAGCCAGCCCGCGCGGTAGCCCGCGGTGTCGGCAAGCCAGCCGAAGGCCGGCGGGGCGAGCAACGCGCCGGCGTTGAGCGCCGTCTGCCCGCCGGCCGTGGCCGCGCCGACCTCGTCGGTCGGGACCAGCGCCGTCATGCAGGCGTAGTAGAGCCCGGTGAAGCCAAGCACCGTCGCGCCGACGGCGGCGACCAGCGCGAGCGCGACCGGCCGCGGGAGGCCGGGGACCGACAGCGCCGCGAGCGCGGCGACGCCGAGGGCGGCCTGCCCCAACAGTACCGTCGCGTTAGCCCGCGCCTCGGCGGCGTCGAGCCGGTCGGTCAGCCAGCCGGCACCCACCCGGCCGGCGCTGCCCGACACCTGCATCGCCGCGAACCCGAGGCCCGCGACGGCCACCGAGACGCCGACGGCGTCGGTCAGGTACAGCGTCGTGTAGCCGACCGTCGTGAACAGCGCGGCCCCGAGGAAGAAGCCGCCGGCAGCCAGCGCGACGTAGGCGGAGTCCCGCCCGAGGCCGCGAACGTCGGGCAGTCGCCACTCGCCGCCGGCGGCCCCGCGGTAGCCGACGGCGAACCCGCCCGCGACGAGCAGCGCCGCGCCCCCGGCCACGAGGAAGCCGAGGTTCCACGGCCCGAGGGCGGGCGCGACGCTGACGACGAGGACCGCCGCGAGACCGCTCCCGGCAGTGACGCCGACCTGTTTCACCCCCATCGCGCGGCCCCGGAGCGCCGCCGGGACGGCGGTGACGATGGCGCGGTTCGTCGCCGGCATCGCCGTGGCGTAGGCCGCGCCGAGACACACCGCCGCGAGCGCCAGCCCCGCCGCGCCGTCGGCCAGTCCGACGCCGACGACGCCGGCCGCCAGCGCGACGAGGCCGCCGACGAGTACCGGCCGCTCGCCCGCACCGTCGACGGCCGCGCCCACGGGGAACAGAGCGAGCGTGTAGCCGAGCGTCGCCGCGGTGACGACGACGCCGACGAGGAAACCCGAGAGACCGAGATACTGCCGGAACAGCGTGGTTCCGGCGAACAGCGCGTAGTAACAGGTGCTGGCGACGACCTGCCAGCCGGTGACGAGCGCGACGTGGCGGCCGGCGCGCCCGCTCTCGGCGTCGGCCCCCGTCACTCGTGGTGGGTCGGCGCGGCCGCCTCGACGACCTCGCAGGCCAGCGCCTCGAAGTCGGCGGTCTCTGGCACCACGTCGACCACGAGGCCGGCGGCCGCGGCGGTCTCGGCGGTCGGCTCACCGATTGCGCCGACGGTGGCGTCCGCGAGGCCCGCTATCGCGTCGTCCCGGACGCCCCGCTCGGCGGCCGCCTCGAGGAAGTGTCGCACCGTCAGCGACGAGGTGAACGCGGCCGCGTCGAGGTCGCCGGCAGCGGCCAGTTCGGCTGACTCGCCGGCCCCCGCGGGGCGGACGAGGCGGTACAGCACCGTCTCGTGGACGTACGCGCCGGCGGACTCCAGCCCGTCGGTCAGCACGTCGGAGCCGTGGTCCGAGCGGGCCACCTCGACGGCGCGGCCGGCGACCTCGTCCGAGAGCAGGTCGACCAGTCCCGACGAGGAGAACTCCGCGGGCACCCGGTCGACGCCGTAGCCGGCCGCCCGGAGCGCGTCGGCCGTCGCGCTGCCGATGGCGCACACCGTCGCGCCCGCGGGGTCCCAGCCGGCGTCGGCGGCCAGTTCGACCCCGGTCTTGCTCGTCAGGACGGCGTAGTCCGCGTCGGTCCGCGGGGCCGCGCCGGTCGGTTCGACGGCCAGCATCGGGTCGGGGACCGGGTCCGCGCCCAGCGATTCGAGCAGGGCGACGGCGTCGGCGGTCCGCTCGTCGTCCGGGCGGAACACCGCTACCCGGAGCCGGGGCTCCTCACGCATCCGCGGGCACCCCCAGCATCACGTCCCCTCCAGAAACTCGACGACGCGCTCGCGCTGGCCGGCCACGTCGCCGATGACGGTGATGGCGGGCGGTTCGACGCCGTGTTCGTCGCGGGCGTCGACGGCGGTGTCGAGCGTCGCGGTGACGACCCGCTGGTCGGGCCACGTCGCCCGCTCGACGAGCGCGACGGGCGTGTCGGGGTCCATCCCCGCCTCGCGCAACGCGGCGGTGTAGTCGGGCAGTTTGCCCACGCCCATCAGGACGACGAGGGTGCCGCCGGTCGCGGCCAGCGCCGCCCAGTCGACAGCCGACTCCGCCTTGGTGGGGTCCTCGTGGCCCGTGACGAACGAAACCGAGGAGGCGTGGTCGCGGTGGGTGACCGGGATGCCGGCGACCGCCGGCCCGGCGATGGCGCTGGTGACGCCCGGCACCACCTCGAAGGGGATGCCCTGCTGAGCGAGGTGGACCATCTCCTCGCCGCCGCGGCCGAACACCGTCGCGTCGCCGCCTTTCAGCCGGACGACCGAGTTGCCCGCCTCGGCGAGTTCGACCATCCGGGCGTTGGTGTACTCCTGTGGCGTCCACTCGCCGCCGGCGCGCTTGCCCACGTCCTCGCGTTTGGCCTCGGGAATCTGCCCCAGAATCTCGGGGCCGGGAAGCTTGTCGTGGAGGACCACGTCGGCCGACTCCAACAGCCGATTGGCTTTGACCGTCAGCAGGTCCGGGTCGCCGGGGCCGGAACCGACCAGATACACCGTCCCGGGTTCGGGCGCGTCGCTCACGGTTCCTCCCCCCGGGCGGTCGCTGCGTCGTCGTCCGCGCCGTCGTCGCGTTTCGCCGCCGCGATGATGTCGGCCGCGCCCTGCGCTTCGAGGTCGGCCGCCAGTTCCTGTGCGGCCGCGACGTGGCTCTCGGCGGGGAGGTCACGCACCGCGGCGACCTCCTCCTCGCCGTCCCGGGAGAGCACGCGGACGCGGGTGTGGACGGTCCCGCCTTCCAGCGTCGCGTAGACGCCGATGGGTGCGACACACCCCCCGCCCAACTCCGCGAGGACGGTGCGCTCGACGGTCGTCTCGACGCGGGTCCGCGGGTGGTCCAGCCGGTCGTGGATTGTCTCGGTTGCGTCGCCGTCGGCGGCCGTCACCGCCAGCGCCCCCTGTCCGGGTGCGGGGACGAACGTCGACGGGTCGAGCGCCGTCGTCTCGACGTGGTGAGAGAGCCCCGTCCGCTCTAACCCCGCCGCGGCGAGGACGATGGCGTCGTACTCGGTGTCGGGCTCTCGGCCGAGGGCGCTGCGTTCGAGTTCCGAGAGGCCGTCGAACCACGTCTCGACATCCTCGTCGTAGGGGTGTTCGTAGTCGTCGTCCTCGGCGGCCTCGCCCTTGCGCTCCTGCTCGGCCTCGTGGCGGTCCTGGTGCTCGCGCTGGAGCGCGGGTGCCAGCAGCTTCTCGACGCGCGTGTCGACGTTGCCCCGTAGCGGCTCGACCTGCAGGTCCGACCGCTCGGCCAGCAGTTGGGCCCCCCGCCGGAGGCTGGACGTGCCGACGACGGCTCCCTCGGGGAGGTCCGCGAGGGCGCTTCCGTCGGGCGTGACCAGCACGTCGCCGGCGGCCGCCCGCTGGGGGACGGCCGCGACCACGAGGTCGTCGGGGCGCTCGGTCGGCATGTCCTTCATCGAGTGGACGGCGGCGTCGAGTTCGCCGGCGAGTACCTTCTCGTCGAGGCTCCGGACGAACGCGCCGGTCTTCCCGAGGCGGTGGATGAGTTCGTCGCGTATCTGGTCGCCGGTCGTCTCGACCTCGACGAGCTCGACCGACAGCCGCCGGCCCGACAGCGCCTCCTGTACCGTCGCCGCCTGCCGGAGCGCCAAGTCCGAGCCGCGTGTCGCCAGTCGGAGCGTGTCCCGCGCAGTCATTACACGTCTGTCGACGGGCCTCCGTGAAAAGCACATCACTTCGCTCGGTCGCGCTGCGGTGGCTCCCGGCGGGAGCGCGGCGCGGCTACCACGGCTCGTTTTTCAGCCCGAGCAGGTAGGCGGCGGCGTTGGTCGTGACGTGCAACAGCGGCGTCACGACGGCGACGGCGACCAGCACCGGCGGCGTGAACGTCGCCAGCGTCCACGACGGCGTGAGGACGAGCGCACAGAGCACGGCCCCGACGACGAAGTCCAGTTGGTCCAAACCGGGGAAGGCGGCCCCGCGCTCCCGGCCGCTGCGGCGCTTGAGAAAGGAGGCTCCGATGTCGCCCACCATCGCACCGAGCGCGAGGCCGAACCCGGCCCGGAGCGGGAACGCCGGTAAGGAGTGGCCCACGAGGGCACTCGCGGCCGGTTCGACCGCTGTCAGCGCCAGCGCCAGCGCCGTCCCCGCGGCGGTGCCGGCGGCGGTCCCGCGCCACGTCTTCCCGTCGCCGAGCAGCCGCGCGCCCCCCAGCGTCCGGCCGCCGTCTATCGGTCGCCCGCCGCCGGCGAGGACCGCGGCGTTGTTCGGCACGTACGCCGGCAACATCGCCCACAGCCCCGTCACGACGACTCCGAACACGTCCATAGCGGCGCGTCGGCCGCCCCGCTCTTAACCGGTGTGGCTCGCCCACGGGCCGCGGCCGGTAGCGGGGCCGACGCGACGGCGCGAACGCCAAATTGCGTGGCCGGTATCAAAACTACCATGCCGGCTGGCTACGACGGGAGAGGTACCGAGGTGTCTCCCGTGACCGAGAAACGCGAATATACCGGCGACTATCCCGACAAGACACTGTATCTCCCCGGCCCGACCGAGGTCCGCGAGGACGTCATCGACGCGATGGCCCAGCCCATGTTCGGCCACCGCATGGACCGGATGACCGACCTCTACACCACCATCGTCGAGGACACCAAGGAGTTCCTCGACACCGACAACGAGGTCATCGTCCTCACCGCCTCCGGGACGGAGTTCTGGGAGGCGACGACGCTGAACCTCGTCGACGACCGGATGCTCGTCCCCACGAGCGGCGCGTTCAGCGAGCGACAGGCCAACGTCGCCGAGCGACTGGGCAAGACCGTCGACCGCGTCGAGTACGACTGGGGCGAGGCCGTCAAGCCCGCGGACATCCGCGACGCCTTGGAATCCGGCGCGGACTACGACGCCGTCGGCGTGGTGATGAACGAGACCTCGACGGGCGTGCGCAACCCCGTCGAGGAGATCGGCGACCTGCTCGGGGACTACCCGGACACCTACTTCGTCGTCGACGCCATCTCCTGTCTGGGCGGGGACTACATCGACGTCGAGGCCCACAACGTCGACTGCATCTTCACCTCCACGCAGAAGGCCTTCGCCATGCCGCCCGGACTGGCCGTCTGTACCGTCAGCGACGACGCCTACGAGCGGGAACTGGAGCGCGAGTCGTCCTCGTGGTACGGCGGCTTCCAGCGCTGTCTGGACTACTACGACCGGAAGGGCCAGACCCACTCGACGCCGGCGATTCCCATCATGCTGGCCTACCGCAAGCAGATGAAACACATGCTCGACGAGGGCCACGCGGCCCGCGACCAGCGCCACCGCGAGATGGCCGAGTACACCCGCGAGTGGGCCCGCGACCACTTCGGCCTGTTCCCCGAGTCGGGCTACGAGTCCCAGACGGTGACCTGCGTCGAGAACACCCGCGACATCGACGTGGCCGCGACCGTCGAGACCGTCTCCGAGGAGTACGACATGGTCTTCTCCAGTGGCTACGGCGACATCGGCGAGGAGAGCTTCCGAATCGGCCACATGGGCGAACACACCGTCGAGAGCGTCCGGGAACTCACCGACGCCATCGAGGACGTCGCGGGGTTGTAGGCCGAGCCACCGGGAGGTCGTCCGCCGGAACATAGTTCACTCCGGAGCACCTGTGTCGCTCGCATGGACGAGGGTACCGAACCGGGCGCACGGATTCTCTACGTCGGTTCGGGGCCGGATGACCTCGCCGACGATCTCGCGGCGGCGTGGCGCTCCCTGACGGTCGTCACCGCCGACGGGGTCGCCGACGCCGAAGCGGCCTTCGACAGCGGCGTCGACTGCGTCATCACCCGGTACGACCTCCACGACGGGACCGGCTTCGACGTACACGACGCGCTCGACCCAGCGAGCCAGCAGGTCCCGACGGTACTGGTCGTCAAGGAAACGACGGCCGAGAGAGCCGCCGAGGCCGTTGACCGCGGCCTCGCGGGCTACGTGCCGGCCGACAGCCCTGGCCGCCTCTCCCGCATCGGGGAGGCCGTCGCCGACGCCGTCGACCGCTCGCCGGTGTCGGTGCCCGAGGACGCCGACCTCCCGCCGCCGGGGCTCTCCGAGACCGAGTGGAAGGCGACGCTCCTCGACCAGATGTTCGCGCGCCTCCCCGTCCACCTGTTCGTCAAGGACCGCGACGCCAGACACGTCCTCATCAGCGACGCGCAAATAGAGAACCCCGAAGAGTTCATCGGCGAGCGCGACGACGCGCTCGTCCCGCCCGAGGAGGCCGAACCGGCCATCCGCGACGACCTGTCGGTCATCCGGACCGGCGAGCCGATACTCGACAAGGAGGAGTACACGCCCTCGATAGACACGTGGTTCCTGACCTCGAAGGTCCCGCTGTACGGCCCCGACGGCGAGGTGACCGGGCTGGTCGGCGCGAGCTGGGACATCACCGAGCGCAAGCGGACCGAGAAGCGACTGGAGCGGACCAACGAGCGCCTCGAACGGTTCGCCTCGGTCGTCTCCCACGACCTCCGGAACCCGCTGTCGGTCGCCACCGGCAACCTCGAACTGGCCCGCGCCGAGAGCGACTCCGACCACCTCCGGCGGGTCGACACGGCGCTGTCGCGCATGGAGGGGCTCGTCGAGAACGTCCTGACGCTCGCCAAGCAGGGGCAGGACATCGGCGAGACGCACACGGTCTCGCTCGCCGCGCTGGCGACCGACTGCTGGGACCGCGTCGACACCGCCGGCGCGGCCATGGAAGTCGCGGCCGACCTGCGCTTTCGCGCCGACGAGAGCCGCCTGCAACAGCTGTTCGAGAACCTGTTTCGCAACAGCGTCGAACACGGTTCCGTGGACGGGCCGACCGACGGCGGGGACGGCGACCGCGACCCGGCGGGCGAGGAGCAGTCCGGGGCCGACGGCGTGACCGTCCGCGTCGGGCCGCTGGCCAACGGCGGAGGCTTCTACGTCGCCGACGACGGCCCCGGACTGCCCGCGGACGACACCGACGTGTTCGAACCGGGCGTCACCACGGCCGACGACGGGACCGGGTTCGGGCTGAGCATCGTCGCCGAGATAGCGAGCGCGCACGGGTGGTCGGTGCGGGCCGTCGAGAGCGACGACGGCGGCGCGCGGTTCGAGGTGACCGGTGTCGAGGCGGTCGACGGGGACGAGTGAGCGAGCGTGGCGGCCGGTCCCGGCGGCGTGCCGACCGCAGACAGAGAGGCTTAGTGGCGCGGCGACCGACGCCACACCAATGGGAGCCGTCTCCGACCCCGACCTCGCCGACAACCCCTACGTCGAGACACCGCCGACGGAGTTCGCCGACCCCGAGACCCTCGACGAGGACGCGGCCCGCGAACAGGCTCGACAACTGCGGGCGGCCGTCCGCTACCACGACCACCGCTACTACGTCGAGAACGACCCCGCTATCGGCGACCGGGCCTACGACGCGCTGTTCGCCCGGCTCCGGGAGTTGGAGGAGACCTTCGACCTCGACACCGACGGCAGCCCGACCCAGCGGGTCGGCGGCGAGCCGCTGGACGAACTCCCCGAGGTCGAACACGTCGCCCCGATGCGCTCCATCGACCACGGCGGCGAGGCCGCCGACGCCCGCGCGTTCGACGAGCGGGTCCGGGACGGCCTCGCCGACGCCGGCTACGAGGACGACCCCCGCTACTTCTGCGAGCCGAAGTTCGACGGGCTCTCGGTCGAAGTCGTCTACGAGGACGGGGAGTACGTCCGGGCCGCGACGCGGGGCGACGGCGAGGTCGGCGAGGACGTGACCGAGAACGTCCGGACCATCGCCAGCGTCCCCCAGCGCCTGCGGGGGGACTACCCCGACTCGCTGGCGGTCCGGGGCGAGGTGTACATGCCCCGCGACGCGTTCACCGAGTACAACCGCGAGCGCGTCGAGGCCGGCGACGAGCCCTTCGCCAACCCGCGCAACGCCGCCGCGGGGACGCTCCGCCAACTCGACCCGCGTGTCACCGCCCAGCGCCCGCTGTCGGTGTTTTTCTTCGGGGTCCTCGACTCCTCCGCGACGTTCGAGAGCCACACAGACGTACACGAGCGCCTGCCCGAGTGGGGACTGCGGGTCTGTGACCGGGCGCGGACCGTCGACGACATCGGGGCGGCCGTCGACTACCGCGACGCGCAACTGGCCGCCCGCGACGAGCTGGACTACGAGATAGACGGCGTCGTCTTCAAGCTCGACGACACGGCGGCCTGCGACGCGCTGGGGTCGACCGCCCGCGCGCCGCGGTGGGCCTTCGCCTACAAGTTCCCCGCCCGCAAGGAGGAGACGACGGTCCGGGACGTGGTCGTCCAAGTCGGCCGGACCGGCCGGCTCACCCCCGTCGCGCTCATGGACCCCGTCGAGGTCGGCGGCGTCACCGTCTCGCGGGCCTCGCTGCACAACCCCGCGCTCGTGGCGGAGTTGGGCGTCGGCGTCGGCGACCGCGTCCGCGTCAAGCGGGCCGGCGACGTCATCCCCGACGTGGTCGAGGTGGTCGAGAGCGCGGCCGACGGCCACTTCGAGTTCCCCGAGACCTGCCCCGTCTGTTCGAGCGCCGTCGAGCGCGACGGCCCGATGGCCTACTGCACCGGCGGGCTGACCTGCTCTGCCCAGCGCGAGCGGGCCGTCGAGCACTACGCCAGCCGGGGCGCGCTGGACATCGAGGGGCTGGGCGAGAAGGCCGTCGCGCAACTGCTCGACGCCGGTCTCGTCTCGGACCCCGCCGACCTCTACGACCTGACCGTCGACGACCTCGCCGAACTGGAGGGGTGGGGCGAGACCAGCGCGCGGAACCTCGTCGCCGAACTCGACGCGGCCCGCGACCCGCCGCTCGCGGACTTTCTGGTCGCGCTCGGCATCCCCGAGGTCGGCGGCGTCACCGCCCGCAACCTCGCCGCCGAGTTCGGCACGTTCGACGCCCTGCGCGGGGCCGCCGAACGCGGCGACACCGACGCCCTCGAAGCGGTCCCCGACGTGGGGCCGGCGGTCGCCCGGAGCGTCGTCGACTTCTTCGCCCACGAGGGCAACAGCGAGGTCGTCGACCGCCTGCTCGACCGCGTCGACCCGCAGGCCGCCGACGTGACCGACGGCGACGCACTGGAGGGGGTGACGTTCGTCTTCACCGGCTCGCTGGCGGGATACACCCGCAGCGAGGCACAGGCCCTCGTCGAGGAGGCGGGTGGGTCGGCCACCGGCAGCGTCTCGGGCAACACGGACTACTTGGTGGTAGGCGAGGACCCCGGACAGCGAAAGCGAGACGAGGCCGACGAGCGCGGCGTCGAGCGACTCGACGAAGACGGCTTCGAGGCGCTGTTGGAAGCCCGCGGCGTCCTATCTTGATGCAGCGAGAGAATCCCGCCGTTCACGGCGGGCGTGAATCGCGTAAGCTCCGTGCCACAATCTCCGTGACTGTTGCCTTACCGAATACCCAGCGTAAGTATTTAGTGGGGTAGAAACGTACAAATTCTTGTGCGAACCGAGATAGATATGGAGCGCGGTGGCGATCTACACGAGCGAGTCAAAGAGTACGCTCGTGAGAATGGCATCCGGCATCCGCGTGCCTACCGCGAGCTAATTGAACAAGGGTTAGAGACGGATGGAAACAACGACTAAGACGCTCGAAGCGACCCTCGCGCCGCCGACAGCACACAAGGAGCGGAAACTGTGTGACCTGCTCGAAACCTACCGTGAGGGGCTACACGAAGCGTTCGACGCCGGGTGCGACACGATGAGCGCAACCAGCGACGTGGTGACGCCCTACGACTTACCGTATCAGGCGAAAGCGGCCCTGTGCAACTACGTCCCACAACTTCACGACACCTACAACGCACAAGTATTAGACGACGACCACCCGGTTCGGCTCACCAACCAAGCCGCCGAGTTCGACCACTCTCCGGCACGAGACTACGAGTTTACGTGGTGGGCACCCCAACCCGGTCGCGGGACGAATTTCTGGATACCGCTTCGTATCAACCCCGAACAAGACGGTCTGTGGCACGACCTCGTACACGGTGACGCTTCGGCGGGACAACTCCGCCTGCAACGGAATCGCACATCGTGGACGCTACACGTCACTGTCGATTTTCCGGTCGAAGAACCCGACTACGCGACAGACGGCGACGACGTGACGCACATCGGTCTGGACATTGGTGAAACCGCCCTGATAACGGGCTGTGCCCTCAAGGACGGTTCACCAACCGGCCCGTTCGTGTGTGACGGGAGCCGTGCGAGGCATCTCCGCAAAGAGATGCACACCACCCTGAAACGACTCCAAGAGCGTGACGCCGCCGAGTGGCGGATTGATGAGCGATTCAACCACTACCAGAACGCGCTCACCGATATTGTCGAGAAGGCCTCTCGGCAGGCCGTTGAGTACGCCCGACAATTCGAGGAGCCGGTGCTGGTAATGGAGAATCTCACGTATCTCCGTGAAGAATTGGACTACGGCGCGTACATGAACCGGCGACTCCATGCGTGGGCGTTCGCCCGGTTACAGAATCGCGTTGAGGACAAATCGCGAGAGGCCGGTATCCCGGTTGAGTACGTCCGACCGGAGTACACCAGCCAGACGTGCCACGCCTGCGGTCACATCGGAAACAGAGCCGCACAAGCCACCTTCCGGTGTACCAACGACGAGTGCCACATCACGGCGTTTCAGGGCGACATAAACGGCGCAATCAACGTTGCACAACGGGCTGACCCGTGGGGAGAGAGCGTGCCGCTGAAACCGGCAGGCAATGACTCGCCTCGGGATGGGAGTGCCTGTGACAGCACCACGACCCACCGTGAGACGAGCGAGAAACACTCGCAGATGACTCTCTCGGCCTTCCACGGGTCGGAACCCTCTACCAGCAACAGCCGCACTTAGCTGGTATTCCCCATGCGTGGGAAGCCGCGCCGTTCACGGCGCGGAGGATGTCACAGGTCGGCCCCGGCGAACAGCCGGTAGCCGACGAGGACCGGGACGACACACCAGAACAGCAGGACGCCGACGGCCGCGGCGTCCGAGAGGTACAGCGGCACGGACTCGTTCAGCGTCTGGACAGCGGCCCGCTGGCGGAGGAGCGCGCCCCGCCCCCCGAGGATGCCGCCGAACATCGACGCACGGGCCTGTGCCACCGTCGACTCGGAGCTCGCGAGCGAGACCAGCAGCGTCTGGTAGGCCTGCGTCGGATTGAACAGCTTGACGAACAGTTCGACTTTCAGGACCGTCGCCTGTTCGAGGCTCGCGTGGTCCCGCAGGAGGTTCCCGACGCCCCGCGAGACGGAGTTCCAGAGGGCGAAGAGGTAGACCCAGATGCCACCGGCGGCGATGAGCGACCGGCGCGTGGTCGAAGTGGCCGCCGACGCGCCCAGCGAGAAGCCGACGAACGTCAGCGCCAACAGGAGCGTCAGCCCGATGAGGACGGCGATGGTCCGGAGTTGGAGGTCGCCGCCGGCCTCGGGCAACACGACGAGCATCTGGAGGACGAGCGTCCCCGCAAGCGGCGTCGCGAGGGCGACGAAGCGGCCGAACAGTTTCCCGACGACCACGTCGCGGCGGGTGTAGGGCAGCGACAGCAGTATCTTCAGTGACCCCGACTGCCGCTCGCCCGACAGCGCGGCGTAGGTCAGGGCGATGGCCGAGATGGGGACGATGACCGACAGGATTCGCGAGGACAGCGACTGCAACAGCGCGGAGGCGGCCTGTGCCGCCTGCCCGAGGTCGGTGTACAGCAAGACCACGAGCGGCAGGACGAACATCGCCAGATACAGCACCGTCAGGACGAGCAGCGCCCGCGTCCGGATGGTGTCGGCGAACTCCTTCTTGACGATGGGGTACCAGTCGACCGCGTGCAGGCGGTCGTCGGCGTCGGCCAGCAGCGACGCGGCGAACGCGCCCGCGCTGTCGGCCTCGCGGTCGCTCACGCTTCGACCTCCTCGCGCCCGGTGTAGGCCGCGAACACGTCGTCCAGCGACGCCTCCTCGGTGTCGAAGTTCTCTATCTCGAAGCCGGCCTCCTCCAAGGTGTTGAGGACGCTCATCTTCTCGTCGGCGTCACAGGTGACCCGCAGGCCGCCGTTCTCGGCGGCGACACCGGTGCCGACGGCGGCGTCCTCGACGGTCGTGACGGCGTCCTCGACGACCGCGCCGTCGCCGAGCCGTACCCGGAGAGTGGTGTCGCCGGCCGCGGCCTCGCGCAGCCCCTCGACGGTGTCTTTGGCGATGAGCCGGCCGTCCTGTAGGATGCCGACGGTGTCACAGACGGCCTCGACCTGTCCGAGGATGTGACTGGAGAAAAAGACCGTCGCGCCCCGCTCGTTCTCCTCGCGGATTATCTCGCGCATGAGCCGTGCGCCGTTGGGGTCCAGCCCGCTGGTGGGTTCGTCGAGGATGAGCAGTTCCGGCTCGCCGACCAGCGCCATCGCCAGCACGAGCCGCTGTTGCATCCCCTTCGAGTAGCCTCCGGCCTTGCGGTCGATAGCGTCGGCGATGCCGACCCGCTCGGCCAGTTCCACGGGGTCGTCGTCGGCGTCTTTCGACTCGACGACGAACGAGAGGTGCTCGCGGCCGGTCAGCCGGCCGTACACGTCGAACCCCTCCGGGAGGACGCCGGTGCGGTCGCGGATGCGCTTCGACTCGTCGTGGACGTCCCGGCCGAGGACTTCCGCGGACCCGGCGGTCGGCCGGACGAAATCGAGGAGGACGTTGATTGCGGTGGACTTACCCGCGCCGTTGGGGCCGAGAAAGCCGAAAATCTCACCTTCTTCGACGGTGAGGTCGACCCCTTCGAGGGCGGTCACGGAGCCGAACTCCTTTCGTACTCCGTCCAGTTCTATCGCTGCCATACGCCCGGTTTGTGCCGGCCGCTGGTATAGTCTTTCGTGTTACGGTCGTATCAGGAAGGTCAGATGTTCGCCGGCCCAGCGGGGCGTCAGACCTCCTCGTCGGGGCCGTGGCTGTCGGCCATCCGCCGGGCCTCCGCGGCGTAGCGCTCGCGCTCGTCGTCTGTGACCGGCTCCAACCGCTCGGGCTCGACGTCGACGGCGGCGGTCACCCGCTTTCGCATCAGGAGGTTCGTCGAGAGCTGTTTGGTCAGGTGGCGCTGTCCGTCGGTCGTCGCGTATATCAGCGTCACCATCCGCTCGTCGCCGTAGCTGGAGCGTTCGACCAGCCAGCACCGGACCATCTCCTCGCCCTCTGTCATCGTCCGCCGGTTGTGCGCCCCCCGGCTTGTATCCTCCGTCCGCGACCGACAGCAGACTTATGCGTACTGCGCCGTCAGGGTACACCACTCTCCACCTGTCGTCCGCATGTCAGACGAGTCCCCGTTCGCCGCCGAGCCGGCTCGACGCGAGTACCTCCGGGTCTTTCTCGCCGCCGTCTGTGTCGGCGCGGTCCTGCTGGCGACGGCGGTCCTCCCCGTGCTCTCGCCGGCCGGAGCCGGGAGCCCGGCCGCCTCGGCGGTGCCGATGCCGGGGTCGCTGCCCGGTAGCGGGAGCGGGAGTCCGGCCGGCGGCGCGGGCGGCGGACTGGGCGCGCTCAACCCCGGCCAGTCGACGGACGTAGGCGGGTCCGTCGGCGGCGACAGCCCGTTTCGCTCCCGGAGTACCGAGGTCCACTTCACGGTCCGAAGTACCGACGCGGCCTACTGGCGGACCGGGGCCTACGACACCTACACCGGAAGCGGGTGGAACCGCAGCGGCCGGCCGGCCCCCTACGACGGCCCGATACCGACCGGGGGGATGGCCGGCGAGTCGGTCGACTACGCGGTCCGGCTGGAACGGTCGGCGGCGGCGCTGCCGACCGTCTGGCGGCCCCGGACCGTCTCCCGGACGGACGCGCTCGTCACCGACCAGCGCGCCGTGAAACCACGCCGGCCGGTCCCGGCGGGAACGTCCTACCGGGCGGCCAGCGTCACGCCGCCGACCGACCCCGCCGTCCTGCGGGCCAGCGGCCGGGACTACCCCGCGGGCATCGAGGAGCGCTACACCGACCTGCCGGCCGGGACGGAGGAGCGACTGGGGCCGTTCACGGACAATCTGACCGCCGGCGCTGCGTCGCCCTACGGCGAGGCGCGCCGAATCGAGCGGTGGCTGGAGGCCAACAAGCGCTACTCGCTGAACGCCAGCGGCCCCGACGACGGCGACGCGGCCGCGGCGTTCGTCTTCGGGATGGAGGCGGGGTACTGCGAACAGTTCGCCACGGCGATGACGGCGATGCTCCGGACGCAGGGCGTCCCCGCGCGGTACGCCGTCGGCTACTCGACGGGCGAGCGGACCGGCCGGGGGAGCTACACCGTCCGCGGCATGAACGCCCACGCGTGGGTCGAGGCGTACTTCGAGGGCGTGGGCTGGGTCCGATTCGACCCGACGCCGGGCCGGGAACGGCTCCAGGCGGAACAGCAGGCGATGGCGGCCGCGGGCCAGTCCTATGCCGCCTTCGAGCGGGGCAGCCCCGGCGAGCGGTTCAGCGTCGGCCCGAACGGGACTGACCCCGGAGCGGCCGGGACGCCCGCACCCGGCGGGGCTGATGGCCCGACCCGCTCGGACGGGGAAAACGGGAGCCAGAGCGAGGGCGACGGCGGGGGAGCGGACGCCGGCGACCAGTCCGACGGCCCGGCGGGCTACGCGGTGTCACTGAACCGGAGCGCCGCGCCGGGGGCCGCCGTCGCGGCGAGGGTGACCCGCGGCGGGACGCCAGTCGAGGGGGCGCGCGTCTACTTCGACGGCGACCCCGTCGGTCGGACCGACGCCGAGGGGACCGTCGTCGGGCGGGTGCCCTACGACGCGGAACTGGACGTGGGCGTCGTCCCGCCCGGCGACGGGAACGGGAGTCAGCGCGTCCGTCCGCCGGCGGCGTGGTCGGGGTCGCCCGTCCTCGCTGCGGACGCGGACCGCCTGCGCGCCGTCGCCGGCCCGGTCGCCCAGCAGTCGGCCAATCGGACGTACGAACTGCCGACGACGGCGACCGTCGCGGTCGCCGGCGAGGCCGTCACCGGGAACCGCGTGACCGTCACCGCGACGGTCGACGGTGTTCCGGTCCGGACGGCGGCGGTGCGACTGGGCGGCGAGCGGGTGGCGACGACCGACGACGCGGGGCGAGCGACGGTCCGACTTCCCGAACGACCCGGCAACGTCACCGTCGCCGTCCGCCGGGACCCCGTCACCGGGAACGCGACGCTCTCTCTGCCCGCCCTCGACGTGGCGGCGACGCCAGCGCTCCCGCTGGCTCTGCCCGGCACTGGACTGCGCGTGAACGCGACGATGGGCGACGCGCCGGTCGCCAACGCGACGGTCGCGGTCGGGGGCCGGCCGGCGACGACCACGGGCGTCGACGGCACGGCGACGCCGACGCTCCCGCTGGCCGACAGCGCCGCCGTGACCGTCTCGAAACACGGCCAGCGCGAGACGGTCACCGTCGGCGGCCTCGTCCGGAACCTCGCGGCGGTCGCCGTCGCCGGGGCGCTCTTACTCGGCGTCGTCCTCGCGGGCGTGCGCCGGTCGGGCGTGACACTCGAGACGGTCGCCGCGGCCGCTCGGCGGGCGGTCCGTGCCGCCGTCGCCGCGCTGGTCGCGGCCGCCGACCTCGCCGACGCGGCGCTGGCTCGACTCCGTACGCGTCTCGACCTGACCGTGGCACACCTCCGGGCCCTGCTGGCCGGCGAGGTGACGCTCGCCGCCCTGTTGGGGGCCCTTCGCGCGTGGCTGGGCGACCGAGCTGCCACGGCCGAGGACGCGGCCGCCGCGGTCCGCGGGACGGGACGTGGCCGTCCCGGCGAGCAGTCGGGGACCGACGCCGCGAGCGTCCGCGCGGCGTGGCGGCGCTTCCTCGACCACGTCTCGCTGGCGGAGTACTGGACCCACACGCCGGGGGAGATAGCCGCCCACGCCATCGAGGTCGACGGGCTCCCGCCCGAGGCCGTCCGGTCGCTCCGGGACGCCTTCCGCGCCGTCGAGTACGGCGGGCTGGCGGCCGACGAGCGGGTCCCGGCGGTCGAGCGCGCCGTCGAGCGAATCGAACGGGCGGCCCGCGACGGGGAGGGCGAGGGCTGATGCGCCTGCGAGCGGTCGTGTTCGGCGCAGTCGGCCTGACGGCGACCGGGCTGGCGGCGCTGCTGGTCTACGCGCCCGGCGCGCTCGGCGTCGCCCCGCTCGTGACGGCGCTGGACGCGGTCGACCCGTCCGCGCTGCTCGTCGCCGCCGCGCTGGCCGTCGCCGGCTGTGGCGCGCTGGCGGCGTGGCTCGCCGGGGGGACCGACGGCGGAGAGTTGACGGCGTACGACGCGGCCGTCGAGCGCGGACCCGAGTCGGTGGCGGCCGCGGACGCGCGCCTCGCCGGGGGCGGGTTCGACGACGACGTGACCGCCGCCGTCGACGGCGACGAGGCCGCGACCGAGCGGGTCGCCGACCGGCTCCAAGCGGTGGCGGTGACGGCCCACGCGGCCGACGCGGGCCTGTCGCGGGACGCCGCCGAGCGGGCGGTCCGGACCGGCGCGTGGACCGACGACGAGGTGGCGGCGGCGCTGCTCGCCCCCGACCGGGCACAGCCGCTGTCGGCCCGGTTCCGGCTCTGGCTCGACCCCGAGAGCGAGCGCGAGCGGCGGGTCCGCCGGGCCGTCACGGCCGTCGAGGACAGCGCCGAGAGCGAGGCCGCCGACGGGGGCGGGGCGTGATGCGCCGGCGCGAACGGCGCTGGAGCGGGTGGCTTGCGGGCGCGCTCGCGCTGGTCGCCACGGCCCTGCTGACCGCCGAGGCGCTGGTGCTGGCCGCGGCAGTCGTCCCGCTGGCCTACGTCGTCTACGGCGCGCTCTCGCGGGTGCCAGACGACACCGACCTGCGGGCCAGTCGGTCGGTCGCCGACGCCGAGCCGACGCCCGGCGAGCCGGTGACCGTCTCGCTGACCGTCGAGAACGCCGGCGACGCCGCGCTGACCGACGTGCGCGTCATCGACGGCGTCCCGGACGGCCTGACCGTCGTCGACGGGTCCCCTCGGGCCTGTACCGCCTTACGACCCGGCGAGTCGGTGACGGCGACCTACGCGGTGCTGGCGAAACGGGGCAGCTACGCCTTCGACGAGGCCGCGGTCCGGGTCCGGACGCTGTCGGCCAGCGACGCCGTCACCGCGTCGCTGGCGGTCGATGGCGACGCGGCGCTGACCTGTGCCAACACCGTCTCGGAGGTGCCACTGGCCGACGCGACGCTCCCGCGGGCGGGCACGCTCCCGACCGACAGCGGCGGGAGCGGGCTGGAGTTCCACTCGACGCGCCGGTACCGCCGGGGCGACCCCGTCGGCCGCATCGACTGGCGTCGCTACGCCAAGACGAACGAACTGACCACCGTCGACTACCGCGAGGAGCAGGCTGTCCGGACTGTCCTCGTCGTCGACGCCCGCCGCCCCGCGCGGGTGACGCCGGAGCCGGGCTACCCGACCGGCGCGGAACTGGCCGCCTACGCCGCCGAGCGGCTGTTCGACGCCCTCGACCGGACCGGTGTGGTGGCGAGCGTCGCCGCGGTGGGGCTGACCGACGCGGACGTGTCGGGCGGGGTCGCGCCCGACGGCCTCGCGTGGGCCGACGAGACGGGCGACTACGCCGCCGCCCGCGCCGCGCGGGTGTTCGACGGCGTGGGCCGAGCGGCCGCCGCTCGCCCGGCCGGGGCCGAGGAAGCGAGCGTGGAGGCGGCGGCCGACGGCGGCGCGAGCGACGACGCCGCGGCGGCCCTGTTGGCCCGACTCCCGCCGACGGCACAGGTCGTCGTCTTCTCGCCGCTGGTCGACGACTGGGCGGCGTCGCTGGCGGCGTCGCTGACCGTCCGGGACTACCCGACGACGCTGGTCAGCCCGGACGTGGCCCGCCGCGACACCGTCGGCGGGTCGGTGGTGGCGCTGGAGCGGGGGGCCCGCCTGCGCCGCGTCGAGCGCGCCGGCGGGTCGGTCGTCGACTGGGACGTGGCCCGGCCCATCGACGTGGCGCTCCGGGAGTCGCTCGCGGCGGTGTTCGGCCCGTGAGCGCGGCCGAGCGAGGGGGGTCGCTGCCCCCGACCGGCCTCGCGGTCGTCTGTGGCGGGACCGCCGTCCTCGTCGCGGCGCTGCTGTCGGCCGTCGGCGTCGGCGCAGCGGCGTGGGTCGGCCTCCCGAGCGCCCTCCTGCTGGCGCTGTCGCTGTGGCTCGTCGGCTGGGAGCGGTGGCGTGCCGTCGGGACGCTGCTCGCCAGCCTCCTGACGCTCCCGGTGGCCGCCGGGACCGCCGTCACCGTCGTCGCCACGGCCGTCGCCGCCGCGTCGCTCCCGCTCGCGTCGCCGGCGCTGGCCGGCCGACTCGCGGTCCGTGTCGCCGCGGGCGCGCTGGTCGCGGGGTGTTGTCTCGCCGCCGTCTTCGGGGCCGCCGCCGCGGCGCGGGGCGTCGTCGACGCGACGCGGGCCGAGCGCTACGCCGGGGTCGCCCTCCGGACGCTCGTCCCGGTGGGGCTCGCCGGCGGCGCGGCCGTCGGTCGCCGCGCGCTCGCGGCCCTCGAAGCCGACCCCGGTACCCCCGGCGTCCGGCGGACTGTCGGCGACCTGCTCGGGGCCGTCCTCGACCCGCTGTTCGCGCCGACGCCGGACCGCGCCCACGTCGCCGTGTTCGCGCTGCTGGTCGGCGTCGCCGCGCTGGCCGCGGCCCGCGCCGTCGTCGCGCTGCCGCTCGCGGAACTCGCGCCCCGGACTCGGGACGGACCGGACGTGGCCGCGGCCGTCGCGTCGGTTCGCCGGGGGCTGTACCGGACCGCCGGCGCGGCCGGTGTCGTCGCGGTGCTGGGCCTCGTCGCCGAACTCGGCCCGGGCCAGTCGGCGCTGGCCGGCGCGCTCGGGCCGGCGGCCTACGACCTGCTGGTCGCGCTCACCGCCGCGCCCGCGCTCCGGAGCGCGCTCTGGTGGGTGGCGGTCGCCGGCGTCGCCGTCTCGCTCGCGGTGTGGTTCCTCCGGCGCGCGGTCCGCAGTTCCGCCGACCGCGTCGGCACCGTCCTCGCGCCCTACGCCGGCGGCGTCGCGCTCGCGGCGGTCGCCCTCGCGGTCGCCGACCCAGCCGTCGGGACCGCCGAGGCGGCCCTACAGGCGAGCGCGCCGCCGGTCCCGACGCTGGCCGAGCGGTTCGTCGGTCCGACAGTCGCCTTCGCCGGGACCGGGACGGTCGCACTGCTGGCGGCGGCGGCCGCCCTCGCGCTCCCGTGGCTCCTCGCCAGTGCGCTCTGGCTGGCGCTGGTCACCGGCACCGTCGCCGAGCGCGCGGCCGGGGCGAGCGTCGCCGGCGGCGGGTTGTTCCTCGCGAGCGCGTTCGCCGCCGCGCTGGACGCCGGGGCGGCGCTGGTCCTCGGCGGCGTCGTCAGCGCTATCGCCGTCTGGGACGCGGGCGCGTTCGGGGCGGCGCTGGCTTGGGAGGTCGGTCCCGCGGTCGACACCCGGCGGACGGAACTGGTCCACCTCGGCGGGACGCTGGCGGTCGGTGCCGTCGGGGCGGGCGGGGCCGCCGCGCTCGCCGCGCTGGCGCGGGGGTCGGTCTCCGTCGCACCCGGCGGCGCGCTCGCGGGACTGGTCGCCTGTCTCGTGGCCGTCGTCGCGCTGGTGGCGGCGTTGCGCTGACTGCCTACCTCTATGTGCGCTGCCGTTCACGGCTCCCGTATGGACGAGCGGTCCCCCACGGAGCGCGCGAGAGCGAACGCGACAGGGCTCGTGTCGATACTGGTCACGGGCGTCTGGATGGCGGCGCTGTTCACCGGACAGGACTGGTGGCTAGCAGCCCTCTTGGTCGGCTACGTCGTCGTCGTCCCGCTTGCCGGGGTCCTCTTCGGCGACGACGAGGACGAGACGACGGCCGACGCCGAACCGTCCCCCGAGCGCGACGACGAGACGGCGCTGGAGCGGCTCCGCCGGCGCTACGCCGAGGGGGAACTCACCGACGAGCAGTTCGAGCGGAAACTGGAGCGGCTGTTGGAGACCGAGACCATCGAGGACGCCGAGGAGCGAGCGCGGGTCGAGCGGGAGCGCGCGGAGACCGAGCGGGACTGAACGGCGACGGGGGCAGTCTAGGGGTCGACGGCGGGCACCTCGGTGCGGTCGAGCACGTCGTCGACGACGGCCGACCGCTCGACGCCGCGCACCCCGGCGTCGGCCGTCAGCACGAGCCGGTGGGCGAACACCTGCCGGACGACGCCTTTCACGTCGTCGGGGACCGCGTACGGCCGGCCGGCGACGACGGCGGCGGCCCGCGTCGCCTCGAACAGCCGTTGGATGCCCCGGGGCGAGACGCCCACGTCGACCCGGTCGTCCTCGCGGGTCGCCCGGCCCAGTTCGACTACGTAGTCCCGCAGCGGTTCGGCGACCGTGACCGACTCCGCGGCCCGCTGGAGCGCGGGGATGCGCTCGCCCGGGACGACCGTCTCGACGCTGGGGGCCTTGGCAGCCCGCTCGGCCCGACGGTCGACGAGTTCGCGCTCGCCGGCGAAGTCGGGGTAGCCCATCTCGGTCTTGACGACGAAGCGGTCCCGCTGGGCCTCGGGGAGACCGAACGTTCCCTCCTGCTCGACGGGGTTCTGCGTGGCGATGACGAAGAAGGGGTCCGGGAGGGCGTGGGTCTCCCCGTCAACGGTGACCTGCCCCTCGCCCATCGCCTCCAGCAGCGCGGCCTGTGTCTTGGGCGGCGCGCGGTTTATCTCGTCGGCAAGCACGACGTTGGCGAAGACGGGGCCGGGCTGGAACTCGAATGTCCCGGTAGCCTCGTCGTAGACGTTCGAGCCGGTGATGTCCGACGGGAGGAGGTCGGGCGTGAACTGGACCCGCGAGAAGGAGAGGTCCAGCGCGGTGGCGAACGCGCGGGCGGTCAGCGTCTTCCCGGTGCCGGGCACGTCCTCCAGCAGGACGTGGCCCTCGGCGAGGACGCCCGTCATGACGGTCCGGAGGAAGGCGTCGTCGGCGACGACGGCGCGCCCGACCGCGTCGAGTATCTCGCGGCAGGCGTCGCCGGCGGCGGCGTGGTCCATACCGACACGTCGGCGGCCACCGTCAAATACGCTGGGCGTCCGGCGACCGCAAGGGGCTTCGTGCCACTTGACCACACGGGGAGAGTTTTGCCGTAACTCGTGGTTATAGACGTTTGGAGATATATGCATACTGCACATGACCGACGACTACGCCTTCGGGACGCGGTGTGTCCACGCCGGACAGGAGGAGCCGGACCCGGCGACCGGCGCGCGCGCGCCACCCATCTACCAGACCTCCTCGTACGTCTTCGAGGACGCCGAGACGGCGGCCGACCGGTACGCCTTGGAGGACGACGGCAACGTCTACTCGCGGTTCGACAATCCGACCGTTCGGACGCTGGAGAAGCGCATGGCCTCGCTGGAGAACGGCGTCGACGCCGTCGCCACCGGCTCCGGGATGGCCGCGCTCGACGCCGGGACGTTCGTCCTCGCGCAGGCCGGGGACAACGTCGTCTCCTCGGCCTCCATCTACGGGGGGACACACAGCTACTTCACGAAGACCTGCAACCGGCGGGGTATCGAGGCCCGCTTCGTCGACACGCTGGACCCCGACGCCTACGCCGCGGCCATCGACGAGGACACCGCCTACGTCCACGTCGAGACGGTCGGCAACCCCTCCTTGGTCGTCCCGCCTTTCGAGGAGATAGCCGGGATGGCCCACGACCACGGCGTCCCGCTGTTCGTCGACAACACCTTCGGGACGCCCGCGCTCTGCAATCCGCTCGACCACGGCGCGGACCTGCTCTGGGAGTCGACGACGAAGTGGATTCACGGCTCCGGGACGACCGTCGGCGGCGTGTTGGTCGACGGCGGTTCGTTCCCGTGGGCCGAGTACCCCGAGAAGTACCCCGAACTCGGCGCGCCCAACGAGGCGTTCAACGGCACGACCTTCGCGGAGGCCTTCGGCGACCGGGCGCTGACCGTCGCCACGCGCCAGCGGGCGCTGCGCTCGCTGGGCGACGGGCAGAAACCCTTCGACGCGTGGGCGACCCTACAGGGCACGGAGACGCTCTCCCTGCGGATGGAGCGGCACTGCGAGAACGCGATGACCGTCGCCGAACACCTGCAGGACCACCCCGACGTGGCGTGGGTGACCTACCCCGGCTTGGAGAGCCACGAGACCCACGACCTCGCTCGGCAGTACCTCTCCGGTGGGTTCGGCGGCATCGTCACGTTCGGGCTGGGGGAGTACGAAGCCAGCCAGCGCTTCTGCGAGGAGACCGACCTCGCGCAGTTCCTCGCCAACATCGGCGACGCGAAGACGCTGGTCATCCACCCCGCGAGCACGACCCACGCCCAACTCAGCGAGGAGGAGCAGCGCGCCAGCGGCGTCGTCCCCGACCTCGTCCGGATGAGCGTCGGCATCGAGGACCCACGGGACGTCGTGGCTGACATCGACGCGGCCATCGAGCGAGCGACATGAGCGTCGAATCCCAAACCGTCTCGCTGGGCGAGTTCGAGTTCGAGTGTGGGGAGACCGTCCCCGACCTCGAAGTCGCCTACGAGACCTACGGCGAGTTCGAGGGGGACAACGCCGTGTTGGTCTGTCACGCCCTGACCGGCAGCGCCCACGTCGCCTCCCGGGGCCGCTTCGAGGACGGCGACCAAGCGTACGCGTGGTGGGACGACATCGTCGGCCCGGGCAAGGCCATCGACACGACGGAGTTCTTCGTCGTCTGTGCGAACGTCCCCGGTTCCTGTTACGGCACGACCGGGCCGTCGAGCGAGAACCCCGAGACGGGCGAGCCCTACGGCCCCGAGTTCCCGCCGGTGACCGTCACCGACTGGACCGAGGCCCAGCGCGCGCTGCTGGACGAACTCGGCGTCCCCGCCCTGTACGCCGTCGTCGGCGGCAGCGTCGGCGGCATGAACGTCTTGGAGTGGGCGAAGCGCCACCCCGACCACGTCGAGAAGGTCGTGCCCATCGCCGCCGCGGGCCGGCTCGACGCCCAGTCGCTGTCGCTCGACGCCATCGCCCGCCGGGCCATCACGACCGACGCGAACTGGAACGGGGGCCACTACTACGACGGCGACCACCCCGACGAGGGGCTGGCGCTGGCCCGGCAAATCGGCCACGTGATGTACTTCTCGAAGGCCAGCATGGAGCGGCGCTTCGGCCGTCGCGCCGCCACGCGGGAGGCCGAGCGGGCCTTCCCCACCGACCCCGCGGGGCGGTTCTTCCCCTATCGGGACGTGGAGTCGTATCTCGACTACAACGCCTCGAAGTTCGTCGAGCGCTTCGACGCCAACAGCTACCTCTACCTGACGCGGGCGATGGACAACTACGACCTCGCCTCGGGCTTCGAGTCCGACGCCGACGCGCTGGCGGCCTTCGACGGCGAGGCGCTGGTGATGTCGTTCACCGGCGACTGGCACTTCACGACCGAGCAGTCCGAGGCGCTTGCCGAGGCGCTCCGGGAGACCGACAGCGACGTGGCCCACCACGTCGTCGACTCGGACTACGGCCACGACGCCTTCCTCGTCGAACCGGACAACGTCGGCCCGCCGGTGTCGGACTTCCTCGAAACCGGGCTCGACGGCAGCGCAGTCTCCGACACCGTCGACAGCGAGGTCGACACCGCAGACTTCGCGCCGGTCCACAACAGCCTGTTCTCCCGCTAGCCCACGGGAGGGTTTAACACACCTCGGCCCGTCGGTTCGGTTGTATGTCCGACATGTCCACGAGCGCGGACGCCGAGGTATCGTTCGGCGAGACCGTCTACGACGCCGACGGCAACGAGCTGGGCACCATCCGGGGGTTCGACGAACACGGCTTCTACGTCACCGTCGAGGACGGCATCGAGGCGCTGTCGAGCGAGCACGTCGCCACCGGCTCCGCCGGCGAGGCCGAACTGATGTGGCGCTGCTGGGAGTGTGGCGAGATGGGGCAGATAGAGGACATTCCCGAAACGTGTCCCTCCTGTGGCGCACGGAAAGAGGAGATATACTACTGGCAAGAGGACTGAAGCGGCCGGTGAGCGGTCCCGTCCGCGAACACCGGTTCCGTGCGAGTGAGGACTGAAGCGGCCGGTGAGCGGTCTCGGTCGCGAACACCGGTTCCGTGCGAGTGAGGACTGAAGCGGCCGGTGAGCGGTCTCGGTCGCGAACACCGGTTCCGTGCGAGTGAGGACTGAAGCGGCCGGTGAGCGGTCCCGTCCGCGAACACCGGTTCCGTGCGAGTGAGGACTGAAGCGGCCGGTGAGCGGTCTCGGTCGCGAACACCGGTTCCGTGCGAGTGAGGACTGAAGCGGCCGGTGAGCGGTCTCGGCTGCGAGTACCGGGGTAGGGCGGCCGACCGTCAGTTCCGCTCGATTCGGGCCGCCACGTCGTCGCCGACGGCCGCACGAACGTCGGCCAGCGCCGCGTCGTCGAGCGCGAACCGCAGCGTCGTCCAGTCGCGTCGCTCCGCGACGGCGCGGCCCTCGTCGTCCCGGACCAGCGCGTAGGCCAGCCCCTCGCCGTGGAGGCGGGCCAGCGCGTCGAAGGCGTCGCCGTCCAGCCGGACGGTACCGGCGGTGTGGTGGTCCCCGACCGTCACGTCGGCGCGGGCCGACAGCCGCTCGACGGCGATGCGGGCGTCGCCGTGGTCGTCGCGCCGGCCCAGCGCGACGTGGACGAAGGCCGTCTCGGGTCGGCGGGGGCCGGCGTCCAGCACGGCCGCCAGCGCGTCCAGTCCGGCGGGGTCGCCGGGGTCGTCGAGTCGGAGGCGGTACCGGGGCGCGGCCGGCCAGTCGACGCCGGCGTCGGCGAACCCGGCGCGCGCCCACGCGTCGAGGATACCCTCGGAGAGCCGGTCGACGCCGATGTCGTCGATGGCCGCGACCACGGACTCGGCGGCGGACTCGTCGCTCATGTCGCCCGCTGGGTCCCGCTCGCGCAAGTGGCTGGTGGTTGCGCTTTTGTGGTCGCCCGGCCTTGCTCGGGTATGGACATCGCCGTCGTCGGTGCGGGCAGTCTGGGGAGCCTGCTGGGGGGCCTGCTCGCGCGCGAACACGACGTGACGCTGGTCGGACGCGAGCCCCACGTCGGCGCGGTCCGCGGGGACGGACTGCGCGTGACCGGCGTCGAGTCGCTCACTACCCGGCTCGACGCCCGGACGGAGCCGCCCGAGAGCGCCGACCTCGCCGTCGTCGCCGCGAAGGCCTACGACACCGCGGCCGTCGCCGAGCAGGTGGCCGACTGCGCGCTGACGGCCTGCCTGTCGGTCCAGAACGGGATGGGCAACGAGGCCGTCCTCGCCGACGCCGTCGACTGCCCGGTACTTTCGGGAACCTGCACCTACGGCGCGCGCCTGACCGCCCCCGGCGAGGTGGCGTTCACCGGCCGCGGCGAGGTGACGCTTGGCCCCCGCGACGGGGGTGAGTCGGCGGCCGCCGACCGCGTCGGCGCGGCCTTCGAGTCCGCCGGGGTGGAGGCGACCGTCGCCGCCGACATGCCCCGCCGGCTGTGGGAGAAGCTGGCGGTCAACGCCGCCGTCAACGCCGCGACGGCGCTGGCCCGCGTCGAGAACGGCGCGCTCGCCGCGCCGCCCGCGGACGCGCTGGCGACGGCGGCCGCGACCGAGACGGCCCGCGTCGCCCGCGAGCAGGGGGTGGTGCTGTCCGACGACCGGGCCGTCGAACTCACCGAGCGGGTCGTCGCCGACACCGCCGCAAACCGCTCGTCGATGCTGCAGGACGTGGCGGCGGGCTCGCGGACCGAAATCGACGCCATCAACGGCTACGTGGTCGAGGCGGCGACCGAACCGGTCCCCGTCAACGAGACGCTGTGGCGGCTGGTCCGAACGTGGGAGGCTAGTTCCGGACGATGACCCACACGGCCGCGGCTCCGCCCAGCAACAGCGCCGACCAGTAGCTCGCCACCCGGTACAGCAACGCGAGGACCGTCGCGTCGGTCTGGCCGACGGCGGTCAGCGCGACCAGCAACACCACGAGCGCGGCCTCGACCGCGCCGGAGCCGCCGGGCGAGGGGACGAGTCCGGCCAGCGTCGAGGCCGGGACGACGAAGAAGACGAGCAACAGCGACAGCGAGACGCCGGCCGACTGGGCCACCAGAAACAGCGGGAGCGCGAAGAAGACCCAGCCGACGTAGGAGAAGGCCAGCGCCTTCGCCAGCGCCCGGCGGTCCCGGGCGATGCGCTGGAAGGCCGTCTCGGTCTCCCGCAGTCGCTCCCGCAGGCCCGACAGCGTGACGACCGGGGCGCGCCGGGTCAGCGGCGCGGTCAGCCGGAGCAGCGTCCGCCCCAGCGGCTTCCGGAACCGCCAGCCGACGGCGGCGACGACGGGGACCCCGACCGACAGCGCCACCAGTCCGCCGGCCAGCGGCTCGACGGCCGCCGGGAGCGTGCTCTGGTACAGCAGGGCGGCGAAACCCACGCCGGCGAAGGTGACGAACGGAAACAGGTTCAGCAGGTCGGCCGTGACGACGCTGGCGAGGCTGTCCTGATAGCTCGCCTCCGTGTCCCGCGAGAGGACGTAGGCGATGAACGGCTCGCCGCCGGCCTGTCCCAGCGGGGTCACGTAGTTGGCGAACGTCGCCGCGTAGTAGGTCACGACCAGCCGGCCGATGGGCTCGTCGATGCCCGCGACGCCGAGCACTATCTGCCACGCCTTCCCCCACGCCGTCAGACACAGCACGGTCGACAGACACGCCAGCGCCAGCCAGCCGGGGTCGGCCCGCAGCAGTCGGTCGACGACCGCCTCGGTGCCGACGAAGTCCACGAGGAAGTAGACCACCAGCGCCGCGACGCCGAAGCCCAGTAGTATCTGGGCGACGGTCCTGCGGTCGGCGAAGTCGAACGCGGCGGCGTCCTCTGTCACGTTCAGTCGATGTAGCCGAGGTCCTTCAGGCGGTCTTTCGCGTCGTCGTCCATCTCATCGAGTACGTCGTCGTCGCTCCCGTCGGCCTCGTCGGGCCAGTCGGCGTCGACCTCGTCGACGAACGCCCCCAGCGCGTCGGAAAGCGCCGCGATGTCCGCGTCGTCCTCGTCGGCGACGTTCTCGGTCTCGCCGGGGTCGTCGTCGACGCGGTAGGCCTCGTCGGGGATGCGCGTGCAGTGGATGTACTTGTTTTCGGGGGTTCGGGCCGCGCCCATCCGCGAGTAGAACCGCGAGTCGGTGTCGAGGTCGATGCCCGCGCCGCTTGCTTTCCCCTCCAACTGACGCAACTCGACGACCGGCTGGTGGTACTCGACGAAGCCGACGGGGCCGCGGTCGTGGCCGCCCACGTCGTCGGCGAACTCGCGGTAGTCCGCCGACAGCAGCGAGCGGGCCGGCCGGAGCGACTCGCCGAGCCCTTCGGCCCCGGCGGCGTCGAGTACCGTGTGGTAGAGGTCGACCAGTTCGACCGTCGTCGTCTCGTCCCGGGTCGGCTCCACGTCGGGGTGTTTGACCATGAGCGGGACGTTCACGAGTTGGTCGTAGATGGCGAACTCGTGGCCGTAGAGGTCGTGCTCGCCGTGGAGTTCGCCGTGGTCGGCACAGACGACGACGGCGGTGTCGTCCCACTGCCCGGTCTCCTTGAGGTGGGAGAACAGCCGGTCCAGTTGGGCGTCGATGTGGGCGATTTCGGCGTCGTAGAGCCCCCGAATCGCGTCCCACTCCTCGTCGTCGATGTCGCGCGCGCCGCAGTTGAACTCCTTGGAGTTCTGGCACACGTCCGTCGAGTCGACGCCGGGCGCGAACCGCTCAGCGTACTCCTCGGGGGGGTGGTAGGGGAGGTGGGCGTCCATGAGATTGATGAACGCGAAGAAGTCGTCGCTGTCGTCCACGAAGTCGATGGTCTTGTCGATGACCTGTGGCGTCTTGGTGTCACCGCCCCCGCCCTCGGCGAGGTGTTCGTGAATCTTGTTGCCGACTTGGACGAGTCGGTCGGCGACCCCCGCAGGGTGTCGTTGTCGTTCATCGTCTGCCAGAGAGAGGCAAGCGGCCCCGACAGCAGTTCGCTGGGCAGTATCTGGAAGAAGTTGTCGTGGTCGTCGAAGCCGGCGGTGAGGTTCGTGTAGCTCGTTATCCACGCGTTCGAGGAGTAACAGGCGGTGTCGTACCCCGCCGCCGACAGCGACTCCGCGAGCGTCGTCTCGCCGTCGAGGTACGGGTCCTCCTGCGTTGCCCCGTGCTCGCTGGGGTAGCGGCCGGTGAACATCGAGGCGTGGACCGGCAGCGTCCACGGGGCCGGCGCGACGGCCTGCTCGAAGACGGCCGCCTCCTCGGCGAACTCGGCCAGATGGGGCGTCGTCTCCCGGTCCGGGTCGTAGACCGAGAGGCGGTCCTTACGGACCGTATCGAGGACGACGAACAGGACGTTCGACCCCTCCGTAGCGGTCATGGTAGGGGCATCGCCGTCGGCACGTTAAAAGACCGCGCTTTCGCCGCTGTCGCCGTCGTACGGACGGGAGACGCTGCCGCCGACAGCGCCGCCGCTGGGCGCGGGAAAGAACGGAGAAGTCCGGGGCCTCAGAACGGCGCTTCGGGGCCTTCGTCCTCGTCGCCGCCGACATCGCCGCCGCGGGACTCGCCGGGGAACGAGGGGCTCATGCCGGCACCGCCGGACATGCCCTCCTGCTGTTCCATCCCGGTCCGGGCCGTGACCTCGTTGATTTCGGGAATCTCCTTGGTCATGCGCGTCTTGATGGCCTGAATGGTCATCGGCGAGATGCCACACCCGGAGCAGGCCCCGCCCAGCCGGATGGTGACGCTGCCGTCCTCGCGGTCTATCTCCTCGATGGCCGCGCTCCCGCCGTGCATCTGAATCTGGGGGAAGTTCCGACGCAGGAAGTTCGTGATGCGCTCCCGCAGGTCGTCCCCGCCCTCTGTCTCCGTGCTCATAGGTACATACAGGTCCGTCCCGGGGACGCTTAGACCTTTGGACTGACCGATTCAGTCGGCGGCCACGCCAACGTTCAAGCCGCCCCGCCCACGACATGTGGTATGTCGACGGACGACACGGACGAGGCGATGCGGCGGTTCCCGGTCCCCGACCGGGCGGACCTACCCGCGGACGTGCGCGAACGCATCGACGAGGAGACCGAACGGGCGGGGTTCACCCCGAACGTCTTCCGGGCGCTGGCCTATCGCCCGTCGCACTTCCGGGCCTTCTTCGCCTACCACGACGCGCTGGTCGAGGACACCGAACTCGAACGGGCCGAGGTAGAGATGCTAATCGTCGCGGTCAGCGGCGTCAACGACTGCCTGTACTGCGTGGTCGCCCACGGCGCGCTGTTGCGCATCTACGCCGAGGCCCCGCGGCTGGCCGAGCAGGTGGCGACCGACCACCGGACGGCCGACATCGGAGAGCCACACCGGGCGATGCTCGACTTCGCGGTGAAGGTCACCGAGCGACCGGCCGCGGTGACCGAGGCCGACATCGAACGGCTCGAAGCGCAGGGGTTCAGTCGCCGGGCGGTCTGGGACATCGGCAGCGTCGCCGCCTTCTTCAACCTCTCGAACCGGCTGGCCCACCTCGCGGACATGCGCCCGAACGAGGAGTTCTACGCGCTGGGCCGGGACGGGGAGTGAGCGGGCAGGGAGAGCGGGATGCGGCGACGGCCGCCCGGGACGGGGAGTGAGCGGGCAGGGAGAGCGGGATGCGGCGACGGCCGCCCGCGACGCGCTCGTTCAGCGGTCGGTGATGCTCGACTCGCGGAGGCGCGCGATGCTCGTCAGGACCGGGTAGCGCCACTCCCGGTCGCCGTAGAGGTACGCGCAGAACTCGTGGGCGTCGAACCCGCCCAGCGACGACTGGAGGTGGCGCTGGCGCGTCGCGAGCGCGTCGTCGAGTTCCGCCTCGAAGGTCTGGCGGTACCACCCCGGAACCGTCGGGCCGTCCATCGCCTCGACGAACTCCGTCAGGTGTGAGCGGTGGGCCGCGAGCGACGACAGTTCGCGCTCGATGGTCGCACACAACCGCTCGCGCTCCTCGGCGCACTGCTGGACGCTGGTCAGGAGGAGGCGCTTCACCGGCGGCGTGAACCGCGTCCCGCCGTCGGACCGGAAGAGGGTGGCCACGTCGGGACCAAGCTCCGCCGCGGCGTTCTCGACCAACGATTCCCCGTACACCTCGTCGTAGTGGTCGACGGCCAGCACCGTCTCGCGGTACGCCGACAGCACGGCCTCGCGCGCGTCGTCGCGGACCGGTTCCGACAGCGGCCGCGACGCCGCCGGCGGGCGGACCGGTGTCACGTCGCGGACTCGCTCGGCGAACGCTTCGAACGCCGCGCGTTCCGCTTCCAACTCGTCTCGCTCGCGTGCGGCGAGCGCCGCCGCGTCGCGGACCGGGGTCAGGACGTACGCACGCAGCGAATCCACGAACAAGCGCGGGTCCTCTGCGTCGGAGGCTGCGGCCATACGTATATGCTAGCGGGTAACAACAATAAGTCTTTTACATACCACGTCAAGCCGCCCGACAGCGGCCGTTTACTTAAGTATTCGCGGCGGCACGCGAGTTCCGTTTCTGCCCGGAAACCCCCGTCGCGGTCGGTCCCGTCGGTGGCGGCTGGCGCGACCGGCGGTCGAACCCACGGCCGCCTCCGGCGCGCTCGGACTTCCTTCCAGCCCCTTGCCCCGCGGTACCGTCTGTAATATTGAAGCCCCCTGCCTGCGTTGGCGAGCGCATGCAGTCCGTGTACTACGACGAGACGGGTTCGAGAGACGTACTCCAGTACGGCGACCAGCCGGAGCCGGACGTGGGTGCCGGCGAAGTGCGCATCGATGTCAAGGCCGCCGGGCTGAACCACCTCGACGTGTGGACCCGCAAGGGGCTCCCGACGCCGCCGTCGTTCCCACACGTCCCGGGCAGCGACGCGGCGGGCGTCGTCGAGACGGTCGGCGAAGGTGTGACGCGCTTCGAACCCGGCGACCGCGTGGTCGTCTACCCGTCGGTGTTCTGTGGGGAGTGTGAGTTCTGCCGCCGCGGCGAGCAGACCCTCTGTGACGAGTTCCGGATAATCGGCGAGCACACACGCGGCGTCCAGTCGGAACTGACGACCGTGCCCGCGGAGAACCTCGCACCGCTCCCCGAGGGCGTCGACTGGGAGACGGCCGCCGCGACCCCGCTGGTGTTCCAGACCGCGTGGCGGATGCTCGAAACCCGCGCCGAGGTCGGACAGACCGACGAGGTGCTGGTCCAAGGGGCCTCGGGCGGCGTCGGCCACGCCGCGGTCCAGATAGCGGCCAACACCGGCGCGACCGTCTACGCCACCGCCTCAACCGACGAGAAACTGCAGTACGCCCGCGACATCGGGGCCGACCACGCCATCAACTACGAGGAGGCCGACCTCGTCGACGCCGTCGACGACCTGACCGACGGCCGGGGCGTCGATGTCGTCATCGACCACGTCGGCGGGCCGTCGTGGACGGACAACATGGAGGTCGCGGTCAAGGGCGGCCGCATCGTCACCTGCGGCGCAACGGCCGGGCCGACCCCCGAGACGAACATCTCGGAGATATTCTGGAAACAGCTGAACATCATGGGCTCGACGATGGGCGACCCCGGCGAGGTCGACGCCGTGTTGCCCCTCGTCTGGGACGGCACCCTCGAACCGCGCATCCGCGAGGTGCTGCCGATGAGCGACATCGCCCGCGCCCACGAACTGCTCGAAGAGCGGGAGGGCTTCGGGAAGGTCGTCGTCGTCCCGGACAGCGAGTACGACGGCTGACCGCGCGGCGACGCCGCCGAACACGCTGTTGGCCCGTTCGCCGACCCGCGCCGTGACCACACGTTTTTGCCCGTCGGCGACAGCCTATGGGCAATGAGCGAGTCGGACGGGCCGAAACAGGTCGACGACCCGGCTTACCACAGCGAGAACCACACGGCCGCCCAGACCTGCGGGTGGACGAAAAACGCCGTGCGCGGCGAGGGGAAGTGCTACAAGTACATCTTCTACGGCATCGAGTCCCACCGCTGCATCCAGATGACGCCCGTCGTCAAGTGCAACGAGCGGTGTGTCTTCTGCTGGCGGGACCACGCCGGCCACGCCTACGAACTCGGCGACGTGGAGTGGGACGACCCCGCGGCCGTCGCCGACGCCTCGCTGGACCTCCAGCGGAAGCTCCTGTCGGGCTTTGGCGGGAACAGCGAGGTGCCCCGCGAGGTGTTCGAGGAGGCCATGGAACCGCGCCACGTCGCCATCTCGCTGGACGGCGAGCCGACGCTGTACCCCTACCTGCCGGAACTCATCGAGGAGTTCCACGACCGCGACATCACCACCTTCCTCGTCTCGAACGGCACCAACCCCGAGATGCTGGCCGAGTGTGACCCCACACAGCTGTACGTCTCCGTCGACGCGCCCGACCGCCGGACCTTCGACTCGACGGTGAAGGCCGTCGAGGACGGCGCGTGGGAGTCGCTGGTCGACACGCTGGACGTGCTGGCCGGGAAAGACGACACGCGGACGGTCGTCCGGACGACGCTGGTCAAGGGCCACAACATGCACCACCCCGAGTGGTACGCCGCGATGTGTGACCGCGCCGACGCCGACTTCGTCGAGATGAAGGCGTACATGCACGTCGGCCACTCGCGGGGCCGACTCGACCGCGACTCGATGCCCAGCCACGACGAGGTCCGCGCGTTCACCGAGGACGTGGCCGAGTACCTCCCCCACGACACCCTCAAGGAGGTCGAAGAGTCCCACGTGGCGATGCTCGCCGAGGACGAGCAGACGTGGGTCCCGAAACTGGAGAAGTCGAGTGAGTTCTGGGAGCGCGACCCGGTCGTGAGTTACTGAACGGCGGGTTTCGCCCGTCGGGCGGCGGCGGCCCAAACCTGTTCGGGACACCACTTAGGTAGTTCCGAGTGCGACCGTTACGCGTTCAGTTCTCCCGCCGACGGGGAGTTCGTTCCACTTCTGGAACGCGTTCCACATTCGGCATGCTTATCCGGGGCCAGTCCGTACGTCGGGGTATGCCAGACACGACGGGACAGGCGGTCGGGCGCGACGAACTCGCGGCGCTGAAGCTGCTCGCGCTCGGGGGCGCGCTCGACGAGCCGACGAAGGTGTCCTGTTCGGACCTCGCGGGGCGACTCGACGCCTCGAACCAGACGGCCTCCCGTCGGCTCCAGCGACTGGAGGACGCCGGCCTGTTGGAGCGGGACATCGTCAGCGACGGGCAGGCGGTGCAGGTCACCGGCGACGGCGAGCGCCGGCTCCGGGCCGAGTACGCCGACTACCGGCGCATCTTCGAGACCGACACCAACGTCGACCTGACCGGCATCGTCACCTCAGGGATGGGCGAGGGACGCCACTACATCACGCTGCCGGGGTACATGGAGCAGTTCATCGACCGACTGGGCTACGAGCCCTTCGCCGGGACGCTCAACGTCGAACTCACCGACGAGAGCGTCCACCGGCGCGCCCGGCTGGGGGCGTTGGAGCCGGTGACCATCGAGGGCTGGGAAGACGACGAGCGCACCTACGGCCCGGCGTACTGCTACCCCGCGTCCGTGGAGGCCGGCGACGGCGAGTACGAGCCGGCCCACGTCATCGCGCCCGAGCGGACCCACCACGGCGACGAGCAACTGGAACTCATCGCGCCCGAGAAGCTCCGCGAGGTGCTGGGGCTCGAAGACACCGACGAGGTGGTCATCCATGTCACGGAGTGAGTCGACGGTGACCGACAGCGCCGCCGACGCGGTGGCCGCCTTCCGGCGCGGCGACCCGGTGCTGGTCCACGACGCCGCCGACCGGGAGGGCGAGACCGACGTGATATACCCGGCCGGCGCGGTCACGCCCGAGGCCGTCGCACGGATGCGAAACGACGCCGGGGGGCTAGTCTGTGCCGCGCTGTCGGACCCCGTCGCCGACGCCTTGGACCTGCCGTTCATGCAGACGGCGCTAGACCACCCCACCGCGGCCGACCACGAACTCGACTACGACGAGCGCTCCTCCTTTTCCATCACGGTGAACCACCGCGACACCTTCACCGGCATCACCGACGAGGACCGCTCGCTGACCATCCGCGAACTCGGTGCGCTGGCGAGCGACCCCGACCCCGACGCCTTCGCCGCCGAGTTCCGGTCGCCGGGCCACGTCCACCTGCTGCGGGCCGCGCCGGGCCTGCTGGCCGACCGGCGGGGCCACACGGAACTGGCCGTCGCGCTGGCCGACGCCGCCGACCTGCCCCCCGCCGCCGTCGTCTGCGAGATGCTCGACGACGAGACGGGCGCGGCGCTCCCGCCCGCGGCGGCCCGCGCCTACGCCGAGCGCGAGGGCCTCGTCTACGTCGAGGGGGCCGCGCTGGTCGAGCGGTTCGACTGAGCGCCCGCCGGCACCGCCCGCGACGCCGCCCGGGTGTGTCACCGCCCGACGCGGACCGTCAAGACTCTTAACCACGGGTGCCGATGACCCGGTATGCACCGCGACGCGACAGCCGCCGAGACCGCCCGCCGCTACCGGGACGCAGAGACGAGGAGGGCGGCGCGATGAGCGACCGACCCGAGATGTTCGAGGGCGTCGACACCATCTGGCAGGACGGGGAGTTCGTCGACTTCGACGACGCGCAGATTCACGTCCTGACCCACGCGCTGCACTACGGCACCGGCGTCTTCGAGGGCGTGCGCTGCTACGAGACCGAGCGCGGCCCCGCCATCTTCCGCTGGGAGGACCACCTCGAACGCTTCTACGACTCCGCGAAGGTCTACGACATCGAGATTCCCTTCGAGCCCGAAGAACTGACCGAAGCCACCGAGGAACTCATCCGCCGCGAGGAGCTCCAGTCCTGTTACATCCGGCCCATCGCCTTCTACGGCTACGGGCCGCTCGGACTCAATCCCTCGAAATCGCCCGTCGAGACCGCCATCGGCGTCTGGCCGTGGGGCGCGTACCTCGGCGAGGAGGCGCTGGAAGACGGCGTCGACGTGGCCGTCTCCTCGTGGCGAAAGTACTCCTCCAGCCAGATTCCCACGAACGCCAAGACGACCGGCCCGTACGTCAACAGCGTCCTCGCGTCGCTGGAGGCGACGGCCAACGGCTACACCGAGGCCATCGTCCTGAACAAGGAGGGCAACGTCGCCGAGGGACCGGGCGAGAACATCTTCCTCGTCCGGGACGGCGAGATATACACGACCGGACTGGCCGAGTCCATCCTCGACGGCATCACCCGCCAGACGGCCATCGAACTCGCCGAGGAGCGGGGGTACACCGTCCACGACGAGGCGACCATCTCGCGTGGCGAACTGTACACCGCCGACGAGCTGTTTTTCACCGGCACCGCCGCCGAGGTGACGCCCATCCGCAGCGTCGACGACAACCAGATCGGCGAGGGGACGAAGGGGCCGGTCACCGACGAACTCCAGACGGCCTTCTTCGACCTCGTGGAGTCGGGCGACCGCGAGGAGTGGTTCCGCTACGTCTAGTCCTCGTCTATCGGGAGCGCCTTGTCTCCCTCGTAGGTATCTCCGAAGCCGGCGCTCAGGATGCGCGTCAGAGCGTCCTCGACGCGCTCGTCGGTCTCCTCGTAGTCGTCGGGGTCGACCTCGACGACGAAGCCGGTGGTGATGTTCGGGGCCGTCGGGAGAAAGAGCACGTCCCGGCCGTCGTCGGTCGTCTTGCCGGTCTTGAACGCCGTCATCCGCAGCCCCTCCCACGCCTCTATCTTCACCGGCTTCTGGAGTTCCTCGGTGCCCGAGACGGCGGTCTGGACGGCCATCTTCGAGGCGTTGTACACCACCCGGAGGCCGGGGACGTGATTCATCGCGTCGTCAAGCGCCGCCTCAACGATGTCGCCGAAGGCCGTCCGCATCAAGTAGCCCGTCGAGAAGACGATGAGGACGAAGATGACCAAGGCGGTGGTGACCCGGGCCAGTTCGACCGCCGTGGCGTTGTCCGGGAGCCCGAGCGCCCGCATGAGTTCCGCGTCGATGGCGGGGATGACCGCCGCCGACGCGAGTACGCCGTAGAGATAGAGGATGACGTAGAGGGTGACGAGGAAGGGAAGCAGGACGATGAGACCGCTGGCGAAGTCGCGCTTCCACGACGAGGAGGCCATACCCTGACGTGGCGGCGGCGGGTTATCAGCCCTTTCCTTCAGGTCTCAGAGCGGCCGAACTGCCCGGCGACGCTGCCCGCGACGGCCCGCAGCGCAAAGAGGGCGTTCGCCTTGCGCTCGGCGACCCGCCGCCAGAAGTACGCCGGCCACTCGGTGCCGTAGGGGGCGTACTGCCACGCCTCGCAGTCGTCGGCCAACTCGACCAACGCGTCCTCGCGGACGCCCATCAACATTTGGACCTCGTAGGGGGTGCCGTACTCGGCGTGGAGGTCGGCCGCCAGCGAGAGCATCGCCGGGTCGTGACTCCCGACGGCGACGCCGCCGTCGAAGGTCCGGAACGCGTAGCGCAGGTCCGCGCGGTAGGCCTCGTTCACGCGCTCCGTGCCCTCGTAGGCGAGTTCGACCGGCGGGTCGTAGGCCCCCTTGACGAGACGGACCTTCCCCGGGAGGTCGGCGAGGCGTTCGAGGTCGGCGCGGGTCCGCCGGAGGTTCGACTGCACGCAGACGCCGACGCCGCCGCCGTGTTCGCGGGCCGTCGCCGCGAAGGCGTCCAGCGTCGCGTCGGTCGTCGTGTGGTCTTCCATGTCTACCCAGACGAAGACGCCGGCGTCGACGGCGCGGTCGACCAACCGCCCGAGGTTGCGCCGGAACAGGTCCTCGTCGACGGCCAGCCCCAACTGCGTCGGCTTGACCGAGACGCAGGCCCGCAGGTCGCTGTGGCCGATGTCGTCGACCAACCGCTCGTAGGCGTCGGTGTCGGCGTCGGCCGGCCCGCGCTCGCGGTAGTGCTCGCCGAGGCGGTTGCAGATGACGCCGACCCCGCGCTCGTTCATCCCGCGGGCGTGTTCGAGGACTTCCGCGCTGGTCTCCCCGGCGACGAACCGACTGGCGACGGGCGGCAACATACCTACTAGTTACCACCGCTCGGTGATGAGTGTTACCGTCACACACGGCGGGTCCGGTCGCCCGCCAGAGCGTTGAAGCCGCTGGACGTGAAACGGGGGTGCATGAACTGGGTCGAGCGGGCCGGCGACCTCCTCTACGATGGCGAGTCGGTCCGGGAGGAGGTCCGGCTCGGGACCGGGGGCGTCGTGGTGACGACCCACCGCGTCCTCGCGTTCACGCCCGACCGCGAGGGACCGAACTACCGGGCGGTCGACCGGCCGAACGTCGAGGGCGTCGAACGGACCGCGAGCGGCGAGTTCGACTTCCTCGAACTCGGCGTGAAGGCGCTGGTCGTCGGCGTCGTCCTCGTCGCCGCCGGGCAGTTGGTGAGCCTCGACAGGATGGTGTCGAGCGTCTCGCTGGACAGCGGTGCCGCGACCAGCGCCGTCGGCCTCGGGGGGATGATGGGCATGTTGAACACGATGCTGACGCTGCTCGCGCAACTGGACGAACTGATGGGGCTGTTCGGCGGGCTGTCGCTGGCGTTCGCCGCCGTCGTCCTCGGCGTGTACGCGTGGAGCCGCGAGGACGTGCTGGTCGTCTCGGTGGCCGGCGGCGACGACATCGAACTGACCGCGCCCGACGAGGAGGGTGTCACCGACCGGCTTCGGGCGGCCGTCCTGCCGGGCGACGCGCCCGCCGACGCCACCCGGGCCGACGACCCCGTGGCGTGACGTTCAACTCCGCGCGGCCCTAACCGGAAAGCGATGGACTCAGCCGGCGTCCGCGAGCGCGCGAGCGACCTGCCCCGCGAGCCCGGCGTCTACCAGTTCGAGACCGACGACGGTCGCGTGCTGTACGTCGGAAAGGCCGTCGACCTGCGCGACCGGGTGCGGTCCTACGCCGACGCCCGCAGCGAGCGCATCGCCGCGATGGTCGAGCGGGCGACGACCGTCGACTTCGCCGTCACGGACACCGAGACGCAGGCGCTACTGCTGGAGGCGAACCTCATCAAGCGCCATCGGCCGCCGTACAACGTCCGGCTGAAAGACGACAAGTCCTACCCGCTGGTCCAGTTGACCGACCACGCCGTCCCGCGCATCGAGGTGACCCGCGACCCCGACGACGGCGCGACGGTCTACGGTCCCTTCACCGACAAGGGACGGATCGAAACCGTCGTCAAGGCGCTGCGGGAGACCTACGGACTGCGGGGCTGTTCGGACCACAAGTACCGCACCCGCGACCGGCCGTGTCTGGACTACGAGATGGGCATCTGCACCGCGCCCTGCACCGGCGAGATAGCGACGGCCGACTACGCCGCCGACGCCGAGAGCGTCCGGCGGTTCTTCGAGGGAGAGGTGGGCGTCCTCGCGGACCCGCTGCGCCGCGGGATGGAGGCCGCCGCGCAGGACGCGGCCTTCGAGCGCGCGGCCAACCTCCGGGACAAACTCGAAGCCGTCGAGGCGCTCCACGGCGAGGGCGACGCCGCCGTCTCGGAGGCCGGCGGGCGGGCCGCGACGGACGTGCTCGGGGCCGCCGTCGAGGGCGACCGGGCCGTCGTCGCCCGCCTGCACGCCGAGGGGGGCAAGCTCGTCGAGCGCGAGCGCCACACGCTCGAGGCTCCCGACGGCGAGGGCGTCGCCGGCGTCTACCGGGCGTTCGTCCCCCAGTACTACGCCGAGCGGGAGTTCCCCGACGCCATCCTCTGCTCCGAGGACCCCGGCGACCCCGACATCGAGGCGTGGCTCGACGGCGAGGGCGTCGACCTGCGCGTGCCCGGGGCGGGCCGGGAGGCGACGCTGGTCGACCTCGCGCTGAAGAACGCCCGCCAGCGCGGCGGCGGCGAGGACGAGGTCGGGGCGCTGGCCGACGCGCTCGGCGTCGACCGCCCCGAACGAATCGAGGGGTTCGACGTGAGCCACGCGCAGGGGCGCTCGGTCGTCGGGTCGAACGTCGCCTTCGTCGACGCCGGCCCGGAGAAGGCCGCCTACCGCCGGAAGAAGCTCACCGAGCGCAACGACGACTACGCGAACATGCGCGAACTCGTCCGCTGGCGGGCCGAGCGCGCCATCGAGGGCCGGGACGAGCGACCGGACCCGGACCTCCTGCTCGTCGACGGCGGCGACGGCCAACTCGGCGCGGCCCGGGACGCGCTAGCCGAGACCGGGTGGGACGTACCCGCCGTCGCGCTGGCGAAAGACGAGGAACTCGTCGTCACCGACGACGGTGTCCGCGACTGGCCCGAAGACGCCCCGCACCTGCACCTCCTCCAGCGGGTTCGCGACGAGGCCCACCGCTTCGCCGTCCAGTACCACCAGACGCTGCGGGACGACGTGTCGACGGCGCTGGACGAGGTGCCCGGCGTCGGCCCGGCGACGCGCAAGCGACTGCTCCGGCGGTTCGGCAGCGTCGAGAACGTCCGCGCGGCGACACGCGAGGAGTTGACCGCCGTCGACGGCGTCGGCGACGCGACGGCCGAGACGATTCAAACACGGCTGTCGTAGTTCTGTATAGCCCGCTCGGGTTTATCACCTGAGACGGGGCGCGCCGTCGCTGTACGACGGAAGACGGATTACCGGTCGAGAGAAGCGCCCTACCGGCCGTCGGCGGTCACGGCCGTTCGACGACTTCGTTTCGCAGCGTCCCGACGCCCTCGTAGGTAATCTCGACGGTGTCGCCGGGTTCGACGGTGCCGGGGTTGGCGGGGCTCCCGAACGCGACCACGTCGCCGGGCCGGAGCGTGAACCGTTCGGAGAGGTACGCCACGACCTCGTGGGGCCCGAAGAGCATCTCCGAGGTACTGGCCGACTGGCGGCGCTCGCCGCTGACTTCGGTGTGCATCTCGACGGCCGTCGGGTCCACGTCGGTCTCGACCCACGGCCCCAGCGGGGCGGAGCCGTCGAAGGCCTTGCGCGCCGTCCGGCCCTGCTGGTCGAGCGCGTCCACGTCGTTCAACACCGTGTAACCACGGACCGCGTCGGGAACGTCCGCCGGGTCGAGGTCCCGACAGCGCCGGCCGACGACGGCGGCCAGTTCCCCAGCGTAGGTGAGTTCGTCGGTAAACGGCGGATAGGGAATCCCCCGACCGTGGGCCAACAGCGCCGTCGGCGGCTTGATGAAGAAGTCCGGCTCCGCCGGCCGGTCGTACTCCATCTGCTCGTTGGTCGCGGCGTAGTTCCGGCCGACGCAGTACAGCGCCGACGGCTCGCAGGGCGGGAGCAGGCGGCCGTCGCGGCCGACCGTGTACCGACCGTCCTCGGCGTGGACGACGCCGTCGACGTACTCGCCGGAAACTGGTCCCTCAGGGGTCAGGAGTCGCGCCAATCGCATGCGCTTCAGTCCGGTAGCTGGGGAGAAAGGCGTATCGCACCCGGGACCGGCGACGAGAGCGTGCCACCGGCGATAAACCACTGAGAGCTATATCAAACGGGCCGCGGTGGAAGTTGAGACCGGCCTTCTCAATGCATAGACTCTGTTGGGAGGCACAGGGAAGAAAGAGCAGAGAGTTCTGTTGAATGCCCTAACAACGTACAAAGGTAAAGTGGCTTTGTCGCGGACACACTGATATGACTGACGAGGAGATCGACGATACCGACAAAGCGATCCTGTATGCACTCCAAGAAGACGCTCGAAACATGTCGTCCGGAGACATCGCGGAGCGGACCGGTACCTCCGACAGTACTGTCCGCAAGCGCATTCAGCGTCTCGAATCCGACGGCGTAATCAAAGGATACAGCGCTAGCGTCGACTATCAGAAATCAGGTTATCCGCTCCGAATGCTGCTTTACTGTACCGCTGCGATTCCCGAACGTGGTGACCTCGTCCCCGATATTCTGGACATCGATGGCGTGGTATCAGTTCAGGAGTTGGTCACTGGTGAACAGAACCTCCTCGTCACTGCAGTCGGCGAGACGGACAGCGACATTACACCCGTTGCACAGGAACTTCTCGATATGGGGCTCACCGTTGCCGACGAAGTCCTCGTTCGGAGTCACGAAACGACGCCCTTCGGAAATTTCAATTCCAAGACTCAGACAGGCGTTGATTCCTAGACGAGGACACGTTTGACGTCCACCTCGGTCGCGCGACGAACGACTGCCTGTACTGGATCAACAGAGCCCGTCAGATTGTCCGAGTCACCGTCGAGGACGAGGAGTGCTGCGCGCCGGCCGGGAGCGATGACACCACAATCGAGTCCAACGATATCGGCACCGGCCGTCGTCGCCATCCGTAACACCTCTCGGGCAGTCACGTCGAACTGTTTCACCGTGTACGCCATCTCCCGAAACATCGACGGGGGATTCAGCATGACGTTGTCAGTCCCGAGTGCGACTGTCGTGTGGTCGAGTAATTCCCGTACTGGAGGGGTTCCAACGTCGAGAACAGTGTTCGCGCGCGGACAGACCGCCACCGGGACTGACTGCTCTGTAACTCGCTGCAGGTGGTCCTGTTCTGCGTGCACCATGTGGACGAGGAGGTCCGGCTCCAGGTCGAGTGCCGGATGGATGTCAGTCGCGTCGGGTTCGCCAGCGTGGATCGCAAAGGGCACGTCGTGTTTCCGGCAGGCAGCACGCTGTTCGGTGAAATCGCCGTCGTTTGCCCCGGAGCCGCCGTACCCGTCGGCAACATCGAGGACGGACTGCTTTCCGCTCCCGAAGATGAACGGGTCGAGGGAAACGGACGCAGCCGCCTCACGGAGCGCGCGTGCCCCGGCAGTTCCGGACTCCCGGAAGTCCAAACAGGAGACCGTCCCAGTTCGCTCCATAAATCGGAGCGTCCGGCGCATCGCTGATACGAGGTCGGAACGGTCGGCAGCCGCCAATCGTCGGTGTTTCAGACTGTCCGGCGGTGCCACTGCTTCGTCGAGCGATAGCCCTACAGCCGCTTCCTTCGCGACGGAGTCACCCAGATGCGTGTGAGCGTTGACGAACGCCGGCAGTATGATATCGGTCGATGTCATTTCTGTCTCCTCGATACGCTCGATCTGACCGTCCTCGATAACAACACGACCCCGCATCGGCTCGAACGACCGGCCGACGAGGAGAGTTCCCGAGAGTGCTTCCATACCAGCACCTCCACGTCAATAACGATATGATTTTTTGTACGGTTATATCGAACGTTCCGGTAAATCAATGTTGATTGAGGACCAAAATGGTCGAAGAAACCCGATGGCGGCAGTAATAGGTCCGAGCGGAGGTGGCACAGCGTAGAATGAACGGGAACGATCTCGAATCTGTCATCGAGTCGGTTCAAGACTGGGCCGGGCCTCAAAGCGACATGGGACACGAATCGGATGCGCAGACGGCACTCGTCGTCTCGTGCTCGATGAGCAGTTGCAAGCTCCGGGGGCCGCTGTGGCCGGTTGACGCTACCTGGAACGTCGTTAGCGTCGAGACTCTCGGGAATCAGACACAGGAACGATACGAGGAACAAACGGTTCCAGACAGTACCATCGAACACCTCAGAACCCAGCACGACATCACAGCGGTCATCGTTGTGGGACACACGAGTTGTGAGGTTCTCGAAGACGCCTATGAGCGGTGGGTTGCACCCGATGCAGAGTCACCTGTCGGGATCGAAGTACGGTTGGATCCGCTCCGCTCGCTCGTCGGAGAAGCGTTTGAGGAGGGAGTCGTGACGGAATCGTTACCGCTTCAGACGGTACAGTACCGACTCACCGAGTATAATGTTCGCCAACAGGTCCAATTTCTCCAGCAGGCACTCCCCTCGTCGGTGACGGTCGCTGGCTACGTTTACGATCAGGACGGTGCGTACAGTTCGTTCCCAGACAAGCGGTATCTGGTCGCCCTCGACGGTGCGACAGACCCGACCACAATCCGGGCTCGTCTCCCCGACGATGCGTCGATACGTGTCGCAAGCCTCCTGACCTGACTCCTCTACCAGGCGACTCTGTGCACCGCCGGACAATCATAATGTTCTATAATACCCATATATCGAACAGAATGTGAATATAGATAGATTTAACAACCATTTTGTTCAATACAGGAGTGAAAGCGACCAGAAGCGGATCCGTTGGGACCGTCTCTGGTGCCGCAATAAGTCGTACGATGGGCTGAACGATGTCAGAACACAGTTCGAAACCGACGGTGGGAGCGCTCCCGGACACGACGGCGGATTCGCCGTTCGTGTCCGTTGCACTAACGTGGCTCGTGTGGTCGCTGTTCGTCGCGAGTATCGTCGTCCTCATCGCCAGAATCCGGTTTGGTGCCGCATGGGAAATCCCTGGATTGGTTGCCATCGACGGCCTGACTGTGCTGATGTGGGTGGTGGTCACCTTCTTCAGCGGTATCGTTCACAGCTACTCGCGCCGTTACATGGCCGGTAGCACCCACAAAACGGGGTTCTTTCTCGCTATGTTCGGGTTCACCGCAGCCGTGATGGCACTCGTCGCGGCCGACCACGTCGCACTGTTCGGATTCCTGTGGGTGGCGATGGGTCTGGTGATGGCCGAACTCATCGGCATCACCGAGGGCTGGAAACAGGCACAGGCCGCCGCGACGGTCGCTCGCAAGTACTTTATCGCCAGTAGCGTACTGCTTGGGATTGCGCTGACGGCGCTGTGGTGGGCAACCGGCTCGACGACGGTCTCCGGAATTGGCGCGGCCGCCGACACGCTCGGTGGTTCGGTGTGGCTGGTCGCAGCCGGTGCGCTTGTGCTCGCGGCAATGATCCAGTCCGCCCTCATCCCGTTCCACAACTGGCTGCTCTCCTCGATGACCGCACCGACGCCGGCGTCCGCGCTGATGCACGCCGGGTTCGTCAACGCGGGCGGCATCCTGCTGACTCGCTTTGCCCCGGTTATTACGGTCGACTCCACGCTCATGCTCGCAGTGGTCGCCGTCGGCGCGGCGAGTGCTGGCGGCGGGAAGCTCCTGAAGTCCGTCCAGACGGATATCAAAGGAAAACTCGGCTGCTCGACGGTCGGTCAGATGGGCTTTATGATCATGCAGGCCGGCCTCGGTTTCTTCGGGGCTGCGATCACCCATCTCATCCTACACGGATTCTACAAGGCCTATCAGTTCCTCAGTTCGGGCGAACAGGTCGAACACACGAGTCCGAGCGAGACCACCGAGCACACGATCGGCCGCATGACGAGTGCCATCGGCTTTGTCGTGGCGTTGCTGACCGGTCTCGCCGGTGGGGTGGTGTTCACGGTGCTGACGGGAAAGGGAGCAAGCGTCGACAGCGGCCTCCTGTTGTCCTTCTTCGTCGTCTTCACCACGCTCCACGCGGCCCGTAGCGCGGTCCAGCACACCTCACTTCCGACGCTCGCCCGCTATGGGGCCGTCCCGCTGGTGTTCTTCCCGGCCATCGTCGTCTACGCCGTTGTCTACGAAGGTGTCTCGGGCCTCTTGGCAGTCGGCACGGCAACGACCGAACTGACTCTGCTCCACGTGGTCATCGCCGTCGGCTTCGTCGGCATCTATGTCGCCATCGAGACCGGGATCCACGAACACAGCCAGCGGCTCTATGTGGCACTGCTGAACGCCACCCACCCGTCATCGAACACCTTACTGACTTCCACGGAGGATTACAATGAGTACTGAATCCGCCATCCGCGACAGCATCGACGAAGCTGCGACCACCGTCGGTTCCCTCTGGCCCATTCACTCGTTCGTGACGGCAAACCCCCTCTCGGGGTTCGAGGACCAGCCGTTTGGAGAGGCTGTCGAACAGGCCGCTACTTTATTGGGCGGCCGTGGCTACCCCAGCGCCGAGACGTTCGGAACGGCGCTGGAACGCGGCCAGATCGACCGGGAACTCCTTGAGGCGGAGCTCGCTGAAGCAGGCTACGAGAATGACCCAGCGACGTTACTCGACCGTATGGCCGACGCGGCCGGTGCCGAGAACAGTGACACGGACACCGCCACGGACCACGTCGACAGGGCGTTGACGAAGTGGTTGTCAGCCTTCCTCGACGAGGGGAGCGCCCACTGGTCGATGCCGAACCGTGAGGGGGGGTTCTACACCGCCTTCCGTGGAATGGCCGAATACGACAGCGACATCCCCGACGAGGGGGTCGTCGCCGACCTGCCCGAAGCGCCAATCGAGGCTATTGAGGCGGTCCTGAAGTCGTACCCTGAGAGTCAGTGGGTGCCAATCCTCGAGGAACAGCTGGCTGCGCTCCCGGGCTGGACCGGGTTCATCAAGCAGCGCGCCGAGGACGAGGGTGTATGGCAGTCGACGTACCCGATTTCGCTGGAGGGATATCTTGCGGCGCGTCTGGCACTGCTGGATGCTGCCGACGCTGACATCAAGCCGGACGACGACGCCGACGTGAACCCGACGGATGACCTCGCTCAGGCGTTCCTGCGTGCGTGGGAAACGACCTACCGCGAAGACCTCGTCGGGACCGTCGCGGCCCAGAGTCAGTCGATGGATGACAGCGATACGTCGGGCCGCCCGGACGCTCAGTTGGTCTTCTGTATCGACACCCGCTCAGAGACCATCCGCCGCCATATCGAGGCGACGGGCGACTACGAGACCCACGGGTACGCTGGCTTCTTTGGCATCCCGATGGAGTACGAGGGCTACGACGCCGATGTATCGGTCGATGCCTGTCCACCGATCCTCGACCCACAGCATTACATCACCGACTTCCCGACCGACGACGACACGCAGGCGCGCCACGACCGCTGGTCCGGCATGCGTGCGGCCGCCAACGAAGTCATCGAGATGCTGGAGGCCAACGCGGCCACCGCCTACGGATACGTCGAGACTGTCGGGAGCGGCTACGGGCTCTCACTCGCGGCCCGGACGCTCGTTCCAGGGCGCGTCCACGACCTGATCGACGCCGCCGCCGAGTTGGTGCCCAACGACCACGAGTTCTGTGAGCCGCTGGTCCATCACCAGTACACCTACTCCGGCGACCTGCCGGTGGGGTTGACCACCGAGGAGAAAGTGGAATACGCCGCGACTGCCTTCGAGTTGATGGGGTTCGAGGAGTTCGGTCGCCTCGTCGTCTTCGCAGGGCACGCCAGCGAGACGGCAAACAACCCCTACGACTCGAGTCTGGACTGCGGTGCCTGTGCGGGCAACCCCGGCGGCCCGAGTGCCCGCGTTCTCGCGAAGATTTGTAACGACGACGCCGTCAAGACCGAGCTCCGCGAGCGTGGGTTCGACATCCCCGAGGATACGGTCTTCATCGCCGGTCAGCACAACACGACGACCGACGAAGTGGACCTGTTCGCGGACGACGTGCCCGAGAGCCACGCGGACGACCTTGACCAGTTGCGGGCGGATCTTGCGACGGCTCGCGAGCACGCGACAGCCGAACGCGCCGAGGCGATGGGGGCCGACGGCTCGGCCGGCGTCACCGAGACGGAGCGTCGTGCCGCCGACTGGGCCGAGACGCGTCCCGAGTGGGGGCTGGCTGGCAACGCTGGCTTCGTGATCGGCCCCCGCGAGTTGACCAGCGGCTGCGATCTCGACGGGCGTGCATTCCTCCACTCGTACGACTGGTCGACTGACCCCGACGGAGACGCGCTGGAGGCCATCTTGACTGGCCCCATGGTCGTCACCCAGTGGATCAACACCCAGTACTACTTCTCGACGGTCGACAACGCCGTCTACGGCAGCGGGTCGAAGGTGACCCAGAACCCAGTCGGCAACGTCGGTGTCTATCAGGGCAACGGCGGCGACCTGATGGCCGGTCTCCCGCTCCAGTCGCTGATGATCGCAGACGACGAACCGTATCACCAACCGCTCCGCCTCTCGACGATCATCCACGCGCCAGTCGAGCGCGTCACCGGCATCTTGGCCGACCACGAGGAACTGACCGAAATTCTGGACAACAACTGGCTCTCACTGACAGTCGTCGATCCGACTCAGGATCACCGCGTCTTTCACTACGAGGAGTCCTTGGAGTGGATGGCAGTGTCCGAACAGACCGAAGCACATCCGGAGATGCCGAACACTCAGGCTGTCGCAGACGACTAGCCGCTCCGGAACCCGTACTGGACGGGAAGCAGTGGGCTGCTCTGACCCTTCTCTGGACGCAGGAACCCGACCTCCTTCGATACTCTACTCAACAAGATGACACAAACAAGAACCTCTCGAAGAGATGTATTCCGGCACATTGCCGAAAAATCAACTGTCGATTGGCCAGTGTACGACTCAACACCACTGTACGACCGCAGTTCTCTTGAGGCCCTGCAAGCAGATATCAGAACTATTGCACGTCGGTGGTTCGAACACGAGGAACACCACTCAGTCGAGCAATTTATTTGCCAGTATCCACTCAACTACGTCGATTTCGGGATCCACGACTGCTACGCTGGCTCGACGCGCTACGAGGTAGACACTCTCTTTCGGGTGTTCACATTGAAAGAACTCCACGGTTGGACTCACGAAACAGCCCTCGTTGAGTACTTGGATCGACAGCCGGAGCTTTGCGAACAACTTAATTTGGAATCAATTCCAGATCAGTCGACACTATGGCGCAGTTGGGACAATCGGTTTACAGCTGATCTTCGTGAAACCGTCAGGATAGCGGCGCGGACGGTCCTCATCAGGGCCCAGACCGCGGATGTCGCGGTCCCACGTGAACCAGATCAAAAACTCCGGCCCCACGAGGAGACGTTCAGGGAGTCAGAACCAGACGATCACACCATCCTGCGGGAAGCAGAGAAAATCACTGATCATATCGGTCGTATTGTCTATCCCGTGTTCTCGCTAGAGCGTGGGGATGGCTGTGAGATCCACGAGAACGCATACTGGGACTTACAGACGTATCTCGGCCTTCGTGGGAATCTGGCTGCAAATGAGGGGGCACGGAGCTTCATTCACGAGGCGGAGCGGAACCGGACACCGATGGGTCACGCCCACCGTGACCACATTCGTGACCTCTCAGTACCGGCGATTCGAGAGATGTACCGACAAGCGGTCGGTCGACTGCTGGATGAGGTCGCAGAGACTGAAGAGTTTTTTCGCGCGGGTATCGTCGCAATCGATATTACCGAAGCCGATCCCTTCACCGGCGACCGCACCGGCCACGAAGACGAAATCATCGGGACGAAAGAGAAGAGTGACGAGTACGCGTACCAGTGGGCGACCGTTCAGTTGGTCGGGAACGCCGTCCCGCTCGTCCTTGATGCCCGCCCGGTACGGAAAGGCGAGTCACGGCTGGAAATCGTCGAGGACTTGCTGGATTCGGCTGAAGAGCTCGTCCACGTTGATAATGTCCTAATGGATCGAGAGTTCGACAGCCAGCACGTCCTGGAGGTGATCAGCCAGCGCGGGCTCTCCTACGTCGTGCCGAAGCGGATGCAAACCAGCGAGAAGGCCCAGGCGAAGCGGTTACTCCAGCGGGATCAAGACCGGTATGAAACCGACCGCAAGCTCCATCTGGGCAAGAACGAGTGGCACCAGACGACGCTAATCTACCGCCGGAAAGAAGATTCCGAGCACGACGATCACCGGCAGTATTCGGTGTTCATGACCAATCGGGGGAGTGGTCACCTCACGGAGTACGGCTACCGGTGGGAAATCGAGAGTGGGTACAGGTCGATCAAGCGGTTCATGGCAGCGACGACCTCGACCGATTTTGGGCTCCGATTCTTCTACTTCGCGTTCGCGTGTCTGTTGTACTCAATTTGGCGAGCGGTGGACCTGCTCGTGCAGGTCGAATTGACTGGTGAGTATGAACATTCGCCGCTGATTACAGCGGACAACACGCTGACGCTGGTGAAGAAGGAGACAGGAATCGGGTAGTGAGGTGCTCTGTTTAGGTTAGCGCACCATCTGAGTGGCTACACTGCTGGAAGTCTCGAAAATTCACCTATATGATTGTCAGTGTGACAAGAATGGCCGTTTTGAGAGCGATGTGAAGCAGTTTCCGCTGACCGAATCGGTCAAATTCACGCATCACAGCCCCGCTAAACCCGCTGTAGTCTCAACTTCCAGAAAGCGAGTTCTGTATAGCAATATGAGATTTATCTTTGCAGGTGTCGGGACGGCTCGCATACCTACGTGGCGGGCCGTTCAGCCGGGTTCGGGCGCGGATTCTCGAATCTCCCGGGCGACAGCGTCGGGGACCTCCCGCGGAGCCCAGTGGCCACAGTCCGCGACGACCGTCAGCGATGCGTCGGGCGTACGTTCGGCGGCCCGGCGGGCCCACGCGACCGGGAACAGGGCGTCGTGTTCGCCGTGGACGAACCGGACGGGGACGGCGAGGTCGGCAACCCGGTCGACGAAGGTCGTCCGGTAGCCGTCGCGGCCCACCTCGGCCGCGCGGAACCGGCGGAACGCCTCGCCGGCGGTGGGCCGCTGGACCTCCTCGTAGACGGCGTCGACGGCCGCCGCCGAGAGAGAGTCGAGGTCGTAGACGAGACCGGCGAGACTGGCCCGCGTGAGCCGCCTGCTCCGGCGGAACAGCGCGACGGCGACGCGGTTCGGGAGTTGGAACCGCGCGAGCAGGGACGAGAGCGCACCGTGAGGGAGCGCCGTCCCGAGTCCGTATGCGTCGACCGGAACGAGCGCGTCGACGAGGTCGGGACGGTCGAGCGCGACCTGCATCGCCACGCCGCCACCCATGGACGTGCCGACGAGCGTCACCGGTCCGGTGCCGAGTTCGTCGAGGACGGCCGCGACGACCGACGCGTGGCGCGCGATGGAATAGGGGCCGTCGGGGAGCGCGCTCGCCCCGTAGCCGAGCAGGTCGGGCGCGAGGACGCGGTAGTCGGCGGCGAGGCGCTCGACGACCGGCGGCCACGAGACCGCGGCCGCGTCGACGACGCCGCCGTGGAGCAGGACCACCGGCGGCCCGTCGCCCGCCGCGAGGTAGTGGATGCGGTGTCCGTCGGCCGCCACGGTTCCGTCCGAGACCATACCGGCCGGAGGCGGGCCAGCCACAGAACGGTTTCGCCGCTTCGCGCGCCGAGCGGACGCCTTCGGCCGGTTTCCGACGTGACGGTCGACGTGCGGTTGTGTGCTCTGTATACTATTATCCGCTATACCAAATGTGCTGTCCGGCCCGGAGTCCCCCACCACCAAAAGCTATTTGTGAGTTCCTCTGTACGTCAAACCAAGCAGAATTTGGCTAATACAACTTAGTTTGTATTATCCGGGACCACCATGTCACACGACACACTCCTGCTCATCGGCCACGAGGACGGGCGCGCCACCTACGAGACCCACGCGCGGCGGTTAGACGAGCGCGGTGTCGCCGACGCGACCCGCGTGCTGACCTACGACCGCGAGCCGCGCCGCGAACTGCGCGACGCGGTGGCAGCTATCGAGACCGACCGCGCGTTCGCGGTCCCGGCGGCGGTCGCACACAGCCACGAGACGCTCGACGGCGTCCCCGGCGCGCTCGACGCGCTCGACGCGGCGGTCCACTACTGCGAACCGGTCGGGCGGAGCCCGCTGGTGACCGGCGCGCTCGCCGACCGGATAGCGGCCGCCGGACCGGTGGGCCCCGAAACCTCCGTCGCGCTGTGTGCCTTCGGCTCCGGGGGCAAGCCATACCAGCGACAGGTCACGGAGTACCACGCCGAACGGCTCCGCGAGCGGACCGCCGTCGGCGAGGTCGAGCCCTGCTACCTACTGCAGAACCCGACCGTCGAGTGCGTCCGGTACAACCTCACCGGGGAGGTTCGCGTCGCGGTGCCGCTCTTTCTGGCCCCGACGGCGGCGACCGACGAGCGAATCCCGGCGAAACTCGGGCTGGGTCGGGGCGGTATCGCCTACGCCGACCCGCTGGGCGACCACGAGCGGGTCACCGAGGCCGTCGCGGCCGCCGTCGAGACGAAGCGCGCGCTCGCCGGCACCGAGACGCGACTGACCTTCGAGGAGACGCTGGCCGCGTCGGCCCGGCCGATGGCGACCGACGGCGAGGGTCGCTAATCCCGGCGGACGGCCAACACGGAGAGGTCGGAGAAAGGCGTATCGTCGGGGCCGTCGCCCCCGGCGTGGTCGGCGAGGTCCCCGAGCGCGGTCCGGGTGGCGGCCTCGTCGTCGTGGGTCAACCGTTCGAAGACGACGGCGTCGAGCGCGGGGTCCGCGCCTGCCCCACAGAGGTCGGCCGCGATGTCGCCGGGCATCAGGTCGTAGGGTCGCGGGAGGACGAGCAGGTGCCGGTCGCCCGCGGCGTCCCGGAGCCGCGCCCGGTCCGCCGAGAGGTCGCCGCTCTTGTGGAGCGTGACGAACGTCGTCGCCTCCATCGGCGTCCGGGCGCGGCTGGCCGCTACCTGCAGCGAGGAGATGCCGGGGACGACGCGGACGGGGCGGTCGACGGCCCGCTGGACTTTCCCGACGAACTGGTAGCCCGAGTGGTTTGGGTCGCCCATCAACACGGCGGTCCCGCGCTCGCCGTCGGCCACACGGTCGGCGAACGCCGCAAGCGTCGTGCCCTCGTCGCGGTAGCCACACGTCAGCAGGTCGGCGTCGGTCCGGTCGGCGACGAACTCGACGACCGTCTCGAAGCCAACCACGGCGTCGGCCTCGCGGATGGCGCGCTCGCCCCGCGGCGTCAGGAACTCGGGGTTGCCGGGGCCGATACCGACCGCGTGGACCGGCCGGTCGGGGTCGGCGGCCTCAGGTGCCGCGGCGGCGAGGGCCGCGGGGTCCGGCCCGCTGTCGAGGTCGTAGCCGTCGTCCTCGGTGTCGCTACTCATCGAGCGTCACGGTCCCGTCGCGGGCGTCGCTGGCGACGTGGACTAGTTCGTTGGTCAGTCCGGCGGCGAGCCCCGACCCGCCCCGGCGGCCGACGTTCGTGACGGCGGGGACGCCGTGGGCGGCAGCCGCTTCGCGGAGCCGTTGCCGGCTCTCGGCGGCCTTCACGAAGCCGACGGGGGTGGCGACGACGGCGGCCGGCCGGGTGCCGTCCTCGATGCAGTCGGCCAGCGCGAGCGCCGCGGTCGGCGCGTTGCCCACGACGGCGATAGCGCCGTCGTAGACGCCCTCCTTGTCGAGTTCGAGTACGGAGGCGGCGGTCCGGGTCATCCCCGTCTCGGCGGCCAGTTCGGCCCCGTTGCCGATAGCCTTGCGGACCGGACAGTCGTGGCCACGGCCGGTGATACCCGCTTTCACCATCGTGATGTCGGTGACGATGGGGCGCTCGTCGAGCACCGCGCGAGCGCCGGCCCGGACCGGTTCGGAGTCGTCGGTCCCGGTGAAGCGGACGAGGTGCTGGAACTCGGGGTCGCCGGTGGCGTGGACGGACTTCTGTCGGATTCGGTCGGCCAGCGTCTCGTCGGGGACCAGTTCACGCACGCGGTCCATCGAGGTCTCGGCGATGTCCATCGCCGCCTCCGTAGTCGCTCCGAGGTCGGCGTACTCCTCGAATCCATCGCCCGCGGCCCGCTCGTCGGTGGACGCGCCGTCAGTCGTCATCGCCGGTCACCTCCGGGGTTTCGCCGGCCGGGCCGGACCCGGCGCGGGCCTCCAAGTCGCCGTCGACCGACAGGTGCAGGTCCCGCAGGCGGTCCTCGGTCTCGGCGTCGGCGTCCCAGAGGCCGCGGTCGATGGCCTCCAGCAGCGTGTCCGTTATCGAGTCGAGCGCCCACGGGTTCACGTCGCGGAGCCACTCCTGTCGGTCGTCGTCGAACGCGTACTCGTCGGCGACCGCCTCCCACAGGGTGTCGCTGACGACGCCGGTGGTCGCGTCCCAGCCGAGTACCACGTCGACCGTCGTCGAGAGGTCGCCCGCGCCCTTGTAGCCGTGCTCTTCCATCGAGTCGAGCCACGCGGGGTTGAGCACGCGGGCCCGCATCGCCTTGCGAACCTTCTCCTCGTTGGTGTAGACGTCGACGTTGTCGGGGTCCGAAGAGTCGCCGACGTAGGAGTTCGGTTCCTCGCCGGCGATCTCGGTCACGGCGGAGATGAACCCGCCGTGGAAGGCGTACCAGTCCGAGGAGTCGAACTCGTCCTGTTCGGCGGTGTCCTCTATCTTGACGGTCGCTTCGACGGAGGACAGACGGCGCTCGAAGGCGTCGCGGGCCTCGCTGACCCGACCGCGCGACCCCATCGCGTAGCCGCCCCACTGGACGTACACCTCGGCGAGGTCAGAGCGGTCGTCCCAGTTGCCCTCGTCGACGGCCTTGTTCGTCCCCGCGCCGTAGCCGCCGGGGCGGGTGGTGAACACGCGGGCCGTCGCGGCCTCGCGGGCGTCGCTCTCTTCCATGCCGTCGGCCACGAGGTCGTCGACCTCTTCCTCGACGTGTTTCTTCACGTAGTTCATCTCGTGGGGTTCGTCGAGGTCGACCACGGCGTCGACGGCGTCGTGGACGACCCCGGCGGCGGCCGGGAAGGCGTCCCGGAACAGCCCCGAGACGCGCGTCGTCACGTCGATGCGCGGGCGGCCGAGTTCCTCTAGGGGAATCGGTTCCACGTCCTCGACGCGGCCGGCGTCGGACCAGACCGGTTCGACGCCCATCAGCGCCAGCACCTGCGCGATGGTCTCCCCGCGGGTGCGGACCGTCGGCGTCCCCCAGACGACGACGCCTATCTCCTCGGGGTAGCCATCCTCCGCCGACTCGTGGCGGTCGAGGACCCCGTCGGCGACCTCGCGTCCGACTTCCCACGCGGACTTGGCGGGCACCTTCCGGGGGTCGAGCGTGTAGAAGTTCCGCCCGGTCGGGAGCAGGTCGACGCCGCCCCGCGTGGGCGCGCCGGAGCCCCCGGGCGGGACGTACTCGCCCGCCAGCGCGTCGGCGGTGCGGGGAATCTCGTCGGCCGTGCCGGCCACCCGCGGGGCGGCCTCCTCGCAGATGTAGGCCAGCACCTCGCGCAGGTCGTCGTGTGCGCCCGAGCGGGCGCGGGCGTCCCCGATGGGGTCGATGTCGACGACGAGGAGGTTCATGTTGACCTCCGAGTCCCCGTCGTCGAGTTCGCTCGCGGGCACGTCGAAGTCGTACTCGGCCAGCGTCCGGACGAGGTCCTTGCCGGTCTCGTGGACGCGGTCGGCGGCCTCGGCGTAGGTCATTCCGAGGTCCGCGTCGTACTCGCCGGGGGCGTTCCGCAGTTTCTCGTAGTCGACGCCCAACACGCCGGCGACGCTCTCCCGCAGCGAGGGCGCGCCGGGGTTTTCGAGGCGCGTGAGCGCGACGAGGTAGTCCACCAGCCGGTCGTCGGCCGGGGGCTCGCCCATCGTGTGCAGACCCTTCCGTATCTGGGTCGTCTTCACGTCGGTCAGGTACTCGTGGACGCGCTCGACCAGCTCGTCGATAGCGAGGTCGTCGCCCTCGACCGCGCCCTCGGCCAGCGTCGAGCCGGCCTCCTCGGGGCCACGAACGTCGGCCCGCTCGTCGATGTCGCCCGCGACGCCGAGTTCGACCGCGAGGTCGAGGTCGTCGACGGCCTCGCGGATGAGCGCTTCGAGGTGGTCGCCATCGTCGGTCCGGGCGTCCTCCATGCCGGCCTCGCGGTAACGGTCGGCCAGCTCTTCGAGGTCCGCGAGGTCGTCGTAGGTTCCGGCGTTGGCCATCACCGGCGTCAGGTAGTCGACGACGGCGGCGTAGGAGCGCCGTTTGGCCTGGGTCCCTTCGCCGGGGTTGTTGACGATGTAGGGGTAGACGTTCGGGAGGTCGTCGATGAGCTGGTCCGGCGCGCTCTCGGCGTCGAGGCCGACGGTCTTGCCCGGCAGCCACTCCAAGGAGCCGTGCGTGCCGAGGTGGACGACGGCGTCGGCCTCGTAGGCGTTGCGGAGCCAGCGGTAGAAGGCGACGTAGTCGTGGGGCGGCTGGAGGTCGGAGTCGTGGTACACCTTCGAGGGGTCCATCCCGAACCCGCGCGGGGGCTGGACGGTGACGAGGACGTTGCCGAACTCGACGCCGGGGATGGCAAAGGGTCGGTCCGGTGGGTCACCCCACTCCTCGACGACGTTTTCACGGAAACCCGGGCCCAGCGCCTCGAACCATTCCCCGTACTGGGCGGGCGAGACGGTGTCGACGCTCATCTCGCGCACGTCCTCGGGAGCGACCCAACGGTCCTCCAAGGTCAGCTGTGCGGTCAGGCGCTCGACCAGTGACTGCCCGGAATCGGGCCGTTCGCCGCCCAAATCGTACCCTCGCGCGTCGAGTTCGTCCAGCAGATTGACCGTCGACTCGGGCGAGTCGAGGCCGAACGCGGTGCCGATGCCGTCGTCGCTGGGTGGGTAGTTGTGGAGAACGACGGCCACGCGCTTCTCGTCGTTGGGCGTGTGGCGCAGTTGGGCCCAGTTGACCGCGAGACGGGCGACGTGGTCGACCCGGTCGTCGATGGGGAAGTGCTGTTTCGGGGCCGACCCGATGCCGGCATCGTCCTCGGTGCGCTCCTTGCCCGAGATGGGGTGGGTGACGACGTTGCCGTCGAACTCCGGGAGCGCCACGGAAAGGGCGAGTTCGAATCCCATCACGCCCGTGTCGCTGGCGTCGTACCGGGAGCGCGAGCGCATCGTCGTCACCGTCTGGAGGACCGGCACGCCCAAGCGGTCGAGGAACACGTCTTCCGCGCTCTGGCCCTCGTCGCTGGCGCTCCGGCCGCGCTCGTCCATCGACAGCGAGAACATGAACGACGAGCAGACGGCGTCGACGCGGGCGTTCCCGTCGTCGTCCAGCAGCCACTCCTCAGTGACGCGCTCGGCGTTCCACTGGCCCTCAGCGTCGGTCGCCGGTTCGCAAAAGACCGGGAGCGCGTTCGCGCCCTCGCGCTCGATGGCCCGCACCTGCGCGTCGACGTAGCGCGTGTTCTCGTGGGTCCAGTGGGACTCGTAGAACCACACCGCGACGGTCGGCTTCGCGGGGTCGAAGGTGTCGTACAGCTCCGCGACGCTCGCGCCGGGATGGTCGGGGTGGTAGACCCCCTCGGTCGGGAGGGCGACGGGGTCGTCGTACGAGGGGTCGGCGTCGCCGAACTGCGCGACCAGATACCGGACGCAGTTGGCGACGTTGCTCGCGCCGCCCCGGTCGAGGTAGTCGTAGACGGTCTCGCGGTGCTGGTCGGGGACCGACGTGTCCTCGACGGCGAAGGCGTCGCCGGTGGCCTTGACGACCAGTGGGACGCCGGCCTCGCGCAGTCGCTCGACGGCCCGCTCGTAGCCCGGCATGCTGTCCTCGGCCCCGTGGAGCCAGAGGACGACGGCGTCGGCCGTCGTCAGGTCGTCGACGAACGACTCGACGGCGGGCTCGTCGTCGAGGTCGCTCTCCGAGCGCACCGTCAGTTCCGCGTCGACCTCGGCCGCGGCCCGCTGGACGGCCCCGAGTTCGTTCTCCGTCGCCGTGTAGAGTCCGATGTGTGGCATAAACGTTAAACTCCCGTTGTTACTAATACAAGTATGATTGTATTCGGCGAGGACAAAAAGGCTTCGCAGGGCCCCGCCTTCGCGGACGTGGTCGGCCAGCGGGACCTGAAGGACGGCCTGCTGGCCGTCGCGGCCGACGACGCCCTCGACGGCCTGCTGGTTCGGGGCGAGAAGGGCACCGCGAAGTCGACGGCGGTGCGGGCGCTCGCGGACCTGCTTCCCGAGCAGCGGGCCGTCGCGGACTGCCCCTACGGCTGCCCGCCCGACGACCCCGACCGGCAGTGTTCGGACTGCCGGAGCCGGGAGGACCCGCCGGTCGAGGAGCGGCCGGTGCCGCTGGTGACCCTGCCGCTGGGGGCGACCCGAGACCGCGTCGTCGGGACGCTCTCGGTCGCGGACGCGCTGGCGGGCGACTACGAGTTCGACCCCGGTCTGCTGGCGCGGGCCAACCGCGGCGTGCTGTACGTCGACGAGGTGAACCTGCTCGACGACCACCTCGTCGACGTGTTACTGGACGCGGCCGCCGGCGGCGTCAACCGCGTCGAGCGCGACGGCGTCACCGTCACCCACCCCGCCGAGTTCACCCTCGTCGGCACGATGAACCCCGAGGAGGGCGACCTGCGCCCCCAGTTGCGGGACCGCTTCGCGCTCGGGACCGAGGTGACCGCCTGCGACGACATCGGGGACCGCGTCGAGATACTCGACCGTGCGCTGGACGACGGCGCGGAGCGCGACACGGACGGCGGGGGAGACAGCGGTGCGGACGCCGACGGCAGTCGCTCGCCCCGCGAGCGCCTGCTAACCGCCCGGGACCTGCTGGACGAGGTCGAACTGGCCCGGGAGTTCCGCGAGCGCATCGCCGAACTGTGCCGCGACGCCGGGGTCGACGGCCACCGCGGCGACATCGCCACCGCGCGGGCGGCCCGGGCCTTCGCCGCGCTGGACGGTCGGACGACGGTGCTAGAGTCGGACGTACAGCGGGCCGCCGAGTTCGCGCTACCCCACCGCCTGACCTCCCGGCCCTTCGAGGAACCGCCAGACGCCGAGGACGTGCTCGACGAACACTTCGAGGACGGCGAAGACAGCGAGGACAGCGACGAGAGCCCGGACGGCGACGGGGAAGACGAGGGCGAGGAAGGCGGCGACGCGGACGACGAGACGGCGGACGGGGCCGAAGACGACGCGGGCGACGGGGAGGGAAGTACCGACGACGCGTCGGGCGACGACGACCCGGACGACGAGCGCGGCGGGTCGCCGACGCCGGCCGAGGCCGACGGCGAGCGGGGAGACGGGAGCGGGGACGCACCAGACGAGGCGGGGGACGACGGAACTGACGGCGACACCGAGGAGGCCGGCCCGCCGCTGCTGCCGGGCCAGTCGCGGGCGGCCGTCGGCGACAGCGGGGCACCCGACGTGGACCCTCCGGCGGTCGACGCCGACGGCGGGAGCGCGAGCGGGCGGGCGAGAGCGACCGGGACGGGCCGGGGCGCGGCGGTCCGCACGGAGCGGGCCGGCCGGGGCGACGACGTCGACGCCGCGGCGTCGGTGCGAGCCGCGGCCGGTCGCGGGGGCGACGGCGTCGCGTCCCGCGACCTCCGGAAGTCCGTGCGGGCGGGCGAGGCGGGGACGCTCGTCGTCTTCGCCGTCGACGCCAGCGCGTCGATGCGGCCGGCGATGCGGGCCGCGAAGGGGACCGTGATGGAGCTACTGCGGGGCGCGTACCGGGCCCGCGACGAGGTGGCCGTGGTCACCTTCGCCGGCGACGACGCCGACGTGGTGTTGCCCCCGACCGACAGCGTGACGCGGGCCGCCCGCCACCTCAAGGACCTCCCGACGGGCGACCGGACGCCGCTGCCCGCGGGCGTCGAGACGGCCGCGGAGGTGCTGGCCCGCGCCGACCCCGACGCCGGCGTCGCCGTCGTCGTCACCGACGGGCGGGCGAACGCGGCTGACGGCAGTCCGGTCGCGGCGACCCGCGAGGCGGCGCGGGCACTCGGCTCCGTCGCGGACCGGACGCTCGTCGTCGACGCGGGCGACGGCGACCGGGCGGGGCTCGCGGACGTACTCACGGGAGAGACGGGCGCGGACGTCGTCCCGCTGTCCGCGCTATCGGCCGAGCGCGTCGACACCGTTGCCGAGCGGTAGCCAGCCGGAAGTTTTACAATCTAACTTGCTCTTTTGGCAATTAGAATTTCAATGGAGGACGCGAGAGACCACACCGACGACAGCGTGTACGACCGCATCGAGCGCGCCACCGGAGCCGTCACGGGGACGCAGGCCGCGATCGGCCTCGGCCTCCTGACGGCGCTCGGGTTCACGCTGCTTTTCGTCCAAGACCCGATGCTCCACGACGCACTGCACAACTTCCGACACAGCGCCGGTATCACCTGCCACTGATGACGACCGGCTACCTCGAACGGGGCGCGCTGGCCGGCGTCGCCGGTGGCCTCGGCTACGGGCTGTTCGTCGCCACGGTCGGCAACGCCTTCACCGCCGGACTGGAGACGTTCGAGTCCGGGCACGGTCACGGCGGCGGACCGGCGGTCTCGGCGCTGACGACGACGCTCGCCAGCGTCGGCGGCGGCGTCCTCTGGGGCCTGCTGTTCGGCGTCGCCGTCTTCGGCGTCGGCTACTACTTCCTCGAACCGGCCCTGCCGGGCACGGGCGCGACGAAGCGGCTCTCGCTCGCCGCGGCCGGGTTCCTCGCGGTCTCGGGCGCGCCGTGGCTCGTCCTCCCGCCCCAGCCACCGGGCGTCGAACAGTCGCTCCCGACGGAGACGCGCCTGCTGTGGTACGGCGGCCTGCTCGTCCTCGGCGCGCTCGTCGCGGCGGCGTGTGGCGTCGCCTATCGACGGACCGCCGGCCGCGCCCGGCCGGTAACCGCCGCCGCGACGCTCGCACCGCTGGCGCTGCTCGCCGTACCAGTCGCTCTCGCACCGGCCAACCCCGTCGACGGAGCGGTGCCGGCGGCGCTCGTCGCGGCGTACCGCTGGACGGTCGTGTTCGGGCAGGTCGGGCTGTGGGGCACCCTCGCGGCGGTACACACGTGGCTGGGCGAACCCGCGACCGTCGACGTGGATACCGACTACGCGGCGACGGCCGACTGAGTCAGTCGCCGTCGACGGCCGCCCCGCACTCCGGACACTCGCTGGCGTCGTCGGGTATCGGCGACTGACACTCGGGGCACTCGTCGTCCCGACTGGCCTCGGCGGCGGCCGACGCCGTCTGTTTGAACTTCTCGACCTCGCGGCCGGCTCGCTCGAAGAACCCCACGGTCACCGGCCCCCGGTGCGTGAGCTGCCGGCTGTCGAACTGTGCATACTGTTCGCACGGACGCTGGAGTGAAAAGTCGTCCGGCGGGCCGAACTCCCGTCGGCCGCGCTCAGGCGTCGAACCGGTGGAGCCGGTACGCGCCCCGCTCGCGGCCCTCGTCGTGGTAGACGACGGGTTCCTCGACGGCGACGACCGTCCCGCCGTCGACGGCCGCCGCGGTGACGACGCCGTCGGCGTCGCGGGTGGCGACCCGTCCGTCGGTGGCGTCGTAGACCCGGACCGCGTGGGCGTCGGCGTCGCGGTCCCGGAAGTGCTGTGCGCCCGGCACCGCGACGAGCGCGCCGTCGGTGCCGAGGCCGCTGGCGAAGCCGCCGACCGGGCCGGTCCAGCGCTCGGTGCCGTCGGGGGCGACGCCGACAGCGGTGTGTTCCCGCGGGTGGCGCGCGTCGGTCTGTCGGCCCTCCTCGGGGTAGGTGTTGCCGGTCACGAACACCGCGCCGTCGGCGGCGTGGACGTGGTTCGGGTAGGCGTAGACGGTCTCGCCGTCGACCGCCCGCGGCGTCGCCAGCGGGACGCGCCAGCGCTCGGCCCCGCCGTCGGCGAGGCGGTAGCCGCGGTAGTCGCCGTGGCTGGCGACGACCGCGCCGGCGTCGAGTAGCGCCACGTCGCCGACGCGCCGTTGCCCCTCGGTCCCCGGGTCCCACATCCAGCGCGGGCTCCCGTCCGTGTCGAGGACGACGAGGCCGTGCTGGTGGTCGCCGGGACAGCGGTTGTACGCCACCGCGACCCGGCTGTCCCGGACCGACAGCGCGACCGGCGAGGCGTCGGTCCGGTAGGTCCACGCGACCGCGCCGTCGGCGTCGAACGCGTAGACGACGCTCTCGAAGGTGCGCTCGCCGGCGTCGCGCTCGTACCGGCGGGCGGCCGCGTACAGGCGGTCGCCGTCGGCCGCGAGGGCGGCGACGAACGGCAGGAGAAATCGGGTGTCGTCTTGGGGGTCGCCCACGTCCGCGCTGGTCGCGTGCCGCCAGCGCACGGTCCCGTCGGCGTCGTAGGCGCGTATCTCGCCGCGGGCGCTGCGCTCGCCGACGACCCACCCGTCGGCCAGCGGTTCGGCCGCGACGACGCTGGGTTCGCCCTCGGTCGCGTGGTGCCAGCGCGGTTCGGGCCGCGGCCCGGTCACGTCGACCGCGCGGGCGTCGCCGTCGGCGGTCCCGACGAGCGCGGTCCCGTCGGCGAGCGCGACGGCCGAGCGCCGCCCCTGCTGGCGGGAGCGGGCGGGCGCGACCGCTCCCAAGGAGAGGGCCGGCGCGCGCTCATTCATCGACCGGGAACGCCTCGTGGAGCACGTCGTGGGCCTCGCCGAGTCCGTCGAGGACGCCCTCGCCCTGCGTCGTCAGTCGCTCGACGGCCCGCTCGGCGTCCCGGACCGCGACCAGCCGGCCCCGGAGGTAGTCGTACTCCGGGTCGTCGGCGTCGGTCGCCGCGATGTCCTCTTCGAGGTCGACCAGCGCCGCGTCGAGGTGGCGGCGTATCTCGGCCAGCGTCTCCGCGCCGGCGAGGGCCTCGATGGGGCCGGTCATGTGGCCTTCCAGCTCGGCTTCCGCGTGCTGGCGCGCGTGGTCGTCGTCGGTGCCGATGACGTTCATGAGGCCCAGTCGGAGGGCCTCGATTTCGTAGCAGCTCATACTGTCTCAGAGGGTTTGGTCGACTAACTCGCTCACGATTCGGTCGCGGTCGAGATGCGAGGCGACGAGGGTCTCGGCGTCCGCGGGGTCGACGCCGCCGTACCAGACGCCGTCGGGGTAGACGGCGACCATCGGCCCCTCGCCACAGCGGCCCAGACAGGACGACCGCGTGATGCGGGCGTCGCACTGGTCGCTGTCGCGGGCGGCCTGCCGGAGGCGTTCGAGGACCGCGGGCGCGCCGTCGTTCGCGCAGGTCTGGTTGGTGCAGACGGCGACGTGTTTCGCCGGCGCGTCGTGGACGTGGGGGTCGTCGGCCACGTCGGCGCGGTCGGCGTGTTCCGCTTGGTGGGTCAGCGCCCGGAGCATCGCCCGCGCGCCGCCGGTGTCCTCCTCGTAGCCGTCGAGTTCGACCTTGTACTTGCAGGTGTCACACGACATGTCGACGCTGCCGGTGCGGGCCTCCTGCCAGCGGTCGCCGAGCACGTCCAGCAGGCGCGGGTCGGTTCCCAGCGGCTCGCCGTAGGCGGCGTCGACGTAGGGGTACTCGTCGTCGAAGGCGTCGGCCCCGTCCTTGATGCGGCCGGTCAGCACGCCGTCGCCGAGCATGTACGGCAGGACGACGACGGCGTCGGGCCGGGCCTTGGCGAGGTCGTGGAGCCGCTCGTCAAGCAGCGGCTCGGTGACGCCGACGAAGGCGGTCTCGACCCGGGAGAACTCCCGGCCCTCGTACAGCAGGCGGGCGAGCTTGTGCACGTCGGCGTTGGCGTCGGGGTCCGAGGAGCCGCGGGCACACAGCACCACGGCCACGTCGTCGGTCGCGCGGTCGACGCCGAGGTCGGCCTCGACGGCCGCGGCCCGGTCGTCGAGCAGGTCGAGCAGCGCCGGGTGGACGCCCAGATGCGCGCCGTTGTCGATTCGCAGTTCGGGATGGGCCTCGCGGGCCTGCTGGACCGCCAGCGGCACGTCGTTTTTGACGTGGCTGGCCGCGAACAGCGAGAGGTGGACGACGGTCACCCGCGAGACGGCGCGCGCGAGCCCGGCGACGGCCTCGTCGATGGCCGGCTCGGCGAGTTCGAGGAAGGCGGCGTCGACCGGGATGCCGAGCCGCCCCTCCAAGTCGGCCGCGAGGTCGCGGACCTGCTCGTTCGACTTCTCGCGGCGGGACCCGTGCCCGACCAGCAGGACCGCCTCGTCGTCGAGTCGGTCGGGGGCGACGGTAGCTTCGCTCATCGGACCCGGGCGACGCTCTTCCGGAGCTTCCGCCGCCGGCTCGGCGCGAACAGCCCCGTCGCCTCGCTCCCGTCGTAGAGCCAGTCTGCGAGCGCGGGCACGGCGTCGTCGGCGACGCCGAACCAGTAGCCCGACGAGGCCTCGGCGAGGTCGTCACAGGGCGCGGCGACGGGACAGCGGTCCAGCAGCGACCGGACGGCCTCCAGCAGGCGCTCGTCCTCGTGGACGAACGAGACGCCCACGGCCCCCGCGTCGGATTTGAAACAGACCGTGCCACACCCCTCCAGCAGGCCCCGGAGCAGTTGGCGGTCGTGGTCGGCGAAGGCGTCGAACCGGTAGCCGCCGGCCTCGCCCGCGAAGGGGAGGCCCAGCGCGGCGCTGGCCCGGTCGGCCAGTCCCCCGGCGACTTGGACGGTGTACTCCGCCTCGCGGCGCGTGACGGTCGTGTCGTGGGCGTACTCGCGCTCGACGATGCGGCGGTCGGTCGCCCCCGCGCCGGCGATGGCGGCCAGCCGCCGGGCTGCCGTCTCGTCGTTCGTGCGGACGGTCACGCAGCCGTCCTCGCAGTCGCCGTCGGCGGCGACTCGTCCCCAGAAGTACGCCGTCTCGGGGTGGGCCGCGAGCATGTCCGCCGGCGCGCCGGTCTCGACGCTCACGGCTCGGCCTCCTCGACCCGAATCGCGTCCAGCGGACAGGCCGCCGCGGCCTGCTCGGCGTCGTCCCGGCGGCCGTCGTCGAAGGTGGCCTCGATTGCCGTCCGGTCGGCCGTCTCGATGGCCGCCAGCCCGTCCCCGTCCTCCACGAACCGGTCGTCGCGCACGAGGCAGGCGAAGACGCCGTCGCAGGCCTCGCGGTCGATGGTGACTCGGTACATGGTCAGTAGTCGTACTTCGTCTCGTACCCCCGCGGGGTGACCATCCGGTCGTCCCAGACGTAGGTGTCCTCGTTGCCCACCAGCAGCGTGGTGGTCATGTCCACGAGGTCCGTCTCGCCCAGTTCCGGCAGTTCCCGTAGCTCGACGATTTCGACCCGCTCGTCCTCGCGGCCAGCGGCGTGGACGACGCCGACGGGCGTGTCGGGAGCGCGGTGTTCCAGCAGAATCTCGCAGCACTTCTCGTAGTTGTCCCGGCGCTTGCGGCTCCACGGGTTGTAGACGGTGATGGTGAAACCCTCCTTGGCGGCGGCGTGAAGGCGGGACTCGATGGTCGGCATGTCGGTGAGGTGGTCCGACAGCGAGATGGAGACGGTGTCGTTGACCAGCGGCGCACCCACCCGGGCGGCACAGGACTGGGCCGCCGGGACGCCCGGCACCACGTCGAAGTCGAGCATCGACGCCGTCGCGCCCTTGGACTCGACGATTTCGAGCGCGAGGCCCGCCAGCGCGTAGACGTTGGGGTCGCCGCTGCCGATGATAGCCACGTCGTTGCCCGAGAGCGCCCGGTCGATGGCCTCCTCGGTCCGGGACACCTCGCCGCACATCGGCGTGTCGTAGATGTCGTCGGCGGCCTCGGTTATCTCGTCGGGCAGCAGGTCGACGTAGGTCGTGTAGCCGACGATGTGCTCGGCGTCGGCGAGGGCCGCCTTCGCGCGGGCGGTCATGCCCTCGGGCTGGCCGGGACCGAGGCCGACCGCGACCAACTGGCCGGGGTCGGCGTCGAAGTCCTCGACGGTCGCGCCGACCTCCTCCTCGTCGGATTCGTCGGTCGAAGCGCCACAGCCGGTACTGCCGGACGAGCCACTACTGGCACCGCATTTCGAACCGCCGTCGTCGTCCGTGCTCGTCTCCGTCGCGGTGCTCGCTCCGCATTTCGATTCGGTGTCTGTACTCGCGTCGGTGGTGTCGTCGGTACTCATGGTTCAGAAGTCCTCCACGTCACGCCCGCCCCGCGGGGTGACGAGGAACTCGCGGTAGTCGTTGGTCCAGACCTCGGTCTCGTGGGTGCCGACGAGGATGGACGACCCCATCCCGCCGATCTCCTCGCTGTGGGCGGGCAGTTCGCCGAGCGTCGTTATCGTGTGCGTCTCGCCGTCGACGTTGCGGCCGGCCTCGCCGCGGCCGGCGTCGTTGACGATGGCGGCGGGCACGTCGTCGGCCCGCTCTTCGCGCAGGACGGCGACGGCCCGCTCGTAGTCGCGCCAGCAGTTGTACAGGACGACGACGAAGCCAGAAATGGCCGCCGCCCGAAGCTTCTCCTCGATTTCGTCCCAGCCGCGCCACTTGTCCGACAGCGAGACGGTACAGAAGTCGTTCGACAGCGGCGCGCCGAGGTTGGCCGCCCCCGACAGCGCCGCGGTGACCCCGGGGACGATTTCGATGGGCACGTCGTCGGCGTCGTCGGCTTCGGCCATCGTAAACAGGAGGTCCGACTTCCCGTAGACGTTCGGGTCGCCGCCGGAGACGTGGGCCACGTCCTCGCCGTCCCGGACCCGCTCGAAGGCCTCGCGGGCGAGTTCGACCTGCCGGCCCATCGACGAGCGGACCAGTGTCTGCCGGCTGCCGTCGGGGCGTTCGAGGACGGTGCCGTCCTCGTCGGTGGCGACCCCGCCGTCGGTGACGGCCGACAGCGCCGCCGACTCGGGCGGGAGGGTGCCGTCGGCCCGCAGGAACTCCTGATAGAGGTTCGACGCGATGACGCAGTCGGCGGTCCGGACGACCTCCTTGGCCCGCTGTGTCATGTCGTGGGGCAGGCCCGGCCCGATGCCGACCACCGAGAGCGTCCCGTAGTCGGCCCGGCTCATCCGGTCACCGCCCCCCTTCGCTCGGTTCCGACGCTGTGTCGCATGGGTAGTACAATGCTGCTTTCGCATAAAACAATTTTGCTTGTATTGGTGGCGGCCGGCAGAAGACACATGCCGGGGGCCGGTCGAACCGTTCGGTATGCGACGCGTTGCCCTCCTCCTCCTCGCCGCGCTGACGCTCGCCGCCGGCTGTCTCGGTGGGCCGAGCGCGGGAACGGCCGCCGACTCCCCGACCATGACGAGCGCCACGCCGACGACTACGGCGACGCCGATACCGACCGAGACGGCCGTCGACCGCGCCGTCGCCGCCGAGAAGTCCCGCATCCGCGGGGCGCTGGCCGACCGGGAGAAAATCACCGACCTGAGCTTCGGCATCCTCCGGCCGGCGGAGGGGACCGTGGCGCGGTACAACGGGACCGGCGCGGTCGTCGACGTGACCGTCGGCTACAGCCTCACGTTCGAGAACGAGTGCTCGGCCGACGGGGCGGCGACGGAGGCCCGCTACCTCGTCTCGGCGAACCGGACCGCCCTGCTGGCCGTCGAGCAGGACGTGACCGACATGCGGAGCTGCTGAGCGGAGCGCAAGCTACTTCCGGCGTTTCGCCGACGAAACGAGCATGGCCCAGCCCTCCACCCTCGGCCTGTTCGGCGTCGTCCACATGGACCGGCGCGGCAAGGTCACCGACGAACTGGCCGCGTTCGTCGACGACGCGGACCCGGACGCGGTGTTCGTCGAGTACCCCCGCGACACCGACGACCCGTGGCTGTTCGCGCGCCTGCTGGCCCGGGTCCCGACGTACCTGCTCGGCGCGATGGTGTTGCAGGTGTGCCTGTACGCGCCGCTTTTCGTCCTGTTCGTCCGGGACCTGTTCCCGACGGAGATGGCCGCGACCGGCGCCGTCGCCGGCGAGCGCGACCTGCCGACCCACCGCGTCGACGAACACCCGAACATCCGCCTCCAACACGCCTCGCTCCCGGTCGTCGCCGCCAACTGGGTCGTCCTCGCCGCGGTGGTGTGGGCGGCCCCGGCGGCGACGGCGGTCACGGCGACGCTTTCGCTCGGGGGCGGTCTCGTCCCCGTCCTCCTGCGCCGCGAGGGGTACCGCTATCCGGCGGTCGGGCTGGCGCTGCTCGGAGCGGCCGGCGCAGTCGGCGTGTATCTGACGGGCTACCTGTCGGCGTGGCTCGTCGCGGCCGGGGTCGGGACCTTCCTCGTCGTCGTCCTGACGACCATCGACCGCCGCAACGACGTGATGCTCGACCGGGTCGAGCGCCTCTCGGCCGAACACGGCTACGAGGACGCGGTGCTGGTCACGGGCAAGGGACACCTCGGCGGGCTGGCGCGGCTGGCCGACGAGCGCGGCGTCGCCGTCCCGGCGGCCCACGTCTCGAAGTGGCTCCGGAGCGGCGTGACCCACTCCGACGTGGGGGCGGCGTCGCTGCCCGAGGTCGGCTTCGGCGGCGGGGAGGGCGGTATCGAGCCCGGCAGCGAGTCGTCGGTCGTCGGCCGGCGAGCGCTGGCCGCGGTCTTCGACCTCGCGCTGGGGACGCTGGTGGCGCTGGCGGGGCTGGTCGCGGTCGTCGCGGTCGCCGACGCCGTGACGTGGGGCGACGACACGGCGGTCGCACTCGCCGGGCTGGCGGTGGGCGGGTGCTGGTGGTTCGCCTACCACGTCGCGCTGGAGGCGCGCTACGGGCGAACGGTCGGGAAAGCCCTGACCGGTCTCAGGGTGGTCCGGGAGAGCGGCGACCCGGTGACGCTCGGGGACGCATTGCTCCGGAACGTCCTGCGGCCACTGGATTTCGTCGGCTGCTACGTCGTCGGGCTGGTGGTGGCAGCCGTGACCGAGCGCCGCCAGCGAATCGGCGACCTCGCGGCCGGGACGGTCGTCGGACGGGCGGCGTAGCTACTCGCCGATGGCGACGGTGACGGCCTCGTCGTAGCGGCTCTTCTCGGCCAGCAGGTCGTGCTCGCGGCCGCCGGCGATGGCCGACGCCTCGGCGATGCCCGGCCAGCCGATGAGCTCCTTCGACCGGGAGGGGGTCGGCCCTTCGAACGACTC